>NZ_CM147854.1:3262500-3416332 GCF_055808135.1 Olleya sp. KJ81-1 | reverse complement strand
TCAGGAAAAGATGTGATAGATTGATTAGTTGTAGTCGGACAAGGTCCATTTGTAGTGTAATCAATGCTATAAGTTGTATTTGGATTACCTCCAGAAATTAAACCTGTAGCAGCATCTAACATAGCGCTATCACCTGCTGCTGGTGGTGTATTAAATGTAAATGTCCCTCCTGATAAACCATCTACTGTCGCTATAGCACCATCACATGTTGGCACATAACTAAATGACGAATCATCTGCAGCCAAAACGTTTAAAACTTGTGTACTTGAGTCGATACAAGCTCCAGCTGTTGTATATAATATAGTATAGCTTGCGCCTGGAGTTGCAAAAGTAACTGTTCCTGTAGCTGCATCAATTACTGCTGTATCTGTTACAGGAGTATCAAAAGAAAATGTTCCGCCTGGAGTAGCTACAAAGTCAACAGTTCCACCATTACAATCAGCAATTAATGTAAATGCAGGATCGTCTTGATTTAAAACTGTAATATTTTGGAAACTATTATCTGGACAAGGACCTGATGTAGTATATTCTACAGTATAAGTTACACCTGAAACTCCATTAGTTACCTCTCCTGTTACAGGATCGATAGACGCTCCGTCTGTAACAGCAGGATTAAATGTAAATGTCCCTCCTACATCTCCAATAATGGTAGCTGTACCACCATCACAGTTTTCAAAGACAGAGAATGTTGCATCTTCTGTTGGGTAAACAGTAACATCTTGAGTAGAACTAGCAGAACAAACTCCTCCTGTAGTGTATTCCACGGTATAAGTTGTTCCTGGAACACCATTAATAATAGTTCCTGTCGTTGGATCTATGGTTTCGGTTCCAATTGGTACTGGGTTAAAAGCAAAAGTACCTCCTGTTGTCGCTATTGTATCTACCACTGCTCCATCACAAGTAGGCAACATTGTAAACGATGGATCATCAGTCGCTAGCATTGTTAATGACTGATCTGTAGATGAAGGACAAATTCCTGTAGTAGTATATTGAATAGTATAGTTTGTACCTACAACTCCGTTAGTTACTTCTCCTGTTGCTGGATCTATTGTTGCTCCATCTGCTAAATCAGGATTAAATGAAAATATCCCTCCTGTTGTTGCAACAGCAGTAACTGTTCCTCCATCACATGTTGGATCTATAGTAAAAGAAGAATCATCAACAGCATTAACAATCAAGTTAAAAACTGGTAAAGGAGAAGCTATATAACACGCATCGTCTCCAATTACTTGAACTCTTACGTATATAGGCTGTGGGTTAGCTGTATTTGTATAGTCGCTAACTAAAGCTGTACTTGCTATTCCAGCATCTGCATCTGCAAATGATAAATAATAAGTTACCACAAAACTAGCAGGTGATTGAGTGCCTAATATAGCAGCATTTTGACTTTCTAAATCAAAAGGCTCAAAACCATCATTTGAAGCATCATCACAAACCTCCATATCTGGAGCTGGATTTATAGTTGGTTGTGTTGTAATATTTAGTGTAAAAGATTCTACTTCATAACATCCTGAACTCAAATATTCAACTCTTACATAAACGGTTTGAGGTACTCCTAAAACTGCAGACGAAGTATAGTTATTTGGCGTTGCAATTGCTGCTGTGCCAGCCTCTGCATCTGCAAGCGTTTCATAATAAGTAATTACTAAGTCACCAGGAATAGCAGATGGACCTGTTATAGCTGAATCATTTTCAGTTAGATCAAAAATATATGGTGGTGCTCCAGGATTACATAAAAATAAATCGTTTGGTAAACCACTATCAATTTCTGGTAAAACATCAATACACACTACTTCTGTATATTCGCAACCAAAGTCATCTGTTGTTCTATAAGTATAACAATGTGTTCCAGCTGTTGTTGGTTGAACAGTAATATCATTTCCTGTCGTGCTTGTTATTGATGGATCTGCATCCCAAGCTTCAGAGACCGTTACTGGAGTAAACGATAATTCTGGAGGTTGTAAAGCTGGATCAAATTCAATTCCCCAAGAAAATATGTAACCATTATCAATATTTAAATTATCAATAATTTGAATACACCAATCTCCATTTAATGGACTCCCTAATAAGGTATTTAAAGAGCCTTCAGGAAGATAAGTTCCTGGTGTATATGATGCTCCTGGAGGATTAGATCCCGCTGTAATTGTTGGTGCATTTTCTAAAATAACCGTACCACTTGCAGAAAAACAATAATCTGCTCCAACACCTGGTGTTATAGAGTTATCATCATTAGCACCTCCAAGATAAGTACCACCTCCTCCTGGATATTCTTTTAAAACAGCTATTTGTCCTGTTGGACTAATAATATTAATATCTAAATCTCCTGCAAAAGAGTGTTCCATATTTACACATATAGAAACAATTTGATTTATATCTGTTAAGGTCTGACCTGAGTCATAGCAATCTACTGTAACACAAGTTTGATAAACAGCTCCTCCACCATCAGGTAAAAAAGTTGTACCACTTATAGGTGGTGTACAATCATTAATAAACTCGGTCGGAGTTACAACTCCATTTAATGTTGTCGAGTCTCCAAAACAAATCACACTATCTACAGCTTGTGTACCTGTAAAATCTGGCTCTGTACCAACCTGAACAACTTGGTTAATCAAATTCGTGTTAGAACAACCTGCAGGATCTGGGTCTGTGTTTGTATCAGTTACATTTAAATTGACAATGTAAACTCCAGGTGTTGCATATGAAAAGGTTGCATTTTCTCCACTAATAAAATTACCATCTCCTAAATCCCATTCATAAGTAGCACCTGTTCCATCATTTGAAAAAGTTGCACTTCCGTTTAATGTAATATCTTCACCTGGACATACCCAAATATAACCATCTCCATTTGGAGCTGGCGTTGCACTATCTATTTGAGACACTATGGTTTGACAAGGCTCGTAACAAGCAACTGTCGCTGCCCAACCGGAAGTATTTGCACTTCCATCAGAGGTAAACTCTATTGTTAAACATCCTGTTGGGTTAGTTGGAGTTGCAGAGAACATTCCAGGATTTGCTGCTGCTCCACCTCCAGAAAATGTTCCAAAAGCGTTTGCAGTATTATCATCTCCATCATATATTGTCAACTCATCTGCATTTAATTGTGTACTAAAAGCAGTAAAATCTAATTGCACTTGTTGTCCAGGAGAATCTGGACAAATCGTTAAAATAAAACTTTCTCCATCTGCATAATTTGCAGAAGGTCCTCCTGAATCATAAAAAACGCCACCACATTGACTGACAGTTGTTGTTTGCATTAAAATATCCTGAGAGAAGGATATAAACGAATTTAAAAATAATAGTGCTAGTAAAAATTTTTTCATTGGTATGTGTTTAAAATACAACGTTAAAAAAAACGTAAATATTATTTTTTATAGGTTTGTGGTTTAATAATTATAAAAAAATTGGTTCCGTCTATCTTATATATAATAGATCCCATTCTGTAAAACTCTAAATTATACTTTAAAGGATTAAAAGTACTTTTATTAAAAGCAACATCTCTTTTAAGGCTTGTATTATAAATATCAAATAACTCAACTTCTGATAAAAGTGTATACTTATCATCATCCTTTAAATTTGTAATTTCTTTAATTACAATTCTATTACGTAAAAGGTGTTTTAAATTTTTTACTTTTTGAGGCTTACTTAATACGTATGCATCTAATTTATCTTGATACACTTCCTTTATCATTGACAACTCTTGAGCTGTTAATGGTGCATCTACATTTTTACCAAATTTAACTAATTGTGTATTTTGTTTTTTCTGAGTTTGAGCTATTCCGTTTTGTGTAAACATCACAAATCCAAATAAAAGGGGTAAGAAGATTCTAAGAGTCATTGTTTATAAGATAAAATTAAGTGGGAAAATTAAGAAAATTTTAATAAAGTAAATGTTAATATGGGTATCTAATTCTGTTTTTTATGATTTATAATAGTATAACAGCTATAATTAATAAATACCTACCCTTATTCAAATTTATTTATTGTTTATCTTTGCAAACTATTTTAAACACCTTTTACAGACTTTATTTAAATGAAGATTGATAACAATATAGATAATACAGATGCTATCGGAGAAAACCACATTAGCACTAATCACGATACGCCTTTAAGAGATGATGCTTTTGAATTATCAGACGCTGACAAAATTGATAGCATAAAAAAAGATGTAACAAATATTTTACAAACATTAGGTTTAGATCTTACTGACGATAGTTTAAAAGGAACACCTAATCGTGTAGCTAAGATGTTTGTTAACGAAATTTTTGGTGGGCTTCATCCTGACAAAAAGCCAAAAGCTTCAACTTTTGACAATAAATACCAATATGGAGAAATGCTTGTAGAAAAAAACATTACTGTTTATTCTACCTGTGAGCATCACTTACTACCAATAGTAGGTCGTGCACACGTAGCATACATATCTAACGGAACCGTTGTTGGTTTATCTAAAATGAATCGTATTGTAGATTATTATGCTAAACGACCTCAAGTACAGGAGCGTTTAACAATCCAGATAGTAAAAGAGTTACAAAAAGCTTTAGGCACAGATGATGTTGCTTGCGTTATCGATGCTAAGCACTTATGTGTAAATTCTAGAGGAATTAGAGATATTGAAAGCAGTACAGTAACCTCAGAATTTGGAGGACAATTTAAAAAGAAAGCAACAAGACGCGAATTTTTAGATTACATCAACTTAGAAACAAAATTTTAGAAAAACAGTAATGGAACTTTACAAACAACAACACATAAAAATATATAATTCGCTTTCTGGCGAAAAAGAGAATTTTAAAGCTATTAACGATGGTTATGTTGGTATGTACGTTTGTGGTCCTACTGTATATAGTAATGTACATTTAGGTAATGTCAGAACATTTATGTCTTTTGATGTTATTTTTAGATACCTAAAACACCTAGGTTATAAAGTACGTTACGTTAGAAACATAACAGACGCTGGACATTTAGAAAATGATGCAGATGTTGGAGAGGACAGAATTGCTAAAAAAGCAAGACTAGAAGAGATTGAGCCAATGGAAGTCGTGCAACGTTACACGGTAGATTTTCATAATATATTAAACACCTTCAATTTTCTTCCTCCAAGTATAGAGCCTACAGCTACTGGACATATTATTGAGCAAATAGAACTAATAAAAACCATCATAGATAATGGTTTTGGATATGAAGTAAATGGCTCTGTATATTTTGATGTCCATAAATATAACCAAACCAATAATTACGGAATTTTAAGTAAGCGTAAGTTAGAAGACTTAATCCATAATACTAGAGAACTAGAAGGACAATCAGACAAAAAAAATCCTCAAGATTTTGCACTTTGGAAAAAAGCCGAACCAACACATATCATGCGTTGGCCTTCTCCTTGGAGTGATGGATTTCCTGGATGGCATCTAGAATGTACAGCAATGAGCACCAAATACTTGGGAGAGCATTTTGACATACATGGAGGCGGAATGGATTTAAAATTCCCACATCACGAATGTGAGATTGCACAAAACCAAGCTGCCAAAGGAAAAACACCAGTTAACTATTGGATGCATGCCAACATGCTAATCATGAACGGTAAAAAAATGGCAAAATCTACAGGTAACTTTATATTACCAACCGAGATTTTTACAGGTGAAAACAAAAACATCACCAAAGCATTTACACCAAGTGTCGCTAGATTTTTTATGCTGCAAGCACATTACAGAAGTATTTTAGACTTTACAAATGATGGGTTATTAGCTAGCGAGAAAGGCTACAACAGATTAATGGAGGCTATTAGTCAATTAGAAGATTTAAAAACATCCGACAATACAACGTTAAACATTGCAGCATGGACGCAAAAATGTTACGATGCCATGAATGACGATTTTAATACACCTATTCTAATTGCTAATTTATTTGAAGGGGTAAAATACATCAACCAAATAAAAGAAGGCACAGAGACTATTACTACAAAAGATTTAGAAGATTTTAAAAACACAATCAACGCTTTTGTATACGATATATTAGGATTAAAAAATGACAAAACCAATGCTGCAAACGGAACAGATAAACTATCTGGAGCAGTACAATTATTAATAAAACTACGTCAAGAAGCCAGAATTAATAAAGATTTTGCACTGTCAGATCAAATCAGAGACGAACTAGCAGAAGCTGGCATACAACTTAACGATGGTAAGGAAGGCACAACCTTTTCTACAAATTAAAACTAATTAAGTCCTTTCGGTAAGAGAGGACTTTTTTATTATGAAAAAAATAATATTAGCTCCATTTCTATTTTTAATCAAGGTTTATCAAACCCTAATTTCTCCATTTACACCAGCCACTTGCAGGTACCAACCAACCTGCTCACATTACACCAAAGAAGCCCTATTAAAACACGGTTTATTAAAAGGACTAAAACTAAGCATAAAACGTATTTTAAGCTGTCATCCTTGGGGAGGAAGCGGTTACGACCCTGTACCATAAATACATTTTTTTTAATTAGGGCGTTTTAACAGGCTGTCCGTTATATCTTTTTTAAGAAAAATAAAAAAGGATGCCACTTCCATCCTTAACGCACTTGCGCCAAGAATTAGCACAAACATTAATTTATTGCTAAACCTTTGTCAAGTAATTCTAATAAATAAAGCATAAATACTATATTTACACTTACAAAAATTAAACTATGTACTTACTTAAATTCGATTGGAATCCTTTAACTGGAATCGATATTATCGGAAATTTTAAAATTCATTTTTACAGTGTCATGTGGATTGCTGCGTTTGTTATTGGACATGCCATAATGAAACGTATTTTTAAACGTGAAAAAATAAATATAGAATTTTTAGACCCATTATTTATTTACACTGTTTTAGCAACCATGTTAGGTGCACGTTTAGGACATGTCATTTTTTACCAACCAGAACTAATTACCCAAGACCCATTAAGTGTTTTATTACCCTTTAAATTTAACGGTGGATTCGAGTTTACCGGTTTTCAAGGATTAGCTAGTCATGGTGCTGCAATTGGTATAATCATAGGAATGATATTATATCGTCGCAAATACAACTACAAATCCTTAATGTGGATTTTAGATCGCATTGTAATACCTGTAGCGTCTGGAGCAGTTTTTATTAGAATAGGTAACTTTATAAATTCCGAAATTATTGGAAAAGTAACAGACTCTGATTTAGGTGTTAGATTTGTGCAAGAGTATTATAATAAGTATGAAATTGTACAAAAAACAGGAATTAAAGACGTAAAAAAGGCATACGCATCTATAACAGACAATCCTAACATGTCAGAGTTATTAAACGCTATACCTTATAGACACGCTGCACAGTTATACGAGTCGTTTTGCTACATATTTGTATTTTTAATTTTATGGTTTGTATATACTAAAACAACTAAAAAAGATCAAACAGGATTTTTATTCGGATTATTTTTAATACTACTATGGAGTGTTAGATTTTTTGTCGAGTTTGTTAAAGAGCCACAAGGAGAAGAGTTTATTAATTGGTTTGGACTTAACACAGGACAATGGTTAAGTATCCCATTTATATTAATTGGATTATATTTTATGTTTTTATTTAAACCAAAAACAAGTATCAAATAATGAGAAATTTAAAAAACTATACGACTTTACTTTTTAGCTTAGTTTTACTTGTAAGCATTACGTCTTGTAAAAAAGAAAAGGAAGCTATTGCTCCTGTTGAAGTAAACTTTAAAAAGGAAGGAGAGTTAACTTTATTTAAAGGGACTACAGATACTATTATTAAGGTTTTTAATATAGAGGTTGCTAAAACAGATTACGAAATCCAAACAGGCTTGATGTATCGTGATAGTATGAAAGATGATCAAGGTATGTTGTTTGCTTTTAATGACGTACAAATGCGATCGTTTTACATGAAAAACACGCGTATACCATTGGACCTTATCTTTTTTGATCATAATAAAACTATTGTTAGTTTTCAGGAAAACGCAAAACCAATGGATCAAAGCAGCTTACCATCCAACACTCCTGCACAATTTGTGCTAGAGGTTAATGCAGGAACTGCACAAAAACTTTTACTTGACGTAGGAGATAAAATGGATTACTTTGAGTATATGCTAGAAAAATAAAACTATTATTTTTAGATATAAAAAGCCTAATTGCAACTTTTACAATTAGGCTTTTTTTGTGCTTATATTTTAGGTTATAAGATATTACATTAATAACCATATCTATTTAAAATATGACTAATACAATACAAACTAATTATGCATGATAGTGCTTAAGACTGTAAGTGGTTTTAAGCTTTAATTGATAATACACTATTATGGCTTAGTCATTAGTTTAAACTTTAGTATTGGTTTAAGGTAAGGTCTGCGTTTGCGTTTGCGTTAAGGATTGATGTGGAAATCCTTTTTGTGAGGCACGAGCAAAAAGATTGTAACGGAAAGCCTGACGTACTTTTGCTACTAAAAGCAAAAGTAGGTAACGCCCGAAAATATCATATGGCTTGATTTAAAAAGATTGCTTCACGCTACTGATAATGATACAAAACAAAAAAGCCTTTCTAAATTAATAGAAAGGCTTTTTTTATAATGTTTAGTTTATGACTACTTTACTACTGTTTCGTCAACTACTACTTCTTTCTTTTTTAATGCGTCTGCTGCATTTCCTTTTTTAACAAAGTCAAACATGATTGGCGTTGCTATAAATAAAGATGAGTAAGTACCTACTACTACACCAATTATTAATGCAAACATGAATCCTCTGATTGAGTCTCCACCAAAAATAAAGATTGCTAATAATACTACTAAAGTAGTTAAAGACGTATTTAATGTACGACTTAATGTACTGCTTAATGACGTATCAATTACTTTATTAAATGGCCAGTCTGTGTGCTCGTTAAAAAACTCACGAATTCTATCAAATACTACAACCGTATCATTTAATGAGTATCCAATTACTGTAAGGATTGCTGCTATAAATGCTTGGTCAATTTCCATTGAAAATGGCATAAACTTGTATGTTAAAGAGAATACTCCTAATACGATGATAACATCATGGAATACTGCTGCTACTGCACCAAGTGAGAATTGCCATCTCTTGAAACGGAATAAGATATATAAGAACACGACTACTAATGATCCTAAGACTGCCCAGAAAGAGGCTTGCTTAATATCATCTGCAATTGATGGACTTACTTTGTATTGATCCATAATCCCTACTTGCTTATTAGCTTTTGATAGGTCTTTAAAATCTTCAAACGATACTCCTTTTAAGTAAGGTTGTAATGCATCGTACATTTTAACTCTAACTTCTTCGTCAATTTCGTTTGCTGTTTCGTTAATCTTATACTTAGTCGAAATTTTTAAGTTATTATCGTCTCCAACAGTTTTTACTGTAGCACTTCCAAATACCTCTTGAGAGGCTAAAAGACCTTCAATCTCTACTGCACTTACTGGCTCTGCAAATCTAACTTGTGTTGTACGTCCTCCAACAAAGTCAATACCTTGATCTAATCCGTTTGTAAATAAAGATCCTAAACTTACTACTAATGCTACTGCAGAAATAATGTAAGCTACTTTACGTTTTGTAAGGAACGCGATATTAATGTTTCTGAATAAGTTTTTAGTTAATCCAGTTGAGAAGTCTAATTTACCACCTCTGTTAACATACCAATCTACTAATAATCTAGTGATAAAAATTGCTGTAAATAAAGATGTACCAATACCTATTAATAAAGTAGTTGCAAATCCTTTAATTGGTCCTGTACCAAAAACAAATAAGATTAATGCTGTTAGACCTGTTGTAATGTTGGCATCCAAAATAGATGATAATGCATTACTAAATCCATCTTGAATTGCTGACTTCTGGTCTTTTCCTTTTGATAGTTCTTCCCTGATACGCTCAAAGATAAGTACGTTTGCATCCACAGACATACCGATTGTTAAAACGATACCTGCAATACCTGGAAGTGTTAACACTGCTCCAATACCTGATAATACTCCAAAAATTAATAAGATATTAAATAACATTGCAATGTCTGCAAATAAACCTGCTTTACCGTAGTAAAATGCCATCCAAATTAAAACTAATGCTAATGCAATACCAAATGACATTGTACCACTTTCAATAGCTTCTTGACCTAAAGAAGGTCCAACTATACTACTTTGAATAATCTCTGCACGAGCTGGTAATTTACCTGCACGTAACACGTTTGCTAAATCCGTAGCCTCACTTAATTTAAAGCTTCCAGAAATCTCTGTGCTACCTCCTGCAATTGGTCCAGAAGATGATGTAGGTGCAGAATATACTGTGTTATCTAAAACAACAGCAATTTGACTTTGAGTTTTAAAAGCATCACCTGTCATTTTTTCCCAGATTTTTGCTCCTTTACTATTCATTTGCATACTAACTACAACCTTGTTTGCTTGGTTGTAAGATTGACGTGCATCTGTAACTACTGCTCCATTTAATGGTG
Organism: Olleya sp. KJ81-1; assembly: GCF_055808135.1. Lineage (NCBI taxonomy): Bacteria > Pseudomonadati > Bacteroidota > Flavobacteriia > Flavobacteriales > Flavobacteriaceae > Olleya > Olleya sp. KJ81-1. The sequence goes on along the minus strand of NZ_CM147854.1, from coordinate 3,405,881 downwards.
GCTCATTATCTCTGTTTCCATTTAATACAAATAGGTCTACTAACTCACTGTCTTCAGCTGGCTTACCAAATAAAAACTTAGTATATTTTAATTCTGATGGTAATAATGCCACAACTTCTGGCATAGCTAAATAGCTTAATACCTTGTCTTTATCTTCAATATTAAACTGTGCTAAAGTTGCTCCAAAACCAGGACCTGCAATTAGATCTAATAATGGGTTAACTTCATTTACTGTTTCGTTTTCTTCACCTGTAAGCGCAGCGATAGCTTTCTCTTCATCAGTCATTTCTGTATCTGCAGCAGGAGTTTCTCCTTCTGTAGTTTTAGTTTCAAGCTTTGCTTTTAATACATCGTTAGCTTGAACTAAAAATTGATTAAACTGCTCTGCTTTTAATCCTTCCCAAAACTCTAATTGTGCAGTAGTTGTAATTAACTCTGTAGCACGTGCTACGTCTCTAACACCTGGTAATTCTAATAATACACGTCCAGAGCTACCTAAACGTTGGATGTTTGGAGATGTTACACCAAACTCGTCAATACGCTTACGTAATACTTCAAAAGCAGAAACAATAGACTCGTCTACTTTAGTTGCTAATACAGCTTTAGCATCACTATCTGACATGTTTAAATCAATCTCGCCAACTAAAGATCTGTTAGCAAAAATATCTGGAGATGCTAATTTTTTGTCTCCTTTGATTGCATCAAATGCAGTAAAGAAGTCATCTAAATAAGTATTTTGACTATCTTTTTGCATTTCGTCAGCATCATCTAATGCTTTTCTAAATGTAGGATCCTTACTCTCGTTAGATAACCCCATTAATAAGTCTCTTACAGAGATTTGAAGTATTGCCTCTAAACCTCCTCTAAGGTCAAGACCTAACTTCATTGAGTTTTGCTTAACGTCTCCATAAGTGTTTCCTAAAAACACACTTTCTTTTGATGTTGCTAACGAGTCTAAATACTTAGTAGCATACTCGCTTACTTGGTTTTTACGGTCATCTGCTGAAGCGTCAATTTTGCTTTCAGCCACTTGTGCTGCATTGTTTTCAATCGCATTATTTTTAAATGTGAAAGACAATTGGTAAATACTTACCAATCCAAACAATACTGCAAATAGTTTTACTAATCCTTTATTTTGCATGGTTTTGTTTATTTAATCAAATTTTTAATCGCGCAAATATATAGTTTACACGAAGATTTGACAATTATTTTTAATGGTTTAAAATGAATTGTTTAACGCCTTAATAGCAAGTACTATATAGCGAAAAATGTTTTACTAGAAAAGATTAAGCTTGTGGTCCTGCTCTACCTTCTGGAATGTTGAAGTTTCCTTTATCTATACTAATAGAGTTATTAGTATTTACTTTTGGAGTTACTTTTACAGGACTGGTTAATCGTAATATATTTTCTGTTATCCCAGAAAATGATAGCACTACCTGTGATGCTCTAGTATACTCTTGTTTTGCTTCTACTATAAACTTTCCGTCAAAACCAATTCCTGATTGTGTTTTGGTTTTAATTTCAAAAACATCTACGTTATAACCATTATCTAAAGGACTATTTGGGAGATTTTCTTTACCGCTATTGTAGATTAGTTTTTCTTTTAATAAAAAAGATTTCACCTCATTTATTGCTATATCGCTATAATAGGTGATTTTTAAAATTCCGTTTTGCTCAAAAACTTGTGTGTTTTTTACACCAATATTTTCAAGTTGCGCTTTTATAGCATGTATTGCTTTTTCTGTTTGAGAAACAGTTGCTTGATTATCGGAAAATTGAAATACAATTTGTTGGTTAGGTACAGTGATTTGTTGTTGACTAACAACAAAAAATGTAAGCGCAGTGATTACAATGCCAAAGTACCATTTAGACTTCATGTGCCAAATATAAAAAATAAGACTTTATTAGTATAGTCTTTAAGTCATTAAATAAACTTTTAAAGCAAAAAAAGAGTGACTTTTTAAGGTCACTCTTTTAAATATCTAAAAAATGTAATTATTACATTCCTTCCATTAACTCATATCCTTCTGGAGGCGTCATAGAAAACTTATCGTCTGCAACAGTTTCTTTTTTAACTTCTGTTACTTCATAAGTCATTGACATATCCATACCAGCTTGATTTACATTAATATTCATTAATAATGGAAATCCTTTAAAGTCCTCTCCAAACTCTACAGTCTGTTGGTTTGCAGCAACAATAGCTTCAGTAGTATAAACATCCATTTTCATGTCAACACCATCTTGATTCATTACAACGTTATACTCTTGACACTCGTAACCTAAGATAGTCTTAGTTTCGTCACCTTTAGTGATTTTAACATCAGACTTATCAGGAGATTCTGCTATATCAGTTAACGAATACATTTTACCCATCATTGGGTTATTAAGTAAAGTTAACATCTTTTTAGATTGTGTATCAATAATAGAAACTGTTTCTCCAGACATTGGATTGTTAGTTTCTGATCTTGTTTTGTCTGCTTTAAAATAAGTAACAATAGCAATATCGCCAATCATAGCAAACTGCTCATTCATTTGTTCATTACTGCTTGACATTGTCATTTTAGAAGACACTACACCTTCTGTAATCTGCTCTTGAGCAACCATAGACAAACTAAAAGTTGCCACTAATAAGAATACTAATTTTTTCATTTTTGTAAAATTTGTTAAGGTTAATTAAAATTTATGTTGTTTTTACTTATTATAGGCAATTACCTTGCCATAACAAATTTTACAACTGGTACTAAAAATTAAAGTTCTAATAATCCGTTTGTTGCAGATACACCTTTTGCACTTTCTTGCATGTGTGCTTTTTCTGCATCACTAAGGTTTATCTCTACAATTTTTTCGATTCCATTACGACCTAAAATTACTGGAACACCAATACATAAGTCTTTTAATCCGTATTCTCCATCTAATAATACAGAACATGGGAACATTTTTTTCTGGTCACAAGCAATAGCCTGAACTAATCCGCTTACTGCTGCTCCTGGCGCATACCAAGCCGAAGTCCCTAATAATTTAGTTAAAGTTGCTCCTCCTACTTTAGTATCCTCTTTTACTTGGTCTAATCTGTCTTCAGATAAAAACTCAGATACTTTTACACTGTTTCTAGTTGCGTGTGCTGTTAATGGAACCATCCCTTTATCAGAGTGTCCACCAATTACCATACCGTCAACATCGCTAATTGGCGCACCTAAAGCTTCTGCTAATCTGTATTTAAAACGTGCAGAATCTAAAGCTCCACCCATTCCGATAATTCTATTTTTTGGTAAACCTGTAGTTTTGTGTACTAAATAAGTCATTGTATCCATTGGATTACTAACAACTATGATTATTGTATCTGGCGAGTTTTTAATTAAACTAGCTGATACTGTTTTAACTATTCCTGCATTAATACCAATTAACTCTTCACGAGTCATCCCTGGTTTTCTAGGAATACCAGAAGTAATAACGCAAATATCACTACCTGCAGTTTGACTATAGTCATTAGTTACACCTGTTATTTTTGTATCAAAACCGTTTAAAGAGGCTGTTTGCATTAAATCCATTGCTTTACCTTCGGCAAAACCTTCTTTAATGTCTAATAAGACAACTTCTGATGCAAAGTTTTTAATGGCAATATATTCTGCACAACTTGCTCCAACTGCTCCTGCTCCAACTACTGTTACTTTCATATGTATTTTGTATTTAAAAAATTAATTGTGTTTGTTTTAAGTTTTACAAAATTAACATTTTAAAATTACTTTTTATTAAGAAAATAATAATTCTAGAACATGAAATTAATTCCAAGAGATGCTGTGTCAAAATCTGATAAGGTATAAGATGCATTTATGCCAAAAAATCCTGCCTTCACATTTGCACCAAGTGTGGCTGTCACTCCGTTTGTTTTAGAGTCTACTGAAAAAGGATCAACAATTTCTTCTGAAAATAAAATACCATCAGACACTCTGTATGTACCCAATAAATCCGTTTCTGATGTTGCACTTAAGTAACCTACTGCACCATAAAAGTTTAAAACCTTAAAATTTGTTCCTGCTATTAACTGAAACAATAAACTGTTAACATTGGTTTGTACTTGTTGATTTTCGCCATCCACTACTTCAGTATTTGTAAAATCATAATTTGCGTCTAAATGTGTGTACGATACTAAACCTGATATGGCTAACGGAAAATTACTGTCTTCTGGTAACCAGGTGGTAAATTCTTGCTGTATACCAACACCATACAATCCTATCTTAACGTCTTCAGTTTCTACTTTTGGAAAAAAACGACCTTTAATTTGTGTCCCTTCAAACAATGCAAAACTACCTTGCAAAAAAGCTGTTGGAATTAAATCTACATTTGATGATCCAATTCCTGTTGGTAAAGTCAATTCTACTTCTTGATTACCAAATATTGGATCTTGATAAGTTACCAAAACAGTAACCTCTGGATCATTATGGCCTAATGCTGTCGCTACATTTTTTGAAGGACTATTGTCTGGAAATCTAATGTTGTCAAAATCAGAAACATTTAAATTAAAACTTTTATTTTCATCTTTAATAAAAGAAGTATTACCAACAATAGACAATTCAAAACTATACTTTTTAGGGGTTTTTGCATTGTTAAACCAACCCGAACTTATACCATAAGCCAATCCATTTGTGGCTGGTAATAAATAGCTTTCAGAGAAGGTTTTTGCATCATTAACACCTGCTGCTAACAAATCGTTTAAATTTTGCTGAGCGACATTGCTTTGAGAAAAAAGTATTAAACTTATTACTGTAAGTAGTTTTTTCATTTTAAAAATTTTTAATTATACTATATTTTACGATAATTTTGATGAAATGGTTTTAAATAAAATTATAATTTAAACCAATAACAATGTTAGAGTAAGCGCCAAAGGTCAACATTGTATTTATTGAAAAATTATTTAAGTTGTAGTTAACAGACAAATCTGATTTAAAATTTGTTTTACTTTTACTTAACGTTTTTAAACCTGTATTAAGTATATCTAGCAGCAAATCCCCTTCTCCTCCTACTTTATAATCAAAATTTGATGTTGTCAAACCCAAGCCTAGTGAGACGTCAAAATTGCTAAAGGTTTTAGATGAAATAAGATTAAATCCATACGATTGACCATCCACTTTTATTGCGTTAATTTTACCTATTATTAAATCTGCTTCGTTAAAATCCTCGTCAACAGAATAATTAGAATACGTTCCTAAAAAAGCAAAATTATAAGTGCTGTTTTTAATTCCGTTAAACCACTGATTTAGATTATGCATTACTCCAAAACCTAACGATTTATATACAGAGCTATTAATTTTAATACTTGGAGCTAACCTGACAATTACATTTGTTTTTTTCCATAAACCAATACTTGCTTGGACTTGACCATGCTGTACTGTATTGGCATTTATACCTTCTGGTGCGTCAAATTCAAAAACCTCATCATTTATTGAGCCTTCTAAAACCACAGTATTATCTCCTCCTAAAGCGGATGGTATTAGTGACGAAGTAGCACTACCCTGAATTGCAATATTTTGAAGTTGTGCTTGGTTTACTAAAAACGTTTTTTGATTATCCGGAATTAGTAACATGTTATATTGAATAGATAACTCTACATCAAATTTATTTTTTGGTTTAACACTAGTATACCATCCTCCAGAAGCCTGAAATACTGATGCATTGGCTGCTGGAGTGATGTATTGATCTGTTAAAAAAATTAAATCTTCGGCTACAGCTTTGACATCTTCAAATTGAGAATAAGCCGAGTTACAAAATACAATTGCAACAATAAATAAAAGCTTTTGCTTTAACATGTTTAAGTTACTTTTAGTTTAGATTTGGGCATAAAAAAAGGAAACATTTAAAAAAATGTTTCCTTTGCAATATAAAATTATATTTATTATTTAAGCATCGATGTTTGCGTAAATAGCATTTCTCTCAATAAAATCACGACGTGGTGGCACCTCGTCTCCCATTAACATAGAAAATACACGATCAGCCTCAACACCATTATCGATTTGGATTTGACGTAGCGTTCTAAATTCAGGATTCATTGTTGTATCCCAAAGTTGTTCTGCATTCATCTCTCCAAGACCTTTATAACGTTGGATTTTTGCTGACTCTCCAAAATCTTTCATAATAGCAACACGCTCTTCATCTGACCAAGCATATTGTTTTTTAGCTCCTTTTTTAACTAAATATAAAGGCGGAGTTGCAATGTAAATGTGTCCATTTTCAATTAACTCTTTCATAAATCTAAAGAAGAACGTTAAAATAAGTGTTTCAATGTGCGAACCATCAATATCGGCATCACACATGATTACTATTTTGTGGTATCTTAATTTAGAAAGGTTTAATGCCTTACTATCTTCTTCGGTACCTATAGTGACACCTAAAGCTGTAAAGATATTTTTAATCTCTTCGTTTTCAAACACCTTATGTGTCATTGCTTTTTCTACGTTCAAAATCTTACCACGTAATGGTAAAATGGCTTGAAATGCACGATCACGACCTTGTTTTGCAGTTCCACCTGCCGAATCTCCCTCGACTAAGTAAACCTCACACTTTGATGGGTCTTGCTCTGAGCAATCCGATAATTTTCCAGGTAAACCACCTATACTCATTACTGTTTTACGCTGTACCATTTCACGCGCTTTTTGAGCTGCATGTCTAGCTTGGGCTGCAAGAATTACTTTTTGAACAATGATTTTAGCATCATCTGGATGTTCTTCTAAATAATCAGATAACATTTCTGATACTGCCTGACTTACAGATGCAGATACTTCACGGTTACCTAATTTAGTTTTAGTTTGTCCTTCAAATTGTGGCTCTTGTACTTTTACAGATACAATTGCTGTAAGACCTTCACGGAAGTCATCTCCTGCGATATCAAACTTTAACTTGTCTAACATTCCAGACTCGTCAGCATACTTTTTAAGTGTATGCGTTAATCCACGTCTAAAACCTGAAAGGTGCGTACCACCTTCATGTGTATTAATATTATTTACATAAGAGTGTAAGTTTTCTGCATAACTAGTATTATATACCATTGCAACCTCAACAGGTACTCCATTTTTTTCTCCTTCAAAAGAAATCACATCTTTCATTAAAGGCTCTCTGTTTCCGTCTAAAAACTTGATAAACTCTTTAAGACCTTCTTCACTATGAAATGTTTCTCCTTCAAAAGAACCATCTTCTTTAGTAAATCTTTTGTCTACTAAATGGATTGTAATTCCTTTGTTTAAGTATGCCAATTCACGCATTCTACTTGCTAATGTATCGTAATTATACTCTAGCGTTTGTGTAAAAATTGTCGAATCTGGTTTAAAAGTTACAGTTGTACCTCTTTTATCTGTATCACCAATTGCCTTTACAGGATATAAAGATTTACCTCTTTCATATTCTTGTTCCCATATTTTACCGTCTCTATAAACGGTTGCTGTTAGGTGCTCTGATAATGCGTTAACACAACTTACACCAACACCGTGAAGTCCTCCAGAAACCTTATAAGAATCTTTATCAAACTTACCTCCTGCACCAATTTTAGTCATTACAACCTCTAATGCAGAAATACCTTCTTTTTTGTGAAGATCTACAGGAATACCACGACCATCATCTTCTGTAGTGATTGAGTTATCCTCGTTAATTGTTACTGTGATATTATCACAATGACCAGCTAAAGCTTCGTCAATCGAGTTATCTACAACCTCATATACTAAATGGTGTAAACCACGCACACCAACATCTCCAATATACATGGAAGGACGCATACGTACATGCTCCATTCCTTCTAGCGCTTGGATACTATCAGCAGAATAATTGTGTTTGTTAAACTCTTCCTTTTTTTCGCTCATATTTATATTATTTATGATCTATTTCTGTTATTAAGGCATAAAAAAAGATGCGATTAGGCATCCTTTTGAATACAAACAAATATACACAATTAAAAACGTTTTTCAAGTGTATTTAAGCGTTGCCCTTAAAAATTATTAACATTTGTTAATTATTAAAAAAGTGTCTTAAAAGGCTTAAAAACCACTTTAAAATAGATTTTGACAATCTTAATTGTTTTTTTTAAGACCAAAAAACACAAAACCTCGCATTTGCGAGGTTTTGAAGCTATTAATATATATACTTTATGCTAATTTTTGTTTAATTAAGATGTAGCATAAGACTTATCATGGACGTTTGCTATTGCACGACCACTTGGCTCATTCATGTTTTTAAAAGCCTCATCCCACTCTAATGCAGTTGCTGTACTACACGCTACACTTGCTTCTTGAGGTACACTTTTTGCTGCTGCATCACTCGGGAAGTGCTCTTCAAAAATAGAACGATAGTAAAACTCTTCTTTGTTTTGTGGTGTTTGTATTGGAAAACGGAATTTAGCATTAGCCATTTGATCATCTGTGACTGCTTCATTAACCACTTCTTTAAGTGTGTCAATCCAACTGTAACCAACACCATCGCTAAATTGTTCTTTTTGTCTCCAAGCTACACTTTCTGGTAACATATCCTCAAAAGCCTTACGTACTACCCATTTTTCCATACGTTCTCCATTAATCATTTTATCTTGAGGGTTGATGCGCATCGCTACATCCATAAACTCTTTATCCAAAAATGGTACACGTCCTTCAATTCCCCAAGCTGCTAAACTTTTGTTTGCTCTTAAACAATCGTACATGTGTAATTTATCTAGCTTACGCACTGTTTCTTCATGAAATTCTTTTGCATTTGGTGCTTTATGAAAGTATAAATAACCTCCAAAAATTTCATCTGCACCTTCTCCAGATAATACCATTTTAATTCCCATAGATTTAATAACTCTAGCCATTAGATACATAGGTGTTGACGATCTTATGGTTGTTATATCATAGGTTTCTATGTTATAAATTACATCTTTAATAGCATCTAAACCTTCTTGGATTGTAAATTTAATTTCATGGTGTACAGTACCAATATGGTCTGCTACTTTTTGTGCTGCAACTAAATCTGGCGAGCCTTCTAACCCAACAGAGAAGCTGTGCAATTGCGGATACCAAGCATCTGACTGATCATCTGACTCTATACGTTTTTGCGCATATTTTTTTGCAATTGCAGAAGTTACCGAACTATCTAATCCTCCTGAAAGTAAAACACCATAAGGTACATCACTCATTAACTGTCTGTGAACTGCTGCTTCTAAAGCTTCTTTAACTTCAGTAATACTAGTTTCGTTATCTTTTACAGCCTCATAATCACTCCAATCTCTATTATACCATTTTACAAATTCACCATCTTTACTTGACATATAATGTCCTGGAGGAAACAATTCAATTTTGGTACATACACCTTCTAAAGCCTTAAGCTCTGAGGCTACATAAAATGTTCCGTTTTGATCCCAACCAATGTATAATGGGATAATTCCCATGTGGTCACGTGCTATAAAATATTCATCTTTTTCTACATCATAAATTGCAAATCCAAAAATTCCGTTCATTTCATCTACAAAATCAACACCTTTTTCTTGGTACAATGCTAGGATTACTTCACAGTCACTTTGCGTTTGGAAATCATATTTGCCTTCAAATTGCTTACGCAAATCTCTGTGATTGTATATTTCGCCATTTGCTGCTAAAACCAATTTGTTATCAGGACTAAACAATGGTTGTTTTCCTGAAGCAGGATCAACAATTGCTAAACGTTCATGCGCTAAAATAGCTTTATCATCACTATAAATACCTGACCAATCTGGTCCACGATGACGAATAGTTTTAGACATTTCTAACACTTGAGGTCTTAAATCTTCACTTTTTTGTTTTAGGTCGAAAGCACATACAATTCCACACATAATTTTATATTTTAAATTCTTTAATTCTAATTGATGAAGCAAATATTAGCTTTATGTTTCATAATTAAAACACTAAACACATTAATGCTTACATTTTTATATCATTAAATAATATTATGTTACAATATGTCACTTTTTAGTTAGTTAAAAGTATTCTTAACTTTACAATCTGATAGTTAACCCCAAACCACAATGAGATTATTTGTTCTTTTATTTATTTTATTTAGCTTAAACATAACTGCTCAAGCTACTTGGCAACCTTTACCTAATATTACTTCTAACCCTAACAATCAACGTTTTGATGACGTGTTTTTTTTAAATGATAATTTAGGTTGGGCTGCAAATGGCTTTTATGCGTCTGTATACAAAACTACAGATGGTGGTATAACATGGTCAGAACAACTAAATCAAACGGATTTAGGTAGTAGTCATTATTTTAGAAATATTGAATTTTTAAATGAAGACGTAGGCTTTTTAGGCACTTTAAATGGTCTTTTTTACAAAACTACAGATGGTGGTATAACATGGACAACTATAACTAATATAACACCAAATCCAGTTGCTATTTGCGGATTAGATACTGTTGGAACCTCAACAATTTATGGTTGTGGCGCTTACTTTAGTCCAGCTTTTATAATTAAATCTTCAGATAGTGGTAATAATTGGACATCTATAGACATGTCTGCGTATGCTGATGCTTTAGTAGAAATTTATTTTGAAACTGAAACTATTGGTTATGCTTCTGGAAAAAGTGCAACAGGAGGCATCATTTTAAAAACTATAGATGGCGGAACTTCCTGGACTGAAATATATAACTCCAATATTATTGGAGATTACGTTTGGAAAATACAAGTATTAGAAAACAACCCTAATATTATTTTTGGAGCTGTAGAGTCTACAGCAACCACATTAGGACAATTTATAAAGTCTATTGATGGAGGTTTAACATGGTTTAGTACTAACGCACCAGAAACCCATTTACAGGCAGTTGGATTTACATCCGAAACCCATGGATGGATTGGAGGACACAGCACAGGTTTTTACGAAACCACAGATGGAGGACTAACTTGGACCAACTTAAACATTGGTAATAATTTAAACCGAATATTTGTTACCTCATCAGGTCAAGCTTACGCATCAGGTACTACTATTTACAAATACACAGACCAAACTTTAAATACTGAAGATTTCTCTATACCAGCAAAATCGCCACTACAGGTTACATTACTAAAAAATCCAGTTGAAAACAATCTTGAATTTTCAATAGATTTTAAAAGTGATGATAATTTATTAATCGAGCTTTATGACGCTAACGGTAAATTTGTTAAACAACTTTCTAGAGAAATAATTAAAACTAATGGTACCCAAAAACAGTATAAATTTCCGGTTACAGACTTAGCAACTGGAATCTATTTCTTAGATTTTCATAATAATAGTGGACGTCAAACAGTTAAGTTTATAAAACAATAGTTACACTTTTACATGTCCCCAATTTTCACCAGTTTTAATACGATGTAATTGCATTTCAGAAACGCCAAATTGTCGCGCTAAAATCTTTAATCTAGTACGTCTATTTGGATCAAAAAGACGCTTTTTAAGTCTAATCACCTCTGTTTCGGTTAATTTAGAGGACGTTATCACTTTTTTTCTAGTAAGATAATGCGGATTTTTAAATTGATGGATTTCCTTTTCACGTTTAGTTGCCCATTTTAAATTTTCGACTGCATTATTACTTTTATCGTAATCTAAGTGGATCACAAATTTTGCGTCTTCTGGTTTATCTAAATGATGTTGTGCAACTAATTTGTGAATATATCTTGCTGTACGCTTGCCATCTTTTTTTATAACAGGAACTGTACTATACCCATTAATAGGGTATTGGTTTTCTATCAAAACATCTACTCCATCTTCAACTTTACTAAGTCGTCCATGGTTTGATATTTTAAAAGACATATTTTCAGAAACATTGTCATCAAATTGGACAGGCTTCCATTTTTCATTGTAAAAATTTCTAATCATAATGTTAAGTTTATAAGGATTACTTACGCTATGATTAATAGCTATAGTTGCAAAATACAACTATTTTACGGAATATTAAGATACTTGTGTGTTTGTAGCGACACTTTCCATTTAGGATTAGCCATAACATAATCTACAATCATTGGTATCATTGTATCACGTTTACTCCATTCTGGTTGTAAATATAAAATACAATCTCCATTAACTTTAGCTGCTTGCGCTTCCGCAAACTTAAAGTCATCTTTATTATAGATAATACATTTTAACTCATGTGCCTTATCATAAACACCTTGAGTAGGCAGTTTCATTTTTTTGGAGACAAGCAAATCCAATCCCATTGACCAGTTAACTCGTAAGCTCCTGAGGTTTCAATATGGATTTTACAACCTTCAGCCTTAAGCTTATCGGTTAATGCTGTCATATCCCAAGTTAATGGTTCTCCTCCTGTTACTACTACAGTATCGCTATACTTTTTAGCATTGGCAACTATTACATCTGTACTAGTTGGAGGATGTAAATCTGCATTCCAACTTTCTTTAACATCACACCAATGACAACCAACATCACAACCACCAATTCTTATAAAATAAGCAGCAGTTCCTTTATGGAAACCTTCACCTTGGATGGTGTAAAACTCTTCCATTAAAGGCAACATTAATCCTTTGTTAACTAAATCTTGTGTCTCTTGCTTCATAGCTTGCAAATATAATCTTATCTAATGGAAAATTTAAGCATTTAAAGTTGAAAGTTTTCAATGATTTACGCTAAGATTAGTATTTTTACATCAAATATTTTTAGAATGAGTAGACAAGACGAATTTTTTAATCATATCACAGAAGGAAACACCTGTAAAGGCGACTACATTACGTTAGGTTCGGCAATGTTAGATGGTCAAACTATAAAAGATGCTTTTGTAAACGTACCATTAAAAACTATGAATAGACATGGTTTGATAGCTGGTGCAACTGGAACTGGTAAAACTAAAACGTTACAAGTGTTGGCAGAAAACCTTAGTGATAAAGGGATTCCGGTCTTACTTATGGATATTAAAGGAGATTTAAGTGGTATCGCACAACCTAGTCCTGGACATGCTAAAATTGACGAACGTCATGCAAAAATAGGTTTACCCTTTGACGCTAAAGGATTTCCTGTTGAAATCATGAGTTTATCCGAACAAAATGGTGTAAGATTACGTGCAACTGTTAGCGAGTTTGGTCCTGTATTACTATCTAGAATTTTGGATCTTACAGACACACAATCTGGCGTTGTAGCAGTTATTTTTAAATATTGTGACGACAACAAACTACCCTTATTAGATTTAAAAGATTTTAAAAAAATATTACAATATTGCACTAATGAAGGTAAAGCAGAATTTCAGGACGAGTATGGTCGTATCTCTTCTGCATCAACAGGAGCGATTTTAAGAAAAGTTATCGAAATTGAGCAACAAGGAGGTGATTTATTTTTTGGCGAAAAAAGCTTTGAAGTCGAAGATTTATTACGCACCACTAGAGATGGTCGTGGTTACATAAACATTATTAGACTTACAGACATACAAGACAGACCAAAATTATTCTCGACATTTATGTTAAGTTTATTGGCCGAAATATATGAGACTTTACCAGAACAAGGTGACTCTGGAAAACCAGAATTAATCATGTTTATTGATGAAGCGCATTTGATATTTAATGAAGCTTCAAAAGCCTTATTAAATCAAATAGAAAGCATTGTTAAACTAATACGTAGTAAAGGTGTTGGTTTATACTTTGTAACACAAAACCCAACAGATGTACCAGAAGGTGTTTTAAGTCAATTAGGGTTAAAAATCCAACATGCTTTGCGTGCCTTTACAGCAAAAGACAGAAAAGCCATTAAGCTAACAGCACAAAACTATCCAGATACTGAATACTATGATACAGCAGATGTATTAACGTCATTAGGTACTGGAGAAGCGTTAGTGTCTGCTTTAGATGAAAAAGGAAGACCAACACCATTAGCTGCCACAATGATGCGTGCACCAATGAGTAGAATGGATGTGTTAACAGACGTAGAGTTGCAAAACTTATTGGACGACTCCAAGTTGGTTTTAAAATATAACGAAACCATAGATCGTGAAAGCGCGTATGAGCTTTTAAACAAAAAAATAGAAGCTGCTGAAGCCTTACAACTTGAAGAAGACAAAAAAGCTGAAAAAGAAAAAGCTGAAAAACAATCTAGATCAACAACCACTAGAAGACGTAGCACTGCACAAAACCCAATTATCAAAGTATTAACAAGTGCTACATTTATTAGAAGCGTTTTTGGAATTTTAAAACGCGTGATGAAATAATCACTTTTATAAAAAAGAATTTAGAAACAAAATAATTTCGCTTAAGCGGAAACAAAACCAATATAACCTCAATGAAAAAAACAATAGTAACCTTAGGTCTTTTAGCTGTGCTAGTAACGTCATGTAACAAAGCTGCAGATCCATATTTAGTACAAAACCAAAATATTGGATTATTAACAGACTCAACCCAAGTCAAGGATTTAAAAACTATCTTTATCAACGACTCAGTAATAAGTCCAATTGCTGGAGACGAGTTTACAGGTGCTTTAAATACTATTGAAATTTACGAAAAAGGAGGTAAACACCTATTAAGCATAACACCAAAACAAGCATTAGACTCTACTGCTACAATCTCTAGCATCAAGATAAAAGACTCGAGATTTAAAACAGACAAAGGGATAACTAGCAATAGTACTTTTGGAGATATTAAAGCAAAATATACTATTACAAGCATTCAAAATTCATTTAAAAGTGCTTCCGTTTTTGTTAAAGAAAGCGATGCGTTTTTCTTAATTGATAAAAATGAATTACCATCAGAGTTTAGATTTGATATGAACAAAAAAATAGAGGAAGCAAACATACCAGAAACCGCTAAGATTAAACACTTTATTTTAGGTTGGTAGTTATAATATAAAAGCTAAAATGAATACCAAGAATTTACCTAATGACATTATAAAATGGTGGGAAAGTAAACGATGGCTATTTAACTTACTAAATGCTTTATTTGGTATTATAGGTTTAATAAGTTTTGCTGACTATTTTCAAATAGAAGAAGCTATAGGACTAGTTATCTATATTGTAACAGCAAACGTCTTGTATTCCTCAGGAATGCTTTTAGAAATTGCTGATTTTTATTATTTTAATAACAAATTAGGTGTCAATAAAATTAGACTTTTACTTTTAACATTAGGACTACTATTTTCATGTGGTATAACAATACTTGGCGTGATTATACATTACGCTGCTAATTTTTAATAAAATGAAAGAAAAAAATATAAAATCCAAAACAGCCCATTTGTTGTACCAACAACTGATGGTAAAGTTATTGAAGAGCACTTTGGGTTAGCCACAGATGGTAATAAAGATATTAGTATAGCACATATGATTGCTCCAGCAGGTTGGAGTGAACCTTTTCAAACACCAGCTTTTGATGAGTACACTTATATTATTAAAGGTAAAAAACAGTTTATTATTGATGGAGAAGAAATAATACTTGAAGCTGGACAATCCATTAAAATTGAAAAAAATACACGTGTACAATACTCCAATCCTTTTACAATTGCTTGCGAGTATATTGCTATTTGTACTCCAGCATTTTCAATGGATTTAGTAAACAGAGAAGACTAAAAAAATGAAAAAGAAAATCGCAAAAGTACTTCCTAAAATAATTGGTAACGGTTTAAATGCGGTTAGTTATGTTGCACCTAAATTTGCTAGCGCAAAAGCATTAGACATTTTTGCAACACCTAGACAAGGACGTTTTAAAGACAAACATCAACCGTTTTTAAATACAGCTAACCAATACACTTTAAACTATCAAGACCACACCATACAAACTTACCATTGGGTAGGTACAAAAAAAACCATCTTACTTGCACATGGTTGGGAAAGCAATACTTTTAGATGGAAAAAATTAGTCGAAGCTTTAAAGGATTTAGATTACAATGTGGTGTCCTTAGATGGTCCTGCTCATGGTAAATCTAGTGGTACGCAGTTTAATGCTATTTTGTATTCCGAGTTTTTAAATGTTGTTGCAAAGCACTACAAGGCTAATGTAATTGTTGGACATTCAGTTGGTGGAATGGCATCCGTATTTTTTCAACATAAATACCAAAACGACGCTTTACAAAAAATGATTTTACTTGGCGCACCTTCAGAGTTTACAAATGTTTTTAAAAACTATGTTAACATGTTAGGGTTTAATAAGCGCATTGAAAATGGACTAAATCAACTAGTTTTAGAACGTTTTAATTATATGCCTTCACATTTCTCGGCAGCTAAATTTTCAAAAGAAATTAATTTAGAAGGACTTATCATCCACGATAAAGGTGATAAGATTATACAATATGACGAGGCTGAGCTAATTTCATCTAACTTTAAAAATTCAACATTACTGACTACAGATGGTTTTGGTCATGGATTACGTGATGATAGCGTAAACAAAGCTGTTATTAATTTTATTAAAGCATAATATATTTTGGAAGAAAAATTAACAAGACTTAATAAATACCTTAGCGAAGCTGGTTTTTGCTCGCGTCGTGAAGGTGATAAATTAATTGATGCTGGACGTGTTACAATTAATGGCGTTGTACCAGAAATGGGCACAAAAGTAAGTCCAAGTGATGTTGTTGCTGTCGATGGTGAAATTATTAAAAACAATACTGACAAGCCAATTTACCTTGCTTTTAACAAACCTGTAGGTATTGTATGTACTACAGATACCTCTGTTGAAAAAGACAATATTATAGATTATATAAACTATCCAAAACGTATTTTTCCTATTGGACGTTTAGATAAGTTAAGTGATGGATTAATTTTTATGACAGACGATGGTGATATTGTAAACAAAATTTTACGTGCTAGTAACAATCACGACAAAGAGTATGTTGTGACTGTAGACAAGCCTATATCACAAACCTTTATTAACAGAATGGCAAGTGGTATTTATCTAGAAGATTTAGATCGTACGACTAAAAAATGTTCGGTTAAAAAAATAGACTCGCATACCTTCAGGATTATTTTAACACAAGGTTTAAATAGACAAATTAGACGTATGTGCGAATATTTAACCTATGAAGTGACCTCTTTAAGACGTGTTAGAATCATGAATATTAAATTGGATGTTCCTGTTGGAGAATACAGAGAATTTACAGAAAAAGAACTAAAAACATTGCATTTGCTTTTAGAGGATTCGACCAAGATACACGAAGCTAAAACAGCAAAAGACAGTCCTTCTAGATCTAGTAGACCTGTTAAAGAGGCACCAACTAAAGACAGAGCCAAACCAAAAGATCAACCTAGTAGAGAATCGTTTAAAGGAGAGCGACCTAATCGTGAACGACCAATTAGAAACAGACGCAAAGACCATTAAATTATGAGTACAGTATCACCTTTTCATTTAGCCATTCCTGTTTACAACCTAGAGGAGTGTCGTCTGTTTTACAGAGATGTTTTAAACTGCGAAGAAGGAAGAAGTAGCGACCATTGGGTAGACTTTAACTTTTTTGGTCACCAATTAGTAATTCATTATAAAGAAAAAACAAACGACATTGAAGTTGCTAACCAAGTGGATGGTAAACACGTACCAGTACCACATTTTGGTGTGGTTCTAGATTGGGACGCTTTCGCGGAATTTGAGGCGCATTTAAAAAATAAAAATATTCAGTTTATTATTGAGCCTTATGTTAGATTTGAAGGTTTAGTTGGCGAGCAAAAAACAATGTTTTTTAAAGACCCTTCTGGTAATGCTTTAGAGTTTAAAACATTTAGAGATCAGTCACAGTTGTTTGCAAAGTAACTTTCACTGGGTTTAGTCTAGGCAAACCCAACTAGTATTATAAAATTTAGACCTCACAGATTTTAAAAACCTGTGAAGTCTTTTTTTACACTCATGCTTTCCAAAACTGGCTATAAAAATTGTCAGTTTTTAATAATTTTTGAAGTGATAATCTATTATTGTTAAGTTAACAAAATCTTTTCAGTGGGTAAAACTTAATCTGCTAAACCAGTTTGTTGTAATGGAGTAACTTGTGCCTTACAGCTATAAAAAGTTAAGATAAATAAACCTAAAATTACTATTCTTTTTTATTTTAAGTGATATTCATATATGCTGTTATTGTTCTTATTTAGTATTATAATATTTATTAGACCAAAAAAAGGTAAGTAAATAAGCAAAAACAATGGTAATAAAGCTAATTGGACTACAATTACATAGTTTGGCCAATCACCCAACAAATCTAGTACTGATCCAGAAAGTGGTTTATTATTTAAATAAGAATAGTTAGCATCCAACAGGTAGTTAATTACCATAATTATCAAAACATAAACCTGCAGTACCACAAAAGATTTAAATACACTTTTAAATTTTGGTCGCATTTTTAAGACCACTATAGCATAGGCTATAATTATTAAAAGCCCAAGATGAACAATCCAATACCTTATATAATCATAACTAGGAAATCCTACCTCAATATCTGGAGTAATAACGCCTTGCGATGTACCTACTATGGTCCAAAATAATAAGATTTCGAAGAGTAAAAATCGTCTTGTTAAAGTGAATATAAATATAAACAAAGCCATAAAGCTACATAAAAACAAGGGTAAATCTGTTTGTAAACTGTAACCACCTTGTCCAATTTTATACAAATGAAAAATAGCCATAAAACCAGACACAAAAATACCTAAGCCTTTAAATACTTTAAACTTTAGATGATCTGATTGTGTTTTGATTAGATAAAATAAAAACCAACACAAAATTACAGCCACAACTATTGGCAGAAG
Organism: Olleya sp. KJ81-1; assembly: GCF_055808135.1. Taxonomy (NCBI): domain Bacteria; kingdom Pseudomonadati; phylum Bacteroidota; class Flavobacteriia; order Flavobacteriales; family Flavobacteriaceae; genus Olleya; species Olleya sp. KJ81-1. Next base: position 3,387,213 of record NZ_CM147854.1, on the reverse strand, counting down.
ATGCTCTAAACTTCCAAACTGAACACGAGATAGTATTTGCATAAAAAAACCTGAAATGATTAATTTCAGGTTTAAAAATAAGTAATTAATTTTTATTAGATTTTCTGTGACGTTCTCTAGCTAATAAAGTATTTTTTAATAACATGGCTATAGTCATTGGTCCTACTCCACCAGGAACAGGTGTGATGTGACTAGCTTTTTTACTAACATTTTCAAAATCAACATCACCAGTTATACGGTAACCTCTTTCTTTAGTGTCGTCAGGTACTCTAGTAATACCTACATCTATAATAACAGCATCATCTTTTACCATTTCTGCTTTTAAAAAGTTTGGTACACCTAACGCAGAAATTATAATGTCTGCTTGACTTGTAATTTGTGTAATATTTTTAGTGTGACTATGTGTTAAGGTTACTGTACTGTTACCAGGAAACCCTTTACGACCCATTAAAATACTCATAGGACGACCAACAATATGAGAACGACCAATAACCACTGTGTGCTTACCTTTAGTGTCTACGTTATATCTATCTAATAGCTCTAAAATACCAAATGGTGTTGCTGGAATAAAGGTAGACATGTCTAATGCCATTTTACCAAAATTCATGGGATGAAACCCATCCACATCCTTATCTGGATGCACAGCCATTAATACTTTTTGTGTATCTATTTGGTCTGGTAATGGTAACTGAATAATAAAGCCATCAATATCAGGATTATTATTAAGCTCGTCAATTTTATCTAACAATTCAACTTCACTGGTTGTATTAGACAATCTAACCATAGTAGATTCAAAACCAACACGCTCACAAGCTCTAACTTTACTTCCTACGTAAGTCAAACTTGCACCATCGTTACCTACAATAACTGCTGCTAAATGAGGAACTTTTTCGCCATTAGCTTTCATCTTGTCGACTTCCGCTTTGATTTCGTTTTTAATATCGTTGCTGACTTTTTTACCGTCTAGAATTGTCATATTTTATAGTTGTGTGTGTTAGTTAATTATATAAAATAAAAAAACATGAGTTACCTCATGTTTTTCATTGCATTCATCATTGCTTTTCCTTTTCCACCTTGCATCATTTTCATCATCTTACTCATTTGATCAAATTGCTTCAGTAATTGGTTAACTTCTTGAACCGAAGTACCAGATCCTTTACCAATTCGTTTTTTACGACTAGCATCAATAATAGATGGATTAGTACGCTCTTTAACTGTCATCGAGTGGATAATAGCTTCGATACCTTTAAAAGCATCATCGTCTATATCTATATCTTTCATCATTTTTCCAGCACCAGGAATCATTCCAATAAGGTCTTTCATATTACCCATTTTCTTGATTTGCTGAATTTGCTTTAAGAAGTCGTCAAAACCAAATTGATTTTTAGCGATTTTCTTTTGTAATTTTCTAGCTTCTACCTCATCAAATTGTTCCTGAGCACGTTCTACTAAAGAGACAACATCTCCCATTCCAAGAATACGATCTGCCATACGTGAAGGGTAGAATACATCAATTGCTTCCATCTTCTCTCCTGTACCAATAAACTTAATTGGTTTATTTACTACAGATTTAATAGATATTGCTGCTCCACCACGTGTATCTCCATCTAATTTTGTTAAGATAACACCATCAAAGTTTAAAACATCATTAAAGGCTTTTGCTGTATTTACAGCATCTTGACCTGTCATAGCGTCTACTACAAATAATGTTTCTTGTGGTTGTATTGCTTTGTGAATATTAGAAATTTCTTTCATCATCGCCTCATCCACAGCTAAACGACCTGCTGTATCAATAATAACGACGTTATGTCCATTTTGCTTTGCATGCGCAATACCTGCTTGAGCAATAGCTACTGGATCTGTGTTTCCTTTATCACTATAAACATCAACTTTTATTTGATCTCCTACAACGTGTAACTGATCAACAGCTGCTGGACGATAAACGTCACACGCAACTAATAAAGGTTTTTTAGTTTTTTTGGTTTTTAAAAAGTTGGCTAATTTACCAGAAAAAGTAGTTTTACCAGACCCTTGTAAACCAGACATTAATATAATAGTTGGTGTACCAGACATATTTATGCCTTCTACATCTCCTCCCATTAATTCAGTTAATTCGTCTTTAACGATTTTAACCATTAATTGTCCTGGTTGTAACGTTGTTAATACGTTTTGACCTAGTGCTTTTTCTTTTACTCTATTAGTAAATTCTTTAGCAATTTTAAAGTTAACATCGGCATCTAAAAGTGCTCTACGTACTTCTTTTAGGGTTTCGGCAACGTTTACTTCTGTAATGCTACCATGTCCTTTTAGTACGTGTAACGCTTTATCTAACTTTTCGCTTAAATTATTAAACATAATTTTTTCTGTTTTTAAGAAGCACAAAAATAGCAATTTGAAGCGTATTTACGAAGTTTCATATATAAATAATTCCATAAAAAAAGGCTACTAAAATTAGCAACCTTTTAAACATGATAATAATTAACTTAACTAAAACTAAATTTTTAATAGTTAGACTATCTACTGACTATATTATAATTATGTGATTATTTAATTACGTGCAGTCTTCAACCGTTATAACTATTGTAAATATTTGATATATATCTGGATTACTAAATTGCGCTACCCTAACGTAAATGGTCTGCGGATTTGTAACATTTGTAAAGGTCGATGTCAATGAATTGGCGTTATTAACAGCATCATCATAAGATATATGATAACTAACACCAACATTACTTTGATCGCAATCTTGATAAAATTCATCTAAATTAAACGTCTCTATTAAATCTCCATCCGCATCACAAATAGTGAGATTTATATCTTCAAAACAGCTAAATGGGTTTGGACTGCAATTTTGGGTCAATATTAGTTCTGAATCTTCCTGTTCTAAAACTAATTGTTCTGATTCACATTGTACAACTTCCCATTGTCCATTATAATTGTCTAATCCGCTAATTGTAATAAACACATACACATTCCCATCTATAGTCGTAATATCCCATGTACCATTAAATAACATATCGCCTTCGTATAAAACAGTTATGTTATTATCTTCCTGAAAATTAAAATGGGTCAAGTAAGGTGAAAACCCATTTATTGTTGGTAACTGATCACAATCCATTAAATAATTAGCTATAGCTGTTTGGGTACAAGAATTTACACCGTCGCAGCTATTACCTTCTAAGGTTATACTAGATTGTAAGGCTTGATTAGAATTTACTACAATTTGTTGCTCATCAGGTAAAACCATGGTGATAGGAAAGTTTAAACTAGCTACAATAGAAGTTTCTAACGTTTGCAAAAATAAATATAATGCTTCATCATTATCTATAGTTACAATATCTGCTAACTGGAAATCTGCATTATAAATGGAAACAGTCAATGGATATTCAAAATCCAAACAATTAATGTCTTCATCCAATGCAATTGTACTAATTAAATTGAATAACGTAGAATTATATTCTAGTGTTTCACTTTGTTGATCAACACTATTAATAGTTTCATTTTGACAATTAAAAAACAAGCCAAACACTAATAATAGTTTAAAAAGAGGTTGCTTAAATTTCATTAAAATCACATATTTAATACACTAGTAGTCAGTATATGTTTTACATTGTTTCAAGTATAAAACAGTTGTTTATTTAAAATACCTACCTGATTATCAAAAAAAATAGTTCTATTTTGTAGTACTTTAATAAAATTATGTCAAAACAGTTATATAAAAATATTTGTGATAAATCCCTATTCGAGGCATTTTTTAAAAAGCACGCAAAAAGCTTACATAGCTTTTTATATTACAAGTTTGGAGACCGTTTAAATCCAGAAGACAAAACCCAAGAAGCTTTTATAAAGCTGTGGGAAAATTGTAAAAAAGTAAGTCCCGATAAAGCTAAAAGTTATGTTTTTACAATTGCAAATAACTTAATGCTAAATGAGGTTGCACACCAAAAAGTAGTCCTAAAACACCAACAGACAAAAACAACACATCAAACCAATTTATCTCCGGAATTTTTAATGGAGGAAGATGAATACCGTCAAAAGTTAGAAAAAGCTATAGCTAATTTAACTGAAGCACAACGGGTTGCCTTTTTAATGAATCGTGTGGAAGGTAAACGCTTTAAAGAAATTGCTACACTTTTAGACATTAGCACTAAAGCTGTAGAAAAACGCATTTATGGTGCCTTAAAAAAATTAAGACAAGAAATAGATGGGTTATAAATTTTATTTTTTTACCCTAAGGGTAGGAATTTTCCGGATGGTCTTGTTATATAGTTAGATTAAAGTTATGAATAAAGAAGCACTAATATTAAAATGGTTGGACAACGACCTAACTCCTCAAGAACTTGAAGCGTTTAAAGCGCTTGAGGACTATGAGGCGATAGTAAAATTATCAAATTACAGTCAAGGTTTTAAAGCGCCAGAGTTTAACACTGACCAGACTTTACAAGCAATACTTACCAGTATTGAACAACCACCAAAAAGACAAACTAATTGGCTATCTCCTTTACTTAAAATTGCAGCTATTTTAGCAATATGTTTTGGCGCCTATTATTATACCACAACGTTAGACACCACTATTAATACATATTATGCAGAAAAGTCATTAATCCAACTACCTGACAACTCTGAAGTTAATTTAAATGCGTTATCTAAAATCACCTATAATCCAAAACAATGGACAGACAATACACGCAGCCTTAAATTGGAAGGCGAAGCCTTTTTTAAAGTTAAAAAAGGAAGCACCTTTAATGTTGTTACAACATCAGGAATAGTAACCGTTGTTGGAACAGAATTTAATGTTAAGCAACGTCAAAATTATTTTGAAGTTACCTGCTATGAAGGCTTAGTTAATGTGACTTTTAACAGTGCTGAAACCAAATTAAAAGCAGGAGACTCCTTTTTAATAATTAATAATAAGCCTATTGAGCGGTTAACTTTAAGTGCAAAAAAACCAGATTGGTTAAACAGTCTAAGTAGTTTTATTAGCGTACCTTTAAGCGAAGTTTTAGACGAGTTTGAAAGACAGTATAATGTAAAGATTGATGCTAAAACGATTAAACAAGACGAATTGTTTTCGGGTAAGTTTACACACAATGACATTAATATTGCATTACAGTCCATAACACAACCACTACAATTACGCTATAAAAAAGTTAACAAAACCATTATTTTAACGCGTGAATAAATCGTTAAAAAAGACCCTATTATTAATTATTGCATTAGCCTTTAGCTTTTCTTTTTATGCCCAAAATAAAAAACTCCCTTTATTAGATGTCCTATCTACCATAGAGTATCAGTATAAAGTTAGTTTTTCTTATGCAGACAAAGTTATTAAGGGTGTTTTTGTGACGTTTGATAGCAAGGATTCCTTAGATGATATGTTATTAAAAATAGAACTCGAAACTGACATAAAATTCAACAAATTAGACGACCATTTTATTACCGTTACAGGCAATATAAATGGTTTTTCTTTTCAAAAATTAGACGAAATTACTATCTCTAATTACTTAACCACTGGTATAGACAAAAACAAATCTGGTCATATAACCATATCACCAAAATCCTTTGAAATTTTACCTGGTTTAATTGAACCTGATATATTACAAACCATACAAGCCATACCAGGTGTTTTAAGTGTAGATGAAACCGTATCTAATATTAATGTTAGAGGAGGAACACATGATCAAAACCTTATTTTATATGATGGAATAAAAATGTATCAATCAGGACACTTTTTTGGATTAATCTCGGCTTTTAATCCGTATTTAACAAAACATGTCTCTGTTATAAAAAATGGAACAAGCGCACGATTTGGTGACGGAATTAGTAGTATGATTGACATGAAATTATCGGATAATATAGATGCCGATTTTAGCGCTGGAATAGGCATAAATATGATTACTGCAGATGGTTTTGCTATTATACCATTAACACCAAAAACACAACTACAATTAGCAACTAGACGTGCTATTACTGACCTACTAAACACACCAACGTATAATCAATATTTTAAACGTGTGTTTCAGGACTCTGAAGTGTCTAACACAGAACATTCGTTTAAAGACAATCAAACCTTTAGGTTTAGTGATATCTCATTAAAACTCTTACACAATATTACAGAAAAAGATAAATTACGTTTTACATTATTAAATGTATTTAATCAATTAGATTTTGAGGAGTCCTCAAATAGTGATGCCTCAGTAAATAATAGTAATCAACTAAAACAACAAAACAGAGCATCTGCTATACAATATCAACATATTTGGAATAACAAATTCAATACCACAATTAAAGGGTATTACTCAAATTACGATTTAAGATCTTCGGATTATGATATGGCAAACAACCAACGTTTAATACAAGAAAATAAAGTAGTTGATACTGGTTTTAATATTGATGCTTACTATGATTTTAATACCTCTTTTTCAATTAATGGAGGTTATCAATTTAACGAAGTTTCGGTAAGTAATTTAGAAGAAACAAATGACCCTTTTTTAGATGTAAACCTAAAGCGAAGCTTAACAGCACATAGCGTCTATGCCGAAACGATATTACAATCCAAAAACAAAAAATCTTTAATTAAACTAGGGTTTCGTCATAATTACTTCAAAAATTTTAAAATAGGTGTTTTAGAACCAAGGTTACATATTAGTCAACGCTTTTTAAAACATTTTAGAGCCGAACTTTCAGGTGAATATAAAAGTCAAACCACTTCACAGTTAATAGATTTACAAAACGACTTTTTAGGTGTAGAAAAGCGTCGATGGGTTTTGGCTAACAATAATACCATTCCAATTCAAAAAAGTAAGCAGTTAGGTTTAGGGCTAACTTATAATAAAAACAAATTATTATTAAGTATTGAAGGCTATTATAAAACGGTTAATGGCGTGACTACCCGAAGTCAAGGATTGCAAAACCAATATCAATTTATTAATGTTAATGGTGGTTATGATGTTAAGGGTATTGATGTATTAGCCAACAAACAAATTAACCGTTTTAGTACATGGATAGGCTATAGTTATAGCAATAATAATTATACGTTTAAAGACTTAAATAACAGTAACGCTTTCCCTAGTAATTTTGATATTAAACATCAAATTAATTATGGTAGCACGTATAGTTGGCAACAACTAAAATTAGCTTTTGGTATCAATTGGCATTCTGGTAAACCTTACACGCAAGTCAATGACAATACGCCTATAATTAATAACACTATTAATTATAATGCACCAAACAGTAATAGGTTAAGCTCCTATATTAGAGCAGATCTATCTGCTACATATCAATTTAAATTAGGCGAAAATAAAGCTGTTGTTGGAGCGTCTATATGGAATATTCTTAACAGAGAAAATATACTTAACACCTATTATACTATTGATAATAATCAAGTCACTACTATTGAAAACACATCATTAGGGATAACACCAAATGTTAGTTTCAGAGTTTCGTTTTAGTTTGATTTTCTGAAAAAAATCCTATAATTTCGTTAACCCTTATAATAGTCTCTATATTTTTATGAGGCTAGATAAACAATATAAAAACATATAGATACTAAAACAATTATGGAACATTTAAAAAATAGAAAAGCAATAATTACAGGAGGAAGTAAAGGTTTAGGTAAAGCTACTGCTATTGCTTTTGCTAAAGAAGGGATTGATGTTGCAATTACTGGAAGAAATGAAGCAGACTTACAAGAAACCGTAACCCAATTAAAAGCATTAGGTGTCAATGCCATTTATGCTGTTTTTGATGTAGGTAATTACGAGGCTGTTAAAGACGGAATAAAAACTATTATAGACCAATTAGGAAAAGTAGACATTTTAGTAAATAATGCAGGAATAGCTGCTTTTGGGTCTTTAAATGATATGGAAGTTGACCAATGGAGTAAAATTATTCAAACCAACGTTATGGGAATGTATTACGTAACTAAAGAGGTTTTACCATGTTTAATAAACCAAAACGAAGGAGATATTATTAACATATCATCCACAGCTGGATTAAATGGTAATGCTAATACATCTGCTTATTCTGCATCAAAATTTGCTGTGATTGGTATGTCAGAGTCTTTAATGAAAGAGGTAAGAAAAAATAATATTAGAGTTTGTACTTTAACTCCAAGCACAATTGCATCTGATATGTCTATTAATTTAGGTATCGCAGATAAAAACTCTGAAGACAGTGTTTTACAACCAGATGATTTTGCAGAGTTAATTGTAGCTGGACTAAAACTACCTAGAAGAGCAATGCTTAAAAGCGCTGCATTATGGTCTACAAATCCTTAAAAAATTGACAAATAAAAAGCCTCTTTATTTAAAGAGGCTTTTTATTTATAAGTATAGTCTTTTAATCCCTAATTAAAGGCATTGTGCTGCATCGCAACAAACCTTCTTGTTTTGCTATTTCGGCATAAGGCACTTCTTCTACTGTAAATCCTTTGTCGCGCAACCAAGTATTAAGTCTGGTAAAGTTTTTTTCTGAAATAATAACGTCTTCAGAAATACTAAAAATATTACTATTCATGTTAAACATTTCTTCTTTAGAAATAATAAAACAATTGTCCTTTCCAAAGTAATTTAACAACCATTCATACTCAGTTTGGTCTCTAAAACCTTCTTTATGTAAAATTGCTTTATCAGTACCTATTGGTTGAAAACAACAATCTAAATGCAATGCATTATCATAAGCATTAGTTTGCGATTTATTTAAATCAAAACTTTTAACTTTTTTATGCGGAAACTGTTGTGTTATATAATCTACTCCTGCCTGATTTGTTCTAGCTACGATATAGTCTGAATAATCGTCACCTCTATAAGTTCCAATAAAGATATAGTCATTGCAAAGCATTACGTCTCCTCCTTCGATGTGTACTTCCTCAGGTGGACGGATCACTTTTTTAGGGTCTATTGTATCAATTAAGTATTGAATAGCATCTAATTCATTTTCTCTTTCGGGTAGTATGTTTGCTTTTACAAACACATCATCAATTACAAAAGCAATATCTCTTGCAAAAATCTGATTGCAATCCTTTATTAATTCTGGTCTGTAAACTTTTACATCGTATTTTTCAAAAATCTTAGCTACAGCCTCCATTTCATTGACCATATCTGCTTCAATTGGGTAAGTACCTGCTTTGATATGCAAATACGATTTTGGGTCGTATGCTTCTTCTAGTTTTGGTGTTGGACCATTACTAACTGCTGTTCCTAAAACGACTGCTCTTAATCTAGAGGTTTCGTTTTTTACGTTTAGTTTTAACATAAAGTAAAGATATAAAAAAGCTTCATAATGATTTATGAAGCTTTTTTTAATATTAATAATTGAAATCTATCTTTCAGAAATTGATTTGAAAGACCTTAAGTTTTCTCCAATATATATTTGTCTTGGACGTCCAATTGGTTCCTTACGGTTACGCATTTCTTTCCATTGTGCAATCCAACCTGGTAAACGTCCTAAAGCGAACATAACGGTAAACATTTCTGTTGGGATTCCCATACCTCTATAAATAATACCAGAATAGAAATCTACGTTTGGATATAATTTACGATCTACAAAATATGAATCGCTTAAAGCTTCTTCTGCTAATCCTTTAGCAATATCTAATACAGGATCATCGATTCCTAAATCTCCTAATACTTCATCAGCAGCTTTTTTAATGATTTTTGCTCTTGGATCAAAGTTTTTATATACTCTGTGACCAAAGCCCATTAAACGGAAAGGATCTTCTTTATCCTTAGCTTTAGCCATATACTTTTTAGTATCTCCACCATCTTCTTTAATAGCTTCTAGCATTTCTAATACTGCTTGGTTTGCTCCACCATGCAATGGTCCCCAAAGTGCTGAAATACCTGAAGATAAAGAAGCAAATAAACCTGCGTGAGATGATCCTACTATTCTAACTGTAGATGTAGAACAGTTTTGCTCATGATCTGCATGTAAAATTAATAACTTATCTAAAGCATTAACTAAGATTGGGTTTTGTGTATACTCTTGATTAGGTTTTTTAAACATCATTTTTAGGATGTTTTCTACATAGCCTAAGTTATCATCTCCATAATCTAATGGTAAACCTTTTTGCTTACGCATTGTCCATGCCACTAACACCGGAAATTTACCCATTATTTTACATACAGTTTTGTACATATCCTCCTCTGAGTCTACGTTTACTGATGATGGGTTAAAGGCTGTTAATGCACTTGTTAAAGAAGAAAGGACACCCATTGGATGTGCTGACTTAGGAAATGCATCTAAAATTTTCTTTACATCGTCATCAACAACTGACTGCTCCTTAATATCTTTTTCAAATTTATTAAGTTGCTCTTTAGTTGGTAATTCACCAAAAATTAATAAAAACGCTACCTCAAGGAAATCTGCTTTTTCAGCTAATTCTTCAATAGAATAACCTCTGTATCTTAAAATTCCTTTTTCTCCATCTAAAAAAGTAATAGCACTCTCACATGATCCTGTATTTTTATAACCTGGATCAATAGTTGTCACACCACCTGTAACAGCTCTAAGATTTTTGATATCTATTCCTATTTCATTTTCAGTACCTACAATTAAGGGAAATTCGTGTTTTTCTCCATTAATTTCAAGCGTTGCTTTATTTGACATGTATATTGATTTAATGTATGTTTATTAGAATTGTAAATTTACAAAAACTATAACGATTTAGAAAGGGTATTTATAATGGTTTTAACAATTTTAGTATAGGTTTAATTTATCAATATGAATTAAACTAAAAAAGCCTTTCAACTTACGCTGAAAGGCTTTGTATTTAGAATAGTAAATTACTTATCTTTTAATCTTGAATGCTTTATCTTTTGGATAGTAAGCTACTTCACCTAATTCTTCTTCAATACGAAGTAATTGGTTGTATTTAGCCATACGATCACTACGAGATGCAGATCCTGTTTTTATCTGTCCACAATTAAGTGCTACTGCTAAATCTGCAATTGTATTATCCTCAGTCTCTCCTGATCTATGAGACATTACTGAAGTATATCCTGCGTTATGAGCCATATTTACAGCAGCAATAGTTTCGGTTAAAGTACCAATTTGATTTACTTTTATTAAGATAGAATTAGCAATATCTTCTTTTATTCCTCTTGATAATCTTTCTACATTGGTAACAAATAAATCATCACCTACTAATTGTACTTTATCACCAACTTGTTCAGTTAAATATTTCCAACCTTCCCAGTCGTTTTCATCCATACCATCTTCAATAGAAATAATAGGGTAGTTTCTAGACAATTCTGCTAAGTAATCTGCTTGTTCTTTACTTGAACGTACTTTACCAGTTTCGCCTTCAAATTTAGAATAATCGTAGTTTCCATTAACATAAAATTCTGCAGCAGCACAATCTAAAGCAATCATTACATCGTCTCCAAGTGTATATCCTGCATTTTTAACAGCTATTGCGATAGTATCCAAAGCATCCTCAGTACCATCTAAAGTTGGTGCAAAACCACCTTCATCACCTACAGCTGTACTTAAACCTCTGTCATGTAATACTTTTTTCAGGTTATGAAAAATTTCTGTTCCCATTTGTAATGCATGAGAAAAGTTTTTGGCTTTGACTGGCATAACCATAAACTCTTGAAATGCGATAGGTGCATCACTATGTGATCCTCCGTTAATGATATTCATCATTGGCACTGGTAATGTATTTGCACTAACGCCTCCAATGTATCTATATAATGGCATCCCTAATTCTGCAGCAGCAGCTTTAGCAACAGCTAAAGATACTCCTAAAATAGCATTGGCACCTAACTTAGATTTATTAGGTGTACCGTCTATTTTACACATTAATGTATCTACATAATTTTGTTCAAAAACATTAACTCCTAAAAGCTCTTCAGCTAGAATATTATTTACATTATCTACAGCTTTACTAACTCCTTTACCCATGTATTTAGGTCCTCCATCACGTAACTCTACAGCTTCATGTTCTCCTGTTGAAGCTCCAGAAGGTACTGCTGCTCTACCAACATAACCGTTTTCTGTTTCAACATCTACTTCTACCGTTGGATTTCCTCTGGAATCAAAAATTTGTCTTGCGTGAACATTAATTATAATACTCATATGTGTGTGATTTTAGTTTATTAATTTCAAATTTAACGTTTAATTTTCAGCTATATATAGGATTTATAATAGAAATACATAAAATTTTATCTATAACGTTTTAGTAAAATAAAAAAGACAACGAAACTTTAAAATCGTTGTCTTTTTAATATTATTTATTTTTTATATTACTTATAAATTGGTCAAATAAATAGGATGAGTCATGTGGTCCTGGACTTGCTTCTGGATGATATTGTACAGAGAACACGTTTTTAGATTTCATCTTTAAACCTGCAACTGTATTATCGTTTAGATGCACATGCGTGATTTCAATGTCTGGATGCGCTTCAGCCTCTTCCCTATTTACTGCAAATCCATGGTTTTGAGATGTAATTTCACCCTTACCTGTAATTAAGTTTTTAACGGGATGATTTATTCCTCGATGTCCATTATGCATTTTGTAAGTCGAAATTCCGTTAGCTAAAGCGATTACTTGATGTCCTAAACAAATACCAAATAATGGCAAATCTCTTTTTATAACTTCTTTAGCTAATGCTTGAGCCTCTAGCAATGGTTCTGGGTCACCTGGTCCATTAGACAAGAAATATCCATCAGGATTCCATGAATTTAAATCTTCAAATGTTGCATTGTAAGGAAATACTTTAACATAAGCCTCTCTTTTAACTAGGTTACGTAAAATATTCTTTTTTATACCTATGTCTAATGCAGCTATTTTGATTGGAGCATTTTCATCACCAATAAAATATGGCTCTTTGGTAGATACTTTTGATGCTAACTCTAGTCCACTCATAGATGGTACATCTGCTAACTGTTGCTTTAAACCATCTATATTATCTACATCTGTCGATATAATAGCATTCATTACACCATTGTCTCTAATATAGCTAACTAAGGCTCTGGTATCCACATCTGAAATTGCAAGTAGATTATGCTTGTTAAGAAAGTCCTCTAAAGATCCGTTTGAGTCAACTCTTGAAAAATCATAACTAAAATTTTTACAGATTAATCCCGAAATTTTAATCGAGTCCGATTCGTTTTCGTTATCATTAACACCATAGTTACCAATATGAGCATTGGTTGTTACCATAAGTTGACCAAAATATGAAGGATCTGTAAAAATTTCTTGATATCCAGTCATTCCTGTGTTGAAGCAAATTTCTCCAAATGCTGTTCCTTCTTTTCCAACAGCTTTTCCATGAAAAATGGTGCCATCCTCTAATAAGATCAGAGCTTTTTTTAATCTTTGATATTTCATAATTCTAAAAGTTTCACAAAATTGCATAAAAAAAGGATAATCTAAAATAGATTACCCTTTTTTAATGTCTTGCATCTTAATTAATGCTATAATAATTAAATATCTTGACAACATCTGCTTCCTCTTTATAAGATAAATCATTATCATCAACAAATTTTTCGACTAACTTTTTCTTGTCACCAAGTAATTTTAAAATTGATTTCTTTTTCAATTTAAATTCTTCCGTAGTTACTCCATCTTTTGAAACTGCATAACTATCATTAACAACATATTTATCTGGAGATGTTTTTTGCTTAGTCATTACATTAATCTGACCATCTTTAATTATCGCTTCGTATCTTTTTAAAAGCTTAACCGTAGCATGTGGCGTTAATTCAAAAAAGAATTTAGCTCTGCTATCTTCATCTCTATATATCTTAGCAACATACTTATCAAATTTAACAGATTCTATTGCTTTTGCGTCAAAAACGAAAGACGAGTCTTTGGCAAAATTTGAAACGATTTGGTTTGATTTAGCATTATAATTTCCGTTTGGCACTTTATAAACTTTACCTTCCTTTGAAGTGATTTCAATTGTAGCATCCTCAAATGCAAAAGGAGATCCTATAACAGCGCTTGATTTACCATTTGCTAAGTAAGCACCTTGGTAATTAACCGCATTAAACATATTTTGCTGACTATTATCCATAGTTGCAGATGATAAATTTGAGCTAAAACCGTTACTTCCTTGTGCAAAGGATAAGGTTGATACTAATAAAGTAAAAATAAATAAGTAGTTTTTCATGTGTGATTTTTTGAATGTGTGTGTGTGTGTGTGTGTGTGTGTGTGTGTGAATTATATTTAATTTGATTTTGAAATAACACTATAATAATTTAGAATTCTAATAACGTCATATTCTTCTTTGTATGATAAATTTTCATTTTTAACAAAGTCTTGAATTAACTTTTTATGACTAGACAATAGTTTTAAAACAGACTTTTTGTTCAGCTTAAATTCTGTTACAGTTTTATCATCAATAGTTATGCCATAGCTGTCTGATAAACTAAACATATCAGGAGACGTTTTTTGTTTTGTTAAAACATTAATTTGACCATCAATAACTTTAGCTGAATACTTTTTCAACAACCTGATAGAAGCATGAGGCGTTAATTCAAAATAGAAATGGTCTTTATCGTTTTTATCTTTATATCGTGTAGCTGTATATTTATCAAACTTTACACTTTTAATAGTTTTGGATTGAAATACAAAAGAAGAGTCTTTGGCAAAATTAGATACAACTTCATCTGTACTTGCATTATAATTACCGTTTGGCACTTTATATGCTTTACCATCTGTAGTGTTAATTATAATAACAGCATCTTCAAAGGGAAATGGAGAACCAGAAACATCAGGTAGACTTGCATTAGCCAAATAATAACCTTGATAATTTACAGCATTAAATTTGTCTTGTAATCTAGAATTAAGATCTACTAAAGGAAGATTAGGATGTTTAGCTTGACCTGTAGAAACTTCATTTTTAATAACTTGTGCTGACACCGAAGTCATAACTATAAAAGCAATAAGTAAAAAGATAGGTTTCATATAAATATGTTTGCTTAAATGTAAAAAAAAGAGATAAACTTATAAAGCTTATCTCTCTTTTAATAATAATTTAACAGCAAATTAAGAAACTATTCTTCTTCATTTGAAGCAACTGGAGGAGTAACAGTATTACTACTACCACCTCTACGACTTCTACGAGTAGTTTTCTTAGCTTTTTTATCTGCATTGTAGATTTCGTTGTAATCTACTAATTCAATCATTGCCATATCAGCGTTATCACCTAAACGGTTTCCTAACTTGATAATTCTAGTATATCCACCTGGGCGATCACCAATTTTAGCAGCAACATCTCTAAAAAGTTCAGTTACAGCTTCTTTTTGACGTAATTTAGAAAATACTAGACGTCTGTTGTGCGTCGTATCATCTTTAGCCTTAGTGATTAATGGCTCAATAAATCCTTTTAAAGCTTTAGCTTTAGCAACAGTTGTGTTAATACGTTTATGTTCTATTAAAGAACAACCCATATTTGCCAACATTGATTTTCTGTGAGCAGTTTTTCTACCTAAATGGTTTACTTTTTTTCCGTGTCTCATGACATTTGTTTTTAATCATCATCTTGCTCAAACTCTTTATGAGGAGCAAAATATGATGTATTAGTCTTTATCTAGTTTGTATTTTGAAAGATCCATTCCGAAATTTAATCCTTTAACATTTACTAGCTCTTCAAGCTCTGTTAAAGATTTCTTTCCAAAATTACGGAACTTCATTAAATCATTTTTATTAAAAGATACTAAGTCTCCTAAAGTATCTACCTCTGCTGCTTTTAAACAATTTAGAGCACGAACAGAAAGGTCCATATCTACTAATTTAGTTTTAAGTAACTGTCTCATGTGAAGTGATTCTTCATCATAAGTTTCAGTTTGAGCAATCTCATCAGCTTCTAATGTAATACGCTCATCAGAGAATAACATAAAGTGGTGAATCAGAGTTTTTGCAGCTTCTGTTAATGCATCTTGAGGCGTAATAGAACCATCAGTCTGAATTTCGAAAACTAACTTTTCGTAATCCGTTTTTTGTTCTACACGATAATTCTCAATGCTGTACTTAACATTTTTAATTGGTGTGTAAATTGAATCAGTAAAAATAGTACCTATTGGTGCTGAAGCTTTTTTGTTTTCTTCTGCAGGAACATATCCTCTACCCTTTTCAACAGTAATTTCCATGTTGATATTTACTTTAGAATCTAAGTTACAAATCACTTGATCTGTATTTAATACTTGGAAACCTGAAATAAATTTCTGGAAATCTCCTGCTACAATTTTGTCTTGACCAGAAATTGAAATCGAAATAGATTCGTTATCAACATCCTCTATTTGACGCTTAAAACGAACTTGTTTAAGATTTAAAATAATTTCTGTTACGTCTTCAACAACACCTGCTATTGTTGAAAATTCGTGGTCTACACTTTCTATTCTAACAGATGTGATAGCAAACCCTTCTAGAGAAGATAATAAAACTCTTCTTAAAGCATTTCCTACTGTTAGTCCATAACCTGGTTCTAAAGGTCTGAATTCGAATTTACCTTCGAAGTCAGTTGAATCAATCATTATTACCTTATCAGGCTTTTGGAAATTAAATACTGCCATAATTTTTCTTCGTTTTAATTGTTATTTAGTTGCGCGGTTTATAAGTTTGAAGAAGTACAAATAAACCCTTTGGCTAAACACCAATGTTAATAATTTATTATTTAGAGTATAATTCTACGATGAATTGCTCATTAATATTTTCTGGGATTTGGATTCTAGCAGGAACAGAAACGTAAGTACCTTCCTTTTTCTCGCTATTCCAAGTAATCCACTCATATACATTGCTAGAGTTTGATAAAGATCTATCAATAGACTCTAACGATTTAGACTTCTCTCTTACAGCAACAACATCTCCAGCATTAAGTTGGTATGAAGGTATGTTTACTAACTCTCCATTAACAGTAATATGTCTGTGAGATACAAGTTGTCTTGCTCCGCTTCTAGAAGGAGATAATCCCATTCTAAACACTACATTATCTAATCTAGATTCACAAATTTGAAGTAATACTTCACCTGTAATTCCTTGAGCTGCAGTTGCTCTTTTAAACATGTTTCTGAATTGACGCTCTAAAATACCGTAAGTATATTTAGCTTTTTGCTTTTCCATTAATTGGATTGCGTACTCAGATTTTTTACCACGTCTTCTGTTGTTTCCATGTTGACCTGGTGGGTAATTTCTTTTCTCAAAAGACTTATCGTCTCCGAATATAGCTTCACCAAATTTACGAGCTATTTTAGTTTTAGGACCAGTATATCTTGCCATTTTTAAATTGATTTAAGAGTGATTATGAATTAAGGTCTAAATCTTATCCTTCGATAATCGTTAATCTCTTTGTTGATACTTGTTTTAAATTTTCAGTTTGCAAATTTATACAAAAAATTAATACCATCTGATAAACAGACGATATTAATTTTTTTATTGCTTAAGTAAAGTAACTATGTAGTAAACTTATACTCTTCTTCTTTTAGGAGGACGACAACCATTATGTGGTAAAGGAGTAACATCAATAATTTCTGTTACTTCAATTCCTGCATTATGGATAGATCGTATAGCAGATTCTCTACCATTTCCAGGTCCTTTAACATAAACCTTTACCTTTTTTAATCCAGCTTCTTTAGCTACTTCAGAAGCGTCTTCTGCTGCTAATTGTGCTGCATAAGGTGTGTTTTTCTTAGAACCTCTAAATCCCATCTTACCAGCAGATGACCATGAAATGACATCTCCTTTTTTGTTTGTAAGTGAAATAATGATATTATTGAAAGAAGCAGTAATGTGAGCTTCTCCAACAGCGTCAATAATAACTTTACGTTTTTTTGTGCTTTTAGCGTTTGTCTTTGCCATACTACTTATTATTTAGTTGCTTTTTTCTTGTTAGCAACTGTTTTTCTTCTTCCTTTTCTTGTTCTAGAGTTATTCTTAGTACGTTGACCTCTTAAAGGTAAACCAACTCTATGACGAATTCCTCTGTAACAACCAATATCCATTAAACGCTTAATGTTTAATTGTGTTTCAGAACGTAATTCACCTTCAATAGTATAAGTACCTACAGTTTCACGGATTGCTCCAATTTGATCATCTGTCCAGTCTTGTACTTTGATGTTTTCGTCCACTTTAGCCTCAGCTAAAATTTCTTGAGCTCTACTTCTACCTACTCCGTAGATATAAGTTAATGAGATCACTCCTCTTTTTTGTTTTGGTATGTCTACACCTGCGATTCTTGCCATAATTACCCTTGTCTTTGTTTGAATCTAGGATTCTTTTTGTTAATGACGTAAAGTCTACCTTTTCTGCGCACAATCTTACAATCTGCACTTCTCTTTTTAATTGATGCTCTTACTTTCATCGTATTAGTATCTATAGGTTATACGAGCCTTAGTTAAATCATAAGGACTCATTTCTAATTTAACTTTATCTCCTGGTAACAACTTAATATAATGCATACGCATCTTACCCGAAATATGTGCGGTCACAATATGACCATTTTCTAATTCAACACGGAACATAGCATTTGATAATGCTTCAATGATAGTTCCGTCTTGTTCTATTGCTGCTTGTTTTGCCATAGTTAAAATATTAAGCTACTGCTTTTCTGTTTTTACCAGTTTTCATCAAGCCATCATAGTGTCTATTTAACAAGTAACTATTTACTTGTTGCATAGTGTCAATTGCAACTCCAACCATAATTAATAAAGATGTACCTCCGAAAAATAAAGCCCAACCAGATTGAACGTTAAGTAACTTAACAATAAATGCTGGGAACACAGCTATTAATGCAAGAAAAATAGAACCTGGTAAAGTTATTTGAGACATAATTTTGTCAAGATATTCAGAAGTTTCTGATCCTGGACGAATACCTGGAATAAATCCTCCGCTTCGTTTAAGATCATCAGCCATTTTATTTGTAGGAACGGTAATCGCAGTATAAAAATATGTAAATATAATAATCAATAATGCAAATACTAAATTATACCAAAATCCGAAGATGTCAGAGAAATTAGATTGTAACCACAATCCAGAAGCAGTATCTTTTAATAAAGATGAACCACCAATTAAACCAGGAACAAACATAATCGCTTGAGCAAAAATGATTGGCATTACACCAGAAGCATTAAGCTTTAAAGGAATATATTGTCTTGATCCAAATACATTTTTCTCGTAACCTCCAGTTGCTGAACGCCTAGCATATTGTACTGCAATCTTACGAACTGCCATTACTAACAAGATTGAAAGAAGAATAATAACAAACCAAATAACGATTTCAAATAAAATCATCATTACATTATTACCTGTTTCTAATCTAGAAGCAGCATTTTGTAAGAAAGATTTAGGAAGCGTTGCGATAATACCCACCATAATTAATAGTGATATACCATTACCAATTCCTTTATCTGTTATTTTCTCACCTAACCACATTGCAAAAATACAACCAGTTACTAGTATAACTATTGATGAGAAATAAAACATACCACCTTGCCCTAATAAAAAGGCCGAGTTTGGAATACCAAACATAGGTTGTAAACTAGCTAAATAACCTGGTGCTTGAACTAAACATATTGCTATAGTCAACCAACGTGTTATTTGAGTAATCTTTTTCTGACCACTAGCGCCTTCTTTTTGTAGTTTTTGCAAATAAGGAATAGCTATTCCCATTAATTGAACTACAATAGAAGCAGAAATATATGGCATAATTCCAAGTGCAAATACAGAAGCATTAGCAAATGCACCTCCTGTGAAGGCATTTAATATCCCAAAAATACCTTCTGATGTTCCAGTTTGTAGGCTTTCTAATTGGGTTGCGTCAATACCTGGTAATACTACTTGTGCTCCGAAACGATAAACTAAAAGTAGACCTAGTGTTACTAGAATTCTATTTCTTAATTCTTCAATTTTCCAAACATTTTTTAATGTCTCTATAAATTTCATGCGTTCGATTGTTCTTATAAAGTTACAGCTTCTCCTCCTGCAGCTTCAATAGCAGCTTTTGCAGTAGCAGTAAATTTATGAGCTGTGATACTTAATTTAGCTTTTAACTCTCCTCTTCCTAAAATCTTAACTAGCTCGTTTTTACCAGCTAAACCAAGACCTACTAAAGTATCAAAATCTAAAGTATCTTTAATTTTCTTATCGTCAACTAATTGTTGAATAACATCCAAGTTAACACCTTGATGCTCTATACGATTAATGTTAGTAAAACCAAACTTAGGCACTCTACGTTGAAGTGGCATTTGCCCTCCTTCGAAACCTACTTTCTTAGAATAACCAGATCTTGACTTAGCTCCTTTGTGACCACGTGTCGCAGTACCACCTTTTCCAGAACCTTGTCCTCTACCTATTCTTTTACCTTGATTTTTAACTGAACCTTCTGCAGGTTTTAAATTACTTAAATCCATTTTCAGTATTATTATTTAGTTTCTTCTACAGAAACTAAGTGGTTTACTTTTGCTACCATACCTAAAATATTAGGTGTAGCCTCATGTTCTATAGTTTGTCCAATCTTCTTAAGACCAAGAGCTAATAAAGTTCTTTTTTGTCTTTGAGTTCTGTTGATTGCACTTTTAACTTTTGTTACTTTTATCTTCGACATTGCTGTTGTGATTATCCGTTAAAAACTTTTTCTAAAGAAACACCTCTTTCACGAGCAATCGTTTTAGGGTCTCTTAATTGTAATAAAGCATCAAAAGTAGCCTTAACAACATTATGTGGATTTGATGAACCTTGAGATTTAGATAAAACATCATGTACACCTACTGCCTCTAAAACTGTTCTCACAGCTCCACCAGCAATAACCCCTGTTCCAGGAGCTGCAGGAATAATATTTACTCTTGCTCCACCAAATTTACCTTTTTGTTCATGAGGTAATGTTCCTTTCATGATAGGGATACGAACTAGGTTTTTCTTAGCATCTTCTATTGCTTTTGCAATTGCACTAGCAACATCTTTTGATTTTCCTAAACCTTGACCTACAACACCAGCTTCATCTCCAACCACTACGATTGCAGAAAAACCAAATGCTCTACCTCCTTTAGTTACCTTAGTAACTCTTTGCACACCAACTAAACGATCTTTAAGATCTAATCCACTTGGTTTTACTAGCTCTGCGCTTTTGTATTTTTGATACATAATTTCTTAGAATTTAAGTCCTCCTTCTCTAGCTCCTTCAGCTAACGATTTTACTCTACCATGATATAAATAACCACCTCTATCAAAAGCGATCGTTTCAACACCAGCCTTCAAGGCTTTTTCTGCGATAGACTTACCTACTAATGCAGCTAGTTCTACTTTATTTCCTTTTGCAGCAATATCTTTATCTCTAGAAGATGAGGCAGCTAATGTTTTACCAGTAACGTCATCTACTAATTGAGCATAAATTTCTTTATTACTTCTAAAAACAGCTAATCTAGGTCTTGCTTCTGTACCAGAAACAACCTTACGGATTCTGTTTTTAATTCTTATTCGTCTTTCGTTTTTTGTTAACGCCATAACTAATTATTATGCTGATTTACCTGCTTTTCTTCTTAATACTTCTCCAACAAACTTAATACCTTTTCCTTTGTACGGTTCAGGTCTTCTAAATCCTCTGATTTTAGCAGCAACTTGTCCTACTAATTGTTTATCATGAGAAGTTAATTTGATTATTGGATTCTTACCCTTATCAGAAACAGTTTCTACTTGTACTTCTGGTGCTAAACTTAAAATAATGTTGTGTGAAAAACCTAAAGCTAGTTCAAGGACATTACCTTGATTAGAAGCTCTATAACCTACACCAACTAATTCTAATTGTTTAGTCCAACCTTTTGAAACACCTTCAATCATATTAAAAACTAATGAACGGTATAAACCATGCTTAGCTTTTTGATCTTTAGTATCTGTAGAACGTGTTACTAATACATTTCCATCTTCAACTTTTACTTCAACAGTATCAAAATCTTGAGTTAACTCACCTAATTTTCCTTTTACTGTTATTGTATTGTTATCAACTGTTACAGTTACTCCTTCTGGAATGGCAACTGGATTATTTCCTATTCTTGACATTTTCTTCTGGATTTTAAATTAGTAAACGTAACATAAAACTTCACCACCAACGTTTTCCCTTTGCGCTTGCTTTCCAGTCATTACTCCATGAGAAGTAGAAACGATTGCAATACCCAAACCATTAAGAATACGTGGTAATTCTGTAGAACTAGAATATTTACGTAAACCAGGCTTACTGATTCTTTGCAATTTTCTAATTACAGGTTCTTTTGTTTCCTTATTGTATTTTAAGGCAATTTTGATTGTACCTTGAACAGTAGAATCATCGAACTTATAACTTAAAACATATCCTTGATCGAATAATATTTTAGTAATGTCCTTTTTTAAATTTGAAGCAGGAATTTCTACAACTCTGTGATTAGCACGCACTGCGTTTCTAATTCTAGTTAAGTAATCTGCTATTGGATCTGTATACATATGTATTTATTTGCGGACTTGGTTTTCAGAATATCCCGAACCTAAGACCAATTAAAATTTTACCAACTTGCTTTTTTAACACCTGGTATTAAACCTTGATTTGCCATTTCTCTAAACATAACACGAGAAAGTCCAAAGGTACGCATATATCCCTTTGGTCTACCTGTTAATTTACATCTATTATGTTGACGTATAGGCGATGCGTTTTTAGGTAACTTTTGTAATGCTTGATAATCTCCAGCTTCTTTAAGAGCTTTACGTTTTTCAGCATATTTAGCTACTGTCTTCGATCTTTTAACCTCGCGGGCTTTCATTGATTCTTTAGCCATAACTTAGTTTTTTTGAAAAGGTAACCCTAATTCTGTTAATAATGATTTTGCTTCTTTATCTGTTTCAGCAGAAGTTACAAATGTAATATCCATTCCGTCAATTTTATTAACTTTGTCAATATTTATTTCTGGAAAGATAATTTGTTCAGTAACTCCTAAATTGTAGTTACCTCTTCCGTCAAAACCTGTAGCTTTTATTCCGTTAAAATCTCTAACACGTGGAAGTGCAGAAGTTATTAAACGATCTAAAAACTCATACATTCTTTCTCCTCTTAACGTAACTTTAGCACCAATTGGCATTCCTTTACGTAATTTGAAAGTTGCAACATCTTTTTTAGATAAAGTAGATACAGCTTTTTGACCTGTGATAGTTGTAAATTCATCAACTGCATAGTCAACCAATTTCTTATCAGCAACTGCAGCCCCAACACCTCTAGATAATACTATCTTTTGTAATTTTGGCACTTGCATTACATTACTGTATCCAAATTCTTCTGTAAGAGCAGCAATTACTTTGCTTTTATACTCTTCTTTTAGTCTCGGTGAATATTCCATAACTATATTACTTCATTTGATTTTTTAGAAAATCTGACTTTCTTATCACCTTCCATTCTAAATCCTACTCTAGTCTCTTCTCCTTTAGAAGTTAATAAAGATAGGTTAGAAATGTTGATAGATGCCTCTTTTTCTACAATACCACCTTGAGGATTTTGTGCACTTGGTTTAGTATGTTTCTTAACCATGTTTACTCCTTCAACTATAGCTTTGTTCTTCTCGATAAATACTTTTTGTACTTTACCTTCAGAACCTTTATGATCACCAGCTATAACCTTGACGATATCTCCTGTTTTTATTTTTAGCTTTGTCATTTTTTTATCAATTAAAGCACCTCTGGTGCCAATGATACAATTTTCATGAATTGTTTATCACGAAGTTCTCTAGCTACAGGTCCAAAAACACGTGTACCTCTCATTTCTCCCGTAGGATTTAAAAGGACACAAGCGTTATCATCAAATCTGATATAAGATCCGTCTGGACGTCTAACTTCTTTTTTAGTACGCACAACTACTGCTGTTGATACTGCTCCTTTTTTAATGTTTCCATTAGGAGTTGCATCTTTAACAGTGACAACAATTTTGTCACCTACAGAAGCATATCTTCTTTTAGTACCACCTAAAACACGGATAGTTAATACTTCCTTTGCCCCAGTGTTATCTGCTACTCTTAGTCTTGATTCTTGTTGTACCATAATTACTTCGCTCTTTCAATTATTTCAACTAATCTCCAACATTTAGATTTACTTAAAGGTCTTGTTTCCATAATCTTTACTGTATCTCCAATATTACAATCGTTTGTCTCATCGTGTGCAACATATTTTTTTGTTTTCAACACGAATTTTCCGTACATAGGGTGTTTTACTTTTTTAACTTCTGCAACAACAATTGATTTTTGCATCTTGTTACTAGTAACGATCCCGATACGCTCTTTTCTTAAGTTTCTTTTTTCCATCTTGTAAGCAGAATTATTTTAAATCTCTTTTAGTTAATTCTGTTGCAATTTTTGCAACCGTACGTCTTACTTGACGTAATTGAATAGGATTCTCTAAAGGAGAAACTGCATGAGCCATTTTTAAATCTGAATAGCTCTTCTTTGTTTCACTAAGTTTCTCTTGTAACTCAGCTACAGATAATTCTTTAATTTCTGATTGTTTCATAATATCAAATAAATTATGCTTCGTAATCTCTAGCGATTACAAACTTAGTTTTTACTGGTAATTTTTGAGCTGCAAGTCTTAATGCTTCTTTAGCTACTTCTAAAGGCACTCCTCCAACTTCAAAAAGGATTCTTCCTGGTTTAACAACTGCTGCCCAATATTCTACTGCTCCTTTACCTTTACCCATACGTACTTCAAGAGGCTTTTTTGTAATAGGCTTATCTGGAAATATTTTAATCCAAAGTTGACCTTCTCTTTTCATGTAACGTGTAGCTGCAATACGAGCTGCTTCTATTTGACGTGATGTTAAAAAATTAGAATCCAATGATTTTATTCCAAAAGTTCCGTTTGAAAGTAAGTGACCTCTACCAGAGTTCCCTTTCATACGTCCCTTTTGCATTTTTCTAAATTTTGTTCTTTTAGGCTGTAACATTTTTTCTGTTCTTTAAAAAATTACTTTCTACGACGTTGTTGTGGTTTTCCACCTCCTTGACGTCCACCTTTTCCTTGCTTCTTAGCTAAGCCAACAAGAGGAGAAAGCTCTCTTTTACCATATACTTCACCTTTCATGATCCATACTTTAACCCCTAATCTACCGTAAGTAGTATGAGATTCAACTAAAGCATAATCAATATCGGCTCTAAAAGTTGATAAAGGAATACGTCCTTCTTTGTAGTGTTCTGAACGTGCCATTTCAGCTCCATTCAAACGACCACTAATCTGTACTTTAATTCCTTCAGCATTCATACGCATTGTTGCAGCAATAGCCATTTTAATTGCACGTCTATATGAAATTCTATTTTCAATTTGACGAGCAATACTAGTTGCTACTAAAAACGCATCAAGTTCAGGTCTCTTAATTTCAAAGATGTTAATCTGAACTTCTTTACCTGTAATTTTCTTAAGTTCTTCTTTTAACTTGTCTACCTCTTGCCCACCTTTTCCGATAATAATACCAGGTCTAGCAGTAGTGATAGTAACGGTTACAAGTTTTAAAGTTCTCTCAATAATTACACGAGATACACTAGCTTTAGATAAACGCGCGTGAACGTATTTTCTAATCTTATCGTCTTCGGCAAGTTTATCACCATAATCGTTTCCTCCGTACCAGTTAGATTCCCATCCTCTGATAATTCCTAAGCGATTTCCGATTGGATTTGTCTTTTGTCCCATATCTATCTTAGCTTTGTGTTTTATTATTAGCCCCAACCACGATAGTTACGTGGTTTGAGCGTTTTCTTATCCTGTGAGCACGTCCTTGTGGTGCTGGACGTAATCTTTTTAACATAGACCCACCATCTACTCTTATTTCTTGAACAAATAATTCAGCATCTTCGATACTTGCATCTTCATTCTTAGCTTGCCAATTAGCTATCGCAGAAAGTAATAATTTCTCTAAACGATTTGAAGCTTCTTTTTGACTAAACTTTAAAATATTAAGTGCCTTTTCTACGCGTTCACCTCTTACTAAATCGGCTACTAAACGCATTTTTCTTGGTGACGTAGGACAGTTATTAAGTTTAGCGAAAGCTATTTGCTTTTTACCTTCCTTAATAGCGTCTGCCATTTGTTTTTTACGACTTCCCATAGCTTACTTTTTACCTTTATTTTTAGCACCAGCGTGACCTCTAAAAGATCTTGTTGGTGAAAATTCTCCTAACTTATGTCCAACCATGTTTTCTGTAACGTAAACTGGAACAAACTGACGACCGTTATGAACTGCAATTGTTTGTCCAACAAAATCAGGTGTTATCATACTTGCTCTTGACCAAGTTTTAATAACAGTCTTTTTGTTAGCTTCCACATTGTCAGCTACTTTTTTCTCTAATTTATAGTGAACGTAAGGTCCTTTTTTTAATGATCTTGCCATGATTTCTTATTTCTTTCTACGTTCTACAATATATTTATTACTCGCTTTAGTTTTAGAACGTGTTCTATATCCTTTAGCTGGTATACCGTTTCTAGAACGTGGATGTCCACCTGATGACTTACCTTCACCACCTCCCATTGGGTGATCAACTGGATTCATTACAACTGGTCTTGTTCTTGGTCTTCTACCTAACCATCTACTACGTCCAGCTTTACCTGAAACAAGTAATTGATGATCTGAATTAGAAACTGCTCCTATCGTTGCCATACATGTAACTAAAATTAGTCTAGTTTCACCTGATGGTAATTTAATAGTAGCAAACTTACCATCTCTAGCCATTAATTGAGCAAAAGCTCCAGCACTTCTTGCCATTACAGCACCTTGTCCTGGTCTTAACTCAACACATGAGATAATTGTTCCTAATGGAATATTAGCTAATGGCAATGCATTTCCAATTTCCGGAGAAGAACCTTCACCTGAAACAACAGTTTGACCTACTTGTAAACCATTTTGAGCAATGATATAAGCTTTCTCACCATCTTGGTAATTCAATAATGCGATAAACGCTGTTCTGTTTGGATCGTATTGTATTGATGCTACTTCAGCAGGAATACCTGCTTTAGATCTTTTGAAATCAATTATACGATATCTACGTTTGTGTCCACCACCTTTATAGCGCATGGTCATACGTCCTTGACTGTTTCTACCACCTGATCGTTTTTTCGGAGCTAATAAGCTTTTTTCCGGCTTGTCAGTAGTAATGGCGTCAAATCCGTTTACTACTCTAAATCGCTGACCTGGTGTGATTGGTTTTAATTTTCTTACTGACATTTGTCTTTAATTACATGTTAGTGTATAAATCAATCATTTCACCTTCCGCCAGTTGTACAATTGCTTTTTTCTTAGCATTTGTTTTACCATGTTGAATACCAGTTTTAGTAAACTTGGTACTTCTATCTGGACGGACATTTATAGTACGAACTTTTTCAACAGAAACTCCATAAGCAGCTTCCACTGCTTTTTTGATTTCTACCTTGTTCGCCTTAGTGTTCACAAAGAAACTATAGCAGTTGTTTAACTCGCTATTAGCAGTTGCTTTTTCTGTGATTATAGGTTTAATTAAGATATTCATTTTGCTTCTATTTACTTAAATTCGACTCAATTCCTTCTAAAGAGCTCTCTAAAAGGACAACTTGATTTGCATTTAATATTTTGTAAGTACTTAATTCTGAGGCGATTATAACTTCTGAGCCTTTCAAATTACGTGACGACAAATATACATTATTATTTGACGTACCCAACACAAACAGTGATTTTTTGTTTTGTAGGTCTAACGCATTTAATACAGCTGTAAAGTTTTTAGTCTTTGGAGCATCAAAATTAAAGTCCTCTAGGACGATAATAGACTTTTCATTTGCCTTAATACTTAAAGCTGATTTACGCGCTAAACGTTTTAAGCTTTTATTAAGTTTGAATGAATAGTTTCTAGGTCTTGGTCCGAACATACGTCCTCCACCTCTAAAAACTCCTGACTTAATACTACCTGCTCTGGCAGTACCTGTACCTTTTTGTTTTTTAATCTTACGTGTACTTCCAGTAATCTCAGCACGCTCTTTAGCTTTGTGAGTTCCCTGTCTTTGATTTGCTAAGTATTGCTTAACATCCAAATATACAGCATGATTATTAGGTTCAATAGCAAAAACACCATCAGAAAGGTCTGCCTTTCTACCTGTTTCTTTTCCGTTTATATCTAAAACTGCTACTTTCATTATTTTCTGATAATTACATAAGCGTTTTTATGTCCAGGTACACAACCTTTAACAACTAGTAAGTTCTTTTCAGGAACTACTTTTAAAACTCTTAAATTTTCAACTTTAACTGAATCTGTTCCCATTCTACCTGCCATACGCATTCCTTTGAATACTCTTGCTGGATAAGATGCTGCTCCAATAGATCCTGGTGCTCTTAAACGGTTATGTTGTCCGTGAGTAGCTTGACCTACACCACCAAACCCATGACGTTTTACAACTCCTTGGAATCCTTTTCCTTTTGATGTACCTGATACATCAACAAATTCACCTTCTACAAAGTGCTCTACAGTGATTGCATCACCTAACTTGTACTCCGCATCAAAACCTTTAAATTCAACGATTTTGCGTTTTACAGAAGTCCCTGCTTTTTTAGCATGACCTAAGTCAGCTTTAGTAGCACTTTTTTCTGTCGCGTCATCGAAACCAAGTTGCACAGCATTATAACCGTCAACTTCTTCAGTTCTGACTTGGGTAACGATACATGGTCCAGCTTCGATTACTGTACATGGTACATTCTTACCATTTTCATCGAAAATGCTGGTCATACCGATTTTTTTCCAATTAACCCAGACATAATTATTATTTATTTATTATTACTATTTATTAAAAAATATTCAAGGCTGAAAATACGTTTCAGCCTTGAATTGTATTTTTACCGTTTTTCCTTCGCTCGAAGCTTAGGACATGTTTCGCTTAAAATCTTTAAACGAATAAATTACTTATACTTTAATTTCAACTTCTACTCCACTTGGTAATTCAAGTTTCATTAAAGCATCAATAGTCTTTGAAGATGAAGAGTAAATATCTAATAATCTCTTGTAAGAGCTTAATTGAAATTGTTCTCTAGACTTCTTATTTACGTGTGGTGAACGTAATACAGTAAAGATTTTTTTATGAGTTGGTAATGGAATTGGTCCAGTTACTACAGCTCCAGTACTTTTTACTGTCTTTACAATCTTCTCAGCAGATTTATCTACT
Source organism: Olleya sp. KJ81-1 (assembly GCF_055808135.1). NCBI lineage: Bacteria > Pseudomonadati > Bacteroidota > Flavobacteriia > Flavobacteriales > Flavobacteriaceae > Olleya > Olleya sp. KJ81-1. The sequence goes on along the minus strand of NZ_CM147854.1, from coordinate 3,358,096 downwards.
AAATTGTGATCGTAAGATTTTAATTTTATTCTAATTTTTTGACTCATTTCTTTAAGATTTACGATTCAACGCCTTTAGCAGCTTTAATTACTTCTTCTGAAATATTAGAAGGAGTTTCAGCATAATGTGAAAATTCCATTGTAGAAGTTGCTCTACCAGAAGATAATGTTCTTAATGTTGTAACATAACCAAACATTTCAGATAATGGCACAGTAGCTTTAATTGTCTTAGCTCCAGCACGATCACCCATACCTTCCATCATACCTCTTCTTCTATTTAAATCTCCAACAATGTCACCCATATTTTCTTCAGGAGTAATTACCTCAAGCTTCATGATTGGCTCCATTATTACAGCTTTAGCAGCTTTAGCACAGTTTTTAAATCCTAACTTAGCAGCCAACTCAAAAGATAATTGATCAGAATCCACATCATGGTAAGATCCATCTTTCAAAGTAACTTTCATTGAGTCGATTTCATAACCTGCTAATGGACCGTTAACCATTGCCATCTTAAATCCTTTTTCAATTGAAGGGATAAATTCCTTAGGAACGTTACCACCTTTAATTACAGATTCAAACTGTAATCCAACAACACCTTCGTCTGCTGGTTCAACAGTAAATACGATATCGGCAAATTTACCACGTCCACCTGATTGTTTCTTATAAACTTCTCTATGATCTGCCGATGCAGTAATAGCTTCTTTATATTCAACTTGAGGTTGACCTTGATTTACTTCTACTTTAAACTCACGTCTTAAACGATCTACAATTACATCTAAGTGAAGCTCTCCCATTCCAGAAATAATAGTCTGACCTGAAGCTTCATCTGAACGCACTGTAAACGTTGGATCTTCTTCTGCTAATTTAGCTAAACCAATACCTAATTTATCAACATCAGCTTTAGTTTTAGGCTCAACCGCGATACCAATTACTGGATCTGGGAAGTCCATAGACTCTAAAATGATTGGATGATCTTGGTCTGATAAAGTATCTCCTGTTTTGATAGATTTAAATCCAACAGCAGCTCCAATATCTCCAGCCTCGATAAAATCAATTGCATTTTGCTTGTTAGCATGCATCTGATAGATACGAGAGATACGTTCTTTTTTACCAGAACGATTATTTAACACATAAGAACCTGCATCTAAACGACCAGAATAAGCTCTAAAAAATGCTAAACGTCCTACGAAAGGATCCGTAGCAATTTTAAACGCTAACGCTGCAAAAGGTTCGTCAACACTTGGCTTACGTAATTCTTCTTTTTCAGTATCTGGATTCATTCCTTTAATACCTTCCTTGTCCATTGGAGAAGGCAAGTAACGACATACAGCATCTAACAAGAACTGTACACCTTTATTTTTAAAAGCTGAACCACAAATCATAGGAATAATAGCCATATCCATTACAGCAGCTCTAAGCGCTTTATGCACTTCTTCTTCTGTAATTGAATCTTCATCTTCCATGAATTTCTCTAAAAGATTCTCGTCATAACTAGCTACTTCTTCAATTAAAAGTGCACGGTATTTACGAGCTTCTTCTTTCATATCCTCAGGAATTTCGATAACATCGAAAGTTGCTCCTTGAGTTTCATCGTGCCATACAATAGCACGGTTTTTTACTAAATCTATGATACCTTTAAAATCTTCTTCATCACCAATGTTTAAAACAATTGGCACTGCGTTAGACTTTAACATATCTTTTACTTGTTGACAAACAGCTAAAAAGTCAGATCCTTGACGGTCCATCTTATTAACAAAACCAATTCTTGGCACTTTATAATTGTCTGCAAGTCTCCAGTTAGTTTCAGATTGAGGCTCAACACCATCAACTGCACTAAACAAGAATACTAAACCATCTAATACACGTAAAGATCTATTTACCTCTACAGTAAAATCAACGTGACCTGGAGTATCAATAATATTAAAATGATAATCCTTTGTTGTTGGTGTAGGTTCTGCATTTTCTAATGGGAACTTCCAAATACAAGTTGTAGCTGCAGACGTAATAGTAATACCACGTTCCTGCTCTTGCTCCATCCAGTCCATTGTAGCAGCACCATCATGCACTTCTCCAATTTTGTGCGAAACACCTGTATAATAAAGAACACGCTCTGTTGTTGTAGTTTTACCTGCATCAATGTGAGCTGCAATTCCAATGTTTCTTGTATATTTTAAATCTCTAGCCATGTCTTATTAAAATCTAAAGTGAGAGAATGCTTTGTTTGCCTCAGCCATCTTGTGAGTATCTACACGTTTTTTAACTGCTGCTCCTTCTTCTTTAGCTGCTGCTAAAATTTCTGATGCTAAACGCAATGCCATAGATTTTTCGTTTCTCTTACGAGAATAACTAATTAACCATTTCATTGCAGTTGAAACCTTACGATCTGCACGTATTGGATTAGGTATTTGAAATGTTGCTCCTCCAACTCTACGACTACGTACTTCTACGTGAGGCATAACGTTTGATAACGCATCTTTCCAAATTTCTAAAGCTGTTTTTTCTTCGTCTGTCTTCTTTGTATCTACGATGTCAATTGCATCATAAAACACTTTAAAGGCTACAGACTTCTTTCCGTCCCACATCATCATGTTAACAAATCTAGTTACTAACTGATCGTTAAAGCGAGGATCTGGTAAAAGCGGTCTTTTTTTCGCTGCTCTTTTTCTCATGTCTTCTTCTTAAGTTTTTAATTAACTTTTAGGGCGTTTTGCACCATACTTAGATCTACGTTGTGTTCTACCTGCAACACCTGCTGTGTCTAAAGCACCACGAACGATGTGATATCTAACTCCTGGTAAATCTTTTACCCTTCCACCTCTAACCAATACTATCGAGTGCTCTTGTAAATTGTGACCTTCTCCACCGATGTATGCATTTACTTCGTTTCCGTTTGTTAAACGAACCCTTGCCACCTTACGCATTGCTGAGTTAGGTTTTTTAGGTGTCGTTGTATAAACACGAGTACACACACCACGTCTTTGAGGACACGAATCTAAAGCAGCCGATTTACTCTTCTTGGTTATTTTGGCTCTTCCTTTTCGTACTAATTGTGAAATTGTTGGCATATAACTTTAATATAATTTTATGTTACCTCTCTTTAAGAGGGGTGCAAATGTAGTGATTATATTTAATTAATCAAATCATAACACATTAATTTTCAATAGAATTTAAAAATAAATCGCAGCACCATATTATATAGTAAGATTTTTACGTTATTTTATCCTCTAAAATATAATTATCACATCTTGAATCTAAAAACAGCAACATCAATACTTTTTATTCTTCTATTTCAATTTAGTTGGAGCCAAGAATTAGTTTTAAATATTTCTGGAGTTGACTCAAAAGATGATAAAATTATTTCATTTTATGATTACACTAAAAAGCACGAAACCCTACAATCATTAAAAGATGAAATAACACTATTTCAAAATAAACTTAAGAAGAACGGTTATGTTAATAACACACTTTTTAGTATTAAAGAAAATAATGACTCCGTTTTTTCAGCTTTACTACAATTAAATAACAAAATAGAATTTTTAGCTATAACACTAGACAGCTTTATTACTAAGCAAACCTATTATTCAAAATTGAATTTAAAAATATCCAAAGAAAACGAAGTCATAATTCCTTACAGCAATATAGAAAACGAACTTATAAAGTATAATAAAATAATAGCCTCAGAGGGCAACCCTTTTTCGACATTAAAACTAAGCGACATTATTAGTCGTGATCAAAACACATTAACCGCTAAACTTATAATTAGTGACGACGACAATAAAAGAAGTCTTGATAAAATAGTAATTAAAGGATACGAAAAATTCCCGAAGTCCTTTTTAAAACGTTTTTTAAAAATTAATAAAAACAAGACCTTTAATATTGAAGCCATTAATAAAAAAACAAAATCACTAAACAATTTAAGTTTTGCAAGACAATCAAAAAGTCCTGAAATATTATTTACTAAAGATTCCACTCACCTATACCTTTATTTAGAAAAACTAACAAGCAATAATTTTGATGGATACATTGGATTTACCACCAACGAAAACACAAATAAAATTGAATTTAACGGATACCTTGACTTAAGCTTAAATAATAATCTAAATTACGGAGAAACCTTGTACCTAAATTACAAGAGCGATGAAAGTGACCAAAAGAATTTCAATCTTACCACCACTCTACCTTACATATTTTCATCGCCAATAGGTATTGAAGCATCGTTACAAATTATAAAACGAGACTCTTCTTTTATAAATACAAAACAAAAAGGAAACCTTTACTACCAATTAAACGACGCTAATCGCATATATGCAGGAATTGAATCCACCGAATCGAGCAACTTATCAAACACAGAAGATTTTACTAACATCACCGACTTTAATAGCCAACTTTTTACCACAAAATATCAATACAAAACATTACAAAACGAAGAAAGAATTTTCAAAACAAAAACCGATTTAAGTTTAGAGCTTGGAACAGGTTCTAGAAAAACAACCACAAACAGCACTAAGCAAACCTTAATAACCATTATTGGAGAGCACATATTTAAATTAAATCATACCAACAGTATTTATACTAAAGCACTAATACATAGACTTGAATCTGATAATTATTTTGACAACGAGCTATATAGATTTGGAGGAATAAATAACATTAGAGGTTTTACAGAAAACAGCCTAAGTGCAAACAGCCTTAATATGCTAATGACAGAATATAGGTACACGTTAAGCGAAGGCGTGTTTGTAAATACAGTTTTAGACTATGCCAACTTTAAAAACCAACTACTAAACCAAAATGAAAATCTTATAGGTTTTGGCTTTGGATTTGGCATTTTAACAAACAGCGGATTACTACGTTTTATATACGCTAATGGTAAGACAGAAAATGAAACAGTAAAATTCTCAAATTCTAAGATACACCTAAGTTTAACTGCTAATTTTTAGGTAAAACTTATGTTCTTATTGAATATTTCAAAAAAATGAAATTTTAACCAATAAATATTGTTTAATTAACTTTTTATTATGATTTTTGGCATAGACTAATTCAAATAAATTATAAAATGAAAACAAAGTTTAGTGGAATTTTAACGCTATTTCTAGCGTTTGTTGTGCAACTATCGTTCGCACAAGACAAAACAGTTTCAGGAGTTGTTTCTGACGAAAATGGGTTGCCTTTACCTTCGGCAACTATTGTAGTTAAAGGAACTTCTCAAGGAACGACAACAGATTTTGATGGTAATTACTCTATTGGTGTAACAACTGGTGGTGTTTTAACATTTAGTTATGTTGGTTACGGTACTAAAGAAGTAAAAGTTGGTGCTAGTAACAGTATTAATGTAAGCCTTGAGCCAGATAATGCTCTTGACGAAGTAGTAATTACCGTTTTAGGTATTGAAAGAAAAGCGGATGAGCTTACTGCTGCTACTGAAACTGTAGACGCAGAAGTGCTGACACAGGCTTCTAACCCTAACGTAATACAGAGTTTAGCTGGTAAAGTATCAGGATTAAAAATTAACACAACTAATAACGGTGTTAATCAATCAACTCGTATTGTATTAAGAGGTAACAGATCGTTAACAGGTAGTAACGAAGCGTTAATTGTAATTGATGGAGCGATTTCTTCAGCAAATACTTTAGCAAATCTTTCGCCTGAGATCATTGCATCTACAAACGTTATTAAAGGAGCTGGAGGTAGTGCACTTTACGGTTCTCAAGGAGCAAATGGTGTAATCATCGTTACTACTAAAAGAGGAACTAGTGATGAAAAAATCAAAATTGATTTTAACAGCTCAATTCAATTTGAGTCAGTTTCTTTCTTACCAAAAAGACAGACTAAGTACGGTCAAGGTTGGAATGGTGGTCACGTAGCTTATGAAAACGGAGGATGGGGTCCAGAATTTGATGGATCAATAATGCCTGTAGGTTTAGCGCAAGCTGATGGATCTTACATTATGGCACCATATTCTGCTATTGAAGACAATATTAAAGATTTCTTTAAAACAGGTACAATTAAGCAAACAGGAGTTTCTATCTCAGGTGGAGATGCAACATCTTACGCTTTATTATCTGTTAACAGACAAAATACTGATTTTGTTGTAGATGGAGATGAATTAGGTAGAACAAACATCTTATTTAAGGCTGGTAAAACAATCGGAAAATGGGAATTAGGTGGTAACATTAACTATGTTAACTCTAAAACAAGTACTACTACTTCTGCTTTATTTACTGAGTTATTACAAACTGCAACTAACATTCCTGTTGGACAGTTTTCTCAACCTTTAAATCAATACCACTGGACATCATATTACAGAAGTCCATACTGGATGAGAGATAACATCAGAAACAATGATGAGTCTGATCGTTTTAACGGTATCATCAATTTAAAATACCAAATTAATGATAACATTAATGTAAGTTCTCTTTCAAGTTTAAGAACTTTTAGCAGCAACTTTTTAGGATATACTAATGGATATACTGACCTTTTAGGTGTTGGTGGTGGAGATCACTCTACTGTATCTAACTTTAGTACAAACAATCAAGAATCTAAGAATATCTATAACGATATCTTCTTAAACTTTGATTATATGTTAAATGATGATGTTTCATTAAAAGCAACATTAGGTAACAACATACAAGATAACTTATCTACATTCACAAGTGTTGCAGGTAGTAACTTAACTATCCCTGGTTTTTATAACATTGACAACATTACAGGAACACCAACAGTATCTAACAGTACTTCTAGAAACAGAAGTTATGCTGTATTTGCAAGTGTGGATTTAGGATATAAAGATTTCTTATTTGCTACTTTAACAGGTAGAAATGACTGGACTTCAAGATTAAATAGTGATAACAACTCTTTCTTCTACCCAAGTGCAGGTTTAGCATTCATTCCAACTAAAGCATTCCCAGAATTAAAAGGAGATGTTTTAAACTACGCTAAAATATCAGCTAACTACGCAAGAGTAGGTAATGACCGTGTAGGAACTTATGAAATCAACAATACTTACAACCAAGTTAGTGGATTCCCTTTTGGAGGTCTTAACTCTTTTGGTGTAGACACAAGTGTAGCAGATCCAAACTTAGTTAATGAGTTTATTACAAACAAAGAGATAGGTTTAAACTTAGCATTCTTTAAAGGAGACCGTGTAACAATTGGAGCTTCTTACTATGTAACAAATAACACTGACTTAGTAACAAACGTTACTTCATCTACAGCTTCTGGATTAACTCAATCTACAATTAACATTGGAGAAACAGAAACTAAAGGTTACGAAGTTGATTTAGGTATTACACCAATCAGAAATGATAACTTTAGATGGGACTTAAACTTTAACATTGCTTCTGATGAAACAATCGTTAAGAAAGTATCTGATAACACTGATGAAGTTTCATTAGGAAACGGAAATGCAGATGTAGGTATCTTCGCTACAGTAGGTGAAGCTTTCCCTTTAATTAAAGGTACAGGTTACCAAAGAGATCCTAATGGACGTGTCTTAATTGACCCTGCTACAGGAAACCCATTAAAAACGTCTGAATTTATTAATTTAGGAGTTGCAAACCCTGATTATGTATTAGGTTTAAGTACTTCTTTAACTTATAAAGGATTTAGATTAGCTGGTGTATTTGATTACAGAACAGGAGGTCAATTCTGGGCTGGTACTAAAGACTGGTTATCATGGAGTGGACACTTAGTAGAATCTGCTGAAAACGGAAGAAGAGGATTTATATTCCCTAACTCTGCTATCGAAACTTCTCCAGGAGTTTATGCTGCTAACACAAACGTTGTTACAGGTGGAACTACTTACGCTAACTACTTAGATTATTTCTCTAATGAATATAGAGATGTATCAGAAAACTTTGTATTAGATGCAACTGCATTTAAAGTAAGAGAGCTTTCATTAAGTTATAGCCTTAACCAAAAAGCATTAGATGCTATTGGATTTAGCTCAGTAAGAGTAGGTGTAAATGCAAGAAACCCGTTTGTTGTATTACCTAAAGAAAACAGAGGATATGCTGATCCAGAATTCTCTAACACTACAGGAAATGCTCAAGGTTTAAGTGTATCTGGACAATATCCAGCAACTAGAAGTTACGGACTAAGTGTTAATTTAACTTTTTAATAAAATTCAAAGATGAAAACAAAATTTAATATTATATTATTAGTAATTCTTACAATTACTATGTCATGTAGTAATTATTTGGATATCAATGACAATCCAAATAGTCCATCTGCAGATGTTGTAACGCCTGATTTAGTATTAGCAGGTGCATTAGCATCAACATACAGACAACAAGCTAGAAGAATGAACATTCTAGGAAACGTAATGATGAACAGATGGGGAGCTAACGTAAATGCTTTTACAGGTGGTTTCTCTGAAGAATTCTCATTAGCGATTGATAATGGATTTTACGATGACATTTACGATGGTCTTTATTTAACGACTGCTAACTTTCAAGCAATCATAGATTACGATGGTAGTGACTATAACAACCATAAAGCGATTGCTAAAATTATGAAAGCATATTACTTTCAGTATTTAGTAGATTTATATGGTGATATTCCTTACACAGAAGCACATAAAGGTATTGATAACTTAACACCTTCTTATGATGATGATGCTACGATTTACAGATCTTTAGTAACTGAAATTGATGAAGCAATTGCTTTAATAGCTTCTTCTGGATCAGCAACAGCTGTAGGATCAGAAGATATCGTTTACGGTGGAGCAATGTCAAATTGGGCTACTTTAGGTAACACAATTAAATTAAGACTATTATTAAGACAAGCAACTAAAGCTTATACTTTAGGAAATGATGCTGAATTAGCAACATATTTAGATGCACAATTTGCTGCACTAGATGGTAGTAACTTTATTGCTGTTGATGCTGTAATTAACCCAGGATATTCTGATGGACAAGTTGCACAACAAAATCCATTTTACGCTTTAATGTTTTCTAATGATGAGTCGACTTCTGTAAGTTATAATTTTTACAGAGGATCTGATTACGCAATTGAATTCTTAAAAGGTAACTTCCCAGGAGCTATACCAGATGCTAGATTAAGTGCACTTTACGGATTAAATGATGATGACCAATATGTTGGACATACGCAAGGTTTTGATGGTACTCAATCTCCAGAAAGTCTTTCTCCAATTGGACCAGGTTTAGTAATAAACTCTGCTCAAGATGGTTATTTAATGACAGCTGCTGAATCTTTCTTATTACAAGCTGAAGCGCAGTTAATAGGTAAATTAAGTGGTGATGCTCAAACATCATTCCAAGCTGGTATTGATGCTTCTTTCAACTTATTTGGATTAGATTCATCTACTTATAACCCTACTGCTCCAACTATTGGATGGGCTGGAACAGATGCTGAGAAAACTGAAGCTATCATGAGACAAAAATGGGTTGCATTAAATGGAATTAATGGTATTGAATCTTATATCGAGTTTACAAGAACTGGATATCCTTCAGGAATACCTTTAGCTACAACAGCGCAATCATCAACTAGACCAAAAAGATTATTATATCCTTCGTCTGAGTTAATATCAAATGCTTCTAATGTTCCTCCAGTAAGCAGTGCGCAAGCATTTGCAACAGGACCATTCTGGGCACAATAAACTATAAAAAAGAAAAGAAATGAAAAATTTAAGAACTTATTTGTTAGCAGTTTTAAGCTGCTCGCTTTTAGCATCATGTATCGTTGATGACGAAATTGATGTAGACAATGAAAATTTTAACGGTCCTTTAGTGGTTGGTTTTAAAACTGACGACAACTTAGGGAACTTTGTTGAAGAGCCAGGTGCTCAGTTTGATTTTGATATTCCTGTACACCTTATTGGAGGTGCATCTGGACAACCTTCAGGATCAACGATCACTATGTCTTATGAAATTGGAACATTTGCAGATTTAAAAATATCTGAAGATGAATTAGCTGATTTAGAAACAATGTTAGATATTAACAATACACCACTTGATCCAAGTGATGATGTTAGAAAATATCCTATAGCTGTTCCTGGAACACATTTTGACTGGGTTGATACAACTTTAGAAACAACTATACCTGCTAACTCAACATTTGATTTAATTCCAATTAAAGTTAATAACGATGCTTTAGATAATGCAAAAACTACTGTTTTTGTAGTTAACCTAAAAACATTAGTAACAGTGGATAACGTAGTAATTTCTGAGCAATTAGAATCTACTTTAGTAAGATTACAATTATGTCGTACTGATTTAGCTGGAACGTATAGTGTAAACTATGCAACACCTGCTAACCATACGATTGTACACTTAGGAGCTGGTAACTATGAATTAAATAGTATGTTTGGATGGCCAAACAACACTTACAAGTCTTACTTCTATGCTTGTGCTGGTAACTTAATCTTTACTGAATGGCAATTTTCTAACGAAATTATCCAAGGTAGTCCAGGTTATGTTGACCAAGCTACAGGACAATTAGTATTCCCTGAATTTGGTATTGGTGGATCTGCTGGACCTATATATTCTGGAAGTACTTGGATATTAACTTTACAATAAAAAATATAAGACGATGAAATACATTAAAAATATATTATTATCATGTACTGTTGTAGCGCTTACATCATGTGTTAATGATGATGTAAATTACACTACTACAGATAAGCCTACTGTATCTATGACAGGGCAATCTGCTACTAGTATAATGGAAGGAGAAACAATTACTGTTTCTTTAACAACAGATGCTACTTATAAAGAAGAAATGGACTTTAAACTAGAATTAGTTTCTGGTGGATCTAACTCTGACTATATAGTAAGTGATGCAGATGGTTTAGCAGTTGGTGCAACATCTGTGGATGATGGTTTTGGAGCGTTTGGTTACAAAGTAGAGTTTCCTGCATATGCAGAAAACCATACTTTTAACATTACTGCTGTACAAGACGTTGTAAAAGAAGGTACTGAAAATTTAAGATTTAAATTAACAAGTGCTGATAACAAAAATGGATTAGCTGCAGGTGGAGCTATCTTTATTGACTTAGAGGTAACTAACTATGTTAGTGATTTACCATCTATTGTTGTTGATTGGGATATCCCTGTAACTTATGTTACATTAGAACAAAACATTCTTGAAACTACATTAGATGATGTAGAGGTTTCTCATACTGAAAGTTTATGTGGTATTGCAGATTTCGACTTTTATTTAAACTCTTTTGATGCTTATGCTTTTACAGGTGCTTGTCCTGAAGTTGTTGATCAAAACACAGTTAATAGTGGTAGTATCGGAAACGGTGTATTAGCTGATGGTACATACGACTTAGTAGTTGACTTATGGGATTTCGATTTAGGTTTAGATTCTAGCGTTAATGAAGTGTTAACTGGAGATTTTGCATTTCCTTTTAACGTTGAAATTTCACATATTGGAACTTTTAACTCTGGAGTAATAAGTATTCCTGCATTATACTTTTCAAATTCTTCAACTAGCGCAGCTGCTGGAGGATCGGGAGAAACTGTAGTTGCTACGATTGAAGTAGTAGGTGGTAAATATAAAGTTTACAATATGTTAGGTGACCTAGTTGCTGCTGAGTAATTATTATATTTCTTTTACAAGAAACTCATTAAAGAGCCTGCAATTTGCAGGCTCTTTTTTTATACCTTTGCGTCATGGATAAAACAACTCAAATATTTGGACTTAGAGCTATTATTGAAGCTTTAAATGCTGGCGAACATGTAGATAAAGTCTTTTTGCAAAAAGGACTTAAAGGCGACTTGTTTCAAGAATTAGAAACGGTATTAAAAGACAAGAGAGTTAACTCGTCTTACGTTCCAGTTGAAAAATTAAATAGATTAACAAAAAATAATCACCAAGGTGCTGTTGCACAAATTGCTCCTGTTAAGTTTTATGATATCGAGGAGCTGTTTGACATGGTGTCTAAAAAAATACAACTCCGCTTTTTTTATTATTAGATCAACTTAGTGATGTTAGAAACTTTGGTGCTATAATACGTACTGCAGAATGTACTGGAGTAGACGGAATAATAATACAAAGTAAAGGTGCTGCTCCTGTAAATGGTGATACTATTAAAACAAGTGCTGGTGCAGTATTTAAAGTGCCAATTTGTAGAGTGGACCACATTAAAGACGCTGTGTTTTTTCTGCAAGCTTCAGATATTAAAGTTATTGCTGCTACAGAGAAAACAGATAACACCTTATTTGATGTTTCGTTTAAAGAGCCATGTGCTATTATAATGGGATCTGAAGGTCGTGGTATAAATCCATCTATATTAAAAATAGCTAATGAGAAAGCTAAACTACCTTTATTAGGTGAAATAGAATCTTTAAATGTTAGTGTTGCTTGTGGTGCCTTTTTATATGAAGCGGTAAGACAACGTCTATAATTCCTTGTTTTTTTTATACGTATAATTGATAGTAACTGGAAGTGTTACTTCTGGAAGATTGTTTTCAGGTAACTCCTCCTCTACTATGGTTTCGATAAAATTACCGTTTTCATCAAAATGTTTTAAAAACTCATCATCGTCTTCGTTGTAATCGGGTTCTTCCCAAACATATCTTTTAGGTTTTGCTATTTGTTTTCTAAAAAATAAAGCAAATACTAATCCCACGATTAAACCACTTAAATGACCTTCCCAAGAGATACCTTCCTCCAAAGGAATAGTATTCCATATCATACTACCATATAAAAAAGCGACTAGTAAGGACAATGCAATTAGCCTATAGTGTTTAGCAAAAACACCTTTAAAAAAAATAAAACTAGCTAATACATATATTAATCCGCTTGCTCCTATGTGGTATGATGGTCTACCAATGCACCAGGTTAAAAAACCAGATAATAGTATGCCATACAACAGTACTTTAAACGCGATAGGTCTATAAAAATAAAACAAGGCTGTACTTAACACAAATAAAGGTATGGTATTATGCCATAAATGGGAAATCCCAGAATGTATAAACGGACTGCAAATCACCCCTATTAATCCTGTTATTTTTTGAGGGTAGATGCCTAAAAAATTAAGGGAAAATCCAAACCTAATTTCGATAGCAAAAATTAACCATAGCAATATTACAAACCCTATTGGATAAGCAATAACGTCTATGGTAAACTTAAAAGGTTCTTGTTGTTTCATTTGCAATACTTATAGCAAATAGTTAACCACTTTTAATGTCTTGCAATAATGTCAGTCGGTTACTGCGTGAAGGATTACTCATGAATACTATTTTGAAAGAAATCGTGAAGACTTCGTAATTGAATGGTTTGTCTGAAATCCTTTTTGCATTAGCAAAAAGATTGAGTAATGAAAGCCTGACTTTTTTGTTAAGAATGCGCAAAAAAGACACGCCTAAACAAAAATTAATTTAATTTTACAGTTATGAACACGCCTTTAGCAGAACGATTACGTCCACAAACTTTAGACGACTACATAAGTCAGTCACATTTAGTAGGTCCAAACGGGACTTTAACCAGTCATATTAATCAAGGCATTATACCTAGTATGATACTTTGGGGACCTCCTGGTATTGGAAAAACAACGTTGGCTAATATTATTGCGCAAACCTCTAAGCGTCCTTTTTATACTTTAAGTGCAATTAGCTCTGGTGTTAAAGATGTGCGAGAGGTTATTGAGAAGGCTAAAAATAGTGGTGGTTTATTTACTGCTAAAAACCCAATTTTGTTTATTGATGAGATTCATAGATTTAGCAAATCACAGCAAGATAGTTTGTTACAAGCTGTAGAAAAGGGTTGGGTGACGTTAATTGGTGCAACGACTGAAAATCCAAGTTTTGAGGTAATATCGGCATTATTGTCACGCTGTCAGGTTTATATTTTAAAAGCTTTTGAAAAAAGTGATTTAGAGGACCTTTTAAAGCGTGCGATTGAAAAAGACGAGTACTTATCTAAAAAGACTATAGAACTTAATGAAACGAGTGCTTTATTGCGTTTGTCAGGTGGTGATGCTAGAAAACTTTTAAACATCTTTGAACTGGTTGTTAATAGTGAGGATAAACCTATTATTACAATAACAGATACTATGGTTTTAGACAAGGTGCAAAATAATACTGTGCGTTATGATAAAACTGGAGAGCAGCATTATGATATTGTGTCTGCTTTTATAAAATCCATTAGAGGTAGCGACCCAAATGCTGCTGTGTATTATTTGGCTAGAATGGTTGAAGGTGGTGAGGATGTAAAGTTTATTGCTAGACGTATGCTAATTTTGGCTAGTGAAGATATTGGTAATGCTAATCCTACTGCATTGGTCATGGCTAATACAACGTTTCAGGCTGTAAGCACGATTGGTTACCCTGAGTCTAGAATTATATTAAGTCAGTGTGCCACTTATTTAGCAAGTTCGCCAAAAAGCAATGCTGCTTATATGGCTATTAACCATGCTCAACAATTGGTTAAACAAACTGGAGATTTAAGTGTGCCTTTAAATATTAGAAATGCACCAACTAAATTAATGAAAGAAATTGGTTATGGCGAAGACTACAAGTACAGCCATAATTATGAAAATAATTTTGCTAGTCAAGAGTTTTTACCAAAAGAGGTTAGTAATACTAAGTTATACGACCCAGGAAATAATGCTAGGGAAAATGCCCAACGCGACTTTTTAAGATCACGTTGGAAGGAAAAATATGGTTATTAAAACTTAATATTAATTGCCTTTATCTGTAGGTCATTATTAACGTAGTGTGCCAAAACCCATTGATTATTCATTTTATAGATTAAAGCGTCTTGTCCTTTTACAATGTAATAATCCTCTTTACCTGAAAATAGAATAGTATAAACGACAGTGTTATTGGCGTCTAATAGATTATAACTAAATACAGATCCTGTTATTAATTGCGCTTTTAAGGTGTTATCTACTGTAGTAGCTACTTCTAAATTACTATTGGATTTGATAGCTGTATTGGTTGCTTTAACAACCTCATCTTTAGTATCATCTTTAGTAGTTACTTTAGGACTCTCTTCAGTTACTTTATTAGCTTTTAAGGTTTCTATTTCTTGTTTTAGCGCTTCCACTTGCGTTGTTGTACTATTTTCTGATGTCGCTTTGTAGGTGTGCTCAAAACTTGAAAAGGTATTAAATGCATTACGCGTTGCTTCGTTATAGGCTACGATGTACTTTTTATCTCTAGACTCGCCAATATCCGAAGTAAAAACAATTTCTTTTTTACAGTTTTCAAATTGGACGTTTACTTTGGTCTTAAATAATGAAGATGAATTTTTTAATGTTGCATACAATACTAAACAACCATTAGCTATAGCGTCGTCTGGTAAAACATCGGTATTACTAAATACAGTGAAATTTTGTTTTTGTAATAAAAACGTAGTCAAACCATTTAATCTATATTGATCAGGTTCTGACTGAAAATCAAATTGATTAGCCACTACAACATACTTGTAATTATTTAACTTGTCTTGTGCGTTAACACTTGTTAGTAAGCTTACTAACAGGATTACAATTACACTTACTTTATTTGAAATTTTCATAATTATAAATATTTTTTAATGTCTAATAAATGATTAACAACCTTAATTTCTGGACTAATTTCTGCTTTATGATAATTAAAACAAATGGCATCCAATCCAATATCTAATGCGCCTAAAATATCTGCTTCATAATTATCTCCTATCATGATACTGTTAGAGGAATTGGCATTAGCTAACTTTAATGCAAAGTTAAAAATTTGAGGGTTAGGTTTTTTAACACCTGCAACCTCTGCACTTGTAACTGTAGTAAAATAATGATCTAACTTAGATCCTTTTAATTTATTGTTTTGTGCTTCCTTAAATCCATTTGTAATAATATGCAAATTATATTTGGTTTTAAGGTAATCCAACAACTCTATAGTGCCATCAAATACATGATTAAAACTGCTTAGATGGTTAATATAATCTTCAGATATTGTGTTAA
The DNA here is from genome assembly GCF_055808135.1 of Olleya sp. KJ81-1. Lineage (NCBI taxonomy): Bacteria > Pseudomonadati > Bacteroidota > Flavobacteriia > Flavobacteriales > Flavobacteriaceae > Olleya > Olleya sp. KJ81-1. The sequence goes on along the minus strand of NZ_CM147854.1, from coordinate 3,342,184 downwards.
TCAAATCATCTTCAATACTAAATTGCAATGCATCAAAGGTTTCTTTTAATCTATTGTAACGCAAATTGTCTTTAGATACTTTTTCATCTCTATATAGTTTCCAATATTTAAGATTTATGGGTTCGTAAAATTTTAAAAAATCGGCTAATTTAGTATTAACCTCATGTTTCTTAAAAAGAAAATCAAAGGTTAAAGCAGAGTTTTTATCAAAGTCCCAAAGCGTGTGATCTAAATCAAAAAATATATGTTCTACTTTATTTTTTTTAACATCTAAAATAATATTGAATAAGGTTTTAAAATGTTTCCAACGTTCTTGTTTATTAAAGGTGTAGTTATGAAACACAGGTACAAAAGTACCATTTACATTTTTGATACTTTTAATTAATCTTTTTAAAGATTGTTGTTTATCTAATAACGAGTGATATTTTAAAAATGCAAAATCTAATGCTTGATAAGGTACAATTTTAAGCGGTGTTTGCACTTCAAAATCTACATCATAAAATAAAAATGGAGTACACGTTCCGGCTCTAAACCCTAAATGATTAACGTAACCCATGGTATAATCCTCAGGAATTTCTAACTCGACTAAATTACGATAAGATTCTGGTAAATTAACTTTAGAAAACGAGTGTCTAGAACCCACTATAGCATTGTTTATAATACCTTCCATTCTTGTTTTTTCTTCTTTTAATAAATCCAAATTAGTTAAAGCAAAAAAAGAGGTCTTGATACCTATTTTGCAATAATCTGCAATGTGTTTGATTAACGAAATAAACTTTTGCTTTTGAGGATTTATATTTTTATCATAGGTTGAAAAATCGCCTAATAAAAAGAAAAACACAAACTTATATTTTGAAGCTTTTTGCTTATTAATAATATACTTGTAATTATCCAATGGATCACGCTTAAAACCGGTTAAAACCGAGTAACGCTCGTACAAGCGTCTAAATTTAAAAGTAAAAAAATCTTTAGACGTACCTCCTACAGTGCGCATTATTCCTTTTAATTTATACTCGTAAGCCATAGGAACATCAATAACAGGAATTACAGTATACTTTTGTTCTGGAAAGCTAAAATCTGGATAAGTCGCTTTTAAAATAGCTTTAAATTTATATGCCCAAATATCTACTACAGGTTGGTCTAAAAAGTTGTTTTTATATGCTAAACTCTCTTCTGCTGTGTAGCGTCCAAACTCATCTTTAAGGTGTGGTAAATATTCTTCATACCTACTAATTAAATAAAAAGAAGCTGCAAAAATATCAAATGGTACTGCACTTTTATCTCCTGTTGGAAAAAAACATTTTGTGTCTTCCCAAGGTAATACCGTTATATCAATATCTGATAATCCTTGCTCAAATAGCAACTCATTGCTACGCACAAAAATCTCGTTACTTAAAGGCTGTCTTGTATAAGACATTTTTAAGCTATCATGTGCAATAAACTCTTCAATAACTGTCGTAAAACTAACAGGTACTCCTAAAATTCTAGTACAAATTTGTTTAAAAACATACTTTACTCTAGGTGTTATTTTATGTGTATAAACTAATAGCATATTACAGTATAGATTGATCTGCAAAGCTAAAATAACTTTGCTCTGTAATGATTAAATGATCTAAAACTTTTATATCTAAACTTTGCGCTGCTAATTTTAATTTTAAGGTCACATCCTTATCTGCTTGACTAGGTTTTAAAGTTCCTGAAGGATGATTGTGTGTTAATATTAAGCCTACTGCTCCAACCTCTAAAGCTGTTTTTAAAACTAATCTAGTGTCTACTAATGTACCTGTTATTCCACCTTTACTTAGTTGGCTTTTGTGAATTACTTTATTTGAATTATTTAAATAAATTATCCAAAACTCTTCATGTGGTAACTCGCCAATAATAGGTTGCATCAATTCAAATACAGATTTACTAGAGGTTATCTTCTTTCTTTCTAGTGCTTCTCCTCCTCTACGTCTACGTCCTAACTCCAAAGCTGCAATAATAGTTATTGCTTTGGCTTCTCCAATTCCCTTAAACTCCATTAATTGTTTTATGGTCAGTTTTCCTAATTGGCTTAAATTATTGTCTGTAGACGCCAGAATACGCTTACATAAAGCAACAGCACTTTCTTGTCTATTACCAGATCCTATTAAAATGGCAACCAACTCTGCATCACTTAAGGCGACTTTACCTTTGTAAAGCAGTTTTTCTCTAGGTTGATCGTCCTGAGACCAGTTTTTTATTGAAAATGAAGTACTTTTATCAGACATTTTATAAATCTACACAATATTTAGTAAATTTTAAATGAAATAAAATACTTTGAACTTATAACGTTATAAATCTATTGTATCCTCCAGCAAAACATCAAGAAAATGATAAAGGACACTTATTAGAAGTGATAAAAACATATCCTTTAGCAACTATTATATCTGTAAAAGATAACACACCTTTAATTACACATTTACCATTAATATATCGTGAAACTGATGGTAAATTAATTGGCCACATTGATATATATAATCCACAAACTAATCTTTTAAAGGATGAAAACGAAGTCACTATCCTTTTTTATGGCCCACAATGCTATATATCGCCTAGCATATATACAACTACTCAATTACCAACTTGGAATTATATTAGAGTACATTTAACTGGAAAAGTGACTAAAATTGAAAGTACTGAAGCTTTAAAACAATCGTTGATTACCATGACTGAATTTTTAGAAGCTCCAGACCACAACTATGTTTTGGAATCCGACAATCCTAGATTAGATAAAAATTTAGAGTATATTAAAATGTTTGAAATCACAATAAACACTTGGGAAGGTAAGTTTAAATTGTCTCAGGATAAAAAACCAAAGGATAAAGAAAATGCACGTGAAGCCTTAATAAAAGCTAACCAAGAAAGCATTAAACAATTTTTAGAATCAATTTTTTAAAAATATAATTATGGATATACTATTAAACCTTGTTATTGGATTTGTAACGTTATTACACGTATACTTTTTATATTTTGAAATGTTTGCTTGGGAAACTACAGGTCGTAAAGTTTTTAAAACTTTTCCAAAAGCGCTTTTTAAACCTACTAAAAGTATGGCTGCCAACCAAGGCTTGTATAATGGGTTTTTAGCTGCTGGATTATTATGGACTTTTTTTATAACTAATCAATACTGGCAATCCAATATTAGATTGTTTTTTTTAAGTTGTGTAACTATTGCTGGTATTTATGGAGCGATGAGTGTTTCTAAAAAATATTTTTTGTACAAGCACTTCCTGCTATAATTGGCATCCTATTGGTACTATTTATTAATTATTAAAAATACTCACTATACTGCATGACCCTAAAATCAAAAGTATTAAAACTTGGGTCTTTAGCTTTTAACTGCTTATATAATGGATTACTACCAATAGCGATATTTGCTGCTCCAGATCCTGAGGTTAGTGATACAGTTTTAATTAAACGCTCTTTTTTATTACTGAATAAATTATCTTTAATGTTATCAACTGTGTTTACAGCATTTGGTAACATAAATTGATGAATTTTAGGCGTGATTTTGGATACCAACTTTAAAGAAATATTATAGTCTTTAATATGTTTTCTAAAAAAATATTCAGGTCCATTTTTGCTGTTACCTCCTGTAAACAATAAGGTGTCAATATTTGGATACTTTAGTAAATAACCAATTAAATCGCGTAGTTGTATATTAGTCATGCCTAGGTCTGAAGCATCTATTTTTTCTCGTTCTGCACTAGCTACAATATCACAAACACCAATTTTATTTTGAATTAAAAAACGCTTGCGTTGTTGGATGGCTTCTTGAGAGTTATCATAACGCAAACCTAAACTGTGAATTTTATCAATATATAACCATAAACTGTTATAATAGCTTCCATAGCAAAAGTCTACGTCTTTTTCTAATAACTGTCCAGTAGTAAAACGTGGTGGTGGTAAAGTACCGACTATTAGCTTAGTGGTATCTTTTTTAATAAATGGTGGATATGGATGTATATGTTTAAACATCGTATAATTTAAGTATAAAATAAAGTCCAAATAAATTTTATAACAACTTTAATAATATAACCTTGTTTAAAAATAGTGCTTTTACTACCTTATACTATAATTTTAAAATAAAAAAAACATGGGTAAAGGAGATAAAAAATCCAAACGAGGAAAAATTAACAGAGGTACATTTGGCACTAGACGTCCACGAATTAAAAAACGTGTAAAACCTGAAACCAAAATTAATGTGGACAAAAAAGATACGGTTAAACCTTAAACCGTTCTCCTATTTTTTTACCAACGACATAAGCACCATAAATTGCTAAGATCAATATTACTATAGTACAAAAAATATACAGTGGATATAATATAAAGTTATGCTCTGAATTTAAACATATAGTGTCTGTTATACAAACAGTAATTACCTGATCGTATAATTTAGGCAGCAAAAAGCTAACTAACAATAAAGCACCTATTACAGAAAGCAAATACGTAACATTCTTATTTTTTTTAGGCTTCCCTGTTGCTTTAAATAAATCGCGTTCTGATTGTGTACGTTTATTATCTTGTAAAGACCAAGTCTTTTTGGGTTGAGAGGTTTCCATCAAATTGATAATTATTGTAGTTAAACTGTTTTAAATCTTCTATGGTTTGAGCGTTAGTATCAATAACGTATTTAGCCATTAAACCTCTAGCCTCTTTGGCATAAAACGATATTATTTTAAGTTTACCGTTTTTAAATTCTTTAAAATTTGCTGTTACGACTGGTACTTTAAGTGCTTTTGTATCTATTGCTTTAAAATACTCGTTACTGGCTAAATTAAGAAACACTTCGTCGTCTTCTAGTTCTTGGTTTAAGGCTTTGACTATATCTTTTTTCCAAAATTCGTATAGATTTTTATTACTTCCTACTGGCATTTTTGTTCCCATTTCTAGTCTGTAGGGTTGTATTAGGTCTAACGGTTTTAAAACACCGTATAAACCGGATAAAATCCTGATAGTATCTTGAGCAAGGTCTAACTTGTCTGCTGCAATATTATAAGCGTCTAACCCTTTATATACATCTCCATTAAAAGCATACATTGCTGGTCTAGCATTATCCTTTGTAAAAGGTAGTGTCCAATCTTGATTACGGTTATAATTTAATTGTGCTAAATTATCGCTAATACTCATTAATTGAGATAGGTCTTTAGGCTTTTGCTTTTTTAATACCTTATTTAATTTTGTGGATTGCTCTAAAAAAAGAGGTTGTGTCGCTTTTACTGTAGGTAATTTGCTTTCAAAATCAAGGGATTTTGCTGGAGATATAACTAGTTTCATTGTGTTTTTATTTCTGATATAAAAATACAAATTATATGACCTTTATAAAAGCTGAAACTATAGTAATTTTATATATTAAAATGTGTGTTTACTATCGCTAGTCTTTGCGTTAGCGATAGTAATGACATCCTTTTTTTGCTGCCATATATGGCAAAAAAAGATATAATGGATAGCGCGACCCTTGTGGTAACGCCCAAATTATATTTTATAACTTATTCCATGTGTTTGGAATAGCCTCTCCACTTTTCAATACATTCCTGAATATCTTCTGGAATTTCAGACTCAAAACTCATAAATTTATTTGTTGTAGGATGCACAAAGCCTAGTGTTTTTGCGTGTAGTGCTTGACGTGGTAATACTTTAAAACAGTTATCTACAAATTGCTTGTACTTGGTAAACGTGGTTCCTTTTAGTATTAGGTTTCCGCCATAACGCTCGTCATTAAACAAGGTATGTCCAATGTGTTTCATGTGGACACGTATTTGGTGTGTGCGTCCTGTTTCTAGCTTACAGCTGACTAAAGTAACATAGCCTAAACGCTCTAAAACCTTATAGTGTGTTACTGCTGGTTTACCTTTGTCTGCATCGTCGTCTAAGTATACTGTGTTTTGCAGTCTGTTTTTTGGATGACGTCCAATGTTACCTTCTATGGTACCTTCTTCCTCATCCATATTTCCCCAAACTATTGCGACATATTCACGCTCGCTTGTTTTGGCTTTAAACTGTGCTGACAAATGTGCCATAGCGACTTCCGTTTTTGCTACAACTAATAAACCTGATGTGTCTTTATCTATCCTATGGACTAATCCTGGACGATCGCTAGAGTTGTTAGGTAAATTATCAAAATGAAATATTAATGCATTAATTAGTGTCCCAGAATAATTACCATGTCCTGGATGGACAACCATACCTGCTGGTTTGTTAACGACTAGCAATTGGTCGTCTTCATAAACAACATCTAATGGTAAATCTTCTCCTACCAATAGGTTTTCGTGTGGTGGATGCTCAAAACGCACTGCAATAACGTCTTCCGGTTTAACCTTATAATTGGATTTAACTGGTACGTCATTTACAAATATGCTTCCGTTTTTGGCTGCATCTTGTATTTTATTACGTGTTGCGTTTTCTATTTTGTTCATTAACCATTTGTCTATACGTAATGGTTTTTGACCTTTATCTGCTGTAAAAGAATGATGTTCAAATAGTCCATCTGCATCTTCCTCTTGTAATTCTGGTGTGTAGTCCTCCATAATTTAATTGCCTCCAGGACGGTTACCGTTACCTAGCACGACATCTATTACTGCTGTTTTAGGCAGTTTTGTGTTAGGTTTTAATGTTTCTCCTTTATGACGTAATTCTCTAACCATATCTTTACCAATATGGTCAACATATATTGTTTTTCCTATTTTAAAGCCTAATGCTTCAATTGTTGGTTTTGCTTGTCTAAAACTTTTATGACTTAAATCAGGCACTGCTATTTTACGGTATCCTGACGGATTTAATGTAATGTATATTTTACGGTTTTCTTTAACTTTAGCGCTTGCTTTTGGGTCCTGCTCTATTACAGAAAACTTTGGGTAATCGGGATTAAAATTAGCCGAGTCCTGAATTTGCATTACCAAGTTGTTTTTTTCTAACTCTATTTTTGCAACTTCTATCGATTTTCCTGTCAAATCCGGAACCGTTTCAAACTCGTTATTATTTGTAGTAATGTTTAACCACTTAAGCATTAAAAACACTAAAACAACCACAGCGACTACTGCTATTGCTAATTGCTTAAAAAACACTTTACTTTTAAGAAAATTGATGACACTCATTTAACTAATTTTTGTAGGCAAATATATAAAAACTAAAAGGTTTTATCTTCGGAATAAAATAAATGATATTTTTACAAAACGAATATTTTAATGGTTTATTGAATATCTGAAATAATTTAGATTTAAATGAAAAAAAACATTGCCATAATAATGGGAGGTTATTCTAGTGAATATAAGATCTCTCTTACCAGCGGAAACGTGGTATATCAAAATTTAGATAAGGTTAAATATAATGCCTATCGCATACATATCTTTAAAGACAAATGGGTGTATGTAGACGATGCAGACCAAGAATTTGCTATTGATAAAAACGATTTTTCTGTAACTATAGACAATACTAAAGTTACTTTTGATTGTGTTTTTAATGCTATCCATGGTAGTCCAGGAGAGGATGGTTATATGCAAGGCTATTTTAAATTATTAAACTTACCTCATACTAGTTGTGGCATGTATCAGGCTGCTGTTACTTTTAACAAGAGAGACTGTTTAAGTATTTTAAAACCTTATGGTATTTTAACTGCTGAAAGCTATTACCTAAATTTAGGTGATCCCGTAAATGAGGAGAATATTATTACTAAAGTTGGATTACCTTGTTTTGTAAAGGCTAATAAAGCTGGAAGTAGTTTTGGTATTACAAAAGTGCACAAAAAAGAAGACCTACAACAAGCAATTAACCATGCTTTTAAAGAGGATGACGAAATAATTATAGAATCTTTTTTAGATGGTACTGAGGTATCTGTAGGTGTTATTACTTATAAAGGCGAAACTAAAGTTTTACCTATCACAGAGATTGTAAGCGAAAATGATTTTTTTGATTACGAAGCTAAATACCTTGGTAAATCTCAAGAAATTACACCTGCAAGATTAACTAAAGCACAAGAAGCCAAAGTAAATACTGTAGCTAAAAAGGTCTATGAGGTTTTAAGAATGACTGGTTTTTCTAGAAGTGAATTTATTTTTAAAAATAACGAACCTCATTTATTAGAAATGAATACCATTCCTGGTCTTACTAACGCTAGTATTTTACCACAACAAGCGCAAGCTGCAGGAATTAGTATGCCTGATTTATTTGGAAATGCTATTGAAGAAGCTTTAAAATAAATAGCCTATATTTAATAATTAACCAAATCCCCAAACACTATGGTTTTTTACGGAAGTAAAGCTAGCAAACTTAAAGAAGGTCAACTTATAAATGTAAAATGTCCCAATTGCACAGAAGGACAAACTATGCATTATACTATTTATGGCAAATATGCTTACGTATATTGGATCCCTTTATTTCCTATAGGTAAAACTTATGTTTTAGAATGCAACCATTGTAAACGCACGTACAACCTAAAAGAACTACCTGAACAAATAAAACAAAAGTTTGAACTAGAAAAAACAGGCGTTAGGTTTCCGTTATGGTATTTTAGTGGATTGATAATTATTACTCTTGCTATTTTAGTTGCAACATACTTAAGTAAAAAAGATGACGAAAATGATACCTTGTATATTAACAATCCTAGGATTGGAGACGTGTATTCCGTTAAGGCTTCACAAACTGGATATTACACATCTATGAAGGTTACTACAGTCACATCAGATAGTATTTACGTCATTTTTAATGATTATGAAATAGATAGAAAATCTAAAATTTATAAAATAAATAAAACAGAAAATTATACCACAGAGCTAGATGGCTACTCAAAACAGGAAATAAAAACCCTTTTTGAGCAAGAGTACATTTACGAAGTGGATAGAGATTAAATTAAGATAATTATGAAACGAGCACTTTTTCCTGGATCCTTTGATCCTATCACATTAGGTCATTTGGATATAATAAAACGTGGCGTAAAACTTTTTGATGAAGTAGTTGTGGCTATAGGTGTTAACTCTGAAAAAAAATATATGTTTTCTTTAGAAGACCGAAAACGTTTTTTAGAAGACACCTTTAAAGATGAACCTAAAGTAAAAATAATGACCTATAAAGGTCTGACTATTGATTTTTGTAAAGAGATTAATGCTCAATTTATTTTACGTGGTTTACGTAATCCTGCTGATTTTGAGTTTGAAAAAGCAATTGCACATACTAACAGAAAACTATCAAAAATAGAAACTGTATTTTTATTAACTGCTGCCAGAACATCCTACATAAGCTCTAGCATTGTTAGAGAAGTAATAAGAAACAATGGTGATTACACTGTCTTAGTACCAGATAGTGTTAGGGTTAAATAACCTGACAATAAAAAAAGGCGAGCATCAAATGCTCGTCTTTTTTTATTTAAAATTTATATTCTGATAGTGGTTTAGGGAAATCTTCTGGATTAGCTGCTAAATGATACCTAGGATCATCAATAGCCTCTACAACAACCTCTCTAAACTTAGGACTAGATTTATATAGTAATACTTTACAATCTTCGCTTAAATGCTTTAAACGTATTTGCTTACCTTCTTTCTCATACTTTTCAACTAAATTAAAAATAGCCTCTAATGCAGAATGATCACTCACACGAGATTCAACAAAATCTATTTCTATTTTCTCTGGATCGTTTTTAGCATCAAACTTATCATTAAACGCTTGAATACTTCCAAAAAATAATGGTCCCCAAATTTCGTAAACTTTAGTACCATCTTCTTTAATACGCTTTCTAGCTCTAATTTTTGTTGCGTTTTCCCAAGCAAATACTAAAGCCGAAATTATTACACCAATAAATACTGCAACTGCTAAATCAACAAATACTGTAACTAAGGATACCGTTATTAGCACCACTGCATCAGACATTGGTATTTTCTTTAATATTCTAAAACTAGACCATGCAAAAGTTTCGATGACCATCATAAACATCACACCTACTAAAGCTGCAATTGGCACCATTTCTATTAACTTATCTGCAAACAAAATAAAGGACAATAAAGTCACAGCCATCATAATTCCAGATAATCTACCACGTCCACCTGCATTAATATTAATAACCGTTTGACCAATCATACCACAACCACCTGTACCACCAAACAATCCTGACACAATATTTCCTGCACCTTGCGCCACACATTCTCGGTTACCGTTTCCTCTGGTTTCTGTCAATTCGTCAACTAAATTCATAGTCATTAAAGACTCAATTAATCCAACAGATGCTGCTAAAAATGCTGGTAAAGCAATAAATTTTAAAGTATCTAAATTAAATGGTAATTTCTCCCAAAGCTCCATATTTGGTGTTGGAAATTCTCCTTTTAACCCTGTTCCTCCACCTTCAATAATATAAGATCCTACAGTAGATACGTCCATATTAAATCCAATAACAATTAAACTGGTTACTAAAATAGCAGTTAATGCTGCAGGCAACTTTTTGGTTATTTTAGGTAATCCCCAAATAATTCCCATAGTTAATAATACCAATCCAATCATGGTATACAACTCAGAGCCTTGCATGTAGGTGCTCACATATTCGTTTACTCCTGCATCAGACACTTTTAAGGATTTATGAGAAAACATTTTTACTTGAGCCATAAAAATAACGATAGACAAACCGTTTACAAATCCCATCATTACAGGATGCGGAATCAATCTAACAAAACGTCCTAATTTAAAAACACCTGCAAAAATTTGTATAATTCCCATTAAGACCACACAAGCCATCAGATAGAAAAAACCCATGTTTTCAATAGGTGTATCCATTAACATCCCTTTGGTATGACCATCCGCAATCATAGTTACAAAAATAACTGCTACAGCTCCTGCTGCTCCAGATATCAAACCTGGTCTACCTCCAAAAATAGCTGTTATCAATCCTATAATAAAGGCACCTGATAATGCCATTAAAGGATCTATTTGTGCTACAAAAGCAAAAGCCACTACTTCTGGAATCATTGCTAAAGACACGGTTATTCCTGCTAATACATCATCTTTTGCGTTCGGAACTATTTTTCTAATAAACTCTGTCATATCTTCAATTTTTCAAGCTGCAAAAGTACGTTTAATTACAACAATCACAAGTCTATAGTATTATATTTGTGTAACCGTTATTTAAAAATACAATTGATGAAAAAAATATTAGTCTTATTAATTTTAGTTGTTTCGTGTAAATCTACAACTAAAAAGGATTTTGATTTTGAAACTGTTTTTGAAAAATCTCAAGGATTAGAAACTGCTACTTACCAACAAACGATTCAGTATTACAAGGATTTAGCTACAGCCTATACTTCAATATCTATCGACTCTATTGGCAGTACGGATTCCGGAAAACCATTGCATTTAATCACATTAAATCCTGATGGAAATTTTAATTTTAAAACAATAAGAAACCACAAACGTATTTTACTAATTAATAACGGAATACATCCAGGAGAATCTGATGGTATTGATGCCACTATGATGCTATTTAGAGATATTGCTTCTGGTAAAATTGAAGCACCTAAACATACTGTATTAGTCACAATTCCTATTTATAATGTTGGAGGTAGTTTAAATCGAAACACGTCTACAAGAACAAACCAAAATGGACCTAAAGCTTATGGGTTTAGAGGTAACGCTAGAAACTTTGATTTAAACAGAGATTTTATTAAAAGTGACACCAAAAATGCTAAGACCTTTGCTCAAATTTTCCACTTGGTAAAGCCTGATGTTTTTATAGACAATCACGTAAGTAATGGCGCAGACTACCAATATACTTTAACGCATTTATTTACGCAACACAATAAGCTTGGTGGTACTTTAGGTAATTATTTACATACCAAAATGCAACCTAACTTAGAAGCTAAGTTAGCAATTAAACAATGGGACATTACACCATATGTTAACGTGTTTAATAAAGTTCCGGAAGCTGGATTTAGTCAATTTATGGATAGTCCAAGATATTCTACGGGTTACACTACTTTGTTTAACACCTTAGGTATGATGGTTGAGACACACATGCTTAAACCTTACAAACAACGTGTAGAAGGCACCTTTGAGTTAATGAAATCCATGATTGAAATTATAGAAGAAGACCATGAACAAATTAAATCCTTACGTCAAAACTACAACCAACAACTTATTGCAAAAAAGACTTATCCATTGCAATGGGAAATAGATACCACACAAACCACAACCTTAAATTTTAAAGGTTTTGAAGGTAATATGATACCTAGTAACATTACTGATGCAGACCGTTTAAAATTTGACAGAAGCAAGCCTTTTACAAAGCAAATTACCTATCAAAATTATTTTAAACCTAGTTTAGAAATCAACATACCAGAAGCCTATATCATTCCTCAGGGATGGTGGAATGTCATTGAGCTTTTAAAATTAAATGAGGTGGAGATGACACCACTAACCAAAGACTCTACTTTAACGGTTCAATCTTATAAAATTGACAACTACCAAACAAGGTCGCAAGCTTATGAAGGACATTACCAGCATTTTAATACAAGTATAAAAGTTTCGGAAGACGCCATAACATTTAAAAAAGGAGATTTCATTATTAAAACTAATCAAGAGGCTTTTAGATACTTAATCGAAACTTTAGAACCGCAAGCTCCTGATTCATTTTTTAACTGGAATTTTTTCGATACAATACTGCAACAAAAGGAAGGGTTTTCGCCTTATGTTTGGGAAGATAAAGCCGAATTAATTTTAAGACAAGACCCAAAATTAAGAATCAATTTTAATCTTAAAAAATCTTACGATAAAGACTTTGCTTCAAATTGGTACGCTCAGCTTGACTGGCTTCATAAACAGAGTGTTAATTACGAAAAAGCACATTTACAATATCCTGTTTATAGACTAAAATAATGCCTGAAAAATAATTTTTATTGTTGATTATTGGATAAATTTTTATATTACATTTACTTAAAATTTCAAGTAAATAAAAATGAATCCACAAGACATTGAAAATATAGAATTAGCATATCTAACTTTAGATGATTATCAAGAGTTAAAAGAAGCTATGCAAGAAGCATACAAATCTATGCCTAATCTATATTGGAGAGAAAATCAAATTAAAACTTTAATTGACAAGTTTCCGGAAGGACAAGTTGTTATTAAAATTAACAATCAAATCGCTGGTTGTGCTTTGTCTATAATAGTTGATTATGACAGGATTGAAGCAGAGCATACCTACGAAGATATTACTGGCAACTATACTTTTAATACACACACAAAATCTGGTGATGTATTATATGGTATTGACGTATTTATTAAACCAAAATTTAGAGGTTTACGTTTAGGTAGACGTTTATATGATTACAGAAAAGAGTTGTGTGAAAAACTTAACTTAAGAGGTATTGTTTTTGGCGGTCGTATTCCTAATTTTCATAATTACCAAAACGAAATGACACCTAAGGAGTACATGGATAAGGTAAAAAGAAAAGAAATTCATGACTCAGTTTTAAATTTTCAAATCTCAAACGACTTTCACCCACTAAGAGTTTTAAAAGGCTATTTAGAAGGTGATAAAGATTCTGGTGAATTTGCTGTACTATTAGAATGGGATAATATTTATTACCAAAAACCATCTAAAAAAGCAGCTACCAAGAAAAAAGTTGTGCGATTAGGTCTTATACAGTGGCAAATGCGTTTGTATAAAGATTTAGAAGAATTAATGCAACAAGCAGAATACTTTGTTGACGCAGTATCTGGATATAGATCTGACTTTGCATTATTTCCAGAGTTTTTTAATGCGCCTTTAATGGCAGATAACAACCATTTACCAGAGTCTGAAGCAATTAGAGAACTAGCCAAACACACGGAAGAAATCGTTCAGAAGTTTTCTGAATTAGCAATATCCTACAACATAAACATCATTACTGGAAGTTTTCCAGAAATGAAAGACGACTTATTATACAACGTTGGCTATTTATGTAGACGTGATGGTACTTTAGAACGTTATGAAAAACTTCATGTTACTCCTGACGAAGCTAAAGTTTGGGGAATGCAAGGTGGTACTAAATTAGAGGCTTTTGATACCGACTGTGGTAAAATAGGAATTTTGATATGTTACGATTCTGAGTTTCCAGAGTTAAGTAGACTTTTAGCAGACGAAGGTATGGACATCCTATTTGTTCCGTTTTTGACAGACACACAAAATGGATACTCTAGAGTACGCAATTGTGCACAAGCAAGAGCGATAGAAAACGAATGCTATGTAGCTATCGCAGGAAGCGTAGGTAATTTACCTAAAGTGCATAACATGGACATCCAATATGCGCAATCCATGGTATTTACACCATGTGATTTTGCCTTTCCAGCAAATGGAATAAAAGCAGAAGCAACAACCAACACAGAGATGATATTAATTGCAGATGTTGACATAGATTTACTACGCGAACTTAACCAGTTTGGTAGCGTTAGAAACCTAAGAGACAGACGTAAAGACATCTTTAGCTTAACTAAAAAATAAGTCTAAATTATTTATTAAAAATTTAACTAAACTGGTTTTACAAAATGTAAAACCAGTTTAAAAATAATATAACTTTACATAAATTTATATCGCGATCTTCGCATAAAATGAACAAATACATTGTTGTCAATCAACCAGAAAAATGGCATTTTTCGATTGAGAATATTACGGTAATTTCATCGCAAGATTATCTTACCAATCCTAAATTTTCGCTTTTAAAAAAAGCAAGAATATTTAATCTTTGCAAAGATTATAGTTACCAATCCAAAGGTTACTACGTCTCGCTTTTAGCCGAAGCTAGAGGTCATTTAGCCATTCCAACAGTAAGAAACATTGTAGATTTAAAAACACTTAAACTAGTCAAAATAGTTTCCGACGAGTTTGACGATGTTATTCAACAAAGCCTAAAAAGCATTAAGTCTAGAGAGTTTACTTTAAGTATATACTTTGGTCAAAATGTGGCACAAAAATATAAAGAGCTAAGTAGTTTGTTTTACAAACATTTTCAAGTTCCTTTTTTACGCGTAAATTTTCATCATAATAATAAATGGAACATACAAAGTATTAAAGCTATTTCAGAATCAGAAATCCCTAGTGATCATCTTGAAAGTGTCAACCTTTTTGCTAATCAGTATTTTGCTAAAAAACGTTACGATACACCTAAACTAACAACATCAGATTTTGACTTAGCTATTTTGGTCAATCCAAACGATCCTGCTCCTCCTAGCAATACAAAAGCTTTAAAAAAGTTTATAGATATTGCTGAAAAGATGAATATTTATGCTGAAATTATAGAGCCTAAAGATTTAAGTCGCTTGTCTTCTTTTGACGCTTTATTTATTAGACAAAGTACTGAAGTTAATAATGAAGCATATGCATTTGCGCGTAAAGCACAGCAAGAAGGTATTGCTATTATTGATTACCCAGAAGCAATTTTAAAATGCTGCAACAAAGTGTACATGGCAGAAGCGCTAAACAATGCTCATATTGCGACTCCAAAAACAGTAATTGTCCACAAGGAAAACAGAGCCTTAGTCCTAGAACAAGTTGGTTTACCTTGTGTATTAAAAGCACCAGATAGCACGTTTTCATTTGGAGTAAAAAAGGCTAAAACAGCTAAAGAATATGACACCTTGGTAACAGATATGCTAAAAGAGTCCGATTTAATTATTGCACAAGAGTTTTGTCCTTCAGATTATGATTGGCGCATAGGCATTATCGACGATGTTCCATTTTATGCTTGTAAATATTATATGGCTAAAGGACATTGGCAAATCTATAACTGGAATGCAGACAAAAAAAATGATCAAGATGGTGACGCTGATTGCCTGCCTATAGAAGACGTCCCAAAGGATGTAATTACTATGGCAATAAAATCTGCAAAACTAATGGGTAAAGGCTTGTATGGTATTGACATAAAAGTGGTCAATAACAAACCAATGGTTATTGAAATAAATGACAATCCAAATATTGACTATGGCGTAGAGGATGCCTATTATGGCGATTTAGTTTACACTAAAATACTACAGGCTTTAAAAACTAGATTAGAATAATTATGTCTAAAAAATATCACTTATTTGAAGTTTACGGAATAGAGCTAGAATATATGTTAGTAAACACTAACAGCTTTAAAGTTGCTCCTATTGTTGATGTTTTACTTACTAAAAAAAATGGTAAAATAACTTCTGATATCGAAAACGGATCTATCGCTTGGAGCAATGAATTGGTTGGACATGTTGTTGAAATTAAAACGAATGGACCAACTAATGATTTAAATAATCTTGCAGAAGCATTTCATCAAAACATCATAGAAATAAATGGTTTATTAAAACCTTTAAACACAAAATTACTACCTACAGCGTCTCATCCTACGATGAATCCTTTAAAGGATACACAACTATGGAAACATAGTTATAGTGAAGTTTACGAGTTGTACAACAGGATTTTTGATTGTAAAGGTCATGGTTGGAGTAATGTGCAAAGCACACACATTAACTTACCCTTTTATGATGATAAAGAGTTTGAAAAATTACATGCTGCCATCAGGATAATATTACCCTTAATTCCTGGTCTATGTGCAAGTTCGCCTATTTTAGATGGTAAAATTACTGGATTTAAAGACACTAGATTAGAATATTATAAAACCAATCAAAAAGAAATTCCAGAAATGACTGGTTTGGTTATACCAGAGCGTGTTTTTACAAAAGCAGATTACTACGCTACCATTTTTGAACCCATAAAACAAGTCATTAAAAAGTATGACACAAACAATATTTTAGATCATCATTTTTTAAATAGTCGTGGTGCAATTGCAAGGTTTGACCGAAATGCAATAGAAATTAGACTAGTGGACATTCAAGATTGTCCAAAAGCCGACATTGCTATTTGCGCATTAATAATTGAAGTCTTAAAGCTTTTAGTTAATGAAGATACAACACGTCTTAAAAATCAAAAAAAATGGTTAAAGCAGGATTTGTTTTCTATTTTAAACGCAGTAATTAAAGATGGTGAAGTATATAATATCTCTAACTTAGACTACCTTGAGTTATTTGGAATAAAGCAAGCTTCTAGTGTTAAAAACGTGTGGCAACAACTATACACATTAGTAAAAGATAATATTTCTAAGGACTATCAAAACGCATTAGAAGTCATTTTTAATCATGGTACGCTATCAACCAGAATTGTTAACGCGTTGAATCATGATGTTTCGGTTAAAAATATTGAATTGGTTTATAAACAATTAGCAACATGTTTGGAGGAAAACAAAATGTTTATTCCTATAAATTAAAATGAAATTAGTCATTACTTGTGAGCATGGTGGCAATACTATTCCTTTAGAATATAAACCCTATTTTTTAGATACTTCAGTTTTAGAAACACACAAAGGTTATGACTTAGGCGCATTGGATGTATTTAATTATTTAAAGCCTATTGCGGATTATTCAAACTTTAGTACAACAAGTCGTTTATTAATAGAATTAAATAGATCTACTAATAATAAAAATTTGTTTTCAGCATACACAAAAACATTGACAACAAAACAAAAACAAAGCCTAATTAACACGTATTATAATGACTACAGGCAAGCTGTAACAAAGTATATAGCATCAATTATAAAAAACAATTTAAGCGTCGTACATCTCTCTATTCATTCTTTTACACCTATTTTAAACAATACTATAAGAGACTGTGACATTGGGCTTTTATATGACTCTAGAAGGATTCAAGAAAAGCAATATGCAATGCAAGTAAAAAAAATATTTTAGCTTTAAATCCAGAGTATCGTGTCAGATTTAATTATCCCTATTTAGGAAAAGCCGATGGCTTTACAACTGCATTAAGACAACAATTTAAAAACAATTATGTAGGCATTGAGGTAGAAATAAATCAGTCTTTTGCTATAGATAATAAAATGCCAGAAAAGCTAAAACATGTTTTAAAGCAAAGCATTATTAATTTTTAAACATAAAAAAACCGTTACAATTTGTAACGGTTTTTTATTATCTAATGTAATTGGTTATTTTCTAACCATTATCTTTTTAGTAAGTTGTCTTACTTCCGAGTTTAACTTAAGGATATAAAAACCTGCTGCTAAATCTGAGGTGTTAATAGTATTACTATTATTAGATAGCTTACCTGTAAGTATTAATTTACCATTAACATCAATCATAGCGTAGTTAAGGACTTCATTTTTAAGTAAATCCACGTTAATATTTAATTGTGTTACAACTGGATTAGGGAACAATCTAATATCTGCAGATAATTGTGCTTCAATAGCTTGATTACCTTTTACCTGATCAACAGTTATGCTACTATTTCTGTCTGTAGACCCAGTTACAATCACCATTAATTGACTACCAACAGTATCAAGATCTGCGCATATTTGGTTGTTTTCAATTAAGTCTAAAACATCAAAAGCAGTTGATGTACCCAATACTAAATCGTTTAAATCTAATGTCTCTGGATCAAAAGCTAAAGTATGTACTGTGTAAAAACCTCCCATTTCTGGAATATCTAATACTAAGTTTTCACTAAACCCAACAATTGTTAAATCATCTCCTTTAGTGATTACTGTTGCTAAGCTATAGCCATCAGGTAAAATAGCATCGTTATTTAAATTGACTGTTACAGTAGACGCAACACCAGGAATAATTATAGCTAATCCGCTAGAGATCGTTGAAGTTCCTGCAAATGTAGCTTGACAAGCTAATACATCAACTAAAGTAAAGTTAATGGATTGCGTATCACATTGTGTACCTGAAGCATTATCCTCTGAAAATAATTGAGTTACTATTTGGTAAGTACCTGCTTCTAAATCCCAAGCAGCTGCTGTAGGATAAGAATATGGTAATGTGTTATCTGTTATTACAACAGAAGCACCTGTCGTTACATTAGTAATTGTTGTAGAAACACTTTGAGAAGCTCCTGTAATTAAAGTTGCTACTGCAAATCCTGTTGGTAAATCTGTAACATTATATGTTTGACCTTCAGTGATTGTTAAATCATCAGTTCCGTTTGAGAATGCAAACGCATCAATCGTACCACAAGGCTCTTCACAATTAATGGAAAATGTTACACATGTGTTATCACATGCTGTTCCACTAGCATAGTTTTCTTGAAAAATACTAGCGCATATTTTAAATGTACCGCAACCATGTGACCAAACTGAATTAGTTGCACCTGGATAAGTGTATGGAATTGCATTTTCTGTTTTAGTAAATACCTCTCCAGTATCTAAGTTAGTTAAAGTAAAAAATGCACTTTCTAAATCTCCAGAGGTTAATAAGTTGATATTAAAATCTGTTGGAAGACTATCTAGATCATAATTTGCTTCATCTACAATCGCTACAGTTGCGTCAGCAAAATTTGAAAACTCATATCCTACAATTTGACTACACGTTGTTTCATCAATTGTAAAATAGATAACCTCTTCATCACATAAAGTCCCTTGAAAATAATTGTTTTCAAATATTTTTCCTATTAATTTAAAGTCTCCTGTTCCGTAACACCATGCTGCATTTCCTCCTGGAATTGTATAAGGTGTATAGTTTTCACCGACATTAAACGTTTGACCAGTTGTTAAGTTTACCAATATTAAATTAGCACTTTCCGACGCACCATCAACTAATAAGTCAACATAAAAGTTATTTGGTAAGGCATCTAATGCATAAGTTTCATTATTTGTTATTGTCACATCTTGAGATCCATTTGTAAACTGAAATCCAGAAATTTCTCCACATGTTTCCTCTGGCTGACAAGTAATAGTAAATCTAATAGTTTCACTGTCGCAATATGTCCCACAGCTATCGTATTTGTACAATTTAGCTTTAACTTCAAAATTACCACAACCATAGTTCCATGCGCCATTTCCTCCTGGAAAAGTATAAGGCAAATGATTTTCGTTTACGTTATAACATTGTCCAGTGTCTAAATTTCTAACATAAAATTTAGCACTTTGTGAGTAACCACTAACTAATAAGTTAACGTAAAAGTTATTTGGAAGATCGTTTATGTAATAAGATTGGTTATGACTAATTGCTGTAGTAGTCGTTCCGTTAGAGAATTCAAAGCCAGCAATAGAACCACAATAGGTGTCTTCTAAGGCAAATGATTGAAAAGAAAAAGTCATTGCTAATAAGACTAGCATTGCTTTAAAATTAACCAATCGGTTAAGTAATTTTGTATACATACTGTGAGGGTTTTAAATTAATTACATTTACAAGTGCGAAAATAATTAACTGAATTCTCCTACAGTAAAATATTGGCTAAAGTGTATAAAATTAACCATTAAAAGATAAAATGCTAAATACCTAGGACAAAACACACTACTGTGTTTTATTTATAAAAAAATATGGTTTTAAAATAATAATTTAATATTGGCATAAGATTTTTTTAAAGCTTCAGATGCAGCCTCCTGATCCAACCATTCTACTTTTGTTATTCCTTCGTTTAATTGCGGAAATAAATTACCTTCAAATGAAGAATGCATTTCAAACCAATACGTAATTTTAAGTTTAGACTTACCATTTCGTTTAAAAATGTGATAAGTAATAGGTAACGGTTTTATAATTTTTAATTTGGATACACCAGTTTCTTCAGCGACTTCTCTAATCGCTGTTTCTTCTATAGTTTCCCTTTTTTCTGTTTTACCTTTTGGCAAATCCCATTTATCATTTCTGTATATAAAAAGTATTTCACCTTTATCATTAAAGACTTTACCACCTCCTGCAACTACATTAGGTAATTTTTTCTTGAAGGATTTTAATAATTTATCGTCACTATGTCCAATTAATCTAACAGAATTTATCGATTTTTTGGACAGCGTATGAAGTACTAAATCCAGATCCACATCCTTAAGTAAAAAGTTTTTAAAATCAGTTTCTTTTTCCACCTTAGTAGTCAAAAAGATAGGCTTATCGTTTACAAAAATGCATTGCATAAAAAATAGTAGCTAGTTATAAATAGGTAAAAATATTAAAATTAATGACATTGAGACTTTATGCTAATTTATTTTAAAATTAATTTTAAGTAAAATTAAATAAATCTGTACTTTTGCCATATGATTTTTAACAAGCAAACTGCCAGACAAACAGCACAAGTTTTATTACAAATAAATGCAATAAAACTACAACCTAGCAATCCATTTACTTGGGCTTCAGGTTGGAAATCGCCAATCTATTGTGACAATCGTGTTGTACTATCCTATCCTCCAATAAGAAATTATATTAGAGAGGAAATGAGTAAATTTATTGAAGAACATTACGGAAAACCAGATGTTATTGCAGGTGTTGCAACAGGAGCTATTGGGATTGGGATGTTAGTGGCTGAATATTTAGGACTACCTTTTATATATGTTAGACCAGAAGCTAAAGGACATGGTCGTAAAAACCAAATAGAAGGTCATATAGAAAGTGGTCAAAATGTCGTCGTTGTTGAAGATTTAATTAGTACCGGAAAAAGCAGTCTTAATGCTGTCAAAGCATTAAAAGAAGCTAATGTAAATGTAAAAGGAATGATTGCAATATTTTCCTATGGGTTTGACGTAGCAAAAGAAAATTTTGAAAAAGAAAATATCACTTTACACACCTTAAGTAATTACGAAAGTTTACTAACGGAAGCTGCATCTAGCAACTATATCTCTGAAAAAGAAATTGAGACATTAGGTCGTTGGAATGCCAATCCAAGCGTTTGGAACGTTAATTGATATTAAATTAATAGCAATACTATAAAACACTATTAATTTTAAATAACTTAAATACAAATATGAAACTAGAAAGCCCTAAAGTAACTTTAGATAAATCTCCAGAAGAGACCTTTAATTTTTTAAGCGATGTCAAAAACTTTAAAAACTTAATGCCTGAAAACATAAGTAAATTTGAAGTTTTAGGTGAAGACAAATTTTTATTTGCACTTAAAGGAATGCCAGAAATTGTCTTAAAAAAGAAAGAAATGACACCAAATAGCAAAATTGTTTTAGGTGCAGCTGGTGGAAAAATAGATTTTTCGTTAACAGGAAATATCACTGAAGTTGAAGCTAATAAAAGTGAAGTACAATTAACTTTTAAAGGCGAATTTAATGCCATGATGGCTATGATGATAAAAGGACCTATCAATAAATTTATTGAAACCTTAGCTACCAACATGCCTCAAGCAATTAATACAATAGCTTAATCGTTTTTAAATCATAGGTTTTTAAAACTTGATCTTCTATTAAGACCTCAAGTAAACCATGCTTAGAAACACCTTTTATAATACCAGAAAACAAACCTTCGGCAGTTTTAAATGTTGAAGGTTTTTCTTTTCTAAATAAATAAGATTCGTATTGCGATTTTATACTATTAGTATCCTTAACTAAAAGGTCTAATTGTATTTCTAGCTGTTTTAGGATTAGATGTAATATTTCATCTAAATTATAATTAACTCCTGTTACACTTTTTAAAGAGCTTGCTTGAGGTAAACCATTAAAATCTAACTGATTTACATTTAGTCCAATACCAATTATTGAAGATTCAATAACGCTTTGTTTTATGACATTTTCAATCAAAACTCCACACACTTTTTGATTAGCTGACAAAATGTCGTTAGGCCATTTTATGCTTAATTTCGGAATATTTAACTGCTCTAATGCTTTAATAATAGCCAAAGCTACAGACATGCTAATATAAAATTGAGACTCAAACGGAAACAAATTTAATTTTTTATAAACACTAAACGTTAGGTTTTTAAAGGGTTGAGATTGCCAAAGTGTACCCATTTGACCACGACCATTTGTTTGATGGCTAGTCACAATTGTTGTAAAATCTTGCACTGGACTGTCCAAACTAAGATTGCGAAGAAACCTATTTGTAGAATCGGTGGCATTAAGTTTGATTATAAGCATATTAAATAATTATCTTCGTATTGTAAAATCTTATGATTTTTTTAGAGTATAAAGAACTTAAAAATAATAACTTTGCACAAATTTAAATTAAATTAATGGCGAAACAACAACCAAATATTGATGCCCTAATCGCTACAGTGATAGAAGGTATTGAAGATGTAAAAGGAAAAGAAATAAATATTCTTGATTTAAGAGAAATTGAAAATACGGTTTGTGACTACTTCGTAATTTGCGAAGGTACTTCTAACACTCAAGTAAACGCTATTGTTAATTCCATACAAAAAAAGTTAGTAAAACACTTAAGGATAAGCCTTGGCATATAGAAGGAGAAGATAATGCTGAGTGGATACTTATGGATTATGTTAACGTTGTGGTACACGTTTTTCAAAAACATATCAGAGAATATTACGATATAGAAAGTCTTTGGGGTGATGCTAAAGTTACTGTTATCGAAACAAACTATTAAACACATTACATGGCAGATAAAAATAAAAAAGCAGCACCTAAAAAACCTAAATTTAGTCCATACTGGATTTATGGAGGAATTATAATTTTCTTTATTGCTCTTCAAATTTTTGGAAGTAGTGCTGGTACAGAAAATAAAACCTCGCCTTCACAGTTTTTTGAATTTTTAAAAGAAGGTGATGTAGAAAAGGTAGAAATAGTAAACAATACTATTGCAAAAGTATACTTAACAAAAGATGCTGAATCTAAAGAGGAGCACAAAAAATCTAAGCCAACCTCTATTTTTCCAACAACAACTAAGCTTCCAAATTATACATTCCAATTTGGTGACTTAACTTTGTTTCAAGAATCTATTAACACTATAAATAAAGATTTAGATCAGGAAAAGAAAGCTCAAGTAACCTTCACACAAGAAAGCAATCCTTGGGGAGAATTACTTTTTAGCTTACTTCCATTTATCCTATTAATTGGTGTTTGGATTTTTATCATGCGTCGTATGTCTTCTGGAGGTGGTGGAGGTGCTGGTGGACAGATTTTTAATATTGGAAAATCTAAAGCTAAGCTATTTGACGAAAACTCTGAAGTTAAGACAACCTTTAAAGATGTAGCTGGATTAGAAGGTGCAAAAGAAGAAGTTCAAGAAATTGTAGACTTCCTTAAAAACCCTTCAAAATACACAAACTTAGGTGGTAAAATACCAAAAGGAGCCTTATTAGTAGGACCTCCAGGAACAGGTAAAACATTATTAGCAAAAGCAGTTGCAGGAGAAGCAAAAGTACCTTTCTTCTCATTATCTGGATCTGACTTTGTCGAAATGTTTGTTGGTGTTGGTGCTTCTAGAGTTAGAGACCTTTTTAAACAAGCTAAAGAAAAATCTCCAGCTATAATTTTTATTGACGAGATTGATGCTATTGGTAGAGCTAGAGGTAAAAACGCAATGTCTGGAAGTAACGACGAGCGTGAAAACACACTTAACCAACTATTAACAGAAATGGATGGTTTTGGTACAAATACAAATGTAATTGTATTAGCTGCCACTAACAGAGCAGATATATTAGACAACGCATTAATGCGTGCAGGTAGATTTGACAGACAAATACATGTTGATTTACCTAACCTAACAGAGCGTAAAGCAATATTTGAAGTTCACCTTAAGCCACTTAAAAAGGCAGAAGGATTAGATATTGAATTTTTATCAAAACAAACACCTGGATTTTCTGGTGCTGACATTGCTAATTTATGTAATGAAGCAGCTTTAATTGCTGCAAGAAAAGATAAAAAAGCAGTTGAAAAACAAGACTTTTTAGACGCAGTTGACCGTATTGTAGGAGGTTTAGAAAAACGAAGCAATTTATTCTCTGTAGAAGAGAAAAAGACCATTGCTTATCACGAAGCTGGACACGCAACAGTTAGCTGGTTTTTAGAACACGCAGATCCATTAGTAAAAGTAACTATTGTACCAAGAGGTCGTAGTTTAGGAGCTGCATGGTACCTACCTCAAGAAGCTTACATTACCAGAACAAGCAAGTTTTTAGACGAGATTTGTGTTACAATGGGTGGACGTGCTGCCGAGAAAATAATCTTTGATCAAATTTCTACTGGAGCTTTAAGTGACCTAGAAAACGTAACCAAAAAAGCTAAAGCTATGGTTATGATATATGGATTAAATGAAAAGGTTGGTAACATTACATTTTATGATCCAGCAGGAGAAAATGGCTTTGTTAAACCATATAGTGAAAAGACTGCAGAGTTAATAGATAACGAAATTAAAAATATCGTTGAAACTGAATTCCAAAGAGCTTTAACACTATTAGAATCTAAAAAAGATGTTCTTAAAAAATTAGCAGAAAGACTAATTGAAAGAGAAGTTATTTTTAAAGATGACCTTGAAGAAATCCTTGGTAAACGCCCATTTGATAACCATGAAACTAAACTTGTTATTGAAGAAGCAACAACCAACAACGAAGAGGAATAGTATATAAAACATAAATAAGTATTAAAAATCTTAGATTATCTCGTTTGATAGTCTAAGATTTTTTATATTTGATATTCCCATTAACGTAATTCTGATTATAGCAAAGTGTAAATGAGCCTTTTTAGAAAATTATTTAGTTCTAAATCTCAAGTAGAAAAGGAGGATCTAAAGTCCGACGACAGAGGCAAATATATGCCTAAAGAAGAGCTACCTATTGACGAAAGTTTTACTATAAACTTTAAAGAAAATGGTGGTAAATTCCTGTATTGTGACTCTTTAGACGAAGTTTACGACAACTTAAATAATATAATACTAGAAAATAACTGGGAAGATCATTCTGCTTATTTTTATGACAATAACTTGAAAGATAAATTTAAATCTTCTCAACTTAAAATCAGTGACAAACTATCAGAATGCACTTATTTTATAACCACTTGCGAAAACCTAATAGCTAATGATGGCTCTTTATTGGTTAGCTCTAACCAGCTAGCTGAAAAAAACTTAACGAATTCCCTAATAACGTCATAGTATTTGCTACTACAAGTCAAATAATATCAAACATAGGCGAAGGATTAAGAGAAATAAAGCATAAGAATAGTGTAAAAATACCCACTAACATCACAACTATTAAACATTTTAAGCTACAAGAGGAAAAAGACTTTTTATCTTACGGAAGCAGTACAAAAAACTTATATTTGCTGCTTTTAGAAGACCTTTAGTTTTATGAACGAAACCCTTACAAGAGCGCTATCAGGATTCTTATACGTAAGTTTACTTGTTGCATCATTATTAAACCAGCACGCATTTATCGTGTTGTTTTTTGTGTTTGGGCTAATTTGTTTAATAGAGTTTTGTAAACTTATACAGCTTAAAAGCGTCGCACCTTATATAATATTCACAATTCTATATTTTGTGTTTGGCTATTGGCAATTTGTAATGAACTCTAACAAAGGACTAGATGAAGCCACGCAAATATTACAAGTACTTACCATTTTTGTGCAGTTAATTTTAATAAAGGATTTATTTTCCGAAAAGAAAATTCCGCTATTTAGCTCAAAACGTTTTATAATCACCACCTTTTATTTGACTAGTGGTTTTGTATTTTTAGTATTAATAGCTAACCACAAAGGATCGTTTACACCAGAGTACATTTTAGGATCCTTTATATTGGTTTGGATTAACGATACCTTTGCTTATTTGGTTGGTAAAAACTTTGGAAAACAAAAACTGTTTCCAAGTATATCACCTAAAAAAACGGTTGAAGGCTTTTTAGGCGGACTATTTTTCGCTTCAATTGCCAGCTATTTTATTCATATATTTACGGAAACAGAAAAAGAAACATTAACCTTTACAGACTGGTTAATTTTAAGTATTATAATTAGTGTATTTGGCACACTTGGAGACTTAATTGAATCCAAATTTAAACGCCAAGCAAACGTAAAGGACAGTGGTGTAATCATGCCAGGACATGGAGGTTTAATGGACCGTTTTGACAGTATGATTTTTGCAGCTCCTTTTATTTATTTATTTCTAAGAATTTTAAAATATGTTTCATAAAGAAGGCTTTAAAATAATTGCAATCACTTTTCTATTAGTGGCAATTTTAGCGGTTGTTGTTGATAAATTTGTAGCATTACAATGGTTACAATATTTACTATTTTTCACGCTTTTTGTTTTTCTATTCCTTATTCTACAGTTTTTTAGAAACCCAAAAAGATTAACCGTATTAAATGACAACACAGTTGTTTCTCCTGTTGATGGAAAAGTAGTTGTTATTGAAGAAGTCTTTGAACCTGAATATTTTAAAGAAAAACGCTTACAAGTAAGTGTATTTATGTCTCCAATTAACGTGCATGTTACACGCTACCCTATTGGTGGACAAGTAGCTTACAGCAAGTATCATCCAGGAAAATACCTTGTAGCTTGGCATCCAAAAGCTAGCACAGAAAACGAACGTACAACAGTAGTGGTAGATAACCCATTATACGGTAAAGTTTTATATAGACAAATTGCTGGAGCATTAGCTAAGCGAATTGTAAATTATGCTAAAGAAGGAGACGCTGCTAACCAAGGAGAAGACTCTGGGTTTATTAAATTTGGTTCGAGAGTAGATTTATTTTTACCTTTGGACACTAACATTAAGGTTGCCTTAAACCAAAAAGTAAAAGGAGGCGAAAGTATTATTGCCGAAATTTAATAGTATGACTACAGAGGAATTAAATAAAACTTTTGAAGATGCTGTGGACCGCATTAACACACATACAGAACCTTTCCTTGCAGATTTCTTGCTTCGATTGTACGCTTATTACAAAAAAGCTACTAATAACTACGAAAGACCTAGTAGCAAAAAGCCTATAATTAACGCTTTTAAAACAAATGCTCTTTTTCAAATTAAAGACATTACTACTGACGAAGCTAAAGAAACCTATATAGAGTTAGTCAACAATTACTTTTTATACCGAAAATAAAATAGATATGCCTTCTTCATTTGAGAGCATATTACTACCTAGTTTTATATCTGGAATAGTTTTTATTATTGCCAGTGTTATTACACTTATTTATCCTCCTAAAAAAATTAATTGGTATTATGGTTATCGCACAGATTTATCCATGAAAAATCAAAATAGTTGGGATTTTGCACAAAAGTACTCCTCTGTACAATTAATTATAGCTGGCTGTTTAATTATGACATTTAGCTGTATTGGTTTAGTCATACAGTTTAGTAAAATGGCACGTATTAGTATTAGTTTAATACTAATTTTTAGCGCCATTCTATTTATGTGGTTAAAAACCGAACGTGCTTTAAAAGCTAAGTTTAATTAATTTTCTAAAACAAACTCAAGCGGTTTCCCTGTAGCTCCATTTGGAAAGCTAATCCCTAACAACGCAGACATTGTTGGTGCTATGTCAGGAATATTAGTATGTTGCATTGTGCTTCCTGTTTTAATTCCTTTTCCAAAAAACAGTAATGGGATATGCGTATCATAGTTTAAGGCAGATCCATGTGTAGATCCCGTTTTACTATAACTTATTACTGCTGGATCTAGCACAAATAAGACATCTCCAGAACGTTTTTGATTAAATCCATTTTGCAACAAGCTTTCAACACCTCCAGAAAACTCGGTAGTAGTCATACTAGTTGCTGTATAAGCTTTTGAAATATGAGGATAGTCTATTATTGTATTTACAATTTCTTGTTGCACACTAGCTAAATTTAAACCATAGCTTTTAATCAATGCTCTATCCAAAAATATTTGGTTATTACTTATGTTTTTAATTAAATTTTCCGCTTTATAATTTAAAATGGTAGTTTCATTTAAGTTAGTTTTAAACGCATCTGTATCAAAATATCCTGAAGGAATTTTCACTGATTCTAGATAAGCAGGCACCTCAACAGCTCCATGATCTGACGATAAAAACAAGGTGTAGTTACCTTCTCCAACTTTTGCATCTAATGCTTCTAAGATGCGCTGTATATCTTTATCTAACCTAATGTAAGTATCTTCTACTTCTTTACTATTAACACCAAAATTATGTCCTACGTAATCTGTACTAGAAAAACTAACGGTTAGCACATCTGTAATATTATCTTTACCTAACTGTTCACCATCAATAGCTGCAATTGCAAAATCTGCTACAATACTGTTTCCGTAAGGTGTTGCTTTAATAATGTCATAACCTCTATTCTCTTTACTTAAAGCCTTTAAATCATAAGGAAACGTTGCTGTGTCTTTTCCCTTAAAACCGCCTTCAAAAGCATTTAAATCGCTTCCACTTTCAGTATACGTATTTATGTCATATAATGTATTCCACTCCTTTAAATAACTTTCAGCAGCAGCTGTATTATTAAAATCTTGTACCCAATTAGGTAACGTATTTAAATAAAAAGTACTAGTTATAAAACGACCTTCATCTGCACCATGAAACCAATAAGCAGCATTTGCTGTATGTCCTGCTGGTAAAATAGCACCTCTATCCTTTACCGAAATCCCAATAGTCTTACCTTTCATTTGCGTAAATAATCTGTTTTCGTCCGCAAAAGTTGTGGTTTTAAGTCTATGTGGAGACATTTGACCTGCATTATTTAAAGTCCCTACAGGCTGTACCAAAGTATCTCCTGCACAATAAACATAACTATCAGATACTTTGTCATACCAATTATTAGAAATAATACCGTGAGTTTTTGGTGTAGCACCTGTAAATATTGAAGCATGTCCTGGTCCAGTATAAGTTGGTACGTAATTAAAGTGATTATTTTTACAATTAAAACCGTCGTTTATTAATCGTTTAAATCCTCCATCTCCATACTTATTATAAAATCTAGTTAAATAATCGTATCTCATCTGGTCTACTACAATTCCAACCACTAACTTTGGTTGCGAATTTAACTTAGTACTGTTTGATGTTATAGTGCTTTTTTGTGATTGGCAACTAAGAAGAAAACAAATAATAAATAACGATAGAATAGCTCTCATTGTGACAAATTTAATTTTGAACCCCAAAAATACAGCTTTTAAAACATCTAATTTGAAATTAACATTAAATACCTGTTATAATTTTATATTTTAGCAGTAACAAATAACTAATGAATTACCTACACTATATTGGAACCTACTTTTTAATGGTTGTCGAAATGTTTCGAAAGCCCACAAAGTGGTCTGTAATGAAAAAATTAATACTTAAAGATATAGACGATTTAATTATCGGATCTCTAGGTATTGTTGCCTTTATATCATTTTTTGTTGGTGGTGTTGTTACCATACAAACTGCTTTAAATATTGACAACCCATTAATCCCAAAAAACTTAGTTGGATTTGCAACTAGACAATCTATTATTTTAGAGTTTGCTCCAACTTTTATGTCCATAATTATGGCTGGTAAAGTAGGCTCTTTTATTACTTCTAGCATTGGTACAATGCGTGTGACAGAGCAAATTGACGCTTTAGAAGTTATGGGAATAAACAGTTTAAACTATTTAGTGTTTCCTAAATTTATAGCATTAACACTGTATCCTTTTGTAATTTCAATATCCATGTTTTTAGGCATCATGGGTGGATTAGCTGCTTGTGTTTATGGTGGTTACGCTACAATGCCAGATTATATTGAAGGAATACAACTTGATTTTAAGCCTTTTCATATGGCTTATGCCTTTATTAAAACATTACTATTTGCCTTTATATTAGCCACAGTACCATCATACCATGGATATTACATGAAAGGTGGCGCATTGGAAGTTGGTAAAGCTAGTACAACCTCTTTTGTTTGGACCAGTGTCATGATTATCCTTTTAAACTATATATTAACTCAACTCCTGCTAAGTCAATGATAGAAGTAAAGAATCTACACAAATCGTTTGGAGATGCGCATATTTTAAAAGGCGTTACTACCACTTTTGAAAAAGGAAAAACTAACCTTATTATTGGGCAAAGTGGTTCTGGTAAAACCGTATTTTTAAAATGCCTTTTAGGTCTTTTTGATTACGAAGAAGGTAGTATTGCTTACGATGGTAAAATCTTTGCTAAATTAAGCGAAGACGAAAAACGTGATATTAGAGCTGATATTGGTATGGTGTTTCAAGGAAGCGCGTTGTTTGACTCGATGACTATTGCCGAAAACGTTATGTTTCCTCTAAAAATGTTTACCAAACAAAGTAAAAGCGAAATGGAAGATCGTGTAAACTTTGTTTTAAAAAGAGTTAATCTTGGAGATGCACATAATAAAAAACCAAGTGAAGCCTCTGGAGGTATGCAAAAACGTGTTGCAATTGCACGTGCGATTGTAAATAAGCCAAAATATTTATTTTGTGACGAACCTAATTCTGGGTTAGATCCAAAAACATCGATTGTTATTGACGACTTAATTAAAGAAATCACTGAAGAATATCAGATTACAACTGTAATTAACTCGCATGACATGAACTCAGTTATGCAAATTGGAGAAAAAATTATTTTTCTTAAAAATGGTTTAAAAGAATGGGAAGGGTCTCGATACGACATTTTTAAAACAGATAATGAAGCGGTTACAGACTTTGTATACTCTTCAGAATTGTTTAAAAAAGTACGTCAAATGTACCTAGAGGAACGTAGTTAAACACTCTATTATTTAAAGTCAAACTAACTTCTCCGAAAAATATATTTTCAACTAAATTAATAGCTAAACTTATTGCTATACGTGATTTTAGTTATTAGTTTGCTTAACAACCAAGGTGTCTAGTTTCAGCTTTAGCTTTAACCAACGATATAACTTATCTTTCTCTTTAGACAATTGATTAGCGTCTACTATAGTATCATTCCATTTAACAGTAAAAACAGCTAACGTGTCAATGCTTTTAAAATTAGAGTTTACAACACTAGCATAAGATAAGGATTCAATATTTTCATAATTAATATTCACCTCTTTAGATAATTCTTCAAAAGGAATATAACCACGCTCTAGCTTAGATAACTCTTTTACTTTTTCTTCTAAAAATGTAATTTTTTGTTGCTGAGTCATTAAGTCTAAAGAGTCTCTTGTACGTAACTCTTCCATATATTCTAGATTATTAATCTCTCTGTTTTTAGTTTGATTAATTAATAATTTAGAATTTTTTAAGTACGTATACTCTTGTAATCTATTTTCTAAAAAATGCTTCATGTCATCTGAAATTACATCTGTTCCAAATGTTGTTAACTCAATGTTAGAGTCACCATTTGGTGTGTAATTAGGCGTCGCATATTTTTGGATATAACTTGCGTTAGGTAAGGACTTAAGCTCATTAGTAATAAAGTCTTTAGCATCTACTTTAAATTGACTTTCTCTTAACACACTTAAAAACGTGAACATAGCAGGAATCATTACAATAATAGCTACTAAAGAGGCAATTCTTGCAGTACGTTTACGCTTAGCAGAATTAGCATATTTAAGCATTGGAAAACGTAAAATTTTAAGTACTAAAAATGTTGCTAAAGCAATAAATATTGTATTAATGGTAAACAAATACATAGCTTGACCAAAGTAAGTCCAATTACCTTTGGCTAATCCATAACCTGCTGTACATAAAGGTGGCATTAAAGCAGTTGCAATAGCTACTCCAAAAATTACAGAAGCAATAGTCCCACGTTTAGTACGTGCAATAATTAAAGCTAAACCTCCAAAAAAGGCTATTAAAACATCACGTATATCTGGTTGAACACGACCTAGTAACTCTGAAGTATCTTCACTTAATGGAAAAAATCTAAAAAACAAAAAGGCTGTTAACAAACTTAATACGATCATAATCGCTAAATTTATTAGCGATCGTTTAAGTGTATCAATATCATTAATTGCAATAGATAAACCTACACCTAAAATTGGTCCCATTAATGGCGAAATTAACATGGCTCCAATTACCACAGCAGTACTATTAGCATTTAAACCAATAGAGGCTACAAATATTGAGCAAATTAAAATCCATGCAGTAGCACCTTTAAAAGGGATGTCTGCTTTAATAGCTTCGATAGTGGCATCTCTGTCAGTATCGTCTCTAAAATCAAGTAATTCTTGAAGAAAGGTTTTTATACTTTTAAATAGGCCTTCAGCATCTTTTTTTACTGCTTCCTTTTTTTGATTAACCGCTTCGTTTTGTTTCTCTTCATTAGAGAAATTAAACTTATTCTCTTTAGGCTCGTTGTTTTGTTCCATAGTTAAAACCTATCCGTAATGCTCTCCAAAATTATCTTTTACTTTTTGAAGTACTTTTTTAATATCTTGTTCTTTTGACTTCGGAAAGATAAGTAAAACTTCGTCCTTGTCTACAATAATATAATCATTCAATCCATCGACAACAACAACTTTATCCGCTTTAGTTCGTATCATATTTCCTGAAGCATCTTCCGTTAAGGTTTTTGCATTGACTACAGCATTATTGTTCTGGTCTTTATCTAATTTATCGTATAAACTTCCCCAAGTTCCTAAATCATTCCAATCAAAAGTTGCTGGAATTACGTATACATTAGTAGAGGATTCCATGATGGCATAATCCACAGAAATATTTTCTGCTTTAGGATAATTATCTCTTATAAAATCATCTTCAAATTCCGTATTATAAGTAGCCATACCTGTTTTAAACAAGTCAAATAATTCTGGCTGATTACTCTCAAAAGCTTTTATTACACTTGTTGCAGACCACATAAATATACCTGCATTCCATAGAAAGTTACCTTTTGACAAAAATTGTTTTGCAGTTTCATAATTAGGTTTTTCTCTAAACTGCACTACAGGACTTATATTATCCTCAGATGCAGTTCCTGTTTCAATATAACCATATCCTGTATTTGGAAATGTAGGCGTAACACCTAATGTCATTAAGGCATCGTTATCCTGACAATAGGTAAATGCTTGCTTGACATTTGTAGTAAAAGCAACTTCGTCTTCAATCCAATGATCACTTGGTGCTACAATCATTATTGCATCAGGATTTTCCTTTTGTATTTTTAAACTTGCATACAAAATACAAGGTGCTGTATTACGCATAGCTGGCTCCAACACAACTTGACGTTGGGTTACTTCCGGAAGTTGCTCTAAGACTAAGTCGTTATATTTTTCGTTAGTTAAAATGAAAATATTTTCTTTAGGTATTAGTTTACTTAATCGGCTAAATGTTTTTTGGATCAGCGTATCTCCTGTCCCTAGCATGTCATGAAACTGCTTAGGAAACTCCTCTGTACTTACTGGCCAAAAACGTGAACCAACTCCACCTGCCATTAATATTGCGTAATAATTTTTATTCTGCATGTCCTTGTTATTGTATTAAGCTTAACTTAATTATTTAAAATTTCTACCTCAGCATTGGCATTAAACAAATAGGTTTTACCTGTTTTTACCTCGACACACTCATGTCTAGTGCGTCTTTTTGCTCCTTTTTTAAACACACGTCCATTGTGTATTTTAAAAGTCTGATGTAAAGGTACTTCAAATATAAAGCTTTTATTATTTGGAGCGTCCAATAGCTTTAAAGCTAAGGCGAGTTGCACATCTGTGTCGCTAGACGCTTTTGGATTTATAAAATGTTTTGCAACTACAGGCAAAATGGACTCCGGAAACACCTGAGGATTAATAAAAGGCAACATTAAATGCTGGAAGGTACGCTTCCACTCTGCTCCATGTGGTTTTATATGTCTGCCAAATTTAGAAAACGCTTCTAAATGGGCTATCTCATGTATTAACGTTATTAAAAATCGATATTTATTTAAACTTCCATTTACCGTAATTTGATGTTTTCCATTTGGTAATCTACGGTAATCACCATGCCTTGTTTTTCTTTCTTTTTTTACCATTACAACCAAATGATCGTGCTCTAAAAGCTGTAAAACTCTAGAGACTGATGCTTCTGGAATGTAATGAGAAATGGTGTTTTGCATGACTACAAAAATAATAGTTAATTAATATTATTAACTGAATTGATAAAATAAATTTAAGTTGTTTTAAATATCACAAATTAACAGTTTATAAAAAGTTAACACTACTTTGTTTTTGTATCTTTAAATATGAAACAATTAATTTTTATAGTAACCTTATTTATGAGTACAAACCTAGGATTAACAATAGATTTTGGAACAGAAAAAGCAGGTGATGATTGGCGTATAGTTAACGATGGTGTCATGGGTGGATTATCCACATCCAAAACAACTATATTAGAAAACAGCATTGTATTTAATGGCGAAGTTAGTCTAGAAAACAATGGTGGATTTGCAAGTATCCGCACGTTAATTACTGCAGGTGCATTAAGTGACTGTAAAACAATGACTATGCGATTTAAAAGTAATAGTACAGATCGTACCTTTGGATTATCTCTTAAAAATAGTCAACAATACTTCATACCTTATTATAAATACACCTTTACACCTAAAACTACAGATTGGGATACCATTTCTGTAAATCTATCAGATTTTAAACATTACAGAATAAGTGAAGTTATAGGAAATACAATGCCAATAAAAGCTTTGGATGATGTCTATAATATTGCATTAATTATTAGCGACAAAAAAGCTGGTAATTTTAATATTGAAATAGATTATATCAAGTTTGAATAACACAATAGCCTTTTACCTATAGACCATTAAGTTTTTAATTATGTTACAAAAAGAAACCGCTTCCAATTTCTTGAAAGCGATTTCCCATCATTAAACAACCTAAAAAAAATTACTTAGGCATCACTACTGCATCTATTGCGTGAATTACTCCATTTGAAGCTGCAACATCTGCCATAATAACTTTAGATGTGTTTCCTTTTTCATCCATTAATACAACATCTCCATCTTCTAAAGACGCTGTTAATGATCCACCTTGTACTGTAGCAACAGTAAATTTTCCGTTGTTTGCTTTAATAGCCTCAACTACTGCTGATGCATTAAATTTTCCTGGTACAACATGATACGTTAACACTGCTGTTAACATTTTTTTATTCTCAGGCTTCAATAATGTTTCTACTGTGCCTTCTGGCAATTTGTTAAAAGCATCATTTGTAGGTGCAAATACTGTAAATGGACCTTTACCACTTAACGTTTCTACTAAATCTGCTGCTTTTACTGCTGCAACAAGGGTTGTAAAGTTTTCATTTCCAACAGCTACTCCAACAATATTATCATTGTCTTGTGCTTGCCCTACTTTTGGCGAACTGTCTGTTGTGTTAAGCGCCATTTCTTTTGACTGAGTTTCTACATTTTTTGGTGCTTCTTTACAAGCATTTAATCCAATTAGCCCTACTACTGTAAAAGCCATTAATACATTTTTAGTTTTCATAGTTTTGTTTTTTTTGTTTACCCAAAGATAAAACCAGACAATAAATAAAACTATTATTTTTGTTTAAAGTTTAGTTAAACTTATTAAACAAAATAAATTCGGTCTAAAAAAACCGAAACTGAATATTCCAATTTCGGTTAAACAACACAATGCTACACCACTAAAAACCAAAGCCTAACGAGAACTGCCATACTCTGTTTTTTGGTGATCCATCATCGTAAATATCTCCAAGACCTAAATGGTAGCGCACACCTAAGCTAACATTAGCATCCGATTTAAATCCTATTCCAAAATTTACACCATAATCAAAGCTATTAGGCTCAAACTCTTGTGATGTATCAAATAAATCAAAGTTAGCATCATACGTTTCTTTATGTGAGATAGCATAACCTATTTGTGGTCCAGCCTCTAAGTAAAAGGTACTTACAGGATATAGTTTTAAAGATAATGGCACATTAATATAATTCAGTTTTTGTGTAAACGTCCCACCATTAGTTTCTAGTTCATAACCTTGCTGCGAGTACATCACTTCAATTTGAATAGCTGCAAAATTGCTTAAATAAGATTCGCCATATAATCCTAAATGAAAACCGCTTCTTTGACCAGTTTCTTCATTACCATCGTATTGTACTGATGCTAGATTATAACCACCTTTAATTCCTCCATTAGACTTAGACTTTATATCGTCTTGTGCATTTACTAAAAATAAAGCTCCAAAACTTAGTGCTAGTGTTAAACATAGTTTTTTCATAATTAATAATTTAAGTAAGTGTTAAGTTGTTTAAAAATTATTTTCCTCCATTAGCCTGAAGGTCAGCAATACATTGCGCATCCAATTGTGGTATGGATCCTCCAGAAATCATAGACATTGCTCCATTACCATTTTCTGCTTTCCAATACATTAAGCAAGACTCAATATTACAATGCTTTGGATGCTCTAAATCTTCATGATTAGTTTGCAAAGGCGTACCTAAGTTGGTTAATCCTACAATGTGTCCAAACTCATGCGTAATGACCGTAGATTCTAATATAGGTGTTGTATTTGTTATTGTGCCAGAAGTTAATTGTTGAATTGTCTCTTGATAAATTACAAACGATGTATTTCTATAAGCAGTACCCAAAACAACTCCTGTATCTGTATTGTTAGCAGAAGCACCATCCGCAAAAAAAGCCCAAACTGCTATTTGATTACTATTATTAAACAATAATCTATTAGCATCTTCTATAGCTATTATCTCTTGATTTGTATATGGCGTTAAACCAGGAGACGAGATTGCTCGTTTTTGTACCGTAATTCCATTAGGTTTAAAGGTTCTGTTTTCCAAAAAAGAAACAAAATTAGATATTGCTGTTTGAGAAGGCTCAAATCCTTCGACATATACTACCTCAACAACAAGACTAGAAAACGTAGTATCAGATAATAAATCATTGGCAGATGCACCAACATTTAACTTATTTGCTTGTGTATTGTTTAGTGCATCATTTTGTGAATCGTCGCTACTACATGACATTAATACCAACAATATTATTACGCTTAAATACTTCATATTTTTAATTTTTTTAATAATTAAACAAAACAGCCATCGTATTAAAATAGCTGTTTTGCAAAAGGCATACATCTCTGCGCTATACTAACTTATATTTGTGTTAATACTAATGTTAATGCTGCATTGGTTGTACTTTGTAATGATATGGTCGTGTTATTAAAGCTTGTCACAGCCCAATTTTGATTTAATACATTAAATGTAACATTCCCTGTAAAGGTTAAATCTAAAAACACTTCTGTTTGAGAAGCTACCTGATAAGTCCCTTGTACATCTTGCACAGTTACATTAACCGTATTGACTGCTACTAGAGATAAGTCGTTTGCAAAATCTATAGTAAACTCAGCATAATCTGACGCAGTATCAACACCTGCGTTAATAACCGACTCTACCTGAAACAATCCATCCACCAAAATAGTCTCTAAAGCATCAGCATCTTCAGCTGCTTGCTCCTCAACGACTTGCTCATTTAAACAATCAGAAATTGCTGCTTGTAATTCTGCGTCGCTATTAAATGTTATTGCCTGATTACCACTAGCATCGACAGTAGCTGTAATTGGATAATTTATAGCAAATAATTGATCATCACTAAAGTCACTTATATACGCATATAACTGCTGTTCGGTTTCAAATACAACACTCCCTGTTTGTTCTAAACTTAAACTATACGTTAATAAGGTTATTGGAAAATCAATATCTAAACAAGTAATTGCCTCATCTCCTGCTGCTGTTACTGTTTGACATGCATCAATAAAACCATCATATGTTGATTGATTTTCAACAACAACTTCGGTATAATTACTTAGTCTAATCGTTACCGGAAATTGAAGTTCCACAGTATCGTCATCTGTATTAAATTGCGCTAAAATATCAATCACTTGTTGATAATCAGCCTGACTAATAATGGTAACCTGCGTTCCGTTTACGGTTGCAGTTACTGGTAAAAGTATTGACGAGCATGACGTCCCATCTAAAAAATCATCAAAAGACCCATCGTACATTGAGGTACGCTCTAAATTACTAGCAGTTTGAGAGTTTGAAGTATTAGTGTTTGGATTGTTCCCACTTTCATCATCAATTTCATCTTGACAAGATGTTAGTGTCATTAATGAAGTTAAAAATAAGGCTGTAATAAATTTTAAGTTTTTCATAATTTTAAATGTTTGTAAAGTTAATTTTTCTTTTGTTAATGAAACTATTTTCTTTTTGAAAGCTATTTTTTCGCCATTCTATTGGTAAGACAACTGGATATTATTTTACCCTACTTTAAAATTTCAAATAAGTGATTAATTATATAAATTGAAGCGGTAAAGCTTGTTAACAAGATGATTATTAAAATTGTTTCAATGATGGTTATTAGTTTTTCGGTGTCCATGTTTACTATTTTAGATTGTTCTGCCAATAAGACAACACAAAATATTTTTACCCTACTTTTACGCAAACATTATATTTAGCCTAACTTATTTAAAAGCTAAAATTGGTTTATGAGTGAGAATACAAACAACCTTTGTGAGGAAAAAAACTTTAGTGATTTTTATGTCAAGCATTTACAATCTGCCAGTAATTTTGCATTTTATAAATGTGGCGATTCTGCAAAAAGCCTAGACTTAGTACAAGATGCCTTTTCAAAAATTTGGGAAAATTGTGCTAAAATTAATTTTGATAAAGCCAAGACGTATTTATTTACATCTATTAATAATATGTTTTTAAACACCATAAAACATAATAAAGTGGTTATGGAGTATGCTAAAGCTGCACCTTACTTAGATATGAACAATCAAAGTCCAGAATATTTATTAGAAGAAGAAGAGTTTAAAACAAAATTGCAAAATGCTATTGCATTATTAACCGATGGACAGCGTGAAGTGTTTTTATTAAATAGAATTGAAGGTAAAAAGTATCGTGAGATTGCTACCTTATTAAACCTCTCGCAAAAAGCAGTCGAAAAACGCATGTCAATTGCTTTAAAAACTTTGAAGCAACATATACAGAATATTTAATCAAGTAGGGTAAACAAGACATTAGTTGTCTTAATATTGAAGGACGTTTACAATGAAAAAAGAAAAAAACATATTACAATGGTTTAATAACGAGTTATCTAATGAAGAATTAGATGATTTAAAAAAATCTGAAGACTTTAAAACTTTAGAAAAAATAAAGCATTACAGCTCACAACTTGAAGCTCCTAAAGTTGATGCCCAACAAGCGTTGCAACAATTTAAACAAAGACAATTAACAAAAACAAAACCTAAGGTTATTACTTTAAACTTTAAATCATTTTTAAAGATAGCAGCACTATTAATTGTTATGCTTGGAGGTTCTTATTTTGTGTTTTTTAATAATACAGAATCGTTTAGCACACAAATAGCGCAAAACAAAACGGTTACATTACCTGACAACTCTGAAGTGATTTTAAATGCAAAATCTAAACTGTCCTACAACAAAAAAACGTGGGACAAGCAACGTAACTTAAAATTAGATGGTGAAGCCTTTTTTAAAGTAGAAAAAGGTCAAAAATTTACAGTTAACACTACTACTGGACTAGTGCAAGTTTTAGGTACACAATTTAACGTTAAAGAACGTGACAATTATTTTGAAGTGGTTTGCTACGAAGGCTTAGTAAGTGTTACACATAATAACAAAACCGTAAAACTACCTAAAGGCAATGGCTTTAAGGTTACTAACGGAAGCATTGAACTTATAACAAACAACACGACCACAAAACCCGATTGGATGCAAGCAGAAAGCAGCTTTACAAACATAGCATTACAAGAGGTAATTGCAGAGCTAGAACGTCAATATAACGTCACAATAAAAGCAACAGCTGTAGACACAACCCAACTATTTTCTGGTACTTTTACACACAATAATTTAAACACTGCTTTACAATCCATAACCATACCTTTAAAAATTAGTTTTAAAATTGAAGGACAAACCGTTACATTTTATAATTATGGAGGTTAGACATTGGCTTGTTGGTTTTTATCTATTAATAGTTTCTAGTGGTTTTGGTCAAAACCAACAGATCCCATTGGCTGACTATTTAACAACAATCGAAACCACTTTTAATGTCAAATTTAGTTATGCTGTAAAGGACGTGACTAACATTAATATTACACGACCTAATAATACTTTAGACCTAAACAGTACATTAGACTATCTAAATGCTAATACGCTTTTAAATTTTAAAACAATAGACAACCGTTACATTACCGTTTCGGTGTTAGAAAAAACTATTTCTATTTGCGGTACTGTGCTTTCTGCAGAAACAAACCAAGGTCTTTTAGGTGCTTCAATTACTGTAAACAACACTTACTTAGGCACGACTAGTGATTATAATGGTCAATTTAGTTTAAAAGACATTCCGCTTCAAGCGACAATAACCATTTCGTATCTAGGATTTAAAGATTACATTGTTACTGCTACATCCTTTTTTGATAGCAAACAAAGCTGCAAACCTATTACGCTATTAGTAGACAACCAGATGTTAAGCGAGGTTTTAATTACCAAATATTTAACCACAGGATTACAAAAATTAATAGACGGAAACATCGTGTTAAACACAGAACAATTTGGAATTTTACCAGGTTTAATAGCTCCTGATATTTTACAATCCATTCAAGTACTTCCTGGCGTAGAAAGCGTTAACGAGAGTGTTGCTAATATAAATGTTAGAGGCGGAACCAATGACCAAAACTTAATACTTTGGGATGGCATTAAAATGTACCATTCTGGACATTTTTTTGGTTTAATATCTGCCTATAATCCTTATTTAACCAACAAAGTTATGGTTACCAAAAACGGAACAAGTAGCCAATATAGTGATGGTGTATCTAGTACCATTAATATGTTTACTAAGGATAAAATTACAAACACTTTTTCTGGAGGAGCTGGTGTTAATTTAATTAGTGCAGATGCTTTTTTAGAAATTCCGATATCCAAAAAATTAGCACTACATATCTCAGGACGACGCTCCATTACAGATGCATTTAGCACGCCAACATATGATAATTATTTTGAAAGAAGTTTTCAGGATAGCGACATTAACATCAATCCAAATGTAGGCAATAGCACAACACAATCCGATTTTGTGTTTTATGATTATACTGCAAAAATCCTTTTTGATTTAAACGACAAACACCAATTTAGAGCCAATATTATTGGTATAAATAATAATTTAGATTATACCGAAAGCACTACAGATAGCAACACTACGACCTCTACAAAAAGCAGTAATTTAAGGCAAGATAATTTAGGTTATGGCGCAAACTGGAATGCACAATGGAACAATGCTTTTAGCACTAACGTGTCAGGTAGCTACTCGCAATACAACGTAGACGCTTCGGATTTGCGTGTGCAAACCAATCAGCGTTTAACACAAGCTAATGAGGTCTCAGAAACCAACTTACAACTAAAAACGCAATACCAAATCAATCCTAATCTATCTTTTATTAATGGCTATCAGTTTAACGAAATTGGTATTTTAAACCAAACTACAGTCACTGTTCCATCCTACTCTAAAACTAAAAAAGATGTCTTGCTAAACCATGCTTTTTTTACAGAGGTACAATATCATAAAAACAACACGTACGTAAGACTAGGTGCACGTGCCAATTACTTCCAAAAGTTTGATCAATTACTAATTGAACCTAGATTAAATGTGCGACAAAAACTATCTAACCAATTTGCTATAAAATTGGAAGGCGAATTTAAAAATCAAACTGCAACGCAAATTGTAGATTTTCAGGATGATTTTTTAGGTGTAGAAAATAGACGTTGGATACTTGCAGACAACCAAAGCATACCAATTTCAAAAAGCAAACAAGCCTCTTTTGGTATAGACTTTAAACAACATAATTTTAATTTAGATGTGACTAGTTTTTACAAAGTTGTGCATGGTATTACTGCCAGAAATCAAGGATTTTACAATAATTTTCAATATTTAAACGCAATTGGAGATTACACGTCTAAAGGTGTCGAGTTTTTAGCTAACAAAACAGCAGACCGTTTTAGCACATGGCTAAGTTACACGTACAGTATTAACGACTATCAATTTGACAGTTTTACACCATCCGTATTTCCAAATAATGTGGATATAAGACACTCGGTGTCATTAGGGTTTAATTATACCGTTTTACAAAATTTACAACTCTCAGTAGGTAGTGTTTGGCATTCTGGTCAGCCATATACCAATCCACTTGCCAGTAACCCAACCGTCCAAATCAATAATAATTACTACGTTAATTACGACCAACCAAACAGTCAAAATGTGGATCCATTTTTTAGATTGGACGCGTCTATTAATTATGACTTTAATTTTACAAAGGACTCAAAACTTAGTTTTAGAGCAGGTGTAAAAAATGTAACCAACCACTATAATACCATTAATCGTTATTTTGA
Source organism: Olleya sp. KJ81-1 (assembly GCF_055808135.1). Lineage (NCBI taxonomy): Bacteria > Pseudomonadati > Bacteroidota > Flavobacteriia > Flavobacteriales > Flavobacteriaceae > Olleya > Olleya sp. KJ81-1. Next base: position 3,299,186 of record NZ_CM147854.1, on the reverse strand, counting down.
AGTCGATCCAGAAGACAACAATAAAACCATCCAAATCGATAATAAATCCCTAGGATTAACACCAAACGCTAGTTTGCGTTACAGCTTTTAATAGCTTATCTTTCTTAATATTAAAGCTTTTTAAAAGCCCCTTTTAAATGCACAATTGATAAGCAACGCCATTTTAAGATGAAAAAAACTATCCTAATACTTTTTCTATTGTTAGCAATAACCGCTTGCAAGGATAATACTAACCAACCACAGTCACCAACCCAAACACCTATTGACTACCAACACATTATTACAACCCATTACCAATTATATAAGCCTACCCAAAAAGCAAAAGCAGTACTAATCCTTTTTGGCGGTTTTCCGGAACAAGCAGAGGACATTAAAAAAGAATTTAAAATTCTGGAACTCGCTAAAAAAAACAACATTGCTGTCCTGCTATCTAACTACAATCAAAAACTATGGTTAGACACAAAAGACAAACAACAACTAGCTACCTTATTACAAAACGCTATTACTGATAACCAATTACCAACAGATGCTATTTATATTGGTGGTTTTTCCAGTGGAGGCGTTGTAAGTTTACTGCTGAGCGATTTTATAACAGCCTCAAAACAGTATAACATTACTCCAAAAGGTGTCTTTATTGTGGACTCACCTATTGACCTAGAAGCCTTATACAAAGCGTCTCAAAAAAATCTAGAGCGTCAATTTTCTGAGGTATCTGTAGAAGAAAGCACATGGATACAAAACACATTAACTGAAGCTTTTGGACCACCAGAAACAAATCTAGATCACTACAAAAACAATAGCGTGTACACCTACAGTAGTAACTACACAAAAAATTTACAACATTTAAAGAATACAAAAATACGATTATACACAGAGCCTGACACACTTTGGTGGAAAACCAACCGAAAGTCAGATTATGACCAAATGAATGCGTATTACATTAAAAAGTTAGCCGAACAACTACAAGCACAACAGTTTAAAAACGTGCAATACATACCAATCAAAAATAAAGGTTACCGATCCAATGGAGACAGACATCCACATAGTTGGTCTATTATAGATGTGGAAGATTTGGTAACATGGATTTTAAACGACTAAATTTACGTAGTTGTACGTATAGATTTTCTTGTAAATTTCAATTAACTTCGTTTGCATTTTCTATATCTTTTTATTAACCAAATTGAACAAGAAACACATTCAACAAACCAAACCTCATAAAACCAAAAAACGCTTTCAAATAATTGAAAGCGTTTTTTTTATATGGTAAAGTATTAAGCTTACATGCGTTCTGGCACTGCAACACCTAATAAGCTAAATGCATTTTTTATAGTATTTGCTACTGTTTTAGATAGCTGTACTCTAAATATAATTTCGTTTTGTGTGTCTGCACCAAGTATAGATACGTTTTGATAAAAACTATTAAAGGCTTTTACCAAGTCGTAAGTATAATTAGCAATTAACGCAGGACTGTGGTTTGTTGCTGCTTGCTGTATTACCTCTGGAAACAATTGTAATTGCTTGATTAACTCACGCTCCTTGTCGTCCAAAGTCACTTGGTCTGCACTTAGCGTGATAGCCTCTGTGATATTAGCCTTACGCAGTATAGATTGGATTCTAGCATACGTATATTGTATAAAAGGCCCTGTATTACCCTGAAAATCGATAGACTCTTTTGGATCAAATAAAATACGTTTTTTAGGATCTACTTTTAAAATGTAATATTTTAAAGCACCTAAACCAATGGTTTTATAAAGGTCTGCTTTTTCTTGATCTGTATAACCGTCTAGCTTACCTAAATCCTCAGAGATGGTTTGTGCTGTGTCAGCCATTTCGACAATTAAATCGTCAGCATCTACAACTGTACCTTCTCTACTTTTCATTTTTCCAGAAGGTAAATCTACCATTCCGTAACTTAAATGAAACAGGTTTTTAGCCCAATCAAAGCCTAGTTTTTTAATAATTAAAAACAGAACTTGAAAGTGGTATTCTTGCTCATTACCAACAGTATACACCATACCTCCAACATCTGGATAATCCTTAACACGTTGGATAGCTGTCCCAATATCTTGGGTCATGTAAACTGCTGTTCCGTCAGAACGTAATACAATTTTTTCGTCTAATCCATCTGCTGTTAAATCGCACCAAACAGATCCATCTTCTTTTTTAAAGAACACGCCAGATTTTAAACCTTCGGCAACAAACTCTTTACCTAAAAGGTAGGTTTGACTTTCATAATATAAGTTATCAAAATCTACACCTAAGTTAGTATACGTTTGTTCAAAACCTTTATATACCCAACCGTTCATGGTTTGCCATAAAGCAACAACATCCTTATCTCCTGCTTCCCATTGTTGTAGCATTTGTTGTGCTGCTACTAAAATTGGTGCTTCTTTTTTTGCGTCGTCTTCGGTTTTACCTTCAGCTATTAACGCTGCAATTTCTTTTTTATATTCTTGGTCAAACTTAACGTAGTAGTTACCTACTAATTTATCGCCTTTTAAACCAGTAGATTCTGGTGTTTCACCATGACCAAAACGTTGCCAAGCTAACATACTTTTACAAATATGTATTCCTCTGTCGTTTATAATTTGTGTTTTGTATACTTTTTTACCAGACGCCTTTAAAATTTCGGCAACACTGTATCCTAATAAGTTGTTTCGGATGTGACCAAGGTGTAATGGTTTGTTTGTATTTGGCGAAGAATACTCAACCATTACGGCTTTATTTTCCGCGGAAGCGTTAACAAAACCAAACGTGTCTTGATCTTTAATAGTATTAAAATAATTTACAAAATACGATGCCTGAATCTCTAGATTTAAAAAGCCTTTAACAACGTTAAACCCTTCCACTTCTGCGACATTATCCACCAAATAGTTACCAATAGCTTCTCCTATTTGCACAGGATTACCTTTTACAACCCTTAACATTGGAAACACAACTACTGTAATATCTCCAGCAAATTCTTTACGTGTTGCTTGGAATTCTACAGTTTCTAAATCTGCGCTATAAACGGATTTAAAGGCTTGTTTAACGTGTTGCTCTAAGATGTTTTGAAGGCTCATTGATTATATTTTTTGAAAGGGCAAATATAGCATTTATTGAGCATAAACTAAGGCTTTTTGTTATCCTTATTAGCTTGGAGTATTGGATTAAAAAAAGTAAAATACAACTTTAACATAATTGTTATTATATATGCTAAGTAAGTCTAAAAATAATAAAAATACCGTTAGTCTAATTTTTTGGCATTACCACTTAAAAATTATGATATCAGCATTTTAATAATCATTTTTAACCCTCGAAGAAAAATCCCTCCAGTTTCTTCTGTAATCAAACTAACTATTAAGTCATTACCCTAATTGCTGTTAGATTGCTTTTATGTGCAATTTATCTTACATTTGTTGTAATGCTGTATATTTAAATGAAGCGACTGATTGTCCTTTTATGCCTACTAAATTTAGCTTTTGGCTTTTCGCAAGAAGAAGAGCTGGAAAGCTTGACTATTCAATTAGCTTATCAGGATCCTGATATCTCTAAAGTTGATACGTCGGTTAGCATTATTAAATTACTTTTTAAAACCGAAGATTACAGCAAAGCATTAAAGTTTATTAAGCAAAGTGAAAAACTAGCTAAAGACTTAGACTACAAAAAAGGATTGGCTGAAATTACATACTACAAAGCTAAAATCCACCATCAAGAAGGACAATACCAAATGGCTGTTGGCGAATTTAAAAACGCTAAAACGTTATTTACCACTATTAAAGACACCATTACTGTTGCTAAAATAAATAGTGATCTTGGCTTTATAGAAATTGAAAATGGTAATTACAAAGTTGGTTTAAACTATGCGTTGTCTGCGATACAAGAGTTAGAAAAACGATCGCTTTTTAATGATTTATCTACCAATTACGAAAGTCTTGCTAATGCCTACCAAAATGCCAATGTTTTAGACAAAGCTATTACCTACAACATAAAAAAGATAGAGGTCGATAATAAAATTAATAATATTAAAGGACTTATTGCTACCAATAAAAAACTAGGAGATATTTATACTTCTAATAAAAATTATAACCAAGCCATTAGTTATTACGAAAGTGCTTTGGGTTATGCTGGCAATAATGACGAAACCACTAGAGCAAACATTTTACCTTATTTAGGTAATGCATATTTAATGGATAAGGATTATAAAACGTCTGCAAGATATTTATTAGAATCCATTAACCTAAACAGACGTTTTGAAAACCAAGAAGGTGTGTTGATTGCTTTAAATAGTTTAGGCGAATTATACCTAAAACAAAACCGTTTAAGTACTGCACAGGAACAATTATTGGAGGCTTCCAATTTAAGTCGCTTATTAAACAATGATGAGCAATTACTTAAAAATTATAGATTAATGAACACGTTAGACAGTATTAAAGGCGACTTTGATAATGCTTATGTGTGGCAAAGCCAATATTATAGTTTAAAGGAAAAAATAGATGCTGAAAACAATAAAAAATCGGCAATTATAAAAATAGATACCTTAGATGGTACTACTGCTGAAGTGGATAATATTATTTTACCTGTTACCACTAATGATACGGTTGTTAGCAAGAAAAAATATGACAAATTTAAATTAATCTTTTACGCACTACTAGCTGCTTTTGCTGTGGTCTTAACCTTTTTTGTCCTGTTTTATTTAAAACGAAATAATAGATTAAAATATACTAGAGAGCTAGAGGCTAAGAATAAAAAAATAGAGTTGCAAAACGAAGCTATTTTAGAGCAAAGTAAGCATCTAGAAAACATTAATAAGGTTAAAGACAAATTGTTTTCCATAGTCTCTCACGATTTAAAAGACTCGTTAACCTCTACTAAAGGGTTTATTGATTTATTAAAAGAAGGACAGCTTACGCAAGACGAATTTCATAGTTTATTACCAGAACTAAGCGAAAACGCTAATAACGCATCACTACTACTATTTAATCTATTAAACTGGTCTAAGTCTCAAATGCAGTCTTTAGAGCCAAAACCAACCTTATTTGATATTCAAGAAGTATTTGCAGAGAAGGTAAAACTTATGGATCAAAAATTTGATGCTAAAGGTGTCAAACTAATTGATAAAACATTACGCGATTTTGTTTATGCAGATCGAAGCATGATAGAAATTGTAATACAAAACCTATTAGCTAATGCTGTTAAGTTTTGCAACAGAGGCGACCTTATTACAATTACCAACCAAATTAGTAATGGTAAGTCTATTATTAGCATTGAAGATACAGGTGTTGGTATTACTAAAGAAAACCAAAGCAAACTTTTTGGTAACAATACATTTACCACTAGAGGTACCAACAAAGAAAAAGGTACTGGATTGGGACTAACTATATGCCGAGAGTTAGTAGACTTAAACAATGGTAAAATTTGGGTGGAAAGCGAACTAAATATAGGGAGCACTTTTTATATAGAACTCCCTAAAAGTAGAATTGATAATTTAAGTGATACTAAAACTACACCTTTGGTAGAAACACCTCAGCCATCATACAGCGAGCGCTACCACCTCCACAAGTCTCAATAGTTTCTAAACTACTTGATAATATTGGACAATGTGCTTCAATTAATTGTATTTGAGTTGGTGTTAAACTGTCATGAGCAGCTTGGCTCATCACTAAATAAAGTTTATCATCCTTACCTTTAACTTGCAACATGTTACCAGCAAATTGGTGCATTTGTGCTTCAGTAATTTTAATAACTTTTTTGTTGTTTTTCTCTAAGTTACTCACCACATTTTTGCGTTCTTTTTTATCATCAATAGTATCTAAACATATGACAGCAAAAGTCTCTGCTAAACACATCATCACGTTAGTATGATAAATTGGTAAACGCTTACCATCAACCGTTTGATTTGCAGTAAAAACGACTGGTGTGTATTCAAAATCTTCGCAAAACTCGATAAATAAATCCTCATCAGCTCTTGGTGATAATGCGCAATAAGCAATCTCGTTTACACGATCTAACAATAAACTTCCGGTACCTTCTAAAAATAGCCCTTCGTCCTCTGCAGATGTGTAATCTATAATATTATTAATTTTAAAACCTTCTTGTTCTAATCTTAAAAACACATCTTCGCGTCTTTCTCTTCTTCTATTTTCAGCAAACATAGGATACATAGCGATGTCACCATTTTCATGAAAACTCACCCAATTGTTTGGAAAAATAGAGTCTGGAGTATCCAAAGATGCCTTATCATCTATCACAATTACATTTACACCTACAGCTCTAAGTTTATCTACATAAGCATCAAACTCGTCTTGAGCTTTTTTATTTATTTCGACATTTTTAAGATCTAAATCCTCTTGAAAATAGTTATTTACTGCTGTTTGCTCATTCATCCTAAAATTTACAGGACGAATCATTAATATTGTATTTGTTGTTTGATGCATATTAAAATTTTTCACAAAAGTAAATTAATTTAAAAAGAAAAGCATTTAAAAAATAAGTAAATTGAAATCTTAAAAATCACCTTATGGAATTTGTACAACAATATTTACAAAGTGAGCGTTTACTTGGCTTAAGCGCAGGAATTATAGGCTTATTATCTATTACTACTGGTATAATTTTTTACGTTAACAAACCACAATTTAAAGTCTTTGCGATTACCATGTTAATCATTGGATTAATAGAAGCTGGATTATTTATAACTGGTTACTTTTTAGTAAACAATCAAAATAACGTAAATAAAAAAATAGAACAATTTGAAAGTAATAAAGACAACTATTTAAAGACTGACAAAATAGTTGTGGATAAAAACCTGAAAGCCTTTTTTATCCTTAAATTAATTTATGCCATAACATTTATAACCTTAGCTATTGTGTTATCTAAGATTAACCTTAAACCCATCTATTTTGGCATATTTACAGCTTTAATGATCCATCTAGCTGCTGCTATTGTAATTGATACATTTGGAGAACGTTATACCAAAATATATAAGACCAATATTGAAACTACATTAAAATTATAATCACTTAATAATTAGTTTTTATAGCGATACGCTTAATAATTAATCCCTGATAATAGGGATTTAATAAAAGGATAAAAACATCGATATCCAACATAAACCAACCAAAGACTATTAATAATTTAGATTAAATGTTAAAAACATACGATTAAACAATAGAAAAATTTGTTTTATAATTAAAAATATCTTTTCTTAGTGGTATATTAATAGCATTCCCTTTGCACCTAACTGATTAATAGCAACTATGAGATTTTCCCTTATTCTCTTGTTTGTGCTTTCCCTAAGTACATTACAAGCTCAGCAAAACAACGTTGAAACAGCAAATTCTACCGACTATCTGCAAGTCACTAGATATAGATTACAACCAAAAGATTTAAATCTAGACCATGTTATTGACAATGAAAAAGTCTATATAAAAATATATTATAATGAAACCGCTAGTATTGTGGATGATTATAATTTTTTTAAACCTAAAAAAAACGAAATCTTATTTTTTTACGGAACCAATGCTGAGAACCAAAAATCAGAAATGTTTTTTAAAGTTCATGACAGCTTAAAAGACGTCTATAAAAAGAAAGATTTTAATCAATTAATGCAAGTCATTAAGGTTTTAGAATACAATGTCTTTTCTGAAGATAAGTTTTCAAGTGCTGAAGCCTATGCTGCATTAGAACGTGTGTAATACAAGTATTATATTTAAAAAAATGGCTGACTTTTAATTAAGTCAGCCATTTTTATTTGGTATAGTTTTTTTTATGGTGTGGAGTTAGAAACTTGTAATAGTTTACCGTTGTATAATTTATGTCCAGTCAATGCAAAATTAGCCATATAATCTGCCATTTGCTTAGCTGTAGTTGGTGCTTGATAACCTGGAAATGCTTCTTCTAACATTTCAGTTTGCACAGCGCCTAACGCTAACACGTTAAATGAAGGTCCAGTTTCTTTATACTCCTCAGCTAACAGCTCAGTAAGCGTAATAACAGCACCTTTACTTGAGCTATAAGCAGACAGTCCTGCAAACTTCATGCTACCCTGTACGCCTCCCATTGAGCTAACTGTAACAACATGACTATCTTTATTCATATAAGATAAAACAGTCCTTGTCATTTCGGCAACACCAAACACGTTTGTTTTATAGATGTTTTCAAATTCGTGCATGCTTGTTTCTGCAAAAGGTTTATTTAAAACAGCTCCTGCATTATTGATTAAAATATCTACTTGTTTCCAATTATCATTGATAAAAGCATTCACTTTTTTATAATCTTCAGTATTACCTAAATCAAACGAAAAGGAAGTTATATTATCAAAATGAAGGTTATTTACAGGTTGTGCATTTCTAGACAACGCTAAAACGTTATGGCCTTGATTAGCAAAAATGTGCACTAATTCAAACCCAATACCACGACTTGTTCCTGTTATAATTATATTTTTAATTTTCATTTAATGTAATTTCTTTTGTTGGTGTATTACTCATTTTTTCAATACCTGGAATAATACTATTAATTAATTGTACCATATGATTGTAATCTAACTTATCTGCTTCATCATCTACGTGGTGATAATAGTCGTAATTAGATAAATCACATGAAGAGATCGTATGACATGGTAAGTTGAACTCTTTGTAAAAAGCATAATTATCTGACTGTCTAAATAGATTATATTTGGCAGCAACCTCTGAATAACCTACTACTTTAGCACCAGAATATTCATTAATTTTTTGTGCTATATTAGACTTATCAAAACCTGTAACAAATGCAATGTAATCTCTGTCTTTAAAAGGCACACCAATCATTTCAAGATTAATCATTGTGTACATATTAAAATTATCTTGTTTTAATCGTTTTGCTAAATGAGAAGAACCTAACAACCCTTTTTCTTCCGCAGAAAAAGTTACAAAAAGTAAACTTCTTTTATTAGTCTTTTTAGTACCAAAATATTTTGCTAAGGCTAAAACACCACTAGTTCCAGCTGCATTATCATTAGCTCCATTAGCTATACTGTCATTTGCAACCGTCTTACTTTGACCTATATGGTCATAATGTGCACCAATTACAATAAATTCATTTTTTAATGTAGCATCATTACCTTCTAAATAGCCAACCACATTATAAGCGTCCAAATCACCTACTTTAAAATTGTCACGATAAGTATCAAAAAATGGCTTAATACCATAAGCATTAAACTTAGACTCAACATAGTTTGCTGCTTCACCAATACCTTCTGTTCCTGTATTTCTTCCTTTTAGATCGTCAGATGCCAAAAAAGTTACAATATCTTCAATTTCTTGGGTAGTAACGGTATAATCTTTTGGATCTAAAGTGGTCGTATCAACTTTTGTTTTACAAGCATTAACCATTACAGCTAATGCGCATACTAATAATATTTTTTTCATATTTAGTTTGATTTGAGTTTAAAGATAAAAAAATCCCAAATCAAATATATTGAAATGGGATTTTATATAATTTAAATTTTTGCTATTGCAAAACCTTATACTAACATCGTTACTGGATTTTCAATATACCCTTTTAATGTTTGTAAGAATTGTGCTCCTGTTGCTCCATCTACAGTTCTGTGATCACAAGCCAACGTTAACTTCATAGTATTTCCTGGTACCACTTGACCATTTTTTACTACTGGTTTTTGAACTATTGCTCCTACTGAAAGTATTGCTGAGTTAGGTTGATTGATGATAGACGTAAAACTCTCTATACCAAACATCCCTAAATTAGAAATAGTAAAAGTACTACCTTCCATCTCATCTAATGATAGTTTTTTATTTCTAGCACGACCTGCATAGTCTTTAACTGCTGCTCCAATTTGTGGTAAAGACTGCTCATTTGCAAACTTAACAACTGGTACTAACAATCCGTCTTCAACAGCTACTGCTACTCCGATATGAACGTGATTATTTAATCTCATTTTATCGTCAAACCATTGTGAGTTGACTTGTGGATGTTGACGTAATGCTAAAGCACATGCTTTAACAATCATATCATTAAAAGAAATTTTAACATCTGGAATTGAATTATACTGAGCTCTAAACGCCATAGCATTATCCATATCAAACTCTACATTTAAATAGTAATGTGGTGCAGAAAACTTAGATTTAGCTAGGTTTTTAGCAATTGCTTTACGCATTTGAGAGTTTGGTTTCTCATCAAAATCTTCTTGACCTGAAGCAACAAATTTAGCAACTGGTGCAGATGATTGTGCTGCTGCAGCTGGTGTAAAGTTTTCGATATCGCGTTTAACAATACGTCCATTTTCTCCAGATCCTTTTACAAGAGATAAAGTAATCCCTTTTTCTTCAGCAATTTTTTTAGCTAAAGGCGATACAAATATACGACCTGTAGACGTGTTAGATGTTTCTGCTTGAGCAGTTGCTGCTGGCTTATTATCTTGTTTAGCCTCTTGCTTAGGCGCATCCTTTTTAGGTGCTTCTTTTGGCTTATCGTCTGTTTTAGTATCACTACCTGATACTTTAAAGTTTTTAGCTATACCAGAAACATCAGTCCCTTCAGGTCCAATAATTGCTAATAATGCATCTACTTTAGCAGAGTCCCCTTCTTCTAATCCGATATATAATAATGTACCAGACTGGAATGATTCAAACTCCATAGTAGCTTTATCGGTTTCAATTTCTGCAAGGATATCTCCTTCTTCTACTACATCACCTACTTTTTTTAACCATGTTGCTACAGTACCTTCTTCCATGGTATCACTTAACCTTGGCATTGTAACTACTGTTACACCTTCTGGAATGTCTTGTGTACCTGAGCTAGATTGATCTTCTTCAGTTACACTATCTTCTGTACTCTCTTCAGATTTGTCGTCAGTCGTTTCTGGAGAAGACGCTTCTTTACTACCGTTTAGCAACTCAGAGATATCTTCACCTTCTTCACCAATAATAGCTAAAAGTTGATCAACTTTAGTTGTTTCGCCTTCCTGTACGCCAATGTGTAATAAAACACCTTCATGAAAAGACTCAAACTCCATCGTTGCCTTATCGGTTTCGATTTCTGCTAAAATATCTCCTTCTTCTATTTTATCTCCTACCTTTTTTAACCAAGCAGCAACAGTCCCTTCTTCCATGGTGTCACTTAAACGTGGCATGTTTATAATTTCTGCCATAGCTTATTTTATTTTATGGTCTATAAATGGATAATCTTCTTGATCATAAACAGCGTCGTACATCACATTTTTTTCTGGATATGGAGACTCTTCTGCAAATTTCTCACACTCAGCAACCTGTTGTTTAACACGCTTATCAATTACTTTGATATCTGCTTCTGTAGCATAATCATTATCAAGTATGATTTGTTTAACCTGAGTTATAGGATCTAATTTTTTGTATTCTTCTACTTCGTCTTTTGTTCTGTAGTGTTGTGCATCAGACATAGAGTGACCTCTATAACGATACGTTTTAACCTCTAAAAATGTTGGTCCATCACCACGACGTGCACGTTGTATAGCTTCGTCAAATGCTTCTGCTACTTTGATTGGATTCATACCGTCAACAGGTCCACAAGGCATTTCATAACCTAAACCTAATTTCCAGATATCCGTATGGTTAGCTGTACGCTCTACAGATGTACCCATTGCGTAACCGTTGTTTTCACAAACAAAAACTACTGGCAACTTCCATAACATTGCTAAGTTAAAAGACTCATGCAAAGACCCTTGTCTAGCTGCACCATCACCAAAACAACATATGGTTACACCATCAACACCATGATATTTGTCTCCAAAAGCAATACCTGCTCCTAAAGGAATTTGTCCTCCAACAATACCATGACCTCCATAAAAACGGTGTTCTTTAGAAAATATATGCATAGAACCACCTAAACCTTGAGAGGTTCCAGTTGCTTTACCAAATAATTCAGCCATAACACGCTTAGGATCCACACCCATACCAATTGGCTGTACGTGGTTACGGTAAGCAGTTATCATTTTATCTTTGGTTAAATCCATTGCATGTAAAGCTCCTGCTAACACAGCTTCTTGCCCATTATACAAGTGTAGAAAACCTCTAACTTTTTGTTGAATGTAGACTGCTGCAAGCTTGTCTTCAAACTTTCTCCAAAACAACATGTCTTCATACCATTTTATATACGTTTCTTTTGTTACTTTTTGCATTGGTGACGTTTGTATTTTTTTAACGAATAACAAAAGTAACACTTTAGTTATTAATGAAAAAACTGAAAATAGTTATTTTTGTTACGAAAACGATATAGTTACAGTGCTGATTTATCAAAAATAAGCGGAAGTAGGTTTGCTAATGAATTTGAGCGTACTACTTTACCTGTTTCTCCCATAAAAAACAGCTCGATTGGAATATCTTGTTTTACTTCGTATTCTGCAATTGCCTGTCTACAAGCTCCACATGGTGGAATTGGTGTTAGCGTTGGATGTACTTGAGATCCAGCTATTATAGCCATTTTTACAAATTTTGCTTTTGGGTATTTTGCACCAGCATAATAAATAGCTGTACGCTCTGCACATAATCCTGATGGATAAGAGGCGTTTTCTTGATTACTTCCGGTAACAATTTCTCCGTTATCTAGTAATAAGGCTGCTCCTACACTAAACTTTGAGTAAGGTGCATAGGCATTGTTTCTAGCTTCTGAAGCTTTACTCATTAATGACTGTACATCTACTGCGACGTCACTAATATTATCAAATACCTGTAATGTTGTTTCAATTTTTACTTCCTTCATAATTTAAATATACGCAACTATTTTAGACAAAAAAACTATTGTTTTCACAATAGTTTTTAAGTTATTTTATTTATTACTAATTAATACTCATCGTACGTTCCTGCACCTAAATTAAAGGTTAAAGAAAAACGAAGTGTACTTTCCAGTGGGCTTTGTACTTGAGAGGCTGAGAATAAATATGATAAATCTACATTTATAACATTATATTTAAATCCTGCTCCTAATGCAAAAAACTTACGTGCACCTTTTGTTTCGTGCTCATTAAAATATCCTGCTCTAAATGCAAATGAATCTTGATAAGTATACTCTGCACCTAAGGCATAGGTAAATTCTTGTAATTCTTCTTTAAAACCTCCTGGAGCATCTCCAAATGATTGAAATACACCAGATAAAAATGGTACGTCTGGATCTTGACCAGATAAGATATAATCCGAATCATTACTTATTAAAACATCTCCATCACTTTCATTAAATGCACCATCTCCATTAGCATCCGTAAACTCAAGTCTTGAACCTTTTAAAGGAGGTGTTGGCACTAATAACTTAGAAAACTCTGCAGTTACACCAACAGTATTGTATTGATCTAATATAAAATCAAAACCTGCTCCTAATCTTAAATTAGTTGGTTGGAAATTATCTTGACCAGCTTCATCATACTTAAATTTTGGACCTAAATTCTGGATAGCAAATCCACCTCTCCAACGACCATTAAAATCGTTATAGGCTTGCTCTTCACTTTGATAATATCCTGAAATATCCACACCAAAAGTACTTGCTGCTTTAGTATCATTATCTCCAATATTAAGTTTTAGATCAGATTGCAAATAACGCATAGCTACAGACATCCCGAATTGATCGCTTAATCGTAAGGCATAAGATACATCTACTGTAAACTCGTTTGGTCTTTGTACCAACGCTTCAGAAAACTCGTCCTGAACAAACTCGATATCACCTAAAGAGAAATATTTAAAACTAGCTGCAAAAGCACTATTATCATTTAGTCTATTAAAATAAGTTACGTTACCTAAAAAGATATCGTTTACTAACTTACTTAAATAAGGTGTGTAACTTATTGCCACACCAGATTTAGTTTCTGAAAACACATATTTAGCAGAATTCCATTGCTGAGAAAATGCGTCAGGAGAGGTTGCCACACCCATATCACCCATTGCTGCTGCTCTAGCATCTGGAGCTATTAATAAAAACGGTACTCCTGTAGTAATTACACGTGAGTCATTGACGTTTGGTGTTATTAACACTACATTATCTTGCGAAATACCCTTAAGAGATAAAAAGAAAGCTATCGCTATTAAAATTTTATTTTTCATGAATCAATTTTAGTTAACAAATATAATTTTTTATTAGAGGATTACAAGTTTCTCTATTTTTTCTACTGATTTATTGGTGCTTTTAGAATGGACTTTTAGTTTATAAACATAGGTTCCTTTACCTATTTTGTCTCCAAAATCGTCACGACCATCCCAAATAATGTCTCTAGAAGTAGATTTTACTGTTTTACCACCTACTAATGATGTTTGACCATTTAGCGTTTTTACTAATTTACCAGAGATAGTAAATATTTGCACAGAGATATCTAAAACCTCTGAGCTGTTATGACTAAACCAAAACTCGGTGTAATTAACAAATGGATTTGGATAGTTTAATACGTTATTAATAACTAAACTTTCGTTTTCATTGTACACTACAAATTGGATTTCAGCTGTAGCTGAATTATTATACACGTCCCAAGCTTTAAGGGATAATGTATGTAAACCTGGTTCTAAATTCCTGAAAGGAAACCCTAAAGACCCTCTTGTATAATCGTCAACATCTGTTAAGTAATAGTCATTTAAAACGTATGGATTAACCTCGTCACCATCCAATAAAGCTACAATATCATGACCAATTCCGCTTGCGGTATTTATTCCGTTTTCATCCTGAAATTTAGCTATAAGTGTTGGCGACTCGTTGGTAATTCCGCCAGAAACAAAAGCCTCATCATTCATAAACAACGTAATAACTGGTCCAATATTATCCTCTGCTGCATCAGGATTAATACCACCGATTTTAACGGTTTCGATACTAGCACCTGACTTATCGTTTAATGTATTATCTTGGGTTGCATAAAAACTAACTTTTCCAGTTCCGACAGGAATACCAATATCTTTAGGAACTATAAAATCAAATTCAAATTGTCCATTAGTAATAGTGGCTTGACCTCTAAAAACAATAGATCCCAATGTTTTATAATTTAGCTTAATTAGCGATGTGCTATTGTAAGTATTATCATTTGCTAACGTTTCTCTTTCAATTTCTTTATCAAAAATGGTCGTTGTTAAGATACCATTATAATTAGTTAACACATTACCATTTACATCTGTTACTTCTCCTGCTAATTTAGCATAACTTAATGCTTGTAATACATCTGTATCCTGAGTAATTGGCACATCGTTAATTTTAGTAAGTCTAATGTTTGGATCTGGAAATGCTAATTTTAGCGCTGGATCACCAATACAAAATGCTAAGTTTTTTTGAGAGTTAGAAAAATTGGGATCATTTTTAGCTAATCTTAGTGCTTCTGCAACAGATGGATATTCGTAATCACTATATGTATCTAATGTACTGTATGAGAATAAATACTCTTTTAAAATCTTATTAAAGTCTTTTCCTACCGTTACAAAAATTTGTCTTGTAGTAGTTACTAACGCAATTGCTCCAGCGGATTTATTCCAATAAATTAACTCTCCTGCAGTTACCCTTAAAGGGTTATCAAATCTTGTAAACTCACAAGTCACTGTTACAAATAGATTTAGCTTACAATCGTTATTTAAAGCTTCAGCATCGTCTTTTTGAAAAATACGTTCAAAAGCCAAACCGTCTTCTCCTCCATGCCCAAAATAGTTAACCATAATGGCTCCTTTTTCGATAGCATTAGTAATAGCCTCTGTTACTTCTGGATATCTATCTCCTCCAGCAGATGCTTCTTGTTGGTAGGAGTCCGTGTGTATTTTAGTTACATTTATAAAAGGTTTAAATTGTGCAACTTCATCTGCAATCTCGTCTGTTGTTTCTTGTAATGTTGCTTCCCAAGCCTCATCGACATCATCAGATATTACTACAAAATTATTACGCCAACTACCTAAGGCTCCTTTTGAATAATAGACTTCAATTTTATCTACCATTTCTTTAGCGCGTTGCGGTGTATCTGCTACTATTCTACCAACTGCTACATCTAATTTATGCGAATTATTGTAAGCATCAATATTACCTTCATTTGCATCTAAATAAGCATAAAAGTCATCCGATATAAATGAATTTGACAAGTTAAAACTACTGTAAGCATTCCAAGTTGGAAAATTATATGTATTATCGGATATTCTACCCTTATAGTCAAATGAAGAATCTCCAAAAATGCATAAATACTTTACGCGATTATTTGGTGTACTAGCATTATCATAAACATATTTTACAAAATTCCTGATACCTGCTATATCTGGATTACCATTAGAAAACTCGTTATAAATTTGATCTAATGTTACAACCTTTACATTAAGATTATTTTTATCTCTGTTAATTTGCGCCAATCGTTGTGCTTGAGACAAATGAGAACTGGTGGTCAGCATTAAATAGTCAACATCCTGAAAGCTACCTTGATTATTTAAAAATATGGTTCCTTTTAAATTTTGATTATTTACTCTACTGTTACTTGCCAAATTTGGTTCAAAATAATCCTGAGAACTAACAGTCACAAACTTTTTTAAACTACCCATTGGTGCGTTAAAACTAATTGTACCTGCTGCTGCAGAATTACTTATTGAAGAAACATCATATAAATTAGTCACATCCCAAACCTCTTGCACTTGAGCTGCGTTAGAAACCACATAATTAGCTACACCTGCAGTTGACGCTGTTTGATTATTTTTAAATATAAATTGTTTTCCGCTAAAAGTTAAAGCTCTTGTGGCTTCTACCGCAACATAATCTAAATAAGAGGTAGCACTAGGGTTTCCTTGATTATTAAAATCCAAAGTAACGTTTACACTATTGCTAGCCACAGATGTTGTCCCTTGATAAGAACCTCCTGTTACATAAACACCATCTATTGGACTAGTCGCATTCATGGATATATTACCAACAGCATTACTATTTACACTCAAAGCAAAACCACTAGCACTAGACGAAGTAGATACTGTAACCACTTTTAAACTTACAGGAACAGAGGTTACTAAATTAGGAAAATCAAAATTAAAGGATTGCGAGTTTTCTACTCCAAAACGCTCGCCAAACCATCGTCTTCCAACAAAAATTATATTCGTTTCATCTACTTCATGAAACTTATAATCTTGAAAGGTATTTACCACCAAATCCGGAGTACCTGTTGCCTGACTAAAATTTTGGATCCTTTTACCTTGTCCAGAACTAATATTAAGATAGTAAACCGCTTTATTGGTATACGGATTAATATTGGTATTAATATTACTATCCGACACATTTGCAGAAGGTCCGACAGCATAAAACAACACATAATCGTTATCATTAAAAACACCATCTTCCTCACCTACTACTTTAATAGCATTTTCAGTGGGATCAAAAGGAAAATTAGCACTATTTGCAAAAGGCATCATCATACCTCCATTACCATAAATTTTTAAATTTCTTGGATCAAAACTAGAAACGTTAATTCCCATTTGATTTAAAAACGACTTTGAAAGCTTAAAAACTCCAGTTTTAGGTATTTCAAACTTATACCATTCACCACTATTCAAAACAGAGTTTGTGATAACTTGAGAATTGTTTAGTCTGCTACTATTATTAGTTGCTGCGTTATTATACTTAATAGTAAAGCTAGTTACCTTCTTATAATTATTACCTTCTTTTATAATAGGACTTAAAGTAAAAACAGCATAATTAGTGGTTCTAGCAGCTCCATTTTTTAAAGAAAATTGTAATGTCGTTGGTATTGTGGATAGGTTAACATCCTTTAAATCTTCTAAAGCAATAGGAAGATAATTAACGTTGGTTACTTCAATAGAGTTTTCGGCAACAAAACCATTTACAATCCATTGCTCAACAAACTGCAAACCTTCTGACAAATCAAAAGAGAAGTTTTTAGAAGGTGAAAACGTAGGTATATTTAAAGAATAACTATCTGTAGCATAAGTTTGGGTATTATCCCATGCTAAGTTAAACTTTTTTTCTTGTGAAAATATTGGCGTTAGGTAGAGTACTAGTAGTACTAATAAAATCTTTTTCATTGCATTAATAACGTCTTATTTTAAATGATATTACTTAAATCTTAATAATTTCATAAAAACAAGTCAAAATTACGATAATAATTTTTAATAACCTGCGTTATACAGTTCCAAAACATCGATTAAAAGCAAATTTAATATCGATGTAACGTAAAAAAATAGGATGAAATGCATTTAAATTTTACTCAAAAATAACATTTTATGTTGTTTTGTTGGGTTTAATTATTATATTGCGACTCCAAAAAAACATTATTAGCTTACATAAACGCATGAATATGAAAAAAGTAATTGTATCAAGGTTGTTATTCGTTTTAGCGATTTCTTTGACCTTGGTTGGTTGTAAAAGATCTGGTAGCGGTAGTAATACCTCAAGAGCTACTGGATGGCAGATTAACTCTAAAGATGGTGGTTTTCAATACAATACCAAATTTAAAGAACAAGAGACTGCTCCAGGATTAGTTTTTGTAGAAGGTGGAACTTTTACAATGGGTAGAGTCCAAGACGACGTTATGCATGATTGGAATAATACTCCTAATCAACAACACGTTCAGTCTTTTTATATGGACGAAACTGAAGTAACTAATAAAATGTATTTAGAATATTTAGATTGGATTAAAAGAACATATCCACCTGAAGAAGAAAATTTCAGAGCTATCTACAATGGTGTTTTACCTGACACGTTAGTTTGGAGAAACCGTTTAGGTTACAACGAAGTTATGACAGAAAACTACTTACGTCATCCAGGTTACGGAGAATATCCTGTAGTTGGAGTAAGTTGGATTCAAGCTGTTGAGTTTGCTAACTGGAGAACTGATCGTGTAAATGAGCTTTACTTACAACAAGATGGTTACTTAAAGCAAGGAAGCCAATTAGAAGCTACTGCAGATGCTAATTTTAGTACAGATACTTACATCAATGCTCCAACACAAACATTTGGTGGTAATGAAGACATTATAAAAGGAGGAAAACTTAAACCTCAAACTAATGCTGCAGGTGACGAAATTAATGTTTTTGCATCAAGAGAAACAGGTATTATATCTCCTAAATACAGACTACCTACTGAAACTGAATGGGAATATGCTGCTTTAGGATTATCAGAAATAAGAAGCTACAACGTCTACAGAGGTCGTAAAAAATATCCATGGGATGGACAGTACACACGTTCTGGAAGTCGTAAAATAAAAGGAGACCAATTAGCTAACTTTAAACAAGGTAAAGGGGATTATGGTGGAATTGCAGGATGGTCTGACGATGGTGCAGATATTACTGCTCAAGTTAAATCTTACGCTCCTAATGATTACGGTTTATATGATATGGCAGGAAACGTTGCAGAATGGGTTGCCGATGTTTACAGACCAATAGTAGATGATGAGTTTAACGACTTTAACTACTATAGAGGTAACGTATATACTAAAAATGCAATCAACGATGATGGTACAGTTAAAATTGTAACTACAGACGAAATTGTTTTTGATACACTTCCAAACGGAAAAGTAGTACCTAGAGATTTACCAGGAGAAATTGCTACACAACCAATAGACGAAGAAGAAACTTACTTAAGAACAAACTTTGATAGAAGTGACAACCGTAACTTTAGAGATGGTGACTCACAATCTTCAAGATACTACGCTGATAGATTTGGAGATGATGAAGGAGAAGCTAACGAAGATGCTTCTACACGTAAAATGTACAATGCACCTAAGCATAACATAGAAATGGATTCTTCAGGAAATATGATCAGAGAGTATGACAAATCTAACAAACGTACCTCTTTAATAAACGATGAGGTAAGAGTTTACAAAGGAGGATCATGGAAAGATAGAGAGTACTGGTTAGATCCTGCACAAAGACGTTATTACCCACAAAATATGGCAACAGACTATATTGGGTTTAGATGTGCAATGTCTAGAGTTGGTTCTAAATCTAAAGGAACACGTAAGTCTAAAAACTAAAAATATTATTTTTAATATATTAAAAAGTCCTAACAAATGTTAGGACTTTTTTTATACTTTTATTTCATGAAAATAGACGCATTACACCAACTTTTTTTATCCTGTACATCCATAAGTACAGACACTAGAAAAGTAAAAGATAACTGTATGTTTTTCGCTTTAAGCGGAGAAAATTTTAATGGCAATACCTTTGCAACCGAAGCTTTAAATAAAGGCGCTAAATATGCGATTATAGACGACCCTAAGTATAAGACTACAGACAATACTATTTTAGTAAACAACAGTCTTAAAACACTACAAGAGTTAGCCACATACCATAGGGATTACTTGGGTTTAAAAATAATTGCCTTAACTGGAAGTAACGGAAAAACAACAACCAAAGAGCTTATTAATGCAGTAATATCTCAAAAATATAATACTACAGCAACCATAGGTAACCTAAATAATCACATTGGTGTACCTTTAACATTACTATCAATGGATAAAAATACTGAAATTGGTATTGTTGAAATGGGAGCAAATCATAAAAAAGAAATTGCCTTTTTATGTAACATAGCTAAACCTGATTATGGATACATTACCAACTTTGGTAAAGCACACTTAGAAGGCTTTGGAGGAATTGAAGGCGTTATTGAAGGTAAAAGTGAAATGTATGAGTATTTGATAAGCAATAACAAACAAGTATTTTTTAATGCTGAGGATCCTATTCAAAAAGATATACTGAGTACTTATAATAATAAGATAGGTTTCAACGATAATACAACAAACAATTACAATTACACCTTATTAGACACCAATCCATTTGTTTCGTTTAAAACAGAAGACAAGGTTATCAACTCTAATTTAATAGGCACATACAATTACACTAATTTATGTGCAGCTTGTACAATTGGTAGACATTTTAAGTTGACAATACATCAAATACAAAATGCATTTAAAAACTATGTGCCAACAAATAATAGGTCTCAAATAATTGACAAAGATAGCAACACCATTATTCTAGATGCCTATAATGCTAATCCATCTAGTATGGACGTGGCATTAAATAACTTTAGCATCCATAAAGCTAAAAACAAAATAGCAATATTAGGAGACATGTTTGAATTAGGGATTTCTGCTGCTGCAGAACATCAAAATATAGTAAACCTATTAGCTGATTTAGATATTAATAAAGTAATTTTAATTGGTGAAAATTTTTACAAAACTAAATCAGAGCATACCAATTTAGAACACTATAAATCCTTTGAAGATTTTAAAAACAATTATAAAACAATTAAAGACAGTGCGTTATTAATTAAAGGATCTAGAGGAATGGCTTTGGAACGCGTATTAGAATTATTATAAATAAAAAAATCCGAAACAAATGTTTCGGATTTTTTTGTGGGCGACAAGGGATTCGAACCCCTGACCCCTTGGGTGTAAACCAAGTGCTCTGAACCAACTGAGCTAGTCGCCCTAATAACAGGTTTGCAAATATATGTTAGATTTTGATTAAAAACAAAATTCCATATCAAATAATAACATAAAAAAATCCAAAACTAAGTTCTGGATTTTTTGTGGGCGACAAGGGATTCGAACCCCTGACCCCTTGGGTGTAAACCAAGTGCTCTGAACCAACTGAGCTAGTCGCCCTATTTATTAGGTGTGCAAATATACATTAGTTTTTGACATCTCAAAACCTTTTATTCAAAAAAAAACAACATTTTTTTAATTTAAAAATTAACTCATTAATATATAGTCCCTAACAAAATAACTTTTTATAAAAATTTTAATATTTTTGGGAACAAATACACTCCAAATTTGAAATACATCTCTATAATTGATCAATTAGGCATAGATATTAACGCTATTATTACCTTAGATGACACTAAAATAATTAGACTACAAAAGCAATTAAAAGCTAATGCTGTACTAAATAATACAAGTAACCTTGGAGAATTAGCCCTATTAATTGATCAGCTTAAAGATGAAACGATAAGAAAACATCATGTTTTTATTGAACAACATGATTGGTTAAAACAAATAATTAGCGGAAACTATAGTAACATTCCACAAAGCTCGATTAACCTTTACGAAGATAACATAGAAGATCTTTATGAATTAAAACATTTTTTAGCACCATATTTTAGAGCGCATCTTAAACCGTTTTTAACCGAAACACTAAATAAAGGCAAATACATATTACTATTTAATGTTATAAAAAACTATAAATTATTTACTGAAGAGATTGAACAAATTATTATCAACTTTATTAGTGCTAAACTAAATTTTGCTACAGTTTATATTCAAAATAACCGATTAGAACTATCTCATGCACCTGTAGGTTATATTACAAATAGAAACTTTATAAATTGCTTGAGTCACTATCCAAATTCGTTTACAGAGGAGGTTAATGACTTAAATTCAGTGATCATAGACACGTACAATTCTAAACGAAAAAATGTAAATGATTCTGACTTTAATTTTGCTGCTAAAACGATGGTTGCTTTTGGAGCATTAGAGGTATCAAGTTATATGCTAAAGGATATATTAATTTCTAATGCAGAAATTGCAAAACCATATGCTTATAAGACTACTGGTAAATCCAAATCTGGAACAACAGTCGGAATTTGGAGTATTGTAGTCTTTATACTAATTATTATTAGACTTGCCTCATTAGGAATTAATAGCTCTAATCGAAATGATTCGCGCATTAATATTGATAATCAAGAATTATTTGAAGCTGTTAGAAAAATTAAACAGCGTCAAGACTATCAAAATAAGATAGACTTACCACTAAAAGAAACCTTAGCAACTGAGGATGTAGTTGAAACAACAATAAACAATGAACCTATAATTAGTAATGAGAAGATAACATTACCGGATGATAATAGTAAGCATAAAGCAAAAGATCATACTAGGTTTATTTATTCTTTGAAATTAAAAACTAATAGAAAAGAACCAGAAATAGACAATAGTGCACCTACTAAACTAAATGAATTTACGAATCCATATCCTAAAACCTTTAATAAGATTGAAGCTTATGCTTATGGTGTAGCAAATAATACCGAATACAGTTTGGTTAAAAACAGCAGTAGTAAAGATTTAATAGTATTTAAACTTCAAAAAGGAATTGATCAATCGATTTACATACCAAAAGACGAAAAAATTTACATCAATTTAAAACCTGAAGATTCATTACTATTTTATACTGGAAATGGATTTGTAGTCGATAACTTTTCTCATTTTAAAAATGATGCTGAATTATCTAAACTTTATGTCGTCAAAACTATTGGTCCAAAATTAAATCTTGAAATTAACGTGCTTCCTTATAAGTTAAGTATTTACGAAAAAAGTGTAATTAATTCTGATATTAAAATAAAAGACACCAGTAAATTGGATGTAATAGATAGCAAGAATATTAATTTAAATGGTATTAATATTGATAAAATTTACACTAATTGGTACAAGAAAAAACACAACTAACGCAACCCTGTTTTGCTATCGTCTTTAAATAGTTTTTGTTTATCCTTTTCTCTATCTGGAAATAAAGCATACAGTGCATAAACTATGTGTTTTAATGAAGTATAATCCTTACGCTCTAGTACTTGATCACCTTCCTTTATTAACTGCTCTGCTTTTTTCTTGTTTTCAAATTCTGAGCTATACTTTAATCCTAAATAATAACCAATAAAGTTTTCATCGCTAGACTGAATTATAGAATTATATAAAACATCAAGTTCTTTAATTTTGGCTCTAAGCAAATATTTGTCTCCAGAGTTAACAACCTCCTTTTCATTAGCTATAACTTTAAGATATTTGGGTCTGTATTTCTCGTTTTCGTCTTTATTAATTTCCCACTCTACACCTTCTTTAGACAACTTATACTCTTCTATTTCTAGAGCTATAACTTTATTTCTTGTTAAAGTATCAAACGCTTGAATTAACTTTCGTTTTTTATCATCCAATTGATATTTTTGATCAGATACATCATTATCATCAAGTAACGTGGTTTCAATCTGTATTTCAATTAAACCAACTCGTATTTGTTCTAAAGTATTAGAATATTCAAAATTTTCACCTTCGACTTGCTCTCTTATCAAATGTTCTACCTCAGACAATACTGCATTTATTTCCATGTTAATCTTACTAATACTTATCGCACGTTCTGACTGGCTAAATACATTTTTAAATTCTTGATCGCAAGCTTGTAAATAAACATTTATTTTTAAGTCTCTGGACTCGGTTACTTCTAATTCAATCTCTATATCTGTACCTTTAATTAAATCATCTTCCAAATCTTTACCCGAAAACTCAATATAACCAATGCTTAATCCAGAACTAGGTAATCCATTGGATTGACCTTCGACAATATTGATTATTAAATTAGCATCAGTATTTTTAAGTATGGTTTTAGAGGCTGTTTTATATATTTTTTTCTTTAAAGGTAAAATGCTTCCTTTTCTAAATATTTGTTCCAAACGTGTAGTTGACGCATCAATATCGTCTATTTCCATACAAATATCAATAGGTAATGGTTGACCTAAAACATTGTAACTACCTTGATTAATAGCCACAGTACTAATAGTTTTTACAACATTTAAATCCTGATCTAACACTTGGATTTTAAACCGGTTTAATTGTCCTTTTAGTAATGGGACAAACTCAGAAAACCCATTATTTACAATAGTCTTGATTCCAGAATCATAACCACCATCAACCCTTGTAATTCTATAATTAAAATTATCACTAGCCACTTTACAAGTAATTAACTCTTCTAAATCTCTAGTATTTTGCTCATAAAAAAGTTGAGTCTCCACTGTATCAACTTCAACTTCTTGTACAACTGCGTCTTCCTCTTTTATAGTCGTTGGTTTTGATCCAGCAAAATAAGCTGCACCCTCAACCACTGCGGATGTTGGGTCAATACTTGAGTCTACAAGTATCCCTGTTTCTTCCTTAATACGCTGTTTTATTAATGGCACATAAGTACTACCACCAATTAAAATTAGGCGATCTATTTGAGAATTTAAAAGTTGATTTTGAGAAATCACTTTTTTAATAAACGCTATGGTTTGCTCAACTTTTGGCAAGATAACAGCTTCAAATTCTGCTCTTGTAATAATTATTTGTTCAAATAAATTATCATTATTTATATCTATATCTAATTCAATTTCTGTTTCAGGATAAACCGATAGTTCTTTTTTAGCTTCTTCTGCTTTTTTAAGTAATTCAAAATATAGCCCTTTGTATTGACTTGATTTGGATTTAATTGCTTTAAACAGATTTGTAATATTTGTTTTAGCTTCTATTTTAGGAATTATAATTTTTTCGACAATAAGATTATCAAAATCTGCTCCACCTAAAAAATTATCACCTTCATTATCAATCACCTTTAATTCTCTGTCATTGACTTCAACTAAAGCCACATCAAACGTACCTCCTCCAAAATCATAAACTATCCAATTTTTAGACGTTTGAATGTCTAAATTGGATTGATTTGCAAACGCTAAGCACGCAGCAATAGGTTCTTGTAGTAAAACAACTTCTTTAAATCCAGCCAAATATCCAGCTTTTTTGGTTGCGTTAGATTGTATTGTATCAAAAGAAGCAGGAATTGTGATTACTGCAGATTGCAGTTGTATATCATCCAAAACAAAGTTTCTAAGTTCTTTTAATAATAACGAAGACAACTCGATTGGACTAATTTCTTTATTAATGGAAGGTATAAAGTAAGTTTCCTGAGTTCCCATTTTACGCTTAAAAAGCATACACACGTTTTCGGCATCCTTTTCTAAATAATCCAAAGCTTTATCTCCAATAATGGTACGGTTTCCTCTAAAAGCAACACAAGAAGGTAACGTCTGTTTTAAACCTAAAGGGTTATTATATATCTTTACTGCACCATTATTATAGTTAGCAATTAAACTGTTTGTGGTACCTAAATCTATAGCAAAATTAATAGTTTTCATTGGTGCTTATTCTACAATTACAATTCCTTTTTGTACTAAAGTATTTTGGTCATTTGTCTTTTTATAGACTATAGGTTTAAGTACTTTAACAATCTTCATTTGTGTATTAATTTCACCAGTAATATTGGCTTCGACATCAGTCATTTCGTTACGATAGGTTTGACCAATAGGATTTATAATATTGTAACCTAAGTTTTCAAACTCATGATTAATTCTGTCTACATTTCTATTAAACAACGATAAATTTTCTTTATTGCTTTTAAGTTGAATAGAAAATACTTGATTGATAATTTCTAACATTTAAAGAGGAATTAGATGAAAGTGTAAGATACAATTTATATGAAATTAAACCACTTCGGCAACCACAAAAGTACTTCCTCCAATGTAGATAACATCATCAACCGAAGCTGCTTTGAGTGCAAAATTATAAGCCTCACTAACCGAAGCATAGGAGTTACCACTAAAACCATTATCTAGAAAAAGTGTGGACAAAATATTTTGATCCAAACCTCTTGGCACATCTGGTTTGCAAAAGTAGTACGTTGCCTTTTTAGGTAATAAAGGCAATATAGACATAACATCTTTATCATTAACAACACCAAATACAATATGTAAATGTTGATGTGTTTCTTTTAATAATTGTTGTATGGCTAACGTCAAGCCTTCTTTATTATGCGCAGTATCACAGATTACTTTAGGATTAGTTCCTAACGTCTGCCAACGACCTTTTAAATCTGTGTTTTTAACAGTATTGAGTAGCCCTATTTTAATGTTTTGATTAGAAATTACAAATCCTTTTTGTTGTAATTGCTTCATGGATTGTATAACGCCTTTAATATTTTTTGATTGGTAACTTCCCTTAAGGTCAGTTGTAAAATCTTCACTTGCTACTTGATCTGCAAAATGTATTGGACTATTATTCTTTTCAGCGAAAGCGGTAAAAACAGACTGCGTCTCAGGTTGCGTTTCACTAATAACAACAGGAATATTAGGTTTAATTATTCCCGCTTTTTCTGAAGCTATTAAACTTAAGGTGTTACCCAAAAACTGAACATGGTCTAAACCAATATTAGTAATTAAAGACACTTCTGGTGTAATAATATTTGTAGAGTCTAAACGACCACCTAATCCAACCTCTATAACAGCTATATCTACTTTTTGTTTGGCAAAATAGTCAAATGCCATACCAACTGTCATTTCAAAAAAAGACAATTTATTAGCATCTAAAAACGTTTTGTTTCGTTTTATAAAACCAATTACAAAGGGTTTACTAACCACTTTACCATTAATTTTAATACGCTCTCTAAAATCTTTTAAATGCGGAGAAGTATATAAACCTACTTTATATCCTGCTTCTTGTAAAATAGACGCCAACATATGACTACTAGAGCCTTTACCATTGGTTCCTGCTACATGTATAGATTTAAATTTATGCTGTGGATTTTTAAGATGCTTAGCTAAATTTATGGTATTAGTTAAGTCTTTTTTAAAAGCAGTCTGACCTTGTTTTTGATACATTGGAAGTTGAGAGAACATCCAATTTACGGTCTCTAAATAAGTCATGATTATTATTGACCTAATTTAAAATTGATACTAACATATCCAATTTGACGCTCTGGAGCTTTAGGATCTGCTTTCCATTTGTGGGATTCTGCAATTTTTTTAGCAGGAATCAATAAACACTCAGCGGTATTTTTTGTTCCTTTTACTCCTGGCACTGCATTTACAACTTTACCAGAACGATCCACTTCAATTCTAACAACAACTAATCCAGCCTCGTTACAATCTTGTCTAAAAATTTGATTGGTAGGACGACCTCTTCCATTCAGACCATAACCAACACCATCTCCATTTCCGTTTCCTTGACCAGAACCACCAAAATTACTAGGTCCATAAGCGTTACCTGTACCTGGTCCATTTCCAGGACCATTACCTGGACCATCATTATTGGAATCTGAAGGGTTTTCAGAATTACTTATCCCGTTAATTAAAGCATCATTTGCTTTTTTAATATCATCTTGTCTCTTTTTTTCAGCTGCATCTGCTGCTGCTTTTGCTGCCTTAGCAGCTTTTTCTTGAGCCAACTTATCTGCTTTAGCTTTTGCTATAGCATCATTTTCTTTTTTAGCTTGCTCCTTTTGTTTTTTAATTAAAACCGCTTCTTCATCGTCTTGTGTTAAAACATCTTCTTTTGAAGTTGCAGCTGCTGCCTCTTGTTTTTGTTCTACTTCAGGCTTTGTTTCTTCTGGTTTAGTTTCTGTTGGTGCTGCAGCTTGGGCAGGTGCACCTCCACCACCACCTGACGATCCTCCAAAATTAATAGCTACTCCAAACTCTTCTGGTGGATCCATATAATTTTGACCAACCACAAAAAGTAGCAATACCAATATCAGCGTAATTAATGCTGTGATTTTTGCCGAATTGCGTTCGTGTTTGGTTTGAAGGTACTTCATTATTATTGTGCTTTAACTGCCAATGTGGATTTAATCTTGTTTCGGTTTGCTATATCCATAATATAAACAACGTGTTGCATCTCTACACTTTCATCAGATCTAATTGTAATTGTCGGAGACTCTACGTTACCAACTTTGGCTAATACTTCTGCCTCTAATTGGTCTTTAGAAACCTGTTTCATGTCTACATAATAATTGACGTTTTTGTCAACACTTACAGATACATTTTTAGTTTGTGTAGTCTTGCTAGTAGATTTTGGTAATAACAAGTCTATAGCTTCTGCAGATACTAACGTTGATGCAATCATAAAAAAGATAAGCAGCAGAAAAACTATGTCTGTCATAGACGACATATTAAATTCTGGTGTAACTTTATTTCTTCCTCTTAATCGCATATTAGCTAGGTTCGTTTAATAAATCTAAAAATTCAAGCGAGTTAGCTTCCATTTGATACACCACTTTATCTGTTTTTACAACTAAGTGGTTATATGCAACGTAAGCTACAATACCAACAATTAGACCACCAACAGTGGTGGTCATTGCTGTGTAAAGTCCGTCTGCTAACGTTTTAATATCTATTGATCCTCCTGAATTAGCAATTTCAAAGATTGATAAAATCATTCCAATTACTGTTCCAAGAAACCCAATCATTGGTGCTGCTCCAGATATGGTAGCTAGCACACTAACGTTTTTTTCTAAACTATAAATCTCTAAACGTCCTGCGTTTTCTATTGCTGTATTAATATCCTCTAAAGGTTTTCCTATTCTAGAAATCCCTTTACTAATTAATCTAGACACTGGAGAGTCTACAGTACTACATAAGTTTTGAGCAGATTCTATCTTACCATTACTAACATAGTCTTTAATTTGATTCATAAAATTTGAATCTACTTTGGAAGCATCTTTAATCGCAAACAAGCGTTCAAAATAAATATATACAGCCATAATCAATAATACAAATAGTAATGCAATGATAATTATACCAGCAGTACCTCCTGTTGTAATCAGTTCTATTATTGATAAAGTTTTCTCAACTGGTTCTCCTTCTACTAATGGATCTACCGCTTGAGCAGTGTCTTGAATTAATTTGCTTAGCATATTATAAAATTAGATACGTGTATAACGTTAGATTTTTGTTTTGAGTATATATTAAAATAAAGTTCTGGTCCAGAAAAACACTAATGTTCCTGCTAAAAATCCTGCTAAAGCCAACCAAGAGATTTTTTTGAAATACCAGAAAAAGTCAATTTTCTCCATTCCCATTGCAACAACTCCTGCTGCAGATCCAATGATTAACATACTTCCTCCTGTACCTGCAGAATAAGCAATAAAGTGCCAAAGCTCGTTATCAATAGGTTGAGAAAACATACCTAAACTAGCTGCTACTAATGGTACGTTATCAATAACTGCAGATCCAATACCTAATAAAATAATTACTAAATCCGAAACACCTTCATGATGTAACTCTGTTCCCATCATTGGCATACTATCTTGTAAAGTAGATGCAAATCCAAATAAAATACCTAAAGATTCTAAAGCTGCCACAGCCATTAAAATACCTAAGAAAAATAAGATACTTGGTAACTCAATTTTTGATAATGAATGGTGTACAGGACTATGGTGTGCGTGTGCATCACTTTCTTCTGAATCATGGTTAGATAAACTAAATTTAGCAGAACTATAAATTTCCGCAAAAATTGCTACCACACCTAACGCTAACATCATACCAACATAAGGAGGTAAATGTGTTACTGTTTTAAATATTGGAACAAATACAATTGCACCTAAACCAAGGTATAACATTGTACCACTAAATCTGCTTTTTGGTTTTTCTTCTACTGCTTCCTCAACCGCTAAATCACCTTTAAAAGCTGGTAAAAAAGAAGCTATAAAAGTAGGTACTAACATACATATTAAAGATGGTAATAGTAAGTACCCAACTAAATGTCCTGTGGTAACTTTTTTACCAATCCATAACATAGTCGTTGTAACATCTCCAATTGGTGACCATGCACCACCTGCATTAGCAGCAATAATAATTAAACCTGCAAACCAAATACGTACATTTCTGTCATTAACAATTTTTTGTAAGATAGAAATCAATACAATGGTTGCAGTTAAGTTATCTATTATAGCAGAAAGTATAAATGCTAAGAAGGCAAAAATCCATAATATTTTGGTTTTCTTCTTTGTTTTGATAAAGCTTTTAATAGTAGAAAATCCATCAAAATAATCAATAATCTCTACGATTGTCATAGCGCCTAAAAGAAATACTAAAATCTCTGCTGTTTTACCTAAATGGTGAAGCAATGTTTCTTCCATTAAGTGCATCTTGGTTTCATGTCCTAATGAAGCATACCCTTCTACCAGACCATGATTGGCAGAATCAAACCACTCTGTAAAAGAGTCTAATCCTAATGAAATTAACGCCCAACTTATAGCCATCATGACTAAAGCAGGAATTAACTTATCAATCTTTATATTATGCTCTAATGTTATAGCTAAATAGCCTATAACAAATACTAAAATTATTACTGATTCCATATTATACTAATTGTTTTAATGCTATTTCAAAAGCAGTTTTACTAATTTCTTTTTTAGAAGCGTTTTTTGCATGTACGTTCTGGATTGCTTTTTTAATAATATCAGATGTATCATTAAAAATAGCTTCATCAGTCATTTGCACTTTACGCTCCATAAAGTAAGCAAATACACGTGCCATACCACAGTTTGAAATAAAATCTGGTATTAAGCTTACACGCTCATCTGTTTGTTCCATGATAGATCCAAAGAAAATTTCTTTATCTGCAAAAGGTACATTTGCACCACAAGATACAACCTCTAAACCTGTATTAATCATTTGATCAATTTGATCTTGGGTAATTAATCTTGATGCAGCACAAGGTGCAAAAATCTCAGTTTCTAAAGACCAAATGCGCTCATTCATTTCAGCAAAAGGTATCATGTTGTCCGTTGCTAATGTATTTCCGTTTTTAGTTAAGAAAAAGTCTTTTATTTCTTCAAAAGAAAAACCTTCTTCATTTATAACTCCACCAGAAATATCAATAATTCCAACAATTTTAGCTCCCATTTGTGCTAAATAAAAAGCTGCTGCTGATCCTACATTTCCAAAACCTTGAACTACTGCACGCTTACCTTTTACGCTTCCACCATAAACATCATAATAATGTCTAACAGCTTCTGCTACACCATATCCTGTAATCATGTCTGCTACAGTATACTTTTTTGCTACGTCTGGAGAATAGTTTGTGTTTTCTAAAACTTTAATTACACCTTGACGTAACTGTCCAATACGGTTAATTTTATCTGCTTCAGTTGGCTTAAAGTGTCCATTAAAAACACCTTCTTGAGGATGCCATACTCCAGAATCTTCCGTTATTGGAATTACTTCATGGATTTCATCTACATTTAAATCTCCTCCTGTACCGTAATAACTTTTTAACAATGGAGACACTGCTTTGTACCAACGCTCTAAAACACCACGTTTTCTTGGGTCTTTTGGATCAAAATTAATTCCTGATTTTGCACCACCAATAGCTGGTCCAGATACAGTAAACTTTACCTCCATAGTTTTGGCAAGGGATAAAACTTCATTCATATCCAATCCTTTTCTCATTCTGGTACCACCACCTGCAGCACCACCTCTTAAAGAATTTATAACTGTCCAGCCTTCTGCTTCTGTTTCAGAATCTTTCCAATTAAATACTATTTCTGGTTCTTTATTTTCGTAAATTTTTAATAAGTCTTTCATGTTTAATTTTTGGTTTCAACTTTAATATTTTTCTCTCTGGATTAACATTTAAAGTAGCTAAAGTTGATTCATCTTACGAAGTGTTAGATTAATTAATTTAACAAATATAAAAAAACAAAAAATGGCTTTTAATAGTCTGGTCATTTTTATTATAATAAATTATTGTTAATAATTATTGACTTGGCTTCTTGCAATAATTTATCACTATTATTTATTTTTTTATATTGAATATTTTCCCTGACGAATGATCTTTTAAAGCCCCTGTCACTGATTTTAGACAGTTGTTTTCTCCTCGTAATTTTAATATACCTAAGAAGCCAAAAATTAAGGCTTCTTTAAATTCTATAATGTTTTTTGAAGGTATTATTATTTGATTTGATGTTAATTTAGTTATTTCTTCAAGTAAAAAATCGTTAAACACGCCTCCTCCTGTTGCTAAAACCAACGTGTTTTGTTTTTGATTTATAACTTTAGCTATCTGAAATGCTATATGTTTAACATACGTATGTAAAACATCATTGATTGGTAAATTAAAACTATCAACTAGTGGAAAAATATTAGTCTTTACCCACTCCAACCCTAATGATTTAGGAGCTGTTTCATGATAAAAAGCTAATTGATTTAGCTGATGAAATAATTTGTGATGAAATTTACCTTGTCTAGCAAGTTTACCTTTATCATCAAAATCAAAACCTAATACGCCTACATATTTATTTAGGACAATATTTACAGGACAAATATCAAAAGCAATTCTATTTGTATTTTCTTGTGAAGAGATATTAGCAAAACCTCCTAAATTTAAACACCAATGATATTGCGGAAACAAAAATTGATCACCAATTGGAACTAATGGTGCACCTTGACCACCTAATTCAACATCTTGAATTCTAAAATCACACACTACAGTCTGTTGAATTAAATTTGATAATTGAGGTAAGTTACCTATCTGTAAAGTATAGCCTAATTCTGGTCTGTGTAGTGCTGTATGACCATGAGAGCAAACTGCATCAATATTACTAATGTTATTAGTTTTTATGAAATTGTTGATAACAGAAGCCAAAAAGGTAGTATACTCTTTATCTAACTCGCTTAGATCAGAAGTAGCTAAATTTATTAAATTTTTAAGCCTATTTAGCCAAGTTTTAGGATAAACTACAGTCTGAGCAATTTCAATTTTAAAATTCCAATTAGTAGCTTTTTTAAATGAAATTAAAGCAAGATCAATACCATCCAAAGACGTCCCTGACATCACGCCAATCACTGTATAATTGTCTTTTATCATATAATGTAAAAATAACTATAACGATTGAAAATATGCTAATAAAAACTTATCTTTGTATCCAAATTTTATTAAATCAACAATCTTACATAAATTATGGATTTTAGCCTTACTGAAGAACATATAATGATTCGCGATGCAGCTCGCGATTTTGCACAAACAGAATTATTACCTGGTGTTATCGAACGTGATAATGCACAAACGTTTCCTGATGAATTAGTTAGAAAAATGGGAGCACTTGGTTTTATGGGTATTATGGTAGACCCAAAATATGGAGGAAGTGGAATGGATGCTATTTCTTACGTATTAATTATGGAAGAATTATCTAAAATTGATGCTTCTGCTTCTGTTATGGTTTCTGTAAACAACTCTTTAGTTTGTTACGGACTTGAAACTTATGGTACCGAAGAGCAAAAACAAAAGTACTTAACTAAACTAGCAACTGGAGAATCTATTGGTGCTTTTTGTTTAAGTGAACCTGAAGCTGGTAGTGACGCAACATCACAAAAAACAACAGCTATAGATAAAGGTGACCATTATGTTATTAATGGTACAAAAAACTGGATTACCAATGGTGGTCGAAGTGATGTATATTTAGTTATAGCGCAAACTGACAGAGATAAAGCTCATAAAGGTATTAATGCTTTTATAGTAGAAAAAGGAACACCAGGATTTGATATTGGTCCTAAAGAAGATAAATTAGGAATTAGAGGTAGTGATACACACACATTACAATTTAATGACGTAAAAGTACCAAAAGAAAATAGAATTGGTGAAGATGGATTTGGTTTTAAATTCGCAATGAAAACTTTATCTGGTGGACGTATTGGTATTGCTGCACAAGCTTTAGGTATTGCTGCAGGTGCTTATGAGTTAGCCTTAAAATATAGTAAAGAACGTAAGGCATTTGGTACAGAAATCTGTAATCACCAAGCGATCGCATTTAAATTAGCTGATATGTATACAGAAATTGAAGCTGCACGTATGTTAGTAATGAAAGCTGCTTGGGATAAAGACCAAGGTAATAGTTACGATATGTCAAGTGCAATGGCTAAATTATATGCTAGTAAAGTAGCAATGGAACAAACTGTTGAAGCTGTGCAAATACATGGTGGTAATGGTTTTGTTAAAGAATACCATGTAGAACGTATGATGCGAGATGCTAAAATCACACAGATATATGAAGGAACTTCAGAAATTCAGAAAATAGTAATTTCAAGAGGTGTTATCAAAGGATAATCCTGAATACATAAATATAAAAAAAGGCTTTAAAATTAATTTTAAAGCCTTTTTTATTTCTAAGATATATCATCTAAAACTAATCTAATCTCTCCATAACTATACTTGTCAGCTATTTGAGATTTTAAATCTGAAAGATTTTCAAAAGTATGTTTAGGGATTAATGCTTTCAATTCCTTATAATGCTTTTCAGAGATCAAGTCTGTAATTTTAACTTCACCTGAAGGTATAAAACTTGCAAGGTGCCCAAAGATAGTATTCACATTTAAATCACGCTCAAAAGCTATTTGATCTATTGATTTACCTGCTTTAAAAATCTGTAAAGACGTTTCTTTTGTATCTCCCTTTTTGCGTTTTGGTTTAACCTTTTCAAAAATCTCTTTACTATTGGAAACCTCAATGTCATTCTCCTCGCAATACTCTCTTATTATTTGTATAATTTCGTTACCATATTTGGCAACCCGTGTTTTACCAAATCCATTGACATTTAATAATTCCGTTTGACTAGTTGGCAATGTTTCGCACATTTCATATAATGACTTTTGTGTGAATATTTGAAAATGAACCAAATCTTCTCTTTCGGCAATAGTATTTCTTAACTCTCTTAATAATTCAAATAATTCTACATTAGTAGTTCCATCTATAACAGTCTTTCTTGGAGTTTTAGGTTTTTCTTTTGTCAGAAATACAGCTTTAGCTCTTAATTCTAAAAATAGTTTAATTGAAAATCCAGAATTCAAATTAGAAAAATATAACTGTTTAACACCTATTAACTCTTCTAAAGTATCTAATTGTTTATTAAAATCCGTGTCTAGTGTTTTATTATCTGTAGTAAAATTAAAGGTTTTATAAATTTGAATTATGTTAACATCCAATTGCTGTTTATAATACGCTAGAGCTTTTTTAAATCTAGACTGAATTTCATCACTAGTCTCCGGAGTAGTAGACTCTTTTGAAATTTCTAATAACTGCGCTTTAAATCCATTCGCAACTTTTAATAAAGCAGCGACGCAATCTTTTATACTAGTTAATGGATCTTCTATGTTACCCTTAAAACTTCCTCTATTTTTATAATAGATATCTAAAAGTCTATTAGTCGGATATAAAAATTGATAAAAATCGAAAATCTCAGAGATTAAACTTAACTGAAAATGCGTTTTAGATTGTTGCAAAATGCTCTCGTCAGGTTGATTTTTCTCTGCTTCAAGATTAAAATTGATAACATTAGTATCACTTATAATTTGACTAGAATTAATCTTACTTTTCAACACTAAACCTTCTAAAGATTTACATCTACTTAAAGCGACATAAGTCTGTCCATGTGCAAATGCACCTTCCGAATCTATAATTGCCTTTTCAAAAGTCAAACCTTGACTTTTATGGATGGTAATTGACCAAGCCAAACGTAAGGGGATTTGAGTGAAGGATCCAATTTTGTTTTCAGAAATGGCCTTAGTATCCTTATCAACCGAGTAATTAATATTTTCCCAAATCTCTGGTTTCGTAATTATATTGAAATCATCATCTGGACACTTAACAACAACTTCATCTTTATCGAGTAGTATAACCTTACCTATCTTTCCATTAAAATATCGTTTGTCCGTAGAACTATCATTTTTAACAAACATGACTTGAGATCCGACTTTAAGTACAAGCGATTCCTTATTAGGATATGAAAACTCAGGAAACTTACCCTCTACTTTTGCTTTATATGTCTGAGGCCTACCTTTTAGCTTCTCAAGTTTAGCTTTATTAGTGTATTCTGCCTTGTTATTATGTGTAGTTAATGAAATATACCCATCATCTTCCTTAGGTTCAAAATCTGGCTGATATCTTTTATTTAATTCATTTGCTGACTCAAGAGACAATGTGTTTGTTCTAATTTCGTTTAATATATTAATGAATAAAGGGTTATCTTGTCTATAAATATGCTTTAATTCAACTGAAATAGGATTACATTGTTGGTAAGCATGACTACTAAAAAAGAAGGCGTTATTATAAAATGGTTTAAGTAAGTGCCACTCATTATCTTTTACAACGGGAGATAGTTGTTGTAAATCACCAATCATCAACACTTGAA
>NZ_CM147854.1:355000-3257500 GCF_055808135.1 Olleya sp. KJ81-1 | reverse complement strand
TCGTTATAGGACTTAACCTGACACCTCACGGCACGAGCTGACGACAACCATGCAGCACCTTGTAAATTGTCCGAAGAAAAGTCTATTTCTAAACCTGTCAATTTACATTTAAGCCCTGGTAAGGTTCCTCGCGTATCATCGAATTAAACCACATGCTCCACCGCTTGTGCGGGCCCCCGTCAATTCCTTTGAGTTTCATTCTTGCGAACGTACTCCCCAGGTGGGTCACTTATCACTTTCGCTTAGCCACTCAAACCGAAGTTCGAACAGCTAGTGACCATCGTTTACGGCGTGGACTACCAGGGTATCTAATCCTGTTCGCTCCCCACGCTTTCGTCCATCAGTGTCAGTATATTATTAGTAATCTGCCTTCGCAATTGGTATTCTATGTAATATCTATGCATTTCACCGCTACACTACATATTCTAACTACTTCATAATAACTCAAGACAACCAGTATCAAAGGCAATTCTACAGTTGAGCTGCAGGATTTCACCTCTGACTTAATTATCCACCTACGGACCCTTTAAACCCAATGATTCCGGATAACGCTTGGATCCTCCGTATTACCGCGGCTGCTGGCACGGAGTTAGCCGATCCTTATTCTTACAGTACCGTCAAGCTCTCACACGTGAGAGTGTTTCTTCCTGTATAAAAGCAGTTTACAACCCATAGGGCAGTCTTCCTGCACGCGGCATGGCTGGATCAGAGTTGCCTCCATTGTCCAATATTCCTCACTGCTGCCTCCCGTAGGAGTCTGGTCCGTGTCTCAGTACCAGTGTGGGGGATCCCCCTCTCAGGGCCCCTACCTATCGTTGCCATGGTGTGCCGTTACCACACCATCTAGCTAATAGGACGCATAGTCATCTCTTACCGTAACCTTTAATGTTATCTTGATGCCAAGTCAACATACTATAAGATATTAATCCAAATTTCTCTGGGCTATCCCTTAGTAAGAGGTAGATTCTATACGCGTTACGCACCCGTTCGCCGGTCGTCAGCGGAGCAAGCTCCCTGCTACCCCTCGACTTGCATGTGTTAAGCCTGCCGCTAGCGTTCATCCTGAGCCAGGATCAAACTCTTCATCGTTAAATTTTAAGTCTTACGACTATGTTTTAACAATTAATAATGTTCTCAGTACTCAAAATGGTTTATTCTCGTTTGTTTGAATTAATCGTTTCCAATTAATTCTTACGCTGTCAATTCAATATGTTTATGAACTTTTTTCTCTGTCTCTTAAGATGTTATTTCCTTAAGCGGGTGCAAATATAATTCGCTTTTTTAAATCCCACAAGCTTTATTTAAAAAAAGTTTTTTTCTTTTTTAAACTTTACTTTCAATATATCTTAGAACGTTTTCCTTTACTCTCAGCAACATCAGTTACGTCGTTTTCGGGGTGCAAATATACAAGCCTTTTTCTTTACCGCAACCCTTTTTTTAATCTTTTTTTAATTTTATTTTAATACAATCCTTTAACGCCTTATTGCTAATAGGTTAGAAGATTTTCATTTAAGAATTAAAACAATAATTATATATATAATAAACCAACTCATATTATGTATTACCCCAATTACTAATCCATCACATAATCATTCATTTAAAATAATTATATTATATTCTTAATTCTCCTAATAAAAGTCAGACATTATATCCTTATTCTTTTAAAAATAACTACGATGTAGTTATTCTATTCACAAAACAACCAAAACTAGTATATCTTTTTTCTTTTCGCCTATTTACTTTGATTTTTAAGCACAAAAAAACCCTTCATAAATAAATATGAAGGGTTCTCTAAAAAGGCGACGACCTACTCTCCCACAATGCAGTACCATCGGCGCAAATGGGCTTAACTTCTCTGTTCGGAATGGTAAGAGGTGAGCCCCATCGCTATAATCACCTTAAATCTTTCGGTGTATGTAGTATTAACTACTTAACCGTATATAATAACATATTGAAAAAATGATTCATGAAAATTTTTGTATTGAACTTTATAAAAAACAGGCGTACAATAAGCCTATGGGTTATTAGTATCACTCGGCTATGACATTACTGCCTTTACACCTATGACCTATCAACGTAGTCATCTCCTACGACCCTTTAAAGAAATCTCATCTTGTGGTGGGTTTCGCGCTTATATGCTTTCAGCGCTTATCCCTTCCCAACGTAGCTACTCTGCAATGCTCCTGGCGGAACAACAGATACACCAGAGGTTAGTCCAACTCGGTCCTCTCGTACTAGAGTCAGATCCACTCAAATTTCTAACGCCCACTGTAGATAGAGACCGAACTGTCTCACGACGTTCTGAACCCAGCTCGCGTGCCACTTTAATGGGCGAACAGCCCAACCCTTGGGACCTTCTCCAGCCCCAGGATGTGACGAGCCGACATCGAGGTGCCAAACCCCCCGTCGATATGAGCTCTTGGGGGAGATCAGCCTGTTATCCCCGGCGTACCTTTTATCCTTTGAGCGATGGCCCTTCCATACGGAACCACCGGATCACTATGCTCTACTTTCGTACCTGATCGACTTGTAGGTCTCTCAGTCAAGCTCCCTTATGCCATTGCACTCTACGCACGGTTACCAAGCGTGCTGAGGGAACCTTTAGAAGCCTCCGTTACTCTTTTGGAGGCGACCACCCCAGTCAAACTACCCACCAAGCACTGTCCCTTCATTGAAGGTTAGACTCTAGACAAGCAAAGGGTGGTATTTCAACAATGACTCCACAACGCCTAGCGACGCCGCTTCAAAGTCTCCCACCTATCCTACACATTACTTATCCAAAACCAATACTAAGCTATAGTAAAGGTGCACGGGGTCTTTTCGTCCCACAGCGGGTAATCGGCATCTTCACCGATACTACAATTTCACCGAGCTCATGGCTGAGACAGTGTCCAGATCGTTGCACCATTCGTGCAGGTCGGAACTTACCCGACAAGGAATTTCGCTACCTTAGGACCGTTATAGTTACGGCCGCCGTTTACTGGGGCTTCATTTTAGATCTTCGCCGAAGCTAAACCCTCCACTTAACCTTCCAGCACCGGGCAGGTGTCAGGCCATATACGTCATCTTTCAATTTAGCATAGCCCTGTGTTTTTGATAAACAGTCGCCTGGACCTTTTCACTGCGGCCACCCCGAAGGGTGGCGACCTTTCTCCCGAAGTTACAGGTCTATTTTGCCTAGTTCCTTAGCCATGAATCTCTCGAGCTCCTTAGAATTCTCATCCCAACTACCTGTGTCGGTTTAGGGTACGGGCTGCTTCTCTTGCTTTTCTTGGAAGTCGATTCGCTAGATTATCACCGCGACCGTAGTCTTAGTGTACTATCGAGGTGTTACCACTCTCTTCAACGCACAATTCCGTCTGTGCGCACTAACTTTTCGCCTCCGTCACTTTTAATGAGAGCAGGTACAGGAATATTAACCTGTTGTCCATCCACTACCCCTTTCGGGTTCGCGTTAGGTCCCGACTAACCCTCAGCTGATTAGCATAGCTGAGGAAACCTTAGTCTTTCGGAGTGCGGGTTTCTCGCCCGCATTATCGTTACTTATGCCTACATTTTCTTTTGTAGTTACTCCAGCATGCCTCACAGCACACCTTCAACGCCACTACAATGCTCCCCTACCACTTTTACAAGTCCATAGCTTCGGTAATATGTTTATGCCCGATTATTATCCATGCCGAACCGCTCGACTAGTGAGCTGTTACGCACTCTTTAAATGAATGGCTGCTTCCAAGCCAACATCCTAGCTGTCAAAGCAGTTCAACCTCGTTTTTTCAACTTAACATATATTTTGGGACCTTAGCTGATGGTCTGGGTTCTTTCCCTTTCGGACATGGACCTTAGCACCCATGCCCTCACTGCTGATTAACATTTTATAGCATTCGGAGTTTGTCAGGAATTGGTAGGCGGTGAAGCCCCCGCATCCAATCAGTAGCTCTACCTCTATAAAACTATAAATCAACGCTGCACCTAAATGCATTTCGGGGAGTACGAGCTATTTCCGAGTTTGATTGGCCTTTCACCCCTACCCACAGGTCATCCGAAGACTTTTCAACGTCAACCGGTTCGGTCCTCCACTGTATGTTACTACAGCTTCAACCTGCCCATGGGTAGATCACACGGTTTCGCGTCTACCACTACTAACTAAAGCGCCCTATTCAGACTCGCTTTCGCTACGGATCCGTGACTTAATCACTTAACCTTGCTAGCAACGGTAACTCGTAGGCTCATTATGCAAAAGGCACGCCGTCACCCCAAAGGGCTCCGACCGCTTGTAAGCGTATGGTTTCAGGATCTATTTCACTCCCTTATTCAGGGTTCTTTTCACCTTTCCCTCACGGTACTAGTTCACTATCGGTCTCTCAGGAGTATTTAGCCTTATCGGATGGTCCCGACTGATTCACACAGGATTACTCGTGTCCCGCGCTACTCAGGATACTACTATCTTACTGTTCTTTACTTATACGGGACTATCACCCTCTCTGGTTAGTCTTTCCAAACTATTCTAATTCATTACAACTCAAATATTGTAGTCCTACAACCCCAGCATTGCCTTAACAATACTGGTTTGGGCTAATCCGCGTTCGCTCGCCACTACTAACGGAATCACTTTTGTTTTCTTCTCCTCCGGGTACTTAGATGTTTCAGTTCTCCGGGTTTACTTCCTTTCGGATAACATATCTTCAATATGCTGGGTTGCCCCATTCGGATATCTACGGATCAATTTGTATGTGCCAATCCCCGCAGCTTTTCGCAGCTTATCACGTCCTTCATCGCCTCTGAGAGCCTAGGCATTCCCCATACGCTCTTATTTAGCTTATTGTACTATTTGCTTTTTAATGAGTTCTATGCAGTATTATACTACGATTAGTGTAATACTGCATTAATTTTAATGAGAAAAATCTCACTAAATTTTCATGTATCTTTTTTCAATATGTCAAAGAACTTTTTCAGTTAAAACTGAATAGTGGAGAATATCGGAGTCGAACCGATGACCTCCTGCGTGCAAGGCAGGCGCTCTAGCCAGCTGAGCTAATCCCCCATATAGGAATCCCGAATGTTCTATTCAGAATTACTTATTTAGAATTGACAACTTCTAGAATTTCCTTTTATTATAGTATTAGTAGTCTCAGGCAGACTCGAACTGCCGACCTCTACATTATCAGTGTAGCGCTCTAACCAGCTGAGCTATGAGACTCTACTATAATAGATTATAAATCAACAGCAGGAGAATAAACTTTTTGTTTACATAAAAAAACACAATAATTGTCTTTCTCTAGAAAGGAGGTGTTCCAGCCGCACCTTCCGGTACGGCTACCTTGTTACGACTTAGCCCTAGTTACCGATTTTACCCTAGGCCGCTCCTTACGGCGACGGACTTCAGGCACTCCCAGCTTCCATGGCTTGACGGGCGGTGTGTACAAGGCCCGGGAACGTATTCACCGCATCATGGCTGATATGCGATTACTAGCGATTCCAGCTTCACGGAGTCGAGTTGCAGACTCCGATCCGAACTGTGATAGGGTTTATAGATTCGCTCCTGGTCACCCAGTGGCTGCTCTCTGTCCCTACCATTGTAGCACGTGTGTAGCCCAGGACGTAAGGGCCGTGATGATTTGACGTCATCCCCACCTTCCTCACAGTTTGCACTGGCAGTCTTGTTAGAGTTCCCGACATGACTCGCTGGCAACTAACAACAGGGGTTGCGCTCGTTATAGGACTTAACCTGACACCTCACGGCACGAGCTGACGACAACCATGCAGCACCTTGTAAATTGTCCGAAGAAAAGTCTATTTCTAAACCTGTCAATTTACATTTAAGCCCTGGTAAGGTTCCTCGCGTATCATCGAATTAAACCACATGCTCCACCGCTTGTGCGGGCCCCCGTCAATTCCTTTGAGTTTCATTCTTGCGAACGTACTCCCCAGGTGGGTCACTTATCACTTTCGCTTAGCCACTCAAACCGAAGTTCGAACAGCTAGTGACCATCGTTTACGGCGTGGACTACCAGGGTATCTAATCCTGTTCGCTCCCCACGCTTTCGTCCATCAGTGTCAGTATATTATTAGTAATCTGCCTTCGCAATTGGTATTCTATGTAATATCTATGCATTTCACCGCTACACTACATATTCTAACTACTTCATAATAACTCAAGACAACCAGTATCAAAGGCAATTCTACAGTTGAGCTGCAGGATTTCACCTCTGACTTAATTATCCACCTACGGACCCTTTAAACCCAATGATTCCGGATAACGCTTGGATCCTCCGTATTACCGCGGCTGCTGGCACGGAGTTAGCCGATCCTTATTCTTACAGTACCGTCAAGCTCTCACACGTGAGAGTGTTTCTTCCTGTATAAAAGCAGTTTACAACCCATAGGGCAGTCTTCCTGCACGCGGCATGGCTGGATCAGAGTTGCCTCCATTGTCCAATATTCCTCACTGCTGCCTCCCGTAGGAGTCTGGTCCGTGTCTCAGTACCAGTGTGGGGGATCCCCCTCTCAGGGCCCCTACCTATCGTTGCCATGGTGTGCCGTTACCACACCATCTAGCTAATAGGACGCATAGTCATCTCTTACCGTAACCTTTAATGTTATCTTGATGCCAAGTCAACATACTATAAGATATTAATCCAAATTTCTCTGGGCTATCCCTTAGTAAGAGGTAGATTCTATACGCGTTACGCACCCGTTCGCCGGTCGTCAGCGGAGCAAGCTCCCTGCTACCCCTCGACTTGCATGTGTTAAGCCTGCCGCTAGCGTTCATCCTGAGCCAGGATCAAACTCTTCATCGTTAAATTTTAAGTCTTACGACTATGTTTTAACAATT
Source organism: Olleya sp. KJ81-1 (assembly GCF_055808135.1). NCBI lineage: Bacteria > Pseudomonadati > Bacteroidota > Flavobacteriia > Flavobacteriales > Flavobacteriaceae > Olleya > Olleya sp. KJ81-1. Next base: position 3,250,668 of record NZ_CM147854.1, on the reverse strand, counting down.
AATAATGTTCTCAGTACTCAAAATGGTTTATTCTCGTTTGTTTGAATTAATCGTTTCCAATTAATTCTTACGCTGTCAATTCAATATGTTTATGAACTTTTTTCTCTGTCTCTTAAGATGTTATTTCCTTAAGCGGGTGCAAATATAATTCGCTTTTTTAAATCCCACAAGCTTTATTTAAAAAAAGTTTTTTTTCTTTTTTTAAACTTTACTTTCAATATATCTTAGAACGTTTTCCTTTACTCTCAGCAACATCAGTTACGTCGTTTTCGGGGTGCAAATATACAAGCCTTTTTCTTTACCGCAACCCTTTTTTTAATCTTTTTTTAATTTTATTTTAATACAATCCTTTAAAGCTTTATTACTAACAGGTTAGAGTCTAATATTTTTTGAATTATTTTTTAATCTTAAGCTTACTGATAAACAAGTAATATTGTCACTATTTAATTTGTTTACTGATAAGCAGCGCGTTAGGGATAGAACGGTATGTTTGAGCTCTTTTTTTATACGTACCTTATTAAGTAGTAAATTAATCAATCCATAACATGTATTGTAATAAATAGTAAAAACTCTGCGCTAAAAAAAGCGAGTAGTGATAGCCCGACCCTTTGGGTAACGCCAACATTATGCTATAGAAAGAAATTCCAGACTAAACCAAATCGAATTGTAAAATCACGATATGGTTGATTGGCTGCCGAATAATAATCTTTTGCAGTGAAGGCTGAATTAAAATGTTCGGCTTTTAAAAATATTCTAGTTTGTCTAATTTTTGCGTTGACAAAAAAGTCTAGCCTAGGGAATCCTCCGAACTCTTCTTGATTTTGAGTATAGAACTCGGCTAATAAAGGGTCATAACTATTCATATTATATGAACTGAAATAATTGAATATTATTCCGGTTTGCAAAAACATTGCTTTTTTGAATACTTGATTTGAATAATATAGTGTATTGCGGGTTACTATCTGAGGGACGTTTAAGACATTAGAGTTGTCTTGCACGTTTTGATATAACACTGTATTGTCTAAAGCGAAATTTTTATACCTGATTTCTTTTTGAAGTTTGAGTTTTAAATAGGTAATCGCATCGCTATTTTGGTATGGTTTAACATTGCCTTCTTCATTTTTTGAGAAATATACATAATCATTTATTGTATTTAGATCTACCGTTAGATTCGCATATTTTTTGGAGTCTATATTAAAGAGTAATTGCTGTGATTTAATATTATTAAATTGATTACTCCAATTATAATTTTTATAATCACTTTGAAAAAGCAATGTGTTAAAATTTGGAGCTATGGATGAGTGATTGATATTAGCTAATATTTTAAGGTCACTATTTAATTGATAAGATGCTGTCCCTGAAATATAGTTTCCGTCAAAATCTCCTGTTACATTTAATCCTGCATTACCATTTAAATTAAAACCTTTGTACTGCTTATTATATTTTGCACCTACTGAGACTACATCTCCAATTAATCTATTAGTTATAGTTCCTGAATTTAGTGCTACAATTTTATCATACCCATAGTTATAGTTATTATGTGTTGCATTAAACTGAAGATTACCTAATGTAGCATTTTTGTAGTTTAATTGCAATTGGTTTGTAAATTGCTCTAGCTCTGTCCTATCCTTTAAGCTTGAAGTACGGAAGGCTTCTCCAAAATAATCGGTGTTGGCTGCTGATTGATCGAATGTATAAATCTTATCCTCAAGTGTCATTACATGTGCTAATTGAAGACTGTTTGAACTTAAAGAATCCTTAGGTCTAATAAAATCGTAGCTATGATTTAAATAAAATCGTTTACCCAAAAGTAGATTTTCTGCATTTTCAAAATTTACTTCTAACACTCCTCTGTCGTCAAAATCAGGGTCTCCAGATTCAAAAAACGCAAGGTTGTCGTCTTTTAACCCTCCATTTTCTTGAGTTAGTAAATCCTGAGAGGTAAAATGTGTATTTAAAATATAACGCCTATTTTTTGTTTTATAACTTGCTGTCATCCTAAGATTTCCTGAGCTAGTTAATGAGTTTTGATATATACCTAAAGACCTAACGCCTTTATATCCAATTGATAAATTAAACTGTTTTGACGTATTGGTAGTAAAAAACGCATCTAATTGCTGTCCTTGGGTTAAGGCAGTTTTAAAATAAAGTTCTGTTAATGGTGTAGGCACATGATAATAATTGATGTCTTCTGCATCTAAGTAGTTAAAGTGCTTTGCTTTTGCACCAAATCCTGGAATTAAATGGGTGTCGTTAAAATTATAAGTAAGACTATTATATGTCTGACCAATATTAGCAAATGGCATTAAACCAAACTCATCACGTCTCAAATAATTGTATTTATACTCTTTATTTATTGTTAAGGTTGTATCTAAATATGTAGTATCTCTTAAATGATTAATAATCAAATAATCTGTAATAACAGCCTCTTTTTTTGTGTTGATTTAGTACCTGCACTACCTTTTTTAACACTGTCCTGAACGGTAACAACATTAGATTGGGCTGAAGATATCGCTTTATTTGAAGTCTTTTTTACTGGTCTTTGCGCATAAGCAAAAACAGTTATGATGAATAAAAGGAAAGAGAAAATTATTTTTTTCATTAAATGGTGACTATTTTAGACCTTTAATTAAAAGCTGAATCATTTATTTTTGCCAAAAATAGCAAATATCTTTATGGTTTTGTGGTTTCTGTTAAGAAAGGAACAAAATTGAAACAATATAACGTCAAACCTTCTTTTTTATTTAATGCTAAAATTAAAATATACCAATCACAAATTAGAGTGCGGAACTGATGAAGCTGGTCGTGGTTGCTTAGCTGGACCTGTTACTGCTGCTGCTGTAATTTTAAAATCTAATTTTAAGAATGAAATTTTGAACGACTCTAAACAAATTAGCGAAAAAAAGAGATTTATTAAGACCAATTATTGAAAACGAAGCATTGTGCTTTGGCTTTTATCACATCCATGAAGCTGAAATTGATAATATTAATATATTAAACGCTTCCATTTTAGCGATGCATAAGTCTATTGAAGCCATGAAAAAAACACCCGAGTTTATTATTGTAGATGGAAATAAATTTAAACCTTATAAAGATATTCCGTTTGAAACTATAATTAAAGGAGATGGTAAGTTTTTAAGTATTGCTGCAACGTCTGTTTTAGCCAAAACTTATCGAGATGAATACATGAATAAAATCCATGAAGAGTTTCCGATGTACAATTGGAAACAAAATAAAGGTTACCCAACTAAACAACATCGTGAAGCTATTAGAAAATACGGTCCTACTAAATACCACAGAAAATCTTTTAAGCTGTTACCAGAACAATTGAAATTAGAATTGTAACTTATTATATTTGCACAAACTCTCTACTTTTATGAAACATATATGGTGTTGTTTACTATTTATTTTTTTGATAATATCTTGTCAAAAATCTACTAACAAAAATACAATTGAAGATTATATTTTTAGTCAAGCAGATTATGTGTTAACCATTAACAATCTAGAAAACTTTAAAAGTAACATAACCAACAATCATTTTATAGACCAATTATCTAACACAAGGTCTTATAAAAACATTTGTGAAAAATTAGAATTATTAAACCAAATAAAAAGCAAACAAAAGGTTTACGTCAATCTATTTAAAGATAAAAAGGATAGTTTACACTATAGTTTTGTTACTAAATTAAATGATACTGTTTTTAATCTTGATAGTTTAAAGATTAAACGAGAGCCTATAAAGTTAAAAGGATTATCTGCTGAAAAAATCACAAATAAAAATCAAATAATTTATGTTTCAACAGTTGGAAACCTACTTATAGGAGCGAATAATGTTGATCATTTGCAACACTTAATAAATAGTAAACCTGACAAAAATTCGATTAAAAAAATAATAGCTACTCAAGATAAAGAGGCTTCGTTTTCAGTATACACAAACACCAACATTGGCTTAAACAGCATATTTGTTAACAAAAACGTGTTGTCTAAAAACTTTACGGATTACTTGACGTTTGATACAGAAATAGGTCAAAATCAATTAATTTTAAACGGAATCACTAAAGCTTCTGACACGACAAACAAGTTGCTAAACGTGTTTAAAAACACTTTACCACAGGACAACCAATTAGCACAAATAACACCTTCAAATAGTGATGGCTTTTTAAGTGTTACTTTTAATGATTATAAAAAATTTAGCCATAACTTAAACAAATTCAATAAGATTGACACTCTTAAATCTAAAACGACTCTTTTTGATAATATCGTAGAATTTGGTGAAATTTACAGTGACACAACTAGTGCTGTTGTATTAAACTCTATTGATATTATTAGTACTCAAGAAGCCTTACTTAGTGAAAAAGAAAAAGTTGAAGACTTTAGAGGTATTAGCATTTATAAATTTTCTAAACCTGGACTATTCAACGATTATTTAAAACCATTTGTTAATTTGGATAAGGCTGCTAACTACTTTATAATAAATCAGTTTTTAGTATTTGCATCTAATACAGAGACACTGGAAAATATAATTGTAAATTATCAAAATCAGACTACAATAAATGATCGCGATTATTACAAAGATTTAAAGAAAAACTTAAGTAATCAAGCATCTATACTTCAGGTTATAAATCCTATTAATCTTAATCAAATAGTTAAAACTAACTTGAATACTAATTTTGATTTTAAATTTGACAACTACAAAACAACTGCTTTACAATTTATTTACGACATAGACTTTGCACACTTTAATGCCATTATTAAGCAAAGTAAACCATCGGTTTCAGACAACTCGGTTACTGAAATGTTTAATATTAAATTAGATAATGACATACTTACTAACCCTCAGTTTGTTAAAAACCATCGTACAAAACAAAAAGATATAATTGTACAGGACATAGCCAACACCTTATATTTAATATCTAATAGTGGTAAAATACTATGGAAAAAGCAATTAAAAGGTGCCATTTTAGGATCTGTTAATCAAATTGACATGTACAAAAATGGACGTTTACAATTAGTATTTGCTACTGCCAATCGTGTTTATGTTTTAGATCATACTGGAGAGGATGTAAAACCGTTTCCGATGACCTTTAATGATGATATTACGCAACCTCTTTCTGTTTTTGACTATGACAATAACAAAAAATACCGCTTGTTTATAACACAAGACAAAAATGTACTAGTTTATGATAGTCAAGGTAAAACGGTCAAAGGTTTCAACTTTAAACAAGCAGAAGAAACTATAAACACACCACCTCAACATATTAGAATTGGCCGAAAAGATTACCTGCTTTTTAAAACAGACAACCAATTATACATTTTAGACAGACGTGGTAAAACCAGAGTGACTCCTAAAACAAAACTTAGTTATGCAAATCAAGCTATCTTTAATTATAACTCGGATTTTATAACAACAACTAAAGACGGTAAGTTAGCAACTATAGACCAAAAAGGAAAGGTTACAGTAAGTAATACAAACCTATCAGAAAACATAAATTTAAGCGCAACTACAAAAACATTAATTACACAAAGTGACAATACTTTAAATATAAAAGATCAAACCTTACAATTAGATTTTGGTAGCTATACGCCTGCAAAACTATTTTTAATTAACAATAAAATATACGTTTCCACTACAGATAAGCAAACTCAAAAAGTAATGTTATTTGATAGTAATGCAAAACAGCAAGATAACTTTCCTGTTTACGGTACATCAGCTATAGATCTTGATAATATTGACAAGGATAATAATCTAGAGTTTGTGACAAAAGGTGAGAGTAACTCTGTGTTGGTTTACAAAATAAATTAAGTGACTGAATAAAAGGTTATTACAGCTAAAAAATTGATGATTTATTTAAATTATTCAATTAAAACGTTAACTTTATGATACTTAAAACATTAAGTAAACATAAACTAAACTCTACTTTATGAAAGCTGTAATTATATCCCTATGTACTTTATTTCTGTTAGCTAATTCTTGTAATAACAATAATAAAGCTGAAATCGATTTGTCTGAACAAAATACTTTAACCGAAAGACAGCTTTATACCATACATATTCAAAACACAGATCAAAGAAGTACATACACTGCGACTAACGACTCTATTGCAATTGGAGGAGGAGATCCTCTTCCACCTTGTCCAGATAGTTCCTTCACAGACTGTTGTCCTTCTGTTAAATACATAAGCTTTGACAAGGACACTAAAAACATAAAGATTATCTTATTGGACAATAAAGACAATCCAATTCAAACTTTTACAGCTGATGATTTAACAACATTAGAAGATAGCACTCTTGTCTTTCCGGTAAATAAAATGAAATCGTCAATATGTGACGGAACAAACAAATTACAAGTTACTACTAACAATAAAAAGCCGTATAATGTTATGTTTAAAAAGTAAGATGAATGAAATATATCTTATCTTTTATATGTTTAATTTCACTTCAAGTTAGTTTATCACAACAGCCCAGCAAAGCTTCAGAAAAAACAATAAAAAAACTTAGTAATAAAGCTATCAATATTGCAACTAGCAACCAAGACTCAGCGTATTATTACTTTAAACAAAGTATTAAAGTTGCAGCAAGCAATAAGCATTGGAATTATGCAATGGATAGTTATTTTGAAATTTATAACACAGCGTTTTACCATAATAACTTTACCAAGCGACAATCTACTTTATTCACTATTGACTCCTTATATAATAGTCAACAAAATTACTTTAACACCTTAGAAAACAGTCTTAAATATAAAAACCATATTAACTTTTATTATGGTTTTTATTATTACCGCTTAAACAATTACGAAGCAGCTAAAAATCATTTTCAAAAAATAATTGATAATACCGCAAACGCTGACAATTCCCAACTTTTAAAAAACAAAACGTTTCTTTCTGTAGCTTATAGTTATGTGGCTAAAATGAATACTGACGAAGGTAAATACGCCTTATCTAAAGCACTGTATGATAAAAATATCAGGTTTTTAAAAACAATAGATAGTACTAATAATGATTTGATATACTCAAACTATAATTTGCTAGCCGAAGTTTTAAAAAAAGAAAACAAGCATAAACAATCTAACAGCTATTTTCTTAAATTTTTAAACTACTACGATAATAAAGGTGGCTCAAACAATATTATGTCTTCGTGTTTTAATATTGCCAAAAATTACATTCAATTAAAAAAAATTGATAGTGCCAAGTTTTATCTAAAAAAAGCCAAACAGTATTTAGATATAAACCATATGTACAATGTAAATTATTATAAACTATACTCCGAAATATATGATAATGAAAATAACTATGAAAAAGCATTAAATGAATTAAATAAAGCGCTAGATTTTTACAAAACAAAAGCCACTAGGTCGTATAAAAACAACCAATATATAGCAATTACAAATTCTGATATAGGCGAGTTGCATCAAAAGTACGATGATCCAAATAAAGCTATAAACCATTATAATATAGCCATAAATTTATTTCAAAAGGATTCTATTAAATCAAGCATTAATCAAATAAACTTATTAAAAACATTAAAGCTAAAAGCTATTACATTAAACAATCTTAATAATCCTATTGAAACTATCAACACAGTAAATTATGCTATTAGTATTTTAGACAAACTAAGACCAACCTTTAGGTATAATGATGACAAACTTTTTTTTATAGAAAATGCATTTCCATTATTTGAGTCAGGTATAGAGGCCTGTTTTGCTTTAGATAGCAAAAGCAATAATAACACTTATATAGATCAAGCTTTTTTATATGCAGAAAAAAGTAAAAGCGTTTTACTTTTAGAAGCCTTATTAAGTAGTAAAGCTACCAGTTATGCAAATATCCCAAAAAACATAATTGAAGAAGGAGACGTTTTAAAATATAAAATTACCACTTTAGAAAAAAAACTAAACGTTAATAAAACTGAAACTTTAAAAGAAGAGTTAACCAACTTAAAACTAGAACATACTAATTATGTAAAACGTCTAGAGTCAAACTATAAAAATTACTTTAATTTAAAGTACAATTCAAAAGGGATTAGTTTAAAAAAAACACAACAACTATTATCTAAAAAAGATATGCTTATCTCCTATTTTTATGGTGAAAATGCGATCTATGCATTTGGAATAACTAAAAACACAAAACAACTTAAAAGAATAACATTGGATTATAATTTTAACGATTCAGTAAAATTAACATATAAAATGCTTAGCAATCCTAAATCCAATTTAGAGTTGTTAAGAAAAAATCTAGGAAGTTTACACGAAAAGATAATAGCTCCTATTAATAAATTAAATCAAAATCTAATAATTGTAGCCGATGGATTGCTAAACTACATACCTTTTGCAGCTCTAATTGATAAAAAATCCAATTATTTACTTGAAAAACATAATATAAGTTACATTAATTCTGCAACATTATTACAGCAATTACAAGCTAAAAAATCTAATAATGGAAAACTTTTAGCTTTCGCGCCAAGTTTTAACAACAGCAATTTACTAGCGTTACCTAATAACTTAAAGGAAGCAAAAGATTGTGCAGATTATTTTAAAGGTCAAGTATTAAGTCATGACAATGCTACCTTACAAAATTTTAATACTAAAAGTACTAATTATAGTATTTTACACTTGGCAACACATGCTGTTTTTAATGATGAAGCTCCGGAGTTTTCATTTTTAGCATTTACCAATAAAAATAGGCAAAACGGTTATCTGTATACTAAAGACTTGTATAATTTAAAACTCAATGCCAATTTGGTTACCCTATCTGCTTGCGAGAGCGGAATAGGAGACTTAAAACGTGGCGAAGGATTATTAAGTTTAGCAAGAGGCTTTTACTTTAGTGGCGCACAAAGTATATCTAGTACACTTTGGAAAATTAACGATGCGTCTTCTGCTGCATTAATGTCAGATTTTTACAAAAACCTTTCAAAAGGACAACCCAAAGACTTAGCACTACAACAAGCTAAGCTAACTTTTGTAAAACAAAATAAAGACAATGCCTTATCGCATCCATATTATTGGTCTGCATTTGTAATTTCTGGAAATACTGAGCCTTTAACCTCAACGCATTATTGGTTATGGATTATAGCAGGAATACTACTAATAGTAATATTAGGTATATTATTAAAAAAGAAAAATAGTTAGTTTAAACTTTCAAGTAATGTTTTAGCTTCCTCCTTTTTGTAATTATAATTTGCAATTAAAGTTTCAAGATATTTAGTGGCTTCGGTTTTATTATGCTGTTTCAAATTAATTAAGGCCAAATACCATTTAGCTTCCGCTTTAAATTCAGCTTCATCTGCTTCTGTTTCTATTTTAAACAAATCTTTTGCTTTATCTAATTCGCCTAAACCTAAATACGAATTTGCTTTATAAAAATTAAAGTAAGGTTGTTTATTTTCTATTTTATTAAATTTTTGAATTGCTAAATTATAGTCTTCAGTTTCATAAGCTACAAAAGCTTCACGTTCAAGACTACTTGTATCTTCCCCTCTTGTAATAGTATAAACTGTATTTGGATAGTTTTTATAATTGGCAGCATATAAATCCTCATAATTTACACCAAAAAAAGCATCATAACCAAACCAACCAGCTGCTAAAAAAAGACAATGGATGCAGCAATGCGCCAATTAAACCATGATTTGACATTGGTTTGCTCAGTCTTTATCTTTTTTTCAAAACCCTGTAGTTTAGATTTTAAAGTATCGCTTTGTTCTGCCTTAATGACTTGCTTGATATTATTTTCAAATTCAAATTGCGCTTTAAATTCAGAATCGGTATTTAGCAAATCTTTAAATACGTGTTCTTGTTCTGGAGTTAATTTATCAGAAAAATATAGATATAAAAGTTGTTGTTTATCCATGTTATTTAGGGTTGCTATTAATACGTTGTTTTAAGGTTTTTAGGCATCTAGACTTAGCGCTTTTAATAACGTTTTCGCTATTATAATTACTATGTTTTAAAATGTCTTTAATGGTAAATCCTCTGTAATAAAACAAGGTAAGTAACTCTTGACATTGCTTACCTAAGTCTTTAAAGTGCTGTTTTAGTAGCTTTTGCTCTTGGGTTAACGCTTCATTTTCAACATCCAAGGTAGTTACTAAATCATCAGAATCCTTAACTAAGGATAAATCAAAATTAGAACTTACTTTTTTGTTGTTTTTTTCATCTTATCAAAGATTAAGTATTTACCTATACTAAATAAATAAGTAGAAATACTGCTTGTAAAGCTTTCAATTTTACCACTCATTACATTGTTATAAAACACGATATAAGCATCTTGGTAAATATCTATAATGTCATCGGTATCCAAATTATAACGTCTAGCAAAATTTATAAACTTGTCTCTGTTGTCTTCATACACTTGCTGAAGTGCTTGGTCTGAGCCCTGTTTTAAACTTTGAAGCGATATTTCTTCTTGGTTATTTGCCATTTAATACTTGGTTTGAAGGAAAGGTTAACACGTAAAAGTAAAATTAACTTTTTTTAAAATAAAAAGCATCTTCTGTTAACCTTTTTAAAATCAAAACATTAATAAGCGTATTTATAAAACTTTAAAAAAATGAAAACACTGCTATTCACAATCATGATACTATTAACATTTACTATTAGTGGACATGGACAAAACAAAACTGCTACTAAAGATTCTACTACTACTAACTCTAACATTTTTTTAGATAAAGGGACTCAAACGTTAACCAGCCTTTTTGGCGAAAACCTTGATGGTAACGCTAACGGAAAAGCAATAGGATATTTAGAGTTATTAGAAAAATCGGACTTACCTGAAAAACAAAAAACAGAGCTGAAAAATCAATATTACTTGTTATCTAAAGATTTGACACAAAAACAAAAAGACTCATTAGGACAAGCTATTGGAAAACAAATAAAAGAAGCTAAAAAAGACGAATAATTAATCCATTAAAAATAAAACAATGAAACTTTTAAAACCCTTACTAATAATATTAATGTGCTGCTTTGTAACGTCAAGTAATGCACAGATTTGGAAAAAACTAGCTAAAAAAGCAGAAAAAGCTGCCGAAAAAACTTTAGAAAAGAAAGTTGAACAAAAAACCGAACGCGAAACTGAAAAAGCTTTTGATTCTACATTTAATAATAGTAGTGATTCTAAAACCACAACTAGTAATAATAAATCACCTTTTGGCACTAGTACATCTGCTGAAACTCCTGCAAACACCTATACATTTTCTCATAAATACGTCATGCAAATAGAAGATGGCAAACGCACTACAAACTTAGTCTACTATTTAACCAATGCTGGAAATTATTTTGGAACCAGTATTCCTGATAAAACAGGTAAGAATGATGTGATAAGCGTTATGGATATAGACAAAAAATCCATGTATATGTTTATGGACAATAAAGGCGACAAAACACTAATGTCTATGGGTTTAAACTTTGAGGACTCCACTGACGACGCTATTAATCAATCCGAAATAAGCATAATAGCTACCGGAAACACTAAAACAATATTAGGCTATACATGTGAAGCTTTTAAAGTTAAAGGACCAGACATTGAAGGCACTGTTTGGATTACACAAAACGCAGGTATATCATTTGTAAAATCCATGTACAACCTTAAAAGCAAAAAAAGGAACAATCAATCTTGGATGAAAATGATAGATGGACTAACGCTAGAAATGAATATGGTTGACACCTCTAAACGCAAACCTAAAGCCATAAAAATGACATGTATTGCTTTGGACAAAACCACTATAACCATAAAGTCATCTGACTATAAAAAACTAATGTAAACTATTAATTATAAACCAATAATAAAATGAACATTTTTAAAACACTAAGTATTTTACCATTAATTATTTTAAGCTTAAACTGCCAAGCTCAAGATGTTTTTCAAGCCAAAACCAAAGGGACATTTTTAACTAACGGAAGCATTTTAGTATACAATACAACCCGAAAAATTAATGATAATAAAGCCACTGCTTTTACAACTAATATTACTCCTAAAGCAGGTTATTTTATAGCAGATAATCTTGCTATTGGACTAGAGCTTTCCATAACTACCAATAAAGAAAAACAAGAAGATGAGTTTTTTGGAGATATAGAAACCACAACCAATGGTTTTGCAGTATTACCTTTTGCTAGATATTATTTAGACAATGGTCTTTTTGCCGAAGCAGTTGTTGGTTTCGGATCTCAAAAAACAACTACCGAAAGTAGTTTTACCGAACTCGGAACGTTAGAAACTAAAGCGTCATCCTTTGGATTTAGAGTTGGTGTTGGCTATTCTTTTTTACTAGGAGATCATGTCGCTATTGAACCTTCTATAAATTATTCTTGGGAAGACATAAACCCAGAAGATGCACCTTCAGAGTACAAAGAGAGTTTATCATCCATCTTTCTAGGCATTGGATTGTCTGCTTATTTTTAATTGATAATATCCCTAAAACTGATTGATTGAGTTTTCATTATTTAATTTAGTTTAAAAGCCGAAACAAATGTTTCGGCTTTTTTTATTCTATGTGTTAACCTTTACTTACCAAAACCATTAATAAGTGTTATTAATCTTAAAACATATTTAATTATGGCAACAAAACAATTTACAGTTAATACTTACAAAATGGCTTTGGGTTATCAAAATTCTGCAACATGGAATGGTAAAAAAATTAAAATCCAAGGTTACATTACTTGTTATGACAAAGACCACAGATTTATTATGTACTTCTTACATGACTCAAGTCCTGTACCTGATCCAACTTATATTCCTGCCAACAAAGTTGGAGCCATATTTTTACCATTTAAAGACATGCCAATGTATGTTGATATGGTTAGAAATGAAAAACCAGTGTATGCATACTTAAATTCTACTCACCCTGAATGGAATAGCATAAAAACCTCTAACGAGCCTGTTGGTGAAGAAGAAAGCTAGAATTAGTCAATTTAGTTAAAAAGCCGAAAAAAATATTTTTCGGCTTTTTTTTATCTCTTATGTTAACCTTTACATTTTTGATCTATTAATAGGAAAACAAAAACTATTAATCATTTAAACAAAAACACAATGAAACATTTATTATTAAAATCAAAATTTGTCCTATTAGCAATTATAGTTGCTTTTAACTTTTCATGCTCAACAGAAGATGGTGCAGATGGTCCTGCTGGTGCAGACGGTATTGATGGAATTAACGGAACAGATGGTATGGACGGAAATGCTAATGTACAAAGCATTACTCTTGATGCTTCAACCTTTGCAGGTAATTACACCTCTGTAGCCATTCCAGAAATAACACAAGACATATTAGACAATGGTGTCATACTTACTTATTTAAATAACAATCCAAATAATTGGGTACCTGTACCATGTCCATTTGATACCATTGCATTTGACTTTTCTGTTCACGTAATACACTATCTTGGCGGTATTGATTTTGATTATGGTGACGCTTCAGGATCAAGCTATACTATAGCTGCAGGAGACTTAAATTCTTTAAGAGTTATTATAATTGAGTCTTCGTCTAGTGCAAGATTAACAGCCAACAGTAAACAACAAACTTACAACCAATTAAGTCAAGCTGGAATTGACATTACTAACTATTATCAAGTATGTGATTATTATGGTATAGCTTATTAATTTTACATTATAACACAAAAACAACCGAAGCAAAGTCTTCGGTTTTTTTGTGTTGTATTTAGGCTATATTTAGTAACATTGTATTTTAAAACAAACACCATTTTTAATAATGATTAATCGTAACAAAGCCTCTATTTTAAAGTGTATTATTCACAAAGTAGGAAACAAACATAACGACACAAAAAATGCCTTTTCTGAAAAAGAACTTATTTTTGATGAAGCCAGTTATGAGTTAATGGTTCCTTTTTTACTAAGACCATTTACAAGCTTAGTCCAAAGTCACAGATTTAATCATCATGCCAATATCGAGCTAAATGAAATTAATGCTTACACTAAAGAAATTTTTGCAGATGACGAAACTTTTGTGGACGTCTCCAAAAATGTAGTTAAACATTTATATGAGCAATCAACCTCTGCACAAATTAAAACTGGAGACGTAATTGTTGCCTATTTTGATGGTATTGAACATAATGAAATGGTTGTGGACGCTATTGGAATTTTTAAAATAGAAAACAAAACCAACTTTTTTCAGACCTATTTAGAAGATAACAGTTACGACGTTTTAGTCCAAAAAGGGATCAATGCTAAAAAAGTAGATAAGGGTTGTTTAATTTTAAATACAGGAGATGCCGAAGGTAAAGTTGTGTTAACCGTAGACAACAATAATTATGATGCTGCGTATTGGATAGATAAGTTTTTAAACATAAAATATGCAGATGACTACAATAGTCATACACAAAACTATCTTGAGTTGTGTAAAGAATTTTCGACAGAAATAATTAAAACAACCTATGGAGCCCAAGAACATAACACCTTTTTAGCTAAAACTATTGACTTTTTTAAAGAAAATGAAATAGTAAATGTCGAGCGATTTAAAGACGAAGTGTTTTTGGAAGACAAACACATGGATTTATTTGAAAGCTATAAAAAAGATTTTGAATCCGAACAGAATGTGTTAATCAGAAATCAATTTGATGTCTCAGAAAAAGTTTTAAATAAAGAAAAGAAAAAATTAAAACCGAAATTAAATTGGATACAAACATCCAAATTAAACTAGACATAGACGCTCCAGATGCAAGTGCAGAATACCTTGAACGTGGTTATGACGAAGAGAAAAAAATGCATTATTATAAAGTGTTTTTTAACGTCGAAGCCTAAAACCAAACGCTATAAACATGTCTATTAAAACCTTGTCTATTATAATTCCTGCTTATAATGAAGAAAGCACTATCACACCAATACTGGACAAGATTAATAGTGTGACATTGCTATTTGGTATAAAAAAGCAAATTGTAATTATTGATGATTGCTCTACAGATCAAACAAAAAAAACCATTGAAACTTTTATTGCTAATAATCCTAATTTAGATATTAAGTTTTTTAAGCAAAAAGTAAATCTAGGTAAAGGTGCAGCACTCCATGAAGGCATTAAACAAGCAACTGGAGATTATATTATAATCCAAGACGCAGATTTAGAATATGACCCAAACGAGTATAACGTCCTATTAAAACCAATCACAGACGGATTTGCGGACGTCGTGTATGGTTCAAGATTTATGGGTAGTAATCCACATCGTGTATTGTTTTTTTGGCATACTATAGGAAATAAGTTTTTAACCTTTTTCTCTAATGCAGTAACCAATTTAAACCTTACAGACATGGAGACTTGCTATAAAATGTTTAAAAGCGAAATTATTAAATCTGTTAACCTCAAAGAAAAACGCTTTGGTTTTGAACCCGAAGTAACTGCTAAAATTTCT
Organism: Olleya sp. KJ81-1; assembly: GCF_055808135.1. Classification (NCBI taxonomy): domain Bacteria; kingdom Pseudomonadati; phylum Bacteroidota; class Flavobacteriia; order Flavobacteriales; family Flavobacteriaceae; genus Olleya; species Olleya sp. KJ81-1. The sequence continues at coordinate 3,235,316 of NZ_CM147854.1, read as the reverse complement.
AGGATACCTTACATACGTATTTACGAAGTCGGTATTTCATATTATGGAAGAACCTATCTGGAAGGCAAAAAAATATCATGGAAAGACGGTTTTAGAGCCTTATATTGTATTACTAAATATGGGCTATTAAAAGGTAAATAGTGATGACAAAAAAATTAATCATTTTAATTTCTATTGCATTCACCTTACTATTCGCTTATTTTAGTTGGCCTTATAAATTAGGTGTCACGCCAGACTCTGTGTCCTATATTCAAATAGTAAAAAGTATTTTACTAGGTAATGGTATCGTAAACGAAAACGGAATACTAATTACGCATTGGCCTCCACTTTATCCATTATTAGTAGCTTTAACGACCAAGCTATTTAATTGCAGTATACTTACAGGCGCCTTTATATTAAATGTAGGACTGCTTTCTACAATTTCATTAATTTTTTACAACCTTTTAACAACACTAAAAATTGACAAAAAAGTCATTCCTTTTATTGTTATTTTACTTTTAACCTCCTACACATCGCTAGTCTTTATTTACTTTTTAAGCGAAGGGTTATTTATGGTTTTACTACTGTTAGTAACATTGCTTTTTATTAAATGGGTTAATACTAGTAGCTACAAATATCTTATTTGGGCTGGAGTAATATCTAGCGCGTTATTATTAACTAGATATGCAGGCTTAGGATATATTGGTGGTTTTGGGTTTTATATTTTAATATTCCATAAATCTAAAATTAAACCAAGATTAAAAGCGGTTTTAATTTATACAATCTCTTCGTTAAGTCTATTTATTCTCTGGCTTATTTACTGCTACTATTTTAACAATTCTAACACCATAAGAAATATCGATTTCTTTGGTTTCAGATTTAGAAGATTATTATCGTTAACCAAAACAATAATTTACTGGTTTTTATATAATGGCTATATAGCAACAATCATTTTAAGCGTCATAGTTATTAGTTTTTTTAAATTTAAAACCATACAAAAAATAATAATAGTACAAGTTAAATCCTTTACACCTATCATTTTATTATTGGTAACTTTAATGTGTTCTTATACAGTATTTATAGTAATTTCTATTTCTTTTTTTGATGAAAACGTGCCTGTTAACACCAGAATATTCTTTCCCTTTTATTTTATCATACTAACACTAGTCGTTTTAATTTTAAACCCAATTCTAAAACCGAAACAATATCAGCCAATAACCATAGTCCTTTTTATAATACTATTACTATCCAATATTTTAAACACCTACAAATTAAGAGTCAATCATTATCAAAACGGTACGCAGTATAGTGCAGAAGTATGGAAAAACTCCCAATCTATTAACTACATAAAGTCCCAAGACACATTAAATCTTTATACCAATGCACACGATATCATGCGTTTTTATAAAAATGTAAATAACCATAAACTTCCATTTGTAAATACAAAAACTTACGATAGTACTTTACAAAAAATGACCCAAGATATCAAACAAGGTAAAGCTCAAATCTTGTTTTTTAATAATATAAATCGACGCTATTTTATATCTAAACCGGATGTATTAACCCATTTTAAAGATTTTAAAATTCACTATTTTAAAGATGGTATACTAATCAAAAACTGATAGACCATTTTTAAATGTAAATACTTTTAACTAAATTGATTGCTAATTAAGCTAATAATCAATAACTAACCGTTTTACATGAAATCCCTTTTATACCTAGCCTTTATTTTAAGTTCATTTATTGCTAACGCACAATATCACACTGCCAAAATACTAATGACAAATGGAACCGTTAAAGATGGCTTAGCTAGACTACCTTCTAATAAAATGTTGGATGGTAAAGTAGAATATAAATCTAGTGCAAAAGCAAAAGTTTTAAAAATTGACGAAGACACTATTTCTCAAATTTTATATACAGCTAAAAACGGAAATAAATTTTTGTTTGTCAGAAACACTGTTGTCCATTTATTTAAATCCTTTGGAAAAGAAATAGTATCCGAAAAAAAGAATAAACATTGGATGTTATTAATATATGCCAATGATGCTATTAAAGGATACTCGCTTGCACAACGCTATAAGTTGGATAAAAAAGGAATCATGAAATCCATAACTGGAGCACACTCTATTTGGGAATTTGTTTACTTTTTATACCAACGTCCAACAGAGGACAAAGCCTATATAGTAAGTGGTAAAGGGTTTACTAATGGTCAAGTAAAAAAAGCAATGGGTATTTATTTTAAAGATTATCCTGCACTTGTAAAACGCATACAAAACAAAGAGTGGAAACACTTTAGTTTAACAGAGATTGCAGAGGCTTACCTAGACTATGTTAAGGACTAAATTTATATAAAGTTAGCTTCAAACATAGCGCTAAAATGCTTTAATATTTTAGATTTCACTTCTGCTTCATCCACAGACTTAACACCTAATTCTACTTGCATGGAAGTTACTGCTTTACCTTTAATTCCGCATGGAATAATATTATCAAAGTAACCTAAATTAGCATTGACATTAAGTGCAAAACCATGCATTGTAACCCAACGACTAGCTCTAACTCCCATTGCACAAATTTTACGCGCAAAAGGGGTTCCTACATCTAGCCAAACACCTGTTTCTCCTTCACTACGTGTTGCTTTTAAACCATATTCATCTAAAGTTAAAATAATAACTTCTTCTAAAAAACGTAAATATTTATGGATGTCTGTAAAAAAATTATCTAAATCTAAAATAGGATAACCTACCAATTGTCCTGGACCATGGTATGTAATATCTCCTCCTCTATTAATTTTATAAAACGTTGCACCTTTCTCTTTTAATTGGTCTTCGTTTAGTAATAAATTAGACATGTCACCACTTTTTCCTAAAGTATAAACATGAGGATGCTCCACAAACAAAAAGTAGTTATTAGTTTCTAAACCAGCAGCTTCTCTTCTATTTTTAATTTTAGTATCTAAAATACCTTTAAACAATTCTTCTTGATAATCCCAAGTCTCTTTAAAGTCTTTAGTCCCTAAATCTTGTATTTGTACGTTCTTATTCATTACAAAGTTTAATACTGCAAAGATACAATTTATCTTTCAGGGTTATTCAATATTATTAAAGCTGCAATGACACCTGGTATCCATCCTAAGCACCATAAAATAAACACAATTAAAATCGAGCCACAACCCTTACCAATTACTGATAGTGGAGGACAAATTATACACAATAAAACGCGCCAAAAAGACATGATTAAAAATTTAATAGATTGATGATATACTTATTGGACGTTAACTCTTATTTTTTGTTACAAACCATTATCTTTGCGTCTTAAATTTATTACAATAAAACTATGTCACAATTATCTGAGCTAGAGCTCGTACGTAGAGAAAAACTTGCAAAATTACGTGAGTTAGGTATCAACCCTTATCCAGCAGATTTATATCCTGTTTCTAACAATTCCAAACAAATTAAACAGGAGTTTAAGGAAGGTAAACAGGTTGTTATTGCAGGTCGTTTGATGTCTAGACGTATTCAAGGTAATGCTAGTTTTGCAGAGCTGCAAGATAGTGAAGGTCGTATTCAGGTTTATTTTAACAGAGACGAAATCTGTACAGGTGAGGACAAAACAAAATACAACACTGTTTATAAAAAACTTTTAGATATTGGAGATTTTATTGGTGTAGAAGGTGAGCTTTTTACCACTAAAGTTGGCGAAAAAACAGTAATGGTTAAAAACTTTACCGTTTTAAGTAAAGCTTTAAAACCCTTACCGCTGCCTAAAACAGATGCCGAAGGTAATACATTTGATGCTTTTACAGATCCCGAACAACGTTATAGACAACGTTACGCGGACTTAGTTGTAAACCCTAAAGTAAAAGAAGTTTTTGTAAAACGTACTAAGTTATTTAACGCGATGCGTGACTTCTTTAATTCGTCTGGATATTTTGAAGTAGAAACACCAATATTACAACCTATTCCAGGTGGTGCTGCTGCACGTCCTTTTATTACACACCATAACAGTTTAGACATACCATTATATATGCGTATTGCTAACGAGCTGTATTTAAAACGACTTATCGTAGGTGGTTTTGAAGGGGTTTATGAGTTTTCAAAAAATTTCCGTAACGAAGGAATGGATCGTACACATAATCCAGAATTTACAGCAATGGAAATTTATGTAGCTTATAAAGACTACAATTGGATGATGGATTTTTGCGAACAATTACTAGAGCATTGCGCAATAGCTGTAAACGGAACATCTGAAGCTACATTTGGTGAACATAAAATAGATTTTAAAGCGCCTTATGCTAGAGTCACTATGGCAGATTCTATTAAACACTTTACAGGTTTTGATATTAATGGTAAAACAGAAGATCAAATACGTACTGCTGCCAAAGACATGGGTATTAGCGTAGATGCAACCATGGGTAAAGGTAAATTAATAGACGAAATTTTTGGAGAAAAATGTGAAGGTAACTACATACAACCAACCTTTATTACAGACTATCCAAAAGAAATGAGTCCTTTATGTAAAGAGCATAGAGATAATCCAGAATTAACAGAACGTTTTGAGTTAATGGTTTGTGGTAAAGAAATAGCAAATGCATATTCAGAGCTAAATGATCCAATTGACCAACGCGAGCGTTTTGAGCACCAATTAAAATTAGCTCAAAAAGGAGATGACGAAGCTACCGAGTTTATAGATGAAGACTTTTTACGTGCATTAGAGTACGGAATGCCTCCAACATCAGGAATGGGAATTGGTATGGATAGATTAATTATGTTTTTAACCAATAATAAATCAATACAAGAAGTCCTGTTTTTTCCACAAATGAGACCTGAGAAAAAAGCAGTTCCAATGACAGAGGACGAAAAAGCACTATTCGCATTAGTAAAAGCAAGTAGCCCAATAGACCTTAATACACTTAAAGAACAATCTGGTTTAAGTAACAAAAAGTGGGACAAAACTATTAAAGGATTAACCAAATTAGGTATCGCTAAAGTCAATAAAACAGACGATGGATTATTTGTTGAAACTATATAAATACAGCATTACAAAACACCACTTTTAAATATATAAAAAGGAATTACATACATGTAATTCCTTTTTTTATTCCCAACATTTAAACTTACAGACATTATAATTCGTTCATTTTCTTTATTTTCACGATTCAAAACCACTAACAATGAATAAATTAACCACATTAGTACTAACACTATTACTTTGTTTTTCCTGTAGCAAAAATGAAGATGTTGACACCATAGATATACCAGTAACGACTACTCCACGACCTATTGCACAATTATTACCTAACCTATCACAACTTAATCTTTTTGAAGGACCACCTAAAGATTTAACACCATCTCCTTATAGTTTTACATACACTTTAAACACACCACTTTTTACAGATTATGCACATAAAGCACGTTTTATTGTATTGCCTGAAGGCGAAACATTAGCAGCTGTAGGCAATGGAATGCCAGAGTTTCCAGACAACTCGATAATAGTAAAGTCTTTTTATTACAATTTAGATGAAAATGATTTAAGCCAAGGCAGAAAAATTATCGAAACCAGGTTACTAATAAAACAAAACGGAACATGGATCGCTGGCGATTACCACTGGAACGAAGCACAAACCGAAGCAGTTTTAGAAAACAACGCTGCAACAGTACCAGTGTCTTTTATTGATAAAAATGGAACAACTGTAGCAGTAAATTATCAAATTCCATCAAACTTAGACTGTGTAACCTGCCATTCAAACAATGACCAAGTAAAACCATTAGGACCCAAATTACGCTCCATTAATTACAATAATCAACTACAAAACCTAATAAACAACAATCAAATTACTGGTATATCAGATATTTCCACAATAACAACTTTACCAAATTGGGAAGATGATGCCACCTACTCCTTACAAGATCGTGCTAGAGCATATTTAGATGTTAATTGTGCCTCTTGTCACCAACCAGGAGGTTATTGCGATGTACAAACCACTTTAGATTTGAGATATGAAACCCTTTTTGAAAACACATCCATATTAGAAAAAAAGGTGAAATAAATTCTAGAATGGTCAACTATCAAGAATTGTTTAGCATGCCATTATTGGGCACTACCTTTGTCCATACAGAAGGCTATTTCTTGATTAAATCCTATTTAAACACATTGTAATTAACTGTCGACCAATCTTTTTAAACTGTTAATTAAAGATTAAAAAAACTAAGGCGTTTAAACCATTCTCAAATTTGCACGTCTTAGTAGTATAACAATTTAAAAAACAAAAAAAGATGAAAAGATTAGTAATACTAGCATTAGCTTTAATAACATTTCAAGCAAATGCACAAGACAACAAAAAAGAAAAGCGTCAAGAAAATAAAAAAGAACGTTTAGAGCAACGCCAAAACTTAGACCCTCAAGATATGGCACAGTTACAAACAAAAAAAATGACGTTACATTTAGATTTAACAGAAGCCCAACAACAAAAAGTGATGGCTTTAAATTTAGAAAGTGCTAAAAAACGTAAAGAAAACTTTGATAAGCGCTTAGCTGAAAAAGATAATAAAGAGCGTGTAAAACCTACTAAAGAAGAAAAGTTAGCACGCATGAATGCTAAATTAGATGCACAAATTGAAGCTAAGAAAAAAATGAAAACAATCCTTACTGCTGAGCAATACACTAAGTGGGAAAAATCTTTATCAAAAAGAGAACATGGACGTAAGCACATGAAAAAGGGTTCAAAAAACAAAAAAGATCATAAAAAAGAGGATAAATCTGACAATTAAATCTATGATTTAGTATCAAATATTAACTTTTAAAGGTAAAAAAGCACTGATTGTCTATTCAGTGCTTTTTTATTTGTAATTATTAATCAAATAGTGTTACTTTGAGAGTATAATTAAATAACACTTACACAATGAAAAAAATAATTACACTTTGTCTTTTCGTTTTTGGTTTAACACTAGCAACAACAACTGCTAATGCACAACAAAAATTTAGTGCAGAAATAAATAATGCAGCACAAGCAAAAACTGCAGAAATTGGAAGACTTGTTAAAGCTTATGAGCCAACTCAGGAATTAATGTTTGTTGCTTATCAAGAATTTTACTCAAAATCGGAAACATTAAACAACTCATTTGAAGTTGGTACAAGTGAATATAATACGTTTAGCAAAAAAATTAACGAGCGTTTATCACTTCAACTTAAAGAAATTTTAAATGACGAACAGTACACTAAATTTTTAGAGTTGTCTAACTAATAAAACAACAGAGTAGTAATACACTTATATAAAAAAAGCCGATTATAAAATAATCGGCTTTTTTATGTTTTATAGTTATTGTTTAATGCTGTTAACTAAATACTGCTTTACATGCTGCAATAGTTTTATCTAAATCTTCATAAGATAAAGCATCATTTAAAAACCAACTTTCAAAAGCACTTGGTGCCAAATAAATACCTTGGTTAAGCATGCCATGAAAAAAGGTTTTAAACGTGTCGTTATTTCCTTTAGCAGATGTTTCAAAATCTACAACCTCATCTTCACAAAAGTGAACAGAGATCATAGAGCCAACTCTGTTTATTGTATGAGTAATGTTTAATTCTGTTAAAACGGTTGCAATACCTTTATGTAAATAGGCTGTTTTTTTTGCTAAACTTTCAAAAACATCACCAGAATTTAACTCGGTTAACATAGCTAATCCTGCTGCCATAGCTAATGGATTACCACTTAATGTTCCGGCTTGATACACTGGACCTAAAGGTGCTAGATGATTCATTATTTCAGCTCTAGCTGCAAAAGCACCAACAGGCAATCCTCCACCTATCACTTTACCAAAACATACAATATCTGCTTTAATACCTAGTAATTCTTGTGCACCACCTTTGGCTAATCTAAAGCCAGTCATCACTTCGTCAAAAACTAACAGTATGTTATTAGCATCACAAAGGTCACGTAAACCTTCTAAAAACCCAGCTTTTGGAGGAATACATCCCATATTTCCAGCAACAGGCTCGATAATTATACAAGCTATTTCGTTTTTATTAGCATTAATTAAAGCTTCGACATTTGCCAAATCATTATACTTTGCTAATAAGGTATCTTTTGCTGTACCTTGGGTAACTCCAGGACTATTAGGTGATCCAAAAGTTACTGCTCCACTTCCTGCTTGAATTAAAAATGAGTCTGAATGACCATGATAACAACCAGCAAATTTGATTATTTTGTCTTTGTTTGTATATCCTCTAGCCAATCTAACAGCACTCATGCAGGCTTCTGTCCCAGAATTAACAAAACGTATTTTGTCAATATTTGGTACCATTGACACAGCTAACTCTGCAATTTGAGTTTCAATTTGAGTTGGCATTCCAAAGGATGTTCCTTTTTTTGCTTTATCAATAACTGCATCTACCACTGGTTTGTGTGCATGACCTAAAATCATTGGTCCCCAAGATGCGATGTAATCTATTAATTTGTTATCATCTTCATCATATAAATAAGCACCTTTAGCTTCTTTAACAAAAATAGGTGTTCCACCTACTGCTTTAAATGCTCTTACAGGTGAGTTTACTCCTCCTGGTATTACTTGCTCTGCTTCTGCAAACAAAGCACTACTACGTTTATAAATCATAGACTTTAAAAATCTTTTGGAATTGGTTTTACAAATAACACTTGACCTACAAATAGGTTATCGCCTTCTAAACTATTTAAAGACTTAATAGTATCTATAGTTAGGTTATATTTTTTTGATATCGAATATAATGTATCGCCTTTTACAACAGTATGCTTGTCGTTTGCTACATTTTGCTTACCTAAAACTACAGCATCAAAACGATATAATTGATAACGCTCTATTAGGCTTATTAATTTATCTGGATATTTTCTATCTGTAGCATAACCTGCAGCTCTAAGCTCTCTGGCCCAACCTTTATAGTCATCTTTTTCTAGCGTAAATAGTTTTGAATACCGTTTACGTTCTGTCAAAAATAGTGAGTGATCTCTAAACGAGTATTTAGAGTTTTTGTACTTACGAAAACACTCTTGAGAGGCATCATCATCATGATAAATTTTTGCACCTGTCCACTCATGACATTTAATTCCAAAGTGGTTATTAGCTTCTACAGACAAACGACCTTGTCCAGAAGCAGACTCTAATATTCCTTGTGCTAAAGTAATACTTGCAGGTATATTATAATTACGCATTTCATCTTGAGCTATATCACTATAAATTGCAATATATTCGTCCGTTTTACTAGCATACACTTCAGGTGTTTCTTTTATTGGAGTGGCTACTACAATAACATCTTCTTTGGTGTCTTTTTTAGCATCCTTTTTATTTCGTACAACCCTAACTGTTTTTTGTCTACCTTTTTTTGTAGTCACTTTTTTTGAAGAGCCACAACTTACAATTAATAAAGTAAGACAAAGCATGGTAATTATTTTTTTCATCAATTATAAAATTAACTGTTGTTGTTTTTGTTTTAATCTTTTATTCATACCTACAATACCTTGCAAACCTCCAGTATGAATCACTAATATTTCAGAATTTGGCTTAAAATAATCACGTTTAATTAAATCGTAAATACCAAACATCATTTTTCCTGTGTAAACAGGGTCTAATGCAATATTATTTTGCTTTTTAAAGCTATTAATAAACGTTACTAATTCTGCATTTATTTTAGCATAACCACCAAAATGGTAATCTGTCATTAATTGCCAATTATCTTGTTTTGCAAATTTACTAATATCTTCTTTTAAAAAGTCACCTTTTAAAGCTGAAAAACCTAAAACTTTTTGTGCTGTGTTTGAATTATTAATCAAGCCTGATAAGGTACCTCCTGTTCCTACGGAAGCACATATGTAATTAAATTTACGGTCTGTTTCCGTCAAAATTTCTTCGCATCCTTTAACAGCCAAATCATTGGTTCCGCCTTCAGGAATTAAATAAAAGTCACCAAATTCTTTTTTAATTTTTTCGTAAAAGGACTGTGTTCCTTTTAGTCTAAATGCTTCACGACTTATAAATTTAAATTGCATACCACAAGACTGTGCAAACTTTAACGTTGGACTATCCAAGACCTTGTCGTTAAGCTCTTCACCTCTAATAATTCCAATTGTCTTTAAACCATAAACACGTCCAGCTTCTGCTACTGCAGCAATATGATTAGAAAATGCACCACCAAAAGTCAGTAATGTATCATGATTAAGCGTTTCCGCGAAAGCGATATTATATTTTAACTTTCTATATTTATTACCAGATATAATTGGATGAATTAAATCCTCTCGCTTTATATATAACGAAACAGAACTTTTAAATGGAAGTTCTATTTTTTGATTAACACTAAGTTCTGGTTTAAATTTCATGCTTGCTAAGATACTTTAAAAATTGCCAAAAACGTCTAGTTTTTAGATACTCAAGATTTAAGTCATTACAATAGGCTTCTCTTTCAAAGCTTATATTTTTGTAAGCTAAATACCAATTTTTGTGTTGGATATACCTAAAAACAAACTCTAAACCATACCAGATATAAAACGGTAATATTAATAACTCTAATTGCTGTTTTAAGTGAATTTTTTCGTGATTGACCAAGGTCTCACTCTGTTTTAAAACTTTAGATTTTAAAAATATAAACGGAAAAACAGTCATACCTGTATAACCTTTAGGTACTAAATATTTAGATACTATTATCATGATTACTGTCTTTCAAAATATATTCCAATTTACGTTATCTTTGTGATATGAAGAAGATAATTCCAGTTGAAGAAGGCGATTTTTACCTTACACCTGAAGGTTACCGCTGTTTTACAGAACAATACCATTTAAAACGTGGGTACTGCTGCCAAAGTGGTTGTAGACATTGTCCTTACGGATTTGACGCCAAAACTAACGCAATTAAAAACAAGTAAAGTAACTAACTACTATGACATTTAAAGAGCAAATATTACAAGGAATTCCTGATAAATTACCCAAAGCAAAACCTTTTGATCCCTCCATAAATCACGCACCTAAACGAAAAGCAATATTAAGTAGTGAGGAGACAAAATTAGCTTTACGAAATGCCTTGCGTTATTTTGACAAAAAACATCACGAAACACTATTACCTGAGTTTAAAGCAGAGCTAGATACTTATGGTCGTATTTATATGTATAGATTTAGACCAGACTATAAGATGTATGCTAGACCAATATCTGAATATCCTGCACAATCCAAACAAGCTGCTGCTATAATGTTAATGATTCAAAATAATTTGGATTATGCAGTTGCACAACATCCACATGAGTTAATTACTTATGGTGGTAATGGTGGTGTATTTTCCAATTGGGCACAATATTGCTTAACCATGAAATATTTGGCAGAGATGAATGATGAGCAAACTTTAGTCATGTACTCTGGTCATCCAATGGGATTATTTCCTAGCCACAAAGAAGCTCCAAGAGTTGTGGTTACTAACGGAATGATGATACCTAACTACTCCAAACCAGATGATTGGGAAAAATTTAATGCTTTAGGTGTTACGCAATATGGTCAAATGACTGCTGGAAGTTATATGTACATTGGTCCACAAGGTATTGTGCATGGTACCACTATTACAGTTTTAAACGGATTTAGAAAAATTAAAAAAGAGCCTAAAGGTAATTTATTTGTAACCTCAGGACTTGGCGGAATGTCTGGCGCACAACCCAAAGCTGGTAACATTGCTGGCTGCATTACTGTTTGTGCAGAAGTCAATCCAAAAATTACACAAGTACGTTTAGATCAAGGTTGGATTGATGAGAAGATTACAGATTTAGACCAATTAGTCTCTCGTGTTAATAAGGCTAAAGCCGAAAAAGAAACCATTTCTATTGCTTATTTAGGAAATATTGTAGAGGTCTGGGAAAAATTTGATAAAGCCAATATACATATTGATTTAGGTAGTGATCAAACCTCATTACACAACCCTTGGGCTGGAGGTTACTATCCTGTAGGTATTACTTTTGACGAAGCTAATATTATGATGGCCAATCAACCTGAGTTATTTAAAGAAAAAGTACAAGAAACATTGCGTCGTCATGCTGACGCAATAAATAAACACACCGCAAAAGGCACTTACTTTTTTGACTACGGAAATGCCTTTTTACTAGAAGCATCAAGAGCAGGAGCAGATATTATGGCTAAAAACGGTATTGATTTTAAATACCCTAGTTATGTACAAGATATTATGGGTCCTATGTGCTTTGATTATGGTTTTGGCCCATTTAGATGGGTTTGCGCTTCTGGTAATCCTGAAGATTTAGCAAAAACGGATGCTATAGCTTGTCAAGTTTTAGAAGACATAAAGCAACATTCGCCAGAACAAATACAACAGCAAATGGCTGATAACATCCAATGGATAAAAGGTGCACAACAAAACAAACTTGTAGTAGGGTCGCAAGCAAGAATATTATATGCAGATGCAGAAGGTCGCATGAAAATCGCTGAAGCGTTTAATCAAGCTATAGCAAAAGGCCAAATTGATACCGTTATATTAGGTCGTGATCACCATGATGTTTCTGGTACAGATAGTCCTTATCGCGAAACCTCTAATATTTATGATGGATCACGCTTTACAGCAGATATGGCTATCCAAAATGTTATAGGAGACAGTTTTAGAGGTGCCACTTGGGTAAGCATCCACAATGGTGGTGGTGTTGGTTGGGGTGAAGTTATAAATGGTGGATTTGGTATGGTTCTTGATGGTAGTAAAGAAGCATCAAAAAGATTAAAACAAATGTTGTTCTGGGATGTAAATAACGGAATATCAAGACGAAGTTGGGCTAGAAACGAAGAAGCTATTTTTGCTATTAAACGCGCTATGGCGTCTGAGCCAAACCTAAAAGTAACTTTACCTAATCTTGTTGATGATGCTTTATTAAATTAAGTTAAACTATAAATATTATCGCCATGAACAAAACATTACGAATTTTACCAGCATTGCTATTACTTATAGCATTTACTTCATGTAGCTCAGTAAAAGTAGCAGCAGATTATGATAAAGCTGTAGATTTTAACAACTACAAAACTTTTGCTTTTTTTAAATCAGGAATTGATAAAGCCGAAATTAATGATATTGACAAACGTCGCATCCTTAGAGCTATTGAATCTGAGTTACTAGCTAAAGGGTATACTAAATCTCAAAATCCTGACTTACTAGTTAGTATTTTTACTAAATCCAATCAACGTGTTGATGTTTACAACAACAATTGGGGAGTTGGTGCTTGGGGTTGGGGTGGACCTCGTTGGGGATGGGGTTGGAATATGCAACCTACAGTATCTACTACTACTCAAGGTGTTTTGTATGTTGACTTAATTGACGCTAATAAAAAAGAATTAGTTTGGCAAGGTCAAGGTACTGGATACTTATCTAAAAATGTAGATAAAAAAGAGGAACGTATTAAAGAGTTTGTAACTAAGATTATGGAAAAATACCCTCCAGGAATGGAAAAATAATAATAGTTTAAAATATAAAAAAGCGACTACTTTAAATAAGTAGTCGCTTTTTTTAACCTACAATTTAATATTAGCTTTTTTGTGAATTTTGATTATCTCATTGGATAATTCCAAATAGGGTTTGGTAACCCATCCTTTTTTTGATAATTGTCTATGAAGCGTGATAAACTTAAAATAATTTGAATAAGTCAATGCTGGATCAAAACTAATAAAAGCAAAATCTTTTGCATTTAAGGTTTCAATAAACTGAGCGTTATCGGTTATTTTAATAATATTCTTTCCATATTTTAAACCACTGTTAGATAACACTAATTTATTATAGCTTTTCCCTTCTAAAACCTCATCAACAACCTCTTGTTGATTAGTATAAACTCTATAACCTAACGCAAAAATCTCATCAACAGGTGGTGGAGGTGGTGGCGGAAACATTAAAAAAGAATCTGATTCATCTTTACTTAGACTAGCGATACTATCGTTATAGCGTTTATTTTTAGCTTCTTCTTTTTTAGTAAGCACCTTTTTTATTTCTTCTAAATGAAAGAAGGACTGATGATTCTTTATTGAGAAACCAGATACTATATCTTTATCTTTTATGGTATTAGTTTTAAAAACTAAATTGTAAAAATTAGCAGAAGCTAACTCGGTTTTAATTTTATCTAAAATACTGTATTTAACAGATTGATCAATATATAAGAATACTTTGACTTGAAATTTTTGCAACCCCTCTAATTGACTTCTATTATACGATAAGGTTTTTGCTAAATCAGATAATGCAATCGCTTCATCTTCTAAATAAATGGATTCATGTTTATCTACATAAAGACTATAGATTGGTGTGACATTAGTTTTAGATATACTAATTGCTTCTTCGCCTTTAGGCAACTGTATGGATTGTATTTGTGCGTTTAAACCAAACACGCAAAATAACATTATACTAATTGTTATTTTTAACTTCATAATAAACTTACTACAATTTATAAATAAATGGATAGGTTGTATTTAATACTTTATCAAATACTAATGACATTTAAATTAAAGATTACAACAAATAAGGTTTGGCATGACCATTATCTACCAACCACTGATTTAGTTCTAATCCATCTTCTAATATAATATTAGCTAAATAACGTCCATACTTACCTTGCTTATCTTTATAGGATCGAATAGTAACTTCTTTATCCAATATCATACTTCTAACAATATCTCTAACCTTCCTCCCTTCTTCTTTTTCTGCTCCTCTCATTTCCGGTGTGTCAATACCGTACAGACGTAATTTCATTTCTTGAGAATGTAGAAACCCTAAATCTACAACTGCTGTTACGGTGTCACCATCGTAAACTGCTATTATTTTCGCTTTGTATGTGTACATAATATTATTTTATAATGCTAAATATACAAAATAAAAAAGCCCTTAAAACTTAATTTTTAAGGGCTTACAATAGTATAACAAACTAGTACTTAGTTTTTGTTTTGCTGTTTAAAGTTATCAAACTCACTAGCCTTCATTTCTCTTGGCCAAGAATTGTTAGACGTGTCAACATCTGCAGTTTCTAATTTAGGGTCTACAGTAATGCTTACAATCTCTTTTTCTGTTGCTAAGGTTTTGCTTACTTCTTTATCATTAAGTCTCCAGATTTGTGCTGGATACGTTTCTGTTTTAGATGTACCATCAGCATAAGTATACTCAACTATAATTGGCATCACTAATCCTCCTGGCTTTTCAAAAGTTACTTTATAAAAGAATTTTGGTTCTTTTATTTTAGCACGCTCTTCAGCTGTAAAGTTGTCCATTACATACTCATTTAAAGTAGTAGAGTTTTCCAAAGCAGACTTTCCTTTTAAGTTAGTATCAAAATCATCCGCACCTTCTTCTACAAAAAATACTAAAGGTGGTAAGTCACTTAACTTCATCCCTCTTTGTTCAGCCATTTTTTTAATTTCAGCATTTGGCTCGTTAGATACAAAGTATTTTTTAACTTCTTTAACACCTATGTCTACGTAGTCTGTTGTATAAAACCAACCTCTCCAGTACCAATCTAAATCAAAAGCTGAAGCATCTTCCATTGTACGGAAAAAATCTTCTGGTGTTGGGTGTTTAAACATCCATCTGTTAGAGTATTCTCTAAATGCATAATCAAATAATTCTGGTCCCATTACAGTTTCACGTAAAATATTAAGTGCTGTTCCTGGCTTACCGTATGCATTATTACCAAATTGGTAAGTATTTAATCCTTTAGTCATAATTGGAGCAATGTAATCTTGATCTCCACCCATGTATCTTACAATGTTTGCTGCTGGTCCACGACGTGATGGATATGCTGTTTGTCCTTCCGATAAAGCATCTGGATACCATTTTCCAAAATCTTGTTCTGCTACATATTGTACAAATGTGTTCAAACCTTCATCCATCCAAGTCCATTGACGCTCGTCACTATTTACAATCATAGGAAAAAAGTTATGTCCTACTTCATGAATAATTACAGACATCATTCCAAATTTAGTTCTGTCACTATAATTTCCGTCTTTATCAGGACGACCATAATTCCAACAGATCATTGGATACTCCATTCCTTGCTCTTTAGCATGAACAGATATTGCTTTGTGGTAAGGGTAATCAAAGGTCATACGAGAGTAAGACTTTAATGTACTTGCTACTGCTTTAGTTGACCAGTCTTCCCATAATGGGTTTCCTTCTTTACCATATAATGATACTGCCATAACGTCTTTATCACCAATCTTAACACTCATCATGTCCCAGATGTAACGTCTTGATGTAGCAAAACCAAAGTCACGTACATTTTCTGCATATAACTTCCATGTTTTAGTTTTAGTTGCTTTTGTACTTAGTTTAGCAATTGCTTCATCTTGAGTTACAATTACTACAGGCTCATCATAAGATTTTTGTGCTTTTTCATAACGTTTCATCATTTCTTTTGAAAACACATCTTTTCTATTAGTCAACTTTCCTGTACCATCTAAAATATGATCTTCTGGAACTGTAATGTTTACTTCAAAGTTTCCGAAAGGTAACGCGAACTCATCACGTCCCCAAAACTGAGAATTTTGCCATCCTTCGACATCATTGTAAACTGCCATCCTTGGATAAAACTGAGCGATAACGTATGCTCTGTTATCATCCTCAGCAAAATACTCGTAACCAGAACGACCTCTACCATTTACGTGGTCATTAATATTATACCACCATTTGATTGAAAACGAAAAAGATTCTCCTGATTTTAAAACTGAAGGCATCTCTACACGCATCATCGTTTGATTAATCATATGCGCTAATGCGTTACCTTTAGTATCTTTTACTTCTTGGATGTTAAATCCACCATCAAAAGACTCGGTTAAGTATTTATTAGCAAAATTACCAGGTGTATCAGCTGGTTGCGCAGCGTCATCTTGAATTAAAGGTGTTAAAGATGTTTTAGCACGCATGTTTTGATCCAACTGTACCCATAAATAATTTAAATTATCTGGTGAGTTATTGGTGTAAGTAATGGTTTCAAAACCATAAAGCTTTGCGTTTTTATCATCCAATTGGATGTCCATTTTGTAATCTGCTTGTTGTTGGTAGTATGCAGAACCTGGAGCACCTGATGCTGCTCTGTACATGTTTGGTGTTGAAAACTCGTCATACAACTGTTTAAACTTGTTGTTGTTGGTATGACCTGGTTGACGTTCTTTCTTTTCATTTTGGTCCTGTGCAAAAGCACTTACGGACAAAAATAAAGCTGAAAGAAATAAATACTTTAGTTTTTTCATTGTGATAGTTTGTTACTTTAAGAACGTGAATTTAACAAAAATTAACGTTGTTTAAAATCTTTGTTAAAAGTTTAACAAACCTTTATCTTTCTCTGCTATCAACACAAAGGTTTTATTTTTGTCGTTAATATTGGTGCGTACAATGTTTTTTTGATCGTCAAATAGATCAAACAACACTTTATTTTTTATTTGAAAGTTCTTGATTGATGGAATGTTTTCTATTTCTAGATAACAATACATTATATCGTCATCGTATTTTTTTCCTATAAATGTTATTTTTTTTGGCTCATCATTTATCGAAATTTCCATTTTTTCTAACAAATACTTTTTCACGTATTGATCTATAACCTCCTCGTTACCACCATTATTTAAAGTAATATTACTATCGTAACGTTTACGTATTAATTTTTCAAAATCGTCTACAAAAATTCTTGAAATAATTTGAAGTGATTGTTTCTCTTTTACGTATTCAATTTGCGTGATACTTACATAGTATTTGTGCACTGATGTAAATGATAATAGCGCAAATGCGGTTATAAATAAAAGCTGTTTTAGTGTTTTCATAAGTATAATGTAGTTACAAATCTAATGGATTAATGGCAAAAAGTATTCCAAATAATTATTTATTCTTTAGTGTTTAAATTTGTTTTGTATTGGTCTAATTTCTTTTGAAAAAAAGCTAAAGCATCTAAATTACTTTTGCTACAAACACTTCTAAAGTCTGGATCTTCTTGTACAAAGTAAAAAAATCTATGTGGTGTTTTTGATCTAAAGGATTGTCTTTAAAAAAAGCTTCTTTCAGGTCGTTTTTAAGTCTTACTAATAAGGCTTCATCATTTTCTAATCTTACAATTTCTTTTAGCTTTTTGGTACGACCTGATATACCGTTTAATAAAGGATTTAATGGTATAAAACCTCCTCCTGTTGTTGCTTCATGTAAGACTCTTTCGGCAGATGTTTTTTGTTTTCCTTGGTATCCAGGTATGCCTACATCATAAAAATTGATTACTGGTTTAGCCTCTAAAAGCAACAAATCGTCTTCTAGATCTCCTGATAAAGACCTTTTTAAAAACACTTCATCTAATTGATTGGTTTGTAATTTTAAAGTGACTGCAATTGTTTTTGAAGTTATATCTTCTTGATTAACCACTTTGGTTAGCAATGTATATTGTACTGCAGAAAATATAATGGTATCGTTTAATTTAGCCTTGATAACAAAGCTTCCGTCTTTGCTTGATGTTGCATTAGTTAAAGACGTTTTATTTAATATATGAATACTTTCAATATCGTCTTCAGCAGTGATTGTCCCATTTAGCTCAACAGTCTGAGCGTGTATCATTTGAACACTTACAAATAACAAGAAACATAAAAAAAGCCTACTTTTTTCAACTTTCTCTTTTAAAAAGTTTTTGCTTTCTGTATTAAGATGCTCTATTAATTGCATTTCGTTACCTTTATTCAATAAATTAACATCAAAATTATTACTTTCAACATAGGCCATAAAGGCTTCTACTTTAGCTTCGGGAATATCAAAATTGTCTGTAAAATATTTATGATCATAAGTATCACTTAAAGTTGAAGATTGGTATAAAACCTCTTTGGTCTCCTTTTTATTTTTATTTTTTTACTAAAAATCAAATCCACTAAGCTACCTAAAATTAACATTCCGTTGGCTTGGTATCGCAACCTATCGTTCTGACTCATAGCTGCCAAATTTTCTACTTTACTATATTCATCATCAGCAAACTCGTAAAGACTGATATCACCAATTCCAAAATAAATAGCATCTAAATCTGGATTAAAGGTTTCAACGTTTGCAATGTCTTCATCTAAAACTCCGGACAAATCGTATGGTAAAATAACAACCTCATCTAGCTTATTAATTTGTTCTACTAAAAAGACATTCATTTGTTTAGAGTCTAACACCTCCTGAGCGACTAATACCGTAAAGTCTTTAAATTGTAAAGCCGAAATACTAATTTTATCATTAAGTTTTGCACTAATAGTAAACTCTCCATCTACATTAGTTACTGTTCCTTTATTTGAAGACGAATTATAAATGGTTATGCCTTCTAAATCTGGAGACGCGACAATAACTTTACCTTTAAGCTCGACTCTGGTGCTGTCTTGAGCATTAGCAAAACTAAAAGTTAAAAGAAAAAATGCAATAATATATGATTTCATGTTGGTTGATTTTAGGTAAATTAAAAACTTTTAGACTAAATTATTATGTTAAGCAGCTATAATCTTTTGTTAAAAGCTTCTAATACCTAAATTTACAAAAACTAAAATTATGAAGCAATTAATTATCGCAAGTACTTCAACCCTTCATTCTGGTCATTATTTAGACTATTTATTAGACAATTTAAAAATTCATTTTAAAAATACAGACGACATTGTTTTTATACCTTATGCTAGACCAAGTGGTATAACGCATGATGAATACACTAAAAAAGCAGCAAAAGCTTTTGCTAAAATTGGTATTACAGTAAAAGGATTACACGAATTTAAAAATCCAGTAGAAGCTATTACTAATGCTAAGGGTATTTTTACAGGTGGTGGAAACACCTTTGTTTTAGTTAATGCGTTGTATAAATTTAAGTTGATCAACCCCTTAAAAGCTGCTGTTAAAAACGGAATCCCTTATTTAGGTACAAGTGCTGGAAGTAACATATGTGGTCTAACCATGTGTACTACCAATGATATGCCAATTGTTTATCCGCCAAGCTTTAAAACGCTAAGCTTTGTACCATTTAATATTAACCCTCATTATTTAGATCCAGATCCTTCTAGTAAACATATGGGAGAAACTAGAGAAACTAGGATAAAAGAGTTTCATAAATTTAACACACAACCAGTTGTTGGACTTAGGGAAGGTAGTTGGTTAGAAGTAAAAGGGCAGTCTATTCAATTAAAAGGTGTATTAAATGCTAGAGTTTTTGAACATGGAAGTGAGCCTTATGAAATTGAAACAGACACTTTTTTAAATGAATTAAAATAAAACTAAAGGATGAGCTTTATTGAAAGCTAATTTTAAACCTTACAGAATATAGTTAGATGATATAGGATTAATAACATCTGACTGTATTCCAAAAAAAAGCTCCATCGTTATGATGAAGCTTTTGAGCGAGAGACCAGGTTCGAACTGGCGACATTCAGCTTGGAAGGCTGACGCTCTACCAACTGAGCTACTCTCGCATTTCCGGTGGCAAAAATAGTACTAATTGTTAGATTAACAAGTATTATTTCAATTTTTATTTTGTTTTTTATCGATTATTTTAAACACTTCATCGATACACAAAACGTAAAGGACTGTTTTTACGTAGATATAGAGTTATAAAACATATGTTTACATAAAAAACCCCTTAGATGAAAAAAATTCTACTAATTCTGACAATCCTAATCACGACAAATGCTTTAGCCCAAGTCAAGATTGGTGATAATCCTCAAAACATTGACCAAAATTCAGTACTTGAATTAGAAAGCACAACCAAAACGCTTGTCGTTACAAGGATTACAACTGCACAAATGAATGCTATCACACCTCTTGAAGGCGCAATAGCCTATAACACTGACGAAGATTGTTTATTTCAGTTTAATAATAATGCATGGAATAGTCTATGTGTTGATGTCATGGCTAATGAAACGGTTACTTCTATTGTATCTAATAACGATGGCACACTAACTTATACAGACGAATCTGGAACAAACACTATAATTTCTTTAAGTGATGCAGATGCAGATGCAACTAACGAATTACAAACGGTAGAATCGACTGATGGTTCTGTTGCTGTAACTGCTAATGGTAATGACTTCGATTTAAGCGTTACTCCTTTTGATGATACCGCTTTACAATCTCAAATCACAGAAAACGCTGATGATATTGATGCTATTGAAGCAGAACAGATTACTCAAAACACAACTATAGCTGACAACACTGCAAACATTACAACAAATACTGATAGTATTGATACTTTAGAGGCTGAACAAATCACGCAAAACACAGCTATTACTGCTAACGAAACTGCAATAGCGGATCATATTACTGCTGATGAAGATACTGATGCAACTAACGAAATTCAAACTGTAGAATCGACTGACGGTTCTGTTGCTGTAACTGCTAATGGTAATGACTTCGATTTAAGCGTAACTCCTTTTGATGACTCAACATTACAATCTCAAATTACAGAGAACGCTGATGATATTGATACTTTAGAAGCTGAGCAAATCACGCAAAACACTGCTATTACTGCTAACGAAACTGCAATAGCGGATCACATTACTGCTGATGAAGATACTGATGCAACTAACGAATTACAAACTGTAGAATCGACTGACGGTTCTGTTGCTGTAACTGCTAATGGTAATGACTTCGATTTAAGCGTTACTCCTTTTGATGATACCGCTTTACAATCTCAAATCACAGAAAACGCTGATGATATTGATGCTATTGAAGCAGAACAGATTACTCAAAACACAACTATAGCTGATAACACTGCAAACATTACAACTAACACAGATAGTATTGATGCTTTAGAAGCTGAGCAAATCACGCAAAACACTGCTATTACTGCTAATGAAACTGCTATTGCTGACCATATCACTGCTGACGAAGACATTGATGCAACTAATGAGTTACAAACTGTAGAATCTACTGATGGTTCTGTTGCTGTAACTGCTAATGGTAATGACTTCGATTTAAGCGTTACTCCTTTTGACGATGCTGCATTGCAATCTCAAATCACAGAAAACGCTGATGATATTGATGCGATTGAAGCTGAACAAATCACTCAAAACACAACTATAGCTGATAATACTGCAAACATTGCAACTAACACAGATAGTATTGATGCTTTAGAAGTTGAACAAACATCGCAAAACACAGCAATTACTGCTAACGAAACTGCTATTGCTGACCATATCACTGCTGATGAAGATACTGATGCAACTAATGAATTACAAACTGTAGAATCTACTGATGGTTCTGTTGCTGTAACTGCTAATGGTAATGATTTCGATTTAAGCGTTACTCCTTTTGATGACTCTGCATTGCAATCTCAAATCACAGAAAACGCTGATGATATTGATGCTATTGAAGTAGAACAGATTACTCAAAACACAACTATAGCTGACAACACTGCAAACATTACAACCAACACAGATAGTATTGATACTTTAGAAGCTGAGCAAATCACGCAAAACACTGCTATTACTGCTAATGAAACTGCTATTGCTGACCATATCACTGCTGATGAAGATACTGATGCAACTAATGAATTACAAACAGTAGAATCTACTGATGGTTCTGTTGCTGTAACTGCTAATGGTAATGATTTCGATTTAAGCGTTACTCCTTTTGATGACTCTGCATTGCAATCTCAAATCACAGAAAACGCTGATGATATTGATGCTATTGAAGTAGAACAGATTACTCAAAACACAACTATAGCTGACAACACTGCAAACATTACAACCAACACAGATAGTATTGATACTTTAGAAGCTGAGCAAATCACGCAAAACACTGCTATTACTGCTAATGAAACTGCTATTGCTGACCATATCACTGCTGATGAAGATACTGATGCAACTAATGAATTACAAACAGTAGAATCTACTGATGGTTCTGTTGCTGTAACTGCTAATGGTAATGATTTCGATTTAAGCGTAACTCCTTTTGATGATACCGCTTTGCAATCTCAAATCACAGACAACGCTGATGATATTGATGCTATTGAAGCAGAACAATTAACTCAAAACACAACTATAGCTGATAATACTTCAAATATTACAACAAATACTGATAGTATTGATGTTTTAGAAGCTGAGCAAATCACGCAAAACACAGCAATTACTGCTAACGAAACTGCTATTTCTGGCCATATCACTGCTGATGAAGATACTGATGCAACTAATGAATTACAAACGGTAGAATCTACTGATGGTTCTGTTGCTGTAACTGCTAATGGTAATGACTTCGATTTAAGCGTTACTCCTTTTGATGATACCACTTTACAATCTCAAATCACAGAAAACGCTGATGATATTGATGCTATTGAAGCAGAACAGATTACTCAAAACACAACTATAGCTGATAATACTTCAAATATTACAACTAACACAAATAGTATTGATGCTTTAGAAGCTGAGCAAATCACGCAAAACACTGCTATTACTGCTAATGAAACTGCTATTGCTGACCATATCACTGCTGACGAAGACATTGATGCAACTAATGAATTACAAACTGTAGAATCGACTGATGGTTCTGTTGCTGTAACTGCTAATGGTAATGATTTCGATTTAAGCGTTACTCCTTTTGATGATACCGCTTTACAATCTCAAATCACAGAAAACGCTGATGATATTGATGCGATTGAAGCTGAACAAATCACTCAAAACACAACTATAGCTGATAACACTTCAAATATTACAACTAACACAGATAGTATTGATGCTTTAGAAGCTGAGCAAATCACGCAAAACACTGCTATTACTGCTAACGAAACTGCTATTGCTGACCATATTACTGCTGATG
This sequence comes from Olleya sp. KJ81-1, assembly GCF_055808135.1. Classification (NCBI taxonomy): domain Bacteria; kingdom Pseudomonadati; phylum Bacteroidota; class Flavobacteriia; order Flavobacteriales; family Flavobacteriaceae; genus Olleya; species Olleya sp. KJ81-1. The sequence goes on along the minus strand of NZ_CM147854.1, from coordinate 3,211,583 downwards.
AAGATACTGATGCAACTAATGAGCTTCAAGATCTTTCACTAAACGGTCCAGAATTAGTTCTATCTAATCCCGCAACTGCCGATAACGCTGTAGATTTAACAGGACAAATTACGTTACCAATGTTTGCAGATGGAGTAAATGCTAATGACGAAATTTACTGGGATGGTTCACAATGGGTCTATGGTCCAAGAGTAGCAACAGTAAACGGAAGTGTTCCGGACGAAAGCGGTAATGTAAACATCCCAATTGGAAACGTATATACTGGACCAACTACCTCAACAGGAGATTTTGATACCATTGAAATTGGTGGAACACCACAAGAAGGAGATATATATGTAGTAAACAGTGACTCTCCAGATCCAGCTCAAGTAGGAAACACCTACATATATGATGCAGATAATATGGAATGGATTGCAATTGATCCTTTTAACGCAGCGCTGTATGATCCTAGATATGTAAACGTAACTGGAGATACTATGGTGGGAAATCTAGACATGAATGGAAATACCGTTACTGATCTTGGAAACCCTATTAACGCAACTGATGCAACTCCTAAGTCTTATGTAGATAACATTCAATTAATTGATAACAATAACGGGACATTTAGCTTAATTAAACCTGATGGAACTATTGATATAGTTAGTAAAGCTACTTTAACAGAAAACACAGATGGAAGTTTCACATTTGATAATAATGATGGAAACCCGATTACTTTCGACATTTCTTCATTAGAAACGACGACTTCTCTTACTGATAACGGAAATCAAACTTTTACTTATATAAATGAAGACAATGTCTCTACTACGTTTTCTATTGTAGATAATGATAATGATGCAACTAACGAATTACAAACAGTAGAATCGACTGATGGTTCTGTTGCTGTTATTGCTAATGGTAATGACTTCGATTTAAGCGTTACTCCTTTTGATGATACTGCATTGCAATCTCAAATCACAGAAAACGCTGATGATATTGATGCTATTGAAGCGGAACAGATTACTCAAAACACAGCAATTACTGCTAACGAAACTGCAATAGCGGATCACATTACTGCTGACGAAGACATTGATGCAACTAATGAATTACAAACAGTAGAATCGACTGATGGCTCTGTTGCTATTACTGCTAATGGTAATGACTTCGATTTAAGCGTAACTCCTTTTGATGACTCAACATTACAATCTCAAATTACAGAGAACGCTGATGATATTGATACTTTAGAGGCTGAACAAATCACGCAAAACACAGCTATTACTGCTAACGAAACTGCAATAGCGGATCACATTACTGCTGATGAAGATACTGATGCAACTAATGAGTTACAAACAGTAGAATCGACTGATGGCTCTGTTGCTATTACTGCTAATGATAATAACTTTGATTTAAGCGTAACTCCTTTTGATGATACTGCATTGCAATCTCAAATCACAGACAACGCTGATGATATTGATGCTATTGAAGCAGAACAGATTACTCAAAACACAACTATAGCTGATAATACTTCAAATATTACAACTAACACAGATAGTATTGATGCTTTAGAAGCTGAGCAAATCACGCAAAACACAGCAATTACTGCTAACGAAACTGCAATAGCGGATCACATTACTGCTGACGAAGACATTGATGCAACTAATGAATTACAAACAGTAGAATCGACTGATGGTTCTGTTTCTGTAACTGCTAATGGTAATGACTTTGATTTAAGTGTCACACCTTTTGATGACTCAACATTACAATCTCAAATCACAGAAAACGCTGATGATATTGATGCTATTGAAGCAGAGCAAATCACTCAAAACACAACTATAGCTGATAACACTGCAATCATTACAACTAACACAGATAGTATTGACACTTTAGAAGCAGAACAAATCACGCAAAACACAGCAATTACTGCTAACGAAACTGCAATAGCTGATCATATTACTGCTGATGAAGATACTGATGCAACTAATGAATTACAAACTGTAGAATCAACTGATGGTTCAGTTGCAATTACTGCTAATGGTAATGACTTCGATTTAAGCGTTACTCCTTTTGATGATACTGTGCTTCAATCTCAAATCACAGAAAATGCTGATGACATTGATACTATTGAAGCGGAACAAATCACTCAAAACACAACTATTGCTGACAATACTGCAAACATTACAACTAACACAGATAGTATTGACACTTTAGAAGCAGAACAAATCACGCAAAACACAGCAATTACTGCTAACGAAACTGCAATAGCTGATCATATTACTGCTGATGAAGATACTGATGCAACTAATGAAATTCAAACGTTATCTATTAGTGGACAGGATGTCACTCTTAGTAATGGTGGAGGAACAATCAACATACCTGTAACATCAGGACCTGAAGGACCTCAAGGACCTCAAGGTGCTCCAGGAGTTGATGGTGCAGATGGTGCTACTGGTCCTCAGGGTATTCCAGGAACTGATGGTGCTGATGGAGCAACTGGTCCACAAGGTCCTGTTGGTCCTTCAGGTACATATATTGGACATTTTATAATCTCTGCAACAGGAAATCAAACAATCACTGGTCTTCCTTTTCAACCTTCTCAAATTAGCTTTCAAGCATATCCTAATGTAGAAAGTGAAAATATAAATGCTGATAATGGCTTAGGAAATAACAATAATGGATTTAATAATTCTTTTGGATCTATGACAGGATATGTAAGAGGTACGACGCAACAAGTTATTTATGTTGGAGGTAGCGGTTCTTCAATTAACGATATCTCTCGTTACGCTTCAAGTTCTCATTGTATTGGAATAAGGTACTCTAATAATAATGGAGATAATTTAGGACTAACTTCAGCTAGTTTTGTTTCATTTAATCCTACTGGGTTTACTGTAAACGTAGATAATAGAACTGAAAACATACTTGTAATCTTCACAGCATATGAATAAGTTACATCACATTATAATAGTGTTAGCGATTTTATTTTCTCAAAATGGAAATGCACAAACTGCATTTCATAATTTTGGAAACGTTCAAATACACAACCAAGGACAAATTGGATTTCATACTAACCTAGAAAATGATGGCGCATTTAATGAAAACTTAGGAGTTGCTGGATTTTACAACGAAGACAATCCGTTAACCATTTCAGGAACTAGCATTCCAAGGTTTTTTGATATGGAAGTTGCGGTTGACAATCATTTATTTTTAGACATAAGTACGCAAGTAACAAATGGCTTAGACTATTTAATTGGAGACATCATTACACCACGTGAAACTCCAGAAGTTTCGCTTGAATACTTTGACAATGCCATTTACACGCTGGAAGATGACCTAAGACATGTCGACGGTTATGCTACAGTAATTAGCACTGAAGCATTCAACTTTCCTATAGGACAAGATGATAAACTTAGACCGTTAATTACTCCGTCTCAATTAGCACTAGAAAAATTTACTGCAGCTTATTTTAATGAAGACCCTAACTTCCCTTCTACTTTCAGCAACACCTTTGACACAAACAATTCTGAGGGAATTATAAATGCTGTCAGCACTGAAGAATTTTGGGACTTTAATGGACGTAAAGCAACTTATATTACATTAACTTGGGACCAAGAAAGCCAAATAAACAACTTAGTTACGGATCTTATAAATTTAAGAGTTGTTGGTTGGAGTAAGGCTGAAAACAGATGGTTAGACCTTGGTAATTCCGCAACAACTGGAACCCTTAATAATGGTACTATAAATTCATTTGTTTTTACTCCTGAAGATTATGAAATTATAACTTTTGGAGCCTTAATTGGTAGCGATGGACTAACAGTCTACAATGGTATAAGTCCAAATAATGATGGATTAAATGAAAACTTTATAATAGAAGGTGTCGAGTTATTTAAAAATAATCTACAAATTTTTAACCGATGGGGAAGAATTGTATACGAAACCGAAAATTACGACAATACCTTTAATGGCGTATCTAATAAAACTGTAGTTGGTAATCAAGGTGAAAAATTACCTGTCGGCACTTATTTTTACGTATTAAAACTTACTGATGACAACAAGAGTTATTCAGGATATATTTATATAACTTATTAAAATCTAGAAGTTTTTTATAATAAAACTAATACCCTTTGCCATAATGAATTTATGCAAAGGGTGTTTTTTTCCTAGTATTAGTTTATTTTTTTATAATGCTTGTGATTTTAATTAATATAAAGCAAAAAACCATAGCAATAATTTAAGTCAAAATTAGTTAATTTTGACATGTGACTTTCACAAGACTAATAGACTTAAACAAATGCAACCTAATTTAAATCAGATTATAAATACCGATATAATTATAAAACAAATTTCTGGTAAAGCAACCATACCTATTAGACATGCTGTACTAAGACAAGGCAAACCTATTGAAGCCTGTTATATTCAGCAAGATGATTTAGAAAACACATATCATTTTGGATTGTATTATAAAAACAATTTAGTTGCTGTATGCACATTTGTTGCGGATTGCTCTCCTCTATTTAATGATAAAACACAATACAGACTGCGCGCTATGGGTGTTTTAGAAAACTATCAAGGCATGCATTTTGGCAAACAGCTACTAAATTATGGCGTTCAGTTTTTACAAACTAAGAAAATTGATAGACTATGGTTTAATGCCAGAATTAAAGCTTTAAACTTTTATAAAAACAATGGTTTTGAAACTATTGGAGAAATTTTTGAGATCCCAGAAGTTGGACCACATTATGTCATGCACAAATCTATAAAATGAAAAAAAACACACTATTAAACTTTATAGTATTTATTGTAATTTCAATAGCTACATTACCACAACTTGCATTTAATCAATCTAGTATCTCTGAACAAGAATTAATAGGAAAAGGTAACCCTCAATTATTTGGAAACGGATATAATCTAAGAGAAGAAGCCCATGTAGCCTTTAAAAAAATGCAAGCTGCAGCTTTAAAAGACGGAATTAGTATTGGTACAGTTTCTAGTTACAGAAGTTTTGCGCATCAAAAACGCATTTGGGAACGCAAATTTAAAAGTAATAAAGCAAAAGGATTATCTAGTCATGATAATATCAAAAAAATAATAGAATACTCTACAATTCCTGGGACATCACGTCATCATTGGGGAACAGATATTGATATTTACCAAACCAATGTTAAGCAGCCAAACAATGTTTTATTGCCTAAAAACTATCATAACAATGGTCCATATTGTAAGCTAAAAGAATGGATGGATACTAACGCTTCAACTTATGGTTTTTATTTAGTATATACTGACAATGCTAATCGTAAAGGCTTCAAATACGAACCTTGGCACTTTAGCTACAAAGCACTTTCAACTCCATATTTAAAAGCTTACAAAAACTTAAATATCACTGAAATATTAAAAACTGAAGGATTATCCGGAATCGATTCATTTACAGCAGATTTCATCAATAAATACATCTCTCAAAATATTTTAGATATTAACCCAAAACTTTTGTAAATTGTAACGTTAACACATTGATATAATGAGAGGAAACTTAAAAGGACGACTATTAATTGGCTTATGTATTGCTGCTTTTTTCGGCTTTAAATATTGCAGTCAACAAGAAATAAATCCTTACACAGGAAAAAAACAAGCCATATCCATGACACCAGATCAAGAAATCCAAATGGGATTGCAAAGTCGTGACCAAATGGCTGCTCAACATGGTGGTTTATATGCCAATGAAAATTATCAAGCTTTAGTAGACAATGTTGGAAACAAACTAGTCAACAACAGTATTGCTAAGGACACACCTTATAAATATGAATTTCACTTACTAGCAGATCCAAATACTATTAATGCATTCGCATTACCAGGAGGACAAATATTTATCACGTACGCCTTATTTTCTCAATTAGAAAACGAGGACCAATTAGCTGGCGTTTTAGGTCACGAAATTGGTCACGTATTAGGAAAACATAGCGCAGAACGTATTGCTAATTCTGAGCTTTGGCAAGGTCTATCAACTGCTGGATCTGTAGGTGCTGATGCTGGAGGTTTTATACAACAGTACGGAATGACAAAATTACTAACCAATGGTCGTGATGATGAGTTAGAAAGCGATGATTTAGGTGTTCGTTTTATGCTGCGTGCAGGCTATAATCCAGAAGAAATGATAGATGTCATGGAAATTTTAAAACGTGCTGCAGGACCTAACAGACAACCAGAAATGCAAAGCACACATCCTGACCCAGACAACCGCATTGAACATATTAGAGCGTCTATTAAAAAGTATAGTCTTAACTAAAACGATATAGTAAATAAGCCATAAAGTCCTGCAGTTGCAGGACTTTTGTTTTTATATTTGTATAAACAAAATCTAATAAAATGAACAAAAAAGTAATCTTAATGATTTTAGATGGTTGGGGTAAATCTCCTGACCCAAAAGTCTCTGCAATAGATAATGCTAACACACCTTTTATAGATAGTTTATATCAAAATTACCCAAATGCACAATTACGCACAGACGGATTACATGTTGGCTTACCAGAAGGTCAAATGGGTAACAGCGAAGTTGGTCATATGAATTTAGGTGCAGGACGAATTGTATACCAAGATTTAGCAAAAATCAACTTAGCAATTGATAACAATACATTAGCACAAGAACACGTATTAATTAACGCTTTTAATTACGCTAAAGCGGAAAATAAAAATGTTCATTTATTGGGATTATTAAGTGATGGTGGAGTCCACTCTCACATTAATCATTTAAAAGGACTTATTACTGCAGCAGAAGCTTCTGGTGTAAAAAACACTTATATTCATGCCTTTACAGATGGTCGTGATGTAGATCCAAAATCAGGAAAAGGGTTTATTCAAGACATCGAAGATTTCACTCTAAACACTAATACAAAACTTGCTAGTTTAACAGGTCGTTACTATGCAATGGATCGTGATAATCGTTGGGAACGCATTAAATTAGCATACGATGCTTTAGTTAATGGTACAGGAGAAATATCAAATAACTTACCACAAAGTGTGCAGAACAATTATGATGCAGATATTACAGACGAATTTATAAAACCAATCATAAAATCAAATGCTGAAGGGCTTCCGTTAACTACCATTAAAGAAGACGATGTTGTTATCTTTTTTAATTTCAGAACAGATCGTGGACGCGAACTAACAGATGCGTTATATCAAAATGACCATCATGAGCAAAACATGCATAAATTGAAATTGCACTACGTGACAATGACAAATTATGGTGATGCTTTTACAGGAATTAATGTGGTGTTTGATAAGGATAATATTACTGAAACCTTAGGTGAAGTATTAGAAAAACACAATAAAACACAAATAAGAATTGCCGAAACTGAAAAATATCCTCACGTAACATTTTTCTTTTCTGGAGGACAAGAAACGCCTTTTAAAGGTGAAAGTCGCATCTTAAAAAATTCGCCTAAAGTTGCAACTTATGACTTAAAACCAGAAATGTCTGCGTTTGAGTTAACAGATGCTTTAGTCCCAGAATTAGAAAAAGAAACTACGGATTTTGTTTGCTTAAATTTTGCAAATGGTGATATGGTAGGTCATACAGGCTCTATGTCTGCTGCAATACAAGCTTGTGAGGTTGTGGACAAATGTGTAGAAAAAGTAGTGACTACTGCGTTAGCACATGGCTACACAACGTTACTAATAGCAGATCATGGTAATTGCGAAACAATGATTAATCCTGATGGATCACCAAATACAGCACATACCACTAATCCAGTGCCACTTATTTTAATTGATAAAGAATTAAAAACAATTAAAGATGGTGTTTTAGGTGATATGGCTCCAACCATTTTAAAATTAATGGGTGTAGAACAACCAAAAGCAATGACTTGTCATAGTTTAGTATAGCAGCAATTCAATATTAAAAATCAATAAACGTTCTATTATAATCGATAGGACGTTTTTTGTTTCCAAAATTAAAACTAATAATAAATCAAACATTTATAATGTTTTAGTATTACTTAACTCCTCTTTCTTTTTATTTCTTTTAAAGAGAAATAAAAATTCATTCTCCTCTTAAAATAAGAGGAGAGCTAAAAACAACCCAATTTATAACACACCTTATTCTACTCATACGTCAGTTCGAGTGCTTTTTGAGGCACGAAAAAAGTATATCGAGAACTCCGTTTTAAACTCATTATTTATTTAAGACAGCTTACTTAACAACTAATTTTCTAAATCTAAAATTGATAAAACAACCCAATCCTATTTATCTTCATTTGTTTAAAGTGAAATAATAACATTCTCCTCTTTAAATAAGAGGAGAGCTAAAAAACAACACAATTTATAATACACCTTATTTTGCTCATACGTCAGTTCGAGTGCTTTTTGAGGCACGAAAAAAGTATATCGAGAACTCCGTTTTAAACTCATTATTTATTTAAGACAGCTTACTTAACAACTAATTTTCTAAATCTAAAATTGATAAAACAACCCAATCCTATTTATCTTCATTTGTTTAAAGTGAAATAATAACATTCTCCTCTTTAAATAAGAGGAGAGCTAAAAAACAACCCAATTTATAACACACCTTATTCTACTCATACGTCAGTTCGAGTGCTTTTTGAGGCACGAAAAAAGTATATCGAGAACTCCGTTTTAAACTCATTATTTATTTAAGACAGCTTACTTAACAACTAATTTTCTAAATCTAAAATTGATAAAACAACCCAATCCTATTTATCTTCATTTGTTTAAAGTGAAATAATAACATTCTCCTCTTTAAATAAGAGGAGAGCTAAAAAACAACCCAATTTATAACACACCCTATTTTACTCATACGTCAGTTCGAGTGCTTTTTGAGGCACGAAAAAAGTATATCGAGAACTCCGTTTTAATTAATTTTGAGTTTCATTCTAATTGAAGTACCACTATTAAGATTACCCTTTACTTTATCAATAATTATTGTATTTTTGGATTCAATTTTTATATTAAATGAAGCTTTCCAAAGGACTTATAATTGCAGTAGATTTTGACGGAACCATAGTAGAAGACGCGTATCCTGGTATTGGACAAGAACGTCTTTTTGCTTTTGAAACCTTAAAACGCCTGCAAGCTGATGGTCATCGATTAATTTTATGGACTTACAGACACGGGAAAAAACTTGACGAAGCTGTTGCTTATTGCCAAGAAAATGGTATCACGTTTTATGCTGTAAACCAAAGTTTTCCTGAAGAAACCTTTAACAATGAAGTAAGTAGAAAAATCCACGCAGACCTATTTGTAGACGACCGTAATATTGGTGGTATATTAGGTTGGGGAGAAATCTATCAGATGTTAACTAACGACACTCCCCAAATACCTAAACCAAAGAAAAAAGTTGGTTTAAATTTTAATACTTTATTAAATCAAAATATTGCCTATCAATCAGATCTCTATGATCTGGATGTGCAATGTTAACTAATGCTTTGACACGTTCTTTTATGGTTTTTCCATATAAATTAGCAACACCATATTCTGTAACTACATAATGCACATGCGATCGTGTTGTTACTACGCCTGCTCCGGGTTTCAATGTTGGGACAATTCTGCTAATTCCATTTTTAGTAACCGATGGTAGTGCTATAATTGCTTTTCCGCCATCACTTAAAGATGCACCTCTAATAAAGTCCATTTGTCCTCCTACACCAGAATACATATGTGCACCAATACTATCTGCACAAACTTGACCTGTAACATCAACTTCAATTGCACTATTAATAGCTACCATTTTAGGGTTTTGTTTTATAATGGAAACATCATTAGTATAATTTGATGCTCTCATTTCTACAAAAGGATTATCGTCAACATAATCATACAACCGTTGTGATCCGACTAAAAAGGTAGATAAAGCACGACCTCTATTAATAGCTTTATAGTTTCCGTTTATTACATTTTTTAAAATTAAGTCAATTACACCATCCGAAAACATTTCGGTATGCAACCCTAAATCTTTATGGTTTGTTAATCTAGTCAACACAGCATTTGGTATAGACCCTATTCCCATTTGTAAAGTGCTTCTGTCTTCGATTAAATTAGCCACATAATCACCTATAGTATTTTCTATGGCATTTGGTAACACCATGTCATGTCCAGGTAAAGGTTGATGACTTTCAACAAACGTATCAATTTCTGACACATGTATAATTCCTGCGCCATGTGTTCTTGGCATAAATTTATTTACTTGAGCAATAACTGTTGTTGCATTATCAATTGCTGCTAAAGTAGCTTCAACAGAAACACCTAAAGAGCAATACCCATGTTTGTCTGGTACAGATACGTGTATAAAAGCCACATCCAAATTAATAATGTTTCTTTTAAACAAAACAGGTAATTCACTTAAAAAAACAGGCGTATAAGATCCATTTCCTGCTCTTAAAGTATGTCTTACATTTTTTCCTATAAAAAAAGAATTAACATGAAAACTGTCTTTTAATTCTGGGTTAGCGTAAGGTGCTTCTCCTTCGGTATGTAAGTGACAAACCTCTACATGCTTTAACTCTTCATGTCTTTTAGTCATCGCCTGAATTAACGACTGAGGTGCAGCTGCTGCTGCCTGAATATAAACACGATCATTAGATTTTATAACTTTTACAGCGTCTTCCGCTGTGACTGATGTAAACATAATTGTAATTTTTAGAGTACAAAAATAATACATCAAAATACTTTAAAACCTGCTAAATGTCATGTCTTCAAAATTAAAAAAGCAGTTTATTTTAAGTATATTTGCACATATTTTTTTAACCATGATTATAGTAAAAACAAAAGAAGAAATAGAATTAATGCGCGCAGCTGCATTAGTTGTTTCTAAAACATTAGGTGAAGTTGCTAAAGCAGTAAAACCAGGTGTTACCACTTTACAATTAGATAAAATTGCTGAAGAGCACATCAGAGATTTAGGTGCTGTTCCAGGGTTTTTAGGATTATACGATTTTCCTAACACCTTATGCATGAGTCCAAACTCTCAAGTGGTGCATGGTATTCCTAATAATACGCCTTTAGAAAATGGAGACATTATATCTATAGATTGTGGCTCAATTTTAAATGGTTACTATGGTGATCACGCCTATACTTTTGCTGTAGGTGACATTGATCCTGAAACCGAAAAATTACTACAAGTGACTAAAGAGTCTTTATACGTTGGTATTAAAGAATTTAAAGTTGGTAATCGCGTTGGAGATGTTGGTTATGCCATTCAAAAATATTGCGAAGATCATGGCTATGGCGTTGTACGTGAATTGGTAGGTCATGGTTTAGGTACTAAAATGCATGAAGATCCAGAAATGCCAAACTACGGTAAACGTGGTCGTGGTAAAAAATTTATAGAAGGTATGGTTGTGGCTATTGAGCCTATGATTAACCTTGGTACGCAACGTATTAAACAACATAGAGATGGTTGGACAATTACCACATTAGATGGTAAACCAAGTGCACATTTTGAGCATGATGTTGCTATCGTAGATGGTAAACCTGAGTTGTTATCAACCTTTGCCTATATTTATGATGCTTTAGGTATTGTTAGTAACGAAGAAGATGAATTTAGACAAAACCCTTTAGTTCTATAATTTAAAATGATGTCCATTAGTTATTTAGAAGATCAGCTTCAGCCTTTAAGACAAGCATTAAATACCCACAAATTATATTCTGTTTTATCAAACATTGAGGATATTAAGGTGTTTATGGAACAACATGTGTTTGCTGTTTGGGATTTTATGTCGTTATTAAAAGCGCTTCAAAATCAATTAACTACAACAACTTTACCTTGGGTTCCTGTTGCAAATCCATCCACTGCTAGATTTATAAATGAAATAGTTTTAGGTGAAGAAAGTGATATAAATGAGTTAGGCCAAGCAAAAAGCCACTTTGAAATGTATCTAGAAGCGATGCAACAAGTTGGAGCTAATACAGCTCAAATTGATTATTTAATAGTACAATTACAAAGTGGGTTTTCAATTGACGAAGCTTTAAAAACAGTGCAGTTAAACCCTGAAACTTTAGCGTTTGTAAATTTCACATTTGAAATAATTAAAACAAATCAAGCACATAAAATAGCAGCAGCATTTACTTTTGGTCGTGAAGATGTTATACCTGATATGTTTTTTCAGATTATAAATCAATCTAAAGCCGATCAAAATAGCTTTAACAAACTAACCTATTATTTAAATCGTCATATCGAGTTAGATGGTGATGAGCATGGTCCTTTATCTTTAAAAATGATTGAAGAACTTTGTGCTAATGATGCCAATAAATGGGACGATGTTTTAGACGTTTCTAAACAAGCACTAAACTATCGTATTAAGTTATGGGATGGTATTTACAACTTAATAACAGCACACGTAGCAGTTGAAGCTTAAGTCCTTTGAAAAAACTATTTAAACTTATATTAAATCTAATACCTAGACCTTTACTAATAAGGCTTAGTTACATAGTGCGTCCTATTCTAGCTTTTTTTAAAAGGAGATACGTTTACAGACCCAATTGATGGCAAAAGCTTTAAAAGCTTTTTACCATATGGTTATGGCACACAACGCAATAACGTCTTGTCTCCTTCTACCCTAAGTTTAGAGCGTCATAGGTTATTATGGTTATACTTACAAAACGAAACCGATTTTTTTACAAATCAAAAAAAGGTACTACATTTTGCACCAGAGCAATGTTTTTTAAAACGTTTTAGAGCCTTAGACAATATTGATTATACAACAACAGATTTATTATCTCCAATTGCAGATGTTAAAGCAGACATTTGTAATCTTCCGTTTGAGGATAACAGTTATGACATTATTTTATGCAACCATGTGCTAGAACATATTCCAGATGACACTAAAGCTATGCAAGAGTTATATCGTGTTATGAAACCTGGTGGTTATGGCATATTTCAAATTCCGCAGGATTTGACTAGACAAACTACTTTTGAAGACAATACCATTACTGATAAAAAAGAACGTGCTGAAATTTTTGGCCAATACGACCATGTACGTGTCTATGGATACGACTACTTTAACAAACTTAGAGACATTGGTTTTATGGTGAATGAAGTGGATTATACTGGCAAACTTTCCGCGAAAGCGATAGAAAAATACTGTCTTGCAAAAGGCGAAATTATTCCTGTCGTTTACAAAAACTAATAACCTAACATTATAAATTTATGACTGCACAAATATTAATTGCAACAGGTGCTGTATTTGGTATGCTATCTGTTATTTTTGGAGCATTTGGAGCTCATGCTTTAAAAAAGATTTTATCTAAAGATCAATTACATAGTTTTGAGGTTGGTGTTAAATACCAAATGTATCACGCTATAGTTTTATTAGCTATTGGCTATGGTCAAGGACCAATGACTGCTGCTATTTTATTGGTGTTTTGTTATTGGAATATTACTGTTTTCGTTTAGTATTTATGGTTTAATTTTATCTGATGCTAAAGGTAAAAAATTAAAATTTTTAGGTCCTATTACACCAATTGGTGGTTTACTTTTAGTGACAGGTTGGTTGTTATTGATAGTTAATGCTTTTTAAAAATTAATTAGTTTTAAATCCATTAAATGCTTTAGACTCCAATTCTCCTTTATCGTTTTCAAAAATTAAGAACGCTTTTAACTCAGGATGTTTTGCCATAAAGTAATCTACTTTTTCCATTCCCATTGCCTGAAAAGCAGTAGCATAACCATCTGCCATCATACAGGTTTTAGCTATAACAGAGACACTTAAAATATTGGTTTTAGATGGATAACCTGTTTTAGTATTAATAATGTGTGCGTATTTGTTTCCGTTTTCGTCAATTTTAAATTTACGATATGTCCCAGAAGTTGCCATAGCCTGGTCTTTTAAAACTAATGTTTTATTGTAGCTTTGAGAGCCATCATAATTGGGGTTTTCAATACCAACAGTCCAACCTTTAGCTTTGCTAACATTAATACCTTTTGCTCTTAACTCTCCACCAATATCTACGATATAGTTTTTAATATTTTTGGATTCTAAAAAATCTGCAATTACATCTACTCCATACCCTTTAGCTATAGCGTTAAAATCTATAAAAGAGGCCTCTGGTTTTTTTATTTTACGATCAACTAATCCAACTCTGTTTAAGCCCACAAAACGCATTAAACTATCAATTTTAACACTATCCAAAGTCATTGTGTTTTTTTCTGAACCAAAATTCCAAGCATTAACAATCCTTCCAATGGTTGGATCTAAAACACCTTCGGTTTCGCGATAAATTTGCTTTGATGCTTTAAAAACGGTTGTAAAATGATTATCTACTTCAACTTCTTCATTTCGGTTTAACCGTGAAATATCAGAGTTATCTTGATAATTAGACATGGATTTATTAATAATTGCAAACAGACTATCAAACTGTTTATTATAACTTGTACCATCTAAATCAAAATACTGTATACTATAACTTGTCCCAAAAACAGGACCAGATACTTTAAGTAATTGTGGTTCTTTTTTACAAGAAAAAACAATAAATAGGACAGAAAATAAAAACGTGTATTTTTTCATATAGGCTATGCTGTAAGTTTAAAAGACTACTAATTTTAGGTCTTAATTTAAGTTGGTTTCAATTAATTGAATCCCATTATACTCGATTAAATATTCTTGATTTAAATAAACAGGCAAGTCTTCTCCTTTTGGGTTACCCAATCCAACGCCAGCATATAATATTTTAGAATTATTATCTGTAGCGTGCTTTTTAAATGACTCCATCCAAATAACGTCGTAATTATTAGCATTATCAGGTAATAGCACAGCGCGAACAACCACAAAAAAGTATTGTTTATTTTTATCCATAACTACAAATTGCGGATTACTTTTAAGTTGACTATTAATTGCTATAAACTCAAAACCACGTTTCTCTAGGTCTTTACCTACATGATTCATGGCTAGATTATGTAACTCTTGTTTTGATAGTGCTTTCATATTACAAAAATAAAGTTTATTTCGCTTTCGCGGAAAAAAAGCCGACTAACAAATTACTTAAATCTTGCAAATTTAGAGTTATAGAAAGTAAAGTTAGACACTGGAATTACAGCATCCAATTTTAAGTCATACCAAGGAGACATAGAAGCATCCTCAAGATTTTTTACTAAATGAACACTTTGTGCAGGCGTGTTAACTTGAAATAATAAAAACAAGCTTTCACCTTTATCGTTAACAACTTGATCTGCTAACATTACAATATGACCTGGACTACCACCTAAAATAAGCATGTCGCCTATTTTTAAATCTTCTACTTTGGTTATTGGCTCTAACTCGTTAAAAAGTGATAAGGTGCCAGAATACGTATATATTAAATTTAAATAGTTATAAAAATTAGCCTTGCTATTATTTGCTGTTGCTGTCTTACTAAAAGTGACTTTATTACCATTTATTTTAGGTCTATATCCTTTAGCATAATCTGACCAAGAACAGTAATGACCTGAGGTAAAATTAAACCCTATTTGGTCTTTTTTATTGGTTTCCCAAAGGTATTCACTTCTTATCCTAATTAAAGCATCTGCACATTGTTGTAATCCATTTTTAGGTACACTAATATCTAATATGCCTTCATGTCCTTTTTGCCAATAATAAACAGAATTATCATAATTAATAATTTTACTGTCATAAGGTTTTAAAGCATAATTCCTGAGATAATCCTGAAAGCTTCCAATCGGATAATCAACTCTTTTATATCCTTTTGGAGGATTTACCCTAGACGCAATAGTTAAACTATCCTTGTTAATACTTGATTGCATTACACTTTTAGATAACTTATTTACAAATAGCTTAACAGGTTTTGGGCTAAGCTTGTAGACTAAAAGTAACAAGGTTATAAATATTAAAAGAGTAAGAATTATTTTTTTATACTATTTATAAACGAAAAAGCCCAATACTTTCGTATTGGGCTTTTATCTAAAATTATCTTAAAATTACTTTACAATAATCTTTTTAAATACAGATTTATTACCTGCTTCAACTTTAAGAATATAAATTCCTGTTGCTTTAGCATTTAAATTTATTGTCTTATTAAATAAAGATCCTGTATTAGTATACTTGTCGTTTAATATTTGACGTCCTCTAATGTCATATACTGTAAGTGTTACATCCTCACCAGTACTTATTGATAATGTAACCTCTCCCGAAGTTGGGTTTGGATATACGCTAAATTGATCAAAAGCAAACTCTACAGTAGATAAACTAGCTTGAGGTACACCAAAATAGAATGTTCCATCTATTCCGTTTGTAAATGTTCCAGATACAATAAATTCTGATCCAAAAGCTGTTACTGCTGCTGGTACAACTTCTACTTCTGTACCATGCTCTCTAATAATACTTAAAGATGATGCTGTTTGTCCTGTAGCAGCTTCCCATCCAGCTATTTCTGCACTAGTAAAGTAAAACTCGATTACTGCATCAGTACTTGTTACAGCATTTGTTGGTGTAACAGTAAACGTTTTATCTGCAAAAAAGTTTGGTGTAGTATTACCATTATAACTTTGTGCGCTATTACCAGCTCTAGATACAAATACATCTAAACAACCAAAATCTTCAATTCCATTATTAGTAATATCTAACATTAAATCAGAACTTATAGCATCACTAGATGTTACTGTTCCTGAAGTTGATAAGCTTAACTGATCTAAAGTTGCAGAATTCTCTACTGTTTGGATAGAAGTCCCTGTGGTAGCATCTACACTTAATGTATCAAATAATAATAAACCATCACCAGGTGTGTTATGGTGTCTGATTACAATTTGTCCTGTTGTACCTGCATAAGGTGTTAAATCATGTGTTCTAATCTCTGTTCCTGTAGCTGGAACTATTCTGTCATTTTCTAATACAAATTCCTCTAAATCAGCATATGCTGTTGGAGTACTTATAGTAGTATAATACACAGAGTAATGTTCTTGATAGACACCACTTGTATTGTAAGATCCAACAACATACGATACAGCAACATCAGTTGCACTAGCTGGAATAGTAAATGCTGCAGACACTAAATATTGGTCTGGAGTATATCCACCAGTTCCTGTACCTAAAAGTGTTCCATTAGACTCAGAAAGAGCAGTATCTCCAACAACATCTCCAAAACCATCTAAGCCACCAACACCTGCATACCATGCGTTACCATCTCCATCTCTATCATATACTGATAATCCAGTACCATCATCAAAATTATTAGAATACACATTAACAGTAGTTGTTAATGCTGCTGCTGCATCATCATTTAAAATTGTTAATTGATGAGTCGCTGCAGAAGCCAATGTACTTCCTGTAGTAGTAACGTTTAAATTAAGTATAACTGTTTCATCAGCTTCTACAAAACTATCATTATAAACTCTTAAAGTAATTACATTACTTCCTGTTGCAGTAGTTGCTCCTGTTGCAAAAACAACCGAGTTATTTACTAATTCAAAATCTTCGCCTTCAACTGCTGTACCTGTAGCAACTAACGTAGCAGTAGCTGTAGCATCACCACCTTCAGATATATTTAAATCAAAAATATAATCTACAAAATCACAATCGCTACCTTCTAATGCTGACGTTGGTGCTGTTGTAGTAAAACTAATAGTTGGTTGAGAAGGATTACATACGTTAGATGCATTTAACTCCATACGTCTAGGACTAGACTGCATGACAGCAACAATTCTATCTTTTTGATTTTGTGTAAAAGTATCCATACACGCATCTGGCGTATAATCCATATAGTTTTGTACTTGGTCATTTCCTAAACCATCACTAACACAGTTATCCACTGTTACGCAAGAGTAATTTGGTTGATTAGAATCTGGTGTATCTGCACAAAAATCTCCTGCTGAACTACCTCCAACACAGTTAGAATTATCTCCCCAAATATGACGTAAACCTAACCAGTGTCCAACTTCATGTGTCATTGTTCTACCTAAATTATACGTTGGGTTAAGCATAAATGTACCATCATCTTCAGCTAATGTACCCATTGAGTCAAAAGCTGCAACTACACCATCTGTATTAGCAGCTCCTCCACTTGTATTCAATCCTATTAAACCAGAATTACTAGGAAACTGTGCGTATCCTAACAAACCTCCTAAACCAGGATTAACATTATCATCTAAAGCATTTCCACCTGGACGTATAGTCCACATATTTAAATACATTGTTGGATCCCACTGTGTATTTGTTTTCATAGTTTCCACATCAGATCTAATTTCCCAATCTCCAGTATTAGATGGCGTTTGGTTATTACTATATGGCGTTATTACGTGTCTAACAACTCCTGTTGTTGGATTACCACTTTCATCTTGTTGCGCAATACAAAAATTTATCTCAACATCAACAGCTGCTCCAGTACTATTTACACCTCCTGGTGTACCTGCTAATCTTCTATAATCCTCATTCATTACCTGAATTTGAGATAACGCTTGTGCGTCTGTAATATTTTCTCCTGTACCCAAAGCATCACCATCGTGAACAACGTGGATAATTACAGGTATATTATATACAACTTGCTGGCTTCTACCACTTGCTCTGTCTGCTTGAATTTGAGACAACTTTGGCGCTAACCATTCTTCAAATTGAGCATCATTTGCTCTATTTGGATATTTTTGTTGAAGTAAAAGTTCGTTTTCATCAGTTAAACATTTAGCATAACCAGTGACTTCGATAGACTGTTTAGTAGCTTCTGTTAATTCAAAAGGACCTCCATTAATTTGAAGGTTTGAATTTAAACTAGAATTACTACTTTGAATTTGCGCTACTGCGGAAACACTAGCACTCAAAAATAAAAAGGAAAATAAACCTTTAAGTGTAATTTTATTCATATTGATGTTTTAATAAACGTTAAAATGTTACTTTTTGCCGAATTTACGGAACATAATAAAAAAATACGAAACTTTAACACACTATTTTGGTATACCAAAAAAAAGCCAGAACTGTTAAGTTCTGGCTTTAAAATATAATAATTAGAAGTTGAGCATTTTAGCCTCCAAAATCATCAAATCTGATGTTTTCATCATCGATACCAAAATCTTCTCCCATTTTTTGTACTGCTTGATTCATTAATGGTGGTCCACAGAAATATAACTCTATATCTTCCGGAGCATCATGCTTAGATAAATATTGATCAATCACAACTTGGTGAATAAATCCAACAAACCCATCACCTGACTCATCATTAATATCTGATTTCAATTTCCAATTATCAGCTTCCGTTGGGTCTGATAATGCAATAAAGAACTTAAAGTTCGGGAAATCTTTTTCTAAAGCTCTAAAATAGTGAATGTAGAATAATTCTGCTTTAGAACGTCCACCATACCAATACGTTACTTTACGACCAGTTTTGATAGTTCTAAATAACTCATATAAATGAGAACGCATTGGAGCCATACCTGCCCCTCCACCAACATAAAGCATTTCTGCTTCAGACTCGTTGATAAAGAATTCACCGTAAGGTCCAGAAATTGTTACTTTATCTCCAATTTTTTGGTTAAAGATATAAGACGATGCTACTCCTGGATTTACATCCATCCAGCCACCTTTAGCACGATCAAAAGGAGGTGTTGCAACACGTACATTAAGCATAATTTTTCTTCCTTCGGCAGGGTAAGAAGCCATAGAGTAAGCTCTTTCAACTAACTCATCATTTTTCATCACTAATGGTCTTAAACCAAATTTATCCCAATCTGCTTCAAACTTATCTGGCTCTCCTGGGTGATCCTCTGGATGTGCAGTAATATCCATTTCTGAATAATTAACTGTACAATTTGGAATTTCAATTTGAATATATCCACCTGCTTTGTAGTTCATATCCTCAGGGATCTCCACTACAAACTCTTTAATAAAAGTCGCTACGTTGTAGTTAGATACAACAGTTGCTTCCCATTTTTTAATCCCGAATACTTCTTCTGGAATGGTAATTTCCATGTCTTGTTTAACCTTTACTTGACAAGATAAACGTGCACCATGTGCTAGTTCTTTTCTTGAGAAGTGAGGTGTTTCTGTAGGCAAAGCTTCACCTCCACCAGATAATACGTGACATTCACATTGGATACAAGTTCCACCACCACCACAAGCTGATGGTAAGAAAATTTTATTGTTTCCTAATGTTGATAGTAACGTACCTCCTGAAGATACTTCTATTTCGCGTTCGCCATTTATTAAAATCTTTACTGGACCAGATGGCGATAATTTTTGTTTAACAAACAACAGTAAACTTACTAATACTAATGTAATTAATAAAAATGCTGCTACGGTTGCTAATACTGTCCCTAATGTTCCTGCTGCTAAAATCATGTTACTCTACTATTTTAGTATTGTTAGCTAATTCTTTTGACTCAACAGTTTTAGTCTCTACTTTAACTGTCTTTTCTTTTTTAGGTGCTTCTTCATCTCCTCCAGTCAACATACCTCCAAAACTCAAGAAACCAATTCCCATTAATCCTGTAATGATAAATGTGATTCCTAATCCTCTTAATGGTGCAGGTACATTACTGTATCTAATCTTTTCTCTAATTGCTGCAATTGCAAGAATAGCTAAAAACCAACCAATACCTGAAGAGATTCCATAATTAAATGCTAAACCTAAAGTTTCGATTTCTCTTGACTGCATAAATAATGATCCTCCTAATATTGCACAGTTTACTGCGATAAGTGGTAAGAAAATACCTAAAGAGTTATATAATGATGGCGAAAACTTTTCTACCACTATCTCTACTAATTGTACCATTGTTGCAATGGTAGCGATAAACATAATAAATGATAAGAAACTTAAATCATAATCTGCATACTCTGCTCCTAACCAAGATAGAGCACCTGGTTGTAAAATGTATTGATCTAGTAACCAGTTTAATGGTACTGTAATTGCTAATACAAATATTACTGCTGCACCTAATCCAACAGCTGTTGCTACTTTTTTAGATACTGCTAGGTAAGAGCACATTCCTAAGAATACAGCAAATACCATGTTGTCTATAAAAATCGACTTGAAAAATAATTCTAAATGTTCCATAATATTTTTAGTCTTCGATTAATGCTTTGTTTCTACTACGTTGTACCCAAATGATAAGTCCAACAATTATTAATGCCATTGGAGGCATTAACATAAAACCGTTGTTTTCGTATCCTATTGAATATACTCCTGTTTTCTCGATTGGATCTCCTAATACTGGTATTCCGAATAATGTACCAGACCCTAAAAGTTCTCTAAAAAAACCAACAATTATTAAGATGACTGCATAACCTAAAGAGTTACCAATTCCGTCAAGGAAAGATCTCCAAGGTTTGTTTGCTAAAGCAAAAGCTTCAAAACGTCCCATAATAATACAGTTTGTGATAATTAATCCAACAAATACCGAAAGTGTTTTACTTAACTCATAAGCAAAAGCCTTTAATACTTGATCAACAATAATTACTAAAGCAGCAACTACAATAAGTTGAACAATAATTCGGATTTTAGAAGGTATGATGTTTCTCATTAAAGAGATAACTACGTTTCCTATTCCTAATACAAACATTACAGCAATACCCATTACCAACGACGCTTTTAACTCTGCGGTAATTGCTAAAGCAGAACATATACCTAATACTTGGATTGTAATTGGGTTATTATCTGCTAAAGGATCTGTTATTAACTTTGCGTCTTTTTTTGAAAGTAGTCCCATAATTAATTGCTAGCTAGTTTTTTTAAGTTCTCGAAGTAAGATTGATATAATCTTAAATCTTTTTTAATCATTGCTGTTACACCATCACCTGTGATAGTTGCTCCTGCTAATGCATCAACTTCGTAATCATCTTTAATTTCGTTTTTAGGATCATTATTACCTTTAGCTACAGTAATCCCTTTAAAGACACCTGCGTCAGTTAGTAATTTTTCACCATAAAAATCATCCATGAAGTAACGTTGCTTAATGTTTGCTCCTAAACCAGGTGTTTCTCCTGCGTGGTCAAAAAATGTACCCTGAACAACCATGTTTTCGTCCATTGCAACATAACCCCAAATAGCATCCCAAAGTCCTTTTCCTCTAATTGGTGCGATATAGAATGTTTTACCATCCTTTTCACCAACAAATAAAGGCAAACGTCTTGTTCCTCCTGTTTTAGCTTTAGCTTGTTCTTTTTTGATATCTATTAAATAAGCTTCATTATCTTCCTTAGCTACACCATTTTCAATAACTAATTGCTTAGTAATGTATTTTGAAAAATCTGCTGCAACTTTATCTGTAGAAACAAAAGTTATGTCTCCATCACCTTCGTTACCATTAACTCCCATAGCATACAGAATATTCTGTTGCTTTTCCATTCTTCTGTTTTCAGCAATATTTGGTTTTAAGGTTGCTGCAGTAAAGGCTAATAAAGACCCTACAACAAGCACCATTACAATTGCAAATATTACAGTATATGAATTTTTATCTGTGTTCATTGCCATGATTATGCTGTTTTAACTTTTAAACGTTTCATTCTGCGTTTTACGTTTCCTTGTATTACGTAATGGTCAATAGTTGGTGCAAAGACATTCATTAATAGAATAGCTAAAAACACACCTTCTGGATACGCTGGATTAAATACACGAATCATTATTGAAATGAAACCAATTAAAAATCCATAAATCCATTTACCTTTATTTGTTTGAGATGCTGTTACTGGATCCGTTGCCATGTAAACAGCACCAAATAAAATACTACCAATAATTAAATGTTGCCAAAATGGTACATTCATTAATCCGTAAAATTTGCTAGATTCTCCAATCCACTCAGCAGAAACAACTCCGTTAAATATTAATCCCATTGTTAAAGCACCTATTAAAGTAGACACTATAATTCTCCAGCTTCCAACCTTTGTAAAGATTAAAAATAAAGCTCCAATGATGATTAATAACTTAGACGTTTCTCCAACTGATCCTGGAATAAATCCAAAAAACATATCCATATAATCAATACCTGCTAAACTACTATTTTGTGCATAAGCACCAAGTAATGTTTCTCCTGATATTGCATCTGCAGTACCTGCACGCTCAACCGCTTCATGTACCCAAACTTTATCTCCTGACATCCATGTTGGATATGCAAAAAACAAGAAAGCACGAATGGTTAATGCTGGGTTAAGGATGTTCATCCCTGTTCCTCCAAATACTTCTTTACCGATAACAACACCAAAAATTACTGCTACAGCTAACATCCATAATGGAATATCAACAGGAACAATTAATGGTACTAGCATACCTGTTACTAAGTAACCTTCTTCTACTTCGTGTCCTTTAATTACTGCAAAAATAAACTCTACAATAAGACCAACTCCATAAGATACAATTACCAATGGTAATACTGTCCAAGCTCCAACTACAAAGTTATCCCAAGTGATAAAATTTGCAAATAATGACGCTTCTCTAGTTATACCTGCTGCTGCATCAATAGCTGCATAATGTTGGTAACCTGCATTAAAAATACCAAATATTAAACATGGTATTAATGCCATGATTACAATATTCATTGTACGTTTTAAATCATCTGCTGCCTTAATGTGCGTTCCACCATGAGTGGTTTCATTTGGCAAGTATAAAAAAGTATGAATTGCGTTAAACGCAGGAGCCATCTTGGTCCCTTTATACTTTTCTTTTAAATTATGTAAATTACTTTTTAAGCCCATTATCCTATTTCTTTAAGCATTAAGTCTAAACCTTCTCTAATTATCTTTTGGTGTGGTTGTTTTGACACACATACAAATTCTGTTAAAGCAAAATCTTCTGGTGCTACTTCATACATACCTAAAGCTTCCATTTCGTCTAAATCTTTGTACATACAAGCTTTTAAAATTTGCATTGGAAAGATATCTAGAGGAAATACTTCTTCGTAATTACCTGTAATAACAAAAGCTCTATGCTCACCATTAGTATTGGTATTTAAGTCAAACTTTTTATTTGGTGTTAACCATGAAAAAGTTAAAGCTCTAGAAGTAGAAACTTTATTAAAAACTGGCTTGTTCCATCCAAAAAACTCGTAATCATCACCTTCAGGGATTACAGAAATTGTATTACTATAATAATCTAAATTCCCATCTGGCTTAACTTGTTTTCCTGTTAATACATTTCCAGAAATGATACGATCATTACCGTTTTTATCCACACCATTGTCATAAATCATAGTTGCGATTTCGCTTCCTAATTTAGTTTTGAAATAACGTGGTTTTTTAACTGAAGAACCTACTAAAGCAACAATACGCTCTGCATTAAAGCGTCCTGTTAACAATAACTCACCAATAATAACAAGGTCCTGAGCATTAACTGTCCAAACAACCTCACCTTTATTAACTGGATCTATTTTGTTAATCTGGGTTCCAACATTTCCTGATGGATGCGGACCAGACACCTTGTGCAAAGTTATATCTGAAAGTCCTGCTAATGGCGAATTACCATTTTTTGCAACACTTACATGTACTTTACCATTAGTTAATTTACTTAAAGCAGTAACAGCAGCTTGCAGCTCAGCCTCCTTCCCTTGTAGGACGTAATCTAAATCTGCGACTAAAGGTGCACTTGCATAAGCTGATATAAATATAGCTTTAGGCATGTTTGCAGGATTTGCAATAACATCATATGGACGTTGTTTTACAAAAGCCCAACATCCTGACTCTAATAAACGTGATTTAATAGCTTCAGCATTAGCTGAATTTAAATCTAGCTTACCATAATCCTGAAACGCTTGTTCCTTGTCTGCTTGAATTTTTACTGAAAGTATTTTTCTTTTTCACCACGAGCTACCTCAATAATCTGTCCTGAAACAGGAGATACAAATTTTACAGCTTCATTAGACTTATCGTAAAAAACAGGTTGTCCTGCCTTTACTTTATCGCCTTCTTTAGCCATTAATTTTGGTGTAACTTGATGAAAATCTTCAGGTCTAATTGAATAATAATTGCTAACAATAGCGTTTTCGGTAACCTTTTCGGCTGCTCCGACTAATTTAATATCCAGACCTTTTTTAATCTTAATGTCGTTTGACATATTATAAATCTATTGGTTAATAGTTATACTGATTGTGATTTTTATAGGCTTAAAAATCCGTGCAAATTTAATAATAAATAGATAATTAATTGACTATTTATAAAGAAAAACTTTTAGGTATAGATTTTGTTTATCTTTGTTATATAAAACTGCCTACAAATGCTTAATAACATTAAACATATTTTTTTAACTTTTTTAATCACTACTGTTAGCTTTGCACAAGTTAAAGAAATAATACCGCCTGATTATGTAAAGTCAATCTATTTTAATGGAGGAACATCAGAAAGTCAATTACCAATCATTCCACTTGGTCAACCTTTACTTTTAGAATTTGACGTATTAAATGGTAATGAAGATGATTATTATTACGAGATTAAGCACTATAATTTTGATTGGACGCCTTCCATATTAGTTGAGTCAGAATATTTAGATGGTTTTGACGAACAACGTATTAGAGAATACGAAAACTCTTTTAACACTTTACAAACTTTTTCTCATTATAAAGTTAGCATTCCAAACCAATTTACAAAAAGCATTAAACTTACCGGAAACTATATTATCACTATTTATGATGATTATGATGATATTATTTTTAGCCGAAAATTTATGGTATACCAACAACAAGCTAATGTTGGCCTACAAATTAGACGCTCTCGTGACGTTTCAACAATCGAACAAAAACAATCTGTAGACATCACAATAAGTTCGGGTCAATTACAATTTGTAAATCCTACCGAGACTGTAAAAACTGTAATAATTCAAAATAACAATTTAAAAACCGCTATTACGGATTTAAAACCTCAATATATTTTAGGTAACGAGTTAAGCTACAGATACAATGAAGCCTCTAGCTTTTTTGGAGGCAATGAGTTTTTAAGTTTTGAAAACAAAGAAATACGAGCAGCAAATAATGGCGTACAATATATTAGCTTAGAAGATCTATATCAAACCTATTTATACACCAACACCTCTCGCGCTGACCTAGAATACACCTACAATCCAGATATAAATGGAAACTTTTTTATAACAGCTTTAAACTCGGACAAACCAGAAACCGAAGCAGATTATGCTTGGGTACATTTTGCTTTACAATATCCAACTATTGAAGAAGGTCAATCCATTCATGTTTATGGAAATTTTAATAATTATGATATTGAACCACAAACTAAACTTGAACATTATGAAGAAGAAGGTGTTTACAGTATTGCTATAAAATTAAAGCAAGGTTTTTATAATTATAAATATGCAATTGTTGATAAAAATGGCAACATAGACGAACATACTATTGGAGGTAGCTTTTGGCAAACAGAGAACAACTATAAAGTTTTAGTGTATTACAAAGAATTAGGAGCTAGATATGACAAAATTATTGGTTTAGGCGAAGCTAATTCGGTTGGGATTACCAATTAACACTCATTAAAAGTAAGTTTTATCCCATTATATCGACCAAATAAATATATAATTTTCTTATTTTTACAATAAGCAACTACATACTAACATGGTACAACAAGTTACAAAAGGGATAAAAATATCCGTAGACACTAAATTTGAAGGCACGTTTTATAAAAACTATAAAATTAACTTTGCTTTTGGATATGACGTAACCATTGAAAACCAAAGTAAGGATGTTGTCCAGCTTAATGCTAGACATTGGACTATTTTGGATGCACTTAATAATATTGAGATTGTAGCAGGAGAAGGCGTAATTGGACAAAAACCAGTATTACAACCTGGTGAGAGCCACACCTACTCTTCTGGCTGTTTACTTACCTCTCCATTTGGAGCCATGAAAGGTTTTTACAGTATGATAAATTACTCAACAGCTAAAAACTTTGAAGTCATTATTCCTACTTTTAAATTAAGCGCTCCATTTGCACTTAACTAAAACTACACACTCTGATTCTTTCTATATAAAAGAACCATTCTTCCTTTAACTACAAATATTTTACGGTTTTACTAACCGTAATAACCCAACAAAAAATTGTAACTTTGTAGTATTATTTTTAAACTAAAAACACAACACTTATCATGGGAAAAGGATTTTTCAATGTACCAATTGCGGTGAATGAACCTGTAAAAAGTTACGCTCCTGGCTCTCCAGAAAGAGCAGCAGTTTTAGACGCTTATAAAACAATGTTTAACAGCAAAATTGATGTACCTATGTACATTAATGGACAAGATGTTACAACAGAAAAAACACATACAATGTCTCCTCCACATGACCATAAACATGTTGTTGGAACACACGCTATTGCGGAAAAAAAACATATTGACCAAGCAATATCAACTGCTTTAGAAGCTAGAACAGCTTGGGCAGACACACCTTGGGAACATAGAGCTGGAATCTTTTTAAAAGCAGCCGAATTAATCGCAGGTCCTTACAGAGCAAAGATTAATGCTGCTACAATGATAGCACAATCAAAAACTGTACACCAAGCAGAAATCGATGCTGCTTGTGAGCTAATTGACTTTTTACGTTTTAACGTACAGTACATGACAGAGATTTATCATGACCAACCAGAAAGCACAAGTGATGCCTGGAACCGTCTAGAATACAGACCTCTTGAAGGCTTTGTATATGCTGTAACACCTTTTAACTTTACTGCAATTGCTGGAAACTTACCTGCTTGTATGGCATTAATGGGTAACGTTGTTGTATGGAAGCCAAGTGATTCTCAAATATATTCTGCTAAAGTAATCATGGATGTATTTAAAGAAGCAGGTGTACCTGCAGGTGTAATTAACGTTGTATTTGGTGACCCAGTCATGATTACAGATACCGTTTTAGCTAGTCCAGATTTCTCTGGTTTACACTTTACAGGTTCTACTTATGTATTTAAAGAGTTATGGAAACAAATAGGTAACAACATACACAACTATAAAACGTATCCTAAAATTGTTGGAGAAACAGGAGGAAAAGATTTTATAGTTGCACATAAAACTGCACATCCAAAACAAGTAGCTACTGCAATTGTAAGAGGTGCTTTTGAGTTTCAAGGACAAAAATGTAGTGCAGCCTCTAGAGCTTATGTTTCGAAAAGTATTTGGAACGAGGTTAAAGGTTATGTAATTGAAGATGTTAACTCATTTAAAATGGGATCTCCAGAAGATTTAAGCAACTTTGTTACTGCTGTAATCCATGAAGGATCTTTTGATAAGTTAGCTAAATATATAGATCAAGCTAAAGCAGATAGTAATGTAGAAATTATTGTTGGAGGAAACCACGACAAAACTAAAGGTTACTTTATCGAGCCTACAGTTATTGTTACTGAAGACCCTAACTATACTACAATGCGTGAAGAGTTATTTGGTCCAGTAATGACAATTTATGTCTATGATGATGATAAATTTACTGAAACATTAACATTAGTTGATCAAACAAGCGAGTATGCTTTAACTGGAGCAATTTTAGCACAAGACAGATACGCAGTTGTACAAGCAACCAAAGCGTTACAAAACTGTGCTGGAAACTTCTATATTAATGACAAACCAACAGGTGCTGTTGTTGGACAACAACCATTTGGAGGTGCAAGAGCATCTGGAACAAATGATAAAGCTGGTAGCGCTTTAAACTTATTACGTTGGGTATCTCCAAGAATGATTAAAGAAACTTTTGTAACTCCTGTAGATTACAGATATCCTTTTTTAGGAGAATAGTACTTTAACTATACTATCACACATAAAAAAACGCGGACCAAATGGTTCGCGTTTTTTGTTCTATTCACTTTAGTAAAAATAAATTTACTTTTTAAGCTCTAATTTTTCTGCAAAGTAATCACAAAAATCTTTCATTGTAGCAGTCATTTTTTCGTCCTGAGTTGCTCTATTAAAAGTATCACTCATAGCTACTAATGTTTGATGAAAAAACACTTTCATTTCATCCACTGGCATATCCTTTGTCCATAAGTCAATTCTTAAAGATTCCTGCGCTACATTATCCCAAACGGATAGCATCATTGCTTTAGCTTCAGCATTTTTAATACCTCCATCTTGTGCTGTCCAATTTAATTTTTCAGGCACTCTGTTTTCGTCTAACTCTACTTTTAAAGTTATTTCTGATGTTATTTTAGCCATTACTGTCTTGGTTTATATTTAGATTTATTAAATACGATTTGTGCTGGAGTATTAAGCAACTCTGTTAATGTAACAGAGTTATTATCCATGTAGGCTTTTACAATTTGCCAGCCAACAAATTGCCCTACTTTACCTGGTGACTCATTATCTATTTCTGCTAAATAAAATTTTGAGAAAGGTGCTGGATTGATAAAACGATTAGGTAATTTAGAGTCTGTGCTGTACAACAACTCTTTGTCAATAAAGTATTGCCAAATTTGCTCTTGATTGGCATATACCCAATCTAATTGCAATTGTGTGTATCCTATTTTTTGAGCATCAGTTTTAAATGGTATAATCTTATCTTTTATATACAAAAGCTTCCCTGAATAGATCATCTCTTCTAACAGGTTTGTACGTTTAGAGTTTAGCACCATCTTCTCTGCATAAGCATTTGCCAAGTCTACGACTATCTGATCCGCAGTCATGTTAGCAGAAATATAAGTTTGTAAGCCTTGATAAAAAAATGATCTGACCCTAAAAAGGTATCTAACTCTAAAATAGCAATAGTATCTGTTACAATTACCTTGTTGCGGTAATCAACATCAGAAGTCGATGTGATAACTCTAGGCGTCTTAAAATTTGGAAAATAATACTTTAAGTGTTTAAACAATTGCTTAATTTCCTGCGTTTCTGTTTTTAAGTCTGGAAATATTTTAATAGTCTCTTCGCTTAATTGATTTTGCAAAGTATCATTCATTTTTTGTATCCAAAATTGGTCGTCAAACTGTTTAGGAAACATAAATGGATAAGCCATTTTTAATTGCGGTAAATCTTCTGGCTTAGCTTCCGCGAAAGCGATATCAAAACGCTCTACAGCAAGATTTATATCAATCTTAGCTATTTTGGCTGCTTCTTTATTATCATCTTGACAAGAAAACAATGTAAAAAACAATGATATTATTAAAATGAATACTCTCATAAAACTTAAGGTCTCTTAATTTTTATTACTAAAGGGATTACTTTATTTTTGTTAGGCAAAGGTACTATACTTTGCTTTAAATTCTTTGATTATGCAAACAGAAAAAGTTGTAAAACATATTGTAGATTGGTTAAAAACATATGCTAATAACGCAAAAGTAAATGGTTTTGTTGTAGGTATTTCTGGCGGAATTGACAGTGCTGTAACCTCTACCCTTTGTGCACAAACTGGTTTAAAGGTGCTTTGTGTTGAAATGCCTATACATCAGGCTGCCAGTCACGTCTCTAGAGGTCAAGAACATATTGAGCAATTAAAAAAACGTTATCCCAATGTGGAAGGGATTATATCTGACCTAACACCTGTTTTTGAAGAGTTTAAAACAGAAGTATCCCTAGAAGGTAAAAAAGAAGTGGTGGATATGGCTCTTGCCAATACACGTGCAAGATTACGTATGACGACATTATATTATCACGCTGGTTTACTAGGTTTATTAGTTGCTGGTACTGGAAATAAAGTAGAAGATTTTGGTGTTGGGTTTTACACAAAGTATGGTGATGGTGGAGTAGATTTAAGTCCTATTGCAGATTTAATGAAAAGTGAAGTGTATAAGTTAGGTGAATTTTTAAATGTTCCAGAATCCATAATTAAAGCTGCACCTAGTGATGGTTTATTTGGAGATGCACGAAGTGACGAAGACCAAATTGGTGCATCTTACCCAGAATTAGAATGGGCTATGAAAATGAAAGATGAAGGGAAAACTATATCTGACTTTGAAGGAAGAAAATTAGAAGTCTTTAAAATATTTAAACGATACAATACCAACAACTTACACAAAATGGTTGCAATTCCTGTCTGTAATATCCCTAAAGATTTAATCTAATAGTCCGTAATCCTATAATTTTATATACCTTTACGACGCTATTATTATTTCTATAACTCAAGTCTTTTTTTAATTAAAAAGGCCCTAAAAAACTAATTGACCATGGTTAAACTAATGGTTGCGGATAATCATCCTATAGTAACTAAAGGATTAGAATTGGTATTTGCTAACTCTAGAGACATAAAATTTGTCGCATCGGTTGCAGATGGCGAAGCTATTTTTGACGCACTAAAACAGTACACAACAGACATCTTAATTTGCGAAATTGACTTACCTAAACTTAATGGTATAAGTGTATTACGTCGCATTAAAAAAGAAAACCCAGAAGTAAAAGTTATTATTTACAGCGCACAGCAAGAAGAAGTTTATGCTGTAAGTGCTATTAAAGCTGGAGCAGATGGCTATGTTAACAAATCCACTGACTTACTAACTTTAAAAGATGCTATAATGAAAGTGTATTTGGGCGGACTTTACATAAGCCCAAATTTATCTAGAAAAATAGCATTGGATAAAAACAGTGGAAAAAGTAATTACTACAAAAAACTATCTACAAGAGAGGTTGAAGTTTTAAAGCTTTTATCTAACGGTAGACGTAACAAAGAAATTGCTGAGGAATTACAGATTAATGAAAAAACGGTTAGTACCTATCGTGCTAGGCTAATGAAAAAGCTTAATGTAACTAACTTAATTGATTTAGTAAACCAAGCAAAAAGTTTAGATCTATAAAGCTCTATTTAGCTTTCTTGACAACAACATTTTTAAACCTGAGTAATCCTTGACTTCTTCAAGGATTTCTCGGTTTATAGTGTTTTTATCTTCTAATGTTTCTTTTTGAAACTGTAATACTTTTTGATCAATTAAAAAGCAACGTAAAGTCAAAATTGTCTCGCTAACTAATTGCGCAACAGAGTCTATTTTTGTTTTTGGAAAAATATTATTACGATGCCAGTCCGATAACGCATAACGCTCATCCTCCATTAAAATAGATGTGATTTCTGAGGCTAAAACAGGATCTATTGTGTTAATAATGCTTTCTATTTTAAATTCTGGATTTTGATTTAAAGCTTCAATTATTGCAAAATAAATATCTTTAAACTGTGGGTTTAAAAATTCCATTTCGTCTTCTTGTAAGTCTAAGTATATTTTTTCAAACACTTTAGCTTCTTGCACAACTGGTTCTAACTCTAACTGACCATTGTCTGCTTCTTTTAAAACTAAGTCCTCAAAATCTTCTTTTCTGTTTCCGTAAAGTAGTAGTATCTCAATAATTTTTCGCTCTAAGGTATATTGCACATCAACCTTTTTAACTGCTGGTTGACTTTTAATAACTTCAAAAGCTTGCGGGTTTTGAGGTTGTTTTACTGCTTCATTTTGCTCTTTATTAGTCATTTGAGCTAGAGTAGAAAATAAAACCTCTTCACTTATATCCATTATCCTTGCGCACTCTTGGATGTAAATTTCTGTTTTAATTCTATCCGGAATTTTAGCAATACTATTTACAATATCTCTAATGGTTTCGGCCTTTTTAATTGGATCGTTTTTAGCACTTTCATATAAAACCGAAGCTTTAAACTGGATAAAATCCTTAGCATTTTGATCTAAATAGGCTGTTAGCTCCTCTAATGTATTTGATTTTGCAAAGCTATCTGGATCCTCTCCTTCTGGAAACGTACAAACCTTAACATTCATCCCTTGCTCTAGGATTAAATCTATACCTCTTAAAGAGGCTCTCATACCTGCAGCATCACCATCAAATAAAACAGTAATGTTTTTTGTTAAACGGTTAATTAATCTAATTTGGTCACTAGTTAAGGCTGTACCAGAACTAGAAACTACATTTTTAATTCCTGTTTGATGAAATTGGATTACATCTGTATAACCTTCTACTAAATAACAATTATCCTCCTTTGCAATGGATTGTTTAGCATGATAAATACCATATAAGACTTTACTTTTATGATACAAGTCGCTTTCTGGACTGTTTAAATATTTAGCAGCTTTTTTATCATTAGTTAAAATACGACCACCAAATCCTAAAACACGACCACTCATACTTTGTATAGGAAACAAAACACGTCCTTTAAAACGGTCAAACTGCTTAGTCTCCTTTACTATAGTTAGTCCTGTAGCCTCTAAAAACTCTAAATTATATCCTTTTTTTAAGGCTGCATCTGTAAAGGCACTCCATTGATCTAAACTGTAACCAAGTTCAAACTTTTTAATAGTTTCTGTTGTAAAACCTCGCTCCTTAAAATAACTTAATCCTATTGCTTTACCTTGATCTGTATTATGTAGTGTGTTTTGAAAATAACTGCTAGCAAACTCACTAACTAAATATAAGCTTTCACGTTTATCTTGCGCTTGTTTTTGCTCGTTAGACTGCTCTGTTTCTTCTATTTCAATATTATACTTTTTAGCTAAATATTTAATAGCTTCGGGATAGGTAAAATGTTCATGCTCCATTAAAAAAGCAACGACGTTTCCTCCTTTTCCACTTGAAAAATCTTTCCAGATTTGCTTAACTGGCGACACCACAAAACTTGGAGAACGTTCTTCTGAAAAAGGACTTAATCCTTTAAAATTACTTCCTGCTTTTTTCAGCTGAACAAAATCACCAATAACCTCTTCCAGTCTGGCTGTTTCATATACTTGGTCTATGGTAGATTTTGTAATCAAGATTAAATTTTATTGAATTTTTAGAATGTAAAAGTAATACAAAATAAGACGTTTTTCAATTCAGAAACTTTTAAGTTTTGACGTTTTTAGAATTAAATAAGTTTGAAACTGCGTTAATAATACTAATTTTTTAAACCTTTAAACCTAAATAGCATTGGGAAACATATAATTAGTTTTAAAGCAAAAAAAACCGGAATATGTTCCGGTTTTTCATTTTATTTTAAGTAAAACAACTATTTCTAGTCATTAACGCTTAACTTAGTTATAGTTAAATACTCTACTTCTTCGTCATCACCTTCATCATTTACAATCATTTCTTTTTCTTTCTCGTAAGTGATAGTAAAGCTTGTACCAATTAACTCATCAGAATCAAGATCAAAGTTTTCAAAAACATCTTCTGAAAGATAGTTAAATTCCATTTTTTCTGTCTTATCACCTTTAGTGATTGTAAATACGTAATTAGTATCCTCTACACCATCATAAACTCCAGATACTACTTGATTTTTTGAAATTGTAAAAGAACTTAAAGTTAGGCTTAAAAAAGCAATTGTTAAAACTAAAATTTTTGTTTTCATTTTAATACTATATTAAAGTTGATATTGTGTTAATGGGTTTCGGATTTTAGCCACCTCAAGTCCGAATCTGCTTTTAGTATTGTTTTCCTTAAAAACAATAACACGTGGTTTTACTTTAAATACGTTTAGTACTATCTGTTTAGATTATGAAACTATTTTTTTTAGTTTAATTTTTTTTTAAAAATCGTGATCTTGCTCTTCACTTTCTTCTAATTGAGGGTCTTGTACTGCTTCTGGATCATCATCTTCAAAATCCTCGTAGTCATCCTCATCGTAGTTTTCCATTGTTTTTACCAATTTAGTACTAACCTTAACTAGATATTTAGTATCTTCTGTAGTTACTTCTACAGCTTCAATTAACTCGTTTTTAGCGTTTCTAAATTCGATAATATGATCTTCATCGTATCCTTCTGGATATTTATCCACTAACAGCTTTAAAATTTCTGGTGTTAGCTTTTTAAAATCAACAATGACGCGTTTTAAATTGTCTGGCTTTTTCATTTTTTTATAGCAATTATAATCCTAATATATATGCAAAGATAAGTGGTGCAACAATTGTTGCGTCACTTTCAACAATAAATTTTGGTGTATCAATATCTAATTTACCCCAAGTAATTTTCTCGTTTGGAACTGCTCCAGAATACGATCCATAACTTGTAGTTGAGTCGCTAATTTGACAAAAATAGCTCCAAAAAGGTGTCTCTGTACGCTCCATATCTTGATACAACATTGGCACCACGCATATTGGAAAATCTCCTGCAATACCTCCACCTATTTGGAAAAATCCGATTCCTTTTTGAGAGTTGTCTGTGTACCAGTCTGCAAGAAAGGTCATGTACTCAATCCCAGATTTCATTGTGCTTGCTTTAAGTTCTCCTTTTAATACATAACTAGCAAAAATATTACCCATTGTACTGTCTTCCCAACCTGGACATACTATTGGTAAGTTTTTTTCTGCTGCAGCATACATCCAAGAGTCTTTTAAATCAATCTCATAATACTCCTCTAAAACACCTGATAATAACATTTTGTACATATATTCATGCGGTAAATAACGCTCGCCATTTGCTTCTGCATCTTTCCATATTTTTTCTATATGGTGTTGTAAGCGTCTAAATGCTTCGTGTTCTGGAATACAAGTATCTGTAACACGGTTAAGTCCTTTTTCTAACAAGTCCCATTCTTCTTGAGGCGTTAAATCACGATAATTAGGTACACGCTTGTAATGTGAATGTGCAACTAAATTCATTATATCTTCTTCAAGATTTGCTCCTGTACAAGAAATAATATGCACTTTATCTTGTCTAATCATTTCTGCAAAACTTTTACCAAGTTCAGCAGTACTCATAGCTCCTGCTAATGACACTAACATTTTAGCTCCATTATCCAATTGCGTTTCATACCCTTTTGCTGCATCAACTAAAGCTGCTGCATTAAAGTGTAAATAATGGTGTTGAATAAATTGTGATATTGGTCCTTTAGTACTCATCGTCTTCGTTAAATTTTGAACTATTATTTTTTTGTTTGTTACTGTCGTAAGTATTGTCATACTCGTCCTCTACACCTTGATCCATAAACTTATAGCTTAGCATTTTATAGTATAATTTTGCTGCTAAAAAGTCTGATGATTTGTCAACTGTGTTTGGACATAACTCTACTATATCAAAACCTACTACATTTTTTTCTTCAAATACTTGTTTTAAAAACTCTAAGGTCTCATACCATAATAAACCACCAGGTTCTGGTGTACCTGTACTTGGCATAATTGATGGGTCAAACGCGTCTAAATCTATGGTAATAAATACATTGTCCGTCATTTGATCAATTGCACTATCCATCCATGTATCATCAACAGCCATCTCGTGTGCGAAGTATGTTTTTTCTTCGTCCATAACTGTTTTTTCAATAGCATCCATAGATCTAATTCCAACTTGAATTAAATTAGTGGTTTGACTAGCTTCATAAACAGCACAAGCGTGATTACATTTAGAGCCTTCATACTCTTTACGTAAATCTGCATGTGCATCTAATTGTAACACAGTTAAGCTAGGAAACATCTCGTTAAAGGCACGAATAGTACCTATAGATACTGAGTGTTCTCCTCCAAAAATGGTTACAAATTTATTTTTTTTAATATACTTTTTTGTTGCTTGATGTACTGCCTCAACCATAGCTTCTGGCGAGCTATTTTCTGAAACAGGATCTGCTAAAAAGACACCTTGTTGATAAACTTCGGTATCGGTTTCGATATCATAAAGTTCCATATTCTCTGAAGCATTTAAAAAAGCTTCTGGGCCTTTATCTGCTCCTTTTTGCCATGTACTTGTCCCATCATAAGGAACAGGAATTAAGACAATTTTTGCTTGTTCTAATTTTGCTAATTCTTCTGGAATACCAGCATAAGTTTTACTTTGCATAGCCTAAAATTTTAAGTAAGTCTTCACTTTTTTGTTGTTCTGAAAATAATGTTTTGGTGATGTTACCATCTTCGTCTTTGTCTATTAAAATATGTTTTGGTGACGGAATCAAACAATGTTGTAATCCTCCAAAACCACCTATAGTTTCTTGATAGGCTCCTGTATTAAAAAAGCCTATATATAATGGTTTGTCTTTATTGTATTTTGGTAAATAGATGGCATTCATGTGCTGCTCACTGTTGTAATAATCGTCACTATCACATGTTAATCCACCTAATAAAACACGCTCATAAGAGTCATTCCAGCGGTTTATGGCTAACATTATAAAACGTTTATTTATAGCCCAAGTATCTGGTAATGTTGTAATAAAAGAAGAGTTAATCATGTTCCACTTTTCACGATCGTTTTGTTGCTTTTGGTATAATATCTCGTAAATTGCGCCTCCACTTTCTCCTACTGTAAAACTTCCAAACTCTGTAAATATGTTTGGTACATCTACTTCTTCGTCTTCACAAGTTTGTTGAATTTGATTAATAATTTCATCGATCATATACTCGTAATCAAAATCAAACGCTAACGAGTTTTTAATTGGAAAACCTCCTCCAATATTTAAACTATCTAAACTTGGACAAATCTTTTTTAAGCTTGTGTACACTTTTAAACACTTTAATAATTCATTCCAATAATAGGCATTATCTCTAATCCCTGTATTGATAAAAAAGTGAAGCATTTTAAGCTCAATCTTAGGATTGTCTTTTATTTGATTTTTGAAAAAAGGTACAATGTTTTTATACCCAATACCTAATCTAGAAGTGTAAAATTCAAATTTAGGTTCTTCTTCAGATGCTATTCTAATACCAACTTTAAAGTTACCTTCGATTTGTTCTGACAACAATTCTATCTCCTCATAATTATCAATAATCGGAATACAGTTTTCCTGACCACCATTAATTAATCTAGCAATATTTGTAACGTATTGGTCACGTTTAAAACCGTTACTTATTACAAATGTTTTATTTGTTATTTTACCTTCTTTTTTTAAATTTTCAACAATGTCAATATCAAAAGCCGAAGAGGTCTCTATATGTATATCATTTTTTAAAGCTTCATTTAAAACATGTTTAAAGTGCGAGCTTTTTGTACAATAACAATAGTTATAATTCCCTTTATAATCATGCTTTTTAATAGCATCACTAAACCATGATTTAGCGCGTTGTATGTTATTAGAGATTTGTGGTAGGTACGTAAATTTTAATGGTGCACCATACTCTTCTACTAACTCCATTAAGTTGATGTCGTGAAATTGTAGGGTTTTTTCCTCTAGTTTAAATTCTGGTTGAGGAAAATCAAAGGTTTGACTTATTAAGTCTATGTATTTTGTATTCATTATTTTGTTTAGAAATTACTTTAAAGATAAAACATAATATTTTTATTATGCTGTTATGTCAAAATAATTCTATCAAATCTGAATTTTTAGCTCACAAGTAGGCATGAAGCCAAACTGATGCTGGCTAGCAAATATTGTAGTGAAAGCGGAAGTTAGCTTTAAAATTCGGTCACTTAATCTGTAAGCTGCTTTTGAATATGACTTCCTAATTTCCAAAAGCCCGAACATAGAAACAGAGTTCAAGGTGTTCAGCTAATATGATGCAAATGAAATACTTTTTTTTAATTAAAAACTTTTTTTTGAAAAAAATAATATTTTTTTAAAGATTTGATAACATCAGTATTTACAACCCTTTTAACGCTAAAAAGCGTCTTTTTTAACAATAAAAAAAGACGCTTTTTAAAATAAATACTGTTTGTTTAATCTAAATCTACTCTAATACCTAAAGATAAGTTGTTTTGATCCACTATTTGGTTTTTAAATATTGGTGCCAAATCAAATTTAGCATACAAACTTAAATCCCCAAAACCTACATAAGCACTTACACCATAGGTAAATGTATTTGTATTATAGCCTCTTCTAATGGTTTCTTCGACACGCTCTCCATCGGATTTGTAATTTAGCTTTTGCACTGCTTTTCCATTAACACCAACGTATCCACCTAAACCTATTTTAAATTTATCGTAATTATTATAACGGACTCTACCATCTTCGTACACTTTTTTATCCCAAGGTCCAAATTCAAAATGCACAGGAACAACAAGACTGGTTGTTCTAAACTTAGCACGTTTTAAATCACCATCAAAACGTTGCAATGTGGTTTGATTACCTTCTTGCACAAAGTACATATCGTTTTTTATATCTAGTTTATTCCATTGTACTGAAAGCCCATATTTTAATCTTAAAAAGTTAGACTCTTTAAAGACTCGCGTATTCCATAGCCATCCTAATTCTACAAAACCAGAACCACCTAATTTATATGGCGAGTCACTTAAGCTAACACCATCAATAATTGCGTTATTAAAGCCCATTGCAAATAGTAATTGATTACCTGTGCGTATGTCTTGTTTTGGAGGTGTATGATTTGCTGTAACTCCGATTAACTCTTTATCTGATGCTCCAATTTTAATAGAAAAAACATTAACGTTTTCATCATCATCTTGCAGCTGCTTGTTTCGATCTAAAAACTCTAATCTATTAACAGCAATTGCGACTCTGTTTTCAATATTTAAAGCTCTTTTTTCTGCGACTTCTTTTTTCAAGCTTTCTGCTTCATCAAAAGTAATCTCATCCGCTTCCAATCTATCGTTAATTGCATCAATTTCAATTTTTAAAGCATCACGCTCTCCTGCAATAATCGCTTTTTTTAAGGTTTCAATTTTAGGAATTGTGTCATTTACTTGTGCGCTAATTTGGCTGACAGTAAATAAAATAATTAGATAAACTAAATGTTTAGTAATGGTTTGCATAATTGTTCGTTTTTTTTAATGATTAATTGATTTAAAAATCACGCTCTGCCACTGTTGTTTTTAATGTTTCGTAGCCTGATTTTACAGCATGAAACAGACGATTTTTTAGAGATTTTTCAGATTTCATCTCTACATCTTCCAACAATGAGTTAGCGTCAATTTTTTCTGGCTTATAAGTAGTGTAGTTGTTTTGCACATCTGAGTATGCTTCTTTTAATAATAGGTCAGCTTCAGATGTTATTGTTGTCGTTTGACCAGTATTATCAATAGGTTTTTGTGAATTATTAGCAGATGCTATAGTTACTTTATCTTCCGACTTAGTACTGTCATTTACAACCAAAACAGTATTAGATTTATCTGCTTCTACACTTTGTACTGTTGTTTTGTTTTTATTTGTTACCGCTTTATGTTTTGGTGTAACACTTACCTTATCAACGACTACTTCAGGACTTGTTATTGTTTTAGTTACTTTATTCTGCTTGTTAATTTGATTGATTTTACTTGGTAACAGTATTTCATTTTTAACCTCCTCAACAACTACATTAATTGGATCAGGATTGTCATTAAAAATAAAAATTGCCATAAATACACCTAGAAAAGTAGCTGCAATACTAAACCACCAAAACGGGAGTTTTCGTTTATTTTTTTGATTATCTAATTTCGTATCTAGTTGGCTCCAAGCTATTTTGCTTGGTGCAATTGTACGACGCTCTAGCGTGTCTTTTAATTGCTTTTCAAATTTATTTGGTGCCATATTCTTTAATATTTAATATCTTAATATTGTCCTGCAGCATTTTTCTTGCTTTAAATAATTGAGATTTTGACGTCCCAACGCTTATGTTTAAAAGTGTTGCAATCTCAGCATGTTTATAGCCTTCAATTGCGTACATTATAAAAACCATTTTATAACCCTCTGGCAAATTGTCTATTAATTCTTGAAGTTGTGCCACATCATATTGTTGCGATGCTTCATCTTGAATCTCGATGTGTTGATAATCTTCATCTACAAACTGAACCGTCTTTTTTTGTCTTAAAAAAGAGATAGCCTCTCTAACCATTATACGTCTAATCCAACCTTCAAAACTGCCTTCATGTTTAAAGGTTTTTAAATTAGTAAACACTTTTAAAAAACCATTTAACATGACCTCTTCTGCATGTTGCATATCCTTTATATAGTAACGACATACACTTAACATTTTAGGCGCATGCAACTCAAACAATACGTGTTGGGCTTCACGATTATTCTGAGCAGCTTTTTTAATTAGCTTAACTTCGTTATTAAATAAGGTAACGACTTTCACAAATAGTGTTGTTTAGTTTGGTCTTCTATTTATAAAGACGCAAAAGCTTTTAAGAAGGTTGCCTGAAGTATGAAAAAAATTATTTTTTTCTTTCTATGACATAATTCACCATTAACTCAAGCGAGTCTTTATATTCTGATTTAGGAAAATTATTTAGCAGTAATAATGCCTCTTCCTGAAATGCTTTCATTTTTGAAACAGCGTAATCCAATCCTCCATTGTCTTTTACAAATTGGATGACTTGATTAACCCGTTTTCTATCTGTGTTGTGATTTTTAACCGAATTGATTAACCACTTTTTGTCCTTTTTAGAACAATTGTTTAATACGTAAATTAAAGGTAAGGTCATTTTTTGTTCCTTGATATCAATACCAGTTGGTTTACCGATGCTTTGAGTACCATAATCAAACAAGTCATCTTTAATCTGAAATGCCATACCTATCAACTCTCCAAACTTACGCATACTTTCTACCTCAACAGAATTAGGTTTTACTGAAGCTGCTCCAAGACTACAACAAGCAGCAATAAGTGTAGCTGTTTTTTGTCTAATAATTTCATAATAAACAGCTTCTGTTATATCTAGTTTTCTAGCTTTTTCTATTTGAAGTAATTCGCCTTCACTCATCTCTCTTACAGCAATAGAAATGATTTTTAAAAGATCAAAATCATTATTATCTATTGATAGTAATAATCCTTTTGATAATAAAAAGTCACCAATTAAAACTGCTATTTTATTTTTCCATAGTGCATTTATAGAGAAAAAACCACGACGCTTATTACTATCATCCACGACATCATCATGCACTAATGTTGCTGTATGGATCAACTCTATGACAGATGCACCTCTATATGTCCTTTCACTAACCTCACCATTAGACACCATTTTTGCAACTAGAAACACAAACATTGGACGCATTTGTTTTCCTTTACGATTGACGATGTAATAGGTAATCCTATTTAACAGAGCAACTTTAGAAGACATGGCAAGCCTAAATTTTTGCTCAAAAAGATCCATCTCAAAAGCAATAGGCTGTTTTATTTGTTCTGTTATTTTCAAAATAATGGTGTAACTTTTAGTAATATCAAAAATACGAATAATCTAATGGACCTTAATATTAATAATTCGTAATTTTTATACTAATAGAGGCCAACTATTTAATTTTTAGTATATTTAATACGTAGTAATCCATAAAAACAAACACATGAAAAAAATTACATTTTTATTAATTATTTGTTTAACACTTACTAATTGGTCCTTTAGTCAATGTACTACACAAGGGTTTTATTGGCCTGATGACGATGTAAACATTGCTCCAGTACCTGGAGCACAAACCATTGCTACAAATAATTATGCAGACAACGAATACTCTACTATTACAGGAATTGTACCTGGAGAAACCTATACAGTAACAGCTGCTATGTACATTACTGTGACAGAAAGTGACGGAACAACAGTTATTAATCATGGTGCAAACTCTGTAACTTTTACAGCTGGTGCTGGTGTCACTAGCATTTACTGCTTTTGGACCGTCGATGCTGCTTGTACAGGTGGTGGGTTTACAGATATATTAACTGAGATAGAATGTACAACATGTACTTGTGCTGAAACCGCAATACCTGCTTGCACAACACCTATAGCTCCTGTTGATGGCGAGTTATACGCAGCTACCAATACCTCCACAGTAGATGGTACTCGTGAAGTTGCTTTTTCTTGGAATGCTATTCCTGGTGCACTTAGTTACCAAATAACTTTTGATGGTGTTGTTTTGGGAAGTACTCCAAATGCTGCTGTTAATATATATGGTTTAAGTTACGACACTACTTACACATGGTCTGTCACTCCAATTAATTGTTTTGGAACAGCTACTGGTTGTGCGACCTATACATTTACAACTGAGGATGCTTTATCTACTGATGAGTTTACATTAGATAATAATTTTAGCGTTTATCCTAATCCTGCTAGTGATGTTATAACTATTAAAACAAACTTAGCTATTGAATCTGTTGAAGTATACAACCAATTAGGACAACTGGTAATTAACAGAAAAGGTACAGATATTCTAGAAAACTCAATTAATGTAGCCTCTTTAAATAATGGTATTTACTTAATAACAATTAATACTCAAGACAAAAAGCAAACGCTTAAATTTGTTAAAGAATAATCTTGTTATAGTTATAAAAAAAAGCGACTTTCAATTGATTTGAAAGTCGCTTTTTTATGTTTAAACTATTTTTTAAACTATTCTTTATTTGCTAATTGCCCACATGCTGCGTCAATATCCTTACCTCTACTACGTCTAATAGTTACGGTTATGTTATTTTCTTCTAAAACGCTTTGATACATATCTATTGCTTGTGATCTTGCTTGCTGGAATTGACCATCGTCAATAGGATTGTATTCTATAATATTGACTTTGCTTGGTGCAAATTTGCAAAACTGCACTAATGCATCAACATCTTTGCGTTTGTCGTTAATCCCTTCCCAAACCACATACTCATAGGTGATGCGATTTTTTGTTTTCTCGTACCAATAGACTAATGCTTCTCTTAAATCTGCTAACGGAAATGTTGCATTAAAAGGCATTATAGATGTTCTTACCTCATCAATTGCTGAGTGTAGTGATACTGCTAATTTAAACTTAACCTCATCGTCTGCCATTTTTTTAATCATTTTTGGCACTCCTGATGTGGACACCACAATACGCTTTGGCGACATGCCTAATCCTTCTGGTGATGTTATTTTATCTATTGCTTTAAGTACGTTATTGTAGTTCATTAATGGTTCTCCCATTCCCATAAATACAATGTTACTTAATGGCCTGTCAAAGTATAATCTACTTTCTCTGTCAATTGCTACTACTTGATCGTAAATCTCGTCTGGATTTAGATTACGCATACGTTTTAATCGTGCTGTTGCACAAAATTTACAGTCCAAACTACAGCCTACTTGACTTGATACACAGGCTGTGGTCCTTGTTTTTGTAGGTATTAAAACCGACTCGACTATTAAGTCATCGTGTAATCGTACTGCATTTTTTACGGTACCATCACTACTACGCTGCATAACGTCTACTTTGATATGGTTTATAACAAAGTTATCTTCTAGCATTTGACGCGTGTCTTTGGACAGGTTGGTCATATCCTCAAAGGTGTGTGCACCTTTGCTCCATAGCCACTCGTATACTTGATTTCCTCTAAAGGCTTTATCGCCTTCTTTTTGGAAAAAGTCCCTAAGTTGGTCTTTGCTTAATGCGCGTATGTCTTTTTTCTTGATTTCCATTGGATTGCAAAAATAGTGAATCGTTTATTGATTTACGAATTACGATTGAGGATTTACTGTAGATTATTTTAAAACTGGTCTTTGGGTTGTGCATTAGCGATGGAGACATTTGTTGAAGCTCTTGCTTTTGCCTTAAAGCAAATGCAAAGCGACTGTCGAGAGCGCGACCCTTGGGTAATGCCATAAAAAAACCTCTTTTACTAATTAAAGCGAAAAGAGGTTTTAGTAGTTTATATTGATAGGATTAGATGATTAACATCGCGTCTCCATAACTGTAAAATTTGTATTTTTCTTTTACTGCTTCTTCGTATGCTTTTTTCATGAAGTCGTGTCCTGCAAATGCTGACACCATCATTAAAAGTGTTGATTTTGGCGTGTGAAAGTTAGTAATCATTGCGTTTGCGATGCTAAAGTCGTATGGTGGAAAGATAAATTTATTGGTCCATCCTTCTACTTCGTTTAGTGTTCCGCTTGATGATACTGAGCTTTCTATTGCACGCATTGCTGTTGTACCAACTGCGCAAATGCGACGTTTTTCTTTTTTAGCGTTATTGATAACCTCTACTGCTTTAGCTTCAATTTTAAGCTCTTCGCTATCCATTTTGTGTTTAGATAAATCTTCTACTTCTACTGGATTAAAAGTCCCTAAACCTACGTGTAAAGTTACTTCTGCAAAGTCTACACCTTTGATTTCTAAACGCTTTAATAAGTGCTTAGAAAAGTGAAGTCCTGCTGTTGGAGCTGCTACTGCACCTTCTTCTTTTGCGTAGATGGTTTGGTAACGGTCTTCGTCTTCTGGCTCTACTTCTCTTTTAATATATTTTGGTAAAGGTGTTTCTCCTAACTCTTGTAGTTTGATTCTAAACTCTTGGTATGATCCATCGTATAAAAAACGTAATGTACGTCCTCTAGATGTTGTGTTGTCAATAACCTCTGCTACTAACGTCTCGTCA
The DNA here is from genome assembly GCF_055808135.1 of Olleya sp. KJ81-1. Lineage (NCBI taxonomy): Bacteria > Pseudomonadati > Bacteroidota > Flavobacteriia > Flavobacteriales > Flavobacteriaceae > Olleya > Olleya sp. KJ81-1. The sequence continues at coordinate 3,166,680 of NZ_CM147854.1, read as the reverse complement.
TCACCAAAATAAAGTTTGTTACCAATACGTATTTTACGTGCTGGATCTACTAATACGTCCCAAAGACGTTGTTCTTGGTTAAGCTCGCGTAATAAAAACACTTCGATTCTTGCTCCTGTTTTTTCTTTGTTACCAAATAAACGTGCAGGAAATACTTTGGTGTTGTTAAGAATCATCACATCTTTCTCGTCAAAATACTCGATTAAGTCTTTAAACATTTTGTGTTCGATGGTTTGCTCTTTTCGGTTTAATACCATCAAACGAGACTCGTCTCTGTTTTCTGCAGGATATTCTGCTAATAGCTCTTCAGGTAATTCAAAATTGAAGTGTGATAATTTCATTTATTAATTAGTTGTTAAGTTAACAAGATTGCAAATATACAATCTGGAGATAGGCGTTGTCAAGTAAATGACCAATTATTATTTATTAAACACTAAAAATGAAGCCTAAAGCAGCCAAATCGTCCCAAAACGTTGGGTAAGATTTAGAGACTACTTTTGAGTCTTCTATAATTATTGGCACTTTTAAGGCTAATGGTGCAAATGCCATAGCCATCCTGTGATCGTTATAGGTTGCTATTGTAACATTTTGATGTCTATTAGTCGCTTTTTTTAATGTTAAGCTATTGTCTGTAATAGTTACTTGGCCTCCTAGTTTTTCAATTTCGGTTTTTAAGGCGACTAAGCGGTCAGTTTCTTTAATTTTTAGTGTATGTAATCCTGTTAAATGACAGTCTAACCCTAGTCCAAAAGCTGTAACCGAAATAGTTTGTGCTATGTCTGGTGCATTTTTTAAATCGAAATTAATTATCGTATCTGATGATGTAGCTTCGGTTTTTTGAAGGACAACTGTATTATTTTTAAAGGTTGTGGTCACACCAAATGCGTTATATATTGTCGCTAAAGCGGAATCTCCTTGCAGGCTATTTTGCTTATATGATGATAACGAAATTGTTGTACCTATTGCAGACATTGCTACTATACTATAAAAATAGGATGCTGATGACCAATCACTTTCTACGGTTAATTGTTGCGTTTTATTAGCTAGTTGCTGTTGTGGGTAAATGGTAATTACATTATCCTGAAACTTTGTTTTTGTACCGATTTCTTCCAATAAGCTTAACGTCATTTTAATATATGGTACAGATGTGATATCGCCTTCAAGGGTTAATTCTAATCCGTTTTCTAATTTTGAAGCCACTAATAAAAGTGCTGATATATACTGACTACTTACATTAGCTTTAAGCGTAACTTTATTTTTAGTTAACTTTTTACCAGTAATTAATAATGGTGGAAACCCTTGGTTTTCTTTATAAGTAATCTGAGCTCCTAATTGATTTAAGGCATCAACCAAAATAGCAATAGGACGTTCTTTCATGCGCTTAGATCCTGTAAGCTCTATTGTTCTGCCTTCTTGTGTTGAAAAATATGCTGTTAAAAATCGCATCGCTGTTCCAGCGTGATGTATGTCTATAACAGTGTCTTTTGACGCTAAAGCTTTAGCCATTAATACCGAATCGTCACTGTTTGAAATATTATTTATTTTAATTTCGGGATATAAAGCTTGCAACAATAACAGTCTATTAGATTCGCTTTTTGACCCAGTAATTTGGATAGCGTTTGTTTGATGTATTGTTGATTGGTGTAAATGTAAATTCATATGTAAAGGATTTCTGTAATAACAGAAATTAGTACTTTATTTTAATTTTTGATTGTTGTGATGTCTGTCGTGATCACGCTTAGTTTTAAGGTCTAACTTTTTATCAAAAGCTTCCTGAAGATTTATTCCTGTTTGGTTTGCCAAACACAATACTACAAACATAACATCTGCCAGCTCTTCTCCTAAATCTTTATTTTTATCAGATTCTTTTTCGCTTTGTTCACCATAGCGTCTAGCTATAATACGTGCAACTTCACCAACCTCTTCTGTTAATTGAGCCATATTGGTAAGCTCGTTAAAATAACGAACACCATGATTTTTAATCCAATTATCTACCTCTAGCTGTGCATTTTTAATGTCCATTTTTAAACTGTTTTAAGTACTGTTTTTTCAATTTATAAATTTACTACTATTTGAATAGTGTAACTAGTTTGTTTTACTAAATATGTATAACGAAATACGTTTTTATAATTACTGGTTTTATGCTTTAAATAGTTTGTAATACTATTTTTGAAGCATCGTGCTTAGCTACTTCAGCTCTAAACAATCTATAGGCTTTATAGTCTTCTTTACTGAAATCTCCTTTATTTATTATTAACGTTCTGTTGTACACTAAGGTGTTTTTATTAGTTTTTGTAATAGAAAATTGATATGATCCAAACTTGTTTTTTATAGTAACATCCTCTTGTAGCGCTTCAATTTTTAAATTTTCAGGCAATATTATTGTGTATTGATCAGTATCTATAAACCCTCTATTAATTTTAAACGGTAATTTACGATTAGCATATTTTGGAGGTATATTTTTTGATTTATTAAATAAATTGGGTTCAAACAATAATCTGTTACCTACTTTTTTAGCATAGTTTTTGGCATTTAAAGCAATTTGCTCTTCAAACTCAATATTATCTTTGTTGTTATTAAATAACAAATTAGTTATTTGAATATTATTAATACCATCAAAATAATCTTTATAATCTAGTATATTTTCTTTTTCGGTTTGCGCTTCTAACCTTTTATATTTAGAATATTGCGTGCCTTTAGATTTAATGTTTATTTCAGCATTAATACTTCCGCTATTATCTAAATTAACCGTCGCATGAGTCACTTGAGAATTGTCATTGGTTTCATAGGCTTTGGTATGTACTATTTGACCTCCTGTTGGTGTAACTATAAGCACATCTCTGTCATCCGTAAAATTAGCATTATAACCAAACGGAACGGTTTGATCTGTACACTCTAAAGTAATATAACTATTATTATCTGGAATGGATAAAATAGCATGATTACCTTGCAAGGATGAGAAAGAAGTATCTATATCTCTTATATCTGAGTCACCATAAACAATGGTGTAATAGGACTGCACACCAACAACATCTAACAATGCCTTAGTGTAATTGGACAATCCTTTGCAATCTCCATAACCCAACCTATCTACGTCACTTGCCAACATAGGCTTCCAGCCTCCAATACCTATTTGAACACTAATATAGCGTGTTTTGTTTTGCATATAATTGTATACAATTTTGGCTTTTTCTAAAGGCGTTTTTGCGTCTGCAGTAAGATTTAAAATTTCTAATTTTACTGTTTCTGGTAACTCTTGGGTTCCTGCAATTAACTTATCATTAATCCATTTTCCAAACTCACTCCAATCTGTATTTTCGCCTTCTACACTTTCCATACTAAACTGTTTTAGTGCAAATTTAACAGAGGGAACTGTTTCTGTAAACGATGGACTATAAGCCTCATAGTTTATAGCTGGAATGTTTTTAGCTTCATAGTAGAATTCAGACTTTTTTTCAATTTTAAAACTATCTAAGTTTGTTTCTTTATAGCTTAATTGTATCTCAGAATTATTAATGATTTTTACCGATGATTGTTCTGTACTTAAGTGATAGCCTTCTATTGGATACCATTGTGGTAAAAATGCAGTATTTGTTGATACTGTTTCTAAGTTAAAAACAATAGTATATGGATAAGCGCTTGGTGTATAATCTATACGTTTGGCTCTATTATCATTAAAAATTGAAATACCATCTGCTACACTTACATCCAAAAAATCTCTTTTTTTGTACTTTTTAACCTCTTTTCCAAAAGCATCATATATTACAGCCTCTAGTGTTTTTATGGATTTAGAATCGTCATAATACACATAAGCACCTTCGTGTTTTTGACCATATTTATTAAGGACAGTAACAGCACGTTTCTGGTTTGTAATTAGCTTATCCTTAGCGTCAATAGTTATTTCGGTATGACTAGATCTAATAATTGCATTGGCATTTTTTTTAAATCCGAATCAATTAGAAGTGCTTGATATGTATCCTGAGCAAAAGTATTTATGGAGACAAAAAGTATCAAAAAAATACTTTTAAATAGTGTAGTTGTAGACATTTAAAATAATTAAACTCTAATATATAAAATTTGTAGAAAATGTAAAACAATGACTTGAATAAATCCTGTAATTACGCTTACTTTATTACTTAGCTTTTGTTTTAAAAATCAGTGGTCTAACTAAAGTTTCAAATAAACCCATAGCCACTCCAAAAAAGATAGACATATTAATTATTTGATTATTTGTATAATCAGATGTTACAAAATAATTAATTAGATATCCTAAAACACCATAAAACAATGCTGCTACAAAAAATGTGATTACCTTTTTTTCATGCTACTCTTTGTTTTTAGAATCTATAATGATAGTTACTGGACCATCATTTAGCAACTCCACTTTCATGTCTGCCCCAAACTGACCTGTTTGTACAGGTTTATCTAAAACAGATTGTAATTGCTTTACAAAAGCTTCATACAAAGGGATTGCAATATCAGGTTTTGCTGCCTTGATATAACTTGGTCTATTTCCTTTTTTGGTACTTGCATGTAGTGTAAATTGGCTTACAACCAACGCCTCACCATTTATGTCTATTAATGATCTATTCATGACTTGATTGTCATCATTAAATATGCGACAATTAGCAATTTTGTTGACTAACCAATCAATATCATCTTGCGTATCTTGCTCTACAATCCCAAGTAAAATTAGTAGTCCACTGTTAATATTAGCTACTAAATCACCTTCAATAGTTACGCTTGCTTTACTAACTCTTTGAATGACTGCTTTCATTTATTCTTGATTCCAGATATCGGTTCTGTAATGTTCCTCGTCTCCTTCTACAATTTGCACATAACTTTTATATCGTGATACTGCGATTTCATCTTTTTCTAAAGCATCTTTAACAGCACATTTAGGTTCTTCGATATGTAAACAGTTATTAAACTTACAATCTTGTTTTAAGGCAAAAAATTCTGGAAAATAGTCTCCAATTTCTTCTTTTTCCATATCTACCACACCAAACCCTTTAATTCCTGGTGTATCTATAATTTTAGCATCAAAACTTAAGTCAAACATCTCTGCAAAAGTTGTAGTGTGTTGACCTTGCATGTGTTGCATGGATATGGCTTTAGTTTTTAGGTCTAAAGCTGGCTCTATGGCATTGACCAATGTTGATTTTCCAACGCCAGAATGACCAGTAAACATACTTACCTTCCCTTCCATTAAGCCTTTAACTTGCTCTAGATTTTTTCCGGTCGTAGCCGAAATACCTATACATTCATAACCAATTTGACGGTATACATGAGCTAAATACCTTACCTCATCTAAAGTCTCTTGATCGTAAGTATCAATTTTATTAAATAATAAAACTGCTTTAATATCATAAGCCTCTGCTGTTACTAAAAACCGATCTATAAAACTCGTAAATGTTGGTGGATTATCAATAGTAACTAATAAAAACACTTGGTCAATATTTGACGCAATAATGTGTGTTTGTTTGGATAGATTTACGGATTTACGGACAATATAGTTTTGCCTGTCATGAATGGTGTTAATTACACCTGTTTCTTGATCAGATTTTGTATCTAATTCAAAGTCCACAAAGTCTCCAACAGCAATTGGATTTGTGCTTTTAATTCCTTTAAGTCTAAACTTACCTTTAATTCTACACTCGTAAGTTTGACCTAATTGGGTCTTTACTGTGTACCAGCTACCTGTGGATTTGTATACGCGTCCTGTCATTATTACAAATATGAAAATTATTATGGTCTATTCCAACAAAAATCAGTACCAAATAGCATCCTTTGTCGGTTTAAAATTTTTATTAACTTCGTGTCTTAACATAAATTATATCATGAAAAAAAACTATTTATTTATCGCATTAGCCATTGTTGGCTTTATTTCTTTCTCATTTATTACTAAATCTGACAAAAGTGGTCAGGTAGAGTATAAGGTTGTGACTGTTGTAGAATCTATTGTACCTAATGGTTTAGGTCGTTCTAGAATGATATCTGCAAATGAAACTAAAGATTACAAAGAATTTACAACTGTGCGCTCTGATGATAAAGATTCTGATGAAAAAAACAAATCTAAAAGAAATGAAATCAGAGTTAAAAATTATGACGAAACTAAGTTATTAAACTTTTATAATTTAGGTGGAATTAGATTTCAAAATATAGCTGCTAACGATGCTGTTATGACATCAAAAGTTAATGACATGGTAGCACAAGGATGGGAATTAGCCTTCATAAACACTGGTGTTGAAAGTGAAGGTGGAAAAGGAGATGGTAAAGGTATATTTATTACACGATACACTTTTAAAAGAAGTCTTTAAAAACAAATATTAAAAAAAGCCTCTTAAATTTAAGAGGCTTTTTTAATAATAAATTATCCTTTTATGATTTTTTCTTGATGATTAATAGACTCTTGGTGAATAGCTTTAAACATTTTTAAAATAAACTCTTCACTTAAACCTTTAGACTCACCTTCTAAAACCATTTTTCCTAAAATCTCATTCCAACGTTTGCTTTGTAAAACCGCAACATTTTTCTCCTTTTTAAGACCTCCAATTCCGTCAGCAATTTTCATACGCTTACCTAAAGCTTCGATAATTTGATTATCTACAACGTCTATTTGTGCTCTTAGGTTAGTTAACTCTTGATTGTATTCTGCTTCTGGATCAGACTCTTTTCTAATCTTTAAATCTACCATCATTTGAATTAATGATGTAGGTGTAACTTGCTGTGCAGCATCACTCCATGCGTTATCAGGATCTGTATGCGTTTCAATCATTAATCCATCAAAATTTAAATCTAATGCTGTTTGAGAGACATCAAAAACCATATCACGTTTTCCAGTAATATGCGACGGATCGTTTATTAATGGTAAATCTGGAAATCTGTTTTGAAACTCGATAGCAATTTGCCATTCTGGAATGTTTCTATATTTAGTTTTCTCGTAAGTAGAAAATCCTCTATGGATAGCACCTAAGTTTTTAATACCTGCAGTATATAACCTTTCAATACCACCTAACCATAACGCTAAATCTGGATTTACTGGATTTTTAACCAACACAATTTTATCTGTTCCGGCTAATGCATCTGCTAATTCTTGCATGATAAATGGACTAACTGTAGATCGTGCACCAATCCAAAGTAAATCAACATCATTTTCGATAGCCAATTTTACGTGTGCAGCATTAGCAACTTCAGTACAGGTTTTCATGCCTGTTTCTTCTTTTACTTTTTTAAGCCAATTTAAACCTAAAGCACCAACACCTTCAAACATTCCTGGTCTAGTACGTGGTTTCCATATACCTGCTCTAAAATAGCTAACGTCAGTATCTTTTAGCTCGTGTGCTATTTTTAATACTTGCTCTTCTGTCTCTGCACTACATGGTCCAGCGATTACTAATGGATGATCTAACTTCATGTCATCCAACCAGTTTCTCATTTCTTTTTTATTTTCCATAATCTTCTAATCTAAAGCCTCAAAATTATTTAAAATTTTAGAGGTATTACTATTTATTGTATTCCGTTTAATATTTGTTTTATGTAATTAGTGTCTTTCATTTCGTTAAAAACACCTTCAAAGTCATCATTTTCTATCAGTTTTTTAAACTGTGTTAAATTAGCAATGTAATCTTCTAATGTTTCGACTACATTAGTTTTATTCTGTTTAAAAATTGGTGTCCACATGGCTGGACTACTTTTGGCTAATCTTACAGTACTTTCAAATCCTGAACCTGCCATATCAAAAATATCACGCTCATTCTTTTCTTTTTCAATAACCGTTTTACCTAGCATAAACGCACTAATGTGTGATAAATGCGATACGTAAGCGATGTGTTTATCATGTGATTCGGGATTCATGTAACGCATGCGCATCCCAATGTCTGTAAATAAACTAACCGCTTTTTCTTGTAATTTAAAAGCTGTTTTTTCTACTTCGCAAATGATATTTGTTTTTTGATTAAACAGATTTCTGATTGCTGCTTTTGGTCCAGAAAACTCCGTTCCTGCAATAGGATGCATTGCTAAAAAATTGCGTCGTCTTTTATGATTTTCTACAACTTTACATATATCTGACTTAGTCGAACCAACATCTGCTACTAACGTAAAATCTGATATTTTATCTAATACTTGAGGCAAAACAATTACTGAAGCATCCACAGGAATAGCTAACACGACTAAGTCTGCCTTATCTAAATCCTCCAAAACTGCTTTATGGTCTATAACACCAAGCTCTAAAGCTTGATTTAAGTGGTCCTCAGAATTATCTATACCATAAACTGTAACTTCTGGACGCTTATTTTTTATATCCAAAGCCAAGCTACCACCAATTAATCCTACACCAATTATGTATATATTTTGTATCATACTCTTGCTATTGCTTCTTCTATTTGGTCAGTCGTTGCACATAACGAAAATCTTACATATCCTTCGCCTTGTGTTCCAAAAACCGTTCCTGGCGTTATAAATAGGCTTTTATCGTGTAACAATGTATCTATAAATGTTTCTGATTTGTAACCTTCTGGTGTTTTTGCCCAAACAAATAAACCTGAGGCATTTTTATCATACGTACAGTTTAATTTATCTGCCAATTGCCATACTAATTTACGACGTGTTGTATACACTTTGTTTAAATTATCAAACCAATCTTGTGAGCTCTCTAGTGCTGTTATTGCGCCTTTTTGAATGCCATAAAACATACCAGAGTCCATATTACTTTTTACTTTTAAAATTGCATTAATATGGTCTTGACTTCCTAACACCATACCTACTCTCCAACCAGCCATGTTAAATGTTTTGCTAAGTGAGTTTAACTCTAAACACACCTCTTTTGCGCCTTCAATGTTTAAAATACTTAACGGATTATCGTTTAAAATAAAGCTATAAGGGTTGTCGTTTATTAGCAATATATCATGCTTTTTAGCAAAATCTACTAACTTTTTTAAATCTGTTTTTTTAGCCTTTGCTCCTGTTGGCATATGTGGATAACTGATCCACATTAGTTTAACTTTAGTTAAATCTAAAGCTTCAATCTCGTCTAAATTAGGTAGCCAATTATTGCTTTCATCTAAATTATAAGCGATAGGATTAGCTTTTACTAATTTAGTCACAGCTGCATATGTAGGATAGCCTGGATTAGGGATCAAGACACTATCACCTTCATTTAAAAAAGCCATAGAGATATGCATAATCCCTTCTTTACTTCCCATTAATGGTAACACTTCTGTTTCTGGGTTAATCTGTGTTTGATATTGTTTTTTATAAAATTCTGAAATAGCTTGTCTAAACTCCGGTAAACCTTGATAGCTTTGATATTTATGTGCATTAACATCTAATAAACCTGCTGTTAACGCTGCAACAACTTGGCTTGATGGTTGTAAATCTGGACTTCCAATTCCTAAATTAATTATAGGTTTTCCGGCTGCTTTTAAAGCATTGACTTCCTTTAATTTTTTAGAAAAGTAGTATTCCTCTACACTATGTAATCTGTTAGCTACTTTCATTATTTTTTTGCATTTTTATATTGACCAATAACTTTAAAATGGGTGGCCATAATATCCATTATAGATTTTGCTTTTTTGAAATCTTGATAATCTTGAAAGGTTACATCCACAAAAAAGGCATATTTCCAAGGAGTTTCAATGATTGGCAAAGACTGTATTTTTGTTAAGTTTAATTTGCAATCACTCATGACATTTAAAATGGTTGCTAAACTTCCTCTTTTATGGTCTAATTCAAATTTGATAGACGCTTTATTAATTTCCGCTTCAGCGATCTCAGAATTATCTTGTTTTACAATAACAAAACGGGTTTCGTTATGCTTAATAGTCTGGATGCTTTTTGCTAAAATATCTAGCTCAAATATCTGCGCAGCTAAAGTACTTGCAATAGCTCCTGTATTTTTTAATTGTTTATTATGAATACGTTCCGCAACCTCTGCAGTGTCCTTATCTTCTATAAGTTTGATATGTGGATATTGCTTAAAAAAGGCTTTACATTGCAACAAAGCCATAGGATGAGAATATACTTCTGCAATATCCTCAATCTTTTGATTTGGCAAAGCCATTAAGTTGTGCTGAATATCTAAATAATACTCTCCTACTACGTGTAAATTATTAGTATCTATTAGCGCATAATTAGGTATAATGGAGCCTGCAATTGAGTTTTCAATAGCCATTATTGCTGCATCTGTCTGTTTATTAAGGACACTTTCCACAGTTTGGTCAAAAGACATAAACGGAACAATACTAATATTAGTCTGAAAATAATTTTGAGACACAATGTGATGAAATGATCCTTTAATACCTTGTATAGCTACTGATTTTATCAATTTAGTATTCTTTTTTAATTGAGTTATCCTAATTTGTTTTGTGTAATCCTGACTTATTAAAACAAAAAAAGTCTCGATATATATCGAGACTTTTTTAAAAAATATATGTTGCTAAATTACATATACAGCGTCTCGTTCCTTTTGTTAAAAAAGAAATAATACCAGCTAAAATATGTATTGTTTATTGTGCTCATGTTTGTAATAATACTGCTAAAGTAACTAATAAAATGATATAACAAAACACTAAGCACCTATTTTTGTGGTTTTTAGTAAAGATTTAAAGATTTACTAATAATCTATGGTTTAAATTACAGAATGTCTATTTTTGAGTAAAGATTATAACCATGTCAATTAAAGTAGAAAACATAACTAAGGTTTATGGCTCGCAGAAGGCTTTAAACAATATTTCTTTTGAAATTAATCGTCCCGAAATTGTCGGTTTTTTAGGTCCTAATGGCGCAGGAAAATCTACAATGATGAAAATCTTAACAACCTACATCAATCCTACATCAGGCGATGCAGAAGTTAATGGACATCATATTTTAACTGACACAAAAAATGTACAAAAAAGTGTTGGCTATTTACCTGAACACAACCCTTTGTATTTAGAACAATATGTAAGAGAATATTTAAGCTTTAACGCTAATGTTTATAATGTTGACAAATCGCGTATTGAAGAAGTTATTACGCTTACTGGATTAACACCTGAGGCACATAAAACTATTGGACAACTATCCAAAGGTTACAGGCAACGTGTTGGTTTAGCAAACGCCTTGTTACATAATCCTGAGGTTTTAATCTTAGACGAACCTACGACAGGCTTAGATCCTAATCAATTAATTGACATTAGAAATCTAATTAAAAATTTAGGAAAAGATAAAACTGTATTTTTATCTACACACATTATGCAGGAAGTTGAAGCCATGTGCGATCGTGTTATTATTATTAATAAAGGTGAAATTGTTGCCAACAAAAAGCTAAAAGAATTGCGCGATGGACAGCAACAAATTGTTATTGTGGAATTTGATTATAGAATTGAAGACGCTTTTTTATTAAAATTACCTAATGCAAAACATGTTAAAAACATTCACGATTTTACTTACGAAATCACGTTTGGAACGTCAGAAGATATGCGTAGTCATGTCTTTGATTTTGCCCATGATAACGAATTAAAGATTTTACAACTTAATCAAAAAAATGCAAGTTTAGAAAGTCTATTTAGAGAACTAACAAGTTAGTTACTCAAAAATTACTTGTCCATCAAATTGTTGCGAAATTGTAACTGTTGGTGGTGTATTAACAGCGATAACATCTCCTGTACTAACCAAACTAGCTATTAAGCTAAGTTGCGGATTTACTATGATATCATTTGTACCACGATGATAAATGGTTACATTTTGAGCTATTAAATAGCGTCCTTCAAAACGACCATTACCAGACGCATGATTAACTCTTAAATTCTCTGTTGTACCAGAGATTATATTTGTAGTTATATTATTAATTACCACTACTAAATCGGTACAATTAACTTCCATATTAAAAACACCTACATTGTAATAATCTCCAGAATCATCTTCAGAATACAACTTTAAGTCTGGAAAATTTAAAACACCAATACTATGTACGTCTAAATTACTACTGTTTCTAACTTCTGTCACGTTAGGTGTGGTAACATATATTTTAGTAATCCCATAATCCCTTGTTAAATTACAACCGTTATTGTCCTTTAAAATCAATCGTCCATTTTCTACATAGACATCAACATCGTTTGCTAAGTTTTCTCCAGTTTCTAAAACTACTTTTTGCGTCAGACCTTGTTCTATAAATAATTCGATATTTTCATATACCGTAATCTTGGTAAACCCATCTACAGCAATTTCTTGCTGTACGATATCTCCCGAATTTTGAAAACAATCTGGTGCGTTTTCAGAATCACAACTAAATAGAACTATTACTGATAGTATGTATATTATTTTTTTCATCTTATAATCTTATTCCTATTCCTAATTCTACTGCTTCTGCTTTGGCACCATGAGATTTAAGAGTTAAAGCTCCATAAATTTTATCTCCAAAATAGCGTTTTAAACCTACTCTATTATAAACACGACCTTCAAAATCAAATGGGTAATACACATAGTAACCTAGTTGTGTAATTAATGATGTTTTACTAATAAATAACTCATGACCTACAAAAACACCAACACGTTTATAATCTTCGTCTCCAGAGACATTATCTAAAGGAAAGGCAACCGATTTATATCTAATATGTGTTTTTAAAAAATTAGAGAAAAAGACATCTGTCCCTAATTGTATGGCACTTTTTTTATTTAAACGCTTATCTGCATATGCAGAAACAATGTAAAAAACGTATTGTCCAGAATCTATAATATCACTTTCGTTAACACCTGTTCTGATAGCAAAATTATACTTTACTTTTTCTGTAAATGCCTCGTCAATATGCTTGATATATTCTGGTGAATTATTTGAATCCAAAAGATAATTAACTCCTAAATTTAATGTAATACTATTTATAGAGCTGTTTGGTGCTTTAATGTTAGCGTTTGAGTAATGGATTAAAGATAAACCCGTTTGTAATCCAAATCCTTGAAAAATATTTTCTTTTTTATAATTAAGCATCACATAAGTACTGCTTAACAAGCGCGTACCAAATGCATTATTACGGTAATTATCTACCTTATCATACGGATTAGAATTGTATGCTAAGCCTTGACCTATTCTGAATACTAAGTTTCGTTTTAAAAAGTAAAAATTATAATGCGCATAGACACCAAGGTTATTGCCTAACGTTTCATTTTTAAAATCCTGATAAATAATTGACGCTCCATAATCTGGATAATTATATCTGCTTTCCCAAGCATTTTGACCAAATGTCTTTTTATTGTAACTTAAAATAAAACCAGTTGGGTGTCCTTTTATTAAATGTGAGAATATCACTGTTATGCTCTGTTATATTTCCATAGAAAAAATTAGCATCTAAGGTAAACGGATTTTTTTCTTGTTGTGCTGTAGCTAAAAAGACACAACATAAAAATAAACAACTAAAATAAGACTTCATTAACACTGTAATTAGGTCGCAAAAGTAATTAAATTATAAACAGCGTTAACGCATATTACTAATCAAATAAGGTAGAAGACAAATAACGGTCACCTCTGTCGCAAATAATTGCAACGACAACGCCTTGATCTAAAGTTTCGATTAATTTTAAAGCGGTCGCTACAGATCCACCACTACTCATACCAGCTAAGATACCTTCTTCCTTTGCTAATCTTTTAGTCATTGCTGTTGCTTCTTCTTGACTAACTTCGATAACTTGATCAACTTTAGATGGATTAAAAATACTTGGTACGTAGTCTGGAGACCATTTACGGATGCCTGGTATACTAGATCCATCGGCTGGTTGCGCACCTATTATTTGAATGTCTTTATTTTGTTCTTTTAAAAATGTTGAAGTTCCCATAATGGTTCCTGTAGTACCCATTGCAGACACAAAGTGCGTCACTTCTCCTTTTGTGTCTCTCCAAATTTCTGGACCTGTGGTTTTATAATGCGCTTTCCAGTTGTCGTTATTTTCAAATTGATTTAGCAATAAATAACCTTTTTCATCTCTCATTTTAAAAGCAATATCTCTTGAGCCTTCAATACCACGTTGGGCATCTGTTAAAACAACCTCTGCTCCATAAGCACGCATTGTTTTGACACGCTCGATAGTGGAGTTTTCTGGCATTACTAAAGAAATATTAATCCCAAATAAACTGGCTACATAAGCCAAAGCTATACCAGTGTTACCACTTGTAGCTTCTACTATATGTCCTCCTTTTTTTATGTCGCCACGTTTTACAGCTTCAGCAATCATATTATAAGCAGGTCTATCTTTTACACTTCCGCCTGGATTATCACCTTCTAGTTTTAAAAGCAACTTAACGTTAGGTTTTGATACTAAATTAGTGGCTTCTACTAATGGTGTGTTACCTATTTGTTTTAAAATACTCATTTGCTGTACTTATTGGTGATTTTAATATCTGATTTGTAAGTGACTAAAGATTGTTCTGGAATAGATTTAGTAATCCATACATTAGCTCCAATTACAGAACCTTCTCCAATAATAACGTCACCTCCTAATATAGTGGCATTGGCATAAATGGTAACATTATCCTTAATTGTTGGATGCCTTTTGGTGTTTTCTAAAGCTTTTTCGACTTTAATACCACCAAGAGTTACTCCTTGATAAATAATGACATTGTTATGTATAATTGCTGTTTCTCCAATAACAACTCCTGTAGCATGATCTATAAAAAATGAGTCTCCAATAGTAGCACCAGGATGTATATCTGCACCAGTTATACCATGCGCATATTCCGATATCATACGTGGTAAAACAGGCACATCTAATTGCCATAAAATATGACTTAATCTATACATTGCTATAGCGTAAAATCCAGGGTAAGCTAAATAAACTTCTTTAACACTTTTTGCTGCAGGATCATTATTATAAGCCGCTTCTGCATCCAATTGTAATTTTGGTTTTAAAGCTTTAACTCCTGTTTTAAACTGATCCCATTTTGTATTACAAACACCGCAATCTAATGCCTGAGAAACATAAAAAAAGGCATCTTTAATATTTTTAAAAAGCTGTTCCTGTTGGTCAGAAGTCTCTAACGCACAATAAAACAACTCTTTTGCTAAGTCTTCTACCTTCTCTTTAAACCTAAATGGAATTTGTAACGTCTCCTGCATAACCTATTTATATTTGAGGCTATAAAGTTACTTCTAATTTTAGACTATTTAGCGTATTTGTAATAGGAGTTTAACTATTTAAAATAATAGCAATTACTTAGATAATACATTGTATTTATTTAATAATTACTATTGTATAAATCCTGCACCTACCGTATTATTAGATTTACTATCTATAATAATAAAAGAACCATTTGTCCTATGGTCTTTAAATGCATCATAAAATATAGGCTTATTTAATTTAAAAGTCACTGATGCAATATCATTCATGTTTAACACCTGTGCAGACTGATCAATCCCAGAATAATCAGGATTTATTTTATGATGAATGGTATCCACTTTTGCTAATACTTTGTTAACACCATGTTGTATAACATACCTATTACCTGTGGCTAAATTTTGAGAATCCATCCAAGAAATGGTCGCTGTAAATTGTTTATCAATAACAGGTAAATCGTTAGCTTTAACAATCATGTCTCCTCTACTAATATTTACATCATCATCTAAAGTAATTAATACCGACGAGCGTCTTGATGCAGTTTGTACTTTTTGATTATAAAAATGAATCTCTTTAATTTTGGATTTAGTCTGAGAAGGAAGAATAACAACCTCATCTCCAACACTTAATTCACCTCCATAAACCTTACCAGCATAACCTCTAAAATCGTGAAATTCTTCGGTTTTAGGACGAATAACATACTGCACAGGAAACCGAGGTGTTCCTGAATTTAATACATCTTTTTGATTAATATTTTCCAAATGTTCCAATAATGTTTCACCAGTATACCAAGGTGTATTTTCTGATTTATTAACAACATTATCACCTTTTAAAGCACTTACTGGAATAAATTTAATGTTTTGGTCTTGATAGTCTCGTTTGCTCATCAAAACTTCAAATTCAGATTTTATCTCATTATATCTCTCTTCAGAAAAATCAACTAGATCCATCTTATTTATAGCTACAATAACGGTCTTAATTCGTAATAAATTATTGATAAAAAAATGACGATTAGTTTGCTCAATCACTCCTTTACGCGCATCTATTAAGACAATAGCTGCTTGAGACGTTGACGCACCAGTTACCATATTTCTAGTATACTCAACATGACCTGGAGTATCTGCAATGATGTAACTTTTGTTAACTGTAGAAAAATAAATATGTGCAACATCAATAGTGATTCCCTGTTCTCTCTCGGCAACTAAACCATCTGTAGCCAAAGAAAAATCTAAATAATCATAACCTAGTTGTTGACTTTTATTTTTTATAGCTTCTAATTTGTCTGAAGTAAGTGATTTTGTATCGTACAATAATCTTCCAATTAATGTACTTTTTCCATCATCAACGCTACCTGCTGTTGCTATTTTTAATACGTCCATATTATATGTTTGACTTCAAAATGAAGTTTTTATTATTAAATTAAATATTACTTTTTCAAGGAAAGAAAAGGCTTCTCTAAAAATACCCTTGTTGCTTTCGTTTCTCCATTGCAGCTTCAGAACGCTTATCATCTATTCTGGCACCTCGCTCTGATATTGAAGAATCACGAATCTCTTGTACTACACTAGATATATCTGAAGCTTCGGATAAGACAGCTGCTGTGCAACTCATATCTCCAACGGTTCTAAAACGAACAATTCTTTCAATCACTTCTTCATCTTTATCTCTATACACAACATCATCGTCAGCAGACCATATTAATCCATCTCTTAAAAAAGTAGCTCTTGTATGTGCAAAATAAATAGAAGGAATTTCAATTTTTTCTTTCTCTATATAAGACCAAACATCTAATTCCGTCCAATTAGAAATAGGAAATACACGTACATTTTGTCCCAATTCTATTTGTCCATTTAGCATGTCAAATAATTCTGGACGTTGATTTTTTTCGTCCCATTGTCCAAAATCATCTCTTACTGAAAAGATACGTTCTTTTGCTCTTGCTTTTTCCTCATCACGTCTGGCTCCTCCAATACACGCATCAAATTTAAACTCTTCAATAGCATCTAAAAGTGTTGTTGTTTGTAATTGGTTTCGGCTTGCGTATCGTCCAGATTCTTCTTTAACTTTTCCTTGATCAATAGAGTCTTGAACATTTCTCACTATTAATTCTAAACCTAATTCTTTGACCAAACGGTCTCTAAAGGCTATAGTTTCAGGAAAATTATGACCTGTGTCTATATGCATTAATGGAAACGGAATTTTAGCAGGATAGAATGCCTTTTGAGCTAATCTTACTAATGTTATAGAATCTTTTCCTCCAGAAAACAGTAAAACTGGTTTTTCAAATTGTGCTGCCACTTCTCTAAAAATATAAATAGCTTCGTTTTCTAACGGATTTATTTGTGAGGTATTTTTCATTATTTTATTTATCATTTATGCGTGTAAACCGCATTCTCTATTACCTAAAACTTTAGTTGGATCAAAGTATTTAAACTCGTTTGGTAGTTGATGTTTTTCAAGATATGCATCAAGGCTTTCATCTGTAAAATTATAAAAAGGACTAACTTTAATTACGCCATTTTTATCCACAGATACAACATCAATACTATCTCTAAAAGCAGTTTGACCTTTACGCAAATTGGTAAACCAAACATCTGGTTTATGCTCTAAAAATGCTCTAGTAAATGGCTCTAGCTTAACTTGTTCTGTAAATAGTTTATGATTGGGATCATTTACATCAGGAATACCTAAAACGACATCACGATGTGCAACAGTCTGTTTTGGCACATAAAGTCTTACGTTTAAATTTAGGGTATTAATAACCGACTCGGCATGTTTATAGGTATTAGGCGTATTATATCCTGTGTCGCACCAAATTACCTTTATATCCTTTTTTTGATTGGATACTAAATGTAATATTGCAGCTTCATAAGGTCTAAAATTAGTAGTAACCAAAGGATTTTTGGCAATACTAATAGCCCAATTGACAATCTCCTGTGGTGTTTTATTTTTTAATTTTTGGTTAATACTATCTATATCTATTTGTATCATTTTCCTAATTTAATTTTGTTCCAAGCACGTTCATGAAAAAAGTAAAGTAACATTTTAGAAAAAAACTCTATAAAACCAATACTTAAAGCCATTTGTAAAGTGCCAGTAATAAAATAGGTAATTACTAAAGTATCTAACGTACCAATAACTCTCCAACTTATTGTTTTAAGGATGCTTCTATTAATGTTCTCTTCGGATGACTTAGCTTCCTTCTTTTTGTTTTCTACTTTAAAAAACGCATCTAAAATCATATCTAAATTCAATTACTCTTTAATTCCTATCGGAATAGTAGATTAAATGCAAATGTATAGCTTGCAGCTTGTTTGCACAAATAAATTAAATAAAATCTGCTAAAGTCTTGTTGTTAAAAATTTTAAGAGAACTATCTCTAACCTCTTCCATTAAGGTGTGAACAGCGCAAATGGTTTCATCTGGACAATCACTACATGCTTCGTAAAAATTTAAACTTACACAAGGCACCATTGCAATAGGTCCTTCTAAAATACGCATGACATCTGCCATACTAACATTTTTAGGTTCCTTTAAAAGGTAATAACCACCTGCTTTTCCTTTTTTAGAACCCAAAATCCCGTTTTTTTAATGTAAGCAGGATTGTCTCTAAAAATTTTTGAGAAATATTTTCAGCTGAAGATATTGTACTAATTTGCACAGGACAACGTTGGTCCTTTTTAGCTAAGTGTACTAAAGCCTTAATTCCGTATTTTGTTTTCTTAGAAAGCATATTACAAAAGTAAGCGTTTTTTGTTATTAAAAAACAGCTTCGGCAATTGCTTTAATATTATCACTTTTTCCCATCGAGTAGTAATGCAACATTGGTATGCCTGCTTTTTTAAGCTCTAAAGATTGCTGGATACACCACTCAATACCAACTTGTCTAACCTCAACATTAGTTTTACATTTAATAATACTTTTAATTAAAGCTTCTGGCAAATCCACATGAAAACGATGCGGAATAACATTTAACTGCTTTAAAGTTGATATTGGTTTTAAACCAGGAATAATAGGCACAGTAATCCCTTCGTTTCTGCATTTATTTACAAACCGAAAATACTTTTGATTATCAAAAAACATTTGTGTCACCACATATTCAGCACCATTTTTAATCTTCTTTTTTAAAAAATGAATATCACTTTCTAGACTTGGTGCTTCCATATGTTTTTCTGGGTACGCACCAACACCAACACAAAAATCCGTCGCACTACAATTAAGTAGTTGATCATCCAAATAATTAGCTTCATTTAAAGCTGTTATTTGTTTTACCAAATCACTAGCATACGCATGACCTTCTTTTTCTGGCGTAAAATAGGTTTCGGTTTTAACAGCATCTCCACGCAATGCCATAACATTATCGATATTTAAAAAGTCCAAATCAATCAAAAAATTCTCAGTATCCTCTTTAGTAAAACCACCACATAAAATATGCGGAATGGCATCCACGTTATATTTATTTTGGATTGCAGCACAAATACCAACGGTTCCAGGACGCTTTTTTACCACTTGTTTTTTAAGCAACCCATCACCCAAATCCTTATAATGATACTCCTCACGATGGTACGTAACATCAATAAAAGGTGGATTAAATGCCATTAAGGGATCAATATTATCAAAAATAGATTGGATATGTTGTCCTTTTAAAGGCGGTAAAATCTCGAACGAAAATTGCGTTTTCCCTTCACCTCTAATTATGTGTTCTGTTACTTTCATGTATTACCTAAAATTATATCTCAGTTACTTTTATGGCGTTACCACAAGGGTCGCGCTTTCCGTTATATCTTTTTACTTGTTCTCGTTACAATACTCCTAACGTCGTATCACTCAAACTGACGTAAAAAGGATGCCACATCAATCGCTAACGCACTAGTCTGCTAAATTTGGGTTTAGCCATTTGGTAGCTTCTTCTATGCTAATATTTTTTCGTTTTGAATAATCTAATAATTGATCTTTCTTGATTTTTCCTAAGCCAAAATACTTAGCCTCAGGATTACCAAAATAATAACCACTTACACTTGCTGCAGGCCACATAGCAAGACTTTCGGTAAGTTTTACACCAATATTTTCTTCCACGTTTAATAGCTTCCAAATGGTTTGCTTTTCTAAATGATCTGGACACGCAGGATAACCAGGAGCTGGACGAATGCCTTTATAACTTTCCTTAATTAATTCTTGGTTAGTTAAACTTTCATCTTGTGCATAAGCCCAATGTTTTGTTCTTACTTCTTTATGTAGATATTCTGCAAAAGCTTCGGCTAATCTATCTGCTAACGCTTTAATCATAATCGAATTATAATCATCATTATCAGCTTCAAACTGCTCTGCTAATTCTGCTGTACCAAAACCAGTAGACACGCAAAAAGCACCAATATAATCTTGTATTCCTGTTTCTTTTGGAGCAATAAAATCTGCTAACGCATGATTAGGCACGCCTTCTCTTTTCTTTAATTGTTGACGTAAGGTTATAAATTTAATTTTATCTTCACTTGTAAGACCTCTCGACTGCGCTCGAGGCGACAAACTTACCTCAACGTCATCATCATTTATGGTATTAGCAGGAAATAGTCCAAAGATGGCTTTTGCTTTTAATAGTTTTTCATCAAAAATTCTTTTTAATAATTCTTGAGCGTCAATAAACAAATCTGTTGCTTGACTTCCGACAACATTATCTGTTAAAATATCAGGATACTTGCCATGTAAATCCCAACTTCTAAAAAAGGAGACCAATCTATAAACGTTTCTAATTTTGTAATATCAAAATCATCAATAATCTGAATTCCTAATTGTTTTGGCTCGACAATTTTAGAGGTTTGCCAATCTATTTTATACTTTCTATTTCTAGCCTCTTCAATACTTATGTAGTCTTTTTGTTTAGTTCTGTTTAAAAAATTTTCTCTAAAGACTTCATATTCTTCCCTAATCTGCTCTTTATAAACAACATTGTTTTTATTTAATAATTCACCAACAACAGTTACAGCTCTTGAGGCATCATTAATATGTACCACAGCATCTTTATAATGAGGTGCAATTTTGACAGACGTATGTGCTTTAGACGTCGTTGCTCCTCCAATAATTAAGGGTATATCTAGGTTTTGTTTTTCCATTTCTTTGGACACATAAACCATTTCGTCTAAGGATGGTGTGATTAAACCACTTAAACCAATAATATCTACCTGCTCTTTAATAGCAGTATCAATTATTTTTTCTGGCGGAACCATAACTCCTAGATCTATAATCTGGTAATTATTACAACCTAAAACCACGCTCACAATATTTTTACCAATATCATGAACATCTCCTTTTACAGTTGCCATTAAAATTTTTCCAGCAAAGGCTTGTTTTCCATCTTTTTCAGCCTCAATAAATGGCTGTAAATAAGCTACAGCTTTTTTCATGACTCTAGCCGATTTTACTACTTGTGGCAAAAACATTTTTCCGCTTCCAAATAAATCTCCAACAACACTCATACCTTGCATTAAATGTCCTTCAATAACCTCAATGGGTCTTGAAACAGATTGTCTTGCTTCTTCAACATCTTCAATTATAAATGCATCAATTCCTTTTACTAAAGCATGTGTGATTTTGCTTTGCAAGTCGGTATTTCTCCATTCCTGAACCGTTTCTGTAGTTTCTTTTTTATTGCCTTTTACGGTTTCGGCAAACTCCAATAAACGCTCAGTAGCATCCTCACGTCTATCAAACAAAACGTCTTCAACACACTGTAGTAACTCCTTATCAATTTCATCATAAATCTCCAACATGGTTGGGTTTACAATACCTAAATTCATTCCGTTTTTTATGGCATGAAACAAAAATGAAGCATGCATAGCCTCACGCACAGTATTGTTTCCTCTAAAAGAAAAGGACACATTACTTACACCACCAGACACATTAGCAAATGGTAAATTTTGTCTAATCCACTTTGTAGCATTAAAAAAGTCTAATGCATTTTTACGATGTTCTTCCATTCCGGTGGCAACAGGAAAAATATTGGGATCAAAAATGATATCTTGTGCAGGAAAATTGACAATATTAACCAATATTTTATAAGAACGTTCACAAATTTCAATACGACGTTTATACGTATCTGCTTGACCATTTTCATCAAAAGCCATTACAATTACAGCAGCTCCATAGCGTTTTACTAGTTTAGCTTGACGTATAAACTCGGTTTCTCCTTCTTTTAAACTTATAGAATTTACAACAGATTTACCTTGAACCACCTTTAAACCAGCCTCAATAATTTCCCATTTAGAGCTATCAATCATTATAGGGATTCTGGAAATATCTGGCTCTGAAGCAATGAGATTTAAAAAGGTAGTCATCGCATAAACGCCATCCAACATACCTTCGTCCATGTTGACATCTAAAATTTGTGCACCACCTTCTACCTGATCTCTTGCTACAGCTAAAGCTTCGGTATATTGTTCTTCTTTTATTAAACGTAAAAACTTTCTAGAACCTGTAACATTGGTACGCTCTCCTACGTTTATAAAATTACTTTCTGGTGTTACAATTAAGGGTTCTAAACCAGAAAGTGTTAAATATTTTTGACAGTCGCAGTCGTCCATTATGCTAATTGTTTTATTTGTCTTGGTTTATAGCTTTTTACAACCTGAGCAATTGCTTTAATATGTTCTGGATTTGTCCCACAGCAACCTCCAATAATATTAATTAAATCGTCTTTTAAATATTCTTCAATTAAGTTTTTCATTTCTTCTGGAGTTTGATCATATTCTCCAAAAGCATTTGGTAATCCAGCGTTTGGATGTGCAGACGTGTAAAAATCTGTTTGATTTGATAGACGTTTTAAATAAGGTTGTAATTGCTTTGCGCCTAAAGCACAGTTAAAGCCAACACTTAATAAAGGCACGTGAGAAATTGAAGCTAAAAAAGCCTCAACTGTTTGACCTGACAGCGTACGACCAGAAGCATCTGTAATGGTCCCAGAAACCATAATTGGAATGTCTATATTTTGTTCTTCTTTTACTTCTTCAATTGCAAATAATGCTGCTTTTGCATTTAAAGTGTCAAAAATAGTTTCGACTAGCAATAAGTCTACTCCTCCATCTATTAATGCTTCTACTTGTTGCTTATAAGCTATACGTAACTCATCAAAAGTCACAGCTCTAAATTCTGGTCTGTTAACATCAGGACTAAGGCTTGCAGTACGATTAGTTGGCCCAATGCTTCCTGCTACAAAACGAGGTTTTTCGGGATTTTTATTAGTGAATTCCGTAGCAACATATTTAGCAATTTTAGCCGATTCAAAATTAAGTTCGTATACTAAATCTTCCATGTCGTAATCTGCCATAGCGATGGTTGTACCAGAAAACGTATTAGTTTCAACTATATCAGCACCAGCTTCAAAATACTTACGATGTATGTCCGCAATAGCATTGGGTTGGGTTAATGACAGTAAATCATTATTTCCTTTTAAAGATGTTGGATAGTCTTTAAAACGCTCGCCTCTAAAATCTTCTTCAGTAAAATTATAGCGTTGTAACATGGTACCCATAGCACCATCAAGCACTAAAATTTGTTTTTTAATGACTTCTCTGATACTACTCATACACACTTTTTTAATACTGCTTCAAATTTGTTTATTGACACTTCTTTACTTTTAAAAATTGGGTTTAATAATCTAGACAACTGATCAAATTCTATTAAAAAAGCATCATGACCATGCAGTGATTTAATCTCACCAATAGTTACATTTTGCTTGACTGATTTTAAATCAATATAAGTTTCCCAGTTTTCATCAGCCTTAAAAAACAAATCGCTATTAATTGTTATAATATGTACGTGACCTTTAATAACTGAAGCCACGTCTTTAAAAGGTAATCGTCCTTTTGTTATATCAATAGTCTTTAGAATTTGATTCATTAATTTATAAGCTGACAAATGAAATCTGCTATCCAACTGGTCTCCATGATAACTTAACCAACTTTGGACTTTAAATAAAGATTGTGAATTTTTACCACGAGAAAACTTTTTTGTCAAAGATTCTGGCGTACGATATAAAGTCATAGCGTGCATTCTCGCATCTTTTAAAGGCTGATTTGAATTGTTTAAGATTGCGTCCTGAATATGGCAATTTGCGGTAATCCAATCCGTCACTTTCCAATCTGTAGCAATTGGTATTACATGCTGTGCTAAGTTTGGTTTTAAAACAGCTAACTCCCAAGCTATTCCTCCTCCAACGGAACCTCCAATGATGGCATACAATTTATTAATTAATAAATGTTGAAGTCCTAAAGCAAAAATTTCGGCTATGTTTCTAGCTGTAAATTCCTGGTAATTATGTATCAGATTTTCTTCTAGATTATCATAACCATTACCTGGAATATTAAAAGCTAAAATGGTATAATGTAAGGTATCAATACATTTATTATCACCTATTAAATCATTCCACCATCCTTGGTCTCCAACCACATTAGAATTACCAGTAAGTGCATGATTAACCAATATAATTGGTGCTGTATGTAATGGTCTGCCAAATAATTGGTAAGACAACTTAATATCTGATGTCTTACCATTATTGTTAACAAACTCAGGGATATTTATATATTTTAAATCCTCCATTTTACTTTAAACTATATTCTTTTTCAACAGCTATTTTTATTGGCGTTTTATTTGACAAATTGTCTCTTACAGGACAACGTGCCTCAACAATCTCTAACCATTTTGCAAGTGTTTCTATACTTGCATCTGTTTTAGGGATTAGGTTTAGTTCTATTGTTTTAAAACCAGCACGCTCGTCTTGCGAGATTCCTAAGAATTTATTTGGATTGATTTGTCCTGAAACTTCGATATCAAGTTTTTCTATTTTAAAACCAAGCTCTTTTGCTACTAGGTGTCCAACTACATTTACGCAACCTGCAAAACCTGCTAAAATATACTCGACAGGGTTTGGACCTTGATCTGCTCCATTTAAAGTATCTGGTTCATCAACCACTAATTTAAACTGTCTAGCTTGTCCTATAAATTGAGTAGCAGAAGTACTGTTTCCTGTTACTGTAAATTTTAAATCACTCATATAAAATCACTTTAGAAATAACCTTCACACTTTAAAATGGCAACTAAAAAGTGTGACGTTATTTCGGGTTAAAAAATTAAAATTAAATTAGGTCTAAGCTAAAACGGTTTTGTTTACAACAGCAAAAGCCTCTTTTAAATCTGCTTTTAAATCGTCTATATTTTCTATTCCAACCGACAATCTGATTAAGTCTTTTGTAACTCCTGTGGCTTGTTGCGCTTCATCACTTAGTTGTTGATGCGTTGTACTTGCAGGATGAATAATTAGTGATTTAGTGTCACCAATATTAGCCAATAGTGAAAATAACTTAGTCGTATCTGCTATTTTTTTAGCCGATTCAAAACCACCTTCAACTCCAAATGTCACCACACCACTTTGTCCATTAGGCAAATATTTTTTAGCTAACGTATTGTACTTACTAGTTTGCAATCCTGGATAATTTACCCAAGTTACTTCTGGCTGTTCTTGTAACCATTTAGCTAATTGTAAAGCATTTTGAGAGTGTTTTAAAATTCTTAATTCTAAGGTTTCTAATCCTTGAATAATCTGAAATGCATTAAAAGGACTTAAAGCGCCACCATAATCACGTAAACCTTCAATTCTTACCTTTGCTATAAACGCTGCTGGTCCAATAACATCACTATAGACTAAACCATGGTATCCAGCAGAAGGCTCTGTAAATTCTGGAAACTTACCATTAGTCCAGTCAAAAGTTCCTGCATCTATAATGATACCTCCTAAAGAAGTTCCATTACCTGTAATATATTTTGTAAGCGAATGGATGACTATATTTGCACCATATTCAATTGGATTTAACAAGTAAGGTGTTGCAACTGTATTATCCACAATTAATGGCACTTTATGGGCTTTTGCATGTTTAGAAATAGCCTCTAAATCCAAAACATCCAATTTTGGATTACCCAAAGACTCTACAAATACAGCTCTTGTATTTTCTTGAGCTGCTTTACTAAAATTTTCTGGATCAGAAGGATCAACAAATGTGGTTGTAATACCATGTCGTGGTAAGGTTACGCTTAATAGATTATAGGTACCACCATACAAACTACTAGAAGCCACAATATGATCTCCTGCTTTTAATAAGGTTAATAATGTTGTAGAAATGGCAGCTGTTCCGGAAGCAGTTGCTACTGCTGCAATACCACCTTCTAGAGCTGCAATACGTTGTTCTAAAACATCGTTTGTTGGATTATTTAAACGTGTATAAATAAATCCAGGGACAGACAGATTAAAGCGTCCTGCTGCGTCATCCGAATCGTCAAAAACGTATGAAGTAGTTTGATAAATAGGAACTGCTCTTGTCCCTCCTGTTTTAGCAGTGTCATGTCCTGCGTGTAATGCTTGTGTTGCAAATTTTTGAGTACTCATTTTTCTAATTTTTGAGTTAATAAATAAATTAAACCAAAAGTCAAATAAGCTTCGTTTGAAGCATACTTAATAGAAAAATGTTAAAAAGAAAAACACTAACCACAGATGAGTAATTAGTTTTTAGTTATCTATCCAATGTATCGATTAATGAATCGAAAATTAAGTAGAATTTAGCACCTTCTTAGTAAGTCTAAGGGTTGCTAAGGCTTCAATGGGTCTAATCCCTCCACCTTTCTTGATAACATTTCAGTAAGTTTTTGAACTTTGTGAGTACAAATATTGCAAAATAAATATTTTAGAAACAAACAAAACGGAATAATTTTCTAAAAAATTAACTTTTTATTCATTAAACAGAAAATAATTCATATAATATTAAATTATACAGATTAATATTCTGTTATATTTAAAAATAGCAAGTTCAAAAAAATTTTAAACTTGCTATTTAATGTTATATTAAATGTTAATTGGTTATGATTAAGCCGAATTACGACTCGCATTTATATTACCAAATAACGATCGTGTTACTAATTTTTCATAAACAGCAATCAAATCGGTGTCTTTTACAGCTGCTTTTTCTAATTCCTGAATTTGTTTTAAAGCATATTGTTGTATTGTTAATAGTGGCAATACAATAGATTCTCTGACCCTAATTGAGGCTTTACCTGATGGCTCTTCTTCCATTAAATCTGTATAACCTGTTAATTTTAAAATCAATCGTTTTGTTGTTAAATACTCGTTATGTATAACATTCCAAAAGGCACCATATTCTGGATCATCACTCATATACTTTGTCAAATCAAAAAACGATTTTGATAAGGACATCATACTGTTTTCAATTAATGTTCTAAAAAAGCTAGAGGTTTTAAATAAGTTTTGCGCTTTTTCAAATTCGCCAGCATCTTCGTAATGTTTTAAAGCAGTCCCAACACCAAAAAATCCTGGTACATTTTGTTTTAATTGACTCCAAGATCCTACAAAAGGAATGGCTCTTAAATCTTCAAACACTAAACCTTCTGCTTTACCACGTTTGGAAGGTCTGCTTCCAATATTAGTTTTTGCGTAATATTTAAGTGTACTCATATGTTCTAAATATGAGATAAATTTTGGATGATTTTTAAAATCTACATACGCTTGATAACTTAGCTTAGCTAAATTATCCATAACCGCTCTATTTTCTGGAACCATGCGTAAATCCGTATCACTTAAACTATTATATATACCAGAACTTATTAATTGCTCTAAGTTATATTGTGAAGAATCTAAAGTACCAAAATTAGAACTTATAGTTTGTCCTTGGATAGTTAATTGCACTTCTTTATCCTCTATAGTTGGTCCTAAGGACGCATAAAAATTGTGTGTTTTACCACCTCCTCTTGCTGGTGGTCCACCACGACCATCAAAAAATATGACAGTTACATCATATTTTCTAGATATAGCTGTTAAACGTTCTTTTGCTTTATAAATAGCCCAATTAGCCATTAAATAACCTCCATCTTTAGTTCCGTCGCTAAAGCCTAACATTATAGTTTGCTTATTTCCTCTAGATTTTAAGTGTTTAGCATAAGCAGGATTTGTATATAAATCCTCCATTACTATATGTGCATTTTCTAAATCTGTAATAGTTTCAAAAAGAGGTCCAATATCAACCGTTAGCTTATCATTAAATGCTACAACTTTAAGCATTGCAAATAACTGCATCACATTTAAAGTGGTTTGATTATTACTAATAATATAACGGTTTGCAGCCAACTCTCCATTAGTTTCCTGAATTGATTTTAAAGCCTTAATAGTATTTAGTGCTTTTAGCGTTTCTTCATCTTTAATTAAAGACAAATCCACTGTTCCTTTAACTTCAGACAAAACCTTAACTTGTTCCGCTTCTGAAAGACTATGATAATTACTCGGAATATCCTTGCTTCCGTTAGCAATCATACTATCCACCATTGTTGTAAAAATTGAATGATGCACTCTACTATCTTGACGTATATCTAAGCTTGAAAAATGAAAACCAAATAAATGAATTTTGTTAAGTAAACTAGTTACTTCGGTAACGTAAAGCGATTGATGCTGATCAATTATGATTTGTCTGATGGCTTTTAATTCTGAAACAAATTCGTTTAAAGTTAAACTTGATTCTTCATGAAGCACCTTTTTATATAACTGTGTTTCTATATGTGATATACGCGCTTCAACACCTTGAAAGGTTAATTTACGTTTTAATTTTCTGACGTCTTTATGGTAATTTTTAATAATAGTTTCGTGTAACCTTTCTGCGACTTTAACTGTAATTTCTGGTGTAACAAATGGGTTTCCATCTCTGTCTCCTCCTGGCCAAAAACCAATATTAATAATATCGTTATCTATATGTTTCCCGTCAAAAATATTTTGTTGGATATAGTCATATATTTTTCCGAAGGATTCATAAAACACATTTTCTAGATACCAGATTAAGCTAACCGCTTCATCGTAAGGTGTTGGTTTTTCATGTTTAAAAAATGGTGTTTTTCCTAATTGTGCTAACAAATCATTAATACGTAGTAAGTCGTTTTCTCTAACTGCTTCTGTCAAGTCTGTGATAATTCCTAAAACAGTACCAGGATAAAATTGTGTTGGATGTGCTGTTAGCACAATTCTAACTTTAAATTCTTCTAAATACTGACGTAACTTATCTAGCTTTCCTTCTGCAACAGCACTTTCTTTTAAACTTCTAAGTGTACCAATTCCGTCCATATTATTAACAATCGGGAAAGCAGCATCCTCTATCGCATCAAATAAAACGACTTGTCTTTCTATATATTGAATAAACCTAAACAACAAATCTATCTTGGATTTGTCTGAACGTCTAGCTTGATATTTTTTAAAAAACGTATCTACAATAACGGTTGGATTATGCCCATCTTCAAACCCATTTTTGCATGTTTCATGAAACAATGGTAATAAAACACCTGTTTTAGTAATTGTATCAAAAGGAAGAGTCATAAAAATACCATTATATATTTGATATTTAGACAATACATTTTGATTGAAACGCGTTAACTTAGGCTGTAAAGGCATAATTTTTATTTTTAGATAAGTTATAAAGTTAATGAACAATAGGTGACTTTGATAAAATGATTGAAATTTTTAGGAATTATTAACTAATAGCACTGCTTTATATGAATTACATAATTAAATCTTCATATTTTGATTTTTACTAAATGTAATTATGATTGGCAATTCCATCAATTAACTATTTTTAACGGTATGTTTTGATAAAAACTACTTTATTTTCTTACTTTTGCTGCTCAATAAATTAGAGGACGGATTTGACTGATTGCAACCTCATTAAAAAATGCTAAAGGCAGTGTAAACTTCCTTAGACGCTTTCGTCAAATCTATTATATACATTTTAAAAAACAAATATGGCGTATTTATTTACATCAGAGAGTGTGTCTGAAGGACACCCAGACAAAGTAGCAGATCAAATTAGTGATGCTTTAATAGATAATTTTTTAGCATTTGACAAAGACAGTAAGGTTGCTTGCGAAACTTTAGTAACAACAGGACAAGTTGTTTTAGCTGGAGAGGTTAAATCTAACACGTATTTAGACGTACAACAAATAGCAAGAGACACCATTAATAAGATTGGATATACTAAAAGTGAGTATATGTTTGACGGTAATTCTTGTGGTGTGTTTAGTGCAATACATGAGCAATCGGACGATATTAATCGTGGTGTTGACAGAGCTAGTAAGGAAGAGCAAGGTGCTGGTGACCAAGGTATGATGTTTGGTTATGCAACGCGCGAAACTGAAAACTACATGCCTTTAGCTTTAGATTTATCTCATAAAATCTTAATTGAATTAGCTGAGTTACGTCGCGAAAGCAAAGACATTACTTATTTAAGGCCTGACTCTAAAAGTCAAGTTACTATCGAGTATAGTGATGATAATGTACCACAACGTATTGATGCAATTGTAGTATCAACTCAGCATGACGATTTTGATGCTAACGATGAGGTGATGTTATCTAAAATTAGAAAAGACATTGTCGAGATATTAATACCTAGAGTCGTTGCTAAATTACCAGAAGCGACACAAGCATTATTTAATGACGACATCAAATACCACATTAATCCAACAGGAAAATTTGTTATTGGTGGACCTCATGGTGATACAGGATTAACAGGTCGTAAGATTATTGTTGATACTTACGGAGGAAAAGGAGCCCATGGTGGTGGTGCTTTTTCTGGAAAAGATCCAAGTAAAGTTGATAGAAGTGCTGCTTATGCAACAAGACATATTGCTAAAAATTTAGTTGCAGCAGGCGTTGCTGACGAAATTTTAGTGCAAGTATCATACGCAATTGGTGTTGTTGAGCCAATGGGAATTTTTGTAGACACATACGGAACTTGTCCATTTAATATGACTGATGGAGAAATTGCACAAAAAATATCGAAGATATTTGACATGCGTCCATCTGCTATTGAAGATCGTTTAAAATTACGTAATCCAATGTATAGCGAAACAGCTGCTTATGGACATATGGGAAGACAAAACGAAACCGTGTCTAAAACATTTTCTAGACCAAATGGAGGAGACATTACTATGGATGTTGAATTATTTACTTGGGAAAAATTAGACTACGTAGACAAAGTAAAAGCTGAGTTTGGATTATAACATCCAACTTATTTATATAAAAAAAGCCTCTCAAATTATTTGAGAGGCTTTTTTATTTATTAGTTGGCTTTCCATTTTATTGGCAAATGCACAATTTTTTTAGTGTCAAAAAAGTCTTCTTCAAAATAATCTGATATATTATAGATAGTAGTGGTTTTATAGTCCTGAAGCTCTTCCGTTAAGTCACCACCTTTAAGGTAAATTATTCCATTTTTAAGTTCGTTTTGCTGTGTTTTTGAAACTTTTCCTTTTATCCAATGTACAAACGTTGGCATTGCTGCAACAGCACGACTGATAATAAAGTCGTAGGTTTCTTTAATTTCTTCTACACGACTATGGGTTACTTTAACGTTTTGCAATTCTAAACCTGCAACAACCTCTCTAACTACATTTAGTTTTTTATTAATACTATCTACTAAATGAAATTCGCATTCAGGAAACAAAATAGCCAAAGGAATACCAGGAAAACCTCCTCCTGTCCCAACATCCATCATCGAGCTTCCATCTTTAAAATTAATAATTTTAGCAATTGCTAAAGAGTGTAGTACATGACGTAAATACAACTCGTCAATATCCTTTCTAGACACCACATTTATTTTCAAGTTCCAATCTTGATATAAAGCTTCAAGCTTAGTAAATTGTTCTATTTGCAAAGGGGTTAAATCAGGAAAATACTTTAAAATCAGCTCCATAAACGTTTATAATTTTCGACAAAAATATGCATTTTAACACTAAAAAGGGAGCTTCTGTTTTGCTTAATTAATTATCTTTGTAATAAATATTATTTGACGGATTTTTCCGTTATAGTAAAAAGAATACAATTACAATGACAAAACAAACAGTAACGTTCTCTCGAACAGACTCTGCAAAATTTTTTAAAACACTTAATAAACGTGTCAACAATTATTTTAAAGAAAACAATATTAAAAAAACAGGAAATTGGAAGTTATACTTTAAAGCGATAGTAATGTTTACATTATTATTGGGTCCTTTAGTACTTATATTAACCGTTGATCTACCAACTTGGCTACAAATTATATCTGTTATGGTTATAGGTGTAGGTATGGCTGGAGTAGGTATGAATGTAATGCACGATGCTAATCATGGGTCGTTCTCAAGTAAAAAATGGGTTAACCGTTTAATGGGTAGTAGCATCCATATTTTAGCTGGTAATGACTACAATTGGAAAGTACAACACAACGTATTACATCACACGTATACTAATATTGAAGGTCATGATGAAGATATTGACGCAGGAAGAATCATACGTTTTTCTAAACATTCAAAATGGTTAAAGATCCACCAATATCAAAAATATTATGCATTTTTACTGTACGGTTTACTAACTGTAAACTGGGCAATTACAACAGATTTTAAGCAAACTTATATTTATTTAAAAAGAAAATTATCTTATGGTGATTTCCCTAAACCTGCAACACAATGGACCAAATTAATCATTGGAAAAATATTGTATTACACGATTTGGGTAGTATTACCATTATCTTTAGGATATGCTTGGTGGCAAGTTTTAATTGGCTTTTTAATCATGCATTACACAGCAGGAATAATACTAAGTGTTGTGTTTCAATTAGCACACGTAATGCCTAATACAGACATGCCTTTACCAGACGAAAATGGTAACATGAAAAATACTTGGGCTATTCACCAGTTATTTACTACTTCTAACTTTTCGCCTAAAAATTGGTTAGTAGAGTTTTATACAGGTGGATTAAACAGACAAGTAGAGCATCATTTATTTGCACATATTAGCCATGTACACTACAAAAACATAGCAAAAATAGTCAAAGAAACTGCACATGAATTTAGCTTACCATACAATGAATATAACTCTATTTGGAAAGCTATTGGAGAACACTACCAACAACTAAAAATGTTAGGTCAAAAACCTAACATGGCATAATTAATTTTTGCACAATATAACAACACACACATGAGCCAACCACTTTCTGATCGTATTTTAAACATGTCCACTTCTGCCACTTTAGCTATGGCAGCAAAAACTAGAGAACTTAAAGCTGAAGGAAAAGACATTATTGGATTAAGCTTAGGCGAGCCAGACTTTAATACACCAGACTTTATTAAAGATGCTGCTATCCAAGCTATTAATGACAATTACAATTCATACTCTCCAGTAGATGGTTATGTTGAGTTAAAAGAAGCGGTTATTACTAAATTTAAGCGTGACAACAACTTAACATACACCTTACCACAAATTGTAGTATCTACAGGTGCTAAACAAAGTTTAGCAAATATAGCTGCAGTTATGTTAAACAAAGGTGACGAGGTTATTTTACCATGTCCTTATTGGGTAAGCTACTCTGACATTGTTAAGTTAAGTGAAGGTGTACCTGTAGAAGTACAAACAAGTATTGACACAGATTTTAAAATGACTGCTGCACAATTAGAAGCTGCTATTACACCAAAAACTAAAATGTTATGGTTTAGTAGTCCTTGTAACCCAAGCGGATCATTATATAGTCAAACAGAATTAGAAGCTTTAGCTGAAGTTTTAAAAAAACATCCAAATATATACGTTGTTTCTGATGAAATATACGAACATATTAATTACACCGGAAAACCTCACGCAAGTATGGCTTCTGTTGATGGCATGTTTAACAATACTATTACGGTAAACGGAGTCTCTAAAGCATTTGCAATGACTGGATGGCGTATTGGTTACATTGGTGCTCCAGATTGGATCGCACGTGCTTGTAACAAAATGCAAGGTCAAGTGACTAGTGGAGCTAATTGTATTGCACAACAAGCTGTAATTACAGCTTTAAACGCAGATCCAAGTGTTGTAAAATTTATGATTGATGAGTTTAAAGTACGTCGTGATTTAGTTTTAGATCTACTTGGTAACATTGAAGGTTTTAATACAAATACACCAGAAGGCGCTTTTTATGTTTTTCCAGATATTTCTTATTTTTTCGGAAAAACATTAAGAGGAAAAACAATACATAACGCAACAGATTTTTCGTTATATTTATTAGAAGAAGCTTTAGTAGCAACAGTTACTGGAGAAGCTTTTGGAAATCCTAATTGCATTAGATTAAGTTATGCAGCTTCGCAAAAAGAGATCACTGAAGCTATAAAGCGTATTAAAGAAGCGGTTAGTTAATTAGCCCACTACATATTACTTATAAAAAAGCTTCACTATTGTGAAGCTTTTTTTTATTAAATACTTTTTCTTTTTGTGAAAATAAAATAGATCCATTTAAACTTATAGTAAACACCTAAAGCTATAAAAAGAAACATAAAATAGTATAACCAATTATAATCTGTGTCAGATTGGTATCCATAATATTGTTTTAATAAAAATAATACTGATGCTAATGCGTAAAATACTAACGCAAATACTAAGTTTTTCATAAAGGGAAAA
The DNA here is from genome assembly GCF_055808135.1 of Olleya sp. KJ81-1. Classification (NCBI taxonomy): domain Bacteria; kingdom Pseudomonadati; phylum Bacteroidota; class Flavobacteriia; order Flavobacteriales; family Flavobacteriaceae; genus Olleya; species Olleya sp. KJ81-1. Next base: position 3,132,110 of record NZ_CM147854.1, on the reverse strand, counting down.
TTTAATAACTAAATAAAAAAAGCAACGTTTAATTAGACATGAGTTTAAATCTAAAAAAATAAACTAACATCACTTTATTTAAACTAAATATATAAAAATAGATAACATAACAGCCAAAGTTATAATAAGTAATACTATTTGTTTGACACGTCTCAACTTATGCTCTTTCTTAAGCTTATTGCGTAACAACGCTATATCTTTATCTGATGCTTTTGGTAAATTGTATTTTGTTTTTTCTTTAGAATTACTAACAAAACTAAAAGATTTCTCTTTTCGTTTTGCTAACATATTTCTATTACTTTTTAATGATTGGTTGGCAGCCATCATTGATCCTTCTCCACCCATAAAATCTATATTTTAGTCTGAATATTTTCAGAAATTAAACATTTAAATCTTTTTAGCAAACCATTATACATTAGTTGCTATTAAAATTATTATATAAAAAAAGCTGCTTTATATATATGTAGCAGCTTTTTATAAAATGTTACATTCCTGATTAAAGAAAATAACGATAGACTAATAGAAATTAAATAATAGCGAGAATTATCATGACTACAAACAATAACAGTTTAAGTGATGTAGCAACTGTACAACAGCTTTTATTATAAGACCACCTTTTTAGACGTTGCTTACTGCTAAATAAAGATTTAGACGAAATGTTTTTAAAATTACTTATTACAATAGACTTGTAATTAGAATTTAAAATCCCAGAATAATTATTTAATGTAGTTACTGAGTCCGTTTGTAAAGACTGTGTGTTGATTGATAGTGACATGATTGATTGATGTATTGGTTATATAATAAAGACGAAGTAGACTTTAAAATGTTACAGTACAACAAATAAAATACCAATACTATTTTGAAAACTATCTATTTCTCCAGAAAAAAGGCGTCAATAAAATCAATACAGTAAACAACTCTAGACGACCAATTAACATTAAAAAACTACACCACCATTTACCAACAGCTGGTAATGCTGCATAATTATTTACTGGTCCAAATTGACCTAAAGCAGGACCAACGTTTCCTAAGCTTGAGGCTGCAATACCAATAGAGGATTCAAAATTAATACCCATCATAGAAAAACCTAAGGCACCAATTATAAAAGCAATCATATATAAAATAAAAAAGCCTAGAATATTAAATACAATATCTCCTGATATAGCTCTTTTATTATATCGTACTGGTAAAATAGCATTAGGATGCAGTGTACGTTTAAACTCTAAAAATCCGTTTTTAATTAATACTAAATGACGCACTACTTTTACACCTCCTGCTGTACTTCCTGCAGAGCCACCTAAAAACATTAGCCCAAAGAAAAATACCACCAAAAATGGTGTCCACAATGTATAGTCTGCTGTTACAAAACCTGTAGTAGTAATTACAGATAGTACTTGGAACAAAGCGTGTCTAAAAGCACTTTCGGCTTTACCCCAAACCATTGGATGGTCTATAGAAGATATCGTTAAATCTGCTCTAAAATAAATAATTAACGCAGCAATTATTGTAAATATAGCTACAAATTTAAAGTACAGTTTAAACTCTTCATCATGTATCACTTTTTGAACTTTTCCTTTAAAAGCAAAATAACTTAGTACAAAGTTAGAACCTGCTAAAAACATAAAAGCGATAATAATATATTGTATAACTGGTTGATTATTCCAGTAAGCAACACTTGCATTTTTAGTAGAAAAACCACCAGTAGACAACGTACACATGGAGTGATTTATGGCATCAAAAAAGCTCATTCCTGCCACTTGAAGCAAAATAGTTTCTGCTGCTGTATAACCAAAATAGATTAACCACAAACGCTTTGCAGTATCTGTAATTCTAGGATGTAATTTATCTGCACTAGGTCCAGGTGCTTCAGCTGCAAATAACTGCATACCTCCAATTCCCAGCAATGGTAATATGGCAACTGCTAAAACAATAATACCCATACCACCAATCCAATGGGTTAAACTTCTCCAAAACAAAACCCCTTTAGGTACAATTTCGATATCATTTAAAATGGATGCTCCAGTGGTTGTAAAACCAGACATGGTTTCAAAAAAAGCGTTTGTAAAGTTAGGAATTGCTCCTGTGGCTAAATACGGAACTGCACCTGATAAGGACATAACAATCCACCCAAAAGCTACAACAATGTAACCTTCACGCTTATTCATTTCTTTATTATGGTTACGATGATTAATCATCCCTAAAAGCCCAAAAATTAAAATTCCTAAGCCAGAAGACACCAATTGTAAAGTCACACCATCTTGATAAATTAAACTTACCAATGCTGACAGTAAAATAAAACCACCATTAAAGACTAATAGTAAACCAAAAAAGTAAAATATAATTTTGTAGTTAAGGCGTAATCGTTTTCCCATTATAAAAATAGTTTTTCTACTTCTTTAATAGATCGTGGTAAACAACACACGACAATATAATCTCCTTCTTCTATTCTAAAACTACCCAAGGCAATCAATCCTTTACCGTTTCTGATAACACCACCAACAATTGCAGATCTAGGAAACTCTACATCTTTAATTAACTTATTGCAAATTTTTGAAGTAGGCTTAACCTTAAACTCTAACAACTCGGCATTCATGTTGTTAAGTTTAGTCATTGCAATAACTTCACCTTTACGTATGTATCTAAAAATGTTATTGGCAGCTAAAAGTTTTTTATTAATTAGCGTGTCAATACCAATAGATTGGGATAACTCAAAATAATCCATGTTTTCTACTAAGGCAATTGTCTTTTTAACACCCTTAGATTTAGCAACAAGGCAGGACATGATATTAGTCTCAGAATTACCAGTTACAGATATAAAAGCATCCATTTCGCTAATATTTTCTTCTTCTAACAATTCAACATTACGACCATCTCCATTAATAACTAAAACTTTAGGTAAGTCGTCCGCTAAATCAAAAGCGATATCTTTATTATTCTCTATTAATTTTACATTAAACCCGCTTAAAGACAGATCTCTAGAGGTTTTAAAACCAATTTTACTACCACCTAAAATCATGACATCCTTAACAGGTGTATTTGTTTTACCTGTCATTTTACACAACTCATCACCTCCTCCTGCACAAGTAATAAATACTGCATTATCACCTTCTCTAAACTCGGTATCACCTCTAGGTATAATAGTATATTGCGTACCAAAACGTTGTATTGCAATTGGCACAAAATGTATTTCCGAAAATGATTCGGCAGCCTCTTTTACTGTTTTACCAACAAAACCTGCTGTTCTGGTCAAACTTAAACTAACCATTGTTAGTGCACCACCTTCAAACTCATAACTATCCTTAAAGGCAGATTGATTTAAAAGCAACTCAATTTCTGCAGCAGCTAAACTTTCTGGCGAAATCAGCTCGTCAATACCAAATCGGGTAAAACCAACCTCATCTTTATGTTTAATAAACTCTGTATTAGAAATTCTAGCAATCGTACGTTTAGCACCTAATTGCTTGGCTAATACACAGACTGTAATATTTGTAGTTTCGGATGCTGTTACGCCAATTAATAAATCTGCACGATCTATTTTAGCTTCTTTTAAAATAGCAATGGATGTTGCATCACCTTTTAAGACTTTAATATCCAAATGGTTATCTGCATAAGACAAACTGTCTCTATCTGTATCAATAAGTGTAATTTCTTGAGACTCGTAAGACAATAATTTTGCTAAATGAAATCCAACTTCACCAGCTCCAGCAATAATTATTTTCATAGTTTCTTTAATAAACGGAGTGCAAAGATAATTAATTTAAAGATTTAAGGGTCAATTATTTATTCTTTTGAAGTTTTACAGACTATTATATATGCATTATCTTTGTAAAAAAATTGATTTTGACAAAAGTAAATCCATACAAAGATAGCGACTTAGGAAAGAAAGAACAGGTAACTAAAATGTTTGATACCATTTCTGGTGAATATGATGGTTTAAACCGAGTAATTTCTTTTGGAATAGATATTAAATGGCGAAAAAAAGTAGTTGACATTGTTAAAGCTACTAATCCAGATAATGTTTTAGATATTGCCACAGGAACTGGTGATTTAGCTATTAACCTTGCTGAAACTAGCGCAAAAAAAATTATTGGTTTAGACATTAGTAGTGGTATGCTAGAAGTTGGAAAGCTTAAAATAAAAGCTAAAAAACTAGATCAAAAAATTGATATGGTTATTGGTGATTCCGAAAACATGCCTTTTGACGACAACACCTTTGATGCCATTACTGTTGCTTTTGGTGTGCGTAACTTTGAAACTTTAGAAAATGGTCTAAAAGACATTTTACGTGTTTTAAAACCAGGTGGTATTTTTGTTATTTTAGAAACCTCTGTACCAACTAAGTTTCCGTTTAAACAAGGGTATCAATTCCATTCTAAAGTTATTTTACCTACCGTCGGAAAATTATTTTCTAAGGACAAAACAGCTTATAAATATTTAAGCGAAAGTGCTAATGCGTTTCCATATGGAGAGGCTTTAAACAATATTTTACGTAAAATTGGGTTTAGTAATGTTACAGACATGCCTCAGACATTTGGTGTTGCTACAATTTACAAAGCATTTAAAAAATAATGAATACAAAACATATATCAACCTTACTGATTGCTCTATTTTTAGCCACAGCTTCTCAAGCGCAGCTTTTCACTAAAGAAAAAGTAAAAAACCTAGAAACTGTAGATAAAGCAACATTAAGTTGGGGTTATTATTTAGGATTTAATAACTTAGATTTTAAATTTGACTACAATAATAATCTTGGCGATATACAAACAGAACGCACGATTGGTTTTAATGTAGGTTTGTTAGGTAACGTACGTATTAACGATTATTTTGATGTCCGTTTTGAACCAGGTTTGGTAATCTCGCAACGTAACCTGATGTATCCAGAAAACTATTTTGACGGTTTTGACGAAGAGATTACAGACTCGGATTTACTACGTGAGGTAAAGTCAACCTATGTATACTTTCCGCTATTACTTAAAATGTCGACTAAACGCATTAATAACTTCAAACCATTTGTTTTAGCAGGTGTATCCACTGCTATTAACTTGTCCAGTAACGAGAAAAACCCAGACGATAACTCGGCTGGAGATTTTAGAATGGTAAAAAATATGCAGTTTTTTGAGCTTGGTTTTGGTATAGATTTTTACTTAGACCGCTTTAAGTTTACACCTTCCATTAGAGGTGTTTTTGCAATGCAAGACGAGCTGGTTAGAGACAAAGATATTAACAGTCCTTGGACAGGTAATATTAGTCAAATGCAAACACGTGGTATTTTTATCAATTTTACTGTTCAATAAAAACTTAACGCCTAAACTCACTTAACAAAATAGCTCCAGCAGTGGCTACATTTAAACTTTCTGTTGCTTGAAGATCTCCAAATCTTGGAATACTAATTTTATCTGTTACGCTAGCTTCAATTATTGAAGATATTCCGTTGGCTTCATTTCCTAAAACTAAAATCCCATCTTTTGGCAACTCTGTTTGGTACACATTTTTACCATCCATAAAGGCACCAAAAACAGGTACATCGACTTCTTTTAAATAAATGCTTAAGTCGGTATAAACAATATTTACTCTAGTCAAAGATCCCATAGTTGCCTGCACTACTTTTGGATTATAACAATCCACAGTTTTAAGACTACATACTAATTGCTTGATTCCAAACCAATCACACAAACGTATAATGGTACCTAAATTACCAGGATCGCGTATATCATCCAACGCCAATATCAGACCTTGGTTTATTATAGTGTCAGTTTCTGGAATTTTAAAAATAGCTAAGGCTGTATTAGGCGTAGTTAAACAGCTAATTTTTTTAAATCAGCTTCGGACACGATGCTTTCGTTTTCTACATTAAAGGTCTCTGTTGTAAATAAATCTACAAGTTTAAAAGTAGAGTTTAAAAACTCTTTGATGACTTTTCCGCCTTCAGCAATAAATAAACCTTCTTGTTGTCTATATTTTTTTTGCTTTAAACGCGTTATATTTTTAATTTGATTTTTAGAAAGCACGCTTTTAATATTTTTTTATAAAGAAAATGAAAAAAAGGAGTTCGCATTTGTGTGTTTCTATTTATTTAAAATTTATTTGTTCAATAAATAGTGTATTTTTGAATATGATGTATATACAGTACATCAAATCAGTAATAAACACCCTTATTATTTAGTATTCTTTTGAAAAAAATTCAATTTAAAATAATAGTTTTAATAGCAATTACCATGTTGTTTAATGCTTGTGACTCCGTTAAACGCGTAGCTCAAAACCAGCATCTATTAACTAAAAACACCATAACTATTAATGGAGAAAGTGTAACAAATGATACAATATCTAGTTTGTTTTACCAAAAACCAAACTCTAGATTACCTATACCATTTACTACAATACCATTAAAGCTTTATATATATAATAGTGCTAGACCAAATATTGACTCTGTTTTAAATGCTAGATTTTATAGCAATCCAAAAAAGATGGCACGTAAATCTAAATTACTGTCAAGAAAACAATTGGATAAATATTTAGACTCTAAAAAAAGTTTTAACAGTTGGTTAAAACGTACTGGAGAGGCACCAGTTATTATTGACACAGCATTAACTAATAAATCCTTAGTAAGGATAGAAAACTATTACAAAACTAACGGTTGGTTTAATGCCACAGCAGACTATAAAATTAATAAAGGTGACGACAAAAAAGCGACAATTGATTATACTATCCAAACAAAAAACGCTTATAAGTTTGACACAGTTGCTTCCAATATTAAATCTCCCGTAGTCGAAAAAATCTACAACCAGTTTAAAGACCAATCACTAATTAAATCTGGGTCACAATACCGTATTAACAACGTTTATAATGAAGCAGACCGTATTGTAGAACTAATGCGTGATAATGGTGTTTATCACTTTAGTCAAGATTATATAGAGTTTGAAGGCGATACCATTTTTGGTACCAACAAAATGAATATTGAAACCATTATTGAAAACCGATTAATTAGAGAAGAAGACGTTTCTAGACGAGAGCCTTTTAAAATTTTCAAGGTAAAAGATGTCAATATTTATACCAATAGCTCATTTAAAAATAGAAACCAATCTACAAACGACACCACTTATTACGATGGTTATAATATCTATAGTATTGGTAAATTAAAGTACAAACCAAGAGCATTAACAAACTCGGTATTTATAACACCAAACACTGTTTTTAAAGATAAAAACAGACCGTTAACATCAAGAAAAATAAGTGATTTACGCACGTTTAAATATCCAAACATTACTTATGTAGAAAATCCAGACACGACGTTAACCGCTAATATATTTTTAACACCTTTAAAAAAGTTTGAATTAGAGTTTAGCGCAGAAGCACTACAAAGTAACATACAAACCATTGGTTTTTCTATTAATCCAAGCTTATTAATTAGAAACGTTTTTAATGCTGCCGAGACTTTGGAAATTTCTGGATTTACATCCATTGGTTCCTCCAAGGATGCTAGCAATATAAAAGATCAGTTTTTTGATATTAACGAGATTGGAGCCAACCTAAAACTTACCATTCCAAGATTATTCTCTCCTTTTAATACAGAGAAAATCATACCTAAGTACATGTTTCCTAGCACAAGCCTTACAGTAGCAACATCTAGTCAAACTAACATAGGTTTAGACAAGCAAACCTTTACAGGATCATTTAATTACAGATGGTATCCCAATAATACTATAACTAGCAAATTAGATTTATTTAATATCCAATTTGTAAAAAACCTTAATACTGCTAACTATTTTAATGTCTATGATAATTCATTTGATTCTTTAAATGAAATTGCACAAACCTCAGGATTTATTAATTCTAGCCAAAATTTAGGCATACCTACTCAAGCCAATAACTTTTTAGATCAAGTAGCAAGTGGATCCTACAACACCATACTATCCAATGACGATATAGATACCGTAAATGCTATAAATGAAAGAAAACAAAGACTAACAGAAGACAACCTTATTTTTGCAACTAGTTTCAGTTTTACTAAAGACAGAAGAGACAACTTAGGTGATGAGGATTTTTCAATATTTAAATCACGTTTAGAATTAGCAGGAAATTTCTTTTCACTAACCTCTAAAGTTTTAGGATTACAAAAAAATGCAAACGGAAAATACGAAATGTTTAATGTTGCTTATTCGCAATATGCTAAAGTAGAATTAGACTATATCAAACATTGGAGTTTAGGGTACAAAAACGTACTAGCTTTTCGTACCTTTTTTGGAATAGCAATACCTTATGGCAACTCTACAAACATACCGTTTTCTAAAAGTTTTTTTGCTGGTGGAGCTAATGATAACAGAGCTTGGTCAGCCTATAATTTAGGACCTGGAAGTTTAGAAACCTCAAACGAGTTTAATGAGGCCAACCTAAAAATAGCCATAAGTGCAGAACAACGATTTAACTTATTTGGACCACTTAATGGAGCCATTTTTGTTGACACAGGAAACATCTGGAATGTCTTTGACGACATAGACCAAGATGAGGCAACACTATCAGGCTTTGACTCGCTTAAGGACATTGCAGTAGGTTCTGGTTTTGGACTTAGATATGACTTTAACTTTTTTGTACTTCGTGGTGACATAGGCTTTAAAACCTACGATCCATCCTATCCAATAGGCAACAGATGGTTTAATGATTACAATTTTGCAAACGCTGTTTATAACATCGGAATCAACTATCCTTTCTAGTATAAATTAGCACTTTAGCTAAAACGTTTGCGTGGTTTTATAGTTATTTAGACTTAAAATTTAGCAATTTTCATTACTTTTGAAGCTATACAAATTCAACTAAAAAAAATTAAAATGGCTCATAATATCAAACCAGGAGTTGCTACTGGAAAAGAAGTTCAAGAAATCTTTAAACTTGCTAAAGACAAAGGATTTGCTCTTCCAGCAGTAAACGTAATAGGATCAGACACTATTAATGGTGTATTAGAAACTGCAGCAGCATTAAACGCTCCAGTAATCATACAATTCTCAAATGGAGGTGCACAATTTAACGCAGGAAAAGGCTTAAGTAACGAAGATCAAAAGGCAGCAATTGCAGGATCTATAGCAGGTGCAAAACACGTCCACTTAATGGCAGAAGCCTATGGTGTACCTGTAATTTTACATACAGACCACTGTGCAAAAAAACTATTACCTTGGATAGACGGTTTATTAGATGCTAGTGAGCAACACTTTAAAGAAACTGGAAAATCATTATACAGCTCGCACATGATTGACTTAAGTGAAGAACCACTTGAAGAAAACATAGAAATCTGTAAACAATACCTTGCCAGAATGAGCAAAATGGGTATGACCTTAGAGATCGAGTTAGGTATTACAGGAGGAGAAGAAGATGGTGTAGACAATAGTGATGTAGACGAGTCTAAGTTATACACACAACCAGAAGAAGTAGCCTATGCCTATGAAGAGCTTAGCAAAGTAAGCGACCAGTTTACAATCGCAGCAGCTTTTGGAAACGTACATGGTGTATACAAACCAGGAAACGTAAAATTAACACCAAAAATCTTAAAAAACTCTCAAGAGTTTTTATCAAAAAAACACAACTTACCACACAACCATATTGACTTTGTATTTCATGGTGGATCAGGATCTACTCTAGAAGAAATCAGAGAAGCTATAGGTTACGGAGTTATAAAAATGAATATTGACACAGACATGCAATACGCATTCATGTCAGGAGTAAGAGATTACATGGCAGAAAAATCAGACTACCTACAATCACAAATAGGTAATCCAGATGGACCAGAATCTCCAAACAAAAAATATTACGACCCACGCGTTTGGTTACGCAAAGGAGAAGTAACGTTTGTAGAGCGTCTTAAAAAAGCATTCGAAGACCTAAACAACGTTAACACACTATAAAATAATTTTGGCGTTACCCAAGGGTCGGGCTTTCCGTTATATCTTTTTTGAAAAAAGACAAAAAAGGATGCCACTACAATCCCTAACGCAGCCAACATAATTACATAAAATAAAATTCCGTTTAAACTGATTAACCTCAGCACTAAACGGAATTTTTTTATCCCCAAAAAGCAATAAAAAAACAGATAGAGACATCAATTTTTGAGATTGATTAATAAAAAATGTAATTTTGTACGCTTGTATAAAGCAAACTAAAACTAAAATTAGAATAGGTTACTAGAAAACATCTACTAATCTTAATCCCAAAATAGTAAATCAATATGGCTTGGTTTAAAAGAAAAGAAAAAGGAATAACAACCGAAACTGCAGAGAAAAAAGACATTCCAAAAGGATTGTGGTACAAATCTCCAACAGGAAAAATAGTAGACTCTAAAGAGCTAGAAAAAAACTTTTACGTAAGCCCAGAAGATGGTTACCACGTGAGAATAGGAAGCAAAGAGTATTTTGAAATACTATTTGATGACAATAAATTTAAGGAGTTAGACGCAAATCTAACCTCAAAAGACCCATTAAAATTTGAGGATACAAAAAAATATCCAGACCGTTTAAAAGCTGCCGAAGCTAAAACAAACCTTAAAGACGCTGTACGTTGTGCAGTTGGTAAGTCAAAAGGTCAGGATTTAGTAATCGCATGTATGGACTTTGCTTTTATTGGAGGATCAATGGGTAGTGTTGTAGGAGAAAAAATAGCACGTGCTGCAGAGTATTCTTTAAAACACAATGTACCATTAATGGTCATCTCTAAATCAGGAGGAGCACGTATGATGGAAGCAGCATTATCTTTAATGCAATTAGCAAAAACATCGGCAAGACTTGGACAACTAGCAGATGCAGGTATACCATACATATCGTTAGCAACAGACCCAACAACAGGTGGTACAACAGCATCATTTGCTATGTTAGGTGATATTAACATCTCAGAGCCTGGTGCATTAATTGGATTTGCAGGACCACGTGTTGTGCGTGATACAACAGGACAAGAGTTACCAGAAGGTTTCCAAACCTCAGAGTTTTTGTTAGAACATGGTTTTCTGGATTTTATTACACAACGTAAAGATTTAAAAAACAGAGTCAACCAATATATAGACTTAATCACAAATAAGCCATTAAGAGCTTAATTGATAAACCATAAAAAAAGCCTTACTTATTTAGTAAGGCTTTTTTATTATTTTGCATCTTTAATGTCTTTATTCAAATGATCCAAAAATAAAATACCATTTAAGTGATCTATCTCATGCTGAAAAATTACGGATGTAAAATCTGCAACATCTTCCGTTACATGCTCGGCATTCAATGTGTCATATTCAATTGTAATAACTTTAGATCGTGTATTTAAGGTTTCAGCACGATTAGGAATCGATAAGCAACCTTCTCTCCTAATCTGCTTTTCTTCAGAATAATTAATAATTTTTGGGTTAAGATAAACCTCAAAAGGTGCATCATCTTTATCAAAACGCTGTACCCAAATAATATTTTTTAATATTCCAACTTGTGGTGCTGCAATACCAACACCTAAGGACATACTATCTCTAACGGTTGCAAACAAACGATTAGTAAAATGTTTTAAAGTTATATCATTTGGATCTGGTTTAACATATCCACTTTGTTGTCTTAATAAAATGGAATCTTTAGTATTATTAATCTTAAATACACGCATGGGTTGACCAGAGTCTAAAGCAGTTATTAATGCGACTTGATCTTTAGTAAAATTACCAGGCTTTAAATCCTTTTGATTAGCACAACTTACTAATACAAAAACAATAAATAATACATTTATGATGGGTCTCATTACTGTTGCAGTTTTAAATAATAATAACACATTTGATTAAGCTGTTTTAAAATAAACTAAAAATTGACTTCCAATATTAACTTGACTTTTAAATTCTATCTTACCTCCTATGGATTCCACTTGACTTTTTGTAATAAATAAACCTAAACCTCTTGCGTTTTTATTGTTATGAAATGTTTGATACAACGAAAACATTTTATCACCATACTTATTCATATCCAAACCTAAACCATTGTCTTTAACACTCAAAACAATAAAGTCGTCTTGAACATAAGTACTTAATACTACTTCAGATTGTTTGTTAGCATCTCTATACTTTATGGCATTGGTCAACAAATTAAGAATTATACTATCCAAATACGCTTCAACAGCAACCACCTTAACATTGTCGGTAACTAAATTTTTAATCTGGCAAGCATTATTTTTAGCCAAAGCATTAACACTATATATTGCATTGGTTATGTATTTACCAAGATGTAACGGTTTTAAATCTTCGTTTTCAAACCAAGTAGACTCTGCAATACTTTTTAAATGTTTTACCGTTTCATTTAAATTGGTAATCGCTTCATTTAAGTAAATAAAACTTTCATTTGTTTTAATTTCGGGCACTTCATTTTTTGTAAATTTGGCCAAAGTCTTTAAATTTCCAGCATGCGTACTTAAATTATGAGAAATTATCCTAGAAAAATTTAATAACCTTTCATTTTGTTCTTTAATAACTTCTGTAAAAACCTCTTTTTCACTCTCAACCTTTTTTAAATCGGTCACGTCCTGTATTTGAGATATAAAATACTTTGGTGCTCCCTTTTCATTTTTAACTAAAGACACAGATAATTGTGCCCAAATAATACTCCCATTTTTAGCAAAGTATCTTTTTGGCAAAGTATAACTATTAATCACACCACTTTTTAACTTGTCAAGCCTATCCAAATCAATATCTAAATCTTCCTTATGGGTAATATCCTGAAACGTTAAGTCTAACAGGTCTGCTTCAGTATAGCCAAAAAGGTCACAAATACTTTTATTAACTTTTATCCATTTACCATCCAATCCTACAATTGCAATACCATGATAAGCATGATTAAAAACATCAGGCAAAAAATTGGATTTCAGATCTTCTAGGCTCTCTTTGTACATGGCAATATAATATTTACCTAAAAATAGTTCATACTGTATTTTTAAAAAAATTTTAGAAGAATTTGTTTTAAAAATTACGAAATCATTAAAAATAACTATATTTGCGGCTCGAAAGATAAACTTTCGTGTACATAACAATCATTTATAATAATATTAGAATGTATTTAGATCAAAAAGAAAAAGAAGAAATTTTTACTAAACACGGTAAAAATGCAAAGGACACAGGTACTGCAGAAGGGCAAATAGCTTTATTTACTTACCGTATCAACCACTTAACTGAGCACTTAAAGAAAAATCGTAAAGATTATAACACTGAGCGTTCTTTAGTAAAACTAGTAGGAAAAAGAAGAAGCTTACTAGATTACTTAACTAAGAAAGATATCTTAAGATATCGTGCAATTATTAAAGAATTAGGATTAAGAAAATAATCATAATATAAAACCACGCTTTTTAGCGTGGTTTTTTGATACCAAACAACTCGATTTGAACGAGTATAATAATCAAAATTGAAGAAGCTAATTACAGTTTTTCATTGGTCAATCACAACTACTACTACCACAACACAACGACCATTGTTTAATTAGAATTAAAAAAATTTATGATTCCACAAGTTTTTAAAGAGGTTATTGACCTTGGAGACGGTAGAACTATTTCTATCGAAACCGGAAAATTAGCAAAACAGGCACATGGATCTGTTGTTGTACAGTCAGGAAACTGCATGTTGTTATGTACATTAGTATCTAACTACAAGCAAAGCGACGTTGACTTTTTACCATTAACAGTAGATTACCGCGAAAAATTTGCTGCTGCTGGACGTTATCCAGGAGGTTTCTTTAAAAGAGAAGCAAGACCTAGTGATGGTGAAGTATTAACTATGCGTCTTGTTGACCGTGTTTTACGTCCATTATTTCCAAAAGATTATCATGCAGAAACACAAGTGATGATCCAATTAATGTCTCATGACGACAACGTTATGCCAGACGCTATGGCTGGATTAGCTGCATCTGCTGCTATCCAACTATCTGACGTACCATTTGAAACGCCTATCTCTGAAGCTAGAGTTGGACGTATTAATGGTGAGTTTATTATCAACCCAACACGTGCGCAGTTAGAAGAGTCTGATCTAGATATGATGATTGGTGCCTCTGCTGACTCTGTAATGATGGTTGAAGGTGAAATGTTAGAAATTTCTGAAGAAGAAATGGCTGAAGCAATTAAATTTGCACATGAAGCTATTAAAGTACAATGTGCTGCTCAAGTAAGATTAGCAGAAGCTTTTGGTAAAAAAGAAACACGTGAGTACGATGCAGAACGTTCTGATGACGATTTAGCAAAAAAGATTTACGACTTAGCATACGATAAAGTGTACGCTGTCGCTAAAGCTGGATCTTCTAAAAAAGAAAGAAGCAATGCTTTTTCTGAAATTAAAGAAGAAATCAAAGCAACATTTACTGAAGAAGAATTAGCAGATTATGGAGATTTAGTCTCTAAATATTATGCTAAAGCGGAAAAAGCTGCTATTAGAAATTTAACTTTAGATGAAGGATTACGTCTTGATGGTCGTAAGACTGACGAGATTAGACCAATCTGGTGTGAGGTAAACTATTTACCATCTACACATGGATCGTCTATCTTTACACGTGGAGAAACGCAAGCATTAGCTACAGTTACTTTAGGTACATCTAGAGAAGCAAATCAAATAGACATGGCCTCTTTTGAAGGAGAAGAGCGTTTTTATTTGCATTACAACTTCCCTCCTTTTTCAACAGGAGAAGCTAGACCTTTAAGAGGAACTTCTAGACGTGAAGTTGGTCATGGTAATTTAGCACAACGTGCATTAAAAAACATGGTACCAGCAGACTGTCCTTATACAGTACGTGTTGTGTCTGAAGTATTAGAATCTAACGGATCATCATCTATGGCTACTGTATGTGCAGGAACTATGGCACTTATGGACGCTGGAGTTAAGCTTAAAAAACCAGTTTCTGGTATTGCAATGGGATTAATCTCTGACCAAGAAACAGGAAAATACGCTGTATTATCTGATATTTTAGGAGACGAGGATCACTTAGGTGATATGGACTTTAAAGTTACAGGTACTGCAGATGGTATTACTGCTTGTCAAATGGATATTAAAGTAAAAGGTTTATCATATGAGATTTTAGTAAATGCACTAAAACAAGCTCGTGATGGACGTTTACATATCTTAGGTAAACTTACAGATACAATTGCTACACCAAATGAAGAAGTTAAGGAACATGCACCTACAATGGTGACAAGACGTGTACCTAACGCATTTATTGGTGCTTTAATTGGACCTGGAGGAAAAGTTATCCAAGAAATGCAAAAAGAAACTGAAACAACTATCGTAATAAACGAAGATCCTGTTACAGAAGAAGGTATTGTTGAAATTTTAGGTGTTGGTAAAAAAGGTATTGATGCTGTTATGGCAAAAATTGATGCTATATTATTTAAACCTGAAGTTGGTAAAGTATACCAAGTAAAAGTTATCAAAATGTTAGATTTTGGTGCTGTTGTTGAGTATATGGATGCACCAGGAAACGAAGTGTTATTACACGTAAGTGAATTAGCATGGGAACGTACTGAAAATGTTACTGATGTAGTAAACATGGGAGACGTTTTTGACGTTAAATATTTTGGTCTTGACCCAAGAACACGCAAAGAAAAAGTATCTAGAAAAGCAATCTTACCAAAACCAGAAGGTTATGTAGCTAGACCACCAAGAGAAAATAATGATCGTGGTGGACGTGATAACAGAGGTAGAGATAATCGTGGACGTGATAACAAACGTGACGACAGAAAACCTAGAGAAGATAAAAAAGAAGATTAATTCTTTTTAAACTTTATTAAAAAAAGCCCAAATAGATTTATTTCTATTTGGGCTTTTTTACGTTTTTAACTTAATCCTAAATTTTAACTATTTGACCAGTAAAAAAGTTTTCTTAAATAAATACTAAAAAACATCTAAACTAAATTTTGATGCGTAAATCTAATATTACACTAATTTAAAGACAAACAATTTTTATGGCTACAAAAACTACCAACACAATTAAAACTGTATCAAATAGAAAAAAATAGTAAATAAAATCAACGGGTTTTTTCATAGTAAAGGCATCACTGGAAGCCCACAAAATAGATTAGTGTTAATTAGCTCCTTTTTACTTATTATTTTAGGTGTCTATTTCTTTTATATATTCCATAACGATTTTGACGCATTTAATACGTCACAAATGAGCACTAAAATTGGGCTTACTTTTATATACGTGGCAACTACTTTATTTGCATACAAAGTTTTATTCTTTTTATACACAGCCTATAATTATTTTAAGTACAAACCAGTTGTATCTGTGACTGACCAAGAATTACCAACCTGTACTATTATAGTACCAGCTTATAATGAAGGTAAACAAGTTTGGGATACGCTTATGAGCTTGGATAAAAGCGACTACCCAAAAGATAAATTACAACTATTAGCAATAGATGATGGTAGCTTAGACGACACTTGGGATTGGATGGTTGATGCTAAAAAACAATTAGGAGATCGTTTAGAAATATATAAACAACCTAAAAACAAAGGTAAACGCCATGCTTTGTATCGTGGTTTTAACCTTGGTAAAGGAGATATTTTTGTAACCGTAGATAGCGACTCCATTGTTACTAAGGATACTTTAAGAAATTTAGTTAGTCCATTTGTAGGTAATGAAAAATGTGGAGCTGTAGCTGGAAACATTAGGGTACTAAATAACAAATCAGAGATGCTTCCTAAAATGCTTGACGTAAGTTTTGTAATGAGTTTTGAATTTGTACGCTCTGCAGAAAGCAATTTAAACTCTGTTTTATGTACTCCAGGAGCATTAGCTGCATATAAAAGAACTGCTGTTTTTGAAGTCTTACCAGAATGGATTAATCAAACTTTTATGGGACAACCTTCAGATATTGGAGAAGACAGAGCTATGACTAATATGATTTTAAAACAAGGTGATCATGTTTTATTTCAAAGTAATGCTATTGCCTATACCAATGTACCTGAAGAGTATTTAGGACTATACAAAATGTTTATACGTTGGGGAAGAAGTAATGTTAGAGAAAATTTAGAAATGGCTAAATATGTATTCACTAACTTTAGAGAAGGTAATAAATTAGGAACTAGATTATTATTTTTTAGTCAATTTTCTAAACTAATAATGAGTTATCCTTTAATAATATTTATGTTGTTTTTTGTTATGGTACATCCATTGTTATTTTTTGGATCTACTCTAGTAAGTATCTTAATATTATCGACGTTTTCTTTATTATTTTTTACTAAAAAATATAAAACTTACCAAGGATTTTGGGCTTACTCATATAGTATTTTGTACACCTTTGGATTGTTTTGGATTACACCTTACGCAATTGCAACAGCAAATAGAAGAGGCTGGCTAACAAGAGGGTTAGTCGAAAAAAAATAGTTTTTTTTATATAAACACCCCTATTTTAAACGGGTTAATTGTTTCAGATTGGTACAAATATCAAAATTTGTCACCGACAGACTGTCACAATTAACCCGTTTCTTAATTTTATCAATTTAGATATTGCCACCTATTTACTTCTTAAATTTTCAATATCACAATTATCAATACAAATCTTTATAAAAATCTAAATTCTTTAAATCAAAATTTCGTTTTGGCACTGTCGCACAGTAATTGTGGCTATTATGATACTGACAGTTAATTTATTAATTAAAACAAATTATGAAAGTATTAGTAATAGGAGCCGGAAACATGGGTTTAACTTATTCTGAAGGAATGATAAATTCTTCATTATTAAATAAACACAAATTAAGAATTTTTGATACCGATCCTAAAAAAATTGAAACCTTAAGACAACAACCTAAATTTAATGTTTACACGTCCTTAACAGATTGCTTACCACAGGCAGACATTATTTTTTTAGCAGTAAAACCCTACCACTGTGACGATCTATTTACAGAAATGAAGCGCATGGTAAATAAAGAGCAAATTTTTGTATCTCTTATGGCAGGAGTTACTATAAACTCCATTCAAAAAGGCTTGGGTATAAAAAAAGTGATCAGAACCATGCCTAATCTGCCAGCTAAGGTTGGTAAAGGTGTAACCTCTTACACTGGTGACACATCTGTTTCTAAAGTAGAGCTTTTAATGATAAGACATTTATTAGATACTACAGGAACATCGATTGAAGTTAGTAGCGAAAACTTTATAGATGCTTCAACCGGAATTTCCGGAAGTGGTCCAGCTTATGTGTTTTATTTTATGCAGTCCATGTTAGAAGCTGCTTTAAAAATGGGCTTTTCGGATTATGACTCTAAAGTTTTAGTAAGTAACACCTTTGAAGGTGCTATAGAATTATTTAGTCAAAACGATATATCTCCAGAAAAATGGATTGACAAAGTAGCCTCTAAGGGAGGGACTACTCAAGCTGCAATTGATAGTATGGAAGATAATAATGTAAAACAACTTATCCAAGATGCTGCTTACGCTGCGTTTGATAGAGCTGTTGAATTAGGAAAAGAAAAATAATAATGGAAGATAATATAAAGCGCGTAGTAGTTAAAGTAGGTACCAACGTGCTAACAAATAAAGACAACAGAATATTAGGACCTGTATTAAGAGAACTAGTTAGACAAATTGCAGTATTGTACGAACGTGGTATTAAGGTCGTATTAGTTTCTTCTGGATCTGCAATTGCCGGAAAAGAAATTTTAGGAAACACGCAAATTGAAGACTCGTCAATACGACGTCAAGTCTACTCATCCGTTGGCCAACCCAGAATGATGAGACATTATTATAGCATTTTTCATGATTACGGAATGCGTTGCGCTCAAGTTTTAGCCACAAAACGTGATTTTGACTTAGGAAAATACAGAGAGAATATGATTAACTGTTACGAAGGTTTGTTGTCTGAGGGCATTACACCTATTGCAAATGAAGATGATGCTGTATCCTTAACCATGTCTATGTTTACTGATAATGACGAGCTGGCTAGCTTGGTTGCAGAATTAATTGATGCAGATAGATTAATTATTTTGTCAGATACCGATGGATTATATACAGGTCATCCTGACCATAAAGACTCGGTTAAATTACACGAAGTTAAAACTAACCAGAATGTAGAAAAATACGTGTGTGCTTCTGGTAAAAAAGAAGGAGAAGGTCGTGGTGGAATGGCTTCAAAATTAAGAATAGCAAAAGTCACAGCACGTAAAAACATACCAACATATATTGCTAATGGTAAACGCGAAAATGTAATGGTAGATATTATAGATAATAAACAAATTGGTACAAAGTTTATTTGTGCCTAACTAAAAATTTAAATTAATGAAACTATTAAATACAGATATAAAAAATAAAGTTCTAAAATCAATGATACAGATTTTAGACCATGAAAGAGAACATATTATTGCTGCCAATAAAAAAGACTTAGACGCTTTTAACAAAGACGATCAAGCATTGTTTGACCGCCTGATTGTAAACAATAAAAAGGTAAATGAAATGATTGAGGCTGTTAAAGCAGTATTAAGTCAAGATGATCCTGTTGGTCAAGAGCTATCAAATTTAACGCTTAAAAATCAACTTAATGTTGTTAATACAACTGCTCCTTTTGGTACAATATTAATTATTTACGAATCTAGACCAGATGTCACCATTGAAGCTGCAGTGTTAGCTTTTAAAGCCAACAACAAAATTTTATTAAAAGGCGGTAAAGAAGCGTTAAACAGTAACCTTATTTTAGAAAAATGTTGGCATCAAGCGTTAGAAGACAACGGACTAACTAAAGATTGGATTAAACTTTTACATTTAAAAAGAGAAGAAACACAAGCCTTTTTAAAAAACCCAACAGAACCATTGGATTTAATAGTCCCGAGAGGTGGAGAGCGTTTAATTAATTTTGTAAAAACACATGCTACCTGTGCTGTATTAGTTAGTGGTAGAGGTAACAACTTTTTATATGTTTCAGAACAAGCCGATTGGAGTAAAGCGGTTGGTGTAATTGTAAATGCAAAAACAGATAAAATTTCTGGTTGCAATGCTTTAGACAAGGTATTAATTAATAAAAACATCCCAGAATATCAATTAAAACTTAAAATGTTACAGCAAAAACTGGAGCAACATAATGTCACTATACTATCTGATAATAGCGTTGCTAAAGTTTTAGATTCTACTGAAAAAATAACAGAAGATGCAATTTGGAAAGAAGAGTTTTTAGCCTTAAAGCTACTTATAGGTGAAGTTAGTACATTAGACGAAGCTATAGATATGATTAATACACACTCTGGTAAACATTCTGCTGCTATTATAACCGAAAACACTACTGAAGCACTACATTTTATGAATCATATTGATAGTGCTGCTGTATACCATAATGCCTCTACTAGATTTACAGATGGAGGACAAATGGGAGTTGGTGCAGAGTTAGCCATAAGCACAGACAAATTACACCACAGAGGACCTTTGGGACTAAAACAATTAGTAACCAATAAATACTATGTATTTGGTGATGGCCAAGTTAGAGTTTAAAAAAACTATTTAAAAAATCCGATGATTACATTCATCGGATTTTTTTTATAATGCTAGACTAAAAACTGTATAATATTTTAGGTGTTATATACACAGATCCCACATTTTCCTGAACTGCACCTTCAATTTTATAAGGCGCATAATTTAAACCTAGACCAAAGGTTAACTCTTCATTATTTCTAAATTTTTTGACGTAATCTAAAGTTGGCGAAATTAAAAATGCAGTAATAACTTCGTACTTTTCTTCTGTATCATTGTCTCCTGTATAAAAGGGATTTCTTGCATCTGTTTTAATAATAGAAGCACCAATACCAAAGCTAACATGTAATTGCGAATTAACATTTTGACTCAAGTTTTTTTTAAACCTCAACATAGGATTAAACATAAAAGCAGCTTTAGCCTGAATAGTATCCAAAGCTCTAACATACTTAAAAGACTGTTTTTGATCCGGAACGACAAATTGCAAAGCTAATTCTAAAGACTTTTTATTAGTAACTGGAAAGTCCAAACTTAGCTCGATTAATGGAGAGACTCCAAAATAATTTTTCAGTTTACCTTGAGGTAGCATGACACCTCCTCCAATTTTAAACGTCACTTTTTTAAAGTAGTCGTCCATATAACTATGATATTGATTACTATTGGTCACGTAAATAGTATCCTTTTGCGCTATACATAGCTGTAAACCTCCAAAAAATATAATGGTAATTAATAAATTTTTCATGATTATAATTTTAAAATTTGATTCAAAATTATTGTTATAATCACATAAAATTTTTGCTAATCCGCCAATAGTAAAAGTAATTTTTGCGATTTTCGCAAATTAATAGTAAATTACTATATGTTTCAAACTTCATTTTTAGCTTATTTAAAAGCACAACTGCCAAATAATACTTCTGTAATAGATGCTGTTGCAACTGCGTTAGATATTAGTTATGATGCTGCACATAGACGTGTTAGCTTAAAAAGTAAATTATCTTTAGATGAAAGTGTTGCATTGGCTAAATACTACAATGTGTCATTAGACAGGTTATTTGAAACGACTGCTAATGAGTTTGTAACCATTGAAAAAACGAAGCAAATAGAGAACGAAACAGAATTGCAACACTATTTTGAAGATTCTTATCTGTCTTTATTACCCTTATTAAAGCAAAAGGATAGTACCATATTATATTCGGCTAAGGATATACCGTTGTTTTACAATTTAAATGGCGATCCTTTAAGCCAGTTTAAATATTATGTTTGGCTTAAGTTACTAAACCCTAAATTAGCTAGTAAAAGTTTTGATAATTTTGCTCCAAGCCCATCTTTAATTGAAGCCGGAAAGCGACTAGGTAGTTTGTATAACACCTTAAACACGCAGGAAGTTTGGGACATTACAACTATTAATAGTACTTTAAAACAAATACATTTTTACTTTCAGGCTGGACAAGTAAACTCTAAATCTGCATTACAGTTATGTGATTTATTAAAACAATTAATCACATCTATTTTTAATAAAATAACGTCGGAAGACCATCCTTTTTTACTGTATTATAATGAGTTACATTTAATGAATAACAATGTTCTGGTTAGTACGCCTAATAACCAAATGTTATATGTGCCTTTTACTTTGCTATCTTATTATAAAACTGAGGACAGGCACACGTGTGAGGAAGCCGAACGCTTTTTAAAAAAGCAGTTACAGAATAGTAAATTATTAAATACTGCTGGAGAAAAAGAACGTAATCGTTTTTTTAATAAACTGTATAGTAAAATTGACGCTTTAAAGCAACTTATTGCTGCCACACAGCTATTAGATTTTGAGTAAGTCGCAACCGTAAGCGCGTTAAGGATGGAAGTGGCATCCTTTTTTGTTTTTTTTCAAAAAAGATATAACGTACAGCCTGACGCATTTAAGCTTACAAAAAAGCTTAAATGGGTAACGCTAAAAAAATAATCACTAATTTTTGTAACAAAAAGTGGATTGTATACGTATAACTATTGATAGCAAAATATTCACAAAGAAAATAATCACACTTTTTTAGATGAGACAACTTAAAATTACCAAGCAGGTTACTAACCGTGAGACCGCATCGTTAGATAAATATCTACAAGAAATTGGAAAAGTTGACTTAATTACCGCAGATGAAGAGGTAGAATTAGCACAACGTATCAAGGCTGGAGACCAGGTTGCACTTGAAAAATTGACTAAAGCTAATTTACGTTTCGTAGTATCGGTAGCTAAGCAATATCAAAACCAAGGGTTAACGCTTCCGGATTTAATAAATGAAGGTAACTTGGGATTAATTAAAGCTGCACAACGTTTTGATGAAACGCGTGGATTTAAATTTATCTCGTATGCTGTTTGGTGGATTAGACAATCTATTTTACAAGCTTTAGCAGAACAATCTAGAATTGTGCGTTTACCGCTTAATAAGATTGGATCTATTAATAAAATAAATAAAACTTTTGCTTTCTTGGAACAAGCGCATGAGCGTCCACCAAGTCCAGAAGAAATTGCTAAGGAATTAGACATGACTATTAACGATGTTAAGGAGTCTATGAAAAATTCTGGTCGTCACGTTAGTATGGATGCACCTTTAGTTGAAGGTGAAGACTCTAACTTATATGATGTATTAAATTCTGGTGAGTCACCAAATCCAGATCGTGAATTATTACACGAATCTTTACGTACTGAAATTGAGCGTGCTTTAGAAACACTAACGCCTCGTGAAGCTGATGTTATTAGATTATACTTTGGTTTAGGTAACCAACATCCAATGACATTAGAAGAAATTGGTGAGACTTTTGACCTTACTAGAGAGCGTGTAAGACAAATTAAAGAAAAAGCTATACGTAGATTAAAACATACGTCTAGAAGTAAAATATTAAAAACTTACTTAGGATAACACCTAAGTTGCGGTAACAAACAGTTATTCATAACTGTTCGTTTTTTGATTGATGAAAGAACCCGAAGCTGATTACTTCGGGTTCACTCATTTAAAATACTACTGTATTATTATTTAAAATTTATTATTATATTTATTTATGTTAAAAACCATTTGCTATAAAAGCCAAGCTAATGCTAACCTAAACTTACTAGAGTTTGAGGCACTTTTTAATCAAACTCAGTTAAAAAACAATAGCCATAACATTACAGGTGTTTTAGTTAAAAGAGATGATGTGTTTTTTCAGATACTTGAAGGTAATCCTATAATAATTGACACAGTTTACGAAGAGATTAAAAAGGATCGTAGACACTTTAATATATTAGAACTTTTAAATAAATCCATATCGCAATTAAGTTTTAAGTCCTTTGATATTGGCTATGCTGTAATTAAGGATACTGATACACTTTATGGATTACAAAAATTTGTTAGCGATTTACAACAAAACAATATTGAAAATAGTCCACTGTTTTTACAAATTATTGAAGAGCTACTAAGCGAGCACTAATAAAAAATGTTAGCTTTGTGCAAACAACACAAAACTAAAATAAATGTCTTCTAAATTAATTGCTCCTTCAATGCTTGCTGCCGATTTTGGCAACTTACAACGCGATACTGAAATGGTTAACAATAGTGATGCCGATTGGTTTCATATAGATGTTATGGATGGTCATTTTGTACCAAACATATCTTATGGAATGCCAGTTATTGCTGCCATTAAAAAACATGCCACTAAACCATTAGATGTGCATTTAATGATTGAAAAACCAGAACGTTATATTGAGGAGTTTGCAAAGGTAGGTGCAGATATTATTACTGTACACCACGAGTCTACTGTACATTTACATCGTACATTAAGACAAATTAAAGATGCGGGCTGTAAAGCTGGTGTTGTCCTTAATATTACTACTCCTGTATCCGTTTTAGAGGATATACTTCCAGAATGCTACATGGTTTTACTTATGTCCATTAATCCTGGTTTTGGTGGTCAAAAGTTTGAAGAGGTTACTTACCAACGTGTAAAAAAACTTAGAAAAATGATAGACGAGCAAGGTCTTGATACCAAAATAGAAATTGATGGTGGTGTAACAGATAAAAACATTGAAAAACTAGTTGAAGCTGGTGCAGATGTTTTTGTTGCTGGTAGTCACGTTTTTAAAAGCGAAAACCAGAAAGACGCTATAAAAAACCTGAAAGCATTAGCTAACGGTTAATAGATATAAAAAAAGGCTCCATATTATGGAGCCTTTTTAATTACTTAATTATTTATTATTAACCCTAAAACTGATTAATTAAGTAATTAATTAAATCTGTAGTAGTAACAATCCCAACCAAAACATTGTTATCTACCACAGGTAATGCATGAAATTCTTTTTTAGACAATAATTCTGCTACCTCTTTTATTGTCGTATTACTAGACACACTTATTAAATTTTTAGCCATAACCTGCTGTATTGTAAACATATTATATACTACTGTGTCCACATTACTATCCTGATCATCTGTTGCA
The DNA here is from genome assembly GCF_055808135.1 of Olleya sp. KJ81-1. Classification (NCBI taxonomy): domain Bacteria; kingdom Pseudomonadati; phylum Bacteroidota; class Flavobacteriia; order Flavobacteriales; family Flavobacteriaceae; genus Olleya; species Olleya sp. KJ81-1. The sequence goes on along the minus strand of NZ_CM147854.1, from coordinate 3,107,241 downwards.
TCTGCATAACTAATTCTAAGTAAATCTGTATAACTTAACATTCCAATTATAGCATCTCCACTAACAACAGGAATATGTCTAATGCTGTGAAGCTTAAATAAATTTTCTGCTTTATCTAAATCGTCAGTTGTATTTAAGGTAATGACATTTTTAGTCATTATGTCTGATACTGGAGTTCTTTTTTTCATGTTATTGGCTTTTAAATTACAGTAATAAAGTTACCTTTTATATACTTAAAAAAACATGACAAAAGTCAGTAAAAATCTATTTAATAGCCTTTAAAATTAAAGTTAAGCATTTGCTTAACCTTTTTATAAAGCTCCGGAAATTGTGCTTTAAAATCTTGAGGCGTTTCGATAAAAGACTCGACAACAACAGCGATAAACTCAAAGTTGTTTTCAAAAGCATATGCCCTAAAATAATTTGAATTTACTAGTTTACTTTTATAAACTGGATTGTCATTAATATAACTTTGCAACTCCTTTAAACCTGTTAAAAATAGATATGCAGTTACATCATTTTGAAATTCGGTTTGCAAATAACTTAAGTGTAGTGCGTGTATAAATTCGTGTATACCTAAATTAAGATTATCATCTTCTATTTTATAGCCAATCATAAAATCTTCCCAAGATAATATCACAGCTCTGTAAGCAGGATTAAAATGACCTTTATGATAGGTCTTATCTAAACTAGAGTAAAAAGTCGTGGGATAAATTAATATTTTGTCTACTAATCCAATTTTATAATCTCTGTATCCAAAAGTTAGCATTACTGCTGTTGCAGAAACTAAAACACGATGTGTATCATTAATTTCTAAATGCTCTTTACCAACAAACTCGGTATTATTTAAAAATTTATGAAGCCGATGCCTAAAGTAGCCTTGCTCTTTTAAATTAAGTCTTTTATAAAACTTGAAATTACGTTCTAGTATTTGTCTTTGTCCTAGAGTTAAGTCATTTAATTTAAGGTAAAAATGACGGAATAATGGTTTTCTAGCGATATAGTCAATATAAATACTTTCTACCAATTTAAATAACCATATAGAGCCAGCTATTACCAAAAAACAAACTAACAACACAGAAATTACACCTAAGACATATTTGTACACCAATGGGTTTTCCTCTAATTCTGCCTTAGCTTGTAATAACATTAATTATTGTCCAGTTTTAAAATGTTTATTGATTAAATATAAATTAAAAATAAAGAAAGTGATTTTTATACATTACAGATACTTAAATTAAGATTATTTTTATTGATAATAAAAAACCAAATCACTACTTCAGAAAACTTGAAACAGCGTTTGGTTTTAATTAAAATTGTGACCTCGAAGGGACAGAGTTCAAACTTTTCGAAGGAAGATATTGACTTAATTATCTCAAAATCAATATAAATCAAAACTCACCCTTATTACTTCGAACCCAAGAGTTTATTAGAATTGTTAATTTTGATTTTATTTTTGTAATCACATTGTCGTACAGTAATTTCTAAAAAAATCAAATATATGGTTGTTGAAATTGATAATGCTCAAGGGATAAAGTGGTTCTCGTTATAAATTGATATTCGTTAAAGCCTGTATTATTTTGCTCTATTTTCCTCAACAATTCTAACCACTCTATTTATCATTATTTCTGACAAATTCCACAGTAATAAATCCTCATCAGTTGTATTATTAAAAAGAATTACTACAGTGTCTATATTGTTATGATATTCTGTAAAGCTCTGATATCCTGGAACCCATCCAGAATGTTCATATTCATAAATTTCAGAATAGATTTTCCGTTCTCGTTCTTTGAATATAGAACCATCGTTTAATGCTCTCAAAAATATACCAACATCTTCCGCAGTAGCCAGCATACCGAATTCTTTCTCTTTTAAATCAGGTTCATAGCCAACGTAGTAACCACTCATCACATCCTCTATATCTACCTCGCTTAACGAGAAGAATGTATTATTCAGTTCGAGTGGTACTAAAATTTGCTCTTTGATATATTGATGATGATTATACCCCACCGTATTGTCAATAAGTAAACCAAGGAGTAAATAATTTGTATTTGAATAGCTATAGTCTTCTCCTGGTTCAAACAGCGCGGGTGTATCCAATACTAATGCTAACGATTCCTCAGCACTATCAGGTGGGTTTTCCCAGTAACCTCCACTGTCTGTAAAATTTGGAATCCCGCTTCGATGTTGTACCATCATTTTTAGAGTTATTCTATCTGCATTTTCAATCCTACCTAGCAATTCAGGGAAATAATCAGCAAGGGTTTTATCTAGTGACAATCTGTTATCATTAACCAACTTAGAAATGGAAACCGCTACATATAACTTGCTAATACTAGCTATTTTAAATAGTGCATTGGGTTTAGCAGGTATTTTATGTTCTCGATTGTGCCAACCACCTGTATAAAATTCTGGTTGTTTCCCTGCCTCATCTACATAAACAATCATACCATCCAAACCGTGACTTATTGCTTGGTCAACTTGTTCTTGAACAGTATCTGGCAATGGTAATATCCAAGCTTTCACTAAAATCCAAGGCACAAACCACAAGGAAATTGCAGTACCTGTGAACAAGGCTATCCTGATTATAATTTTTTTATTTCGTTTTTTAGAATTAAGCATAGATAGTAAAGTTATAATTATTGCTCATTTTTAGGAAGTATTATTCGTAACACAGTTCAGAAAAGTTCAGGGTTTCAAAGTTTATGTTTGGAAATATGATCCTATTATATGCAACATAAAAATACTATTTGTTTTCTTGATTAATTTTATGCGTTTTAAGTTTGATTCAGAAAGTACATGTCCAATTTCCCTTTTCCCTTTGCATGGATCTTTCCACGAGAAATACACGAAAATTCATTTTTAATCAGTTTATAGGTGGATGAAGATATATTGATTTTACCTACTTCACCTGCAGATTCCATCCTGCTGGCGGTATTTATCGTGTCTCCAAAAAGGTCGTATGCGAACTTCTTCTTGCCCACAACCCCTGCTACTACAGATCCAGAATGTATACCAACCCTCATTCTCCATTTTATGACATGGCTTTGATTTCTCTCCTCAAGATAGGATAGCATCTTTTGTGCGGCTTTGATGCAGTTAGTAGCATGATTTATCGTTTCTTTTTCAAGGCCACACGCTGCCATATACGCATCACCAATCGTTTCAATTTTTTCTACTTTCGTTTCTTCCATAATTTCATCGAATCGACCAAAAATATCATTGAGTTCATTGACTAAAGTGATTGCTGACATGGACGCCACAAGATTTGTAAATCCTTCAAAATCAGTAAACAGGACAGTGATATTTTTGTGTCTTTTTGGAATTGTTTTACCGCTTTCTTTTAAGTCTCTTATTATGTTTGCGGGTAATATATTGTGCAGAAGATCATCTGATTTTTTCTGTTCAACCATTAAAGATTCCTCAGATTGATCTATTAAAATAGACATACTTGCTATTAGTATGAAGCAAATCAATGCAGTAATACTGATATTAACTATTTGTGATATATAGGGATCTAATCCTCCAAAATGGGATTTTATATTTGATTGAGAATATTACTGTAGCAATCAACGTTAGGCAAGCTAGAATACTAAAGACATGGGCTATATTCCTAGCCTTACGAGGAAAAGTCATATATGGCAGAATAATAATTAGGAAACAAACAACTCCAACTCCTGAGGAAAACCCTAGCAAGTAAAGAAATAAGAGAACAGACATATAAGATGCTAGAATAAGCCAAACGGAAGCCAGGACTCGTAACCCTTTCCAATTGAAAATTAACGCCATTAGAAACATTAATCCCAAAAAAGTATTACTTCCGTAAATTATTAATGCGTCTGTCAAGAATAATGCAATTAGCATCCAAGTTACATTATAAACTACACCTAAAAGAGATGCAATATTCGTAACACGTAAATATCTGAGTTCAGTTATAGAAAAATTGTACTCAGCGCCAATATCGACTATTCTTTGAAAGAATCTAGACTTGTTTTTATCATAAATTGACATAAATGCTTTTCAAGTTTTATGAATTGTTAATGTCTTTATTATACGCAAGTAAGTTAACCTTTTTAGCGTTAATTTCTCGATTTTTAGAAGGTCAAAAATTGCAGATTTTCTTTATTCTTTTGTGAAAATGGTAGCATACCTCTCCTTATTGATCTAAACATATGGTGGTTCGTTTTATTTTAAGCTTAGATATGTTCTTTCTTTATTATAAATGTGTTCCGCTTGTTTGATCATCTTCTTAGCTAACGTAAGATTTTTAATGGTTTGCCACAATAAGCACAGGTTTTATGCTTTTATGAGAAGTTGATTTATTTAACCTTAGTGATTTTTTAATACACCCACAGATTCAAAAAGCTCCTCGATGATATGCTGGAGATTGCTTGGTGTAACTGCTCTGAAATACTCTAGTAAGTCTTGAGTTGTCGCATATCTATCAGTCTGCATTTTTAGTTTGCCGTTTTTTGTATTCCAATCTTCAAGAAAATATTTTAATGCTAAATTCACATTCTCTTCGCCAATTGCTTTTTGAAATTCGTACATATTGATTGCTCCTTTTGCGTAATAGACATAATCTTGATTTTCTACGAGAGTAAGAGATGGTTCTTTTTTACTTTCTTGTTGTATTCCTTCTTTATATTTATCCATTTGAAGCGCTAAAAACTGTTGCACTTTTTCTTCGGAATAATGTTGCTTTAAAACCATCAATGCTGCATATTGAGATAAGGTTTCTAAGACCATCAATTGTCCTTGTACATTTGCAGCTTCCACTTGCATACCAAACCATTGGTGAGCTACTTCATGCGCAGTCACATAAAAAGCCATATCAACATCTTTTTCGTCATCTATATCTAACACAAATCCAATAGATTCTGAAAATGGAATAGTTCCAGGAAACGATTGTGCAAATGTTGCATAACGTGGAAACTCCATAATACGTAGTTGCTGGTATTGATAAGGACTGAAGTTGTTACTACAATAATCTAATGAAGCTTTCATAGACTTCATCATTCTATCGATGTTATATTCATGTCCTTTTTGAAAATAAATTTCAAGGTCGACAGGCTCAGTAATCCCCTTATTGCTTGTCATCCATTTGTCTTTTTTAATTTCATAGTCAGCAGAAACTATTGCGTAAAAATTAATAATAGGGGTATTTGTTTTATAGTGAAAATAATTACGATTATTTTCTGTCCATTCCTGCAATAAATCTCCAGGAACCAAAGCCGTTTGATCTTTGGATGTACCAATAATCATTTCAAAATTAATACCATCAGAATCACCACCAGATCTTGCATTGACTAATTCTTTAGGGTCATCTATTTTAGCTTTTTTAGATCTCCTTGATAAGTTATGATCTCGTCGTTCATCTTCATCTTGAAGTTCATATTTTTTATTGTAACCCAAGGTTGGAAACTGTTCATTGTTGAAAAATGTACCATTGTAAACTATATTGGTATTAGAACGACCTTGCTCAAAGCCTTTGGTTGTAAAACTTTGCTTAAAATACATTTTTACAGAATCACCAGGTTGTAAAGCTTTCTTCAGGTTAAAAATTGAATAATCAAACTTTTTATATTGATGATTCGTCGTAAAACCACCTTCGAAAGCGATACTGTCTATCGTAACATTTTCTTCGAGAAGTTTTTGAATATGGATGGATTTTATGTTTTCAATTGATGTGTTTTTTAACATATAATACCCTTCTACTGTGTAGTCTCGTTTAGAAGGATATAGCTCTAATTGTAAGTTTAAGTCTACTATTTTTGGTTGCGTTATATATTCAAATTGTTTCAATTCTTTTTCATACGCTACTCTAAATTCAGTAGCTTCAGAATTGCTCCAATATTCATTTAAAATATTCGTATTGTAAAATATAAACCCTCCAATAATTATAAAAGCAAAAAGAATGATGTCAGTAAACTTTATGAGTGGCTTGCTGAACTTATACTTAGCAATTCTTGTTCGTTTTATTAAATTGGTTTCATTTCCTCTAACAGCGACTAAAGATCCTATGATTAATAAAAGGATTCCGAAAAGAAACCAATACAATTTAATGAGTAAATAGGGTTGTAAAAAATGCCCATAACCATTCATCTCTGAATAAGCACCTAAGGAACTTCCTCCAAAAAAGTGTAAATCATGATCAAACCCCAACACGGCAATAGCTACATTGACAATACTAAATACAATCACCAAAATGATACCTACAAACTTATTATTCACTAAAGATTGTATGAAAAACGCTAAGCAAGTAAAAATGGATAATAGGGGTAGAATTTCTAAAAAGAATCCATTAAAATACACTTGCAATTCATAGTTATAATAGCCACTTAGCGTTTGGAATAATATCCCTGAACTTATTAAAGCAAGTATTAATACGACATAAATTATGTTTAATCCAATAAACTTTCCAGCTAACCTTACAAAACTTGACATGGATGTAGCATCATAAATTAAATTCAACTTCGCACCTCTTTCTTTCCACACCAATTCTCCTGAATAAAAAACAAGGATGATGATAAAGAAAAAATAAGAGGTTTCCTGAAGTTCCTCAACTATAAAATAGGTTGCAGGATAACTATCAACTCCATATACCGTTCCAAGATTTACAGAATTGATTAAGATGATAATCATTCCGCAAATAACTATTCCCCAAAATGATGGTTGTTTAAAAATACTTATAAAATAAAACCACGAAAACTCTTTTAATTGTGTCCATTTAGATTGTAAACCATATTGTTTTTTAGCTTTAGGAATCATCACATCACCAACTAAATTAGTACTTTTATCTACCAGCTTTTGAACTTGCTTTCGTTTTGATTTCTTTTCTTTAACCAGATTGAAATTGAATTTTTTATATCCATAGATTAATGCGATAACACCTAATAAAACCCAAAATAATTTGTTGTATAACAAGGCACTAATAAATGGAAGTTCTTGAGTGCTCTTTTCTAAGACCGACCAAGTTTTTGTAATATAGGTTGTTGTTGTTAATGAAAATGGATCAAAAATAGCTTGCCAGAAATCATTAGTAATTGCTTTGGTTAACAAAAACACCACAAACAAAATAACACCCTGAGTGTATACAACTACTAAATTTCTAGTTAAAGCTCCAGTTACAAAAAACAATGATGCACCAAAAAACAACGTTGGTAGCGTTACCATTAGAAAGGTCTTCATATAAACAAATGCATTAAAAGCCAATTGATCATCTGGACTATTCCAGGGCATAAATTCACCCAACATCATACCCAAAATAATTCCTGTAAATACAAACAGCAAAACAGTAAATGCGCCTAAAAACCGACCAATTAAATAATCTCTTTTTTTGATTGGTGTAGAAAATAGTAATGATTCTATCTCATACTCAAAATCTCGCAACACAGAAACGCCCATAATCATTGAGGCTAAAATCATAAAGAATCCGGTTATAGCTCCCATTGTTTTCGCTATGACTACGGGTGAATTTCTTTTCATTAGACCTAATTCAGTACCTTGAAAAATAAAATCTACACCAACAATTGAAAACAGAAATATAAATAAAAAGAATACATAAGTGTCTGGTCGTTTAATTCGATATTGAATTTCGAACTTAAAAATTTCATACCACATAATTAAATAGATTTAGTTTTAGTTCTATTGAAAATTTCTGAGAAATACACATCTTCTAATTCTGCATTAATGGCTGTAAATCCATCTCCAGGATTGATCTCGCTTATTATATGAATGGTTGGTTTACCAAGAAATAATCGTTCACTGATGACCTGATAATTTTCTTTATATAGGTTCAATTCTGATTTCTCGATTGTTTTTTTATAGACTTTATCTTTTAGGCCTTCTAGTATCTGCAACGGCTGCCCTTTTAAGCATACTTGACCTTGATTAATAATGGCCATATTTGTGCAGAGTTCTTTGACATCGTCAACAATATGCGTAGATAAAATAACCACAGTATGTTCTCCGAGCTCGCTTAAAACATTGTAAAAGCGATTGCGTTCTACAGGATCCAATCCTGCTGTTGGTTCATCTACAATAAGTAACTTCGGATTGTTAAGTAAGGCTTGTGCAATGCCAAATCGTTGCTTCATCCCACCAGAAAACCCTTTCAGATTTTGTTGTCGCACGTCATATAAATTGGTTTTATACAAAAGTGCTTTCACTAATTCTTTACGTTCGTTTTTATTGGTGATGCCTTTAAGCACTGCGAAATGATTGAGTAATACTTCTGCCGATATTTTTGGATACAAGCCAAATTGTTGCGGCAAATACCCTAATACCTGTCGCAATTCATTTTTTTGTTGTAAGACATCGATGTCTCCAAGAACAATGGAACCAGAATCGGCTTCTTGCAGTGTTGCAATAGTTCGCATTAACGTAGACTTGCCTGCACCATTTGGGCCTAATAGACCAAACATCCCTTTTGGTATATCAAGTGAAATGTTTTGTAAAGCTTTAATCCCGTTTGAATACGTTTTTGATAGATTGTCAATTCTGAGTTCCATACTGTTCATTTTTTGATTGATTGAGACAAACATATAAGCGTTTTTAGCCTTTAAAAAGTGTTAGTGACACAAACACATGCATTAGTGACAAACACATTTTTTTAAGGTATAAAGACACCTCAAAACACATTTAGGATTGTTTGTCACTGATGAGATACTGTTTGTCAACTTATTTGTCTGAGGTGTTTTATTTAATTAATATTGAATTATGAATTTTAAAATACCAGAAAGAAAAAGGAAAACTATCAAGCGGTTATATAAAATAGCGCTGGTTATTATAGGCTTAGCCATCGTCATTTTTAATGACACTTTTGGAAAACTAGAAGGGTTTGTAGAATTTATTGCATTGTACTTTATCCTTGTGTTTATTACCATTGCACATTGGCTATTTAAACAAATCAAATCACTAATAAGATTGAAGAATGAAAAAGTAAAAACAGAATTAATGCATTTAAAGAGTCAAGTGAATCCACATTTCTTTTTTAATATGCTTAATAACCTTTATGGATTAGTGGATAAGGATTCTAAGAAAGCTCAAGAGCTCATTCTAAAACTTTCTGATATGATGCGCTATAGTATTTATGATGGCGAAAAAGACAGGGTTTTACTGTCTGAAGAAATAGCTTATCTCGAGAATTATATTGAACTTCATAAAATGCGTTATCATAAAGCGATTGATATACAATTCAATATTGAAACAAACGACACTAATTATGAGATTATGCCACTTCTTTTCATTATTCTTTTAGAAAATGCCTTTAAGCATGGTGTGGAAAATTTAAGAGAAAATGCTTATGTTCATATCACATTAACAGCGCATAATAGTGAATTGACCTTTGAAATAGAAAACAATTTTGATGAAACACAAGATAACCCTGAAACAGGAATTGGATTAAAAAACCTAAAACGACGATTAGAATTGGTATATCCAAAAAAGCATACCTTAACAATTTCCAAAACAGATACCATCTATAACGCTACATTGAATATTAAGGGCTTATGATTACATATATCATTATAGACGACGAACATATTGCACACGATATTATAAAAGGCTATTGTGATATGCTACCAAATTTAGAATTCAAAGCAGATTGTTATGATGCTATAGAAGCTATTGACTACTTAAGCAAACATGATATAGATCTCATTTTTTTAGATTTGAATATGCCTAAATTAAAAGGATTTCAATTTTTAAAAACCTTATCATCTCCACCAAAAGTTATTGTAACTACTGCGTATAGTGAATTTGCGATTGAAGGCTACGAATTAAACGTTGTTGATTACTTGTTAAAACCGTTTAGTTTTGAACGCTTTTTGAGTGCTATTAATAAAGTGACCTCTTCTGATACCAGTACAATAAGAAAAGAAAGTAAAGAGACTATAAAACCTGAAGGACAACATATTTTTTTAAAACAGAATAATAGTCATATTCAGGTAGATGTAGATGATATTCTATTTATTGAAGCCTCAGGCAATTATACCAAAGTTGTTACGAGTACTAGTACTATCAGCATTCGAGAAAAAATATCGGATACCATAGAACTGCTTTCTGATAATGATTTCATACAAGTTCATAAATCATTTGCGGTTGCAAAAAAGCACATCTTTAGAGTAGAAGGAAATAGAATTTATATGGGCGATCATGTTGTACCTATTGGCAAGCTATATAAAACAAACATTAATCAATTATTGAGGTAATTGCTATTGCCATGTCAATATATAATCTAGTCTGAAAATTCGTAAGGATTTTCATGAGTAGGTGAGTACTAGCAATGAATTACTCAAGAGGTTACTACAAGTATTTTATATCTTATTTCAGATGTTCTATTACCCATTTTTTTATTTCGTTCAATGCTGTTGGGGAAAATGTTTGTTCTATTTTTCTATATTCATCCATCTTTCCAGTTTCACACTCCTGAAAGAAGTGGTTTAAGTTTTCTAATTCCACTATTTTATAATTTTTATTCTGGCCTTTGATTAGTGCTTGTCTTATAGCTTCTTGATTAATTTTTGCATTTACTTGCGTGTCTTTACTGCCATTTAATGACAACACTGGAATTTGTAATTTTTCAATTTCATCAGCAGGATTGTATTGTAAAAAATAGCGTGACCAAGGTTGTAAACTTGTTTTAAGTTGGTTTTCTATAAATGCATTGATATTCTTTTCTGGTACGTTTAATGATGTTAAAATGGGTCTTAAAAACTCATTATAATGAGTTGTCAATTCGATTTTAATTTCTGTTTTACTCTTATTAGAGATTACAATTGCAATCGCTTTTCTTGTGTTTTTTTCATAAGCCACCTCATCTTTAACAGGAAATTCTCTCAATGTTTTAGATTGCATTACAGATAGTTCTGTTCCCGAAATTCCGGTAGAAGCTAATAACACCATAAAAGCGACATCTTTAGAGTTGTTAGCCGCTAGAGGTGCGATAATACCACCTTCACTATGACCAATCAAACCTATATTTTTAATATCTACATCGTTTCTAGTTTTTAAGTATGCGATGGCACTCAAAACGTCTTTGGAAAAATCTTCTGTGGTTGCTTTACCAAAATTTCCTGTAGATTCTCCAACTCCACGATCATCAAAACGCAATACGCCAATGCCTTGTCTTGTTAAATAATCTGATAATACTAAAAAAGGTTTGTGTCCCATAAAACTTTCATCTCTGTCTTGTGGACCACTTCCGCTAATTAAAATTACTACTGGAAATTTTCCGTTTTTATTGGGTAAGGTTAAAGTACCTGCTAATGTTATGTTGGCTTCATTATTTTTAAAAATGACTTCTTCTTCATAATAAGGGTAGGGTTTTACAGGTTCCTGCGGCCGTTTCGAATCCTCTATTTTTATAGTTCCTTTTTTTAAGTTTAGGACCATTTCTATGCCACCTTCCTTGTAAATACCTTCAAATTGTTGTGCTTCAGTATTAAAAACTCCTGTATAGTTCATTCCAACATTAGAGCCATCAATAATTAGCTTTCCATTTGTAAAAGTTGTAGCTGATGGTTTGATGCCAGCAATTCTAAACGTTGGAACATCCATAGTAGTTGAATACGTAGCGTTTTCTTGTTTTATATTAAAAACAAAAGTGATTTCTTTATCGCCTCTTTTGGTTGTTCCGTTCCAATGTCCTGAAATATCTTGAGAACGTGCACTAGTAATGGCGAGTAAATTTAAAAGTATGATAATTGTTAATGTTTTCATGTTCGTTAAATTTTGATTGGTGATGTCTAGGCCAAATTTTCGTTAGCCTTGTGGTATTAAAAAATAGTATTACTAATTTAGTAATCGAAGCTATTTGAAGAGAGATTTAGTTAGATTTACTTTAGAGCACGTTTCCAGCTTCTTTAGCTTGAGCATCCTTACGGCGACCTATTAATGCGCCAATAAATAGTCCCATACAAATGCCAACGGAAATCCCTAAAGACCTTTCAAAACGCTCACCTATTAGAATTCCAGCTATAACTCCGAATAACATTCCTAAAGTTACACTCAGGTTTGTATAGTATCCTTGAGAAGTCAAGGAAAAGGTGTCCTTTAAATAGGTCTCAAATTTACTCAGTGCGTTTTTAAAGAATTTTTTTCTATTGTCTGGATTTGAGTTTAGTTTTAAGCTATCCAGTTCCATTTCTATAGAATGAATTTCATTAGCGGTAAATGCTCTATTTTCTAATTTTTTAAGAATCTCAATAAATTGAGTATAAATCTTAATTTCAGATTTTTTAGAGGATTCAGTTTTTAAACTTTCAAAAAAGTTAATTGCATTTAATAGTGTCATAATTTTTACTGTTTTCTTGGTTAGTGGCCCAAACCAAAAAATATTACACCAAAAATTTATTTATTTTAAAAAATCACACTAAAACACCTTATATTCAGGTGTTTAGCTTCTTAAACTTTCTATATCTGTCATCAATTCTTCTAGTTTTTTGAATAGTCTTCCATAAACGATGTTTAAATCCCATTTATAAATTCGACCTCCAACAAGGAATAGCAAAACCAAGATGACTGCCACGATAACAATTCCGATGAGTGGGATTCCAAATATTAAATAGGTATCTGGAAAACCAACAAGTATTTCATTTACAAGTCTTTCACCTAAAGGCATGCCTTCGGCATCTTTAAACCAAAAGCCTAAAACCAATGACATGAATATAATTGGATACAAAAACCTTGAAAATCTCTTGTTGATAGATACCTGTTTGTTTATCCATTGGTTAAATGCTTTTAAGTATTGATAACTGCTAATACCTATATCGATTTTCTCTAAATCGTTTAATAACCTCTTATTAATAACAACAAGAACTGAAAGAGTAACAAAAAATATGATACCTGTTATGGGAATTCCTATAATGAAAGAGACGACTAAAAAAGCAAACGAGAATGCCACAATGGCAATCAAATTTATTTTAAACATTCTTTTAAATTTATCAATGATATGAATTGATTTTTGGTTGTAAAGATTGTTTATTTTTGGGACTACTAGTGCGTCGCTCTTGAGAAAACCTTCTTTCCAAATGTTTTCAATTGATTTTTCCATCTAATAATTTTTTTAATCTAGTTTTAATTCTTTTAACACGTACACCAATATTATTTGGGTTCGTTCCTATAATTTCAGCAATTTCCTTTTGCGATTTTTCTTCCAAATAAAGCATGATAACGGCTCTATCTATTTCCGATAGTTTTCTTATGGCATCATATAATAAATTTAGAGATTCGTCTGAAAACGCGTAGTTGTTTTCGGTTTCTTCAGCAGTTATAGAATCAGACACAAAATGCTGAACATTGTTTTTCTTTTTCTTAAGTAAGGTTAAACAGACGTTTAATGAAATGCGATACACCCAAGTGCTCCATTGCGATTCTTCGCGAAAATTGTCCTTACTCCTCCAGATTTGTAAACACACTTCTTGGTAATAGTCTTCAAAATCTTGTTGTGAACTGGTGTAAGCTCGACATAATTTGATAATTATTCCTGCGAATGGTAAAATGGATGTGTTGTAAAAATCGCTACTCAATAGTGTTGTTTTATTGGTTGGTGGCTTAAATTAGGAATTATTACAGGTTAATGTCAAAATTGATTTTATTTTATTAATCGATTTACATTAAGCTTATACATTTTTCCTATTGGAATTTTGTGATTCCTTAGATGTATTCTATTACCTTCAATTAATTCTATTTTATCTATTGAGATAATAAAAGATTTGTGAATCCTTATAAATTGTGTCTCTGGTAAATTATGTGTAAAGGATGTTAGCGTTTGATGAGAAACAATCACTTTATCAACCATATTAATCTTTACATAGTTTCCATAGGCTTCTAAAAACAGAATGTCCTTTAACTTTATCTGGTAGTATTTTTTATCTTCCTTTATAAAAATCTTAGTGTCTTCTATGGTTTCCGTATTTTGTATTGGGCTGGCTTTAATTGATAATGCATCGGAAACTTTACTAACAGATTTTACAAAACGACTGAAATTAAATGGTTTTAATAAATAATCGTCAATATTCAATTCATAACCTTCTAAGGCAAATTCCTTGTAGGCTGTAGTAATGATAATTTTTGGCGGATTAGAAAGTGTTTTTAAAAACTCTAAACCAGAAAGCTTTGGCATATTTATATCTAAAAAAATAAGATCAATAGAATGCTTATTTAAATAGTCTAGGGCTTCAAAAGCATTATAACAACTTTTTTGGAATGATAGATAAGACAAATTACTCGCATAATCTTTAATATTATCATGAGAGGCAGTTTCGTCGTCTACAATTATATATTTTATCATTTCTTATATATATCTAATGTTGTTGAATAGGTGTTTTCTTCAATTTTATTATACAATTGATGTGTGTTTGGATATAATAAATTTAAGCGATCTTTTAAATTTTTGAGCCCAATACCTTTGTCTTCTGATGATTCTTCAGCATCATAATTGTTTTTAACTGTGAAACTTATTTTATTTTCATCTTCAATAAGTTGTAAATGAACAAATGCATTATCTGTTGCTTTTTCAATGCCATGTTTAAAAGCATTTTCTAGCAAGATAATGAATAACAAAGGTGCCACTTTTGTTTCTGGATTTTTAATTGATTTTTCAAAATTCACATCAATGTCTTTATGGTATCTGGCAGTTTGTAAATCAATAAAATTTATTAAATAATCTATTTCATCTTTTAACTGCACGTTTTCCTTTCCGCTATCGTAAATAGTGAATCGCATTAAATCTGATAATTTTAGGACATAGTCTTGAGCTGCATCAGCATCCTTTTTTATTAAGGCATACAAATTGTTAAGTGTGTTAAAGAAAAAATGAGGATTTATTTGATTTTTTAATAGCATCAATTCGGCTTCTAATTTATCCTTTTTAAGTTTTTGAATACTTTTTCGGTATTCGTAGGTCCAATAGAAAATTAAATAAGCAACTGCAATTGCTAAAAGAATTCTTACGCTATTCTTTAGAAAGCCTCCATCTAAATCTGTAGTAGCATCAATAGCAAATATTAAAAGCGGAATACTTATTCCTAAAAAGAGATATTTTAATCGAAGGTTAGAAGTCCCAAATTTTATTTTTTCAGTTTGAAAGAGATAATTCAAAAGGGTGTAAAAGACTACTAAACCCAATGAACTTGAAAGCACTGCGAATATTTCGCTTTGAGCGTTTCTTAAGATTAGCATCAAAATAATAATGATTACAGATAGAACTGCTGCTGCTTTATAAAGTTTTTTATGTGTCATGATTTTAATTTATTTATGATTTTGACACAAATCTATATTGCATATTCAAGGTTACAGCTTTTATTTTATGAACGTCTCTTTTCATATTGTAAACGTATCAAATTTAATGATAAAGGTACTTTAAATATCATAATGAGTTGATTACCATTTGATACGCTAGCTTCATCAAAATAGTTCTAATTAACGAATATTCAGCTCTAGGTTTACATCGAATTTAAAACTAAATACATATGAAAACTTTAATTACAATTATTACAATCGCATTATCAACCTTATTTGTAAATGCTCAAACGAGTTCTGAGAAAGAACTATTAAAAACTTTAAATGAAACTACACCAAAGGCATTGCAAGACAATAAAGTACCTGGATTGGCATTGGCTATTATTAAAAATGGCGACGTTATTATTAAAAAAGAATATGGGTTTTCTGATGTATCAGAAAACGAGATTGTAAATAGTAAAACAGGCTTTAATATTGGTTCTATATCAAAAATGTTTACAGCTTGGGGAATTATGAAATTGGTAGAAGACCAAAAACTTAATTTAGATGCTCCAGCTTCAAAATATCTTTTGAATTGGAAATTACCATCTAGTGAATTTGATTCAGATAAAGTAACTATCAGGAATCTATTGCAACATACTGCAGGTTTGTCTGTTCATGGTTACAACGGTTATGAAACTAAAGATGAATTAACTTCAATTGATGCATCGTTATCCGGAACTACTAATCTAGATGAGAAAGTAGAACTCGTTATGGAACCAGAAAGCAAATGGAAATATTCAGGTGGTGGTTATTCTATATTGCAATTAGTTATTGAAGACGTTAGTGGGAAATCTTTTGCGGATTACATGAAAGAACATATTTTTAAGCCTTTAAAAATGAAACAAACAAGTTTTAATATTAGTAAAAAGGTTTTAAAAAATTCTGCAAAGGCCTATGATGAAGAAGGAAATGAAATCCCATTACGCCTTTTTAATGCGCAAGCAGCAGCAGGTTTGCATACAACAATAGATGATCTTATTCTTTTTGCAAAAGCATCATTTTCAAAAAATCCTGTTTTGTCAGAAGAAAGCATTGCTCTTTTGATAAAACCTACCGAACTATCCAAAGGGAATTACGGAATGGGTTATATGATTATGAATCGTTTTGGGGATTTTACATTATCTGGTCATGGTGGTTCTAATGAAGGATGGCAATCTGGTTTTATGCTCGATTTTGAATCAAAATCAGGTATTATTATCCTTACCAACGGCTCTAATGGAAAAAACGTTTTATTTGGAAACCTGCAAGATTGGGCAAAATGGCATGGAAGTAATTAATTTAATGTCTTAATTTTTGTAACGGTAAAATCTCGTTCACGGTCAACATTTTTTATGGCTATAATAATACTTTCTGGCATTAAATTGTTTCGGTTTCTATTGGAACTCATAAAATGTACTATTCCAGATGCTGTTTTAAAATGAGTATATCCATCCAATAATATGATAATTGGATATTTTTTCGCCACTTCAGTTGAATCATTATATGAATCAGGAATACTTATTAAACAAGTTCTTTCTTCATTTAAAATACTAGATTTAATAATGAACTGACTTCCAATTATAATATCCGTTTTATTCTGTCCGAACGTCGTTTGTGCTCCAAAAAGAAGAATACATAAAATCACAAATGTAAAAGTTCTCATAGTTTGCTTTATATGTTTGGTAACAAATATTTTCGACAACGTACCACCTGTGGCTTTCATTTCTCCAATTTCATAAGTGGTATTATCACACTTCGGACATTTGTATTTCATAGTTTTATATTTTTTGAGTTGATACTATATGGCTGTTAACGATGATATTCATTGCCTTTTATTTTAAAAACTTAAATCGAGGACTATATATCACCTCTTTTTCATTGTTTATTCTCAGTGTGTTGATCAATATTAAAATTAAATTGGCGACATACAAAAAGCCAATAACCATAAAAAATGTACTTAACGTTATTTGGTCTGTGAGTCCAATTTTTGATATGGTGAACAATACTATTGGGATAAAAAATAACAGAATGGTCCACGTGATTTCGAAATTGATTAAATCTTTACCCAACTTATTACTATTTTTTATCTTACCTTTTTTTGATGTCCAAAGTATAAATGGAATTAAAACCCCTAGCAATGGAAAGACCAGAAATAACAGTGCAGAGAGATTGAGATACGTTAAATACTTTTTATCTTCTTTTACGGACCAATCTATCAACTCATCTGGACTTACATTTAAGGCATTGGCTAATCGCTTCAATGACTCACCTGTAGGGTTTGATTCCCCTTTTTCGATGCGTTGAATAGTTCGTAAACTTAAACCAGATTCTTCTGCTAGAAATTCTTGTGACATCCCTTTCTGGTTTCTCAATTCTTTTACTCTTAAAGCTAAATAGTTATTATCCATTTTCTAAAGGTTTGTTTTTAGTTAAAGTTTTTCTGTACCTCATTATTGTTATGGTTACTATTCCTAATAAAAATCCAGGAACCAATTGAACTAACGACCCATAAATCACATGATTTAATAGCGCTTGCCCAAAATTATCATAATATAATCCATAATGAGTGCCAATTTCCCATTTTGTATCTACCCACCAAAGTATAGCAACTGGAATCCTTGAAATAGGTGAGTAAATAAGTAAGCTTAATAAAAGAATCTTGTAAGCTTGTTTTTGATTACCTAATTTAATACCTAGATATATAGCAATCCCTAAGGTAAGCCAAAGTAGCCCGATAATAAAAATAGCATTTTCAGGCAATCCCAATAATTCTAAACCATATCTAACTGGAGTTAAAATTAATGCAATTATGATGGGTGCTTTAGCATAATAAATGGCTTGCTGTAAAGATGTTTTTTCCTTGTTTTTCATCCTAATTCTTTTTTGCGATAATTTTACGACCAGATTGATTCATCGTTAAGCTAATAACATTATTCGCTTCATTTTTATTAAACGTGATTTCTGCATCTACAATTTTTACAAAAAAATGATTTTGAGTTTCAGCAAATAATTCAACCTTTTTAGTTTGACCTGGAGCTAATAAGTATAATTGATTTGTGTTATCCAATCCTATAGTAAGGTTTACATTTGGTTTAACCTCGTAAGTACCTGTATAGTCACTTAATATTTCAGAAGGTACATTAATTGATTTTCTCTCAGGTTGATTATGCTTAGCCTCTGTTATTTTATCATCTGGTATACTTACAAATAATTCAGCAACTTGTTTCGCCACGTTATTTACATTCTTACAATTACAGTTGGTTAATGCAGTTATATACAGTTTCTCTTTAGGTAAAAACAGCGCAATACTGGTAAACCCCTTCGTACTTCCTGTGTGGGCAATTACAGGAGAATTCCCCAATTTCGAAAATCGAAAACCATATCCATAAGGTACTCTTTTCCCACTGTTTAATGAGGTTGGTGTCATAGCTTGTTTTATACTAGAAGCTTTTAAAAGTGTGTTTGAAAGTAATGCATTTTGCCATTTTAAAAGATCCTCTGTGGTAGATAAAATAGCTCCCGCGGAATATGCTAAAGACAAATTGATATCATCTGATTTTACAAAATCATTTTGTTCAATGATATAACCCTTAGTAGGGTTTGGAATACCTTGTTTCGTATCTCCACAGGATGAATTCTTCATTCCTATTTTATCAAAAATATGTTGTTCTATAAAATCACTGTAAGGTTGTCCAGAAACGATTTCAATAATTCGCCCTAGTATAATATAGCCGGCATTGCTGTATTTAAAACGCTCTCCTGGTTTAAACTCCAAAGGTTCATCTTTAAAATATGCAATAAGTTCTGTAGGTGACATATTAGTTTTAGAAATAAAACCCTTGTCACCAACAGGTGTTCTGTTTTTTATTCCCGAAGTATGATTCAATAGATTGTGAATGGTAATATCTTTTCCAATCTCGACATATTCAGGAATGTATTTTCCAATATTATCCTCAATATTCAGTTTGCCTTGCTCTGCTAGCATTAAAATTGAAACTGCGGTAAATTGTTTTGTAATTGAACCAATCTGAAATACACTACTCTTTTGTAAAGGTGTATTTAATTCTAAATTAGCTTTTCCAAAAGATTTACTATAAATAGATGCTCCTTCTTTTGCTACCAGAATTGAAATACCAGGCTCGTTTTGATTGTAACTTATAGCAACTATGGAATCTATTTTTGATTCATAGCTCTGACTAACGCTAAAATATGTAATGAAAAGAAAAGTGAGTGTTGTAAAAAAATTATTCATTGATTTGTATTTAATGTTCAGTGAACAAAATTAAATACATTAGCCTTTGACACTTGCGCCAAGCTTATGACATCTTTATGACATCTGCGCTTATTCCTTTAAATAAAGGCACATTTAGACTTTATTTTACTAAAAGAGATGAGATTCTAATAGTTATTGAAATTAGTTCCAAATTGGTAAAGAAATACTGCTATTTCCTGTAAAAGTTATGCTCAAAGGAATTTCAGCATCTTTAATACTTTCTTTATTAACATCCTTTCCAGTACCATAATTAATTTGAGCATTATTGTTTTTATTGACATTAACCACCACTACAATGCGACTCCCTTTTTCTAATTTTTTACTGATTAGTTTCGAATTGTCGAAAGATATTTGCGTCTTTTGATTCGGTGTCAATAAATTTCTCTGTTCTCGATCTTTAGCATAGCTCGCTCTACCAATATAATAACTTAAATGAAAATAGTTTCCTTCTGGCGTTAATTGATATACGATTACAGAATAATCAACATCTTTTTTATTTATTGAAAATTCAAGATTCCCGAAAAAAGAACCGTTGATGATAACATCTTCCTTTAAAGTTTCAGATTTAAAAATTAACCCATCTTTAAAATTGATATTCTCTTTTTCTAAAGGCCAAGGATAATAGTCTATGTTGGTCATGTTCTTTCGATCCTTAAAATCAATAGACATTTCAATCTCTGAGTTATTTGCTTTCGGTTTTAAAGCATAAAAATCGTTGGTTTTATCAGCACTTAAATAAAACTGTAAAGTATCATTTGTCATAGCGCTTAAACTTTGTTTGTGCATCCATGTATTGGTGCCCATGACTTGGAAGTTGACTTTATCTTTTAAAATACTCGGTTTTGCTTTTCCGTTTAAAATATAATCAAACCATTGATAAATTAGATCTTCTTCAATATGTATTAAAGCAGCTTTGTCTAATTTGTAATTTCTTAGACTTTCTTCGGGTTTCGTTTGTGCAGTCCAATGGTCATAAGGCCCAACTAACAAATAATGATTCGGATTTTTTGCGTATTTATAATGCTCATTGAAATAATACATGGCTCCTCCTTGTGAGTCATCATAATACCCTGTTATGGTTAAAATCGGAATGTCAATTTTTGCAAATTCTTGCTTGTATGGAATCATTTTTTTCCAGAAATCATCATAACTAGGATGTTGCATATAGGTGTTCCATAATGTATTTGTCTGTCCATCTAAACTATCTAACTTGTTAAACGCAATGCCTGTTTTGTACCAGGTGTTTTTTAAGTTATTCCAACGATTAAAATTATTTGAAGCTTCAAAATCTAAAAACTTGTTATTGGTGACATAAAAATTCCAGGAATACGAATAATTGTGTAGGACATTATTTTCCATGGGGTAATCAATTCCTGGTGCAATAGCAACCATGGGTACAATGGTTTTTAATGCAGGATGCACATTGTGTTTCATAGAAGCCCATTGTGTAAAACCATTGTAACTACCTCCAAACATGGCTACTTTTTGATTAGACCAAGCTTGTTTACTAATCCAATCAATGACTTCATACACATCAGTATGTTCATATTCAAGTGGTTTTATGTCGCTATGACTCAATCTTTTTCCTCTTGTATTGGCAATCACGCCAATATAGCCTTTGGAAGCTGATAACATGGCAGAGGCCTCATTGGTGCCTGCGTAAATAGAAGACACTAGTATGGCAGATTTTTTAGCTGTTGAATTTCCCTTGCGTTTAACTACTACCATTGAAACTTCGGCACCATCTTTCATAGGAATGACGATACTATCATTTATGACATATCTGCGTTTATGATCTTGTTTAATTTCATCAAAATAAATAACTCTAGTTGATGAAAATACAGTGCTTAAAAAATATTTTTTTACTAAATCCGTAGCTGTTGCCTGTGTTATTTTTTCTGATTTAATACTAGTATACGTATTATTAAATTTACTCACATAATAATCTGTAGGATCTCTAACTATCAGAGCCTTATCTAAGTTAATAACTTGTATGTCATCAGAATTCTTTATGTATTTGCTGTAAGAGTTTTTAAACGCATCTTTAAAGTTCGTAGAAAGCTTTGCCTCTACATAATACTTGTAGACATCTAAATACTGACTTTGATCTCTTGGTGTTTCTGCTATTCTTTTTTTTATTGAAGTTAAGGCGTCTTTATATTCACCTCTTATTAACTGGAACTTAAACTGGTCTATTGCTGATAAACTTTGAATGTCACATTGTATTGCTAATTGCTGCATTTGGTTTTCAAGCGCTACTGAATCTGATAGTTTCACCTTTTTAAATCGCAATTCTTGTGCAAAAGAAGTAACGCTAATTGAGATTAAAAATAATATCAGGACTAATTTTTTCATTGTTTTACGTTTGAAAATTGATAGCAAACAGAACTATTTCTTATTTGGGTATACATATTTGATTAACTCTTCATTGTATAAAAAGCCGTCTTGAGTTTGCGTCATTTTAATAAAGTTTTTTAGTTCTGGTGCATACAACCAAACTTCATCTGTTTGTGCGTTGTATCCTCTAGAATTAGAAACCGTTCCCTTGTATTCTATGGTGTACGCCATAAAGGTACCAGCGTCTACCGTTTCTTCTTTGTAGGATAATACTTTTGCATCTTGACTTTGTGTTCCTGTGGTACCATCTTGACTTGTCCAATTTTTTTCATATCGCCACGTTTTACCAACCTCTAAAGGCCATTTGTATCTTGGTGTTTCGCTTTCTTCTGGCTTTACAATGTCCGAAACTGGAATCGTATCTTTTTCAATCACCATACCTAAACCGCCATTCATATTAACTATTTCTCTTGTGTCTTCCCCTTCTGAACGCACTTCGCCTTCAGTGGTTACGCCTTTATACTTCCAAGTCCATTGTTCTCCCACTTTATAATCGGCTAAGGTTGGTTGTTCTGCTACTGAAACAGTGTTTTCATTACAAGATATCAACACTGAAATTAGCACTAGATATACGGTTCTTTCTATATTAAATACTACTTTTAAATACTTCATAATAAGGCTTTTAAATTAATTGTGGTACAAAGTAAAGACGTCTGTTTCTATCAAAAAAGGAAAAGTACATGAGCGTAAATAAAAGTCAATGAACGTTAGAAAACTCAGCGATTTTCTCTTTATAAACTATTCCAGTTTTTAAACTTAACGGACTGCCTGCTAGAGACTTCTACTTTTTCACCAGTGGTTAATATAATTTGTAATTTATTATTAAAGTATGGGTGAATCTCTTTGATGTAATGTATGTTAATCATTTGACTTCGATTCACACGGAAAAAGACTTTAGGGTCTAATTTCTCTGCAAGCAAATTTAAAGAACGCTTTATCATGGCTTTATCTGAACCAAAATAAAGACGCGCATAATTTTCTAAAGATTCAATAAAGTAAATCTCTGTGAGTGGAATAAAATGACATTTTTCACCATCTTTTATAAAGATTTTTTGATGCATCGGTAAGGTGGTAGGCTCTAATTTTACCCTATTCGACAATTCTTCCTTTACCTTTTCAATAGTTTTAGAAAAACGTTCATCTCTTAAAGGTTTTACCAAATAATCTAAAGCATTCATCTCAAACGCTTTTACAGCATATTGATCATAGGCCGTTGTAAAAACGACGTCAGGTACATTTGTTAATTCTTCCAGTAAATCAAAACCAGATTTCCCAGGCATATGAATATCTAAAAACAATAAGTCTGGTTGTAAGTCTTCAATTAAAGTTATGGCTTCATCTACATGACTAGCTTCGCCTATTATTTCAAACTCTTTATGTTTTTCTAATGCACGTTTTACTTCTTCTCTCGCTAAACGTTCATCATCAATGATTATGGTTTTATATCTTTTCATCGTTTATATGCATTGGAATTATTAGTTCTGCGCAGACATGGTTATTTTCATTCTCTGTTAAACTAAAAACAGCCTTACCTTTATATTGAATTTCTAAGCGTTTTTTTAAATTTTCGAGACCTAATCCAACACTTTTATTTTGATTTATTATTCCAGGATTCTCAACTGTAATATAAATATGACTATCCTTCTTTTTAATTTTTAAGTTAATAACGCCACCATCAACTTTTAAATCGATGCCATGTTTAATGGCGTTTTCGATCAACAACTGAATACTTAAGGTGGGAATCTTATATTGACCAAGGCCTTCTTCAATATTCGTTTTGAGTTGCAGTCGTTCTTCAAAACGCATCTTTTCTAATTCAATGTAATCATAAACTAAAGCCAATTCATTTTTAATGCTAATTAGATCTTTGTCTTTTTCATATAATGATGACCGCAGTAAATCTGATAATAAATCAATAGCTCTTCTTGCAACGTTTGGGTTTTCGATGACTAATGATTTAATAGAATTTAATGAGTTGAATAAGAAATGGGGATTTAATTGCGCTGATAAATTATCTAACTGGGCTTGTTTTGCGATTAAGTAAAGTTGAGCATTCTCTCTTGCTGTAACCACTTCTTTTTGATAGTAATGATACAAGTGATACGCCAATATCCAAATAGACATTAGTCGAAGTCCGGTAAGTAAAATTGGATCCCAATACGTGATGGCTTCAAATAAATTTTTATCCTCGCCTGCAATAAAAGTCCAGTACGTATACCATTTTAAGTTATTTATTAACACGTATAGAAGCGCTAACAAAAGGATACTTGGAATAACACGAATAAGTAACTTTTTAATTGGCAACTGACTCCAGTTAGCTTTTAATGCATATATTCTATACATATGCGTCAAGAAAATTCCAATTGCCACATCTAAAACATAATTTAAAAATGTATAGAAAATTCCATAATTATCTCTAGTATATACGGTGTATGCCCAATAAGTTGACACCAAGCACCAGCCCATCAATTGGCAAAGCCAATACAAACGGGTTTTTGATATTTTCTTGGTATAACTTAAACTCATATGAATTACAAAGCAACGTATTTTCTTTAAAAATAGAAAAAAGAAATACATGAGCGCGAATAAGAAGCGATAAGCGTTAGTTATTAATTTTAAGAATTTAAGCTATGGAATATTTAAGGCTTGGATTAATTGCTCTTAAAAAATACTGATTGAAGACAAGAGAATTTATAACTTAATATAATATCGTGCTTCACGCTAATCTCAGCAGAGGATTGCTCTATTTGCTATATACATCTTTGTTGTTGGCTGTAGGTTTTATACAATTCTTTATCTCTAACTTATAACGCCATTATTAAAATATAATCCAATAAGACTAAGAGAGTTAATAATTCCATGTGCAATTATTATAGGAAAAAGTTTTCGCTTAATTATAAAATAAATTGAACCAAATATAAGGGCAATACAACCAGTGGCAATAACACCTGCTAATCCTTGGTAAATGTGTAACATTCCAAATATTACAGCATGTATAATTAATGCTATAATTATTCCCAATGTATTATTTCCAGTACAATCAACCAATCTATTTAGTAAATATCCACGAAATAACAATTCTTCACCTAAGGCTGCACCAAACCAAACAACTGTAATGAGGTGACCTATAAACACAAGAGGTTTTCCCATAAAAAAAGCAAATCTATCAGCTGCACCTGCTGGGTTCGTTAGACCAAAACTTTCCAATATTGGTTTTACAATTAGTCCCATAATTGAAAAAACTAGTATTACAGTGCCAAGTGCTATCAATATATTAATCATCCAATTTTTTGTACCTTTTGGAATCTTAGGCCCAAACTCTTTCCAGTTTATTTTTTTTGTTTCATGAAAATCGTACTAACTATAATACCACACCAAATTGCTAATGAGCCAGCACCAATTACGTCGAAATAATCCGCAAGGTGTTTTATGCTCAATATAGTTAGGAATACAATTGTTATTTCTACAAGTATTTTAATATTAAAGGATTTCTTTTGTGGTTTCATATCATTCATCTTATTAGTTATGAGCTTTTTACGTCTTTGTTAATGTCTGTGTTTTTAATCGACCGGATATATTATGAAGCTATCATGAATTTTTTTGTTGGTGTATCTCCCAATTTTGTTAGAGCATTTGAAAGTTCATTTAATGTGAGCACACTTAACGGAAGTTGGTGTTCTTTAGGCTGGTAGATACTTCCCATGGGGTAATCAACTCCAGCTGATTGAGTCATTTCAATGTGATTTCCAAGTATGGTTGAAACCTCATTAATGTCGGTGAATTTTACAAGTCTTTCAATACTCATTTTAAAAGCAATCCAATCATTTATGTATAGTCTACCAGGATAAAAAGTGTCTCCAGTCAAGAGAATTTTCGTCGAAGTATCATAAACCGCAATTGAAGACGCTTGGTGTCCAGGAATTGGTATTATTTTCATCATGCGATTTCCTAAATCATAATCTACAACTTCTTCGGGCCAGTTTGCTATCTTAAAAAAATCTTGTACATCTTTAACTTTAAGACCGATTACAGAAGTGTTCGGTTTTCCTTTGAATTGTCCATCGCCAGCATAGTGGTCTCCATGCTTATGCGTATGAGCCACAATTAATTCAACCGCTCCATTTTTTTTAGACCAATCGTTAATAATTTTATTTACAGTTTCATAAAGCGGAAAAATATCATCTTCTTGAGTAGCTCCAGTATCCATTAATAGCGCTTTGTTCTCACCAAAAAATAGAAACATAAAAGGCGCTTCGTAATTTATACACTTGTTTTGACGTAAAATATAAGTATTGCTATTATACTTAACGACCTGAATTGGTGGGTCAATATTATTTTCACAGTTTTGAGAACCATGAATCCAATTTTGAACATTTAAATCAACAGTGTCTTCGATTGATGGCTGGCATGACGACATCAGAATTAGTGCTGATAGTAAGATTGTGATTTTTGTTTTCATATGTTGATCTATATTGGTTTTAATGTGATTGTGTAAGATTCGTTACGCATTTAAGCAACTGATTTAACAAATAAATCACAGATAGACACGAGCTTTGCGAACTGTGCGCAGCAAAAGTCAGCGAGGACTTTCGTAAGTAGGCTATAACTAGCAATGACAAGAGCTCAGCGAACTGGCGAAGCAATTATACACGGTATTAGCCGCTGTGTTTTTCAGTTATAATTTTTCTTTAATTGCTTTTCTTAATTCATAAATAAAAAATCCTCGCCATCCAATCTCTTCCCCTAATGTTGTTGCCGCTGCTCTAATTACTTCGATAGTTCCTAATAAGATAATAGCTATGATTGCAATTGATGTAGGATTTAAAGTTCCTATTCCAATCAAACCAAGTTCTTTTCCCCAATCTGTAATTGCTTCTTCATTTGTTAAACTTCCAAAACCTAAAACCCAAATGAGTATATAAGTGATTAAGCCATATAAAGCAGGAATAAAATAAGAAAGTCTAATATATTTCCAATTTCCCCAATTCCAATTTAGAGATGAAATCTTACGACCTTTTATTTTTAAGGTAATGAAGGCTGCAATTGCAGGACACCACATTATAGCTCCAACATATATTCGTGATGGATATAAATTAACTATGGCATAATGAAAAGGTGAAGTAAGAAGAATAACGATTGCAAGAAATAGAAAGATTGTTTTCCAAGTTTCTTTTCGTTTCGATAAATTTTCAGGCATAAGGTTTTAATAATTGATTTGTTTATGGAAGACGAAGAGTTGGTAGTTTTGCTACATTGCGCTAACGTCCAATGTGTATCGCGTAATGAGGCGCGCCTCACGATAAGCCATTGTTGGCTACAGTTTATATATTCATTTCCATTTCATATTGATTAACAGTATTCGATAATCCAATTGAATTGATAAAATTTATTTTCTCGTTTAATCTTGTATCAACATTTATTATTTTTATTGAGTTTGAAACTTCTTTTATCCCTTTAAATAATCTATTCCAACAGCCATCACTTTCTTTTAAAATCTCAAATTGTGCTAAATATTCATTTTTGGGGTTTACAACAAAAAAAGACTCAAGAAAATTATCCTTTGTAATTTGATAGTAATCGTAATCTCCGTTTTTAATTACTTCTAAGTTAAAATCCCAAGAATATAAATTTTGATTAGGTAATTTTCCCCAATCAAAAGTATTATAGTCAACTTTATTCATCTCAATTTTAGCATTTGAGATTAATTTAATTTTTCCACTGAAACAATTAAATGTTTTACAAATTTCGAATCCAATTCTTTGATAAGATTTTATTGCTTTAATATTTTCAATGATTACCTCTAATGAACATTTTGTAACTCCATTTATTTTTAAATCTGGTATAGCAAAATCGTAAATCGATTTAACGATTCTTCTTCCTCTATATTCTGGAAGTACACCTGTTCCGGTATTAAAGGCTATTTTTTCTCCATTACGTTTATCTATGGCGTTAATTATAAATCCAACTAATTTATCTCCATCAAACATTCCATAAGAAAGAGCATAATTAACTTTTGCTATTTTCCATCTCTCTTTATAATAATTTTTGTCAGTTGGAACTTTAACATAGTAATTCTCGAAAGACCTTAAAAAACAATCAACGATTATATCAAATGTTGTATTCTCTAATTTTTTTACTATCAAAATTTCATAAGTTATTTGTTATTAAATTGTGGGTAGTGCCATTATATCTTCATATTCATTGCTTCAGTGACTTCACTTAAAGTTTCAATAGCTGTTTCTCTCGCTTTGCTTATTCCTTTAAGCAAAATATCTCTGACATAGTCTTTATTTTTTTCAAGCTCTATTCTTTTTTTCGAATAGACTCAAAATATGTGTTTATAGCTTCTGCTGTTAGTTGTTTAAGTTTTCCTGCACCTTGGTCGCCAATTTTATCAGCAATATCTGTTGGACTTATATCTGAACATAAGGAAGCTAACTTAAGTAAGTTGGAAACCTCTGGTCTGTTTTCGGGGTCGTAAGATATGTAACGACTTGAATCAGTTTTGGCAGATTTTATTAGTTTTACTGTTTCATCAGCGGTTGACTTTATCATAATTGAATTGTTGCGACTTTTACTCATTTTTTGAATACCGTCTAACCCAAGAATAGTAGGGGTATCAGTAAAAAGTGCAACTGGTTCTATAAAAATATTTTTATTGAATTTGGTATTAAAGCGCTTTGCAATTTTCCGAGTTAATTCTATGTGAGGTAATTGGTCTTTTCCAACAGGAACCACATTACTCTTACAAAACAAAATGTCAGCAGCTTGGTGAACTGGATAGATATACATTCCTGCATTAATAGTATTCATCCCTGAAGCAGTAATTTCTTCTTTAACAGTTGGATTTTTGTTTAATTCTGAACTGGAAACTAATGTCAGAAATGGAATAGTTAGTTGATTTAATTCAGGAATATGACTATGTGGAAAAATATGAGTTCTATAATTTTCAGGGTCTAATCCACAGGCTAAATAGTCCAAAGTTAGTTCATATGTGAATTTTGAAATTTCATTAAAAACATTTCTATCTGTCAACACTTGATAATCAGCAATTAAAATATAAGTCTCAATTCCCAAGCTTTGTAATTTTAATCGGTTTATAATTGAGCCAAAATAGTGTCCAAGATGCAAATTACCTGTAGGTCTATCTCCCGTTAATACGCGGTACTTTTGAGGATTCTCATACAAATCATTTTCTAATAATTTGCTTTGCTCTTTTGCTTTTTCAAAACTTTTATTAATCATTTTTTGTTTAATTTTATTCAAGTAAGTTCAATTTTTCTCATTATCACACAATGTGATTTTATAAGATTCGTTGTATGTTTAAGCACCTGATTTAGCAAATAAATCGCAGATAGAAAGTCAGCGAGAACTTTCGAAAGTAGGCTAGAACTAGCAATGACACGAGCGCAGCGAACTGGCGAAGCAATTATACACGTTGCTGCCATTAGTTTGTTTTTACATTTATTTTTTCAATTCTGTTTATCATTTCTTCTGTATTTGTATTTTCAGGATTGAGTTCTAAAGATTTTTGATAGCTTATTTTTGATAATTCAAATTGGTCATTTAAGAAATAACTTTCGCCCATACTATCAAATGCATTTGATGAATTTGGGAATTCTGAGATAAGTAATGTAAAAATGTTAATAGCCTCTTCTATTTGACCTTTCTTAATCAAATCATAGCCAAGTTGATTTAATTCATTTTCATCCGAAAAATTATATTCAGAAAAATTTTGCTTTTTAAAGTTTTTATAAAGCTGAATTCCCTCATTAGCATTATCATAACATTTTTCTCTAATTGCGAAATAAATAGACTTCTGTGGTATTGAAAAGGAATTGCCTTTTAAAATATTTTCGACTGCATCAGTTATTTCTCGAAGCTTGCGGTTTTTATTATTTGTCATTAAAACGATTGATAAATCTTCTTTCACATTATAATGGATAAAAGATTCATAATTAAAAGATGATCCATGATGTTGATGAATTAGCAAAGTGTCATTCTCAATTACCCCAATTCCTAAAGCAGAAGAACTCTCCTTAGAATGCGAATCAAATAAAGTAATTAACGATTTATTAGATATAAATTGTCCTGAATGTAAGTTGATTATCCATTTATACATATCATTTGCAGTAGGGTTTACCCAACCAGAGAATTCGATATCCATTGCTCTATCATTTACAAAAGTATTATTAAATGCGGTTACTAATTCAGGGTTTTGAGTATCCGCGTCAATAATAGCATTTGTCATACCGCCAGGAATAAGTAGGTTTTTTTGAATGAAATCATTAAAACTCATTCCAGATACTTGTTCAACAATTCTTCTTTGTAGAAAAATATTATTGTTGCTGTACAAGTAATCTGTACCAGGTTCAAAATTTAGACGTTTAATATTCTTTATATCATTATAGATATCATGGTCATTCTTAATATTGTTCCAGTTGATTCTTGG
This sequence comes from Olleya sp. KJ81-1, assembly GCF_055808135.1. Lineage (NCBI taxonomy): Bacteria > Pseudomonadati > Bacteroidota > Flavobacteriia > Flavobacteriales > Flavobacteriaceae > Olleya > Olleya sp. KJ81-1. Next base: position 3,076,852 of record NZ_CM147854.1, on the reverse strand, counting down.
CAGTCCACTTGTATATTGAAGTAGATGCCTAATGCTAATGGTGTTTGACCATTCTGGTAATTGCAATTCAAAATTTGAGATTTTATCATCTAGATTAAGTAACCCTCTTTCATTTAAAATCATTATCGCAACAGCGTTGAATTCTTTTGCTATAGAACCAATATTAAATATTGAGTTTCTACTAAGTTTTTTTGATCTAGAGGCATCTGAATATCCAAATTCATTTTGATATATAATATTATTGCCCTTTGCAATAAGGATATTCCCGTTGAATAATCCACGGTCAAATGACACTTTCATCAATGTGTCTATTTGGTTTATTGTTGTTTCAGACAAATACTTTTCCGTCGGATTGTTTTTGTTTTGACAGTTTGTGAAAAAGATTATTGATATTAGAAAAAAGAGAGTTTTTATTCTATTCATTTTTGAAATTTTACTGAAAGACGATAAATTAATTAAACTGTTGCAGTTTTTAATGGCAACGATAAATTGTATGTTTAGTGGCAGATTGCGTGGTAGTTTCCAATAAGACTTCTACTCTGTTATTACTCATACAAAATATTAGGCTTTGTTATTTTCTTTTAAGTTCCTCAATTCTTTTCTTGTAGCCATCGTCACCACTTATTTCAAAAGCTTTAGTTACATATTTAATGGCATTAGTAAAGTCGCCTTCTGCTTCATAGTAGTCGGCCATAGAATTATAAGTGTTTGCGCTTTCAGGATAATACTCCGTGGCAAGTTCAAAGTACATTTTCGTCTTTTCAGGTTGTTGCATGTCTATATTCATATAACCCAACATAGTTAAAAGTTCTTCTGGATAAGGTGGTTCAGTATATCCAAAATGCTTTTTGAGTTTCTCTTCTCTGTATTTTATTGCACTGAAAAGCTCTTCTTTGGATGTGTCAAATGAATTTATTTTATCCGTATTTTCCATTTGGTACCATTCAAACATTGAAATTAAACCGTCCATAATTGACGGGAATGGCACAGTTCCATGAATATCTTTGGGGTAAAATTTCCAGTTAAAAGACAATCCGTTTTCAATATTTTGTTTTACCGTGTTTGAAAAGGCAATATTCGAACGGGCGAATACTGTAAAATCAGTTGTATCCTGCATAACATTGTCTATCGTTATTTCCGGGTTTTGCATATGTAACTGTCCGCCAAGTGACATAAACAAGGCTTTGTTTGTATAATTCTGTTTAGCAAATACGTTTTGGGCTTCTTTTAATAGCTTTTGATTGTCCCAATCCAGACTTGGATCTATGGCTAAATAATTCGCAAATAAATCGGGTTGCTTTAGTAGTGTGGAAATAGTAAATAGACCTCCGTAAGAATGACCAATTAGCGTTCTGTAATTAGTTACAGGATATTTGCTTTCTATAAAAGGAATCAATTCTGTCTCAATGAACGTCCTGAAATTATCCGCCTCTCCGTTTTTTTCATTGAAAGGCATACCATATTTCGTGGTTATGGTAGACGTCGTTAAGTCTCGAACTCTATTTTTATCATTAGCAATACCCACAAGAACCATTTCTGGTGTAAAACCACCGCTATAATAGTTTTGCACATCATTGACGGTAGGAAGAAACATTTCTCCATCTAAAATATAGACTACAGGGTAATTTTGACTTTTCTCAGGGGTATAACTTGCAGGCAATTGCACATAAATCGTTCTTGACTCGTCTAATACTTTGGAATAGAGACTATCTAAAACACCTACTTTTTGTAAAAACTGTTGATTTTGATGTCCTTGAGCTGTTACGAATTGTTGAAAGACAATAATGAGTCCTATTGCCAATACTATTTTAAATCGGTTGTTCATTTTATTATTTTTATTAATTGTTATTTATAGTTTTAATTGGTTCATAAAGTTCTACAGCTATCTATTTTAACATACCATGCTTCAGACCTAATATTATTTTAATCCTAAATTGAAATTCTGATAGAATGATGTTTAAGTATTTGTGTAATTTAAACTAAGGATCAATCCATTTGATTTTTAATAGATTTTGTAATCTCATGGATTACATTTCCTGTATGCAAAGCTGATTTATTTTCAATAAGCATTAAATGGCATTCCTTTTTAGAACTGACTTTATGATTAATTCCTTTTTTTACAATGAATAAATCCCCCTTTTTCATTGTAAATGGTTCTTGGTTTTCTATTTCAAAAACAAGACTTCCTTTAAGAACATAAAATAATTCATCTTCATTTTTATGATGATGCCAAGGCACTTTATTTCCTTGAATTTTAACTAGTTTTATGAACACATCGTTTACTTCGCCAATTATTTTTGGCGAATAGTAGTCTTTAATGGTGTTTAGTTGATCGTTTATATTCATAATATAAGTGTTGACGTTATGTGAAAAGGATATTTATTAATGAGTTTACGCTTATAAAATAGATCCAAAAATTAAAGCTTGTCTATAGTCTCCAACAAATTCTGCTTCCTCTCTATAAATTGCCATTCTTGTTTCCATTTCTTTTTTAACCATTAAACTTTGCCAACCATTTTAAAATCGATTCATTTGTTTCTTGTGGTAATTCTTGTTGAATATGATGGCCACAATGCAAACTAATCACATCCAAATTCGGAACAAAATCCTGTAGTCTTTCAAATTTTGGAATCATATCTAAATTACCATAGATCATAAGCGTAGGCTGTTTGATGATTGGGTCTAAATCTGCTAATACGTGCCAGTTTCGGTCAAGGTTTCTATACCAATTAATAGCGCCATTAAACCCAGAATTTTTAAAGGCCGTAACAAATACAGACAAATTATCGTCGTTCATAATAGGCTCACCAAGGGGTTTTTCTGCTTTTGCAAGATTCATCATTAACATTCCTGGTTCTGGTGGTGCAAGAGGTACATTCTTACGAAATAAATTACGAAGAAAATTTTCTGCATGGTTCTCTAATACAGCATCTGCTACTCCTGGTTTTTTATTGAAATGAACAAAATAGAAATCGTCTCCAAAAAACGCTTCCATCAACTCAATCCATGGTTTTTCACCTCGTTCTTGATAAGGTAGTGCAAGATTTATGATTTTATTTACACGCTCTGGATGTAAGAGTGCAAGGTTCCAAACTACATTTGCACCCCAATCATGACCCACAAAAACAGCATCTTTGTAGTTGTAATAATCAAGCAAAGCCACCAAATCACCTGTTAAATGGGTGATATCATATGCTGTTACTCCTTTAGGGCAAGATGAATTACCATATCCTCTTTGATTTGGAACAATGACATGATAACCAGCTTTAGCAAGCGCTGGTATTTGATAACGCCATGAAAAGGCATGTTCGGGAAAACCATGACAAAGTACAATTGGATTACCCATATTTTCTTTACCTGCTTCAAATACTTCTAACTCAATTCCATTTATTGAAATTATATTGGATTTGGGAAAATTTGAAAATTTAAATTCTTGTGTCATTTCAATGTTAGTTTTTATCAATAATTAAATCTTCTATTTTTTTAAAATTCTTAGCATTCGGGACATGTTTTGAACCTTCCAGTAATACTGTTTCGCTTAGTGTCGGAAAAACTCTTTCGGCGCGTTTTACCATTTTTTTGCCTGGAAACAGGATATCCTTTTCTGAAGCGAAAATGGTAATTGGTGTATTAATTTCTTTTGCTGAATTTTTTGAAATAACCGGCAACGGCGAAAAATCCATGTTGCAATTTTGAAACGTAGTCCCCATGAATTGAAAAGCAAAATCATCGGCTTCACTAAAGAGGACATTCATGACTTTTTTGAGATACTTACTTTTATTCGTTTTTGTGAATTTCTTTAAGGGCATAAACATTTTAAACAATCCTGTAAAAGGGTTACCGTTTACGATGTAAACTGGCGCAATGAGGTACGCCTTTTTTATAAGGGTTTCATCAAATTCTAAAGTCTTTAAAGAAATAAATCCACCAAATGAAAACCCAACCAATGTTACTGCCGTAAGGTCTAACTTCTGAATGACTTCAACCAACCATTTGCCATAATCCAAAGATTTCATATCTAATCGATTCTCAGCACTTTTGGTGGGTTGGGCTAAGACATCAACTGCATAAACACAATATTTAGAGCTTAGATTTGGAAACGAATCTAAAATTTGTGGTGCACAACCACCTGTGCCGTGAATTAGCACTAATGGAGGGTTTTTAGTGTCCCCAGTAATTATAACATTAGTAGCCCCAAATTGGTTCTGTATCAATTTTTCTGAATATTCAATATTCAGCTCATTCAACTTTTGATTGTAAAGACTTAAAATTTTTGATTTACCTTCTTGTGATTTAAAAAACATGTGCTGTTCGTTTTTTTATTAATGATTTATGGATTGAGATTATCTATAGTCCAACTAAATAGTGATTACCACATTTCCTCTTTTATGACCCATCTCCACATATTTGTGAGCTTCGGCCATTTCTTCTAAAGAATATACTCTATCAATAACAGGTCTAAGTTTCTCTTGTTCGGCTAACCTTTTTAAATTCAAAAAAGCTTCTTTTGGAGTTAATGGAGTCCCATGATCAATGGATATATATTTGCCATTCAAAGTCAACGCTTTTTTGCTCATTTCTTTTAGTTTCGATGATTTCGAATTGCCTACAGCATCAATCACATATTTATATGTTTCTAATTGTTTTTCAGCATTTTCTATTGTGTAGTCAATCGCCTTATCACTTCCTAAAGAGGTTACTAATTCAAAATTTCGACTACTGCATACACTTGTAACATGAGCACCCATATACTTCGCCAATTGTATCGCCATTGTACCTATACTTCCTGACGCTCCATAAATTAAAACATTGTCGCCTTTGTTTATGCTCGTCTTTTTTAATAAGTGAGAAGCAAGTAAGCCACCATAAGGGATTGCTGCAGCTTCCTCAAAACTAAGATTTATAGGTTTTAGGGCTAGATTCCAAACTTCTGGTAAACAAATATATTCTGCGTAAGAACCAAAACGACGTTTAGTAGGCGAGATAGAACCATAGGCAAAAACCTCATCACCATTTTCAAACATTGTCACCTCCTTGCCTTTAGCCTCAATAATTCCAGCTGATACCATTCCCAACACAGGATTCCTTGGACGACCAAAACCAAATATGAGTTGAAGTATAAATCTAGAGATCAAAGGTTCATTTAATCTCCGAATAAGAACATCGCTTGTGGTAACTGAAGTAGCACGTATCTTTATAAGTACTTCATTAGCTTTAGGTGTTGGTTTTTCAACATTACCTAGCACCAGATTATCTACATCGCCATATTTTAGACATTTTATTGCTTTCATAATTGTTTTTGCTAAAACCTATACCCTATTCGCAAGTGCATATTTAATTCCAGTTCACTTTTGTTCTTTAAATAACCAGCACGTTTAGCAAATGTGTAGCTAAATCCGGCACCAAGACCTGCTTCATAATTAAAGTGTTTGCCTAAATTTCTTCTAATTCCCCAAGTAGGTATGATAGAAAAATCACTCACCACAGGAGCATCGTCAGTATTGAACAGCGCCAATTCTGGATGATAACCCATTTTTAAAGCAATAAAATTGCCACTATTTCCTTCAATTAGTTTTGAGTTCTCTGAGCGTTTTTTGAGATTGTAATAGAATCTTGGCTCCATAACTATTACAGGTGTTAGCAAAAATGGAGAATCATAATCATCGTAAAACGTAGATTCCCAAATACCAAAATCAAAACCAAGTTCAATTCTCAGTGCTATAGTATTTGATAGTTTTGCTTCATTATATGCCCAGATTCCTAAAACTCCAGTTTGTAATCCGAATGTTGATTTTTCTACACTTGTTGTTTGAGCAACACCAATCGTCGTGGAAAAGATAATTAGCGCTAATATTATTATTGTACGTTTCATAATGTTTCAATTAAAAATTAGTTTTCTATTCGTGTTTAAGTCAAATTCAACATTATAACCAGCTGAACCTAATCCTACATTAAAGATTACGGCATCTCTATCCGCACCTCCATCTAAAGACACACTACCAAGCACCAATTTAGACTGAATATTGAGCGCAAAATTTTTCTTTTTGTAAATCTCATAACCTGTGCTTGCCATAACAGCGGCACCAAAATTCCAATCGTCATTTACATTGTCTTTAATATCATATAGTGCAGGTGAGTCTATGGCTAATCCAATTCCACCATGAATCCACCAACGATCTTTTACCCAATACTGTACAGATGGGATAAATGCTCCAAAATTTCTGTCATTGTCCTGAAATTCGTAGATGTTTCCTGGTAAAGAGGCAGTAATAGCAAGTCTTTCGTTTAACATATAGCCAAACTTTAGATCTGGAAAAACAAAGGTTCCTTGAGCCTTGTCAAAGGTTTGAATACCTGCACTATCTTCTATGCTGATAATGCCACCACCTACTACGAATTCGAAGATGAAACCATCCCTTTGTGTTGTTGTTTCTGAATTTGTGTTTTGTGCATAGGTTATACTTGATAATAATGTAAAGGCTACACAAGCCATTCTTGATAAGATTTGTTTTTTAATAGATTTCATAATTGTTTGTTTTTGATTGATGATTTATTTCGTATTCTTAGTTAATACATTAATTTTTTTTGAGTATTCTAACGCTGCGCCAATGGTAATTCCAATGGGAAGCCACAAAGCTATGTTTGAGGTTAATACGCCTAATAATACTCCTGAAACTATGCCAATTGCAAGTCTAATTCCTTTTTTTACTTTTAATTAATTTCATAATTGTTTGTTTTTTGATTTTTTAAATTGATGTTTACCACTCGATATCAAATTTTTCTGAATTATTCATTTGTATTTCGTAATTCAGCATATGTGTCTTTTAGCTTCTTTAATGATTCAATGGCATTACCATAAGCCTCACGATTTTTTTCTGAATTATTCATTTGTATTTCGTAATTCAGCATATGTGTCTTTTAGCTTCTTTAATGATTCAATGGCATTACCATAAGCCTCACGATTTTGTGCGATCGTTGTCATTCTCGTTAAAACCATGTTTTCAAAATAAATGTCTTTTCCATAAGTGTCTGAAGAAGTGCCCATTTCCCTAAATTTAACGTTTGGCATCAAAAAATTCTCGTAATAATCTGCAAGGGTTGGTTGATCTGCTAATGAAACGGAGTTTTCCTTACAAGATATTAGCAATAAGATTAGCACTGGATATAGGCTTTTTATTAATTGAAATACTATTTTTAAATAACTCATAATAAGACTTTTAAAATAATGATAACACAATGTAAAGCTTATGTCTCTATCTCAAAAGGAAAAGTACATGAGCGTAAATAAATCTAATTGTACGTTAGAAAATTTCATAATTGTTCGTTTTTTGATTGATGATTGATTGATGAATTATATTTTATTGTTTTGATGTACTGATAACTATTATTAAGTGAAAAGATAAGTTTGAGTTAGATTCTAAATCCTTTTTAATTCTTTCTGTACGACGCTTTTAAATTTCCATTTCAAACCAAATAAAGGTCTCAAGATTGTAATTCTTTTTAAGATGAATTCATAAATGAGAAAACAGACTATAAACGTAAATAGGGTAATTCCTACAAACTCTAGCATAGGATGAAGATCTAATGGCAGAATGAGTAATGCACCTGCATATAAGACAAACATGTGAATAATATAAACTGGATAAACAGCTGCACTCAAATAGCTTAGTAAGGCACTTGGTTTATTAAAGTAACTATATCCTATTCCAAATAAACCCAATATCCAAGAATTTGATTCTATGCTGGTGATATACATATTTGATATAGACTCAAATCTAGTGAAACGAATAGCAAATAAGACAGACGCTATGACTATATATAACCATTTCCATTTAGAAACGGTTTGCCAGAATGCGCTACCACTGTATACGAAAAGAAAACCAAAAAAGAACGCAAGAAAACCCATAAAGAATCCATGCCATGTTTCAGCGTACAGTTCAAATAACTGTGGTTGAACAACACCAATTTCTAACATAAAAAATGCTGATATAGATAACGGTCCTAAAGCATAGGTCATGACTTTTGAAATGGTCATTCCAAATTTTCCATTTTCGTTTTTCTTCAGATAGAAAAAAGAGGTAACAACACAATCACATAGACCACAATATTTCCTAAAAACCATAGGTGTCCCATATGTGGAAAATAGCTCAGTGGCATATTATAGTAGTTCTGAAAAACTAAAAAGTGTAATGGAGTGATTACCAAAATTCCAAACACAAAGGGCAATAGAATTCGTTTACCTCGCTCTATAAACAATTGCTTCCAATTTCTTTTTTCATTGCGAAATATAAACCCATTCCAGATACAAAAAATAGCAAAGGTATTCTCCAAACATTGAGCATCGTCATAGGTTCCCAAAGTCCTACCAAAGCGTCTTCGCTTCTTATAAAACCTATAAACATGGCCCAAGGTTGAAAAATAATAGCTATGTGGTAAATCAATAATAAGCCTATAGCAATTACTCTTAACCAATCAATATCGTATCTTCTTTCTGTGGTCATCGTATTGTATGTTTATTGAAGCATCATTGCTACAACAGGACGTGCTTTTTGTAATTCATTAAGATCTAATTCAAACCCCATTGGTTTTAATTGTTGAATTAGCATTTCATAGATAGGTTTCATTTGAGCAAAATCTGCCATTACAGTTTCTCTTGCTGTAGCTCCATAATTATTGCGAGCTGATTTATCTGCTTTTGCATCAATAAGTAATTGTACAATTTCAATACGTCCAAAGAATGCTGCTGTATGTAAAGCTGTGCCACCATCATTATTTTCAATAGACAAATCTGCCTTGGCGTTGATCAATACTTTTGCAATTTCTGGTTTATTAAAAGTGGCTGCGGTCATTAATGGTGTAGAACCAGACATAGCCTCTTTTTGATTAATGTCCGTCCCAGCTTCAATATGCTGCTTAACTGCATCTAAGTTTCCAGTGAGTACAGCTCCGTGAATATCTATACTTGGTTTGGTTGCAATTTTTGTAGTTTTAGCAATATTATCTGAGTTTGATTTTTTGTCAGATTGCGCACATGAACTTGTTAATAAAAGCGTTAAGAATAACATCTGAATGGTCGTTTTTATTGAATTAATCGTAAGTGTTTTCATAATTTTAAATTGTAACGATTTATAACTTGATTTTTGTTCCTACAAAGATGCGAAACCACCCTAATCAACTGATAATGTGTATGAAGCCTAATGTATAAAGTTTGATGAGAGGTAGAAAATTATGACGCAGAAGTATAAATTATGACGCAAGCAACTGTTTTTTTGCTAAAGAATTTCAAACTTAAAACCATAGAATGGTTCAATATAAATTTCTAAATTTGTACTAGTATAAAACAACATGTCTAAAATCTCATATCAAGGAAAATTTATAGAACAGGCTGAGGCTCTTATTTTAGAGAATATCTCTAATGAGCAATTTGGGGTTTCAGAATTGGCTGAACTCATGAATATGAGTAGATCAAATTTGTTGCGGAAAATTAAGAAGCAAACACAAGGTAGTGCTAGTCAATTTATTCGTGAAGTCAGACTCCAAAAAGGGATGACACTTTTAGAAGAAACGGAACTTACTATTTCTGAAATTTCTTATCAGGTGGGCTTTAGTAATAATTCCTATTTCACTAAATGTTTTAAGGACTATTATGGGTATTCGCCAGGCGAAGCCCGAAAAAAAATAGATGAGCAAATAGAATTTGAACAAGATGGAGTAAAGGTAGAAGAAGATAACCAAAACAAAGACACTATTAAAGTTGCTGAAAAAGGGTTTTTCCAACAGTACCGAATTCAAATACTATTTGGAATTTTCTTGGTTTTAGTGATAGCAGCATTCTCGTTTTATCCAAAAAAGAAGTATCGAACGGTGATGAAGAGAATGCTAACTCTAAGAAATCTATTGCAGTATTGCCGTTTAAGAATATGAGTAGCGATTCTGATAACCTGTATTTTGTTAATGGACTTATGGAGTCGACATTAAATAATCTACAAAAAATAGAAGATATTCGAGTTATAAGCAGAACCTCTGTAGAAAAATATAGAGATACAGATAAGACCATCTTAGAAATAGCACAGGAACTTAATGTCAATTACTTGATTGAAGGAAGTGGGCAACGTGCTGGTGATCAAGTTTTATTGAATATTCAATTGATTGATGCTTCAATGGATACTCCGATATGGGCAGAACAGTACAACCATAAAACGGCAGACATTTTTTCCATACAAAACGAAGTTGCAAAAAAAATTGCAGAAGCCATCGAAGTAACTGTAACACCAGCAGAACTAAAACAAATAGATAAAAAACCAACAGAAAACGTATTAGCATATGACTATTATTTAAAAGGACTTGAAGCCCTACAAACAAAGACAGAGGAGGGTTTGCAAGCCGCCATAAGTTCATTTGAAAAAGCGATAGAAAACGACTCGAAATTTGCACTCGCTTATGCTCAGGTTGCAATTTGCTACTATTATTTAGATGTAAATAAAATTGAAAAGAAATATTTAGACAAATTAAATGAATACGCAGACAATTCCTTGTTATATGATTCAACTTCAGAATTATCTTTGATTGCAAAAGCGCTGTATTATATAAACGCAAACGAATTTAGGTTAGCGATACCTTACTTGGAAAAAGCACTAGATTATAATCCAAATGCTTCTTCTGTAGTGCTAATTTTATCTGATATCTATGCTAGAGTTGTTCCAGATACAAAAAAGTATCTCACTTATGCATTAAAAGGAATTAAATTAAATATTGAAGCTAACGATAGTGTATCTAAAAGTTTTATCTATCTAAACCTGAGTAATGCATTAGTCCAAAATGGGTTTGCTAAAGAGGCTTCAAAATACATTGAAGAATCTCTGAAGTATAATCCTAAAAATCAATATAGTACCTACTTAAAAAATTTTATAGATTATGCGAATAATAAAGATTTAGAATCCTTAAGAAAAAAATGCTCATAGAGTGGCGTAAAGATACTACTCGCGCTGATATCACTCAAGAATTAGCCAAAACATATTATTTTCAGGAAGATTACGAAAAATCATTGGTTTATTACGAGAAATATATTAGTATACTTACTACTGATAAAATTGACTTGTATCCAGCAGAGAACATAAAAATAGCCTACACCTATAAAAAATTGGGTCTTCCTAATAAAGCAGAAAAATATATTCAGAAATATAAAGATTATTTGGAAGAAGATGAGTCAATTTACAGAGAGGCAAGTTTAGCTATGCTGTATCTTTATGAAAATATACCAGATAAAGCTATAGAAGCCTACGATAAATTTAGTTCACAAGATGGTTTCCAATATTGGGTGCTTTTATTTATGAAGGAAGACCCTCTATTGAACCAGTTGCAGAATCATCCAAGATACGACGAAACTATTGAGAAAATAGAAGTGCAATTTTGGGAAAAACATAAAATACTTAAAGAAACTTTAAAAAAGGAAAAACTATTATAGATCGTTGGAATTTAATTATCCATACTATTCAAAATATTGGTTGAGGTTGAGTAATAGTTAAATTTTAGCGCAATCAACTCAATTTCATATAACTTAAGAGTGACCTCGAGAGGATTCGAACCTCCAACCCTCAGAGCCGAAATCTGATATTCTATCCAGTTGAACTACGAGGCCCAACTTGTATTTAAGATAACTTAGCCTTTACAATTGTAGATATCGTTTTACCGTCGGCTTTTCCAGCTAACTGACCGCTAACCATTCCCATGACTTTACCCATGTCTTTCATACCTTCTGCTCCTGTTTTTGCTATAACGTCATCAACAACTTTAGCGACTTCTTCATCACTCATAGCTTCTGGTAAAAATTGAGAGATTACTTCTGCTTCTGCCAACTCTGGAGCTGCTAAATCCTCTCGTCCTTGTTCTAAAAATATAGCTGCACTGTCCTTACGTTGTTTAACTTGCTTTTGTAAAATTTTAAGCTCTTGCTCTTCTGTTAATTCTTCTTTTGCACCACTTTCTGTCTGAGCTAATAATATAGCTGACTTAACTGCTCTTAAAGCTGTTAAGGCAACTGTATTTTTACTTTTCATTGCCTCTTTTAGGGCTGTCATTATATCTGTAGATAGACTCATTGTATGTATTATTTAATATTTATTACGAAGATAGTTAAAAGTATTTATTTAAGTAAGCTAACTGCAAGTGATGACCTGATTATAGCTTACAAAAAACCCGAAAAGTTTGAGGGAACTTTCCGGGTCAAAAAAATGGATTAATCTAATTGATTATTAATCTACATTATCGTGTAAAAAAGAATTATTGCTTCTTAATTGTATGTCGTCATTTTCATCCACACCTAATGATGTTCTTGAAATATTATTATCTGACGAGTGTTGTCTGTCTTCTAGCTCTAAACCTTGACGTTTATATGCTGGAATCTTTTCTATATCTTCAATTTTTGAGCTATTGAATTTATGATTAAAATTTTTCATTTTCTTTCTACGCTCATCTGCTCTACTTTTTAGTAACTCAGAAATTGGAGTATTCATTGGATCAACTTCAGCATCAATATCCACTTCTAATTCTTGAGCTTCAATTTGTTTTTTCTCAAAAACCACTTCTTTATCAACCTCAACTTTAGCTTCTGATACTTTAGTTGTATTAGTTTCTACCTCATCGTAGTCGTCTAACGCATATCTAATTTCTCCTGACTGCGAGTTTTCTGTTACTGGAACAACTTCTACAAAATCATTAACTTCTAAGTTGCTGATTTCATCTGTTAAATTCATAATAACAGGTTTTTCTTCTTCCACAACAGCCTCTACTTCTGGCTCTGATAATGGCATATCAAAACTTAAGGTAATTTGTTGTTTCTTTTCAGTCTCTTCAATATTATTAACCTGATCTAATGTAGCACTTGAAGAAGTGATATTAAACTCTTCTGTCTCGTCTATTAAGGCATTAACTTGTGTGTAGTTAACGTCTATATTTTTTATTGACTGAGTGGTTTGAACTAAATCTTGATCGTTAAGTGTTGTACTTTTTTGCTTGTTTACTTGCGCGATTTCAAAAGCTGATAATTGGTCATCCGTATCTTCTTCTAAATCTAATGTATGTACAACTGCTTTAGGTGTTTCTTTCTTTTCTTCTAATTCAATACTTGGTAAGATTATCGCAGGCTCTTTTTCTTTTTTGTTTAAATCCTGCTCCATATTTTGGTCATCTTCCAATGCATGAATTACCTTTTTAGTTTCGGTATTAGAAATTTCATTTTGTTGTTCAACATCAAAACCAGTTGCGATAATTGTTACTGAAATTGACTCTTCTAAATTGTCATCTTCACCAACTCCCATTATAATATTTGCACCATGACCAGCTTCATTTTGAATATGATCATTGATTTCTCCAATTTCATCAATAGTAATTTCTTGAGCACCAGAAACGATTAGCAACAATACGTTTTTGGCTCCAGTAATTTTATTATCATTTAATAATGGTGAATCTAATGCTTTAGAAATCGCTTCGTGCGCACGATTTTGACCTGACGCAGAAGCAGATCCCATAATAGCTGTTCCGCTATTACTAAGTACTGTTTTAGCATCACGTAAATCGATGTTTTGTGTGTAGTGATGTGTAATTACCTCTGCAATACCACGTGCTGCAGTAGATAAGACTTCGTCTGCTTTAGAAAAACCAGCTTTAAATCCTAGATTACCATATACTTCACGTAGTTTGTTGTTGTTAATTACAACCAAGCTATCTACTTCTTTACGTAATTTTTCAATTCCTTCTTGGGCTTGAGCATTTCGCATTTTACCTTCAAACTGAAAAGGCATTGTTACAATACCAACCGTTAAGATATCTAAATCTTTAGCCATTTTTGCTATGATTGGAGCTGCACCTGTACCAGTACCTCCACCCATTCCGGCTGTTATAAATATCATTTTAGTGTTAGTATCTAACATGCGTTGTAAATCGTCAAAACTCTCTACAGCTGATTGCTCTCCTACGTCTGGATTTGCTCCTGCACCTAATCCTTCTGTTAAGTTTAAACCTAATTGGATTTTGTTTGGAACACCACTGTTTTGAAGTGCTTGTGCATCTGTATTACAAATGACAAAATCTACACCTTTTATTCCTTGAAGAAACATGTGGTTTATGGCATTACTACCTCCTCCACCTACACCAATGACTTTAATGACATTAGATTGGTTTTTTGGTAAGTCAAATGCTATGTTTTCGAATTCGTTGTTGCTGCTCATAAATTCTATTTTACTGGATCAATTATTATTTTTTAGCGATACATACATCGCTTAGTATTCTTATGTATTTATTATTCTGCGTTATCCAAAAAGTCTTTTACTCTTTCTGTTAACGTATCTAAAAACGACTTGCGTTGTTTTTTAGGTGGTTCAATTTTTTCTACTTCTGGCACTTCTTCGTTTGCAATTTCTTGTGCTTGAATTTCTTCTTCAATCACTGCTTCTGCTTTTTTGCGGTCTTGACGTTTTAATCCGTCCATAACTAATCCTACTGCTGTTGCAAATAAAGGACTGGTTATTGCGTCATCACTATCTCCTGCAAGATGCTCGTTTGGATATCCTATTCTGGTATCCATACCTGTTATATATTCTACCAGTTGCTTTAAATGTTTTAACTGGCTTCCTCCACCTGTTAAAACAATTCCTGCGATTAGTTTCTTTTTTTGTTCTTCGTGACCGTAATTTTTGATCTCGACGTACACTTGCTCAATAATCTCTACAACTCTTGCATGTATTATTTTAGATAAGTTTTTTAAAGTTATCTCTTTAGGGTCACGTCCTCTTAATCCTGGAATTGAGACAATTTCATTGTCTTTATTTTCTCCTGGCCAAGTACTACCAAATTTTATTTTTAAAAGCTCGGCTTGTTTTTCAATAATGGAACAACCTTCTTTTATATCCTCTGTTATTACATTTCCTCCAAAAGGAATAACTGCTGTATGACGTATGATTCCGTCTCTAAAAATAGCTAAGTCTGTTGTACCACCTCCTATATCGATTAATGCTACTCCTGCTTCTTTTTCTTCTTGACTTAATACTGCATTGGCACTAGCTAGAGGCTCTAAAGTAATTCCTTCTAATGCTAATCCTGCACTTTGCACGCATCGTCCTATGTTTCGGATGGAAGATACTTGACCTACTACAACATGAAAGTTAGCCTCTAAACGACCACCATACATACCGATAGGCTCTTTAATTTCGGCTTGACCGTCAATTTTATATTCCTGAGGTAACACATGGATAATTTCTTCTCCTGGTAGCATTACCAATTTGTGTACTTGATTGATTAAACGCTCTATATCCTCCTCGTCAATAACAGTCTCGCTGTTTGGTCTAGTGATATAATCGCTATGTTGTAAACTTCTAATATGTTGTCCTGCAATACCTACTGTAACACCTTCAATTTTTGTTGCTGCTGCAGCTTCTGCCTCGTTAATGGCTAACTGTATAGATTGTATGGTTTGCGTTATGTTATTTACTACACCACGATGCACACCCAAACTTTTAGACTTACCTATGCCTAAAATTTCGACTTTACCATATTCGTTTTTACGACCAATCATAGCCACAATTTTTGTGGTTCCTATGTCTAATCCTACTGCAATGTTTTGTTCCATAACTTATGCTTTTGTGCATACAACTTGATTACCAAATTGTAAGTTTACTATACTGTAATTATCTAAAGCTTTATCTTTTGTAGCCTTTAAGTAAAAAGCCTTTAGATTATTAATTTTTTTATCCAATTGTTCTAAACTGCCTAATTTGACTACAAAATTACACTGTCTTAACTTAAGATTAATTGTACTGTTTTTATTTTGATGAATTTGCACCACATGCGTCTTCAAAAACGTGTCTTCTTGAATTTTTGTTGCTATGGTATAAACCTTTTCTAAATCTTTTTTATTGACAAAACCGGTTACCATTGGTACACGCTCTGTGTAGTTATTTGATAGTGGCATGTAGCCACCATTGCTATCTACATAAAAAGATCCGTCTGTTACCACTCTGGCAATAGGCGTTTTTTGTTTTACTTTGGCTGTTAACTTACCTGTCACGCTAACGTAAACATCTGCAAACTCGACAATTGGATTTGCATTTAGGGTTGTCTCTAACAAATTCAAATCTAAAATTTCTTTGGACTTGTTGGTTACACTTTGTTGATTTTGTATTAACAACTTACTAACATCTTCATGCGTGATAAATAGGTTTTTATTTCCTATAAATTCTATGTTAGGTTTTGATACTAATCTTTTACCACTTCGTGCTGAAGAGAAGGCATACAAAAATACTACTAAACCTAGTAGTAATCCCATTTTTATATAGCTCCAATTAGCTTTCATTTAATAATTCTTTTTTAATTTTTGATACTTCTGCACCAATATCTCCTGCTCCAATGGTCAACACTATTCTAGCATTACTTGCTTTAATATGCTGAATCATTGTTTGTTTAGTGACTAATTTTTTGTTTTTATTGTCAATCATACCTAATAACCAGTCCGACGTTACGCCTTCTATTGGCAATTCTCTTGCTGGATAGATGTCTAAAAGCAAGATTTGATCAAACTGCGCTAAACTTTTTGCAAAGTCTTGTGCAAAATCTTTAGTTCTTGAAAAAAGATGAGGCTGAAACACTGCAACAACTTTATCATTTGGATACATCTCTCTGACAGCTTGATGTACTGCATTTATCTCTTCTGGATGATGTGCATAATCATCTATAAAAACGATGTCGTCTGTCTTAATTTGATATGTAAATCTGCGCTTAACCCCTTTATAAGATGCTAATGCCTTTATAAGTTGGTCATGAGGCAATCCATACTCTAGCGACATTGCTAAAGCAACTAAAGCATTTAACAAATTATGTCTACCAGGTAGATTAAATTTAAATTGCTTTAGTACCGTTTTTGGCGTTTTAACATCAAAAATATAAGCACCATCTTTAATGGTTATATTTTGTGCAGAATAGTCTGCGTTATCTTCAATACCGTAGGTAATTCCATTTAATGGTAATCCGTTTTTAACAAACAATTTACCGTTAGGTTTTAGCTTTTTAGTGAAATCTTCAAACGTTTTTATTAACTCTGAAGCGTCACCATATATATCTAAATGATCTGCATCCATGGATGTAATACATGCCATATCTGGACTTAAAGTAAGGAAAGATCTATCAAACTCATCTGCTTCTACAACGCTTACTTTATCACCATTTAATATAAGATTAGAATTATAATTCTCACTTATACCACCTAAAAATGCAGTTAACTTTACGTCACACTCATTAAGTAAGTGCCCTAATATACTTGTTGTAGTTGTTTTACCGTGTGTACCAGCAACTGCTAAACAAAACGAATGCTGTGTAATTAAACCTAAAACCTCAGATCGCTTAAGCACTTTAAATGTATTATCTAAAAAATAATTTAATTGCACATGGTTTTTAGGCACTGCAGGCGTATAAACTATTAAAGTTGTTTCTGGATTTAAATAATGCGATTCTAAATCACTAATATCGTCTTTAAAAGTTACTGAAATACCTAAAGCAACTAAACTATCTGTAATATCTGTTTTTGTCTTATCATAACCACCAACTTGTTTACCATTAGCATTAAAATAACGCGCAATAGCAGACATACCAATACCTCCAATACCGATAAAATAGATGTTATGTATGTTATTTAAGTTCATTATTTATTTAATAGTTTTTCAACTTCGTCAGCTATATCCTTAGTTGCATTTACTAATGCTAATTTTTTAATATTTTGACTTAACTCTTCTTGTTTTTCTTTAGAAGCTACTAGTTGTCCAAATTTATTTTTAAAGTCAACTTTTAAATCTTCTTGAGCGATTAATAGTGCTGCGTTTTCTTTAACTATGGCATTTGCATTTTTAGTCTGATGGTCTTCTGCAACGTATGGAGAAGGTACAAATACAACCGGTTTACCAACAATACACAACTCGCTTACCGATCCTGCTCCTGCACGTGATATTATAAAATCTGCTGCAGCATATGCATAATCCATTTTATTAATAAACTCATGGACTTGTACATGTTTTGTGTTACCATATAACTTATACGTTTGATAATACAACTTACCACATTGCCATATTACTTGGACGTTTAGTGTTTGTAAAAAATCAAGCTCATCAACCATCAACTCGTTAATTGCTTTTGCACCTAAGCTTCCGCCCAAAACTAATAAGGTTTGCTTACCTTCAATTAAATTAAAATACTTAATTGCTTCTGCTCTTTTAGAAGAAATATCCAATAAATCTTGTCTAACAGGATTACCCGTTTTAATAATCTTTTCTGAAGGAAAAAATCGCTCTAAACCATTATAAGCAACGCATACTTTGGCTACTTTTTTAGACAGTAATTTGTTAGTTATTCCTGGATAAGAATTTTGCTCTTGAATTAAGCTTGGAATTCCTTTTAAAGCAGCAACATGTAATAATGGACCACTAGCAAAACCACCTGTACCAATAGCTACATCTGGCTTAAATTGATTGATTATTTTTTTTGCATTCCATAAACTACTAATTAGCTTAAATGGAAACATCATATTTTTAAGCGTTAATTGACGCTGAATTCCTGTAATCCATAATCCTTTAATTTGGTAGCCAGCTTGTGGCACCTTTTCCATTTCCATTCTATCCTTTGCACCAACAAATAAGAATTCCGATTCCGGAAAGCGCAACTTCAGCTCGTTAGCAATTGCAATTGCAGGATAGATATGGCCTCCTGTGCCTCCACCTGATAAAATTATCTTATATGCTTTATTTGTATTACTCACTTTACTTTTTAAACTACGTATTGAAAATAGATTTAGCCTATATTTTTTAAAATTAATCTTCTAATGTTTCTGATAAGATATCTAACGGATTTGTGTCATCAGAATCTTTTTCTTTTTTTATAATTTCTTCTCGTTTTGCACTTACACTTAAAATTATTCCAATTGCCAAACACGTCATCCATATACTTGTTCCTCCACTACTAACCAATGGTAATGTTTGCCCTGTTACAGGAAACAACTCAACAGCTACAGCCATATTAATCATAGCCTGAAAAATGATAGGCAAACCAACACCTAGTACTAATAATTTTCCGAAAACGGTATCTGCTTTTTGTGCAACAATTATAATTCTAAATAATAACCACATATATAAAATCATCAATGCCAATCCACCAATTAAACCATACTCTTCAACAATAATGGCGTAAATAAAATCGGAAGAGGATTGAGGTAAAAAGTTTTTTGAATACTTTTTCCTGAACCAACACCTACGATACCTCCTGAGGCTATAGCAATTTTGGCTTTTTCTATTTGATAATCTTCTTCTGAATCTTCACCATTAAAAAAACTGTCAATCCTACTCATCCATGTATCAACACGATTTGGCATTGCATCTGGAAATGCTTTAGCCACCAATATAAACATGGTTAATCCAACGATACCTGCAAAACCCATTGCTATTAAATATCTAAGAGGATAACCTCCTAAAAATAACAAAGCACTAGTCATTACAAATATGATTGCTGTGGTGGAAAAATTTGACGGTAATATTAATGCCAAAATTATAAAAATTGGAATCCATAAAGGCAAAACAGACTCTTTAAAAGTTATTGTTTTGTCTTTAATTTTAGACAAGTACCTAGCAATGTACACCATTAAAACAACAGCTGCCAACGTTGATGTTTGAAATGACATATTTACAAACGGAATCCTTATCCAACGACTAGCATTGGCACCATCAATAGTTGTACCTTGAAGAATTGTTAAAATTAACAACACAAATACAATAGGCATCATAACCATTGACAATCCCCTAAAATAACGATAAGGTATTTTATGCACTCCGTACATAATTGAAAAACCTAAAAACAAGTGCATTAAATGTTTAATAAAAAAACCAAAGGTATTACCATCTCCACCAATATATGCCAAATTACTTGCAGCACTATATACTGGTAAAAACGAAAATATAGCTAATAGCGCAGAAATTGCCCATATTAACTTATCACCTTTTATATTATTTATTATTGTGTTTTGCATTTACTTTTTAGAACTAACTATATATTAAACAGTTTGATATCACATTAAAGGTTTCTTACAGCATCTTTAAACTGTCTACCTCTATCTTCATAATTTTCAAATAAATCAAAACTTGCACATGCAGGAGACAACAACACACTATCTCCAGCTTCTGCCAACTTATAAGCTATTTTAACAGCTTCACTCATAAACTGTGTTTCAACAATAACATCAACCATTTTACCAAAGCTTGCCAACAGCTTTTCGTTATCAACACCCAAACAAATGATAGCCTTAACTTTTTCATTAATAAAAGGATATAATTCTTGATAATTATTACCCTTATCCACACCTCCAACAATCCAAACTGTAGGCGATTCCATACTATCCAAAGCAAAGTAAGTCGCGTTTACGTTTGTAGCCTTAGAGTCGTTTATGTACTGCACTTTATTGATTTTAAGTACATTTTCTAAACGATGCTCCACACCTTGAAAATTTTCTAAACTTTCGCGTATTGTTTGTTTTCTAATTTGTAATAAATGCGCTACTGTTGAAGCAGCCATAGCATTTTTAGTATTGTGTTTTCCTTCTAGAGCGATATTTTTTGTTGGCATAATTATCTGATTATTATCAATTGTTATTATAATGTTGTCTTGATCCAAATACGCACCATTTTCTATTGTTTTAGTTAACGAAAACGGTAATAATTTAGCTTGAATGTTATTGTTATTTATATACTGCAAAATCACCTCATCATCTGCATCATATATTAAGTAATCTTCTTTTGTTTGATTTTGGGTAATCTTAAATTTTGAAGCGATATAATTTTCAAACTTATAATCATATCTATCCAAATGATCTGGAACTATATTGGTAATTACTGCAATATTTGGCTTAAAATTGATGCAACCATCTAATTGAAAGCTACTAATCTCTAAAACATAATTTTTGTAATTATGTTCCAAAACTTGTTTTGCAAAACTATCTCCAATATTACCTGCCAACCCAACGTCCAACTCTTGTTTTAACACATGATGTGTTAACATAGCTGTTGTTGTTTTACCATTACTACCTGTTATAGCAACAATGGTTGCGTTGGTAAATTGAGTTGCAAA
Organism: Olleya sp. KJ81-1; assembly: GCF_055808135.1. Taxonomy (NCBI): domain Bacteria; kingdom Pseudomonadati; phylum Bacteroidota; class Flavobacteriia; order Flavobacteriales; family Flavobacteriaceae; genus Olleya; species Olleya sp. KJ81-1. The sequence goes on along the minus strand of NZ_CM147854.1, from coordinate 3,055,705 downwards.
CTCGATTTCTGAAATTACAGGCACTCCTTTATTAATAAGTGCTTTAACTATTGCCACTCTTTCAGGAATTCCTGGGCTTTTCATAACAAGATCAGCTTCTAAAATTTTATTATCAGAATGCTGCTCTTCCTCCCATTCAATCTCATTATGTATAAGAACTTGCTTGTACTTTTCTTTTATTTTTCCTTTATCAGAAACAAATACTGCGTAGTCATTTGCCTTTCCTAAAAGCGCTGTACCAACACCACTTTCTCCACCTCCTAATATGACTAGTTTTTGTTTTTTCATTTATATTTTAACGTATAGACTTTATTAATTTAAGTCTTAGCTTTTATCTTAACTTTAATGTTACTATCGACAGTATTGCAAGAAAAATTCCAACAATCCAAAAGCGAGTTACTATTTTACTTTCGTGATAGCCCTTTTTTTGATAGTGATGATGCAAAGGAGACATTAAAAATATGCGTCGTCCTTCTCCATATTTTTTACGTGTAAATTTGAAATAACTAACTTGTAAAATTACAGACAAAGATTCAGCGAAAAAGATTCCGCATAACACAGGAATCAACAACTCTTTTCTTACTGCTATTGCTATTACAGCGATAACACCACCTATTGTCAAACTACCTGTGTCTCCCATAAATACTTGAGCAGGATATGTATTGTACCATAAAAACCCGATTAATGCTCCGACAAAAGCAGCTATAAACACAACCATTTCACCCAGTCGTGGTATAAACATAACATTGAGATAATCTGAAAAAACGATGTTACCAGAGATAAAAGCAAATATTGCTAGTACAAAGACTATAATTGCCGAACTACCTGCTGCTAACCCATCGATACCATCCGTTAAATTAGCACCATTAGAAACTGCTGTGATTATAAATATTACTATTGGTATAAACACCAACCATGCATATTTAGCATAATCTTCTCCCATCCACGTCACCAAATTTGAATAATCAAACTCATTATCTTTTACAAAAGGAATGGTTGTTTTTAGCGACTGCTCCTCCACATTAAATTCTCTTTCAGAACTTTGAGTTATTAATTCTGTTTCAAAAACTGGATTAACTTTTTCTGTTTTGATAGTAATTCCTGGATGGAAATACATTATCGCACCAACAAATAAACCTAAACCCACTTGTCCTAACACTTTAAACTTTCCGCTAAGGCCTTTTTTATCTTTTTTAAACACTTTTATATAGTCATCTGTAAATCCTACTGCTCCCATCCATAACATAGTTACAATTAACATGATGACATATATATTATCCAATCTAGCTAGTAATAGTACAGGCAATAACGTAGCAAGAATTATAATAATCCCTCCCATAGTTGGCGTACCTGCTTTTTCTAACTGTCCATCTAAGCCTAAATCTCTAACCGACTCTCCTACTTGCTTTTTTTGTAACGCTACAATAATACGTTTACCAAATATTGTAGAAAATAACAATGATAAAATAATAGCCAGAGCTGCCCTAAATGTGATAAATTGAAACACACTAGCACCTGGAAATTGGTAGTTTTTTTCTAAAAATTCAAATAAGTAGTATAACATTTATATTGCTTTTTTATTTAGCTAAACCGTTTTAAATGGTGTTACGTTTAGCTTAACTTCAATTATTATTTTTGTAATTGTTTTAAAAAATCCTGAACTATTTTAAAATCGTCAAAATCATGGCGTTTTCCATTTACCTCTTGATAGGTTTCATGTCCTTTACCTGCTATTAAAATAATATCGTTAGGGTTTGCTAACTGACAAGCTGTTTTAATAGCTTGCTTTCTATCCACAATCGACATTGTTTTTTTAAAGTTTTGAGGCTCGACACCCTTTTCAATATCTTCAATAATAACCTCTGGCACTTCTGTACGTGGATTATCACTTGTAAAAATAACTTTAGTACTAAGTGCTGAAGCTATGTGACCCATTTTTGGACGCTTAGTTTTATCCCTATCTCCACCACAACCAACAACAGTAATTACGTCCTCGTTTTTGGTTCTGATATCGTTAATAGTTTCTAAAACATTTTGTAATGCATCTGGTGTATGAGCATAATCTACAATTGCAGTTATTTTTTGGTCAGAAATTAAAAATTGAAAACGTCCGCTTACACTCTCTAACTCACTTATCAACCTTAAAGTTTCTTCTTTTTCCAATCCTAAAAGTTCTGCAGTAGCAAAAATTGCAAGGATATTATAAGCATTAAAGTTCCCGATTAATCTAACCCAAACCTCATTATCATTAAGCTTTAATAACAAACCATTAAACTGATTTTCTAAAATCTGAGCCTTATAATCTGCAAAACTTTTTAAAGCATAAGTATATTGTTTTGCTTTGGTGTTTTGAAGCATTACGCTTCCGTTTTTATCATCACCATTAGTTAATGCAAATGCTGTTTTAGGCAATTCGTCAAAAAATCTTTTTTTAACATCTCTATATTCAGCAAACGTATCGTGATAGTCCAAATGATCATGAGAAAGGTTTGTAAATATTCCGCCTTCAAACGTTAATCCTAATGTTCTATTTTGATGTATTCCATGAGAACTGACTTCCATAAAGCAAAACTCAACACCTTCATCATTCATTTGCTTTAAGTACCTATTGATAGTTAAAGAATCTGGTGTAGTATGCGTTGCAGGAAACTCCTGATTATCCACCATAATTTTTACAGTTGAAAGCAAACCAACTTTATATCCTGCTTTTTTAAACAATTGATACAAAAGCGAGGCAATCGTGGTTTTTCCATTGGTACCTGTTACACCAACTAACTTTAAGTTATCTGAAGGATTACCATAAAAATTTGAAGCCATTATTGCTAAAGCTGCACTTGAGTCATCCACTTTAACATAAGTAACTCCAGCTTTAGTCACACTTGGAAGCTCTTCACAAACAACAGCTATTGCGCCTTGCTGGATTGCACTTTCAATATACTGATGTCCATCTGTAAGACTACCTTTAACAGCTACAAAAACATCGTTAATTGCTACATTACGAGAATTAAAATGAATATTGCGCACTAAGATATTTGTACTTCCTACAACTGCATCTAGCGTTACTTTATATAATATGTCTTTTAATGAAATCACGAGGCTTCTAAAACTATAGTTTGATTATCTTTTAATTTGGTGTTTTTATTAACTGACTGACTTTTTACAGTCCCTTGACCTTGACATTTAACATTTACTTTTACGTTCATGTTTTCTAACAAAGCCATAGCATCCATAACAGGTAATCCTGTTACATCTGGCATAATTGTTTTATAAGTATTTGCTATTTTATAATAGCTTTCATACTCTTTATCTACTTTTACATCCTTAACATTTAGTGATGCTACTTGATCAATTAATGGCGTATCTGTAAATATTTTTTGAGCTATTTTTTTAAACACTGGACCAGAAACATCAGCACCATAAAATCCTTTTTTAACACTAGGCTTATGGATCACTACAATACATGAATATTTAGGTTTGTCCACTGGAAAATATCCAGCAAACGAAGAAATGTAACGTGGATTTTTTGCCCAATCATCCATCCAATATTCTACCCTTGCAGTTCCTGTTTTACCACACATAGAAAAGTAGTCCGAGTACAATGATCTACCTGTCCCTTTTACAACCACATTTTTAAGCATTTCTTGAGCTGCGCGCAAGGTCTTGTCTGAACATATTTTTTCATTGATAATAGTTTTATCAAAAACCTCTATTTGCTTATTTAAATCCCTTACCTCTCTAATAAATCTTGGCTTAACCATAACACCATTATTTGCAACAGCATTATAAAACGTTAAAGTTTGTAAAGGTGTGATTTTAAGATTATAACCATAAGCAATAGACGGTAAAGCATTACGACTCCATTTACCATCTCCTGGTCTAGGAATCATTGGTTGCCCTTCTCCTTTTATAGAAATACCTAATTTTTTATCTAAATTCCAGTTACTTAAAATATCTATAAAACGGTTTGGATCTTTTGCATAAGCATTATCTACAATTGTTGCTATCCCAATATTAGAGGACACTTCAAATGCTCTGGCTGCAGATATCTTTCCATTACCATGAGAATCTTTTATACCTCTACCATAAAATACCTTATAACCATTTCCCGTATCAATAACATCTGACGTATCAATTTTGTTATCTTCCAGAGCAGCCATTAAAGCCATAAGCTTAAACGTAGATCCAGGCTCATGCGCTTCGTACACCGCATAGTTTCTTTTTTCCCAATAATGACCTGATGCTGTTTTACCTAAATTTGAAATAGCTCTAATTTCACCTGTTTCAACTTCCATCACCACAACTGTTCCATGCTCTGCTTGATACAACTCTAATTGTTCCAGCAATGCATGATGCGCAATATCTTGTATATTAACATCAATAGTAGTATAGACATCAAACCCATCTTTAGGCTCAACTTGATCGTAATCTAAAATAGGTTTCCATTGTCCTTTACCTATTTTTTGTTTTAAACGCTTACCATCTTTTCCTCTTAAATAATCGACACCAAAAGCACCATCAATACCTGCTCTGGTCACGTTACCTTCGTCATCAGTACGCTCATAACCAATAGTTCGTTGCGCAACTTCACCCAAAGGATGTTCTCTTTTAACTTTCTGTTCTACTATTAAACCACCTTTAAAAGCTCCTAATTTTAATAGAGGAAATTCTCTAAACTTTAAATACTCCGAGTAACCAATATTTCTAGCTAATAAAAAATAACGATTTTTATTAGCTCTAGCTTTCCCTAATTCTTTTTGATAAAAACTTGAAGGTTTACCTGTATAGTTTGATAAGGCATCACTTAATGGTTTTAAGTTAGCTTTAAAGTTTTTGTCTGAAGGTGTAATGGCATCAAACAAGATATCATACTTAGGTATTGATGTTGCCAACAAACTACCATCTGCAGAATAAACATTACCTCTGTTTGCTGGTATAACCACGTCCTTAATAGCACGCTTATCTGCCAAAGCCCTATACTTATCACCTTGCACAACCTGAATGGTTAACAATTTTCCAACCACAAGCAGCCCAAAGATGAACATACATCCTGCGACAAAATATAATTTGTTTAATATGTTCTTTTCGTTTACTGCCACGAGTGGAACTAAGTTTGCGGTTTAACAATTATTTTTTTTGGCGGAATAACAGAAGGCGCCAAACCTTTTTCTTTCATTTTTTTTACAACAGAAGATTCCATTTTTAACTGCATAAGTTTGGTTCTTCCATCATACAACTCGGATCGCAACTCTTTAACTTGATTGTTAAGCTTTGCAATTTGATGTACTTTTTTATCTAGACTATGCGAACTTGCTATCATTACTATAGCTAAAACCGAAAGAAATATGATAAGCTTCCAGTTTTTAAATGAATCTTCGCTGACTAAAAAAGTCCCTCTTAATATGCTATAGATACTTTTTTTCAATGTTATATCTTTTCAGCAATACGCAACTTTGCACTTCGCGCTCTGTTGTTAATTTTTATTTCTTCTTTAGATGGGATTATTAATCCTCCAACTTTTTTTAATGGCACTTCAAAACGACCAAAAACATCACGTTCTGGCTCTCCTTCAAATAACCCATTTCTAATAAATCGTTTTACCAATCTATCTTCTAAGGAGTGATATGAAATCAAACTTAAACGACCCTCTGGCTTCAAAACCTCAGGTGTTTGTTGTAAAAATTCTTTTAAAGCCTCTATCTCTTGATTTACTTCAATCCTGATTGCTTGATAAATCTGAGCTAATATTTTGTTTTCATGCTTAGGCGACAAAAATCTTTGTAACACCTTTTTAAGCTGATCACTAGTTTTAATTATTTCGTTTTTACGATGCTCTACAATTAAACCTGCCATTGCTGGTGCAGCACGAAGCTCTCCATATTGCGATAGCACTTGTTTTAACTGTTCCTCGTCATATTCATTAATAACATGAAATGCAGACAAAGTATCATTTTGATTCATCCTCATATCCAAATCTGCTTCAAAACGCGTCGAAAATCCTCTAGAAGCAACATCAAATTGATGTGATGACACGCCAAAATCAGCCAAAATACCATCCACTTGCTTTACACCATGAAAACGCAAAAAACGTTTGATATATCTAAAGTTTTCATGTATTAAAGTAAATCGTGGATCATCTATTGCATTTTCTAATGCATCAACATCTTGATCAAAAGCATATAGCTTTCCGTTTTCACCCAAGCGACTTAAAATCTCTTTACTGTGTCCACCACCTCCAAAAGTAACATCCACGTAAATTCCGTCTGGCTTAATAGCCAAACCACTTACTGTTTCGTTTAATAATACTGGATTATGATATGCTGTCATACTCTTCATCTTGACCCATTACCTCTTCAGCTAAATCAGCAAAATCATCTGCTGCATCATCAATAGCTTTTTCATACTTCGTTTTATCCCAAATTTCTACAATATTAACCGCTGAAGACATCACGATATCTTTAGCAATAGATGCAAACGCAACTAAATCTTTTGGTATTAGCAAACGACCGTTAGCATCGACTTCAACAATTTTTACTCCAGCAGTAAACCTGCGGATAAAGTCATTGTTTTTCTTTTTAAAACGATTAAGTTTGTTCACTTTTTGCATTAAAGCATTCCATTCTTGCATTGGATACAACTCCAAACATTCCTGAAACACTGCGCGTTTTAAAACAAAGCCATTTTGCAACTCAGGAGCCAACTGTTTTTTCAGCGCAGCAGGTAGCATAAGCCGTCCTTTTGCGTCTACTTTACATTCGTATGTTCCTATTAATGAGTTCACAACCGTTTTTAATTGTCAGAATTTGTAAAAATCAAATATATTGAAAATTTTACCACATTTTACCACATTTTACCACTTTGTTGATAAGTATTCCAATTTTAACACCTTTTAGAAGGCAAATCAAGTCCAAGCTTAAACAAAGTCAACAAACCAAGCCAAAATCTTAGGTGGGAAATTTTGCTTTTTATTAACACGAATGACACTTAACTAAATGATTAAAATGTCTGTTTTTTAAATGAATTAGTTATATTTGCTTTTGATGTAAACTACTAGCCATTAATGACGCGTATACTTAAAAAAGAAGGAAAATTCAACTATATTGAAGTTGGTGAAGGACAACCTATAATTGTACTTCACGGACTAATGGGAGGTTTAAGTAATTTTGATGCTGTGACCACTTTTTTTAGCACAAATGGATACAAAGTAATTATCCCAGAACTGCCTATTTATAGCATGTCCTTACTTAAAACAAATGTCAAAGCATTTGCTAAATACTTATACGATTTTATTGCTTTTAAAGAACTTGATAACGTCATTTTGCTAGGTAACTCATTAGGCGGACACATTGGCTTATATCACACAAAAATGCATCCTAACAAAGTAAAAGCTTTAGTAATAACCGGTAGCTCTGGATTATACGAAAGCGCAATGGGTGGAGGATACACTAAACGAAGTGATTACGAGGTAATTAAAAAGAAAGCCCAAGAGGTATTTTACGATCCTGCAGTAGCCACTAAAGAAATAGTAGACGAAGTTTATGAAACTGTTAACGACCGAAATAAACTTATTAAAACTTTAGCTATTGCAAAAAGTGCCATTAGACATAATATGGCTAAAGACTTACCTAAAATGACTGTTCCGACTTGTATAATTTGGGGTAGAAATGATGGCGTAACACCTCCAGAAGTTGCAGAAGAATTTAATTTATTACTTCCGGACTCTGATTTATTTTGGATCGAAAAATGTGGTCATGCTGCGATGATGGAGCATCCTGAAACTTTTAATCAAATATTATTTGATTGGTTTAAAAAACGTGATATTTAATATCTTACCAGTCTTACAATATAACTTAATATAAGATTTTCGGTTTAACCGAAATCAAAACACTAGTAATACATGCATATTAAATCTGCCGAGTTTGTAACCAGTAATTCTGATGCGTCAAAGTGTCCTAAAGATCGCATACCAGAATATGCTTTTATTGGTAGAAGTAACGTTGGAAAGTCGTCTTTAATCAATATGCTTACAAGCAGAAAAAGTCTAGCTAAAACATCTGGAAGACCAGGAAAAACACAACTAATCAACCATTTTATAATTAATAAAGATTGGTTTTTAGTTGATTTACCAGGTTATGGTTATGCTAAAGTATCCAAGAGCACAAAGAAGGTATTTCAAAAATTTATAACACATTATTTTGAAAACCGAGAGCAATTAGTAACTGCATTTGTACTTGTGGATATTAGACATAAACCACAACCTATAGATCAAGAATTTATGCAATATTTAGGAGAAAGCGGAATACCTTTTTCTATCATATTTACAAAAGCAGACAAGTTAAAACCTAAAGCTATTGAAAACCACGTTGAAGACTATAAAACAATACTGTTAGAAACATGGGAAGAAATGCCAAATTACTTTATAACATCTTCCAGCAAAGACATTGGTAAAGATGACGTACTAAACTACATTGATGGATTAAATGAAAACATCATAATTGAATAGTATTCGCCAAAAAGTTACCAACTTAAAATTAAAACAAAAAAACTCGCTTTAACAGCGAGTTTTTTTGTTTTATTAAGGGTATAGACTACATCATTTTTAATGTGTTAACCTCTTGCTCTGATAATATTTTCCAATTACCTCTTGGTATATCTTTTTTAGTTAAATGCGCTATTTGAACACAATCAATTCTAACTAATTCATATTTTAAATGCTCAAATATTGTATGTAAAATAGTGTTTCCTGTGTTTTTTATTTTTACACCAACTTCATTCTTTGTGTTATTTACATAGTCAATTTCTTCAACACCAACTTGTTTACCTTCAACCTTAAAACCTTCTCTGATTTTTTTAAGATCTTCCATTTTTAAGTTTTTATCCAACTCTAAATGAAATAATCTTTCAACACCTTTATTAGAATTGGTAAAACGTGCTACAATCTTTTCGTCGTTAGTAAAAAGTAATAAACCTGTAGAGTTACGTCCTAAACGTCCTATTGGCTTAATTCTAGAACTTGAAGCATTAGCTACTAAGTCCATAACGGTTCTACCTTTTTGTTCACTTGTAGTTGTAGCAAACCCTTTTGGCTTGTTTAATAAAACGTAAGCCTTCTTTTCTGGATTAATTCTAGCTCCATCGTACCTTACTTCATCCTCTAGCTTAACTTTATAACCCATCTCTACCACAACTTTACCATTTACGGTAACTAAACCCATTGCAATATGTTGATCAGCTTCTCTTCGAGAACACATCCCAGAATTAGCGACGTATTTATTTAACCTGATTAAATCAGAGTTAGTAGCGCTTGTAGGCTTTGCTTTTGGAGCAACTTTCTTTTTTATAGGTGCATTGCCTCTAGCAAAAGTTTTGCTTTTAGCATTATCACTTCCTCGTCCTGAAGACTTTCCTTTATCATTGCCACCTTTATGTCTACTCATAATATAATTTTTTGCAAATCTACAACGAATTTTTCATCTGTTGTTAATTATCGTATGAATGTTAATGATTTAACCATTAAAGAATTCGATTTAAAACTAAATCAATATTGATTAGCAGTATACTAAACACTCCTGCTACGATTATTATTTTTAAGATATTATGCAACCACAAATAGTGTGTTTTAGTCACTGATCGCCATAATAAAAATAAATAGACAACCAACAGAGCCTCGCAAACATAAAAATACAGATACATATATCCAATATCAAATTTTGCTATTAAAAAATAAACCGGAAACAACGTAGCTATAACCAAAACACTAATCATTTTTTTGGATGTGCGCTCACCATATACAATTGGGATAGTCCTATAGTTTAGTGTTAAATCTCCTTTTATATTCTCCAAATCCTTAGTTAATTCTCTTATAGTAATTATTAAAAATAAAAACGTAGCATGAACAAATACTACTGACTTAAAATTATGATAGTAGACAAAAATTACAAAAAATGGTGTTAATGTCAATATTGACGACACAACATTACCTACAATAGGCATTTTTTTTAGTTTATGTGAATAAAACCAAATTGAAAAAATATAAAACGAAAAGAATAATACTGGCTTAAAAGACACGTAACTAGCCATTACAACTGCTGAAAAATTAAGCACAAAATAAAAAGACAACTTAGTATTTTGACTTACTAACTTATCCAACATTGTTTTGTTAGGTCTGTTGATTAAATCTTTTTCAGAATCGTAAAAATTATTAATTATATATCCTCCTGCAATTACAGCTGCTGTTGCTAACACTAGCATTAGCAGATTAACATCAAACAACACCTTTTTTAGTGGTTTGTCCGAAGCAAAAATGTAAATTGACGCTAAATATTGCGCAAGGACTACAACTAGTATATTATAGCCTCTAATTACAGAAAACATACTAAAAAACTTAATAAGTATATGTTTTTGCTTTCTAGTGAGCATTAACTATTTATTAGATGTAATTTTTTTATAAATTTTATAAACCAAAACGATGAATGCTAATAACAGCAAAATCATGAATAATTGCCAAACGAATAAGCTTATTGAAAAATGATTTAGTTCTGTTTTCAAAAAATAATGGTGTTAATTAAAAATTATAAACCACTTCTAATTTATAGTCTTTTAAGGCTAATTGCGCTTTTTTAATATCAGGTGTAAAACCTAAGATATAACCTCCACCACCAGAACCACAAAGTTTTAAGTAATAGTCATTAGTCTCTATTCCGTTTTTCCATAACTCATGGAATTGAGCCGGAATCATTGGCTTAAAGTTATTTAACACTACTTTAGATAACTGCTTGGTATTTTTAAACAGCGATTTTATATCTCCTTTTAAAAAGTCATCTACACACGCATCTGTGTGCTTTATAAATTGATTTTTAAGCATTGTTCTAAACCCTTCTTGCTTCATGTTTTCCATAAAGATACTTACCATTGGAGCAGTTTCTCCAATAATACCAGAGTCTAACAAAAACACTGCACCTTGACCATCGCTACTTTGCGTTGGTATACCTGTAGCTTCAATATTTTCTTTAGAATTTATTAAAATTGGTAAGCTTAAATAACTATTAAGAGGATCTAATCCCGAAGATTTTCCATGAAAAAAAGATTCCATTTCAGAAAAAATAGCCTTAAGCGTTAACAACTTTTCACGTGTCAAATTTTCTAAGACAGTAATTTTATTTTGTGCATACTTATCATATATAGCTGCAACTAACGCACCACTACTACCAACTCCATATCCTTGCGGAATTGAAGAGTCAAAGTACATACCTGCTTTAACGTCTTTATTTAATGACTGTATATCAAAAACGACTAATGAATCGTCTATTTTAGATAAATAGTCTGCAAAGCGTTGTAAACTTTTATTTGATTGTTGCGCTACTTCCGATGGATTGTCCTCCATTTTTAGCGCACCATTATAAAAATTATAAGGTATTGACAGACCTTTAGAGTCTTTAATAATACCGTACTCTCCGAATAATAAAATTTTTGAATAAAATAAAGGGCCTTTCATAAGCAATTAAGCATTGGTTTTATAAAGTTACAACTGTTTTGCGCCAAAACCAATTTTATCACAAATATAGTGACCGTTTTGACAATATGCAACTAACTGTTCCTTAATGAATTCATAAATTTGATTTTTATATTTATCTGGATATAAGACATGTACATTAGCACCTGCATCTAAAGTAAAGCAAACAGGCAACCCTGTATCTTTCCTAAATTGCCAGATTTTATTAATAATTTCTAGCGTATTAGGTTTCATTAAAATAAAATAAGGCATACTTGTCATCATCATAGCGTGTAGCGTCAAGGCTTCACTTTCGACTAAAGCAATAAATTGATTTAAGTCTCCAGTTTCTAAAATTGATTTGATTGCAGTTATGTTGTCTACTGCTTGATCAAAACGTTGGCTAGCAAATGGGTGTCCATGCATTAAATTATGACCAACTGTGCTACTTACCTGTTTTTCTCCTTTATCAACCAATAATATAGTGTCGTTATAGTTTTTAAAAATATCGTGAACTTTATACGGATATTTTATACCAAACAAATCGCTACTATCTTCAATTTTTGGGTGTTTACCCCAAACTACTAGATCGCCTTCCAAACTCCTACAAGCACTACCTGATCCTAATCTTGCTAAAAAGGATGCTTTTTGGATAAAATGCGTTTGAGATAATTCTGGATTTAATTGTTTTTCTATGCTCATTATACACAAAGCTAAAGCACTCATACCTGATGCGGAAGATGCAATACCAGAACTATGAGGAAACGTGTTTTTAGTTTTAATAGTAAACTCAAATTCTTTTAAAAAAGGCACATAACTTTCAATACGCTTAAAAAACGTTTCGATTTTAGGATGAAAGTCAGGCTTTAATTCTTCATCTAAAAAAACCTTAAAATCAAAACTATTATTACCTTTTTGCTTTTTAATATAGTGCAACTCAGTAATTGTTTTACAAGAATCTAAAGTAAAACTGATTGATGGGTTTTCTGGAATTTGATGTTCTTTTTTTCCCCAATATTTAACTAGTGCAATATTACTTGGAGAAGACCAAGTTACACTTCCGTTATTTAGCTTATTTTGATAGTTTTTTAATAAAAAACGTGATAAATCCATCTAATAATTAAATTTATACAAATATAGCTTTAATATTTAAACTAATTTATTAATTTTGACCACCGAATGAACATTCAATTTGCTGATTAACAACACTTAACAAATCGTCTGTCTTTCTTAAAAAATTTATAATGTTAACTGATAGGTAAAAAAAGTTCCCTTAAAACTTCGCTTCACCGCTTTTTACCATAATATACAACCTGTCTAAATGGACAAAAAACAACGCATAATAATCACTATGTTAGAATTAGTGGTTAAACAAGGTGTACACGCTACACCTATGTCTCAAGTCGCCAAAGAAGCTAATGTAGCTGTTGGTACGATATACCATTATTTTGAAAATAAAAATGAGGTTATACAAGAACTATACATGATGATTGTTCAAGATTATGGTGTGGTTTTAATGGCTAATTTACCTGAAGGCGATTTTAAAGCACAATTTGAAACCATGTGGTCCAATTTGTACAACTACTTTGTTGGAAACCCATTAGCTTTTCAATTTGTCGAGTACGTTGCTGCACCACCAATTATATCTAAAGAGATTGTTAAACAATCTGTGCCTTATATTGCTAACATTAGAGATTTCTTTTTAAAAGGAATTGAAGAAAAGCATGTTAGAAATGTACCTGTAAGATTAATTTTGCAAATGGCTTTTGGAACCGTAATATCTGCAGTTAGACTTAAGAGTAACGAAGAATTGGAAATGACAAAAGAGGAAATAGATCAAGCAATAGAAATGTCTTGGGATGCTATTAGAAACAAAAACTAATTTTTTATTAGCGACAGTACCTTAGTAAGTGTTTTAAAATTTCTGGCGGTAGCTTTGATTTTTAATTTAGTTTCAAAAAAATTACTATTTGCCTTAGTCCTTCCATAACCTACACTTGAATAAAGATAGATACACTGGTTAGTTATGGTAAATTTTTCATTTGGAAAATCATAACTTGATAATGCTGTGATTTGACTTTGACTTGGAGCGTTATAAAGTAGAGCAAAATAGCTGTTTTCTTTTTCTACATCAGTAAAAGGACATTTTTTTAATATTAAATCAAGGTCTGCTTTTGTTTTTACTAGAGTTGGTATGTTAAAACCAAAATGATCTAAAATAGACTCCTCTATTTTACTGGTTATAATTGCTTTGTCTTTTAAATCCGTTTTTAGTATAATATTACCCGTTTGAATATACGTTTTTACATCATTAAAGCCTATATCTGATAACACTTGACGTAAATCTAACATTTTTATTTTGTTGTGTCCTCCAACATTAATACCTCTTAAAAATATAAAAAAGTCTCCATACTAAATCTCAATATTTTTAGCCACAATGTAAGCTCCTGTCCATGCATTTTGGAAATTAAATCCACCTGTTAAGGCATCAACATTAATAATTTCGCCAGCAAAATATAGGTTACTATGCAATTTACTTTGGTAATTTTTAAAATTAACTTCCTTTAAATCTATTCCTCCTGCTGTAACAAATTCTTCTTTAAACGTACTTTTTCCGTCTACTTTAAAAATTGCTGTAGTTAATTGACCAGCCAAATCATCTAATTGGGATTTATTTAAATCTGCCCAACGTATATTTTCAGTTATTCCTGCAGCTTCAACTAACGTTTTCCATAACCGTTTTGGCATATCAAATTGCGCTGCTTTAAAAACAGTTTTTTTAGACAAGTCTTGCTTATATGTTTTTAAATCTGACAGCACGTCCTCAAAATCTTGGTTAACAAAATTAACTTCAATATCAAATTTATACTCTTTTTTAGCCAAATCTAAAGCACCAAAAGCTGATAGTTTTAATATGGAAGGCGCACTCATTCCCCAATGTGTAATTAATAAAGGACCAGAAGACTCTAACTTAGTCCCTATTACTTTAACTGTTACGTTTTGAGCCACAACACCTGGAATATCTTTAATCCTTGTATCATTAATATTAAATGTAAACAATGAAGGTACTGGCTTAATAATAGTATGCCCTAACTGCTCTAAAAAAGACCAAATTTTAGGATTACTTCCTGTAGCAACAATAAGTTTTTGAGCTGTAAATTGGTCCGATTTTGTAACCACTTCCCATTGCTGGTCGATTGGACTAAAACTTGTTACGGATTGATTTGTTAATACCTCAACATTATACTTATCAGCTTCGTTTAAAAAGCAATCAATAATGGTTTGCGAATTATTACTGGTTGGAAATATGCGTCCATCGTCTTCAATTTTTAATGACACGCCTCTATTTTCAAACCACTCCATAGTATCTCCAGTCATAAAGGTATGAAAAGGTCCTAAAAGTTCCTTTTCTCCCCTTGGATAGTAACTGGTTAATTCTTGCGGAACAAACTCGGCATGTGTTACATTGCAACGTCCACCACCAGATACCTTAACTTTGCCTAGTACATCTTTACCTCTTTCTAAAACAACTATTTTTAAATTGGGATACAACTCGCCAATATTAATTGCTGCAAAAAAACCAGCTGCACCACCACCTATTATTATTACATCGTACTGTTTCATAATCTATCTGGAAAATCACTTATTATAGCATCAACATTATAGCTTTTCATACGTGCAATAGCTTGCTTAGTGTTGACTGTCCACACATTTACTTTATATCCTTGGTCTTGTGTCTGTTTAACATTGTCCTTACTTAGCAATGCTAAATTAGGGTGTATTGCTTTTGCATTAATCCGCTTGGCTAAAGCAATTGCTTGATTTACACTTGCTTTTGTTAAAACGCCTAATGCTATATTAGGGTTGCAACTAAACACGTCAAGCAACTCTTTTTCTTGAAAACTACTAACAATAAAATGGTCCATTGTCCAATTTTTATTATCCACGTAATCTTTAATTACAGCACAAGTTGGATTAGCGGTATGTTCGCCTTTTAATTCAATATTTATAAAAATTTTATTATCAATTAAATCTAATACTTCAGTTAGCGTTGGGATACTATATAGATTTTCAACCTTTAATTGCTTTAATTCCGATAACGAAAATTTACCAATTTCTCCTGTACCATCCGTAATTCTATCTAACGTAAAATCATGAAAAACAACTAGCTCTCCTGTTTTACACACGTGTACATCAATTTCGATCCCATCGACTCCCAAATCCAAAGCCTTTTGGATTGACTCCAAGGTGTTTTCTGTCACATGACCCTTTGCTCCTCTATGACCAAATTTTAATATTTTGTTCATTAATTTTA
This sequence comes from Olleya sp. KJ81-1, assembly GCF_055808135.1. Classification (NCBI taxonomy): domain Bacteria; kingdom Pseudomonadati; phylum Bacteroidota; class Flavobacteriia; order Flavobacteriales; family Flavobacteriaceae; genus Olleya; species Olleya sp. KJ81-1. Next base: position 3,039,902 of record NZ_CM147854.1, on the reverse strand, counting down.
TAAATACTTTAAGATTACAAACTTTAGTCTGACTTGTTATATGCCTATATTTAATCTTATTTTAAACATGACAATTTATGACTTTTCATTTAAAACCAATACTAGTTTTAGCATTACTTTTTATGTCTTGCAATACAGGAAAACTAACTGTAGTAGGATCCATAGATGGTGATTTGGATGAAGCTTCTGCAGCACAATTGATTAGTGGATCTGATTTAATTTGGACTATTGAGGATGCAGGTAATAAAAACAATGTGTATGGTTTAGACAAAAAAGGTAATATTATTAAAGATATAGATATTAGCAATATTAAAAACCATGACTGGGAAGACTTAGCTGCTGACAACAATGGGAATTTATACATTGGAGATTTTGGAAATAACTCAAGAAAACGAGACCACTTTTTTATATATAAAGTCAGTAACATAGCAAACATTAAGGACAAAACCGAAGCTGAAATTATACGCTTTACATTACCTGATGATATTAAGTCTGAAGATTTTGAAGCTTTCTTTTTATGGAATAATGACTTTTATATTTTTAGTAAAGAGAATAAAAAAACAATGGTTATTAAAGTACCAAACACCATTGGGTCTCACGTTGCAACGTACGTTACAGACTACAAACTAAAAGGAAAAGACACACGTGTAACATCTGCAGACATCAGTCCTGATGGCTCTACCATTATACTATTAAATCATGATAGAATTTGGAAACTTACAAACTTTAAATCCGATGCATTTTTTGATGGTAATGTAGAGAGCATCTCATTAAATCATGATAGTCAAAAAGAAGGTGTTTGCTTTATAAATAACACGTCTATTTATATTACAGACGAAGACTCTGGTAAAGAAGATAATAATATTTATAAGTTTAAATTATAAATTAAAAGATTTTAACCTGTCGTTTATTAATTTTAAATCCTCCTGATTACTTATAGCACTATTAGCATCTATTGATAAGCGTTTAACTTCGTTATCAATATCTGCTAAATAGCCTTTATTATCGCAATCTATATTAAATGCTAAATGCTGAAATAGGTTAATTAATTTATTAACTATAATAACGTCATGCTTTGCGTAAGTCCTAATTGGAGCCATTACAAAATATAGTAACTCTTTAAATGTCACAGAGCTAATTTTTACTACTGGTTTATTATCTTCCAACAAGATACTTATATCATTTTTATACATTCTGCTTTGAAAAAGTTCTGCAAGATAATCTATTGCGATAATAGTTGTTCCAGGATCATTGATACCAGGAGACATCGCTTTTACAGCAATTTCGGTAATTTGTTTAAAGCCTAAAACGTAGTTGTCTTCTATAATCTCGTCTCTAGAAAAAAGAAAATAAGCTAGTAAATTTTCAAGAGCTTCGTCTTTAAGTTTTGTTTTACATTTAAATAAAGGCTTGTCCTTATATATGTATTGTCCTTTAATTGCTACAATTTCAAATTGATTATCATTTTGTTTTGCATGTTGACTAAAAGGGTCTAATATAATATCTTGTAAAAAGCCTGTTGCTGGAGACTTATAAACCGTCCATTCATCCGTATTTGGAAACTCTTCAGTTGTATCTTCTTCTGAATGTATAAGTTTATCTAGTCTATTTTTAGCCTCATCAAATATGCGTTGCATGATACTATGAACCTGAATCTCTTGCGAAATGGAATGTATAAAATAAATAAAAGCACCTAAGCAGATAACCATAAATACAATAGCCAATAATACTGAAAAGCCAGGCAATTGGTTTTCACCTCCATCAGGCTCTATTCCTACCATAGTAAATATGCAAAATAGTAACGTTGCGTTATATATACCTAATATTTTTTGATGACGCTTATTAGATATTAAACCAGGTAAGACTCTAGGCGAAAAGTTACTTGATGCTTGATTTAACAATATCATTACCATGGAAAAACTAAAAACCATTATAGAGATTAGTCCAGCAATAAACGTGGTTAAAATATTAAATGCGGTTTCTGAATTATTTATAACCAACAGAGGTACATTGTCTACTAAATAAGACGATATACCTTTATTTTCTGCATAGTACATAAAAAATGTAAACAGTAACCCTGTCAGGCTATAAACCGAAGGGTAAAAAGCTATTTTACTTTCAAGTTTTTTTAAATATTCAAAACCATTAACTATAACATTTTTCATTAATTGGGTTTTAAAAATTTAGTCCAAATCCAAAAGAAAAACGTAATCCTTCTTCGCTATTAAAAAAGTTAAATGTCCCAGAAACACTATCTGCTGCAGTCACCCAAAATCCAACACCATAATCGTTATGCCAAATTTTTGATGCATCATTTTTAGTCCAAACACGTCCTACATCACCTCCAACAAAGACACCTAATTGTAATGGTAACGTTTTTGTTTTAAACTGATTAAAGCTATATCTAATATCTGCACTACCAGTTAAACTGTTTTGACCTGTAAAACGTTGTAACCTGTAACCACGTAGTCCATTAGCTCCACCAATATTTGCTGCTTGATAAAATATTAAATCATCACCAAATCTCATTTGTGCTCTTGCATCTGTTTTTAAAACTAGTTTTCTGTTTGTAGACAGCGCATTGTAAAACCCTAAAGCAGTATTTACAAATCCGTATGTGTATTTAGAGTCTTTAACTTCGGTTTTACCTCCTACACCTAAATCAAAGGTCATCCCTCTGGATGGATTTATAGCATTATCAAAACTATGATAATTAAAATTCCCTTCTAAACCTGCGAAAAAGCGTCTATTATAAAAGTCTGTTGTGTTTACAGACGGTTCTTGTGTTTCAATAAAACGGTCTGGTGTTTCTCCAATCTCTACAGCTTCTGTAGTTATTTTTATTCCGTAATCAGATCCAAAATCTCCTTTTTTAAGGACACCTACACTAGCTGCATAAATACTTGTTTTAATTCTATTATAATCTAAATCTAAGTCATCATCATTATTAACGGTTTCATTACCATAACCAAAAAAGTTATTGGTAAAATTCTCGCTGGTTAGCTGTCCTGCAACATGTAAGTTCCATTCGCCAAAAAGGTTTGCAAATTCACCATCATAATTTAAACTAAAACCACTAGTTGCAAAAAAGTAACCACTTTTAAAACGATGTTGTTGCGAGTATGGGTTACGAGAAAATCCTTTGACAGTATAATTTAAGCCAACACCTACTTTAAAACCATCATCTGGATTATATCCAAGACTTGGCGTAACCACACTTGTTTTAACTATATTTTTCTGAAAATCAAACAGGTTATTGTTGTAAATATCTGTAAATTTAACCTTAGCTCCATTATTTTTTGTTATGGTATTTGGTTTTGATTTATGGTCATAAATACGTACACGTCTTCCATTATTAATAATATATTCGTCGTTATTTTGCCCACCAATAATACGTGTAAAAATCAAGTTACTAGCTTTACCACTAACTTCAATTATATCATCATCATCTAAAGCATAAATCCATAACTCCTTAGTTATATCCTTATCAAAAGTACGATCTACTATAACATCTGCTTTTTTACCATCTTTTATTCTTGAAATTACAACTTGCGTTTTATTATCTGCAATCCTATTAACTTCAATATAATCATCCTTATCTGTACCAGTCAGTATCACCAATTGATTAAGATAATCAGAATAGCGCTCTGCTATATCCTGTAAGTTATTTTTTCTTTCTTTTAAAAATGTCTTTATCTGTAATAAAGATTCTTCTTGTACTTCTTTTGGAACTTTACTAAAAGCCTCTTCAATAACAGCATCTGTAATATTATCTTGCAAGTATTGTGCTTGCTTAATCCAAACAGATTTATCAGAATTTTGAATTAACACTTTATCCAATTTAATACCTGCACTATTCATCCATTTTATATCCTTCAACTCACCATCATACACTTGAAGCTGTTTAGTTGATCCAGAAATAAAACGCATAATATCTAATAAAGCACCATCAAAATTAGAAAATACTTGATCTCTATCTCTAGGAATAGGTTTATATAATTTATCTCCATTGTCTTGGTTAAACTGAGCCCATCTCCATTGGTCTTGGTGTCTGTCCCAATCACCTAAAAGCATATCAAAAAGGCGTGCTCTAACAAAAGCGTTTTCGTCTATTTTATATTTTTCGTCAGTTCTAATTTTTTTAATAATGTCATGCGTACTTTCAATATCATCTGCATAACCAAAGTTTTTTTCATCTGTATAATTATCTTCAGGTCGTTCTTCAATTAAATATAATTCGCCACCATAATTATAGTTGTAATCCTTTAAATATTTATGTTTTGGTATATAAAACAATTTAGGGTTAGTATGGTACACACCTGCTGCATGTGACAAATCCGGAACTACTGAAAACGCATAAGGATGCGCTGCTGTGTAAAAATCTAATATTAAATCTTCGACTTTAGTTTTATCAAAATCATCTTTTAAATATGTTTCTTTAAATAAAACCGTTTGCAAATACTGTGTAGCACTTTTGCGCAACGCACGCATATTTAATTGTCGACCATCTTTTGTTTGCAATCTTAAAGATCGTGTTTGGTGACCTCCACCTTCTCTTACAATTTCTAGACCACCATAAAGCGTATCCAATGTAGCAACAGGAACTTCTACTTTTTGGCTATAGATATCACGATATTTCTCTCCAAAAAATGTTTTATAAACACCTGTTTTTTTGGTTTCTTCTTCAGTATAAATTGAGGCTTGAATAGTCGGTGAAAAGCTATCTGGTAATGTTGATAAATCAAATTCAGATGCATTTTTTTCAGCAATCTGTTTGGTATATAACAGTTTTGGCTGCTCATTATCCTCGCCATAAAAACTAACATAACTACTTCCGTCTTTATATACTGTTAGTGTTGCAAAACCTTGTTTACCATAGGCAAATAAACCATTATTACTTAAGGCTGCTCCAGATTTTTTAGCGCCAGAACCTGATACAATTTGTTTGATTCCATTATTTTCTATGTATTGTAAATTGTGTTCGTGTCCAGATGTAAAAATTATATTTGTATACTCTAAAGCTAAGGTTTCAATACGATTCATCATCTTATTATAACGCTCGTTATACCTATCTTGAATAGAAACACCACCTTGTGTTCTAACTTGCGTTAAAAAAGAAGCTAATATTGGAACCGGAATTTTACTTTGTGTTGGGTACAAATGTTTATCTGCGCTATAAAATCCACCATGAGTACCATTAGTATACATGGGATGATGCATAGCAACTACAACGGTTTTATTTTGTGCTTTTTTAAACTCGCCTTCTAATTCTAATAAAAAACGTTCTCTTGTTTTAATTTCACACTCATCATTTATAGTTGGATGATCATTCCAGTTTTCTAAATACCATTGTGTGTCAATGATAATTAACTCGATACCATCGCTAACCTCGACCACTTCTAACGGACAACCGTTTTCTGGCTGAAATGTGTTTTTACCCAATGCGTCTTCAATAAATTTTTCTTCATCTTTTAACCCATTTAAACCATCTGCGTACCAATCGTGATTTCCAGGAATAAACAACACTTCACCATTAAAATCAGAAACAGCATTTACTTGTGCTTGCAAATGGTTTTTAGCTTCGTCATAATAAGGATCTTCCTTTGTTGGTAGACCTGCAGGATAAATATTGTCTCCTAAAAATATAGTATAATCACCTTTGGTATCTTTCTGATTTATTAGATTTTTATATGCAGTTAACCCACTACTAAATCCACCCATTGGTGATTTTCCAGCATCACCAACCAAGTAAAACGTTTTGTCAATTGGTTTATTTGGTAATGCAACTACTGTTTTATCTTCTGATTTATATTGCGCCTCAAAACTGGCACAATTAGTCAATAGAAAAGCTAAAACAAACGTTAGAAATATGTTATTTTTTGTCATTAAAGGTTGAGAGTTTTATTTTTTTAGTACTTTGGATAAGAATAATTATGCACTCATGTCAAAACTAATTGAAAAAACCGAAGCTTTTGTATTTGAACTCCTTAAAAATGAGCTACCAAACACGATAGTCTATCACAATCACACGCATACCCTACGAGTATTTAAAAGTACGAAAGAAATTATAGAAAACTCTAAAATTGATGTTAATGATGCGCAAATACTTCAATTAGCAGCATTATTACATGATGTGGGCTACACTAAAAAAAGAGAAGGCCATGAGGAGGTTAGCGCACAAATAGCTAGGGAATTTTTGACTACAGAAAATGTAGATGAAAAAACTATTAAAACTGTTGAAGATTGTATACTAGCTACAAAATTTGATAGTAAGCCAGAAACCGAATTAGAGAAAATTTTACGCGATGCTGACGCCTCTCATTTTGGAAAAAAATACTTTCCGGAAGCCAGCGAGTTTTTAAGGAAAGAGTTAGAATTAGCAGGTATTGCAAACTACACACCAAGAGAATGGCTTGACGAGAACATTAAAGTCTTATCTAAAAAACACAGTTATTATACGGATTATGCCTTACAAAATTGGCAACAAAGAAAAGAGAAAAATCTTGCTAAGCTAATCCTTACAAAAAAGAAACAAAAAAAGAAACAAAATACAGAAGAGCTAAAGGCAAAGTACAAAGCCCAATATAAAAACGAAAGTCCAGAACGTGCTATTCAATCGTTTTACAGAACTGCGCTACGAAATCACATTAAATTAAGTGACATTGCGGATACTAAAGCCAACATCTTATTATCTGTTAACGCTATTATTATATCAGTGGTATTGGCTAATTTAATTTCTAAATTAGACACCAACCCTTATCTAACTTGGCCTACTGTGATTTTTACTCTGTTTAGTGTTGTATCAATGGTAATGTCTATAATTGCTACAAGACCAAATGTAACTAGTGGTCAATTCACTAAAGAAGATGTAGAAAACAAAGAAGTTAACTTAACGTTTTTTGGGAATTTTCATAAAATGAAACTTAACGAATTTGAATGGGCTATTAATGAAATGATAAATGACAAGGAGTACATTTACAAGTCACTGACTAAAGATTTGTATTTTTTAGGAATTGTATTAGAACGAAAATACCGTTTATTAAGAATAACATACACTGTATTTATGATAGGTATTATTATATCGCTACTTGCTTTTGGTATTGCTGTAAAAAACAATCCAGGTGTAAATATTCAGGATGTATTAGATACAACCTCGCAAATACAATACATATTACCTCAAAATCTTAACCAACTTTTAGTTGGTTAGGATTTTATAGCCTGCATTAAATCGTTATACGTGTAAAACTGCTTTGTATTGTTTTGGTCTTGATACAAGATATTAACTCTAATAGCTTTTAAGCCTGTTACTCCTTGTAAATCCTCTAACTCTAATATTTCTACCTCATCACCTAATTTATGTTTTGATTGTAAAAATCTAACATATTTTAAGTATTCAAACTCATCTTCTTGCTGAGAATAGACAATTGTTAACTTACCCTTAGCAGTAATTCGCTCGTCTGTACCTTTAATATTAGCTTTATCCACACGTTTTTTAACCACCTCGTATCTTGCATTATAAGTACCATCTACATCAAAGTGTTTCTCATCTGCTCTAAATCTAATAGATAACGGTTGATTAAACACTAAAATCATTGATGCAACATCAAGCGCGATAGGATATTTGTGCTGTTTGGTGTAAAAAGACGTTTCCATATCAATCATGACTTGCATTTGCCACAATCTTAAATTATACAAGTACAATTCGTTAAACGAATCTTCTTTTGTAATAGACTCTCCAATGTACATATTATGCTCAACACCATCCGTTTTAAACCGCTCAAAAAAGTGAGGATACATAGCTTGTGCCTCTACTTGTTTTTTATCTAACAAGGCAGACATATTTTTGTTTATCAAGCTAATAGTATCATCATAATTTTTACGATAATAATATATCACTTCAAGATTAGCATCTACTTTAGCAAAATAATCCTCAATATCTTGGGTTATAAATGATTCTGATTTAAGTTGAAATTTAAAAAGTGGCTCTATTTCATATTTAAAAAAATGAGTGATTTTTTGCTCACTATCAACTTTAAAATCATTTTTTAAAGCAATTTGATAACTTTTAACCTGAAATAATAATTGCTCAAAAATTGGTAAGTTTTGATGATCAAAAGCTTTTTCAACAATCTTTTCTACTAATTTTAATTGAAGCGCTAAATCCTTTTGTGTTGCATTATTTCTAGCATCAGACGATCCTTTAACATCTATCTGACCAAATAATGGATAAACATTATCAAAACTAATTTTATTAAAAGATGGGTTTTCATTACCATTATACTCCTCTTGCATAAACTTGCGTGCAGCACTTTCAAATTTCCATTTTACACTTGGATGTATAGAAGTACATTCGCGTTGTATAATAGCCTGTATTAAATTTGCCTCGTCTAATTTAGAGCGCTTAACCGCAGACAAAATAAAAGGCATAACGTCTGCTAGTTTATTGGCATTAATACTATTTAAAGCTCTGGGTGTTTTAGATACTAACTCCAAAACAGCAAGTAAATCACCTTGTTCTGCTATTGGCGCAAAAATGGCACTTTTAAAACCTTGCTCTTTTAAAACTTTAACCTGAGGAGACTTACCTTTTGATTTTTTAAAATTAGCATCTACATCAGATATAGCAAGGTTAGCTTTACTTTTTAAAATTTTATCATAACTGTAATGACAAAATAAATTCTCACACTTAAACTCCTCTTTAGCTTTAAGCAAAAAACTATTAATACTAGAATCATGCACCTTCATTAAGGTGTTTTCTTCCTTATTATAAATAGAAAATCCCACCTCCAAATCAGTAACTCCTAATAACGAACGGAAGACTTTTTGAAAATCTACCATAAAGCTTTCGTCTTTACGTTTACTATTTTTTATTAAGGTTGTTTTTATATTTGAAATAGACTGATCGTCCGTAACATCAAAAATATTAGATATTACAAATCCTTTTGATACATAACTGTTAGGAGGAAATTTTTCTTTCCACAACTCTATATTTTCAAAATTATCTAATAATTCGTCAAAGTCTTTATCAGTTAATTTAGGAGCAGCTTCAGTAGGCATAATTTCCATGAAATCTGCATTATAAGTAATCTTGTAAATTCTTACAATACCATTTTCATTCGGAATCTCATAATATAATGGTCTTTTAAAATTAGTGTCATAGTTATAACAAAAACTCATTATAATTGTACAACTAAGAATATACCAATCATTTTCTGGCATATTTTTAATTACCAATTCAAAATCAGGACCAGCTGATTTTATTATATTTTCAAAACGTTTTGAAGCATTAAAAATAAAATTATGATAAGGTACACTTGCTGTTTTAATTTCATTTAGACTTAAAACCTCGCTAAACGAATCTTCCAATAATATTGCGATTTCTTTCTCATATTTTTTCAATACAGAAATCTTACTAAATCCCTCTTTTAATAAAGGATTAGCCTGTCCTATTTCTAATATGCGATTTGCTTTGGCTGCGATAAAGGAATCTTCACTTTTAGCCAAGTCATTATAACGCTCAATAAGTTTATTAAAACTTATTTGTAACGAAAAAGGTAAATTTATATTGTCGTTTAAATCGATCATTTATATTACTAATGTAATGCAAAAATACGCATTATTATGATTAGTCGTATTTTCTTGTAAAAACTGACAATTTATTAAACCAGAAAAGCACCATCAGGCACTTTTCTATATTTTTATGAAGAAGAACTATTAATTCTTTTACTTTTTAACTAAAATCTTAAATTCATTAACCGCTAAAGGGATTGCATCACCTTCTAATTCTATGGTTTTATTAGACAAATAATCTAAATATGTCCCTTTTTGAACAAGGTTTACTTTAACATTTTCTTTTGAAACATTTGCAATAAACACAACCTCATCATTATCTTTTATTCTTGAAAATGAAATTACATCTTTTCCATTATCAATTACGTTGTATTTAGCGGAAGCTTTTCCGCCATGTAAAGCAGCATTATTCTGTTTTAATGTTGCTAATTTTTCTAATAATTCCCAAGTGGCTCCTTTGGTATGAGGGAAACTATCTTTTTCAAAAAACAATAATCTATGGTCTAAATCATACTCTTGACCAGAATAAATTAATGGCATTCCAGGAGTTACATAAGCTAAAGCAGTCATCATTTCGCTAGCTTCTCCCATGCGTTCCTTAATGGTACCATTCCATGAGTTTTCATCATGATTGGTAACAAAATTCATTAAAATATCGTCACTCGCGTAACGCTCAAAATCGGTTTGTAAAACATTATTAAATTCGGTTGCATCCTTTTCTCCTTTTGCAATTGCATTCATAGCGTGATGTCTATCCCAACCGTAAGCCATATCAAATAAACCGTCTTTTAATAATTCTGGTTCCCAAGCTTCTGCTAACATAAAAATGTCTTTTTTAGCACGTAATTCTGGTATCGCTTGCTCCCAAAAGTTGGTTGGTACAGATCCTGCCACATCACATCTAAATCCATCAACACCTTCCTTTGTTAACCAATAGGTCATATCTGCAATCATTGCTTTTCGCATCTCTTGGTTGTCGTAGTTTAAATCGGCAACATCTGTCCAATCTGTATCTACAGGATGTACTACTTCGCCTTTATCATTTTGTGTGTAATATTCCGGATTAGTTTTTAACCAAGTATGATCCCAACCTGTATGATTTGGTACCCAATCTAAAATCACATAAATTCCGTTATCATGAGCAGTCGTTAATAATGTTCTAAAATCTTCCATTGTTCCAAATTCTGGATTAATTTTAGTAAAATCAGACACTGCATAATAACTACCTAAGTACTTGTCTTGTTCTGCTTCTGGGAAATCGGTTGCAAACTTACTATCTTCACCTCCTGTAGCTTTACGTTTTGTTTCCGAAATAGGAAAAACAGGCATTAACCAAATTACTTTTACACCTAATTGTTTTAACTGCGGAATGTCTTTTGTGAAAGCTTCAAAAGTGCCTTCTGGTGAATATTGTCTGATGTTAGCTTCATAGATAACAGCTGTTTCTAAATCGGAAGCCGAAATAGGTTGCATTGCTACTTTTTCCTTAGTATCAACTTTTGTTTCTTCTTGTTTTTTTTCTTCTTTACAAGCAAAAACACTAAGTATTGCAAGGGATAATATTAGTTTTTTCATGTGAGTATTTATTTAATATTTTCTAATAATAGAATGTTAGATTCCGTATCAATTGTAATGTTTCCGTTTGTAACGTCTAGAATTTCTCCTGAATAGAAGTCTTTAATTTGAGGGGTTTCGTTAAATACTGAAGACACATCGATAGTATGTTTTCCTTTAGGAATATCGATACCAATAATGACGTCATCTTTAAAATCACCTTTGGTATACCTTCTACTAAAAAGGTAAGGTGTATAACTTAGCATGGTATGTTTTCCTGCTCCAACCGAAGGATGATTACGTCTAAATTGTCCTAATTTTTGCCAGTGGATTAGCAAATCTTGTTGCTTTGCTATTTCATTCCAATTCATGAAACTTCTTAAAGTAGCATCTCCAACCGTACCTTCTATAGTTAAATCTCTTGCAGATTCGTCTCCATAATATACTTGTGACGCTCCAGGAGATAGTAATAATCGTGTTGCAGTTTCGTAGGTTTTCTCTCTATTTTTATCGAAAGGTTGTCCGTCGTCATGAGACGTTAAATAGTTTAAAACACCATAACCTTTAAGGCTAGTATGTAAAAGACTATCGTATGTTTTGAATTGCTCTTCGTAGGTTTGCTGTGCTGCGTTCCATTTAAATTCAAAATTGATTAGACTATTAAAAGCAGCATCAAAATAATTTACTTTTTTATCACCAAAATCAAAAGCGGTTCCTGCAGAAATTCCGTAGTTATACACTTCTCCAACCAAGTAAAAAGCATTATTGTCTAAAACTTTGTTTGGGTTTTGCTGCTTAAATTCTGCGAAAGCGTTATCACAAACGTCTTTAAACTCTTGCCAAACAAAAGCTTCGGTGTGTTTAACGGTATCTACTCTGTAACCATCAATACCAAAATCTGTAATGTAATCGCTCAACCATTTCATGATGTAAAAACGAGGTGCACGAGGATGACCTGTGGCTTTAAAAAAAGCATCTAATTCTGCAACTTCTTCGTCATAACGACCTTCGGCTTTCCATTTTTCTACCAATTGTGGTGGTAAATTTACCGCTTCATTACTTTCGGTTTTAATGTCTGGAAGGTTTTTTACTAAGGTACAAGTAACGGTATTTTCGTAATTATTGTATTGACATTGTGGTTCTGTTCTAACCCAATCACTTGGCCAAACAGGATCTTGATCTGTAACAGGTCCTGTATGATTAATTACTGCATCTAACAACACACGAATGCCTTTTTTATGTGCAGCATCCACCAGGTTTTGTAGATCTTCTTTGGTTCCTAAATTAGCATCGATATTGGTCCAATCTTTAGTCCAATAGCCATGAAACCCATACGTGTTTCCAGTACCTTCATCGGTTGCGCCATGAATTTGCTCAACAATTGGTGACATCCAAATGGCATTGATTCCTAAATTTGTAAAATATCCGTCTTCTATTTTTTGCGTGATTCCTTGTAAATCGCCTCCTTCGAAACCACGTAAAACAGCAGTTTCTTTAGTTCGGTTATAATTAACGTCGTTTGTTTTATCTCCATTGTTAAAACGATCGGTTAATAAAAAATAAACATTTGCAGCATCCCAAACAAAAGGGGTTTTAGCTTCTTCTTTTTTCTTGTTTTCTGCGATATCTTGATTTGCTTTTTTATCGGTTTTACAACCGAAAACAAGAATAGATAATGCGATTAAAAGTATGCTCTTTTTCATGTTATACTTAGTATTTTATTTGTGTTTCAAAGTCTTTAGACGTTTCCCATTGTAAATTAAAACGTAGTGTTTTGGTTGCTTCGTTGTAATTATAATCTACTTTTTTTCCATTACTTTTAATACGTTTAGGTGCTTTCGGGAAATTGTGAATTACAACATCTATATTTTTTGTAGCTGTTGTATAATTGGTACCTATTTCTGCTTCAAAATCAAATTCTAAAAGCTTTGCAGTAGTTTCTGCTTCAAATTTTAGAATTTCGTAACTTCCATTTTCAAAAGCATTTTTGGTTGCTCCATCATCATTATACATTTTACGAATGCTTTTTTCTACTGATGCATCAAAATAATAATGTAAGTCTAGATTAGTACCATTATATTCTGCAGTGCTTTGCATTGGTTTTGCAGTTGGGATAAATGCGCCACCACGAACGTAAGTTGGAATGCTATTTTCTTCCGTTTTCACGGATAGTGTTTGTCCGCCTTCTACTTTTTTATTGGTATAAAAATCGAACCAATTACTGTTTTTAGGAAAGTAAACCTCAGCTTCTTTTTGTTCTGATTGTACAATTGGCGTGACTAAAAAGTCATTTCCCCAAAGATACGTAGATGCATAGGTTTGTAAATTTGTATTGTCTTCCTCTTCAAAAAACAAAGCTCGCATTAAAGGTGCTCCTGTTTGGTTATTTTCGAAAACTAAATTGTAGTTATAAGGTAGTAATTTGTAACGCAACTCGATAGACTCTCTTGCTAAGGCTTTCGCTTTATCGCTTCTAAAAACAGGTTCTGCAGGCACTTCTTCTTGTGCATGTGGTCTGTAAATTGGCTGAAAAACACCATATTGCAACCATCGTGCATATAGCTCATCGTCTAAATTATTACCAGCAAAACCACCTAAATCGCTATGCATAAAAGCCAAACCTTGCAATCCCATTTGCAGTGCAATTTCTGGCTGAGATTGTAATCCTCCCCAAGTTCTATTCACATCACCAGACCAAGGAATCATTCCAAAACGTTGGGATCCAGAACTACCTGCACGCATTAAAATAAACGGTCTTGTGTTTGGAAAGTTTTGCGTGTACATCTCTTGTACAGATTCTGCCCAATTATGACCATAAATATTATGTACTTCGTCTGCTGTTCCTGTTGCGTGTAGAAGGTTTTTAGGATGTACTTCTGGTTCTCCTAAATCTCCCCAAACACCAGAAACACCTAAATTGGCCAAGTCTTTGTAAATGTTTTGAAACCATTTTTTCCCTTTCGGATTATAGATATCAATCAAACCGGTATTACCAAAATAGAAATCGTAGGTAAACGGATTTCCTATAGAATCATTAGCTAAAACATCTGCTTTTACAGCTTCGTCCCAACGATTAGATGTCGTTAATACAAACGGTTCTGTTACCAAAACAGTTTTCACATTGTTGTCTTTTAATACTTTTATCATTTGTTTCGGATTAGGAAAAGAATCGCGATCAAACGCTAGATTTCCCATAGTACCTTGAATGGTTTTTCCGAACCAAAAAATATCGATAATAATAGCATCTAATGGAATGTTCTCTTCTCTAAATTTTTCTACAGTAGCAGTTACTTCTTCTTGTGAATGGTATCCAAATCGACTAGAAAAATTACCTAAAGCCCAACGTGGTGGCATGGGTTGTGTTCCCGTAAGTTGAGTATAATTTTTAGTAAGATCTAACCAAGAATCACCAACTACTACTTGATAGGTTTTTCTACCAGAAATAGTTTCGTACGTTAGTGTGTTATCTGCTTTGCTATCTAAATCTAAAAAGCCAATTGGTGCATTATCAAAATGAATTAAATACTTGTTAGAAGACACTACCATTGGCATGGTGTAATTCATTAACTCACTTCTATCTTCATAACCATAATGGGCTTTATTGTACAATTCTAAACGATTACCTCTACGATTCATACCTAGAGCTCTTGCGCCTCCACCATATAAAACTTCGTCTGATTTTAAATTAAAATGAATGGTTTCAAATGCATCCGTTTTTTGATAGCCATTTTTTACAGAAGTGACTTCTTTACCATCTTTCCAATACGAAATACGAAAAGGTGCTTTGGTGATTTTTACTGTTAATTTTTCAGATTGAAAACTAATCTCTGAAGCTGTTTCATTAAATTTTACATCAGAATCTACTTTATCTAAAACAACTGCGTGAGACTTTTTATTAAATACTTCTCCTGTTGGTAAAAATGTAGTTTCGATAATTTCAGGATGGTAAAAATGCATTTTATAACTTCCGTCGGAAACTTGAATATGTAATTGATTATCTTGAAAGCGCGCTGTCTTGAACGTTCTTTTTTAATAGCATCTGCAAACAACCAAGTAATAGCTTCCTCAAAATTGTTTTCCCATAAAGCCTCATTATGTTTCCCTTCTGGAACGACTTTAGACTGTATGTTTTCTTTAGGAAATCCGTTTTCAGTTAAAATAGAAATCATACTATTCATGTCTGTAACGGTTTGGCTAATTTCATTAAAACCTGCGTTTTCGCCTTCTTTTCCACCAGCCAAAAAGTACATTTTCGTGTCTTGAATATTCGCTCGTTTTTTAGAAAACTCATTAACTGCTGGAGCAAACCAAAATGCAGGAGAATAGACACCAACTTTACCAAAAACCGTTGGGTATTTTAAAGCAGCATAATGCGAAATCAATCCACCCATGGAACTACCAAAAACAGCTGTATTAGATTTGTCTTTTTTAGTATTGAAATTAGTATCGATATACGGTTTTAATGTGTTTACAATAAAATTTACATAAGCTTCACCTTCGCCTCCACCATATTCTGGATGTGTCCAAGGTGAATATTCATCTAAACGCTTAGATTCTCCATTATCTACAGCAACCACAATAAGTTTTAGATTTTCTTTAAATAATTTGTCTAGAATTTCATCTACTTTCCACTCACCATATGTAGACGTACTGGCATCAAAAACATTTTGTCCATCGTGCATATACACTACAGGATAATTTTCTTTAGACGTTTTATAATCTGCAGGTAAATACATCCAAACACGACGTTTTCTGTTGAGTTGTGGTATGTTGAAAGTTTCGGATAAAACAGTGACATTTTTTGAAGCTGTTGATACTTCCTGAAGATCAAATAAATGACTCCAACCTGCGATTTTTACTTTTAGCGTATCGTTTGATTCTGTAAATTTATAGGTGCGATTATCTATTTTCAAGCCTTTATTTGTACTTTCTGAAGTCTCCCAATTCCCTAAGGTAAACTTGAATAAAATACGTTGTTCTGTTTTAGGAAGTGATATTTGATACTGTCTATTTACTTGTTGTAATTGGTAGTCTTTATGTCCTCCAGACCAACCTTCAAAATCTCCTGAAATAAATATGGAAGCATCTTTTGGTGTGTCTTTTGGAAGTTCTTCAACTATAATTGTAACCTGAGCAAAGGTGAATTGAAATAGTAAAAAAGATAATATGTATATAATATTTTTCATTACGATGGAGACCTCTCGACTGCGCTCGAGGTGACATTTAATTTATAATTTAGTAGATAATAGCAAGCTTCCTCTTTCGTTTAAGGTAATTTCATCTTCCCAAACAAAAGTTTCATTAGTTACTATGTTTTTTAATGTTTTGCCTTGTAAACCAACTTCTTCAAAACGTTTTAAATCTAAACTAATTGGTTCATTATTTTTATTAATGATATGTACAACGGTTTCTCCATCTATAACTCTAAATAAGAAATACGTTCCCATAAATGGAGCAAAATGGATGGTTTTTCCATTGTGGATGGCATCACTAGATTTTCTGTAATTCAATACTTTTTTAAGGAATAACTGCATGTCTTTTTGCGCATCTGTTAAACCTTCTCCTGAAAATGCATTTACAGCATCTCCTTGCCAACCTCCAGGAAAATCGGTACGAATTAAACCATGATCGCCAGGTTTTTCAAAATCGTTCATTAAGATTTCTGTTCCGTAATACAATTGCGGAATTCTAGGTAAGCTTAATAGATAACTTAAAGCCATTTTGGTATTTGGCACATCTCCTTTTAATTGTGTGAAAATGCGACTCATATCATGATTGTCTGGAAAGACCATAATATCTTTTGGTGATGCATAGGCAAAATCGTTTGCTAAACCTTCGTATATTTTCACCAATCCAGTATCCCATTTTTCGTCTTCATTTAAAGCATCGACCGTATTTTTTTGCATAGCAAAATCCATAGTCGATTTTAAATTAGAATCGTAACCATCTTTATTGTCATGTCCTTCTTGCCAATAGGCAATTAATAACGGATTGGTACTCCATTCTTCACCAACGATGTTAAAGTTAGGATATTCGTTCATGATTGCTCCTGCCCAATTAGACATGAAATTTTTATCTGGATAAGGATAGGTGTCTTGACGAATTCCGCTAAGACTTAATGTTTCTACCCACCAAATACTATTCTGAATAATATAGTTTGCCATAAACGGGTTTCGTTGATTTAAATCTGGCATTGTTGGTACAAACCAACCTTCTGCCATTTCTTTTTTATCGCGTTTAGAAGCATACAAATCTTGGTTACTCGTACGTCTGTGGTTGGAGTTATTTAATGGTTTATTATTCTCAAAACTATCTTGTTGGTTCACCCAATCTTTAAATGGTAAATCTTGCATCCACCAATGTTCGCTTCCGCAATGATTAGCCACTTGGTCCATGATTAAACCGATACCTTTTTCTTTGGCTTTTGCAGCTAATTCTTGGTATTCTTCTAAACTTCCGTAACGAGGATCTACTTGGTAAAAATCGGTCATGGCGTAACCATGATACGAAGCTCTTTCCATATCATTAGTTAGTAAAGGACACGGCCAAATTTGTGTAAAACCCATATCTTCTATATAATCTAAATGCTGAATAATACCTCGTAAATCACCACCATGACGTGCATAATCGTCTTTTCTATCGATGGTTTTCTCCTTTAAATCTTCTTTTATATCATTAGAAGGATCACCATTTGCAAAACGATCTGGAGTGATTAAATAAATAGCATCTGTACTATCAAAACCTTGATAATCGGAAGCCTCTTTTAAACGTGCTTTTACTTCGTAAGTTTGAACAAGCTCTTTTTCTTCATTAAATTTAAAATGAATATTGAATGGTCCTGCTTTCGCACTTTCTGAAATATTTAAATCTAAAAACAGATAATTAGGGCTATCTGCTTTATGCACTTTTTCAATAGAAACTCCTGCATAATTTATACTAGGTGTTGCTTCCGAAATATTAGCATGCTTCACCAATAATTGTACTTGTGAATTATTAAAACCTGTCCACCAATGTGGTGGTTCTATACGCTCAATATCGTTTTTAACTTCGGTTACAACTTCAGAAGTTGTTGTTTTTTCGGCTACCTTCTGGCAAGAAAAACTAACACTAATTAAAATTACTAATGCTAGTGGAATTAATTTTTTCATCTTAATTAGTGTGTTTAGTTTTAAATTTTCACCAAGTTATTTGGTGATACTGTTACCGAATTATCATTTACTTGAATGTTTAAATCTGTATTCCCTTCTAACTCGAAAGTCGTTTCCGCTTGCGATACATTCACTTTTAAAATTTGATCTCTAAAGTTTACTTTAAATGAATACGCTTCCCATTCTTTAGGAATACGAGGTTCAAAATGTAGCGTATCGTTTTTAACACGCATACCACCAAAACCTTCTACAATACTCATCCATGTTCCAGCCATACTGGTAATATGTAAACCTTCTTCTACCTCTTTATTATAATCGTCTAAATCTAAACGAGACGTACGTAAATAGAACGTATACGCTTGTTCCATTTGGTCTAATTTAGCAGCTTGAATACTGTGTACACAAGGTGAAAGTGAGCTTTCATGTACTGTAAATGGTTCGTAAAAATCGAAATGACGTTTTAATTCTTCAGTTGAAAATTGATCTTCAAAGAAGTAAAAACCTTGTAAAGTATCTGCTTGTTTGATGTAAGGCGAACGTAAAATACGATCCCAACTCCACTTTTGGTTTATTGGTCTATCTTGATTTGGTAAATCGGCAACCGTAATTAATTCTTTATCTAAAAAGCCATCTTGTTGTAAGTATACTTGGTGTTTTTCAGAATAAGGGAAAAACATATTATCTGCTACTTTTTGCCAAGCATGTAACTCTTCGTGGGTGATTTTTGTTTTGCCCGAAATACGCAAGTAATCGTCGTGATGTCCTTCTTTAACTTTCTCGATATTTTCTAACGCATAATCAATACACCACTTTGCTAAATAGTTGGTATAAAAGTTATTATTGATGTTATTTTCATATTCGTTAGGACCAGTAACACCTAAAATAACATACTTGTTTTTATCTGTAGAAAATGTAGCACGTTGTTGCCAGAATCTAGCGATACCAATAAGGACTTCTAATCCCATTTCTGGAATATAGCTGTAATCTCCTGTATAACGATAGTAGTTAAAAATAGCAAAAGCAATAGCTCCATTTCTGTGAATTTCTTCAAAGGTAATTTCCCATTCGTTATGGCATTCTTCACCATTCATGGTTACCATTGGGTACAATGCTGCTCCATTATTAAACCCTAATTTCTCAGCATTTTCAATCGCTTTTTCTAAATGATTATACCTATATTTTAATAAACTGCGTGCTACTTTTTGATCTTTGGTAGCCATGTAAAACGGAATGCAATATGCTTCGGTATCCCAATACGTACTTCCACCATATTTTTCTCCTGTAAATCCTTTTGGACCAATGTTTAAGGTAGAATCTTTTCCTAAATAGGTTTGGTTTAATTGGAAAATATTAAAACGAATACCTTGTTGTGCTTTAACATCACCATCGATTGTGATATCTGACATTTCCCAAATTTTTGACCAAGCCTCTTTTTGATTATTTAAAAGTACTTGAAAACCTAAATTTGAAGCAGTATCTAATGCTTTTTTAGCTGCTGAAACTAACTGATTTTTATCGTGATTTCTATCTACTGTATAACCACCAAACTTTTGGATGCTTGCAGTTTCACCTGAATTCACAGAAACTGTATACATAAATGAAATAGCATTTGCTTGTTTATCTATTTCTGGTGTTTGCTCTTGTTTTGTATTATTTACAAATACTGAAGACTGCATAAATGTACAAGTATGAAAACCTGTTTTCATGGTTTTTGCTTCAATAAATGCTTGCTCGTTTTCTGTACTTACGTTTAAAGTATCCCAAAATTGGTCGTCCCAATTGGTGTCTTCATTTGTAATACCTGAATCTAAATACGGTTGAAACTTAATAGTCGCTTTTCCATTTAAAGGAGTTACTTGGTAATTTATAGCTCCAACTTCATCTAAATCTAAACTTAAAAAACGAAGTACTTTCACTTCAATTTCTAATTTATTTTGAAGCGTTGCAGTAAACGATCTTGATAACCAACCTTCTTGCATGTTAAGCTCTCTTCTAAAGTTAGAAACCGAAACACAGGTATTTAAATCTAGTTGTTCATCATTAATTTCTACATTAATACCTATCCAATTTGGAGCATTTAATACTTTAGCAAAATACTCTGGATAACCATTTTTCCACCAACCCACTCTGGTTTTGTCAGGATAATAAACGCCTGCAATGTAGCTTCCTTGAAAGGTTGGACCTGTATATTGTTCTTCAAAATTAGCACGTTGACCCATTGCACCATTTCCGATGCTGAATAAACTTTCTGAAGACTTAACGCGATCTGCATCAAAACCTTCTTCAATTATGGACCAATTGTCTGGTTGTATATAATCTTGATTCATTTTCTTATATTTTTTTGATAACAAACACTTCGACTACGCTCAGTGTGACAATCAATATTTTTATCTATTTATTAATTCTTCTATAAAGCTGTTTTCTATTTCAGTAAAATCTGAAAAGATATAATCTGCTTCATGTAATACCTCTTTTTCGCCTATACCAATAGAAATCATGTTTGCTGTATTTGCAGCTTGAACACCAGCTACAGAATCTTCAAAAACAATACAATCTTCAGGTTTCATGTTTAAATGCTTTGCTGCAATTAAAAACACTTCTGGGTCTGGTTTTGCTTTGCTAACATCGTTACCATCAACAATAGCATCAAACTTTGAAAGTAAATTGACTTTTTCTAAAATTGGTCGTGCATTTTTACTTGCAGACCCTAAAGAAATTGGCTGTTGTTTTTCGATTAAATAATTTAATATTTTTGGTACGTCGGGTAAAATTTCTTCATCGGTCATTTTTTCAATGAAGCTTAGATACTCTTCATTTTTTTTACCCATTAATGATGTAAATAATTCTTCTGAAATGGTTTTATTTCCCCATTCTAATATTTTTTCTAATGATTTTACTCGGCTAACACCTTTAAGTTGTTCGTTTTGCTCGTGTGTAAAATCTATATCAATACTTTTTGCAAGGTTTTGCCATGCTAAAAAGTGATATTTTGCAGTGTCTACAATGACACCATCTAAATCGAATATGAATCCTTTTTTATTCATTTTTTAAATTTCTTCTGCTTGATATGAGATTGCGTTTTTATTAGTTATCAATAAGTTGCAAAGACCTGCAATTATTAAACTAATTCCTGCAACTGTCATAGCATTTATAGTTTCTTCTCCTAATAAACTTGATATAAAATTAATACCTCCAAGTGCTGCGATAATTTGTGGAATTACAATAAACATGTTGAAGATTCCCATAATTACACCCATTTTTTTTGGATCTACAGAACTAGATAACATGGCATAAGGCATTGACAAAATACTTCCCCAAGCAAAACCAATAAGTATAAAGCAATACTTTAGGTGTTCTGGTGAAGCGTAATTCATTAACAAAAATCCTACACCACCTAACATTAGTGATACCATATGTACTAACTTACGGTTAATGCGCCTTTTGGCTGTATATAGTACTAATAATAAAGCAAAAGCCATAGAGGATAACCCATACACACCCATTGCTGAACCTACTAAATTTGATGATTTTTGAAACGCTGTATTTTGTGTATCAAATGCAGCTTTTTGCACAGTATCTGCCATATCAAAAGCACTTTCTATTGGAGCTGGTGTATTAAACACGTGCTCTGTAAGTGCTGGATTGGCTAAACTCCACATGGTGAAAAAGGCAAACCAAGAAAAGAATTGGATGACTCCTAATTTTTTCATGGTTAAAGGCATATTTCCAATATTATTTAAAATATCAGGAATGAAGTTGTTTTTCTTAGCTTTCTCGCGCTCAAACTCTTCCATGTCTTCTGGAGGATATTCTGTTGTAGTAAATACAGTGTAAAGAATACTTAGTAAAAACACGAATGCACCAATTGCAAAAGCTATTTTAACTGAGTCCGTAATTACACCAGAGTCTGCAGAATCGCTAACTCCAAATTGCGACACCATCCAAGGTAAATTACTAGCAACCCAAGTACCAATACCTATAATTAAGGTTTGTACAACAAATCCATAAGACCTTTGAGAGTCAGGTAATTTATCTGCCACTAAAGCCCTAAAGGGTTCCATAGACACATTTATTGAAGCATCCAGAATCCATAAAAATCCTGCTGCTACCCAAAGTGCTGGAGAATAAGGCACAAAAAATAATGCTAACGAACTTAAGATAGCTCCAATTAAGAAAAACGGTCTACGTCTTCCCCATTTGACACTCCAAGTACGATCACTCATGTAACCAATTATTGGCTGAACCAATAAACCAGTTAAAGGTGCTGCAATCCATAATAATGGGATTTCATCTTTACTTGCTCCTAATGTTTGAAATATTCGAGACATAAAGCCTCCTTGTAATGCAAAACCAAATTGAATTCCTAAGAAACCGAAACTCATGTTCCAGATTTCCCAAAAGCCAAGGGTACGCTTTTTCATAAATAGTAAGTTTAAATTATTACTATTTTGATAAGCTTTTACTTATCAAAACTATATTACCTGAGAAGTAAAAATATATGTTTTGATTGGCGTAAAGATATAAAAGATTTTAAACGAGCAATGTTAAATTTTTATTTTGTGGATGCGCGTTCAATTAATTCGGTTTCAATAACTACGGTTTCGTAGATGTCTTCTTCGTCTTCTCTTTCTAAATTATTTATCAATAATTCGGCTGCTTTTTCGCCTATTTTCTTACCATGTTGACTGACTGTAGTTAAAGCAGGAACAGCATGTTTAGACAATACACCATCTGTAAAACCAACAATTTGCAAATCGTCAGGAATGGTTAAGCCTAACTTTCTAGCAACCTTCATGGTTGTAATAGCATACAGCTCGTTTACAGCAAAAACACCATCAATTTTTTTATTATTTTTAAATAAGTTTTCAATTTCAATTTCTAAAGAATCCAAATGATCTTCGGACAACAATTGATCATGAACCTTTAGTATTAGACTTGCTTTTGGATCTATTTTATGATCTTCTAAAGCTTCTAAATAGCCTTGAGTCCTTAATTTACCTACACTTACATAATCTTTAGTGGTTACAATCGCTATGTTTTTACAACCACATGCAATTAATTTATTAACTGCTAATTTTGCTCCTTCAGTGTCATCAACTATTACCTTATCACATTTTATTTCGTTTACAACACGATCAAACATTACAATTGGCATACCTTGACTGATAGTTTCAGTAAAATGATGATAATCTTGCTGTTGTAAGGTTTCTTTAGCAATAGACAATATAAAACCATCTATACTACCATTAGCAAGCATTTCCATGTTAATGACCTCTTTAGCAAAGGACTCGTTTGACAACCCTACAATAACATTATAACCTCTTTGATTTGCTACAGCCTCAATACCACTAATAACTTTTGAGAAAAAATGATGCACGATTTCTGGAATAATAATTCCAATAGTTTTTGTCTTCCTATTTTTTAAACTTAACGCAATGTTGTTTGGTCTGTAATTATAAAACTTAGCAAATGCCTGTACTTTTTGGCGTGTATCCTCACTAATCTCTATGCTATTTCTAAGTGCTTTGGACACTGTCGATATTGACACATCTAATTCTCTTGCTATTTGCTTTAAGGTTATTTTTTTCATAAGTGTATTAAAAATAGAATGCTTGATTAAGATTTATCAAATATAAGGGGTTAAACTTATTGGATTAAGTCAAATATCCATTAAAAAATGACGATAATTCATTATTTAGTAGTCATTTATCTTAAATACTCAAAAAGTTGTCAACACGAAAACGTTTTCGTTGCTTGATATACAAGAGGCGACAAAATATTAACATAAAATTTACATAGATTTATCATCGAGAAGTAAAAATATACATTTAAAATTTAAACTAACTTAATATTATTGTATGAAAACAATTTTTAAAAGGCTTCTATTAGCTTTACTGTTTTTACCAACGATTATACTTGCACAAAGTACAGTTACTGGGACAGTTACAGAACAAGCTACAGCCTTACCAATACCTACGGTTAATGTTATAATTAAGGATACATCCAGAGGAACAGCTACGGATTTTGATGGTAATTATACATTAGAGGTTAATAATGGAGATGTATTAGTCTTTTCTTATATAGGCTATTTAACTCAAGAAATTACTTACAATGGACAATCTAATATTAATGTAGGTCTAGTAGAGGACGCTTCGCAATTAGATGAAGTCGTTATTATAGGATATGGTAGTGTTAAAAAAGAAGACCTAACAGGATCTGTAGATGTTGTTACGTCTGAAGATTTTAATAAAGGAGCCATAACGTCTACGGATCAACTGTTACGTGGTAAAGCAGCAGGTGTGAGAATTACAGATAGTGGTGGATCACCAGACTCTGCTCCAACTATTAGAATACGTGGTGGTGCCTCTTTATTTGCGGATAACAGTCCATTAATTGTAATTGATGGTGTTGCTCTTGGAGGTCAAAATCCAGCTGGAGTTTCAAACCCTTTATCATTAATTAATCCAAATGATGTAGAAAGCTTTTCTATATTAAAAGATGCCTCTGCAACTGCTATTTACGGTTCTAGAGCATCTAATGGTGTTATTATTATTACAACTAAAAAAGGGACTTCTGGCGAAGCAAAATATACATTTTCCACTAATGTATCAGTTGATAGTGCAGGTGAAGGTTTAGATATGATGAATAGCGAAGAATATGTTCGTTTTATTAAACAATATCATCCAACATACCAATCAGAATTAGGAGTACCAGTTGGAGAAGTTTCAACTACTGAACCTTCTAGCATTATCCAGGTTAACATTTATGATACCGATGGAAACATTACAGGTACAGAAAACAGAGCTATTTATGATACTAATTGGAGAGATGCTATTTTAAGAACTGCTATTTCAACAAATACAAACTTTAGCGTTAGAGCTAACCTTGGAGGTGTATTACCTTTTAGAGCCTCTGTAGGTTATAGTGATTTAGAAGGTGTTGTAAGAACAGACGACTACAAACGTTATAGTGCTGCCTTTAAATTATCTCCAAAATTATTAAATGATAATTTAAAAATTGATGCCAATGCTAAATTAACTTTTGTAGATAAAAATGCTACAGATTCAGGTGGAGCATTAGGAGGAGCAATTGTGTTTGACCCAACAAAACCTGTGTATGATAATAATTCAATTTTTGGAGGATATTATACCAACACAGCTTTGGATGGCACAAGGTTATTGATTGATGGACAATCAAATCCATTAGCGCTTTTAGAGCAAAGAGAACGACCTGAAAGAGCTTACAGATTTTTAGGAAATGTAGAATTTGATTATACCATGCCTTTTTTACCAGAATTAAAAGCGGTTGTAAATGTTGGATTAGACGCATCACGTTCTAAAATAAAAGAAAGCTTTGAAAATAATGCAATTTCTGCTTTTGGTATAGATACAACTAACGGTAACGCTGTTGTCTTTAATCCAGGAACAAGCTACAGAGAAAGACAACACATAACTAATGCAACCTTCGATTCGTATTTACAATACGCTAAAGAAATCGAGGAAAGCTTTATAACAAGATATGATGTACAATTAGGTTATTCTTACCAAAATTTTAAAACAGATGGTAATAGTGATCGTTTTCGTAACAACGTGGACACTGGTTTTAGAGAAGTAGATTTTAATCCAGAAAATCCTAATAACAGATATTATAATGATCAAAATTTACAATCGTTTTTTGGACGTTCAAACATTAATATTCTAGACAAGTATTTAGTAACTGTATCTTTAAGAGCAGATGGTTCGTCATTTTTTGTAACCGATGATGTTTGGGCAGAAGAAGCTTGGGGATTTTTTCCAGCAGCAGCTTTAGCTTGGAAAATAAAGCAAGAAAACTTTTTAAAGGATGTTAAGTTTGTAAACGACCTAAAATTAAGATTAGGTTATGGTAAGACAGGACAACAAAACATTGCAGGTGCAGTTGGGACATACTATCCTACTAGTCCACTTTTTGCAATAGGATCTCAAAACAGTCAATACCTTCCAGGTGCTAATTTATATTCGGCATTACCATTTCAAACAGGTTTAACTTGGGAAAAAACGTCTACTTACAACCTAGGTTTAGACTTCAACTTCTTTAAAAACAGCATAATTAGTGGTTCTTTTGATATCTTTAAAAGAGAAACAACAGACTTATTAACAGATGCGTTAATTCCGCCAGGACAAGGATTAACAGATTCTTTTATTAAAAATGTAGGGTCGACAGAGAGTGAAGGTTTTGAACTTAACTTAAACTTAAACCCTATCCAAAATGAAGATTTCAACCTATCGTTTAACGGAAACATTAGCTACGCTACAACAGAAGTTACAGATTTAGGAGGAATAAATACTTTAAGAATAGGAGGAGGTCTTTTAGGGACAGGTTCTAATTTGTTTTTTAATAAATTAGGAGAAGAGCCTGGTTTAGCAGGAGTTTTCAAACAAGTTTATGATGCTTCTGGAAATCCAATTCCTGGTGCTTTTGTAGATTTAAATGGTGACAATCAAATAACTGAAGATGACAAATACTTTGAGGCTTTAGCACCTAATTGGACGTTTGGTTTTGGTTTAAATGTTAATTACAAAAACTGGGATTTATCAGCTAGTTTTAGAGGACAGTTAGACGGAAAACTTTATGACTTTAATGAATTAAGATATGGTCATACAGGTAGTGCAGAGCCAAACAACAACACAAGTATTACAAATGTTTTAAACTTTTATGATGGTGCAGCCAATCCTGTATTTGATGAAGTTATTGGTAATACACAGTTTTCAGACTACTTCCTACAAGATGCATCATTTTTAAGATGTCAAAACATTGTTGTAGGTTATAACTTTGATAGTAATTTTATTAAAAACACAAGTATGAGAATTTATGGATCGGTTAACAATCCATTTATAATCACTAATTACGAAGGTCAAGATCCAGAAAATAATGGTGGTATTGATGGTGCTTTCTATCCAAGACCTACAACAATTAGTATGGGTGTGAATATTGATTTTTAAAAAACTATGAACATGAAAAAAATAATATTAACAGTTTTAGGGCTAGCGTTATTTACAACACTATCGTCTTGTGTTGATGACCTTGACACAGCGCCTAAAGTAGAATTAACTTTGGAACAATTATTAGAAAATGATCCAAATGCTGTAGAAGGTATTTTATCTAGACTATATGCTTCATTTGCATTATCAGGTCCAAGTGGTCCTGGTAGTTCAGATATAAGTGATGATCCAGGAGAATCACCTTTTTTAAGAGGAATTGTAAATTTACAAGACTTTACTGCAGACGGAATGAAAAATCGTTGGGGAGATGATGGTTTAGACCAACTAACAACAACCTCAGAATGGACAAGTAATAATAAGTTTTTAGATATTTATACAACAGAGCTTATTACACGATCCCACAATGTAACAACTTACTTAACGTATTAAGTAGTGCTAGTACTGATGCTGGCGAGACAGTAGTCTCTGAGGTAAGATTTTTAAGAGCGCTAGCTTACTTTTATGTAATCGATGTTTTTGGAAAAGGTGTTTTAGCTACTGACGAAAACTTTGGCCAATCAGAGCTTTTACCTGAATCTACAAGAGAAGAACTATTTAATTACGTAGAGTCTGAACTTTTAGAAATCGAACCTTTAATAGGAACGTTTAACGGTTACGGAAGAGCAAACACATATGTTGTAGACATGTTATTAGCAAAACTTTATATTAATGCTGAAGTTTATACAGGTACACCACGATATGATCAAGCCTATATTTATGTAAATAAAGTTATTACTGAAGGTGGTTATAGCTTAACAGATAACTTTGTTGAAAATTTCTCAGGAGATAATGATATGTCTTCAGAAATTATCTACCCTTTAATTGCAGATCCAATTGTAAGTCAAAGTTTTGGAAACACAACTTATATTGTAAACGGAAACTTAAGTCCAGACACAATAACTATTTCAGAATTTGGTGCAACAGAAGGTTGGCAAGGACACAGAGCCACTAAAGCTTGGTATGGATTATTTGGAGATTTAGATACATCTACAGATGATAGAGCTGATTTATTCTGGACTGAAGGTCACAACTATGAAATGAATGATTATACTGTATGGACTGATGGTTACCCTTCAATAAAATTTAGAAACACAACATTTAATTCGGAATATACTCCTACTAGTTTTTCTGGTACAGATTTTCCTTTATACCGTTTAGCAGACGCTTACCTTATGTATGCAGAGTGTGCGCTTCGTGGTGCAGCTGGAGCAAGTATGACAGACGCACTAAATTATGTTAATTTAGTAAGAACACGTTCAAATGCAACAGCTATTTCAATGGGAGATTTAAACTTAGATTTTATCATTGACGAAAGAGGTAGAGAATTAAACCTAGAAGGACACAGAAGAACAGACCTTATTCGCTTTGGAAAATTCACAGGTGGAAACTACCTATGGCCTTGGAAAGGTGGAACTGTAAATGGTTCTTCAATTCCTGACACATACAAAGTGTTTCCAATACCGCAAACAGCTTTAGAAGCAAATCCTAATTTACAACAAAATACAGGTTACTAACTAAATAAAATAACAATGAAAAATTTTAAAATTTTATTACTTGTAGTTATTGCTATGATAGGCTTTAACTCTTGTCAAGAAGACGATGATTTAGTTTTCACAGCAGCTCCAACAGGTGATTTCACCTTTTCAAATTCGTTTTTAGAACAATATGTTTTAACATCTCAAACGTCTGGTAACATCGCAGAAAGATTTACATGGGATGATGCCAACTTTAATGTAGCTACCAACACTAGTTATGAACTACAACGTTCCTTAACTGGAGATTTTACAGATATGGTTGTAGTAGAAACAACAAGTGCTAATGAGCTAGCTGTGACTATTGGAGACATGTTATCTATTGCTGAAGAAGCAGGTTTAAATAACGATCCTGCAACACCAGAACAAAATGCTGGAAGCATAACTTTTAGATTAAGAGCTTATGTTGGTGATACTGGTAATGGGACAGAATTAATGTCTTTTCCACAAGTATTAAACGTTTATTTACCGCCTGTTACTAATGGTGGTGGATCTGGAATAGAACCATCTATTTGGGGAGTTGTAGGATCTGCAGCTAACGATTGGGGAGCTGCTGGTCCAGACTTACCATTTTACACGACTTCTGATCCTGACGTTTTAGTTGCTTATGTTAATTTAAAAGATGGAGAGATTAAAATTAGACAAAGTAATGATTGGTCACTACCTAATTATGGAGATGCAACTTTAGATGGTGTTTTAGACACAGACAACGATAATAACATTGCTGTTACAGCTGGCGATTACAAAATTGTATTTAATACCTCTACATTAGATTATACCATTGAAGCGTTCTCTTACGGAATTGTTGGTTCTGCTTACAATGATTGGGGAAATGCTGGACCTGATGCTAAATTTCATTACGACTACACTACAGATACATTTAAAGTAGGTGTAAGATTAATAGATGGTGAAATGAAGGTTAGATTTAACCAAGATTGGGGATTACCTAACTATGGTGATGCAACACTTGATGGTGTTTTAGATACTGATAGCGACAATAATATTGCTGTAACTGCTGGATTCTATTTAATGACTATAAATCTAAACGATTTTTCTTACACCTTAGTACCAACAGATTTATGGGGAGTTGTAGGTTCTGGTTATAATGATTGGGGTAATGCAGGTCCTGATGCTACTTTTACACCTTTAACAGACACACAATGGTTAGCAGAAAATGTGACATTAATTGATGGAGAAATTAAAATACGTTTAAGTGAAGATTGGTCTTTAATTAACTATGGAGATGCAACATCAGATGGTGTATTAGATACTGATAACGATAATAACATAGTTGTAACTGCTGGAGTTTATGATATCAAACTAGATTTTACAGATCCTGGTGCTCCAACATATGTATTTATAACTAAATAATAATTAATTTGATTATTAAATAAGAGGCAGCATCCAATTTGGTAAGCTGCCTCTTTTTTTAAAACTAACTTCGCTATGAAAAAAATTATTTTTTTATTTTTTTTGCTATGTCAGATTACATTGGCGCAGCAACAAAATGTAACTTACAATGTTACTCCTTCTGTAATTGAAGAAGACCAACTGGTAACACTAACTTTTAATGGTAGTAGTATTAATGAAGCAACTTGGAATGTTGTTAATAATGAACTGTATTTATGGTCTTGGTCATATGATTTAAACTTAACTAATCAGCAAGACGCACCAAATAATGGAGATTGGACAGACTCTTCAAACACAACAACGCCAAACCTATTGACTTATAATTCAGGAAGTGACACCTACTCTATTTCATTTATACCACAAGACTTTTATAACAGAACAGGAATTGGACGTATTGGATTTCTTTTAAAAGCTAAAGACGCTTCAGGAGACAAAAAATCTCAAGATATACTTGAAGATGTTGGTTCATTTCAAGTAATACTAACGACTCCAGAAGACAATTCAACAACAATTATAGATACTGGAAGTAACTTTGACATTTCTGCTAATAATACTGGTGGTAATGCTAATTACGTTTTAAGTGCAGACGGAACAACTATTGACACTCAAAATGGCGTGTCTTCGTATAACTTCCAAGACACAGCTATTACAATAAACAAAAACTATACATTAGACGTAACAGTTGGTGGGCAAACCAAAACAAAATCATTTTCTGTAGTAGTAGATCCTGGTAGTACTTTTGCTATCATGCCAACTAACTATCAAGACGGAATCACTTATGATCCTGCAGATCCTACACAAGCAACTTTAGTATTATATGCACAAGGTAAAGACTTTGTATACGTAGCAGGAAGCTTTAACAATTGGCAGCCTGACAACAGCTACGCTATGAAAAGAGATCCCACTAGAAATAATAAATATTGGATAACATTAACAGGGTTAACTCCAGGTCAAATAGAAACTTATCAATATTGGGTAGTGGACAAAACACCAATAACAAATTCGCCTAAATTAGTTAAGGTTGCAGATCCTTATTCAACATTAGTATTATCTCCTTTTGATGACCCATACATTCCAGCAACTACTTATCCAAATATCCCTACCTATCCTACTGGTCAAGATAGAGAAGTTACTGTTTTACAAACTGGTCAAACAGATTATCCATGGGTAGTTACAGATTTTGAAAAACCTAAAAAAGAGGATTTAGTAATTTATGAAGTCTTAGTTAGAGATTTTGATGCTAATAGAAATTTTCAGGATATAATAGATAGAATAGATTATTTTAAAAATCTAAACATCAATGCTATTCAATTAATGCCAATTATGGAATTTGAAGGCAATGAAAGTTGGGGATATAATACCTCTTTTCATATGGCATTAGATAAATATTATGGTACAGAAGACAAACTTAAAGAGCTTATCGATATTTGTCATCAAAACGGAATTGCTGTAATATTAGACCTTGCACTAAACCATGCATTTGGACGTAACCCTATGGTACGCATGTGGATGGATGATGCAGATGGTGATGGTTGGGGAGAACCAAGTAGTGAAAATCCATATTTTAATCAAGTCGCAACACATAGTTACAGTGTTGGTTCAGATTTTGACCACTCCAACTCTTTCACAAAAGTATATTCAAAAAGAGTGGTAAAACAATGGATTGAAGAATACAAAATTGATGGATTTAGATGGGATTTAACCAAAGGGTTTACTCAAAACGCATCTTCAGGAGAAACGCAAACCAACGCTTACCAAGCCGATAGAGTTGCAATTTTAAAAGAATATGCAGATTACTCATGGAGTTTGGATGAAGACCACTACGTTATATTTGAACATTTAGGATTTGGCGGAAGTGCTGCAGAAGAAAAGGAATGGGCTGATTATAGAGTAGATGAAGGTAAAGGTATCATGCTTTGGGGTAAAATGACAGATCCTTATAACCAATTAACCATGGGCTATGCTTCAGGAACCGATATTAGCAGAATGGGTCATAAAGACAACAGTCGTAATTACGATGCACCAAGATTAGTCGGCTATCCAGAAAGTCATGACGAAGAAAGACTAATGTATAAAAATGTACAATTTGGAAACAGCACTAATGCTAGCCATAATGTTACTAATTTAAATATAGCTATTAAAAGAATGTCTGCATTAGGTGCAGTATCATTAACCATACCTGGTCCAAAAATGATTTGGCATTTTGGAGAACTTGCTATGGAAAACTCTATTTACACCTGTAATAATGGTAGTGTAAATACGGAAGCAGACGCTATTGACGGTAACTGTAAACTAGATACAAAACCACAACCACAATGGACAAACGGATGGCTTACAGACGCTAACAGAAGTCAAGTATATAATGATTGGTCTAGAATTAACGAGTTAAAGGTAAACGAAGCTGTCTTTGAAGGAGACTATATAATTAACGATAGTAGCAACCCAAATGTAGATACTTTAACACCTAGAATTTACATATTTGACAATGCTTTACCTTCAACCGAATTAAAAAACGTAGTTATATTAGCAAATTTTGATGTAACATCACAAAACGTGACACCAGATTTTCCATATACAGGTACATGGTATGACTTAATGGATCAAAATAATAGTACCTTTATTAATGTAACTAACACTGCAACACCAATTACAATTCCAGCAGGAGAGTTTAGAATATATGGTAATGCAGTTCCACAAAGCCTAAGCACAGATCAATTTCAAATTGCAGATAACTTTAAATTATATCCTAATCCTGCAAAAACATCTTTTAAACTAACCACTAAAATAACAGGAGTTAAAATCTTAGACGTCTCAGGAAAACAGTTAATTGAATACAAAGGAACATTTGATGCAGGACATCAATTTAATATTGACAGTTTAGTTAACGGATTATATATTATACAATTAGAAGACACTAAAGGACAAACTAAAATAACCAAACTAATAAAATCTTAAATCAACACTTAAAAACATATAAAAAGCTTCAACTAAATCTTGAAGCTTTTTTATAGTGCATTTTGATACTCAAAAAGATATGAACAAACTTATTAAAAATAAGTGCTATCAGTATTTGGTAATCAAATATATAATCGTAAATTTGCAAACTCTTTTTGAGAGAGGAATGTTTAATAAAAAATAATTAATAACGTGGACACATTAAGCTACAAAACGATTTCAGCAAACAAAGCAACTGTAGATAAGCAGTGGGTTTTAGTAGATGCTGAAGGTCAATCATTAGGTCGTTTAGCTTCTAAAGTTGCAAAACTTTTAAGAGGAAAACATAAGCCTAGCTTCACACCACACGTTGATTGTGGAGATAACGTAATTGTTATCAATTCAGAAAAAATCAACTTAACTGGAAACAAATGGAATGACAAAACGTACATTCGTCACACAGGTTATCCAGGTGGTCAAAGAAGTTTAACTGCTACAGAAATGTTTGGAAAAGATCCAGCAAGATTAGTAGAAAAATCAGTAAAAGGAATGTTACCTAAAAACAAATTAGGTGCAACATTATTCCGTAATTTAAATGTTGTTGTTGGTGCAGCTCACTCACATGAAGCACAAAAGCCAACAGTAATTAACTTAAACGAATTCAAGTAATGGAAGTAATTCACAAAATTGGTCGTCGTAAGACCGCAGTTGCTCGTGTTTACCTATCTGAAGGAAAAGGTAACATTACGATCAACAAAAAAGATCTTAAAGACTACTTCGATACAGCAACTTTACAGTACAAAGTAAACCAACCATTAGCTTTAACAGATAATGAAGGTAACTTTGATATTAAAGTAAATGTATTTGGAGGAGGTATCACAGGTCAAGCTGAAGCTGTACGTTTAGCAATCTCTCGCGCAATGTGCGAATTAGATGCTGAAAACAGATTAATCTTAAAGCCTGAAGGATTATTAACAAGAGACCCAAGAATGGTTGAGCGTAAAAAATTCGGACAGAAAAAAGCGCGTAAGAAATTCCAATTCTCTAAACGTTAATACCTTTGTTGAATTTATTTTCAACACAAAACAAAAAATCAAACAGTTATTGTTGTCCTAGTCTCTTTAAAACAAAAGCGCAGGATTTAGTTTAGCATCTAAATAGTTAAGGCTATTGAATATTTTTTTCAAAACCACTTAATTATTGCTAATTCAACAGAACGTAAACTATTACAAAAT
Source organism: Olleya sp. KJ81-1 (assembly GCF_055808135.1). Taxonomy (NCBI): domain Bacteria; kingdom Pseudomonadati; phylum Bacteroidota; class Flavobacteriia; order Flavobacteriales; family Flavobacteriaceae; genus Olleya; species Olleya sp. KJ81-1. Next base: position 3,005,499 of record NZ_CM147854.1, on the reverse strand, counting down.
GGCAGTAGAAGTAAAAGAATTACTTGAAGCAGGTGTACACTTTGGTCACCTTACACGTAAGTGGGATCCTAACATGGCGCCTTACGTATATATGGAGCGTAACGGTATCCATATTATAAATTTATATAAAACAGCAGCTAAAATTGAAGAAGCTGGAGAAGCATTAGCAAAAATTGCAGCTTCAGGTCGTAAAATTTTATTTGTTGCAACAAAAAAGCAAGCAAAAGATATCGTAGCTGAAAAAGCAGGTAGCATTAACATGCCTTTCATTACTGAAAGATGGCCTGGTGGAATGTTAACAAACTTTGTTACAATCCGTAAAGCAATCAAAAAGATGGCTACTATTGATAGAATGAAAAAAGATGGTACGTTTTTAACGTTATCTAAAAAAGAACGTTTACAAGTTGACCGTTTAAGAGCTAAGTTAGAAAAAAACTTAGGTTCTATCGTTGACATGACACGTTTACCAGGAGCTTTATTTGTTGTTGACATTAAGCGTGAACATATTGCAATTAAAGAAGCTCAAAAATTAAACATTCCAATTTTTGCAATGGTAGATACTAACTCTGATCCACGTCAAGTAGATTATGTTATACCAGCAAATGACGATGCTTCTAAATCAATTGATAAAATCTTAACGCACGTTACCGATGCTATTACAGCTGGATTAAACGAGCGTAAAGCTGAAAAAGCAGACAAAGATGCAGCTAAAGTAGATAAAAAAGCAGCACCTAAAAAAGCTAAAGCAGCTAAAGACGAAGAAGAATAAAATAACAATTTCAAAACACAAATAAGTCGTTTAATTCTTTTCTTTGTTGAAAACTAATTAAACGACTTTTTTTAAATTATACTTATTATGAGCGAAGTAAAAATTTCAGCAGCACAAGTAAACGAACTAAGAAAAGCTACAGGAGCCGGAATGATGGACTGTAAAAAAGCATTAGTTGAAGCAGGTGGTGATTTTGACAAAGCAATTGACGTTTTACGTAAAAAAGGTCAAAAAGTAGCAGAAAAAAGAGCTGACAGAGATTCTTCTGAAGGTGCTGCAGCAATCAAAATTAACGATGACAACACTGTTGGTGTTGCAATCGTATTAGGTTGTGAAACTGATTTTGTTGGTAAAAACGAATCATTTTTAGCATTAGCTGCACAATTTGCAGATATCGCAATCAACTTTGATACTAAAGAAGATTTCTTAGCTGCAGACTTTGGTGGTATGACAGTTACTGAAAAATTAGTAGAACAAACAGGAGTTGTTGGAGAGAAATTAGAAATTACTGCATTTGAAAAATTAGAAGCTCCTTACGTAGGTTCTTATGTTCATATCAATAAAATTGGTGCATTAGTTGGTTTATCTGAAGCAAACGAAACGGTTGGTAAAGATGTAGCAATGCAAGTTGCTTCAATGGGAGCGTCTTCATTATCTTACAAAGATTTTGATCCTGCATTTGTAGCATCAGAAACTGAAGCTAGAATTGCTGTTATCGAAAAAGATAACATCGAGTTAGGTCGTTTAGGTAAAACACTTAAAAATGTACCTCAATACATCTCAATGTCTCAATTAACTCCAGAAGTTATGGCTAAAGCAGAAGAAGATGCTAAAGCAGAATTAAAAGCTGAAGGAAAACCAGAACAAATCTGGGACAAAATTTTACCAGGTAAAATGGATCGTTTTGTATCTGACAATACTACTTTAGATCAAGAACAATGTTTATTAGATCAAAGATTTATTAAAGATGAAAAAATGACTGTAGCAGATTACGTAGCATCTCAAAACGTATCTGTAACAGCTTTCAAACGTGTATCTTTAGGATAGAAAACTATTTTTATTTCCGCGTAAGCGAAAATTTAAAATAATTACACATATTTAAAACCACTACTCTATTTTAGAGTTAGTGGTTTTTTTTGTTTAAATGGTAGTTTAAATTCTTTTAAATGAAAAATATATTATTCACATTAATATTCGCAATTTCTTTACTATCATGCAAAGCACAACAACCTATAATAAGCATTGAAGATGCAACAGCCGAAGAAATAGAAAACGCCTATTATAAAGACACTAATAATATACTTGATCCCTTTGTTGGTACTTGGGTACTAAATGACGGTATAACCTATCTAAAAATTATATTTCAAAAAAAATCATGGTAAATACAGGAAATTATTTTGAAGACCTTTTAATAGGCGAATTTCAATATAAAGAAAATAATATAGAGCTAGTAAACACCTTACCCAACCTTACAGACTCAACAATAACTAATGTTTTTGAATATAGTATAAATGGCAATTACTATATGTTAAATACATCACCTTTTGAAGACTATACAACTGAGACCTTTAGAATGAACTTAAGTATGAGCGAACCAAATGGATGCTTTAGTGAATTAGATGTAAGAGTAGCTACGGTAAACGGTCAACAAGCTATTCAAATATTTAAGCGAGGCTTTCTTATAACTTTAGAACCAGGTGAGCCAGCATCACCAGAACCTATCATACCAGCAGGTTTTTACTTTTTGATAAAAGAATAAGATTTAATATTATTAAAACACAAAACCACTACTCTAATTTTAGAGCTAGTGGTTTTTTTTATAAAAACACTTAAACGAGGTAAAAAAGCTAACATTTGTGTAATAATAGCAATTTCAGAAATAAAAAAATTATGTAGCTTTGCTAAACTTTCAGAACGACTTATGAAACTTCCATAAAAAACGCTCTAACGCAAGAGAATGATTAAATGGAAGCAACATATGACCCATGAAAAACAATAAATAAACACATGAAATACAAACGCATACTCCTAAAATTATCTGGTGAAGCCCTAATGGGAAACCGTCAATATGGTATTGATCCAGAACGATTATCAGAATACGCAGAAGAAATTAAAGCAGTTACAGAAAAAGGTGTAGAAGTTGCTATAGTTATTGGTGGTGGTAACATTTTTAGAGGTGTTGCAGGTGCCATGAATGGTATGGATCGTGTACAAGGAGATCATATGGGTATGTTAGCAACTGTTATTAATGGTTTAGCATTACAACAAGCATTAGAAGACGCTGGTATAAAAACTAGACTTCAAACAGCTATCAAAATAAACGAAGTTGCAGAGCCTTTTATTAGAAGAAAAGCAATGAGTCATCTTAATAAAGGTCGCGTTGTTATTTTTGGAGGTGGAACAGGTAATCCTTACTTTACAACAGACTCTGCAGCTGTATTAAGAGCTATCGAGATTGAAGCTGACGTAATCCTAAAAGGGACGCGTGTAGATGGTATATACAATACAGACCCAGAAAAGGATAGTACAGCAATAAAGTTTGACCATATTACTTTTGACGATGTATTACGCAAAGGTCTTAAAGTTATGGATACTACAGCTTTTACTTTAAGCCAAGAAAATGATTTACCAATTATAGTATTTGATATGAATACAAAAGGTAATTTAATGAAGGTAGTTTCTGGAGAAAACATAGGAACACAAGTAAGTTTATAAAATAGATTATTATATTACGTTTAAAATTGGCTCGCTTTTTGAAAGTCATTCAGTATTAAATTATTACAAGCATGAACGAAGACATTACATTTATAGTAGATAGCACAAAGGAAGCAATGGATAAAGCCATTAAGCATCTAGAAAAACAATTTGTAAACATTAGAGCTGGAAAAGCTAGTCCTGCAATGTTAGGAAGCGTAATGGTAGACTATTATGGCTCACAAACTCCGTTAAGTCAAGTTGCCAATGTTAACACTCCAGATGGTCGTACAATAACAGTACAACCTTGGGAGAAAAACATGCTACAAGCAATTGAAAAGGCTATCATGATCGCTAATCTTGGTTTTAACCCAATGAATAATGGTGATTTAATAATAATAAGTGTTCCACCTTTAACAGAAGAGCGTAGACGTGATTTAGCAAAACAAGCTAAGGCTGAAGCTGAAGATGCTAAAGTAGGTGTTAGAAGCGCACGTAAGGATGCTAATAACGACATTAAGAAGACTGAAGATGCGTCTGAAGACCTTCAAAAAAATGCGGAAGCTGACGTACAAGCCTTGACTGACAAATACGTTAAAAAAATTGATGACATACTAGCTGCTAAAGAAGCAGAGATTATGACTGTATAAATCTTAAAAGCGACTTAAAAGTCGCTTTTTTTATAACTTTTATCAAAATATACCGTTAAGAGGTTTTAATAAAATATAGTTATGAAGTTTTTAAAATCACTTTGTGTATGTTTGTTTTTATGTGTTAGTATCCTGCAAGCACAAGAGTATGCCTTTATACCAAAAGAGCAACATCGACTAACAGATGAAGAAGTTAAAACAATGGAGTTAGTCATAACACCTGATGTTTTACTTTTTAACGAGAGAGGCAAGTTATTACCCATGTCACAGGTGCAACTAATGACCAACTCAGACTACAAACCGTTATTTTTTGTTGACAACGACAATAAACTAAAGTCAATAGTATTTAAAAGACTAAAAGCAATAAACAATACTATCGCTAAAAATCCTGAAGCTAACTTTACTAAAGGCGAAAAAGCCTATGATTTTATAGCTACAGATTTAGATGGCAACACCTTTAAATTATCAGATTTAAAAGGACAAGTTGTAATATTAAATTTTTGGTTTACAAATTGTGGTCCTTGTATCCAAGAAATGCCAGAATTAAATAAATTAGCAGACAATTTTAAATCTAAAAAAGTAAAATTTTTGGCAATTACTTTTAATCAAAAAGACAATATCGAGCAGTTTTTAAAAACCCAAGACTTTAAATTTACTATTTTACCAAATGCCAATAACATAATATCTTTATATGGTGTAGGCACCTTCCCGACCACTATTGTAATTAATAAAAAGGGTGAAATTGTAACCAAAGAAGTTGGTTACAGAACTAATATAAAATCTGTACTTACTAAAGCTATTAATGCAGCACTTTAAAACAAAAAAACAAAAGTATTGGTTAGTAATGTTGTGCTTAATTTGCATGACGTTTTCTTGGGCACAAACACCTGAGAAAAACCTAAAAGTTAGTGACACTACCAAATCTAGTGAACTTTTAAAACAAATAGGAAATGGTTTTTTCCCTACCAAAGTATGGAATTTTGACCTAAGGTATCTTATTAAATTTAATCAATACGAAGGATTTAGAACAGGTTTAGGCGGAATTACTAATGATTCGTTTTCTGAAAAATATAGAATAGATTCTTATTTAGTTTATGGATTTAGAGACGATAGTTTTAAATATAAAATTGGTGGTGGTTTTAGAGTAAACGAAAAATCAAAAACCTGGATAAACATTTCTTACATTGATGATTTAAAAGAAACTGGTAGTTCTGACTTTTTAACAGACAGTAGATCTTTTTCATTTTTTGAACCTAGATTGTTAAACATAGATTTATTTCATAAACACATTACATCTGCAATATCTTTAGAACACGAAATTACCGCAAAACTATACTCAAAATCTGAAATAGCAATAAGTAACATAAGACCTACTTACACTTATAGCTATGACTTAGAAGGCAATAATTTTAGCGGATTTGAAACCACTACAGCAAAAGTCGCGTTACAATGGAATCCATTTAACACCACACAACAATCTGACGATGGAGCAGAGAAAACTATTGAAGGCTACCCAAAATTTACACTGCAATACACAAAAAGTTTTAAAGATGTTTTGAATGCTGATTTCAACTTTTCAAAACTAGACTTTAAAACCATTCATAAAATTAAGCACAGCAAAAACTCCTATACTATAGGAACTTTATCTGCAGGAATAGCACATGGTGACGCACCTTTAACTCACCTTTACCATGCTTACCCAAATAATATAACCAAAGAAACTATTTTACAACGTTTTTCAGTCGCTGGAATTAACAGTTTTGAAACCATGTATTTTAATGAGTTTTTCTCAGATCGTTTTACAACAGTAGTCTTAAAACATTATGTCAAACCATTTGCAATTGCTAAGCGTTTTAATCCACAATTAGTTTTAATTACTCGTTATGCTATTGGTAACATGAATAATATTAACAGACACAAAGAAGTTACGTTTGGGACTCTGGAACATGGCTATACTGAAAGTGGTTTTGAGATTAATAAACTGCTATTTGGTTTTGGATTAAGTGCAACTTATAGATATGGAGCCTACCACTTACCTAACCAAGAAGATAATATTGCAGTAAAATTCACTTTTAATATTGCATTATAAACCAAATTTAGCTTAGTAAATACAATGGTTTTACATACCTTTGCTCCGTTTTTTAAAGCATTATGTTAAAACTATTTTCAGCAAATTTTTGGGACGTTGTAGCAAGACTAATATTGCGCAACAAAATAGCTATTCTATTAGGTGTTGTACTTGTTACTATTTTTTTTAGTACACAATGGAAGTACATGCGCTTTACTTACACTGAAGCTAATTTATTGCCTGATGACCATGAGGTCAATATTACTTACAACGATTTTTTAAAAGTTTTTGGAGAAGAAGGTAACTTAATTGTCCTTGGTGTTAAAGACACAACCCTGTTTACTGTAGAAAAATTAAATGCTTGGAATGCACTTTCTGATAGTTTTAGGGAAGCTCCAGAGGTAGAAACTGTAGTTTCCATAAAAGATCTTCAAAAATTAGTTAAAGATCAAGAAAACGAAAAATTTGCATTAGAGCCTTTTATTAAGGACTCAGTAGCTTCAATAGAACAAATTGAAAAACTGCAAGACCAACTTTTTAATCAATATCCTTTTTACGATAATTTTTTATTCAACAAAAAAACTAAAACGGTACGTACTGCTATCTATTTAAAAAAAGATATAGTTAATACACCTGCTAGAAAGGATTTTGTGATGGAAAATTTAGTTGAAAAAGTTAAGGCTTTTGAGACTAGTCAGGGAATGAATGTTCGTATTTCTGGAATGCCATACATTCGCACACTTAATGCTCAAAATATTGTTGATGAGATTAACTTATTTGTACTTGCTGCATTATTAGTAACCTCTTTAATATTCTTTTTATTTTTCAGATCGTTTAGAGCCACCTTTATTTCACTTATCGTAGTCTGTATAGGTGTTATGTGGACACTTGGGATTTTAGGACTGTTGGGTTATGAAATCACTGTATTAACAGCCTTAATACCACCTTTAATTATTGTTATTGGTATTCCTAATTGTATTTTCTTAATTAACAAATACCAACATGAGGTTAAATCTCATGGTAACAAAGTTAAAAGTTTACAACGTGTTATTACTAAAGTTGGTAATGCAACACTAATGACCAACGTGACAACAGCATCTGGTTTTGCAACCTTTATTTTAACAGAAAGCACTCTATTAAAAGAGTTTGGTGTTGTCGCATCACTAAGCATCCTTGCTATTTTTATACTTTGTCTGTTAATAATACCAATTATTTACACCTTTTTACCTTACCCTAAAGAGCGTCATTTAGAACATTTAAACAAAAAATGGATAGGTGGTTTTGTGGATTGGATGGAAAAAATGGTTAGAGAAAAACGCATTACTATTTACATTACCTCTATCGTATTATTAGTGGTTTGCTTAATAGGAATTTTTCAAATTAAAATATCTGGAAGCCTAATTGAAGACATGCCTAAAAAGGCAGAGTTTTTTCAAGATATTCGCTTTTTTGAAGAAGAGTTTGATGGTATTATGCCATTAGAAATCATGATTGACACCAAACGCAAACAAGGTGTCATGAAGTTAGCGACCTTAAAACGTATGAATAAAATTGAGGAGTTTATTAATGAAACACCTGAATTTTCTAAACCAATCTCTGTAGTAGGCTTAGTTAAATACTCTAAACAAGCGTATTATAATGGTAATCCAAAATATTACCAGTTACCAACTAGTCAAGAAAACAGTTTTATATTATCGTACGCAAAAAACTCTACGTCAAATGTAGACTTACTTAAAAACTTTGTAGATAGTACAGGTCAATATGCTAGAATAACAACCTTTATGAAGGATATTGGAACCGATAAAATGGAACGTATCCAAGAAAATCTTCAAGATAAAATAGATAATGTTTTTCCGGAAGAACGCTATAATGTTACCATGACTGGTAAAGCATTAGTGTTTCAAAAGGGAACAAAATATTTGGTTAAAAATTTAGCGATTTCATTATCATTAGCTGTGATATTAATATCACTGTTTATGGCTTATATGTTCCGTTCGTTTAGGATGATAATCGTTTCATTAATTCCAAATCTTTTACCATTAGTTGTTACTGCTGGATTAATGGGATATTTAGGCGTACCAATTAAACCATCTACAATACTTGTATTTAGTATTGCTTTTGGTATATCTGTGGATGACACGATACACTTTTTAGCAAAATACAGACAAGAGTTACAAGCCAATAATTGGAAAATTAAAAAGTCGGTTTATGCTGCTTTAAGAGAAACAGGTGTAAGTATGTTTTACACATCAATAGTACTGTTTTTCGGGTTTTCGGTATTTATAATCTCTAGCTTTGGTGGTACAGTTGCTTTAGGTGCATTAGTATCTGTAACGCTTTTATTTGCTATGTTATCAAACTTATTACTATTACCATCTTTATTATTATCTCTTGAAAGAAGCATTGCCAATAAAGAGGTCCTAAAAGAACCAACAATAAATATCATACCTTCTGAAGATGATGATGACGAAAAATCATTTATTTCAGAAGAAAAATAATATAAAAAGTATATTTTTAATCAAATTTTTTTAAAAATGAATTCATATACAGTCGCTACATTACTTAAAGAGACCAAATTACAAGAAGTACATATAAAAGGTTGGGTACGTACCTTTAGAGCCAATAGATTTGTGGCTTTAAATGATGGATCAACACTACAAAACATACAATGTGTTGTAGATTTTGAAAAAACTGACGAAGCCTTATTAAAACGAATTACAACAGGTGCTGCTGTAGCAATTACAGGAGATTTAGTGGAGAGTCAAGGAAAAGGACAAAACGTTGAAATAACAGTTACTAAAATTGAAATTTTAGGAGATTCTGATCCAGAAACATATCCAATTCAACCTAAAAAACACAGCTTTGAGTTTTTAAGAGAAAACGCGCATTTACGTACACGTACTAATACATTTAGTGCTGTAATGCGTTTACGTTCGGCTTTATCTTTTGCTGTACACAAGTATTTTAACGACAATGGTTTTTACTACATGCACACACCAATCATAACAGGTAGTGATGCAGAAGGAGCTGGAGAAATGTTTCGTGTAAGCACTTTAGATCAAAAAAATCCACCTTTAACAGAAGATGGAGCAATAGATCACTCAAAAAACTTTTTTGGTAAAGACACAAACCTAACTGTTTCGGGACAATTAGAAGCCGAAACCTATGCGATGTCTTTAGGTAAAGTATACACTTTTGGACCAACGTTTAGAGCAGAAAACTCTAACACTTCTCGTCACCTTGCCGAGTTCTGGATGATTGAGCCTGAAGTTGCTTTTATGGATTTAGCTGGTAACATGGATTTAGCAGAGGACTTTATGAAATCTGTTATTAGTTATGTTTTAGAACATAATAAAGAAGATTTAGAATTTTTAGACCAACGTCTATTAGATGAAGAAAAAGTAAAACCACAAGCTGAAAGAAGTGATTTAAGTTTAATTGAAAAATTAAAATTTGTTACAGAAAACAACTTTAAACGTGTTAGCTATACTGAAGCTATAGATATTTTAAGAAATTCTAAACCTAACAAGAAAAAGAAATTTAACTATATCATTGAAGAATGGGGAGCAGATTTACAATCAGAACACGAACGTTTTCTTGTAGAAAAGCACTTTAAATGTCCAGTAATATTATTTGATTATCCTGCAAACATTAAAGCATTTTACATGCGTTTAAATGAAGACGGAAAAACAGTACGTGCTATGGATATTTTATTTCCTGGTATTGGAGAAATCGTTGGTGGATCACAACGTGAAGAGCGTTTAGAAGTTCTTAAAGAAAAAATGGCTGTTTTAGATATTCCAGAAGAAGAGTTATGGTGGTACCTAGACTTACGCAAGTATGGTACAGCTGTGCATTCTGGTTTTGGTTTAGGTTTCGAGCGTTTAGTAATGTTTGCAACAGGTATGACAAATATTAGAGACGTAATTCCTTTCCCAAGAACACCACAAAATGCAGAGTTTTAATAGCATAAATGACTATAGTGTAACACTAAAGTAATTTTATACTTAAAATATATCTTAAAACAATCTACTAAAATCAATAATGTAGATTGTTTTTTTTATTTTTATCATTATTCTAAAACAAATCATGCTTAAACAATATCTACAGTTTAAATTATCGCAAAAGTTGTCTCCGCAACAAATTCAATTAATGAAATTGATACAATTGCCTACGCAAGCATTTGAGCAACGATTAAAGCAAGAGTTGGAAGAAAACCCTGCTTTGGAAGGTGGTAAAGAAGACAATTCAGACGATTTAGATGATGATTTTGACAACTCTCAAGACGATTATAATGATAATGAAACCATTGATACTGGTGACATCAACGTTGATGATTATTTAAGTGATGACGAGATACCAGATTATAGAACAAGTGTCAATAATTACAGTGCAGATGATGACGAAAAAAGTGTGCCATATGCAGCAGGAACATCGTTTACACAACATTTAATCAATCAATTAAACACGTATAGACTATCAGATGACGAAAGAGATATTGCCGAATTTTTAGTTGGTAGTGTTGATGAAAGTGGTTACATACGCAGAGAATTAAGCGATATCGTTGATGATTTAGCTTTTACACAAAGCGTCTACACAGAGGAAGATAAAGTAAAAAAAGTACTTAGGATTGTTCATCAATTGGATCCAGCTGGTGTTGGTGCCAGAAACCTTCAAGAGTGTTTAAGCATACAATTACACCGCAAAGAAAAACAGCCTGACATAGTATTAGCAGCAGATATTATAGATAACGCTTTTGATCAATTTACAAAAAAGCATTATAAAAAATTAATGCAAAAATTTGATATTACAGAGTTACAACTTAAAGATGCCATTCATGAAATTGAACGCTTAAATCCAAAGCCAGGAGGATCCTATGCTGGAAACAACAGAATTGTAGAACACGTCGTACCAGACTTTGCAATTAAAATTGTTGATGGCGAGTTAGAGCTTACTTTAAATGGTCGTAATGCGCCAGAATTACATGTTTCTAGAGAATATAGTAACATGATGAAAGGTTATAAAGAAAGTAAAGATAAAAGTAAGTCGCAAAAGGATGCTGTTATGTTTATAAAACAAAAACTAGATGCAGCCAAGTGGTTTATAGATGCCATCAAACAACGTCAACAAACTTTATTTGTAACAATGAGTAGCATCATGCATTACCAAAAAGAATATTTTTTAACTGGTGATGAGCGCAATCTAAAACCAATGATTTTAAAAGATATTGCTGACGAGATTGAGATGGATGTCTCAACAGTATCACGTGTGGCTAATAGCAAATACGTAGATACACCTTACGGAACTAAATTGATAAAAGAATTTTTCTCTGAATCTATGACTAACGATCAAGGAGAAGAAGTATCCACTAGAGAGATTAAAAAAATATTAGAAACTGTTATTGAAGAAGAAAGCAAAAAGAAACCTATGACAGATGAGGCATTGGCTAAAATCTTAAAAGAAAAAGGCTATCCTATTGCACGTCGTACTGTTGCTAAATATAGAGAGCAACTAGATATTCCTGTTGCTCGATTGCGTAAAAAAATATAATTACGTAAATCTAACAAGTAAAACTTAGACCTACACTGCTATTAATATACACTGTTTTTTACAGAAATTAAAACGTATTACTTCATGAAATGGCTAATCAAAAGTTTGTCATTTATATTTCATCCTGTAATAATGCCATTATTGGCAGTACATTTCTATTTTAAAAAATCACCAAGATTTATTCCCGAAGAAATTGTTCATGCCAAGTTAATTTCGCTTTCTATACTATCTATAGCATTACCCATATTAGTATATTTTTTATTAAAAACTTTAGGTAAGACTGAAACAATATATTTAAAGACAACCAAAGAGCGTGTCTATCCTTTACTAATTAACTGCCTTATAATTGGTTTGCTAATATTACGTGTATTTCCATTAGATCAAATACCAGAGTTATACTTCTTTTTTGTGGGAATATTAATTTCTAATATCACTTGTTTACTTTTCGCTCTAGCAAAATTTAAGGCCAGTATACATTTAATTGCAACAGGAGGCGTTTTTATGTTTTTTACAGCATTTGCTATTCACTTTAGTGTAAATATAAATGGCTCGTTAGCATTAATGGCAATAATAACTGGAGCTGTAGCATCTTCTAGATTATCCCTAAAAGCACATACACCAAGAGAGTTAATAATAGGTTTATTTATTGGTATTACACCTCAATTAATATTATTACAATATTGGTTATAAGATGTAAAACATTAGACCTACTTTAATAGCAGTCATATCTATAGGTTTTGCATTAACAGTTGCAGTATCAAAAATATCGTTTAGACCATAGTATAGATAAAAATTCCAGGTATTATATCCTGCACAAAAGGTTAATCCATATTGCAACGTATTAAATACATCTGTATTTTTTAAGTTAATATTGTCTGGACTTCCTTCAAACTTAGTATTATTAGCTAAAACATAGCCAAATTTTACTCCTGTATAAATCCTCCAAAAACTATATTGAGTTGCTGTAGACGTCCTCCATCTATATTGTAAGGGCATTTCAATAACGTAAGTATTAAATTTATTTTTAGTGTAATCTGTATCATCATTTAACACATTAAAACCTAGTGTTTTGCTATCTTGGGATATTAGCAAATTTTGATTATATGAATTAACAGACAATCCTAACCCTAAACCAATAGCCTTGTTACGTCTTTTATTGATAGGCATATCCCTAATAAAACCAAAATGTACACCACTTGAAAAACCATTTTGAGATACACCACTTGGCTTTTTACTTAATAGGTTATAAGTTACACCTAAATAAAACTGATCTTCTCTGTAAAGTGAATCTATTACAGTATTTACTGAGGTAGACTCTTGAGCAACACTTACTGTACTAAACAAAGGGATAATAAATAAAAGCACTAAATATTTCATCTGATACATTTATTGAAATTAAACAGATATAATCACATCTATTAATCTAAGATAAAAGAAATTAATTATTATAAAAAACAAAAGGTGTTTTGAAAATCAAAACACCTTTTGCTATAAAATTAAGAGTAATACTTATTTAAGTCCACTACCTTTTTTAGTAGTGTAATTAATTTTTAATTGACCAGTTTTACGCAATGCTTGTTCAATATCAGATACTAAACCCATGTTAGTTTCTTTATCAACCTTTAAAGCAGCGATTAATTGTGGCACTTCAGCTTCACGCTTAGAAGCTCTTTCAGCAGCTATAAAAGGTGCAATGTCTTTAAGTTCAGCAAACTTATCGTTTAACTGGATCTTAGCTTCATCACCCATATTTTTATAACTATCACTAGGCTTTCCAGCGTAGATAAACATTATTAAGTTTTTTTGACCTAATTTTTCAGTCTCTGCAGCAGATGGTAAATTGTTTTTAATTTTCAAACTGTTGTCTCTCATTACGGTTGCTACCATAAAAAAGAATAATAGCATGAATACAATATCTGGTAAAGATGCTGTAGATATAGCTGGCAACTCTTTGCTGCCTCCTTTTTTAAATTTTGACATAGTTTAATAATTATTTAGGTTCTGCTTTCGAGATAATTCTAGGATATTTATTCTTAATATTATCAATCTTCTCTTTTAGCTTTTCACTTTTAAATTGAGGTGAATTAGAGTCATCATAACTAGCTTCCATTTCTTTAAAAGAACGGTTGTATAGTCTTTGTGCTAAACGCTCTCTTAACTCAGTGTAAGCGCTTACTAACTGATCATAAACCACGATAAATGTTTCATAATCTGTAGCTCTAGAATGTGTTATAGACACGATAGCTTTTGATGGATGGTCAGACGATGCTGGATCCTTTGCTCCGTTACAGTAATCACACTTAGTTCCCTCAGTTCCCTCTCCTGCTCCATTATCAATAAACTTGATAGCTGCAGCTTTAAGGTCTTTAATTTTCATTAATTCTTCTTCAACCAACATTTGGTTGTCTTTGTTCAATTCAACAGTAAAAATGTTTTTCTGTTTAATTTTAACTTCAGGTGGTGGAATATCTGGTGGTAGTTTAGAACTAATACCAGAGTCCACTTCTATAGTTGTAGTAACTAAGAAGAATATTAATAATAAGAAGGCAATGTCAGCCATAGAGCCTGCATTAACTTCTGGTGCTGATCTTTTTGCCATAATTATTTTATTAGTTTTTTAATACCTGAGAATAACATTGCTCCAGCAGCTGCTAAAATTAGTATATAAAAAGCTACTAATCCTGCTCCTACCATTTTAGATTCTCCTTCTGTAGCTACAATCCCATTATAGAAGTATTCTTTAACATCTCCACCAGATACTGCATAAGCAATAACCAATACTAATAAGAATGCTCCCAATCCTATTAATGTATTTTTAAGAGATTTTCCTCCTGTAAATAAATTTTTGAATACAAAAAACACTACAAAAGCTAATACTAATCCTAGAATGATATAAGCAACAATTGCCATAGGGTCTACTATTGAAGTATCTCCATCAAGAGCTGCAGCTTTAATCGCTTCATCTCCTTTAGCAATAATGTTAACTAATATACCAATTCCAGCCAAACTCAATACTAAAGCAACTATTTTTAAAATCTTGTGCATAATCTTTAATTTTTAAAGTTAGTAATTGAGTAAATTATTTCTTGTACTTAGATAACATATCCATTAAGTTAATAGAAGAGTCTTCCATATCGTTAACAATACTGTCTATCTTAGCGATAATGTAATTGTAAAAAATTTGTAATATAATTGCTACAATAAGACCAAATACAGTAGTTAATAAGGCAACTTTAATACCTCCTGCTACTAATGACGGTTGCATATCTCCTGCAGCTTCAATTTTATCAAATGCTTGAATCATACCAATTACAGTTCCCATGAACCCTAACATTGGTGCTAAAGCGATAAATAAAGAAATCCAAGAAACGTTTTTCTCCAATTGTCCCATTTGAACTCCACCATAAGCAACAACTGCTTTTTCAGCAGACTCTAAGTCTCCATCTGCTCTGTCTAAACCTTGGTAAAAGATAGAGGCAACAGGTCCTTTTGTGTTACGACAAACTTCTTTAGCAGCTTCTAATCCACCTGATTGAAGTGCATCTTCTACATCTTGTGTTAACTTTTTAGAGTTAGTTGTAGATAAATTTAAAAAGATAATTCTCTCAATAGCAATTGCTAATCCAAGAATTAAACATAATAATACAATCCCCATGAATCCTGGTCCACCTTCAATAAAACGTTTTTTAAGTTCTTGGTGGAACGTTAAGTTTTCGTCTGCAGTTGCAGCAGCAGCATCTGGTTCATCTTGTGTAAGTACTACAGTAGTTGCAGTCGTCATTGCTGCGTTAGTAGTTGCATTTGCAGTTCCGAATGCCATGATACACGCTATGGCTAGGATAGAAAATAATCTTTTCATTTTGTTGTTCTTAATTTTATTAGTTAAAGTGTTAAAGATATAAAAAAAATGTAATTAAAAATAAAAATTACAAAAAGAGATAAGTAAAATCATACAATTCTACTTTTCCTCCTCTATAATTTATCAAGACAGTTAAATATCTTGCAGAGAGGAAGGGATTCGAACCCTCGATACGCTATTAACGCATACACGCTTTCCAAGCGTGCGCCTTAAGCCACTCGGCCACCTCTCTGTAATTATTACTAATTACGGTGGGCAAATAACAAAAAAATATCCTAAGGTTAAAATTTTGAGGGTTAATTTTAAGACATTTCTCCACGTAAAGACGTTTCATATATGGTTTTGAATAAGTTAGGAGATATATTTTCTCCTAATAAATACATTAATTTACACAATGCTGCTTCTGTAGTGATATCTTTTCCTGAAATTAAACCTATTCGCTTTAACTTTTCACTAGTTTCATATTGTCCCATTAAGACACTTCCTCCGGAACATTGCGTTACATTTATAATTGGCACACCTTTATTTATGGTCTCCTTTAATAACTGTAAAAACCAATCTTTTGTTGTGCAGTTTCCTGCACCATAGGTTTCCAATATCACTCCTTTTAGTCCTTCGGTTTTAAAAATACTTTCTAAAAGGTTTCTTGAAATTCCTGGAAACAGTTTTACTAATGCAATATTTGAGTCTAAATCCTTATGTACCACTAGATTTTTTCTAGTGTTAGGTTTAAATAAATACTCGTTATTAACTTTTAGGTGCACACCACTTTCTGCCAAATCCGGATAATTTAGACTAGCAAAAGCCTCAAAGTGTTCTGCATTTATTTTGGTGGTACGATTGGCTCTGTACAATTTATATTCAAAATACAATCCTACTTCTTTAATTACAGGTTTATTATAATATTGTAAAGAAGCGATTTGAATGGATGTTATTAGATTTTCTTTTGCATCTGTGCGCAAATCTCCGATTGGCAATTGGGATCCTGTAAAAATAACTGGTTTTGCAAGATGCTCCAACATAAAGCTTAAGGCTGATGCAGTATAACTCATGGTGTCGCTACCATGTAGTACTACAAATCCATCAAAAAGCGGATAGTTTTGCTGGATAACCTCAGCTATTTGCACCCAATATTTAGGTTCCATATTACTGGAGTCTATTGGCTCTTCAAAAGAATAGGTTTCTATTGTACACTCTAGTAATTTTAACTCTGGAATACGGTCTAATAAGTTAGCAAAATCAAAAGCGCGTAATGCTCCTGTTTCTGGATCTTTTATCATACCAATGGTTCCACCTGTGTAAATAAGAAGTATGTTAGGAATAGTTTTAGTCATAAGTTTTTTTAGATACCGAAAACTGCTTTAGAGTTCTCTGTTGTAATTTGAGCAATTTTTTGTTCGGACACTTCATATATATCAGATAACTTTTCAATAACCTTTATTATGTAGCTACTTTCATTACGTTTACCTCTAAATGGTTTTGGAGCTAAATAAGGTGAATCTGTTTCTAATACAATATGTTTTAAATCTATTTGATTTAAAAACTGATCAATCTTTCCGTTTTTAAAAGTTGCTACGCCTCCAATACCTAGTTTCATGTTATAAGAAATGGCTTGATGTGCTTGCTGTAATGTCCCTGTAAAACAATGAAAGATCCCAAATAAATCGTCTGATTTTTCGTCTTCTAAAATTTCAAAAATCTCATCAAATGCTTCGCGACAATGGATAACAATGGGTAGTTTGTGTTGTTTTGCTAATGTGATTTGTTTTCTAAAAGCATCTTGCTGAATGGCTAAGGTGCTTTTATCCCAATATAAATCTATACCAATCTCTCCTACTGCGTAAAATTTATGTGTATCTAACATCTCAGACACATGCGCCAACTCTTGTAGATAATTATCTTTAACATGCGTTGGATGTAAACCCATCATCAAAAAGACATGTTCTGGATAGTCTTTTTCTAGTTGCAACATACTTGTTGTGTAGGTACTATCAATTGCTGGAATAAATAATCTAGAAACGCCAGCTTCCAAGGTACGTTGCATCATATCTGCCCTATCGTCGTCAAAAGCTTCGCTATATAAATGTGTATGTGTATCTGTAATTATCATATCGCAAAAATAAAAAAGTCATCATGGATATGATGACTTTTAGTTAAGTATTTTAAGACCTTATATTTAAGACTCTTTTTATTCTATTTTATTTAATAATTTATGTGCTTGATCATAGTCATCTGCATCTTCTGGTATTGTCTTTAATATCTTAATACATTCTGCTTCTTTTTGTTGTTTCAATTTACTTAAGGCTAAGTACCATTTTGCTTTATTGTTATAGGCAGAGCTTCCTTTTGAGATATCACCTAATATTGTTTCTGCTTTAGCAAAATTATCTAATTCTATATTTGTAATAGCGTAATAAAAATTGTACTCGACGTTATCAGGATAGTCTTGCAGTAATTCTTCCAAATACGCTTTAGCTTTTTTATAGTCTTTGTTATTAAATGCTTTTGTTGTTTTTATTAATAAACCCACATTCCCTTCTGTACTTCTTACTGCAAAATCTACAGTATCATGTGTATTAAAATCAGAGTAATTGGCTCCTCCAGAGAACTGATTGTACGCAAAAAAGCCCATTACTAATGCTATACTTGCTGCAATTGCTAGTTTATAAAAATTAAAAGTTTTTTTACGCTCTATTGGATTTTGTTTATCCTCTTGTTTGATAAAATACCTATGAGAAATAGTATCTAAATTGGCTTTAAAATCTGCAATTTGGTCTTTATTACCAATCTCATGTTCCAAATTAGCAGACAATTGTTTGTAAATTGTAAAGGCTTGCTTAAACTCTTGATCTGTATTTAACTTGTTTTCAAAATCTGAGGATTGTTGATCAGATAAGTCGCCAGCCAAATAGTTTTCAAAAAGGATATAATCTTGTTCTTCCATAGCATTAATAATTAAGTTGATTAAACGTTGGCGACTCTTTAACTAACTTGGTTAATTGTCCTATACATAAGGATTTTTTCTTTCTTGCGTAAGCATAACTTACATTAAGACTTAAGGCTACTTCTTCCATAGATTTTATTTTAAATGTAGCTTTTAGTAAATCCTTGCAGGCATCTCCTAATTTTTGAAACATCTGATTAAATAATATCTGTTTGTTTTCAAAAACAGAGGTTTCAAAAGATAACTGATAAGCGTCGTCATCTTTAGATAGCACTTCCTCATTTATTGTTACCTCTTTATTATCTCTTTTTTTCAAAACATTAAGCCATTTGCGTTTACATAATAAAAAAAGTAAGCATCAAAAGGACAGGTTAATTGTAAGTTTTTTTGACTGCCTTGATTATATATAGTTAGTATGGTGTCTTGGATAATGTCTTGAGCACTATCTGCATCACCACTGTTTTGTTTGATATAATTAATCACTTTAGGCGCAAACTTATCATATATAGCCTGAATAATAAAGGAGTTATTGTTTACCAATCCATCCACATACTTCTGGTCTTCGTGTATTTTTTTGACTCATAAACCCTTTGTTTCCAACGAATTTAAAAAAACTTAGCAAAACAAGGGTAACAAATTTTAAATGGTTTTGATATAAGGGTGTAACAGTCAAAATTAGACAGCACACACAAACTTAAAAAACAACAATTTAAAACTTAGAAATTATGAACGTACTACAAAACAATCCGGAACACGTTAGCAACATCAAAATTAACGTGAGTAAAAAAGCAATTTTAATTATAGCAACCGTAGTGTTAGGCTTTTTTAACCTAAATGCAACTAACCAAAATAAACCACTTAATAGTAATACATCCATTGAGCTTTTAAAAGATGAATTGATTACAGTTTACGACTGGACAGTTGTAACTACTAATGGCACATATTCTGGAACTGCTACAACATTATTTGAAGCCAAAAAGCGATCAAACTTAGTTGGGCAAAACGAAGTTGTTTTAGAAAGAAAAATTACCAATTATTATGTATTAAAAAGTGACCTGCTTAAAACAGAAAGTCGCCTATACTTTTGGGAAGTAAAAAGCCAAAAAGGATACGCTAAAGGTTATGCTACCTCAGAGGCATCTGCAAAACAAATGATACGTCTAGTAGCAGAAGGAGATATAATTTCTCATAAAATAATTGCTAGCGGAAATAAAAAAGAATACTAAATAGGGTAACAAAATAGACACACTATTTATATAACTATATAAACCTTTAAATTATAAAATCATGAAAAATTTAAAAACAATTTTTGGAACAGTATTAATGACCTTAACATTACTAACTAGTTGCGAGACTAAAGATGATGGAGACAATGACTTTGGCAATGCTATTGACATTGCAACAGCTCAGGAATTTAAAAATATTAAAGATATAGCATTAGCTAATCTAACTCAAAATTTCACCTTTAATGCAGATGATGGAAACATTACTTTAACCTCTGCCAATGGAGTACAAATTAATATTAACGGTAATTGTCTAACCTTAAATGGTAATCCAGTAACTGGACAAGTACAACTAGAATATGTAGAGTTATTTGAAAAAGGAAATATGCTTACTACAAACAAACCTACTATGGGAACATTACCTAATGGTGATAAAACCTTATTAATTTCTGGAGGAGAATTTTTTATTGAAGCCACACAAAATGGTAGCGCATTAGACACAACCTGTGGTTTGCAACTTATTATACCTGCTAGCTTAACAGGTGGAGCAGATCCATTAATGTCACTTTGGGAAGGCGAGATTGATGCAGAAGATAATTTAACTTGGGACGAGGTAGAAGATGCAACAGGTCAAGGTGGTGTTTTTGTAGAGGGTAGCGAGTATTATGGATTGTTACAAGGTTTTGGATGGTCTAATGTTGATCGTTTTTATAGCGACCCAAGACCAAAAACATTAATCCAGGTACAAGCTCCAATAGGTTACAACTTTACTAATAGTGCTGTATATTTATCTTATGATGGTGAAGATTCTGGACTTGCTGCTTTAGATACCTACGACGGAACATTAAATTTATTTAGCGAACATTATGGACAAATACCAATTGGTTTAGAGTGTCACGTTATTTTTGTAACAGAAGACAATGGTGTTTGGAGATATGCAATCAAACCAGTGACAATTGTAGCAAATGATATTATAACGTTTACTATGGATGACACAACAACAGGAACAGAAGCAACCTTAACAGCTTTAATAAATGGTTTACCATAAACCATTAGCCTACTTAAACTTAAAAGTCAGAAATTAATTTTTCTGACTTTTTTTATGTTTAAACATCTATTGTTATGTACCGTTGCTTTACTTAAAACCTCCACTCATAGATTGAAAAGCTAATATCAATATTATTATTACTAAATTTAATCTCTAAACCACACCACAAATGAAAACTATAATCGCTATTATTTTCACCCTTAGCCTAACCAACATCACTTTTAGTCAAGACACAGTAATAGATACGACTAGACGCACTGCAACCATAGATTACAAAATAGAAGGCAAACAAGTACAATTCTCTCCAAATGCACCACAACTAAATCAAATAGCTGGTGCACCTAAAGCGTTTTACACAAATTATTGGGAGTTTGGAGATGGTACTTACAGCAAAGAAAATAATCCTACTAAAGTTTACAAAAAATCAGGAGACTATGAGGTAAGACTTTGGACTACCAATAATTACGACACAGGCAAACCACCAACCACTAGACCAAAAAAAATAAGAGTTAACACTGCAGATGACACCTACCCAGAGCAAGCGTCAATGGAAGATGCAATAGATTTACAACGTAACAGAGAGCCCATTCCAGAAGAAGAAATAGTAGTAATTTACAAATACAAAAACACAAAAGACTACACTACAAACGGTAAAATCTATTTGTTTTATAACGAAGCAAAATATGGAGACGACAATTTTAAAATCACAGATACTAGAACGTATCATGGCGAGATTGCACAAGATAACGACAACCTAGTTTACACCTCTAAACCAGAAAACAAAACCTATTACGCTTCCGCGGAAATTCAAAGCTTGCGTAAAACATTTAACCCACAAGATTCTACTGAAAGACAAAATCTACCATTAACACTTGCCGAAGCTAAAGCCAACTATAAAAACTCAAGCCAATTAAGCTTTAGCAACATGCAACCAAATGAAGAGCGTAATATATTTTACACCCTAAAAACAACACCAGAAATGCTAAAGGATACAAGCGCGATAATTTCGGTTAGAGGTGTTTATATTCCAGATAACAATTATGACGACCATAATGTAAAAGACATGGAAATGGAAATTGTAACCTCTCATGATCCCAACAAAATGTCCTCAAACGCTACTTTTTTAAACTACAGATTAGTACGTTTCAAAAAACCTAAATTTAAAATTAGATTTCAAAATAATGGCGAAGGTCCTGCAACCACAATTAGACTAGAAACAGACATACCAGATATGTTTGACAAAACCACTATTGAAGTTTTGGACATGTACCCAAAAGTAAAAATTTGTCCTAAATACGAGGTCCAATATAGTTGCCTTGACACAAGCTATACACAAAAGCAAGCCATATTTACTTTTAAAAACATTTACTTACCAGGAAGCCAGCAAAAAAACGTAAAGGTTTATGACTCCACAAAAGGTTTTGTACAATACCGCATTAAGTTTGGTAAGGATTTTCATAAGCAAAAAACCAAATCACGTACTGCTATAATTTTTGACAAAAACGACCCAATAATAACTAACTATTCCACAACACGTTTTTTACCAGGTATATCTATTGGTGTAAAAGCTGGTTACAACCTATTCTCGGATTTAGATAATTCTAAAAGTTACTTTGTTGGCGCCACAGTATCACCTTACAAATCCTACAAATGGTATTGGCAAGCAGAGCTTTTAAACAGTTTTCATAGCTTTGATAGCGATAGATTGGTCACTCAAACCATTATTGGCGAACCTGGAATAGACGATAGGATACAGCGCACAACAACCACCAAATCCTACGACAACATAGATTGGGAAATCCCTGTATTAGCAAGATATAATGTTAATAATTACATTGGTCTTGGAGCAGGTTTACAAGGTGCACTATCCATTAGCCAAAAAAGTACAGAAAACATTTTAATAGAAGAATTTGAAAACACCAACATCCAACCGCCTTTTTTATTAGACACATCACAAACCTCTACCCAGAACACAGAGACATTTACAAACTTCAGAACCGGTTTTTTGGTAGAAGCAACTGCTGGATTTGCCAGAATTGGTCCAAGTATTGGTGCACGATATGTATTCAATTTTAAAACAAATTATAATTACATGCAGTTTTACGCAATCTGGAAATTTTAGATTGAATTAATTTGATTTATACTTTTAATAATGAAATACAGCCTTGTCATATTACTTTTTTTAGTCTTCGGAAGTTGTTTTTCGCAAGATTTAGAAGAAAGTATTTATGTGGCTACTGAAACATTTAACAAAAATAGAACTACTGAAACCTTTTCCGTTTTACTTAAAAACGAAGCTGAATTCTCTTCAAAACTAAAGACAAAAGACCATTATTTTGCCTATCTATTTTTGTTAGTTAATAAAGCAGATTATTTATATCAAAGTAACCAACAACCCAAAGCTATTACTGCTTATGAGGCTGCATTGGACGTTTACAACACACAACAATTAAATAAAACCTTTGTGTATGATATTACAGAGTATTGCTTAAAACCGTTAGGTATACTTTATCATAAAATTGGTGATTATACTAATGCAGAAAACACAATTAAACACTATATTTTTCTTGCTGAAAAACAAAAAAACAATCCACACAGAATTAGTGGTGCCATAAACCTAGCTAATCTTTATTATACTCTTGGCAAATTTAATGCAGCACTTAATATTGCCAAAAATGGCTTAGATATAAAAGGAGCTTCAGCTATACAAAAACAAGCATTACAACAGGTAATTAATAAAAGTGCTATTCAAAATAATTCTGAATTAAAAAAGAACCCTAATGTATTGGCGTTGAAAAACAAGTATGATAACGATAGTAAATACCATTTAGCGCTAAAAAACAAAGATTATAAAACTGCATTATTCTATTTTAAAACTAAATATTTACACATAAATAAGGGGACACTAACCGCAAGAACTATAGCAAAATTAAATTTTGAAGAGGCACAATTACACTATAAATTAAACGATTTTAAAAACACTTCAGTAAAACTAAAACTGGCTTTACAAGCGTTATTACCAAATTATAATCTAGAAAACTTACCAAAAAAAGAAACTCTTTATCCTGAAAACACATTTATTGATATTTTTGATTTATTGGCTTTACTACAATCCAATCTTGACAATACTTTAGCCTGTTATGACTTAAGCTTTTACGTTTCAACATTATTAACTAATAACTTAACCTCACAAGAGTCTAAACTCATCCATCTACATGCCAATCGTAAACGTAGTGAGTCCATAATAAGTGCACTTTATAAAGCCTATCAAAACACTAAAGACACAACCCTTGTTACACAAGCTTTTGCATACGCTGAAAAAAATAAAGCTTCTATTTTAAAAGAAATAATTGGTAAAAAAACACTGTTAGAACGTCATCCAACAGACACCTTATTAATAAAAGAGTTAACATTATTACAACAACAAGAGCTTTTAACAAATACCTTAATTAAGGTCCAATATCAACAAGATGTAAAACAGATAAATAAATTAAGTCAAGAGTTAACATCAGTCAGTATTACATTAAAAAAATTAAAAGTTAAAATTAAGGCTAAGTATCCTGAGCCTAACGATGTAGATATTTCAATCTCAAAACTGCAACACAAATTAAAAACAGATCATGCTGTGTTGGTCGAGTATTTTTATGGCGAAAACCATATTTTTCAGTTTATAATTTCGGCAACAGCCATAAGCTTAAATAACATTACAAGAGATGCTGTTTTTAACACAGCTATAAGTGACTATATCCATTATTTTGATAACTCATCAGTTATAAATAATAACATTCCACAATTTTCCAATGCTGCTTTTAAACTATACAAAGCATTACATTTTGACAAAACTCTAGCTTTTAAAAATGTAGTAATAATTACGGATGGCTTTTTAAATTTTATTCCTTTTGAAAGTTTACTAACCCAATCCACAGACAGCAAAAACTATTCTAAAATGCCATTTGTTGTCAACAACCAAGTATTAGCGTACAATACTAGTGCTTTGTTTTATTTAAACGCGTCGGATTTTAAATTTGAAGATAAAGTCTTGGGTGTGTTTCCTGTATTTGACAATAGTGATGCAAAGCTAACCTACTCTTTAGACGAAGCTAAAAGTATTGACAAACAAACAAATGCAAAGTTTTTAATGTATCAAGATGCCACTAAAAGCAATGCGATGCAACAAGCTAAAAATTATGGCGTATTACACTTATCTACACACGCAAGTAGCGGGACATTTACCATACCTGCAAACATAGATTTTATAGATCAAAAATTATTTTTAAACGACTTATACAGTCTTAATCTTAAAAATCAATTAGTAGTCCTTAGTGCTTGCGAAACTGGTATTGGAAAATTACAAAAAGGAGAAGGCAGCATGAACTTAGCTAGAGGTTTCCAATATGCAGGTGTTGAAAATTTATTGTTTTCATTATGGAAAATCAATGATTTATCAACCTCACAACTAATGGCTTCGTTTTACAAAAATTATAGTCAATCACACTCTCCTTTTATAGCTAATCGTTTAGCTAAATTAGATTATTTAAAAGATCAATCCATTTCTAACATAAAAAAATCACCTTATTACTGGAGTACCTTTATCTATTATGGTCATTTGACACCAGAAAGACCATCGGTAAATTCAAAATATATCATTTTTACTTTTATTGGTTTAGGGATTGCTTTACTTTTATGGATTATAATACGTAAACGCAAAAATGGACCAAACGCTTAAAGATTTTTTATTTGCCAAAGACTATATAAGAGTCAAATTAAAACTAACAAAAACTAATCATTTTGAAATTAAAGCGTCCATAAATGGCTATAAAGGCTTATTTATTTTAGATACTGGTGCATCAAATAGCTGTGTTGGTTTTGAGGCAGCTAAAAAATTTAGCTTAAAAAAAGTTAAAGATTCTGAAATTTTAGCTGCAGGAGCTGGCGCAATAGGTATGGTTACTCAAGTATCTAAAAATAATACCATCAAGATCGGACGACTTAAAATAGCAAAGTCTGCTTTAGTATTATTTGATTTAAGTCACGTTAATACAGCATTAATAAATCATAACGCACAACCAGTTGATGGTATCATTGGAGCAGATGTATTAAAAAAAGTAAAAGGAATAATTGATTACGAAAAAAATATTTGTACTTAAAAAAATTAGTCTAACAGCTTATTTTTTTATAATTTTAATTACCAAAATCCAACCTCTAAAAGACCTCACATAATATGAAAGCATCAATAGTAATAGCAGATGACCATCCTTTAATGCTTAGAGGATTATCTGATTTTATTACCTCTAGAGGATTTAAAATAATTGGAAGTGCCGAAGATGGACAAACTGCTTACAACTTAATAGTAAAACTAAAACCAGATTTAGCCTTACTTGACATTAGGATGCCAAAAATGACAGGTTTAGAAGTAGCTGAAGCTTGCTTTAAAAACGAATTAAATACCAAAATTATTCTAATTACATTTGATAACGAAGAACATTTATTTGATAGAGCTAGAGCTTGTAATGTTTATGGGTATATATTAAAAGAATTTGCGGTTGAAGAAATAGAAACCTGTATTAAGCATGTATTAAAAGATGAAGCTTATTTTAGCGAAGAGATTGCCTCATACTTAAATTCAAAAGTTAGTTTTTCTAGTTCTAATTTATTAGAAATATTAACACCTACCGAATTAAAGGTGGTTAAGTTACTGTCTGATAAATTAACCTCAGCCGAGATCTCAAAAGAATTAGCCAGCTCTACTAGAACCATTGAAAAGCACAGAAGTAATATTGTAAAAAAATTAGACTTAAAAAAATCGCATAACGAGCTTATGTTATGGGCTAATATGAATAAAGACCTTATTAAAAACACGTAGACTTTTACGTAAAATAATTGTTAGCTTACTTCATTTTATTTTAAAAACAAGTAACTTTCATAACAAACACGGACAATTACAGCTTTAATTGATATCTCAATTAAAGCTTTTTTAATATAATAAAGTCTAAAAAAATACGTAGTTCTACGTATTTCACAGGTCATTTATTACTTATATCTTAGCAGTGCTATTAAATCAATTTTTAGGGAAAATTGGTAAAAGCTCTAAAACGACTAATTGTTTTAGAGCTTTTTTATGCAATCTACTTAAATAAAAATACGTAGTTCTACGTATTTCACACCTCAATTATTACTTATATCTTAGCACTGCTATTAATCAATTTATGAAGAACTGAGAAAGCTCTAAAACATTAATTTGTTTTGGAGTTTTTTTTGGAATTCACTCAAATAAAAATACGTAGTTCTACGTATTTCACACGTTATTAATATCTTTTATCTTAGCAGTGCTATTAAATCAATTTTTAGGGAAATTGAGAAAGCTCTAAAACAACGTTTTGTTTTGGAGCTTTTTTTTACGCTAGACCTTAATAAAAATACGTAGTTCTACGTATTTCATATGTCCTTTGTACATTATACCTTTACATTGCTATTAATTAGTTCTTAGGGAGAATTATTTAAAGAAAACTCTGCGCTGTAATGGTGCAGAGTTTTTAATTAATTAAAATTATGGATTTAGAAAAGAGAACACAGGAGCAAAACCGTATAATCGCAACTTGTATTATTATACTAGCAGTAATTATAATTGCTTTTAATATTTTTATTTTTTTAAAAAATAGATAAAAAAAAGGAACAACATTTAGTTATTCCCTTTTTTTATAAAACTATTATGTCTACTAAAGCTCTAAAGCTTTTTTAACATCATTGTTCATTAGTAATTCTGTTGGGTTTTCTAATGCTTCTTTA
Source organism: Olleya sp. KJ81-1 (assembly GCF_055808135.1). Classification (NCBI taxonomy): domain Bacteria; kingdom Pseudomonadati; phylum Bacteroidota; class Flavobacteriia; order Flavobacteriales; family Flavobacteriaceae; genus Olleya; species Olleya sp. KJ81-1. Next base: position 2,977,908 of record NZ_CM147854.1, on the reverse strand, counting down.
ACAGCTACTAAAAAACCTACACTTTCTTTACCATCAATTATTCTGTGGTCATAAGATAAAGCAACGTACATCATAGGATGTATTTCTACTTGACCATCAACAGCTATAGGACGCTCAATAATATTGTGCATTCCTAAAATACCACTTTGTGGTGGATTAATTATAGGAGTAGATAACATACTTCCAAATACACCTCCATTTGTTATAGTAAACGTTCCACCTGTCATTTCATCTACAGTAATTTGACCATCTCTAGCTCTAAGTGCTAAACGTTTAACTTCAGACTCAACACCTCTGAAAGATAAATTTTCGGCATTTCTAATTACTGGAACCATTAATCCTTTAGGTCCAGAAACTGCTATACTTATATCTACAAAGTTAAAAGTTTTCATTTCTTTTTCATCAATCATAGAGTTAACTGCAGGATACATCTGTAATGCACGCACAACTGCTAATGAGAAAAAGGACATAAATCCTAAGCCAACACCATGCTTAGCTTTAAAAGTTTCTTTATACTCGTTTCTTAATGCAAAAATTGGAGACATGTTTACTTCGTTAAACGTAGTTAACATGGCTGTTGTATTTTTTGCTTCAACTAAACGCTCTGCCACTTTACGACGTAACATTGACATTTTAGTGTTAGTCGAGCTACGATCTCCTCCAGTTGGAGTTCCCATAGATGGTACCGCTTTAACTGCATCTTCTTTAGTGATACGTCCATCTTTTCCTGTTCCAGCTATGGATGATGCATCCATATCCTTTTCAGCTAATATTTTCTTAGCTGCTGGACTTGCTGTACCAGAAGCATACGTTTTTGTTGCTGGATTAGGAGCCTTAGCTGTATCAGTATTAGGTGTTGCTTTTTGATCTTTAGCTAAATCTTTTTCAGCGTTTGTGTTTCCGCCTTCATCACCACCTTCAAAAGTGCTACTTGCTGGTGCTTCTGCACTTGTGTCAATTAAACATACAACTTGACCAACTGCGACAGCATCTCCTTCTTCAGCTTTAAGCGTAATAATTCCGCTTGCTTCTGCAGGCAACTCTAAAGTTGCTTTATCACTATCTACTTCAGCAATTGCTTGGTCTTTTTCTACATAATCACCATCTTGAACTAACCATTCTGCTATTTCAACCTCTGTGATAGATTCGCCTGGAGAAGGCACTTTCATTTCTAAAATCATCGTAATGTAACTTTATATTGTTGTGTTATTTTTATTTTTTTGCTAAATCTAATTGAATAAATTCAAACTTATTGTCCGTTCCTAATAGGAAATACCCATTATAAACACCTTTATCAAAAGTAATTGTATAATTGTTTCCTGAACGAACTGTGTCTTTATATTCAATTGATTTAATTTTCCCTAAAGCTTCCATATTTACCTCTTTTGTAAAGTATGCTTTTGTTTTTTCTAGGGTTAAAACTTGTTTAAAATTATTATCAAACATGTTAAAAATACTAGTAACATCTCCATTATTATAATGGTTTTGAAAACTAGTTACTGCATTTTTATAGTTATCTTTTTCTTGTGCTATTCCTAAACAGGATACCAAGAGTGCTAGTATTAAAAGTAACTTTTTCATGTTTATAAATTTATAGTTTATCGCTGGTTATTTTTTGTTTTATCAAATACAAAATCTATAACTTCTTTATGACGTTTTTTAGAACGTACAGAACTACCTGCTGCTGGTGCACCATAAGGACGTCTTGAAGCTAATCTAAATGTTTTAGCTTCGTCTAGATGCATTAACATATGCGCATAAGCTCCCATATTTCTTGGTTCTTCTTGTGCCCAAACAATGTCTTCTGCATTTTTGTATTTGGCTAATACTTCTCTAATTTGTGTTGTTGGTAAAGGAAATAACTGCTCTATTCTAATTAAAGCAACGTCTTCTCTGTTTAAATTTTCACGCTCCTCATCTAAATCGTAATAGAATTTACCAGTTAATAACACTAATGTTTTAACTTTATCTGCCTGAACAGCTGTATCATCAATTAATGTTTGGAATGTTCCGTTTGCAAACTCATCTACAGTACTAACACATTTTGGATGACGTAGTAAACTTTTTGGTGTAAATACAATTAATGGTTTACGGTAATTAGTTTTCATTTGACGTCTTAGCAAGTGAAAAAAGTTTGCTGGTGTTGTACAATCTGCAACAAACATATTATCCTTAGCACATAACTGTAGGTAACGCTCCATGCGTGCTGAAGAGTGCTCTGCACCTTGTCCTTCATACCCATGAGGTAATAACATGACTAATCCGTTTTGTGTTTTCCACTTATCTTCTCCTGCAGAAATATATTGATCTAGCATGATTTGTGCACCATTACTAAAATCTCCAAATTGTGCTTCCCAAATAGTCAATGTATTTGGACTAGCCATAGCGTATCCATAATCAAAACCTACAACGCCATACTCTGATAATAATGAGTTGAAAATATGAAATTGACCTTGTTTGTCACTTACTTGGTTTAATAATAAAATTTCTTCTTCGCTATCTTCTACTTTGACAACAGCATGTCTATGAGAGAATGTTCCACGCTCTACATCCTGACCAGACATACGCACACTATAACCTTCGTCTAATAATGTTCCGTAGGCTAAATGCTCTGCCATAGCCCAATCTAATCTGTTTTCGTCAAACATAGTTTGGCGATCATTAATCAAACGTTCTATTTTTCTGATAAACTTTTTATCCTTTGGTAAGTTTGAGATTACTTTAGTAATTGCTGCTAACTTATCTGAAGATGTTGTAGTATCCACAGATTGCATCATAATGGTTTCATCTACCTGAGTAAAATCTTTCCATTGCTCCTCCATAAAAGGCGTAATTATAGTTTTGTCTTCCTTACGGGAGTCCTCTAGTTTTTCTTCTAAACTAGATTTGTAATCGTTTTCTAATTGTTTAACGTAATCCTTATCAATAATACCTTGTGCAATTAATTTGTCTGCATAAATATCTCGTGGATTAGCATGCTTAGCAATTGCTTTATATAGTTTTGGTTGTGTAAATCTAGGCTCATCACCTTCATTATGACCATATTTTCTGTATCCTAATAAATCTATAAAGACATCTCTTTTAAAATTCATTCTAAAATCTAATGCAAATAACATTGCGTGTACTACTGCTTCAGCATCATCTGCATTAACGTGTAATACTGGCGACAAAGTTACTTTACCAATATCTGTACAATACGTACTTGATCTTGCATCTAGATAATTTGTTGTAAATCCAACTTGGTTATTTACAACAACGTGTATTGTACCATTAGTTTTGTAACCATCTAATTGTGCCATTTGCACAACTTCGTAAACTAAACCTTGACCTGCTATTGCTGCATCACCATGGACTACTATTGGTAGTACTTTACTAAAGTTGTCACTATATAATGTGTCTTGTTTTGCTCTAACAATACCTTCTACTACTGCTCCGACAGTTTCTAAATGTGAAGGGTTAGGCGCAATACTTAAATTTATTTTTTTACCGTTATCTGTTTGACGGTTACTTGTCCAACCTAAATGGTACTTAACATCTCCATCAAATACTTCCTGCTCGTAATCTTTACCATCAAACTCACTAAAGATATCTTTTGCAGATTTTCCAAATATATTTGTTAACGTACTTAAACGACCTCTATGTGCCATTCCCATCACAAATTCTTGAACACCAAGCTCAGCAGCTTTTTCAATTACAGCGTCTAAACCAGGAATTAAAGACTCTCCTCCTTCTAGAGAAAAACGTTTTTGTCCAACATATTTAGTATGCAAAAAGCTTTCAAACGATACCGCTTCATTTAATTTTTTAAGGATATGCTTTTTTTGCTCTCCAGAAAAATTAGGCTGATTATCGTTGATATTTAGTTTATTTTGAATCCACTGAATTTCGTCAGGTTTTCTTATATACATATATTCAACACCAATAGCATCACAATAGATACTGTTTAAATGTTTTAATATTTCTCTTAGCGTTTGCGCTCCAATACCTAAAATATCACCAGCATTAAATTTGGTATCTAAATCGGTTTGAGACAATCCAAAATTCTCCAAATCCAGTGTAGGCTCGTATCTACGACGATCCCTAACAGGATTGGTTTTGGTAAATAAATGCCCTCTGTTACGATAACCATCTATTAATTTTACGACCTGAAATTCTTTTTGAACATGTTCTGGTATTTGACTAGAAACACCTTCCACAATTTCGCCTTCAAGTCCATAATTTTCAGATCCAAAGTCGTAACCTTGAAAAAAGGCTCTCCAACTAGGCTCAACAGAGTCAGGGTTTATTGTATATTGTTCGTATAAATCAGCAAAGTATGCTGTATGTGCTGCGTTTAAAAAGGAGTATTTATCCATTATTTTCTTTAAGACGTGTTCGCTTCAACAAAATTTTATCAAAAATACAACTTTTACTAAATATAAAGATGCTTTTATTATATTTATAACATTCTAAAAAATCTAAATTAACAATTATGAAATTCAGCACTCTAAATCGACATAAAATTATTGTTTTATCAATCTTTTCATGTTTTTTCCTCACTTTTAGTAATGCACAGGATAATTTACCACAACAAAAAAGTGAATTTTGGAAAAATGTACGTTTTGGAGGAGGCTTAGGTTTAAGTACTGGAAATAACTTTTTTAGTGCAACTTTAGCACCTAGTGCTATTTATCAATTTGATAATACTTTTGCCTTAGGTGTAGGATTAAACGGTACTTATAATTCAAGTAAAAACGTGTACAAATCTACTATCTTAGGAGCTAGCGTTCTTGGTTTATATAGTCCCATTAGAGATATACAATTATCCGGAGAATTTGAACAAAATCATGTCAGCAGAAATTTTGACAATCCTGCAATTGTTGACGACACATATTGGGTACCTTCCTTTTTTGTTGGCGCAGGTTACACCACAAACAATGTAACCATAGGAATACGTTATGACGTGCTTTATGACGAGGACAAAAGTATTTACGCTAACGCCTGGGTCCCATTTGTAAGGGTATTCTTTTAAACTTAAATACAATTTATTTTATATTTTAAGGTGACTTAAGTCACCTTTTAGGCTTTAATTAAATTTTATTTTTGATAAAATTTAAACATATAAAGTCATGTCAAAATTAAATTTAATTATTGTAGTATTAGGTTTTGTGTTAATAAGCTGTGGTGGCAATGAGAAAAAAGCTAAAGACAATTTTAGCTATAAGCGTCCACCTTCGTCTAAAGTAGAATCAAATCCTGAACAAAACACAGCATCAAGCACTGTAGACCTAACTAACAAAGGAATAGGTCCAATAAAAACACTAACCTTACCTGATCAAATAGATACTAAAATGGTTTCTCTAGGAAAAGAAGTCTACGACAAAATGTGTACAGCATGTCATAGATCTGATAAAAAATTTATTGGTCCAGCACCAAAAGACATTTTAAAAAGACGTACTCCAGAATGGGTTATGAATATGATTTTAAATCCTGAAGAGATGCTAAAAAACGATCCAATTGCTAAAGATTTATTAAAAGAATATAATAATACGCCTATGATCAATCAAGGACTTACAGAAGCTGACGCACGCGCTGTTTTAGAATACTTTAGAACACTTTAAACACATTAAAGTATGGTTTAAACTTTTACGAATATTTATGTCTAAACCATACTTTTTGCCATTCTCTTTTTAAGATTAAAAAAGTAACCTCTTCCGACAATTGCAACGTATCACTACCATCTAATTTTTTTATAGCGTCTTCTGACACGTCAATTATATAAAGTAGATTTAAATATTCGGCAAATTTTTCTTGAATTAGCTTATATACTGTTTCATGTAATATTAGCTTTAAACTTGTTGGCAGGATACCTTCATCAAAATCCAAATCAATATTTGCGTACAAAAAATCTTTATTAAGTTGCAACACTAACTTTTTATAAAGTTGTAAGTTATTTGCTTCAACAATTAAATCTTCAAAAGTTGCAGGTAAAGCCATGTACTTGTTTTAAACCGTTCTAGTCATTAGTCCCATTCCAAACTCGCGAAGCAATTCTTTTTTATCCTCAGAGATTGTTAAAACATCTAACACATCAAATGCTTTTTTAGTGTAACTTTTTATAGCTTCTTGAGTTGCTTCAGCAGATTTAGAATCTATAAAATATTGTTTTACAGTTTCAATTTTTTCAGAATTATCATCTAATTGTACAGAAAATAATTGTTCTAATTTTACTTTATCCTTTTTGTTTAAAAACTCTAAAGCCTTTAAGTATAAATAGGTCTTTTTGTTTTCAATAATATCTCCACCAACTTGTTTACCAAAGGTTTCTGGATCACCAAATGCATCTAAATAATCGTCTTGCAATTGAAAAGCAATTCCTAATAATCTTCCAAATTGGTAGATGTTATTTTGGTTTTCTTCAGTAGTTTCGGCAACTATCGCTCCCATTTTCATGGCTGCACCAACTAAAACAGCTGTTTTATACTCAATCATTTTTAAGTACTCAGGTATAGTAACATCGTCTCTGGTTTCAAAATCAACATCATATTGCTGACCTTCACAAACCTCTAAAGCTGTTTTACTAAACAGTCTAGCTAACGCCTGAAATGTTGTTGGTTTATAGTTTTCAAATAACTGATAAGCCATAATTAACATGGCATCTCCAGATAAAATACCAGTATTAAGGTCCCATTTTTCATGCACTGTTTGTTGACCTCGACGCAAAGGCGCATCGTCCATAATGTCATCATGTACTAACGAAAAATTATGAAACACCTCTACACTTAATGCTGCATCTAATGCCTTTTGATAATCTATTCCAAAAATTTCTGCTGTCATTAATGTTAACACAGGTCTTAAACGTTTACCACCTAATTGCAATATATAGTGTATTGGACTATATAAGTTTTCTGGTTGTTTTGGCGACGAATAGTCTTTTAAATAGTCTGTAAATGCAGACTGATAAAATAAAATGTTTTGCATCCTGCAAAAATAAAGCAAATACTGCTAACAAACTATTGTCTAGCAAAAGTCCAATGTTAAATAATAATTAAAACTTTGGAAACTTTTATTGTTTTTAAAGTTTCCTATTGTACATTTGCACGAAATTATGAGAGACAAAATTATACATAAATCTGCCGAGTTGTTTTTATCACTTGGTTTTAAAAGCGTTACAATGGATGACATTGCTAATGCTTTAGGTATTTCTAAAAAAACAATTTATCAGCATTTTGCTAATAAAACAAAATTAGTAGAAGCAACCACATCGCACATGTTTGAAAACATTTGTGATGGCATTGATTGTATTTCAAACAAATCACTTAATCCTATTGAGGAGCTATACGACATTAAAATGTTTGTAATGACCTTTTTGAAAAACGAAAAAGCATCACCTCAATATCAATTAAAAAAATACTACCCTCAGATATACAGTGTTTTACACCTTAAACAATTTGAAAAAATGTACGTGTCGGTTAAACAAAGTATGGAAAAAGGTGTACAAACAGGTTTGTTTAGAAAAAACATTGATGTCGATTTTATTTCAAGAATGTATTTTAATGGTATGTCTGGAATTAAAGACGAAAACATTTTTCCTACCAAACTATTTACTATGGAATATTTAATGGAAAGCTATTTGGAATATCACCTTAGAGCCATTTGTACAGAAAACGGACTACTTACACTTAATAAATTTATTAACAAAACCACCCTTAACTAATGAGAAAACTAATATTAGCATTTAGTTTAGCACTAACATCTATCGTTTATTCTCAAGAAACTCCAACCGAGTTTTCTTTACAAGAAGCTATTAATTATGCTTTAGAAAATAACAGGTCATCAAAAAATGCAGCGTTAGACATTGAAGCTGCAATCAAACAAAAATGGGAAACTACTGCTACAGGTTTACCTCAACTTAACGCAACCGTTGATTACCAAAATGCATTAAAACGTAATGTATTTGTTTTTGGTGATCAAATTATACAAGTTGGATCACAGCATACACTAACTGGTACTGCTACCCTAAGTCAATTATTATTTGATGGCTCTTATTTAGTAGGATTACAGTCTGCTAAAGTATATTTAGAAATTTCTAAAAACGCAAAAACAAAAACTGATTTAGAGGTAAGAAAAGCTGTTATCAACGCCTACGGAAATGTACTATTAGCAGAAGAAAGCGTTGCTATCTTAGAAAAAAACATAAGTGTTTTAGAAAAAAATCTAAACGATATCACTAAGATTTTTGAAAACGGTTTAGAAGAAGAAGAAAGTGTCGAGCAACTAAAAATAACATTATCAAGTGTAAAAAGCACCTTAAATAACACTACAAGGTTAAAAGACTTAGCCTATCAGATGTTAAATTTAACCATAGGAAAGCCTATTAATGACAACATAGTTTTAACTGAAAATTTGGACACACTTGCGCTTCAAAACATAACTATGCAACTTTTAGATTCTGAAAATAATGTAGAAAATAACATTGATTATAAAATTGCAGAAAACGATAAAACAACAAAAGAATTATTAGTTAAATTAGAAAAAAGTAAAGCATTACCAAGTTTAAGTGCATTTATAAATGGAGGCTACACAGGTAACAGAGAGTCCTTTAACTTTACAAACACTAACGAAAAATGGTTTGGATCTTCCATATTTGGAGTAAGTTTAAATGTTCCAATATTTAGCTCTGGCATGCGTAATGCAGCGACACAACGTGCCAAAATAAATTTAGAAAAGGCTGAAATAAACCTTACCGAAACTGAGCAAATGCTTAATCTTCAAATTCAATCTGCAAAAAGCGATTACCAATTTGCTATTGAAGATTATCAAAACAAAAAAGAAAATTTAATACTTGCAGAGCGTATTGAAACTAAAAATCAAACCAAATTTTTTGAAGGAATTGGTTCTAGTTTTGAACTTAGACAAGCGCAAACGCAATTATATACTGCACAACAAGAGTTACTTCAAACCATGTTAGATGTAATTACTAAAAAAGCAGAACTAGAAACTTTACTAAACACAACTAACTAATCATCAATCCTACAAAATATTAATTATGAAACATATATTAACGCTTTCTTTTATAGCTGTTTTACTAGCCTCATGTGGAGGAGACAAAAAAAACTCAGTAGAAAAAATTCTAGAAAAAAATAATTTAGAAGACATTCGTACTAAACGTGCAGAATTAGTATCTGAACAAGAAGATATTAATTCTAAAATAAAATTATTAGACGAAAGAATTAAAACTTTAGATACCACTCAAAACATTCCTTTAATTACTACAATCCTTGCAAAAGAAGAAGTTTTTGATCACGTATTGGAGCTTCAAGGTAACGTAACAACTAAAAACCTATTGGTTATAACACCAGAGTATAGTGGTATTTTAACAAACGTTTATGTTACAGAAGGTCAACGTGTGTCAAAAGGACAAACCTTAGCAAAAATTGATGATGGTGGATTAAGCCAGCAATTAGCGCAACTTAAAATACAATCTGCATTAGCTAAAACAACTTTTGAGCGTCAACAAAAATTATGGAATCAAAAAATTGGTAGCGAAATCCAATTCCTACAAGCTAAATCATCTTACGAAGCACAAGAAGAAGCTATAAACCAATTACAAAAACAACTTAGTAAAACCGTTGTTAGAGCTCCGTTTTCAGGAACTATTGATGACGTAATTACAGAAAAAGGAAGTGTTGTTGGAGCAGGTCAAACACCTTTAATGCAAATTGTAAACCTAGACGATATGTATATCGAGACAGATGTTCCAGAAAGCTATATTCCTACTGTAGTACAAGGAAAAAATGTTACTGTTCAATTTCCAGTTTTAGGAACATCCATAGACACTAAAGTCCGTCAAGCAGGTGATGTTATTAACGTAGCTAACCGTACATTTAAAATTGAAGTTGCTGTACCAAACAAGGACAAAACTATCAAACCTAACTTAACTGCAAAGCTTAAAATAAATGATTACACTAACCCTAAAGCTATTTTAGTACCACAAAGCATTATATCTGAAAATGCTGAAGGAGAACAATATGTTTACATCGTAAAAGACAAAAAGGATAATAATCAAGGAACCGTAAATAAAGTAATTATTAAAACCGGAAAAACACAAGGTGATGTGATCGAGGTTTTAGAAGGTATTACAAATGGAGCCGAGTTAATCCAAGAAGGTGCACGTAGTGTAAAGGATGGACAAACTGTTAAAGTAATTAAATACTAAACCAACTAAATAATGACTAAAAAGAAAAAACAAGTCGATAAAGAATTTGGTTTATCATCGTGGGCAATAAATAACAAAACCACGATGTATGTCCTAATTGCAGTAATTTTTTACTTAGGGATTTCTGCGTTTTTTGACATGCCAAGAGAAAACTTTCCGGAAGTAAACGAAACTAAAATATACGTTAGTTCTATTTACCCAGGAAACACTGCAGAGGATATTGAAAAATTAATTTCAGATCCTTTAGAAGATAAATTAAAAACGGTTAGTAATGTTGTCGAAATCACCTCAACATCGCAAGAAGACTATTCGATATTAATAGTCGAGTTTGATGATGGTTTAACCGTAGATCAAGCCAAACAAAAAGTAAAAGATGAAATTGACACAGAAACTTCTGGCGAAGATTGGCCTACCTTTAATGGTGCAAAAGTAGAACCTGATGTGTTTGAGTTAAGCCTTTCAGAAGAAATGCCAATCTTAAACATTAATATTTCTGGAGATTACCCTATTCAAAAACTAAAAGAATATGCTGAGTATCTTCAAGATGAAATAGAAAATCTGCAAGAAATTAAAAAAGCAGACATTCGTGGTGCTCAAGAAAAAGAAGTTGAAGTCGCTGTAGACATTTATAAAATGATGGCAGCACAAGTTACTTTTAACGATATTATTGGCGCTATTAACAATGGAAACTTAACGATGTCTGCTGGTAACTTAAAAGCAAGTGGACAGCGTCGTACTATTAGAGTTCTAGGTGAAATTGAAACACCTGCTGAGCTTGAAAACTTTGTTGTAAAAGCAGAAAACGGAAACTCAATATACCTTAAAGATTTAGCAACCGTATCTTTTAAAGAAGAAGATAAAACAACATTTGCTAGAGAGTATGGTCATCCTGTAGTCATGCTAGACGTTAAAAAACGTGCTGGTAAAAACATGGTTGCTGCTGCAGAGCAAATTCAGGTTATTGTTGCAGATGCAATAGACAATGTATTTCCTCCAGATTTAACTGTTACTGTAGTAAACGATCAATCTTCAAAAACCATTGGTCAAGTGGATGATTTAGTAAATAATATCATCTTTGGTGTTATATTAGTTGTAACGGTTTTAATGTTCTTTTTAGGATTTAAAAACGCATTATTTGTTGGTTTTGCAATACCAATGTCCATGTTTATGTCACTAATGATATTACAATTATTAGGTCAAAGTTTAAATACCATGGTGCTTTTTGGTCTTATTATGGGACTTGGTATGCTAGTGGATAACGGAATTGTTGTTGTTGAAAACGTATACCGTTTAATGGAGGACGAAGGGATGAGCAGAATTGAAGCTGCTAAAAAAGGTATTGGCGAAATTGCTTTTCCTATTATCATATCAACAGCTACAACAGTTGCAGCCTTTATTCCTTTAGGATTATGGCCTGGAATTATGGGAGAATTCATGAAAATTTTACCTATAACATTATCCGTAGTTTTAGGATCCTCTTTATTTGTTGCCATCTTTTTCAATTCGGTTTTAGTATCAAAATACATGACTATTGAAGATAAGGATATGCCATTAAAGCAAATCATTAAAACATCCTCTATCATAGCTATCATCGGGATATTAATATTAATTTTTGGAGGAGCATACAGAGGTTTAGGTACTGTAATGATTTTTACAGCTGTTATGCTTTGGGCTTACCGATTCTTTATCAGAAAATGGGCAAACAGTTTCCAAAACAAAGCTTTAGTTAATTTAGAAAACTGGTACGAGCGTAAATTACGTGCGGCATTATCAGGAAGAAAACCATACCTATTAAGTATTGGTACCTTTTTACTACTTATTGCCTCATTTGTGGCATTTGGTATGTCTCTAGGTGCTAAACGAACAAAAGTAGAATTTTTCCCAGATAACAAACCAAATCAGATTATTGTTTATATAGAATATCCTGAAGGTACTGCTATCGAAAAAACAAATGCGATTACCAAAGAGATAGAACAACGTGTATTTACTGTATTAAATGATGACCATTACATGGATGATGGCTACAATTATTTAGTAGAAAGCACAGTATCTCAAGTTGGTGAAGGTGCAGGAAATCCGCAAACCGATGGTGGATCTGCTGCAGAAATGCCTCACAAAGCTAAAATTACCGCTTCTATGCGTGAGTACAAATTTAGACGTGGCGAAGACAGTGAAGTTTTACGACAAAAAGTACAAACAGCATTAGTAGGTATTTTTCCAGGAGTATTGATTTCGGTAGAAAAAGATGCTAATGGTCCTCCTGCTGGAGCGCCTATAAATATTGAAATTGAAGGTGAAGATTATGATGAACTTATTGCTACAGCAGAAACAATGCGTGAGTTTATTAACACCAAAAACATTCAAGGTATTGACGAGCTTAAGATTGATGTAAACAAAGCCAAACCTACAATGCGTGTAACTATTGACAGAGAAAAAGCAGGAGAACTAGGTATTAGTGCAGCGCAAGTTGGACAGCAATTACGTAGTTCGGTTTTTGGATCTAAAGCAGGTGTTTATAAAGAAGATGGTGACGATTACGATATCTATGTTCGTTTTAATAAAGAAAACAGATATAACAAAAGTGCTTTATTTAATCAAAACATTACGTTTAGAGATAATACAGGCCAAATAAAAAGTGTACCAGTTTCTGCGGTTATTAAATACGAAAACAACTCTGGTTTTAGCGCAATTAAACACAAAGACACTAGACGTGTTGTAACTGTTTACTCTGCTCTATCACCAGGTTTTACAGATGCTGCTGCTATTGTAAGTCAAATTCAAAACGAAATGAAAAGTTTTGAAAACTTACCTAAAGGTATCAAAATAGATTACACAGGTCAAATTGAAGAGCAAAACAAGCAAATGCTATTTTTAGTTGGCGCCTTTTTTACTGGACTTGGATTAATCTTTTTTATCTTAATATTTCAATTTAATTCGGTTTCAAAACCAACAATAATCATGATTGCTATTTTCCTTAGTTTTATTGGTGTATTTGGTGGTATTGTAATCTCAGGAAGTTCTTTCGTTATTATGATGACTATGGTTGGTATTATATCGCTTGCCGGAATTGTTGTAAATAACGGTGTGGTATTATTAGATTATGCCCAACTTCTTATTGACAGAAAGAAAGCAAAATTAGATTTAGATGAAGATGAGTATCTTACAAATGAAGACCTATTTGAAAGTATTGTAAATGCAGGAAAAGCACGTTTAAGACCAGTATTACTAACAGCAATTACTACCATTTTTGGATTAATACCGTTAGCAATTGGACTAAACATTAACTTCTTTACACTATTCGCAGATCTTAATCCTAACATATACATGGGAGGAGATAATGTTGTGTTTTGGGGCCCACTAGCATGGACGGTTATTTACGGTTTATTAATCGCAACCTTCCTAACATTAATAGTTGTTCCAATATTATTTTTCTTATCAATTAAATTAAAAATGTGGATAAGAGATAAATTTTCTTCAGACAAAAATGAAGACAATATTACATTAGAAACTGCAATTGAAGAGTAAATTTTCAGTTTAGTACATACATTTAAATGATTTAAACAAAAAATCCGAAGTCTTTACTTCGGATTTTTTACTTTTGCATTTCTAATAAACTATTATGTACAGAAGTCATAACTGTGGTGAGTTAACTGCATCACATATAAATACAGAAGTTACCCTTTCAGGTTGGGTACAAAAATCAAGAGATAAAGGGTTTATGATGTGGGTAGATCTACGTGATCGCTACGGTATAACGCAACTTATTTTTGATGAGGAACGCACACCTAAAGCAATAATGGAACAAGCACAAAAGCTTGGTCGCGAATTTGTTATACAAGTTAAAGGAACTGTTATTGAGCGTGCTTCTAAAAACCCTAATATCCCAACTGGAGATATCGAGATTTTAGTTTCGGAATTAAACATTCTAAATGAATCTTTACTTCCTCCTTTTACTATCGAAGATAAAACGGATGGTGGTGAAGATATCAGAATGAAATACCGTTACCTTGATATTAGACGTAATCCAGTAAAAAACAACTTGATTTTTAGAGCTAAAGTAACGCAAGAGGTTAGAAACTTTTTGTCAGGAAATGGTTTTATTGAAGTTGAAACACCATACTTAATCAAATCTACTCCAGAAGGTGCTAGAGATTTTGTAGTACCTTCTAGAATGAACGAAGGTGAATTTTACGCATTACCACAATCACCACAAACCTTTAAGCAATTGCTTATGGTTGGAGGAATGGACAAATATTTCCAGATTGTTAAATGTTTTAGAGATGAAGATTTACGTGCCGACAGACAACCAGAATTTACGCAAATTGACTGCGAAATGGCGTTTGTAGAGCAAGAAGATATTTTAAATGTATTTGAAAACTTAACACGTCACTTACTTAAAGAAGTAAATGGTGTCGAGGTTGACAAATTCCCACGTATGTTATATGACGATGCGATGCGATTATACGGAAATGACAAACCAGACATTAGATTTGGAATGGAGTTTGGAGAGCTTAATGACGTGGCACAACATAAAGACTTTGGTGTTTTTAATGATGCCGAATTAGTTGTTGGTATTGCTGTTCCTGGCGGAAACGAATACACACGAAAAGAAATTGATAAATTAATTGATTGGGTAAAACGTCCACAAGTTGGTGCTTTAGGTATGGTTTACTCACGTTGTAATGACGACGGAACATTCAAATCTTCTGTAGACAAGTTTTTTGACCAAGACGATTTAGCTAAATGGGCAGAAAAAACAGGCGCAAAAGCAGGCGATTTAGTTTGTGTGCTTTCTGGAGACACTAATAAAGTACGTGCGCAATTAAGTGCATTACGTATGGAATTAGCAACACGTTTAGGCTTACGTGACCCTAAAGTATTTGCACCATTATGGGTAATTGATTTCCCATTATTGGAGCTTGATGAAGAAACTGGTCATTACCACGCCATGCACCACCCGTTTACATCACCAAAACCTGGTCAAATAGAATTATTAGACACTAACCCAGGAGATGTTAAAGCTAATGCGTACGATTTAGTCCTTAACGGAAACGAAATTGGTGGTGGATCTATACGTATACACGACAAAGCAACACAAGCTATCATGCTTAAACATTTAGGGTTTAGCGAAGCTGAAGCTAAAGCTCAATTTGGATTCTTAATGGACGCTTTTGAATATGGCGCACCTCCACATGGTGGATTAGCTTTTGGTCTTGATAGATTAGTATCTATTTTAGGAGGTCAAGAAACCATTAGAGACTTTATTGCATTCCCTAAAAACAATTCGGGTCGAGACGTCATGATTGATGCTCCTGCTCCAATTGATGATGCACAGTTAAAGGAATTAAATCTTAAATTAGATTTACAATCATAAAAATAAAAATCCTGCAAATTGCAGGATTTTTTATTACATTTAATTAATGCCAAAGCAACCATTACATAAACGTTTTTTTATCTGGAGAATTAAAAATATCTCCGAAAAAAACTTCACTTATATTTTAAGTGGATTGGTTGGACTATTGGCAGGATTAGCTGCGGTAACACTAAGAAACATAACGTTTACCATAGAAAGTGCTTTAGATAACTTAGTCGTATTTTCTAAAAACCAAGTCTATTTTATACTACCTGTTTTTGGTTTGTTTTTAGTGTATTTATTTACAAAATATGTCTCTAAAAAAGGTAGAACACGCCATACCTTCCATATTGTTTAAATTATCAAAACGTAGTGGACTGATAGAGCGTTCCAAAATTTACATTCCATTAATAACTGCACCTCTAACTGTTGGTTTTGGAGGATCTGTTGGATTACTTGGACCAGCTATTGCTTCAGGATCTGCAATCAGCTCTAACTTAGGTAAGCTGTTTCATGTTAATCAACAAACGCGTACATTATTAATAGGCTGTGCTGCAGCAGGCGCCATTTCATCTATATTTAAATCGCCAATTGCAGCAATCATCTTTGCGGTTGAAGTATTTAGTTTAGATTTAACCTTTGCTTCATTATTACCATTATTAATCGCATCAGTCTCTTCCGTATTAACGTCATACTTTTTTTGGGTGACGACTTATTATTCAACTTTAATTTTTCTGATAAATTCGAAATTAAAGACACTCTCTTTTACGTAGCTTTAGGTATCGGAACTGGATTTGCTTCAATTTATTTCACAAAAATGTATTTCTATATTTTAAAATTTTTCGAGCGTTTTAAATCTAGATTAATAAAATTAATAATTGGTGGATTAGCAATTGGTGTCATGCTATATTTTATTCCACCATTATATGGAGAAGGTTTTGGTTTTATAAATAACCTATTAGCAGGAAACCATTTGGCAGCTTTAGGCACAACACCTTTTGACCATTTAAACGATAATATTTGGGTAGTTATTGGATTACTAATTGGTATAACGGTATTTAAAGCCATAGCCATGACCACCACATTTGCAGCTGGTGGAGCTGGAGGAATATTTATTCCAACCATGGTAATGGGTAGTGCATTGGGTAATGTGGTTGCCAAAATAATCAACAATTTAGGCTTAGGTTTTAATGTGTCCGAGACCAACTTTACCTTAATTGGTATGGCTGGATTAATTGCAGGTGTGCTACATGCTCCATTAACTGCCATTTTCTTAATTGCGGAAATCACTGGTGGATACGAGCTGTTTATCCCATTAATGATAGCAGTATCTATGTCTTTTATAATTAAAAAAACGCGATAGATTTTACCATTTACACCAAAGAGTTAGCTTTAAAAGGCGAGTTATTAACCCACAATAAAGATCAAAGCGTCTTAACACTAATGTCTTTAGATAGTGTAATAGAAACTAATTTTGTAAAACTAAATCCAAACATGACACTGGGAGATATGCTACATAAAGGTGTTGCAAAATCCACCCGAAATCTATTTCCTGTGATCAATAAAAACAAAGCTTTAGTTGGTATAATTCTGTTGGATGATGTCCGAGAAATCATGTTTAATCAAACACTTTATGACACTACTTTAGTCGAAGACCTGATGCATAATCCACCAGATATTATTGATTATAAAAATGACTCTATGAAAACGGTTATGGCAAAATTCCAAGATTCTAATGCTTGGAATCTACCTGTAATCAAAGATGGTATATACATTGGTTTTGTATCAAAATCTAAATTATTAACCGCTTACAGACGCCAATTAATTAACTACACCACCACTTAGTAAAGCATTTTATATCTTTACAAAAAATAACGTCTTTTAAAACATGAAATACATCATCGCATTATCTTTTATCGCCTCAGTTGCTAGTATTATTTGTGGCTATTGGCTAGAAGTTGACTATGGACAAAAGCTAATTGGTTTTGGTGTTTTAGGCTTGTTTTTTGTGGTCATCCCTTTATTTACCTACCACAGATGGAAAGATAGAGACGCCAAAGAATACATGTTAACCAAAGAAAAAATAGAAGACATGCGTAAAAAAGAAGGCGATAAAAGACGATTTTAGTGTTTTATTTGGGCATTACCCTTTTCCGCTGAAAAGCTACAAAGCGTCGCGCTATCCACTGTATCTTTTTGTTTTTTTTAGTAAAACAAAAAGGATGTCGTTACTATCCCTAATGCACTAAACCGCCAACAACAGTCTATTAATTTAAGTTTCGTTTTTCAATAAAAAAGCGCTTTAATAAAGCTGATGCTTCCTCAGCCAACACACCACCTTCCATTTTAGTTTTAGGATGTAGCTTTGTATTTAATGCAATACAACCACGATCCTCATCTCTTGCACCATAAACAATTTTAGAAATTTGACTCCAATACAAAGCACCTGCGCACATTTGACAAGGCTCTAAAGTCACATACAACGTACAATCTTTTAAATATTTACCACCTAAAAAATTGGCAGCAGCAGTAATAGCTTGCATTTCGGCATGTGCAGTAACATCATTTAAAAGCTCTGTTAAATTATGGGCTCTAGCAATAATGCGGTCTTTAATAACAATTACAGCACCAACCGGAATTTCACCTTTATCAAAAGCTTCTTCCGCTTCCTGGAGTGCCTTTTTCATAAAATAAGTATCGTCGTATGGGTTTATCATATCAGAAAGTTGACTATTAAAAATCAAAAATACAATTTCAAGTACTACATTTGTAAAGCAATGACTAAATTCCTTAATAAAATACAAAACCCAACACAGCTTCGTCTTTTAAAACAAGACGACTTACCTATTATTGCTAAAGAACTTCGTGATTTTATTATCAATATTGTAGCGACAAAAGAAGGACATCTTGGCGCAAGTCTTGGTGTGATAGAGTTAACCATAGCGCTTCATTACGTATTTAACACACCAAAAGACCAATTAGTTTGGGATGTTGGACACCAAGCCTATGGACACAAAATATTAACTGGTAGACGCGATACTTTTGAAACCAACAGACAACTTGGTGGTTTAAGCGGTTTTCCAAACAGGTCAGAAAGTAACTTTGATACGTTTGGCGTTGGACACTCCTCTACTTCTATATCTGCAGCTTTGGGTATGGCAATTGCCTCTAAATTAAAAGGCGATTTAAACACACAACATGTTGCAGTAATTGGCGATGCTTCTATAGCAAGCGGAATGGCTTTTGAAGGCTTAAATCACGCAGGTGTTACAGATGCCAATCTATTAGTTATTTTAAACGACAATGCTATTGGTATTGATCCAAGTGTTGGTGCGTTAAAGCAATATTTAACTAACGTTAAAAAAGGCACAGAAAAGCAAGACAATATTTTTGAAGCTTTAAACTTTGACTATTCAGGACCAATAGATGGCCATAATTTACCTCTGTTAATTTCAGAATTAAAGCGTTTAAAAAACGTAAAAGGTCCAAAGTTTTTACATGTAATCACCACTAAAGGAAAAGGTTTACGTCAAGCCGAAGAAAACCAAGTTACCTATCATGCACCAGGAAAGTTTAATAAAGATACTGGCGAGCTAAACCCAAAATCAAACACCAAACAAGCACCTAAATACCAAGATGTTTTTGGACATACTATTGTTGAATTAGCACAACAAAACAAAAAAATAATTGGGATTACACCTGCAATGCCAACTGGAAGCTCTTTAAAATATATGATGGAGCAAATTCCAGAGCGCGCTTTTGATGTTGGAATTGCCGAACAACACGCAGTTACATTTGCTGCTGGATTAGCTACACAAGGCATGGTTCCGTTTTGTAATATCTACTCAACCTTTTTACAACGTGCTTATGACCAAGTCATACATGACGTTGCTTTACAAAACTTACCGGTCATTTTCTGTTTGGATCGTGCAGGATTGGTTGGTGAAGATGGAGCAACACATCATGGTGTTTACGACTTATCTTATTTACGCTGCATCCCTAACTTGATAATTTTTGCGCCAAGAAATGAAGTCGAGTTACGTAACATTATGTACACTGCGCAATTGGGTTTAAAACAGCCCATTGCTATTAGATACCCAAGAGGACGTGGTCAAAATTTAGATTGGCAGCAACCGTTTTCTAAAATTGAAATTGGAAAAGGTGAGTGCATAAAACAAGGGACAACAACCGCAATACTTTCTATTGGGAATATGGCTAAAAATGTTACTGAAGCATTCGATTTAATTGAAGATACCTCAGCATTTTCTCATTACGACATGCGTTTTGTAAAACCATTAGATTTGGAGATGCTTCATGAAATATTTAAAACACACAAAACTATTGTTACTATTGAAGATGCTTCAGTTGTAGGTGGTTTTGGTAGTGCAATAGCTGAATTTTCAGTAAAACACAATTATAAAAATACGATAATTCTAAAAGGAATTCCGGATCAGTTTATTGAACACGGAACCGTTTTAGAATTACAGCAATCTATTCAGCTTGACTCTAAAAGCTTAAGTGAATTGCTAAAAAAAATGGCAGACTAAAAAATTAGTCTGCCATTTAAAATTATAAGGTAAATAGTGTATTAGTTTGTGGTAAACGACCACTCTTGACCAATACTTTTTACTCCGTTATTATCTTTAGTATCCACTCTCCAATAATATGTTGTAGCCGCAACAGTAGTTACATCAAAAGTTGATGTTGCTAAATCTAATTGACTAACAGCAGGATTTGTAGAAGTCCCAAAATATAAATCGTAAGTTAATGTATCTCCTGCATCTACATCTGAACCTGTCCAATCTAAAGTTGTTGTTCCTGCAGCTACAAAAGCATCTAAAGCTGGTGCATTTAATGCTGCTGTAAATGGAGCATAATTAGCCACTCCGTTTCCTTCAGTATAAAACGCTAAGGTAGGTGATGCTGCTGCATTATCCTCGCCATCTGAAGCCATAACGTTCCAATAATACGCTGTTCCTGCTCCTAATTGGATTGTTATAGAAGTATTAGTGGTTGTTTGTTGTGCTACGATGTTAGTTTGGTCTCTATCTGTTGCAATTCTGATTGTGTATTCTAAAACATCATTATCTACATCTGTTGCTGCAGCCCATTCAAATGTAATGTTACTATCTATACATAACAAATCTGAACTTGGGTACACTAAATTTGAAACTGCTGTTGGAGCAGTATTTGGTACCGCTGGAGCTGCACCTCCTCCATCATCACTACTGCTACTGCAAGACGCACTAAAAAATGCTGTTATTGCTAATACAGGTATTAATTTAAATATCTTATTCATCTTTCTTTATTTTTTTATAATTTTTAAAACCTCTGGAGTACCTAAATCTACCTGAATAAAATAGATTCCTGAATTTAGATTAGCAAAAGGAACTTGAATATAATTTGCACTAGTTTTTTGGTAGTTATTATTAAGTACTAACTTACCTGTAACATCATAAATTTGAATTCCGATTGTAGATTTAGAATCTGAACTTGGAATTGTTATTTTAAGATTATCAATTACTGGATTAGGACTAGCTTTTAAGCTTATCTCATTTTGAATTGTTTTTCTAAAAGTACCTTCACATGCTTTTGCTGTTTTTATCTCTAACTCTCCATTACCAACTAGATCTAAATCAAAATTAGTTTCAGAAGTTATCATGATAACTTCTTGGTTATAAAATACTGTAAATGGAGCAGTACCTCTACTAACGTCTACATTGGTAGTATCTGAATTAAGAGTATTGTTATTAGCAATCTGCAATTCTATTACACCAGCTTCATCTATATTAATTTCAAAACATTGCTCGTAATCTATTGCAATATCATCTACAGAGACACAAACTGTATAAGAGCCAACAGGTAAATCTTCAAAAGTATAGGTGTCATTAGTAAACGACTGAGATAAGTTTAATCCATTACCTACTAAAGTTGCAACATAATCCACGTAAGTTTCATTAACCGTAACTACTACTTTTCCATTATCTTGACCATCACAAGTTTCTGAAATAATTTGTAAAGCAATATTATCTGCATTAGTATAACTAGTATCACAAACATCACCAATTCCGTTTCCGTTAGTATCTTGCTGATCTGTATTTGACACTGCTATACAGTTATCGACATCATCAAAAATAGTGTCACCATCTGTATCTTGACACGCATCACCAACACCATTTCCGTCTGCATCCTCTTGACCTGGATTTGCTATTAATGGACAGTTATCATTTATATCTAATATTCCGTCACCATCTGTATCTTGACATGCATCTCCAATACCGTTTCCGTCTGCATCTGCTTGATCTGCATTAGCTGTATTAACACAATTATCGACTCCGTTTAGAACACCATCACCATCTTCGTCACCATTTGCATCAATTTTAAACTCTCCAGAAAAGATTCCTCTACCGTAAGTTGAAGCAAACACCATATTATCATCTCTTAAATCTAGGTCTGTTACTTTAACATTTGACATTCCGTTAAAAGCTTGACTCCAGTTTGGATTAGCATCAGAGAAATTATTTGTAAACCAAACACCTAATTCTGTTCCAATAATAACTTCGTTAGGACTTAAAGGGTTTTGTAAAATTGCTTTAACTGGCATATCAGGTAAATCTCCTTCTTTAGCTTGCCATACCAAACCACCATCGTTAGAATACCAAATACTCTCTACACCATAATTATGTATAGTTAAGAAAATTTCGTTTTCAGTAGCTCCAAATTCTACATCAGAAACACTTCCAAAAATCACATTTGAAGGATCTAATTTGGTAAATGTTGGTGTGGCTAAATTTGCATTTTCTATTAAAAACACATCTCCTAGAATTGTACCAACTAATACTTTTGATGACGTTGTAGTGTAAGGAGAAACAGTAAACGCAGTTGGTGTGCTTGTTAATAACGGATCTGTTAAACTTGCTGCTTGAAGTGTAGACTGAGATTTAATCCCTGAATATCTTCTAATAATACTATTTCCTCCTGACGAATAATTAGAATATAAAATATCTAAATTAGAATCTAATGCTTGAGGGTTTATAAACGCTCCATTTGAAGCAGTCTCATTGTTAATGGTAACATTAGAACTTGTTGCAAAATTATAAACGTTAATCCCTGAGTTATACACGTAGTTTCTTACAAAATATTGATCTGTTCCGTCTTGGTCAAAAAATGTAAAAGCACCATCTCCACCATAAGCTTCAATCGTAGCATCTGTTTGATTTGGATTAGCATTTTCAAATAATTGTGTTCCATTATCTTGTAATCCTCCTGCAAAATAATCTCCTGTAAAAGCGGTTGTTGGAGCTACACCTACCGTATAGAATTGCGAGGTGTTAAAATCTTTATTTCTTGACGTTGTATTTGATCCTGCATTTGCAGAATAATATACACCTCCATCGTTACCAAAAGCAACTACTGTTGATGATCCATTTGCAAAGGTCATTGCATGCTGATCTGCATGAACTAAAGAAATATTTAAACTTGCAAGGTTATTATTATTTGACCATTTAGAGATTTGACTCCAGTTAGCACCTGCATTATTTGACTTAAATAAATCAATACCTCCTGCAAATATAGTTTGGTCATTATTAGGGTCTACCTCTAACATTAAATCGTAAAACGCCTGACCTCTTGTAAAGTCATTAGCTGGAATACCAGTATCTGCATCGTTAGGCAGACTCATTGTTAAGTTATTTGTAAAAGCGTCAACTGTTTTTTCCATTAAAACTGGAGCTGCAGCATTACTACCTTGTGCTAATACGTAAACCACATCTGCATTAGATGACGAAACCGCTATTTGAGTTCTAGTAGCATCTGGAACAGTACGTTTAACTGTAAACGTTACACCATCAGTAGAGTTAAGGATGTTTCCTCCACCATCACCAAAAACTGTACTATTAGTGGTTGATAACCAAATTTTGTTATCTGCACCAATTTCGATGTCGTTTGGACAAAATTTATTACCTAAAGTTGTTGTTGGTAAATTTACTTCGTTCCAATTTGTACCGTTATCAATTGATTTATATAATCCAAATTCTGGACCTGTTAAAAATGTTGCTGTACTTGCTGCTCCATAAAAACTATCTCCTGCTGCTACATACACTTCTGAAACACCATTATTATCTCTTACTTTAATATCGTTTATAAATTGTATTCCTGGAACTAAATTACCATTTAAAACACCAATTTGCGGATTTAAAGACCCTGTTACAGTACCTGCATTAATAGCTGCTTCAATAAGATCTCCATCTGCTTGAGATATCATAACTGCAGGAATTACAATTGAGTCATCATCTCCTGACATATTAATTAATGCGTCATCCACATTATTCATCATTATAACTCCAATTGCTCCAGCATCTTGTGCTGATTTAACTTTTTCAATAAATGTACAAACCCCTCTTCTTATCAAAGCGATTTTTCCAGTCATGTCTATAGTTGATGGTCCACAACCTTCATTAGGATTATTGGATGTTTGACCGTTAGTACCTGTAAATGGTACAGATCCATCCGCTAAAATAAACTCGGCTGTAATTACAGTATCAATACTTCCTCCAAAAATGCTTGTAGGATTAGAGATATAATCTCCAGCAATACTGCTTGGCGCATTAACCGTAATATTATTTATAATAGTTTGTGCTGTTGTTGGTCCAGAGATACCTCCTAAAACTTTAGCCCAAGTTGTACCTGCATCTTCAGACTTCCAAACACCATCTCCATTTACATCTCCTCCAACGTAAGATTCTCCTGTTCCAACATAAAAAATATTAGTATTATTTGGATCATAAGTGATACAGCTAACTGCTAAATTTTCTGGAATATCAATTCTAGTCCAGCTAGAATTAGCGTCAGAAATATTAGTGTTTTTCCATAAACCTCCACTAACTCCACCTGCAAAAAGGGTTTGGTTAGTTGTGTCATTAGGATCAAACATGATAGCTCTTGTTCTACCTCCAACATTATTAGGACCTCTTTCTGTCCAACTGTTATCAATAGCATCTCCTGGCACTCTACCTGAAGCTAAAAAGGCTTGTCTTTTAGCTTGTTGAGCTTCTCTAATTTGTTTAAGATTTTCTGTTGTTGGTCTTCCTAAAATAGGATCCATTGTTAACTCCCATTCTTGTTCGTAGTATTTGTTAGGAGTTAATCCAGCAGCTTTTCTTTCTGGTTTAGTTAATTTTAAAACGTCTTTAAAAGGACTGTTTTCTAAATGTTTTTTGTGAATTTCTTTAGCGTTAGCCATCTCAGAAATTTCAGAGTTTTTTACTTTAGTTAGGGTAAAAAAGCAAGACATACTAAAACGCATGACGTTAGGATAATAATTTTCTTCTTCATTTTATTTTTTAAGAGCATAAAAATACCGGTTTTTAATATTTTTTTAAGAGTTTTATTGTTAAAAATTCATTTAATTAGAAGAAATACGAATTATAAACTAAACCCTTTTATTTTTCTATATTCGATAATCGCTTGACTATCAGACATTAAAGACACGTAATGACATACATTTAGCAATCTTACATACAAACTATCTGTATTAAAGTCTAATGTTGACGGTAAACCTTTCATTATTAGCTTATCATAATTAGTAGCTTTTCCTAAAAAAGTATTATTGACAGCTTTACTGTAAGTATTTAATAATGAATTTAATATTTGATAACCAGCAATTTCTTTATCTACTACATCTTTAGATTGATACACTTTATCAATGCTTAATTTTATAATATCATTGATTTGTGCTTCATACTTACTTTTATCCAATAAGCTAATACTAAATTGACCGCTAAGTATAGCTTCTTCGTTTTCCATAAATATGGTGACTGCTTCGTTAATTAATGTATTGATAGCTAATGCACGTAAATAACTTACCCTATCCTTAGTATTAGTTAGCTTATGGTATTTATTAGTGTTAATGGAATTTCGAACTAAATTAATAAGATATTCTAATGCATACTCCTCTTCAATTAATCCAAGATTAATTCCGTCTTCAAAGTCTATTATTGTATAACATATATCGTCTGCAGCTTCAACTAAAAAAGCTAAAGGGTGACGAGAGTAGCTTAAGTTGGCAGCATCACCTCTTGGAATTAAACCCAACTCTTCTGCAACGTCTTTAAATGATTCTTTTTCGGTTTGAAAAAAACCATACTTTTTATCTGCAATATGTTGTGATGGTTTTTTAGGTAATGAGGCTTTTGGGTATTTAGTAAAAGCGCCTAGCGTAGCATAGCTTAATCTTAAACCACCTTCTCTTCCTGCACGACTTTGCGTAACAATTTTAAAACCGTTTGCATTACCTTCAAAATCACATAAATCTTGATATTGACTATCAGTTAAATCATGCTTGTAATGCTGTCCTTCACCAGAAATAAAAAATTCGCCAATTGCTTTTTCACCAGAATGCCCAAAAGGCGGATTACCTATATCATGTGCTAATGCTGCTGAAGCTACAATTGCTCCAAAATCGTTTGGTAAATAGCCATGTATATTTTGAAGATGTGGATGCTTTTCTAAAATTTTTTGCCCAACTTTTCTACCTAATGAGCGTCCCACAACACTAACCTCTAAACTATGGGTTAATCGTGTATGTACAAAGTCTGTTTTAGACAATGGTATTACTTGCGTTTTATCCTGAAGGCTTCTAAACTCTGACGAAAAAATGACAC
The DNA here is from genome assembly GCF_055808135.1 of Olleya sp. KJ81-1. NCBI lineage: Bacteria > Pseudomonadati > Bacteroidota > Flavobacteriia > Flavobacteriales > Flavobacteriaceae > Olleya > Olleya sp. KJ81-1. The sequence continues at coordinate 2,951,696 of NZ_CM147854.1, read as the reverse complement.
GGTCATAATCTACTTCAAAACCTAATCTGGTCTCATCTTGTTCTTTTCTTAATCTTTTATTAGTGTCGCCAAAGCGCTTTAACGATAGTAATTGCTCCCAATTCATATTCAAAATTTAGTATTGCAAGATAACTATTTGAAAAATAAAGCAAAGTACTTTCTAATGTTAACTTAATGTTTACAGATAGTGACACTAAAACGACCCTGTTAACCTTTAGCTAACTTTTTGGTGACTAACTATTAATCTGCAGTTAACCTTGACTTTACAACATCAAGGTTTCTTTGCACCAAGAATTTTAATAGTCAAAATGAAAAATTTAACATACTTACTTTTTGCTTTATTTAGCATCGCAACTTATTCTCAAAATGGTTCGATATCAGGAACTTTAACTGATAAAGAATTTAACGACGAACCGCTAGCATTTGCCAATATCTTAATTAAAGGCACTACTATAGGTACAACATCTGATGATAATGGTCAATACCAATTTACCGACCTTAAGCCAGGTGCATATAATATAGAATTTAGTTTTGTTGGTTACCAAACACAAACCATTGCAACTACAGTGGAAGCTGGAAAAACAACAACCATTGATATTGCAATGGGAGCAAGTGCTGCGTCTCTAGACGAAGTAATTTTAGAAACGGTTACAACCAAGCGTGAAAGTGAAACTGCATTACTTTTAGACCAGAAAAAAGCGGTCGAAATCAAACAGAGTATTGGTGCAGAAGAATTATCAAGAAAAGGAGTTAGTGATGCTGCTGGTGCTGTTGCCAAAATATCTGGTGTATCTAAGCAAGAAGGATCAAGCAACGTATATGTAAGAGGTCTTGGGGACAGATACCTTAACACAACCATGAATGGATTATCATTACCATCTAATGATGTTAACAAGAAAAATATTGATTTAAATCTATTTTCATCAGACGTTATTCAAAACGTGTCGATAAGTAAAGCTTATGCCTCTCAATTTTACGGAGACTTTGCTGCTGGAAATGTAGATATCACTTCTAAAGAACATAAAGGCGGTAGCTTTGCAACTGCTTTTACAGGTAGTGGCTTTAACACTAATGCTATTGACAAAAACTTTGTACGTAGTGAAGGTACAGGTTACTTTGGTTTTTATGGTAGAAATGAGCATAATCCATTTGCAATTATACTATCTCATGGTGTAGATCCTGTAGCTGTAGACACACCAATAAATGTGGCTTATGGTGCATCAGGTGGTAGCTCTTTTAATTTTGAAAACGGTTCTAGATTAAGCTTTTTTGTAACTGGTGGATTTGAAAACAACTACGAATACAGACAAGGTAGGTCTGTAGATTTTTCTACAGTGGAGAAAAAAGCATTTGAAGCTGCTGAAGAATATGAGTATTCTACTACCTCAACAGCTATGGCTAATATTAATTACAAAATAAACTCTGAAAATACTCTAAGTTTTAATTCTGTATTTATTAATAGCTCTTCTGACGAGGTTGGATATTATGGAACAGATGGTAATGGAAGAAGCAGAGATGCCATCCTAAACACAGACAAAGGGTTTTACCAACAAAACATACAATTTGATCAAACAAAAATGTTTGTCAATCAATTAATAGGAAATAATAAATCTGGTAATTTTGAATTAGATTGGGGATTTGGATACAACAAAGTGTTTTCTGATCAACCAGACCGTAAGCGTTTTAGTGTAGAAAACTATGATTATGCATTAGATAATGATCCTACAACAAACCCAACCTTTTACAGCAATGTAGTATTTGATAACCAACGTTACTTTCAAAAAATTGAAGATGACGAATATAATGGTCGCATCAATTTAGCTTACGAAGTTAATGACAATCTTAAATTTAACTTTGGATACAATGGTCGTAACAAAACAAGACAATTTAATAATGTTAGATATGGTTACGATATAGTTGATAGTAATTATCAAATAACAGATGTAAACAACTTTGATTCAGTTTTTAATCTTGACAACTTAAATCTTACTGAATCGTCAAACGGTTTATACGAAATTAAAGTACTAAAACCTTACCCAACACTTTCTAACACTAACAGACCTGGACTTTTTGAAAACACTTACAATGGAAAGCTTAATATTTATGCTGGATATGTAGATGCCCAAATTAAAGCAGGAGAAAAATGGTTGTTTGTACCAGGCGTAAGATTAGAAAATTTTGAGCAAAGTATTGATTACAACGTGATCAACTTAGGAAATAATGGTGTAGACTCTAAAGTATCTGAAGAAACATTTATTTTACCAAGTTTAAACATTAAATACAGCCTAACAGATGATCAAAACCTAAGATTATCTGCAAGTAAAACAGTATCTACACCAGAGTTTAAAGAAATAGCTCCTTTTGTTTACGAAGACGTGTCAACTCGTATAGGTGGTAATCCAGATGCACTTGGTTACTCTGAAGTTTTAAATATTGATTTAAAATATGAGTGGTTTTTTAGTAAAAGCGAAATCTTTTCAATAGGTGCATTTACCAAACAAATTGACAATCCAATAAATCTTGTTGTTGTTGGTGATGCAACAGGTACTCAACGTTATGTTAGAACAGGAGATCAAGCAACTGTTTATGGTGTTGAAGTTGAATTAAGAAAAGACCTATTAGTTGATGCAGATCAAAACACCAATTTATCATTTGGAGTTAATGCAACTTACATGAAAACTAATCAAGATTTATATGAAAACATAGATGGAACATTTGATTTAGCTTTCAATAAAACCGAAGACGAATTACAAGGTGCTTCACCATTTATCCTAAATGCAGACATCAGCTATTCTCCAACATTTAAAAACTACAAGCCTGTTGCCAACTTAGTATTTTCATACTTCTCTGATCGTATCGATGCATTAGGTTCTGGTGATTTAGGAAACATTGTAGAAAAAAGTGTTCCAACTTTAGACTTTATCTGGAAAAACACAATCAATGATAATTTTGAAATCAACTTAAGCGCTAAAAATCTTTTAGACCCAACTATTCAATACGTTAGAGAAGACCAAAACCAAGGTGATGTATTAGTAGTATCTGCAAACGGAAAAGGTGTTACAGATTACAAAAGAGGTATGAATATAGGACTTCAACTTAAATATAAATTTTAATAAACATAACACAAAAACATAGTACAACTAAAAAACTAAAAACAATGAAAAAACAAATAATTTTAGGCTTAGCATTAGCAGCAACAGTATTCTCTTGCTCAACTGATGACACATCTGATATTGTAATTAACGACAATAGTGTAACCAATAATACATCTGGAGGAGGCACAACTGACCCTTCAACTATTTTCTTGTCTGGTACTTATACTGAAGACTTAACATTAGATGCTAACAACACTTATAAGTTAAATGGATCTTTAATTATGGCAAGTGGAACTACTTTAACCATTCCACCATGTATGACTATTAAGGCTTTATCATCTGGAGCAGATGTATATATTGCAATATCTCAAGGTGCACAAATCATAGCTAATGGTACTGCAGATTGCCCTATTGTTTTTACATCTGACGCTGCAAGTCCTGCTGCTGGAGATTGGGGAGGATTAATCTTACTAGGAAAAGCACCTATCAACTCTGTTACAGGAACAAACACTGCAACTTCTGAAATTGCAAGTTTACCTTACGGTGGAAATGTTGCAAACGATAATTCTGGATCTTTAAGCTATGTACGTGTAGAGTATTCTGGTGGTGCAGCTGATGGACAATCTGAAAATAACGGATTCTCTTTTTATGGTGTAGGTAACGGAACGTCTGTAAACTACATCCAAGCTTACGAAGGAAAAGATGATGGAATAGAATTTTTTGGAGGAACAGTTAATGCAAGCTACATCTCTGTAATCAATGCAGAAGATGACTCAGTAGATTGGACAGAAGGTTTTTCTGGAACATTAAACAATGTTTACATCTCTAACAGAGCAACAGATGATAAAGCAATTGAAGCAGATGGATACAATACTGACTTTAGTAATGCAACAGGAATATTCTCTAAACCAACTGTAAACAACGTAACTATTATTGGTGAAGGATCAGTTAACTCATCAGAAGCGGTTAGATTAAGAGCTGGTACTCAAGGATTATTTAGCAATATCATGATAACAGGATATGCTGAAGGTTTTGATTTAGATGATGCTGACACAGGAAACGGAGTTGTAAGTGACGATCTTCAGGTAACAGGAGTAACTTTTGTTGACGTTTTAACTAAAGTTAAAAATGATACTACTGTAACTTTTACAGATGCTGACTTTTTCACTGCAGAAGGTTCTGCAACTGGAACAGATTATACAACTTGGGGAGCTGGTTGGACAATCAATTAAACCAATATACATATATCAAAAAAAGCCTTGCAAATGCAAGGCTTTTTTTGATATAATAACTTAATTACTAGTAGCTACTGGATTTTTTACTTCCCACTCGCTAACATTAGCAATTTTGTTATTACTATAATCTACTTCTTTAAGAGTGGTATCATTCCAATAAAACCACTTGCCGACTTTTTTACCATTATCATAACTTGCTGAAACTTGTTTCTTGCCTGCTGTATCAAAACTTAACCACTCACCTTGCAACTTACCATCTGTCGTATAAGCTCCTGTTTGGCTTACAACTCCATTGTCGTGATAATAAACAACTTCTATTAAGTTAGTGTTTTTATTAAGTTTTAAATCCCTTTTGTCTTGAGCAAAAGAAACCACAGTAAATAAAAAAGCAATTGAAACTAAAATTGATTTCTTCATAATTATGGGTTTTAACATTATACTTCAAAGATACACAATTCATAACATTTATGCAACATTTACGTAACATTAAATTAACATTGGGATTGTAAAACACTGAAAAACAATCATTAAACAAATTAAATTCACATAATAATCCTTAATAATTACATAATATTAGGGTTACATTAAAATCACTTTGTGTGTTGATATTTGTTGGTGTCTTAAGACAACACAATTAGTATTTCATATAATCTATTAGTTTTTGTCGACTACATTATTATGATTTCTAATGAGACTGCTTTTGGCCAAAGCAGTCTTTTTTTATTAATTTTATAAGGTTAATACTTAGGAAACATTAAGTTAACATTAGAGTTATTTCTTTGCAGCGACAAAAACTAATACCTTGTAATGAAACTTATTTTATCTATTGCACTATTCTTGTGCATAACCTTAACTGTGCGTGCTCAAGAAATTAGTGATACGTCCTTTGGTAAAGGACTAATTAATTTTACAGCAAAGGACAGTTCTTTTAGTATAAAATTTGCACCTCGCTTTCAGGTTAGATCTATATCCTCTTGGGATCATGATGGGTCGCAATATACTAGTCCAGAACACAACTTTATTGTGCGACGTGCACGTTTAAAGTTTGATGGTTTTGCCTACAGTCCAAAATTAAAATACAAAATAGAATTAGGTTTATCTAACAGAGATATTTCTGGTGCAAACCAATTTAATCGTAATACACCTAGATATATTTTAGATGCTGTAATTATGTGGCAATTTGCTGATAATTGGGAGCTTTGGGCTGGACAAACAAAATTACCAGGTAATGTAGAGCGTGTTGTGTCATCCGCAAATCTGCAATTAATTGATCGTTCTTTATTAAACAGTCGTTTTAATATTGATCGTGACTTAGGATTACAATTACGACACACATCAAACTTAGGAGGTAATTTTTTAATGCGTCAAAAATTAGCTATTTCCCAAGGCGAAGGTCGTAATGTCTCGGAAGGTAACGAAGGTGGTCTACAATATACAGGTCGTTTAGAGTTTTTACCTTTTGGTAAGTTTCAATCTAAAGGAGACTATATACAAGCAGATTTAAAAAGAGAATCTAAGCCTAAATTAATGTTAGGGTTCACTTATAATTTTAACGAAAACGCTGTACGCGAACGAAGCGGTTTAGGCGACTACCTATTTAAAAGTGATGGCACATTGTATGAAACCAACATATCTACTATTTTCGCAGATGCTATGTTTAAATACAAAGGATTTTCATTTATGGGAGAATATGCTAATAGAGAGGCCGATCAACCTATAGCAATTGACACAGATGGTACAACACCAACTGGAGCTATTGTTTTAACTGGTAAAGCCCTAAATTTACAAGCAGGCTATTTATTTAAAAGTAATTATGAAATTGCAGCTAGATACACTACATTAACTTATGATGCTGTAACCGGAAACTTACCGACAAATCAGTACACTTTAGGAGGATCTAGATATATTGTTGGACACAAACTAAAAGTACAAACAGATTTAAGTTACACAACTGTAAGCGGTAACGAAGATAACATTACCTTTAGACTTGGATTTGACCTTCATTTTTAACAATAAAACATAACATTGTCATAACATTGCACTCGAAAACAGTAAAGATATTTGCAAACTTATTTTAATTAAAAACTATGGATAATATTTATTTATTTATGTTGATTGCCATAACAGTATTAGCAATCGTTGATATTGTTGTAGGTGTTAGTAATGACGCCATCAACTTCCTAAACTCAGCTATAGGCTCCAAAGCTATTTCTATGCGAACTATCATGATAGTTGCTAGTTTAGGTATCTTTATTGGTGCTGTATTTTCTAGCGGAATGATGGAAGTAGCACGTAAAGGTATTTTTGTACCTGCTATGTTTAGCTTTGAGGAGATCATGTATATATTTATGGCAGTAATGATTACTGATATTTTACTACTTGACTTTTTTAATACATTAGGTTTACCAACATCCACTACTGTATCCATTGTATTTAACCTACTTGGTGCAGCAGTTGTAATGTCATTAATTAAAATTAGTGCTTCAGACACGCAAACATTTGCTGATTTAGGAAACTATATTAACACTAAAAAAGCTGTCGAAATTATTACAGGAATTGTAATGTCTGTCTTTATAGCATTTACTGTTGGTTCATTAGTACAATGGGTATCGCGTTTAATTTTTACTTTTCAATACGAAAAAAAATCTAAATATTTTGGAGCTATTTTTGGTGGTATATCATTAGCTTCAATAACTTACTTTATCTTTTTAAAAGGTCTTAAAGGGACTCCTTTTTACAAAAGCATTAATAGTGTTGTAGAAGGAAACGAATTATACATACTAATAGGAAGCGTTATTTTCTGGACTTTATTTTCGTATATTTTTCAAAAATTAACTAAAAAAAGTGTTCTTATTATAGTAATAGCAGTTGGTACATTTGGATTAGCATTAGCCTTTTCTGGAAATGACTTGGTAAACTTTATTGGTGTACCTATGGCAGCTTACCACTCGTTTGAAGCGATGCAAACAGCCTTTACTACTTCAGGAACATTACCAGCAGATTTCTCTATGGCAATTTTAGAGAAAAAAGTACCAGCCGAGCCTTTATTATTGTTTATTTCTGGAGCTATTATGGTATTAACGTTATGGTTTTCTAAAAAAGCTAAAACAGTAGCCGAAACTGAAATTAACTTATCTAGCCAAGGTGATACGCATGAAAAATTTGAACCTAACATGTTATCTAGAGGTATTGTAAAAGGAACCTCAGCTTTATCTGATTACTTTAGTGCTATTGTACCAAAATCAACGCAAGCAAAAATTGACAAAAGCTTTCAAAAGCCTACTGCTAAAGCTTTGACTAAAACACAAAGTAAAGATTTACCAGCTTTTGATATGATTAGAGCATCTGTTAACCTTATGGTGGCTGGTGTATTAATTGCAATTGCTACATCTATGAAACTGCCTTTATCTACAACTTACGTAACGTTTATGGTAGCAATGGGTACATCCTTTGCGGATCGTGCTTGGGGACGCGAAAGTGCTGTATATAGAGTTGCTGGTGTATTAAATGTAATTGGTGGTTGGTTTGGAACTGCTATTGGAGCCTTTTTTGTTGCAGGTACAGTCGTATTTTTAATAAAGTGGAATCCTAAAGTGATGACACCAATATTATTACTATTAACTGCTATTTTACTAGTTAGAAATTATTTATCACACAAAGAGACATCTAACAAAACTGCTCCAGAGGATAGCTTAACAGACTCAGAAAGTAGCTCTGTACAAGGTGTTATTCACGAAAGTGCTAAAAACATTGCTAACGTTGTAAAAAGAGGAAACAAAATTTACACTAACGCTATTAATGGTTTAGCTAAACAGGATAGCGCATTACTTAAAAAGAATAAAAAACAAGTTATTAAACTGTCTACAGAAGTAGATGCGCTTAGAGATAATATCTTTTATTTTATTAAAAATTTAGATGAATCTAGCTTAAACGCAAGTAACTTTTACATCAATATTTTAGGTTATTTACAAGACATGACGCAGTCGTTAGACTACATTACTAAAATGAGTCATAAACACGTAAACAACAATCATAAAAAATTAAAGTTTAGTCAAATAAAAGAGCTTAAAGAGATTGATGCACGTTTTGATTTGTTTTTCAATAATACACAAAACGCATTTAACTCACGCTCATTTGAACAAATAGGAGATATTTTAGGAAGAAAGAATGAAATAATGGAACTTGTTTCCTCTAAAATTATTAAGCAAGTAGAGCGTACAAGAACTGAAGAGTCTAGTCCAAAAAATACAACCTTATATTTTAATTTATTATCAGAAACTAAGGATTTACTTAGTGCCACTATGAATCTTTTAGAAGAGTACCATAACGCTCATGATGCGTCTGTAACTCCTGCTACTTTAGAAGAGGAATAAATTAAATACCATTTATAATAAAAAGCTACCCTTAATCAGGTAGCTTTTTTTATGTCTATACATCAATAGTTAATACTTTAAATATAGTCCATACTACTTTATGGTATTCAAAATTTAAAAAAAACAAAGACTTAGCCTGACCTATTTAAAACCATAATAAACAGGCGTTTAAAGTCTAAAAATCAAACTAAAAGCACACACCGTTTTCAATAAACCCAAGATTAAAACATCCAAAACAGCTTAGCATTCGTAAATAGAATAACTAAAAATTAATGTATTTATGAAAAAAACATCAATAGCCTTATTCGCTTTAGTAATATTGTCATCATGCGTTTCTAAAAAGAAATTTGTCGCATTAGAACAAGAAAAAGGACAAATAACTAGCGAGCTACAAAAGACTCAGGTTGAAAAAGAAGAATTAGAAGCTAAATTTGCAAAAATTGAAGCTAGAGTAAATGAGTATAATTCTAAAATCAATAATCTGACTGATGAAGTAGGTGTTTTAACTGAAGAAAATCAGACTAAATTTGACGCAGTTGGAAACAAAGCTGTTATTTCAGAAAAAGCTAAAGTTGGTATGCGCGAAACTTTAAGTCGTGTAAGTCCAGAAGTAATGAAATATGTTACGACATTGGAAGACTCAATGAACATGGCTTTATCATTAAACTTAAAACGTTTTGTTGACACTACAGATTTAGATGAAAGTGATGATATCGCGATTAACATCGAGGAAACTGTAGTTATGATATCTATTTCTGATAAAATGCTTTTTAATAGCGGAAGCTACAGAATTAGCAAAAAAGCAGACAAAATATTAAAAAAATTAGCTGACGTTATAAACTCTGAGCCAAGCTTAGATGTTATGATTGAAGGTCATACAGACTCTAGAACAATCAGTACAGATAAAGTAGCTGACAACTGGGATTTAAGTGTATTACGTGCCACTTCTGTAGTTAGAAAACTACAAAAAGACTTTGGTGTGGCACCAGAAAAATTAATTGCATCTGGTAGAAGCAGCTATAAACCAGTTACAGATAACGACACTAGCGAAGGACGTTCTAGAAACAGACGTACGCGAATTTTAATACTGCCTAACATTGATAAGTTTTTTGCTTTAATGGCACAACAAAACTAGTTAGACATAACATATATTTAAAAAAAGCATTCAATTTTGGATGCTTTTTTTTGTGTCTAAAAGTTATAAAAATTGTAATAATCAATCATTAAGATTATAAAATTATGGATAAAGTGAATAATCATGCCTAACCAAAGTGTGTTATAGCGACTTCTTAAAAACCCTAACAATAATCCAAAAGGAAAAATCCATAAAAAAGAAAATATTGAAAAGTGAATTACCGCAAATAAAAACGCTGTCGCTATTATAGTAAGCCTTGTACTTGTCACCTCTTTTAAGGCATTAAACAAGACGCCTCTAAAAGCCAACTCCTCTATAACTGCTGGCATTAACGCAATAAATAGTGTTGCCCACAATAAAGGATAATCCAAGTACAAATACTCTTGAAAATAGTTTACAGATGCGCCATCCGCAACAAAACTATTAATAAACCCAATAAAAAAGTAAACAAAAGTGCTTGTTAATATTGGTGTAACAATCGCAAAAGCCAGATGCTTAAGTTTTAAATCTTTGTAGTTGTATAATTGTAAAACGGGTTGCAAATCAAACGACGCAAAACCAATCACAATGCACGCAAAGCCTATAACTGTAATAATTTCGGCCTCTAAATTATTAGGAAACGTGATATCTATGTAATAAACTAACAACATATAAACCAACATTGCTATATAAAAACCAATAATGGTAGACACCTTTTTAAGCTTATTAGTAGACACATTTTTTACAACAGACTGTCCGCATTGCGAACAAAATTTAACTTCTGTTTCAAAAATATAATTACAATTTTTACAGAAAATAGACATTACGCAACTTTATTAATTGAGGATGCCGAGTAAATCCCTTTGGCTAGATATCCAATGATTAATATTTTCCAGATTATTCCTGCTACTAATGTTAAAGGATCTGCAATAGCTGTAATAATTAGTAAAGTTAGATATAACAATAATCCTAAAATCAAGGCTATTAAAGGTCGTTGTTTAGACCAAAAACCCAAAACAACGTATACAATACTAACAACCAAGTTAATGCTTAAAGGCACTATATCTTCAGTTTTATAATAGATAAAAAAACCAAATACAGTAATAATACCTGCAATTATGAATAAGGTTTTTCTTGCCGATTTTATTTTCTCGTAAGCATTGTCCGTTTTACGCTTATCCATTACGCGTTTAGCATAAAACTTTGCAATATCCTGATCGCTACCCTTTATTGGATATCCACATTCAGAACAAAAAGAGGCTTCTTCCTTTGCTGGTGTTTCACAATGTTTACATTCTGATTGTAATATTATACTTTGCGGTATTTCCATTAACACTTTACTTTGGTTTAGTAATATAGTATTTATTGTAGTTTTTGAACAAAAAAAAGCATCCGAATGTGGATGCTTTTTTTATTATAACACTTAATACTAGCAAGTTTGTATACCTGCTTTTTTATTTAAGAACCACACATTAAGCAATCATCACCTTCAGCATCTTTAGCTTGAGCGATTAAAGCTTTCATTTCTTCTGGTGTCATTGGTTCTGCTTCTGCACTAGATGTATTTGCAAACTTAGCTGCTGTATTAGCTGCTTTTTGTTGTTTTTGAGCTACACTATCATTTTCCGCAACCTCAACCGTAGCTTTTACTTCTACTGGTTCTGCCTTCTTTATTTTTGTAACCGTCATTTTTTTAGCGTCTACTGCACTCTTAGATCTTAAGTAGTACATTCCTGTTTTTAAACCGCTTTTCCATGCGTAAAAATGCATAGATGTTAGTTTAGCCATAGTTGCACCTTCTAAAAACAAGTTAAGCGATTGTGATTGATCAATAAAATAACCACGTTGTCTAGACATATCAATAATATCTTTCATGCTTAACTCCCAAACGGTTTTATATAAATCCTTTATGTCCTGAGGAATAATATCTACATTTTGAACAGAACCGTTAGCTCTCATGATTTCGTTTTTAAGATTATCATCCCATAATCCTAAGTCTACTAAATCTTCAAGTAAATGCTTATTTACTACAATAAACTCTCCTGATAATACACGACGTGTGTAAATATTAGAGGTGTAAGGTTCAAAACATTCGTTATTACCTAATATTTGACTTGTAGATGCTGTTGGCATTGGTGCTACTAATAATGAGTTACGCACACCATGTTTTTTAACATCGCTTCTTAATTTATCCCAATCCCAACGTCCACTTAAAGTGTCCTCTTGGATATTCCATAAATTGTGTTGGAATTGTCCTTGACTAATTGGTGATCCTTCATAGGTTTGGTATGGTCCATCTACTTTTGCTTCTTCCATACTTGCTGTTAAAGCAGCATAGTAAAGGGTTTCAAAAATATCTTGGTTTAATGCTTTTGCTGCATCACTAGTAAAAGGCATACGCAATTTAATAAACGCATCTGCTAATCCTTGCACACCTAAACCAACTGGTCTATGACGGAAGTTAGAATTTTCTGCTTCTTTAACAGGATAGTAATTACGATCAATTACTTTATTTAAGTTTTTAGTAACACGCTTAGTAATACGGAACAACTCTTTATGGTCAAATTCTCCGTTTTTAATAAACATTGGTAACGCTATTGACGCTAGATTACATACAGCAACTTCATCCTTAGAAGTATACTCCATAATCTCTGTACATAAGTTAGATGACTTAATAGTCCCTAAATTTTTCTGGTTTGACTTACGGTTTGCTGCATCTTTATACAACATATAAGGCGTACCTGTTTCGATTTGAGATTCTAAAATTTTCTCCCAAAGCTCACGTGCTTTTATAGACTTACGTCCTTTACCTTCTGCTTCATACTTAGTATATAGTGCTTCAAACTCTTCGCTATGCACATCAGATAATCCTGGACATTCGTTTGGACACATTAATGTCCACTCTGCATTATCTTGGACACGTGCCATAAATAAATCTGGCATCCACATGGCGTAAAATAAATCACGCGCACGTAGCTCTTCCGCTCCTGTATTTTTCTTTAAATCTAAAAAACTAAAGATGTCTGCATGCCAAGGCTCTATATACATTGCAAAACTACCTTTACGCTTTCCACCACCTTGATCCACGTAACGCGCAGTATCATTAAACACCTTTAACATTGGTACAATACCATTACTAGTACCATTTGTACCTGCAATATAACTACCTGTAGCACGTACATTATGGATTGACAATCCAATACCTCCTGCAGATTGTGATATTTTAGCAGTTTGTTTTAATGTGTCGTAAATACCATCTATACTATCGTCTTGCATAGCTAATAAAAAGCATGAAGACATTTGTGGTTTTGGCGTACCAGAATTAAAAAGTGTTGGTGTGGCGTGTGTAAAATATTTTTTAGACATCAGCTCGTATGTTTCGATAGCTGCTTCTAAATCGTTTAAATGGATACCTATAGAAACACGCATTAACATATGCTGTGGTCTTTCGGCAATTTTCCCATTTAGTTTTAATAAATATGAACGCTCTAAAGTTTTAAACCCAAAATAATCATAACTAAAATCACGATTATATATAATAGTCGAGTCTAATTTATCTTTATTCTCCATGATGACGTTATACACCTCATCAGATAATAAAGGAGCTTCTTTTCCTGTTCTTGGGTTTACGTACATGTATAAATCATGCATGACTTCACTAAATGTCTTTTTAGTGTTTTTGTGTAAGTTAGATACTGATATACGAGCAGCTAAACGTGCATAATCTGGATGAGATGTTGTCATTGTTGCAGATACCTCTGCAGCTAGATTATCTAGTTCACTAGTAGTAACTCCGTCATATAATCCTTCGATTACACGCATAGCAACTTTTAATGGATCTACAAGTTCGTTTAAACCATAGCACAATTTACGCACTCTAGCAGTTATTTTATCGAACATTATTTGCTCTTTTCTTCCGTCTCTTTTAATTACATACATACTTTACACTGTTTATTATTCTTTTCTGATTTGCCTTTCAGAAAAGGGGTTAACTTCTTGACCTAAATATAGACCAACCTGTTTTTCAATAGGTTAGTTATTTAAGTATTAATTATTTTTTTGGGTTGGGTATAAAAAGTTTGTTAAGCGTTGCATGCAATGCTATAACAACTAAATAATCCAATAAAAATTATCTACGATTAGATTTCGGTATTAAAAGTCGAAATCCATATTGTATTTATCCTCATCAACTTCTTTGTTCATAACACCAGCCTTTTGGTAATCACCAACTCTTTTTTCAAAAAAGTTAGTTTTACCTTGTAGTGATATCATTTCCATAAAGTCAAATGGATTAGCGGTATTATATACCTTATCGCAACCTAAGTCATCTAATAAACTATCGGTTACAAACTCAAGATACTGAGTCATTAAATTAGCATTCATACCAATTAAACTTACTGGTAGAGATTCTGTTATAAATTCTCTTTCAATGTTTAAGGCATCTACTATGATTTCTTTAATACGTTCTTTTGGCACTTTATTGACTAAGTGGTTTTCATGAAGGTGTACTGCAAAATCACAGTGCATTCCTTCATCACGAGAAATCAACTCGTTAGAAAACGTTAAACCTGGCATAATACCACGCTTTTTTAACCAAAATATAGCACAAAATGAACCTGAGAAGAAAATCCCTTCTACTGCTGCAAACGCAATTAAACGTTCAGCAAAGCTAGGAGATTCTATCCATTTTAGTGCCCAATCTGCTTTTTTCTTAATAGCTGGAAACGTTTCAATAGCATTAAACAAGCCATTTTTTTCAGTTTCATCTTTAACATAAGTATCAATTAATAATGAATACGTTTCACTGTGTATGTTTTCCATCATAATTTGGAAACCATAAAAGAATTTTGCCTCACTGTACTGTACTTCGTTTACAAAGTTTTCAGCTAAATTTTCGTTAACAATACCATCGCTAGCAGCAAAAAATGCTAGAACATGTTTGATAAAGTAACGCTCGTCGTCATTTAATTTTTCTTTCCAATCTGAAATGTCTTGGTGTAAATCAATCTCTTCTGCTGTCCAAATACTAGCCATAGATTTTTTATACCACTCCCATAAATCATGGTGTTGAATAGGAAAAATTACGAATCTATCTTTATTTTCTGCTAAAATTGGCTCTACTTCTTGCGACATTGTACTATGTTTTTCTGTGATTATAATATGCGATTATTTGCTTTGACTTGGGACTAACAAAGATTGGAAATAATCTATGATTTAAAAAGCTTGTTTAAGCTAAATGTTTTCAAAGTTTTTAACATCGATTGTTGAAATGTAGGTCTACAAGTGGCTGTTGTTGATGTTTCGGATTTTTTAACATTTTAATATTTTTTTAACATTGAAATTAAACGCTTAAAACACCTAAACAAACAAAAATAAGTTGTAATTTAATAGTCGTTTTTTTTACATCAAATTTAAAATACATACTACACTTCTAACTGACTAACACTCTAGTCACTATGTAACCTTTAACAAAAAATACTTTTGTAGCATCTTATTTATCAGCGACATACAACTAAACCTAAAAGTTTTGTTTTGTTTGCATTATTAAAAATATAATACGTACATGGCATAAAAAAATGAAACTGAGATTATTATTACTTTGTAAAATATTACAATTAGCACCACAAAAACGTTGCTACTAAAAGCACATAAAACGTATTTTATAACAAACGCCAATTAGTATCAAAATTTGATATAAATAGTGTTAAAAAAAATTGTTTTTATTTGAATGGAGCATTACAAAATCATCTCACTTTTCCCTTTTAAATTAAGTTAAAAAGAGATGAGATTTTAGCCTTAAATAGTAAAGCTTTTTATACTTTTCTTTAAGAGAATTAAAGTATAATTTTTATAGTTGACTTAAAGCTATTGGCAGAGCCGAATTATTTAGACATTTTTTCGGCAACTTTTTCAAGCTCTGTATACCAATCTTCTCCAAATTTTCTAATAAGTGCTTCTTTAACAAATTTATAAACTGGTATTTGTAATTCTTTACCTAAGGTACAAGCATCATCACAAATATCCCATTTATCATAGTTAACAGCAGAAAACTCGGTATAATCCTTAACTCTTATTGGATACAAATGACAAGAGACTGGTTTTTTCCAATCTACATCGCCTTGATTATAGGCTTCCTCAATACCACAAAGCGCAGTTTTTTTCTTATCAAAAATAACATACGCACAATCTGCACCATTAATTAAAGGGGTTTCTATATCTCCAAAATCGGTAACAATAGACGTTCCCTGAGCTTCAATTGCTGCAATACCTTCTTTACGTAAATACGGTTTTACTTTTGGGTAAATGTCTTTTAATATTTGAGCTTCATCTTTAGATAAAGGTGCACCAGCATCTCCATCAATACAACATGCGCCTTTACATGCAGAAAGATTACACATAAAATCCTTTTCTATTATAGCCTCAGACACTATAGTTTTACCTAATTGAAACATAAAATAACTTAACTTATTTTTTTACAAATATAAAGCATCTAAATAAAGTAAGCGCTATAATTTTAAAACTAGAAACTTATTCATTGTTTAGCACTAAAATTCAATGAATTAAGACTACTTTTGCAAAAAAATTAAATAATTAAAATTATACGTTATGCCAATAAATTTTAAAGAAATATTTACTGTATTTATGGTGCTTTTTGCAGTAATTGATATTGTAGGTAACATTCCAATAATTATTGATTTGCGTAAAAAAGTTGGTCATATACAAAGTGAAAAAGCGTCAATTATAGCTGGAATTATATTAATTTCATTTTTATTTTTAGGAAAAAGCATATTAAATCTTATTGGTATTAATGTTAGCTCATTTGCTGTAGCAGGATCATTTATATTATTTTTTATTGCTTTAGAAATGATTTTAGGAATAACCCTATACAAAGAAGAAGACACTAACCCTTTAACTGCATCTGTGTTTCCGTTAGCTTTCCCGCTAATTGCTGGACCAGGTAGTTTAACTACATTACTGTCTTTACGTGCTGAGTATGATATTAAAAATATAATTATAGCTGTAATTTTAAACGTGATTGTAATTTACATTGTTTTAAAAACATCTAAACGCATTGAGCGCCTTATTGGTCAAAACGGAATTAGCATTATTAGAAAAGTTTTTGGAGTCATCTTATTAGCAATTGCTGTCAAACTGTTTACCGACAATATCAAAGTACTTTTAACCTAATTGTTGTATTTTTATAAAAATTTATTTTAATGAAACTATTTACATACATCACAACTATAATATCTGTTGTTTTAATAATATATAATGCTACAAACCTTAATTTTTCTGCATTATTTGAAGGAAAAAGCATTGTTGCAATAATCACCATACTAGCCTCATTATGTGCTATTTGCTTAGTACATATTTTACGTATTTCTAAAAAAATAGAAGTTAAAAGTAAAAGCTAATGGATTTTGATACTATAATAATTGGTGCTGGAGCTGCAGGATTATCTTGCGCATTAATTTTAGGTTCTGGACTTAAAAAACCTTTTGCTGAAGGAAAAAAAGTTGCATTAATTACGCATCAAAAAAATTCGCATTTACAAAATGCATTATTTAATAATGTTTTAGGACTTAAACCAGGCACTTTAGGAAAGGACTTACTTGAAGAAGGCATATTACAATTAACGCAATTATATCCTGAAGTTATACAAATTGACAAGGAAAAAGCAGAACAAGTTATTGAAACAGAATCTGGCTATAGCATTGTTACAAACAAAAAAACTTACTCAACAAAACGTGTTGTTATTGCTGTTGGTTACACTAATTTATTAACCATATCTGGATTAGAAAACTACGTTAAACCACATCCAAAAGCTGCGATTGAAAAAGATAGGATTTGGCTAGAAAACACAGACCATTTAATAAAACACAACCTTTATGTTGCTGGAACTTTGGCTGGTTGGAGAAGTCAGTTTGCTATTGCTTCCGGAAGTGGAGCACATGTAGGAACCGATATTTTAACTTTATGGAATAATGGCAAACACACTAAGGTGCACGATAAAATTTAATTTGCACTATTAGATAAGTCAATAACTTTATCAATCATTATATCATGCTTGTTTAATATTTTAAAGTAAGCACCAAAACCATATAACTGTTCTGCTAGAGTGGCTTTTAAATAATGTTTAACCTCTTCCTTATAAGCTACAAATACGATGTTAGAGCGTGTTTTTATTTTTAAAAAATCTTCGAAAGATTTTACAACTTCGTCCGTAATTTTAAAGTTATTAAAAAAGTCTTGCCTAGACATGTTTTTATAAACGTTACGTTCTTTTTCTAGCTCTTCAAAAATAAAATTATTTAATAATCCTCTTTTTTCTAAAAAAGTCAAGGTTTCGTTTAGCATTTTAGTGTCATACGGAACAAAAACATCAGGTATTATTCCACCTCCACCATAAACAATGTTTCCCTTTGGTGTTGTATACTTCAAGGAGTCTGCTACTTCAATTTTACTTTCATCCAAAAGCTCTCCACTGTTTAGGCGATCAGAATAATCGTCATAATAATCTCGGTTACCATTGTCGTAAGATCGTTGTATAGATCGACCAGTTGGTGTATAATATTTAGACACTGTTAGTCTTACCGCACTTCCGTCTCCTAATTTCATTTCGCGTTGCACCAATCCTTTACCATAAGAACGTCTACCTACAATAGTCCCTTTATCATTATCCTGCAAAGCACCTGCAATAATCTCTGAGGCAGAAGCAGAGCTTTCATCTATCATTACATACACCTGTCCTTTTTCAAAGTCACCTCGTTTAGTTGCATAGCTCCTATCTTCTTTTCCTTTTTTATTTTTAGTGTAAACTATTAACTTATCATCTTCCAAAAACTCGTCAACAATATTTACAGCTACTTCTAAAAAACCACCTGGATTACCTCTTAAATCTAAAGCTAAACTGGTTGCTCCTTGCTTCTTTAAATTTAGTAATGCTTTTTTAAATTCTGTAAAAGTACTTTCTGCAAATCGGTTTATTTTAATATAACCCAACTTATCTGTTAGCATATATGCTGCATCTACGCTTTTAATTGACACCTCATCTCTAGTCACATTAAAAGTCAACAGCTTAGGCTCTCCTTTTCTAAAAACCTCTAAAAGTAACTGTGTGTAGCGTTCACCTTTTAGCTTATCAATCAAGGTATCATTATCATAACCACCACCTAAAAGCGACTCGCCATTTGCAGATATAATCCTATCACCTCCAACAATACCTACTCTTGCGCTTGGACCATTTTCAATAGTTTTAATAACTGTTATGGTATCTTTAAATGTGTAAAAATTAATACCAATACCTACAAAGTTACCTTTCATGTTTTCGGCAACTTTTTGCATGTTTTCTTTTGGAATATAAACTGAATGAGGATCTAGATTCCCCAAAATCCCATTAACGGTAACATCTACAATACTATCGGTATTTACATCTTCAACATACTCATAATCAATATAATCTATTAACCTATTAAGTTTATCCTTTTTACTATTAGATGTAAATAATCTGTCTGATGAATCACCAAAATTTAATTTTCCACCAATAAAGATTCCTGCCGCAATTGCAACACCTATAATTAAAGGAAAATATGTTTTGGATTTGGACATTAGTCTTCTAATTGTTCGATTAATTGGATATCTATTCCAGCTTTTTCTAAAAATTTTAAGCCAGAATTATCTTTGTACCCTTGATTATATACTACACGTATTATGCCAGCTTGATGTATTAGCTTACTACAATCTTTACATGGTGACATTGTAATGTACAATGTTGCACCTTTGCAAGATTGTGTAGAAGACGCTACTTTTAAAATTGCATTAGCTTCTGCATGTAAAACATACCACTTTGTGTAACCCTCTTCGTCCTCGCAAAAATTTTCAAACCCACTTGGTGTACCATTATAACCATCTGAAATAATCATTCTATCTTTAACTATAACAGCTCCTACTTGTTTACGCTTGCAATAGGATAACTTACCCCATTCTGTAGCTATTCTTAAATAAGCCTTATCGTATTTGAGTTGTTTTAAGTCTGACATAATTAGGTAATAGAAATTATAACGCATAAAATGATGCGCTTAGATATAAACGAAGATACTCGCTTCATATTTTAATCACAATTTTAAATATGAAGTTTATGAAAATTTTAATGATACTTAACCTAAAAACGGACTGTTTAACAACATAGGAATTACTAATCCAACAACAATTGCAGAGATTACCATAACCCAATCACGCTTAGAAAATCTAAATACAGTTTGAAAAATGTAACTTAAAAACAAGACTACAAAAACAATTATAATTTGAGCAATCTCTATACCTAATGCAAACTCTACAAGTCGCAATAACTTACTATCGCCTTGATCTAAACTCATCCTAAACTCTCTAGCAAAACCAAAACCATGTACTAAACCAAAAAACAAGGTAGACACAAACAAAAGTCCAATTTTTTGGCTTTTAGCAATCTTACCTGCTGTAAAGACATTGTAAACAGCTACAATTAATATAGTAACAGGAATCAAAAACTCAATTAAATTACCATCTATTTTTACTTTTCCGTAACTAGCCAAAATCAAAGAGATTGTGTGACCAACAGTAAACATTGTAACTAGCCACAATACACGTTTCCAATCTTTAAAAAGATATGGCACTGCCAAAACAATTAAAAATAAAACATGGTCATAAGCGTTGATATCTAATACATGGTTAATACCATACTGTACATTTATCCAAAATTCTTGGAACATATAAATTAAGTTTTAGGGTTGTGGTAAATATACATAAAAACAAAAACGCTAGCCAAATTATAAGCACGATACAGATTAAAAAAAGAGTTTAGTAAAAAACTATAAAATATAGCGATAGTTTGGTAAATTTGAACTCTAAACACCACCTTTTATACCTATGGAATTATATCCTTTAAAATTTCAACCGCATTATAAATACAGAATTTGGGGAGGCGAAAAACTAAAAACTGAGCTTGGTAAAAACTATTCCAAAAACATGATAGGTGAGTCTTGGGAAGTATCTGACGTTAATAATGACGAAACAATTGTACTAGAAGGTCCACTTCAAGGGTTAACATTAAAACAATTAATCCAAAGATATAAAGGCGATTTTTTAGGCGAAACCGTTTATACTACATTTGGAAACAACTTTCCTTTGTTAATTAAATTTATTGATGCAAAAACGCCTTTATCAATACAAGTTCATCCAAGTAACGAAATCGCTAAATCACGACACAATTCTTTTGGAAAAAACGAAATGTGGTATGTTATGCAAGCCGAAAAAGAGGCTGAATTAATCATTGGATTTAAAGAAAACTTATCTCCAGAACAATATGAACAATATTTAAAGGATGGTAAGATATTAGACGTAATGAACCATGAGATTGTAAGTAAAGGAGATACTTTTTATGTCCCAACAGGTCGTGTACATGCAATTGGAGCAGGTGTGTTGTTAGCCGAAATACAACAGACCTCTGATATTACATATAGGATTTACGATTATGATAGAACAGATAGCACTACTGGTAAAAAAAGAGAATTACATACACAACTTGCAAAGGACGTTATAGATTTTTCAGTACAAGAGAGCTATAAAACAAACTATAACAAAACGACTAACCAATCTAATGATTTAGTTCATTCACCTTACTTTAAAAGCAATTTTATTAAAATTGATGGTACACTAAATAAAAATTACAGCAATATAGATTCGTTTATAATATATATATGTGTTGAAGGAAACATAGAAATTGAGTGGAAAAAGGATGTTTTTACCTTAAAAAAAGGTGAAACAGTATTACTTCCTGCTAGTATTAAAAACATTTCTTTATCTTCAACATCTTGTGAGTTACTAGAAGTTTATTTATAACAATTACTATGAAAAAAATTACTTTAAAAGATATAGCTAATCATTTTAGTGTTTCAATTTCGACAGTTTCAAAAGCTTTAAATGATAGCCCAGAGATTAGTAAATCTACTTCAGAAGACATAAAAGCTTACGCTAAAGAAAAAAATTACACACCAAACTTTAATGCCCTAAGCTTAAAAAATCAACGCACTAAAACCATTGGGATTATCATTCCAAACATGCTTAACTATTACTTTGCACAAGTATTAAAAGGAATAGAAAAAACAGCTACAAAAAAAGGTTACAAAATAATTACTTGTATATCCAATGACTCGCTTAACAAAGAAATTGAAACGATAGAAATGCTGTCCACAGGTGTTGTAGATGGTTTTATCTTATCTGTAGCTGAAGAAACAGAAACCGAAGCATCTTTTGATCATTTTAAATCTTGTATTGCTAAAGAAATCCCTTTAGTCATGTTTGATCGCGTTGTTGAAGACATAGATTGTGACAAAGTAATCACTAACGACTTTATGGCATCTGTAAACGCTGTAAATTACTTAAAAAATAAAGGCTGTAAAAAAATAGCTTTTGCTGGCGCAAATATGGACTTAAGTATAGGAAAACTAAGATATGAAGGCTATTTAGCTGGTTTAAAAAATAATAATTTAGAAAAAGACGACGACATTATAATAACAACTCATGAAATATATTACAAAAAACATGAAGCTGTCGTAAAACCATTATTTGACCATACTTTTGATGCTCTTATTGCTTCTGACGAGTCCGTAGCAATTGCTGCAATGAAAATAGCCCATGAAAAAGGCATTAAAATACCTACAGAATTATCCGTTTTAGCGTTTTCTAACGGAATTTTAGCAAGACACTCCAATCCTAGATTAAGTACAATAAGTCAACATGGAGAAATTATTGGCGAAAGAGCAGCCACACTTTTAATCAATAAACTAGAAAAGAAAATAACAAATACAACCATTGAAACTATAGAAACTGATATTGTATTTAGAGACTCTTCAAAATAAGATCAAACAAAACAACAGGCTAACAACCAGCTAATTACAACCAATAAAAAAGCCTTTATAAAACTATATTTTAGTATTATAAAGGCTTTAAACGTACTCAAGGTGGGAATCGAACCCACACTCCGAAGAATCGGATTTTGAATCCGACGCGTCTACCAATTCCGCCACTTGAGCAATTTGAGATGACAAAAATAAATATATTTTAGAAATATCCCTTAAAAATAGCGTCTAATATCTTTTAAAGCTCAAAAATTATACTAAATTTGCACCTCATTAAAAATCATGTAGCCTAAAAACCTACCAAACAACAGATTAACAATGCCAAACACAAAGCCAGAAGCTAAAATATTTTCCATTACGCAAAGTAAAGCGTTAGCAGAGAAAATCGCTCATGCTTACGGATCAGATTTAGGCAAAGTAATAACATCAACTTATAGTGATGGCGAGTTTCAACCATCATACGAAGAATCTATCAGAGGAACTCGTATTTTCATCATTGGATCAACAAATCCAAGCTCAGAAAACTTAATGGAAATGTTGTTAATGATTGATGCAGCAAAACGTGCGTCTGCAAGACACATTACAGCTGTATTACCTTACTTTGGTTGGGCAAGACAAGATCGTAAAGACAAACCTAGAGTACCTATTGCTGCTAAATTAGTAGCAAAAATGTTGGAAGCAGCAGGAGCTACTAGAATTATTACTATGGATTTGCATGCTGATCAAATACAAGGATTTTTTGAAAAACCTGTAGATCATTTGTTTGCTTCAACCATCTTTTTACCTTATTTAAAAGATTTAAAGCTAGACAATTTAACTATTGCTTCTCCAGACATGGGAGGATCAAAACGTGCTTATGCTTATTCAAAAGCATTACAAAGTGATGTGGTTATTTGCTACAAGCAACGTGCTAAAGCCAATGTAATTTCACACATGGAATTAATTGGAGATGTTACTGGTAAAAATGTAGTATTGGTAGATGACATGGTAGATACTGCTGGTACACTTACAAAAGCAGCGGATTTAATGATGGAACGTGGTGCATTAAGTGTAAGAGCAATTTGTACACATCCAATATTGTCAGGTAATGCTTACGAAAGAATAGAGAACTCTAAATTAGAAGAATTAATCGTTACAGACTCTATCCCATTAAAGCAAGAAAGTAAAAAAATAAAAGTTTTAAGCTGTGCTGATTTATTTGCCGAAGTCATGCAAAATGTACATTACAATAAATCAATTAGCTCAAAATTTTTAATGTAGTAACGTATAACTACATCAACAACGTATTTAATAATTAAACATAAATAATAAAATGAAGTCAATTACAATCAACGGATCTCAAAGAGAAAGCGTGGGCAAGAAAGCAACAAAAGCCTTACGTAATGCTGGTCAGGTTCCTTGCGTACTATACGGAGGAGACAAACCAGTTCATTTTTCAGCAGCTGAGTTAGCATTCTCTAAATTGGTATACACACCAAATGCGCACACAGTTGTAATCGAATTAGAAGGTGGAACAGTTTTTAATGCTATTTTACAAGACATTCAATTTCACCCTGTAACAGATAATATTTTACACGTAGATTTCTACCAAGTATTTGAAGACAAAGAAATCACAATGGATATTCCACTTAACTTTATTGGTAACCCAAGAGGTGTAAGAAATGGTGGTGTTTTACGTAAAAACAAACGTAGTTTACGTGTTAAGGCTTTACCAGGAGAACTTACCTGATTTTATCGATGCAAATATCGAAGATCTTAAAATCGGTAACAAATTATACATCACTAAGTTAGAAAACGAAGCTTACACTTTTATGCACCCAGACAACACTGTTGTGTGTTTAGTAAGACGTTCTAGAGCTGCAGTAACTGTAGACGATGAAGATGAAGATGAAGATGCAGATGATGTACCAGCAACTGAAACAGATGATGTAGCTGCAGTAAAAGATTAAATTTCTTTTAAAATTAAATACCAAAAAGCATCCTTTTAATTTAGGATGCTTTTTTTATTTTTACAAAAACAGACATTATGCTTAAATGGATTTTTAAACTGTTTACAAACAATAAATCCTCAAATTTTATTGAAGAATTAGATCCCATGAAAAAATTTTTAATCGTAGGCTTAGGTAATATTGGTGAAAAGTACGAGAATACACGCCATAATATAGGCTTTAAAATATTAGACTTTTTAGCTACAAAGGAGGACATTACATTTGAAACTCAAAAATTAGGAGATGTTGCAACCTTTAGATATAAAGGCCGAACATTTATTTTACTAAAACCAAGTACCTATATGAATTTAAGTGGTAAGTCTGTATTATATTGGTTAACTAAAGAAAAAATTCCTTTAGATAATTTACTTGTTATTACAGATGACTTAAACCTACCTTTTGGAAGTCTCAGGATTAAAACCAAAGGTAGTGATGGAGGACATAATGGACTAAAAGACATTCAAGAAAAATTAAACACCTCTAAATATAATCGTTTTAGATTTGGTATAAGCGATGCTTTTAGCAAAGGAAGACAGGTTGATTATGTATTAGGCGAATGGGAAGATGATGAAAACAAAAAACTTCCGGAACGCTATGAAAAAAGTGCAGAAATAGTAAAATCTTTTGGTACTGCTGGAATCAATAATACAATGAATAATTTTAATGGAAAATAAAAAAAGGAAGCTAAATAGCTTCCTTTTTTTATTTATAAATATTGAGTAGTAAATTACTTTACAATTAACTTTTTAGTTGCAGTAGACTTTCCGTCTGTAATACTTAATAAATACAATCCGGATTCTACGTTATTTAATTTTATAGTTTGATTAAATTCAGTAGAATTTTGAAAAGACTCGTTAAAAACACGTCGTCCTCTAACATCATAAACAACAACATTAACATCACTAGACAAATTATTATTATTCATTTGGATAACAAACTCTCCATTATTAGGATTTGGATACACATTAAAACTACTAAAATCAGTAAATTCTGTAACAGATAAAGATGCCATTACATTAATACGGTAATCTTCCACCTCAGCATCATGACCATTTTCGCAAGAGTTTGAAGCAGATGCATACTTTGTAGTTACACGCATAGTTGTCGCTCCAATAAGTGCATCAGAAGGAACGGTAACCATTAGTCCAGAATTTCCTGAAGGCCCATTTGTTACATTAATAGCAGAGCCCAAGTCATAAGTTTCATTTGCTTCAAATAAACAATTTTGATTCCAATCAATCCAAACATTAGTTATACAAGTATAGTTACCATCTGTATTTTGATGTATTACTAATGGATAAGTAGAGCCTCTATTGACATCCGTTGTTTGAGTGGCAATAGTAGACCCTGTATAATCACTATAACCAGAAGGTTTACCAGAAGAATTGTTTATATCTGCAAATTGAACTAAAGTCGTACTAGTTTGATAACTTGTATTAGCAACAGATGCACAGATACCGTCAATAATTGTTAAAGGTAAATCCACTGCTTTAGTTTGTGTAGCAGACGTACCTGTAATAGTAATTGTATAGTCACCAGCTGCAGCGCTTAGTAAACCAGATACGCTTACCAGAGTTGTTCCATCAGTATTTAAACTTGAAGGTGTAAATATCACATTTGCACTTGGTAATGCTGGACTGATTGAAGACGTGAAGTTAGTTGTCTCTGAAAAACCATTAACAGTAATCATATCTACAGTATAATCCACCGCATCTATACTACAAGCAACTTGAGCTCCTGTAGCATTATTAAGCACAAAAGAAGGCGTATTACTTATTGAAAACACGCTAGACATAGCATAAAATATATTATCCGCAGCCTCAACCATTACTCTAGCATTATTTGTGTCTGCAATTGCAGGTATAGTCACAACTTCTGTCCCATCATTAGCTGTACCAGATGCTAAAGTTATTGGGTAAGTTAAACCTCCATCTGTCGAAAATTTAATATTTACCGATTGGCAATTAATAACCGTTCCATCAGTATCTCCAACATTCCATATTAAAGTTTGATCACTTCCTGAACCCCAAGCTGGTGGAGTAACAACAGTAAATGGCTGCGTGCCTACAACGTCAACCACCATTAAATCTGCATCAGTTTGTCCAATACCATTAGCAAAACCACTAGCATTATCCCTTACTATAAAGGAAAAATTCATGGTTCTTGCAACAGCAGGAGTCACTTCCCAAGTTGGTGTTAAATTACCAGCAACCACATCGCTATAACTTGGCATATATCTATCTGGAGAATCTGTTGGCAATATAGATCTATACATTGGACCTGTAGTCCAATTTGGTTGTGGCGCTCCATTTGTTGGTGCCTGAGACGGATCGTTAGGACTCCAATTATACGTTAAACTTGCTAATCCATCAGGATCTGTTGCTGACCCTCTTAAAACAAAAGCTGTACTTGGTGGAATTGAATAATCAGAGCCTGCATCCGCAACTGGAGGTTGATTAGTTAGCGCCATAGTCACACCACAATCACTAGTTCCTCCTGGTTGGATATTAGCAGAGATATCTCTAATATTTACATAGTTAAAATGAGCATCACTATTAGATTGTACGTTAGTAGCACAAATACCTGCATAACCCATAATAGAACTACCAGAAGCTGGCTCTACTTCTGTCATACCATTTCCTGAACGACTGCAAGTATTCATACTATGCCATCCATCAAATTGATGACCCATTTCATGCGCAACATAGTCTATATCAAATGCGTCTCCTGTAGGATTTGGTCGTCCCGTATAACCTCTACCCTTTTGATTCCCTGTATAAGGTGGTGCACCATCAAGACACACACAACCTAAACAACCTGCACTACCTCCTCCAGAGGTATTAAAATTATGGCCTATATCATACAAGCTTTCATCATTTAATGTTGTAGAAATCACTTGTTGTGTTTTTGTATTAAACTCTCCTGTCCAAGGATCTGTCGCTGCGTTATAATAAATCAATTGGTCATTTTGATTAATAAACACTAGTGTTATAGCCAAATCTCTTTCATAAACTTCATTTACTCTATTAATAGTAATTGCCATTTGAGCCTGAATATTTTGCTTCTTTTGTGCATCTGTTCCTGTTCCAGCAAATAATGCTCCATACTCACCATTACAGGTTTGAGCTAATCGATAGGTTCTAAGTTGCATATCGTCGGTATCAGCTAAAGCTCTTGCTGTTTCATTAGTAAGTGATCTAAGCTCTATGTTTTCATCTGTCAAACACTCAAAACCTTGTAAATCTTGACCTAAAGCACTTCTTTGATACACAATATAAAAGTCATTAGTAACAGTGTAAGGATCGATAAATAATGACCCTCTTTTTCCTGACAATGACATTGTATGTAATCCAAATTGAGTTAAACTAAACCGCATTGTAGCTGTTGGATCATCAACACCGACAGCTTTATACGTTTTAATCATCGGATTTTTTGCTGCTAATTCTGACTCCATAATTGGAGATTCAGAAACACTAAAGCGTTCTAACTTACCAGTAGCATCAGGAAAGTAAGCTATAACATTAGACTTACCTATATTTTCACCTCTTAAAGGAGCGTCTTTAATTGCTAATCTAAATTTATCAACGTTTAAGGAAAATACTTGATAATGATCTGGAAAAGAAGCACGTCTAACTTTTTCTAAATTAGAAGTTTTAGCTTCGGTAGATTTAATCCAATAGTCCTGTTGACCATAGGAAAATACAAATGAAAGCATCATAAGTATTTTAAATAAATTGAGTAATCTTGTTTTCATGACAGCTGGTTTTAGTTGAATTATTAGACTAAAATAATGAGAATTCTTAATAAAATGTGTAAAAAAATAATATTCCTTTCAAAATTTAACACCCTAATTAGCAATTTTTCCATAAATTTATCGGATTAAACTAAAAAACCCTTTGATGAAAAAAATTACACTTTATCTTTTTTCTATACTATTCACTTTAAGCTTAACAGCTCAAGAGGAAAAGAGAAATAACGGTCAAAAAAACGTAACCCCTGAAAACGCTCGTAGTCTAGAGGACACGGGTTATGTAAAATGTTCAAGTACAGAATATGAAGCTTACTTAGCTCAACAATTTCCTGAAAGAGCTACAGATGGTCAATTTGAAGATTGGATGGCTACCAAAATTGAAGAAGCTAAACAACAACGCCTAGCAAATCCAGATAGCAGAAGTATGGTTGTTATTTCAATTCCTGTAGTAGTACACGTTGTTCACTCAGGACAAGCAATTGGTGTAGCACCAAATATTACTGACGCACAAGTAATTTCTCAAATTGATGCAATGAATGAAGATTTTAGAAAATTAACAGGTACACCTGGTGATGGAACTGGAGTTGATGTTGAGATAGAATTTTGTCTTGCTCAACAAGATGAAAATGGTAATCCAACTAATGGTATTAATCGTTTTGACTCTACTGCTTTAGGTACAACATGGTCTGGACCAGGAGGTAGTACAGATACAGTACTTAAACCTGCTACAATTTGGGATCCTACACAATACATGAACATGTGGTCTGTTCAATTTACTGATCAAACGCTTTTAGGTTATGCACAATTTCCTAATGCTTCAGGATTACAAGGTTTAAACGCAAATAATGGTGGTGCTAACTCGGATGGTGTTGTAGCTGCATATAGTACTTTTGGAGATATTGGTAGCAATGATGGTAGCTTTTTATTAAACGCACCTTATGATAGAGGTAGAACAATGACTCATGAAGTAGGTCACTACCTAGGTTTAAGACATATTTGGGGTGATGCTAACTGTGGAGATGATTTTTGTGCAGATACACCAACGCAACAAACATCTAGTGGTGGTAACTGTCCAGCAACAACAACTTGTGATGGTGTTGCTGATTTAACTACCAATTATATGGATTATTCAAACGATATCTGTATGAATAACTTTACTCAAAATCAAAAAGACAGAATGTTAATTGTAATGGCTAATTCGCCTCGTAGAATGGAATTAGCTAGCTCTAATGCATGTAACTCTTCAACAATTCCATTTATCAACACGTCTTCTGGAACACCTTCTCCTGGACAAATAGCTGAAGGTAGTGATTGTAATTTCCAAGATTATACAATTGATTTCACAATCTCTTTAGGTGGTACTGCTGCTTCAACTGTAACATTATCAAACAGTGGAACAGCTACAGAAAATGAAGATTTCATGTTAATGAATAACTCTGTTACATTTCCTGCTGGATCAACTACACCTAGTAATGCTGTCACTTTAAGAGTGTTTAATGATAGTTTTGTTGAAGCTGATGAAACTATAGAATTAACCTTAAATTTAACAACTACAGGTGATGCTACGGTATCAACAGTACCTTACAATGTTACCATATTAAATGATGACGCTGTAGTTTCAAACACTGCAAATGTTACATATTTTAGTGATGACTTTGAAGATGAAGATATTTCTGACTGGACAACTACAGATGCCGATGGTGATGGTAATTCATTTGGAGATCAATTTACAGTAGGCGTTGTTTTAAGTCCTAGTTTAATGTCACGTTCATGGATTCAAGTTCCATTAACTCCTGATAATTGGGCTGTAACTCCAGCAATAGATTTATCTGCTGCTTCTGGAACAGTTACAATGAGCTGGACTACTCAAGTGGCTGCAGCAAGTTGGGATGAAGAAAAATATAGCATCCATGTAGGTAACACAAACAATATTGCAACCTTAGTAAATTCTGCGACTTCAATGACAGAAATATTAGGTGATGCTGGAAATACAGGAGCAATTATATCTCATACGTTTGATATTTCGGCATTTGCTGGTCAATCAAATGTTTATATTGCTTTTAGACATTGGGATTGTACAGATCAAGACTTTTTAGCTATAGATAATGTTGCTGTAACATCAAACGTTAACACGTTAGTACAAACAGATGTTAACACTACAACACCTGACCAAATTAACTTAACTGCTGCTGGTCAAGCTTACTCGACAGATGTTTCAACTGGAAATATCATGTTAGATATTGATAACACAGGAGGATTTGCTCATGGTTGTACAACAGTAGCTGTATCTAGAGATGCAACAACTGCTGGAGCTGCAGCTGTATCTTACGCTGGAGCAACTGATGCTGCTGGTTTTGTAACTGCTAAAACTTTTGATATCACAACCACAAATGCTAGTTCTAGTGACGCATCTTCAATTAACTTCTACTTTACTGAAGCTGAAATAGCTGCTTGGGAAACTGCTACTGGAAATAACAGAAGTGCATTACAAGTTAAAAAAGAAGGTACTAACGAAGTTGTACCTGTTACAATTAGTGCGTTTGGTACTGACTTAATATTATCTGCATCATTTACTACAGGTATCGCAGATACTTATTACTTTGGATCACAATTAGCATTCTTATCGGTTAATAATTTTGAATTAGCTAGTACTTTATCTATATACCCTAACCCATCTGTTGGTGTATTAACTATAAAAGCAGCTAATAACAATGATTTACCAAATGCTTACAAAGTATACAACATGCTTGGTCAGTTAATCACTGAAAACAACATTAACAACGCTCAAGATCTTACTATAGACACTACTCCATTTAGTAATGGAATGTATTTTATTAAAATATCTAAAGCTGGAAATGCTGTAACATTCCCTTTTATCAAGAAATAAAAAGATAAATACAATAATCTTAAAAGCCAATTGGATTTAATCCAATTGGCTTTTTTACTTTTGTAGTATAATATTAGAAAGTTGAAAACAAATCAAACACAAAACACTGTATTAACTATTGGTACATTTGATGGCGTTCATATTGGACATCAAAAAATAATCAAACAGTTAGTTGAGGTTGCAAATAATAAAGGACTTCAACCTTCTTTATTAACATTTTTCCCGCATCCAAGGATGGTACTTCAAAAAGACGCTAACATTAAGCTAATTAATACAATAAGTGAAAAAGAGTTATTATTAAAACGTTTTGGAATTACCAATTTAGTTGTAAAAAAATTCACCAAAGACTTTTCTAGATTAACCGCTGAGTCATTTGTAGAGGACATTTTAGTCGATCAATTAAAAGCAAAACACGTCATTATAGGTTATGATCATCATTTTGGTCGTAACAGAAATGCTAACATCAATGACCTAAGACTATTTGGAGAGCAATTTAATTTTGATGTAGAAGAGATTTCTATGCAAGATATAGATGATGTTGCCATAAGTTCTACAAAAATTAGAGCTGCATTAAACGAAGGAGACATCAAAACAGCTAACACGTACTTAGGCTATAATTTTATGCTGACAGGAACAATTATTAAAGGCAAAGGCATTGGTAAAACAATAAGCTATCCTACTGCAAATCTTAAAATTGAAGAAACCTATAAACTTATTCCTAAACAAGGCGTTTACGTCGTTCAAGCCATAATAGATAATGTACTTGAATTTGGAATGATGAATATTGGCACAAATCCAACAGTAAGTGGTACTACCCAAAGTATCGAGATTCATTTTTTCAACTTAAATAAATCTTTATATAACAAAACCTTATCAATTGAGCTACTACATAGGCTAAGAGAAGAGCAAAAGTTTGAAAGCCTTGACTTACTAAAAAAACAATTAGAGATTGACAACCATAATGCATCAGAATTTTTAAAGACGTATGATAAATAAAATTCTATTTAAACATATTGACAATAGCGCCTTAATAGTTTTCAGAATTATTTTTGGTCTGTTGTGTTTTCTAGAATCCGTAGGAGCCATTTTTACAGGATGGATTAAAAATACGTTAATAGAACCAAAATTTACGTTCAACTTTATTGGTTTTGATTTTTTACAGCCACTACCTGGTAATTGGATGTATGTATATTACTTTATAATGGGCTGTTTTGGATTGCTAATAATGGTTGGTTACAAATACAGATTAAGCATGATTGCATTTACTGTTATGTGGACAACTACATATTTAATGCAAAAATCATCGTACAACAACCACTACTATCTATTATGCTTACTAAGCGGAATTATGGTGTTTTTACCTGCTAATAAATACGCATCAATTGACGCCAAACTCAATCCTGAAATAAAAAAAATAAGTATGCCTAGCTGGTGTAAGTGGATTTTTGTAGTGCAATTATTAATATTATATACCTACGCATCCATTGCCAAAATGTATCCTGATTGGTTAGACCTAAGCGTACCTAGACAGCTGTTAGAAAACAAAATTAACTATCCTATTATTGGGCAACTATTACAAAATCAATACTTACCTTTTTTTGTAGCTTATGGAGGTATTTTATATGATGGATTAATAATTCCTTTATTGCTTTTTAAACCAACCAGAAAACTAGCATTTTACAGCTCTATAATATTCCATTTATTTAATTCTATTGTATTTCAAGTTGGCATTTTCCCTTATTTAGCGTTGGCATTTAGCTTATTCTTTTTTGCTCCAGAATTAATTAAAAAAATATTTCTTAAAAACAAGCCCTTATACAAGGATAACCAAGTTATCATCCCTAATTACAAACCAATCTTAATAGGAGCTACAACCATATATTTTATAATTCAAATCATTCTACCTTTACGTCATCATTTTATAAACGATAATGTTTTATGGACAGAAGAAGGTCATAGATTATCTTGGCGAATGATGCTTAGATCAAAATCTGGATACGCAACCTATAAAGTAGTCGATAAAAACACCAATCAAGAAACCTTAATAAATCTAAACGATTATTTAACCAAAAAACAACAACGCTTGGTCACTACAAGACCTGACGTAATATGGCAATTTGCACAGCATTTAAAAAAGGACTACAAGTCAAAAGGTCAAGATATTGCTGTGTACGTAAGTGCAAAAGTAAGCGTTAATGGAAGACCTCATAAAACGCTAATTAATACTAAAACAGATTTAGCTAGTGTCAAGTGGCAACCCTTTAAGCACAGTGATTGGGTATTACCTTCGCAATTAGATAAATAATTTATTTTAAAGCAACCAAAATCTTACTACTTTTACAACATATAATTTGAAGTTACAAATTGTCACCTAGCACAACAATTATAGTGTGCCAAAGCATGAAGTAACACCCAAAACAAAACATATGTTACAAGTACCATTTATCAGAGAAAACAAAGATTTAGTTATCAATAGATTAGCAGTTAGAAACATAGATGCTTCTACATTGATTGAAGAGGTAATAAATTTAGATGAAGAGCGTCGTGCTTTACAAACTAAATTAGATGCAGTTTTAGCAGAATCCAATGCTATCTCTAAAGAAATTGGTATATTATATAAATCCGGTCAAGCCGAAAAAGCAAATGCTTTAAAAGCTAAAACAGCAGATTTTAAAGACGAATCTAAAGAGTTAAACGACAAGCTTACTACTACAGCCGAAGCTTTAAATCAACTATTATACAAAATTCCAAACATTCCACACGCTTCTGTACCAAAAGGTAATAGCGAAGAGGATAATGAAGAAGTATATGCCGAAGGTGAAATCCCTAAATTACATGATGGTGCTTTACCACATTGGGAACTAGCAAAAAAATATGACATCATAGATTTTGAATTAGGTACAAAAATAGCTGGAGCAGGTTTTCCAGTATACAAAGGTAAAGGCGCTAAGTTACAACGTGCATTAATTGCCTATTTTTTAGATAAAAATACAGCAGCTGGCTATGAGGAAGTACAAGTACCACATCTTGTAAACGAAGCTTCAGCTTTGGCAACAGGACAGTTACCAGATAAAGATGGACAAATGTATCATACTACCAATGTTAGCCCAAGTCTATACTTAATCCCTACAGGAGAAGTTCCTGCAACAAATATTTACAGAAACGATTTATTAGACGAAAAAGATTTACCAAAGTGCCTAACCACTTACACACCATGTTTTAGAGTTGAAGCAGGAAGTTATGGTGCACACGTGCGTGGATTAAACCGTTTACATCAATTTGATAAGGTTGAAATTTTACGTGTAGAGCATCCTGACAATTCTTACAAAGCATTAGACGGTATGGTTGACCACGTTAAAGCAATATTAAACGAACTTAATTTACCATTCAGAATCCTAAGATTATGTGGTGGTGACACAGGGTTTACTTCTGCATTAACTTATGACTTCGAAGTCTTTTCTACAGCACAAGACCGTTGGTTAGAAATATCAAGCGTTTCTAATTTTGAAACGTTTCAAGCCAACCGTTTAAAGCTTCGTTTTAAAAATAGTGAAGGTAAAAACGAATTAGCACATACCTTAAACGGAAGCTCTTTAGCACTACCTAGAGTTTTAGCAGGAATATTAGAAAATTACCAAACAGCAGACGGAATTAAGATTCCAGACGTATTAGTCCCTTATACAGGTTTTGAATATATTAATTAGTTTTGTAGGTTTTTTCTTATTTATAAAATTAATTTAATCGATTAAACGTTAAAAAACACGTTGTTTTGTCGTTTTTAATGCGTTTTGTTTTGTGGTTAACAAAAAATAAGTTTTCTTTGATACACCCAATACAACCTACTAATTATGAAAACCGTTGCAAGATTGCTGCTTTTCATGCTTCTTTTAGCTGTTATGGTGAAAGTTTTAAACAAAACTAACGACCAAAGCAACGACAAAGAGACAATAGCACTAGTAAAACAATAAAAAGTAAAATTACATAGATAAACCCCAATCAAGTAATTGAATCTTATATTGAATATATATATGATTAATAGCACATTTATTAGATTGGCTAAATGCCTGAACTTAGTTCGGGCATTTTTTTTGCACATTATTTACATTTACTAGCTTTCGTATTTTTATATTTACAACAATGATAATTAAACGTTACATTTTAATAATACTCTTGATATTTTCTGTGACATTAAATGCACAGGAGGACTTAGTAGCACGCGAATATTTTACAAATGGTGAGTTTGAAAAAGCCTTAACCAGCTATAAAAAATTATACAACAAAAACACAAATAACACCAACTACTTATTACAATTAGTAAAAATAGAGCAACAATTAGAACTATATAAAGATGCAGAAGCAAGACTACTAGAAGTACTTGACACCAATAAATATCCAGAATTATTAGTAGAACTAGGTTACAATTACAACCTACAAAATGACAGTATAAATGCTAATAAATATTATGATCAAGCAATTAAATCCTTAGACGAAAACACAAATAATGCCTATCGCGTTGGTAGGACTTTTGAAAATCTATCACTTTTAAACCAAGCCATAACTACATACAAAAAAGCTATGCAACTTAATCCTAGGTTAGAGTTTAATATGCAATTAGCACGTATTTATGGCGCACAAGGTGAAGTAGAAAAAATGTTTAAAAGCTATATAGATTTAGTAGAAACTAGCTACAGTTATTTAAACACCATTAAAAGAAGTATTAGCGAGTTTATTTCGGATGATGCCTCCAATCAAAATAATATATTTTTAAAAAAAATACTTTTAAAAAAATTCAACAATCACAAGATTTAATCTGGAATGAGATGCTTAGTTGGTTATTCATTCAGCAAAAAGATTACAATAAAGCTTTTGCTCAAGAAAAAGCAATTTACAAAAGACAAATGCAAAGCTTAGATCGTTTGGTAGAATTAGGTTTAATTGCAGAAAACCAAAAACAATACGACGATGCCATAGCTGTATTTAATTTTATAATTCAAAACACTCAGGACATTGACACCAAACTTGTTGGTAACTTAAAAGTGCTATTAATTAAAACTAAAATAGCCACTGCTAACGACTATCCCAACATTCAGAAAGACTATGAAAAGCTTTTTGAAACCTATGGTAAAACACCACAAACACTAAATTTACAAATTAACTACGCGCACTTTTTAGCTTTTAATTTTAATCAGCAAGATCAAGCCATTTCAATATTAAAAAACGCATTAAAATTTAAAATTTCAGAATATGATTTAGCTCCAGTTAAATTAGAATTAGGTGACATATTAATTTTACAAGAAAAATTTAACGAAGCCTTAATATACTACACCCAAATAGAACGCAACCTAAAAAACAGTACCATAGCACAGGAAGCAAGATTTAAAATTGCAAAAGCTAGTTATTATAAAGGCGATTTCAAATGGGCAGAATCACAGCTAAAAATATTAAAATCCTCGACCTCTCAATTAACCGCTAATGATGCATTAGATTTAAAATTACTAATTAGCGATAACAGAGCAGAAGACTCACTACAAATAGCTTTAACTAAATATGCTAAAGCAGATTTATTAGCGTTTCAAAATAAAAATGACCAAGCCATTAATATTCTAAATAGCGTTTTAACAGATCATAAAACAGAAGTTATTGTACCTCAAGCCTTACTAAAACAAGCAGCATTATTCGAAATTAAAAATGAATTTGAAAACGCAAAGTCAAATTACCAACGTATTATAACAGACTTTAAAGACAGTATTTTATTAGATAACGCACTATATAATTTGGCAGAACTATTAGTAAATCACTTAAATCAACCAGAAGAAGCTAAAAAATTATACGAACAATTATTGTTCAATCATTCGGATAGCATATACGCAGTCGATGCTCGTAAAAAATTTAGAGCGCTTCGTGGTGACAACTTAAACTAACATTATGGTAGTAGCAGAAACAGAACGACTTATAATTACTAAGTTTACATTGGATGATGCTCAATTTTTTATAGATTTAGTTAACACTCCAAAATTTAAATTATTTATTGGTGATCGTAAAGTAAACACTATTGACCAAGCCAAAGCACGCATTAAAAAGGGTCATTTAAATGACTACAAAAAACATGGTTATGGGTTTTACAAATTGCATTTAAAAGCAGAAAACAACAAACCAATTGGCACAAACGGTTTAACAAAACGAGCAAATTTAGAATTACCTGACATTGGCTTTGCAATGTTACCAGAATATGAAGGTAAAGGCTATGGGTTAGAATCGTCTTTAGCGATATTAAATTTAGCAAAAAACAGCTTTGACCTTAAAAAAATTGGAGCAATAACTAAAGATAATAACGTTGCATCCATTAAATTAATAGAAAAATTAGGTTTTAACTTCATAAAAATGGTAAAACCCTTTGAGGACGACTCAGAACTTATGTTATTTGCAAAAAACTTATAGACCATGTACATATATAACGTCACAGTAAATATAGATGATAGTGCTCACGACGAGTGGTTAATCTGGATAAAACAACACATACCAACTGTGTTAGCAACAGGTAAGTTTGAAAAAGCAACACTTACTAAGGTTTTAGTGGATGAAGAAATGGGTGGACAAACCTACTCCATTCAATATAAATCGTATTCCAGAGAAGCTTTGGATGCCTATTATAAAGAAGACGCTGACAACCTTAGAAATGAAGGTCTTAAAAAATTTGCAGACAAAATGTTAGCTTTTAGAACAGAGCTTCAAATTGTGGACGAGTATTCGGTATCGTTTAAATAATTCAGCTTAAGCTGAAAAACAACCTATTTTATGGCACATCAAAAACATAACAACCATCAAGTTAAAGCTAAAAAATTTCTTGGTCAACACTTTTTAGAAGATGAAGGTATTGCTAAAGACATTGCAGACGCATTAACTTTAAACGGTTACAAAAACGTCTTAGAGATTGGACCAGGAATGGGTGTTTTAACCAAATACTTACTACAAAAACCTATTACAACTTACGTTATAGAAATAGATACAGAAAGTGTAGAATACCTACAAAACAACTATCTAAACTTAGCGCCAAGAATCATTGAAAAAGATTTTTTAAAATACGACTTAAGCCAAACTTTTAAGGACCAACCTTTTGCAATAATTGGTAACTTCCCTTATAATATTTCAACTCAAATTGTATTTAAAACATTAGAGCTTCGTGATCAAATTCCAGAATTTTCTGGTATGTTTCAAAAAGAAGTAGCACAACGTATTTGCTCCAAAGAAGGTAGTAAAGTTTACGGTATATTATCTGTACTTACACAAGCGTTTTATGATGCCGAGTACTTATTTACAGTACCTCCAACCGTATTTAATCCACCACCAAGAGTAGATTCTGGAGTATTACGTTTAACACGTAAAGCAGATTATAGTTTACCGTGTGACGAAAAATTATTTTTCAGAGTAGTAAAACAAGCTTTTCAGCAACGACGCAAAACCATTCGTAACAGTTTAAAAACAATGGAATTGTCAGATAATTTAAAAGCAAACCCTATCTTTGACAAACGACCAGAGCAACTAAGCGTTGCGCAATTTTTAGAGTTAACTAGCCTAATCGAAAACGACAAATAATTATTTGGTGGAAGACAATCAAAACATACAATTTCAGCTTACAGACGCACTTATTGAGCAAGTAGAGTTACTTATCGAACAAAAAAACGATAAAGCACTTAAAACGCTTTTAGAGGAGTTTCACTATGCAGATATTGCCGAAATCTTAGATGAAGTAAATCTAGACGAGGCTATGTATGTTATCAAGCTTCTAGACTCTGAAACCACATCTGATGTCCTAATGGAATTAGATGAGGACAATCGTGAAAAGGTTTTAAAAAATCTGTCTGCTAAAGAAATTGCAGAAGAAATAGAAGAACTTGACACAGATGATGCTGCAGATATTATTGCAGAGCTTCCAGAAGAGCGTCAAGCAGAAGTAATATCTCAAATAGAAGACCAAGAGCACAAAGCCGAAATCCAAGAACTATTAGCATACGACGAGGATACAGCAGGTGGTTTAATGGCAAAAGAGCTTGTCAAGGTTTACGAAACTTGGACAGTAGCAGGCTGTCTGCGTCGTATTCGTGGTCAAGCACAACACGTCAGTCGCGTACATTCTATTTACGTTGTAGACAAACAAGAAAAACTGTTAGGTCGACTATCTTTAAAAGACCTATTAACAGCAAAAAGTGATCAAAAAATAGCAGAATTAGCCAACAGCAATGTGGACTATGTGTACGTAGAAGAAGACGTAGAGGAAGTCGCAAAAATCATGCAAAAGTATGACCTAGAAGCGATTCCTGTGGTTGATCAAAATAAAACACTATTAGGTCGTATTACTATTGATGATATCGTTGATGTTATTCGTGAAGAAGCAGACAAAGATTATCAAATGGCAGCAGGTATATCGCAAGATGTAGAAGCAGATGATAGCATCCTTAAATTAACCAAAGCACGATTACCATGGTTACTAATTGGTATGTTTGGTGGACTTGGTGCAGCCAGTATAATCGAAGGATTTAATGGCTCCATGGGTGAGTTTATAATCCTACTAAGTTTTGTGCCACTAATACAAGCAACAGCTGGTAATGTTGGAGTACAATCCTCTGCAATTGTAGTACAAGGATTAGCCAACAACAGTATAGATGGTAACATAATAAAACGACTGTTTAAAGAGTCTATCTTAGGATTAGTTAACGGTTTAGCGCTAGCATTGGTAGCCATAGCAGTTACGCATTTTGCATTTAAAACACCATATATAATATCAATAACTATAGCAATAGCATTAGTTGCAGTTATAATTATGGCAGCATTAATTGGGACCTTTATTCCAATATTTTTAGATAAAAGAGGCATTGATCCAGCAGTTGCAACAGGACCATTTATTACTACCAGTAATGATGTATTTGGTATATTACTATATTTTCTTATTGCAAAATCAATCTTAGGATTTTAAATAATTTGGGCGTTACCTAAAGGTCGTGTCATCCGTTATATCTTTTTTTTGCCATATATGGCAGCAAAAAAAAGGATGCCACTACTACCACTAACGCATAAAAACATTACTTTTATTAAAATTGTTTAACACAATAGACAGTCTCTAATAAATGAAAATATTACACCTAGACGCCAACCATCCATTGCTAATCAATCAGCTTAACGATATAGGCTTTACAAATCACGAAGATTATACCTCTTCCAAAATAGACATCCAACAAAAAATAAACCAATATGACGGTTTTATAATACGAAGCCGATTTAGTATTGACAAAACTTTTTAGACGCAGCAACCAACCTTAAATTTATAGGACGTGTTGGTGCAGGTCTAGAAAACATAGATTGTGACTACGCACAAAGTAAAGGCATCGCTTTAATTGCAGCTCCAGAAGGTAATCGTAATGCTGTAGGAGAACATAGTTTAGCCATGCTATTAAGTCTATTTAATAAACTTAATAAAGGTGATAAAGAAGTTAGACAAGGTCAATGGTTACGCGAAGATAATCGTGGATTAGAACTAGATGGTAAAACCGTTGGTTTAATAGGTTACGGTAATATGGGAAAAGCCTTTGCAAAAAAACTTCGTGGCTTTGACGTTAAGGTCTTATGTTATGACCTTAAACCAAATGTAGCAGACGCTAACGCTACACAAGTACCTTTATCTAAGTTACAAGACCAAGCAGACGTATTAAGTTTACATACTCCAGAAACACCATCTACCATTAATATGATTGATGCAAAATTTATAAACGGTTTTAAAAAACCATTTTGGTTAATAAATACAGCAAGAGGTAAAAGTGTAGTAACTTCAGATTTAGTTTCAGCATTAAAAACGGGAAAAATATTAGGTGCAGGTTTAGATGTTTTAGAATATGAAAAATCATCCTTCGAAAACCTTTTTACCGATAATAAAATGCCAGAAGCCTTCAAATATTTAATAAAAGCAGATAATGTTATTTTATCTCCACACGTAGCTGGATGGACCATAGAAAGTAAAGAAAAACTAGCACAAACAATAGTAGATAAAATTAAATCACAGTTTAGCTAATTCTCTAAAAATAAAATTAAACCTAATGACCTCAACCGCAAAAACACCAGAAGACTACATTAATCAACTACCAGAAGACAGAAAAGCACCTGTAACTAAACTGCATAATTTAATAACACAACACATGCCAAAAGGTTTAGAAGCAGGCATGGGTTATAGTATGTTGGCTTATTATGTACCAAAATCTATATATCCAGCTGGTTACCATTGCAAACCATTTCCGCCTTTACCTTTTATTAATGTAGCTTCTCAAAAAAACTTTATAGCAATATATCATTCAGGTTTATATGCAAAAAAGGAATTATATGATTGGTTTGTTGCAGAGTACCCAAAACACTGTAAATACAAATTAGACATGGGTAAAAGCTGTATCAGATTTAAAAAAATGGATGATATCCCTTACGATTTAATTGAGGAGTTATTAGGTAAAATGAGTGTTGAAGAATGGATAACAATTTATGAATCTGCATTAAAATTAAAAAAATGAAAAAACGCGTTACAGGAATAGGTGGTCTATTTTTTAAAACTAAAGACCCAAAAGCAACAAAGGATTGGTACCAAAAACATTTAGGATTTGATACGGATGATTATGGCTCAACCTTCTGGTGGAAAGACAAAGATGGTAATGACTGCTCGACACAATGGAGTCCTTTTAAAGAAGATAGCCAACATTTTGAGCCATCTAAAAAAGACTTTATGTTTAATTATCGTATAGAGAACTTAACAGAATTACTATCCGCTTTAAAAGAAGAAGGCGTAACTGTACTAGGTGAAATTGAAGAATACAGCTACGGAAAATTTGGTTGGATTTTAGATAATGATGGTAATAAAATTGAGCTTTGGGAACCTATTGATAAAATATTTTTAAAATAATCATAAATTATTGTAATATATTAGCTTTCAGAAAAATAACATCGATAAATCATGAACGAAGAGCATAAAAATATTGAAAGTGAAGCAGAGAAAACTTTAAACAGTATAGAAGACACTGCAAATAATGTAACTGAAGACGTCAAAGAAACATCCGAAGAAACCCTAGAAGCTGTTAAAGAAAAGACATCAGAAGTTGTTGATAAAGCAGAGTCTAAGTTTGAAGATCTAAAAGAGGATGCTAAAGAAACGTTTGAAAAAGCAAAAGCTAAAGCTACCGAGTTTATAAACGAAGATGCTAAAGAGTTTATGGACGATGCTAAAGACAAAGCATCTAAAATAGCCAAAGAGGCAGGAGAAAAATTTGAAGAGCTATCTGATGACGCTAAAGAAACGTATCAAAAGGCTAAAGCAAAAGCAACCGAATTTATAAATGAAGATGCTAAAGAAATGCTAGATGACGCCAAAGAGAAGGCCTCTAAACTTGCAGACGAAGCTGGCGATAAATTAGAGGATTTAGCTGAAGATGCTAAAGAAGTTATTGAAGAAACTACTAAAAAAACGAAGTCTTTTTTCCAACGTTTATTTGGTAAATAACAAAAAGATTAGAAATTTAAAACCAAAGTCTTGCTTGATTTTGGTTTTTTAATTAAATTTATCATTGTGATATTGCAATATCACTTTAATAATAATATTAATCATATAATAACTATGGGCTTTTCAAAAAAACAGCTATTTAATACATCGCAAAATCAAGTGGCAAGTATTACTAAAGTATTGGGGCATCCTGCTAGAATAGCCATGATACAGTACATAAGCGAAAACAAAGATTGCAATTGCAATGCGCTTGTGGAAAGCACTGGATTGTCACAACCAACTATCTCGCAACATCTTGGCGAGATTAGAAAAATAGGTTTACTTAAACAAAAAGTAAAAGGAAAAAACCTATTTTACACGATTGATTTAGATCAATTAAACGAAAGTAGACGTGTTGTCAATGACTTTTTTGTAAAAACTCAGGTTAATTGCAATAAGTAATAGTTATTGTAAATTATAATCCGATGGTAGCATATTTACCAATCTATCTTGTCCAAACAGACCTCCAAACAATACATTGTTAATAGGAAAGTGTATACCAAAGCTGTCTATATAAAAAGTCAGATCTTTTGAGTTTGGCAATAAAAAGGCTTGCTCTAAGTTTTCAAAACTAACCACTACTTTATTAGTACCTAAAAAGGAGACTTTTGTAGTATTATGTTCTGTTTTTTCAGTTTTAAAAACCGCATCTTGAATAGTTTCAAATAATGGATCGGAAGACGCTTCATCCTCCTTTTTAAATAACTTAAATCCATTTTCTCTAAGATTACTTGCTGCTAAGCTTCTCATAAAATATAATAATGAGGTCTTGTAAACAAAGCTTCGGTTTTTGAGATAACGTTTCTTTACTTTTGTATTTAATTCGGTAAAATTACTTGTACCACTGTAAAATACTTCTTTAACATAATCAAATCCTGCTGCTGATGTATGGAACATGATTTCAAAATCAACTAAGTTATACTCGACTTTATAACCTAAATACTTATTGATTACAACTATGGGTTGATCTGATATAGCGTACATAGTTTGATCTACTTTGCTATATCTAAATCTAATGTTATCAAGGTTTTTGATCTTACAATCTTCACTATGGATTGACTGTCCTAAAAACTCGCGTTTAAAATATCCTATTTTTTTCTCTTGACCAGTCATCATCAGTTAAGACAATCTCGTCCAAATCTGTAGCTTGAGGTTTAAGCTTTATTATAGGATTATTTTGAAGTATTTTTTTATCAATTATTAACGTCTCGTAACCAATATAACTAATTACTAATGGCGCGTTTATAGTTTTTTGTGTTGAAATAGAAAAATTACCATCAAGATCTGTGATTACACCAATGGTTGTACCATCAAAATAAACGGTAACACTAGATAACAATTGATTTGTATCTGCGTCTTGTACAGTACCAGAATAGGTCTGCGCAAATGTTAATGTGCTAACAAAAAAAGCAATTAAAATTACTATTCTGTTACTCATTTTGCTCAGTAACTTTACGCTCTAATTCTGCTTGAAACTCTTCCATAACAGGTCTTACTGTACTTTCTGGTAAATCTTCTATTTTAATAT
This sequence comes from Olleya sp. KJ81-1, assembly GCF_055808135.1. Lineage (NCBI taxonomy): Bacteria > Pseudomonadati > Bacteroidota > Flavobacteriia > Flavobacteriales > Flavobacteriaceae > Olleya > Olleya sp. KJ81-1. The sequence continues at coordinate 2,907,263 of NZ_CM147854.1, read as the reverse complement.
ACATTAAACCATCTACTGCATTATTAAATAGTGGATCAACATTAAAAGCCACTAAACGTGCATTTTGTTTGATGTACTTTTTAAGTAGTACAGGAAGCCTTAATGCTCCTGGTTCAATCTCGTCAATAATTTTGTCAAACTTGTTTAAGTCAGCTTCTGTTGCATCAAATACAAAGTCCTTATCTGCATCTTTAAGTTTTACTTTAAATTCTTTTTTAGGATGTACATATTGGGCTACATAAGGATCGTAATAATGCGACTTCATAAACTCAATCATTAACGATTTAGAAAATTCTGAAAATTGATTACTGATACTAACACCACCAATTAAAAACTTATGCTCAGGATGACGTAACGTAGTGTGTACAATACCTTTCCATAATAAAAATAAAGGCATTGGTTTTTGCTGATACTCTTTTATTATAAATGCACGACCCATTTCAATGGACTCACTCATCATTTTATACAATTCTGGTTCAAAACCAAACAAGTCTTGCAGATAAAATCCATTAATCCCATAATTGGCAAAAATCTGAGATCCTAATCCCATCCTGTATGCTCCTGCTAAAACATTAGCTTCACTATCCCATAAAAATAAATGGTGGTAATAATTATCAAATTGGTCTAAATCTATAGGTTCATTTGTTCCTTCTCCTACTTCTCTAAAAGTAATCTCTCTCAAACGACCAATTTCACGCAGCAAGTTTGGCATGTTTTCGGCAGTAGCCAAAAACACTTCGTAATTTTTACTAGTTAACAATTTGCAATCCTGCTGTCTTAAAGCATCAACCTCAGTAATCATAGCCTGTTGACTAACAGGTGTCACAATTTGTTTAGGTGCTTTTATAGATTTTGGAGATTTTAAGCTAGAGGAAATGGTATCTATTATTTTTTCTTTTGGTTCAAATGCATTGGATAGCATATAGGTTTTTCTTCTTATAAATTCAGAAAAATCTGAAAGCGACTCATGCTCGGCTTGATCATTCACAGAGATTGGCTTTCCTATTCTAACCTTTATCACTCGTCTTTTTTGAGTCAACAACTCTGATGGTAATTTTGCAGTTCTAAAAATATCGCTAATTTTAGATAGCTTATAAAACAACTTACTATTATTAGCATGAAAGTATATTGGTACTACAGGTACTTTAGCTTTTTGTACTAACTTCATAGCTGTTTCTTCCCATGGTCTATCTACTACCAATTTACCGTCTCTGTAAGTAGACACTTCTCCTGCAGGAAATATACCTAATGGATGACCATCGCGTAAGTGTGAAATTGCACTTTTAAATCCTGCTATGCTAGATTTTACATCTTTTCTGTCCTCAAAAGGATTAACAGGCATTATATATGGCTTCATCGGTTCTATACGATGTAATAAAAAGTTAGCAATTATTTTAAAATCTTCGCGTTGTTCTAGCATTAATTTTAAAAGTAATATACCATCAATTCCGCCTAAAGGATGATTAGAAACTGTAATGTATGCTCCATCTTTAGGTAATCGCTTTAAATCTTCTTCAGGTATTTCAAATTTAATTTGAAATTCATCTAAAATTCCGTTTAAAAATTCTAAATGTGATAAATGTTTATTACGATTATAGATTTTATTTAAAGTAGATATCTTTAAAACTTTCATTAATAACCAACCAACAAAAGTCCCTAAAAACCCGTATTTATCAAGTTTTATAGCTTTTGAAACTTCTTTTGCAGTGACTAATCCCATTTAATTTTATTCATATTAGAGTTTACAAATGTAATCAATAGATTTATTTAGTTACTATTTGTAATGTTTCTTGAAACATTTGTTTTAATAAAACTGTTTTTCCGACTTCTAAATCGGCAATTGCTTTTTGATTGTAATGCCTAATCGTGTACAAAGATACGTTATCATTACATGTCACTTTAAATTTAGCTTTTAAATGTAACAATAAAGGTTCTAAATTATTGTAATTATTGTCAAAACAAACAGAAAAACTAATCGCAGAGTTTTGGATAACATCAACTTTCATTTTATATTTTGATAGCAAATTAAATATTTCGCTAATATTATCTTCTACAATATAGGAAAAGTCTAAAGTAGATAATGATAATAAGACTTGGTTTTGCTTTACTATAAAACAGGGTACTTTTGGTTCAATTCCTTTAATTTTACTAACTATTGTTCCATCTTCATTTGGTTGTAAAAACGATTTAACGTATAATGGTATTTCTTTACGTTGAAGTGGCTGTAATGTTTTAGGATGTATTACTGAGGCACCATAAAAAGCCAGCTCAATAGCTTCTGTATATGATATGGCGTTTAATAATTGTGCATTTTTAAAGTGTCTAGGGTCTGCATTTAAAACACCAGGTACATCTTTCCAAATGGTAACACTATCTGCACTTAGACAATAAGCCAAAATGGCTGCTGTATAATCACTACCTTCGCGACCTAAAGTTGTTGTAAAATTATTTTTGTCGCTTCCTAAAAACCCTTGAGTTATATTAAGTTTATTAGTATCAACATGTTTAGTAATTAACTGCTGTGTCAGGTCCCAATTAACATTTGCGCGTCTATAATAGTCATCTGTTTTAATTAATTGTCTAACATCTATCCAATTATTAGTAAATCCTTTTAAGTTTAAAAATTGGCTAATTATAGTGGTAGATACTAACTCACCAAATCCTATCACTTGATCGTAAACAAAATTATAATCCGGAGATTTATTTGTTTTCAAAAAAGTAGTAAGCTCTTCAAAAAGCGCATTTGTAATTTCAAAAACGGGATGATTTTTATTTTCAAAAAGCTCTGATATAATATCGTTATGATAAGTCACAACTGCTTGTATAGCTTGCTGTAATTCTGGTTTGTTATCAAAATAGTTACCTATAACCTGCTCTAAAGCATTAGTGGTTTTACCCATTGCAGACACAATAATTAACGTATTGTCATGTCCTACTTGATCTAAAACCGAAATTAGATTTTTAACACCTTTGGCATCTTTAACAGACGCACCTCCAAATTTAAATACTCTCATTTATAATTTTTGGATGTAATTTTCAATACTTGATTGATCCATTTGTACTAAAAACCAATCTTTTAGTAAAGTGGCTCCTTTACTTTCATAAAATTTTATTGCAGGTTCATTCCAATCTAAAACTTCCCAACATATACGTTTAACACCTAAACTATAACCGTATTTAATAACCTCGTCAAGAAGTAAAGTACCAAGACCTTCTCCTCTATAGTTTTCTTTAACAATTAAATCTTCTAAATGTACTGTCTTACCTTTCCAGGTAGAAAAACGGATATATATTAAAGCCATAGCTACAACTTCATCATTTTTTTCGGCCACAAAAGTTGTAAATAAGGGATGTTTTCCAAAACCTTGTTCCAATAAATCTGCTTCTGTAACAATGACTGCTTCTGGTTGTTTTTCAAAAACAGCTAGTGTTTTTATCAAGTCAAGCATAGCCGGAACATCTTTTTTTCGGCAAAACGAATTGTAAACTCCATAAAATTTTAATTTAATCAAATATAGTTTAAGAATGTTTATAATACCAAATTATGGACAACTACAACGTTATAATTGTTAAAATATACGATATTTGTGCAAACAACTACATCTAAACACATGTCTAAAAAAAATCAAACGTTAGGAGAATATATTATTGAAAACCAAGCTTCGTTTAAATACACATCTGGAGAACTCTCTAGATTAATAAACTCTATACGTCTTGCTGCCAAGGTTGTAAACCATGAAGTTAACAAAGCTGGACTAGTAGATATTATTGGTGCTGCAGGAGATACAAACATACAAGGTGAGGACCAGCAAAAGCTAGATGTTTATGCCAATGATAAATTTATCCAAACCCTTACAAATCGTAATATTGTATGTGGTATTGCAAGTGAAGAAGAAGATGATTTTATTACAATAAATAGCCAAGATGATAACAATCAAAATAAATACATTGTATTAATTGACCCTTTGGATGGCTCTTCTAATATTGATGTTAACGTGTCTGTAGGAACTATTTTTTCAATTTATAGACGTGTTACGCCAGTTGGAACACCTGTAACTATCGAAGATTTTTTACAACCAGGAAACCAACAAGTTGCTGCAGGTTATGTGGTTTATGGTACATCTACAATGCTAGTGTACACCACTGGTCATGGTGTTAATGGGTTTACATTAAATCCAGCAATCGGTACTTTTTATTTATCACATCCAGATATGCAGTTTCCGGAAAACGGAAACATATACTCTGTAAACGAAGGTAATTATACACACTTCCCACAGGGTGTAAAAAACTATATTAAATACTGTCAAATGGAAGAAGGAGATAGACCTTATACATCTAGGTACATTGGGTCATTGGTTTCTGACTTTCATAGAAACATGATTAAAGGAGGTATTTATATGTATCCTAAAAGCTCAAAAAATGAAGATGGTAAATTAAGATTATTGTATGAATGTAATCCTATGGCTTTTTTAGCAGAACAAGCTAACGGAAAGGCAAGTAATGGTTACAACAGAATTATGGATATTGAGCCAACAGCACTACACCAACGCGTTCCTTTTTTCTGCGGAAGCAAAAACATGGTGCTTAAAGCTGAAGAATTCATGCAAAACGCTGATTAATTAACATTGTGTTTATTTTTTTGCTACTTTTGAAACATAAATTATCCTGATGGCAAATACAGACAAAATCAACGAAGACAACATGCAAGCATCTTCTGAAGCAACTTCAAAAATAGATGCGATTAAGCAACTTATTTTTGGTGAAAACATGCAAGCTTACGATAGTGAGTTTGAAACACTAAAAAAAGATATCCTTGCTAAGAAAAAAGAATTAGAAGCTTTGATGGACGAAGTCAAGTCTGAGTTGCTTCAAAACATTGATAACCTAAGCACTGATATTAATATTAGAATCACAGAGCTAGAAAACAATTTAGAAGATAAAGTTGACGATTTAAACGAGAAAAAAGTGGATCGTAAACTTTTAGGTGAACTATTTACCAAATTAGGCGAAAAAATAAGTCAATAACAAATTGGCTTCCGCATGAACCAAGAAGATAAATTAAAAATCCTTAAGGACATCTTGCTTAAAGATGAGCATGAGTACGCCTTGTCAATTGAAGAAAAGCTTAAAAAACTTGAAGATTTAATTAACAAGCAAAATAATTTATCTAAACATATAGACCCTATTCTAGAAGATAAACTAGAAGCGTTTATCAAGGAAATGCCAAAAACATTAGGACCAACAATTACGCAAACGTTACAAGAAGAAATTAAAAACTCTCAGGATGCAGTAGTTGAAGCCTTATACCCAATAATGGGTAAAATGATTAAAAAATATGTACAGAAAGAAATACAAATCCTATCTGAAAACATAAATAAAAGCTTAAACAATACCTTTTCTTGGGCTTCGATAAAAAGAAAATTTAGATCAAAAAAATCAGGAGTATCAGAAGGAGATATGATTATTCACGATCAATTTAAATCTAAGATAGAGCAAATAATGGTTATTGAAAGTGGCTCTGGACTAATTGTATCAGAATACTCAAAAACCCACGGAATAGACCAAGACACAGTTGCTGGTATGTTAACAGCCATAAAAAGTTTTGCGCAAGATGCCTTTACAACTCAAATTCAAAATTTAGAATATATAGAATATGAAAACTACCACATTCATCTTCAAAATTTTTCTAATTATTATATTGCTGTTGTAATTTCAGGTGCATTTACAGCTACCTTTAGAAGCAAACTTGAAGACAAACTTCTAGACTTTGCACAAAACATTATAAACAAAACAGATTTAGAAAACAGTGATATTTTTAACACTAAACTAAAAGATTACTTTGACAATGAAAATATCTAAAAAAATAGTTTTAATAGGCCACTTTGGTGTTGGTAAATCCTCTTTAATAAGACGATTTGTAGAAGACACGTTTACAGAAGACTACAAAGTAACTATTGGTGTACACATTTTAAAAAAAGAAGTATCAATACCAAAATCAGATAAAGACATAACACTTGTTATTTGGGACTTAGAAGGAAACGATGACATTACAAATACTAGACCATCATACCTTATAGGTACTAATGGGTTTTTATATGTTTTTGACATGACTAGACCTGCAACCTATCAAAACATAGAAGCAGATTTAGATTACATCAAAGACCGCTACCCAAAAACACCAATTAAAGTTATTGGAAACAAAAAAGATTTGGTTACTAACGAGTTTATTAAACAGAACAAAGACATTTTTGGACGCTTTGTCGATTTTTATACAAGTGCAAAATCTGGGACTAACGTTGACGATGTTTTTATTAATTTAGCAGAAGCTGTAATTTAACAAGCGAAAAAATAATGCTAGAACAATACAAAAAAGAATATTCGCAATCCACAAATCAATACATAGTTGTAGACTTAGATGGTAAAATATTAGAGTCTGACGATGTTATATTTACTAAGGTAGTTGGAAAAAACATTTCCACAATTCATCCTTTTTTTGAAAGTATACATAGTACACTTCTAGAACCAAACCAAAGACACGTATTTTCTTGTATTCATTTAACAAATCCTGAAAACCAAACAATAATAACAGACATTATTGTAAAAACTTTTGACGGTAAACAACCGCCTTTAGTTGTTGTTTTAGATCTTACTACGCATTATAACAATTACCAAACAACAGCTCAGGTTAGAAATGAGTCTGTTATTAACTCTCAAATTTTAGAGTTAAAAAACGAATACCTACAAGAAAAAGAAGCCTTTAAAAATGCATTTATTGCAAACTTTAGTCATGAGTTAAGAGACCCTTTAACAGGAATCTTAACGTTTTCTGATATATTAAAAAAGACCCATTTAAATGACGAGCAATTAAATTACTTAAAAGTAATAGACTCGTCATCTACTTACCTAAAACAATTAATAGAAGATATTTTAGACATCTCTAAAATTGAAGCAGGTAAGTTAGACCTTGTTATTAGTCCTTTTGATATTAGACAATTACTAGAAGACATAAAAAGTATTTTTGAAATTAAAGCACAACAAAAAGGATTAGAGTTAATCACTAATTTTAATGATAACCTACCAGAAGTTGTTGGTGGTGACCCTTTAAGATTAAGACAAGTATTAAGCAACCTTCTAGAAAATGCTATAAAATTTACAGAAGAAGGTACAATTACCTTTAACGCGTCTTTAAACCAAATCAGAGCTCAAAAAGCAAGCATACACTTCCAAATAATAGATACAGGAATAGGAATCCCTCAAGACAAAATAGAAGATGTCTTCACAAGTTTTACACAATTAAACAACTCTCAAACCTACAAAGGTGCAGGATTAGGATTGGCAATAGCTAAACATTTAGTAAGCTTAACACATAGCAAAATTAGCGTAGACAGCACAGAAGGGGAAGGTAGCACGTTTTCTACCAATATCAATTTTAGCTTAGATAAAAACCATAAACTAAAAACTAAAAAGAAAGACGTTGCAACTTCACCACGATCAAATAAAAAATACAGTATTTTATTAGTTGAAGATTCAGAAATTACTCAATTATCCATACTAAAAATATTAGCCTCTAGAGGTAATTACTTTTTAGACATAGTAACAAAAGGAGAAGACGTTATTCCAAGAATAGAAAACTCTGAGTTTGACCTAATACTAATGGATATAAAATTACCTAATAGTTATGGTGACGAGATTACCAAACTAATTAGAAAAATGCCAGAACGCGAACATAAAAAAATCCCAGTAATTGCGTTAACCGCTCGTGTTATGAAAGACGACTTAAAACGCTATAAAAAAGCAGGAATTAACGATGTTATCCAAAAACCATTTGACGAAAACGCCTTAATTACCAAAATAGAAGAATATTTAAAATAAAAAAAAGCGAACTTTAAAGTTCGCTTTTTTTTATAGTTATCAAACAGGATTATCTGTTCATCGTTTTAATTTCTTCAGCAAAAGTATCTAAATCAACACCTTCATGCACTAGCTCTAAAGCCTTATGCGTAATATATTTTGCATTGCTAGATTTAAAACCTAAACCAACACATAAACGCTCCAATACAGCTGTTTGCTTAGGACCTTCAATATGATCAGCCCAAACCATTCTTGACAAATCATACAGACGCTCTAAACGTTGGTCATAAGATGTTGGAGGGTTAATTGGATGCTCTTTATAATCAATTAATATCTGCTTATACTCGCCTTCACTAATATCTAAATTACGTGCTAAACGATCTAAAAACGCTTTTTCTGACTCACTAATCACACCATCACTCATTGCTACACGTACAATTGCAGCAAAATGATCCTCATTGCGCTTTTTAAATCCACTATCGAATAAATCTGAAAATGACATACTTTTTTGTTTAATTTTAGATTACAAATATAGTCAAACCGTACACCTTTTAAAATTAAAAGTTTCTATTTTTTTGGGCGTTTATTTTACACCCTTTAATAGGTGTAAAAAACCAGGCTCTCGTGGCTCGCTCTCTGCGAGGAGCTCAGACAAACCACTCCATCCTTAACGCATCTACCCATGGACATTTCTAAAAAGTTAAATTTTGTAAATCTAAAAGCTAATAATTTATGCATTGCTTATATTTGCACAAACTAAAGTTATAGTGAGTAAAACCTTAATCTCGCAAACCTATTTACAGTCTTTGCAATTGCAAAAACTGCAAACTGCTATTGCCCAAACCCAAAGTAAAACACATTTAAAAGGACTTGTAGGCTCATCACTATCCTACGTTGTAGCACAATCTTTTAAACAAACACAGCTACCCTTTTTACTTATTTTTAATGACAAAGAAGAAGCTGCTTTTTACCTAAACGATTTAGAACAACTCATTAACAAAACAGACGTCCTATTTTATCCAGGAAGCTATCGTAGACCCTATCAAATAGAAGAAACTGACAACGCAAACGTACTTTTACGTGCCGAAGTTTTAAACCGTATTAACTCACGCAAAAAACCCGCTATAATCGTTACCTATCCTGACGCACTGTTTGAAAAAGTAGTCACAAGAAAAGAGCTAGAACGTAATACACTTAAAATAACCGTTAATGATAGCCTATCAATAGACTTTGTTAACGAAGTCCTATTTGAGTATAAATTTAAACGTGTTGATTTTGTAACAGAACCTGGAGAGTTTTCAGTACGTGGAGGAATTGTAGATGTTTTTTCATTTAGTCATGACGAGCCCTACCGAATCGAGTTTTTTGGAGACGAAGTAGATAGTATCAGGACTTTTGATGTAGAAACACAATTATCTACAGAGCAAATTAAAAAAATTAGTATCATACCAAATGTTGCTAATAAATTAATGGATGAGTCCAGACAAAGTTTTTTAAAATACATTGCTCAAAAAACAGTCGTTTTTGGCAAAAATTTTGACTTAACCTTTGATCGTGTGGACGACTTTTTTGACAAAGCAATTGCTGCTTTTGTTAAATTAAACAAAGACATCAAACACGCAGAACCACTAGAGTTATTTTGTAATGCTGCCGAGCTAAAAAAACAACTATTAGATTTTAGTATTGTAGAGCTTGGTACAGACTCAATTTTTAGTGCCACACAAGTCATACAACATAATACCACACCGCAACCTACATTTAATAAGCAGTTTAACTTATTAATAGATAACCTAAATAGCAATCATAATAACGATTACACAAACTATATAGCTTGTGTCAGTGAGCAACAAGCAAAACGTTTTCATGATATATTTGACGATGTTGAGCAAGACGTCCATTACCAAACCATTACCCAATCACTTTACCAAGGATTTATAGATCACGACCTTAAAATAGTCGTTTATACAGATCACCAAATTTTTGAACGTTATCATAAATTTCATCTTAAAAATGGATATGCTAAAAAGCAAGCCATAACCTTAAAGGAGCTTACAAACCTTGACATTGGTGATTATGTAACACACATTGATCATGGAATAGGAAAATTTGGAGGACTTCAAAAAATAGATGTCGAAGGTAAAAAACAAGAAGCTATTAAATTGGTTTATGGAGAGCGTGATGTCCTATATCTAAGCATTCACTCATTACACAAAATAACTAAGTTTAATGGTAAAGATGGTAAACCTCCTAAAGTATACAAATTAGGAAGTAAAGCTTGGAAAGTTCTTAAAGAAAAAACCAAATCTAGAGTTAAGCATGTCGCTTTTAACTTAATTAAATTATACGCAAAACGTAAGCTAGAAAAAGGATACCAATACAAACCTGATAGCTATTTACAACACGAGCTAGAGGCTTCTTTTTTATACGAAGATACACCTGATCAAATTACTGCAACTGCAGATATAAAAGCAGACATGGAAAGCGAGCGTCCAATGGACCGTTTAATATGTGGAGACGTTGGTTTTGGTAAAACCGAAGTAGCCATTCGTGCAGCTTTTAAAGCAGTGGATAATGGTAAACAAGTTGCAGTTTTAGTACCAACAACTGTATTAGCCTTTCAACACCATAAAACCTTTACAGAACGTTTAAAAGACTTTCCGGTAACTGTGGATTACGTTAACCGTTTTAGGACTGCAAAACAAAAAAAGGAAACCTTAGAAAAATTAGAAAAAGGTCACGTAGATATCATTATAGGCACGCATCAACTAGCAAGTAAAAATGTTAAGTTTAAAGATCTAGGATTGCTTATCGTTGACGAAGAGCAAAAATTTGGTGTAGCTGTAAAAGAAAAATTAAAAACTTTAAAGGATAATGTAGACGTATTAACGTTAACAGCAACTCCAATACCTAGAACCTTGCAATTTAGTTTAATGGCAGCAAGAGATTTATCAGTCATTACTACACCTCCACCAAATCGTTATCCAATAGAAAGTAACGTGATTAGATTTACAGAGGAGTCTATTAGAGATGCTGTAAGCTACGAGATAGAACGTGGTGGACAAATCTTTTTTATTCACAACCGTATTGAAAACATTAAAGAGGTTGCAGGAATGATCCAAAGACTTGTACCTGATGCTAAAATAGGTATTGGTCATGGACAACTTGAAGGTAAAAAACTAGAAAGCTTGATGCTTGGTTTTATGGATGGCGAATTTGACGTGCTGGTTAGTACTACTATTATTGAAAGCGGTTTGGATGTACCCAATGCAAACACCATTTTTATTAACAACGCCAATAATTTTGGATTAAGTGATTTGCATCAAATGCGTGGTCGTGTTGGACGTAGTAATAAAAAAGCGTTTTGTTATTTTATAACTCCAGAATACTCTGCAATGACAGATGATGCCAGAAAACGTATACAAGCTTTAGAGCAGTTTACCGAGTTAGGTAGTGGTTTTAATATTGCTATGAAAGACCTTGAAATAAGAGGAGCAGGAGATTTATTAGGAGGTGAACAAAGCGGATTTATAAATGAAATTGGTTTTGACACCTATCAAAAAATCCTTAATGAAGCAATTGAAGAGCTTAAAGAAAATGAGTTTAAAGAATTATATGATGAACCTTTAGAAAATAAAGAATACGTTAAAGACATTACTATTGACACAGACATGGAACTTTTATTCCCTGACGACTATGTTAACAATATTGCCGAAAGATTAAGTCTTTATACCCAATTAAACAATTTTAAAACCGAAGCTGAATTAACCGAATTTGAAACACAACTTATTGATCGTTTTGGAGAGTTACCAACACAGGTTGTAGATTTAATAAATAGCGTACGCATCAAATGGGTAGCTACCAAATTAGGTATTGAAAAAGTAATAATGAAACAAGGAAAGCTAATTTGTTATTTTATTAATGATCAACAAAGCAGTTTTTATCAAAGCCCAAATTTTACAAAATTACTACAGTATGTGCAAACTCATCCTCAGGCTTGTAAAATGAAAGAAAAACAAACCAGAAATGGCTTACGTTTATTACTTACCTTTGACAATATAAAAACGGTTAAAAAAGCTTTAATTGCCTTACAACCAATATTGGAATAGTTTTTGAAATTATAAAAGAAAATCACAAAAAATGAACAAAAAAATACTGTTTTTATTTGCCATATTGCCAACCCTTTTGATGGCTCAAAACACAATTAAAGGAACTTTTACTCCAGCAGATCAATTTAAATTTGCATTTCTATACCAAGTTACTGCAGACACTTCAATTTTTGTAGACAATGCAGATATTGCAGCAGACGGAAGCTTTATTTTTAATCTTAAAAAAACACAAGCTCCTGGCACGTATCGAATTGTTTATGCACAACCACAAGATGAATATAACTTCGATTTTTTGTATAACAACGAGGATATTGAGTTAACCTTTGATTTAGAAAAAGGTCTAGAATTTATAACTTCCGAAGAAAACAAACTTTGGATTTCTTACAATAATAGCATGTCTATGATTGGACAGAGCTTAAATGCTTTTTATTCTTCTGGAGGTAAAAAAGAAAAAGATTTTAAAAACATTATTGACATCTTAAAAACAACGCAGTCAGAGTTTGAAAAGGCATCGGAAGGTAAATTAGTACTTAATTTTATAACTGCCAGCCAACCTTACATTCCTGAAAATTTAATTGACGCCAAAACGTTTACAGAAAATGCTAAAACCAGCTACTTTAAACATATCAATTTTGGAAACCCAGTACTTCAAAATTCAAACTTTTTAATTGAAGCAACATTAAATTATGTATTCAATTTTAGTGATAGTAATGACCAAATTACTTCCTACAAAAATAACATAGACACAGTAGTAAAAGCTATTGGCAACAATCCTAAGATTAAAAAAGTAATGTTAGAAATTTTATGGAATCAATTTGCTTTAGAAGAAGTTGAACCTGTTGCTAACCATATTACAGACACCCATTTATTAGCTTTAGCTAAAGCGGAAAACGACACGCAATTAATAGAAGATTTAACTTATTTTAAAAATGCATCTGTTGGGACTATTGGACAAGATTTTGAAATAGTAATCTATGATGAAGAAGGCGAAGCAACTGTAAAAAACCTATATCAATTAGATGAGTCTAATAATTACCTAATCGTGTTTTGGAGCACAACATGCTCACACTGTTTAGAAGAGATTCCAGAACTACGCAAGTATGTAAAAACTTTAGACAATAAACAATTAAAAGTTATTGCGATTGCTTTAGATGAAGACCGTTACAGATGGAAAGACATGACCTATGACTATCCTGAGTTTTACCATGTTTTTGGTGAAGGAAAATGGGATAATGAGATTGGAAACAACTATAACGTAAAGTCTACACCAAGTTATTTTGTATTAGATAGTGATAAAAAAATAATCAAAAAACCATACGATTTTAAAGCGTTTGAAGCTTATTTTAAAACACTACCTCAACCAAAAAAAGAAGAATAGGTAACTAAAAAGTTAAACATCAAAGTATTAATTTTTATTAGGACACTTTTTTTATAGCAATCACGACAAATTAAAAATGATAAAAGGCATTTTCTAAATGTTTGATATTAAATTGATTATTCTGTTTGACTATTGCGATAATGTCAAAACGGACTTCAACATCCAATCCATTTACCGTAACATACTCATCCACAGCTTTTACTAAACGTTGGATTTGTTTTGGTTTTACAAAGTCTTGAGGATTACCAAAGGTATCTGTAGATCTTGTTTTGACTTCAATTATGGCTAAAACATCAGCTTTTTGAGCAATAATATCCACCTCAGCTTTATCAAAACGATAATTTTGTTCTATTATATCGTACTTGTTTTCAATTAAAAAATCTACAGCTAGTTGCTCTCCTTTTTTACCAAGTTCATTGTGACTAGCCATTATTCTTCAAAAATTAAAGTCGATTTACTTTTATCTACTTTTAATATTACTTGACGTCCTAAAATTAAAGCTCTGTTATCCTTTTCATGTCCTGCAGGCATATTAAACGCAATAGGGAAATTATAATCAGACAACGCATCCAAAATTAATTGCTCAATTGAAGTTCCCCATAATGTTGTGTTTTTTCGCATTCTGCTCATGTCACCAACTATAACACCTTTACAATTATCAAAATAACCAGCACGTTTTAAACTTTGTAACATACGATCTATATGGTACTTGTACTCTCCTATTTCTTCAATAAATAAAATTTTACCATCCGTATCTATACTATCTTTAGAGCCTAACATAGTGTGTAAAATAGTTAGGTTTCCACCTACTAAAACACCATTAGCATCTCCTGATTTATTATATTTTGATCCCTTTAAAGCATAACGTAAAGGTTGTCCAAAAAGCGTATTTTTAAAAGTTTCAATACTGTCTGCAATATCCTCTAAATTTTCAGGTAAACTTACTCCCATTATTGCATGTAGTGATTGCACTCCTAAATTATGTATTTGGTTATGTAACGCTGTAATATCACTGTAACCAATAATCCATTTAGGCTGCTTTAAAAATTTGGTATAATCTAAGCTATCCAAAATCCTAACGGTTCCGTAACCACCACGAGCAGACCATATAGCCTTAATTTTAGGGTCATCTAAAGCCATCTGAAAGTCTTCGCAACGCTCTTGATCTGTACCTGCAAAGTGGTTTGCCTGATTAAAAACATGCTTACCAATAACGACATGTAACTTCCAACTTTCTAAAAGCTGCTTGGCACGATTTACTTCATCAAATCTATTTTTTAAAACACCAGAAGGCGCAACAATAGCAACAGTGTCTCCTGCTTTTAAATAAGGTGGCTGTATCAATTTAGTTTCGGTTTTATTTTGCGCAAATCCTGTTGTATTTCCTAAGAAAAAAACAGCACAACACACTATCACTAATAATCTCTTTTTTGACATAATGTAAAATTACATTTTTTTCTAAATGGCTGTCAAATTACGTATTTTTACACCTTCAAAAGATAACAAAGATGTCAAAAAGATATACAATTACTGCAGCATTACCTTATACTAATGGACCAATACATATTGGACATTTAGCAGGTGTTTATGTTCCAGCAGATATTTACGCTAGATATAAAAGACTAACTGGTAACGACGTAGCCTTTATTTGTGGTAGTGATGAGCATGGTGTGCCAATTACTATTAAAGCAAAAAAGGAAGGTGTTACACCTCAGGAAATTGTAGATCGCTATCATAAAATAATTAAAGATTCTTTTGAAGAATTTGGAATTACGTTTGATAATTACTCACGTACGTCTGCCAAAATTCACCACGATACTGCTTCTGAGTTTTTTAAAACTTTGTATGATAAAAATGAATTTGTTGAAGAAGTGTCGGAACAATTATATGATGCAGAAGCTAACCAATTTTTAGCAGACCGTTTTGTAATTGGTACGTGTCCAAAATGTGGTAACGAAGAAAGTTATGGTGACCAATGCGAAAAATGTGGAACGTCACATAATGCAACAGATTTAATTAATCCTAAATCGGCAATAACTGGTAATGTTCCCACTTTAAAAGAAACAAAACATTGGTTTTTACCTTTAAATAAACACGAAGCTTTTTTACGCGAATGGATCTTGGAAGGTCATAAAAAAGACTGGAAACCTAACGTTTATGGTCAAGTTAAATCTTGGATTGATGATGGATTAAGACCTCGTGCTGTAACTAGAGATTTAGATTGGGGAATTCCGGTTCCTGTTCCTGGAGGAGAAGGCAAAGTGCTTTACGTATGGTTTGATGCACCAATTGGTTACATATCATCAACTAAAGAATGGGCTGCAAGAGAAGGTAAAGATTGGGAACCATACTGGAAGGATGAAGACACTAAATTAGTACACTTTATTGGTAAGGATAATATAGTATTTCATTGTATAATATTTCCTGCTATGCTTAAAGCAGAAGGCAGCTATATTTTGCCTGATAATGTTCCAGCTAACGAGTTTTTAAACTTAGAAGGCAACAAACTATCGACTTCTAAAAATTGGGCTGTTTGGTTGCCAGATTATTTACAAGATTTCCCTAACCAACAGGATGTGTTACGTTATGCTTTAACTGCTAATGCGCCAGAAACTAAAGACAATGATTTTACTTGGAAAGATTTTCAGGCAAGAAACAATAACGAGCTAGTAGCAATCTTCGGAAACTTTATTAATCGCGTTGTAGTTTTAACTAATAAATACTATGAAGGTGTTGTACCGACACCATCTGATTTTTCCGCTATAGACGAAGAAACTTTAGCGACTGTCAAAGCATATCCTGCAGTTATTGAAAGCTCTTTAGAGCGTTACCGTTTTAGAGAAGCTGGTCAGGAGTTAATGAACTTAGCAAGACTTGGAAACAAGTATTTAGCAGATGAAGAACCTTGGAAACTAGTTAAAACAGATGAAGCTAGAACCAAAACAATTATGTTTGTCGCATTGCAAATAGCTAGCGCTTTAGCAACATTATCAGAACCGTTTTTACCATTTACTTCTACCAAATTAAAAAACATTCTTAATACAACAGAAAACTCTTGGAACGATATATCGACTAAAGACACATTACTTCCTGCTTTGCACCAAATAGGTAAAGGTGAATTGTTATTTAGTAAAATAGAAGACGAAACAATCCAAAAGCAAATAGATAAGCTAGAAGCAAGTAAAAAAGCTAATGAAGCTGCTAACAAAGTCGTTGAGCCGCAAAAAGATGAAATCACTTTTGATGATTTTACTAAGTTAGACATACGTGTTGGAACCATTTTAGAAGCTACAAAAATGCCTAAAGCTAAAAAACTTTTAATCTTAAAAGTGGATACAGGTATTGATGTACGCACAATAGTGTCTGGAATAGCAGAAAGCTTTACTGCAGAAGAAGTTGTTGGTAAAAAAGTGACTGTTTTAGTTAATTTAGCACCAAGAGCACTACGTGGTGTAGAGAGTCAAGGTATGATTTTAATGACAGAAAATGCGGAAGGCAAATTAGTATTTGTAAATCCCGATGATGCTAATGTTAGTAATGGATTACACATTAGTTAACAAAAATTATTATTGTAAAATAAGTTTATGAAGTACGCCTTAATACTATTTGCATTTGTTTTTAGCACCTTAACTTCTGCTCAAGAAGAATGGGTTGGATTTAATATTGAAGAAGAAACAAAACAACTGTACCCTAAGGACGTTATTCCTGTTGTTAATGAAGACACTAACCAAATCGCCATGTTTTTTACAAATAGAAAGGTGATTTTTGGAAATCTTCATGATCAAAATAAACAATTAATCGGCTCAATAAATAATGTAATCATTCCCAAAAAGGGTAAGATTTTAATTGGTGCAATATATGACCAAGAGACTTATACGCTGTTTTTTAGTAATAATAATAAATCTCATTTTAGTTCGGTTTCGTTAAGTTTTAAAACAGGAAATTTTAAAATAACAGAAGACTTAAACATTGAATTTAAAAAAGAAAAAATAGTCGAATATCTAGTCTTAAAAAATAAGCTTCATATTTTATCTGTTAGTAGGAAAGAAGATGTTTTAATATCTAGAACATTAACTGATAAGGGGCTTATTAAGACAACTAATTACGATTTATCATCGCAAGCAATAGTTAATAACATTGACAGAGATTACCCATTATATCCTTTGCTATTTGGCAACCCTAACTACGCAGCTATTGAGGTTGTTAATAGTAATGTTCCCAACAGTTTAGAGCAAACTAATGCGTTTACAAAATTATATGTAGACAATAACAAACTTACAATTACCAATAATCTTTTTAACAAGTATACTTACGTTATTAGTTTAGATCTAGAAAGTGACTCTTATAGCTTTAATAGCATTATCAATACAGGTTATACTAATAATCATCATGGCGCAAATTCTAATTCTTTTATTCATAAAGATAAACTATTAACCATCTATTCTACATTAGATCACTTAAGTTTTAGTGCCTATAATTTAGATGATTTTGGGTTAATAAAAACGTTTAATATTAACGACAAAGAAGAAATCACGTTTAAAAACACACCAATAATTCAGGAAGGTGGTGCATTTGAAGATTACCGAGAATTAGAAAAAACCTCTAAATTTTTAAGAAAAATAACACAGTCTAAAATAGGTATTACTGCTTATTCAAAAAATGAGGACTTAATTATAACATTAGGAGCTAGCGTAGAAATAGATAGAGGTGGTTTTGCTATGGTCAATTTTGGCGCTTTTGGCGTAATTGCATATGGTCTAATATTAGACAGCTTTAATAGCTACACTAGAACAAAATCTACTAGAATAAGCTGTTTATTTGACAACGATTTAAATCACAAAACAGGAGACATTCCGTTAAACGAATTTGATCAAATCAAAAACTTTCAAGACGCTAACAGAACGTACAATAACGCACATTTGCAAACCTTATTTAAGTATCAATCTAGCTACTTTTTAGGAAACTATAATAAAAGGACTGGAGAATATACACTTACTAAATTTGACAATTAATTCTTCTAATCGCAAGCATACACCTACTCTACCTTAGCAATTACAATTTTAAAAATGGTAATTATATAACCTATATTAATAATCGTGTAATATCAAATATCAGGTAATATTGCACCTTTGTATCAAATAAATTAAACAATCATGAAGCAAATAATAACCGTTTTGTTTTTAAGTCTACTATTTAGCTGTGGATCTTCAAAAACAGTAAGACAATCAGAAAAAACCATTAAAGGTCAATGGGTTTTAAACACCATTAATTACAATCAATCCGGCACTTATAATGTATCATTATTAAATGACACATCTAAGGAATGTTTTGAACAAAGTACTTGGCAGTTTATACCAAATAATAATACAGGTATTTATACCATAAACACTCCAAATTGTAATACAGGAGAAAGAAACTTTAACTTTACTATTCAGGAGGTAGACGAAACTACAGGTTTATACAACTTCTTATTAAAGCCAACCGATGCTAAAGGGAAAAGTGAAACCAATCAAGGGTTTAGATTAAAATTAGCCCAATTATCAGAAACCAACATGAGATGGGAACAAACCCTTACAGTTGATGGTAAACCATTTACAATTAACATGAACTTTTCTAAATTATAAAAACTATGAAATCTATATTAAAAAAATATCAATAAGTGCATTAACAGTCGCTATGGCTTTTAGCTTTACTAATTGTAGCAGTGTAAAAAATGCAAATAATAAACAAAAAGGTGGTGTCATTGGTGCTACTGGAGGAGCCATTTTAGGAGCCATAATTGGTAACAATGTTGGTAAAGGTGGTAACGGAGAATTAGGTGCTGTTATTGGTGGAGTTGTAGGTGGTGGAGCCGGAATCCTTATTGGAAACAAAATGGATAAACAAGCACAAAAAATTGAGGAAGAAATTCCTGGTGCTACAGTGGAGCGTGTTGACGAAGGTATTGTGGTAACTTTTGACGAAAATAGTGGTGTGTATTTTGACACAGCAAAATATAACGTAAATGGTGCGTCGCAAGAGACACTTAACAAACTTGTAGCTGTATTTAAAGAGTATCCAGATACTAATATTTTAGTTGTTGGACATACAGACAGTGTTGGTAGCGAAGAAAACAACATGACATTATCTAAAAACAGAGCTAATGCTGTTACCAATTACTTAACAAACCAAGGTTTAAGTAGCGGTAGATTTACAACAAATTGGTTTGGAGAAACACAACCTACTAATGATAATACAACTGCAGAAGGTAGAGCAAAAAACCGACGTGTAAACGTAGCCATTTTACCAAATGAAAAAATGATTAATGACGCTAAAATGGAGTCTGGAGAAAACTAGAATTTTGTCCGATTTTCCTCGGAAAATTAATCAGAGTTAAATATATTACAAGACCTTATTTATTATAAAAAAATAAGGTCTTTTTTTATGCTTTTAAACTATATAATTTCTAAGACTAAATTACCTGAAACATCAGTAAAAAATACGATTGACCTATTAAATCAGGACGCAACTATTCCGTTTATTTCAAGATATAGAAAAGAAGCAACTGGAAATTTAGATGAAGTCCAAATTGGAGATATTGTAAAATATAAAGAAGAATTTGAAACTTTAGAAAAACGAAAAACAGCAATATTAAAAGCACTTGAAGAGCAAGATGTTTTAACTGATGCTTTGCAAGCCAAAGTCGAAGCTTGTACTGACTTAACAACGCTTGAGGATTTATACTTACCGTATAAAAAAGCAGAAAAACTAAGGCAGAAACTGCAAGAAAAAATGGCTTAGAACCTTTAGCCAAAATCATCATGTCTCAAAATGCAAATGATGTGGAATCTATCGCATTTAAATATGTAAAAGGCGACGTCAAAACGGTTGATGATGCTTTGGAAGGTGCAAGACATATTATTGCAGAGTGGATTAACGAGCGCACAGATATACGTAATAATTTACGTAACCAATTGGAGCGTCATGCTATGATTTCCACGAAAGTGGTAAAATCAAAAAAAGAAGATGAGAATGCTCAAAAATTCAGAGATTATTTTGAATGGGAAGAAGCATTAAGTCGTATTCCATCGCATAGATTATTAGCCATTTTAAGAGCTGAAAAAGAAGGTTTTATTCGTGTTAAAATTGAAATAGATAAAATAAAGGCGTTAGAAAACATTGACAGACGCATTATTAAAAGCGAAAACGCCTGCGCAGATCAGATTGAGCTAGCCATTAACGATGCTTACAAGCGTCTATTATTCCCATCTCTAAGCAATGAAGCGTTACAAAAAGCAAAAGAGAAGGCTGATGCTTCTGCAATTTCGGTATTTGCAAAAAACTTAAAACAACTATTATTAGGTTCGCCTTTAGGCGAAAAACGAGTACTTGCAATTGATCCTGGTTTTAGATCAGGCTGTAAAGTGGTTTGCCTAGATGCCCAAGGAGTTTTACTGCATAACGAAAACATCTATCCGCATCCTCCAAAAAGCGATAGTATTGGTGCCATAAAAAAACTATCCACCTTAACGGAAGCATATAAAATAGAAGCAATTGCGATTGGTAATGGTACAGCATCCAGAGAAACGGAAGCGTTGGTAAAAAAGATTCAATTTAAAAACGACATACAAGTCTTTGTGGTTAGCGAGGCTGGAGCAAGTATTTACTCGGCTTCAAAAATTGCAAGAGACGAGTTTCCTAATTACGATGTTACCGTTAGAGGTAGTGTTTCTATTGGACGACGTCTACAAGATCCATTAGCAGAACTGGTAAAAATTGACGCTAAATCTATTGGTGTTGGACAATACCAACATGATGTGGATCAAAGCAAACTACAGAAAGAACTGGATGTTGTGGTAGAAAACTGTGTCAATAGTGTTGGTGTAAACATCAATACTGCAAGCACCTCTTTACTTAGTTATGTCTCCGGAATTGGTCCAAAACTAGCCGAAAACATTTTTAATTACAGAAACGAAAATGGTGTTTTTACTAGTAGAAATGCAATAAAAAAAGTACCACGCTTAGGCGGAAAAGCGTTTGAACAAGGCGCTGCTTTTTTAAGAATTAGAGAGGCTAAAAACCCGTTAGACGACTCGGCAGTACATCCTGAAAGTTATAATATAGTCGAAAAAATGGCCAAAGATTTAAAGGTTACTTTAAACGATTTGATTGGCAGTCAAGAGTTGCTTAAAAAAATAGATTTAAAAAAATACTGTACTGATACTGTTGGTTTACTAACCTTAGAAGATATTATTAAAGAACTTGAAAAGCCAGGACTAGATATTAGAGAAGAAGCTAAAGTATTTACTTTTAATCAAAATATTAAAACAATAAACGATTTGGTTGCGGGTCAATTATTACCAGGTATAGTTAATAACATCACTAATTTTGGATGCTTTGTGGACATCGGAATTAAAGAAAGTGGTTTAATACATGTCTCTAACTTATCGGATAGTTTTGTAAAAGATGTTAATGAGCATGTCCATTTACACCAACAGGTTATTGTTAAAGTTTTAGAAGTTGATGTTCCGCGAAAGCGCATCCAATTAAAACTACACAAATAAAAAAAGCATCAATCTATAGGTTAGATTGATGCTTTAAATAAAACTAATTTAATAGCGTTAAGATGCCATTTTAGCTTTGACTGTAACCTTTAAGTTATTGTCAATAATGTCTTTCCAGTTTTCTATTCTTCGTGCTTCATAATCTTCTGTAAAAGCTTCATCTGTGTCAAAAAAACTGATCACGACAGCTTCTTTATTTGGCGTATAAAAAGAGATTTTTAAATCCAAATGTTTTAATCTTGTTACTTTATCTATGTCTTTTTTATAGTCAGAAAGCACTTCGCATGCCTTGATTTCAGACAATTCTAAATTAAATACTTGGTTTTCATCTTCCTTAAAAGCAATATAGGACAGTACTTTTTTATCTTCGGTTAAACCGATAAATTTATTGTTCCAAACCTCTTTTAAATTGTACTTAAACCCGTTGGATTTTAATAAATTTTCGGCTTTATGCTTTGTTTTTGTAGTGTTATTTAAACCTTTAAAGATGAATATAAAAAAAGGCACGAATACGCTTAATGATACTAGAATAGCTAGTAGTGTGAATGAAATTTTCATTGTTTTAATATTTTGATTTAATGTATAAGAAATCAACACATTGTCTTTACAGAAAAGACATGTATTGCAATAGTTAATAAAAACGTATTGCGCTTATGTAAACCAATGAAAAGGGTAAATAATCTGTGTTTTAGACAGTCCAACATCTATAGACCTGTTAGTTTTTTGATACACCAAGAAATTTTCTTGCTGCTCTTTACTAACTGCATTTATAAAAGCTAACTGCTTAAAAAAAGTAATACTGTCCTCTGGCTGTACGTTAACTGTAAGATCAATTTGAGAATTTACAATTATACCTTGAGAGTGTAAGGCTGCACTAGACTTTACTGTGTGTTGCGGAAACGTATTTTGCACGACAGATGCGACCTCAACTTCAGAAGCGAAGAAGGTAGACAACCCTATTAAAAGAGAAATAACTAAAAAGTTAAGTCTTGCCATGTTATACTTTAATTTGAAGTACAAAGGTATACGATAAGTTGTTAAGAAGATGCTAAATTATAAAACTTCGATAATTTTTTTTGAAAAGAGTTAGTATTAAATTTAAAACTTGAACCGTTAATCTACCTATGCTTAAAATAGCTTATCATCCTATTTACTGTCATCCATTGCCTGAAGGACATCGTTTTCCGATGTTAAAATACGAGTTGCTTCCTGAGCAATTAATCCATGAAGGCACTTGTACTGAGGCTAACTTTTTTGAACCGAATAGAATGCTAAACGAAGCGCCAATATTGGCAGTACACGATCCTGAGTATTTTTACGACTTACTTAATATTACATTGGATCCGCGAGCTGCACGTAAAATAGGTTTTCCGTTAAGTGAGGTGTTAATTGAACGTGAAATAGTTATTGCAGATGGAACCATAAAAGCAAGTAAGTATGCGATAAAAAATGGCATTGCTATGAATATTGCTGGCGGAACACATCATGCGTATACTAATCGTGGTGAAGCCTTTTGCATGTTAAATGACCAAGCGATTGGTGCTAGATTTCTTCAAAAAAAAGGACTAGCAAAACGTATTTTAATCGTAGATCTGGACGTGCATCAAGGTAACGGAACAGCTGAGATATTTAAGGATGACCCTTCTGTTTTTACGTTTTCTATGCACGGAAAACATAATTATCCGTTTAAAAAAGAACAAAGCGATTTGGATATTGCTTTAGAAAACAATGTTGGAGACACGGAATATCTTTCAATTTTAAAGGACACATTACCCAAACTAATTACAAACTTTCAACCCGATTTTGTCTATTATTTATGTGGTGTAGACGTAATTGCTACAGATAAATTAGGCAAATTAGGACTGTCGGTTAAAGGCTGCAAAACTCGTGATCAATTTGTTTTAGAAACTTGTAAAGCTAACAACCTGCCTGTTATGTGCAGTATGGGAGGAGGTTACAGTCCAGACATAAAAACAATAGTAAATGCACATGCCAATACGTTTAGATTAGCACAAGATATTTATTTTTAATATGTGTAATTTTCACCTAGTTTTTAAGACTATATGGTTATGCTAAAAACATTTACCGAGTTTTCGACTAGCGCCACGCTAAAAATAGCTGATCAAAGCCTATTACAAACATTTACTAGCTCAGAACAAATTGGCTTATATACTTTTATTATCTCTGGTAACAGCACTATTACTGTGCTTGTAGATGGTATTCCTATTGTTTTAAAACCACACCAAATTTTGTCATTAACTCCAATTCAATATTTTCAATTTATTGAAGGTGATGATGGTGTTGTCTATCAATTTAATCGCGAATTTTATTGCATAAAAGACCATGATAAAGAGGTGGGTTGTGCTGGTGTTTTGTTTTTTGGGAATGATACTATTCCGGTGATTTCTTTAAATAAAAATGAGCAGCATAAATTTAATGTGCTGCATGATATGTTTTTAGATGAAATTGAAACAGAAGATACTATTCAGGCCGAAATGCTAAGAATGTTATTAGCACGATTTATAATTAAAACCACACGTTTACTTAAAAACGAAACACCTACTTCAATACTTACCAAAGCTACAGACGAAACTTTAAGACAGTATAACTTATTAGTAGAAACCCATTTTAAAGAAGCACATCAAGTTAGTTTTTACGCAGAAAAATTATTTAAGTCGCCCAAAACATTATCCAATAGCTTTGCTAAATCGGGACAAAGTCCTTTAAAGATTATTCATGACCGTTTAGTATTAGAAACCAAACGTCAATTAATGTATACTGACAAAACTGCTAAGCAAATTGCTTACGATATTGGTTTTGAAGATGCTTCACACTTAAGCAGATTGTTTAAAAAACAAACTAGCATTACCCTTTCTGACTTTAAAAAGGGTTTATAACCTTTATTTAAGGCCATTATTTCTTCATAAAAATACCATTTGGGAAAAATCGACAACTACTAAGGTAATATCGTCGTTTTAAAACCCACTTTCGCGTCGCATCTTTGCACTGTAATATAAAAACAACAGCATTATGAAAACGACCATATCCATATTCAATCTAATTGAAATCTTTACAAAAGCAAAAAGAAAGCTAACCAAAACCATCAACCCACAAGAACATTGTGAGCATAAACAATTACACGATTACTATTGTGATGCAGAAATAAACAAAGGAATTATTGACAATTCAATTATATAAAAACACAACATTAAAAACATAAGATTATGACACCTATTAAAGCACTTAAAAGAGACGAAGTAAACGCAACCAATCAAGCTATTTTTGACCAATTAGAAAAAGCGGTTGGATTTGTACCAAATTTATACGCAACGTATGCAAATAGCGAAACCGCTTTAGAGAATTACTTAAACTTTGCAAATGCAAAAACCTCTTTAAAAGCTAAAGAAAAAGAAGTAGTAAACCTTGCTGTAAGTGAAGTAAACGGTTGCATTTACTGTTTATCTGCACACACTGCAATTGGTAAAATGAATGGCTTTACAGACGACCAAATTTTAGAATTAAGAGCCGGAAAAGCCTCTTTTGACACTAAATTTAATGCATTAGCAGCTTTAGCTAAAAACATTACAGAAACTAGAGGAAAAACAGACGCAACTATCTTAAACAACTTTTTAGACGCTGGTTATAACCACGGAAATTTAATTGATGTTATTGCTTTAGTTGGTGATAAAACAATCTCTAACTACATCCACAATACAACACAAGTCCCTGTAGATTTTCCAGTAGCACAACCATTAGAAGCAGTAATATCTTAATTAATTATAACCTTAAAATAAATAACAATGAAAAAATTAATCGCAACTTTAGTATTGACATTAACCCTTTTAGTATCTGTTAATGCACAAGACAAAATGATGAAACATGATGCTGTAAAAACAGTAGCATTAGAGCAAACTACGGGTGAGTTTACCCAAAAAGGATTAACGATAAGTGAAGGGACTTATATTTTTGAAATAGCAAATAACGCTGTTGGAACAGATGTTGGATTTGTACTAATTAAAAAAGGTGCTGATGCTTCTAACCCAGAAAACCACATTAAAACTGCTTACGTAACTAGTGTTGTTAAGGATGGAGAAACACAAACGTCTAGCGCTACAACATTAGCAAAAGGAGAATACACATACTTTTGCCCATTAAATAAAACACCACAGTACACGTTAACTGTACAGTAATTTATCAGCTTTTAAGTTGATCTAAAAATTCCTGTCTGCGATTACGCGAGACAGGAATTTTTGCATTTCCAGACAAAATCACATAACCTTCATTAAGGTATTTTTGGATATAACTTAAGTTTATTAAATGTGATTTATGTACTAAGTAAAAGTCGTTATGCTCTAATAATTTATTAAAATGCCCAATACTATTGGAGCTTAATAATGGCTTACCTTCTTTTAAATGAATTTTGGTATAACCCGCTTCGCCTTCGCAATGCACTATATTTTCAATTTTAATAAACTCTAAGCCTTCCACAGACGGAATTATAATTTTCTTTTTTTGAAACGTTTGTACGCCTAAGTTTTCAATTAACTGCTTGTTTTTTTGAAGCGCAGATTTATCACTAATATTTTTTTCGGCATTAGCCACAGCTTCTACCAGATCTTTATTATCAACAGGTTTAACTAAGTAACCAATTGCACAATGTTTTATAGCCTCAATAGCATAATTATCAAAAGCTGTTGCAAAAATAATTTCGAAATCAGGATTTTCAAACTGTTTTAACACATCAAACCCACTTAATTCTGGCATTGCAATATCTAAAAACACCAAGTCTGGCTTTAATGATTTAATAAGCTCAATCCCTTCTTTTGGACTTTGCGTTTCTGCAATTATTTGGACATTTGGACATAAACGTTCTAGCTTATTTTTTAGAATAGCCAGCGCTTTACGCTCGTCGTCAATTAATATGGTTTTAATGGTCATAGTCATTTTCATTTAAGCCTTCCTTAAAAATCAAGGTAACTTTTGTTCCTGTTTTGTTGGATGTATCTGCACGATCCTGAATTGTAAACGCTACATCCCAATGTTTACTTTCTTTTAATAAAGCCAAACGCTCTTCTAAAACAAAACTAGAATGTTCTGTATGCGTTTGCTTCTTTTTAGCATTCATAAGTTTAGACTTATTAATACCAATTCCGTCATCTGTAATTTCAACTTTAAAGCTATAATCGTTGATGCTTACAAAGTCAATCCTGACTTCTCCCTTTCCTTTTTTATGAAAAACACCGTGATTAATTGCATTTTCTACAATGGGTTGTAAAATCATTGGAGGCAAAAATAAATCTTGTGTATCCAATGCTTTATCTATATTTAATTGAAAGTCAAAATCGTCTTCAAAACGAAGCTTTTCTATTTGTAAATAATTTTTTAATAACGAAATTTCGTGTTCAACCGAAATACGTTCTTTACGAGAATACTCGAAAAATTGTCGCATTAATTTTGAAAATTTAGAGAGGTAATCTTCACTTTTTTCGACTTCGTTTAACTGAATATAATATTGAATAGCATTAAGCGAATTATGTACAAAATGTGGATTCATTTGTGCCCTAAGCGCGTTTAACTCTAACTCGTGTTGACGTTTTTGATTGTTTAGTTTGGTTTCTAACTGCTCCTGGATGAGTTTGTTTTTACGATTGCTGAACGTCATAAACAAAAATATTAGTGATAAAACCACTAATAAAGCAACTGAAAATAATGCTATGAAAATTAACTCTTTTTCAGACATAAAAAGCTTTTTATTATAAATCCAAACATTAAAATGATGTTAATCGTAATTGGAATACGATAATAAATACCTGACAACCCAAAATATTTTTGCAACAATACTAATGGTAAATAGCCAATATAAAACACTAAACACCCTGTAACAATCCAAAATTTCTGATCGGTTTTAAAATTGACGACTTCATTTTTGGTTAATAAATCAGAAAAAAATACTGTGCTACAAATTAGTATTGCAATTGCTAAAACGACTAAGGGGATTTTCCATAATACACCAAACGCTTGAAAAAACAGACAATAACCAATTGATGCAATGAAGACAGAAATAAAGACGATGACCAGTCTTTTTGTTTGCAATATGGACTTAAACCAAGTAAGTAAAAACAATCCGGATATTATAGTATAAACATTATATACATAGCCACTTTTAATATCACATATAATTGGTAATAGATAGCCTAAACACTCAATAACCAACACAAAACCTAAGAAGTATCTAAAATTACGTTGCGTAGTGTTTTTATAATTTGGCCACATTACAATTGCTAATACAAAAGCTGCAATTTGTGGTAACCACATTAGTAATCTTAATATAATATCTTGGCTAAGCATAATTTAGATTATCCTTTAGTTTTATATTCTATACTATCAGGATCTCCTGCACTACCATAGTTAAGTGGGTTTAACTGGTTAATGTTTTGATGTGGAGCTTCGGTGTTTCTAGTAACTTCTTTAACCGTTGGAATAAAAAATAAGGTAGAGCGCATGACGCTATCCTTGTCTTTTTCAAATTTTACATTTTTGGCTCCAAAATATACTCTTAAACTAATTTCGTCTTTTGCATATTGTTTATCAGTATAAGCTTTGACATATTTAATGTAGTTTTCTAATTCTTCAAGACTAAAACGAATAGCTCTAGAGTCTTTAATATATTTATTGTCCTGCATGTCGACACCTTCTATGGTATCCACTAATGGCTGATTTAATTTTTCATTTATAAATTTATACTGATTTTCAAGATAGTTTTTCTCATACATTTCTGCTTTTTTTAATGAGATTAAACCTGTTGGTTCTTTGTAAGAATCGTTGTTTTTTTGACACTCTTGAAAGAGTAAAAACCCTAGTACTAAACAAATGATTAGTAATGACTTTGATGTTAAATTTTTCATTGGTTGGTGGTTTAAATTAATAGCTAGATTACTAAGTTAGTATTTTACTTTTTAATATATTTTATTACTGTTTGTTTTCTTTTAAAAAGCAGCTTGTCCAACCGTCTTTATTTGACTTATTAAAACCAATGACTTCTGTAAACACATCTTGTCTTGTTTTTAACCTGGTTGATTGATCAAATTGAATGTCATAAAATGGTGTTTTTATCTTTTTAAAAGTTGCCATCACATCTGCTCTAACGTCGTTTTTTAATGTAATAGATGTTACTTCTTGTACTTCTCTAGAGACTAATCTAACATAAGCAATATTGTCCTTCTGTTTGGTAATATGCTTTTTATATTCTGGTTTAATAGAAACATTATAAACGGTATTTATCCTGATATGATCTGACATTTGTTGATTGTTAGAGGATAATGAATCCAAGACTACAATCCCAGATTTTGCTAATTTTTTAATATAACCTAACTCTACTAGACTTGTTCCTGCATTTTGATAGGTCATTTTACCAACATAAATTCCTTTTATAAATTCCACTGGATTTTCAGCATCACAAGCTTTAATGTTTTGTATCGCTAATGCTTTAGTTAAACCATTATTTGCATCTGTACATGACGATAAAATAAGAGATATTATTAGTAGTGTAAATAGTTTTTTCATTGTTTAAAATTTAATAAAACTCAAGACTATTTGTATTAACAGTCTTGAGTTTGTTAGACTAATTTTGAAATTATGTAATGATTATTCTTCGTTTCCGTCGCAAATATTTTCGATTAGTGTGATAATATTTTCAGCTATATTATTAAAATTAGGGACAATCATTTTATCTCCTAAAATATTATTATTAATAAGCTCTAGTTCATAATTAGACGATGCTAATGTGGATACTAAAACTAATTGCACGTTATCCAAATTAGCTTGAGTAGCCAATCCATTTAAAAAGGTATCATCAATAGCAGTATTAATATCATCATCTCCACCTGCTGGTGCATCTGTAATTATAAATACTAGTTTAGTTATACCAGATCTCCAAGATCCCGAAAAATTATTATTTAAAATTTGATCTAATAATAATGCTCCTGGCTCTGCAAAACCATTACCAGAACCCAATGACATATTTGCACTATTTAAATTAGATAATTGCGTGGTAAAAGTTGTTTGATTTGCAGTAGCAAATGGCTCCATCATGGTTAAGTATTGCGCAGTAGTTGTACCAGTAGTAATAACTTGTTTTTGCGCAGCAGGTAAATTAGTATATCCAACCTGAGTATTGTAACTAGGAGTAGTACCTGCAGTAACCTCGTCAAAAACTGATAACGACAATCGGTAATCACCACCAGACTCTGTTACAATACTTGTTGCTATTGATGAAATTGAACTTTTAATACCTTCAATAGCTTCACCCATACTACCTGTATAGTCTATTAAAAACGCTACGTCCATACCAGAGTCACATGAAAATGGAAAGGTATCTGTTGGTGAGGTATAATCGCAAGCCTCGTCATCACTACATGCAGAAGCAAATAAAGCTAAAACGGTTACTACTACTAATTTTATTGATGTGAAAAATCTAGATTCTGAATCGTTGTTTTTCATTTTATATATTGTTTTCATAATTATAATTTTTAATAAATTAAGGCAGTTTTTTGTTTTATATACTGCCTTAATTTGACATTGATTTATAGCTTTTAATTTAATTGATACACACAACTTTAAATTCTGTTCTACGATTAATGGTGTGTTCGTTTTCCGAGCATTGCACGCCATCTGCACAACGATTTAATAATTCTGATTCACCTGCTCCACGAGCAATTAAACGGTCTCTAGAAACACCTTTAGTCATTAAATAATCTACTGTAGATTGTGCTCTTTTTTGAGATAACTCTTGGTTGTATTGGTTACTACCTCTAGAGTCTGTGTGCGATGACATTTCCACTTTAATAGTTGGATTATCTTGCATTAATTTTACAACATAATCTAAGTCTGGTCTTGCTGCAGGAAGAATATCCCATTTATCTAAATTAAAAATAATGTTATCTAATTTAATGGCTTGACCACAAGGATTCACACACATTTCAAAATCAATAAACAGTGATTTATTACGATCAACATCTGATGTAGACACTTCTACTTCATTAGAAAAATAGCCATCTTTATTACCATTTAAAGCATAGGTTGATGCTTGTTTTAAGTGAAAGATAAATGCTCCATCTAAGTCAGACAACGTATTTTTTTGTCCAGCTTTAACTTTGTCTTTAAGAAGAATATCAACCCCTTGAATACCTTTGTCTGTATTACACTCTACTACGTTTCCTTTTAAGATGAAGTTTAAATCACCATATCTAATAACTTTTTGAATGCTATTACCATCTTTCTTACAAGCTTTAAAGTCCTCCTTGGTAATACTAGTTTCTTCCAAATTAACACCATATAATTTTCCTTTAACAATTAAATTGTCTTCGGCAACATCATTAAACACCACAACACCATATGCGTTAGTAATACCAGACTGTACAATATTTCCGTTTAAATCCGTTAAAACAACATCTGTAAAAGGTAATGTTTCGTCTGTATATTTATCTCTAGCAGTAACCGTTACACCACAACCACAAGTTGCACAACATCTAGGCATATGGTCTTCTCCACAAACTTCGCAAACAGATTCTTTTTCTTTTTTATTAAATTTAAAAGTTACACCTGCAAATAGTCCTACTGAAGATATATCACAATCGCAAGGTTCTTCTCTTAACACTGGACCACTTTGATCTAGGCTATTAAAATTTACGTCTACATCGTTAACCGTGTTAAAAGGATGGTATCCTGCAGCTATATTTAATGTTGGATCCAATTGCTCTGTAGCACTAAAATGTTTTAAATAATAAGCGCCAACATTAATTCCAAAATTATCGTTTAAGTAATACGTAAAACGCAATTGTCCTTTAAAACTTAAAACACTAGATAGGTCGTAGCCAGAATGAAAGTTTAGTAGTGTTGACGCTGGATCGTCTGTTAACAATGTTCTTCCACCTTTTATTGACGCTAAACCTACTCTTGTATTCAGCTCTGCAGAGAAACGTCTAGACTGACTACGATATTGGAAATTTGGACCTATACCAAAGAAGACTCTAGAAATATCATCTTCTGACAAGATAAAATTATTAATTGGACCTCCTCCTGGATAAAACAAATTGTCTGTTGGATAGGTGCTTTCTGGTTGGTTTTTGATGTAATCAAAATCAAACCCTAGACCAAACCAATTCCAGTAATAGTCTAAGGATAATCCCAAATCCATTCCACCATTATAATCTATAAAAGGTGTGTTATTGTTATAACTTGGAAAGTCATAACCAATTCTTGGTGACAATTGAAAATAGTTATTGTCATCCTGTTGTGCGTTTGTAGTAAATGCCGAAGCAAATACAAATACGATTAATAAAAATTTTAATAGAGTTTTCATGATTTACATTTTTAAATTTTAGTTATACACGTTTATATAAAGAAGCCTTTAGTTTTGTTACCCTTCTTTATTAAAATTTGCATTAATCAATTTATTGGGAGTTGTCGCTATAGCACAAATGTCTAGAGTTAGACCCTGTAAATAAAGACCAAATAGGCTATTGGTCGTTTTGAATCCATTACTGGTTATAATCAAATCATGAGACATAAAAAAAGCCTGCTATTATATAGCAGGCTTTTTTTAATACGTTAAGTAGGATTACATACTTTGCAGTAAAATTATTGCAAGTATTAAACTAACTAAAGGCAAACTTAACAATAATGTTAGATTGTGACTGCTTGCTTTACTTCTGTTAAACTTAGCGTTAAGTACCTTTCTAGTTTTACCACTGTACTTTAACCAGTTTTTAATATGTATTGCTATCGCAATAAGCACAAATAAGGTCCATGCTTTTTGACTTGAAATAGTAGATGCATTCATTTTGGTTAAAAATGTTGCGGTAAAAACACCTAATAAAAAGAATAAGGCGATTTGTAACGCAGAGATATAAGCTAAAGCAATAGTATTAGCCTTTTGTTTAAAACGCGCTTTAAACGCAGTGAAAACAGTAAAAAAAGTTGATCGAATGTTGTCATAAATTGAATAAAAAAACCTGCTACAATGTAGCAGGTTTTTTTAGATATTAGTTTTTGCAAAAATTATTCTGCAGAAATTTTTACGTTATCTACTTCCCATGTTGAAGCAGCTGAACTTGTTGAAGTATATTTAAAAGCAATAAATACATTTCCACCAGCAGCAGCAGATAAATCTAAGCTACCAGAATCAGTCCAAGATGACCAGCTACCTTCGTTAGTATCTAACGTTGGTGCTAATGCAACCCATGTTCCGTCTGTATTAGGATTTCCTCCTGTATAATCTGTAGCATAAAATACTTCTAAGTTATTACCACCATAACGTTTTACTGTTTGGAAAGATAAAAATGCAGATGGTACTGAAGATAAATCAATTGGTAATGAGATTAACCAATCTTCGTTTGTTTGTGCTCCACTAGCAAAACCATTCATAGTTGCACTATCACTTGGATTACCAAAGCTGTTATAATACCACTCTTGTGCACCTGTAACGCTAAACGTTGTCCACTTATCTAAGTTAGCAGCAGAGAATGAATCTTGAAATAAAGGATCACATCTAAAACCATCCATTACTACATCATCTGTAGTATTTAAGTTGATAATTAAGTCATAACCATCATAAGTTTTGTTTACTATCCCAGAGATAGATCCTTTTCCATCTGTTGGTAATAATTCATTTTTAAAAGCAGCAAAAGTACTAGATTCTAAAGTAAAAGAACCAGCGTCTGAACAGCTTTCAATAGATCTTTGAGAATCAAAATCGTCTGTAGGATCTACGTAAGGTTTGTTTTCTAAACCTGCAGGAAATTGTACGTTAACTAATTTTACAAACATACCAATATGCTCTTCTCCTACATCAGATAATTCTAATTCTACAGGCATAAGTGTTTCTGTAGTTGTTGATCTAAATAAGTGGTTAGGTATTTGGTTAGATGTCATTTCTAAAACATCGTTATCAAACGTATCAAATTTACCACCAATAGTTACAACATCATCACCAGTATTAGTTTCACCAATGTATAAATCTTTAAGATAGATATAAACTTCTCTACCTTTATTAAATTGGTTATAAGTATCTGCTTGATTTAACACTACTTTTAAAGTTTGTGTTGGGTCTGTTGGACTGTCTTGGATAAAAAATTCTTTATAAAAGTTTCCTGTTTCGTCACTTGAAGACACATAACCTTTAACCGCTATTTCTGATACAAATTGCGTCGCTTCGTATTGAACAAAGTTAGATTTAACTTGAGTTATTGTTTGTAACTCAACTTCTCCTGATTCAATTTTTGAAAGTAATTTATTTAAGGCAGCATTCTCTTCATTTCCTTGAGATTCTGGAACTGAATAATCGTCATTTTCTACACAAGAAGTTACAGCCAATAAAGCCATAAAACTAAATGCTAATGTTAAAAATTTATTCGTTTTCATAATTGTAATGTTAATTATTAATAATTTTTCTTTTTCTTTTTAAAATCTAAGATACACATTTACAAAGTAATTAGCACCTCTACCATACCAGTATTTAGGTCCAAAAACTCTTTTTTCAAGGTTTACATCATCTCTTAAAGCTCTGTAATCCGCACGTCTACCTTGTTCAAAACCTCCAGTTTTGTATTCTTTATCTAAAAGGTTACCTACACTTGCAAAGAAACCAATAAATTTATCTCCAATCTTCCAAGACTTACCTCCAACTAAATTTACTACCATGTAGCTATCAAATTTTTCTTGTTGTAATAACTCTTTTGCAATTGCTGGATCGTAATCGTTATACGGTAATCCATCTGCATCTGTGTAAAACTCAGTTGATCTAGATAATGGACTTACGTCTATGTAAGCATTATCAAAAAAGTTAGCTGTTGCACCAAACCACCAGTAATCTGGATCTCTGTATTCAAATCCAACTGAATAAGCTGTTTGTGGTCCACCTGCCACTTTATAATCCTTTAAGTTAGATGTACTAACTAATCCAGATGTGTTAACAACATCTCCACCTTGTACATCAATAAAATCCTCTGAAGTTGATGTTACATATAAGTTTGGATTATTGTTGTAAGTATATTGTCCTACAGATGCTGCACCTTTTAATTTAATAGTAGGTGTTACTTGTGCTTCTATACCAAACTCTCCACCAATGTGTTGTTTTTCTACTCCTGATAATACCTCTTGGATAAATCCTGTAGTACTACCTTGTGTAAAGAAGAAACCTACTTCGTTAGCATCTTCTATTTTAGTATAAAAACCTGTTAATTTAGCTTTGATAATTGGAGATCTAAAGATATAACTTGCATCTACTGATGAGATTTTCTCTTCAGTAATATTAATATCTGTATTATTTACACCATTAATAACACCAACATAATCATGACTTTCTCTTGAGTTTGTATACGTGTTTCTAATAGAAGGTGCTTTAGCGATATAAGCTCCATTAAAATCTAATAAATGTTTACCAGATATTTTATAAGTAAAACCTGCTTTTGCACCATATCCTGTAAATTCGATTTTATCTCCTTTACCAAATGAGTTGTCTCTTTCAATACCGTTTTCGATATATACTTGGTTTTCGTTTTTATACAAACCTTCTCTTTGGTAATCTGTTTTTGTTACGCTTCCTGCTAAATAAAAATCAACTTTGTTGTATTTGAATTGAGCTTGAGCAAAACCAGATATTTCGTTAACATATAAATTATAGTTGTATCTAAATTTATCTCCTACAAAAGCAACTTGGTCAGGATTGTTTAAATCAAATTGATTTTGACTGAAAGAATCAACATTTAAAGCTCCTGTTGTGCTTCCTAATAAATCAATAATTTCAGCAAAGTTTTCAGAATCTAATTTTTTATAATTTACACCTGCATTAAACAGAATGTTTTGGTTAATCTCAGTATTAAAAATAGTATTTAATGTTAATTGCTTATCATCATTTCTATCTTCATATAATACGTAGGCAGCATTTGCACCAGTTATATTATTAGTTAAGTTAGCATCTAAAATTCTGTTCCAATCAATTTGACCATCATTTAAAAACTCTTGTTCAGCTTCATATGCACCAGCTAAATCGTCATCTTCAAGAAAATAACTTGGTAGGTTTTGGTAGTATGCAGGACTTGGATTTTCACCTCCAGCATAGTCTAAACGACTGTTTCCTACTTTACCAAATTGGTAACCTATGTTTGTATTTAAGCTTGTTTTTTCAGTGATATCCCAATAATGGTTTAACATTAAAATTGGCTCTTCCACTTCTTTAATACGAGAATTTTTTTGCTCTCCATCAAAATCTCCCCAAAACTCATTATACTTAATACCTTTAAGGTCATAAACCTCTTGTGTATTTGCAGAAGATTTCCCTCTTCTGTTTGGTGCGTATATAGATGTAAAGTTAATGCTATGCTTATCGTTTATTTTCTTTTCTACAGAAGCAAAAAATGAATTTGAATCATATAATGATGCATCCTGAAAACCTTCGTCTCCCCAACGTCTACCAATCATAAGTGTATATGCCCAACCATCTTCCATTAATCCAGAAGCATAACTAGCCATTAAACGATTTGTATAACTTCTGTTTGAAGAAGAGTATGTAATACGACCACCTTCTCTGTAATTAGAAGCTCTAGTATTAATATTTGTAGATCCTAATACACCTCCAAATGTGTAAGCTGATGGTGTTAACCCTAAACTTAACTCTTGGTTACGCATGACGTCGTTTAATCCTCCCCAATTACTCCATTGTGGACGACCAGTATCTTGCTTATTCATTTCAACACCATTAATTAATACCTTGGCGTTGTCAGAATCTAAACCTTTAATTCTGAAAAATGAAGAACTAAATTCAAAAGCAGCTGTACGCTGAAAAATGTCTTGAGAAGCAGATAACAATCCTGAAATATTATCAGAACCACTTGTGTCATCATTTAACTCGTCATCAGATAAAGTAATGGTAAATAAATCCTGCTCGTTTGTAACTGCTAGATCTAAAGTCATATCTTGGATATCAAGCGTCTTACCTTCGTTGATAATGATTGGATAAAACTTTGTAGTAAATCCATCTTTTTCAATTTTAAGAATTTGCTCTCCTAAAGGGACTTCATTCTTAAAAGTAAACTGACCAAACCCATCTGTTTTTTCAGTCAATACTGTTTTTTGAATGGATACTGTTACATCTGGAATAGGCTCATCCGTTACTGCGTCCTTAACACTACCTTTAACTGTAGTTTGTTGTGCAACAAGCGTAAACGTTGAGAAAATTCCGAATAAAAAAATTAAAAAACTTTTTTTCATACTAGAAATTATAGTTAATAAAAATGCTTAACCGTTAAATAATCATTATTTAAGGCGTGCAAATTTACATTATTTATAATAAATATCTACTTTTGGCAGGAGTTTTGTATTAACATAACTATAACATAATATTAGAATACATGAAAAATTTTAAATTCTGGGCTGCAGCGTTTTGTTTAACGGTTGTTTTTTCTGTAAATGCTCAAGAAAAGAAGAAGTTTAAAGTACATACTGTTGCTTTTTATAATCTTGAAAATTTATTTGACACGATTAATGATCCAACAAAATATGATGAGGCTAGTCCAATGATGGAACTTAAAGCAGATCGCTCTGAAGTGTACAAGAAAAAAGTACATAACATGGCACGTGTTATCGCAGATGTTGGAAGTGACGTTACTAATAATACACCTGCACTTATCGGAATTTGTGAAGTTGAAAACATTAATGTAATTGAAGATGTTGTAAACGACCCTTTATTATTAGGTAAGGATTATGGTATAGTACATTTTGATGGTCCTGATAACAGAAGTATTGATGTTGGTTTACTTTATCAAAAATCATTATTTCAAGTGGTATCAAAAAGCACACATACTTTAAAAATTTACGATGATAAAACACGTAAACGCGTTAACACAAGAGACCAACTATTAGTTACAGGAAAATTAGAAGGAGAAACAATGCACATTATTGTTAACCACTGGCCATCTAGAAGTGGTGGAGAAGCTAGAAGTAGACCAAAACGTGTTGCTGCTGCTAAGCTAAACAAAAGTATCATTGATAGTTTACAATCTATAGATCCTTATGCAAAAATTATTACTATGGGAGATTTAAATGATGACCCAACAAATTCTAGTGTTAAGGATGTTTTAAAAGCTGAAAGCGATAAAAACAAAGTTGACTTTAAAGGTATTTACAATCCTTATATTGACATGTTTAAAAAAGAAGGATTAGGAACTACTGCTTATAGAGATGCATGGAGTTTATTTGATCAAATCATGATAACTAAACCTTTTTTAGACAAGGATTATTCAAACTTTACCTACTATAAAGCAGGTATATTTAATAAATACTATTTAGTAAACAAAAAGGGTCGTTACAAAGGTTATCCTTTAAGAAGTTTTGCTGATGGTGGATTTACTAATGGGTTTAGTGATCACTTCCCTGTTTACATCTACCTAGTTAAGGAGGTAAAAGACACTGACACCACAACTGAAGCAGAAGTTAAGAAGAATTAATTTTTAAATTATATAAAAAAAGCGACCTTAATTAAGGTCGCTTTTTTTATACTATAAATTTAACCATGCTTTCCATGGTATTTTAGCTAACACTAAAACTAATGCAATGCTGTAAAAGATTGCAATTGACTTAAGTTTGTTAGTAGATGTTAGTTTCTTTTTATGCTTAGAATATCCAATAGTAATTAAGGCTACAGCTAGAATCATAGCAACAGGATGCTCAACAACATTTGATCGCATTGTTGCATTTTTCATGATTTCGCCCATACTCATTTCAGAGAAGTAGTCTGCAGCAAACCAAAGCACAATACCAATTAACAAATGTATATGAGATACAATTAATGTAAAAAGAGACATTCTAAAATCTCTTGCTTCATACTCCTTTTTTGTCACTGTTTTATACACTGCGTTAAAGGTTGCCACTACAATCATAAAAAGCACTAAATATGCCCAATAATGATGTAACCATTTTAATGTTGAATACATATATTTTTAGTTTATTAATTAAGTTATAAAGGTAATAATTAATTACATAAAAAAAGCCTCTTCAATTGAAGAGGCTTTTAAAATTTATTCTGTGTTATAAATTAGAAATCTATTGGTATACCCAAATTCCTCCCATTTTAATAACAGCAAAGTCTTCAGTAGTATTACTACCATTGTAAACTTCTATAGTAACAACATACTTTTGCTCTTCAGCAGCAGAAGGATCCATTTGGTTTAACACCACAGCTACTGCTTCAAGTACCATTGGGTTTGTCCATTCTGCACTGTTACCAACTCTTCTGTCCATATTCCCATAGTTTAACATACTTGCAGTTGCTGTTGGATAATCCGCCTCTAAAGCAGATGCTATAGTAACGTAATCTTCAGCAGCTAAAGTATATCTAATTGTATTATCTGGTACCCAAAGACCATTATCAAATCCAAACTGAAGCGTTGTAGATATAGTAGATTGATGAGCTTCAAACTCGCCATTAACTACAGTGTACAAGTTACCTCTTCTTTGTGCTCCTGAAGAACTAGAGAAATAATCGTAAACAATAAATAACTCCTCATCCTCTTGACCGTAAGGGAAATTTAAATCTAAGAACGTTGGTAAATAAGAGTTTGGAGATAATGAACTACTAAAGTTATTATACTCACCTGGTTGTCCAGAAGCTGTACCCATTGCGTCATAATCTGCAGAACTTAAGTAATAAACACCTTCCATTGCTACCCATGTACCACCTGAGTACATAAAGTATTCTCCTTTAGAGTTTGTTGTACCTGTTGCACCTAGAGTTTTAATAGCTATGTTAGAGATTCTCCATCTTCCTGCATCCGCATCTGTAGATTCATATTTTAAAGCTACATTAATAACTTGACCATCGTAAGCAGAAAAATCGTAATCTTCTGAAGCAGCCATATCACCAGTAGCAGGATTTGCTAATGAAATCTCATCCCACGTAGCAGTTAATACATCTCCTGTGTAATCTGTAGACACTAAAATTTTCACTAACGAAGCATCTCCAGCAAAATCAAGCTCTTGAGTAATCTGAAATTTAAGATCACTCTCATCAGTTAAGTCCACTGAAGGAGATACCAACCATTCTTCATTTGCTACTTGTGTCCCAAAGTATCCATTACCTTGCACATAACCTGTAGCAGATGTCCAAACATCATTAGCACCTGACTCTTCTGCTATTGTCCATCCTTCAAAACTACCTGCAAAGTTATACTCTACTAAGTTAGCTAAACCAACAACTGGGTTTTCTGTATATTGCTTGTATTTTGCTAAAACTACTTGTCCTTCAGTAGGAGCAGTGATTTGAGCAGTTAATACATCAGGAATTTGAGATGTTGCATTTACATTTGGGTAAAATCCAAAAGCATCACTACCTGTAGTTGCATAATCAGAATTAGTTAATTGGTAAATATCAGAATTAGTTAAATCACTAACACCTTCAGCGTTTCCAACATATAATTGGTATCCAACTAAAACTGAAGATCCTTGACCCCAAAATGGATATTTATTAGCTAAAAAATCTGGCAAAAGCGCTTTAGCTTCCTCAACAGAATTAAAACTACCAAAACCTAATTCTAACTCATCATAATCATCACTTGTAAGTGTGTAAGATTCTGATCCTTGAATTGGATCTGCTGATGCATCTAAGTCATTATAGATGTCTTCAATAGGGTTACAACCCACTAAGGTTATCCCTAAAATTGCTAAACAATAAATTATTCTTTTCATTTTAAATATTTTTTAAAAATTAACTTTTAATGCTACACTGTAAGTTCTACCAGCTCCATAATATACTTGAGCTTTTAAAGCAGTACCATCGATGTCATTAGCATCAGAAACATACTCTGTATTGAAAACATTATTTACTTTTCCTATTAAAGTTGCATCAAAAGATCCGATTGCAAAACCATGTTTTAAACCAACATCAAATAATCCAAAATCAGGCACTTCCCATACATCTGGTAAATCTGCACTCCCTCTGTTTGTTACATCATAAGAAGCATAGTTGTCACCTGCAAAGTTATAATCAACATAAATATTAGATTTTTGAGCTAATTTATAATCTAAACCTAAAGCGAATGTAGTTTGAGCAGCATCACCTACTTTAATTCCATCTGCAACAACTTCTACAACGTCAATTGCATCTCCTGCTTGATCTCTAATAATTGCTGATACATTACTTTTCCATTGCCAATCTCCTAATGAAGCCATACCTGTTAAAGTAATATTGTCATTTGCTTTATATCTAAAATCAACCTCAACACCTTGGTGTAAAGCATCGATCCCTTGTAAGTTGTAGAAAAATAAGTTTTCTCCAGTTCCAATTGAACCGTTAAGAGATTTGTCTAACCATTTAGTATGGTAAACGTTTACGTTTGCACTAAATTTCTCGCTACGGAAACCGTAACCTAACTCTGCACTAAACACTTTTTCGTTTACTGCTCCTCCATTTGGAACAATTCCATCTTCATCTAAAAATACATCATCTAAAAATGGCGCTTTAGAGAAATAACCAACATTTACAAAAACATTATTGTTTATGTCTAAGTTATAGTTACCACCTCCTTTAATACCATAACCAGAAAAATCAACTGCATCAGACTCTCTGCTACCAACTATAGTATTGTTCATATATTCTCTTTGCTTATAGTTACTGTTAGAAATATCTCCAGCAATAAACAAATTTAATTTCTCAGAAACTTGATATTCTGCTTGTGCAAATAAACCATATCTATTAACAACACCGTCGTAATCTTTATTATATCTATCTCCTACTTTAAGTGGTTGTCCAAAAGCAAATGTATCAGTCTCATTATCTAAGAAAAATTGACCTCCTAATAAATCATCCACTTGGTACCAGTGTGATCCAACATAATAGCGTGCATCTAAACCTCCTGATAATGTTAATTTATCATTGATAGATGTTTTATACGTGGATAATACACCATACCATTCGTGAGAGTTTCTAGAAGAAGAAATAATATCACTAGAACCATTTACTCCATTAGCTTGATTTTCTGCAACTATTTTATCAAAATCGATAGGTTGTAAACCTGAAGTACCAATTCTGTAATCATCAGATCCAATTTTAGATCCTTCATCTCTACGTCCACCTCCTGAACCAAAAGAAGCATATACTGCTGTAGATAAAGCTGAATTATCATCTATATTCCATAAGTGATTTATAGACATTTGTGGTTTGTGGTAAAAGTTATAAGATTGGTGATAAACTTCTCCGTTTTTATAACCCCAATCTCTATTTGCTTTTTGCGGTCCTGAATCTGTATCTTGTAATTCTTCAATAGTAGAACGATTAAAACGTTGACCGTGTTCTTGTTGAGAACCAAAAGCTGTAAATGATAATCTGTGAGCTTCGTTTATTTGTTGTGATAAACTAAGAAAATAATTATATCCTGAAAACTCTGTTCCGTCAACATAACCATCACCTGAAATTTTTGAAGCACTAACTGTTGCTGCAAAACCTTTATCACTTAAACCTGTTGAATATGTCATTCCGTATTTGAAATATCCATCATTAGCGATACTTGTACCAAAACTTCCTCCTTCTTCAGCGTCAGTAGTTTTAGTAATAATATTAATTGTACCTCCAACAGAAGCTACTGCTACTTTAGACGCTCCTAAACCTCTTTGTACTTGCATAGTAGATGTTACATCACCTAAACCTGCCCAGTTACTCCAGTAAACAGCTCCATTTTCCATATCGTTAACTGGAACACCGTTAATCATTACAGCAACGTTTTCTGAGTTAAATCCTCTTAGGTTAATTCTACTATCTCCATAACCACCACCTTGCTTAGTTACATAAACTCCTGGTGTAGATTTTAATATTTCTGGAAATTCTTGAGTTCCTAATTTAAGCTCAATATCTTTAGCTTTAATTGTAGACACTGCAACTGGTGTTTTTCTGTCAACTGCTACAGATGCAATAATCATAATTTCATCCAAAGAATTACCTGAACTTAAAGACACATTACCTAAGTTAGTATCTCCGTTGAATGGCATGCTAATTGTACCATAACCAACGTAAGAAATTTCGATAACTCCTGAAGGCGATTTAGTTTTTAAAGTAAAATTTCCATCAAAATCAGAAGT
This sequence comes from Olleya sp. KJ81-1, assembly GCF_055808135.1. Classification (NCBI taxonomy): domain Bacteria; kingdom Pseudomonadati; phylum Bacteroidota; class Flavobacteriia; order Flavobacteriales; family Flavobacteriaceae; genus Olleya; species Olleya sp. KJ81-1. The sequence continues at coordinate 2,864,262 of NZ_CM147854.1, read as the reverse complement.
AGTTCCATTTGTAGTACCCTTCTCTACAACACTAGCAGTAGGTAGTGGTGAGTTTAAATCGGCATCCATAACTGTTCCTGTAACAGTACTTTGAGCCATAGTAAATGCAGTAAACATAAGTGTTACTGCTAAAAACATAACTTTAATTGTGTTTTTCATTGTGTTTAATTATGATTTGTTAGTTTCAAATTTTGTGCAAAAATACGACTAATTATAGTTGTAATATTAACTTAATGTTAACAATTTTACACAATGCAAGTTACGTATACTTTTTAGTACTACATAATACAAATCAAATCAAACAATAAACAAAGTTTTTAACAATGCTTACCTTAATTTTTTGTAGATATTAAGCAAATTTAACGTGGAACCGTCATGATCATCAAAAGCCTGATTATCAAACTCTTTTAAAATTTTATTTGCCAGTTGCTTTCCTAACTCAACTCCAAACTGATCATAACTATATATATTCCAGATTATTCCTTGTACAAATATTTTATGTTCATACATAGCGATTAACTTACCTAAGCTTTCTGGTGTAAGCTTTTTAATGAAGATGGTATTTGTTGGCTTATTACCTTCAAATACTTTAAATGGTGTTAATTCTTTTATTTTTTCTACTGAAAGGTTTTGACCTTCAAATTCTGATTCAACTTCTGCTTTTGTTTTACCATTTAACAACGCTTCTGTTTGCGCAAAATAATTAGACATTAATTTATCCTGATGATCTTGATTACCATGTAGTGACTGAGCAAAACCAATAAAATCTGCTGGAATTAATTTAGTTCCTTGATGAATTAATTGAAAGAATGCATGTTGCGAATTTGTTCCTGGTTCTCCCCAAATTAATGTTCCTGTTTGGTAATTAACAAGATCACCATTACGATCAACACTTTTACCATTACTTTCCATAATCCCTTGCTGCAAGTACGTTGCAAACTGAGTTAAGTATTGTGTGTACGGTATTACTGCTTCACTTTCAGCATTAAAAAAATTATTATACCAAATGCTTAATAAGGCTAAAACAACTGGAATGTTTTGATCAAAGTCTGTACTTTTAAAATGCGTATCCATTTTATTTGCTCCAGCTAAAAGCGAATCAAAATTTTTGTAGCCAACAGATAAGCTAATTGTTAATCCAACTGCACTCCATAACGAGAAACGACCACCAACCCAATTCCACATTGGAAAGATATTATTTTGATCAATCCCAAACGCTTTTACCTTTTCAATATTAGTAGACACTGCTACAAAATGTTTTGCAACATCCTCTTGTTTAGCATGCTCTAAAAACCAAGTTCTGATAGTATTAGCATTGGACAACGTTTCTTGTGTTGTAAATGTTTTAGATACAATTACAAATAAAGTTGTTTCTGGATTTAAAGTTTTTAAAACCTGGTTAACATGATCTCCATCTACGTTACTTACAAAATGTGTTGTTAAATGATTTTTATAATATTGAAGCGACTCCACAACCATAGCTGGTCCTAGATCACTACCACCAATACCAATATTTACAATATCTGTAAAGGCTTTATTTGTATATCCTTTTAGTGCTCCAGAAATTACCTGATTAGAGAATGTTTCAATTTTTTGTTTTACTTCAAAAATCTCAGGCATTACATTTTTGCCTTCAACTAAAATAGTATCTGTAGCTTTAGCACGCAATGCAGTGTGCAACACCTCTCTACCTTCCGTTTTATTTATGACTTCTCCAGAAAACTGAGACTGAATAGCGTCTTTTAACTTAGTTTCTTCTGCTAATTCTAGTAGTAAGTTAATAGTTTCAGAAGTAATTCTGTTTTTTGAATAGTCTACATAAAAATCTTCCCAATTAATGGCCATTTGATTTGCTCTATCATTATTTTGAGCGAACAAATCTTTCATTTCTAAACCTTTTACGTTTTCAAAATGTGCTTGTAATTTTTTCCAAGCTTTAGTGGTCGTCGGGTTGATTGAAGGTAATGCCATTACTTAGTATAAGTTATTGAGTTTTTAGAAGTTTCTTGAATATCTAAAATTTGATTTTCGTCAATTGGAAGGATAAATTCAATCCCATCTAATTGCGTTTTAAGTGGTTTTACAAATTTTAAATATTTAGCTTTTAAGCTATCCGAAATCGCTTCGGCTTCTGGTAATTTTTGTTTAAATGGATCTACTTGTTTTCCGTTTTTCCAAAAACGGTAACAGACATGTGGTCCAGATGTATTACCTGTCATACCTACATAACCAATTACATCTCCTTGTTTAACAAAATCGCCTACTTTAGCTTTACGCTTACTCATGTGCAAGTATTGCGTGCTGTAGGTCGAGTTGTGTTTAATTTTTACATAGTTACCATTTCCACCACGTTTTGCAGATTCAATTACAGTCCCATTTGCGGTTGCTCTAATTGGTGTACCAATATTAGCTGCAAAATCAGTCCCTTTGTGTGGTCTTACGCGATTACCATACAAAGCAATTCTACGGTTTAAATTATATCTAGAAGAAATACGTTTATACTCAACAGGTGCTTTTAAAAAGGCACGTCTTAAGTTTTTAGCATCTTCAGTAAAGTAATCTTTAAGTCCTCTAACTGTATCTGTTTCAAATTCGAATGCATAAAAATCTTCTCCGTTGTGCTGAAAGTAAGCTGCCTTAATATTATCAATTCCAGCATAAATACTATCATCGATATATTTTTCGGTATAAATTAATCTGAATTTATCGTTTTTTTGAAGTCTAAAAAAGTCAATCGTCCAAGCGTAAATATCAGACATTTTATAAGCTAATAATACACTTTTACCTTGCTTTGCAAAAGCTTCAGATATATTAGACTCAATAACTCCTGAGACTTCTTTTTCTACAAATTTTATAGGCTTAGTGCTTGAATAGGCATGAATTGAATCTTGAAAATTGATTACGACATAGTCCGTTTTAGTAGGTTGATATATAAAACATTTTGGTTGTTGAAGCGAATCGTTTGAACATAACAAGGTGTAAGGTTTTCCGATTTGCAATCGTGTAATATCAAAACTATCCTTTGTTTGTTGTGCTATTTGAAATATTTTAGAATAATCTATTTGGTTACGTTGAAGGATTTCGCCAAAGCTATCACCTTTTCTAATGGTATCACGCTTAACAACATAGTCGTTAAGTTTAAAACCAAACTCATAAACCTCTTCAGGCTCAATAACCGAAACAGTATCTATTGGTGTTTTATCTTCTTTTTTACAACTAATTATTACTAAAGCAAAAGCTAGTAATATTAAACATTTTTGCCCCAATCTTGTAATTCTTGTTTGCTCCATAAATCTGGAAAAAATATTCGTCTTTGATACTTTGGATGCATGTATTTTACCCATTCACTTCCTCCTGTTGCTTCTGCAGTTTTTCCACCAATATTTAAATAGTGATTTGCAGTGTTATAATGTGCCATTACCCAAGTAATATTTACTGTGTAATCGTAATGACGCATTGCTTTGATTAAATCTTTATCTTCTCTAACGTCTTGTGGTAAACTTTTAAAGATAGTCCACAAATTATGAGTGTTATAGAATTCTGCAAATCTAATAAATTCGTCTTTGTATTTGGCTTCAAAAACTGTTAATGTATAGCTTTTTTTGCCTGTTTTATAATCCTTTCCTGCTGCTTGCCAATATAAATGTTCAAAAGCATGCTCAAAAGACGTGTTTCTGTCTATAGTTTCTCTAAACCTATTATCAATAAGGTTAATCAACTCGGTTGAAGCAAATTCAATTTTACGATATTGTGCAGACTGAAAACCACTTGCAGGAGTTAAGGAATTACGAAACTTATTATACTGTTCGACATCCATTCCATCTTTCATTACTGTAAACGAAGATGTTAATACATCAAAATAGCGACTGATACGCATGATTTTAGTTTCAAAAAAAGAAGCTGTTATATTTTCTTTTTTTGCGACTTGGTCAATCTCCCACAAAATCATTTTAAACAACAACTCATTTACCTGATGGTACATTAAAAAGACCATTTCGTCTGGCAAGGTTGTGCGTTGTACTTGTAAGTTTAAAAGCGCATCTGTTTGAATGTAGTCCCAATAATCGATAGGCTTACTATGCAATAAACCCTCTAAATGTGTATTTACATTTTGATCTAATGCGTTATATTTATCTTCTAACTGGTTGGTTATTTTTTGGTCTACACTCATGCTTTAATTAGTCTACAATAATTTTGAAGCTGTGCTTTAATCCTTTATAGGCTTCTAAATCTGCTCTTAACGATCCCACAGCTAAATCTGCTTTAATACGTAAAGGTATTTTATTTTTATCATTAGACACCCAAAGTGTTAAACTTTCTTCTTCTTTAAAAACACGTCCAGCCATTACATATGGTCTAAACATAAGTGTTTCAACAGTTCCAAAGTTTGTACTTAGGTTTTCTTTTCCTAAAAATTTTAGCTTAAAACCATAGTTTTCTTCGTCAAAAAACATATCCAATTTAATTTCGTCCCCAACTTTAAGTGTACTTGTATCTAATTTATTTCTTAAATAATAAAATGTAGACACCATATCTTGTACATTTGGCTTTGTTGTAAGTGTCTTTTTTGTATCGTGTTTTTTGTTATAAACTAGCGCTTTTTTATTGGCTTGATCAAACTCGATTTCGATATTTTTTTTGTGACCACCTTCATCAATATCTCTGATAAACTTGTATGGCAAAATTGTGTTTTTATCAAAATAACTTTCGTAACGATCCTCTACTTTAAAAAACCATTTAATCATTCCGGTTGTCCAACCTTTTCCAACAACATGAAATACTGGTTTTCCGTTTAGTGTTGTTTCTTTTACTTGAAGGGTAGCGTTACCAGCTTTCATCCAACCACTATAGCTCATCTTAAATTTAAACCATTCGCCATCTTTAAAAGCAGGTTCTTGTTGGAAAGCAAAAGATATGCTAGCGGTAAATATTGCTAATATTATAAGTATTTGTTTTTTCATAACTATTGTAATTATATAACTTAATTTTTAAGTTACAGATTATATTATAACTTATAATACAATTACTATTCCAAAAGTATAAAACAAAAAAATGCCATCTGAGTATTTGATGGCATTTTTTTGTTACTAAACTATAAAGTTTTGTTAAAGTGTTCCTCGTTTAGCTTGCTCTCTTTCAATAGATTCAAACAACGCTTTAAAGTTTCCTGCTCCAAAACCTTGTGCTCCCATACGCTGTATGATTTCGAAAAACAGTGTTGGTCTATCTTCTACTGGCTTAGTGAAAATTTGAAGTAAATAGCCTTCCTCATCTGCATCAATCATAATTGATAGCTTTTGAAGCTCACTGATATCTTCTTTCATCATTTCCATATGCACACCTAAACGATTTGGTATATCATCATAATACGCTTGTGGTGGTGGTGGTAAAAACTCGATACCTCTTGCTTTAAGCTGAGATACTGTTTTTATAATATCATCCGTTGCTACTGCAATGTGTTGTACTCCTGATCCTTCGTAGAAGTCTAAATACTCCTCTATTTGAGATCTTTTTGCAGCTTTTGCAGGCTCGTTAATTGGGAATTTGATACGTCCATTACCATTACTCATTACTTTAGACATTAAAGCTGAGTATTCTGTATGGATTTGCTTGTCATCAAACGATAAGAAATTAACAAATCCCATAACATCCTCATACCATTTTACCCAAGTATTCATTTCTCCCCAACCTACATTACCAACCATGTGGTCAATGTATTTTAATCCAACTGGCTCTGGATTATAGTCGCTTTTCCACTCTACAAATCCTGGTAAAAATTGTCCATTGTAGTTTTTACGCTCTACAAACATGTGTACTGTTTCTCCGTACGTATAAATTCCAGCTCTTACTACTTCACCAAATTCGTCTTTTTCTACGACTGGTTCCATGTATGATTTTGCACCACGTTTTGTAGTTTCTTCGTAAGATTTTCTAGCATCTTCAACCCATAAAGCTACAATTTTTACACCATCACCATGTTTTACAATATGATCATTAATTGGTGACTTACTGTTTAATGGTGTTGTTAGTACTAAACGAATTTTGTCTTGCTTTAACACATAACTTACTGAATCTTTTGATCCTGTTTCCAACCCTCTGTAGGCATGAGATTGAAAGCCAAATGCTGTTTTATAAAAATGCGCTGCTTGTTTTGCGTTACCTACATAAAACTCTACATAATCTGTTCCTAAAAGTGGCAAGAAATCTTGTGCACCTTCAAATATTTTTTCTAAACCGTAGTCTACTGATTTTACTTCTTTTTTACTCATAATACTTTATATAGAAGAAAGAATATAGCAACAAGAACAAAAGATTATGTGGTTATTAAATAACACTTTAGTAGTCTTTTAAAATTCTTGAATTTTTAATTCGATCTTAATTAATTATTGTTTTGAAATCTTTTTTAATTTTAATGCTCTAGCCACGATTTGTAATAGTCTTCGTCTGCTATTTTAAGTGCTTCCTCAGTTACCATTAATGGTTTAAACGTGTCCACCATTACTGCTAGCTCGTCTGTTTTTACTTTCCCGATGCTACGCTCTGTTGCTCCTGGGTGTGGACCATGTGGTATTCCTGCAGGATGCAAGGATATGTGTCCTGCATCAATATCGTTTCTAGACATAAAATCTCCGTCAACGTAATACAATACCTCATCACTATCTATATTACTATGATTGTAAGGTGCTGGAATACTGTCTGGATGATAATCGTACAGTCTTGGCACAAAACTACAAACTACAAATGTATCTGTCTCAAAAGTTTGATGCACTGGTGGTGGTTGGTGGATACGTCCTGTAATGGGCTCAAAATCGTGGATTGAAAACGCGTATGGATAGTTGTAACCGTCGTAACCCACTACATCAAAAGGATGTGTAGCGTAAACCATTTCAAAAATATCGTCTTGCTTTTTAACTTTCATTAAAAAGTCTCCTTTTTCGTTATGTGTTTCTAATTCTTGTGGTTGTCTTAAATCACGCTCGCAAAATGGCGAATGCTCTAATAATTGTCCAAACCAGTTACGGTAACGTTTGGGTGTGTAAATTGGTCTTTTAGACTCGACAATAAATAAACGATTGTCCTCAGTGTCAAAATCCATTTTATAAATTACACCTCTTGGTACTAATAGATAGTCTCCGTATTTGAAGTCTAGGTTACCTAGGTGTGTGCGCAGTTTTCCGGTACCTTTGTGGACAAAAATAAGCTCGTCTGCGTCTGTGTTTTTATAAAAATAATCTGTTGTTGATTGTTTTGGTGCTGCTAAAATGATACTACAATCGCTGTTTATAAGTACTGTTTTACGAGACTGTAAATAATCGTTTTCTGGTTTGACTTGAAACCCTTTTAAACGGTAGGATTGTATATGGTTTTTTTTAGCAATTTTTGGTGCAACACTGTATTGTTTTTTAATTTCTTTTACTTGTGTTGGTCTATGCTCGTGATAGGAGTTTGTTGACATACCGTCAAATCCTATGGTACCAAATAACTGCTCTGCGTACAATGTACCGTCCGCTTTTCTGAACTGTGTGTGTCTTTTTGGTGGTATTTTTCCTAGTTTATGATAAAATGGCATTTTGTTATAGTTTTAAATTGAAAAAAATAACGTCTAAGAAACTTGTGACGCTTTACTAAATGCTTAACAAGGAAGAAAGATCACTCTGGATTACGCTTAATCAAGAATTTTAAATGTGATAGTAAATCGCTCCAAATTGTCTTCATAGTGTAACAAATATCGTAAAATTTTATGAGTTTAGGAAGTGTTTTTAAATTGAAAAAAAGACCATTGCGTCTAACCTTGCGTTAAGGGTAGTAATGGCATCCTTTTTTTGCTGCCATATATGGCAAAAAAAGATATAATGGATGACCTGGTTGTATTTAAACCCTTAAAGGTTTAAGTACAAAACGCCCAATTAAAACCAATACCCTAAGTTAAAAAACCAATAGCTTTGTTTAGTCTCTGGAGAGATGGTGTACTTAGCTTCTATGGGACCCAAAAAGGATTCAAACGAATAACCTACTGCGTATCCTGAATATTCTGGCCATGAAAACCAATCTGTACCATCATACAACCTGTCTTCTACATTGGCATAGTTTGCTGCTACCATTATGTGGTTTTTAGGTAAAAACTGATAATCTAAACTTATGGTCCCTTTGATGTAAGAATCTGCTGCTATGGACAGAAAATCGTATCCGTAAAAGGGTTTAAAATTATTAATGAAATTATTACCATAACCACCTAAGACAAAGTCTAAAAAGCGATTTGCTTTGGGATTAATTTTAAATCCTCCGTCTGAACCTAGATTAAATGATAATTTATCGGATACTTTGAAGGCATACCCTAACTCGGCTTTTAGAATTGTAAATGGAGAAAATGTGCTTGAAAAATCTGAGGAATACACATAGTGATTACCTTGCGCAGAGAAAAGCACGCCTTCTGTCGGGAAGTATTTACTATCGTAGGTATCGTATTTTAATTCTCCAAAAAGACTGACATAGTTACTGTTTTCAAAAAGTGTTTCTGTTTCATCTTCTGAGGATAAAATAGTTTCGGTTTTTACTCTTAATTTTTTATGCTCAACACCAAGTGATAATACTAAATCATTTCTAAAAAGGGTTTGTAGGTAAACTTGGTTATTAAAGTCTGAGAGCTCGGCATTTATTTTATTTATGCCTGTATTAATTTGTGTTGGTGTTAAAAATGCGTTGGCTACAATGCCTTGACTAAACTCGTTATACCTTGATTTTAAACCAACACTCCAATATATCCCTTTATCTATAAAGTAATCCAAGTTATACCTAACGTGGTCACCTATTATAAAATCCATAGACACTACATCGTTTTTTAATAAAAATTGCTTTTTAGTTATGTTGGCCAAAATTGCACTTTTATATAAATCATCGTAGTGTAATCCCAATTTTAAAAAGGTTGTTTTTTTAGTTTCGGACACATTGGTAATTATCTTGTAAGTATTGTCTTGTTCTGGTTTTAACTCGTAAAAAAAGCTATCAAAGTTATTGGTTGCAACAATATTGTTAGCGCCTTCTGATAGGTCGTTGTATGAAATTTTGCTGTAAGGTCTGATTTTTAATTTTCCTAGGATGTAAGATCTTGTGTATTTATCTATTCCGTTAGTTTCTATATAATTAATTTGCAAACTATCTGGAGACAGGTCTGTTTGCTCTTTACTTGGTGTGTAATGTTGCTTTGCTTTTAATTGTTTTAAAATATCTATTTCTTTTTTTGCAGCAACTTCTCCATTATGAATTATTTGATTTCCGTCATCAAAAGACACGACATTAAATTTAGAAATATCTGGTTTAATATAAATATCAGTCATTTTAGACTTGATTTTCATGTCATTAATGGTTCTAAAATTATTTATCTGAAATAAAATTTGTGGTGCTGAAGACAGATCTGTTCTATTAGCTAATCCGTCTTGTACGTCTACACCAATAATAATATCCATGCCTTTTGCCTTTAACTCTTTTATTGGGTAATTATTTACAACACCACCATCGATTAACAATTTACCATCAATATCTACTGGTTGAAATAATGAAGGAAAAGCTCCTGATGCTTTAACTGCTTGTGGTAAATTACCTTTATCTAAAATAACTTGCTGACCAGTCTCTACATCTGTAGCAATACAGAAAAAAGGTATTGGTAATTTAGAAAAGTCGTCCTCACTACTTACATGAAGCAATAATTTTGTTAATAAATTAAAGGTGTTTTGCCCTTTGGATAATGCTGTTGGCAGCTTTACTTTAAGATGATCAAAGGGTAGTGTTATTGCGTATCTTTCTGAAATTTCTCTTTCATAGGTTGACTTAGCTGATCTTGGGATATTATCATTTAAAATGTCATCAAAATTTACGCCTTTAAAAATAGAATCTAATTGTTTACCTGAATATCCTGAAGCATAAAGTGACCCAATAATTGCTCCCATACTTGTCCCAGCAATATAGTCTACCCTAATCCCTAAACTGTCTACAACTTTTAAAACACCAATGTGAGCAAAACCTTTGGCTCCACCACCACTTAATACTAGACCAACCTTTGGCTCTGCAACTTGTGTATCTTGCGCGTTAAGATTGGTACTTAACGCTAATAATGTTATAATTATAATGTATATCTGCTTCATTCTTTATGGTAATAATTATAAATTTTTGTTGCTCTAGAATTTCCGACAACCTCTTCTAGCTCGTCAATTTTAGCATTTGAAATTCGTTTTGCGGACTTAAATACTTTTAATAATTCTACAATTGTTTTTTCTCCAATACCAGGAATGGTTTCCATTTCTGTATTTAATGCTTGTTTACTTCGTTTGTTACGATGATGCTCTATCCCAAAGCGATGGGCTTCATTACGTAACTGTTGTATTATTTTTAGCGTTTCTGATTTTTTATCTAAATATAAGGGAATTGGATCGTCTGGATAGAATAATTCTTCTAATCGTTTTGCAATTCCTATAATGGCTATTTTTCCTCTTAACCCTAAAGCATCTAAACTTTTTAAAGCTGAAGATAATTGTCCTTTTCCTCCATCAATTATTATCAATTGTGGTAAAGGTTGTTTTTCTTCTAACAAACGTTTGTAGCGTCTAAATACCACTTCTTCCATTGAGGCAAAATCATCAGGACCTTCTACTGTTTTGATATTAAAGTGACGATAATCTTTTTTACTAGGCTTTCCGTTTTTAAACACAACACAAGCTGCTACTGGATTTGTCCCTTGTATGTTAGAGTTATCAAAACACTCGATATGTCTTGGCTCTTCTCCTAATCGCAAATCCACCTTCATTTGTGCCATGATACGATTAGCATGACGATCTGGATCTGTAATTTTTACCTGTTTAAAACGCTCTAATCTGTAATATTTAGCATTTCTAACGGATAAGTCTAAGATATGTTTTTTATCTCCTAATTGTGGAATAGTTACTTTTATATCTTGACCTAAATCTACTTTAAAAGGTACGTAAACTTCTTTAGACCTTGAGTTAAAACGTGCTCGGATTTCTACAATTGCTAATTCTAGTAAGGTTTTATCTGTCTCGTCTAACTTCTTTTTAATCTCTAAAGTATGTGACCTAATTATTGACCCATATGATAATTGCAAAAAGTTAATATAGCCATGACCTGCATCACTAACTATGGAAAACACATCCACATTGCTAATCTTAGGGTTTACAATAGTAGATTTGGCTTGATAGTTTTCTAGAACCTGAATTTTTTCTTTAATTTTTTGGGCTTCTTCAAACTGCATGTCTTGCGCATATTGGCTCATTTGTGCTTTAAATTCGCCTAAAGATTCTTTAAAATTTCCTTTTAAAATTTCTCTAATTGCCTTTATGTTTTGGTTATAACTTTCCTCATCCTCATAACCTTCGCAAGGTCCTTTACAGTTCCCTAAATGGTACTCTAGACATACTTTATATTTTCCTGACTCGATTTTGCTTTCTGCCAAATCATAATTACACGTTCTAATCTGATACAAGCCTTTAATTAAATCTAATAAGGTATAAACCGTTTTAATATTGGTGTAAGGTCCAAAATATTCGCTTCCATCTTTTATATAGCGTCTTGTACTAAATACTCTTGGAAAACGCTCTTTTTTTATACAAATCCATGGGTAGCTTTTATCGTCTTTTAGTAAAACATTATAACGTGGTCTATGTTTTTTAATTAGGTTGTTTTCTAATAAAAGCGCATCTGTTTCTGTCTGTACAACAATGTGTTTAATGTTAGCAATACGTTTTACTAAAACTCTAGTTTTACCATTTTCGTGAGTTTTTGTAAAATACGAACTTACTCTCTTCTTTAAATTTTTTGCTTTACCAATGTATATTATTGTACCTTCTGTATCAAAATACTGATAAACTCCAGGTGATTCTGGAAGGGTTTTAAGTTGTACATCTAAAGAAGTTTGACTCATCTTACACTTTAAAATCGAAGAAAATTGATAGTTATTCAAAGGTAATTATTTAAAAACAACTTAACCTTTATCACCTAAATTTTAACCTAAAAATAAATTAATCACGCCTAGTTATTTAGTACCTTGCACCTCTTTTTAAACTTTACAAATGACAAAAAAAACCATAGGAAGAACAGACAAAATTAACTTTCCAGTGTTAGATCTTTTTGAAATAGACTGCAAAATAGATACAGGTGCTTACACGTCTGCAATACACTGCTCTCTGGTAGAAGTTAAAGAAGATGGCTTACATTGCACATTTTACAGCAAAGGTCATCCTAATTTTAATAGTAAAACTAAAGTTTTTAAAGATTACACTTTTACTGATGTAAAAAGCAGCAATGGTTTTGTAGAAAACCGTTATAAAATAAAAACAGATGTTGTTTTTTTTGGTAAAACATACAAGATTAACTTAACTTTAAGCACAAGAGACGATATGAGATTTCCGGTTTTAATTGGTAGACAGTTTTTAAAACGAAAATTTTTAGTAGATGTCGATATACAAAACCAATCCTTTAACTATAATAAATAAATGAACATTGTAATTTTATCTAGAAACGCTAACTTATACTCCACAGACCGTTTAGTTGAAGAAGGCGAAAATAGAGGCCACAAAATAGAAATAATAGATCCTTTAAAATGTGATATTATTATTGAAAAAGAAAAACCAACCATCTACTACAAAGATCGTTATTTAGATTATGTAGATGCTATTATACCACGTATTGGTGCTTCAATAACCTTTTATGGTTGCGCTGTGGTAAGGCAATTTGAAATGATGAATGTTTTTACAACAGCATCTTCTGAAGCTATTTTAAGATCTAGAGATAAGCTTAAAAGTTTACAAAGATTAAGTAAAGCCGGAATTGGAATGCCAAAAACGGTTTTTACAAACTACTCTAGAGACGTTGAAGAAGTTATAGAACATGTAGGTGGCGTGCCAGTAATTATTAAATTACTAGAAGGTACACAAGGTTTAGGAGTTGTTTTAGCAGAAAGCAAAAATGCTGCCGAATCTGTTTTAGAAGCCTTTAATGGTTTAGAAGCTAGAGTAATTGTTCAAGAATTTATAAAAGAAGCTAAAGGTGCTGATTTACGTGCGCTTGTAGTTGACGGTCAAGTTGTTGGAGCTATGAAACGCCAAGGTAAGGAAGGTGAATTTAGATCTAATTTACATCGTGGTGGAAATGCACAGATTATTAAATTAAGTGAAGCTGAATTAAGCGTTGCAATGAAAGCGTCACAAGCATTGAAGCTACCAGTATGTGGTGTTGACATGCTACAATCGGACAGAGGTCCTTTATTACTAGAAGTTAACTCTAGTCCTGGTTTGGAAGGTATTGAAAATGCTACAGGTAAAAACATTGCTAAAAGCATTATTAATTACATTGAAAGAAATACCAAAAAATAATTGATGCAAACAAACGACGTTTTAGAAATTTTAGGTGAAGCTATAAAACCTGGTCAAAGTGCAGAGGTCAGTTTTAATGTTGCTAAGTTACATACAAGAACTCCAGTAGATGTTCCTATTATTATAGAACGCTCTAGAAAACCTGGTCCTACTATTTTATTTACAGCAGGTATACATGGTGACGAGATTAATGGTATTGAAATTGTACGACAACTAATCTCTAAAGGGATAAATAAACCTAAAATTGGTACCACAATTTGTATTCCTGTACTTAACATTTTTGGTTTTATAAACATGGCTCGCGCTTTTCCTGATGGTCGTGATCTAAACCGTGTGTTTCCTGGAGTAAAAAATGGGTCATTAGCCAGTCGTGTGGCTTACGAGTTGATACATGAGGTTATACCACATGTAGATTTTATAGTAGATTTTCATACAGGAGGTGCGTATCGTTTTAATGCACCACAAATACGTATTGAAAAAGGCAGCGAAGATGATGATGTAATGGCCGAAATATTTGGAGCACCATTTATTTTATATTCTAAAAACCTTAATAAATCGTTTAGAAACGCGTGCAACAAATTAGGAAAACCCATCTTACTTTATGAAGGTGGAAAATCTTTTGATTTAGACAATACGGTTACTAATACAGGTGTTAATGGTGCAAAACGCATCATGAATCATTTTGGGATGTTACGCAGACAATTTAAGGTTACAGAGCCTAAAAAAGAGTGTGTTAAAATAACCGAAAGCTCTTGGATGCGTGCTAAACACTCTGGTATGTTTAAAGCTACTATAAAAGTTGGTATAGAGGTTAAAATAGGTGATGACATAGGAAACATAACAGATCCTTATGGTAAATTTAATCACTTTGTTAAAGCAAAACACTCTGGTTACATAATTAATATTAATCAATCACCTATTGTTTATCAAGGTGACGCATTGTTTCATATCTCTACAGAAGTCTTAAAATAGTTTAAGATGAAAAAGATTGAATTACGAAAAAAATATAAATCAGTAAGACGCTTACTTAATCAAGATCAAATTGAAGCACAAAGCATTACTATTGCTAATCAGTTACTAACCCTTCCTATTTGGGATTATAGTTTTTACCATTTATTTTTAACTATTACATCACAACATGAAGTTAATACCGATTATATTTTAAATATCTTATCAGGAAAGGATAAAAACATAGTTGTTTCTAAAAGTAATTTTACCAACAATACGTTAACCAACTATTTGCTAACAGACGCTACCACATTTAAATTAAGTGATTATAATATCCCAGAACCAATAGATGGCATTGAGATTTTAAACCATAATATAGACGTCGTATTTGTACCGCTTTTAGCGTTTGATTTAAAAGGAAATCGTGTAGGTTATGGTAAAGGATTTTATGATAATTTATTAGCGTCTTGCAAACCCAATACCCTTAAAGTTGGCTTATCCTTTTTTGAAGCTGAAGCTGAAATTAAAGATGTTTTTGATGGAGATATCCCTATGGATTACTGCGTAACTCCGAAGCAGATTTACAAATTTTAATCTTGTTCATTTTTAGGAAATGCTTTTCCGTTAAAGAAAATTAATATTCCAAAACCAATACTAATTGCAACATCAGCAATATTAAATACAGGTTCAAAAAACGTAAAATAATCACCACCAATTCCTGGAATCCATTCTGGTAAATAACCTTTCCATAACGGAAAGTATAGCATATCTACAACCTTACCATGTAATAAACTATCATAACCTTGACCAGGTAAAAAAGAAGCAACTTGACTAATACTGTCTTCAAACATAACACCATAAAACACAGAGTCTAAAATATTACCTAAGGCACCAGCAAAAATAAATACTAATGCTAATATTAATGTTTTAGATTGTTGCTTTTTGATAGTATTAACTAACCAATATCCAATACCAATAATAGCAAAAACCCTAAATACTGTCAGGCTTAATTTTGCTGTTCTATCCGTCATAAATGGTAAAATATCGCTTAGTTTTGTTCCCCAAGCCATACCACTATTTTCAATAAAATAAATTTTAAACCAATTAAAAACAGTTACATCTTCGCCTAAAACAAAGTGTGTTTTTACGTAAATTTTACTTATTTGATCAATAAGTAAAATAACAAAAATTAATGCTGTGGCTTTTTTGAAATTCATAATCTAATTAAACAAAAGTAGTGCTATTTTTCAGTTTTAGTAATCTTTATATCACCATTAATGGTATGACAATTTAGATTAAATTTTAAAAATTTAAATTGGGTTAATGTAATCTGTCCCGTTTTAGTAAAAGCTTCTACTTTTGCGTGATCTGTTTCGATATTAATATCACCATTTACCGTGTTAATGGAGGCATTTCCTAAAAACTGTTTAAGATTACAATTTCCTTGATTTAATTCAATAAAAACCGATGGATACGTCCCAACCAAATCCACAGATCCAATATTACTTTTAATCTCTAATTTAATATTTTTAGGTACCAACAATTGATACTCTACAGACATAACCTTGTGCGCACTTAATTTGTCGTTGTCTTTTACAAATAATGGCTGAAATGATGAGGATATATACAATTGCTTGTTTACAATACTATCAACCATTACTAATTGATTAGCATGTTCACCTTCAATTTTTACCTTTAATAAGATAGTGTTAGATGGACTATTTGAAACCGTAATATTAAACACATTTTCTCCATCTATTACTATTGTATTAATTACATCTGCATTCCATATTTTTTCAGTACTTTTTTGAGCACATACAGATGTAATTGCTATTAATAGTAATAAAATGGTAGTTTTAAGTTTCAAAAGGTCAAACTATTTTAAATATAAAACGCTTCAAAATATATTGAAGCGTTTATAAAATCAAAGACTGTATCTTTTATTATTGTTGCATATTTTTAGCCTCTATACTTAATGTTGCATGAGGTACTAGTTCTAATCGTTTGGCATTTATTAGCTTTCCAGTTACACGACAAACACCATAAGTTTTGTTTTCAATTCTGATTAAAGCATTTTTTAAATCACGAATAAATTTTTCTTGTCTAATCGCTAATGCTGAATTAGATTCTTTACTCATTGTTTCGCTTCCTTCGTCAAACGCTTTAAATGTAGGTGATGTATCATCTGTACCATTATTATGGTCATTCATATACGCACTTTGAATAAGTTCTAAATCATGTTTAGCTTGTTTTATTTTATCTTGAATAAGCACTTTAAATCCAGCTAATTCTTTATCTGAATATCTAATATTAATATCTGAAGCCATAATTTTAAATTTTTTGTATAAATAGTTTGGTATTTACGTCATCAAAAGCAATTTCTATACCACTATTTAATTGATTAATAATTTTTAGATCATCAGTTAAAGTTTCCGCTTTAATATAATCTAAGTTTGTTTTTACCGCTTGCGTGATGTTAACATCTTCTTGTAATTGCACACTAATTTTATCTGTTACTTCAAATCCAGAGTCTTTACGTAAATTTTGAATACGGTTTACTAACTCCCTAGCTATACCTTCTTCTTTTAAAGCATCTGATATTGTAACGTCTAAAGCTACTGTAATATTACCTTCATTTGCAACTAACCACCCTTCAATATCTTGAGAGGTAATTTCGACATCATCACGTTGTAATTTAACTATTTTTCCATTACAATCAACATCTATTTCTCCTTTTTGTTCAACAATTTTAATATCGTCTGCAGTCATTTTATTTATTGCTCCAGCGATAGTTTTCATGTCCTTACCAAAACGAGGTCCTAACGTTTTAAAGTTAGGTTTGATTTGTTTTACTAATATATCTGATGCATCTTCTAAAAGTTGGATTTCTTTAATGTTTACCTCATGCTTAATTAAATCCGCAACTGCTAGAATTTCTTCTTTTTGTTGTTCTGAATCTATCGGAATCATAATTTTTTGCAACGGTTGACGCACTTTTATTTTTTCTTTAGCTCTTAATGATAGCACTAAAGAAGAGATGGTTTGCGCGTTTTCCATTTTACGCTCTAATGATTTATCAATATAACTAGCGTCAAACTTAGGGAACTCTGCTAAATGCACACTCTCAAAAGCCTCTTTATTAGTTACTGAGTTTAAATCTAAATACAGCTTATCCATGAAAAATGGTGCAATTGGCGCTCCTAACTTGGCTATGGTAACCATACAAGTGTATAGGGTTTGATATGCCGAAATCTTATCTGTTTGATAGTCTCCCTTCCAGAAACGTCTTCTGCTTAAACGTACAAACCAGTTACTTACATAATCCTGTGTAAAATCTGAAATAGCACGCGCTGCTTTAGTTGGTTCATATTCTGCATAATACTCATCAACTTTCTGAATTAAAGTATGCAATTCTGATAAAATCCATCGATCCAATTCTGGTCGCTCTGCTAATGGAATTTCCGCTTCAGCGTAACTAAACTTATCCAAGTTAGTATATAAACTAAAGAATGAATACGTGTTATATAGTGTTCCGAAAAACTTACGTTTTACTTCTTCAATTCCATCCAAATCAAATTTTAAGTTGTCCCATGGATTTGCATTAGAAATCATGTACCAACGTGTAGCATCTGCTCCATAAGTATCTAAAGTTTCAAACGGATCTGTGGCATTACCTAAACGTTTAGACATTTTCTGTCCGTTTTTATCTAACACTAATCCGTTAGACACTACGTTTTTATAGGCAACCGAGTCAAATACCATTGTTGCAATTGCGTGCAAGGTATAAAACCAACCTCTAGTTTGATCCACTCCTTCTGCAATAAAATCTGCAGGAAAAGCTTCGTTATTATCTATTTTTTCTTTGTTTTCAAATGGGTAATGCCATTGTGCGTAAGGCATTGATCCAGAATCAAACCAAACGTCTATTAAGTCGCTTTCGCGTTGCATTGGCTGTCCACTAGGTGACACTAATACAATACCATCTACAATATTTTTATGTAAATCTAACTTAGCATAGTTTTCTTCGGAATTGTTTCCAACCTCAAAATCTTCAAAGATATCTTTAGCTAAAACACCAGCTGAAACTGCTTTTTGCATTTCGGCTTTAAGCTCTTCAACAGATCCAATACAGATTTCTTCCTTACCATCTTCTGTTCTCCAGATTGGCAAAGGAATTCCCCAATAACGAGATCTAGATAAATTCCAATCGTTTGCATTAGCTAACCAATTACCAAAACGTCCTGTCCCTGTTGATTTTGGTTTCCAGTTAATGGTATCATTATTTGCTACCATTTTTTCTTTAACATCAGTCACTTTAATAAACCAAGAATCTAATGGGTAATATAGGATTGGTTTATCTGTACGCCAGCAATGTGGATAACTGTGCTTATATTTTTCAACCTTAAAGGCTTTATTTTCTTCTTTTAACTTAATCGCTAGCTCAACATCTATTGATCGTTCAGGAGCTTCGCCATTATTATAGTATTCATTCTTAACATACTTTCCACCAAACTCTCCCATTTCTGGTCTAAACTTACCTTGTAAATCTACAAGAGGCACTAAGTTTCCATTATCGTCTTTTACCAATAATGGTGGTATTTCTGGCGAAGCTTGTTTTGCTACTAAGGCATCATCTGCTCCAAATGTTGGTGCTGTATGTACGATACCTGTACCATCTTCAGTCGTTACAAAGTCTCCAGCAATGACTCTAAAGGCATTCTCTGGATTGTCATTTGGTAATGCGTATTGTAATAATTGTTCGTATTTAATACCAACAAGGTCTTTTCCTTTAAATTCTTTTACAACATAAAAAGGGATTTGCTTATCACCATCTTTATAGTCTAAAAGTTCTGGTTTAGTCTGTACTTGATTAAACGATTTTCCTGCAAATTGTTTAGCAACTAAAGCCTTAGCCATAATTACATTAATAGGCTTAAATGTATATTGGTTATACGTTTCTACCAAAACATAATCTATTTTTGGGCCAACCGTTAATGCTGTGTTACTTGGCAATGTCCAAGGTGTAGTAGTCCATGCTGTAAAATGGATATCGCCTTCGTTTTGTAAAAAGTCTGGTAATGTACTTTCAATAGCTTTAAACTGAGCAACAATAGTTGTATCTGTTACATCTTGATATGCTCCAGGTTGATTAACCTCATGCGAGCTTAATCCTGTTCCTGCTTTTGGAGAATATGGTTGAATAGTATACCCTTTGTACATTAACTTTTTAGAGTAAATCTCTTTTAAAAGCCACCAAACGGTTTCCATATATTTAGGCTCGTAGGTAATATATGGATCTTCCATATCTACCCAATATCCCATTTTTTGAGTTAGGTCATTCCAAACATCAGTATAACGCATAACTGCTTTACGACAGGCTGCATTATAGTCTTCCACCGAAATTGTTTTACCAATATCTTCTTTGGTAATACCCAGTTCTTTCTCTACACCAAGTTCTATTGGTAAACCGTGGGTATCCCAACCAGCTTTACGCTTAACCTGAAAACCTTTCATGGTTTTGTAACGTGGAAAAATATCTTTTATAGCTCGTGCTAAAACGTGATGTACTCCAGGCAATCCGTTAGCTGAAGGTGGTCCTTCAAAAAACACGTAAGGCTCTGCGTTTTCACGAGTTGTTACACTTTTTTCAAAGATGTTATTGTCCTGCCAATATTTAAGAATTTCTTCTGCTACGTTTGGTAAGTTAAGTCCTTTATATTCAGTGAATCCTGCGCTCATTTTTTCTAATTTCGTTATAGAGTCGCGAAATTAAGGAATTCTGTTTAAAACTCTGTTTTTTGATCATAAAAAAAGCTTAAAACAACAACACGATAAAGCAAAATTATCGAGAAAGTATGAATCTAATAAAATCCACTACGTAATTATCAAATCCACCAAGTCTTCAATTTTTGAGATTAATTGAATTTTGATTGCAGTATTTTTTAATGAAATTTTATTGTATTTAGATACAAAAATAGTGGAGAAACCTAGTTTTTCTGCCTCAAGTATACGTTGTTCTACACGTTGTACTGGTCTGATTTCTCCAGATAAACCAACTTCCGCAGCAAAACAAAAATTTGCTTGTAAAGCTTCGTCTTCATTTGAGGACAAAATTGCTGCTACCACAGCTAAATCTATTGCTGGATCATCCACAGATATACCTCCAGTTATATTTAAAAAAACATCCTTTGCGCCAAGCCTAAAACCTGCACGTTTTTCTAAAACTGCTAACAACATATTTAGTCGTTTAGCATTAAATCCAGTTGCACTACGTTGAGGCGTACCATAAACAGCTGTACTAACCAATGCCTGAACCTCAATCATTAATGGACGCATACCTTCTAATGTTGCTGCTATAGCGTTACCAGACAACTCGTCATCTTTTTTTGAAATTAATATTTCGCTTGGATTAGAAACTTCTCTTAATCCCGAACCTTGCATTTCATATATTCCAAGTTCGTGTGTAGATCCGAATCGGTTTTTTTGCGCACGTAAAATTCTAAAAACATGGTTACGATCTCCTTCAAACTGAAGCACTGTATCTACCATGTGTTCTAATATTTTTGGTCCAGCGATGTTACCATCTTTTGTTATATGACCAATCAAAATTACTGGTGTATTGGTTTCTTTAGCAAATTTAATAAGCTCTGTCGTACACTCTTTAACCTGGCTGATACTTCCACTTGAGGACTCTATATAATCAGAATGCAATGTTTGAATAGAATCAATAATTACAATATCTGGCTCTAAGGCTTCGATTTGCTTAAAAATATTTTGTGTTTTTGTTTCAGTAAGAATGTAGCAACTTTCGTTTTCAGGATTTATACGCTCGGCACGCATTTTTATTTGCTTTTGACTTTCTTCTCCAGAAACGTATAAGGTTTTATAAGGTAGTTTTAATGAAATTTGAAGTAACAATGTACTTTTACCAATACCTGGTTCTCCACCCAAAAGCGTTAAAGATCCTGGTACAATCCCACCACCCAACACACGATTAAACTCCGCATCAAGCGTATCTAATCTTGCTTCTTTAGAGGAATCAATTTCGTTTATTCTTAATGGTTTTGATGCTCGTTTTGTATTATTAGTCGGTGTTTTCCAATCGCTTTTTTCTGGTTTTTGCACAACCTCTTCAACAATTGTATTCCACTCCTTACAGGCATTACATTGTCCTTGCCATTTAGCATATTGCGTACCGCAATTTTGACAAAAAAAGGTGGTTTTTACTTTAGCCATAAGTTAATATCCAAAATCTGCTTTAATCTGTTCTGATAATTCTAAAACATGATCTTTAGTAATACCTGCTATTTCTGATAGTACATAAGCCGACTGGTATGTTTTCATTGCTTTTTTAGGCTCTCCTGTTTCTTCATAAAAGCGTCCTAAATAATAATTTCCTAATAATGTATCTGGATATTCTTTTCTAGCTAATTTTCCTAAATCCTCAAAATATTCCCAATTTTCTTTCTTTTTAATAGCTGCTTCAATTGCTTTAAAATCGTTAATTAAAATTGGTTTTTCTATTCCAAACAACTCATCAATCATTTGGTATTTTTCCGTCAGGTAATCCACTGGATTGCCTTCTAGATTTAAAATTGTTTCTTTGTACTCTTTTTTACTAATTGGCTGAAACACTAAAAAGATACTCTCTAATGCTTTAGGAATTGCGTGAGTAGGTAAGGTATAGTGTGATGGTCCATCAAACGTCTCAAATGTTTTTAAAACATTATTATTGTCTACTGCTTTTAATGCGTTAGACAAAGCTTCAGTTTGTTCATGAATATTTGAAGCATCATTGGTAGTACTTGCTAAATAGTAAAACGTTTTTTGTTCTAGTTTAGGAAATACTTCTGTTAAATAATTAGCCATATCTGGAGCTAACTCTGGACTTAAAACAATATAAGATTGAAATAAAGGAATACCTTTTAACAGATAGTAATTAATAAAATTTGCTGTTTTACCATGTCCTACAGCAACTTTAAAGTTTTCTGTACGGAAGGTTTTATCTATAAACGGAACCAACTCCATGCTAATAAACTCAAAAAAGGCTGCTCCACTTTCGATTGGCAGAGAGTTTTGTTCGCTATAATAACAATCGTTTTCTCTTAACCCGTATTGATTAACACCAATAACAATAGCTTCTGGTATGTCTTCCCAATAGGCATAATAGTCCACATTTCCTGCAACAGGCTCAAACAAGTAATCTGCATCAAAAACATATATAACGGGATATTTTTTACTTGATGTATCGTAGTTTCTTGGTAATTGGATTTTTATTTGTCTAGTTTCTCCTAGCCTTTCAGAGTTAAGCTCTTTATATATAGTTTGCGCACTAAGGTTAGACGTTAAAAATAAACCTACAAATAGAAAAAATATATGTTTCATGATGTGTGATGATTAAGTTTGGGTGTAAGTTACAAATTATTTGTTTCGGTTAAAAAAGGGAAGGTATAATAACGAAATTCCTCCAAAAACAAAAACCAAAATTGTTTGCGAGCTCCACATAATCCAACCAAATGCACGACTTGGGTCCACTGGTAGATTAAATAAAGTAAAAGCAATAACAATAGCTTCTGGATACGACCCTATACCTCCATTTGTAGCTGCAATACTAAAACTTGCTAAAATAAACCCTATTAAAACAGCTCCAAATGGCATAGCGTTTAAATCGGGAAAAGCTAGCGTAGTTACATAAAACATAAGCACGTACATGGTCCAAATAAATAAAGTGTGAAATATAAAGGCCCACTTTTTTCATTTTAAAAATACTAAGAGCTCCTTCAATCAATCCAGTTACAAATCCTTTAATTTTTAAAGCTATTTTTGACTGACTTCTTTTTATAAAAAGAATAAAAAATAGTGCAAAAACCGTTAAGATTAGTCCTGCAACCAGGATTTTAGTAAAATCAAATTTATCCACTAAAAAACTGTATATAAAGTCAAACTGCAAAAACAAAGTAATTGCTATTATACCTAACATGACAATCATATCTGCTATACGCTCTGCTACTATTGTACCAAATCCTTTTTCAAAAGGGACGCCTTCATAATTAGTCAATATAGTTGCTCTTGCTACTTCTCCAGCTCTAGGGATTGTGTAATTAATTAAGTAAGTAGCAAATACAGCCATTATACTATTACCTAATTTTATTTTATAACCTAAAGGTTCTAACATAAATAACCAACGATAGGCTCTAGATAAGTGACTTAGTAAGCCAAAAAAAACACCTAATAAAATGTATTTATAATCTGCATTTTTAGCAAACTGAACTATATCTGTAAAAGATAATTGAGATAGAGAATACCATATTAAAAAAACTCCCAATAAAATTGGGAGCGTTATTTTTAATATTTTTACTAGAAGCCTTTTGGACATTTACTTTAATAGGTTGGAAGCTTCGTCAGGAAATACTAAAGAAGGCTTAAATACTTTAGCCTCTTCAATATCCATAAACGCATACGTTATTAATATCAAGATGTCGTCTTTTGCAACTAATCTTGAGGCAGCTCCATTTAATGTGATTTCACCACTGTTTCTTGGGCCAGGAATGGCATATGTCTCTAGTCTTGCACCATTGTTATTGTTAACAATTTGCACTTTTTCACCTTGAATAATATTTGCTGCATCCATCAAATCCTCGTCAATGGTTATACTACCTATATAATTTAGGTCAGCTCCTGTTACTTTTACTCTGTGAATCTTAGATTTTACTACTTGTATTTGCATAGGGCAAAGATAATTAATTTAGAGCGATATTATCTATTAATCTGATGTCGTCTGCATAAACTGCAATAAACGCTCTGTAAGTGTTAGTTTTATTTTTTCTTTTTACGGTTTTTAAAGTGTCAACATCAGCTATAATAAAATATTCTAATTGCAATAACTCATGTTTATCAAACTGTTGTTGGACCCACTTTGTTGTTTTATCTGCACTTTTTGTGCCAAACTTAACTTTAGCTTCTTTAAGTGTTTTGTATATAAAAGGTGCTGCTTGTTTGTAGTCAGGTTTTAAACGTACATTTCTAGAACTCATAGCTAAACCTGAGCTTTCTCTAAAAATATCACAACCAACTATTGTTACAGGCAGCTTATATTTACTCACTAATTTTTTTATAATTGCCAATTGCTGGAAATCTTTCTCTCCAAAGTAAGCGTTATTAGGTGTTACAATTTCAAATAATCGTTTAACAATAGTACCTACACCATCAAAATGTCCAACTCTAAATTTTCCTTCCATTTCAAACTCCAAGCCATCAAAACTAAATTGTTGGGCTTTTGTATTACCATCATAAATATCATCTACGGTTGGTGCATACACAATTATTTTGTCAGAAACGGTCTTTAAAAGAGCAACATCGTCCTCTAAAGTTCGTGGATATTTTGCTAAATCGTCAGCATTATCAAATTGAGTAGGGTTAACAAAAATACTAACAACTAACCTTGAGTTATTAGCCAATCCTTCCTTTACCAATGACAAATGTCCTTGGTGTAAAGCTCCCATAGTAGGCACAAAACCAATAGTTTCTCCCTCTTGTTTTAAAGAAGAAATATGGGCACCAATTTTAGATTTATTAGTAAATACAAGCATTTTTAATATTTAATTAACGGATGCAAACTTAATATTTTAGTGGCAATCTGCATAAAATTTTGTACTTTTGCGTGTTTTTTAATGATAATTCTGAAAAAGCTATACAATATATGAAAGATAAGAGGATATTATATGTATCATCTGAAGTGGTGCCTTATTTACCGGAAACAGAAATTTCTTCAATGTCATTTGAAACACCTAGGATGATCAATCAGCAAGGTGGACAAATAAGAATTTTCATGCCTAGATATGGAAATATCAACGAAAGAAGACATCAATTACATGAAGTTATCCGTCTTTCTGGTATTAATTTAGTTGTGAATGATTTAGACATGCCTTTAATTATTAAAGTAGCCTCTATACCTAAAGAACGTATTCAAGTTTATTTTATAGATAACGATGAATATTTTAAAAGAAAAGCAACACTTACAGATGAGGATGGAAATTTATTTTCTGATAATGATGAAAGAGCTATCTTTTTTGCTAAAGGTGTTATTGAAACCGTTAAAAAATTAAATTGGTCACCAGATATTATTCACGTTCATGGATGGTTAGCCTCTTTACTACCACTATATTTAAAGCAATTTTACAAAGACGAACCTTTATTTAACGAAAGCAAAATTGTTACTTCAGTATATAAAAGTGGCTTTGAAAACGAGTTAAATTCAAAATTAGTTGATAAAATTAAATTTGATAATATTGATGAAGATCAAATAAAGGATTTAGTTAAGCCTACTTATAATAATCTAATGAAGGTAGCGATAGACAACTCTGACGCCTTAATTGTTGGATCAGAAGATTTACCTGAAGAGCTAACATCCTATTTAAAAGAATCTAAAAAACCTGTTCTAGATTTTCATGCTAAAGACGAATTTAGCGAAGCATACACTAATTTTTATACAACTAGCGTTTTAGACTAACGCAATATTGCCATATTTAAGAAATATCTATGAAAAGATTCATATTAAAAAGCATCAAACCATTAGTCGTTTTGATGATTATTGCCTTTACCGCTATTGCTTGCGACAAAGATTTTGTAAATGTAGAAAGCGATATTAGAGGTGCTCAAAATTTTTCTACAAGTAGTAGAGTATTCCCTTTTATAGCATACAATAAAAAATTAGAAGGAGTACAAACAAGTGGTTTATCTAGTAATGTTTTAGGTATATATAACGATCCTAATTACGGATCAACAGCTGCAAGTTTTATCTCTCAAATTACACCTGACGATTTAGCTCCAGATTTTGGTGACAATCCATCAATACTTTCTGTTAAATTATATCTTCCGTATTTTTCTACAGTAACTGAAACGGATGAAGATGGTAACTCAACTTACACTCTAGACTCAATATATGGTGATTCGTCAAGCCCTTTTAAATTATCTATTTACAAATCTAGTTACTTTTTAAGAAACTTAGACCCTGAAACAAATTTTGAGGACGAACAAGCTTATTATTCAAACGCTTACACTAATTTAAACTTAGAAGCTTTTGAAGAACAATTACTTTATCCTGCAGATCCTAATCAAACATTTACACCTAGTGCTTTAGAGCATGTAATTCAAGCAGAAGTTGAACCAGGAGAAGACCCTGAAGTTGAAGAAAGATTAGCTCCAGGAATTTATGTTGATTTAAACGATCCAAGTATTGTACCTGCTAACTTTTGGGAAGACATAATCTTTGCTGCAGACGGAAGCGCAAACCCTGCAATTACAAATGCAGCTGACTTTAAAAACTTTTTTAGAGGATTAATTTTAAAAGTTGAGCAAAACGATACTTCTGTTGACGGTAGCTTACTGTTTTTAGACCTTACTACTAATGCTAAAGTTGAAATTAAGTATGAATATGATGGTGATGACGCAGGAGATAGAGAAACAGGAACATACACCTTTAACTTTAACGGTAACAAGTTTAATACTTTTAAAAACCTTTCAAATTTTACACCATTAACAGACGGAAATAGCACTTCTGGTGATGATCAATTATTCATTAAAGGATTTGAAGGATCAATGACTGTTTTAGACTTATTTAATGGTAACATTATTGACGAAAACAACGCTACTCAAGATTCTTGGGAATACTTTAAAGGTAAAAACGGACAATGGTTGATTAATGAAGCTAATCTAAATCTATATGTAGATCATAGTACTTCTACTGGAGGAACAT
This sequence comes from Olleya sp. KJ81-1, assembly GCF_055808135.1. Lineage (NCBI taxonomy): Bacteria > Pseudomonadati > Bacteroidota > Flavobacteriia > Flavobacteriales > Flavobacteriaceae > Olleya > Olleya sp. KJ81-1. The sequence continues at coordinate 2,837,181 of NZ_CM147854.1, read as the reverse complement.
CAGAGCCAGACAGGATAATGATTTATGATTTAAAAAACAACCTTCCAATTATCGATTATTTTGTTGATGTAACTAGTAACTCAACAGATCCTTATAACTCAAAAATAATTTACTCTCCAAAACTTGAAAGAGATGATAGCGGAAACGGAGTAAAATATAAAATTAGACTTACTGAGCATATTAATAACATCTTATTAAATGACTCGACTAATACAAAATTAGGTATTTACGTTACCAATAATATTAACTTATTTGGAACTTCAAAAGTATTTAATACTAATGAAAGTAACATTGTAAATATTATTCCTCAAAGTTCAGTTATCGCTCCAGAAGGAACAATACTTTATGGGAATACACCAGCTGTTCCAGAAAACGTAAGAGCTAGTTTTGAAATTTTTTATACAGAACCTGAAAATTAAATTATTATGTGTGGTATTGTTGGATATATAGGTCATAGAGAAGCTTATTCTATTGTAATGGAAGGCTTAAAACGATTAGAATACAGAGGTTATGATAGTGCAGGTATTGCGCTATATGATGGTACTGATATCAAATTATCTAAGACTAAAGGTAAAGTCGCTGATCTAGAAGAACGTGTAAAAGAAGAAATCACAACAGAAGGAACAGTTGGAATAGGTCATACAAGATGGGCAACCCATGGTGTACCAAATGATGTAAATTCTCACCCACATTATTCTAATTCAGGTGATCTAGTTATAATTCATAACGGAATTATTGAAAATTACGACTCGATAAAAACAGAGCTTATAAAAAGAGGGTACGTTTTTAAATCAGATACAGATACAGAAGTCTTAATAAATCTGATTGAAGAAGTTAAGAAAAAACAAAACGTAAAATTAGGTAAAGCTGTACAACTAGCACTTAACGAGGTTGTTGGAGCTTATGCTATTGCTGTTTTTGACAAAAACAAACCAAACGAAATTGTCGTAGCTAAACTAGGTAGTCCTTTAGCAATTGGTATTGGAGAAGACGAGTTTTTTATAGCAAGTGATGCCTCTCCTTTTATTGAATACACAAAAAATGCTATTTATCTTGAAGATGAAGAAATGGCTATTGTGCGTCGAAATAAAAAAATAAAAATCAGAAAAATCAAGGACGATTCTGAAGTTAATCCCTCAATGCAGGAGCTTAAGTTTAATCTTGAGCAAATTGAAAAAGGTGGTTACGAGCATTTTATGCTTAAAGAAATCCATGAGCAACCAAATGCAATCAGGGATACTTACAGAGGTCGTTTATTAGCCAATGAAGGAATAATCCGTATGGCTGGTATAGATGATAATATAGAAAAGTTTTTGAATGCTAATCGTATTATTATAGTAGCTTGTGGTACTTCTTGGCATGCAGGATTGGTAGCCGAGTATATTTTTGAAGACCTTGCTAGAATACCTGTAGAAGTAGAATACGCATCAGAGTTTAGATACCGTAATCCTGTAATTACAGAAAAGGATGTGGTAATAGCAATTTCTCAATCTGGAGAAACAGCAGACACACTTGCAGCGATTAAATTAGCAAAATCAAAAGGTGCTTTTGTATTTGGAGTTTGTAATGTCGTTGGATCTACTATTGCTAGAGAAACAAATGCTGGAGCATATACACACGCTGGACCAGAAATAGGTGTGGCTTCCACTAAAGCTTTTACAACACAAATTACTGTTTTGACTTTAATAGCTTTAAAGTTAGCTAAAGCTAATGGAAGTATGTCAAATTCAGATTTCCATCATCATTTACAAGAGTTAGAGCTAATACCTGAAAAAGTAAAAGAAGCTTTAAAAGCAGATGAACACATTAAAAAAGTAGCCGAAATATATAAAGATGCTAAAAACTGTTTGTATTTAGGTCGTGGATATAATTTTCCTGTAGCTTTGGAAGGTGCATTAAAGCTAAAAGAGATATCATACATTCATGCAGAAGGTTATCCTGCTGCAGAAATGAAGCATGGACCAATTGCTTTGATTGACGAGCAAATGCCTGTTTTTGTAATAGCTACTAAAAAAGGACACTACGAAAAAGTTGTAAGCAATATTCAAGAAATTAAATCTAGATCAGGTAAAATAATAGGTATAGTTACCACTGGAGATGTAGACGTTAAAAATGTTGCAGATCATGTAATTGAAGTACCAGAGACAATAGAGTCTTTAACTCCATTACTTACAACAATTCCTCTTCAACTATTATCATACCATATTGCGGTAATGCTTGAAAAAAATGTCGATCAACCACGAAATTTAGCAAAATCTGTTACTGTAGAGTAATTAGATAACTGTTTATACATCAAAGACGCTTTAAAGCTTCTAATTACGCAAAAACCAACCCTGTTTTTTGTGAATAATTAGCTTTAAAGCGTCTTTTTTTTAGAAATACTTATTATGCGTGCATAATTTATTCTCACTTTTTCTAAAAATTTCGTTAAAAAACGTATATTGGCATTATAAATTAACTAAATCTAAAAAATGAGAACAATCCTTTCAATTGTATTTTTGTGCTTTTGCGGACTAACTTTTTCGCAAACAACGATCACAGGAACAGTAGTAGATGATGTAAGTCAGCAACCAATTCCTAGTGCAAACATTATTATTACTGGCACATCAGTAGGAACAGCAACTGATTTTGATGGTAACTTTTCGTTAACGACTGATCAAAATCCTCCTTTCACTATACAAATAAGTAGTGTAGGTTTTGCTTCTAAAGATGTTGAAGTAACAACTAATAAACAAATTATTAATGTTGTCCTTAATGAAGGTACAGCGTTAGACGAAGTAGTAATTTCTGCGTCCAGAACTCCAGAACGTATTTTTGAATCTCCAGTTACTGTGGAGCGATTTGGATTAAAAGAAATTAAAAACACTGCATCTGCAGATTTTTATGATGGTTTAGAAAACCTAAAAGGTGTAGATGTTAACACTAACAGTTTAACCTTCAAATCTGTAAATACGCGTGGTTTTGCAACTTTTGCAAATACACGATTTATGCAATTAGTTGATGGTATGGACAACTCTACTCCTGCTTTAAACTTCCCTATTGGTAACTTAGTAGGTATGACAGAAACTGATGTATTAAGTGTAGAGTTATTACCTGGTGCATCATCTGCCTTATATGGTGCAAATGCATTTAATGGTATTTTATTTATGAGAAGTAAAAACCCATTTGATCATGAAGGTATTAGTGCTTCTTTTAAAAGAGGTATAACATCTCAAGAAGTTGCAGGTGACAATCCGTATACTGACTTAAGTGTAAGAATGGCACACAAGTTTAGCGATAAATTTGCTGCAAAAATTAACTTTGGTTACTTAAAAGGTACAGATTGGCAAGCGACTAGTGAAGTTGATAAACTTGACCCAACTAGAACAAGATCAAACACAAATTATGACGGAATAAATGTCTATGGTGATGAAGTTTCAACTAACATTAGAGCTGCATCAGGTCTAGGTGTTATACCAGATGTTGTAGTAAGTAGAACAGGTTATAATGAAAGAGACTTAACACAATATAACGCCGAAAGTGTAAAAGCTGATTGGGGTTTATATTACCGTCCAATTGAAGGTAACAGTTTAGAGTTTTCATATGTTGGTAAAGTAGGAACAGGTACCACTATTTATCAAGGAACAAACAGATATAATATTGATGGTTTTTTCCAACAACAACACAAACTAGAAGTAAGAAACGACAACTTTTTTGTTAGAGCTTATGAAGTGTCTGACAAAGCAGGAGATTCTTATGACATGGTGTTTACAGGAATTAACATAAACAGAGCTTGGAAAAGCGACGAAGACTGGTTTGGAGATTATATAGCGACTTATGCTGGGATTGAACTTGGTGGTAACCCATTAGGATTAACAGACCAACAAAAACATGATGCAGCAAGAGCAGCAGCAGACACAGGAAGATACGAACCAGGATCACCACAATTTAAAAGTGCATTTAACAAAAGTATAAATGATCCAAATTTAGCTACTGGGTCTAAATTTCAAGATGCATCAAAATATTTTCATAGTGATGCAAATTACAACTTTAGCCACTTAGTGGATATTGCAGATATACAAGTTGGTGGTTCTTATAGAAAATACACACTAAATTCTGGCGGTACAATATACACTGATGGACAAAGCCCAATTGAATATTCTGAATTTGGAGTATATTCTCAAATACAGAAAGATATTGAATTATCAGAAGAAATGGAGCTTAAATTAACCTTATCAGGTCGTTATGACAAATCAGAATTATTTGATGGTTTCTTCTCTCCAAGATTATCAGCTGGTTTAACTTTAAACAGAAATCATAATATTAGAGCTTCTGTACAAACAGGATTTAGAAACCCGACAACTCAAGATTTATTTATTGGATTAGATGCTGGTAGAGCAATTTTAGTAGGTTCTGCTCCTGATAACTTAAATAGATATACTAGAGATTTTAATGTTAGTTTTGAAGGTCAAACCATGTTTGGACAACCTAGTACAGTTACTCAAACAGGTGCGGCTGCATACAACAACTCATATTCAGCAAGTTCTGTTACAGCTTTTGCTGCTGCAGGAAACCCAGCTTTATTAACAGTTGCTAACCCTGAAATTATTAAACCGGAAAAAGTAACTTCTCTTGAAGTTGGTTATAGAGGAAAATACGAAAGTGTAATAGTAGATATTAGCGCTTATTACAACAAGTATGAAGACTTTATTTCTCAAGAAGTTGTAATAGCTCCTTTTTACGGAACCGTAAGTAATGGAGGACTTGGTGATGGAGGACTTTCTGCTCAAGCAATTGCTAATGGAGATTATCAAGCTTATAGTGCTTACACAAACTCTGATGCAGATGTTAACTCTTATGGAGCATCTATTGGACTTTCTACTAAAGTACTAAATGGATTTGACCTAGGAGGAAGTTATACTTTTACTAAACAAGATTTTGATCAAGCTGCTAACCCAGATTTCCAAACTAGCTTTAATACACCAGAACACAAATTTAAAGCAACTTTTGGTCATACAGATTTATTTGAAAACTTTGGATTTAACATCGCATATAGGTTTAGTGATGATTATTTCTGGGAAGCAACATTTGGAAATGGTATAGTACCAGAATTTCATGTATTAGATGCGCAAATTAATTATGAAGTACCTAGCATAAAATCAGTTATCAAAGTAGGAGCTACAAATCTTACAGGTAACGAGTACTTTACTGCTTTTGGTACAGGATTTATTGGATCTATGTATTATGCATCAATAACTATTAATAACTAATAATAATGAAGACTTTAAAAAACATAAAATACATTGGACTTATTGCTATTGCAATTGGCTTCACATCTTGTAATGATGAATCAGATTATGAAGAGTTTTTAGATGTACAACCAGACACAGGTGTTGTATTACCAACCCTAACTAATGGTTCTGTAGATTTTTCAAAATACGTCGCTTTAGGCGCATCATTTACTTCTGGATACACTGATGGCGCTTTATTTAAAGCAGCTCAAGAAAATTCATTTCCAAACACATTATCTAAACAATTTGTTAAGGTAAATGGTACTGCTATAACGCTACCATTAATGAATGATAATATTGGAGGTCTTGTATTTGGATCAACAGTTGTGGCTAATCCAAGATTATTTTTTAATGGATCTGGACCACAAGTTTTACCTGCTACACCAACAACAGATATTACAACTAGTTTAGCTGCAGATGGTAGCATCTTTACTAATGTAGGTGTTCCTGGAGCTAAAAGTACACATATAGATTTTAATGGATACGCTACTGCAAACCCTTACTTTGGTCGTATGGCTACAAGTTCAACAATTTCAATGTTAGAATATGCAATAGCACAAAACCCAACATTTTTTACACTGTCTGAAATTGGTGGTAATGATGTTTTAGGTTATGCAACTACAGGTGGAGATGGATCAGACCCTATCACACCTACTGCAACTTTTGATGTAGTTTTTACTGATATGGTTAATCAATTAACTGCTGTTTGTCCTAACGGAGTTGTAACTAATGTGCCATACATAACCGACTTACCACACTTTACAACTGTACCGCATAACCCATTAGATCCTACAAACCCTAGCTTTGGACCACAAATACCATTATTAAACTCAATATTTGGAGCTTTAAACCCAATATTTAATGCAGTAGATCCAGCTAGAGCAATTGTATTTTCTGAAACATCAGCAAGTCCTGTTGTTATTAAAGATGAAAGTTTAGCAGATATTTCTGGAATCATAATTCAACAATTAAATGCAAGTCCAACCTTCCCAGGTTTTATAGCACAATTTGGTTTACCTGCATCCGCAGCACCATTAGTAGCAAATTTATTAGGTGCTACTTATGGACAATCAAGACAGGCTACTGAAGCTGATTTATTGGTATTACCTAGCTCTTCAATTATAGGAACAGTTAATACTGCCAATGTTGCAACTTTAATGGGACAGGGTTTACCACAAGCCTTAGCAGGACAATTCTCTGTAGAAGGTGTTAGTTTACCTTTGGCAGACAAATGGGTAGTATTACCATCAGAACAAGCTGAAATCAAAACTGCAACAGATGCCTACAACGCAACTATTGCAAGTGTAGCAAACTCTAAAGGTTTAGCTTTAGTAGATTTAAACGCTATTTTAAGTCAAGCCTCTGTAATGGGAGTAGAATTTGATGATTACAACTTATCAACAAGTCTAGTTACTGGTGGTTTAGTAAGTTTAGATGGTGTACATTTAACAGCAAGAGGATACGCTTTAATGGCTAATAAATTTTTAGAAGCTATAGATGCAACTTACGGATCAAACTTTGTAGCTTCAGGTAATGTTGCTAAAGCAGAAGACTTTGGTGTAACATATTCTCCAGCACTACAATAAAAACAAAAATTATATAATTTATAAACACCTGTTATTCTGTGTTAAGATAGCAGGTGTTTTTTTATAGATAAAAAAGGAAATCCTCCTTTTTTTTAAATTAAAACACCTATCTTTGCACGCGAAAACAGAAGGTGTTTTCTTTCAATTAAATACCATAATATTAAATAGATAAGTAATGTCAAAAGTTACAGGTAAAGTTGCTCAAATAGTAGGTCCAGTTATCGATGTAGAATTCGCTGCTGGTTCTGAACTACCAAAAATTTACGATTCATTAGAAATTATCAAGACTGATGGTTCAAAATTAGTATTAGAAGTACAATCTCACATTGGTGAAGACACTGTACGTACAATCGCTATGGATTCTTCAGATGGTCTTAGTAGAGGGACAGAAGTTATTGCTACTGGTGCTCCAATACAAATGCCAATTGGTGGAGATGTTTACGGACGTCTATTTAACGTGATTGGAGATGCAATTGATGGTTTAGGAGAACTACCTAAAGCAGGAGATGCAGGATTACCAATACACAGATCTGCTCCAAAATTTGAAGATTTATCAACATCTACGGAAGTATTATTTACAGGTATTAAAGTAATTGACTTAATTGAGCCTTACGCAAAAGGAGGTAAAATTGGATTATTTGGTGGTGCAGGAGTTGGAAAAACAGTATTAATCCAAGAGTTAATTAACAATATTGCAAAAGGACACGGTGGATTATCTGTTTTTGCAGGAGTTGGAGAAAGAACACGTGAAGGTAACGATTTACTTCGTGAGATGTTAGAGTCAGGAATTATCAAGTATGGTGATGACTTTATGCATTCTATGGAAGAAGGTGGATGGGATCTTCAAAAAGTGGATAAAAATATAATGAAAGAGTCTAAGGCTACTTTCGTATTTGGACAAATGAATGAGCCACCTGGAGCTCGTGCTCGTGTAGCACTTTCAGGATTAACAATAGCAGAATACTTCCGTGATGGAGCTGGAGAAGGACAAGGAAAAGATGTACTTTTCTTCGTAGATAATATCTTCCGTTTTACACAAGCTGGATCTGAGGTGTCTGCATTATTAGGTCGTATGCCTTCTGCTGTAGGTTACCAACCAACATTAGCAACAGAAATGGGTGCAATGCAAGAGCGTATTACATCAACTAAAAGAGGTTCTATTACATCTGTACAAGCGGTATATGTACCTGCGGATGATTTAACGGATCCTGCACCAGCAACAACGTTTGCTCACTTAGATGCTACAACAGTATTATCTCGTAAAATTGCAGAGCTTGGTATTTATCCAGCAGTAGATCCATTAGATTCTACTTCTAGAATTTTAACAGCAGACATTTTAGGTGATGAGCACTACAACTGTGCACAACGTGTTAAAGAGTTATTACAACGTTATAAAGAATTGCAAGATATTATCGCCATTTTAGGTATGGAGGAATTATCTGAAGAGGATAAAATGGCTGTAGGTAGAGCAAGACGTGTACAACGTTTCTTATCTCAACCATTCCACGTAGCTGAACAATTTACAGGTCTTAAAGGTGTTTTAGTAGACATTAAAGAAACTATTAAAGGATTTAATATGATTATGGATGGTGGTTTAGATCACTTACCAGAAGCTGCATTTAACCTTAAAGGATCTATTGAAGAAGCTATCGAAGCAGGAGAAAAAATGCTTGCTGAAGCTTAATCTAAAAAATTAAAAACATGCATTTAGAAATTGTATCACCAGAAGCAACATTATTTAAAGGAGAAGTAACTAGCGTTACTGTTCCTGGAGTAAATGGTGACTTTGAGATGTTAAACAATCACGCACCAGTGGTGTCTTTATTAAAAGAAGGAACCGTTAAAATAGCTGGTAATATTGTACTAGATAAAGAAGTAGCAGATCGCTTTACAACAGGTGATAAAAACACAACTTTATTAAAAATAAACTCTGGTACACTTGAAATGAATGGAAACAAAGTAATAATATTGGCTGACTAATATTATTAAATCATAATAAAAAACGCGAAACATATGTTTCGCGTTTTTTTTGTTTTATAGCTAATATAAAAATTATACCTTTTTAATCACATTTGTAACTATTCCCCAAATTAAAAAATTATTATCCTCTGTAATTTTAATAATTGGATAATTGGGATTTTCTGGTTGCAACCACACTTCATCTTTAGAGACTCTTAAACGTTTTACTGTAAATTCACCATCTAAAAAACAAACTGCAATTTTATTGTTAGAAGGCTCTAAACTACGATCAATAACCAATAAATCGTTATCATCTAATCCAGCTCCTATCATAGATTGACCACTTACTTTAGCATAAAAAGTAGCCTCTTTATTTTTTACAAGTACTTCGTCTAATGATAAACGATGCTCCTTAAAATCCTCTGCAGGAGAAGGAAAACCTGCCGAAATTCCAGTATCAAAAAATTGTCCGGCTGCATTGTCTACAGCATCTGGTGTAAAGAAGGTTAAGCTTCCTGATTTATGTGCTATCATAGTTTTGTTTACTAAGGTATTATTTTTAACTATACTATTTAACGACTATAATATCGTTTATATTGGTTGTGTATTTTGGCGATAGTCTATCTTGGCGCATTTTCCAGGTATGCTTTAAATCTTGATTTGCTATTTTTACTTTATTATTTTTATACTTAGCATTAATGCTATCAATAGACTTCATTAGTGGTTGATGTTTTGGATTTTCTTGATCAAACAAATGTAGTTGATGATTATCCATTGGCACTAACCCTGTAACAATAACACCTGCTTTTTTGTACTGTATGCCTTTTTTAAAGATAGACATTAATGCACTGATGGCGCAATTACTTATAATTAAAGACGAGTTAGTGGGATAAGTCAAATTTATACTTGTACTAATGCGATGCTGTTCTAATTCTTTTTTATGCTTATCACTTTTTAACATAACTATTATTACGTAACAACTAGAGCCTTGTTTTCTTAATTTTTCGGCACAACTAACTGCAAAGGTCGCAACACGTTCTTTAATATATTCTATATCCGAATAACTATAATCAAAGCTACGTGTAGTTGCAATCATCTTTTTTTGGGTAACTATTTCATCTAACTTTAAAGTTGGAATCCCTTGTAAATCTCGTTTTAACTTAGACTCCACAACCGAAAAGTTTTTTTGAACCCAAGCGTCAGACAATTGTGTAAAATCGTAAGCAGTGCTGCAATCTTTTGCTAATAATTGCTTAGACAACTGCCTTCCCAATCCCCAAACATCCTCAATAGGCAGCCATTTTAAAGCTTTCAGACGACTTTCGTCACTATCTATAACGTGAACACCTTTAGTTTGATAAGGATACTTTCTAGCAATCTTATTAGCGACTTTACTTAAAGCTTTAGTTGGTGCAATACCGACACATGTTGGTATACCTGTCCATTTTAAAATTCGTGATTTTATCTCTAATCCATACTTAGTAAAATCGTAATTATCAAATCCTTGAAAGTATAAAAAGGATTCGTCTATACTATACACTTCAATATCTGGTGAATATTGCTTTAAAATAGACATAACACGACTACTCATATCACCATACAATGGATAATTTGAGGATAAAACGGTAACGTTATTAGCTTTACAAAAGGATTCCCATTTAAAAATTGGTGCTCCCATTGGCAAACCCAACGCTTTAGCCTCATCACTACGTGAGATAACACAACCATCGTTATTACTTAAAATAGCGACTGGCTTACCTATTAAATTAGGGTTAAAAACACGCTCGCAGGAGGCATAGAAATTATTACAATCTACTAATGCAAACATATGTGTAAAATTAAGTAAAATGTTTGAATAATTGTAAACTAAAACTTTGTGAAATGTTAAAGTTTTATTGAACTTAATATGCTAATAGTATTTCAAATATTCAATTAGTCCTCTACAAACTCTAATATATCTGCAGGTTGGCAATCTAAAGCTTTACATATAGCTTCTAAGGTAGAAAAGCGTATGGCTTTAGCTTTACCTGTTTTAAGTATGGATAGATTAGCTGTGGTTATACCAACAATTTCAGCCAACTCGTTACTTTTCATGTTTCGATTTTCTAGCATTATGTCAAGATTTACTATTATGGACATAGGCTATATAGTTAAATCGTTTTCTTGTTGTAATTGGTTACCAGATTTTAATAAGCTTGCTAAAACTAATAGTGATAATCCAATTAGAAAAAATGCGAAATCAAATTCTAATCGAGGATTCATAGATAGATCTAAGCCACCAGACAATCTTTTACCATCTATTAAAGTTTGTGTACTTATACGCCCATAATAAGACCCTAATAAATAGCTAATTAACAAACTTAGAGATTCTGAAAAAATAAACACTACACCTAAATACTTAACCTTCTTATTAAGGTTATGCGTAAAAGTCAGTGATTTATTAAGGCTGTAAAATATTCTTTCCATGAAAAAAAGCATTATAATTAAACTAATTATTCCACTATAAGCTTTTAATATCTGTTCTAAAATAATTATGGGATTATCAGATTTAGCAACAATGAAACCATCAGAATAAAAAATAGATTCTTTTGTGGTAAAATGCTCTATTTCATCATCATAATAAAAACTTAAAATAGTTTTTGTCCCTTTATTAATATCATCCGGAAGTTTATCTACATATTCCGGATTACTACTTCTCCATTTCATACCATTTTCATTAGTATGCTCCTTTATATTTAAGCTTATTTCATTATTAAAAATAGGATTATAAACTCTGTTATTAATTTTTACAGGAGTATAATAGCCTTTTGAATGATGACTCCCAACTCTAAAACTACCTACTTTTCCGTTATCCGTAAATAACTCAAACCCTATATTTACTAAAAATAAAAGAGATACAATTACTAACAAACCTGCAAATAATCGATGTAGTATATAAACTAAAATTTTATTTCTTCTCATAATTATATGGTTAAGTCATTTTCTTGTTTTGCAAACTTAGCTACCTTAAACACTTCGCTTAGTACCATAAAAAATAAACCAAAACAAAGCATAATTAAAAAAGAACTAAAACCAATTTCAAGCTCTAATTTCTGTTTGTACAAAATTTTATAAATAAAAGTTGGAACACCTTGTAAAAAAGCAGCGACCACTAACCAAATACCAATGTTATTTAGATTATAGATAACTACATTGTCAAACAAATTAATTTTACTAAAGTACCTCAAGACCTTTTTAAATAAAAATACACAATACATTAAAATTAAATAAGAACACATTAAGGTAATTAATATAGCTTTACTTAACCTATCAAAACTCTTAATTTCAATGCCATTCATTTTTATAGGAAATCCATCCAAACTATTATCAAATATTACAAACCCAATAAAAATAAGTAACACAGGAATTAATGGAAGTGAAACTATCCAAAAAAAGTCTACTATGGCTTTTAAAATACTTAATTTTCTCATAGTTATTATCGTTTAACAATAACAAATATATTAAAATTATCGAAAAACAATAATTATTTTCTTTAATTTCATTTTAAAAATGAAACAACACGTCGTATATTTAACAAAAACATCAAATCAATAGTCTATGTCTCAAACCTTTAAAACTATAGCTAAATTTCAATATACAGCTGAAGCCCAAATAATAAAAGGACGATTAGAATCTGAGGGTATTGAAGTCTTTTTAAGTGACAATATTACTATTGACACAGACCCATTGGTTAGCAATGCAATAGGTGGTGTTAAATTAAAAGTTTTGGCTACAGATGCTATGCAAGCACAGCACATATTAGAGAGTATTAATAAATACTCTATTGATGATGAAGGCAAAGCAATACACTGTCCAAATTGTAATAGTACTGAGGTTGCGATGTTTTCTACCATTAAAGATCTTAAATCTTTTTTCGCATTTATATTCGGGTTTATCTCTGGCACACTTCCCTTCTACTCTAAAGACAAATACAGATGTGCTAATTGTAACACGGAATTTGATGTAAAATAAATTATTGTTAAAATGAAATACACCATAGACTACATTAAAAAAGTACCAATATGGAAAACCATCCTTGGTATTACAACTGCAATACTGTGTTTGTACATTGTATTTTCAGGACTTATTTATGGCATTGTACCTATAGCATTTAGCATTTTATTATTACAAACGGAGGGCTGTCAAATAGATTTAAAATCTAATACCTACAGAAAAACTTACTCCATTTTAGGTCTTAACTTTGGTAAATGGCTACCGCTTCCAAAAATAGATTATGTTTCTGTGTTTTCAACTAGCTTAACTACAGCGGTTTGGGTTAGTGCAGCATCCACAAACATTACAGAAAAAATTTATGCTATCAATCTTTTTTGCACAAATAATAAAAAAATTGAAGCTAGCACTACACAAAATAAAAAAGAAGCCTTTAACCTTGCCTTACTACTTGCAGAAGCCTTAAACGCCAACATGCTTGATGCAACCAAAGCAGGCGACTTTAAGTGGATGGATAAAAAGCAGTACAAAGATCATGGTACAATAGTTTATACAGATTAATTAACCGATGGATGCTTTAGCGCCTGAAAACAACGCTTTAAAATATTAACAATGGTTTCAATTTCAGTCTCGTTTAAATGCCCAAAACCCAAACGTATAGCACAAACAGTTTTACTTTGATACAATATGGTTTTTGGCAAAAATAAATCGTACGTTTTTGCTTTTTCAGCTAATTTTATAAGTGATATACGAGGCTTAAAATTTATCCAAACCGCTAAACCTCCTGTAGGAACTTGCCAAGTAGCATCATCTTTAAACTGAGTCATTAAACAAGCACATAAATAATCACGTCGTTGCTTGTAAATAGTTATGTTTTTTTTAATTAACCTATGTATTTCGCCTTCAGATATTAATTCTGTCAGGATTTGCTTCTGAATTAAATCGCCTTGTTTGTCCAGAATTTGTAGGTAATTTTTAGCTTCATTTATAATGTTTTCTGGAGCCACTACAAACCCTATTTGAAAACTAGGAAAAAAAGACTGCCCTAAACGCCCTAAGTATATAACCACACCTTCTAAATCTGCACTAGCCATAGGTAACATTGCTGATCCTTCAAACTGAAAGTCGTAATCAAAATCATCTTCAATTATAGCAAAATTATAGGCTTTAGCTAATTGCAATAATTTTAAACGTCGCTCTGCTGTCAATGTCACTGTTGTTGGATATTGTCTATGTGCACACACATACACACATCTAATACTATTTTTAGTAAAGTTTTTTTCGATAAAATCCACATCAATACCATGTGCATCTACAGGAATAGTAATTAAATTTGCACCTGCTTGCTGAAAAATCATATTAGATTTATAATGACTTAAATTACCAACAAGCACAACATCTTTTTGCTGTATTAATAGTTGAGAAATGATATATAAACTCATTTCTGTACTACGTGTACTTACAATATTATTAGGCTTGATATAAAAACCTCGCGTCGCGTTTAGATAATTACACAGCTGAATATTAAAAGTAGTGTAGGATTGCTCTTGGGTTTGATTCCATTTAGATATTAAGGAAGTGCGCTTCATGGAAGCACTATACCATTTAGAAAATTGATAAGTTGGATGCAATCTTAAATCAGGTTGCCCATCGTTAACCACATAATTACTAACTGAAAACTCTTCAGTTGACGCCAAATTAAAAGACGACTGAAACCTAAATCCAGCAACCTCTGGATACGTTTTTAATTGCTCCACACCTTGCAAAACACCTTTTATAGTTGCAGTCTTACGTTCTGGCATTAAAACAAAAGTACCTTTATTGGCTATAATATCCACCCAACCTTGTGAGGCTAACTCGTCATAAACAGCAACAGCAGTGTTTCTATTTATACTAAATAAGTTACTAAATTTTCGTGTTCCTGGTAATGCTGTTCCTTCTTGTAAATAACCACGTTGGATAGCATTTATCATTTGTTGTGCTATCTGAATATAAATCGAAGTGTTTGGCGATTTTTCAAAATGAATTAACGTTTGTAATATATCTTCAACCGGACTACTCATTGTTTTAAAACTGGACTACTTTAGTGATCCGGAAAGTTACGAATTTTGCACTGCAAAAAATGCGAATATATTTTATTATGAAATTTACTTACTTATTTACTTTAATTGGGCTATTATCTTTAACATCTTATGCTCAAGATTTAGAGCAACAACAGCAATTAGACTCGGTTATAATTACATCCTCTAGAATTGAGCTTCCTTTTAAGGAAAACTCAAGAACTATTACTGTTATTTCGTCTTCTGACATAAAAAATAGTGCAGCAACCAATGTTGCAGATCTATTACAACAAGTTGCAGGAGTAGACATTAGACGTCGTGGGACTGCTGGTAGTCAAGCCGATTTATATATTAGAGGTGGTGGTTTTGACCAAACATTATTATTAATTGATGGTATAAAAATGGACGATGCACAAACTGGTCACCATACCATGAACGCAGCCTTACCTATTGAGGTTATTGAACGTATCGAGATTATAAAAGGTCCTGCTGCTAGAGTATTTGGTCAAAACGCATTTACAGGAGCAATAAATATTGTAACTAAAACTAATTTAAACAATTCGGTTTCGGCAAATTTAGAAACTGGTTCTTTTGGTCAATTAAATGCTGGTGTTACTGTTGGCACAGAATTAGACAACTCGTCACACATTATTCACGTTGGTAAAATGACATCTGAGGGTTACCGAAACAACTCAGACTACGACAATACTAACTACTTTATAAAAAGTGTATTTAACAAAAAAGCACAAGCTATAGAGATGATTACAACTTTTTCTGACCGTAAATTTGGAGCAGAAAACTTTTACACGACCAATCCAGCTTTTAATGAATATGAAGAAACTAAAAACAGTTTAATTGGATTTACAACAGCTTTTAATACAGAAAAACTTAAAATTAAACCTCGTATTTATTGGAAACGTAACGAAGATTTATTTTTACTAAAACGTGAGGATCCTTCATTTTTTAGAAACCTTCACATTACTGACAAAATGGGAGCAGAAGTAAATGCAGCTTATACATCAACAGCTGGTGTTACTGGTTTTGGTGTTGATGTTTCTAAAATATATATTAGAAGTAATAATTTAGGGAATCGTAATCGATTTATGACTAACCTATTTTTAGAACACCAATTTAAATTACTAGAGGACAAACTAGATATCACTCCAGGAATTGCAGTAACTTACTTTTCAGATTTTAAATTTCATGCCTTTCCTGGATTAGATCTTGGCTACCAAGTTAACGACAATATAAAATTTTACGGAAACATTGGTTATACTTACCGCATCCCAACCTATACAGACCTATTTTATAATGATTTCAGAACCTCTGGAAATGCTAATTTAGAGCCTGAAGAAGCGTTTGCACAAGAGCTTGGTATAAAATACAACACTAAAAATTTTTCCGGAACGATCGCTTTATTTAACAGAGATGCAAAAAACCTTATAGATTTTATTAGACCTAATGCTACTGAAACTATTTATACAGCGACCAATATTGCAGAAGTTAACACTAAAGGGTTAGAAGTAGATGCGTCTTACAATTTTAAAATCACAGATTTTAATCAATCCTTAGCTGTTGGATACACCTTTTTAGAAGATAATATTTTAGATCAAAATAAAGAATTATCACGTTATTCTTTAAACACTTTAAAACATCATTTTACCACACGTTTAAGCACGCAATTATTTAAAAATGTTAGACAAAACATAGTCTATAAACATGCCGAACGTACAACAGGACAAAGCTATAATGTTTGGGATGCCTCTTTAATTTTAACCGTTAAACAATTAGAGTTTACAGCTACTGCAAGTAATATTTTTGATGCAGATTATATCGAAACTGGTTTTACACCAATGCCTCCAAGTAACGTGTTATTTGGTATGCGTTTTAACTTTAACTAAAGTGTAACACAAACATTTACACTTTTTTTGGTAACGTTTTATTAACTTTGAACCCTAATTTTAAAAATTTGAGTTTAAACCTTCAAGACATACCAAGAGTTAAAACAATAACAAAACAGGAATTTATTAAAAACTATTTTAAGCCTCAAAAACCTGTTGTTATTGAGCAGTTTATAACAGATTGGCCTGCATATTCTAAATGGAATTTAGAGTATATTAAAACAGTTGCTGGAGACAAAACAGTCCCTTTATATGACGACAGACCAGTTGACCATAAAGATGGGTTTAATGAGCCACACGCTAAAATGAAAATGAGTGACTATGTTGATTTGCTTAAACGCGAGCCAACAAAATTTAGAATATTTTTATGGAATATTTTAAAAGAAGTCCCTCAGCTTCAAAAGGATTTTAGCTTTCCAGACTTTGGTTTAAGACTAATGAAGGGATTACCTATGCTTTTTTTGGAGGTCGCGACAGCTACACCTTCATGCATTATGATATAGATTTAGCAAATATTTTTCACTTTCATTTTGAAGGCGAAAAACAAGTTATTTTATTTGATCAACAACAAAACAAGCATTTATATAAAGTCCCATTTGCTTTAATTACACGAGAAGATATAGATTTTTCTAATCCAGATTTTGCAAAATGGCCTGCTTTAAAAAACGCTAAAGGTTGGCAATGTCAATTAAACCATGGTGAAGTTTTATACATGCCAGAAGGCTATTGGCATTACATGCGCTACATAACACCAGGTTTTTCTATGAGCCTACGTGCAATAGCCAGAAATCCAAAAAATTTAAGTAAAGCAGTATACAATGTCTTTATAATGCGTAATTTTGACAACTTAATGCGACGTATTAAAGGTCAAAAATGGATTAATTGGAAAAACAATAAAGCCATTGTTAATACAAACAAAAACTTTAAAGCAAATTAAAATGAAAAGAGGATTACTATTATTAGCTGTATTACTAACTATAGGATTAGTAAACGCTCAGTCTTTTGAAGGAAAAGGCGATCAAAAATTACAAATCGGAGCAAACTTTCAGGATAACGTTAACGGTATTACTGTAACTTACGACTATGGTTTAGGCGAAAACATATCTGTTGGAGTAGTAACTGGTTACGCATTAAACTTAAATAATGGTTTAAGTGCAGATTTTGAAGATCGAGTAGAGATTGAAGGTCGTTTTAATGCTAACTTAGGTAGCGTTTTAAACATCAGTGATAATTTTGATTTATATCCTGGTATTAGCTTAAGTTTAAAAAACTTTGGTGGACATTTAGGAATGCGTTACTTTTTCTCTAGTGGTTTTGGAATATTTTCAGAATTTGGAACAACGTTTGCCAAATACAATTCGGATATTTTAACTCCTGCTGAAAAAATTCATAATCAATTTACGGTAAATGTTGGTGCTGTTTTCAACTTATAGCACTTAAAATTACATCATAAAAAAACCTTTTAGTGTCATACATTAAAAGGTTTTTTTATGTCCTATTTTATCAATTCATTGGCTTTATCATATACCAAATGACTCTCCCAACCACGATACAATAAATAGTCAATAAGCTTCTTCTTTTTCTTGTATTTGTCGGTCTCTTTTAAAGTTTGTGCTTTTTTTTCGGCTAAATCATTAAAAACTTCGATGTACTCCGCTTCTTCAATTTCTCTAAACGCTTGATTTACATTATATTTGGATATATCCTTTTTCTTTAATTCGAGTAATAGCCGACGACGACCCCATTTTTTGATTCTAAACTTACCTCGAACAAAAGATTTAGCAAAACGTTCTTCATTAAGAAAATTATGGTCCATAAGGTGTACAATTATAATATCTGTTGCTTCAGGTATCATATGCATACTTTTTAGTTTTTGTCTAACCTCTTGGTGACAACGTTCTTGATACGCACAATAATGCTCTAGCTTTTTTTTAGCTTCGTCTACAGTAAAAGTATTAGTAGTGTTCATGTGCTAAAAATAACATTATAATAATATTTAAAGATATATTTAATTTATTTTTGAATAGTAGCTTTATAAGCTTATATACTACAACATTGAATCTCTTAACCTATGAAAAACATAAAATTACTTTGTTTACTCCTACTTGGCTCTGTAACTTTTGGATATGGACAATCTGAAGTAATAATTAGTCAATATATAGAAACAAACTCTGGTACAACTCCAAAAGGTATTGAGATTTTTAACGTCTCAGGCGCTCCAATAACTTTCTCTGGAGCTAATAATTTACAGGTTTATCAAGGAACTAATGGAGGAGCTTGTGGAGCAATAGCTGCAACAAATACAATAACTGGAACACTAGGAGTTGATGAGGTTTGGGTTATTGGTTCAACTGATCTAACTGATTATGCAACTGCTAATGGGACTGACCTAGCTGGTATAACGACTTATAACTTTAATTTTAATGGTGATGATGCTCTACAATTATATCTTGGTGGTGTTTTACAAGATGAGTTTGGAACATGTGGCTCAGATCCTGGAACATCTTGGACTGGTAGTGGTGTAGACACAAGCAATAATAACTTACAAATAAAGAATGGTTTCTGTGATGGTGATATTGATGGTTGGACAGATCCAAGTGTCCGCTTCGACGAAATAGCTAATGGATCAACAATGACTGGTTTTGGAAATGCTCCTGCTAGTTGTGCTACAGCTACACCAACAATAACACTAAACCCAACAACATTAACAAACTTAGACTATGTTATTGCAGCTGGTCCTTCAGCTGAACAAACGTTTACAGTA
Organism: Olleya sp. KJ81-1; assembly: GCF_055808135.1. NCBI lineage: Bacteria > Pseudomonadati > Bacteroidota > Flavobacteriia > Flavobacteriales > Flavobacteriaceae > Olleya > Olleya sp. KJ81-1. The sequence goes on along the minus strand of NZ_CM147854.1, from coordinate 2,817,651 downwards.
GAAGGTACGCTTCTTACAACAGATCTTGTTTTAACTGCACCTACAAATTTTGAAATTTCTACAACTTCTGGAGCTGGTTTTGGCACTACAGTTAATTTAACACCAGCTGTTGGTACAGTAACATCTACAACAATTTACACACGATTATCTGCTGGTTTGACAGTTAACACGTATTCTGGTAACATTACAGCTACAAGTACAGGTGCAACTACACAAAATGTAGCTGTCAATGGAGACGTTTTAACTCCTTTAGCAGAGGTAGTTATTACTGAATTATCTTATAACTCCTCTGGAGTTGATGATGAGTGGATAGAAATATGTAATTTGTCTGGAATCGCACAAGATTTAAGCAGCTATATTGTAGATAACGGAAGTGTATTGTTTACTTTTCCTGCTGCTACAAGTATTGCAGCTGATACGTGTATTACTGTATCATTAGGAAGTAATGGAGATGGATCATATAATAATGATTGCCCTTTCATGCCAGATTATGGTATAGGTGCTTCGACAAATAATACAAATAATCTTAATAATACTAGTGAGACTATTGTCCTATACGCTGCAAATGGAACATCTATTGTTGACTCAGTAGTGTTTAACAGTACTGATGGAGCAAATGGTAATGGCTCAACATTACATGTTATTGATGCTACTCTAGATAACTCTAATACTGGTAGTAATTGGCAAGAAGTTGCAACAGGTGGTTCACCTGGAGCAAACACTTTAATTTCTCCTTGTTCTATTCCAGAATTACAACTAGTTGACACCTCTAATACAGACCAAGCTTGTGGTTACTCTATAGCTTTTGGATCGCAAGCCACAGGATTTAATACAGATATTACTTTTGATATTGATAATGATGGTACTTTAGATTTAGATATCGCTTCCTTAGTACTAAGTGGTACAGACGCAACTAGCTTTAGTATTGTCACACCTGCAACACCTTTTACTGTTACAGCAGGTAGTACACAAACTGTAACTGTTAGATTTACGCCTACGACCATAGGTGTTAAAAACGCTACACTTACAATAAATAACAATGATGCAGATGAAGGTACTTGTACTATTTTACTACAAGGTACTGGTACTACACCAGAACAAGAGATTAATGTAGAAGGTGATCTAGGAGCCTTTCCAGATATTGCTAATGGAGATATTACACCAAGCAGCTTAGACAATACATTATTTGCTGCTCAAAACATAGGAAACTCTCAAACTAAGTCTTACAGAATTCAAAACATTGGAACAGCTAATTTAGATATTGCCAACATAACTGTTGGAGGAATTAATCCAGGTGATTTTACCATAAGTTTAAATCCTTCACCTTTTACGGTAACACCAAGTCAAAATCCACCAGGTCTATTTGAAATAACATTTTCGCCTATAGCTTCTGGAACCAGAACTGCTACCATTACAATAACTAATAACGATTTAGACGAGAATCCTTTTACGTTTACAGTACAAGGTAATGGATTATGCAATCCTGGAAGCATAACAATAGTACCAACATCTGGTCCAGAAAACACTATTGTAACAATAACAGGTACAAATTTAACAACAGCAACAGCAACCGTAAGCGGACTAGCTGCTACAGTTAATAATCTATCTGCGACCACAATGGAGGTTACAATTCCTACAGGAGCAACATCAGGAATTATTGAAATCACAGATGATTTAGGTTGTCCTGCAAGTACACCATTTACATTAATTGATAATTCTGGAAGCTGTGGTAGTACTACAGGATTAATGATGACTGAAGTCTATGATAATTCATCAGGATCTTTAGGTTATATTGAAATTTTTAACGGAACAGGAGCTACTGTCGATTTAACCTTATATGAAATTAATCGTTTTGCAGATATAGCTTCTGCCTCCTCTACTCATTCCTACACCTTTCCTGCTTCAGGAACAGGAAGCACAATAGCTGATGGTCAAGTATTAGTAGGAAAGATAAGTACAGACACAGGAAGCGCACATGATTTTATCTTTGGTGGCTCTACAGCAGGATTTAATGACGACGATAGACTTGAACTTACATTAGTAGCAACAGGGGTTGTTGTAGATGACTTCCATGACACTCTAGTTGGCGCTCCAGGCTATGTCTATAGAAGAAACACTGACGTAGTTAGCCCAAATACAGCATTTGATGCTACAGAATGGACAACAGCAACATCAGGTGACACAAGCAACTTAGGTACGTTTGTAATACTTGCTAATACACCTACAATAACCTTACAGCCTCTAGACATAAATAATTGTAACGACGCTATTGTATTTACTACAGCAGCAACACCTGGAAACTCAGGAACGTTAACATATCAATGGTATTATAACGATACGGTTTCTAATGGATGGACTAGTGTAATTAGTTCATCTTTTGCTCCAGGAACAGTCACTGGAGAAACCTCAACCACATTATCAATCGCAGGAGCAGACCTACAAGGTTACCAATTTTATTGCGAGGTGACTGAAGATGCATCTTGCAGTACTGCCACAAATGCAGCACGTATAAACGTAGGCACAACAACTTGGACTTTAGGCGCTTGGGACAATGGTACTCCAGACTTAAACACCAAAGTAATCATAAACGATAGTTATGATACTGCAACCTTTGGTAGTTTTAGCGCATGTTCTTTAACTATTAATAGCAATCCTTCTGGAACAGAATTTAGATTAACCGTAAATAATAACACTTACGTGGAAATTGAAAATGACGTTGTTGTTGACGGAGAATTATATGTCGAAACACAAGGAAACTTTGTTCAAAATAACGATGCAGCAACATTTACGCTAAATACTGATGGATTATCTTTAGTTAACAAACGTACTACACCACTTAATAGTATTTATGAATACACTTATTGGAGTTCGCCAGTTGAAAATACTACCATTGGACAAGGTTTAGCTTTTGCTAATCCAAGTCGACGCTATGTATTTAATGCTGTTAACTTTTTAGATAATCTAACTGAAATCAATAACACCAATACTTTTACTCCTGGACCAGACGGAATTGATGACGATGGAAATGATTGGGCATTAATACCAGGAAGCACAGTAATGACTCCTGGTGTTGGATACATATCTATGCATTCGCCAATTGGTTTTTCTGTCGGCTCACAATACACTTACACTTTTGAAGGCGCATTTAATACCGGAATTATTACTAGCCCAATTGCTTATAATGGAGCAAATGGAGATGAAGACTGGAATTTAATTGGTAACCCTTATCCATCTGCAATAGATGCTAATGCATTTTTAACTAATAACGCTGCTTCTATACAAGGTGTCGCTTATTTATGGTCACACAATACACCTGCAAATGCAAATGCAAGCGGAAATCAAGGCGCAAATTTTAATAGTAGTGATTACGCCATCATTACAACTGGAAGTGGTAACACAGCAGGAGGAGATGGTATTATACCAACCAGCTATATACCATCTGGTCAAGCCTTTTTTGTACAAGGAGTTGCTAACAGTAGTGTAACGTTTAATAATAGTTTACGTACTGCGGATGCCACAAGTAATGAGCAGTTTTTTAGATCTAGTAATACATTAAGCAACAGACTTTGGGTAAACCTAACCTCAGACACAGGTGTGTTTCATCAAATACTAGTAGCTTATGTAAATGGTGCAACAGATGGAAAAGACAGTAAAGCCTATGACGCTAACAAAACACTTTATAATAATAATGCTGCCGAAATTTTTACTTCAGTTCCTGGTGATTCTGATAAACTAGCAATACAAGGTAAAGCTCCAGAGAGCTTAACTATAGACGAAGTTATACCTGTAGGATTTAATACAAATATTACAACAGCAACGGTATACACGTTCTCAATAGCACAACTAGAAGGAGACTTTTTATCCAACAACACCGTTTATTTAAAAGACAACTTATTGTCAAGTCTTCATAACTTATCAAATAGCGACTATAATTTCACATCAGAGACAGGCACCTTTAATGATAGGTTTGAAATTGTGTTTAAAGACTCAAGCCTTTCCATTGACGAAGAAACAAGTGTAACACAAAATATTTCGATAATCGAAAACAAAAATAACGATATAACATTTAGCTTAACAAGTCAAAACTTAACCATAAAGTCTATTAAAATATATGATGTTTTAGGTCGATTATTATATGATTTAAAAGGAAACTCTAATACCGAAACTTATAACCTTTCAAACCTAAGTCAAGCTTCCTACATCGCACATATACAATTAAGTGATGGCCAATTAATTTCTAAAAAAGCTATCAAACAGTAATTACAACTTACACTTTATCATAGAAAAAAGAACTTCAACTAATAAAGTTGGAGTTTTTTGTTCTAAAAAAGTTTACAAACTATATTTAGCTTGCTATAATCTTTTTAAAAAACCCTCAATGCAAGTTAAATCTTTACATTTAATAGTATGCTTACTTACCGTTTCATTCTGTTTATCACAAACTAAAATCGCCGAATTAAATTTTGAAACTCCTGGAGGCTACACAACTAATATTACCGAATTTACAGACAATGTTCGCGACTACTTTTTAAGAACAGACGGAACAGACTTTAACCATGGTCCAAATGGAGTCTTATTTAATAATTTACAAGGAGGCTTTTACTTTGCAGCACAAGACACAGATGGTGAAGGTGCACCTTTACCTGCTAGACTGTTTATTGAAAATATAGACATAAGTAATTATACAAACTTAGAATTTAGAGTACACTTAGCGGAAGACGACCAAACTACTAACGGTGGAACTAGAACAGAACATTGGGATAATGGTGATAATGTAAGATTTACATACGAAATTGATAATAGCGGAACCAGCTCCAATTTATTATGGATAGAAAATGATAATGGTGGCGCAAACAGAGCGCCTTTAATAGATACTGATTTTGACGGTATTGGTGATGGTGTAGCAATTACAGATACTTTTACACAACATACTAGATCCATTACCGGAACTGGTAACCTTTTGGATATTGCTATTAGATTTAGACTTAATCAAGGTCAAGAGGATATAGCTATAGATAACATTGAGATTTGGGGAACTCAAAATTGCACCTCAACTGTAACTTGGGATGGCACAAATTGGCTACCAACAACTCCAAACAGATCTACCACTGCTATTTTGGCTAGCAACTACAACACTAGTACTGTTGGTCAACCTAGTTTTACTGCTTGTAGCCTAGTTATAAATCCTGGAGTTAATCTTACCGTTTCATCTAACGAGTATGTCCAAATTATTACAGATGTAACAAATAATGGTCGTATAGCTATTCAAAATACAGGCTCTTTTGTACAAGTAGACAACTCTGCAACTTATGATGATACAGGCAGTTCCTTTTTTACAACAGATAATGCAGCTGTAGTAGAGAGAAATACGTCCTTTATTAATCAATGGTATGAATACACCTATTGGAGTTCTCCTGTTGCTAACGAAACTTTTGGCAACGCCTTGTTTCAATCTAGTCAATATAGACGATTTGAATTTAACGCAGCAAACTTTGTTGACTCACAATACGAAACAAATAATGATAACACCTTAGTTAATGGTCCTGGAGTAGATGACATCGATGACAATGGAGATGTTTGGTTTTTAAAAGGATCTAGCGATTTAATGGCTCCTGGCGTTGGCTATACTGCTACACATTCTCAAGACGCTTTCATTTTTGGAGCTGGTAGTTATAGCTATTCATTTAGAGGTACTTTAAATAATGGAAATATAACGGTTCCTGTTGAGAGAAATGATACCGAAACAAATGACACCAACTGGAATTTAATAGGAAATCCATATCCTTCTGCTATTGATGTTGATTTATTTTTTGCAGAAAACAATTACCTATCTAATCCAACCAATGGTAAACTTGATGGCGAATTATATTTATGGTCACACGCAACAGCTCCTGATGGTACAGCTAATGGTAATCAAGCCTTAAATTTTTCGTTTAGTGACTATGCTAGAATTAATGGAACAGCAGAACTTACTGGTGGAGACGGAATAACACCTACTAGACACATACCTTCTGGTCAAGGTTTTTTTGTAACATATTCAGACAATCCTGCATCTACAACTGGTACTGTTACTTTTAATAATGCCATGCGTGTTACAAATAATAACACTCAGTTTTTTAGAGCATCCAATACAAATTCAGCTACAGCTACAATTACAAATAACAAATTATGGTTAAATATGACAACAGATACAGGTTTGTTTAACCAAACAGTTATTGGTTATGTTCCTGGTGCAACTGCTGCCAATGATGGAGCATATTACGATGCTAAAAAAAATGGTGCAACCATTGCTGATTTTTCATTTTACTCAGTATTACCAAGTGACTCAAAAAAATTAGCAATTCAAGGTAAATCACCAAGCGATTTAGATTTAAACGAAACTATAAATCTAGGTTTTTTCAATAACATTAATACACCAACAATTTATACTATATCTATTAATCAGTTTCAAGGTGAATTTTTATCAAACAACACGATTTACTTAAAAGATAATCTTACTAACACTTATCAAGATTTAAATGCAGGAGATTATTCATTTACTGCAGAAACAGGTGAATTTAATAATAGATTTGAAATTGTATTTAATCAACCTAGTTTATCTGTTAACGAAACACTTATTATATCTGAGAATTTAGTTATTTACGAAGACCAGAATGATACTGTGACGTTTTCATTAAACAACAAAGACCTGACCATAAAATCTATAAAAATTTATGATATGTTGGGTAGATTGTTATTCAATTTAAAAGGAGAAAATAACACCGAAACTTACAACCTTACTAATCTTAATCCAACTGCTTATATTGCACAAATTGAATTAAGTAATGGCATAATACTTAGTAAAAAAGCTTTAAAAAAATAAACTATAAAAAAACCTCAATATTTACATTGAGGTTTTTTTTGTTATAATGTGTATTGTAAGGAGACTATCAGGTTCCTACCTGGAGCCGCAATCCCTGAAGAATACGTTTTGTAGCGTTGATCTGTAATATTCTCTAAAGCAGCAGACACCACTACAGTATCACCAATTTCGTATTGCGTTCTTAAATTTAAAGTGTACCAAGATGGTGAGTAAGGCTTACCGTTTTGATCCAATGCGTATATGTAATCTTTTTCAGCTTCTGAAGGTGCTATTTGGTCAAATGACAACGCATTGTTATAATTAACAAAACCGTCTACTTTAACTTTATTTTTTTGCCATACTAAATGTGTGTTTCCAAAATTAGGCACAACATGTCTAACTGGTACTTCTACACCATCTGTTTCCTCTGTACCACCAATAATATTGTATTGGGATGTTAATTTAAAAGCATCCGAAAAATTAACTTGTGCTCCAACTTCAAAACCATATATCCAAGATTTAGAAGCATTTTGCATAGATTGCACATTACTTAACTCGCCATCATAGATAATCTGTGATTCACCATTTAAAGTACCATCTCTTCTAACCAAAGCATTATCCAAATAAGTATAATATGTTGCCATATCAAAAATAACCACTTTGTCAAAATTCAACTTTAAACCTAACTCTCCACTATAGGCATATTCTGGGTCTAAATCATCATTTGGTACTACAACAGATCCTGGTTCTGAGTCAAATACCTTTCCTGTATCATCAACATTTGGTGCTCTAAAAGCAGAGGACAAGTTAAATTTCCATTGTAATGTCTCATTAGGCACAAACGTTACACCTGCAGTCCCTGTTAAAGCATTTGCGGTATTATTAGATTCTGAAAATGGTAAATCTAAAAACTGGTTATTATCTGTAAAATCTACCTTTTGGATTACTGTATTATATCTTAAACCTGTCTGAAAAACAAACTTTTTAGTTGGTCTAAATTTGTAGCTAGCATAAAGAGCTGTACTTTGCCAAGTGGCACCATCTGGATAACGAGACACTGTGTTTAAAGTAGTATTATTCTCTACGTTTTCAGTAAAACCAATTGATCCTACTTTATTGTATACATATTCAAAACCATAAAATATTTTTGATGTCGTGCTTAGTTCTTTTTCAAAATCTATATTAAACGAAACCGCATCCACAGACTCTTCTCTAACATTTCTATCAGTATCCTGAAAATCTCTATCCATTCGACTTTCTTGAAAATTTTGATACGCTAAAGTTGTTTTTATGTTGTCATAAAACGTTGCATTACTGCTTCTTTTTGTAACGCTTAAATTAGACATAAACCATTTTTGTGGTCCATAATTCCATTCTGCAGATCTTAAATCATCACCTCTATAACGTATCAACCTATCATATCTTGAGTAATCAGAGGTTGTGGTATAGAACAATCCTAAATCAAAATCTAAATCATCGTTAGCTTTATAACTAACCTTTTGCATAACATTAATTTGATCATAACCTGTTGTTTTTTGAATTTTGGGATTATCATTAGGTACTACAACATCTTGATTATTATTTGTCACTACAAACTCTGGTCTTAGATATTCTGAAGGACCATGACTACCCATTCTTAAATCTCCAAAATCCGTATAGCTAACATTAGTTAAAAACGCCCAATTTTTCAGACCAAAATTTAAATCAATATGTCCCGTTTTTTCTTTACTAGCAGTGGCATAACGCATCAATACATTGCTTTTTACGTTAAGCGTATCTGTATAAGAAAACTCAGGTTTTTTAGTATAAAAACTCATTACACCACCAATTGCATCACTACCATAAATAATAGAACCTGCACCTAAAGTTACCTCTGTATTTTGAATAGATAAAGGATCTATAGAAATAACATTTTGAAGATTTCCACCTCTAAAAATAGCGTTATTCATTCTTACTCCATCCACAGTAATTAGTAATCTGTTGGTAGAAAAACCTCTAATCATTGGACTACCACCTCCTAATTGACTTTTTTGTATATATACTTGACCTGTTCCCTCTAATAAATCTGCACTAGTCTGAGGATTAGTAAAGCTTATATCCTTGGCATTTATGGTAGCTATTGTTTTAGGAATCTCCCTTTTTGTTTGTCCAAAATTTGAGGTAGAAATAACAATTTCGTCCAAACCTTGTTCATTAGACTCAAGGAAGACTTTACTATTAGAAATATTACTTTTTTTAACTTGATGTATTGTGTGTGAAATATGCTGAAAGAATAGCACCTCTGAAGCATTAAAATTGCTTAAATCAGCCATACCATCTATATTAGTAATTTGACTTTTGGATTGACTTTTATTGTAAATAGCTACGCCTGCAATGGGTTGATTAGAGTCTATATCAATCACTGTAATTGATTGAGCAGACAAGGAAAGTGTAAAAAAAGTTATTAGAAATAAACTTAATAATAATTTCATATTTTTAATTAAAAACATCATTGAGGATTTGTAAAGATTTTGGTTTTTTAAAGTTGCCTAAATGTAGTTCAAAATAGACTAAAATTATAGTTAAAAATGATTGCCTCTGTTTTGCACTAATTTTAATGGTTTTTATATCATCAAATGTCATGCCTAACAACTGTTTTAATAGTGTTAAATTTTCGCCAGTAATGGCATATTTAGAATTGTTTTCATGCTGAAACTCGCCATCCATTAAATTAAAATATGAACCTGTATCAATCTCTGTTTGATCTGGATAAAAACCAAGATACTTAGTTAAATCCAAAAGAAATAATAGATGAAAATTTGAATAACTATCATTAGCATCTAACCACTGTAATGTGATTTGTATATATCTATAAAGTGCATCATTTTGTTCTTCTTCTTGTAATGCCTGAGCTAAGATTTCTGCCAAAAACATTACAATTGCACTTTTTAATATATTTGTATGAAGTGAAGTATACAAAAAATCTGTTTTTACATCTTTTATATATTGCAGCGACCTATTAGACTTGTAGTCTGTGTTTAATTGGAGTTGAGATAACGATTGAAAGTAAGCTACTTTTTTATTTCCTTTTTTGGAGGATAAAACCCCTTTAAGCAAGTAACTAACCGCACCTTGATTTTGAGTATAACACTTAACAATTAAGTCGTTATCTTTAAATCTAAGTTTTGAGAGAACAATAGCGTTTGTTGTTGTTAACATTATCTAACCACCATCACTTTTAACACTTTAGTTTCAAAGGTATCTAAATCGTTTAGCATGATTAGATAAACACCAGATGCCACAATATTACCTCCTAAATTTTTACCATTCCATAGTGCTGTACCACCATCTATTTCAAGGTTATAACCTTTAAATCTAGAGTTTGTTCTAGACTCTGCTTCTGCTACCAAATTGCCTTCAATATCAACAATTTTAATATTTACGTTTTCTGATATGTCTCTAATTTTAACCTTCTCGGTTAGGATATTAAAATTAGGTCGTACTGGATTTGGGTATACGTAAGCATCTTCTAAGGTGCTTTTAGGTTTAGAGGCATCTGACTGAAAGGACACCATACCTTTGTCTGTAGCTATATATATAATACCGTTTACACTATCAATATCTACATCTAAAACATCGTTTGTAGGTAAAGGTGAATTATCTTTTGTAAAATGAAAGATGGTTTCTTGACCGTCTGACGAAAAATAATACAAACCTGTATCCAAAGTAGCAATCCATTTATTATTAGATCCATCTACCTCGATATCTGTTATGTATTGTTGAAATAATAACTCTCTAGCAATACCATCATCTAACACCACAATATTATCAACTTCTGGAGATCCTGACATAAATTGCTCTGTATTATACACAATTCTTAACCCTGAATCTGTACCACACCAAAGTTGACCATTTCGATCAATTGCTATTGCTTTTACTCTAGGTGATGGCATATTCTGTTCTGTATCTACAACATGTTCAAAAATATAATTTCCTCCATTTTCATTAAACCCTACAAGGCCATATTGGTGTGTACCCATAAAAATATTATTATTAGAGTCAAATACGATAGAAGAAAAACCATTATTACTCGTAGCTGGATTCATTAAATCCAAAAAGCTATATGAAGTCCACTCACCATCCTTGTACTTATTTAAAGGGGCATCATATCTTGCATTTAACACCCAATAAGTTCCGTTTTCATCAAAAGTTGAGGCAAAAACAAAGTGATTGTCTGTAAAAAAGGGTTGTATAGTACTGTTTTCTCCGTTAAAAAATTCCGTTGGCTCATTATTCTCCAAAGCTAAGACGCCATATACAGAAGAACTAATATATGCTAAGTTAGGATTAAAGGGATTAATAGATATATGAGAAAAAGACCATGGAAAAGCAGTAATTGGCTGAATAGAATCGTAGGTAATATTTTGCCAAGCATCATCAAAATAATGACTAATCCCAGATTTTCTAGTAGTAATTGCATAAGGATTATACGAAAAATCATAACCTCCATGTGTTCCATAAATATGACCTGCTAAAGTTTTTATTTTAAAAAACTTATTTAATAATGGACTGTCAGGATGTATTTCCTCTTGAATAGAGGTATCTGTAACATTTGTTTTTAACAAACCATAACCAGGTTTAGCTGTTGAAAGTGTTCCTTCAGTACCTACGTAAATCTGATTAGTCTCATCAATTACAGCACATGTGTACTTAGTAATATATTCTGGTATGTTTCCGACTTGCGCTAAATTTACAAATCCCTCTGGATTATATACATTAGCTTCTTTCTCTGTAGTAACAATTAATTGATTGTCAAAAGCTCTAATATCTACAATATTATTTGAATAAGTTGCTTTAAGCTGAACACCACTAGTTGTATATTCATAAACACTTCTATTTGTTCTTGTCGCAAACAATTTATCACCAACTGCCTGTATACCTAACCAATAAAACCCTACTAAATGGTTCCATTCTTGATAATCTATTAAATTTGGATTTGACAATGCACCACTTTTAATACCTATAGAGGTTGCTGCAAAAATTTTATCTTCAAAAATAGTGGTTTGCGAAACAACTATTTGCGTACCATTTGATCCTATATAATAAGTGTCACCAAACTCTAAATTATTTATGTCGTAAACAGAAATTCCGTAATCTGTAGCAACATATGCTTTGCCATCAAAAACATTAAAATGATTAATTTTTTTATCACTAGGTGGAATTGTTGGCTTTTCAAGAATATCTACAACAGATAGAATAGTATTATCACTTTCTTTATAAATTTGAATTAAACCATTTTCAAAACCTAGTAGTATCAAACTACTGTCCTCTATATATTGTATAGCAGAAATAGTCTCTCCAGATAACCCATTAATTGTAGAAAGTTTATCTATTACATTAGTGTTTTTGTCATAAATAAATACAGCATTTTCTGCAGCAGCAATAATTTTAGTGCTTCCTTGAGACACATCCTTAATGTCTAAATATGAGAAATGACCCTTCCAAGAGTCAGAAAAATCTTGCGCATTAGTCTTAACCACAAAAAGACAACTAAGCACTATAACAAACAGATTGAAAACTATTTTGATTTTAGACATTTATAAAAGTAAATTAATAAAACTCAAAAATACTATAATTTATTGTATTGTGTGTCTGTTTTATACAACAGAAAACCCCTTAGTTACATTAAGCAACTAAGGGGTTTTTATAAAAATTACAATAAAATCTTAAACGACTCCTTGTGCTAACATAGCGTCTGCAACTTTAACAAATCCAGCAACATTTGCTCCTTTAACATAATCTACGGTTCCATCTTTTTGAGTTCCATATTTTACACAAGATGCATGTATATCATCCATGATTTGATTTAGTTTAGCATCTACTTCTTCTCTAGTCCAATTATAACGTAAAGAGTTTTGACTCATTTCTAAACCTGAAGTAGCAACTCCACCTGCATTAGATGCTTTACCTGGAGAAAACAATACTTTAGCTTTTTGAAGCACTTCAATTGCTTCTGGTGTTGTTGGCATGTTTGCACCTTCTGCAACAGCAATAACATTATTATTTACCAAAGTTTCAGCTTCAGATTTGTCTAACTCATTTTGCGTAGCACATGGCATAGCAATATCACATTTAACACTCCAAGGTCTTTCTCCTTCATGGAAGGTTGCTGAGCTATACTTATCTACATATTCACTAATTCTACCTCTATTAACATTTTTGATTTCCATGATATATGCTAATTTATCTGCATCGATACCATCTTTATCATAAATATACCCAGAAGAATCAGACATAGTTACTACCTTACCTCCTAACTCGGTTGCTTTTTCACAAGCATATTGTGCAACATTTCCTGATCCAGAGATAACAACTGTCTTACCATCAAATGAATCGTTTTTAGTTGCTAACATGTTTTTTGCAAAGTATACTGTACCATAACCAGTAGCTTCTGGTCTGATTAAAGATCCACCATAAGATAATCCTTTACCAGTTAATACTCCTGTAAATTCGTTTTTTAAACGTTTGTATTGTCCAAACATATATCCTATCTCACGTCCACCAACTCCTATATCTCCTGCTGGCACGTCTGTGTTTGCTCCAATATGTCTAAATAATTCTGTCATAAAAGATTGACAAAAACGCATGACCTCGTTATCGCTTTTTCCTTTAGGGTCAAAATCACTTCCTCCTTTTCCTCCACCCATTGGCAAAGTTGTAAGAGAGTTTTTGAATAATTGTTCAAATCCTAAAAATTTTAAAATACTTAGGTTTACTGATGGATGAAAACGCAATCCACCTTTGTATGGCCCAATTGCCGAGTTAAACTCAACTCTAAAAGCTCTGTTAACTTGTGTATTTCCTTTATCATCAATCCAAGGTACTCTAAAAATTATTGTGCGTTCTGGCTCTACCATACGCTCTAACAACATCTTACCTTGATATTTTGGATTTTCTTCTATAAACGGAATTACAGTTTCTGCAACTTCGTGTACTGCTTGTAAAAACTCTGGCTCATTGCCATTTTTTTGTTTTACTAAATCTAAAAATGCTTCAATTTTATCTTTCATTATGTAAATAATTACGATAGTGTTATACAATCCATAAAAATGTGATACAAAGATACATTATCTTTATTTGTACACCTATTTTTTTTTAATTTTCGCAAACGTTATAGTAGAATTAATAAATATTAAAATTTAAAATAAAAGGCTACGTGTTATCTGTAAAATTTGTATGTTCGTCGTGATTTTATATATTTGCTTAATAAATAGCCTCTAAACCATAGCCTTATTATGTTTAACCTTAAACAATTGATACTAGTCATACTTATATTGTTAAGTACTAGTAACGCATTTTCTCAGTTAGGCTTCTCTCATGAAATTGGGATAATTACTGGACCTGTTGCTTTTAAATCTGATTTTGGAGAACGTAATGATTTTTCGACTAACTCTGGTAACACAGGTTTTGGTATTGGATTGGTGCATTATATTAATTTTGCTTATCAAGCAGATTGTAATTGCTACACTACAGACAATTACTTTAACGATCACTTTAAATTACGTACTGAAATTTCTTACAACAAGACTAAATTAGATCATCTTGGTTTATTTGTGCAACCAGAACAAACTAGTGCTGATGCTGATAGATTAAGAGCACACTCTGGTGAAGCCAATAACTTTGATATTGGAATGCAAATAGAGTATTTTCCGCTAAGCATTAGATCTTTTCAAGCGTTTGGTTACCGATTTGCTCCATTTGTTAGTTTAGGTGCGCATTATGTATCTTTTAATCCTAAAGTTAGTACGTCATACCTTGGCGAAGGTGACCCTGGAAATATTAATAACTTAAATAATTTTTATAACCCTTGGTCTAGACCTCCTTTAGAAAACCCTATTGACATTAGTGGTGGCAGCACTTGGTCTGTTGTATCTAGTATTGGTGTACGATATAAATTAAATACAATTTCTGACTTAATGTTAGACCTGAGAGGTCAATATTATTTTAACGATTGGATTGATGGTTTAAACCACCAGTTAGAATATAACAAATACAATGACTGGTTAGTCTGGTTAAATGTTGGATACATTTATTACCTTGATTAATTAATTAATTAATTAATTAATCAAATTACAATATATAAAAACGGTCAAGTTAAAAACTTGACCGTTTTTATGTTTACAGCCTAGATATCAACCTAAGGCTTGTTGTAAATCATTAATTAAATCTTCAGCATCTTCTATTCCAACACTTAGCCTTATCATACTATCAACAACACCTATTTTTTCGCGTTCTACTTTTGGTATACTAGCATGCGTCATACTTGCTGGATGTCCACACAGTGACTCGACACCACCTAGGGATTCGGCTAGTGTAAATACTTTAAGGTTTTCAACAAATTTAATCGCTTGATCATAGTTATTTCCTTTAGTAACAAAGCTAACCATGCCTCCAAAATCTCTCATTTGTTGTTTAGCAATGGTATGATTTGGATGCGTATCAAATCCTGGCCAATAGACTGTTTCAACTTTAGGATGCGACTTTAAAAATTCGGCTACAGCCTTACCATTTTCACAATGACGCTGCATCCTAACGTGTAATGTTTTAATTCCGCGTAAAGCTAAAAAAGCATCTTGAGGACCACAGATTGCTCCACTAGCATTTTGTATAAAATATAGTTTTTTAGCCAAGTCTTGATCTTTTACTATTAAAGCTCCCATGACCAAATCACTATGTCCACCAAGATATTTAGTTGCAGAATGCATAACAATATCTGCTCCAAGATCCAAAGGTTGCTGCAAATAAGGTGTAGCAAACGTATTATCGACTGCCAATAGTACGTTATGCTTTTTGGAAATTTTTGAAGCTGCAGCAATATCAATAATATTTAACATTGGATTAGTTGGTGTTTCTACCCAAATTAATTTAGTGTTTGCGTTAATGTACTTTTCTATATTAGCAGCATTGTCCATACCAATAAAATGAAATTTAATACCAAAGCCTTCAAAAATTTTGGTAAACAAACGGTAGGTGCCACCATACAAATCGTTAGTAGATATAACTTCGTCTCCAGGTTTTAATAATTTCATAACTGCATCAATAGCTGCCAATCCAGATCCAAATGCTAATCCAAAATTGCCATTTTCCAAACTAGCAAATGCATTTTCTAAAGCCTGCCTTGTTGGGTTATGACTTCTAGAATACTCAAACCCCTTATGACCTCCAGGTGTTGATTGTGCATATGTTGATGTTTGATATATTGGTGGCATTACTGCACCATAAGCTGGATCAGGTTTTTGACCACCATGTATTGTTTTTGTATTAAATTTCATGAAGAAAACTTTTGTTAACAATAAAAATAGTTTTTAATTCGCTGTATTCAAACTAGAACAATATCTTTAGTCTATGTTTAACACTTTATCCAACTCTAAATCGTTACTTATTACTGTAGTTTACTGCTTAATAATGACAACCTCTTGTCAAAAAGACAAGACTATTACTTTTTCTGAAACCCAAATATCCAAAGAAAAAGAAACCTTTGTAGAAATCGTTTTGCCTAAAGCAAATGGTAAAACCAAGACTGCAAAAAACATAAATGCTACACTTAACAATTTTGCTTGTCAGATATTAAATATAGATAGTGCTAAAAGTAAAAAAGAAACTATTGAAGAAAGCATTGCAGCATTTAACGAGGCTTACACTAATTTTAATAAATCATTTTTATCCGATTTTGACAGTAAATTTCCAAGATGGGAAGCTTTAATTGATGGAGAAGTATCTTACCAAAACGAAGCGTTAGTTTGTATATCCATGAATGGAAGTATCAACACAGGAGCTGCAAGTAGCAACTTAAAGTTTAAGTTTTTTAATTTTGATTTAACCAATGGAAAATCATTAACAACAAAAGAGCTTATTAACGATATTGACGCTTTTAAAGCTATTGTCAAAAAGTATTATGACAAGGAGTTAATGACGACTTATACAAGCATAAACAACGACACTAGCGACTTTAAACTACCAGAAACCATTGGCTTTAATGACAACGGAGTAATTATAATTTACGACAATTTTGACTTAGGTCATGTCAACACACAGTTACTAGAGTTTACCATACCTTTTACAGTCATAGATCAATATATTAACTACTAAATATTTTTTTAAGCGCTAGGATATAACCCAAGTGGATCCCTTCATGAAAGCTATTAAATACGATAGCATCTGCTGCACTTTTTAATGTACTTTTTGTAGACACAGTATACTCTTGATAAGATTTAAAGACTCCGTTTTTATAATCTTCCTCAGTTTTTTCAATAGTACTAAATAGTAAATCCTTTATTTCATCAACTTCAGCTTGACTAACCGCTCGTTCTGTTTTTGTTCCTTTTTTGTATGCCTCAACAAGTGCATCACTAACAACCATAGGTAACCCAGAAAACTTATACACTAGCAACTGTTGCGTTACAACAGTATGCGCAATGTTCCAAAAAATATTATTACTATAACCATTTGGGACTTTATTTAATTGCTCTAGCGTAAAAGTCTCTAAAAATTGTTTAAAAATTGCTCTGTTTTTTAGCGTAACATCAAATGTAAAGTCCATAGTTTTTAATTTTTGCACAAGAAAGTAAATTAAAAAAAATAAAACTAATTAGACTTCAATTTTTAACTTTAGTGTATAAACTTAAAACATGAAAACACACAACTATAACACAACCGTTACATGGACAGGTAATCAAGGCAAAGGAACAACTAATTACAAAAGCTATAATCGCAATCACACCATAGCAAACCCTAATAAATCGCACACTATACTAGCAAGCGCAGACCCTACCTTTTTAGGCGATGACACACGTTATAATCCAGAAGAGTTACTACTATCATCTATCTCATCATGCCACATGCTATGGTACTTACACCTGTGTGCAACCAACAATATAATAGTTACAGACTACACAGACCATGCAGAAGGCATAATGCAAGAAAACAAAGATGGAAGTGGTCAATTTACCAGCGTTACGCTACACCCAAAAGTCACAGTTGCAGACGCAAGCATGATTACTAAAGCCAACCAATTACATCATAAAGCCAATACCATGTGCTTTATAGCACGCTCATGTAATTTTCCAATTATACATAACGCTTTCGCGGAAGCTTCGCCTTGCAAGGACTAGTTTTAATAAAAAAATGAAGTAGTTTTTAACAAAAAAAACGACCTTAGCAAAAAATAAAATGTACCATGAAAAAAGTATACTATCTTAAAACTTGCAGTACTTGTTTACGTATTTTAAAAGAGCTTAATCTACCATCAGATTTTGAATTACAAGACATAAAAGCAAACCCTTTAACCGTAAAACAAGTTGAAGATTTAGCAGCATTATCAGGTAGTTACGAAGCCTTATTTAGCAAACGTGCTAAACTATACAAGGAAATGGGACTTAAAGATCAAAACCTAACCGAAAAAGATTACAAACACTACCTACTAGAACACTACACCTTTTTAAGTCGACCAGTTGTACTTATTGATCAGTCTATTTTTATTGGTAATTCTAAAAAAACCACAGCATCGACCAAATTAGTACTTAATGAAAACTAGGTATTGGGCATTATTAGCAGCCTTTATGGTCCAAGTACTTTACGGACTAAACTACACCTTTGCTAAAGACGTTATGGTTGGTGGTTTTATAAAACCATTTGGTTTTATTGTGCTACGTGTTGGTGGCGCAGCAATATTATTCTGGTTATTTAGTAGCTTAGGACCAAAAGAAAAAATAGAACGAAAAGATTTTTTAACTCTAATCTATGCAGCCTTTTTTGGAGTGGCAACAAATATGCTTTTATTTTTTAAAGGATTAGCATTAACCACACCAATACATGCTTCTGTAATAATGATAATAAGTCCTATTATCGTATTATTACTATCTTCATTTTATTTAGAAGAAAAAATTACAAAAATCAAAATATTAGGTGTTCTTTTTGGATTTGCAGGTGCAACAATACTTACAATCTATGGTAAATCCGCGAGTCCAGGTGATAATGTCTTTTTAGGAAATATCATGATATTACTAAATGCTATTTCTTATAGTATATACATTATAATAATTAAAAAACTAACCTATCGCTATCATCCATTTACATTTATAAGATGGTTATTTTTAATAGGCTTTTTTATGGTTTTACCTTTTGGATTTAATGATATTCTAGCCATAAATATAACGACCTTTACACCATACATATGGTTTTCTGTAGTGTTTGTAATAATAGGTGCAACCTTTGGCACTTACCTTCTTAACCCACTGGCATTAAGACACCTAAGAGCCTCTACTGTCACTGTGTTTATATACTTACAACCATTAATTGCTGGTATTTATGCAGTAATAGCAGGTAGTGACGCAGTTACAATAGTTAAACTAACAGCGTCATCGTTAATATTCTTTGGCGTGTATTTGGTAACTAAAAAACCTAAAGTACTAAATCCTTAGGTAAGCGTCCATGCTTACGCATGTCTTCTTTAGTCAATATGGCAAAATCTGCAGTTCTAGGAAATTTATTAGCCATGTCTAATAAGTCTTCAGATAAACCAGTAAGCTTTCTGGTATGTAAATCTATCCAAGCTCCCGAGATTTCGCAAAACGCTAAATTTTGTCCTTTACTATTGTAAAAATTATGGTCAAATTTAAAAAACATACCATCTTCACTTAATCCTGACACCTCTAAACTAACCGTAATTGGCTGTCCTAAAAACGCTTCTTTAAAATAATGAACATGCTCATGGAACACCACAGGACCAATACCAGCTTTACTTAAAGCCATTAAAGAAAATCCATGATCTTGTAAAAAAGCGGTTCTGGTATGCGACATAAAATTAATGTAAGCTGAGTTTGCTAAATGTCTATTAGCATCAATATCACTCCATCTAATTTCAAAATCTTTTTTGTACATAATAATTAACTTTTGTTATTTCAAAATTACAATATTATATTCTGCATGCATAATAAAATTTGGATTTCTTAGGCGTTAACATTTTACTTACCTTTGTAGCAATTAATTAGTGTTTATATGATATATTCAATGACAGGTTATGGTAAATCTGTATTACAATTACCAACAAAAAAAATAACTATCGAGTTAAAATCGCTTAATAGCAAAAACCTAGATTTGAATGCACGTATGCCTTCAATTTACAGAGAGAAAGAGCTAGACTTACGTAAACTAATGGCTAAGCAATTAGAACGTGGTAAGGTAGATTTTTCTATATACGTCGAAACCACTGCAGATGATACCTCAACACAAATTAATGCTCCTGTTGTTAAGCAATATATAGAGCAATTAAAAGCAGTTTATAATGATGGTAATGAGATTGAGTTACTTAAAATGGCTGTGCGTTTTCCTGATGCTTTAAATACTGTTAGAGAAGAAATTGATAACACTGAGTGGAAACAAATTGAAGCCGAAATTAATGTCGCTTTGGATAGCTTAAAAGACTACAGACTTAATGAAGGAAAAGTGTTAGAGCAAGACTTTAACGACCGTATTAAAAACATTGCAGATTTATTACAACAAGTTATTGCAATGGATCCTGATCGTGTTGAAGGGGTTAAAGAACGCCTACGTAAAGGGGTTGAAGAGCTTAAAGAAAAATATGACGAAAACCGTTTTGAACAAGAACTGGTGTATTACATTGAAAAATTTGACATTACTGAAGAGAAAGTACGTCTAGACAACCACCTAAATTACTTTATAGAAAGTATAAACAGTGTAGACTCTAACGGAAAAAAACTAGGTTTTATCGCTCAAGAAATTGGTAGAGAAATCAATACCATTGGATCAAAAAGTAATTACGCACCTATGCAGCAATTAGTTGTGCAAATGAAGGACGAATTAGAAAAAATTAAAGAACAATTACTTAATGTTCTTTAACAGATAAAAAACACAAAAAACAACCACACTAACCACCATTACACGAGTTGTAATAGTAGTGTCCAACATTAAAAATTATTAGCACATTGACTAAAAACACTAAAAAACAAGGTAAACTAATCGTATTTTCAGCTCCTTCGGGATCCGGAAAAACAACCATTGTTAGACATTTACTAAAGCAAGACCATTTAAATTTAGCCTTTTCAATATCTGCAACCTCTAGAGAAAAACGTGGTACTGAAGAGCATGCCAAGGATTACTATTTTTTATCTGCTAAAGATTTTAAACAGCACATAAAAGATGACGATTTTTTAGAGTGGGAAGAGGTATATAGAGATAACTTTTATGGAACTTTAAAAACCGAAGTCGAGCGTATTTGGGCTTTAGGCAAAAATGTGATTTTTGATATTGATGTGTCTGGTGGCTTACGTATAAAACGTAAATTTCCAGAAGAAACCATTGCTATTTTTGTAAAGCCACCAAGTATTGACGAGCTTAAAATACGTTTAAAAAAACGTAAGACAGAAAGTGACGACAAAATTAACATGCGCATCAGTAAAGCCAGTGCAGAACTAGCTACAGCACCTTTATTTGATGTTATTATAGAAAATGATAATCTTGAAAAAGCCCTAAACGAAGCAGAGCATTTAGTTAGCGATTTTATAAATAAATAATTACAACCAGATTATACCAGGATTGACAACGCAATGAAAATAGGCTTATACTTTGGATCTTTTAATCCAATACATATTGGACATTTAATAATTGCTAACCAATTGGTGGAAAATAGCGACTTAGACCAAATCTGGTTTGTGGTAACACCACATAATCCATTTAAGAAAAAAACTCGTTGTTAGATAACCATCATCGTTTAGAAATGGTGTATCTAGCGACTAAAGACTACGATACGCTTAAAGAAAGTGATATCGAGTTTAACTTACCACAACCCAATTATACAGTCAATACATTAGCCTATTTAACAGAGAAATATCCTGAAAAAGAATTCTCGCTAATTATGGGAGAAGACAATTTAAAAAGCTTCCATAAATGGAAAAACTATCAGGTTATTTTAGACCACCACAACATTTATGTCTATCCTAGAATAAGTGATGGTAAAGTAGAAACCCAATTTGATAACCACCCAAAAATACACCATGTTGAGGCTCCAATAATGGAGATATCGTCTACTTTAATACGAAACAGCATCAAAGCTGGTAAAAACATAAAACCGTTACTGCCAGAACATGTTTGGTCTTATTTAGATGAAATGAATTTTTATAGGTAGGATTAAACCTTCAGATTAGTTTCTAATATTTTTACTAAATTGGATGTAGTAACAATCAACACTGTATGTACAAAGAATTTTTCAAGAATTTAGCCGAAAAAGAAAATGGACAATTTTATTTTACAGATGAAAACATATCAATTGGTATGGGAGTCCGCAGTCCTAAAGTTATTTACAAAATAACCTTTACCTATAAAGGCAATCTTTTTACCATAATAAATCAGACAGGAACCAATTATATTGCAACTATACGCTGTCAACTAAATGATACACTTCATCCAATACCTTTTACTGTAAATACCACATCTCATTTAAAAAATCTGTTTTTACAAAAAAAGCAGACTGAATGTTACGACAGAACATTTAAATCTAAAGTACTTCTTAAGTAAAAACAACGCATTAAACATACTGAGTAAAATTGCTAATAAAGAAAAATTTGATCCAAATATAACTTGTCAATATGACAATGTTTGGAGCATTGAAACTAACTATCATCTAGAATTTGATAATTGGACTGACCCAATAGAACCAATTATAGAATTATATAAAAACCTAATTAATCATTTTTAAAAAAGAATGGTATATGAATTCAAATAATATCTATATTAAAATATTAATAATTGTTGGTCTAATAATTGGGATTAACAAATCTATCAATTCATTTATTCAAGTATATAGTTTTAAAAATACTATAAACACAAATGAAGAATGGCGGTTTTATTTTTCTATAGTGGAACTTATATCGTTTTCGCTATTAACAGTAATATTATTAATATTGATTTTGAAAAAAATTCTAAAAATCAAATACTCTAAACTCAAAAAACATGAAAACATTAAAAAAGTTAACACTTTAATATATCATATCATTTATTGCTACTCTTTTTGGTTATGGATTTTTTTGGTTAGTTAATAATCATATGTTAAGAGGTGACTACAAATTTAATTATATACCTATTCTAGTAGTCGTATTTATAACATTTCCATTTTTTATATATTTTAAAACAGAAAAAAAATAAGATAAAACTTGACACAACCATGAAATACATTTTTACAATAGGCTTAATTTATGTGATTTACACTATCTCAGTTAACATCAAACAAAACTTAAAATCAAACAACAAAGTTGTTTGGTTAAATATAGTTGGATTACTAATTATGCTAGCTTATTTTACTAAACATGTTATTAATATTATAAATGACGTTAAGTAAAAAACAAAAAAAAACGCCAACTATTAAGTTGGCGTTTTTTATATAATATATAATGCGTTTAGTCTAAAGCAGGTATACGTAATACTTGTCCAACATAAATTTTATCTGGATCTGTAAGCATAGGTTTATTGGCTTCAAAAATTTCTGGATATTTCATAGCGTTACCATAATAATGCTTCGCTATTTTACCTAAAGTATCTCCACTTACTACAGCATGAAACTGTGCTTCTGGCACCTCAACTTCTGCTACAGCTACTGTCATCTGGTCGTCTACAGTTGCAATACCATCACTATTACCAACTAATAATACTACTTTTTCTTTGGTTGCTTGATCTGCTGCTACTCCAGTAATGGTTGCTGCATCATCATCTATAAAGATACTTAAACTCTCTACTTGTAAATCTAAATCGCTTGCTGTTTCTTCTAATTTTCTAGCAGCTAATGTTTCCATTTTAACCTCTGCTGCTTCGGCTGCTGCAGCTTCTTCTTTATCAGTTTTTCCTATTCCAAAAACTTTAGCTCCTGCATTTTTAATAAATGAAAATAATCCCATAATTATGATTGTTGTTTAGTGTTATTTAATATTTATAAAGTTAAAAAATTAGTTGTCTAACTGCAACTTATGTTAACAACTCTTATGCCAAGTCTTTGTTAAAGTATACAATAAAAAACCGCTTAAAGACTTGCTCTAAGCGGTTTTTAAACTAACTAAATGACTAATTCAATATATTAAGCTCTAGAGTTTTCTCTAGGATTATCTTGTTTTTTAGTGTGTTGTACACGTTTTTTAAGACCAGAAGTTTTAGCTCTATTAAGTTCTGTACCAACCTTTAAATATTGGATATATCCTCTACCAGTAAACTCGTAAACGGTTCCAGAACTTGGATGGAATAACTCTATACGTTGATCATTGATAATACTTAACTCAAACTGTTCATTATCAAAATAATCATAATCTAATACTAATGACTTTAAGTACATGTTTCCGCTAAAGTTTCCTACGTTATAAAATCCTGAGTAATCCCAATATAAATTGTTTGGATTAATTCCGTTAGGATCCTGACTGCTTCTAAACGTGTTATCGTTTCCGCCTGATAAAAATTGTAAATAATTTTCGTTATCAAACTCATTTAAAGCACCATAGTTACTTGTGTATGTTTTTTCCCAAGCTTCATATTCTTGTAAAAAGTATTGTAGGTTGTCGTAAAACACATAATCATAATCAAAAGTGCTACGTTGGTAACCATGTAAAAAGTATGAGGTGTCTGTAAACGGGTTGTACAACTCAATAGTATTATTATCTATTTGATACACATCAAAGCTATCGTAACCATCAATATCATGGTCTACGTCTAATATCATGTTGTAAGCATTATAATTTCCAATTGGAATACCAAAACCGTTACCTTGACTACCAATACCAACTAAATTATTATTAGCGTACAGCGTACCGTTTCTAAAAGAAATGGTGAATGCTATCTGTAAAAAAGGAGACTCGCTATAACCTATAGTTTCATCCACTGCAACGTACCATAACTCATGCGAGTTAAGCACTTGGTTAATACTAACTGGTACTGGCTCATTATAACCATTATAGTCGTCTACAATAACCTCGCTATAACAAGAGGTAAATAATATTGCTATTAAAGCAAAACCTGAAAGTAGTTTTATTGTCTTCATAATGTGTCGTTTTAAGGATTGATAATAGACTATTTTCAAAAGGCGTGCCAAAAATGATAATGGTTTGTTAAATAGATAAAATTAAAGAAGTAAAATTTTATGTATTTTTGATATAGAATTTAATCCCTTATATGAGTCAACAATTAAAATACGCTGTTTTTGGATCCGGAAGTTGGGCTACTGCAATTGTAAAAATGCTGTGCGAAAACCTGGAAGAAGTAGGATGGTACATGCGTAGCGTTTATACTAAAGAGCATTTATTAAAAGAACAACATAACCCAAGTTACTTAAGTTCTGTCGAGTTCCATTTGGAACAACTTAAACTAAGTAATGATATTAACGAAATGGCTGCCTATGCAGATGTACTAATATTTGTAGTACCATCCGCTTTTATACATTCTGAGTTACAAAAACTTACCGTAGACATTACCAACAAAACCGTAGTCTCTGCAGTAAAAGGTATTATACCAGAAACCGGAAAACTATTAGGCGAGCATTTTCATGATAACTACAACATACCCTTTGAAAACATAGGTGTCATTGCAGGACCTTGTCACGCAGAAGAAGTCGCTTTAGAGCGTTTATCTTACCTAACCATATCTTGTGCAGACCAGAAAAAAGCACAACAAATTGCAGATGTATTATCCAGCGATTATATAAAAACTAAAACCAGCGACGATGTTATTGGTACAGAATACGCAGTAATGCTTAAAAACATTTACGCAATTGCAGCAGGTATAGCACACGGTTTAGGTTATGGAGACAACTTCCAAAGTGTATTAATGAGCAACGCGATACGCGAAATGAAACGCTTTATCAAGAAAATGCATAAAATGAAACGTAACATAAACAACTCGGCTTACTTAGGCGATTTATTAGTTACAGGCTACTCCACGTTTTCTAGAAACCGCATGTTTGGAAACATGATTGGTAAAGGCTACACTGTAAAATCTGCACAAATGGAAATGAGTATGGTAGCAGAAGGTTACTATGCCACAAAAAGTGCCCATTTACTTAACGAGAAAAACAAAAAGAAAACACGCTTACCCATTGTAGATGCAGTATACGCTGTATTATACGAAGGTAAGGACGCCAAAAAAGTGTTTCAAAAACTAACCGATAAATTAGATTAAAAAAAGTCCCTTTGCATTAAACAAAGGGACTTTTTAATTTAAACCATTTTTATTTTGGGCGTTACCCAAGGGTCGCGCTTTACGTTACAATCTTTTTAATCGTGCCTCATAAAAAGGATTTCCGCTACAATCGCTAACGCAAGTATCAGCCAAGTTAAAGACTAATCACAATTTGTTTTAAACCGTATTATGTAATCTTTTATATTTTTATTTAACTAAAACACCACGTGCTTCCATTAAGGGTATTGGTTGTAAAGCCTTTAAATTAATTGTGTTTTTTCTAAAAGTATACGTTTTGTCAAACATAGTATTACCTTCAAAAAAGGTAACCTTAAATTGATTATTTAAAGCAAATAAATCCTCCTGCATCAACTCGATTTTAGCGTAGCTTTTTTTAGGTAGCTTGTCTAGTTTTTTTCTAAAAACAGAAGTCATTTTATCCTCCGAAAAACCACTAGTTACAATCAATACCATGTCTAAATCAACCGCTTTATCATTTATAATATAAGCGTTCCAGTCTTGTGTTTTGTATATGTCATTATACTCGTTAACAATAGCAACATATACGTTTTCAACAACTGGTATTTGGATATCCTTTTTCATGACTTAAAAAACTCTAAAATAGTATTAAGCTGCAAATTTAAGATAATAATAAATTTTAAGCTATTCTAGTTAACAATATAAGTGTAATCTATATCGTCTACATTAAGTAATCTATCAAAAACTGCTTTGTTTTTATCACTAACCAGTACTTTAAGCTCTTTAATTTCTTGCCTATCAAACATTAACACTAAATTGTCTTGCAAGGTTGGGATTGGTATTTTACGCTTAACATTTGCACAAGCATATTTATGTTCCCAATAGTCTGCTTCAACAAATAAAATGTAGGCTTTAAATTGCTCAAATTGTTCTGGCGTAAACTCAAAATAAATATTATTAAACTCAAAATGAAACTGCTTGCATCCTTTACAGTAGTTTAATGCGCCTTGTGAGGTTTTTGAAATAGCTTCTATATTAGTGCACATAATTTAAGTTTTACAAGATTAATAACAATCGGTTTTTACCACCTTATTATCTAAATAATAGCTAATAGGTTGTTGCAATTTAGTTATGGATATATGGTTTAAAACCTCCAAAACATGGTTTTGCATTGCTACAGAACCACAAATCATAATAACGCCATCGTCTTTTAAAACTTGCGTAATTATCGCTTGGTTTTTAGCCACAATATCTTGCACATAAATTTTCTCCTTTTGTGATTGAGAAAAAGCGACATTAAAACTGCTTAACGTATTATTTTGTAATCCACTATCTATATATTTTTGATATAAACTTAAAGATTGCTTGGTACGTCCACCCCAAAATAAATGTTTTTCAGTTTGTGGATTCGTGTTTATCATTCCTAAAAAAGGACCAATTCCTGTTCCGTTTGCAATTAAGACTGCACGTTTAGTTTTATTTGGAAGGTTAAACGTAGGATTAGGTTTTATTACAGCATTAACCAAGTCCTTTTTTTCTAAACTATTAAAGTAAGTAGAACACACACCAAACTCGTGTTTTTTGACACTTATAACAATTTGATTATCTATTTTACCTATAGAGTAAAGCCTTTCTACACCATCTTGTTTTGGATACACAGCTAACAAATCACCAGATTTAAAACCGCTTTTTTTATTAGGCTCTAGCTGCAGTAAAAAAGTGTTATCTACATTTAATGTCGACTTATTTACCACATTAAAAACTTGCTGATTTTTTAATTTTAAAACTTGAGTATCAAGTATTACATTAACTTTAAAGTCTACCACTGTATTCCATTGTTGCAACCAATCTTTAAAAGCAGATTGTGATTGATTATGGATTTTATGTAGCTGTAAGTTAGGTGTAAAATTGGGATGTATTTGTAAACTAGCATCCACCATTTGGGCATACTTACAATACGCTTTGTACTTTAAAGACCCAAAACCAACAACTGCATATTTTATAGTCTGCTCTTGTGGTACGCTTTTTAAAAGTGAAACAAAATTTTTAGCGTTTATAGGAGCTTCTCCTTCGCCATAGGTGGAAGTAAACACAACAAGCTGCTTGGCGTTTTTATACGTAGAATAACTGTTTAAATCTGATATGTAAACCGTTTTACCACTAGCTATTACTCCCTTATAAAACGCTGTAGCTAAAGCATAAGATTGTCCTGTTTCTGAGCCTACAAGAATAATAACCTCAGCTTTATCCTTAGTAAATTTATTTTTAGGTAATGCTTTGTTTTTTCTTCTTTCAATAGTCATTTTAAATCCAGAATAGATAAAAAATAAAATATTAAGACAAGCAATCAATAATACTATTGACCAAACTGTACTACCCTTACCTGTATGCCATGTTAGACTTAGGTTAGATAAAAATGTAACCATTGGATAGTCCACCTGACTTAAAACTTGCCCAGAATATTGATGGACCAAGACTTCTTTATCTTTTAATTTTAAGGTGTAATAGTCTTCTTCATCTTCGGAAAACGGGAACTCTAAATTAACAACTTCAGTTAATCGTGTGGTATTAAAAATATTTATATCAGGCTGCTTTTCAGCGAAAGCTGTAGTTTGAAAATCAATAGTATGCTTTTGCTTTTTTTCTGAAATTAAATCAAATTTAAGCAGTGACAAATACACACCAGTTAACGTGATAATTATAATAGGAATTAAGGATAATCGTCCTAAAACCACATGCCAATATTGCGAAAAATTCTCGTTAACCACTTTTGCAAAAAAGCGCTTAATTCCGCTTTGACGTTTAATAATTAAAATAGAACCTGTAACTGCTATTAACAATAGTAAAAACGAACCTAAACCCACAAAAAAGCGTCCTATTCCTTTTAAAAATAACGAACGATGTAAATTTGTAGTAAATTTAAAAAAGGCTGAAATCTCTGGTTTTTCGCCTAAAAAAGCAGCGGATTTTGGATTAAAATAACCATTTAACGAAGTACCATCTGCGGTAATTACAGAAGCAGACACAAACTGATTTGCATCTACTTCTATATTAATAATTTCGGGATATTTATCCTTAAACGTTGTTATCGTTTGGTCTACATCCAACTGATTAACACTTTCTGTTTTAAAGGGTTGCATCTGCTCTGATATTGGCTGAAAAGCAAGTATAATACCAGTTATTGTTGCCAGAAAAACAAATACAAATGAGGCTATAGCTAGTGTAAGGTGACTATATCTCCAAATAGAAAGGGTCATAAATATGGGATTAATTTGGCATTAAACGTACGTAACGTATAAATCCTGAGCCTTCTGTTTTACTTTTTACACTCTCTGAGGTTAGCAAAAACTGGACATCTTTTGTGTAATATTCTTGATCCTCTACTGCTGACTCAAAACGTATACTGTAACCAGCATCTATTTTAGAATCTTCGATTTGAATAACGCTTATGGCACGTTCTCCTCCAGAAATTGTAGCTCCTGTTAAGGCATCAATATCTGCTCTAACTTTACCTTGAAACTTCCACCATTCTGTGATGTCGTTATACCACTCTTCATCATCTCCTTGGACATATAAGGTTTTTTCATAGTGTCCATCTGGATTAATTAACGAGATGACTACGTATGCACCTTCACCAACATAATTGGTCATTTGTACCATGCATTTGTACTTTGTGCTTGTATTTATTGTTGTAAAAGAAAGCAAGGCTATACTAAGTATAGCAATGCTAAAAATTAGTTTTATTTTTTTCATTATATCTTATTTTAAAAAGTCTAGCGCTACTTTTTTATTCTTTAAAATTTCGTTTTCTGATGCTAAATCAAATGCAGTTTCGTCAAAACCTGTTGTCGCTTTTTTATTTGCTCCAATAGCTATTAAATACTTTAAAATAATAGTATCCCTAGCCTTCATTGCTGCTAAGTGTAAAGGTGTGTACCCTTGGTTATTTGCTGTATTTACATCGATACCAAATTGATTAATTTGTTTTAAAAATTCGACATTATTTTTGTCTAAAGCTAAATGGAATAATGTGTTACCATTTTTTTGAGGCGTTGTAAACTCAAACCCTTTACTTTCTAAAAGCTGTAATTTAGTGGTGAAATCTTTTTCTTTACTTGGGTTAAAAGATTGGATTAAATAATAAGCTAAATTATTTCCGTAAGTATCAACAAGATCTGTTTTTGCATCATTAGACAGTACTAATTTAACCACGTCTGCAGTATTGTTTTGGATGGCTAACATTAAAGCTGTTTCTCCTTTTTTATTAGCGTAATCAATATCCTTAACTTGTTTTAAAAGCATCGATATTACTTCGATATTATTTTGACTAACTGCATTTAAAAAAGGTGTATTTCCGCTTTTATCGGTAGCGTTTACATTATTTCCTTTTTCAATAAAATAATTTAAAACCTCTAAATCTTTACTTCTTGCTGCTACATTATGTAAAGGTGATACATCATCTGGAGAATTAGTATTTGGGTTTAAACCAATACTTTCTAAATAACTATAAACAGGTAATCCGTTGGTTTTACCTCTAGTCCCTTGACTTGCAAAAATAAAGGCTTGATCTGTACCTTTTAATCCTTTTTCCATTAAGCCTTTTAGCAATTCTACATCACCTGTTTTAGCAACATAATTAAAAATTCCGTTACCATTATTATCTACGCTTTTTAGACTTAAGCCCTTAGACACAAAGTAGTTAGTTAATGTAATATTGGTTGGAGCTGCTAATAGTAAAGCATTAGCTCCATTATGGTCTAAATCTTTTTTTAAGTTTGCGCCATTTGCCAAACAAAGCTCATATACTTTGATGTTTGTTTGACCTGCATTAGCAGCAAAATTTAAAGGCGTATAACCATGGTCGTCCAAAATATCTGTTTTAGCACCTTTGCTAATAAAGTATTCCATTATAACATCATTACCTATATAAGCAGCCCAAAAGATATAGGTACGACCATCGTGCGTTAATTTATTAACATCGTTACCATCTAATGATTGTATGTATTTAATAACATCGTTTGGTGCAGATTGCAGGATAGCATAGACAACTGGGTCAAAATTATTGTCGTTTAATTCGGCTGGATTATTACCCTCTGCTATTTTAGATTTAACGTCTTGGATGGTTACTGATGGTCCCCAAAAACCTCTACCTAAAAAAACATTGTCTTGCGCATTAACTGCGATACTAATTAATAGTAGGCAAACTGTAATTACTTTTTTCATTTATACTTTATTTTACTTTATTATAAAACTTTCGATTATTGGATTTATTTGTTCTGATGTAGAGTAGTTTTCGTCATCAAACAAATATTTATATAATACTTTATTATCTACCTTAGCTTGTAAAGCTAGATCTTGATGTCTTGCAAAAACAGATTCCCATTTTGTACGGACTTTAGACCATTTTATCTGATTAGTTTTCCACCAATCTTGAGCAGCTTGACATTTACTATCCTCAACTTTTACGTACGTATTATAACCTTTTTCTTTAGCTAATATCACGTCCTCTTTTCCGTCTTCTCTTAGCACTTTTTCATTGTCTTGGTCGTGTACCCAACCTGTATCTGTTGTTTGATGTCTATTCCCTCTTAAAGTAATATTATAATCATTTCTTTTAGTGTACTCTCTTCTTGGCAAAGGTGCTGTTGTAATGTTTTCCCAAAAACTTTTACCATCTACATGAACCCAAGTTGCAGAGCCTTCATAACGTGGACTATCATCTACCTGATATACTTTTTGTGACCATTGATTTTTAACTTCTTTTTTAGGCTTAGACACAAAGGTCCATTTATTGTCGCCATTGTATATATAAAAATCTGTGTTTTCAAATAACCAATCTTGTCTCCAGTGCTTTACAACATATGGAGACTCAGGACTACCAACTTGTAATAAATGCTGAATCACAATTTTATTGTCGCTATCCTCTACTAATTGTGCCCACTCTAAACCTTTATCAACTTTAGTTTCTGATGACTTGTATAATGAATCTTGACTATAGTTAAAAGTCTCTGCAAAATTAAAGGTGACTTCATAACAACCACACATATTTTTAATAGCATCTTGGTCTTGCTTTTTTTTGTTTTGTGCATTAATTGTGGCTGTAAAGGTCAAAAATAATAGTGATAAAGTTGTTAAAGTTTTCATATTTAATGGGTTGTTTTTTTATTTGAAAATATATTGTTCTTATTTAGACTGAATTAAAATAACGTTTATATTTGCAGCAAATTTAATCAAGAATGATTCTAAATAAAAAATATTTAACGGTTTATTTTACTTTTTTTAATCGGAATTACAGCTGCTCAAGACAAAGCAATTACAGCTAATGACTCCACACTAGTCCAAAAGCTTGAAGAAGTAGTCATTACAGGTCAATATAATCCACAATCCATTAAAAAATCCGTACATAATGTTATATTAATTGACCGAAAAAAAATAGACCAACAAGCTGCTAATAATTTAGCAGACCTACTAAATTTTAATCTTAATCTAAACATTATTCCAAGTGCCCAAACTGGACGATCAACCATATCATTTTTTGGATTAGATGCGCAATACTTTAATATTCTTGTTGATAATATACCTTTAGTAAGTGATAATGGCATTGGTAATAATATTGATTTAACTCAAATAAATTTAGACGATATCGAGCGCATAGAGATCGTTGAAGGTGCAATGGGAGTGGAATATGGTGCCAATGCAGTCTCTGGTGTTATTAATATAATTACTAAAAAAACGGTTAACCATGACTGGGAAATCCAAAGCTTTATACAAGAAGAAACTGTTAGTAATGAATATGCCTTATTTGATGAAGGCAGACATATACAAGGCATAAATATTGGCCACAATTTTAACGAAAAATGGTCTTCAAAAATTGGGTTTAACCGAAATCAGTTTGCAGGATTTTACAACAATAGACAAGGACAAAATTACTACAACAATGATGGATTAAGAGGTTACGACTGGTTACCAAAAACCCAATTAAACACTAAAGCAAGCTTAAATTATAATTCAGATAAATTTAGATTGTTTTACAAATTCGAGTTTTTTAATGAAGATTTAAATTTCTATGATGCTGCTGTTAGAGCCAATATAAATGTGCAAACACAAACCAGTAATCCATCTGCAACAGATAAAATATTTACTACAAATCGTTTTGTAAATAACTTAAACATTAGTGGCTCACTAACGTCTGGCGCTAATTATAATGCGTCCTTATCTTATCAAACACAAAAGCGTGACTTAAATCAGTTTAACTATTTTATTATCACAAAGGACAAGACAAATCAAACTGATCAAACCTACCAATCCAGTAATGTGCTTTTCTCCAAAGGAACTATTAACAACCTATCCAAAAAAGACTTTTACAATTATCAATTAGGTTATGAAGCTAGATTTATAAAAGGGTTTGACACACAAGCTTCAGGAGAAATCACGCAACAAGATCAAACGCAAAAACAGAATAACTATGCAGTATTCTCCTCTTCAGAATTTAAATTATCTAGTAAATTATCCATTCGTCCAGGATTGCGATATGAATACAATTCTAAATTTAAATCTCAAATATTAGGATCGTTTAGCACTAGGTATTTATTAAATAAAGGTTACGAACTAAGAGCGAGCATTGGATCATCTTACAGAACTCCAAATTTTGAAGAGTTGTACTACTATTTTGTAGATTCTAACCACGATGTTAGAGGTAACGAAAATCTAAGTCCAGAAGAAGGGTTTTCAGCTTTTTTAAATATTAAAAAACGAAGTTGGTTTAAAAACATATCCTTAACTAACAATTTAAAATTAAGCTACATAACACTTAAAGACAAGATTGAGTTAGCACTAGTCAACCCTTCTCCTTTGCAATACCAATACATCAATATTGATGCCTATAAACTATTTGGAATAACCACAGAAAACACTATTAAACATGAGCATTGGACTTTTAATTTAGGTGCAACTTTACAAGGCGTGTCTAGAGTAATGAATGATGAAGTTAATGCAGAAAATGACTTTTTATACGCATTGCAACTTAATACAAGTGCTAGTTATTTAATTAAAAAATGGGACACTGCTTTAACCGTCCTTTTAAAATATAACGGAAAACAACAAAACTACATTGCAGAAGGTACAGATGATAGTGGAAACAACACCTTTAAAAAATATAATACTGATGCTTATAGTTGGATGGATGCCTCAATAAAAAAATCTTTTTTTAATAACAAACTACAAGCTACAATTGGTGGTAGAAACCTATTGGATGTCACTAGCGTTGCTATTAATGGCGCAAATACAACAGGAACACACAGTACTACTAACAGTAGCCTACTACTAGGTTACGGAAGATCATATTACCTAAAACTATTATATAATTTAAATTTTTAAAAACAAATACAATGAAAAACAAACTATTTACTCTAGCACTTTGCATGACAGCAATAGTATTTACTAACTGTAGTAGCGACGACGATAATACACCAACACAACCGATAACAGTTGTTATTGAAGGAGCAGCAGTAGCGCCAACAGTTGGTGGTCCAAATCAGCAAAACCAAGTATATGTAGACTTAAGTACAAATACAACCACAAGCGTACAACGTGACTCTTGGGATTTAGGATTTTATTCAGGAACAGAATTTAGAGTGGTCATAAATGGATCTATTGCTATGGCTGCAGCACAATTAACCACTGCAGATATTGATGCGGTAAACTCTACAAATCAAGAAGTACTAGACTTACAACCTATGGTTAAAACCAATACTTATAACCAAGCTAGCATGCAATATGTTGATGCGCCAAATGGAGCATTAAATGGTACTGCATTTTCTGCTATTACAGCAACAGATGCAGATAATCCAGTATACCTAGTAAACTTAGGTTACACTGTCGGAACAGAAACTCCTGCCACAGGTAGTATTGACACTACGGATGACGAGAGAGGTTGGAAAAAAGTTAGAGTATTACAAGATGGTACAAACTATATCTTACAATATGCAGATTTAGATGATACGACACACCAAGAAGTAATCATCTCTAAAAACACCTCTTATAACTATACGTTTTTTAGCTTTGATGCTACTAGTGAAATAGTAATTGAACCTACTAAAGAAGCATGGGATTTAAACTTTACTACGTTTACAGACGAAGTATTTATAGGCTCAGATAGTTATGGTCCATACTTTTATTCTGACTTTGTAGTTACAAACACTAAACAAAGTACTAATGCGTATGTAATAGATACGGAAATACAATCTGAGTTTTCCTATGATAATTTTACGCTTGCAGATGTTGATAACACACAATTTTCTGACGATCAAAGAAGTATTGGAAGTAGTTGGAGAAACAGTGGTGGACCAAGTTCATCTCCATCACTAAAAGACAATGTATTTTATATTATTAGAGACACAGATGGAAACTTATATAAACTCAAGTTTTTAGCACTATTTAATGAAGCTGGAGAACGTGGTTATCCTGAGTTTGTTTATAGCTTACTACAATAATTTCTTTAAAATTTAATGAATCCCTAACAAAATGCCTTAACAGATTATCGTTAAGGCTTTTTAATTTTTATAAGATTTTTTATTCTTAAAATATGTTTTCTAAATGTGTATTGGAATAATCATTACTTACTATCCCTTTTAAATTATATAACACCAAATGTTTAAACAGCATATCTTTTGTATAAATTTCAAATAAGTTATTCTCTTTAAAAACAAGATTATCAATTCTAAAAAAATAGATTTTCACTATTAATTCAATATTAATTTCGGGTCTTATATCGCCTTTTAATTGTGCCTCAATAAGTAAATCTTGTATGGTTTTATGTGCTAATTCTTCAGAGAAATTATCAAATAACAAACTTGCTTTAGGGTAGTATTTTTGTATTCCAAAAATAAAAGAGGGTTTAAAGTATTTTAAATACTCAAACCCTCTACGGTAAATTAAAATAACACACAAAACAGGATCTTTACCATTGCTATTAACAATCCCATTTATATCGTTTTTATACTCGTTTAATAAACTGTCTAGACTTGATGTTACTAAGTCTTCTTTGTTTTTAAAAAAAGAATAAATTGTTTTTTTAGATATACCAAGCTCAGTTGCTAAATCGTCTAAAGTCACATGTTTACTACCAAATCTAGTAAACTTAGCAATAGCACATTGCAGCAATTGAGCTTTGGTTATCATTTCATTTAGATTAAAATATTATCTCCATCCACCACCAAGTGCTTCGTATAAATCTACGATAGACACTAGTTGCTGTAATTGGCTGTTAATAATATTAAGTTCCGCATTTAAAGCGCTTTCTCTAGCTGTTAATAAGTCTAAATAGTTAGCGTAACCATTTTTAAGTAACTCGTTAGAATTAGCTTCGGCTGTACGTAAAGCTTCGACTTCATTTTTTCTAAATTCAAACTTTTTAGTTTCAGCCTTATAAGTATATAACGCATTAGATACTTCACTTCCTGCCACTAACAATGTTTGCTTAAATCTAAGTAATGCTTGTTCTTGTTGTACAAAAGCAACTTCTCTTTGAGTTTTTAACTTTCGTTGATTAAAAATAGGTTGCGTAATTCCGCCTATAATATTTGCAAAAATCGAATTTGCATTAATTAAATTATCTACATCTAAGCTTTCTAAACCACCAGAAGCAGTTAATGTTAAAGAAGGATATAAGTTACTTTTGGCAACATTACTTAACTCAAAAGAATTTATTAAGCCATACTCTGCAGCCATAACATCAGGTCTGTTACTTAATAATGTTGCAGGAACACCCAATACTATATCTTGATCTATATTTTGGATATCTAAACTACTTCTTTCAAAAGTTTGAGGTGATTTTCCTAATAAAATACTTAGCGTATTTTCAGTTTTAAAAATAGCAACTTCAATATCTACCTGTAACGCTTTGGCACTGTTATATTGTGCAATATTTTGGTCTACCGCAACTTGTGTTACTTGTCCAGCGTCTTTTAAAGCTTTAATGGTTTTTACACCACTTTCTCTAGTTAAAATAGTTTGTTTAGTCACTTCTAATTGCGCATCTAATGCCAATAAATTATAGTATGTATTAGCAATACTAGAAATTAATTGCGTTTTTACTGCTTGATGTCCTGCGACACTTTGTAAGTAAGCAGCTTGTGTTGCACGCTTATTACTTCTAA
This sequence comes from Olleya sp. KJ81-1, assembly GCF_055808135.1. NCBI lineage: Bacteria > Pseudomonadati > Bacteroidota > Flavobacteriia > Flavobacteriales > Flavobacteriaceae > Olleya > Olleya sp. KJ81-1. The sequence goes on along the minus strand of NZ_CM147854.1, from coordinate 2,780,472 downwards.
TTTTTCCCCAAATATCTGCTTCCCAAGATAAGTTAGCTGTAATATCATAAGTATCTAATCCACCACTAAATAAAGCTCCAAATTGACTGTTTTCTGACAACTCTTGGTGTGTTGCATTTGCGCCAACACTTACGGATGGTAAATAACCAGCTTTACCTTGTTTTGCATAAGCTTGAGCAGCTAATATTTGCTGCAAAGCAATACGTACATCCATATTATTTTGAAGACCTTCTTCTATATATTTTTGAAGGTATTGGTCTGTAAATAAATTTTTCCAAGATACATCTGCAATAGATACGCTATCTGTTGGTAAATTATCGGTTCTGTAAAGTGCTTGCGTTTCAGCATCTAAATCTGGTCTCACATAATCTTGAGCTACAAAACAACTTTGTAGTGTTAATGCAACAACTAGTATTAATGCGCCTTTACTAAAGTTTCTATGTTTTAATATTGATTTCATTGTTTTAGTCTTCAATAGTTTGTACTGCTGGTTTACCCGAAACTTTTTCTTGTAACCATTGGAATAATATAAATAAGATTGGAATAACAAATACTCCTAGAATAGTACCAATTAACATTCCTCCTGCTGCTCCAGAACCAATCGAGTTGTTTCCTTCAGATCCAACACCTGTTGCTAATGCTAATGGCATTAAACCTAAAATAAAAGCGAACGAGGTCATTAAAATTGGACGTAAACGTGATTTGGCTCCATGGATTGCTGCATCTACAATACTCTCGCCATTTTTTCGTCTGGCCAAAGCAAACTCGACAATAAGTATGGCATTTTTGGCTAATAGACCAATAAGCATGATTAAAGCAATTTGGAAATATATGTTGTTTTCTAATCCTAAAAACTTAGTTGTAATATAAGCTCCAAAGACACCAAATGGTAATGAGAATATGACAGCAAATGGTAATAAATAACTTTCATATTGTGCACTTAGTAAAAAGTATACAAACAGAATACTAAGTATAAATATAAACGTTGTTTGGTTTCCTGCATTAACCTCTTCACGTGTTAAACCAGAATATGCCACTGTATAATTACTTGGTAATTTTGCAACTTCTTCTTCAATAACTCTAATAGCATCACCTGTACTAAAACCTTCGTTTGTAGCACCAGAAATCATGGTAGAATTAAATAAGTTGAAACGCGTTACCGATTGTGGTCCATACACACGCTCTAACGTTACAAACTGTGTTATTGGTGTCATCTCGCCAGAATCTGTACGTACATACATGCTATTTAAAGCGTTTTCATCTGCTCTGTCTTCTGGTAAAGCCTGAATGTATACTCTAAATTGTTTTCCAAATCTAGAGAAATCTGAAGCATAAATTCCACCAATATAACCTTGTAATGTTGAAAATATACTACTTACAGATACACCTTTTTCTTTAGCTAATGGTACATTAACTTCCATTTCGTATTGTGGATAACTTGTACTAAAAGATGATGTTGCATATTTAATTTCTGGATGACTCATTAAAGCCATAGAAAAATCTTTATTAGCTTGATCTAAATCTGTAAACTCACCACCAAATTTATCTAATAAGTTAATTTCAAAACCTGCTGAATTACCAAAACCACGTATACTTGGAGGCGAAAAGAATATAATATTGGCATCAGGTATTCCTGCTGCTACACCAAATAATTTTCCAGTAATTGCTTCCGCAGAAAGTGAAGCATCTTCACGTTCATCCCAGTTTTTAAGTTTTATAATACCAAAACCAAAGTTACTACCTGCACCACTAATTAAACTTCTACCTTTAATAAAGTTTACAGCTTCAATACCATCAATGTTTTCTATTTGAGCGTATAGTTTTCTTGCTACAGCATCTGTTCTATCTAATGATGCTCCAGGAGGTAATTCGATATTAGCAAACACAATTCCTCTATCTTCATTAGGTACAAAACCTGTTGGAGTTGTTGTTGAAGCCCAATAAATACCAACTACTGCAATAATTAATAGTAATACTGAAATAAATTTCTTTTTGTATAAAAACTGCAGCGATTTTCCATACTTATCAATTGTTGCATTAAATCCACGATTAAATAATGTATAAAAACGCTTTAATGGACCTTTTCCTTTTAACTCTTCATCTTCTTTATGTTCTTTTAATAATAAAGCACATAATGCTGGACTTAAGGTTAAGGCATTTACTGCCGAAATTAAAATGGCAATAATTAAAGTTACACCAAACTGCTCATAAAATACTCCTGTTGGTCCAGTTACAAAGGTTACAGGAATAAATACTGCTGCCATAACTAACGTAATAGAAATAATGGCACCAGAAATTTCACTCATTGCAGTAATGGTTGCTTTTTTCGGGTTGTGTTCGCCTTCATCCATTTTAGCATGGACAGCTTCCACAACAACTATGGCATCATCTACTACAATACCAATAGCAAGTACTAAGGCAAATAGCGTTAATAAGTTGATAGAATACCCAAATACATTCAAGAAAAAGAAGGTACCAATAATAGATACAGGTACTGCAATTGCAGGAATTAATGTAGAACGGAAATCTTGTAAGAATATAAATACTACCAAGAATACCAGTAAAAAGGCTTCTAATAAAGTAGTTATTACTTTATCTATCGACGCATTTAAGAATAAACTTGTATCGTATGGTACAAATATGTCTAAGCCTTCTGGAAGATCTGCTTTTACATCTTCTAAAGTAGACTTAATATTTTCAATAATTTCTTGTGCGTTAGAGCCTTTAGTCTGGAAAATTCCCATAAAAACTGCAGGATTACCCATGCTCATCGCGTTAGATGCGTAAGATTGTGCATCCAACTCTATAGTTGCTACATCTTTTAAACGTAAAAATTCTCCGTTTCCTAAGGCTTTAATAACAATATCACTGTATTGTGCTTCGTCTTTAAAACGACCACTATAAGTTAAAGTATATGAAAATGATTCACCATTATTTTCTCCTAACGATCCAGCTGCTGCTTCTAAGTTTTGTTCAGCTAAAGCTGCAGAAATATCTGAAGGTATTAAATTATAAGATGCTAATTTTTCTGGGTTTAACCAAATACGCATCGCGTAATCTTGTTGCGAGAATACACTAACATCTCCAACACCACTAATACGTTGCATTGCTGGAATAACGTTTATTTTTAGGTAATTCTGAATAAAAGTAGCATCGTAATCGTCACTCTCAGAATACATTGAGATAAACATTAGTGCACTTGTTTCTTGCTTTTGAGTGGTAATACCTGTTTGTATTACCTCTTGCGGTAATAAAGGTGTTGCTCTAGACACACGGTTTTGTACGTTTACAGCTGCAATATCTGCATCAATTTCTTGATCAAAATACACGGTAATTTCGGCTGCACCTGTGTTAGATGCTGTAGAGGTGATGTATGTCATCCCTTCTACACCATTAATTTGTTCTTCGATAGGTATTATAACACTCTCTAAAACGGTTTCGGCATTTGCTCCTGTATAATTTGCAACTACTTTAATGGTTGGAGGTGCAATATCTGGATATTCCTCTATAGGTAAGCTAGTTATACTAATAACTCCTAGTAAAACTATGATAATAGAGATTACTGTTGAAAGCACTGGTCTTTCAATGAATGTTTTTAACATGATAAATATGTTTGGTGGTTATCTAATTTCTAAATAAAGTTGGAACTGGTTTAATTGCTTCGTCAAAAGACGTGTCCTGAGGTGCAATTGCCATACCGTTTCTTAACTTTCCTACTCCTGAAATAATAATCTTATCGTTAGCCTCTAAACCAGAATCTACTACATATAAATTATCTACTGTTCCTTTAACTTTTAAAATTGAAGTTTCTACTTTATTGTCAGCTCCTAATTTAAAAATCATAATATTACCTTGCTGCTCAAAAGTTGCAGTTTGTGGCACAACGATAGCGTCTTTATACTCTATTGGAAATTTAATTTTTCCGCTGTTTCCGTTAGTTAAAATTTCATTTGGATTATCAAAAGCAGCTCTAATCTGTATTGTACCTGTACTTTGGTTAATTTGTCCTGTACTGGTTTGAATACGACCTTTTTCAGAATATTCTTTTCCATTCGCTAAAACTAAAGTTAAGTCTGGCGAATTTTTAATACGCTCTGCTTTATTTTGACCTTCGGAGCGTTGTAAATGATCTATATATTGCGCTTCGTTAAAACTAAAAAAAGCATAAACTTCGTCTATTTGACTAACAGTTGTTAGTGGTGTTGCATCACTAGGACTAATTAAAGCACCTTCTCTAAAATTAATGGCACCAACAAAGCCATCTATTGGACTTTTAATTGTCGCGTAACCAATATTTGCAGTTACACCACTATAATTAGCTTTAGCTTGTGCTAAATTAGCTTTTGCAGTTTCTAATTGTACTGGACTAATAATGTTTTTTTCTACTAAAGGAATTAGTTTGTCAACCTCAACTTGTGCCACATTAACACGTGCTTTTGCTGCACCTGCATCTTGACTTAACGATTGTGTTTCTAGTTTAAATAAGACTTGTCCTTTACGTACTTTTTGTCCTTCGTCTACATATACTTTTTCTACATATCCCGAAGTTTTTGCTCTTACATCACTATTTACTTTGCCTTCAATAGTTGTTGGGTATTCTGTAAATCCTGTTACCGTTTTAGGCTGTAATTGTGTTACAGGAAAAGGTGAAGGTGGAGCTTCTGCAACTGGTTTGTTTTGGTCTTTGCTACCACAACTTACAATGACTAAGAATACGCCTAGTGATAGTATTGTTAATAATTTATTATGTCTCATTTTTTACTTTATTTAAATATTGAATTGATTGTCTATTATTTTTACTCTTAACGCTTTAATTGAATCTGATGCTCCATCTATAAATTTGATATAATCATCATGAAAACTTAAATCAAATTTTTCATCATCATTTTCAATTTTAACATTATTGATACTTTCTTTATAGTCTTTAATTTCTACGTGTATTTTACGTTCTTCATCCCAATGACTAACCATATTATCTATATGCTGAATAATGGTGTCCTTTTTTATAACAAAATACTTTTTACGATCTCCTGTTTTTGTGAAGTATTGAATTTTGTTTAAATCTTGTAAATGATTAAGATGCGTTGATATAGTACTTTTACTAGCGCATAAAACTGTTACCATTTCTTCAAAAGTGGTTCCTTTTTTACCTGTTAAAATGATATATGCCAAAATACGCGCAGCAACAGGTGCTAATTGCTCTCTGTTTTCTAAATGAACGCCTAGTTTTTCAACCAAGCTCATTTTTTGTTTGCAGATTTCTTCTTTCATTAATTAAAAAATTTTAATTCTATTTTAGGAAATAGGATTTATGACACCTAAATCCATTGCAAATTTACACTCTAGTTCGGAACAAACCGAACTAAACGAAGTTAAAATGTTGTTAAATAAAAAAGCCAACTATTAACAGTTGGCTTTAAATTTATATTACTTGATTATCAGTGCTATAAAGAAGATTTGAATTGTTCTAAAAATCTTACATCGTTTTCACTTAACAACCTTATGTCTCCTATTTGATGTAATAACATTGCTATACGGTCTATACCTACACCAAAAGCAAATCCAGAATATTCTTCTGCATCTATACCACAATTGGTTAATACATTTGGATCTACCATACCACAACCACCTATTTCCAACCAACCGGTTCCTTTGGTGATTTTATAATCTGTTTCTGTTTCAAGTCCCCAATACACATCTATTTCTGCACTTGGCTCTGTAAACGGAAAGTATGATGGACGTAATCTAATTTTAGATTTACCAAAAAGCTCTGTGGTAAAGTATTGTAAGGTTTGCTTTAAGTCTGCAAAACTGACGTCTTTATCTATGTACAACCCTTCTACTTGATGGAAAAAACAGTGTGAACGTGCAGATATTGCTTCGTTACGATATACACGTCCTGGAGATATTGTACGTATTGGTGGTTTATTGTTTTCCATATATCGCACTTGTACAGAACTTGTATGCGTACGTAATAGGATATCTGGATTGGTTTGCACAAAAAACGTGTCTTGCATGTCTCTTGCTGGATGGTATTCTGGCAAGTTAAGTGCTGTAAAGTTGTGCCAATCGTCTTCTATTTCTGGACCTTCGCTAACATTAAATCCAATGTTTGAAAAGATATCGATAATTTGATTTTTTACTATAGATATTGGGTGACGTGAGCCAATGGTTATTGGTTCTCCAGGTCTTGATAAATCTCCACTTATACCTGCGTCTTGTGTATTGTTGTCTAGCTCCTCCTTTAAAGCATTAACTTTATTTTGAGCTGTAGTTTTAAGGGTGTTAATTACTTGACCAAATTCTTTTTTCTGGTCGTTTGCTACGTTTTTAAATTCGGCAAAATAGTCATTAAGTAATCCTTTTTTTCCTAAATACTTTATACGAAACGCTTCAACCTCTTCTTTGGTTTGTGCCTTAAAGGCTTCTGCTTCTGCTATAAGTTCTTTTATCTTGTCTATCATGATCTTCTAAATGATTGGCAAATTTATGAATTTTATCGTGATTTGCGTTAGCGATGGAGGCATTTGTTGAAGCTCTTTTATTTGCCTTAAAGCAAATTAAAAGCGACTGCCGAGAGCGCGACCCTTGGGTAACGCCCAAAAATTTATTTAATATAATCGGTTTCTATAAAGTAGTTTACTATGGCTTCTTTCATTAAGATGCTTTGTTCTCCTGCTTTTAAATTTGGTAATTCTTCTTTTGCTATGTAGTGTGGCCAACCGTCTTCGTCTACAAAATCAAACTCGTAATACCCATAAGGTGTTAGCAGTTTACAGATTGCGATATGCATAAGGTCTAGCTTATGGTCTTTTTTAAATTTACGGTCTAATTGTCCTAACTCTTGTACGCCTATTAAATAAATTATTGCATCTAAATCTAGTGTGTCTCCATCTGCAAATTGGTTAGATAATTTGGTTACAACCTCTTGCCATCTCTCTTTTAACTGTTCGTCTCTTGCCATATTAATTTTAAAGTCGCAAAGTTAATTTATATTTGTCTAAAATCTAACTTTATGGCTTTAATTGATATTGTTTTAGGTGCTTTACTATTATTTGGTTTGGTACGTGGTTTGTTTAAGGGTCTTTTTGTAGAACTTGCGTCCATTGTTGCTTTAATTGCTGGTGTTTATGGTGCTATCCATTTTAGCTATTTTGTTGCAGAATTTTTAATGGATAAGACATCTTGGAATGAAAAAACAATTAATACTACTGCGTTTGCTATTACGTTTGTGATTATAATTTTAGTAATTAGTTTAGCTGGTAAAGCCTTAACTAAGTTAGCTGATTTTGCGTCTTTAGGAATTTTAAATAAACTTTTAGGTGCTGCTTTTGGTGCGCTTAAAATTGGTTTAATTTTGAGTGTTTTATTGATTGTTTTTGATAAAATGAATAATACTATCCCTTTTGTGCAGGAGGAAGATATTGAAGATTCTATTTTATATGCTCCTGTAAAATCATTAGCTCCAATGATTTTTCCTAGTATTATTAAGTCTGATGATCCTTTATTGGAAGAGCCTATAATTGATCCAGAGGAACCGACTACTGAATCTGAAGTTTAAGGTTTAATCTAAGTGATAAATTTCCATTATGTCTTCTAGGTAATGATCAAAATCTATTTTTAGGTCAATTAGCTTACCTGTATGTACATCAAACACCCAACCATGTACTTTTAGGTCTCGATCTCTGTATGCTTTTTGTACTGCTGCTGTTTTTAATAGATTAACACATTGTTCTTTTACGTTTAGCTCTACTAAACGGTCGTATTTTTTTCGTCGTCTTGGATTGCGTTTAACTCGTTTTTATGTATGCGATATACATCACGTATGTTACGCAACCAAGAGTTTAACACACCCAAATCTGCGGATTGCATCGCTGCTTTTACGCCTCCACACGCATAGTGACCACAAACAACAACGTGATTAACTTTTAAGTGTACCACTGCATACTCTACAACTGACATGGCACTTAGGTCGTTACCTGATACCATATTTGCAATATTACGATGTACAAAAGCTTCTCCTGGACCTAAACCCATTAAATCCTCGGCAGTTACACGACTATCACTACAACCTATATATAGTAATTCTGGACTTTGTCCTTTACCTAAATTCTCGAAATAGTCCTTATCTATGGATAATTTACCTTGTACAAACTTTTGATTATTCTCAAATACTTTTTTGATATCCATTATTGACTACCTTAAAATTTATCCTCTACATTAGTTTTAATCCAATGTAAGCATGAATTAAAGTCTTTAAAAATATGTTGTGTTGGTATTAATTCTGGAATAATACCAATACGTTCCATCATGTATCGTGGTTGTTTTAATAGGTTAACAAACAACACATTTATGTTTTGTTTTTTTAAATCTACCAAAACGTCTTCCATTGCATATAATCCAGATTGATCCATATACTGCATACGACCCAATCTAATTACTACTGTTTTTGCTGTACTTGGGATTTGTTTTGCTAATTGCTGAAAGTCTGATGTTGAACCAAAAAATAATGGTCCTTTGATGTGTTTTATAAATACTTCTTCTTTTAAGGCTACAGGGAAATTTGACTCGTCTGACCAAGCTTCTTCCTTTAACGGTTTAACGTCTGAACGTTGCGCTGTAAGGTCTCCAATTTTTTTCATGAATAATAATGATGCGATAACCAAACCAATACCCACTGCATAAATTAAATCCCATACGCTAGACAGTACTAATACAACAAGCATTATCAATACTTCAGAGCTGACTTTTAATGGTCCAATCTTCATGTCCTTTGGTAATGCAGGAATTGCTTTTAGACCTTTATAATCCATAACACCAATCCCTACTGTAATTAAAATACCTGCTAATACTGCTGCTGGAATTTTTGATGCAACTGGTCCTAATGCTAATAAGATAAATAATAGCATTACACCTGCAATCATACCAGATAGTCTAGTACGTCCACCTGCATTAATGTTTACTACAGTTCTGATGGTTGCACCAGCTCCTGGAATACCACCAAAAATTGAAGCGATACTGTTACCTATACCTTGTCCTATTAATTCTTTATTAGGGTTGTGCTTAGTCTTGGTCATATTATCTGCTACAACACTTGTTAACAACGAGTCAATTGCACCTAATAATGCTAATGTTATTGCTGTAAAGATATAAGGCGAAATACTAGCGAAACTAAAACCTGTTATTATTTCAAAATTAGGTATTGGTAATCCTGATGGGATTTCTTCAATGGGACGATAGCCTAAACCAAAACCATAGGCTACACCAGAAACCACGACTAATGCCACTAAAGCACTTGGTATTTTGGTTGTTATACGCTTAAAACCATATACTATAAATATGGTAGCTAACGCTAAGGCAAGCTCTAACCAATTTATATTTTGAATAGCTCTTGGTAATACTTTTAATGTCCCTAAAACGCCTGAAGCTTCAGTTTTTGCCAGTGTTTTAGACTCTTTTGCAATGTCCTCCGGTTGTAACTCTCCAGCTCTTTTAATAGTTTCTTTAAAATCTTCTAAGACTAAAATCCCTTCTCCTGCTTCCTCTCTAAGAATGTTTTCTAAAATTAACTCTTCAGCTTGTGGCTTAAATTTGTTGACGTACTCTATATCCTCTTTTGGATAATAACCAATGGATGGCAAGATTTGCGTCACTAATATTATAACACCAATTGCAGTCATAAAACCAGATACAACTGGATATGGTATATATTTAATGTATTTACCAAAACCTAAAACACCTAATCCAACTTGTACTAAACCTGCTAATAAAAATACGCTTAAGATATATGGCAATGCCTTAGTAACGTCACCATCATGCGTTGCAATTATACTAGCAATTACAACCATACTTACTGCTGTCATTGGAGCAGTAGGACCAGAAATTTGAGTTGGTGTGCCACCAAAAAAGGCTGCAAAAAAACTAATAAATATAGCTCCATATAAACCTGCACTAGGTCCTAAACCAGAGGAAACACCAAAAGCTAATGCTAATGGTAAAGCCACAATACCTGCTGTGATACCTCCAAATGCATCTCCTTTAAAATTGGCAAAAAATTTCTTCATAGTTTAATAGTTGGGTTTATACTAAATTAACATTTTTTTTGAAGAATAAAAGTTTAGCCTGCTCTATCAATCTTAATTAACAGTAAATTATGAGTTTGTGAGTTTTAAAAATTAACAAACGCCATTATATTGATTTGATCTCTGCTTGAGGTTTCAAAAAACTGATTCATGTATCCTAATTCTAACCTTAGTTGTTTAGAAAATTGGTACCCTAATCCTCCATACAAACGGTTTCTGTCAAAGATTTCACTTTTAGTGTTTAAAAAAATCTCATTATAAGCTGAAAGATACAATGGATTATTACCATCAGCCTTATTTTGTAACGGAATCTTTAAGCCTAAAAAGTATCTAAATCGCATTTTAAAATCATCTTCAACAAAACGTTGTTCAAAGCGATAACGATGACTTAAATTAAGCACTCCAACATTTTGCTTTGTTGTAAACTGCTGAAAAATTCGATGTTCGTTTACTGATACTTTTTGATCTGTATCTCCAACATAGTTTTCTGATAATATATAACCGTAACCAAGTAGTAGGTTGTTATTGTTTTCGGTTAGGTTATACCCTAAACCTGTCCTTAACAATAATTGCTCTAAATCTCCTACAGCATCGTAATTACGGTATTGCACTTCGTTATGAATATTCCATCCATTTTTAAGCTCTTTACTTCCAATATAGATTAGCCAATTACCTAAATTACTATCTTGGCTTAGTCCATAAAAAGGCAACACTAACATAAATGTTAGTGTTGCTATTATTTTATTCCTTTTCATTTTCATTTTCAAAATCCTCATAAAAATTGTCTTTTTCTAGTAAAAATCTACTGCTCCTGTATTAATATCATACATAGCACCAACGATTTTTATTTCGCCATTTTTTTCCATTTCTGTTAAAATTGGGCTTTCTGCGTGTATTCTATCTATTGTTAAATGCACGTTTTTCTTAGATACTTCATCTACAAATTGTAAGTTTTTAGAAGTACGTAAACTTTCATCTTTAGGCTCTGTTACCGCATTTACGGCTGGTGTAATTTTTTGGATTAACTTAGTTAAGTTACCCATCTCTGCATGATCACAAGCACCTTTAACTGCTCCGCAACTAGTGTGACCTAACACGACGATAACTTTTGTACCAGCTAACTTACATGCAAACTCCATACTACCTAAGATGTCTTCGTTTACAAAATTACCTGCGATACGAACACTAAAAATATCTCCTAGACCTTGATCAAAAACCAACTCGGCAGAAACACGAGAATCTATACAACTTAATATTGTTGCAAAAGGAAATTGTCCTTCACTAGTATCGTTAACCTGCTCTAAAAGGTTACGATTTGCTTTAAGGTTGTTTTGAAATCTCTCATTTCCTTCTACTAAAAACTGTATTGCTTTATCAGGCGTTAATGTTGCCTGAGTTTCTTTTGTATGTGCTTTCATTTTTGTGTATTTTAATATTATTAATGACTACTTATGTAGCATTTTTGATTGTTGTCCTGCTAGTAATAATGAAACATTTAGTTTACTTATTACACTTTTAATGTTAGTGTTAGACTTTTGCTGCTGGGCATTATCAAAACACATTAGATTAATTTTGCTTTTTAAAGCGTATTTTGAAACATTATCTACTGCACCATCTCCTTTTTCAAATACATACTCTACCGTTTTATTATTAGCTGTTGTATTTGATTGCGTTAACTTAGACACTATTTTAAATGCTTTAATAGGCTCATTGGTTTTACTAATCAATCCTTCAATAAAATTAGTGTCCGATGCTTGATCGTTTGTATTTAAAACACCCAACATTGCATCTTGATTTGGTTGCAACGATTGGTTTGGTGCTGCAATCATAATTGATCCTTTGTGTGTTTTTAAAACATAATCTGTAATATTATCTCCCATAAAGTTAATGGTTTTAGATTTTCTTTTACCTAAAACAATAATATCAGGTTGATAGTTTTTGATATATGCCTCAATTTCGAATTTTATATTACCAATAGCAACATCATATCCAATATTTAATTGATATTCCTGACAAACAGGTTTAATCAGGTTTTCAATTATTTTATTAGTTGAAATATGCTCCTCATTAATGGATCGCATAGCAGATAATTGGCTTTCTCTTTCTACAATGTCAGTCGGTTTTTTAACATGAAATAAAGTGATGTCTCCATCTAACATTCTTGCTAAACTTACCGTACTTATCAGTTCTGATGTTGCCGACTTATTTAAATCTGAAAGCAACAATATTTTATATTTATTGTTTTTCATGATTTAAAATTTAGGCTGATTTTGGTCTTAGTTTAAAAAACTCGATAAAACTATCTGGATTTTCAACTATACCACGTTCTGATATTAACTGAATATCAATATTTCTTTCTTTAGCTTTAAATGCAAAATCTTCTAATATTTCGATAATATCGTTATCTAAATATCTAGTTTTTCTAACGTCAAGCTCTAAATACGTGTCTTTTGGTAAGCTATCTAATTCTTTTAAAATAGCACCTTTATTGAAAAAAGTAACTTCTTCAGCAAAAGTCATTTTAATTTTATGCTTTCCGTTACTATTATCTTCGATGTGTAAAAAGTGTGAGTTTTGGTAGCTTTTAATTAATATTACTACAATTCCGACTAACAACCCTAAACCAATTCCCCATAATAAATCAATAAAGACAATACCTGCAACTGTTACTACAAATGGTACAAATTGCTTCCAACCCATGTCATACATTTTTTTGAATAAACCTGGTTTTGCTAGCTTATATCCTACAATTAATAAGATTGCTGCTAAAACAGATAAAGGAATCATGTTTAACAATTTAGGAATTAATACTACTGAAATTAATAATAAAAAACCATGAATAATAGCAGACATTTTACTACGACCTCCTGATTGGATGTTTGCAGAACTACGTACGATTACTTGTGTAATTGGCAGACCACCAATTAAACCAGAAATGATGTTTCCTGTTCCTTGAGCTAACAACTCTCTATTAGTTGGCGTTACGTTTTTATTTGGATCGATTTTGTCTGTTGCTTCAACACATAATAAGGTTTCTAAACTTGCAACTAATGCAATTGTAAAAGCAACTACCCAAACCTGAGGATTTGTTATTGCTGTAAAATTAGGAAAACTAAACTGTCCTATAAACGAGTCTAAATCTTCTGGAATTGGAACACTAACTAAATGTGTGTTAGCTATACCTAAACTAGAGCCTTGTGTTACAACATAAAACACAATACCTAATACTACTGCTACTAAAGGTCCTTGTACAATTTGAAACACTTTACCTTTTTTAGACAATACTTTATCCCATAATAATAAAATTGCTAAACCTATTAAACCAATAGTCATTGATCCCATAGTAATGTTATCTGTAATATTTAATATTGCAGAAAACGTATTTTCTCCTGACGTTTCTATAAAACTATCAGCACCTTCAGGCTCTGCATCGTAACCAAAAAAGTGAGGGATTTGTTTTAAAATGATAATGATTCCAATACCTGTTAACATCCCTTTAATTACTGATGACGGAAAGTAATATCCAATAATACCAGCTTTTAAAGCACCAAATACTATTTGAATAATTCCTCCTAATACAACTGCTACTAAAAAGTTTTCATAACCTCCTAAAGTTCCAATTGCTGTTAATACTATTGCTGCTAATCCTGCTGCAGGACCACTTACTCCAATTTTAGAACCACTTAAAGCTCCTACTACAACTCCACCAATTATTCCGGCAATTAGACCAGAAAAAAGTGGCGCACCACTTGCTAAAGCAATACCTAAACATAAAGGTAATGCTACAAAAAACACGACTATACTCGCTGGTAAGTCATTTTTTAATGTTTTAAACATATATAAATTCATTTGTACCAATAACAGTTGTTATTGGTAATATTTTAATAATTATTTTAAATGGACCAATAGTCCGACTAATTTATTATTAAATGAATTCGGGAGGTGGGGAAATTAAATTAAGGTGCGGTTTAGGATAGGTTTTAAAGTGGTAACCTAAATACTTATTAATACTAGAGGCTTCATAAAAGGCATCTTCTGTGTCTTCTAATACAAAAGTCAAGTTTACATTTTTGTGCTCTTCCTCTTCTTCTGACAAACTATAAAACACAGATACATCCACAGTATCATCCATAGCAATAATTATAGATGGAGCTGTTATAAGCGCCAAAAATAAAATTGTAAAGAAGATGGAAACTATCTTTTTATGCATATTTGTCTAAATAAGAAAGGCAAATATATAACTAAAGTACGATTTTAGTGTTAAGGAATAATTAAAAATTATTTAACAGCTTTATGTCATTAGATAAAATCCAACCTGTTTTACCGTCTGCTAATTTAATTTTTTTCCAATCATTTATAGTGTCTAATACTTGTACTTTAGTACCTTCATGTAATACAAAAGCGTCAGTCCCTAAGCTATTTGGCTCAGTTTTTACCTCGCTTTTTTGAGCAAATACTATTGCTGGATTATCTTTTTTGTCTAATGTCTGTTTTTGAAACGCTAAACCTAAACTTATTAAAGATAAAAATAAAAACACGACACTAGAGCTAAAAGCTGCTCTTTTACGAGTGGTACTATCTGTAAAATAGTATACCAAAAATAACACTACAAATGCTAAAATAAAGCCTATAGCTATTTTAGCCCAATCATCAAAAGCAAAGGCATTGGTTAACTTATTAAAAAATCTAGACATACCTAATTGCGGAACCTCTTGTATGGCATCCACAGTCATGTTTTTAGCATATGCGATGTTGTTAAGTATCTCAGTGTCGTTGGGTTTTAACTGTAACGCTTTTTCATAATAATAAATGCTAGGTGCTATATTATTTAACTTATAATGTGCATTAGCAAGATTGTAATACAACTCTGCAGAGTGCTGTTTGGTGTCTAATATTGCTTGGTACTTTGTAATAGCATCTTCAAATTTACCCTCTGTATATAACGCATTGGCTTGCTCAAAAACGGATTGGTTTTGTGCCACCAAGTTTCCTATGAAAAAAAATAATATGTAAAGTAAATGTTTCATGTAATCCGCTTTCTGCCTTAATATATTTTACCTAAAATGAGTCAAATCTAGCTTTCAGTATGTATTAACATTACTTAATCTGTTTGTCTATTAAATTGATTGTAGTTGCTGCTTTATCGTAATCTTGCTGCATTGTAACATTAGTAATTGGCGTATACCTTGCTAATTCGCAATTTTCTAAAATCGCTTCAAAAGCTACAATCACCTGACTATCTACTTGTCTATCGGATAATAATTTTGCAATCTTTTCTTTGCTTAAATCTGAGGTTTCTATATTAAGTCTCCCTTTAAGATAATTGTGCAAAGCTTTTTCTAGCGCAACATAAAATGCTTCTTTTTGACCTAGTGCTTTTTTAGCTTCAGTTAAATACTTTTTAGCCAACTTATCTGCTTTACGTTTTTTGTTACCTGTTATATCTGCCGATCGCTCTTCTCGTTTTCTTCTGTAAAACAAGGCTAACGGAATTGCTAATAAAGGTCCTAAAAGACTAGTCCAAAATATAGTTGAGTTTAAAAAAGTATCGGATTGTATAGCTGTAAAACTTGAATCTGTTTTTATAAAAGCGAATTGATTTTCATTTAAAACGACAGGTTGTTTACCATTACTAGACACAGGTAATTTGTTATCCGCTTCTGCGTAAACTGGTCCTTCTAATACATTTATTACTATTTCGTCAGAGCTAATTTGCTTATATGTTTCGGTTTTTAAGTCGAAATAAGAAAAACTAACTGGAGGAATCGGAAACTTACCTTTATATTGAGGCACAACAGTATATAGGTCTGAAATATTACCTTGCATGCCTGCCATGTTGGTTCTAACATTTTCTTGGTGTTCCGGCTCATAAACCTCTAAAGTACTTGGTGTTGTTAACTTTGGCAGCTCAAATAATTTTAAATTTCCTTGACCAGAAACCTCAATTTTAGCCTGTAGAGATTCCGTTGCATTAAGACTATTTTTTGTTGTTGTCAAACTAAACACAAAATCACCAACTGCTCCTGTAAAATTATCTGGTTTACCCTCTTCTGGTAAAGGTTTTACATTAATTGTTCTAACGCTTGCAGTAATTGTTCTGTGTGCTTGTGTTTTTATACGATTACCAAAAATGTCTCGTCTATTGGTTGGCACGTCTATAGTAAGATCCAAACTTAATGGCTCTAAGACTAATTTCCCAGTTTTTTGAGGATATAAAACGGTTTTACGTAGTGTTACAAATCTATAATCTTCACCTTTATAAGTTCCGTTTTGAGCTTTTATTCTCTGATCATCCATGCTCTGGCTCCAAAAACCATTATAAACTGGACTTTCAATTTCTCTGTAATTACTAATTCCAACGGTTGGCGAAACGTATAACTTATAAACAACACTTATGGGCTGGTTTAGATAAGGATTAGTATTAGATACTTCTGCAACTAAATGGATATGTTCTTGTAATAAATAATCTGGATCGTTTGGATCTTCAGGCTTCTCAATAGCTTTTGTAACTGTAATACTTATTGGTGATGTTTTATACTCTTGACCATCAATCTCGATTTTAGCTTGATTTATAGAAAACGTACCCATTTGTTTAGGCGCTAAAAAGTAACTGTAAATTTTAGTAAAACGTCTTGTTTTACCATTCCAAGAGTTGCTAACCGATTGATTTGGTCCACCAACTACAATAAAATCTGAAAAACTAGGTGGCACAAAGTTGTCACCATCTTTATTCATTTGAAAATCAACACGCAAACGCTCATTTAAGCCTAATCTTTTTTTACTAACTTTTGCTTGAAACTGAACCGCATCTTCATCTTGTGCAAAAGTAAAACTTGTTGTACAGGCTAATAAAAGGATACATATGTGTTTCAGTAATTTCATCTAATTAATACAATATAAAATGTTAGTTACCAATCTTTATCTGTTTGTTGTTTTACGCCTTTAACCTTTTCTGCATTTATTTTTTCCTGTACTTTTTGCTCTTGGTTATTCATGGCTTCTAGCAAGTTTTTTATTTGCTGTGGTGACATTTGACCTGGTTGTGGTTGATTTTGTTCGTTTTTTTGGTCACCTTCTTTGGGATCGTTTTGTTGATCATCTTTAGGATTACCATCTTCATCCTTATCTTGATCACCTTCTTTTTTGTCTTGCTCTCCTTGATCCTCTTTATTTTTATCTTCTTGCTCTTTCTCGTTATTTTCTTTTTGATCTTCGTCTTTATTTTGATCTTTATCTTTATCGTTTTCTCCGTCTTTATCGTCTTCCTGAGGCTTGTCGTCCTCTTGCTGTTTTGCACACTCCTTTGCTAATGCAAAATTATAGCGCGTTTCATCATCTGACGGATTGTTTCTTAAAGCGCTTTTGTAAGCTTCAACCGCTTCTTTGCACTTTTTTTCTTCCATTAGTATGTTTCCTATATTATGGAAGGCTTTATGTTTTTCTTCTTTAGACGTGGCATTTTTAGCTGCTTGCTGATGTCTGTATAATGACTCTTCAAAGTCTCCTTTTTTAAAATACTGAGTCCCTAAATTATAGGCACCTGCTGCTTGCTTTGGCTGTAAAGATAGTGCTTTACGGTATTCCATTTCGGCTTCAATAAAATCGTCATTATTTGCTAAAGTATTAGCTTGAGCAGTATAACCTTGAGCTTCTAACTTTTGTTTAATTATAGCTTTATCTTCCGTATTATCTTGGGCTAAGATTGATAGGGATACCAATAAAAATATGTATGTTAAAAAGTGTTTCATTTAAATTAAATAACTCGCAAATATACTAAAGGCTTGCAATTGTTGATGTTAAGGGTTTTATAAATTCTCGTTAAATAGATTTAATTTTTTCAGCCAAGCTGTTTTTCTTTCTAACAAGAAAATATCTATAAAAAGTAGTAAGATAGCTAAACCTAAAAACCATTGAAATCTACTTTCAAAATTAGCGACTTGCTTAGCTTCAAATTCTGTTTTATCCATTTTATTTAAAATGTCCGTCATTTGATTTACAACTTTGTCTGTTATCGCACCATTTATGTAAGTACCATTTGCCTGATTAGCTATGTTTTTTAAAGTGTCCTCGTCTAGTTTAGTAATAACGGTTTCGCCTTGCTTATCTTTTTTATAGTTAAGTAGGACTCCGTTACGTCTTAAAGGTATTGGTCCTCCATTAACGTCTCCGACACCAATTGTGAATATCTTTATGCCTTCCTTACTTGCTTCTTCTGCAACTTGTACAGCAGCTTCACTATGGTCTTCTCCATCAGACAAAATTACTAAAACACGATTTGTCTGTTGGTCATCGTCGTAATAGGTTTTTGCAAGGTTAATTGCCTCATTAATTGCAGTACCTTGAGAGGATAGCATATCAGTATTTAGATTTTGCAAAAACATTTTTGCTGCAGAATAGTCTGTTGTTATTGGTAATTGCGGAAATGCTTTTCCTGCGTAAGCGATAATACCTACACGATCGCTACCTAGTTTATCAATAATTTTTGAGACTAATTGTTGTGATTTTTCTAATCTGTTTGGCTTAATATCTTCTGCCAACATACTTTTAGAAACATCTACCGCAAACACAATATCTACACCTTCTCGTTTTACAGTCTCTAGACTTGTACCAACTTTAGGGTTTACTAAAGCTAAGGTTAAACTTGCAAAAGCTAAGCATAAAACAACTAATTTGAGTACCGATTTAAATATTGATTTATTAGGACTAAGTCGCTTTAAAAGCGTTGCGTTTGCAAATCTTTTTTGTGTTTGCTTTTTCCATAATAGTAGCAATAAAAAGAAGAGCACTAATACCGGAATTACCAGTAGTGTCCAAAACCATATTTTTTCTTCTAATTGAAACATTTATTTTTTATTTTAAGCTAACCAACATTACTATTTATGCTAACTATCTTTTTATTTTAAACTTTTTACAATTGCTTTATACTGATAATTTATATAAAGCTTCTAAATAGTGTTATTCTGATTAAAAACTCAATTAACAATAACAATCCTGCAATCCAAACAAAGGGTCTAAAATGCTCTTGGTAAGTTGTAAATTTAATTTCATCAATTTCTGTTTTTTCAAGCTTATTAATCTCAGTATAGATTTGCTCTAATTTTTGATTATTAGTCGCTCTAAAATATTGTCCTCCAGTAACTTTAGCAATATCTTTTAGTAAATCTTCATCAATTTCTACTTGAACTCTGTCATACTGAAACCTACCATTTGACAACGCAGACACTGGTGACAAAGCCATACCATTAGTACCAAGACCAATAGTATATACTTTTATATTAAATTCTACAGCCAGCTCGCTAGCAATTTTTGGATTTAACACACCAGAATTATTGACTCCGTCTGTTAATAGTATAATGACTTTACTTTTAGCTTTACTATCTTTTAATCTGTTAACAGCTGTTGCTAAACCCATTCCAATTGCTGTACCACCTTCAATAATAGTATTGTATTTAATATCCTCAAGTGAATTTAACACTATTGACTTATCACTAGTAATTGGTGTTTTTGTGTAACTTTCTCCTGCATATTCCACCAAACCAATTCTATCATTTGGTCTTCCTTTTATAAATTTTGAAGCCACATTTTTTAGTGCTTCTAACCTATTAGGTTTTAAATCTTTTGCTAACATACTTGCAGATACGTCAATTGCCATAACAATATCTATACCTCTAGTAGTTTTGGTTTTTGTGTTAGTCTCTGATGTGCGTGGTCTTGCTAATGCAACTATTAAAACACCTAAAGCTAAAAGGCGCAAAGCAAATAGTAAATGTTTTAATTTTGGCAGCCAAGAATTAGTAATTTTAAACCCTTTAAGGCTAGATATTTTTAGTTCTGCGTTTTGCTGTTTGTGCTTAAAAACATACCAAACTATTGCTAATGGTAATGCCAGTAACAGCCAGAAAAATTCTTTATTTAAAAATGTAATTCCGTCTAACATTAGTCTTCTTTTTGATTAAGTTCTACAGACGCTAAAACACGCTCTACAACTTGGTCTAAATAAATATCATCCTTTAAATATGTAATTAATATTTGCTGAGTTACATCTTTATTAGCAAAACTTAAAATTACAAATTGTCCATTTACATAATCCTCTTTATCGTCATCTATTGGATAATCAAATGTTCCGGATGTTTTAACACCTTCTGCTCCATTTGGAGTTTTAAACTTGTCTTTGTTAGAAATTATATTTCTTCCACCATCTGCCTCAATAGCTTTTAAATTATCTTCAATAGCTTTTAATACATTAGTTTCTGGAGAAGGTGCATCTTCTTGATCTGGTGCGCTTTTAACTACTGTAGATGTGATATCTACGGTAAACTTATCTTCTAGTTCATATTTAAAACTAGAGATTTTTATTTTATCGATTAAATCGTCTGGTATTGCTACTTCTTCACGCTTTAAAACTTCTGGAGTAGATATAGTTATTGGTGGAAAACCGTAATCACTATCAACCCAACCGCCTTCTAACAACTGTTTTGTGTCCTTTTGAAAAATAGTGTCTACGACATAATTAAAACCATACCTGTAACTAAATGCTGCAAATGTTAGTCCCAACATAAAAATAATGGCAACGATGGTCACCCATATTTTTTGACGAAACTCCTTTTTTTCTTGTTGTTTTTTATATTCTAAATCTAAAAGTTTTTCTTCTTCTGAAGCTTCTGGTAACGCTTCTTTTACATAATCAATTTCTTGATCAATTACTGTTCTATCAATTTTTGCTAACTCTACGTCTGGAGCAGACTTTGCAAACTTAACTAAATCGGCACGTTTTAAAACCGACTCAATTTTTTTAATATGGTCTTTTGTTAATTCTATTTGATTACCATCACTTAATACTTCTAAGCGTGTAATTAGCTCATCTGTAGTGCTTTCTAACGCTCTGTCGTAAACTTTTTCGTCTAAATATTTACGGATTGCCAAGGTTAACTCTGAGTAATATTCTTTGTACTTATCGTAAGCTAAATAATTGCTTTCGTCTAATTTTTGTAATGCTAATTTTGCTCTATCATAAGGTGGTAGTAAAGCTATTTGCTCCTCTTCTGTTAAAGGTTTTTTACGCCATACAAACCAGTAAATTAGAAATCCAATTAGACTTACTATTACTAGTGCTAATAAAACATACTTCCACCAATCACTAGCTGGTTTTTCAACCGCTATCATAGGTTTGATGTCGTATAATTTTTGTTTTGTGGTGTCTACAACAATGTTATTAACTGTAACTAATAACGAGTCTGTTATATATTGCTTACCTGCAATAATTATTTTTTGTTTAGGAATAACGTATTGACCAGAATCAAATTGGGTTAATCCATATTTTTTAATCAACTTATATTTAGCTTGTTGCTTTGTTGTATCCGTTTTATATGCCTCAATCATTTCTAAAGGCATAAAAGTTTGACCAACCGGAAACACAACGCTATTTACAGTATCAGTTTCTACCTCAATCTTATAAGTAATTTGTTGTCCAATTTTAATGGAAGTAGAATCTATTGTAGCTTTAACTTGTGAAAAAGAAATGAATGGTAAAAGCAATAAGGTAAAAGCAATAAGACCTATACTTATAGTCTTAATTGTACCCAACCTATTATAATTTATTTTTGTATTCACTGTTAAGTTTTTACTTTACTCTAATTAATTATCCTCTAGTTTTAAAATAACCTAATAGTTTTTTTACGTAACTCTCATCTGTTCTGCAAGCTAAACTACCTGCTCCAGATTTAGCAAAACTATCTTTATAATAGGCTACTTTCTGGTTATAAAACTTAGCGTAATTATGTCTTACTGATTTTGATCCTGTATTGACTAACATTAATTCGCCAGTTTCTTCATCTTCCATCTGGACCATTCCTAAATTAGGAATACTAGCCTCGTGTTTATCAAAAACCCTAATCCCTGTAATATCATGCTTTCCTGCAGCTATTTTAAGGGTTTGTTGGTAATCGTCTGCAATAAAATCACTCATTACAAAAACAATCGCCTTCTTTTTCATCACACTACGCAAAAACTTTAAAGCTTCGACAATGTTGGTTTGTTTGCTTTTAGGCTCAAATTCTATTAAGTCTCTTATGATTCGTAAAACGTGAGAACGCCCTTTTTTGGGTGGTATATATAATTCGACTTGATCGGAAAATAAAATCAATCCAATTTTGTCGTTATTTTGCGTTGCAGAAAAGGCTAATGTTGCAGCAATCTCAGTAACAATTTCGCTTTTAAATTGGTTTTCTGTACCAAATAATTCTGATCCAGAGACATCAACCATTAACATCATGGTTAATTCTCTTTCTTCTTCAAAAACTTTAATATGTGGTTGATTAGTACGTGCAGTAACATTCCAATCTATATTTCTAACATCATCACCATATTGGTATTGTCTTACTTCAGAAAAAGTCATACCTCGACCCTTAAAGGTTGAGTGGTACTCTCCACCAAATATATGATCAGACAAACGACGTGTCTTAATCTCTATTTTTCGTACTTTTTTTAGTAATTCTTTAGTATCCATTTTTTAAGTATGCAGTGTGCAGTCTTGAGTTTACAATTAAAAAAATTAGTAATAACTCAATTATGGAACTTCAATTTCGTTAACTATTTTATTAATAATATCTACAGACGTTACATTTTCGGCTTCAGCCTCATATGTAATTCCAACTCTGTGACGCAACACATCATGCACTACAGCACGCACATCTTCTGGTATTACATAACCACGACGCTTTATAAATGCATAACATTTTGCTGCTGTAGCTAGATTAATACTTCCACGTGGTGAAGCACCAAAGCTAATTAACGGTTTTAAATCTGCTAGTTTATAGTTTTCTGGATAACGTGTCGCAAAAATAATATCTAAGATATATTTTTCAATTTTCTCATCCATGTAGACTTCTCTAACTGCTTCCTGCGCTTTTAATATTTGCGCTACAGACACGACAGGATTTACCTTGTCCCAATTACCTTTTAAATTAGCACGCATAATCAGTTGCTCTTCGGCTTGTTTAGGATAATCTATAACCGTTTTTAGCATAAAACGATCCACCTGTGCTTCTGGCAAAGTATACGTTCCTTCTTGTTCTACTGGGTTTTGAGTTGCCATTACTAAAAATGGCTTATCTAATTTAAACGTTTCGTCTCCAATGGTCACTTGCTTTTCTTGCATGGCTTCTAACAAAGCAGATTGTACTTTTGCTGGTGCTCTGTTAATCTCATCCGCTAACACAAAATTTGCAAAAATCGGTCCTTTTTTAATAGAAAAATCGTTCTCTTTCATATTAAAAATTAAGGTTCCAACAACATCAGATGGTAATAAATCTGGTGTAAATTGTATACGACTAAAACTAGCATCAATAGCCTGAGACAATGTATTAATAGCTAGTGTTTTTGCTAATCCAGGCACACCTTCTAACAAAATGTGTCCTTGTCCTAATAGTCCAATTAATAATCGCTCGACCATGTGTTTTTGTCCAACGATAACTTTATTCATTTCAAGCATTAGTAAATCTACAAATGCACTTTCCTTTTCAATTTTCTCGTTAATCGATTTAATATCAATTGTACTTGTTTGTTCCATTATGTAATATTTTTAAAGGCAATGAACTATCTATTCTAATTCAAGTGGTGCAAATTGTTAATTTTTTTATTGCAATCGTGTTAATAATTGGTTAAAAATAGGGTGTTTATTAGACTTTTAAGAGTAATTTATGTTTTACTTTTATTGAAGATTTTAAACTATGACAAAAAATAAGTACTCTCAAGTAATTGCCGGAACCATGACTTGGGGAAAATGGGGCAAACAATTAGACCAAAAAGAATACATAAACCTAATGCATCATTGCATTAATAATCAGATTACTACATTTGACCACGCAGACATTTATGGCGATTATACAACTGAAGCAGAGTTTGGTAACGCTTTCGCGGAAAGCAATATAGACAGAGACCAGATACAGTTAATTTCTAAATGTGGAATAGAGTATATTGGCAATGCACGTCCGCAATTAAAAGTTAAACATTATAATTATGGCAAGGATTATATAATTTGGTCTGCAGAGCAATCCCTAAAAAACTTAAAAACGGACTATTTAGATTTATTATTACTGCACAGACCTAGTCCTTTATTACAAGTTGACGAAGTAGCTGAAGCTGTTACAACACTAAAACAACAAGGTAAAATAAAAGCGTTTGGAGTCTCTAATTTTACACCTTCTCAAACCAATTTATTATCTCAAAAAATTGATGTTTCTGTAAATCAAATCGAATTTTCTCTGACTAATCATACAGCAATGCATGATGGCACATTGGATGATATGTTACTAAACAATATCAAACCTATGTGTTGGTCCCCTTTAGGTATAACTTTTAAAGAAGACACAGAACAAACAAGAAGAATACATAAGCAATTAGCAGTATTATCGCAAAAATACAATGCTACTGAAGATCAATTACTTTTATCTTGGATATTAAAACATCCTGCCAACATCACACCTGTAGTTGGCACCACAAATAGCAACAGATTATCTGGCGCAATTGCAGCAACAAAGATAAATTTAGAATTGGAAGATTGGTTTTTAATTTTAGTTGCTAGTCAAGGACATAAAGTACCTTAAAAATTAAAAACAAATAATTGCTTAAACAAGACATAATTAAATGAATAAAACAGCATTAATAACAGGAGCAACTAGCGGAATAGGTCGTGCAACAGCTCATGAATTTGCAAAACAAGGCATTAACTTAATTCTTTGTGGACGTCGTCAAGAAAGATTAGACACCATTAAAAAAGCTTTAGAAAAACAAACTAATGTCTACACGTTAAATTTTGACGTTAGAGACAAAAAAGAAGTATTTGAAGCAATTAATAGTTTACCAGAAACATTTAAACATATTGACATATTAGTTAATAACGCAGGAAATGCACATGGATTAGACCCAATACAAGATGGCGATTTAGACGATTGGGATGCTATGATGGACATTAATGTAAAAGGGTTGTTATACGTTAGCAAAGCCATTATACCACAAATGACTGCTCGCCAATCTGGACATATTATTAACATAGGCTCCTCTGCAGGAAAAGAAGTCTACCCTAAAGGTAATGTGTATTGCGCAAGTAAACATGCTGTTGTGGCACTTACAGAAGGGATGCGTATTGATCTTAATCCTTTTGGCATTAAAGTCACAGCCATAAATCCTGGTTTGGTAGAGACAGAATTTTCTCAGGTTAGATTTAAAGGAGACGCCAAAGCAGATAATGTTTACAAAGGCTACAAAGCGCTACAGCCAGAAGATTTAGCAGAGGTTATTTATTTTGCAGTATCACGTCCAGCACATGTTAACATTGCTGATGTTTTAATGTTTTGTACAGCTCAAGCAACCTCAACTATTGTAAAAAAAGAGTAATCCATGATTAATAAACGCTTACTTATTAAAAACTTACTTGCACATAACGACGAGAATAGTTTTTATGATAAAAAGCGGAAAATTGATATTAATCAAAAAGAAGGTAAAGCTAAATTTTTAAAACATGTTTGCGCTTTATCCAATTCCAATCCTAAAAACAACTCGTTTATAGTTATAGGCGTAGAGGATGAAGATAACACCATAATTGGCGTTGATTTTTTTGACGATTCTAAAATCCAAAACTTAATCAACGCTTATTTATCAAACCCACCAATTGTACAATACGAGAATATTCCTTTTCCACACTTACCAGACCACAAAGTCGTTGGATTAGTCACTATACGCGCTAATAATGGGTTGACTTCTCTTAGAAAAAACATTTGGAAATATTATGGAGGATCAGTCTTTTTTAGAGATGGAAGCATTAGCATGCCTAAAGTTTTTAGTAGCGAAATACAAGATGTAAACTCCAAAATCGTTGAAGCTATTGAGAACCATGCACAAAACAATATACAATATACATTAGATGGTGTTTTTGATTTTATGAAAAAACGCCAAGACTACAATCCTAATTATATTGTTTTTAAAGAATATTTTGTCCTGTGTTGGTCTGGCGAAAAAAAGCAAGTTAAAGATGAAACGTTTTACTCTAGAGTAGACATTGAGCTTATTAATGAGCAAGTCCGTTTATTTTTTTCAACTTTAGATGAAGTTGCAATTACTTTTAATGAAGATTCTTTTACGATTATTGAATACTTAAAACTAGGACTTCAAAATTCTTATAAATATTATCCATTAGAAAAAACAGTCATTAATTTTACAGACAATGCTAGCTATACCATAGAGTCTACCTTAGTTTTTAATCCTCCACAATTTGACAAAAAGGTATTACACCACATATATAATAGTAATAATGTGATTTTAGAAAAACTAAAAAAAGGACAAATTTTAAATAATAACGAAACAAAAGATCTAAACAACCTACCTGATACGTATCTAATATGTTATCTGAATTTATTTCATGAAGCTTTGGACAAATTAAATGAGGCAAAACCATATTTAAAACCGCTTCCTGAAGTATACAGAAAGTACAAAGACGTCTTGCGTATTTTACGAAAAGTAAAATACAATTAAGATTATAGTTGTTATTTAAAGTATACTTAAACAACAACTATAAATAGTTAATTAATACAGCTATTAAACAATAGCAAACCTATTAATTAACACAAAAACCTTGATTCTCCCGACAAAGTTTCGGCATTGAATAAGGTTTTAAATTACTTAAAAAGCCAATATTTACAATTGTAAATATTGGCTTTTTTGTTTAAATGAGTTAAATATTATTTTCCTCCATCTAATTGGTCTTGCCAATCTTTTAGCTCTTGCCACAATCCTTTAGCAGCTAAATCTGCTTGCTTAGGCCAAGTTCCAGGTTTATGAATTTCAAATCGTTTACCTCCACTTTTAAGTATCTCTTGACATTTTTGGACAGTACAACCTGCTAATGCTGTCCAAGTTGTAATGTTATGATTATGAAATAACTCTTTAATTTTTGGTCCTATACCTTCAACTACAGTTAAATCGTCTTGTTTTATTTTTTTACCCAATGCTGTTTTAGCTGCTGTTGCATCAAAAGCAATCACAGATGCATCGGTTACCTTAGCAGTTACAGGAGCAGCACTAGCTACAACATCTTTTTTAATTGCTGAAGTTGATGATGGTGTTACATTTGAAGCAAATGAAGTTGCGGTATTGCCAGCTCCAGAAGATCGTGACACGCTATCTTTACTTGCTTTACAGGCAGCTAAATCAGTTTCTAATTTGCTAATTCTATTTTTATATACATTTAAATCTATGTTATTGTTATTATCCTGATTGCTACCTCCAAATAAACGACCTAATAAATAGCCTAATATTGCACATATTGCTCCTACTAATAATGGGATTAACCAGCATGGAATACTTATAGTTAATAATACATTCATAATTTTTATTTTTTGTTAGTTAATGGTTACTTCTACTCTTCTATTTTTTGCGCGACCCTCTTCTGTAGCATTATCTGCAATAGGCAAATCTGGACCTTTGGAAAAAGATTGTATTTTACTACTGTCTATTCCATTTTGGACTAAATATTGTTTTGTAAAATCAGCGCGTCCTTGCCCTAATTTTATGTTAGTTGGTCGACTACCAGTATTATCTGTAAAGCCAGTAACAGTAATTAATGCACCATCAACCTTATCTATATATTTTACCATATTTGAAACTTTTAGTCTTTGACTATCCGACAAACTAATGGTCGCTTGAGCTGTATCAAAGTATAAAATTAAAGGATCTGCTTTTATAGTGTCTCCTAACTTTTTGGTGTCTTCTTCAATACTTGTGTCTCCTGCAGCAATAGTCTTTACTTCGTAACTTAATGGTCCTTGCAATACACCTTCTGCATTAGCGTTAAAATTATCATCCAATGTACTGTAAGTATTAATATTTTTTGAAGCCATACCTTTTGATACAAAATAATTTTTTGCAGCATTGGCACGTGCTAACCCTAAATCCGGAAAGACTGAGTTATTAACCTCATCACTACGATAATGGCCATAAATATTTAATAGTTTATTAGGATTACTGTTGTAATACGCGACAAGCTTATTTGCGCCTTCATCCACACTAGAAGTGATAGAATCAATAATTAAAGGGCTAGAGGTTTTAAAGTTTAAATTATCATTAATTTGAAAATTTAAATCACCATTAACATCTTTTACTGCAAATGCATTAATGGTTGCTGTTTTTTGATCTGTTTTTACTGAAACATCCTCAGTATTTGTTGTATTATCTATAGCAACTTTATCTGCTTCAAGACATGGTTTACAACATAAATACCAGTACAAAATTGTACCTAAGATAATGGTCAGTAAAATACCCAGAAGATAACCGGTTTTTTTACTCATTATGGTTTTGTTTTAAGTTAATGACTATCAAGTTATTAAAAAATTAAAAATCTTTTAACATTTATCTTAACTAAATGAATTATAGACGCTTAAAAATCGACCAACGACCTAAAAAGTTAGCTTAAAACAAAAAAAGCCACATCTTTCGATGTGGCTTAACTTCCGCGACAGCGAAAAAATAATTATTATAAATCAAACTTAATACCTTGAGCTAAAGGTAATTCGTCTGAATAATTTACTGTGTTTGTTTGTCTTCTCATGTATACTTTCCAAGCATCAGATCCTGACTCGCGTCCACCACCTGTTTCTTTTTCTCCTCCAAAAGCACCACCAATCTCTGCTCCAGATGTTCCAATGTTTACGTTTGCTATTCCACAATCAGATCCTGCAAAGGATAGGAATTTTTCTGCTTCTTTCATTTCGTTTGTCATGATTGCAGACGATAATCCTTGTGCTACTCCGTTTTGAACAGCAATTGCGTTTTCAACTTCACCAGAATATTTCATTAAATATAAAATTGGTGCAAATGTTTCATGCTGTACAATTTCAAAACTGTTTTCTGCTTCAATTATAGCTGGCTTAACATAACATCCAGACTCGTAACCTTCACCTTCTAAAACGCCTCCTTCTACTAGTACATTTCCTCCTTCTGCTTTTGCTTTTTCAATTGCAGCTAAATACGTATTTACTGAATCCTTATCGATTAATGGTCCAATATGATTTTTTTGATCCAATGGATTACCAATTGTTAATTGTCCATAAGCACCAACAATTGCATCTCTTACCTTATCGTAAACCGACTCGTGAATGATTAGTCTTCTAGTTGATGTACAACGTTGACCACAAGTCCCAACTGCTCCAAATACAGCACCAGGAACAACTACTTTTAAATCTGCTGTTGGTGTAATAATAATGGCGTTGTTTCCTCCTAATTCTAATAACGATTTTCCAAAACGTTCTGCTACTGTTGCTCCAACAATACGTCCCATTCTAGTAGATCCTGTTGCAGATATTAACGGAATTCTATGATCTGTTGTCATAAACTCTCCTACTTTGTAGTCTCCATTTATGATTGCCGAAATACCTTCTGGTAAGTTATTTTCTTTTAAAACTGCAGCAATAATGTTTTGACATGCTACAGAACATAATGGTGCTTTTTCTGATCCTTTCCAGATACATACATCACCACAAACCCATGCTAAAGCTGTATTCCAAGCCCAAACTGCTACTGGAAAGTTAAATGCTGAGATTATTCCGACAACACCTAAAGAGTGCCACTGCTCACGCATTACGTGTCCTGGACGTTCAGATGGTATTGTTTGCCCATTAAGTTGTCTTGATAGCCCAACTGCAAAATCACAGATGTCAATCATTTCTTGTACTTCACCATATCCTTCTTGTAATGATTTACCCATCTCGTAAGAGACTAACTTTCCTAAAGGTTCTTTTAATTCTCTTAATTTATTACCAAATTGTCTTACAATTTCACCTCTTTGTGGTGCTGGCATCGCTCTAAAGCTTTTAAAAGCTTCCGTAGCTGTAGTGATTACTTTTTCGTAATCTTCTTTAGTAGTTGTAGATACTTTTCCTATTAATTTTCCATCAGTAGGAGAATACGAAGCGATTAAATCTCCACTTCCAAAATTATTAGACCCTGTTGAAGTCCCTTCATTTATATCTTTTAAGCCTAATTGTTTTAAAGCTTCTTTTATTCCGAAATCAGTTGAAACTGCTTGCATATTTCTTTAATTTTTACGAATTATTTAATTTTTAGCGAATATACTAATATTTCTTCGTTTTAAAATACGTCCTGTCTTATAATACTGTTAAGCTTTTACTCAAAAAAATAGATTAAAAATTGTCTATGATTAATACTTGAAAATTCAAATTTTGCAATAACTTTAACATCAAGTTTTGTTTTAAAAACCAGATATCAAGTTTTTTCTCAGCAACTTATCTTACATAGATATAAAAATATAAAATACTGTTTACCATGAAATTAAAATCGCTATCAATCTTATTTCTTGTGTTTATACTAGCTAATTCTTGTAAAAAAGAGGTTACTGAAACGGATAACCTTTTTAAATTTAGAGATTACATTAGTTTTACAACGTCAGGACGTGTGTCTGTTGCAGATAATATAAATATCAATTTAGCAAAAGTGGTAGACGGATGGCAACCTGACCAAGTGCTTGATAAAAATGTATTTAAAATCTCACCTTATGTGGAAGGTAAAATTGTTGTAATAAACGATCATTCTTTAAGGTTTGTTCCTGATGAAAATTTAAAACCAGATACAGAGTATGCAGCAACAATTAATTTAGGCGAATTATATAAAGACCTTCCAAAACAATTTAGTAGCTATACGTTTCAGTTTAAAACTATTACTCCAAATTTTAATATTGAAACAAACGATTTACAATCTTACTCCAAAGAGTGGCAATACCTTTTAGGCGTTGCTAAAGCATCTGATATCATTACATTACAACAGGCTAAACAGTTAATTAGTGCAACTCAAAAAGGTAAAAACCTAAATATTGAATGGAACGAAAAAAGTCAGCCTTCAAAATATTTTGAATTTAAAATAGATAGTATTAATCGTTTAGTTGAGGATTCTGAAATCTTAATTAAATGGAATGGAGAAGCTATTAAAGCAGACAATTCTGGAGAAAATACTTTTTCTATTCCTGGGAAAAACAACTTTAAAATCATGTCTGTAAACGTTATTCAGACACCAGAACAATATTTGTCAATTAACTTTTCTGACCCAATTAAAAAACAGCAAAATTTTGATGGTTTAGTCACTATCCAAAATAGCAAAAACCCTAAATTTATAGTAAACGGAAACGTGTTAAAAGCCTATCCTGAATCAAAAATTACAGGCAATGTACAAGTCGATGTTTTTCAAGGAATAAAAAACTTAGACGACTATAAACTAAAAACACCGTTTAGTGAAACTATCGCTTTTGAAGACGTCAAACCTCAAGTTAAGCTAATTAATAGTGGTGTAATACTACCTAACTCTCAAGAGTTAAAATTCAATTTTGAAGCTGTAAACTTAAGCGCTGTAGATGTTAGAATAATCAAGATTTTTGAAGATAATATTTTGCAATTTTTACAAGACAATACTCTTGAAAGTAATAATCAAAACCAAATAAGACGTGTTGGTCGTCGTATTGCTAAACACACTATTAAACTAATTGAAAACCCTATAGAAAATGATGGAAAATGGAAAACCTATAGTATTGACTTGTCCAAATACATCAAATCAGATCCTGGTGCAATTTATCGTGTAGAGTTAGATTATAAAAAAGCATATTCGTTGTATGACTGTGACGCAAATGCAAGTAATAGCAGTGATAATGAAGAAGAATATTATGAGGACGATTATTATTATGAAGACGATTATTATTATGGTGGTGGAGATTATACATACACAAATACAGAAGACGAAGATTTAAAGGAAGAAGAATATTGGGACAATATTACTTACAGCTATCGCGACAATAATTACAACTGGAGAGAACGCAACAATCCTTGCAATGATGCTTACTATAATAATAAGGTTATTTCGCAAAACTTAATTGGTTCTAATTTAGGAGCTATTGTAAAAAAAGGCGCTAGTAATACGTATCATTTTGCAGTGACCAATATTTTAACTACCAATCCAGAACCAGCTGCTAAGGTCGTACTATACAACTTCCAACAACAAGAATTAGCAACTACCAATACCGATAATGATGGATTAGCAAAAATAAAAACAGATAAGTTAGCTGCTTTTGCAATAGTGTCTAAAGGTAATAATAACACTTACGTGAAATTACGCGACGGAAACTCGCTATCACTTAGTAAATTTGATGTTTCAGGAACAACATTACAACGTGGACTTAAAGGCTATATTTATACTGAAAGAGGCGTTTGGCGACCAGGAGATTCTATTCATTTAACTTTTATGCTAAATGATATAGCAAACAAGCTACCAAAAGGACATCCAGTAAAATTAGAAGTAACTGATGCTAATGGTAAATTAGCTTATAAGAATATAAGTAATCAAGGCTTAAATAATTTTTATCAATTTAATATCCCAACTGCTACTGAAGACAAAACAGGAAACTGGAATGCAAAAATTAGCGTTGGTGGAGCAACATTTTATAAAGGACTTAAAGTCGAAACTGTAAAACCTAATCGCCTTAAAATTAAAATAGATTTTGAAGACTATATACTTAAATCTAACACGCCATTAAACGGAAAACTAGCTGTAAATTGGCTACATGGTGCTCCAGCTAAAAATGTAAAAGCCGAAATTAAAGCAAAATTTAGCACCTCTTATTCTGGTTTTAAAAACTACGAAGACTATCAATTTTTAGATCCATCCAAAAACTTTAATACAGAAGAGGTTACCATATTTGAAGACAATGTAGATGCTGAAGGTTTAGCAAATATTACCAAAAACTTAAACATTGGACAAGATGCTCCTGGTATGCTAAATGCACAATTTTTAGTACGTGCTTTTGAAAACGGAGGCGATTTTTCCATGGATGCATTTACAATGCCATACGCTCCTTACAACTCTTTTGTTGGTTTAAAATCACCTAAAGCAAAAGCTTACGGTTCTTTTTTTACAGATGAAAATCACACGTTTGATTTAGTGACTGTAGATGATCAAGGAAAACCAATTAAACGTAATAATTTAGAGATTAAAGTGTATAAAATAGAATGGCGTTGGTGGTGGAACTCCTCTTACGACAACCTATCACAATATACCTCTAGCAGCTATCACAAACCATTTTTAAACAGCAAAGTAAATACCAGTACAAGCGGTAAAGCATCGTTTAATATTAAAGTGCCAGATAACGAAGGTGGTCGTTATTATATTACTATAAAAGATCCCGTTTCTGGTCACATGACTGGTCGCACTGCATACTTTTATAAAGACTGGTGGAAACGTCAACCTTCTGGAGATAAAGAAGCTGCAAAAATGTTAGTGTTTGCTGCAGACAAAGAAAACTATAATGTTGGCGAAACTGCAAAAATTACTTTCCCGTCAGGTACAGAAGGTCGCGCATTAGTTAGTATAGAAAACGGATCAGAGGTCTTACAAACTAAATGGGTAAAAACTAAAAAAGGAGAAACCACTGTAGATATTGCTATCACAAAAGACATGGCTCCAAACGTTTTTATTAATATCTCATTACTACAACCACACGCATCTACTGCTAATGATTTACCGTTACGCTTATTTGGTGTAATTCCGTTATTGGTAGAAGATCCAAATACTAAATTAGAACCAGAAATAAGAATGCCAAGCGTCTTGCAACCTGAACAAGAATTTGAAGTATTTGTTTCAGAAAAAAACAACAAAGCAATGACCTACACTATTGCTATGGTTGAAGAAGGGTTATTAGATCTAACACGTTTTAAAACACCAAACGCATGGCAATCCTTTTATGCTAGAGAGGCCTTAGGCGTAAAAACTTGGGATGTTTTTGATGATGTTGTTGGCGCATATAGCGGAAGTATAGAACAAGTTTTTGCTATTGGAGGAGATGGAAATGCTGCTGATGGAAAAAACAAAAAAGCAAATAGATTTAAACCTGTTGTTAAATTTCTTGGACCATTTAATCTAGAAGCAGGCGGAAGAAAAACACATAAAATTAAAATACCAAATTACGTTGGAGCAGTCAGAACAATGGTTGTTGCAGGTAATAATACAACTGAAGCTTATGGAAGTACTGACAAATCTGTACAGGTCAAAAAACCTTTAATGGTTTTAGCAACGCTTCCAAGAAAATTAAGTCCAGGAGAAAAGGTAACACTACCTGTTACTGTTTTTGCTATGGAACCTAATGTAAAAAACGTATCGGTTAAATTAAAATTAAGCAACGGAATTACAGTTGTTGGAGACCAAACTAAGGCACTAACTTTTGCACGTCCAGATGAGCAAATGGCTTATTTTGAATTAGATGTTAGCAAAGCAAAAGGCATTAATACTGTTGAAGTTATTGCAACTGGAAATGGGGAATCTTCAACTTATAAAGTAGAGATTGATGTAGAAAACGTAAATCCAATTTCGTCTAAAAACCTAGATGCTACTTTAGATTCAAATGGATCTAAAACTATTGACTTTTCGACATTTGGTGTTACAGGAACAAATAGTGCAAGCGTTGAGTTTTCAACATTACCTCCAATGGATTTTACTAGAAGATTACAATATCTAGTACAATATCCTCATGGCTGTGTAGAGCAAACCACATCAAGTGTGTTTCCTCAGTTATTTTTACAAGATATTTTTGATTTACCTTTCAATAAAAAACAAGAAATCCAAGCAAACATAGAAAACGGAATCAAACGTTTAGGTCATTTTCAAAGACCAAATGGTGGCTTAAGCTATTGGATTGGAGAAAATAGTGCTAATGATTGGGGAACTAGTTATGCTGGACATTTCTTATTAGAAGCAGAGAAAAAAGGATTTGTTCTACCATTAACTTTTAAAAGTAATTGGATTAAATACCAAAAACAAGCTGCACAAAGTTGGAGACCAAGCTACAGAACATATAATTCCGACTTAGCACAAGCCTATCGCTTATACACTTTAGCATTAGCTGGAAGTGCAGATTTGGGAGCTATGAATCGTTTACGCGAATTTTCAGAAATTTCTAACGAAGCCAAATGGCGTTTAGCAGCTGCTTATGCTTTAGCTGGTCAAACCGAAGCTAGCAACCAAGTGTCAAGTACTGCAAATATTAACTTTAAGCCACAAAAATATAATTATTACACTTATGGATCTGTTGACAGAAACAGAGCGATGGCTTTAGAAACTATGATTTTAACTAAAGACAAACGGGTTAAAGATTTATCCGAAACCATTGCTAATGATTTATCAAGTCAACGTTGGATGAGTACACAAACCACTGCATATAGCTTACTAGCTATGGCTAAAATGGTTAATGCAAATGGCGGAAAAGCCATGAAATTAAGCTACTCCATTAATGGTAAAACCGAAACAATCGATACTAAAAATGCTATTGCACAACGTACTTTAGCAATTAACGATGGAAGCAACACTATAACCGTTAAAAACAACAAACAAAACATAGTTTACATACGTATTTTAAACTCTGGAAAACTACCATTAGGTCAAGAGTTAGCAGAACAAAGAGGGCTGACCACAAGTATAATTTACAAAGATTTAAAGGGTAATAAAATTGATGTTTCCAAACTACAACAAGGTCAAGATTTTGTTGCAACAGTACAAATTACTAATACTAAAGACTACAACATAAATGACGTTGCATTGACTCAAATTTTTCCATCAGGTTGGGAAATAGTAAATACACGTTTTACAGACTTTGGAGCTTCAACTTCAAGTCAGGCTAGGTTTACAGATATTAGAGACGATCGTGTTAATTTTTATTTTGACTTAGGACCTAAAAAAACCAACACGTTTAACGTCATGCTTAATGCTTCGTATTTAGGACAATACTATTTACCAGGATTACAAGCTGAAGCAATGTACGATAATAACTTTTTTGTTAGAAACAAAGGACAATGGATTGAAGTTGAAAAATAAAAGTTTCCCACGAAAGTGATATTTTTTTAATACTAAAACTATGAATTTTAAAGAAGTGCAAAGATTTAACCAATGGTGGCTTTGGATGTTATTAATTGGCATTGGATTAATACCAATATACGGTATTTATAAACAACTAATTATTGGTCAAAGTTTTGGAGGCAAACCTTTATCTAACCAAGGCTTAATTGCTTTTACAATAATCCTTTTTTTGGTTATTGGGCTTTTTGGATTAATTCGTTTAAAAACAGAAATTGACCATTCCGAAATTAGAATGTCTTTTAATCCTTTTGTAAAAAAGAAGGTTAAATTAAACGATGTTAAAACAATGAAAGTTGTAAACTATGGTTTTGTTGGTGGTTGGGGAATTAGATTATGGACTAAATACGGAACAGTTTATAACATAAAAGGTAACAAAGGACTATCTATCACACTTAAAGATGGAAGTAAATTTATTATTGGAACGCAAAAAGAAACCGAACTTAAATCTGTATTAAAATCTTTAAATTTATAATACTGCTTTCGCAGAAACCCTTATCGTTTTAAAGTAAAATGTCCAACACGACGCTGACCATCTATTATTATAACATACCAATAATCCGATGTAGGCATTGGACTTCCATTAAATGTACCATCCCAAGAAAAGGATTTATTTTTTGAGCTTTTTAAAAGCTTACCAAAACGATCATATATATAAACCTCTGAGGACTGAAAATATTGGATTCCTTTTAAATCAAAGGTATCATGCTTTGTATCGTTATTTGGAGTAAAAAATTGTGGTATGTAGAAGTGTAAAAACGATGTGGTCACGACATCATCACATCCATTAGCTTTAATATAAATTGTATACAAACCACCTTCAATATTAAAAAATACATTGGTATTCTGATAGTTAATACCATCTATAGAATATTCAAAATCACCAGTATTGCTTGTATTAACAACAATATGGTTTCCGTTGGAGGTAATAGTATCAAGTAAAGGTGTTTCTAATTGTGCTACAGTAAAAGTTATAATGGTAGTCAAACAACCATCAGTTACTTCTACGGTATAAATACCAGAAGCATCTACTTCTATAAACGATGTCGTTTGACCTGTATCCCAAATAAATGTTGGACTAATTATATTTGTAATGGCTTGTAAAGTGATCGTTTCATTTTGACAGAAATTTACAAATTCAGTTTCTTCAATAAATGGTTGGTCACCAATAATATCCCAAACGCATGTAGTAGTATTAAATATAGTGGTTTCCCAACATTCTAATCCTGAAGGTTGTAATGGTTGCGTACCAGAAACTTCCCAAGCACAAGTTGTAGCATTAAATATCGCAGTTTCCCAACATGCTACAATAGGCTGAATTGGTTGTGTACCAACAATATCCCATGAACAAGTCGTATTATTTACAGTTGCGGTTTCCCAACACGCCATTGTTGGAGCAGGTGGTAGTGGTGTTACATCTACCTGAAAAACTTCTGATACAACATTGCATAGGTTATTATTTAAGTTTGCAGCAGATTCAGCCACTTTACTCCTATAATACCTAGTATTTGTAATACCAGTTATGGTTATATTTTGAGTTGTTTCTCCAATAATATCGGTCCATGTAGTTCCGTCTAAACTCTCTTCCCATTGATAAAAATGAGTACTAAATACGCTATTATCTGGCGTTACTGTCAAAGACGTACTAAAAGGTGTTTGGCTACTACATAAACTTATCATATTGGAAGCTGATGCATCTGCTATTGATATATTATCTCCACAACTTTTAAATACAATATCATCAATTGCAAGATCATTTCCGCATCCTCCAACACCATTATTTTTCATCTTTAATATAACAGACGTCTGACCAGGAAGCGTCTGAAAAACTAATCCATACTGCAACCACTCTGGTGAAGGCAAACTACCCAAGTTTCCGGTACTACCAGAGGCTAATAAATTAGTATCAGAACTATCCCAAATCTCAAAACTTACATTTATAGGTATAGCTCCTGAACCGCAAAATCCGGTAGAAGGTGTCAAATTTACTAACCACGAAGAAAACTCGTAAGATGTGTCCACACAAAGTCCATTAATAATTGTTCGGTAAAACTCACCTGTTGTAAAATCCGAGTTTATTACCAACATTTTACCGTTAACATCATCTAAAGTATGATCTTGAAGTATAAACCAATCAAAAAAGTTAGAGGTATTACTTACCGTATAAAAACCATCTTCTGGCGCAGACCCATTAGCATAGGTGTAGGATGTTGTTCCTGCAGGTAAAGCACTTTGACCTATTCCAGTTCCAAAAGTTTCACTAAAAATAATATCTCCAGAATTACCATTACAAAATCCCAACTGCCCTATTGCATTTTGATTTGTAAAAAATACAGATAAAAATAAAATGATATTAATAGTAAGTTGGTAGCTTTTCACGTTTATAATTAAGATATTATCATCAAGTATAAATGTATTTTTTTAAATTCACAATTATTAAAACAACTAAAGCCTTTTTGTTGCACTCATGTATAGGTTAATTGCTATTATTTCAAAACATTTAAAAAAAACAATAGTGTTTTTTATACTATTAGTAGCCTATTTTTTTGTTTACCAAGTATACTTTTTAAAGATCCAACAGCAACTGTTATTACTAGTAACACTAATGTATTGTTGGGTGCTCAAATAGCAAAAGATGGACAATGGCGTTTTCCAGAAAGCGATAGTATTCCGGAAAAATTTAAAACGTGTGTCATCGCTTTTGAGGATGACTATTTTTACAATCATCCTGGATTTAATCCTATCTCTATAATTAAAGCCTTAAATGAAAACTTAAGTTCCGGTGAAGTCAAACGTGGTGGAAGTACAATTACCCAACAAGTTATTAGGCTATCTAGAAAAGGAAAATCAAGAACCTATTTAGAAAAGTTTAAAGAAATTATTTTAGCCACTAGATTAGAGTTAAGGCATAGTAAAGAAAAAATATTATCGCTTTATGCAAGTCATGCGCCTTTTGGCGGAAATGTTGTTGGTATAGATGCTGCATCTTGGCGTTATTATAACAGAAATGCTCATGATTTATCATGGGCAGAAAGCGCAACTTTAGCTGTTTTACCCAATGCACCAAGCCTAATTTATCCTGGTAAAAATCAAAAAAAATTACTAGAAAAACGCAACAGGTTATTAAAAAAATTATTAAAAAACAATACTATTGATTCATTAACCTATACTCTTTCTTTAGCTGAAATCTTGCCACAAAAACCATATCCATTACCACAAACAGCACCTCATTTACTACAAACTATTTCAAAAACTAATAAAGGAGAACGAGTTAAAACAACAATTCAAAAACAACTTCAGGAACAAGTAAACAGCATTGTTTCTAATCATTATAACATTTTAAAACAAAATGAAATATATAACATTGCTGTTTTAGTTTTAGACGTTAAAACTAGGAAAGTTTTAGCCTATGTTGGTAACGCTCCAACAGATAAAGCACATCAAAAAAATGTAGACATAATTAACAAGCCTAGAAGTACTGGTAGTATATTAAAACCTTTTTTATATGCTGCTATGCTTGATGCAGGAGACATACTTCCTAACACATTAGTTGCAGACATACCTTCTCAATTTGGAAATTATAGTCCCGAAAATTTTAATAAAGAATTTG
Organism: Olleya sp. KJ81-1; assembly: GCF_055808135.1. Taxonomy (NCBI): domain Bacteria; kingdom Pseudomonadati; phylum Bacteroidota; class Flavobacteriia; order Flavobacteriales; family Flavobacteriaceae; genus Olleya; species Olleya sp. KJ81-1. The sequence goes on along the minus strand of NZ_CM147854.1, from coordinate 2,740,833 downwards.
ATGGAGCTGTTCCTGCAAAACGCGCTTTGTCACGCTCTTTAAATGTTCCTGCAGTTAGAATGTTACAAGCGTTTGGTTTAGATAGATTTCATCATTATCTAAAAGATTTAAAACTAAAAGACATAACCTATAATGCAAATCATTACGGATTATCCTTAATTTTAGGCGGAGCAGAAAGTAATTTATGGGATTTATGTAAAAGTTATGCAGCGTTCTCTTCTACTATAAATCATTTTAACGACACTTCAAGCGAGTATTATTCTAATGAATTTTGCGAACCTACTTTCTACGACTCGCAAACCATTGATTTTGGAAAAAAACTAATCAAAAAACACTTTTTGATGCTGCCTCAATCTATCTAACGTATCAAAGTTTAAAGGAGGTAAACAGACCAGAAGGCGATGACAATTGGGAGTTTTTTGACAATTCTAAACAAATCGCCTGGAAAACAGGTACTAGCTACGGTTTTAGAGATGCTTGGGCAATTGGTACAACCAAAGATTATGTTGTAGGTGTTTGGGTAGGTAATGCTGACGGAGAAGGTAGACCAGGATTAGTTGGCGTACAATCTGCAGCTCCAATTTTATTTGACGTATTTGATGCGCTTCCAAATAGTCAATGGTTTAAAAAACCTTTTGATGAAATGCAAGAAACTAGAATCTGTAGACTTAGTGGCTACAGAGCCTCGCTTAACTGTTTAGATACAGAGCTTCAATACGTACAACTAAGTGGTCTTAAAACAAAACCGTGTCCTTATCATAAGTTAATTCACCTAGACAAAACAAACACTTATCAGGTTAATACCTCTTGCGAAGATCTAAACAACATTAACACTCAGTCTTGGTTCACACTTCCTCCTTTAATGGAATACTATTATAAAAAAAGAATCCATTTTATAAATCACTTCCAACTTTTAGATTTGATTGTTTAGGTGAAAATGAAGTCACAATGCAATTTATTTATCCCAAAAATGAAAGTACTATTTATCTACCTAAGGATTTTAACGAAACGACGAACGAACTCGTTTTAAAAGTTGCACATTCTAAAAAAAATAGCACTCTTTTTTGGTATATAGACAAAACTTACATTGGTAAAACTACAGATATTCATGATATCGCAATTAAGCCCGAAATTGGAGAACATTCACTTGTTGTAGTCGATGAATTTGGCAATGAAATAAAAAGAAACGTGATAATTTCTAAATAATATTCTAAACACCATATATAAATCTTACAATTTTAACAATTAATGCTCTTTTCGTCGAAAAAAAACGCATTACGTCTATCTGTGTTAAATTATTCTTAATAAAAGTATACCTTTAAATAACCAACTTGTGTTTTTCGCAAGGTTTTCAAAAAAATAAACTAACACCCAATCTCATTAAAATGAAAAAAACTACGTTCATTTTAGCTTTACTATTTCTATTAACAGGATGGCAAGCTAATTCACAAACTTATTTACAAGAAAATTTTAATGCCTCCATACCTGCAACCTGGACGATAACAGATGCAGGAGCAGCAACAGGTGATTCATGGATTTCTGGAATTCAAGGAGGTTTTTCAAGCTTAGATGGCACAAATGCAGCTATAGTAGATAGTGATGCAAACGGAAACGGAACTTTATTATTAGAAACGTTAACGTCTCCTGTTTTTGATGCTTCGGCAGCAACAGCACTATTTCTAGATTTTGACCAATATTACAGAAATATTGGAGCAGACAATGCTATAGTAGAAGTTTATGATGGTACTGCTTGGGTCGAAGTCTTAAATCAAACAGCATCAGCAGGTAATTTTAATGCACCTGACCAACAACATATAAATATTACAGCCTATGCTAACGCTAACATGCAAGTTAGATTTATATATAATGATGCCGATTCTTGGGCTTGGTATTGGCTAATTGACAATGTGCTTATATACAATGCTACATGTCCAAATCCTTCAGGACTTACTTTAGACGCAGTAACATCTACATCTGTAGATTTATCTTGGACCTTAGGAGGGACAGAAGCTGCTTGGGAAGTAGTTGTTCAACCAGCAGGAACAGGAGCTCCAACTGGAGCAGGTTCTCCAGCAACAGACAATACATTATATACAGATAATACCTTAACTCCTGCTACAGACTACGAAGTGTATGTTAGAGCCAATTGTGGTGCAGACTTAAGTATTTGGTCAGGACCTATAACGTTTACAACCGACTGTGCAATATTTACACCAACATACTTACAAGACTTTACAACTATTCCAGCAAACTGTTGGGAAGTTGCTAATAATGGAGATTCAACAACAGGTCCTACAGACCTAGGAACTTCATCATGGACTAACGATGGCTATTTAAACAATGGTTTTACTGGAGCTTATAAAATCAACCTATGGTTAGCAGAAAAAAGTGATTGGCTACTAAGTCCAGAAATTGACTTAACAGGTGTTCCTTATCAGGTAGAATTTGATTTTGGAGTTATGACTTTTGGTAGTACAACTACCGCAGGAACTTTAGGATCTGATGATACAGTAGAATTAATGATTACTACAGATAATGGTACAACATGGACTGTATTAGAAACTTTTGATGCAACCTCAGTGATTCCTGCAACAGGATTACATGTAGTACAAAATTTAACTGCTTATTCTGGTACTACTGCTCAGTTTGGTATTAGAGCATCAGAGGGAACTGTTGATGACACTAACGATAACGATGTTTTTGTAGATAATTTTCAAGTACGCGCAGTACCATCTTGTCCAGACCCATTAGCTGTAACAGCAACTGCGACAGGAGATACAACAGCAGATATTACTTGGGATGCTGGATCAACAGAAACAGAATGGCAAATTTGGATACAACCAGCAGGAACTGGAGAGCCAACAACAGATGGTGTAGTAACCTCATTAAACGCACCATATCCAGCAACAGGATTGACACCTAGCACACCATATGAAGTTTACGTGAGAGCAAATTGCGGTACTGATGGGTATAGTGTATGGATTGGTCCAGTAAACTTTACAACATTAAACACACCACCACCTGCTCCAGTAGGAGTATCATGTGCTTCTGGCGCATCTTCTACAATAATTTTTACAGAAGATTTTGGTAATGATACTAATTATGTGCCAGCAGGATGGACAGGAACTGCATTTACAGATACTAATGGAGATTGGGATATTACAACAGTAAATGCAAACTCAACAGGAACAGGTCCAAATATTACATGGGACGGAAATGCAGGAACACACCTTGAATATGAAGGTTCAGGAAACACAACTAACGTAGCCTCTGCAATTACACCAGCAATAGACTTATCTACAGCAGTAGATGGTGCAGAATTATCGTTTTGGATGCATGCATTTGGAGATAATATGGGAACCTTAGATATTGGTGTTAGCACTTCTCAAACAGGACCTTTTACTTCAGAATATACTTGGATAGGTGATTACCAATCAACAGCAGATGAAGCTTGGGTACCAATTGGTATTAACTTAGACGCTTACTTAGGTCAAATCATTTATATCGAAATTAGCTATGTAGGAACAGGAGACACTTTTGAGAGTGATATGGCAATTGACCAAGTGAGAGTAGAAACGTGTGGTGATTTTTGTGTTGCTCCAACAGGTATAACTGTTGATGCAATTACAGACACAACTGCAGATGTATCATGGACTGCAAACAATGGTGAAACAAATTGGGAAATAGTAGTACAACCAGCAGGTACAGGAGTACCAACGGGATCTGGAACACCTATTACTACCAACCCTTATACATTAACAGGGTTAACTGCAAGTACAGTTAATGAGGTATATATTCTTTCTGATTGTGGTAATGGATTAAGTGTTTGGGCAGGACCAATTAACTTTACAACATTAAATACACCACCACCTGCTCCAGTAGGCGTAACATGTACTTCTGGTGCATCTACTTTTATCTTTACAGAAGATTTTGGTAACGACACCAACTATGTGCCAGCAGGATGGACAGGAACAACATTTGCAGACCTTAATGGAGAGTGGGATATTACAACCGTTAATGGAAACTCTGGTGGAACTGGTCCGAACATTACGTGGGACGGAAATGCAGGAACACACCTTGAATATGAAGGTTCAGGAAACACAACTAACGTAGCCTCTGCTATTACACCAGCAATAGACTTATCTACAGCAGTAGATGGTGCAGAATTATCATTTTGGATGCATGCATTTGGAGATAATATGGGAACTTTGAATATTGGTGTTAGTACCTCTCAAACAGGACCTTTTACTACCGAGTATACTTGGATAGGCGATTACCAATCAACAGCAGATGAAGCTTGGGTACCTATTGGTGTTAATTTAGACGCCTACTTAGGACAAATAGTATATATTGAAATTAGCTATGTAGGTACTGGTGATATTTTTGAAAGCGATATGGCAATTGACCAAGTGCGAGTAGAAGCTTGTGGAAACTTTTGCGTCGCACCAAGTAATATTACTGCAACATCAATTACTGAAACTTCAGCAGATATCTCTTGGACATCAAATGGAACAGAGACAGAATGGAATTATGTTATACAACCAGCAGGAACAGGAATACCAACTTCTGGTACGTTAGTAACAACAACCACAATTTCAGAGACAGGATTAAATCCAGCAACGGATTACGAGATTTATATACAATCGGTTTGTGGTGCAGATACAAGTACTTGGGCTGGACCGTTTACCTTTTCAACATTATTACAATTTAACTTTACTTTAGATTGTGCGACGGATGGACCACAAACAATTAACTACTGTTATGAAAGTAACGATACAAACATCTTTACATTTAGCTCTACGGATGGGACAGCATTAAATATCACATTTAATTCTGGTCAAGTAGAACAAGGATGGGATGAGTTAATCGTATTTGATACAGACGGAACAACAGACCTTAATGCACTTACGCCATATGGAAATAATGGAGATGTTTCAGGGTTGACTTATCAATCGTCAGGAGACACTATTTCTTTTACTGTGCAATCAGATGGCGTATTTGATTGTGGTTCTCAAGGCTATACACCATTAACAGTTACAGTAACTTGTGCAACTTGTATTAATCCTGTAGTAGACTTTTCTACAACTACTGACTGTAGTACAGGAAACAATCAGTTTTTTGTTAACGTTGATATAACTAGTATAGGAGATGCATTAAGCTTAAATATTACAGACAACCAAAGTACTCCACTACAAAACGTAACGACTAGTGGCATTATAACAATGGGACCATATCCATTGGACACAGATATAGTAGTTACTGTTGCAAATGCAGATGATACAAACTGTATTGTAACAAGTAGCACATTGAATGTTCCTGTTTGCCCTCCAGCAAATGATGATTGTTTAAATGCTATTATAGTCACACCAAACGCAGACGAGAATTGTACAAATACAACAAGTGCAACATTATATGGAGCAACAACTTCAGCTCAAACAAATGTTTGTACTGGAACAGCAAATGACGACGTTTGGTTTCAGTTTGATGCTGTTGCAACCGATCATGGAATTGATATAAGTAACATCGTAGGAGATACGGTTAATTTAAACCATGCGCTTTATGAAGGTCCTGATTGTGACTCTTTAACTAATATTTATTGTGAGGCTACAAACAGTAGCATAGCAAATGGGTTAACAATAGGTAATACCTACTATATTAGAATTTATACAGATGGAGATATTCCTTTTCAAGATGTAAACTTTGATTTATGTGTATTTACAATTCCGCCACCAATAACAACAAACGACACACAATACACAGTGCCAGAATTAATTACAGATGTATTAGTAAATTCGCCTTGTGCATTAATTAACAACGTTACATGGTCAACAGGAACCGATTTTGGAACAACTAATGGTATTGGATATTTTGAAGCCAACGGATCTTCATTCCCTTTCCAGAGTGGTATTGTTATGACAACAGGAAACGTATTAAATGCACCAGGTCCAGAGACAGGTGTATTAAGTGAAGGTGGAGGATCTTGGCCAGGAGATGCAGACTTAGAAGCTTTTATTAACACAGATTTAGATGGTAATCCAGGAGATGATGTACCTGCAGGAGGATCTAACAACGCATCATTAATCGAGTTCGAATTTACTCCGTTAATTGATCAGCTATCTTTTAATTTTATTTTTGCAGCAGAAGAATATGGAACTTTTCAATGTGGATTCTCTGATGCATTTGCATTTTTATTAACAGACTTAACAACTGGTAATGTTACAAACCTTGCTGTAATACCAGGCACTTCAGATCCAGTTTCGGTACTTTCAATAAGAGACGACGCTTATAATACTGGCTGTGCATCCTCTAACCCAACACTATTTGATGCGTACTATGGAGCAGGAGGATTACCAGCAATTACTAATCCAACAAACTTTATTGGTAGAACAGTACCATTAACAGCAACTTCTGCAGTGATACCAAACAATCCGTATAGTATCAAATTGGTTATCGCAGATGATGGTGATACTATTTACGACTCGGCTGTATTTTTAGAAGCTAGTAGTTTTGATATTGGAAATATAGACCTTGGAAATGACATTTTAATTAGTAATGGATTAGCAACTTGCGAAGGTGATAGCGTAACACTAGACTTAGGTATTGCTCCACCAACAAACGCAACCATAACATGGTATGCGGTTGCAGACGGAATTACAGACCCAATTGCAGGTGAAAACGGAACCTCTTTAGTTGTTACTGAACAAGGACTATATCAAGTAGATATTACATTTACAGACGTAAGTTCAGCTTGTTTTTATACAGATCAGATTTTAGTTGAATTTTTCCCAAATCCAGATATTGAAACTGGAAATATTCCTGAAATTGTAGCTTGTGACAACGACAACAGTGGTATTACTGTCTTTGATTTAACCATTAATGAAAATGACATACTAGGAACTCAGTCTGACATTACCATAACTTATTACGAAACCGAAGCAAACGCTATTGACGATGTAGATCCTATAGTAGACCCAACAAGCTATACTTCAGCTCCAACAACTATCTATATAAGGTTAACCAATATAGTAACTGGTTGTTTTAAAGTAGATTCGTTTAGTATAAATTTAGCACCTAAACCAGTCCTTGGAACACCTGAAGACGTTCTAGGGTGTGATAATGATGAAGATGGTATTGCTGGATATGATTTAACAATAAATGAAGTAGTATTAGCAAATGGGACGCCTGATTTAGTATTTACTTACTATTTAGAGTTATCAGATGCAGAAACCGTTACAAATCCTATAACTGATACAATTAGTTACCAATCAGGATCAGATACTATTTATGTAAGAGTAGAAAATGAATCTGGTTGTTTTGAAACATCATCATTTGATTTATTGTTCGGAATTCGTCCAGAAACAACTTTTAATTTAGATATACCATATGAGGTTTGTCCAAACGCAACATCACCAATAACTATTACTGCTCAAGCAGAAAATTACACAGCTAGTGAAGTAAGTATCAAATGGTATAATGAAGGTGTTGAGATTGCTGGTCAAACAGGATTAGCATTAAATACTGTTTTAACTGAAGGAGAGTATGAAATTGAAGTTACATTTAATGATACAGGATGTTCTAAGTCAGAATTTGTAACAGTAGTAGAGTTAGAAAACTGTACAATACCACAAGGTATCTCTCCAGGTGTGTCACCAGGATTAAATGACAATTTTGATTTAAGTAGTTTTGATGTACAAAGCTTAGAGATTTACAACCGTAATGGTACTTTAGTTTACTCTAAAACAAATTATGTAAACGAATGGGAAGGACAATCTAACGCAGGTGACGAGTTACCAGTTGGAACTTACTACTACGTAATGAAGTATCAAGGAAACAAAACAAAAGCCTCTTGGGTATATATAAACAGATAAACTAACTAGAAAACCAACAAGAAACAGATGAAAAAAATAATATATATCGTATTCCTAGTGTTTATAGGTGTACAAGCCCAACAAGATCCACAGTACACACAGTACATGTATAACATGAATGTGGTTAATCCAGCATATGCAGGATCGACAGATGGTGTTGCCATAGGCGCACTATACAGAAGCCAATGGGTTGGATTAGAAGGAGCACCAACTACAGGAACACTAACCCTACATTCGCCAGTTGGTAAGAATGTAGGATTGGGACTATCATTAATAAGTGATGAAGTAGGACCAGTAAGCGAGACGAATGCTTATGTTGATTTTTCTTACACCATACCTGTAGGAACAAAAACTAAATTAGCCTTTGGATTAAAAGCAGGAGCTACGTTTCATGACATTGGATTAACGCAATTAGATTTAATAGATGCTAATGATCCATTTTTCTCAGAAAACATTAATGAAGTTACTCCAAATATTGGAGCAGGATTATATTTTTACAAACCAAGTAAATTTTATATTTCTGCCTCTATGCCTAACATTTTAAACTCTGTGCATTTAGATGCTAATGGCTTTAAAATAGGATCAGAGACGCAACACTTTTTTGGAGCAGCAGGATACGTATTTGATTTATCAGAAAACTTTAAGCTAAAGCCACACGCTTTAGCTAAAGTTGCTTTTGATGCGCCAGTAAGTTTTGATGTAAACATAAACTTATTTATGTATGACTTTGTAGAAGTAGGAGCAGGTTACCGTTTAGACGATTCTTTTAGTGGGATGATTAACTTTTTAGTGGCACCTAATTTAAGAATAGGTTATGCATATGACAGTATCCAATCACAATTAGATGTTGTAACCAACTCATCACACGAGATTTTTATCAACTTTGATATTAATCTTCCAAGAAAAGTATCACGTTCACCACGTTATTTCTAATCAAAAGCCAACCATTACAATGAAAAAAATACAACTATTTATATTCGCGATATTACTAAGCAGTGCCAATGGGTTTGCTCAAAGTGATGCGACCAAAAGTGCTGACAAACATTTTGATAAGTTAGAGTTTGTTGAAGCAGCTAAAGCCTATACCAAATTAGTAGAAAAAGGAGAAGCAGACGCATACGTGTACCAACGATTAGCCGAAGCAAACTACAATACATTTAATACCGTAGAAGCAGAAAAGTGGTATGCTAAGGCATTAGAAACAAAAGCAGATCCAGAAATGCTTTATAAGTATTCTGAGATGTTAAAAGCAAATGGTAAATATGATGCTTCAAACACACAAATGAAAAAATTTGCTTCGCTTTACAGCACAGACGACAGAGCTAAAGCATTCACTGCTAATCCAAATTACTTAGAAGACATCTTAAAATCTGAAGCAAAATTTACTGCAGAAAATTTAGATTTTAATACAGCAGCTTCAGACTTTGGAGGGACTTTAAAAGATGGAACCCTTTATATTACCTCTGCAAGAAATGACTCTAGACGTAATTATGGATGGAATGACCAACCCTTTTTAGACATCTATGAAATAGCACAAGCAGAGGACGGAAGTTATGCTGAACCAAATTTACTTAACGGAAAGATAAACACTAAATATCATGAAGGTGTGGTATCATTCTCACCAGACGGTAACACGATGTATTTTTCTAGAGAAAGCTTTTTTGAGAATATGTACGAAAAGCTAGAAACAGGAAACACAAAAATTAGTGTTATTCAGTTATTTAAAGCGACAAAATCTGGAGACAAATGGGATAAAGTACAACCGTTAAATATTAACACTAATACGTACTCTGTAAAAAACCCATCAGTAAGCAAAGATGGAACAACATTATACTTTGCATCTGATATGCCAGGAGGATTTGGTATGTACGACATCTACAAAGCAACTATTGAAGCTGATGGTATGGTTGGAACACCAGAAAACCTAGGAAACAAGATTAATACCTCAGGACAAGAAATGTTTCCATACGCAGGATCAAGCGACTATTTATTTTTCTCTTCAAATGGGCACTTAGGTTTAGGTAACTTAGATGTATTTTATACTGAATATTCTAATGCAGGAAAAGTAAAAAATATGGGAGCACCAATAAATAGTAAAGCAGACGATTTTGCTTTTAATATTGATGCAGATAAAAAAGGTTACGTGTCTTCAAACCGTGAAGGAGGAAAAGGAAGTGATGACATTTATGCTATTAATGAAATTAAAGCCTTATGTGATGTAGACCTAATTGTAACTGTAGAAAATGTAGAAACTGGAGAAAAGCTAGCCAATGCTACAGTAGTACTACATGATGCTAAAGGATCAGTATTAGGGACACAAACAACCAATGCACAAGGTGTAGCAACATTTAATACAGACTGTGACTTAGATACCAGCTTAAAAGTAACTAAAGCAGAGTTTGAAGATAATGCAGTAACTGTTAATACAAAACGAGAAGACCGTCTTGCTGTTACAGTTGACCTAACACCAATCAAGAAAATTATTGTTGCAGACAAAGTGGTGTTAGACCCAATTTACTTTGAGTTTGACAAATCTAACATTACACCACAAGGAGCATTAGAGTTAGACAAACTAGTCTTAGTGATGAACAAATACCCAGAAATGGTAATCTATGCAACATCACATACAGATAGTAGAGGTCCTGCAGGTTATAACATGAGCTTATCTGATAGAAGAGCTAAATCTACAGTAGCTTACATCGTATCTAAAGGTATTGATGCAAGTAGAATATCTGGAGATGGTAAAGGAGAATCTGAGCTATTATATGAATGTGGATCTAGTTGTACAGAAGAGCAACATCAATTTAACAGACGTTCTGAGTTTACAATCGTAAGCGGTGGACCACAACAACAATAAACACTAGTTTAACAACCAATTAAAAACCAAAAAATAGCCTTACTAATCTTAGTAAGGCTATTTTAATTTATAGCTGTTTTAAAGTCTTTATTTTACCATGTACAATATGGGTTTTCACTAAGTTGTGAATTGTAATATTTAATATCTCCAGTCACTTCATCACCTAACCAATCCGGTTTTACAAAAGTTTCGTTTTCATGATTTAACTCAACTTCTGCAATGACTAATCCTTGGTTATCTGCATAAAACTCATCCACTTCAAACGTATGCTCACCTACTTTTACTTCGTAACGTGTTTTATCAATTACTCCTTTTTTGCAAAGTAATAATAATTGTTCTGCTTCTACTTTTGTGATTTCTTTCTCCCATTCAAACCTAGACAATCCAGTACTTGACGATTCTCCTTTTATAGTTAAAAACCCTTGATTATCTTTAAGTCTTACCCTTACTGTTCTTTTTTTGTCAGTACTTAAAAAACCTTGCGTAATTTTGGTGTGTTTAAATGCTACTGCTTTAAAGACATTAGATTTGACTAAAAATTTACGTTCTATTTCTATCATTTTTTTAGGTAATTATAAATCTTAAATTAAATTGAAATCAATAAAAGACATTTAATGTCTAAATTTACAAGATGCAAAACGATTTACCAATAAGAAAAATTATTCATGTGGATATGGACGCATTTTACGCATCTGTAGCCCAAATGGATAATCCAGAACTTATAGGAAAAGCTATTGCTGTTGGAGGTGGCGGAACGCGTGGTGTTATAAGTGCTGCGAGCTATGAAGCAAGAAAATTTGGAGTCAAAAGCGCCATGTCTGGTAGATTGGCAATAAAATTATGTCCTCATCTAATTTTTGTTAAAACAGATTTTGAACGCTATAAAGAAATCTCTAATAAAATTAGGAAAATTTTTTACGATTATACCGATTTAGTAGAGCCTTTATCCTTGGACGAAGCCTATTTAGATGTTACCCAAAACAAGAAAGGTAATCCTAGCGCATCTATGTTAGCTGAAGAGATTAGATCAAGAATTTTTAATGAAGTTGGCTTAACTGCTTCAGCTGGAATTAGCATTAATAAATTTGTTGCTAAAGTTGCTAGTGATTACAACAAACCTAATGGGCAAAAAGTTGTAAATCCTGAAGAGGTTTTAGCTTTTTTAGAAGCTTTAGACATTAGAAAATTTTATGGCATTGGTAAGGTTACTGCCGAGAAAATGTACCAAAAGGGAATATATAATGGTAAGGATTTAAAATCTAAATCAATTGAGTTTTTAGAGTCTAACTTTGGCAAGTCAGGAAAATCGTACTATTACATTGTTAGAGGTATCCATAACAGCGAAGTAAAACCAAACAGAATTAGAAAAAGTCTAGCTGCTGAGCGTACGTTTACTGAAAACTTGTCCTCCGAAGTCTTTATGCTTGAAAAACTAAAGCTTATTGCTGACGAAGTTGCCAAACGATTAGCTAATAGCAAAGTTGCAGGAAAAACTATTACGTTAAAAATTAAATACAGTGATTTTACGCTACAAACACGCAGTAAAACATTACCTTATTTTATTGCTGATGCTGCTATAATTTTGGATACTGCAAAGGATTTGCTATATCAAGAAAAAATGAATAATTCTGTGCGTTTACTTGGCATCTCATTATCCAATCTAAATACTTTAAATAAACCTAAAAAGATAGAGTCGGATAAAACCATTAGTGTCCAATTGAGTTTTAAATTTTAGGCTACAGATACAATACGCTCCATTGGAATAATTGTAGACGTTTTTAATATTACATAGTCTTCTGTTACTCCCCAAATTGTGGTGTTTACTCTTTTTAATCCTTCGTTGTCTGCAAACAAAATATGTACTTTCTCGTGCTCTATATTACCCAATACCATTGCTCTTGTTAAAGTCTGACAGCGTTCTACTTTTTCTTTTTTTGAGGATAATAATTCTTCTTTAGGGAATTTTAAAAATTTTATTTGCTCTTTTTCTATTGTTTGTATCGCTAGGTTGTTCATTTTATATACTATTAATCGTTTATTACTTTAAATTACATAATCATTACTTAACTGACTAATTTAATTGCTATTTTGATTAATATTTAACATAGTTTGTAAGTGTTTTAAAACAAAAAACCAGTTATATCTCTATAACTGGTTTTAATTTATTGTTTTGTCCTTGGCTATGCGTTAGCGATAGAAACGACATCCTTTTTTGTGCGCGCTTATGCGCAAAAAAGATATAGTGGATAGCGCGACCCTTGTGGTAACGCCCAAGTTATTTTAAAAACTACAACTTGTAATCTCTGTGACTCTTAGTGTGTTTACCATTCCTTTTTCTTGAATTGGCATGGCTGCTAAGCTTATTAGCATGTCTCCTACTTCTAAGAACCCTTTTTTACATGCAATAGCGTTTACGTCTTCAATGGTCTCGTCTGTGCTAACAAACTTGTCGTAATAAAACGCTGTTACTCCCCAAAGTAAATTTAACTGCGTTAATATACGCTTGTTTGAGGTAAATACTAATATATGTGATTTTGGTCTCCATGCTGATATCTGGAACGCTGTGTATCCACTATTGGTTAATGTTGATATTGCTTTTGCATCAATATCATTAGCCATGTGTGCTGCGTGATAACATATGGATTTTGTAATATATCTGTTAGTACGTATGTGTGGTGGTGATTGTGGCACCTTTATTAGCTCAGAGTTTTCTACACTTTTAATAATGTTAGACATTTGTCTGATAACTTGTACAGGGTATTGTCCTACACTTGTCTCTCCTGATAGCATTACTGCATCTGCACCATCCATTACACTGTTTGCAACGTCATTAACTTCTGCTCGTGTTGGTGTTAAACTAGTAATCATAGTTTCCATCATTTGTGTTGCTATAATTACTGGTATTCTGGCACGTTTTGCACGTAGTACTAGTTGTTTTTGAACTAATGGTACTTCTTCTGCAGGAATCTCTACTCCAAGATCACCACGTGCTACCATTAATCCGTCACAATAGGCTACAATTTTGTCTATGTTTTCTACTGCTTCTGGTTTTTCGATTTTTGCAATAATCGGAATTTTATGATCGCTATGTTTTTTTATTAGTTCTTGTAATTGCATTAAATCCTCTGCATGACGCACAAATGATAAGGCCATCCAATCGACTCCTAACTTACATGCAAAAATAGCGTCTTCGACGTCTTTTTCTGTTAAAGCTGGCTGAGAGATGTTTGTATTAGGAAGGTTAACTCCTTTTTTAGATTTTAATGGTCCACCTTGAATTACCTTGGCTTTTACTTCTGATTTTTTATCTGTTGATAGTACTTCAAAAATTAATTTTCCGTCATCTAAAAGGATACGTTCTCCAGGTTTTGCATCCTGCGGAAAACGGTCATAAGTCATGTATACACGATCTTTAGTACCTTCAAAACGTTTACCTGTTGCAAAAACAATCTCGTCTCCTGGATTTACAATTACCTCTCCCTTCATCACTCCTACACGAAGTTTTGGTCCTTGCAAGTCTCCTAATATGGAAGCATTATAACCAAACTCGTCGTTTAGCTCTCGTATCATTTTTACGCGTTCTTCAACGTCTTTATAATCTGCGTGAGAGAAGTTGATTCTAAATACATTAGCACCTTCGTCTAACATACCTTTTAATACCTCTTTGCTGCTAGTTGCTGGTCCTAAAGTTGCAACGATCTTAGTTTTTTTCTTATTGGCATTAGTTGAATATTAAATTGTCCTTGGATTTTAAAGCATCTGTGTCTATACTGTAAGCAGTCACTACTTGTGGAATCCTTAGAATGTTATTTAAAATAATTTTTTCTTTATTATGGAATTCGGTTTCTATTTTAAGAAGATAATTTACTTTTTTAAATTCTGGTAACAAATAAAAATTAGTTGCACCTGATGAGTCTTCTCCAAATAACGAATTTGATTGTTGCTGTAAATTATTATGCTGTACCTTACATGTATTGGCTACTAGGTGGTATGTGGTAAGTTGTTTTTCGTCAAACCACTCAAACAATGCATAACTGGAATTTAAACTTGGATTGGTTAGGTCATCTAACCGTCTTCTAAGTTTAATATCTAATGTTTGATTTATTAAAAAAGCTAATCTATAGTCTTCTATTACGCAATGAATACCTATTAATGCGTAATGCTCTTCTTCTAAAAAATCATCTAAGGAGAGTTTCCGAACAGCCATTTTAATATAAAATTAATTGTAAATATAGCATTTAAACGCTTATTATAATTCAATTTTACTTAAACTTAACAACAAAAAACCACGAAAACGTTTTAGTAAAACCTAAATTATTAAGAATTTAAGAATAGTACTTTTATTATATAAAGCCAGCTTTAGTAATTTGACTTTGAAGTGCAAAAAAGGCGCGTTTGGAGGCTTTTTCTTCAGCTTTCTTTTTTGAAGTTGCTCTAGCCTTAGCTACTATTTTTGAGTCAATAGATAATTTTACAGAAAAGTGTTTAATATTGTCATTACCAGTGTCTTCATAAACATTGTAGTCAAAGACCTTTTTTTCTTTTTGACACCACTCTATCAATAAACTTTTATAGCTTATAACTTTACCTTCTAATTTTTCGATATCAACATAAGGATCTATAACGCGTTTTTGAATAAACTTATCGCAGTTTTTGTAACCTTTGTCAAGATATATTGCACCTATTAAAGCTTCAAATAGGTTACCATGTATATTATCTCCAAATTGACCTTTAGGTATTTTACTTTCTACAAGATCTATAAGTCCTAAATCTTTACCAAGTTCATTTAAATGCTCTCGACTAACTACTTTTGATCGCATTTTGGTTAGATAACCTTCATCACCTCCAGGGACTTCCATGTATAAATGATGCGCAATCACAGCACTAAGCATAGCGTCGCCTAAAAACTCTAGACGTTCATAATTAATTATGTGTCCTTTTTCGTCTTTAATATTCATTGAACGATGCGTAAAGGCTGTTTGATAAAACTTTAAAGTTTTTGGTTTAAACTTTAGTATTTTAGATATAGCCACAAAAAAATTCCCATCGTCATTTGATTGGGAATTAAATATGTTACGAATGCGTTTCATTCAATAAAACTAGTCTAGTTTTTTAAATAACACACAAGCATTGTGTCCTCCAAAACCAAAAGTATTGCTCATAGCAACATTAATCTCTCTTTTTTGAGGTGCATTAAGTGTTAAATTTAAATCTGGATCAATATTTTCGTCTACAGTCGTGTGATTTATTGTTGGTGGCACAATACCATGTTCCATTGCTAATATAGCAGCAATAGACTCAATAGCACCTGCAGCACCTAATAAATGACCAGTCATAGACTTGGTAGAATTGATATTAATATTTTTTGCGTGATCACCAAAAACTTCTTTAATAGCTTTTAGCTCGGCAACATCACCTAAAGGTGTAGATGTACCATGCGTATTAATGTGATCAACGTCTTCTGGTTTTAAACCAGCGTTTTCTAAACAGTTTTTCATTACTGCAATTACTCCAATTCCGTCTGGATGTGGTGCAGTCATGTGGTACGCGTCAGAAGACATTCCGCCTCCTAAAACTTCTGCGTAGATTTTGGCTCCTCTTGCTTTAGCGTGCTCATATTCCTCTAGAATAATTGCACCTGCTCCTTCACCTAAAACAAATCCATCACGAGTGGCATCAAAAGGTCTTGATGCTGTTTCTGGACTTTCATTTCTGGTTGATAAAGCATGCATTGCATTAAATCCTCCCATTCCAGCAATTGTAACTGCTGCTTCACTACCTCCTGTAACAATAACATCACAATGTCCTAAACGTATATAGTTTAAGGCATCTATCATTGCGTTTGCAGAAGATGCACATGCAGATACAGTTGTGTAATTAGGACCCATAAAACCATTTTTTATAGAAATGTTTCCTGGAGCAATGTCTGCAATCATCTTAGGGATGAAAAAAGGATTAAATCTTGGAGTACCATCACCTTCGGCAAAATTTAACACCTCATTTTGAAATGTTTCTAATCCACCAATTCCGGCTCCCCAAATTACACCTACTCTTAATTTATTTATGGTCTCTAAGTCTAGTTTAGAGTCCGCAATAGCCTCATCAGATGCGACCATTGCGTACTGCGTAAACCTGTCCATTTTGCGGGCTTCTTTTCTATCTAGAAAATCAGTTGCCACGAAATTTTTTAACTCGCAAGCAAAGTTTGTCTTGAACTTTTCAGTATCAAAATATGTTATAGGTGCAGCACCACTTTTACCACTAATAAGACCAGACCAATACTCGTCCTTAGTGTTTCCAATTGGCGTTAACGCTCCTAATCCTGTAACTACTACTCGCTTAAGTTCCATAAATATTGTGCTTATTTAGCAGCTTCAATATAAGATACAGCTTGACCTACTGTAGCAATGTTTTCTGCTTGGTCGTCTGGAATCTGGATATCGAATTCTTTTTCAAATTCCATGATTAATTCTACAGTGTCTAATGAATCTGCTCCTAAGTCGTTTGTGAAGCTAGCTTCAGTTACAACTTCGTTTTCATCAACACCTAATTTGTCTACGATAATCGCTTTTACTCTTGATGCAATGTCTGACATAATTTTAATTTTTTTAGTTTTAATTAAGAGGCAAAAATAAAAAACTTTATTTTAAAACACACGTTTACTTTAAAAATGTGCTACGAATTTAATTATTTAAATCGAAGAATTTCGATTTTAGCCCATAATTGTTAATAATTATTGCTTTTTTTGTTTGAAGAATTTAACATTGAAAATAGAAAATGAAACGTGTAGTAATTTTTGCGTCCGGAAGCGGATCTAATGCTGAAAATTTAATAAGGTTTTTTCAAAATAGAGACAATGCGTCTGTTATTCAGGTATTAACTAACAATCCTCATGCCAAAGTTTTAGATCGCTGTAAAAAATTGAAAGTTAGCGCTTTATCTTTCAACAAAACAGCCTTTACAGAGACAGATGATGTATTAAATATTCTTAAAGCTAATACACCTGACCTAATTATTCTAGCTGGTTTTTTATGGAAATTTCCAGAAAAAATCCTAAAAGACTTTCCAAATAAAGTCATCAATGTACATCCAGCTTTATTACCAAAATTTGGTGGAAAAGGCATGTATGGAATGCATGTACATCAAGCTGTAATTAATAATAAAGAAACCGAAACAGGTATCACAATTCATTACGTAAACGAGAATTATGACGAAGGTGCGATCATTTTTCAATCAAAATGTGAGGTTTTAGCTTCAGACACTGCACAAGATGTTGCAGACAAGATTCACAAATTAGAGATGAAACATTTTCCGGAAGTGGTTGATCAACTATTAAAAAAATAAGATTTCCGTTTACACGGAAATACTAAAATGAGTAAAAAGAAGAAAAAATATTATACCGTTTGGCAAGGACACCATAAAGGCGTTTTTGAAACTTGGAATGATTGTAAAGCACAAATTAAAGACTATCCAGGTGCGCAATATAAATCCTTTGCTACTTTTGATGCTGCCAAAGAAGCCTTGAAAGGCAACTACTTTGACTATATTGGAAAAAAAGAAGATTTTAAAAGTGAGTTAAGCCATGAACAGCTTAAAAAAATTGGACGTCCAAATTATAATTCTATCTCTGTGGATGCAGCCTCTTCTGGTAATCCAGGTATAATGGAATATAGAGGCGTAGATACCAAAACCAAGAAACAATTATTTAAACAAGGACCATTTGAGCAAGGCACAAACAATCTAGGCGAGTTTTTGGCTTTAGTACATGGTTTAAGTTTTTTAAAAAAACATAATAGCGACCGTATTATATATACAGACTCTAAAACAGCTATGAGTTGGGTACGCAAAAAAACCTGTAATAGTAAGCTTGAGCGTAACGCTAAAAATAAACCTGTTTATGATTTGGTGGATCGTGCTGTAGCCTGGTTAAAAGCAAACGATTATAAAACTACTATTGTTAAATGGGAAACTAAAGCTTGGGGAGAAATACCTGCGGATTTTGGGAGGAAGTAATAACTAAAGTTCAAACCAACGCATACACCAAAGCCTTTTTAATTTGTTTTAATTTAAAGCAAACATCCATGATTTACAGCCTCAAAAAAAATAAAGATTAGTGAAGTGTTCTTTAATATAAGTGAATTGTTAAGAATTATAAAACTAATGTTACAGACTTCATTTTATTCCGAAAGGAAATTAAAAAAATGCGACTAAAAAACCTATATTTGCACTTTAATTTAAATAGCTTTTATGAGCAAGTTAGTAATAGTAGGTACAGTAGCATTTGACGCAATAGAAACTCCTTTTGGTAAAACCGATAAAATTCTTGGTGGAGCAGCAACCTATATAGGGTTATCTGCAGCAAATTTTGATGTAGATCAAGCAGCAGTATCTGTTGTTGGAGGAGATTTTCCTCAGGAATATTTAGATCTTTTAACAGATAGAAAAGTAAATATTGAAGGTATCGAGATTGTAAAAGACGGTAAAACGTTTTTTTGGAGTGGAAAATATCACAACGACATGAACTCTCGTGATACTTTAGCAACTGAATTAAACGTATTAGAGCATTTTAATCCTGTAGTACCACAAAATTATCGTGATGCAGAGATTGTAATGTTAGGTAATTTACACCCTTTAGTACAACAAGGTGTTTTAGATCAAATGACTAAAAAGCCAAAATTAGCTATTTTAGATACTATGAATTTCTGGATGGACATCGCATTAGACGATTTACTTGCAGTGATTAAAAATGTAGATGTAATTACTATTAATGATGAAGAAGCAAGACAATTAACTGGAGAATACAGTTTAGTTGTTGCTGCTAGAAAGATTCATGAAATGGGACCAAAATATGTAGTTATCAAAAAAGGAGAGCATGGTGCTTTATTGTTCCATGATGACCATATGTTTTATGCACCTGCTTTACCATTGGAAGAAGTATTTGATCCAACTGGAGCAGGAGACACTTTTGCTGGTGGATTTGCTGGTTATTTAGCAAGTACAGGAGACATTAGTTTTGAAAACATGAAAAACGCTGTAATCTACGGATCTACTTTAGCCTCTTTTTGTGTCGAAAAATTTGGAACTGAGCGCATGATTGACCTTAAAAAAGACGAGGTCAACAATCGACTAAAAGAATTTAAAAAATTAACACATTTCGATATCGAATTAAAATAAAAAAACGCGCTCGTAATTATGAGCGCGTTTTTTATTTTTATCTTTTTAATAAACAACTCACAACACAACAACAATGAGTGATGCTTTAAAACATGAGTGCGGAATTGCACTGATAAGATTACGTAAACCTTTAGAATTTTATAAAGAAAAATATGGAAGTGCTTTTTATGGTGTAAATAAAATGTACTTAATGATGGAAAAGCAACACAATCGTGGTCAAGATGGTGCTGGTTTTGCAAGTATTAAAATGGACACGCTTCCCGGAGAACGTTACATTAGTCGTGTACGCTCCATAGCACAACAACCTATTCAGGATATTTTTGCACAAATTAACGACCGTGTAAATAAAGAGTTAGCACAACATCCGGAATACCAAGATAGCGTTGCGCTTCAAAAAAAACACATACCTTATATAGGTGAGCTACTATTAGGACACGTACGTTATGGTACGTTTGGTAAAAACAGTGTGGAAAGTGTTCATCCTTTTTTAAGACAAAATAACTGGATGCATCGTAACCTGATTTTGGCAGGTAACTTTAATATGACTAATGTTAAAGAGCTGTTTAAAAATCTAGTAGACCTTGGACAACATCCAAAAGAATATACAGACACCATTACTATAATGGAAAAAATAGGTCACTTTTTAGATGATGCAGTAAGCAAAATCTATAAAGACCTAAAAAAAGAAGGTTACGGTAAACATGAATGTTCTCCTTTAATTGCCGAACGGTTAAAAATCGCAAAAATATTAAGACGTGCTGCTAAAAATTGGGATGGTGGCTATGCTATGGCTGGTTTAATTGGACATGGAGATGCTTTTGTACTTCGTGATCCAGCAGGTATACGTCCTGTATATTATTATACAGATGACGAGATAGTTGTTGTTGCTTCAGAACGTCCTGTGATACAAACTGTTTTTAATGTCGAGTTTGATGATGTTAAAGAGCTAACACCAGGTCATGCTTTAATCTCTAAAAAATCTGGTGCAGTTTCTATAAAAAAAATATTAGAACCCTTAGAGCGTAAATCTTGTAGTTTTGAGCGCATTTACTTTTCTAGAGGAAGTGATGCCGAAATCTATCAAGAGCGTAAAATGCTTGGACGTTTATTAATGCCACAAGTTTTAAAGGCTATTAATAATGATACAAAAAATAGTGTTTTCTCTTATATTCCTAATACTGCTGAAACTTCATTTTATGGAATGATTGAAACCGTCGAGGAGCATTTAAATGAGAAAAAAACCAAAGCAATTTTAGATGGAAATGGACAATTATCTGCAGATCAGGTAACATCTATTTTAAAAGAAAGACCACGTATAGAAAAAATAGCAATAAAAGATGTTAAACTTAGAACCTTTATTACAGAAGATAGTAGTCGTGACGACTTAGTTGCTCACGTTTACGATGTAACCTATGGTGTTATAAAACCTACGGATAATCTTGTAATTATAGACGATAGTATTGTACGTGGTACAACCTTAAAAAAGAGTATTATTAAAATGATGGACCGATTACATCCTAAAAAGATTGTTATCGTATCGTCTGCACCACAAATACGTTTTCCTGATTGTTATGGTATTGACATGGCTAATCTAGAAACCTTGGTAGCTTTTAATGCTGCATTAGCGCTACTTAAAGAAAACGGAAAATACGACTTAGTAGAAGAAGTATATCACAGATGTAAAGCACAAGAAGACTTAGCAGATAAAGATGTTAAGAATTTTGTAAACGAAATTTATGACCAATTTACAACAGAACAAATTTCGGCTAAGATCTCTCAACTTTTAACTGATGAGTCGGTTAATGCTGAAGTTGAAATCATTTTTCAGCCAGTTGCTAATTTGCATAAAGCAATACCTGATCATTTAGGAGATTGGTATTTTACAGGAAACTATCCAACAGTTGGTGGTAACCGAGTAGTTAACAGAGCTTTTATTAATTTTTACGAAGGAAATAAAGAACGCGCTTACTAATTATAAGAAGTACAAATTTTCTCACGACACACTCATTTAAGCGAATATTTTTACGTTTTAACTATATTTTATAATATATCAAATTAAATGTCGTTATATTTGAGCTTACCATAACATAAGTAGGTTAAGTTCATGGTAGATTTGGGGCAAAAAAGGAGAACTCTCGTTCTCCTTTTTTATTTGCCAAAATTTTAAAAAACACACAGTTTACAGCATAAAAAAAGCAGATTCAAATATGAATCTGCTTTTTTAATATTATAACGTTTTAAAGCTTATTTAGCTTCTGCATAACGTCTTTCTACTTCGTTCCAGTTGATAACATTAAAAAATGCATCGATATAATCTGGTCTTCTGTTTTGGTAGTTTAAATAGTAAGCATGCTCCCAAACGTCTAATCCTAAGATTGGTGTTCCTTCGCAAGTTACTCCTGGCATTAATGGGTTATCTTGGTTTGGTGTAGAACACACTTCAACCTTACCTCCTTTATGCACACATAACCAAGCCCAACCTGATCCAAATTGAGTTGCTGCTGCATTACTAAAAGCATCTTTAAAAGCCTCAAAACTCCCATAAGCTGCCTCAATAGCATCTTTTAATTCTCCAGATAAACGTCCTTTACCTTCTGGATTCATAACTTCCCAAAATAATGAGTGGTTATAAAAACCTCCTCCATTATTTCTAACAGCCATATTATTCATATCTAAATTAGTAAGAATATCTTCAATAGATTTTCCTTCTAAGTCAGTTCCTTCAATAGCTCCATTTAGTTTAGTTGTGTAACCATTGTGGTGCTTTGTGTGATGTATTTCCATTGTACGTGCATCGATATTTGGTTCTAATGCATCATACGCATATTTTAATTTTGGTAATTCAAAAGCCATAATTGTATGTTTTTAAGTGTTAATATTCAATATAATCAAAATTAAACATTAAAGCCTTCAATTGAAAATATTTAAGCAATGGATTAAATGTATTTAATAATATTTTAACATCGCCATTTAATTATCAAAGAATGTTTTAAAATAAATTTAGGAACCATAATATTGTTATTATCTTGTCTAAAATTTAAAATTACAATGTCTACAAAAACACCTTTTAAAGTTTATGACGCCTCTGCTGGTAGCGGAAAAACCTTTGCTTTAGTTAAGGAGTATTTAAAACTATTGTTTACCAGAAAACATAATGACGGTTTTAAACAAATATTAGCCATAACCTTTACAAATAAGGCTGTAGGCGAGATGAAAATTAGAATTTTAGACACATTAAAATCGTTTTCTGATCCAGAAATTATTACTAAACCAAACGGAATGTTTGAGGCTATCACTACTGAGTTAGACCTTAAACCTATTGATGTCCATTTAAAATCAATTGCTTTATTAAACACCATAATGCATAATTATGCTGCTTTTGACATTTCTACCATAGATGGTTTTAACCATAGATTAATTAGGACTTTTGCGCATGATTTAAAAATTCCGATAAATTTTGAGGTCGAGCTTGATACACCATCGCTACTTAATCAAGCAGTGGATAGTCTTGTAGCTAAAGCAGGAACTGATGTGGCACTTACTAAAGTTTTAATTGATTTTGCTTTAGAAAAAGCTGATGATGATAAAAGTTGGGACGTTTCTAGAGATTTTAATAGTATTGCCAAACTATTAATTAACGACAACGACTTACCACATTTAGACAGTATTAAACATAAAACGCTAGAGGATTTTAAATCCTTAAAAGCGCAATTAATTAAAAAAATAAACCATCAAGAAACATTAATTAAGCAAACAGCCAACCAATTATTAGAGGTTTTTAAAACCAATGGTCTGGATGCCAAAAGTTTTTCTAGAGGAACGTTATATAACCATTTTGTAAAAGTTTCTAATTTTGAATTTTACAAATTATATGATAATAAATTAGCCGATAATATTGCTGAAGGTAACGTTTACACAAAGACTTTAGATTCCGCGAAAGCGCAATTAATTGATCAACTTTTACCACAGATAGATAAAGCATACCATTTAATTAAAGACAATGTTATTAGCTTAAAATTTATAAAAGCTGTGTACAAAAATGTAACGCCTTTATCCGTTTTAAATGCTATAAACAAAGAGTTAACTACGATTAAGGAAGACGAAAACAAATTATTGATTTCCGAGTTTAATACGCTTATCAGTAAAGAAATTAAAAACCAACCAACGCCTTTTATTTATGAGCGTTTAGGCGAAAAGTTTAGACATTATTTTATTGACGAGTTTCAGGATACGTCACAAATGCAATGGGAAAACTTAGTGCCTTTAATAGAAAACACACTAACAGGACAAAACTTAAAAGGTGAGCAAGGTACAGCCATGTTGGTAGGTGATGCTAAACAGGCTATTTATAGATGGCGAGGTGGAAAAGCAGAACAATTTTTAGGACTGACAAAAATCGACAACCCGTTTCCTATTGACAAAGAAGTTGTTAGGTTAGAGTATAATTACAGAAGTTTTAAAAAGGTTATTACGTTTAATAATACGTTTTTTGAGTTTTTGGCTAACACTAGTTTTAGTAGTAACGACTATTCTGATTTGTATAAAAAAGCAAATCAAATTCCGGTGTTAAATCAAGAAGGCTTTGTTAATATTCAGTTTTTAGATTTACAAAAAGAAGACGATATTAACGAGTTGTTTCCAGAAACAGTTTTTGACACCATAAACCAATGCTTAACAAACGGATACAACCTTAAAGATATTTGCATATTAGTAAGAAAGAAAAAAGAAGGTGTGGCTATTGCCGAATTTTTAAGCGAAAAAGGAGTTAGAATCACCTCTTCCGAAACCATGTTGATAAACAACTCTGAAGAGGTTAAACTAATTATTAATATATTTAAACTACTAATAAACCCAAATCACTTAGAGGTTAGAATTAAAGTGTTAGATTATTTAGCAAATACTAATGCAATACAAGATAAACATGCTTATTTTAAAACCAATTTGGAGTTGCCACTTCCCGAGTTTTTTAAAGGTTTTGAGCAATTCTCAATACATTGTAATCCAACCGAATTAGTAGAATTATCCTTATTTGATTTAACTGAAGATATTGTCAGAAGTTTTAAAATGACGGAAACGTCAAATGCCTATATACAGTACTTTTTAGACATCGTTTTAGAGTTTTCTCAAAAGCAAATATCCGATTTACCAAGTTTTGTAGATTATTACGAATCTAAAAAGGACAGTTTAAATATTGTCTCTCCTAGCAATCAAAATGCGGTTCAGATAATGACAATCCATAAATCTAAAGGATTAGAGTTTCCGGTGGTTATCTTTCCGTATGCACATTTAGATATTTATAAAGAAGTGGAACCCAAAGAATGGTTTCCGTTAGACCAAGAACAATTTAGCGGTTTTTCTAAAACGCTACTCAATTTTAATAAAGATTTTGAGGAATATGGTACAACTGGCGAAACCATTTACAATCAACATAGAGCAGAACAAGAATTAGACAATATTAACCTATTATATGTAGCATTAACTAGACCTATAGAGCAACTCTATATTATATCTAAAAAAGAAAAATCAGTAAAAGGAATAGTGACACATAATACGTATTCTGGATTACTAACAAATTACTTAATAGACAAGGGTCTATGGAGTGACTCACAATTAGAGTATACCTTTGGAAAAGCTAATCGCGAATCGCAACAAGAAGACAAGTTAGAAAACACCCAAGAAACAGAATTGTTTATTAGCGTTGCTAAACAAGATCATGATATTAAAATTATTACTAAATCAGGTTATCTATGGGATACAGAACAAGAAAACGCAATTGAAAAAGGAAACCTGATACACGATATAATGTCAGAAATAAACACGATAGTAGATGTTGAGCCTGTTATTTTAACCTATACTCAAACAGGAACTATTAATAAGGAACAAGCATTAATTTTAAACAATACAATTACTAACATTATTAATACACCAGAGTTAAATCCTTATTTTACTGATAATTATACCATATATAACGAAAGAGATATTATTACAAAATCAGGCAAAATAATTAGACCAGACCGACTAGCAATAAAAGATAACGAAGCTATTATTATAGATTACAAAACAGGATTATCTAATCCTAAGTACCAACAACAACTAGAGGAATATTCTGACACTTTAAAGGAAATGAACTATATGGTAAAGAAAAAAATATTAATCTATGTAAACGATACAATCAAAATAGTAACGTATTAAATTAAAGAATAGATTTAACTAAGCAATTAACGCGATAACATTATTAAATTTGTAAAAAAATACAATTATGTACAGTAAAATAAAAGAACACTTACAAAACGAAATACAAGACATTAAAGACAACGGTCTTTTTAAAGAAGAACGTATTATAACATCTGCTCAAGGTGCCGAAATAACTTTAAACACAGGCGAAACTGTTTTAAATTTTTGTGCAAATAACTATTTAGGATTATCCTCTCACCCAGAAGTTATTAAAGCAGCACAAGACACAATGGATACGCATGGTTTTGGTATGTCATCTGTTAGATTTATTTGTGGTACACAAGACATACATAAGACTTTGGAACACAAAATAGCAGAATTTTATGGTACAGAAGACACCATATTATATGCAGCAGCTTTTGATGCAAATGGTGGTGTATTTGAACCTTTATTAGGTAAAGAAGATGCGATTATATCAGACTCGTTAAATCACGCCTCAATTATTGATGGTGTAAGATTATGTAAAGCTGCGCGCTACCGTTACCAAAACAACGACATGGCTGATTTAGAAAAGCAACTTATTGATGCTAACGCAAATGGCGCACGTTTTAAAATAATTGTGACTGATGGTGTATTCTCTATGGATGGATTAGTAGCACCTTTAGATAAAATATGTGACTTAGCAGATAAATATGACGCTATGGTAATGATAGACGAGTGTCACTCGGCTGGATTTATTGGAGAAACTGGACGTGGTACTCTAGAAGAAAAAGGCGTTATGGACAGAGTAGATATCATAACAGGAACTTTAGGTAAAGCACTTGGAGGCGCAATGGGTGGCTACACTACTGGTAAAAAAGAAATTATAGAGCTATTACGTCAACGCTCAAGACCTTATTTATTTTCAAACTCATTAGCACCAGCTATTGTAGGTGCTTCAATAAAAGTGTTTGATATGTTAGCCAATGACAACTCATTACGTAATAAACTAGAAGAAAATACCAAATTTTTCAAAAAAGAAATGAAAGCTGCAGGATTTGATATTATTGATGGTGACTCAGCAATTGTACCAGTAATGTTGTACGATGCTAAACTATCTCAAACCATGGCAAATATGTTATTAAAAGAAGGTATCTATGTAATAGGATTTTTCTTCCCAGTAGTACCAAAAGACAAAGCTAGAATTAGAGTGCAGTTATCTGCAGCGCATACTAAGGAACAACTAGAGAAAGCTGTAAGTGCTTTTATTAAAGTTGGTAAAGTATTGGAAATTATTTAGAAACAATCTATAATACTGATATAAAAGCAACAAATAATCAATATTTTTATATATTTGTCTTTGTTAATAATATATAACAACTTATTTTTGCTTTTAATTAACACTTAAAAATTAAATTTTTGAATATGAAAAATCTTAGCAGATTATTGTTCACAATGTTACTACTTTCTAGTTTAGGTAACGTTATGGCACAAGACCAAAACAACCCATGGGCTATTAACTTCGGTGTAAACGCAGTAGATGTTTTTCCTGTAGGTGAAAACGCTCCACAAGGAGATTATTTCCAAGAATTCTTTAACGCTAACGATCACTGGAGTATTTTACCATCTTTATCTACAATTTCTGTATCTAAGTATGTTGGTGATAACTTCTCTATCCAAGCTGGAGGTTCTATAAACAGAATTAACAAATGGGGACAAGATAGTACTAACCCTAGTTTACGTGTTAATGATTTAGCATACTACGCTCTTGATGGTAACGTAAGATACCACTTAGGTGAAGTATTAGGTTCAAAAAGATTAGATCCAGCTATTGGAGTTGGAGGTGGTTACACTTGGATTGAAGAAGGTGCTTATAACACTTACTCTACAAAAGCAGGTTCTAACAACGCAGTTGGAGCAGGAACAGTTAATGCTTCTTTAGGATTAACTTACTGGTTTTCTGATAATATTGGTTTATTTGTTGAGTCTAAATACAAGCACTCATTTGAAGATTATTTAACTAAGCATTTCCAACATTCAGCTGGTTTAGCAGTTAAATTTGGTGGAACTGACACTGATGGTGACGGAATATATGACAAAGATGATGCTTGTCCTGATACTTTTGGATTAGAAGCATTTAACGGTTGTCCAGATTCTGATGGTGATGGAATCGAAGATTCTAAAGATACTTGTCCAAACGAAGCTGGTTTAGCTGAGTTTAACGGATGTCCAGATTCTGATGGTGACGGAGTATCTGATAATAACGATGATTGTCCACAAGTTAAAGGATTAAAATCTTTAAAAGGTTGTCCAGATGCTGATGGTGATGGTGTTGCTGATGCTAAAGATAAATGTCCAAACGAAGCAGGTCCTGCTGCAAACGGAGGATGTCCTTGGCCAGATACTGATGGTGACGGTGTATTAGACAAAGATGATAACTGTCCTAAAGAAGTAGGAACAGTAGCTAACAATGGTTGTCCAGAAGCTGTTATACCAACTCAAGTTGTATTAGATAAATTAAATAGCTATGCTAAAACTATCTTATTTGACACTGGAAAATCTAGCTTCAGAAAAGAAACTTTCTCTGTATTACAGTCTATTACTGCAATCTTAAAAGAATACCCAGACGCTAACTTTACAATTGAAGGTCACACAGATAGCGTTGGAAGCAAAACTTCTAACCAAACATTATCTGACTCTAGAGCTAACGCTGTAATGGCTTACTTAATCGAAAACGGAATTAACTCTGAAAGATTAAACGCTTACGGATTTGGTGAAGACTATCCAATTGACAGCAACAAAACAAAAGCTGGAAGATTTAACAACAGACGTGTAGAAGTTAAACTTAGAAAATAAGTTATAACCAAACACTAATAAGTTTTATAGAAAAACGCTTCGGTATTCCGAAGCGTTTTTTATTTTTATATAATGACAAGTTTTATACAAGATGTAATTGACGATTTAGTAACTAAGGAAGTAAACTTTAGCGAACTTGTCTTTATATTACCCAGCAGAAGAGCAGGTGTTTTTTTAAGACGCACGTTAAGCTTAACTTTAAATCAGACTATTTTCGCTCCAAAGATTATTAGTATAGAATCCTTTGTAGAAGAATTATCAGATTTAAAAACGACAACAAATACAGAGTTGCTTTTTGAATTCTATAACGTATATATTACACTAACTCCAGAAAAGGAAAGAGAGTCGTTTGATACCTTTTCAAAATGGGCACAAATTATACTTCAAGATTTTAATGAGATTGATCGTTATCTAATTCCGCAGAAAAAAATATTTGACTACCTAAAAGCTATTAAAAACCTAGAACATTGGTCACTACAAGAAGATCAAACTAAACTGGTCAGTAGCTATTTAAAATTCTGGAATAAGTTAAACGATTATTATAACGCCTTTACTACATCTTTAATTTCTAAAAATAAAGGTTATCAAGGCTTGCTTTATAGAGAAGCCTTTAACAACAGTAATGCATACATATCAAGCACAGATAAACACCATGTGTTTTTAGGGTTTAATGCCTTAAATGAAGCAGAAGAAAAAATAATACAACAACTACTACATAATAAATTAGCAACCATTTATTGGGACACTGACAAGCAATTTATGAATAACAAAATTCATGATGCTGGATTGTTTTTAAGACAACACAAAAACAAATGGAGCTATTTTAAGGATCATGATTTTAACTGGATCAACGACCATTACTCAACTAAAAAAAACATTAATATTTTTGGTGTACCTAAAAATATAGGTCAAGCAAAAGCCATAGGTACAATACTACAGGATTTAAGTAAAAAAGATGCCAGTTTAAAAAATACAGCTGTAGTTTTAGGTGACGAAAACTTATTAATTCCCGTATTAAATTCCGTACCAAAATCCGTTTCGACGTTAAATATAACCATGGGATTTCCTTTAAAAACCATCCCATTAGCTTCTTTATTTGAACATATTTTCACTTTACATAAAAAGCATGCTAATCCATTTTATTACAAAGATGTTATAAGTATAATTTCTCATCAATACATACAACCATTATTTAAAAACGATAACGCTATTAATGTTATCGAGCTTATCAATAAAAACAATTTAGTCTATCTAACAGAAGCTCAAATATCAGCCTTAGCTCAAGACAATAAAGCGTTAGTGTCACTATTGTTTAGCAATTGGAATAACGACGCTAAAACAGCTCTAAACAACTGTTTTAAACTGATTAATATAATTAAAGAACATCTCACAGAAAATAAAGATAAAAATCAATTAGGATTAGAATATCTATACAGATTTAATATCTTATTTAATGAGATTTTACGATTAAATGAAAACTACAACCACATAAAAGATATAAAAGGTTTATATAGTATTTATAAAGAGTTACTAAGCTCTGAAACACTAGATTTTCAAGGAGAACCTTTACAAGGTTTACAAATCATGGGAATGTTAGAATCTAGAGTTTTAGATTTTGAAACTATAATTATATCTAATGTTAATGAAGGTATTTTACCTTCAGGAAAAACGAATAACTCCTTTATTCCATTTGATGTAAAATTAGAAAACAAACTACCAACTTATAAAGAAAAAGACGCAGTATACACCTATCACTTTTATCACTTATTACAACGAGCAAAAAATGTTTATATATTATATAACACAGAAATTGATACGCTAATTGGAGGAGAAAAAAGTAGATTTATCAATCAATTAGAATTAGAAGGTACACATCAGGTCACTCATAAAATACTAACGCCAAAAGTACCTAACCATAATAAGCAACTAATAACAGTTAGTAAAACCGAAAGTGTTATTTCGCAATTAAAAAATATTGCTAACAGAGGATTTTCTCCTTCATCATTAACCAGTTATGTTAGAAACCCAATTGACTTTTACTATCAAAAGTTACTAGGTATTTCTAACCTAGAAGAAGTAGAAGAAACCATTGCTGCCAATACACTAGGAACCGTTGTACACAATACACTTGAAAGCCTTTACACACCTTTTATTGGACAAACAATAACTGTTGACAACGTAAAATCTTTAATACCAAAAATAGATACTCTTATCACCTCGTTTTTTAAAGAAGAATACAAGGAAGGTGATATGACAAAAGGTAAAAACCTTATTGTTTTTGAAATTGCTAAACGCTATGTTTTAAATTTTTTAAACTTAGAAATTGAAGCTTTAAAAAAAGGAGATTCCATAAAAATTATTGCATTAGAAGCTAAGGTCGAAAACGTAAAAATAAATATAGACACCTTACCTTTTACAATACAATTAAGAGGTACAGTTGATAGAATAGACCAATGTAATGGTGTTGTTAGAATAATAGATTACAAAACAGGAAAAGTAGACCAAAGTAAAGTGTCAGTTATTAATTGGGATGACTTATTAACGGACTATACTAAGTATAGCAAATCTTTTCAGGTTTTGATGTATGTCTATATGCTTTTAAAGGATAAAAAAATAAATTTACCTGTAGAAGCAGGTATTATTTCGTTTAAAAATTTAAGTGCAGGTTTTATTCCCTTCATAAAAAAAGAAAGCAGTCACGACAGGAACAAGGATACATTAATCACGCAGGACACTTTAAATGAATTTGAAATTCAGCTTAAAAATTTAATCATAGAAATCTTTAATACAGATCAAGATTTTATAGAAAAAGAGCTATAAATGAAGATAAAAAATCAAATATTAACACGTATTAATCAAAAACCAATTGTTTATGATACGTTTTATAATGATAACAAAAAGCAAAAACCTTTAGTGATTTTTTGTCATGGCTATAAGGGTTTTAAAGATTGGGGAACGTGGGATTTAGTAGCAAATAACTTTGCTAAACAAGATTTATTTTTTGTAAAATTCAACTTTTCGCATAATGGAGGAACTGTAAATCAACCTATAGATTTTCCGGATTTAGACGCTTTCGCGGAAAACAACTACACTAAAGAACTACAAGATTTAGACGATATACTAAATCATTTTACGTCAGACCAAAGTATATACAAAAATAATATTGACACTAATAATATCACTTTAATTGGACATTCTAGAGGTGGTGGAATTTCAATAATTAAAGCAAGCGAAGACCACAGAATTACAAAGTTAATAACTTGGGCTAGTGTTTGTTCTTTTGGCAAACGCACCTCCACAACAGGAGATTTAGAACAATGGAAACAAGATGGTGTTAAATACGTTTTAAACAGTCGGACAAAACAAAATATGCCTCATAATTTTCAGTTTTACTTAGATTATATAAATAATAAAGACCGATTGGATATAGAAAATTGCTGTAAACGATTAACTGTTCCTCATTTAATAATTCATGGTACTAAAGATCCTTCGGTAAGCTTTGAAGAAGCAAAATCACTAAAACTTTGGAGCCCTAAAAACACCTTAATTGCACTACCAGAAACCAATCATGTATTTAATGCTAAACATCCTTGGTCTGAAAATTATCTACCAGAAGCATTAGAAGTTGTCACTAAAAAAAGCATAGCTTTTATAAATTAAGCAATTTTTAAATTAGTATCATCATAAATACAACGCTCTATTTTTTTAAACAAAAGCTCTTTATTAATCGGTTTTGTCATGTAATCATTCATACCAATGTTTAAGACACGTTGTTTAGTTTCCTGCATAACATCTGCGGTTACTGCTATAATTGGTATTGATTGTGTTTTGGGTCCACAAATACCACTTCTAATATGTTGCGTAGCCTCGTAACCATCCATAACAGGCATTTGTAAATCCATCAAAATTACGTCAAAACTAGCGTTTGTTAATAGTTTTAAAGCCTCTTCACCATTGTTAGCAATAACCATTGTAAACTTGTTATCTGTACTAAGTAGTTTTTTAATAACCATTTGGTTTAGCATATTATCCTCTACAACTAAAACATTTAAAGGAGCAGCATGACGTGTGCTTGGGTTTGCTTTTTGATCGCTAAGGGTCGCTATTTTGACAACTTTTAAAGGTAAATCTATATACACAACAGTACCTTTATCTAACTGACTCTCTACCGTTATTTCTCCATCAAATAAATCTACTAAACGGTTGACTATAGTTAATCCTAAACCGATACCACCAAATTTTCTTTTGTGGTTGTTCCTCATTTGATTAAAACTGTCAAAAATGTTTTTCTTGGTTTCTGGTGTCATACCAACGCCAGAATCTGAGACTTGAAGTGAAAACCGATTAACATCATTAGGTTGCGGAAAACATTTTAATTTAAAACCAATACTACCTTCTGCTGTAAACTTAACAGCGTTACTTAAAACATTATTTATAATTTGCACAAAACGCTCTAAATCACTTTCAATAAAATCTGGTATATCTGCATCTATTTCAAAATGATAATTTAAGCCTTTACGCTGTGCTTCAAGCTTCCAATTATTACTAATTTCAGTAACTGCATTAAAAGGATTAAATACCTCGTTGACCAATTTTAATTCATTTTTTTCAATCTTCTCAAAATCTAAAATATCATTAACATTACTTAGTAAACTAAGTGATGCATTTTTAATAATTTCGTAATTTTTATTACTTTCAGAATTGCCATTATTTTTCAATTCGGTTTGTGCAATACCCATAATTGCATTAATAGGTGTTCTTAATTCATGACTCATATTGGACATAAAAAAAGTCTTTAATTGACTTATTTCCTGAGACCTATTTAACGCTAATTCTTGCGACTCTTCCTTATCTTCTCTTAATTTTTTAAGCAAGTTAGTCATAGATAAAGACAAGAAAATAACCTCCATTCCTGATCCAAATTTAGAGCTATTTAAAGTAAAAAAATTATTAGGCAATAGACTTAAATTATTCATTACAAAGCCTAATAAACCAATTATCAAAAAGAAAATTCCAATAGAAAAATAAAAATCGACACGTAGTTTTTTATAACGCATTGTAAAAATGGTGGCTAAGAGCAAAATAAGGCTTAGCAAGCCATTTAAATTAGATAATGGGTAAACAAACTCCATTGTTTTTGGTGAAATAAATACCATGACAAATAAAACACCCAATACGACATATATAACATTATATACAATCTTAAAACTGCTTAAATATTGCGAAACTTTTAAAAAATACTCACAATATTTTAATAGAAAAAAATTAGAAAATAATGCTGCTATTAAAACCGCTTTACTATTTAAATAACCACCATTGGTTAGTAAAAATTCAAAAATAAAACCATCCAAAGCACCTTGCAATAAGGCTATTGAAAACACATAACAGCCATAATACAAAAATGTTTTTTCTTTTAAACTAGTATAAAAAAACAAGTATATAATCCCAGCCAAAAATAAAAGACCATAAAATAAGCCCAAAAACAATTGTTGCTTATAATTCATGATCCAAAACTCAGACTCTGTAAATAGGTTAAGTGGTAAGTTGATTGTTTCTCCATCACTGCCAAACTCCATATAAACATCCTGAACAGTGTTAGGTAATAAAACTAGCTTAAATACAGTAGATCTGTGTGCCACCTGTCTGGTTTCAAAAGGAATTTGATCACCACTTTTAAACGTTTGTATACTGTCTTGTGTAACAATAAACATATTAGCTTTATCTGTTACAGGTCTTGCAGTTTCTAAATAATAGGTCGCTTTATCATTAGACGTGTTTTCTAATTTAAATTTTACCCAATAATTTTGAGAAGTAAATCCTAAACTTTGATTATCAGAGCTTAAATCTTGATATTCAAGATTTTTTTCTAAAAGTATATCTTGTATACTTAAATCTTTATTCCCAACCGATGCATATTGACTATATTCATATAAATCTCCAGAACTAGTGATTGGGTTGTAGGTTGTATTTTGTGCAAATACAGAAAAGTTTATAAAACAGATTAGCAGGTATAAGTGTTTCATTATTTGGTTAGTTTTATAAACTTACGCAATAAGGCAAAGTCGAGTTTTACCAAATAGTGACTTTACGACAAACAGCTATTATATTAGTTAAATCAAATGATTTTACCGATAAAAGTACAAATCACGAGTAACTTATTTTAGTCCGCTTAACACTAAAACCGGAAATGTAGTCACATAAAAATCCTTTTTAAGGATGCTATTTTTTTCCCACATTTTAGTGAAAAATCCTCTTTTACGACGCACAACACAAAGGATATCAGGATTAAATTCTTTATAATGCTCTAAGACACCTTGAAACGTAGTAGCGTTTTCAGATTCTTTTGTAGATGATAAATGTTCTTTTAAATCCTCTGCTATAACAAAATCGCTTTGAGAGTGAAAAGGTGTTTTTACTAGCAGTAAATTTAACTTAGCATTAAAATGATTTTTTAAACTTATTAAAGGATACAAAGCATCAACTTTGTTAATGACTGCAGATTTTAATGCAAATAGTATTGAATTTATTGGTTTATAAACATAACCTTCAGGAACAATAAGTGCAGGAATATTAGTTTGCTTAATGATTTTACCAGAGGTCTTACCTAAATAAACTTCATCTTTAATAGAATTTGTTCTAGGCTCTAAAATAATTAAATCAATGTCTAACGATTTAGAAACTAACTCTAACGTGTCTACTAATTTTCCTTTAAAGGTTTTTACAATAACCTCAACATTTTTTTTATTAACCGAAGCAACGTGCTTATTTAAAAAATCTAAACTTTCTCTTTCTAAAATATGATCCACCTTAATCATCGTTCCTGATTTGGTATAAACATTATATACTTGAACAACATATAATTTTGCACCAAAAGCTTCAGCAAAATCTACTGCATATTGTAAATGACTTTGTGCGTTTTTTGATGACCCAACAGGAACTAAAATAGATTTCATATAAAGAGTGTTTAGAAATCAAAAATACAGATTTTTCTTTACAAAAACTTCGATAATCTTTTACGACCTTTACAAAATCATTTTGAATACAAATTTTGAATACTTCCATAAGCTTAAGACATATAAATAAACTAGCCATTCCTGCACTTATAGCAGGTATTTCAGAACCTATTTTGTCTTTAACAGATGCTGCTGTTGTTGGAAATGTACAGCTTAACCCAACCGAGTCCTTAGCTGCAATTGGTATAGTTACCACATTTTTATCCATGTTAATTTGGATATTAGGACAAACTAGAAGCGCTATTTCTTCTATAATATCACAACATGTTGGCGCTAATAAGTTAGACCAAGTTAAAGACTTACCTGCTCAAGCTATTTTATTAATTACCTCGTTAAGCTTAGTTATAATAGCAACAACATATCCATTTACATCGCAGATATTTAAACTTTATAATGCCTCAGGACTGATTTTGGATTATAGTATAGAGTATTATAAAATTAGAGTATTTGGTTTTCCATTTACTTTATTTGTTATTGCAGTTTTTGGCACCTTTAGAGGATTACAAAACACTTACTATCCCATGGTAATTGCAATTATTGGAGCCTTTTTAAATGTAATTTTAGACTTTATGCTAGTCTATGGTATTAATGGATTTATACAACCTATGCATATAAAAGGTGCTGCGTATGCAAGTATAATAGCACAAATAATAATGGCAATCCTATCTGGCTATTTACTATTAACCAAAACTAATATTCCGCTTCGGGTTAAATTCCCATTAAACAAACAAATCAGCAATTTTGCTATCATGATATTAAACTTGTTTGTACGTACACTAGCCTTAAATATCACGTTATATTTTGCAACAAAATATGCCACAGGCTATGGCAAAAACTATATTGCAGCTTATACAATTGCAATTAATCTTTGGTTTTTAGGAGCCTTTATAATAGACGGTTATGCCAGCGCAGGAAACATTTTGTCTGGCAAACTATATGGTCAAAAAAACTATAAAGAACTATTAGAATTAAGTAAAAAACTAATAAAATATGGGATTTACTTAGGTAGCCTAGTAGCACTAATTGGAGCTGTATTTTACTATCCAATAGGCAGACTTTTTACCAAGGAACCCGAAGTTTTAAAAACCTTTTATAGTGTTTTTTGGATGGTACTAGCCATGCAACCCTTATGTGCTTTAGCCTTTATATTTGATGGTATGTTTAAAGGTTTAGGAAAAATGAAAGACCTACGTAACTTACTATTACTATCCACTTTTTTTGTTTTTTTACCAGTCCTTTTTATTGCAGATTACTACAATTTAAAACTACATGGTATATTTATAGCCTTTACTTTGTGGATTATAGCGCGTGGTTTTCCATTAATTATAAAATTTAGAAAACAATTTTTGCCTCTTACACAAAACAACTAACTTTACAACATAATAAAATCGTATGTTATTAAGCTTACTACAAGTCAATATTGAAGACAAAATCAAAAATGCTCCAGATGATAATTATCAAATCGGTATTTTAATTGGATCGTATTTGCCACTTTTTATCTTAGTAGTACTAGCTTATTTGCTGTACAGATATAATAAAAATCGTAACAAAGAGTCTTAAAATTATGAGCAATTTAATTTTTCCATTACTAGCATTATTTGTAATTATAGCTTATTTCTATAATAAAATGCGCAACAGAAGACGCTAATTAACGCGTTTTAAGCCAACCAGTAATGCTTAATCTTTTAGTATTTACTGGTTTAACTTCGTGCTCTAAAATTTGACTTTCAAATATTACCACACGACCAGGAAAAGGATATACCACTTTCTCTACCTCATTACCATTATCGTCTAAATACAATACCAATTCGCCACCATTTTCTGGTTGCCAATCTTCATGATTTAAGTAGCATACAAAAGACAGCTTACGTCTATCATCATTTTTAAAGGTATCTAAATGACGTTTATAAAACGTTGACTTTGGATAAATCGCATAATGAAACTCTTTATGTAAAATTCCCAAAAAACACGTTTTATTTAAATAACCAACCAAATCATTAATCTTATTAAAAAATAAAGATTCCGCTGCATTAGCTCTAGCTTCCTCAATCCATAAAATCACGTCACCTCTAATAGATTTAACTATTACTTCATCAAATTTATTACCAATAGCAGCCTTTTTAAAAGCATCCTCCTCATACTTATCAAGTATAGATTCTCTTAAAGCAACAACTTCTTCTTCAGAAAAAAAATTATCAATAATCGTAAATTTTTGCTTTGCAATATCCTCTATAATTTGCTCATACAATGGATTTTCAATAAAATCTAAAGCTTCAAAAATCTGATTCATAACCTGTTTTATATTTAAAAAAGTGCGCAAATGTAACCTAATAACCTTTCGCTTTTACAAATTCAATATCTTTGCGCAATAAAACTTAGGTTAATGAGCAATATTCGTATTACAAAACAATTTACTTTTGAGACTGGACACGCACTTTATGGTTATGACGGAAAGTGTAAAAACGTCCATGGACACAGTTACAAACTAGATGTAACAGTAATAGGTACACCAATTTCTGATAGCAACAATGTAAAATTTGGAATGGTAATAGACTTTACAGATCTAAAAAAAATAGTAAAAGAAGACATTGTAGACGTCTTTGATCACGCAACCGTATTTAACAAAAATACACCACATGTCGATTTAGCCAAAGAGCTTCAAGACAGAGGACACAATGTATTATTGGTAGATTACCAACCAACCAGCGAAATGATGGTCATCGATTTTGCACAAAAAATACAAGACCGACTACCAAACAACATCAAACTGCACTCTTTAAAACTATCCGAAACCGCAACCAGTTACGCACAATGGTACGCCAGCGATAACCAATAAATAATTTGGGCGTTACCACAAGGGTCGCGCTTTCCACTATATCTTTTTTGCGCATAAGCGCGCACAAAAAAGGATACCGTATCAATCGCTAACGCACACACCTGCTAACGATAGGCATTATCAAGAAATAGTTATCTTTACCACATGCAAATTCCAAAAGGAAAAAAATATATTTCGCCTCAGACAATCATTTAGGCGCACCAACAAAAGAGCTATCCTTACCTCGCGAAAAAAAGTTTGTCGCATGGTTAGACATGGTAAAAGAAGATGCAGCAGCTATTTTCTTATTAGGAGATATGTTTGATTTTTGGATGGAATACAAACGTGTAATACCAAAAGGATTTACCAGAACACTAGGTAAACTTGCTGAAATTAGTGACTCCGGAATCCCAATCTATTACTTTGTAGGTAACCATGATTTATGGATGGATGGCTATTTTGAAGAAGAATTAAACATTCCCGTTTACCACAAACCAAAAGAATTTACCTTTAACAATAAGACCTTTTTTATAGGACATGGAGATGGTTTAGGACCAGAAGACAAAGGGTATAAACGCATGAAAAAAGTGTTTACCAATCCTGTTGCTAAATGGTTATTCCAACGTTTATTACACCCAGATTTTGCTTTACGCTTAGGACAATACATGTCTGTTAAAAACAAAATGATTTCTGGTGACGATGATGCTAAATTTTTAGGAAACGATAAAGAGTGGCTAGTGCAATACTGCAAACGCAAATTAGAAACTAAACATCGTGATTACTTTGTCTTTGGACACAGACATTTACCATTAAACATAGACTTAGGCAACAACTCTAAATACGTTAATCTAGGCGATTGGATACAGTACTTTACCTATGGTGTTTTTGATGGCAAAAATATGGAGCTAAAGGAGTATTAATCCTCCTTTTCATGGTCCTCAATATCCTTAGTTAA
The DNA here is from genome assembly GCF_055808135.1 of Olleya sp. KJ81-1. Lineage (NCBI taxonomy): Bacteria > Pseudomonadati > Bacteroidota > Flavobacteriia > Flavobacteriales > Flavobacteriaceae > Olleya > Olleya sp. KJ81-1. Next base: position 2,701,142 of record NZ_CM147854.1, on the reverse strand, counting down.
ATCTAAGTTTCTTAAGGTTTTATTTTTTGCACCAATAGCAACTACTGTCAAAAGTGTCATAACACCTCCAAAAATTACAGCTCTAGCAGCTCCACCTAAGTACTTGGCAGCAATACCACTTTCAAAAGCACCAAGCTCATTAGACGATCCCACAAACATACTATTTACAGAGGCTACACGACCACGCATGTGATCAGGTGTTTTTAATTGTAAAATGGTTTGACGTATTACCATAGATACACCATCCGTCACACCAGAGAAGAATAAAGCTGCAACGCTAAGCCAAAACAGTTCTGACATTCCAAAAATGATAATACAAATTCCAAAACCAAATATAGAAATCAATAATTTTTTACCTGCATTTTTATTTACTGGCAGATAGGTTGTAATAAACATGGTTAATATACTACCAATGGATACAGACGCATTAAGTATACCAAAACCATTAGGTCCAACATGTAATATATCCTGTGCAAACACAGACAATAAAGCAACTGCACCACCAAATAAAACTGCAATCATATCTAAAGATAATGCGCCTAAAATAGCTTTATTATTAAACACAAATTTAAGTCCAACTTTTAGGCTGTCCTTTACAGACTCGCCAATCTTAGGATTTAAAATAGGCTTCTTCTGTATCTGGAATGTAATTACAAAAGCCAATGCCACTAAAACAAATACAATACACAATGTACTAGCCACACCAATCCAACCAATAAAAAAACCACCAAATAAGGCTCCTAAAACGGTTGCTGCTTTCCAAGTACTACTACTCCAAGTCGCTGCATTAGGATAAATCTTTTTAGGCACCAATAAGGCTATTAACGAAAAAATAGTCGGTCCAAAAAACGAACGTAAAAAGCCACCAAAAAAGACCAAAGCATAAATGCAATATAAAATACTGCTGGTCTCCCAGTTGGCAACAATTTTGTCCCAAGTCAATAAAAACAAGCCCAAACTAATTAACGAAAACGCTGCGATGCAAAGTGCTAACAAATTCCGTTTTTCTTTTTGGTCTACAATATGTCCAGCAAATAAAGCCATAGAAAATGCTGGAATAATTTCCATCAGTCCTATTAATCCCAAATACAAAGGATCTTTTGTTAATGTGTAGACTTCCCATTCAATTACAATAAATTGCATCGACCAGCCAAAAACTAAAGCAAATCTTAATAATAAAAAGATGTTAAACTCCCTTATTCTTAATGCTGCGTATGGATCATTTTTAGCCATATTACTCTTTTAAATCTCTTAATTTTAATTGCAAAGACACATTGCCTTGCCAATGATTTTCATCTACAGAATAGACCGCTTTAAAACGTTTTTTATCTTTTATAAGATTTAATTTATCGCCTAAATTAAAACCAATACACACAAATTTTTCTCTGCCAAATTGGGTCACTGTACATCTAATATGCTTATCATCCTCTCCAACACATTTTCCATAACCCGTATCTTTCAAATCTTCAGTCATAAAGATAGGCGTCATATTTCCTGGTCCAAAAGGTGCAAACTGTTTAATAATACGCCAAAATTTATCATCAATAGCACTTAACTCTAAAGTCGTATCAATTTTAATTTCTGGTGTTAGTAAATTTTTATCTATGGTTTTAGAAACCTCATCTTCAAACGCTTGTTTAAAAGCTTCGTAGTTTTCTTCTTTAAGCGTTAAACCTGCAACATACATATGACCTCCAAACTGTTCGATATGCTCACTACAAGCCTCTAAAGCATTATAGACATCAAATCCAGAAACTGATCTAGCAGATGCTGCTAATTTGTCTCCACTTTTAGTAAACACCAATGTTGGTCTGTAGTATGTCTCAATTAATCTTGAAGCTACAATACCAATAACCCCTTTGTGCCAATCTTCTTGATACACGACAGAGGTTAGTCTTTGTTCTTCTTTGTTTTCTATGATTTGTGCTAACGCTTCAACTGTAATTGTTTTATCCGTTTCTCGTCGGTCAGAGTTAAAAGCTTCAATTTCTTCAGCATAAGTCACTGCAGTAGCAAAATCGACTTCCGTTAATAAGTCAACCGCATATTGTCCATGCTTCATGCGTCCTGCAGCATTAATACGTGGCGCGATAGTAAACACAACATCTGTAATAGTTAACGTGTCTTTTTTAAGCTGATTGATAATCGCTTTAAATCCTGCTCTCGACTTTTGATTTACCACTTTTAAACCATGGTAAGCTAAAACCCTATTTTCCCCAGTAATGGGAACAATATCTGCGCCAATTGCAGTCGCTACTAAATCTAAATACGGAAGTAAATCGTTGATAGTTTGACCATCTTTTTCGGCTAAAGCCTGAATTAATTTAAATCCAACACCACAACCACACAACTCTTTATAAGGATAATTACAATCTGCTTGTTTTGGGTCTAAAACAGCTACTGCATCTGGTACAGTAGCACCTGGTCTGTGGTGATCACAAATTATAAAATCTATGTTTTTTTGTTTCGCGTAAGCAACTTTATCTACAGCTTTTACACCACAATCTAGTGCTATTATAAGACCAAAGTCATTGTCTTCTGCAAAGTCAATACCTTGATAAGAGACTCCGTAACCTTCACCATATCGATCAGGAATATATGTAGCAACTAATGGTGTTTTTGTTTTTAAATACGATGACATTAACGCAACAGAAGTCGTACCATCTACATCATAATCGCCATATACCAATATATTTTCATTATTAGCAATAGCATGCTGTATTCTAACTACAGCTTTATCCATATCCTTCATTAAATATGGATCATGCAAGTGGTCTAAACTAGGTCTAAAAAAAGATTTAGCGTCCTCAAAATTTTCAATACCACGTTGCACTAAAAGCGATGCAATGGGTGCATCAATTTGCAAACTATCCGCTAAAGTCTTAACGGTTTCAGGATTTGGTTTTGGTTTTAAGGTCCAGCGCATGTAATGGATTTAGAATATAAATTAGACTTTTTCTAAGTAATTATAATTACTTATTATGAAAATGCACATTGGTTTTAACCTCGGCAAAACGTCTAAACATCTCCATAACACCACAGTATTTTTCGACAGATAATTGTACTGCTCTGTTTATTTTTTCTTCATTTAAATCTGTACCAGTAAAATGATAATCTAAAATTACGGTATGATAATATTTAGGATGCTCGTCAGTTAACAACCCTTCAACTTCCATTTTTAAATCATAGGTATCAATTTTCATTTTATCTAAAATAGATACGACATCTAATCCTGAACAACCCGCTAAGGATGATAACATTAGTGCTTTTGGAGATAGGCCTTCGCGTTCTTTACCTTCTACATCTGTATCCATTAAAACATGATGCCCACTTGGATTGTCAGAATCGAATAACATGTTTCCCTTCCAATTGGTTGTAATTTTATGCGACATAATTGAATATTTTTTCGTTTATTGATATCAATCAAAAATACTACTTAAAAACGAAAAAACGATGCCATTAGTAACACCTTTAACAGCAGATTACGATTTAGAAACTAAAGAATTGGCGACTTTCTTTAACGAGACTCTTGGATTTTGTCCAAATTCGGTATTAACTATGCAACGTAGACCTGCTATTAGTAAAGCCTTTATTAATTTAAACAAAGCGGTTATGGCTAATGAAGGTCGTGTTACCTCTGCCTTAAAACGAATGATTGCATGGGTTAGTAGTAATGCTACAGGTTGCAGATATTGTCAAGCGCATGCCATTAGAGCTGCAGAACGTTATGGCGCAGAGCAAGAACAATTAGATAACATTTGGGAATACCGTACACATGCTGCTTTTAGCGACGCAGAACGTGCTGCTTTAGATTTTAGCTTAGCTGCTAGTCAAGTACCAAATGCTGTTGATGGTGACATTAAAACACGTTTACACGAACATTGGGACGAAGGCGAAATTGTAGAAATGCTTGGTGTAATCTCTTTGTTTGGATACCTAAACAGATGGAACGACAGTATGGGAACTACTTTAGAAGAAGATGCTATTGATAGCGGAAACCAATATTTAGGAAAACATGGTTTTGAAGTTGGAAAACACGTGTAATTAAAGCTTACACTTAGATAATAATAAAAAACCTCACTATTTCTAGTGAGGTTTTTTATTAGATATTCTTTTTATTTAATGGGTTTTGATTAAAATGCAAACCTTCAAAACCTGTTATCATAAAGTTTCTGATGTTTTGATGACCTGTTCCGTTTGGGTCATTTAAAACCTCATCAAAATAATACTGTCCAAAGCATGCCAAGGTTTCGGTTTTAGATAAAGCTTCTGCTTTTGCAAAAGCAAACACTTTACATGATCCCGAATTTTCTCCTTCGGCATTTTGTACCAAACCATTTATAAACGCTGTTGGTGTAAAATCAAAATACGTATCCACGACTTGCATCGTTTCCGCGAAAGCGATTGTATTTGGTGTGTTTTTTAATTTTAATTTAAACGCAGTTATAGTCATTGTTTTGTTTTAATTTTATTTACTTTTTCCACCTACCACTATTACAATTTCACCTTTAGGTGGCTTATTGGTGTAATGTTCTAGAACCTGTTTTGCGGTTCCGCGAATGGTTTCTTCGTATAATTTAGTTAATTCTCTAGACACTGATACTGGTCTATCTTCTCCAAAATACTCGCAAAAATGACCTAAGGTTTTATTTAATTTGTGTGGACTTTCGTAAAAAATGATGGTTCTGGTCTCTTCGGCTAATAGCTTTAATCTTGTTTGACGACCTTTTTTTACTGGTAAAAAGCCTTCAAAAACAAACTTATCGTTAGGGAAGCCACTATTTACTAATGCTGGTACAAACGCAGTTGCTCCAGGAAGACAGTCTACTTCAATACCTTGTTCTATACAGGCACGTGTAAGTAAAAATCCTGGATCTGAAATGGCTGGTGTCCCTGCATCACTAATTAATGCAACAGCGGTTCCTGCTTTTAATTTTTGGACCAAATTATCCACCGTTTTATGCTCGTTATGCATGTGGTGACTTTGCATTTGCGTGCCAATCTGATAGTGTTTTAATAACTTGCCTGAGGTGCGTGTGTCCTCTGCTAAAATTAAATCGACTGCTTTTAAAACCTCTACAGCCCTAAATGTCATGTCTTTAAGATTACCAATTGGTGTTGGAACTATGTATAATTTACTCATGTTTTAACTGAATTCTAATTCAAATTTACAATCTTTTTGAGAGAGTTGAAGCAACCTTTTAGTAATTTAGACATCTATCAATAAACCAACCAACTATGAAAAAATCGTTTTGCTTAATTATTTTTTGTTTTTCATTTTTAATAAGCAAAGCTCAAACTACAGATTTATCAATAGTTGTTGCTGCACAAAACTTATCTGGCAGTTCAATTTCGCAAGTTAATATTTATCAAGATTTTCAATATATTGTTACCATTTTTAATTCGGGAGGCAATGTTACTAATGCAACTTTTACACAAACATTAAATCCCTCCTTAACGGTTTTAAGTACTAATAGTCAAAATCAAACTGGTGGAGCTAGCGTGATTACACCAATCACTTTAAGCGGAAACACAATATCTGGTACAATAGCAAGCCTACCCTCAAATAGCAGTGTACAATTAAAGGTTGTTGTTAAAGCTTCTTTAACGCCTGGAGGTGTTGCTACCAACGCCACAGTTTTTTCGCCTGAAGGCACAACGGATAATAATTTATCCAACAACACGTCTGTTATATCTATTGACATAGTCGAACCTCCAATTAACTTTACGGTTGATTACAATCAAATTTCACCTACTTCAGGCACTTCAATAAGTGATTGGAACCAAACTATAACTTATCAATTTACTATTACAAATAACAGTGACATCCCTTTTCCATTACAAAGCTTTGTAAGTAGATTTGATAATCCTTTTGGACCGTTAATTGGTATACCTATAGTACAACTTAATAGTTTAAATTGCATTAGTACTACTGCTGGTGTACTGTGTCCTGACACCTCAACATATGGAGGTGTAACAGTTGGGATTACATCGTATCAACCTTTTTTACCTTTACAACACCTATCGAGTTTACACCTGGAGGATCTATAACTTTTGAAATGGAAGTCCTTTTTTTAGATCCAACATGTGCGATACAGCTTGCCAATTTAGAATTGTCAAGTTTAATCGAACTAACGTTTATCCCTTCTGATATCAATCAATCTTCAGATAGTTCCAACATAATTACTAATCCATTACCACAAGGAAACCTTTGCGACATGACGGATTTATGTATAACTACTATACAAACTAATCCTGATCCTACAGCAGAAATTGATTGGAACGAAGAAGTAACTTTTGTAACCACTATTTGTAATATGGGTCCTGAAGATGCTTATATGCGCTTTTTTCTTCAAAATTTAACCTTAAATACCGATTGGGACATTATATCCATAAATTGTGATGCTACCACAGGTCCTGTTACCTGTACAGATTTTACTTTAACTGATCAAGATCAGTTTTGGGAAAGCAGCGAATTTTTCCTACCCACTAACACTACAATTACAGTAACTACTGTTGTAGTATTTATTGAACCAGACGACTGCTCGATACAATTAGACGATAATACTTTGGTACACGTAAGAAGTGGTGTAAATTTATTAGAAAGCACTATTATTGATCCGAATATTGGAAATAATGCTGATAGTGATTTCTTATTATTACCTCCTTTAGAGGAATGTGATCCTGCCGAAACTGTTATGCTTAAAATTACAAAAGAACAGACAAACCCAGTTTCACCAAGTGGTTTAACCTCAACAAACACAATAGAATGGGGAGAAGTCACTTATCAAGTAGTGGCAACTAATTATGGCAATGTAGATTCTATAATTTATTTAAGTGATTTTATTACTGAAGCCTCATCAGGAACATTAATTTCTGTAAATTGTATTGGCACCACAGGTACTGCCACTTGTTATGATATTATTAATGCTAACATCGGAGAGTTTCAGGATGGTATTCCTGAAGCAGGAGAAAACGATGTTTTTTGGGAAATTACTCCTGAAGAAAATGTGGTACTTCCTGCGCAAAGCTCAATAACCTATGAAGTGGTTGTTGATTGGCAACCAGAGTGTAGCACAGATCCTATTATTATAAGAAATAATGTTTCAATAGAAAGCGTAGATTATAACAATGAAATTGATTTACTCAACAATAGAGACCACGTTATTACATATCTAGCGCCTTGTATTGACATCGTTGTACAGACCTATCCCGAATTTACCTCTGTTGGTGTAAATAGTACATTTAATTGGATAATAGACATCACAAATAGTAACACAAGTTCAAACGCAACAAATATTGCTTTTGAAGATATATTAGGTCCAGAATTTACAATAAACGGAACACCATCTTGTATTGTGACTTCAGGCATGGCATCCTGCATGTCCGCATTTAATATTTCTGGTAATACTATTTCTGGTAATATTACAAATATGGAAGGAGGCTCTACAATACAAATAGCAATTCCGGTAACAACACCAAGTTATGGTGGTGCATTTACAAATACTGCACAAGCCATAGCCAATATTAACGAAAATAATGAGCTAACTCCAGATACCAACCTATCTATTAGCAACATGCAAGTTATTGCTCCAACGGTTTTAAAAACCTTTACTTCAGACCAAATAATTGTAGGTCAACAAAGTCAATTAGCATTTACAGTATTTAATGTTTCTGGTAACGCAGCGCAATCAAATATATCCTTTACAGACAATTTGCCTCTTGGATTAACTATAGCAGGTCCAATATCTTGGACAGATAGTAATGGATGTACTGCAACATTTACTAGCTCATTAGGTGGAACATTTGTTGGCGTATCTGACTTAATTATTCCAGCAGGTGTGGCAAGTTGTAGTTTTTCGGTTTTGGTCACCTCTACAATGGAAGGTATATACAATAACAACAGTAGCAATTTTAGCAATCAAAATAATATTGATAGCTCTCAAGCAGATGCAACATTAACTGTTTTAGAGGATACAACTAATGTTGATATTGAAGTATTAAAATCTGTAACTCCAACACAAACTTCTATTGGTCAAGAGGTTACTTTTACCATTAGCGCTAGTAATGTTGGAACAACCGAAGCTACAAATATTATGATTTTTGAAAAACTGCCAATTGGCTATCAGCTTACAACTGCTAACACAAGCTTTGGAAATTATGACGTAAATTCATTTTTATGGAGTATAAGCCACTTACTACCAAATCAATCAGAGAGTTTAACAATAACAGCTCAAGTTATATCTTCCAATAATCTTCTCAACACTGCTACTTTAACTGAAGTTTTACAGATTGATAGAGATGACACAAATAATCAGGATTGGGCAGTGGTTACTGTTGATGCTTGTTTACAAATACCTAAAGGATTTTCTCCTGGTAGTGATATGGTAAATGACACCTTTGTAATACCATGTATTGAAGACTATCCCAATAATGATTTAAAAATTTACAATAGATATGGTACTTTAATATACCAAAGTAATAACTATGTTAATGATTGGAACGGAATGCCAAATCAAGGTCCTTTTAATCAAAATAAAGTGTTACCAGTTGGCACTTATTATTACGTTTTAAATATTTCAACTATAAAAAATCCTTTTGTAGGTTATATATATTTAAACTACTAATTTATTTTTTTCACGGACAGCCAATCCCAAATAGTAAGACAGTAACACTATAAATATGGTGTAAAAAGACAAGCCAAAAAGTCCATGTCCAGCATTATAATGCGCTACTGTTGCCAATAAAGCATTAAAGAAAAATCCAGCGTAAGCCCATTCTGTTAACCATTTACTTTTTCGCCATAAAATCATTATAACACCAAGCACCTTAACAATTGCTAAAGGGATTACTAAGTAGATTGGATAGTTTAGTGCTTTAAAAAAACCTTCAACCATCTCTATATTAAAAAAATACATCTGTGCTGAATATAAAAAAATCACACAAACTAAAATTGTAACAATCCAATACAACACAGTCTTTATAGACGTTTGTTTCATTTAAATTAAGTATTAATGTTTACTAACTACTTAAATCTAGCTTCGATAATTTCCATAAACCGAACTTCGTAGTCTTCTTTACCAACCCAATTATTGTAGTCTGGTTTAACCACATTATTAATTAAATTAAACGCTTCGTCTAAAGTTGTAGTCGTATTAAGTTGTGATAATACTCTATTATAATCGTCAGGTTCACCATCAAATAAATGCTTAATAAATGCCAATTTATCGTTTAATCCAATGTTTAAACCAGATTTAAGTTTATCGTTTAAACTCTTTTTTTCATTTATATCAGATTTTGACACAGGATCAAAAACAGGAATCTCATCAAAGCCTGCAGTTATCTCTTCAAAATCATTTTTAGTATAGTTTTGCTTTGGTATAACTGCTTCAATTAGGTCATCCACTTGGTGAGTTTCTTGTGGCATTTGAGCCACCATATCCTTTATTTTCTCCATGACTGGCTCCATAATATCATCCTGATCTGCATCATCCAAATTGATATAAGTTTTATCATCTACCTCTATGTTATCGCTTACTTTGTTATTAAAAGCAGAATCTAACATATCAAAAAATGAAGAGTCATTACCAATAGTCGGTAAACTATCTTCAAAGTTTTCGTTAGCAAATTTTAAAACGGTTAACTTTTCATACAAAACAGCAACTTCTGCATGCATCCTATTAACGTCTTCTTTACCAACTAGTTTTAGAATCCTGTGTGCAATACTCATTAATTCTGATTCTAATTTCTTCTTCATGGTTTTATTTTTTTATAATTTTTGAATTAATTGCAAGTTAGCCTTTTGATTTTTAATAAATTTGACCCACCTTTATACAAAACGTAAATGCTTTACGTTTTAGTGCTAAATTTACAAAATGTTTCTTGAAAATACAGTAAATCAAAAAGAACAATTTGGATGGATTGAAGTCATCTGTGGATCAATGTTTTCTGGAAAGACTGAAGAGTTAATCCGAAGACTTAAACGCGCTCAATTTGCTAAACAAAAAGTAGAAATCTTTAAACCAGCTATTGATGTTCGTTACGATGATGAAATGGTAGTGTCGCACGATGCTAACGAGATTAGATCTACTCCTGTACCTGCTGCAGCTAATATTCCAATTCTTGCAGATGGCTGTGATGTGGTTGGTATTGACGAAGCTCAGTTTTTTGATGACGAAATCGTTCGTGTTTGTAACGACCTAGCTAATAAAGGCATACGTGTAATTGTTGCAGGTTTAGATATGGACTTTAAAGGTAACCCCTTTGGACCAATGCCTTATTTAATGGCAACAGCAGAATATGTTACAAAAGTACACGCTGTTTGTACCAGAACCGGAAACCTAGCACAATATAGTTTCAGGAAATCTGCAAATGACAACCTTGTTTTGTTAGGTGAAACTGAAGAGTATGAGCCACTAAGCAGAGCTGCGTATTATAAAGCAACACTTAGAGAAAAAGTGAAACACATGAAGGTAGAAGATGCCCAAGAGATTGACACAAAATCTAAAATCTCTAATGAATAAAGCTCAAGAAACAGTTTTAGAAATAGACCTTAAAGCACTAAAACATAATTTTAAGTTTTTAAAATCAAAACTCTCCGGAAACACTAAATTTTTAGCGGTTGTAAAAGCCTTTGCCTACGGAAGTGACGTTGTAGAAGTTGCAAAATATCTGCAACAATTAGACGTAGACTATTTTGCTGTAGCCTATACCTATGAAGGTATAGCACTGCGTGATGCCGGAATTACAACACCAATACTAGTATTACATCCACAACCTGTAAGTTTTGACGACATTATTACACGTTGCCTAGAACCAAGCCTATACTCACAAAGAGTTTTAGACCTTTTTATCGCTTCCGCAGAAACACATAAGCAACACAACTATCCTGTACATTTAAAATTTAACACTGGATTAAATAGATTAGGTTTTGGCTTGGAAGATATTTCTAAAATAGTTGAAACAGTATCTAAAACCGAAGCGGTACACATCACCAGTTTATTTTCTCATCTAGCAGAAAGTGAAGTCTTGGATGATAAAGCATTTACTGAGTCTCAAATAAAATTGTTCACTACAATATACAAACAAGTCTATACCAAATTAGACTACAAGCCATTTTTACACCTTTGTAACACCTCTGGTATTATAAACTACCCAGAAGCACACTTTGATATGGTTAGAAGTGGTATTGGATTAAACGGTTTTGGAAACGATCCAAATGTAAACAAACATCTAAAACCAATAGCAGCTTTAAAAACTAACATCTCGCAAATTCATCATATAAAAAAAGGAGAAAGCTTAGGTTATAACAGAGCTTTTATAGCGCAAACAGATACAAAAACTGCAACGTTACCAATTGGTCACGCAGATGGTATAAAAAGACAATATGGTAATAGTAATGGATTTGTAACCATAAATAATCAAAAAGCATATATATTAGGTAATGTTTGTATGGATATGATTATGGTAGATATTACATCAATTAACTGTAATGAAGGTGACGAAGTTATTGTTTTTAATGACCAACACACTGCTGAAACTTTAGCAGAAAATGTGCAATCTATTTCCTACGAATTAATTACTGCCATCTCTCAACGTGTAAAACGTGTATTTCGTCGATAAATGTCATTTACATATATTTGATAAATACTAATTATGTTAAAATTTTAACTAAATTCGAATATCATTAATATTAACTAACATTAAAAATTAAAATTATGCTTAAAGAATTTAAGAATTTTATCATGACAGGAAACGTAATTGAATTTGCGGTTGCTGTAATTATGGCTGGAGCATTAGGCCAAGTAATTAATGGCTTTGTAAATAACGTTGCTATGCCATTTGTAGGACATTTTGCAGGAGGGATTGATTTTGCTGCTAAAAAACTTGTACTTGATGAGGCAGTAGTAGACGCAGCTGGTGTTGTTACAAAACCAGAAAACGCAATAATGTATGGTAGCTGGATTAATACAATAATTAACTTAATAATTGTTGGATTTATCATGTTCTTAATTGTTAAAGCATACAATAAAACTAAAAAACCAGTTGAGCCAGCTGCACCAGCAGGACCATCTGATAACGAATTATTAATGGAAATTAGAGATGCTTTAAAAAAGTAATCTAATTTTTAGTATTATCATAAAAAACCGATTTTAGTTTTAAAATCGGTTTTTTTATGCTCAAATTTTTACGAAAAAATTAATACTAATTATATTATTTTTTTAGTTAAATACCCTAATTTTAGCCTTTAATTTAATTTGTATTTAAAATGAGAGTAGCTGTAGTTGGAGCAACCGGAATGGTTGGAGAAGTTATGCGTAAAGTATTAGAAGAAAGACAATTTCCTATATCAGAATTTATACCTGTAGCTTCAGAAAGATCAGTAGGTAAATCACTTTCATTTAATGGTAAAGACTATACAATTATAAGCTTACAAGACGCTGTAAATGCCAAACCAGATATTGCTTTATTTTCGGCTGGTGGAAGCACATCTTTAGAATGGGCTCCAAAATTTGCAGAAGTAGGTACAACTGTGATTGATAATTCTTCGGCTTGGAGAATGGATCAGGACAAAAAACTAGTGGTTCCGGAGATTAATGCAAATCAACTTACTAAAGAAGACAAAATAATAGCCAATCCTAATTGCTCGACCATACAAATGGTTATGTGCTTGGCTCCTCTTCATAAAAAATATAAAATCAAAAGAATAGTTGTTTCAACTTACCAATCCATTTCTGGTACAGGAGTAAAAGCTGTGCAACAATTAGAAAATGAATTAAATGGCGTTACTGGAGAAATGGCATATCACTATCCTATCTTTAAAAATGCAATTCCGCATTGTGACGTATTTGAAGACAATGGATACACCAAAGAAGAATTAAAGTTGGTTAACGAAACCCAGAAAATATTAAACGATAACTCTATTGCTGTAACAGCAACTGCTGTAAGAATACCTACTGCTGGAGGACATAGTGAGTCGGTTAATATTGCATTTGAAAACGATTTTGATATTGATGAAGTTAAAACGCTTTTAAGTCAAACTAAAGGTGTAGTCGTACAAGATAATTTAGACACTAACACCTATCCAATGCCTTTATATGCCAATGGTAAAGATGATGTTTTTGTAGGTCGTATTAGACGCGACTTATCTCAGGCAAACTCTATTAATATGTGGATTGTTAGTGATAACCTGCGTAAGGGAGCAGCTACAAACACAGTTCAGATTGCAGAATATTTAGTAAAACACAACTTAGTTTAGATATAACAAGCTAAATTTCATTAAGTTAATACCATTTTTAGTCCAATTAATTTATATATTAGTAACCATATATTTTTTATATGGTCAAAAACTACACGAGCTTATTAGTTATTGCTTTTTTTACTTTGTTGCAATTTTCTTGTAGCTCAGAAGAAACGTATATCCCAATCCAAGAAAGTACAGAGACCTCTCCTGTTATTTTTAATCCAGAAGCAACACCTTTTAATACATTATCAGAATACCATTTTTTTGAAGGCAATCTTAAAGACTTATCTCCTGTTTTGGGCGTTCTGCCATATCAGCCTATTAATTCGTTATTTACAGATTACGCGCACAAAAAAAGATTTATATGGATGCCAGAAAACCAAAAGGCAACTTATGTTAATGATTATTCCATTTTAAATTTTCCTGATGGTACTGTTTTTATAAAAAACTTTTACTACCAAAATACCTTACCAAATAATCTGCCAAGGATTATTGAAACACGATTAATGTATAAATCTTCTGAAGGTTGGAAATTTGCAAATTATATCTGGAATGATGATCAAACAGAAGCATACTTTGATTTAACCGGAAGTTATACAGATGTTAGTTTTATTGAAAACGGAGTAACAAAAAACACCACTTACAGAATTCCGTCTGCTGCAGAATGCTTTACTTGCCACAAGTCTGAAGTTAACTCCATTCCAATTGGTCCAAAACCACAAAATCTAAATAAAGATTTAGCCTACGCTGATGGTGAAAAAAATCAATTACAAAAATGGATAGAAATTGGTTATTTAGAAGACAACTTACCTAACACTATCAATACAGTTTCTAACTGGCAAGATGTTACCTCTACACTTAGTGACAGGATTAGAGGTTACTTAGATATTAATTGTGCACACTGCCACAGTCAAGATAGACATTGTGACTACAGACCTGTAAGGTTTGCATTTGGAGATTATCAAGGAGATACTAGTTTAGGTGTGTGTGTAGATCCAGATACACCAATAGCACCTTACTCTAAAATTGTAGAACCAAATAACATAGCACGCTCATTAATTCACTTTAGATTAAATAATTCACAAGAAGAATATAGAATGCCTTTATTAGGTAGAACACTAATACACCAAGAAGGTGTTATTCTTTTAGAACAATGGATTACTTCACTAACACAAACCTGCCAATAAACTAACCGTCTAACCATGAAAAAACCACTACTTACTATTTTAATTTGCTTAGTTACATTTATAATTAAAGCACAAACCAACAGCAACAGCTGCTTGGATACAAATACAGACACAGCTATAGTTGGTCCTGGGACATTTACCCTTAACGGAATTATTGATGGTACAGAAATACCTGCTCCTATTTGTGCAGCAAATGGAACTGGAGCGACAAATGGAGAATGGTACAGGTATATACCAACTAACAACTACTCTGTAACCATCAGTACAGACTTAACTCAAAATTCTGGTAAAGACACACGTGTACATATCTATTCCGGAGCTTGTGGTAGCCTAACTTGTGTTGCTGGAGATGATGATTCTGGAACTAATTTTTTATCTGTTGCGACATTTAATGTAATAGCTGGTACAACATATTACATTGCTTTTGATGATAAATGGAGTGACTCAGGGTTTGATTGGGAATTAACGGAAGGTGCAGTGGTTATTCCACCACCTCCTGCTCCTGTTACATTTACTCAACAATCACTATCTACAAACGGTTCAAATCGTGCTGTTGTTGATATGAATGGGGATTTTCTAGATGATGTTGTTGCTGTTACAGCTACAAATATTAATATTAATTATCAATTAGCGACAGGTGGTTTTAATACTGTCAATATTGCAACCACTTCTGCTGATTTTACACCAAACTGGAGTCTTGCTGCTGCAGATTATGACGCCAATGGTTATACGGATTTATTATATGGAGCTGGACAAGGTGTAACCTTTATGAAAGCAAACGATACTGGAACTGGATTTTCAGAAATTTCAGGCTCAGAATATGTTTTTTCCCAAAGATCAAATTTTGCAGATCTTAATATGGATGGTCATTTAGATGCATTTGTTTGCCATGATGTAGAGCCTACTGTGTATTATATTAACGATGGTAATGGTAATTTACAATACTATCAATCAACCGTAGGAACTGCTCCTTTTAATTTAGGAGATTACGCATCTGGTGGACATTATGGATCAATTTTCGTTGATTATGATAACGATGGAGATAGTGATATGTTTATCGCCAAATGTGGTGGTGAAGAAGCTAGAAGAAAAAACCAAATGTATAGAAACGACTCTTATTACGATGCTTCAAATATATTAGTAGTCAACTATACAGAGGTAGCCTCTCAAATTGGATTATCAGACCCAATGCAAACATGGTCTTCATCATGGGGAGATTTTGATAACGATGGTGATATGGATGTGTTTGTTGGCGCTAGTTCTGGAACTCATAAATTAATGAGAAATGATTTAGACACAACAACTGGAATAGTAACCTTTACAGATGTTACAGCTGGATCAGGAGTATTAGATATGACTGCTACAGGTATTGAAAACGTAACTTACGATTTTGATAATGATGGTATTTTAGACTTAGCTTCAAATGGAAATATATTAATTGGTAATGGTGATATGACTTTTAATCTTTATACAGGCCTATTACCTACAGCAGGATCTTTTGGTGACTTAAACACAGATGGATTTATAGATGCTTTTAGCAGTGATGGTTCAATTTACATGAATGACACCACGATTAATAATTGGATAACATTAAATACCGTTGGAAACGTTAGTAATATAAATGGAATTGGAGCTAGAATAACAATAGAAACAACCTTAGGCAGTCAAATTAGAGATGTTAGAAGTGGTGATGGATTTAGATACATGAACACCTTAAATACTCATTTTGGTTTAGGTACAGCAACCACTATTGCAAGCTTAACCGTAGAATGGCCTTCTGGTATCGTAGATGTTATTTTAAATCCTACAGTTAATCAAACTTTAAATATAATTGAAGGTCAAAATCAATTAAGTATTGATGAGTTTTTATTGTCTGATCTAATACTTTACCCTAACCCAACAACTCACAGTTTAAATTTAAATATTGAAAATCAACATTTAAATAACTCAGCATACTTTGTATTTGATATGAATGGTAGACAAGTATTAAAAGGTAAATTAAAAACTAATACTATTGATGTTTCAAATATCCAATCAGGTAACTACATTTTACAAATAAATAGTAACGGAAGTATAAAGGCTCAAAAATTTATAAAACATTAAAAAAATCTTAAAAAGCACAGGTTAGTAGTTAACATGTGCTTTTTTGGTTAATTTTATTCACATAATTAAACCATCCCTTCAACATGAAAAAACTAGCTATTGGTATTTTAACCGTAATAACTATTATGTCTTGTAAAAAAGAAGCAACAAAAAAAGAAAAAAGTATCTTAATAGACTACCCAACAACTAGTAAGGTTGACACTGTAACTAACTATTTTGGTACCGAAGTAAAAGACCCTTACAGATGGTTAGAGGATGACAGAAGTCCAGAGACAGAAGCATGGGTAAAAGCAGAAAATAAAACTACTTATGCTTATTTAGACAATATTCCTTACAGAAAAAAACTAAAGCAACGTTTAGAGAAGTTATGGAATTATGAAAAAATTGGAGCGCCTTTTGTAGAAGGTGACTACACCTATTTTTATAAAAACGATGGCTTACAAAACCAGTATGTAATCTACCGTTATAAAACCGGAGAAGACCCAAGTACAGCAACCGTGTTTTTAGACCCAAATACATTTAAGGAAGATGGTACTATATCGCTTGGAGGTACTAGCTTTTCTAAAAACGGAAAGATACTAGCCTACGCAATTTCTGAAGGAGGAAGTGATTGGCGAAAAATTTTAGTAATGGACACCCAGTCTAAAACAATTATCGAAGATACCTTAGTAGATATAAAATTTAGCGGTATGTCTTGGTACAAAAATGAAGGCTTTTATTACTCAAGCTATGACAAACCAAAAGGTAGCGAGTTATCTGCAAAAACAGATCAACATAAAGTATACTACCATAAATTAGGAACCTCTCAAAAAGAAGATCAGTTAATTTTTGGAGGTACACCTTCGCAAAAACACAGATATATTTACGGAAGCGTAACAGAGGACGATCGTTACCTATTAATATCACCTCGTGTCTCAACCTCTGGAAACAAATTATACATTAAAGATTTAACGCAACCAAACTCAAAATTAGTAGAGATTATTGGCAACACAGATAGCGACACTTATGTCATTGAAAACGAAGGTTCAAAATTATTCTTAGTTACAAATCTTAATGCTCCTAACAAAAAAATAGTTACCGTTGATGCCTCAAATCCGACGCCAGAAAACTGGGTAGATTTTATTCCAGAAACTAAAAATGTATTAAACCCATCAACAGCAGGTGGCTACTTTTTTACTGAGTATATGGTAGATGCAGTATCTAAAGTAATGCAGTACGACTACGATGGTAAATTAGTAAGAGAAGTAAAACTTCCTGGTGTTGGAAGTGCTAGTGGTTTTGGTTCTAAAAAAGAAGAAAAAGAATTATACTATTCATTTACAAACTATGTAACTCCAGGTAGTATCTATAAATATGATATTGAAACCGGAACTTCAGAGTTATTCCGAAAGCCAAATATTGATTTTAATCCTGAAAATTACGAAAGCAAACAAGTCTTCTATAACTCAAAAGACGGTACAAAAGTACCTATGATTATTACACATAAAAAAGGGTTAACACTTAATGGTAAAAATCCAACAATCCTTTACGGTTATGGTGGTTTTAATGTCAGTTTAACCCCTAATTTTAGTATCGCTAATGCGGTTTGGATGGAACAAGGAGGTATCTATGCAGTGCCAAACCTTCGTGGTGGTGGAGAATACGGAAAAGCATGGCATGATGCAGGAACGCAATTAAAAAAACAAAATGTTTTTGACGATTTTATTGCTGCTGCAGAATACCTTATAGACCAAAAATATACTTCTTCAGACTTTTTAGCAATCAGAGGTGGATCAAACGGTGGTTTATTAGTTGGAGCAACCATGACGCAACGTCCAGATTTAATGAAAGTCGCATTACCTGCAGTAGGCGTTTTAGATATGTTACGTTACCACACCTTTACAGCTGGAGCAGGTTGGGCTTATGACTATGGAACAGCAGAAGATAATAAAGAAATGTTTGATTATTTATTAGGCTACTCTCCTGTACATAATGTAAAAGAAGGCACACAATATCCAGCTACTATGGTTACAACAGGTGACCATGATGACAGAGTTGTACCTGCACACAGTTTTAAATTTGCTGCAGAATTGCAAGCTAAACAAACCGGAAACAACCCAGTTTTAATTAGAATAGAAACTGATGCTGGACATGGAGCTGGAACACCTGTAAGTAAAACTATAGAGCAATATGCTGACATTTATGGATTTACATTATACAATATGGGTTTTGAAATTTTACCAACCGAAATCGAAGACTTTAAAGATTAAATATTTATAATTTCAAACTATTAAAAACCGCTCAACTTAAAAGTCGAGCGGTTTTTTTATATTATTTTTGTGTTATGCTGACAGTTAAAAATCTTACCTTTTCTTATAATAAAACACCTGTTTTAAAAGACCTTTCTTTTACTGCTAATCAAGGTGAAAACGTTGCCATTATTGGCGAAAGTGGCTCAGGAAAAAGCACACTATTAAATCTTATTTTTGGCGAATCCGACTTAAATCAAGGTCAGATTTTTTGGAAAGACGAACAAATTTTGGGGCCAAAATATAATTTAGTTGTAGGTTATGACTTTATGAAATACGTCAGTCAAGAATTTGACTTGATGCCTTTTATAACCGTTGAGGAAAATATTGGTAAACACCTTTCTAACTTTTTTCCTGAAGAAAAAAAGAACGTACCGCAGAGTTACTAGAGGTTGTAGAGCTTACTGAGCTTGCTAAGACAAAAGTAAAAACATTAAGTGGTGGCCAAAAACAACGTGTAGCATTAGCGCGTGCATTGGCAAAACAGCCAGAAATTATTTTATTAGACGAGCCTTTTAGTCATATTGATAACTTCCAAAAACAATCGCTTCGTCGCAATGTTTATCGTTATTTAAAAGACAAAAATATAACCTGTATTGTTGCAACACACGACAAAGAAGACGTTTTAGGTTTTGCTGACAGAATGATTGTTTTATATGACCACAAAATTGTTGTTAATGATAGTCCAGAACATTTATTTACAAATCCAGAAGCACCATTAATAGCGTCTTTTTTTGGCGAGTTTAATATAATTAACGATTCGATAATTTATGCGCATCAATTAAAAATGGTATCCAACTCTGAGCTTAAAGCAACAGTAATACACTCTTATTTTAAAGGACATTATTACTTAATAGAAGCTTTTTTAAATGATGATGTTGTGTTTTTTGAGAGTAAAATAAACTTAGAAAAAAACACTACTCAGTTTTTAGAAATCACAACATAGCATAACCACTAAAAGCACCATGATGTGTCAAAGAAAAAGAGACATCTAACATGTCGCTGTTATGCTGTAATTTTGGGACACCAATCTTGTTTTTTACAATGGTTACTTCATCTAAATTCAACGTTTTTAAAAAGCGCTTTTTAAGGCATTTACTTTGTGTAATATAATCTTGACTTTGATCAAAAAACCATTCACTTTTATAATTTTTAATAGACTCTATTAACGCAATAGAATAAATAAAACCTTCAGTAATTATAGACTCTGTAAAATAACGATTGTCTCCAATAATTACCTCTCCTTTTAAATTAGACAATAAAGTACATTCTAACCGTTTTGGATTAAAAAAGCGCTTTCCAAACTGCTGCACATTAACTTTATAAGTAGCTTCTTTCATACTCCAAAGTAGCCATACCATTTGGTCTTGATTTTTAGCAGACCAAATTAATTTCTGCTCATTTGGTGTATATATTTTATCTAAAAAACGTGGACGTTTCCAATTACTATCTTTAGCAGCTTGCTTTAAATCGACAATATCATTGCCTATCATTTTGCTGCTAATTTCTCATTAACAATATCCATTGCAGCTTTTACAGATGTCATTTTTTCCATGTCATCATTTTCAATTCTAATATCAAATTCGTCTTCTACATCTAAAATAACATCTACTAAATTAGCTGAGTTTATTTTAAGATCGTTTAAAAAATCAGTCGATTCAGATAAGTTATTATAAGCATCTTCGTTTTGAATGTATGGTTGTACAATGGTTTTTAGTTTCGCGATAAGTTCTTCTTTAGTCATAGTCTATTTTTCTATTTTATTTTTCAGCGTAAGCGTAAATATATTTTTAAATATCTCTTTTTTTAGCACTTCGACAAGCTCAGTAAGACATTTATAATCACAATTGGCAATATTAAAGCTATAATGTTTATTACAATTACAAATATTAAAAACCAATGTCAGTCTGAACTTTTGGAAGACCAATCACGGATTAAATACGATTGCACTTCGACAAGCTCAGTGTGACACTTATAATCACAATTGACAGTATCAATATTATTATGTTTACTACAATTACAAATATAAAAAACCAATGTCAGGCTGAGCTTGTCGAAGACCAATCACGGATTAAAGACAATTACACTTCGATAACCTCAGTGACACTTATAATCACAATTGGCAATACCATGGTTCTAATGTTTACTATAATTACAAATATGAAAAACCAAGGTCAGGCTGAGCTTGTCGAAGACCAATCACGGACTAAATACGATTATTATACTCGGAATAATTTTTAGAGAATTCAATTAAATCTTGCCAGTTTTCATCTATTAAAGCTTTTTTCTTCCTTCGAGACCATCCTTTAATTTGTTTTTCAATTGTTATGGCTTCTTTAGGGTTTTCACACTGTAAATACCACAATAATTTAACAGGTAGCCTTGTTGCAGTATACGAGTCTTTTTTGTGACCAGATTTATGCTGAGCTACTCTTCTTTCTAAGTCATTAGTCATACCAGTGTAGTACGAATTATCAATGCATAATAAGATATAAACAAAATAGAATTTCATATTTATGGCCATTTTATTAATGATTGGACTTCGACAAGCTCAGTGTGACATTTATAATCACAATTGGCAGTACCATGGTTATAATGTTTACTACAATTACAAATAATAAAAACTAGTGTGAGTGTAAGCCTATCGAAGACCGCTAATTATACTTTTTAAAAAGAATACATCCATTGACATCGCCAAAACCAAAACTGGCTTTTGCAGCAATATTAAGCCTGGTATTTATAGCTTGTTTTACAATTTTTTCTTCAGAAATTAATGCCGATATTTCTGGATGAACGTCCTCGCAATTAATATTAGGAAACACAAATTGATGTTTTAACTGCAATACAGTAGCAACACTTTCTATACTACCCGAAGCTGCCAAACAATGTCCAACCATCCCTTTCAACGAGTTTATATAAGGAAAATCCGTTCCGTTTCTACCCAAAGCTTTTGTCCAATTCTCTATTTCTAAACTATCTTTTGAAGTCGCAGTTAAATGCCCATTTATAGTGTCAATTTCTTCAGCTAAAATCCCTGAATTTTTAATTGCATCTTGGATGCAACGTTGCACAGCTTTGGCATTTGGAGCTGTCATTGTTCCGCCATCACGTTGCCCTCCAGAGTTTATATTCCCACCTAAAACCTCTGCATAAATAGTTGCGTTTCTTTCTAATGCACTATCTAAAGATTCTAAAACTAAAGCACCAGCACCTGCACCTGGCACAAAACCCGTTGCAGTTTCACTCATTGGTCTAGAGCCTTCTTTTGGAGTTTCATTATGCTTATATGTCATCACTCGCATAGCATCAAATCCTCCCCAAATATAAGGTCCATCGTCACTACAACTACCAACCAACATACGTTTTGCTTGACCGTTTTTAATACGTTCAAACCCCATTAAAATAGCTTCTGTACCTGTGGTGCATGCTGACGAGTTTGTTGTTACTTGGTTACCTAAACCTAAAATTCCGCCTAAAAAAGCACTAATTCCGCTAGCCATAGTCTGCACCACAACGGTACTTCCTAATCGTTTTACCTGTTTATCATCTAACTTATAAATGGCCTCTCTAAATTTCTCTACTCCAGAAGTACCTGTTCCAAAAACAGTACCCGAATCAAAGTCTAAATCACTATTAGGATCAACTTCAAATCCTGCATCTTTCCAAGCATCCATTCCGGCAACACAGCCATATAAAATACCCGAACTATTAAAGCCTCTTAATTGTAAAGGCGTTAAGTATTCTAGCTTTTTTTCTTCGGAAATATTAGGAATTCCACCAATACAACACGAAAAATTTAAGTCTGCTAATTGCTGATGAAACGTAATTCCGGATACGCCATTTTTTATAGCTTTAGTAAACGCATCGACTCCCACTCCATTTGGCGCGACGACTCCTAAACCTGTTATTACGACTCTATTTTTCATCCTTTATTAATTAAAATACACTCCGACAAACTCAGTATAACCTATCATTTACAATTGGCATTATTCCGCTTTCAACATTCCTGAAATTTGTCCTCTACAAACCAATTCATTTTTCTGATTAAACATTTTTACTTTACATTTCAATTTGTTAAAACGAAAGACTTCTTTTTCGGAAACTACAGTCACAGTTTCTCCTGGAAAAACAGGCAAAAAGAAATCTACCTGACTTGATGTTAAGGCAATTTGTGGTTTATTGTCTTCTGAAATTTCATCTTTCAACATATAAATACCCAAACATACTAGACCAATTTGTGCCATACACTCCGTTAAGATAACGCCTGGCGTAATTGGATTGTCTTTAAAATGTCCTTTGTAAAAATATTCGTCTTTTTTAAAAGTATAACTTCCTGTTATTCCTTCATTTGAAATCGTGTTTAATTCATCCACGAATAAAAATGGTTCTTGATACGGTAATAGTAATATGATTTTTTCTTTCGTCATTTTTAACTAATATGTTCGCCTCCATCCACAGGAATCACACAACCATTAATCCAACTAGCTTCATCCTTGCTTAATAAATATACTGCATTTGCAACATCTTCTGGCAATGTTAGTCTGTTAAATGGATTACGAAGTAAACTATGTTCTTTAATTTTTTCGCTTCCAGGAATCATACGTAAAGACGCTGTATCTGTTACTCCTGCTTGGATACAATTAGCTCTGATACCATAAGGTGCAAACTCTAAAGCAATATTTCTAGTAATGGCTTCCAGTGTTACTTTTGCTGCAGAAACTGCTGCGTAATTTTTCCATGCTTTTGTATTACCTTCACTTGTAAAACTTATAATTCTGGTGTCCGAAGCAAATAGTTCTGAATCAAAAAGGGCACTTGTCCAATCAAACAAACTAATAGCCATAGCGTTTATTGTTAAATTGAAATCGTCAGTTTTAAGTGTTGGTTTTTCATCGTCCAACATTGGTTTTAAATTCCCTTTAGCAACGCTATGTACTAATGTTCTTATTTTTTCTTCCGAGCCTAAAATTCCTTTTAATTCAGAAATTATTTGAATCCTTTTTTCTGCTTTAAAAGCATCAATATTAAATGATTTAAACTGAACACCTTCAGCTTTAATTACATCAAATTCGGTATTAATTTCAGATTCTTGAGTTCTTGAATTTCTGTGAATAATACAAATATTCATGCCATGCTTAGCTAACTTTTTTGCTGTAGCTAATCCCAATCCGCTAGAACCTCCTAAAATAAGTGCCCAATAGTTTTTATGTTGAAAATCTTTTGTCATAAACAGTAAATCTTGTTTTATCAGACACTTCGACTGCGCTCAGTGTGACGTTATATATTAAATTACGTTGATAGCATAAAGAGGCTTCGACAAGCTCAGCATGATATAGCAACTACCATTTTTATTTATAATTACCATTCTAATAATATACGTTGTGCGGAAAAACCAGGTCCAAAACTTAACATTAATCCTTTGTCACCTTTTGGTAATTGTTTGTCCATAAAACGTTCTAAAACATATAAAACAGTAGCACTACTCATGTTTCCGTAAAGTCTTAATACTTCTTTTGTGTCATCTATATTCTTACCTAAAGATCCAAATAAATCCTCAACGGTTTGTACTATTTTTTTCCTCCTGGATGAAAAATAAGATGATCTATAGCTTCAATTGAAATGTTGTTTCGTGCTAAAAACGGATGGACAATCATTGGGAAATGTTCTGAAATGGTTTCGGGAACAGCCTTATCCAAAATCATTTGTAACCCTGTATTTACCAATTTAAAACCCATCATGGTTGTAGCATCATAAAAATGATACATGGCTTCGTCTACTATTTTTGGCCCGACTTCATCTTCATAAGACGATAAAATAACACTTGCAGCACCATCGCCAAAAATGGCAGCACTGACTATATTAACCATTGAAAAATCATCCAACTGAAAAGTTGCAGTTGGCGACTCCACCGCAATTACTGCAGCTCGTTTATTAGGATTTGCTTTCAAGAAGTTTTTGGCATAAATAATACCAGAAACACCTGCTGCACAACCCATTTCGGTCACAGGTAATCTTACAATATCCTGTTTCATTTTTAGATTATTTATTAGGTAAGCATCCACTGAGGGAATCATAATTCCAGTGCAACTTACTGTAATAATATAATCAATATCAGTTGGTTTTAGCGCAGATTTATCTAATGCCTTTATCAAAGATTGCTCTGCTAATTTGACGACTTCACGAGCGTAAATATCATTTTTTTCTTGAAAAGAGGTATTTGTAAAAACTTCTTCGGCATCCATTATGGAGTAGCGTTTATCAACGCCTGCGCCTTCAAAAAGTTTAATTACTTTACGCTGAAAACGGTCGTCTTGACCAGTCATCCAAAGTTTTAAAAAAGGAATAATATCCTTAGTTTCTCTGGTATATTTTGGCAATTGTTTGGCTACTGCTGTTATTTTTACGCTCATATTATTTTTGCTTCAAAATCCATTGAAAACGAAACGCCCACTTCCATTGGATCTGATAATTTGCATTTATTTGCTTGGATATAGTTTTTAACTCCTCTCTTTTAAATCCTCTTAAAACTGAAGTTAATCCATCTTCCACTATGGTTTTATTCTTGATTGTTGTACATAAAAGTTTAAACAAATAATAAGCTAATTTATGTCTGTGTAAATCATTAACCACAATACCTAGTTTTGCTTTTTGCAACACTGGTTTTAAAAACGAAACTAATTGACCTTCTTTAAAATGATGCAAGAATAAGGTGGTCAAAACTAAATCATATTCTAATTTATCAAACTGATCTGAAAATATATCTATTGCTTCAAAACTTACGTTATCGTATTTATGCGATAAAGAACTAGCATAGTTAACCGTATGCGGGTTTGCATCAATCCCTATTAGTTTAAAATTATAGTTGTTTTTCTTTCCAAAAAGTGATATTTCTCTTAATATATCTCCGCCACCACAACCCAAATCAATGATTGTTATAGCTTCTGATTTATTATGATTTTTAAGTGCTTTTTTTAAGCCATTAATAGTCACAATGTTTCCGCCTAACCATTGATTAATTTTTGCCAATTTATCTAATGCGTCATGAAGTATAGGACCATTATAATCCAAGTCGTCCATGATTTCTTCTGCTTCACTTCTATATTTTGTATTGACTAATAGACTCATTTAATTGTCATTGTTTTACCGTGTGTGCGCTTAATAATTAGAGGCAAAATACTTGGTGCCCATTTTACAACACGTATTAAAACCTCAGCTAATTTGTTGTAGCTAAAAAGCTTTGCTACAATATGACCTGTTGTTAATCGCGATTTAAACTCGGTATTCCATTCTCTAAGATACTGTTTTTCTAATGCTTTTCTGTCCTTTATTGTGCCATTAAAAAATCGAATAATTAATAGTGACGCCATTTGTGCGCTGCGTATTGCCATACTCATTCCGTTGCCACATAAAGGATGAATCATTCCTGCAGTGTCACCACACATAATAATGTGATTTTCTATTGGCTTTTTTGTTTCGAAAGAAATTTGACTAATAGTTAAAGGGTTTTCAAAAACTGAAGTCGCGTTTTCAAAAACAGACTTTAAAGCGGTATTTTTATAAAGCACTTTCTTCTGAAAGTCATCAATATTTTTATACTTTTTAAAAGCCTCAAAATTGGTAATATAACATACATTTATGCTGTCATTTTCAACTTTTGAAACACCACAATAACCACCTTCAAAATTATGAAGCGCCACTAAATCATCAGGAAAATCGCCTTTTAAATGTGTTTTTATTGCTAAAAAAGGGGACTTATTTTTAATGAATGTACGATTGAGTTTAACATCCAAATTAGCACGTTTTCCATAAGCACCAATCACTATTTTTGAAGTATACTTTTTTGATTTAGTTTCAACCGAAAACATATCATTTGCAAACGTTACATTTTCTACTGTATCTTGAGTAATTGTAGCTTGATTTACTAATGCAATTTTTGATAATTGATTATCTAAACAATACCGACTAATACCAAAACCACCAAGTGGCAAATTGGCTTTTACAAGCTTGTTTTTAGGAGTAGACAATTCAAATTTATCAATCCTTTTTGCGCCTAGTTTAAAGACATCTATTCCTAAAAAAGTCAAATAAGGCAAAACTTCGTTTGAAATATACTCGCCACAAACCTTATGTTTTGGGTACTCGTTTTTTTCGATAACCAAAACGCTCAATTTATATTTTGACAAATGGATTGCGCTACTTAAACCGGCTAAACCACCACCAATAATAATAACATCAAAATTTGAGGGAATAGTATTCAACTTTTATCTAATTCAATTTTACTAAAGATACCTCGAAAATTGTTGACTTAGACTTTAGTTAACATTTGTTATTGAAAAATTTTGCGCTCTAAACACAATATCATCTCCAATGGTTTTACCTAAAAGTAATTGTGCAATAGGTGTATTAGCCGCAATTGCATAAAATTTTTGAGCATCAACCTCTAACTCTCCTGCACTAATAGCAATGTAATAATTAGCTTTTGTTGTATAAACCACACTACCTAAGCCAATAATTTCAGAGGTTTTTTCTGTGCTAATTTTTGCTAATAATTGGTTTACTTTTTGGATTTGCGCCAATTGGTGACCTGCTTTTTCGCGCTCTAACTGCACCATAGCTCGTCCAGTTTCGTGCTTATCTCCAGCGCTACTTTTAGTCTCTGAGGTTAAGGATTCTTGCAATTCTGAAATAGTTTTATTTATAGTATCCAGTCTATTTTGCGTAAACAAAGCGCAACCATCATGTAATGCTTGTTTAATTTTTTCTGTACTATTCATCCTCAGTTTTATAATTTAGAGTACCATAAAAATTCATCTGTTTTATTATCCAACTTTTTCTAGAGGCTATATAATTAGTCACCGGATTTGCTTTATATTTTCTCGGGTTTGGTAATATTGCAGCTATTGCAGAGGCTTCTAATTTTGATAATTTAGACGCTGATTTTTTAAACCAAAATTGTGCTGCTGCTTCGGCACCATAAACACCATTACCCATTTCTATACTATTTAAATAGACTTCCATGATACGCTCCTTGGACCAAACTAACTCTATTAAAAATGTAAAATACGTTTCTAATCCCTTGCGTAGCCAACTACGTTCTGGCCACAAAAACACATTTTTTGCTGTTTGTTGGCTAATGGTACTTCCACCTTTAATACGTTTTCCTTTTTTATTGTTTTCGTAAGCTTTTTCAATTGCTTTTAAATCAAATCCATTGTGACTTAAAAAAATTTGATCTTCGCTACAAATCACTGCCAACTGTAAATTTTTAGAGATATTTTCTATTGGCTCCCAATCGTGTTTTAAAAGTTTTGGACTGTCTTTTTCAAAATATCTAATGACCATTAATGGTGTTATTGGTACAGGCATCCACTTGTATAAAATGACCACACCAACGGTTGAAATAATAAACCAAAGTAAACATTTAGCTAAAAATTTAAATATTTTTTTAAACATATTACTCTATTAAGTTTGCTAATTCTTCTCCTATTAAACTTCCAATTGCAACTCCCATTCCGCCTAATCGCACACCACAAAACACATTATTACTAAGCTGTTTTACAATTGGTTTTTTTTGAGCTCCTACACCCATAATTCCGCTCCAGCGATGCTCTATTTTAAATGATGTGTTAGGTAAAATAGTTGTTTTTAAAAGTGATTCTAATTTATTTTGAATTAAGTCCGTTTGTTCCAAATCCGTAGTTTCTTCTGCTTTAAAATCTAGATTACGACCACCTCCAAATAGTATTCTGTTATCGATGTTTCGGAAATAATAATACCCTTCATCCAAATGAAACGTGCCTTTTATATGAAGGTTTTTTATTGGTTTTGTAATTAACACTTGTGCTCTTGCTGGTTTAACTTCAGGAATGTTTAAAACCGAAGCGAAGCCATTTGTTGCTATTAATAATTTTGATGTCGAAAAACTAAATTGATTGGTCTCAACTTTAACAGCATTGGCATCTTCTGAAAAACTAGACACCGAAACATTATTAAGTATTTTAATGCCTTTTAAGAGCGCTTTTTGTAGTAAAGCCTCCATCATGCGACCTGTGTCTATTTGTCCTTCATATTGATTAAAACAGTACTGATTCTTAATATTATTAAAGCCAAAGGTGTTGGCCTTTAAACTAAAAACGTCGTCACCAAAAACGGGTTTCATTAAATTATTGACCAACGTTTTTTGTTCTAGACAGATTTCAAATAAATCACTGTTAGTATTAAACAACTCATAACCTCCTAATTGTTGATAATCGATTGTTTTGTCTCCTAGGTTTTCTCTTAATTTTTGTAATCCTTTGACACGTTTTTTAACCAAGTCTAAAACCTCTTGTTCACTATGTGTTTTAAGGTCATCTACAATTTCTGACAAGCTACCAAAACAGGCAAAACCTGCATTTTTAGTACTTGCTCCTTGAGGTAAAGTGCCTTTTTCTAAAATTAAAATGTTAGCTTTTGGAAATCTTTTTCTTAATTGTAAAGCGCAGTTTAAACCCACAATTCCGCTACCAACAATAGTGTAATCTACGTTGGTTAGCCATGATTTTATTTCCCAATAGCTTAATGTCATCTTAGTAAGATACTAAATTTGTTTATTCTTTTTGATTAATAAAAAACTGAGCTAAGGCATTAATATCTTGATTTTTTAAAATCATTTGTCCATTTACTGCTATTGCTTCGTTTTGAGAATTATTTCCAATAATTTTTAAGGTTGTTAGCTTATTTAAATAACTATGTATCATTGGAAAATGATTCTGCTTTTGCAGCCTTTCAAAATTAACGTTTAAAGCAAAAACTTCCGAAGTTTCGTTTAATATTGATTTTACTGTATTGGATAAATTGGTGGTTGCTTGCAAACTTTTAGCGTTAGTAGAATCTATTTTAACTTGATACAAAGGAAATATATCTTTACTTAATTTACCATCTTTTACTATCGCTATTTTTTCTAAATATTTATAAAGTTTTGAAGCGTCAGATGTTAATTGCAAATTAATTTCTGGCACTTGTTTTGTTACCGTTGTCAGGGTTTCTACTTTTTCAAAATCGTCATTATACTCATAGGTTATTACTGAATCTAATTGTGTTGTCGATTTAGCAATTTCTAGAGCCATATGACCTTTATAATATGTATCTAAACTGTCTGTATCTATAGCTTGATTTTTGTGTTTAAAGCTGACATACTTTAGTGTTGAAAGTAGATTAAGATTAAATGTTACACTAGCATCTTTAGAAAAATTTGTGCTTTTATAAACTTTTGGTGTATCCAAAAATACAGGCAACACAAAATCACCTTGTATTATGGCTTTTCCAGATTGGAAATTAATAGCCAAATGATCTGTTTTTGTGAGGTAATTAAAATGTCCATCTGCATCCTGTAATTTCTCCCATTTTACATCTGACTTTTCTAATGTTTTATGGTCTACCAATATATCTTCAAACACTTGATTTACATCGTCCTTACTTGGATTGTAAGCTATAACTGCTTGTGTTTTGTTAAATGCTATAACCACACTATTATTTAATACTGTTGCAACAGTAAAGTTTTGGGTGTCTTTAAAATCTTCCGCTTTATAATTAGCTTTAAGGTAGTCTTTAAAGGTGTTTTGTTCTGAAATTTTAAAGGATGTAAATAATGTGGTTATAGGTTGTCCTTTAATAGTGTATAAAAAGATGTTTGCTGGAATATTAAATCCTTTTTTTGTTTGTCATTGTCATCAATAATAGTGTCTTTCTCTTTTTTTGATTTTAAATAAAATGAAGGATTTGCTATTGCATTTAACACTAGTGATTGAGCGATACCGTCTATATTCACCTTAACTATTTGATTGGCCTTATAATGAATCACATCTTGGTAAGACGCGTAATTACGGTACATTAAAAAGCCTTTAAAAGCCAAAAGCAGCACACTAATAATAATGGCTGCTTTTTTTAATATTTTCTTAATTTTCATTAATAATTATTTTGCAAATTTTTCGATGATATTAAAGATGTATTTTAAAGCATTTTCTTCGGTTGGAGGCACACCAACAACCATTTCGCTATTAACTGCATTTCCTTTAATTTTTGATGCAGTGATATAAGCATCCTCTGTAGTATTCAAAAACCATTCTAGCTTACCACTTCTGTCAATTCCCATCTCTTCTATTGGTAGTTGTTGTGCTAATTGTTTAGCGCTAACAAATACAGAATAAGAATTGTCTAACATCATTTTTTTAGTTTTAGATGTTACTTTAGCATCAAATGTACCTGAGACGATTTTATTCATTTCTACTTGAGATGTACCTAAAAAAGCAATTCCGTCTTTAATTACAAAGTGAATAGCCAGTGGGCTTCTTGGGACTTCAAATGTGTAATAACCATTATTAAAAGTTGCCATTTCTTTATTTACAGTATATTGTATTAATTTATTAAGCATACTAGGCTCATCCGTAGATGCCATTAATAAAAAATCTGGAACTGTTTCTGTTTTTGTTTTTTCAACTTCAACATACTCATAATCGTCATTATATTGGTATGTAGTATAGGTAACTTCTTGCTGAGAAATACCTGATAATAAAAATAGTAAATCTCCATTAATTACTTCTCCAACAGCTTCCTCATCTAATAATAAAGAAAATAAATCTATACCCAAACTAGCTTCTTCTCCGTAGTATGGCATGTTGCTATACATAGACTTCATTAATTTAGGATACTCTTCTAACATGGCTTCTGTGTCTATAGAATAGCTCATAAAACCAATCATTCTGTCTTCATTTACATAGTCTAAAAACTTTTTATTAAGTTTTCTAGAGGTCATTTTTTTATAACTATCTGCCATTTGATCAGACATAGTATACTTTGTATTTAGTACCATTTTGTCGTTTTCTAAAAACAATTTAGCTGTTAAACCATTATTAGCATACATGCTTGATAAATCAAAACCAACTAATTGATTGTAGTACATAGACCCTAACATATTAGAATATAGTTGACCAAAGTCATTGACCCATAATGTAGCTTCTGCTTTACTATCTAGACTACTTAAATATGATTTGTTTTTTAAGATAGAACGATTTGGTTGTTGCTTTAAAAGCTGCTCTGCCTTTAATAAAGCCCAATTTTTATTTATGGCATTTTTAATTTGGTAGTTAGATGTATCATTATTGTAATCATACTCTACAACCTCAGTAGCTTCCTCTTCAATATACTCGTCCTCATAAACCTCTTCACTTTCTGTAGACTCGATAACCGTTTCTTCTATTTCTTCCTCATATGCTTCTTCAGCCTCAATAACTTCATCATCGTAATCCTCTGCACTTTCAACAACAGCATCATCTATTACGTATCCATAGTAATCATCTTCTGTTAGTCCGTAACGCTCCATTACTTCTGGATTTTGAAAATACGCCTCGTTAGTGCTTCCTACAACCATAATTAATGTTGAGCTATCCCAAACAATACCGCCTTGATTATGATCTTTAAACGATCTTATTCCATTAACGTTTGCAATTTCTTTTTTGCTTTGAGTTGTTAAAAAACTTTCAAAAGCAGTTACATTTTTTAAAGGAACGATAAATGCATTGTAATTAATACTATCATTAGCTTGGAAAAAATAATGAGCAGAGCCATTTAAGTCAAAACCAAAATCTTCCAACGAGTTGTATTTAGTCTGTTTTCTGGATAATTCTTTTAAAATCTCAGTTCCCATAAACGAGTTATTTAACTCATCTATTGACATTAATTGTAACAAATTATTTCCTTTTATTGTGGCAACAACAGCTGCATCACTTGGGATTTTTGATGTTGAATTTTGTGCAAAAGAAAATACAGATACACATAGCATGATTATACATGATAATTTTTTCATTGGTTGGGTGTTAGTTTAAGGATTATTTTTTTAATTGGATATAAGTGGTAAAATCTCCTGTACCATTAATCACATCCATTGCACTTACGCGTTGCATGACTGCTTTTTTAGAATTAGAAACTTTAGCTTGTTTATTATTTTGACTGATTACCTCGTTATCAAATCTATAAATCACTGTATAAGAGGCATCATTAAACACCTTTTTATTCTCAGTTTTTAATTTATTATACTGCTTTTTTACTTCTGAAGAATAGGTGTATTTTCTTTTAAAAACACCATTTTTATCATCAAAAAGATAAGAAGTGGATCCTGCGTTACTTTTTTGCTGACTAGTTATTTTGTTAGTAATCTTATTGATATTATCGATTTTATTGAAATCACATTTTACTGAAAACACAAAATTTTCGTAATCTGCTGTTTTTACAATATTAGTAATGCCTTCTGCTTTTTTAAGCTCCGAAACCATATCGTTTAATCCTTTTTGTATATCTGCTTTTGAAGGCACTTTATAACCATTAACAGAGTCTAACAACATGATTGAAGCTAATTTTGATTTGCTTTTACTCATGTTTAATGTAAAGGTCATTGTACCTGTACCATCACTATTTAGATCAATCTCTTCAATAATTTCAAAACAAGATGTTATTGAAAAAAACACCAATAACAAAAGACTGTATTTTAGGTAACTAGGACTTTTCATGTAAATTGCTTTAGTATTCAAATATACTGAAGCTATTTGTTATATGCATAAAAAAAACTCCGAAATTAATTTCGGAGCCTTAGTTTTATTCTTCTATTTGCTTTTCTATAACAAAATCTTCCATAAATTTAGTGGTATAATTACCAGCTAAATAATCTGGATGATCCATTAATTGTCTATGAAAAGGAATGGTTGTTTTAATTCCTTCTATAACAAACTCGTCTAAAGCACGCTTCATTTTATTGATAGCTTCTTCTCTAGTTTGAGCTGTTGTAATTAACTTAGCAATCATTGAGTCATAATTTGGCGGAATGCTATAACCTGCATATACATGCGTGTCTAGTCTAACACCATGACCACCTGGAGCATGTAATGTTGTAATTTTTCCTGGTGACGGACGGAAGTCATTAAAAGGGTCTTCCGCATTAATACGACACTCAATAGAATGTAAATTTGGAGTATAGTTTTTTCCAGAAATTGGCACACCTGCTGCAACTAAAATTTGCTCACGGATTAAGTCAAAATCAATAACTTGCTCTGTAATTGGATGCTCTACTTGGATACGCGTATTCATTTCCATGAAGTAGAAATTTCTATGCTTATCAACTAAAAACTCTACTGTTCCTGCACCTTCGTATTTAATATATTCTGCTGCTTTTACAGCTGCTTCACCCATTTTTTTACGTAAAGCTGTTGTCATAAAAGGAGAAGGTACTTCTTCTGTTAGTTTTTGGTGACGACGTTGGATAGAGCAATCTCTTTCTGATAAGTGACATGCTTTTCCTGTGCTATCTCCTACAATTTGGATTTCGATGTGACGTGGCTCTTCAATAAGTTTTTCCATGTACATATCATCATTTCCAAAAGCTGCTTTAGATTCTGCACGAGCAGACTCCCAAGCGTTTTGCAAATCTTCTTCTTTCCAAACAGCACGCATACCTTTACCACCACCACCTGCAGAAGCTTTAAGCATTACAGGATATCCTGTTTCTTTAGCTACTTTTAGGCAGTCTTTAAAGTCTGCTATTACACCTTCGCTTCCTGGTACTACAGGTACACCTGCAGCTATCATAGTTGCTTTAGCGTTTGCTTTGTCTCCCATTCTGTTAATCATCTCTTCAGATGCACCAATAAATTTAATTTGGTGTTCTTCACAGATTTTAGAAAACTTAGCATTTTCAGATAAAAATCCATAACCAGGATGGATGGCATCTGCATTTGTAATTTCTGCTGCAGCAATAATATTTGACATTTTTAAATAAGACTCACTACTTGAAGGAGGTCCAATACAAACTGCTTCATCAGCAAATTTGACGTGTAAACTCTCAGCATCTGCAGTAGAGTATACTGCAACGGTCTTTATGCCCATTTCTTTACAGGTTCTGATAACACGTAATGCTATCTCTCCTCTATTGGCAATTAATACTTTTTTAAACATCTTGTATAAATTAGATAATTAGACGATTTGATTATTCGATTTTATACTACTTTATAAGTAGCTAAAAAATACTAATAATCTAAAATTAAGATGGGTCTACTAAAAATAATGGTTGATCAAACTCTACAGGAGAAGAATCGTCCACTAATATTTTAACGATTTTACCTGATACTTCAGATTCTATTTCGTTAAATAATTTCATTGCTTCGATAATACAAAGTACATCACCTTCTGCAATTGTTTGTCCTACCTCTACAAATAATGGTTTATCAGGAGATGGTTTTCTGTAAAAAGTCCCAATAATAGGAGATTTAACAGTGATATATTTTGAATTTTCATCAGCTGCAGGTGCTGCTGCCTCTGTAGAGGCTGGTGCTGCTGGAGCTTGTTGCATTGCTTGTTGCATTGGCATTTGAGCCTGCATAGGAATTTGTTGAACGTAAGTTGTCTCTGTTTCTGATCCCGTTTTTATCGTGATTTTTACATCGTCAGTTTCTAATTTAACTTCACTTGCTCCTGATTTAGCAACAAATTTAATTAAGTTTTGAATGTCTTTTAAATCCATAATTATAAGTTATTAATCTTTATTTTAGTTAGTTTAAGAGTTGTAAGCCCATTTTAAATAAATAGAACCCCAAGTAAATCCACCTCCAAAAGCAGCAAATATTAAATTATCTCCTTTTTTAAGCTTGGATTCAAAATCGTTTAATAATAATGGTAATGTTGCAGAGGTTGTATTACCATATCTGTGTATGTTTTTTAAGACTTTATCGTCTTGTAAGCTCATTCTGTTAGCTGTTGCGTCAATAATACGCATATTAGCTTGGTGTGGCACCAACCATGATACATCATCATGACTAAGGTTGTTACGTTCCATTATTTTTTCGCAAACATCTGCCATATTAGAAACCGCAAACTTAAATACTGTACGTCCATCTTGGTGTACGAAGTGTTGTTTGTTGTCTATGGTTTCCTGTGAAGGCGGTAATATTGATCCACCTGCTTCAATTTTTAAAAATTCTCTACCAGAACCATCACTTCTAAGGTATTCATCCTGAAAACCTAGACCTTCTGTATTTGGCTCTAATAAAACAGCTCCTGCACCATCTCCAAAAATAATGCATGTAGCACGATCTGTGTAATCTATTATAGACGACATTTTATCTGCTCCAATAAGTAATATTTTTTTGTAACGTCCAGACTCTATATAGCTAGTTGCTGTGGACAAACCGTAAAGAAAGCTAGAACACGCTGCTTGCAGATCATATGCAAAAGCATTGGTTGCTCCAATTTGGGTAGCTGTATAAACCGCTGTTGCAGCCACAGGTAAATCTGGTGTTGCAGTTGCGACAATAACTAAGTCTATTTCTTTAGGGTCTAGATTGCGTTTTTTAAGCAGGTCTTTAGCTGCATTAATGGCTAGGTAAGATGTCCCTTCGCCTTCTAGTTTAAGTATTCTACGCTCTTTTATTCCTGTTCTTGATGTTATCCATTCATCATTTGTGTCTACAAGAGTTTCTAGTACCTTGTTGGACAAAACATAGTCTGGTACATAGGCACCAACAGCAGTAATTGCAGCAGAGATTTTGCTCATTTTTTAGCTATTTTAGTCAAAAAAAGGTCTAAAATGACCCATATTGACTTAATTATAATAAAATTACTCTTTTTTAGACTAATTCTATGCAAAGTAAATGCTTTTTAACGTAAAGAAAAACAAATCATAAAAAAAACGCCCACAAGTGAGCGTTTTTCTATATGCATGCATAGTAATTATGCTACGTTTTCTTCAACTGAGTTGTCAATTAAAACTTGACCTCTGTAGTAAAGTTTACCTTCACTCCAGTGCGCTCTGTGGTATAAATGAGCTTCACCTGTTGTTGGGCAAGTTGCAATTTGTGGCGCAACTGCTTTATAATGTGTTCTTCTCTTATCTCTTCTTGTTTTCGAGATTTTTCTCTTAGGATGTGCCATTTTATATTATTATTTATCCGTTAATAGTTTTTTTAATGTATTCCAACGAGGGTCTGTTTCCTCTTTGTCTTCTTTTTTATCTTTTAGCTTTGGGCTAAGTTCATCTAATTTGTCAAGTATTTCAGAATCTAATGTTCCGTCTTCCACACCTGGATGTATACGTTTACTTGGTAATGCTAACACAACTGACTCATATATATATTGTTGTACATTTAGTTCATATTCTCCATGTGGAATGATTAATATGTCTATATGCTCATCATTATACTCGTCTCCAAATTTTACTACCAAATCAAATTCTGTTGTTATTGGCAGGTCAAATGGTTCGTTTGTAACATCACAATTGACGTTTACTGTTCCTGAAATATCAAAATGTAACTCTAATAAAGTTGATTTTTTTTCTAAAATTAAATCTACTTTAATATTACAAGAGTTAAAGTCTTCATATTCAAAATGATTAAAGAACGTTTGATCTATACTATAATCAAAATGATGTTTTCCTATTTTTAAACCTACAAATGGTATTGTAAATTCTTTTAATTGCTTCATTACCACATCTATTTTGAGCCTGCAAATATATAAAATTTTCTTTATTAAAAAGACTTATAAACATTTTTTTGTTTATATCTTTCTTTTTGAAAATCCTAATGGGTTTTTGGTAAGCTCTTCGTATTCTTTTCTGTTGTTAAAAATCTGTATTCCAGTAAAAATAGCTTCTTTAAAAGAACTAATATCTGCAGTTCCTTTTCCTGCTATTTCATAGGCTGTCCCATGATCTGGAGATGTTCTTACACGATTTAATCCTGCGGTATAATTTACACCTTGTCCAAAAGATAACGTTTTAAATGGTATTAATCCTTGATCATGATATGATGCAATTATAGCGTCAAAATTTTTGTAATTGTCTGATCCAAAAAAACTATCGGCTGCATATGGACCAAAAACTAGCTTACCTGTCGCTTTAATTTTTTGCAATGTTGGTCTTAAAACGGTATCGTCTTCACTTCCTATTACACCATTATCACCTGTATGTGGATTAATGCCTAAAACAGCAATTTTTGGTTTACTAATTTTAAAGTCCTGAACTAATGATTGATATACTGTCGCAATCTTTTCTTCGATAAGTTTAGGGGTAATATGATTAGCAATATCTTTTACTGGTACGTGATCTGTTAATAACCCAACCCTTAATCCCTGAGTTACCATAAACATTAAACTATTACCTTCTAGCTCTTGGTTAAGATAATCTGTGTGACCAGGAAACTTAAAAGTGTCCGACTGTATATTATGCTTGTTAATTGGAGCTGTAACTAATACATCTATTAAATCATCCTTTAGCGCTTTTGTTGCTTGAACTAGAGATTTAATTGCGTATTCACCTATTTTAAGATCCTCTTGACCAAAATTTATGTTTACGTTTTCTTTCCAGCAGTTTAAAACGTTGACACGTCCAGGTAATGCTTGATTTATATTATGGATACCATTTAAATTAATATCCAATTTTAGGTGGTTTTTTACAAAACTCATGGTTTTGATCGAAGCAAAAATAATAGGCGTACAAAAATCTAACATCCTATTATCTTCAAATATTCTTAAAACCACTTCGGCTCCAATACCATTTAGGTCTCCTATTGATATTCCTAGTCTAATATTTTCTTCTTTCTTCATTAATACTAATAACTATTGTTTGTAAATTTACCAAAGCAAATTTAACCAAATAATACGATTAAGTTTATGTTTACCGGAATAATTGAAACACTAGGTACTGTTAAGCAATTAACAACAGTTAAGGATAATTTAGATATTACTATTGAAAGCACCATTACTAATCAGTTAAAAATAGATCAAAGTGTGGCACACAATGGTGTCTGTTTAACTGTAGTTGAAATAAATGATGACCAATACAAAGTTACTGCAATTAAAGAAACTTTAGACAAAACCAATATTGGAGATTTACAAATAAATGATATTGTAAATATAGAACGTGCTATGAAACTTGGAGATAGGTTGGATGGTCATATTGTACAAGGTCATGTAGACCAAACAGCACTATGTATAGAAGCTAAAGAAACTAACGGAAGCTGGCTGTATACTTTTAAATACGATCAAGAGCTAAACAATATTACAATAGAAAAAGGATCTATTACAGTAAATGGCGTAAGTCTAACTGTTGTAAACTCTCAAAAAAATAGTTTTAGCGTAGCCATAATACCTTATACTTATGAGCATACAAATTTTAAACAATTTAAAATTGGAACTAAAATAAACTTAGAATTTGACGTTATTGGAAAGTATGTAAAGCGTCTAAACGAATTAAATGTTTGATGACTTACGCTTAGATATCAACTTATAAACACCATATAACAAACCTATAACTACAAGCACAATAATATTACCATCTATTGGCAACCCTACTGGAGGTACTTGTTGTGCTGGAGGTGGTGGAGTTACTATCTGAGCTACACCAACTATGCTTATTATTAAAAATAAGACTGTTGCTATTAATGTTTTATTTTTTTCATTGCCGATTTGAGATTGTAAATGTAATAAAAAAAGCATGCTATCAAAACATTTGATTCTCTTTTTTAAA
Source organism: Olleya sp. KJ81-1 (assembly GCF_055808135.1). Taxonomy (NCBI): domain Bacteria; kingdom Pseudomonadati; phylum Bacteroidota; class Flavobacteriia; order Flavobacteriales; family Flavobacteriaceae; genus Olleya; species Olleya sp. KJ81-1. Next base: position 2,661,779 of record NZ_CM147854.1, on the reverse strand, counting down.
CAAAAACACCTTTTAAATACTATTTTCTTCGGTAAACTGCGCTTTTAGCTGTAAATTTTGATTTATTTGACTATTTGATAACATCAGTTTTTATTTAAAAATTACTTTATTTTTTACGTGTAAACTATTTATTTTTAACATTATTATAAATTATGACTTAGCATATAGTTCTAAATATTTGTCTCGTACAATTTTACCCACTGGCTTATTTTCAATTTTACTTTCTAACCACGAGATAATATCTAAATATAAAAAAGCACGACGTTCAAAAGGATGGTCTTCATATTGTTTTAAAGTTTCTAATAATTTTTTAAACTCTTTTTTAATGTCCTGAGGATAAATATCTTGTAATCCTCTAATAAATTTTATCATCTCTTTTTGTACTTCATGTAAGTCGTTCATTTTAATTAAAAACTTGTAAGTGCTTTTTAATAAGGTTTCTAAATGATAATCCAATCCTGCCTCATAATGAGCTACTAAATTTAAAACTCTAGAAAAACACAATAAATCCTCACGCATTGACAATGATTTATTTGAAATAATTTTATCTAAGTATTTAATACACTCCTTATTATTACCAGCTCCAAAATGCAAACTTGCAAACTTGTAATAAAATATCATTTTATGATGCGCATCTATTTTATTATCAAATTGAACTAATTCAGTCTCAATTTCCGGAATCAATATTAGGCCATCATCAAAACTACCATCTATAAAGTGTAAATTTATTTTATGAAAATTACCATACAAAAAAACTAAAGAAGCCACATTTTCATCCTTCGGAAAATTAGATTGGTTAACAACAGAATGAAAGCTAGCCAACTTAGTTTCAAATTTTTCTTTATTTTTTATAAAATATAAAGCCTCTAACAAATAGTTATTTCCTTTTAAAAAAAACACAGGATTTAAGCTAATCATACTTGGGTTTTCATAAAATAAATTCACCCATTTTAAAGCATATTTATAACAGTTTAAAAAGTCCTGTGTTAAAAAACTATACCATAAATACGCTTTATAATACCATAATTTTTCTCTAAACCCCAAAGCAGATAAATCTACTTTAGGCAATCTGTCATTAAAATACGTCGTAACAGCTTTGCTTTCTTCTTCATTTTTTACATAACCCGTTTTTAATATTATACTATAAAGCTGTAATGATAAATTAGATAACTTACTAGCAACAACATTTAACTCACTTAATTGTTTTGCCTGAATAGTTAATTGATCTGCCCTATTACTAATACTTCTAGTTATGTACTGTGTTTCGATAATTTTTTCAAGTTCGACAATCTCAAAAGCAAGGTTTTTTTCTTCATTAATTATTGCTAACTCTTTGGCCTTATCTAAGATTTTAAGACTCTGTCTATACAATCCTTTGTGATATAAAATAGATGCAAAATCCAATTGTTCTCTTATTTGAGAGCGAATATTTTGATGAGAAGGGTTTAATTTAAGACTAATTAATATTTGCTTATACAAGTGTGCTTTAACATTAGCTAACTGCTGTTTTTTAACCACTCCACTTTTTAAAATAGCGTTTTCATTATACATTGAAGCTTTGTCTAAAAGATTAAAAAGATTTAAAAATTTAGAATCAGAATTCACTCCAAGTCTACCCACGTACAATTTAAATTGTCGCTTTTCAGACTTAGTTAAAGACTTAACTAATAAAAATAAATTATCTTTTTGCTCTTTAGTCATCAACTAATTAATTTCTTATATAACTGATTATTAGTGTTTTATAATATATTTCGTGTCTTGAACATCGTAGCTTCTCCTCCAATGCTAAATCAAACAGTTAACCAAAGTATACATTAGTAATTCAAAAGAAAAATAATTCTCTCTAAAAATGTCAAAAAACGCAATTCAAATATTTGATACAACGCTACGTGATGGCGAACAAGTACCAGGTTGTAAGCTAAATACAGAGCAAAAAGTAATTATTGCTACACAATTAGATCAATTAGGTGTTAACGTAATCGAAGCAGGTTTTCCTGTCTCTAGTCCAGGTGACTTCAAATCTGTAGAAGAAATATCAAAAATCGTAAAAAGCGCTACCGTTTGTGGCCTAACTAGAGCTGTAGAAAACGATATAAAAGTAGCTGCCCAAGCATTAACTCATGCTAAACATCCAAGAATTCATACAGGAATTGGCACATCTGACTCACACATAATTCATAAATTTAAATCAAACAAAGCAGATATCATACAACGCGCTTACGAAGCTGTAAAATATGCAAAATCCTTTGTTGAAGATGTCGAATTTTATGCTGAAGATGCTGGACGTACAGATAACGAGTATTTAGCAAGAGTGTGCGAAGCTGCAATAAAGGCAGGAGCAACAGTACTAAATATCCCTGATACAACGGGATACTGCTTACCAAGCGAGTATGGCGCAAAAATTAAATATTTAAAAGAGAATGTAAAAGGTATAGAAAACGCCATTTTATCTTGTCATTGCCATAACGATTTAGGTTTAGCAACCGCCAACTCTATTGAAGGCGTTATTAACGGAGCAAGACAAATAGAATGTACCATAAACGGAATTGGAGAGCGCGCAGGTAATACTGCACTTGAAGAAGTAGTCATGGTATTAAAACAACACCCTTACCTAAACCTAGATACTAGTATAAAAACCGAAATGCTTTACGGTCTCAGTCAATTAGTTTCAGATAGCATGGGGATTTACACACAACCAAATAAAGCTATTGTTGGAGCAAATGCTTTTGCACACAGCTCTGGCATACATCAAGATGGTGTGATAAAAAACCGTGAAACTTACGAAATAATCAACCCTAAAGATGTTGGTGTTACAGAATCTGCAATTGTATTAACAGCCAGAAGTGGTCGTGCTGCATTAGCATACAGAGCAAAAAACGTAGGTTACGAATTAACTAAACTTCAATTAGATGATGTTTATGCCAACTTTTTAAGTTTTGCTGATAGAAAAAAAGAAATAAATGATGGCGATATTCACCAAATTATTGAAACTAGTAAAGTGTATCAACAAATAATTTCGGCTTAATTATGGGACAAACATTATTTGATAAAGTTTGGGATGCTCACGTTGTAGAAACCGTTAAAGACGGACCGCAAGTATTATATATCGACAAACACTTAATACACGAGGTAACAAGTCCGCAAGCTTTTAATGAATTAGAAGAGCGAAATATACCTGTTTTTAGACCAAAACAAATTGTTGCAACTGCAGACCATAATACACCTACACAAAATCAACACTTACCCGTTAAAGATCTATTGTCTAGGAATCAATTAGAACAATTATCTCAAAACTGTAAAAAAAACAATATTACACTTTACCAATTAGGACACCAATACAATGGGATTGTTCATGTTATGGCTCCAGAATTAGGGATTACGCAACCAGGAATGACAATGGTTTGCGGTGACAGTCACACCTCAACACATGGTGCTTTTGGAACCATCGCTTTTGGTATTGGAACCAGTCAAGTCGCACAAGTTTTTGCAAGTCAATGCTTGCTTTTAACTAAGCCAAAAAGCTTGAGAGTGACCGTTAACGGTAAACTTAAAAATGGCGTATTACCTAAAGATGTTATTTTATACATTATTGCCAAACTAGGCACAAATTCTGGTACTGGCTACTTTTGCGAATACGCAGGAGATGTTTTTGAAAACATGTCCATGGAAGGCCGAATGACCGTTTGTAATATGAGTATTGAAATGGGCGCTCGAGGCGGAATGATTGCACCGGACCAAACCACTTTTGACTATGTAAAGAACAAAGAATTTGCACCAAAAGGAGACGCTTTTGATAAAAAAGTAGCCTATTGGAAAACATTACCAACGGATACCGATGCTATTTTTGACAAAGAATATGCTTTTGACGCACAAGACATAGAGCCTATGGTAACCTATGGCACAAACCCAGGAATGGGAATTAAGGTTACAGAAAACATACCTACAATAAATGATGCCTCTTTTGAAAAATCCTTAAAATATATGGATTTCAAAAAAGGAGAATCTTTAATTAACAAACCTATTAACTATGTCTTTATTGGCAGCTGTACAAATTCTAGAATTGAAGATTTTAGAATTGCAGCAAATTATATAAAAGGAAAACAAAAAGCAGATAATGTTACTGCATGGCTAGTTCCTGGCAGTAAACAAGTAGAAGCCCAAATTATAAAAGAAGGCCTTAAAGATGTATTTGACGCAGCTGGTTTTGAATTAAGACAACCAGGCTGCTCCGCTTGTTTAGCTATGAACGACGATAAAATTCCGCAAGGCGAATATTGTGTCTCAACCTCAAACCGAAACTTTGAAGGAAGACAAGGACAAGGTTCTAGAACTATTTTAGCTAGTCCTTTAGTAGCAGCTGCAACAGCTATTGAAGGCAAAATTGTGGACATAACAAAACAACTAAATTAAGATGGAAAAGTTTACAACATTACAATCTCAAGCTATTCCGTTAGCAATAGAAAACATAGATACAGATCAGATAATTCCTGCTCGATTTTTAAAAGCAACAGACCGTAAAGGCTTTGGAGACAACCTTTTTAAAGACTGGAGATTTAACAAAGACAATTCTATAAATGAAGCTTTCTCTTTAAACAATCCCAAATACTCTGGAAGCATTTTAGTCGCTGGAGATAATTTTGGTTGCGGTTCTAGTCGCGAGCACGCAGCTTGGGCTTTAAGTGATTACGGTTTTAAAGTAATAGTTTCAAGCTTTTTTGCAGACATCTTTAAGGGTAACGCATTAAACAACGGACTATTACCTGTTCAAGTTTCAGCAGAATTCCTAAAGGTATTGTTAGACGTTACAACTAATAGCCCCGAAACTGTTTTAGAGGTCAACCTTGAAGCACAAATTATCTCCGTAAAAGACACTTCTTTTAAGGAAGCATTTGAAATTGATGCTTACAAAAAAACCTGTATGATTAATGGTTACGATGATATTGACTACTTATTGAGTAAAAAAGAAAAAATTTCGGCTTTTGAAGCCAAAAAAAATACTAATAATTATACTATGAAATTAAACATAGCAGTTTTACCTGGTGATGGTATAGGTCCAGAAGTGACTAATCAATCTATAAAAGTTTTAAAAGCTATCGCTTTAGAATTTGATCACACCTTTTTATTTAAGGAAGCTCCTGTTGGCGCAATTGCAATTGACCAACACAACAACCCACTACCGGATAACACTTTGGATTTGTGCAAGTCTAGTGATGCCATTTTATTTGGGGCGATTGGAGATCCTAAATATGATAACGATCCAACAGCAAAAATAAGACCCGAACAAGGCTTATTAAAACTTAGAAAAGAACTTGGTTTATACGCAAACATAAGACCTGTAAAAGCATACGACATGCTTTTAGACAAATCGCCTCTAAAACAACACATTATAGAAGGTACAGATATTAGTATCTACAGAGAGTTGACAGGCGGAATTTACTTTGGCAAAAAACACTTAAGCGAAGACGGAAATACAGCATCTGATTTATGCGAATATTCTAAACACGAAATAGAACGCATCGCGCATTTAGCATTTAAAAACGCACAAAGCAGAAAGAAAAAGGTAACACTAGTTGATAAAGCTAATGTTTTAGAAACCTCTAGATTATGGCGCAAAGTTGTTACCGACCTAGCAAAAGACTATCCAGATGTGACCTTAGACTTTTTATTTGTGGATAATGCTGCCATGCAAATAATTTTAAATCCAAAACAGTTTGATGTTATTTTGACCGAAAACTTATTTGGAGACGTTATAAGTGACGAAGCTAGTGTAATTGGTGGTTCTATTGGACTATTAGCATCAGCCTCCATTGGAGACAAATACGCCATGTTTGAACCTATACACGGATCTTACCCGCAAGCAACTGGAAAAGGGATTGCAAATCCAATTGCATCTATATTAAGTGCGGCAATGCTTTTAGAACATTTTGACTTACACGAAGAAGCTAAATTAATAAAAGAAGGGGTGGAAAAATCTTTAAAATTAGAAATCACAACGCCAGATTTAAACGCATCATATACTAATGTTTCCACCGCTAAGGTTGGAGATTTTATTGCCGATTTTATAAGTAATCCAAATGATACGAATATTAATTTCAACAATATTCACTTAGGACAATCTACGATTATTTAACATTGTTTTTTTAGTCTAAAAAAAGCTCAGCAATTAAATTGCCGAGCTTTTTTTGTTTTAAATTATTTATAATTAGCCACAAAAAAACCTGAAAACAAAATGTCTTCAGGTTTTTTCAACAAATTAACTAAAGCTTAATGTTCATTTAATCTAAAGTCTGGATAAGCATCCATTCCATGCTCATGAGCATCAAGTCCTTCTAATTCCTCTTTTTCAGAAACTCTAATTCCAACTGTTTTCTTCATTATAAAAATAATTAAAAATGAAGACACAATACATATTGCTGCGTAAGACCCAACACCAATTAACTGGCTAAAAAATTGCGACCCACTAGCTAAATCTCCAAATATACCAACTGCTAAAGTTCCCCAAATTCCACAAGCCAAATGCACAGCAATTGCCCCAACCGGATCATCTAGTTTTAATTTATCTATTAATGATACTGCAAAAACAATTATTGCTCCAGCAATTGCACCAATTAATATAGCATCTGTCGGACTCATTTGATCTGCTCCAGCAGTAATTCCAACTAAACCTCCCAAAATACCATTTAAAAACATGGTTAAATCAAGGTTTTTATAAAGCGTTGTAGATACCAAAGCTGCTACAACACCTCCTGCTGCTGCTGCAAGACAAGTAGTTACAAGTGTTAGCGATGTTAAACTTGGATCGGCAGATAACACAGACCCACCATTAAACCCAAACCACCCAAGCCAAAGTATTAAAACTCCTGCAGTTGCTAATGGTATATTGTGTCCAGGAATCGCCTGAAGCTTTCCGTTTTTAAATTTCCCAATTCTTGGACCTAATAAGCAAACAGCAACTAACGCTGCCCATCCACCAACAGAGTGTACTAAAGTTGATCCTGCAAAGTCATAAAAAGGTGTTTCTAAACTGTCCAAAAATCCACCTCCCCATTTCCAAGAACCTGCAATTGGATATACTAAACCTACATATATAATAGTAAAAACCATAAATGGTCCTATTTTCATACGTTCAGCAACTGCTCCAGAGACTATAGTTGCAGCTGTTGCAGCAAACATCCCTTGAAACAAGAAGTCTGTCCAGTACGTATAACCTTCGTTATAAGCTAGGTCTAAAATTGCTTTTCCTGTTTCTGTATCAATTACAGTTGGAGATTCTAATCCAAAACCTGCAAAACCAATAAACCCATTAAATTCTCCAGGATACATTAAGTTGAAACCTACTAAACAATAAAGCAATAGTCCAACCGTGATTATAAATATGTTTTTAAATAAAATGTTTAGTGTGTTTTTTTGTCTCGTTAGTCCTATTTCCAAAAATGCAAAACCTAAATGCATAAAGAAAACCAGTGCTGTACAGATCATCATCCATACGTTATTTGTAGTAAGTAATTCCATGTTTTTTATTTTAAAGTGTTTCCTCCTTTTGCTCCTGTTCGTATTCTATAAACCTCATCAATTTGCGAGACAAATATTTTACCATCACCAACTTCTCCGGTAGACCCTGATTCTAAAATGGCTTTTATGGTTACTTCTTCAAAATCATCATTAACAACTATTGATAAATAGCGTCTTTGTATATCACTTGTACTATAAGAAACCCCTCTGTACACATGACCTTCTTTTTCGTTACCTAAACCTGTAACATCCCAATAAGAGAAGAAGTTTACGCCAACTTCATGCAATGCATTTTTAACTGCAGAAAATTTAGATTTTCTGATTATTGCTTCTACTTTTTTCATAATTAGTTTTTGTTAGAATTTATATATCGCTGCCAAAACAAAAGAACCTAAGCTTTTTGTTGCCATTAAATCTGTATCAATAAAATCGTCTTCAGAACTACTATCAAATCTAAATTCTGGTTTAATAATTAAGTCTTCGTCAATAACTAAGCTTCCTGTAAGCGTTAACCCAATAATACTTGGGTCATCATCTACAGATTCGCTTTGAGTTTGAAAATATTCTCCTCTTAATCCAATTGTAAATGTGTCGCTAAGACCATATTGTGGATATAAGTCTACTCCATAAAAACCTTCGCCATCACTGTCTGCATAGGCAGCGTTAATACCAATAAAAAAATCGTCTGAAGCATCAAAACCTCCAGTGTAGTCTACTTCAAAACCTAGTCCTGCATCATCGTATAGCAGATTTAAAAATTGTCCACTATATCCCAATTGCGCACCAACAGCGTAGCTTCCATCTGGATTGAACTCTGTTACATCTGTCTGGTTAAAAACACCTAGCATTAAACTGAAATCTTCAGATAATGTAAAATCTGCTTTTATACCTGTATGAGAAAATGGCCCATTTGAAAATAAATAAGACGTACTATAATTAAAATTTCCTGCTGGTGCAATAACCTCGTAACCTAAAAAGGTATTAAACTTACCTAATGTTAATTTTGTGTTTTCGCTAATATTATAAAAAGCAAACAATTGATTTAATACGGTTGCACTAGCCTCATCTCCTCTTGGACCAAAAACCAAATCTGCAACTGCTCCAACACGACCTTTCTCGTAGGATGCAATTATATTTCCCATTCCTAATGAAAATCCAGCAGTATTTGCAAAAGACGTTGTTGGAGCAATTTGATTTTCATCATTTGGCGCTGTTAAATTGGTTCTATGGTATGCATCCACACTACCTTCAATAGCAAACTTTTTTTCTAGTGTATTAGCATCTTCTTGGGCAAACAATGTTGTTGCAACCAAAAGAAGCGATAGAGTCAGTAATTGTTTCATAAAGATTGGTATTAAATTGGTTGGTTAATATCTCAAATCTATGTTAAAATTTATTTAACCCCTAAAAAACACGGGTTTACATCTTTATTTTTATTATAATTTCAATTTTACCCCTATTTTTTATAGGGTGTCGCAAATTACACGTCTATTTTTTAATAATATCGTATCATACAATTTGAGTAATTATTATAAAAACTGATATTATTTTGAGCTTTCTTTAGTTTTTTAAATTTTACGCAAACGTTTTCGCAATAAAAAGACCTATTTAACACATATTCCTCTTTGATGATTTATTAGTTTAATCCACATAAAATTATTTATAGTGTATTATATAATAGTCTAAATCAGAATTTCGGAAAAGTGTTTCTACTTTTTTCAAATTCCATTACTAGCGTGTATCTTACAGTTGTAATAAGGCACAAAAAGCCTTTAAATTTTACTTATTATGCTTAAAAAACAAGGACTTTATTTACCGGAATTTGAACACGATAATTGTGGTGCAGGATTTATATGTAGTTTAACCGGAAAACGATCTAACGATATTATCCATAAAGCGCTTGAAATATTAGTAAAATTAGAGCATCGTGGCGCTGTAAGTTCCGATGGAGTAACTGGAGATGGTGCAGGTATTTTAATTGATATTCCGCATAAATTCTTCAAGATTTTCTGTGAGTTTGATTTACCTGAAGCTGGAGAGTACGCAGTCAGTAATGTTTTCTTGCCAAGAAAGGAAAACCAACGTCAATATTGTATTGATATTTTTGAAAAAGAAATACAAAATCAAGGCCTTAAATTAATTGGTTGGAGAGACGTACCAGTTAACAGTAAAGTTTTAGGTGAAATTGCAAAAGTAACAGAACCTTTTGTAAAACAAATTTTTATAGGAAAGGCTAGCGATGCCCAAACCGAAAGAGAATTCAACATAAAATTATATGCTGCACGAAAAATTGCAGAACACACTATATATGATTCTAAATTATCCGAATCAAAATTCTTCTACCTACCAAGTCTATCTACTAAAATCATAATATTTAAAGGCTTACTAATGCCAGAACATATTAACGAATATTATTTAGACTTATTCAATTCGGCTTTAGACACTAGACTAGCATTAGTACACCAGCGTTTTTCCACTAATACATTTCCAACTTGGGATTTAGCACAACCGTTTAGATATATCTGTCATAATGGAGAAATAAATACGGTTAGAGGTAATGTATCACGTATGTTTTCTCGTGAAGAGATCATGGAAAGCCCATTATTTGGAGATGATATTAAAAAAATAATCCCTACTATCTTAATAGGGAAATCAGATTCTGCAACCCTAGACATGGTGGTTGAGTTACTATTAATGACAGGACGTTCGCTTCCAGAAGCGATGATGATGCTAGTTCCCGAAGCTTGGGAGAAAAACCCACACATGTCGGATTCTAAAAAAGCATTTTACGAATACAACTCCTGCCTAATGGAACCTTGGGACGGACCAGCTTCAATCCCATTTACAGACGGTAATTTTATAGGTGCTGTTTTGGACCGTAACGGATTACGACCATCACGATACACAGTTACCAAACAAGGAAATGTTATTATGTCTTCAGAAACTGGCGTTGTAGATATTGCTCCAGAAAACATAGAATTCCATGGTCGTTTAGAACCAGGAAAAATGTTTTTAGTTAACATGAGCGAAGGGCGCATTGTTAATGATGAAGAAATTAAAGAAGAAATAGCTGCAAAACACCCATACAGACAATGGTTAAACGAAAATCTAATACATCTTAGAGATATTGAAGCTAAAGAAGGACATATTAAATATGACGAAATAGAACTTAAAAAACGTGAAGTCGTTTTTGGCTATACGGAAGAAGATTTAAACACCATTATTCGTCCTATGGCACAATTAGGAAAAGAGCCTATTGGATCCATGGGAAGCGATACACCAATTGCAATTTTATCAGAAAGACCACAATTAATTTACAACTACTTCAAACAGTTATTTGCTCAAGTCACCAATCCGCCTTTAGATGGTATTAGAGAAGAGTTAATTACAGATATAAGCTTAACACTAGGTAGTGACGTCAATATATTTGACATCAATGCAGAACACTGTAAAAAATTAAAAATCCAAAATCCAGTTATCTCTAAACACGATTTAGATAAGATTAGAGATTATGATACTAATCCTGATTTTAAAGTCGAATCTATTTCGATGTTATACGAAGTAAATCGTGGATTAAATGAGCTTGAAGTCGCACTAGAAAACTTAGTCACTAAAGCTTCTAAAGCTATTGATAATGGCGCAAACATTATTATTTTATCAGATCGATTTGTAGACGAAAATCACGCACCAATTCCAGCACTTTTAGCTTGCTCTTACGTTAATCATGCGTTACACAAGTTAAAAAAACGCTCTAGAATTAGCTTAATTATTGAATCTGCAGAACCTCGTGAAGTACACCACTTTGCACTACTATTTGGTTATGGTGCAAGTGCTGTAAATCCATACATTGTAAACGAAATTGTACAAGAGCAAGTCAACAATGCAGATCTTACAGATTTAGAATATTTAGCTGCCATTAAAAACTACAACAAAGCAGTTGGAAAAGGAATTTTAAAAGTAATGAACAAGATTGGAATCTCCACCTTAAACTCTTATCGTGGCTCTCAATTGTTTGAATGTATCGGAATTAAAACCTCAACAGTCGAAAAATATTTTCCAAACACACCAACGCGTATTCAAGGTATTGGCTTAAGAGAAATAGAACAAGAAATTGTGAAACGCCACAAAAGGGCTTTTCATAAAAATACAGAACCACAAATTGAAGTTGGAGGAGATTATAGATGGAGACGTGGACAAGAAAAGCACATGTTTAACCCATTAACAGTTGCCAAACTTCAGGAATCGGTAAGAACCAATAAAGCATCTACATTTAAGGAATTTTCAGAATTAGTCAATAATCAATCTAAAAACCTAATGACTATCAGAGGCTTATTTGAATTTGATCAATTTGACCCAATTCCATTAGAAGAAGTAGAACCTTGGACAGAAATTGTAAAACGTTTCAAAACAGGAGCCATGTCTTATGGTTCGATTAGTAAAGAAGCACACGAAAATTTAGCGGTTGCCATGAACAGAATTGGAGGAAAATCTAACTCTGGTGAAGGTGGAGAAGACCAAGAACGTTTCTATAAAAGCTCACAAGGAGACTGGAGAAACTCAGCAATCAAGCAAGTCGCTTCTGGACGTTTTGGAGTGACTTCAAATTACTTAACAAGCGCAAGCGAAATTCAGATAAAAATAGCACAAGGTGCAAAACCTGGAGAAGGTGGTCAATTACCAGGACCAAAAGTAAATCCGGAAATTGCAAAAACAAGAAACTCGACACCTTATGTTGGTTTAATTTCACCACCACCTCATCACGACATTTACTCTATTGAAGATTTATCGCAATTAATTTACGATGTAAAATCAGCAAACAGAGAAGCTAGAATTAATGTAAAACTAGTATCAGAAATTGGAGTCGGTACAGTTGCAGCGGGAGTTGCTAAAGCAAAAGCAGACGTTATTTTAATTGCTGGTTTTGATGGTGGGACAGGTGCAACACCTTTAACCTCACAAAAACACACTGGTTTACCTTGGGAACTTGGTGTTGCAGAAGCACAGCAAACTTTAGTAATGAATGACCTTAGAAATCGTGTGGTTTTAGAATGTGACGGACAATTAAAAACAGGTCGTGATGTAGCTATTGCTTGTCTATTAGGAGCTGAAGAATTTGGTTTTGCTACTGCGCCTTTAGTAGCTTCAGGATGTATCATGATGCGTGTATGCCACTTAAACACCTGTCCAGTTGGAATTGCAACTCAAAATCCAGAACTACGTAAAAAATTTAAAGGAAAACCAGAACACGTCGTTAACTACATGTATTTTGTAGCACAAGAATTACGCGAGATTATGGCAAAATTAGGATTTAGAACTATTAATGAAATGGTTGGACAATCTCAAAAACTAAACAGAAATAAAGCTATAGATCATTACAAATCTTCAGGAATTGACTTAACACCAATCTTACACAAAGTAGAAGTCGCGGAAGATGTGCAATTATACAACACGTATTGTCAAGACCACAACTTGAATGTGCACTTAGATTTTAAAATAATCAAACAAGCACACCAAGCTTTATTTAGAAGACAAAAAACAAACTTAGCCATGCCTATTACAAATATAGATAGAGCAGTTGGAGCGATAATAAGTAACGAAATTTCGAAAATTTATGGGGCAGATGGTTTACCAAAAGACACAATAGATATTGACTTTACAGGTTCTGCAGGACAAAGTTTTGGAGCTTTTGCAACCAAAGGTTTAAAATTCACCGTGCACGGAAATACAAATGATTACTTAGGTAAAGGTTTATCAGGTGCTAAATTAATTATTAAAGTGCCAGAAAAATGCACCATTGTTCCGGAAGACAATATTATTACAGGAAACGTAACGCTGTATGGCGCAACCTCTGGAGAAGTTTATATAAACGGTAAAGCTGGCGAGCGTTTTTGTGTTAGAAATTCTGGCGCACAAGCAGTAGTTGAAGGTATTGGAGATCACGGCTGCGAGTATATGACTGGTGGAGTTGCTGTTATTCTTGGTACTGTAGGTCGAAACTTTGGAGCAGGAATGAGCGGAGGAGTTGCTTATGTTTTAGATGAAAAAGGAACCTTCAAACAAAACTGCAATTCCGAAGATTTAAATATCGATCCAATTGAAAACGAAGCTGACACGATTCAGTTAAAACAATTAATCGAAAATCATTTTGAAGCAACAGGAAGCCCGTTAGCAGAACGTATTTTAAAAGACTGGAACAATTACCTTCCTAAGTTTAAAAAAGTGTTGCCAGAAGAGTACAGACAAGCCTTAGTGAGATTAGAACAAGAACAACTAGAATTAGCTTAAATTATGGGAAAGATAACAGGATTTTTAGAGTTTAAGCGTGAGAACGAAAGTTATATCGCGCCAGAAAAACGCATAGAAAATTACAAAGAATTTACGGTTCCTTTACCAGAAAACCACTTGAAAGAACAAGGCGCACGCTGTATGGATTGCGGAATTCCGTTTTGCCACAGTGGTTGTCCGCTAGGGAATTTAATTCCAGATTTTAACGATAAAGTTTATCAAGGAAAATGGAAAGAAGCTGCTGAAATCTTACACAAAACCAACAACTTCCCAGAGTTTACAGGACGTTTATGCCCAGCACCTTGCGAAGAAGCTTGTGTTTTAGGTATTAATGAAGACCCAGTAACTATAGAAAATATTGAAAAAAACATAGTAGAAACCGCCTTTAATGAAGGTTGGATTACTGCACAGCCACCAAAAGTTAGAACCGAAAAAACCGTTGCTGTTATAGGCTCTGGACCAGCGGGATTAGCTGCTGCGCAACAATTAAATCGCGCAGGGCACACTGTTACTGTTTTTGAACGTGACGAAAAAGTAGGAGGCTTATTACGTTATGGTATCCCAGATTTTAAAATGGAGAAGAACGTGATTGACAGACGTGTTGCTGTTTTAGAAGAAGAAGGTATTATTTTTAAAACCAATGCACATGTTGGTGTTAATGTGGATGCAAACAAACTGAAAGATGACTTTGATGCTGTTGTGTTATGTGGAGGCGCTACAGTAAGACGAAGCATTCCTATTCCTGGAGCAGACTTGAAAGGCGTGACTCAAGCGATGGATTTTTTAAAACTAAATAATCAATACGTAGATGGTTTAGTAGATTTTAAAGACGTGATTTCTGCAAAAGGAAAAGACATTATCGTAATTGGTGGTGGAGATACAGGAAGTGATTGTATAGGAACGTCTAATCGTCATGGCGCAACTTCTGTGACTAATTTTGAGATTTTAAGCAAACCTTCTGAAGGCAGACCAGCAAATCAACCTTGGCCTTACTGGCCTATGAAGTTAAAAACAACCTCATCGCACCAAGAAGGTGTCGAGCGTTTTTTTAGCATTTCAACAAAAGAGTTTATTGGCGACAAAAAAGGAAACTTAAAAGGCTTAAAAACAGTTGAAGTCGAATGGATTTTTACTCCAGGAGAACGACCACAACTTAAAGAAGTTCCAAATACCGAAAAAGAATGGAAATGCGACATCGCATTATTAGCACTTGGATTTACAGGCGCTGAAAAAACTTTAGCTGATCAGTTTGGTTTAAAAATGGATTTTAGAACCAATATTGAAGCTGCAACAAAGGATTACAAAACAAATATCCCTGGTGTTTTTGCAGCTGGAGACATGCGTCGTGGACAATCATTAATTGTTTGGGCTATTTCTGAAGGAAGACAAGCTGCACATCATATTGACACGTATTTAATGGGAGAATCTAGCTTACCTTTAAAAGATGATAGCGATTTGCCTCGTGTTTAATATATTGAAAGTCGCTTAAGCTAAAAAAGCAAACTACTAAACTCAATTAAGAAGATTGCTTCGTTCCTCGCAATGACATACAGGACGTCATTACGAGGAGGAACGACGAAGTAATCTGTTTAATTAAAGCAAGAAAACTCTTTAAAACAAAAATTTTAAAAAAATTAGAGAGATTGATCCATTCCTCGCAATGACATACAGCACGTCATTGCGAGGAGGTACGACGAAGTAATCTGTTTAACTGAAACAAAAAAAAAAAAAACAATACTTAAATACAATCAAAAGATTGCTTCGTTCCTCGCAATGACACACAACACGTCATTACGAGGAGGCACGACGAAGTAATCTACTCAAATAAAAAACAAAATACTTTAAGAAAAACACCAAGTTTTGAAAGATTGCTTCGTACCTCGCAATGACAACACTAATTAAAAATTAAACAACCAGCCTTCACTTAAATCATTCCAATTTGGATTTTCTAAATTAATTAAACCTTCCTTCCTTTTCCTATTACCTGCTTTTAATTGTTTTTCTCTAATAATTGCCAAATTAATATCATCAAATTCTTCAAAATAAACTAGTTTTTGGCAATTATACCTTGATGCAAAACCTTTATAAACTTTTGTTTTATGTTGATATATGCGTTTTATTAGATGACTTGTTACACCTATATAAATTACAGTATTGTTTTTATTAGTCAAAAAATAAATATGAGACTTTTTCATATTTAAAGATAGAAATTTTGGTTTATACCTATTGTTTTTTCGAAATAAACCCGGATTTACTGATGATTAACAGAAAAACTGAAGAGATTGCTTCGTTCCTCGCAATGACATACAGCACGTCATTACGAGGAGGTACGACGAAGTAATCTGTTTAACTGAAACAAAAAACACAAAAAAAACAATACTTAAATACATTCAAAAGATTGCTTCGTTCCTCGCAATGACGAAAATAATGTTACTCAGGATACTTCCCACGAATTCCATCCAAACACAAATTACCAATACTACCAACATGCGTGTGTTGTTTAGATGTATCTGGCTCATAAGTTCCGTTTTCCACTTCGCCTCCAATTTTTTGATACGCTTCTCTAAAAGGCATACCTTCTACTACTAAAGTATTAATATTATCTACTGTAAATAGGTATTGATACTTTGCATCGTTTAAGTCTATTTCTTTTACAACAACTTGCTGAATGGCGTAATTAAAAATATCTAATAAGTCTTTTACATCTTCAATTGCTGCAATAATATTCTCTTTTAACAACTGAAAATCTCTATGGTATCCACTTGGCAAATTATTGGTAATCAAAACCATTTCAGTATGCAATGCTTGAATCTTATTGGCTTTCCCTCTAATTAATTCAAACACATCAGGATTCTTTTTATGTGGCATAATACTACTTCCTGTTGTTAACTCGTCGGGAAAAGCAATAAAGCCAAAATTCTGACTATTATACACACAAATATCCATTGCAAAACGTGCTAACGTATTACACACACTACCTAAAGCTAAAGCGATGGTACGTTCGCTTTTCCCTCTACTCATTTGCGCAGCAACAACGTTGTATTTTAAAGTAGCAAAGTTTAATTCTTTAGTCGTTAATTCTCTATCAATAGGAAACGAACTTCCGTAACCAGCAGCAGAACCTAGTGGATTTTGATCTACGGTCTTCAAGGCTGCATTTAACAAGTATACATCATCAATTAAAACCTCAGCATATGCAGAAAACCACAACCCAAATGAAGATGGCATTGCCACTTGTAAATGCGTATAACCAGGAAGCAAAGCGTCTTTATGCATTTCAGCCAAACCTAAAAGCGTATCAAAAAACGTTTTTGTTTTCTGATTGATTTCCTTTAAACTCTCTTTGTAATACAGCTGAAGCGCAACTAAAACTTGATCGTTTCTAGATCGTGCTGTGTGGATTTTCTTTCCGACATCACCTAAGGTTTTAGTCAGCTCATATTCAATTTTAGAATGTACATCTTCAAAGGACGCTTCGATAACAAAGGTTCCGTTTTCTATAGTTTCCGCAATAGCGTGCAAACCATTTTTAAGCTGTCCTAATTCTTCCGAAGAAACAATGCCAATAGACTCCAACATTATTGCATGCGCTAAAGATGCTTGCACATCGTACTTTGCAATATGTAAATCAATTTCTCTATCGTTTCCAACAGTAAATTGCTCTATTTTTTTATCGATACTAATTCCTTTGTCCCAGAGTTTCATAATTTTATTTTTTATTGTCATTGCGAGGAAGAATGACGAAGCAATCTGTTCCTTAAACATGAGATTGCTTCACTATGTTCGCAATGACGTTTCGCTTTTGCTACAGTACTTTTTCTAATAATTCAATATATATTTTAATCCCTTCTTCAATCTCTTTTAAGTAAATAAACTCGTCAGCAGAATGTGATCGCGTGCTATCTCCAGGCCCTAATTTTAAAGATGGACAACTCAACACCGCTTGATCTGATAAGGTTGGCGAACCATAGGTGCTTCTTCCAATTTCTATTCCTGCAATTACCAATGGATGCTCGATTGGAATGGATGACGAATTTAATTTTATACCTCTAGGAATAATACTATCGCAAGGCGCTTCCTTTTGTAAAATATCGACAATATCTTGGTTAGAATATTTATCGTTTACACGGACATCAACCACCAATTTCACATCCGCAGGAACTGCATTATGCTGCTTTCCTGCGTTGATTTGTGTAACGGTCAACTTTACCTCTCCCAAAGCTTCCGACGTCTTATCAAACGTGTAATTTTTAAACCATTCTAATACCGGAATTGATTTATAAATCGCATTATCGTGATTTGGATGCGCAGCGTGACTTGGCGTTCCTTTTACGATTGCATCAAACACAACTAAGCCTTTTTCGGCAACAGCCAAATTCATTAAAGTCGGCTCTCCAACAATAGCAACATCCACTTTTGGAATGACCGACAACATACTATTTAACCCATTTTCTCCGCTGCTTTCCTCTTCTGCGGAAGCGACAATTACTAGATTATAATTTAGGTCTTTTTTATCATAGAAATAAGCAAACGTTGCCAACAAACTCACCAAACAACCTCCAGCATCATTACTGCCTAAACCATATAATTTTCCGTCTTCAACAATAGCTTTAAATGGATCTTTAGTGTAACCATTATTAGGTTTTACCGTATCATGATGCGAGTTTAGCAATAGCGTTGGTTTGCTCTCGTCAAAATGCTTATTGGTTGCCCAAACATTATGATTGGTTCTTTTAAAAGGGATACCTTGTTGCCCAAACCAATGCTCGATATGCGCTGCTGTTGGACCTTCTTCCGAAGAAAACGACTGCGTTTCTATCAATTGTTTTAATAAAGCAATTGCTCTTGTTGTTAGTTTTTCTATCATTTTGAAATGGTTGTGTGTGTATTATTTTTATCGAAAAGCATTTCTGATTTACCAATACAAACTTTTTGAACTTGATTATTTACAGCATGAAAACAGTTATTTAATTTTGGCAACATGCCTTCATAAATAATACCGTTTTCAATTAACGGTTGATAGGTTTTTGTGTTGATGTTTTGGATAACAGAATCCTCATTATTTACATCTTCTAAAACACCATTTTTTTCGAAGCAATAATATAATTCAGTTTTATATTTTGTTGCGAAACCAATTGCTAATTCGGAAGCAATCGTATCTGCATTTGTGTTTAATAATTGCCCGTTTTTATCATGTGTAATTGCGCAAAACACAGGTGTAATCGTATTGTTTAAAAGAATCTCTAACGTTTCTATATTTACTTGTTTGACGTCTCCTGCAAACCCATAATCGATAGGCTTTGATGGTCTTAAATCCGAAACTATTGTGTTACCATCCGCTCCTGAAAAACCAATAGCATTACAATTATTGGCTTGTAATTGTGCGACTATAGTTTTATTGATTTTTCCAGCATATACCATTGTAATAATATCTAAAGTCACTTTGTCGGTTACGCGTCTTCCGTCAATCATTTTAACCTCAACTTGCATTTGTTGTGCTAATTTGGTTGCTAATTTTCCACCTCCATGTATTAAGATTTTAGGAGTATCTATAGTCGCGAATGCTTTTAGGAACTGCTGTAAAGCGTTATCATCATCGATGATGTTTCCTCCTATTTTTATGATTTTTAGTGTTTTCATGCTTATTCTTCTCTTGATGTGATACTGAAATTAATTCAGTATGACGTGACGGGTTAACATCAATTTGTTACTTACTTTAAATCTTCAGTCGTCAAGCTGAACTTGTTTCAGCTTCTCATTATTAGCTTCTTGTGTGATGCTGAAATTAATTCAGCATGACGTAATGGGTTAACATTAACCTGTTACTTACTTTAAATCTTTAGTCGTCAAGCTGAACTTGTTTCAGATTCTTATTATTAGCTTCTTGTGTGATACCGAAATTAATTCAGTATTACTATGTAATCTATTTCAATTAAAAGATTACTTCAATCGTTCCTCATTCGTAATGACGTTTACAATTTCTCCAAAATCTGTTTCAATACAATTTGCGCAGCAAAAGTTCTATTATTAGCTTGTTTAATTACAACAGACTGCTCACTATCCAAAACCGCATCTTCCACAACCACGTTACGTCTTACAGGCAAACAATGCATAAATTTTGCATGACCCAACTTCGCTTTTGTCATCATCCAATTCTTGTCTTGACTCAGTACTTTTCCGTAGTCTTTATAATTACTCCAGTTTTTAACATATACAAAATCGGCATCTTTCAAAGCCTCTTCCTGATTGTGATTTATTGGTGTGTTTTTCGTGATTACTTCGCTTAATTCATAACCTTCAGGATGCGTAATGGTTAAATCTACATCCATATTTTGCATCATTTCTACAAACGAATTCGCAACCGCTTGTGGCAATGCTTTTGGATGTGGTGCCCAAGACAATACTACTTTAGGTTTCGTTTTTTTAGATAATTCGGTAATCGTAATTGCATCAGCCAACGCTTGTAAAGGATGCGCTGTTGCACTTTCCATATTTATAATTGGCACTGTTGCGTATTTTACAAAGTTGTTCATCACAAACTCACTTTCATCCTTTGTCTTATCTGTTAAACTTGGGAATGCTCTCACAGCAATCACATCTCCATATTGCGAAATTACCTGCGCTGCTTCTTTAATGTGTTCCGATGTGTTTGTATTCATAATTGTACCATCTTCAAATTCTAAGTTCCAAGCGTCGTTTAAGTTTAAAATCATCACGTCCATTCCTAAGTTTTTCGCAGCTTTTTCTGTGCTTAATCGCGTTCTTAAACTGGAATTAAAAAACAGCATGACTAATGTTTTATGTTTTCCTAAATCTTCGAATTTAAAAGGATTTTTTTTAGTAAAATAGCGTCCTTTATGGTTTCTTGAAGATTTGATATATCTTTTATTTTTGTGTATTTTTTCATGTATTTATTATTCTCGTCTCGCTGAATGTGTTTTAATTTCTCACTGTTATGTGATTCTGAAACTAGTTCAGAATGACGTTACGTTTTTAATTGTCTTTTTACAACCTTTTAATATTCAATAAAACTCATATTTTAAAGTAACTTCCCTCAAGTATTCACCACTCTCGTCAAGCTGAATTTATTTCAGCTTCTCATTACTATCAGTTTCCCAATATTATGTGATTCTGAAACTAGTTCAGAATGACGTTACGTTTTTAATTGTCTTTTTACAACCTTTTAATATTCAATAAAACTCATATTTTAAAGTAACTACTCTCAAATATTCACAACTCTCGTCAAGCTGAATTTATTTCAGCTTCTCATTATTATGCGATTCTGAAACCAGTTCAGAATGACGTTGCTCAAGCTAGCCTTGTAACTCACTTTTTAAAGCCTCAAAAAACAAATCGATATGTTCTTTCTTTATCGTTAAAGGCGGAAGAATCCGTAATAAATTCGGGTTCTTAGCACTTCCTGTAAATATTTTATGATCGAAAATCAACTTTTTACGAAGATCTGCAATTGGAAAATCAAATTCCAATCCCAACATCAAACCACGTCCTTTTATGTTTTTTATAGCTGAAATTTCTTTCGCTTTTTCCATGAAATAAGCCGAAATCTCATTAGCATTTTGCATCAAATTCTCTTCTTTAATTACTTCCAAAACAGTAGAAGATGCAGCACATGCCAAGTGATTTCCTCCAAAAGTGGTTCCTAACAAACCAAAAGAGGCTTTAATATTTGGATGAATCAAAATCCCACCAATCGGAAAACCATTTCCCATACCTTTGGCAATCGATATAATATCAGGCGTCACATTATATTTCTGAAACGCGAAGAAATCTCCAGTTCTCCCAAAACCAGATTGCACCTCATCCGCAATAAAACAGGTGTTGTATTTTTTACACAATGCATCAATGCCTTCATAGAAAGTTGCAGTGCTTTCATCTAAACCTCCAACTCCCTGAATACATTCTATAATTACTGCACAAACATCGTTTTTAACCAATGCTTTTTCCACACCTGCTAAGTCTCCTAATTCTAGAATTTCAACCTCTTGCTGCGCATTAATTGGCGCAATAATCTTCGCGTTATCTGTTGCTGCAACTGCTGCAGAAGTACGACCATGGAAGCCATTTTTAAAAGCAATCACTTTTTTCTTTCCATTATGGAAGGATGCCAACTTTAAAGCATTCTCGTTAGCTTCTGCTCCAGAATTACACAAAAACAACTCATATTCTTTACAACCTGATAATTGCTCTAATTTATTGGCTAATTGCACTTGTAATGGATTCTGAATCGAGTTACTATAAAACCCTAATTTGGCAACTTGATCAGAAATGGCAGCCACATATTTTGGGTGCGAATGTCCAATAGAAATCACAGCATGTCCACCATATAAATCTAAATATTTGGTGTTATTTTCATCAAAAACAAAGACATCTACAGCCTTTACAGGTGTGATATCAAATAATGGATAGACGTTAAATAAACTCATATCTGCTCTTCTTTTATGGTATTAATTTTGTTAAACGAGGCAACCATACCTTGTATTAATGACGAACTCAATCCTTTGTGTTCCATCTCATTCAAACCTTCAATTGTACACCCTTTTGGAGTCGTTACTCTGTCTATTTCCTCTTCCGGATGATTCCCATTGGTAATCAATAAACTTGCTGCACCCTCACTGGTATACATCGCTAATTCTTGTGCTTCTTTTGCATCAAAACCTAACTGAATAGCAGCTTGAGTTGTAGCTCTAATTAAACGCATCCAAAACGCCACACCACTTGCGCAAACCACAGTAGCAGCTTGCATTTGACTTTCCGGAATACTTAACGAATGTCCTAAACGGTTAAAAATAGCCTCAGCAATTTTAATGCGTTTTGCGCCTTGCTCATTACTACACAAACACGTCATGGATTTACCAACTGCAATTGCTGTATTTGGCATCGCACGAATAATAAATTTATCTGCACCAACTTGCGCTTCAATCTTAGGAATTAGAAAACCTGTAATGGTCGAAATCAAGACGTGCTTCTCTGTTAATTCGGGCTTAATATCATTTAATATTTGCTCAAAATGCGCTGGTTGCACTGCAAAAATTATAATATCAGATTGTTTTACAGCTTCGGTATTATCCGTTGTTAAATGCACATTTTTATAACCATCAAACTCTTGAATCTCATCCAAATTCCGTTTGGTTAAATACAAACTAGTAATCGCATTGTTGGTAATCAAACCTTTTGCGATAGACTTTCCTAAGTTTCCTGTTCCTATAATTGCTATTTTCATTTGTTTGATTTTTTGTCATTACGAAAGAAGAATGACTGAAGTAATCTCATTAAACAGATTGCTTAAGGTTTACTTCGTTCACTCGTAAAGCTCGCAATGACTATTATCTTTTTAATTAAACGTTCTTTTTACTAAGACCTTTCGACTGCGCTCAAGGTGACCTCTTTTTGTTATTTGGGCGTTACCACAAGGGTCGCGTTTTCCGTTATATCTTTTTTGCCTTGTTCTCGATACAAATTTGCTCATGCTTCACAAATTCACTCGAACTGACGTCAAAAAAGGATGCCACTTCAACCGCTAACGCAGCTGCAGTACTTTTAAAAATAAGTTGCTTTCAATTTTAAACCTTCTGTTTCATCAAAACCAAACATTAAATTCATGTTTTGAACAGCTTGTCCCGAAGCGCCTTTTAATAAATTATCAATAATGCTAGTGACCAATAATTTGTCTTCATGTTTATGCAAATGAAGCATACACTTATTGGTATTTACTACTTGTTTTAAGTGAATCTCCTCATCCGAAACCACAGTAAAAGCAGCATCTTTATAAAACGCGTTATACAATGCTTTTGCGTCTTCCAAGCTTCCTTTAAACTTAGTGTACATAGTTGCAAAAATTCCTCTAGAAAAATCACCACGATTTGGCATAAAGTTAATTTCCGAATTAAAGTCTGACTGTAGCAGTTTCACAGATTGATTAATCTCTCCTAAATGTTGATGCGTAAAAGCCTTATAATGCGAAAAGTTATTATCTCGCCACGTAAAATGTGTGGTTGCCGATAAAGATGTTCCTGCGCCTGTCGCTCCTGTAACCGCATTAATATGTACATCGTTTTGCAATACCTCAGCTTCAGCTAAAGGCAATAAAGCCAACTGAATAGCAGATGCAAAACACCCTGGATTTGCAATATAATTCGTTTTTTTAATCACTTCTTTATTTAATTCTGGTAAACCATAAACAAACGTTTTACCTTCAAAAATGGCGTCTTTAGTTAACCTGAAATCATTACTTAAATCAATAATTTTAGTTTCAGCAGAAAATGAATTGCTCTCTAAAAATACTTTAGAATTTCCGTGACCTAAACACAAAAACAACACCTCTACTTCTGAGTTAACTTGACTTGAAAACTCTAAATCTGTACTGCCAATTAAATCTTGGTGTACTTTAGATATTTTGTTACCAGCATTTGACGTACTGTAAATAAAATTGATGTTTGCTTTTGGATGATTTAACAACAATCTAATAAGTTCTCCAGCTGTATAACCTGCTCCTCCAATGATTCCTATTTCTAATTTTTTCATATTGATTCTTTTACTTTACCATTCTTCGCTTAACACTTCGACTGCGCTCAGTGTGACACAAAACAATAATTTGCTTTAATTATCATTTTTGAGATACTGAAACACATTCAGTATGACTAAAATCAAGAGTTTACTTGCTGATAAATTTTATTTTGGTTGCCAACTATTTTGATAAACCCTTTAGCTTCATCTGCAGTCCAACCTTTATTTTCTTCGCCATAACTTCCAAACTTTGCATTCATTAAATCATGCTTAGAGTTAATTCCGTCTACGGTAAAATGATATGGTTTTAAGGTCACAAAAACATCTCCCGACACTTTGTCTTGGCTGCTTTGCAAAAAGGCTTCCATATCTCGCATTACAGGATCTAAATATTGTCCTTCATGCAAATGCATTCCGTAGAAATTTGACATATAATCCTTGTGTTGTAATTGCCATTTGGTCAACGTATGCTTTTCTAATAAATGATGTGCTTTTATAATAACCAAAGCACCTGCAGCTTCAAAACCAACACGCCCTTTTATACCAACAATAGTATCTCCAACATGTATATCTCTTCCAATTGCGTGCGCAGACGCTAGATTGTTTAATACTTCAATATTAACTTCTGGTGCATTTTTAATTCCGTTTACAGCAATCAATTCTCCTTTTAAAAAAGTTAGTGTCAATTTTTCATCCTCTGCATGTTTTAATTGCGAAGGATAAGCACTTTCGGGTAATGGTTTTTCTGATGTTAATGTTTCTTCTCCACCAACACTGGTTCCCCAAAGTCCTTTATTAACAGAGTATTTTGCCTTTTCCCAAGAAGCTTCGATACCGTTTTCTTTTAAGTAATCAATTTCTTGTTGTCTGCTTAAACTTCCGTCTCTAATTGGCGTGATGATTTTAATATGTGGTGCCAACGTTTGAAAAATCATATCAAAACGCACTTGATCGTTTCCTGCTCCTGTGCTTCCGTGTGCGATATATTCCGCATCAATACTTTTTGCATATTCGATAATTTCGATAGCTTGAATAATACGTTCTGCACTTACAGATAAAGGATAGGTATTGTTCTTCAAAACATTTCCGAAGATTAAATACTTAATCACTTTATCATAATACGATGCAATTGCGTCAATATTTTTATAGGTTGATACACCCATTTTATAAGCATTAGCTTCGATAGTTTTAATTTCTTCATCAGAAAAACCACCCGTATTTACGCTTACCGCGTGCACATCGTAACCCGCTTTACTTAAACTTACTGCGCAATAGGATGTGTCTAATCCACCACTATATGCTATGACTAATTTTTTACTCATCTTTCTTTTCTTTTTTTAAGAACATGGATTGCTTAATATTTTTCAATCTAGTCCATACTTTTTTATCATAATTATGATTGTGTGTTGTTTTAATTGTTTTTGAATCTTCTTTTGAAGGATCATACAACATCCCTGTACACAAACACATTTTTTGTTCTGTTCTGGTTAAAACATCAAAGTTTTTGCAGGTTTGACAACCATTCCAAAAAGATTGATCGTCTGTTAATTCGGAAAACGTAACCGGTTTATAACCTAAGTCGCTATTCATTTTCATAACCGCTAAACCTGTAGTAATACTAAATACTTTAGCATCTGGAAACTTGGTTCTAGAATGCACAAATATTTTCTGTTTGATCTGTTTAGCTAAGCCAATGTTTCTAAAATCTGGATGTACAATTAATCCAGAATTAGCTACAAATTTGCCATGACCCCATTGTTCGATATAACAAAATCCAGCAAATTTATCGTCCTCTAAAGCGATAACAGCATTGCCATTTTCCATTTTGGTAATGATGTATTCTGGCTTGCGTTTTGCAATCCCAGTGCCTCTAACTTGAGCAGCATCAGCAATAGTGTTACAAATAATATCTGCGTAAATACTATGCGATTTATTAGCAATAACAATTTCCATTGTAATTGAATTTTAAATTAAAAAATGTAATAATTTTTGTTTTTGAAAGCAGAACCGGACTCACCTTAGTTCTATAAATAGAAGTACACCCTAAGGGCGACGACGAAAAATTGGACGTAGGATTGTCCTGTTATTATTTCTAATAACTGTATTAAAAAAAGAAACTATTTGTATTGAATTGTTCACTGTTTGAAAAAAATAAAAACTATTAACTAAAAGCTTGAAGTATGCGTATTAGCGACGTCGTCTGCGTAATAGCAAACTTGTGGGTCTTTCGTTTTTATTTAGTAATGTAAACATGATACAAACGTATAATTTAATTTGATACAAAAGTTGATTTTGTTTCATTTTTGATGAATTTTTACGAATTTGAGAGTATTTACGGTCATAATTATCAAAATCACACTAAAAACTGAAATAAATCTGGTTTATCATTTAGATAATCACCATAAAAATTATAGCGTTTCATTTTAGTAATTAATGGCTCTAAATCGTTTGGAGATTTTAACTCAATTCCAACTACAGCAACATCGTTTTCTCGGTTTGCTTTTTTAGTGTATTCAAAATGAGTAATATCATCTGTATCGCCTAAAATATCAACAACAAAATCTCTTAATGCTCCGGAGCGTTGCGGAAACTTAACAATAAAATAGTGCTTTAAATCGGCATGCAATAATGCACGCTCTTTAATTTCGGCAGTACGCGTGATATCGTTATTACTTCCGCTAATAACACAAACTATATTTTTACCTTTAATTTCTTCTTTAAAATACTCTAAAGCAGATAAACTTAAAACTCCCGCAGGCTCTGCTACAATAGCTTCTTTATTGTATAAATCCAAAATGGTTTGACAAATCTTACCTTCATCTACGGTAACCACACGATGTAGCGTCTCTTTACAAATGGCGAAATTTAAATCGCCAACGCGTTTAACTGCAGCACCATCAACAAAGCTATCAATCTCTTCTAGTTCCGTATTTTTATTATTTCTTATTGACGTTAACATCGAAGGTGCACCTTTTGGCTCCACACCTATAATTTTTGTTTGCGGTGATAATAACTTAAAAACAGACGATAACCCTGAAGACAAACCACCTCCACCAATAGGTACGAAAACATAATCTATTGGATGAGACTCCGTTTGATCTATAATTTCTAGACCAACCGTTGCTTGACCTTCAATTACTTTTTTATCGTTAAATGGATGAATAAACGCTTTATTTAAACGTTCGCAATCCTCCATTGCTGCATGATACGCATCATCAAACGTATCGCCAATTAAAACGACTTCAATATACTCTTCGCCAAACATTTTAACCTGTTCCACCTTTTGATTTGGTGTTGGAGAAGGCATAAAAATAGTTCCTTTTATTTTTAATAATTTACAAGACAACGCCACACCTTGCGCATGGTTTCCTGCACTTGCACATACAATTCCTTTTTCTGCTTCTGCTTCAGTTAAAGACGACATTTTATTGTAAGCGCCTCTAATTTTATAGGAACGTACTTGCTGCAAGTCTTCGCGTTTAAACATGATATTTGCTTCAAATTGCTTTGAATATCGCATGTTTGAAATTAAAGGCGTTACGGTTGCAACGCCTCTTAATTTTTCGGCAGCAGCCTCAACAGCTTCTAAAGTGGGCCTGTATGTTGTTTTGGTTTCCTCCATGTTTGATGATATCCTAAATCAAGTTCAGGATGACAGTATTTTATTTTGTAAATGAAACACTTCGACTGCGCTCAGTGTGACAAGCTAATTAGCTATTATGCTAAAACTGATGCTTCCGTCTTAACATCCGATTTTATAATCTTCATTGCTGTCATTGCAGCTCTTAATCGATTTCCGACTGCTTCGATTGGATGATTTCTAATCGCATCGTTTACTGCTATTAATTCGATATTATCAACCCCTGTTGTTGCAGAAAATGATTTACCAATTATATCTGTTTCAACCGTATTCATAAAATCGGTTAATAACGGTTTGCAAGCGTGGTCAAATAAATAACAACCATATTCTGCCGTATCAGAAATGACCCTGTTCATTTCAAAT
Organism: Olleya sp. KJ81-1; assembly: GCF_055808135.1. Classification (NCBI taxonomy): domain Bacteria; kingdom Pseudomonadati; phylum Bacteroidota; class Flavobacteriia; order Flavobacteriales; family Flavobacteriaceae; genus Olleya; species Olleya sp. KJ81-1. The sequence continues at coordinate 2,633,455 of NZ_CM147854.1, read as the reverse complement.
AATTTTTTTCTAGCAATTGTATTCGCTATTAATGGTAACTCGTGAAGTGACTCGTAATACGCAGAATCTTCAATAATACCTGCACTTACCATAGTTTCGTAAGCTAATTCTACACCAGACTTTACAAATGCTACTAATAACGTACCGTGATCAAAATACTCTTGTTCAGGAATATGATCCGTTGTTAATGCTGTTTTCTCAAAAGCAGTTTCGCCAGTTGCCGCTCTCCATTTTAAAAGGTTTACATCATCATTTGCCCAATCTTCCATCATGGTTTTAGAGAAGTGACCTGAGATAATATCGTCCATATGCTTTTCGAATAACGGACGCATGATATCTTTTAATTCTTCAGACAATTGGTATGCTTTAATTTTTGCTGGATTGGATAAACGATCCATCATATTTGTAATTCCACCATGTTTTAAGGCTTCAGTAATCGTTTCCCAACCAAACTGAATTAATTTTCCAGCATAACTAGGCTCAATACCTTCTGCCACCATTTTATCGAATGACAAAATTGCTCCTGTTTGAAGTAAACCACATAAAATAGTTTGCTCTCCCATTAAATCACTTTTTACCTCAGCAACAAAAGACGATTCTAACACTCCTGCACGATGACCACCAGTTGCAGCTGCATAAGCTTTTGCCTGAGCCCAACCTTTATTTTCTGGATCGTTTTCTGGATGTACAGCAATAAGTGTTGGCACACCAAAACCACGTTTATACTCTTCTCTAACTTCGGTTCCTGGACATTTTGGAGCAACCATAATTACAGTTATATCTTCTCTTACTTTAGTGCCTTCTTCTACAATATTAAATCCGTGAGAATAACTTAGCGTAGCACCTTTTTTCATTAAAGGCATCACTGCTTTTACCACGTTTGTATGTTGCTTATCTGGCGTTAAATTCAAAACTAAATCTGCAGTAGGAATTAACTCGTCATAAGTCCCAACAGTAAATCCGTTAGAATTTGCGTTTTTAAAAGACTCGCGTTGCTCGTCAATTGCTACTTGCCTTAATGTGTATGAAATATCTAAACCAGAATCTCTCATGTTTAATCCTTGGTTTAAACCTTGTGCGCCACAACCAACAATTACAATTTTTTTGCCTTTTAATGCATTAACACCATCTTCAAACTCTGAAGCATCCATGAATCTACATTTACCTAATTGATCTAATTGGTTTCTTAATGATAATGTGTTGAAATAATTTGACATTGTCTTTTATTTTAATTGTTGGTTATGCTTGAAAAGCTTCTAGCATTGTTGATATTTTCATTTCGTCTTTTGTAACAGCAATACGTCCTGAGCGTGTAAATTGCATGATTCCAAAAGCACTTAATTCTCGATATAATAATTCTATTTCTTCTTTACGTCCTGATTTTTCAATAACAAAAAAGTCACGATTTACAGTTACAATTCTAGCGTTGCTTTCTTTAATTATATTCTGAATTTGTCGCTCCTCAAACAATAAATCAGATTTCATTTTAAAAATGCAAGACTCTTGATAGATGGTATCTTCATCTGTATGAAAATAAGCCTTAATAACTTCGACTTGTTTTTCAATTTGACCAATTATTTTTTTCATTTGGTCTTCGGTAATATTAACAACAATTGTAAATTTTGAAACGCCTTCAATTTCTGAAACCGAAGAATTTATGCTTTCAATATTTATATGTCTGCGCTGAAATATTGCCGAAATACGATTTAATAATCCTATATTATTTTCGGTGTAAACCGAAACAGTGTATATGTTGTTTTCTGCTTCCATATTATTCTAATCTTACGTCTGAAACTGATGCTCCTGTAGGTATCATTGGAAAAACATTGTCTTCCTTTTCTACACAAACTTCTAAAAAGTATGGTCCATCTGTGTTTATCATTTTAGCAACTGCATCCTTTAAATCTTCACGCTTTGTTACTTTTTGGGCTTCAATAAAATAGCCTTTTGCAATAGCTACAAAATCTGGATTTATCATTTCTGTAGACGCATAACGTTTATCGAAAAATAACTGTTGCCATTGGCGAACCATACCTAAAAACTCATTGTTTAAAACCACAATTTTTACTGGTACTTTTTGCTGAAAAATAGTACCCAATTCTTGAATGGTCATTTGATAACCACCATCACCAGAAATTGAAATTACCTCACGTTCTGGAGCTGCCATTTTTGCTCCAATTGCAGCAGGTAAACCAAAGCCCATTGTACCTAATCCACCAGAAGTGATATTGCTTCTTGTTTTATTAAAATTGGCATAACGACAAGCTATCATTTGGTGTTGACCAACGTCTGTTACAATAGCTGCATCACCTTTAGTTTGTGAATTAATTTCTTTTAAAACTTCACCCATTGTTAAACCTTCTTTTGTAGGATGGATGTCGTTTTTTATTACTTTCTCATATTCAATAGCATATAAATCTTTAAACTTTTGATGCCATTCTGGATGTGTTTTTTCTTCTAAAAGCGGAAGTAAAGCTGTTAAACTTTCTTTTGCATCACCTAAAACTGCCACATCTGTTTTTACATTTTTATCAATTTCGGCTGGATCAATTTCAAAATGAATCACTTTTGCCTGTTTCGCATAAGTTGCCAAATTACCAGTAACACGATCGTCAAAACGCATACCGATTGCTATTAGAAGGTCGCAGTCGTTAGTTAAAACATTTGGTGCATAATTACCATGCATACCAACCATACCAATATTTAAAGGATGAGATGTTGGAATTGCTCCTGCACCTAAAATGGTCCAAGCAGATGGGATTCCTGCTTTTTCTACTACAGCTTTAAATTCGGCTTCAGCCTGACCTAAAGACACGCCTTGACCCCAAACAATCATTGGTTTTTTTGCAGCATTAATTAATTTTGCAGCAGCTTTTACCGAAGTCTGGTCTAATTTTGGAATCGGAATATAACTTCTGACCCCTTTACATTTTTCGTATTTAAAATCGAACTCTTCAAACTGAGCATCTTTTGTTATATCAATTAAAACAGGACCTGGACGACCACTTTTAGCAATATAAAAGGCTTTGGCCATAACTTCAGGAATATCTGAAGCTTTAGTAATTTGGCAATTCCATTTTGTAACTGGAGTAGATATGCCAACAATATCTGTTTCCTGAAAAGCATCACTACCTAATAAATGCGAAGCCACTTGACCTGTAATACAGACCATTGGAGTGCTATCTATTTGCGCATCTGCAATACCTGTAATTAAGTTAGTTGCTCCTGGTCCCGACGTTGCAATTGCGACACCAACTTTACCAGAAATACGTGCATAACCTTGAGCAGAATGGGTTGCACCTTGCTCATGACGTGTTAACACATGATGAATTTTATCTTGATACTTATAAAGCTCGTCATAAACTGGCATGATTGCTCCACCAGGATATCCATAAAGGATATCAACCCCTTCGGCTAACAAACATTTTATAATAGCTTCACTACCAGAAATACGTTCTGTATTTTGCGTTGTGTTTGTTTCTTTTTCTATTGTTTTTGTATCCATATTAATCTTGTTAGGATCATTATATTTCTTGTTTAAAACTCGTCAGTAACACATCCTTTTGATGCAGACGATACGGTTTTAGCATATTTATATAATACACCACGTTTAAACTTTAAATCTGGTGCTTTCCATGATTGTCTTCTTTTTTGTAATTCCTCTTCAGACACTTCCAAAATAATACTGTTTGTTTCAGCATCAATAGTAATCATATCACCATCTTTTACAAATGCAATAGTCCCACCTTCTTGCGCTTCTGGCGTAATGTGTCCAACAACAAAACCATGTGTACCTCCAGAGAAACGACCATCTGTAATTAGTGCGACATCTTTACCTAAACCTGCTCCCATAATTGCTGCAGTTGGCTTTAACATTTCTGGCATTCCTGGACCTCCTTTTGGACCTTCGTAACGAATTACGACAACATCTCCTTTTTCTACTAATCCATCTCTTATACCATCATTGGCAGCATATTCGCCTTCAAATACTTTTGCTTTACCAATAAAACTTAACCCTTCTTTTCCTGTAATTTTAGCCACACTTCCTTCGGTTGCTAGATTACCATAAAGCATACGTAAGTGTCCCGAAATTTTAATTGGTTTTTCAATTGGCTTTATCACATCTTGACCTTCTTTTAGATCTTCAACATCCAATAAATTCTCTGCAATTGTTTTTCCTGTAACCGTTAAACAATCTCCATGAATTAAGCCTTTCTTTAAAAGGTATTTTAACACTGCAGGAATTCCGCCAACAGCGTGTACATCTTCCATTAGGTATTTTCCGCTAGGTTTTAAGTCGGCTAAAAATGGTGTATTGTCGCTTATATCTTGAAAATCTTTTAATGTGAAATCTATATCTGCTGCTCTTGCAATTGCTAAAAAGTGAAGTACAGCATTTGTAGAGCCTCCTAAAATTGTGACTAATCTAACCGCATTTTCAAGAGATTTACGTGTAATAATATCCGATGGCTTAATGTCTTTTTCTAATAACACACGCATGGCTTCACCAGCTTTAACAGACTCTTCTTTTTTGGCATCACTTAATGCTGGGTTTGAAGAATTAAATGGTAAAGTCATCCCTAAAGCTTCAATAGCCGAAGCCATAGTATTTGCGGTATACATACCACCACAAGCTCCTGCTCCTGGACATGCTTTTTCGACTATATTTTGATATTCTGTTTCTTCCATGGTTCCAGCAACTTTGCTTCCCCAAGCTTCAAAAGCAGAAACGACGTCTAATTTTTTTCCGTTATGACAACCAGAATCAATGGTACCACCATAAACCAAAATGGATGGACGGTTTAGCCTAATCATAGCAATTAAAGCTCCTGGCATATTTTTATCGCATCCAACAACTGTAATCAAACCATCATAACTCATGGCTTGCACAACGGTTTCCATAGAATCTGCAATAATATCACGAGATGGTAATGAATAACGCATGCCTGGCGTACCCATAGAAATACCATCACTTACACCAATAGTATTAAAAATAAGACCAATAATATCCTCGTTTTTAGTCCCTTCTTTTGCCAATTTTGCCAAATCATTTAAATGCATATTACAAGGGTTACCTTCGTAACCTGTGCTTGCAATACCAATAATTGGCTTAAAAAAATCTTCTTTTGTTAATCCAATAGCGTGCAACATAGCTTGAGCAGCGGGTTGCGTTGGATCTTGAGTGACTGTTTTACTGTATTTGTTTAATTCCATTTATGGTCGACTTCTATTTAAATATTAATCTAAATTAGAGTTTTGACCTTTTATGGTTAGTCTGTTTTTAAAAGACAGACTAAAGTCAGGTCGTAAAAATATAATATAAATTATTGATAATCAATATTTTAAGTTTAAAATATTATGACACCCAAGGTGCTTAATTTTATTTAAATACTTTTAAAAAGTGGGTTTAGAGATTTAGGGAAGTAATGAAAACAAAAAAACCGATTCAAATTAATGAATCGGTTTTGATGGTGGTCCCACCTGGGCTCGAACCAGGGACTTTCTGATTATGAGTCAGATACTCTAACCAGCTGAGTTATAGGACCCGAAATCGGATTGCAATATTACTACTTATTTTAAAGTCTTGCAAGACTTTTTTTAATTACTTAATCTCTTGACATAACTCTATTAATACACCATTGGACGATTTTGGATGTAAAAAAGCAACTAACTTATTGTCTGCTCCCTTTTTAAGTGTTTCATTTAAGACAATAAAACCTTCAGATTTTAATCTTAAAATTTCTGCTTTTATATCATCTACAGCAAAAGCTATGTGATGTATACCTTCACCTTTTTTCTCTAAAAACTTTGCAATTGGGCTATCTGACTTTGTTGCTTCCAATAACTCTATCTTATTGGGTCCAACTTCAAAAAAAGAGGTATTAACCCCTTCACTTTCTACCGTTTCAATTTTATAGTGTGGCTTGCCAAAAAGTTTAGCAAAAAGCGCATTAGATTCCTGTAAATTTTTGACTGCTATACCAATATGTTCTATTTTTTCCATTAATTATATAATTTAGGGTATAATAATTGCTTAATTATGGCTTAAAAGTAATATATTATTGTAATAACAACTATTTTTGCAACATGGAAGAAAGTCAAAGACAAAAAAATAGCCTCGGTTTTACAACGTGATTTAGTAGATATCCTTCAAGGTGCTGCTACACAAGGTGGAATGCGTGGTATAATTATATCTGTATCTAAGGTTAGAGTAACTGCAGATTTAACAGACGCTAAGGTTTATTTAAGCATATTCCCGAATGATAAAGCTAAAGAGCTTTTAGAAGGAATTAGAGCTAACAAACCTATGATTAGACATGAATTGGCACAACGTACCAAAAACCAATTACGCAGAATGCCTGTATTAGAGTTTTACGTTGACGACAGTTTAGAGCATATCGATAAAATTGAAAAATCTTTAAAAGGGGATGAAAATCCAATACAAAACCCAGATTTATTAGATAAACGTAGCAAAGGTTAATTGAATTTTTCATTATACATAGCAAAACGCTACATACGCAGTAAAAGCAGTAATAATGCCATTAACTTTATTACAATAATAGCTATTGTAGGTATCGTTTTAGGTGCAGCTTCACTGTTTATCGTACTATCTGGTTTTGCTGGATTAAGAGATTTTACGCTAGAATTTTCAAGTATTATAGATCCTGATTTAAAAGCAGAAACCAATATTGGTAAATCATTTACTCTAGATGAAAGCCAGAACCAACAATTGCTTGCTATAGATGGTGTTGCTAACTTTTCTAAAATAATAGAAGAACGTATTATCGCGTCTTCAGATGGTAATAACCATCCTGCTTATATAAAAGGGGTTGACCAAAATTATAACAAAATAACAGCCATAGACTCTGTAATACCTTACGGTAATTGGTTATATCAAGATACACCACAAATAGTTGTTGGTTGGGCAATATCTAACAGATTATCCGTATTTGTAAACGATTATAGTAAGACCGTTACACTATCTGTTCCAAAACCTGGAAAAGGTCAGATTACCTCTCAAAATCAAGCAATAAATCAAGTCAATACTATTAATGTTGGTATCTATGATATTAACGAAGAACTTAATAATAAATACATTTTTGCTTCAATTGAAACTGCTCGTCAATTATTAAATTACCAACCAAACCAAATTACCAGTCTAGAGTTTAAATTGACTGACAATGCTAACCAAGAAACAGTTATAACCAACATTAAACGCATTTTAGGTAAAAACATTATTATAAAAAATAAGGACCAACTAAACGATGCGATATACAAAATGCTAAATACAGAGAATTTAGCAGTCTATTTAATTTTTACATTAGTACTTATAATTGCCTTATTTAACGTCATAGGTTCTATTATAATGATGATTTTAGACAAAAAGAAAACCTTAAGTACCCTATACAATATAGGAGCAACAGTAAAAGACATAAGAAACATCTTTTTTTATCAAGGCATTTTAATGACTATTATTGGTGGGTTTTTAGGATTAGTAATAGGCTACATAGTTGTTCAATTACAAGCTAGTTTTGACTTAATAATGATTACACCAAGCTTACCTTATCCAGTTGCAATACACTTTAAAAACTTTGTAATAGTCATGCTAACTATTTCAATTTTAGGGATAATAGCTTCAAAAATAGCAGCCTCACGTATTACACGCGATTTAGTTAAGACTAATTAAAATTTGGGCAAGCTGCCTTAACAGGCAAACAGGCTCGCGCAACTCGCTCTCTTCGAGGAGCTCAGACAAATTGCTTCATCCTTCTTGCGCTTACTGTTGTATATAGTTGGCGCTTTGCTTAACAAAGTATTAGCCTGATTATTCTGTAAATTGAAAATCTGCAAACATTTCTAAAACCTCATCAAAAGCAGCAAATACATCTACAGATGCATCACTAGTAACCATTTTCATTCGGTGTTCTTTAAAATGCGGAATCCCTTTAAAGTAATTTGTATAATGACGTCTGGTTTCAAAAACACCAAGTGTTTCTCCTTTCCAGTCAATAGACATTTGTAAGTGTCTGCGTGCAGCATCCACACGCTCTTGCATGGTAATTGGTCTGTAATGTTCTCCGGTTTCAAAAAAGTGCTTAACCTGCTTAAAAAACCATGGATTACCAATAGTTGCACGACCAATCATACAGCCATCTAAACCATATTGGTCACGCATTTCCATTGCACGTTCTGGTGTAGTCACATCTCCATTTCCAAAAACAGGAATATGCATACGCGGATTATTTTTTACTTGTGCAATAGGTTTCCAGTCAGCTTCACCTTTATACATTTGCGCTCTAGTACGACCATGTATTGCAATAGCTTTACAGCCTACATCTTGAAGTCGTTCGGCAACCTCAACAATTCTAATAGAATCATGATCCCAACCTAAACGTGTTTTTACGGTTATTGGGATGTTAGTGCGTTTAACCATTTCGGCTGTTAGTTGTTCCATTAGGCAAACATCTTTTAAGATTCCTGCTCCTGCACCTTTACTAACAACTTTTTTAACAGGACACCCAAAATTGATATCAATAATATCAGGTTTTGACTCGGCAACAATATCAATGGTTTGTAACATACTATCCAAATTAGCTCCAAAGATTTGGATACCAACGGGACGTTCTTTTTCGTAAATATCTAATTTCATAACGCTTTTTGCTGCGTTACGTATTAAACCTTCGCTACTTACAAACTCTGTATATACCACATCTGCGCCTTGCTCTTTACACAATGCTCTAAATGGTGGATCTGACACATCTTCCATTGGTGCTAACAACAACGGGAAGTCTGGAAGTTCTATATTACCTATTTTTACCACAATACAATTTTGGTGCAAAATTAGTGTTTTTTAGGTAATTGTGTATATTTAACTAATAATCTATCTTTATTTGGACCTACCATTCAACCTTGAGCTTTTTGGCTTTAATGTAAACATCCACCTTGTTTTAGAATATCTAGCATTTTTTATAGCGTATCGCTATTATGTGTTTTTAAGAAAACGCAGTACTGATGTTATTAATAGCAATAATAGATTATCCATTATTTTAGGTGCAGCTTTGGGTGCTTTAATTGGCTCTAGATTGGTTGGGTTTTTAGAAAACCCTTTAATTGAATTATCCGCAAGCAACCTAATCCAATTATTTAATACCAAAACTATAATGGGTGGCTTGTTTGGTGGCTTACTTGGCGTGGAATTGGCAAAAAAAATAATTGGCGAAAAGCAATCTTCTGGAGACCTATTTGTCTTCCCTATAATTTTAGGAATCTTTATTGGTCGTATTGGTTGTTTTTTATCTGGTATTAACGAGTTTACTTATGGTAAAGTAACTACTTCTGCATTAGGAATGGATTTAGGTGATGGCATGCTACGCCATCCCACGTCTTTATATGAACTTGTCTTTTTAACCATATTATTTATTGCTTTAAAAACAATACACAAAACCTTCCGATTAAAAAATGGTGATTTATTCAAGCTTTTTATGCTAAGTTATTTTGGTTTTAGATTTTGTATCGAGTTTTTAAAACCTAATGTATTTTATACTTTTGGTTTAAGTAGTATCCAAATATTATGTGTAATTTGTTGGATGTATTACAGCAAATTTATTGCTAGTCTTTTACTTGGCAAACACGCGCGTTAGCGATAGAAACGGTATCCTTTTTTGAGGTACGAGAAAAAGATTTAGTGGATAGCGCGACCCTTGTGGTAACGCCCAAACAACTTAAAAAACAGAAAATGCCAGTTAGAAATTATACCTATTACGATTTTACTTTAAGCCTGTGTCCTGAGTGTTTAAAACGTGTGGATGCCAAAATTGTTTTTGAAAACGAGAATGTTTACATGTTAAAGCGTTGTAAGGAACATGGTAATAGTAAGGTTTTAATTGCTGACGATATTGAGTATTATAAAAACATCCGTAACTACAATAAACCTAGCGAAACGCCCTATACTTTTAACACCAAAACGGATTACGGTTGTCCTTACGATTGTGGTTTGTGTCCTGACCACGAGCAGCACAGTTGCCTGACTGTTGTTGAGGTAACGGATCGCTGTAATTTGACTTGTCCGACGTGTTATGCAGGCTCGTCACCAACATACGGTAGACATCGTACTTTAGACGAAGTTAAAGCCATGCTGGACACTATTGTTAGAAATGAAAAGGAGCCTGATGTGGTGCAAATATCTGGTGGAGAGCCAACCATACATCCTCAGTTTTGGGAAATTATGGACTATGCCAAAACGTTACCAATTAGGCATTTAATGCTGAATACTAATGGGATTAAAATTGCTAAAGATTTCGCTTTCGCGGAAAGATTAAAAACCTACGCTCCGGATTTTGAAATTTATTTACAATTTGATTCGTTTGAAAACAGCGTATTGCGCGAGCTTCGTGGTGCAGATTTAAATGATATCCGTAAACAAGCTATCGAAAATCTTAATAAACTAAACCTATCCACCACTTTAGTAGTAACCCTACAAAAAGGCTTAAATGATGGTGAGATTGGTAAAATTATTGATTACGCTTTAAAACAAAAATGTGTTAGAGGTGTAACATTACAACCAACACAAATTGCAGGACGTTTGGATAATTTTAATCCAGAAACGGATAGAATGACTATTACTGAAGTACGACGAAAAATAATGGAACAAACCACTATATTTAATGCTGACGACTTGCTTCCTGTACCTTGTAATCCAGATGCTTTGGTAATGGGTTACGCACTTAAATTAGGAGACGAAGTGTTTCCGTTAACGCGTTATATTAATCCAAACGATTTATTAGACAACAGTAAAAACACTATTATTTACGAGCAAGATGAAGCACTGCAAGGTAAAATGGTGGAGTTATTTAGTACAGGAAACTCGGTTGAAGTCGCGGAAGAAAATCTAAAATCCATCATGTGTTGCTTACCAAATATTGATGCTCCAGAATTAGGGTATGACAACTTATTTAGAGTCATTATCATGCAATTTATAGATGCTTATAACTTTGATGTTAGAGCCATAAAAAAATCGTGTGTGCATATTGTGGATAAAGACAATAAAATTATCCCTTTTGAAACCATGAATTTGTTTTATCGCGATGATAAAAAAGCCCGATTAGAAGCACTTAGAAACGAGATATAATTATGATATCATTACTTATTGAAGCTACAGGAGGAGGAGGAAATTATGACGGAATAGTCTTATTTTTTGCTGCTATCATGTTTGGACCAGCTATTTTATTAGCTATTATTGGTTTGGCGTTACTTAAAAAAAACAAAAAAGCAGCTAAAGTATTATTTATACTAGCTGCTGTTTATGTAATTGTTAGTTTAGGTATTTGTGGTAGTATGATGGCTTAGTAATACCCACAATCCATAAAACCCTAAAAATAACTCTGCAATAGTCCCAAATTTATAGCCAAAAGTTGGAACACCGTCTAAAGTTACACTTAGTAATCTTCCAAAACCTAAGCCTAGCATAAAAATCATATTGGTCACTAATGCTATTTTTAGATAATTGGCTTTAAATACTCCCAAAATCCAAAGTATAGAAAACCCTAAATACAGACCCATAATGGCTTTAAAAAAATTATGCTCGTCAATGGTGTTTAAATGAATATCGAACTGAGAGCTTGGATTAAAACCATAAAAAAAGACACCGGAACAACAATACATACTGATATGATTAAGTGTATTTTTGTTATTATGTCCTGGTTGGTGATTTTCATGGATTAATTAAGAAGCTTTAAAATTGTATTACAGCATCAACCATTGTGCCTTGTCTGTCTACTGTTATATTTGTTTTATCACCTTCTTTAAAAGTTGCTAATACCTTCATGTAACTCATCATATCAAAAACTGTACTATCGCCAAGTTTAACAACAATATCACCTTTTTGAAGGTTCGCTTTTTGTGCTGGTCTATCTTCGCTTATACCATCAATACGCATGCCTTTTCCGTCAAATAAATAATCTGGTATTACACCAAGTCCTACTTTAAAACGTGGTACTTCATCGCTTTCGTTTTTAGTTTTTCTAAAGGGTAGTTTCCCGTTGTTATCTAAATCTGTTATGATTTCAAAAATATAATTAGAAATGATTTGCATACCATTAAAATGTAAACGCTCTGTATCGTCTGATGGTTTGTGGTAATCTTCATGCTGACCTGTAAAAAAGTGCAAAACAGGAATGTCAGAATTATAAAAACTAGTATGATCACTTGGTCCAACACCAGACTCTTTTTGCACTAATTTAAAACGGTTATTGTGTGCTTGTAACGTCTGTTTAAAAATGGGTGACGTACCAACACCATAAACAGCCAATGTACTATCTGCTTTTAAACGACCAACCATATCCATGTTAATCATATAATTGGCTTTTTTGTTGTCGATTGTTGGATTTTTTGTGTAATAATTAGACCCTAATAAGCCCATTTCTTCGCCAGAAAATGTGATAAATAAATAGTTATTATTTGTGTTTTTAGCCTTTAACTTTTGTGCTAAATTTAGTAGCACTGCTACTCCACTTGCGTTATCATCTGCTCCATTATGTATTTCTTTTTTCGCCTCTAAATAAACTCCCTTCTGCTCCATAACCTAGGTGGTCATAATGTGCGCCAATAATTACAGTGTTATCGGCTTTGTTATCAATAAAACCAAGCACGTTTGTACCAGTAATTGTACTGTCACCATCTTTTACATTATACTTTACTTCTTGATGTGGATCTGTTTTTGGTTTAAAAGAAAACGCCTGAAAATAACCATCGGTTCCTTTTGGTGTTAAGCCTAAATTTTTAAAACGCTCTGCAATATATTTTGCAGCTTTTTGCTCGCCATTTGTACCTGTTTGACGACCTTCCAAAGCATCGTCAGCTAAAAACTGAACATCCTCTTGAATGGTAATTTCTTTTAAAATTTCGTGTTTGCATGAGGTGAAAACAAGTAAAAAAACAAGTAGTTTTATTAATTTCATGATAAGAAGTATTAATTTTACTCAAAATTAGGCAATTAAAGCCATTTAATAAAACCTATTATGAAAACACGCTTATTCGGAATTTTACTAGTTACAGCTTTTATTTTTTCATGTAAAAATGAAACTAAAACTGACGTTACTAATACAACCGTAAAACCTGAAGTTACTGAAGTAAAAAACCCTTTGATTTATCCTGAAGAAATTCATTTTAAAAATTTACGTCAAGTGACTTTTGGAGGTGATAATGCTGAAGCCTATTGGAGTTTTGATGATAGTAAATTGGTGTTTCAATCTAATTACAAAAAATGGAATGTTGGTTGTGACCAAATGTTTTTAATGGATGCCAATCAAACCTTTGATAGTATTGCACCACCAATGGTTAGTACAGGAATGGGACGTACAACATGCTCTTATTTTATGCCAGATAATAAGCATATTATTTATGCATCAACACATTTAGCAGATAAAGACTGTCCTGAAACCCCTTTACGCAAAAACGGTAAATACATTTGGCCTGTTTATGATACGTTTGACATTTTTGTTGCAGATTTAGAGGGTAATATTGTTAAGCAATTGACTAATGAGGTTGGTTATGATGCTGAGCCAACAGTATCGCCAAAAGGAGATAAAATTGTATTTACGTCCACAAGAAGTGGCGATTTAGAGTTATACACCATGAATTTGGATGGTAGTGATGTAAAACAAATTACAGATGAATTAGGTTATGATGGAGGTGCGTTTTTCTCGCCTGACGGAACAAAAATAATTTTCCGATCGTCTAGACCAAAAACAGAACAAGAAATTAAAGACTATAAAGATTTATTAGCTGAAGGTTTAGTTGAGCCAACAGATATGGAACTATACATTTGTAATGCAGATGGTAGTGATTTACGCCAATTAACGGATTTAGGAAATGCCAATTGGAGTCCGTTTTTTCACCCAAGTGGTAACAAGGTATTATTCTCTTCCAATTTTGAGGCAGAACGTGGTTTTCCGTTTAATTTATACTTAATTGATATTGATGGTAAAAACCTAGAGCGTGTTACACATGGCGAAACGTTTGATGCGTTTCCGGTGTTTTCTAACGATGGTAAAAAGTTAGCGTTTTCGTCTAACCGTAATAATGGTGGTGGACGCGATACTAATTTGTTTATTGCTGAATGGGTGGATTAATCTACTTTATTTAAAACGGTATTAAGCTAATTTTTAAGGTGATTTTAGGTGCTAATAATGTAGGTTGTACACATTTCATTATTGGCAATTTAAAATGTCTTAAAATCTTATTTTAGGTGATTGTTAATGTGGTGCAACCATACTGCTCTTTCATTAACTACAAAATCAAATTGCTTACCGTCTTTAGTCACAATCCTAATTCCGTTATTAATTAGTTTTGCAGTTTTACGGTTTATAATTTGATCAATATCTGAATAAGCAATATCTGTTTGTCCTGTTTGAATATTAATTTTGTGCGATTTAAAGATTAGCTTTTTATTGGTCAAAAATATTTTTCCACCTACACCTTCCATACCACGAAATAGATTAGCAGGACCTTCTACTTCAACAGTTTCGTCTGGTGATAAATCTGGTTTGATTGTATGTCCTATTTTATTAGAAAACTTGTCAGCAAGCTTTTGATTTATATACGGAAATCCAATACCAAAAAATAAACCAAAGAAAAGGGCTTGAAAAATAATATTGTTTGTTGAGTAAATATTTTCATCAGAAAAATAATCAAAAAGCCATAGTGTAAAACCGTATAACAGACCTGTACCTATTGCAAATAGTACTCGATATTTCCAATTGATTTTAATAAATTTTGTTCCTATTTCCATGATGGACTGTTTTGTGTTTATGCATCTAATTTAATAAATACAAACTGAATAAAATATTGCGCAGGAATTGTTAGTAACTAGTGTAGAGCTAGCCACTAATTATACATGGTGTTAGCGGTAGTATTTTTTTAATGAAAGCTCTTATATATAGCACATTTAGGATGTTGAATTTCAAATTCTACAAACTCATTTGGGTCTGGTATTTTTCCATTGTTAATATTCAACCAAGTCAAATTTAATCCATTTAACGGTTTAATACTATTTATGAATGGACTGTGAAGATTGACTGTCTTAAGGTTATATAATTTCGAAATTAAATCTATATCAGAAAATTGTCCTCCTATTTCAATGAATTCTAATTTTTCTAAATATTCTATGCCTTTTAAAGATGTTAGATCGGTACTTCGCAATGTAAGTGATTTTAATCTTTTTAAATTTTTTATGGGATACAAGTCTCCAAGCCTAGCTAAATCGTCGCAATTACTCGCATTAGCCCAAATTTCTTCAATGTCAAATATTTTCTGAATGTCGTCTAAAGTTATGTTTCCAATATATTCAATGGTATACCCGAAGGAAAATTTGTTATGAAGATTTTTTATTTTATCCTCACCTGTTATGATATGGTTGTAATAAAGTATATTTTTCCAAGCATCATTCAAATTATTCCACCACATTGCTATTTCGGATTTTTCTTCAAAAACTTTATGTTTTTTAAACTTAGGAATAAACGTATTGGTGTGTGTGGGGAATTTTCCTTTCAGCCAACAATAATTTATGTCTCGGTCAAGCCATTTTACATCCCATAAATTGCCAAACATAGAATTTGTTACGACAAAATCAACAGAAGTTTTCCCATTGTACTGCAAACCATTTTTTTTAATACATGACAGAACCACTTTACATCCATTGGGTTCATAAACCCTAGACTAACCAAGTCGTTATCTTCTTCGAAAGTTCTATTAGGACAATTTATTTTAAAAGAGTTTAGTCCTCCTTTATATTTTTTATCTATTGTTCTTTTAGGAATAATGAAATTATAAAATCTCAATCTTATACTCATAGTTCTGTTTCTTATTATCGCTAACGGTTACGTATAAGAATAGTTGCGGGTTTACGTGCGAGGATTTTCCGTAGGAAAATCAGACGTAGTAAACTTGCAACGACCTTTGGTTAAGCCCAAAATTGAGCAATTATTTTTATACATTGTTGTAAAACGTTTTTATATTGTCTTTTCAATCAGTTTTTTAATAAAAAATTCACTCACAACTATATTTCGCTTGTGATACATTTTTTTCTTTTCTCTGTAGTTTGGTCTTCTGGTTTTAGTTTTGCTCTTAAATCCACTTTATATTCAGTCGGTTTGGTTCGGGAATACGTAAAATTCCAAGATTTTATTTCGTTAATAAAGTCAGTTCCGTATTTAGGTAAAAATTGATTTTCAGAAATGCCTTTCATTAAATTCCGTATTGTTTTTTTATCCGATTCTATTGGTAAAATTTTTCCACTTTCTGATTTTAGAATGACAACGTTTTTTTTAGAATCAATTTCAACTATCGAGTGAGGTTTCCAAGCGAATATTCTAGCTTGAGAAATACCTAATTCCTTATGAACTTTTGCTTTCGCTTGATTCCAAGTTGTTCCGCTTCCAAGCAAGAACCTAAATAATATGTCGAATAGTTTGATCAAATGTTTTACAACGTGATTGTGTATGGTTAGTTGCGTGGTTTGGCAACTAAGTTAGCAAACATTTACGAACCCGTGAATATTCCTGCGGAATATTCGCAAGTAGTGAAGATCCTAGCAATTAATTATACACGGCTTAAGTTTGTCTTTCATTAAATTTAACTAATAAATAGAAAGAACAAAAGAGAGAAATAAGATTAGTATACACGGTGAAGCTTTAGACTTCGACAACATTGATAATCCTCTCTCTTTTTCTACTAAGATTTCGTTCAGTTCTGTGAGACCTAGATCTCGTTTTCAAGTTGTTGAAACATCAGTAGCTATGTTCTTTCCAAAATTCAAGTTATTATGAATAAATATAAAGAAATTTATGGAATTGACATTAGCAAAGATGTCTTTGATGTTTATGGTTCAAAAAGTGGACATAATCAATTTAAAAATGATGCAAAAGGTATTGTAAGCTTTCTAAAACATTTACCAAAAGACGTTTTAATAGTCATGGAAGCTACAGGCTATTATCATTATCGTTTAGCACAGTTTTTATATAAATCAGGAATTAGCGTTTCTGTAGTAAATCCATTATCTGTAAAGCGATTTATTCAGATGAAATTAGCTAAGGTAAAAACAGATAAAAGTGATGCTAAAGCAATAAGTGAGTATGGAGAAATGAATGATGTCCCATTGTATACGGCTTTAACAGATGTTCAGAGTGAGTGCTTACAATTGTTTAGACTATTAGATAGTTATATAAAACATAGAACAGCGACCAAGAATAAACTAAAAGGAGAAGAAGTTTTAGGAATTCCTTCAAGGTTTGTTTATCGTTCTTTAACTCGAAATCTGAAGCAATTAAACAAAGAGGTTTTAGTATTGGAATCTCGTTTATTAGCATTAGTAAAACAAGATCAGCAGCATCAATTAACATTAATAAAAAGTATTCCAGGAATGGGAGTTAAAACCGCTTTGTTTTTAATAGTAGTAACCGATGGCTTTAAGAAGTTTGAAAACGCATCACAGTTATGTAGTTATGTTGGTATTACACCCACTATACGAAAATCAGGGAGTAGTGTAAGAGGTCGAAGTAGAATAAGTAAAGTAGGCAACAAGAAACTAAGGAATCTATTGTTTTTATGTTCTTTTTCAGCGTGTAAGCACAATAAGGCTTGTAGAGAGATTTATGAACGATTAGTCGCTAAAGGAAAAAGTAAAAAGCTGGCATTAATAGCAGTAGGTAATAAGTTATTAAAACAGTCTTTTGCTATTGCTAAAAGTGGGAGACCTTATGATGAAAATTTTGTTTCAAGATTAGCTTAAAATGGCTTGTTTTTTAACTCAGTTCTTTGTTGTAGGTAGTTTTTATTTTATTTTTTCCAACCTTATTTTTTCAGGATTAAATTTCATTTCTTTATCAAATTCGTAAGCTTCTAGAAATAAATTATCAGTTTTAGAATAATTATCAACTAACAAATATGACATTCTATAATTTAAAGCTTTTTCTCCATTCAAAATTGTGTCTCTAATTACTTCTTGAGTTAATAGTCCAACAAGTCTATCGTCATATTGATTTTCGAATTCAAATTCCAGAGAGTTAAGAGCTTTTGTTGTCCTACTTGATATACTGTCATATAATTTGTCAGCTTTTTGTTCCAAATAATAAAAGGTTAAAGTTCTTTTATTTTTTTCATTCAATTCTAACGTTTCATATTCTGAATGAACTGAGATTTTAGCTTTATAAAAACCATCTCTATCAGATTTTTTAATATTTAGTACATAATAAAGTGAATTCAAGGAATCAAGAATTCCATTTTCAAATATTTTATACTGATTGTATATAGTATCATTATTCTTTGAAATATAAAGTTCATATTTTTCCTCTCTGAATTCATTCCATTTTACATTCAGATTTTCTTTTACATATGTAGAATCTTTTAGTAATCGATTTTCCATTACAGAAATTTTTTCTTTCTCTTTGCATGAGGTTAATGAAAGAATAGTAATAAATGAAATTAAGAAATGGATTTTCACAGGATGATTTTTAAATTACCTACAACGTTTATGTATAAGAATAGTTGCGGTTTTGTGTGCGAGGATTTTCCGCAGGAAAATCAGACGTAACAAAAGCGCAACGACCTTTGATTAAGCCTAAAAAAGCAATTATTTTTATACGGTATTGTACACAGTTTTATTCCAATTCATCTATTATTTTTATTATACTAACTGCACTGATGGCACTTATTACGCATAATTCAGCAAAGTGTTTCTCCGCGTTCAATTTATGAGTAGTTGAATTCATCAAATCAATTGAGTCACTTACAAATTCAATTGCTGATTCCGCTACTTTTCTCAAACCTTTATTTTTCTTTCCCTTTAATTCACTTGCAATATAAGTATGTAATTGATTCTTAAACTTGCCATTATTAAGTTCTATTGATGGGTCCTCTGCTTTGTGTAAGTTTGGATTGAAGACTTCTCTTGCTAATTTGTCCATTAAAGTTCTTCCACTATTTCCGATATTTTGATAGTCTGTCGATTCTGTACTTCTTTCAAGTAATTCAATTAACTTTTGTTGTCCAGAATTTATAACCTCCCATTTGGTATATATAGGTTTCACTTCTGAGGATAACAGTTCCAGTTTATCGTAATCAGGTAATAATTCTAATTTATCAATTAGTAATTCTGTCGAATCATTTATCCGTTTTTTTAAAATATCCTGTGTTCCTTTTTTTAACTCATAATATTTAGAGTAGATATCAGGTGTCAAGAATATTTTAATATTATAAGCATTCGGGAATGTTTGATAATTCCAATGTCGTTCAAAATCAAAAAAAGAATGATTAAGAATTTCTAACATATAGGATTCTGATTTTCTTTCGGCTATTTGCTTAAGAACATGCTTTATTTTAGGTACTAATGGTGGTTCTTGTTTCATTCCTCAAATTGTGTACAACGTTTATGTATAAGAATAGTGCGGTTTTGTGTGCGAGGATTTTCCGCAGGAAAATCAGATGTAACAAAAATGCACTAACCTTTGATTAAGCACTAAACTACGCATTATTTTTATACTGTGTTGGCGCTAGTTTTTTATTTTTCATATGTTTCTGATATAAAATCATTTGCGGTAAAAGGAAAATCATCATAAAGAAACTTGCTGGTGGAATTTTTTCAAATCCCTTAGTCAAAGCAAAAAATCCTAAAACTCCAATTGCGACAATAAGAATCATTGTGTTAATTATTAATGCCCATTTTAAAAATCCTTTTTCAGCCCAAATACCCCAACTATCAATAATTTCTTCTTCCTGAATTTCTTTTGAAAGGAAATTTATAAATTCCTGCGAGTCGCTTTTTAGAATATTGTTTGGACGATTATTTCCCAGTGTTATTTCAACCTTTTTCGTAATTATTTTTCTTAAGATTTGTCCTTGGTCAATTACTAGGCGTTTTATTTCATTAATTCGTATGTCTTCGATTTCTTTATAGTTGAAAAGAAGTTTTTTCTGCCATTCAAAATGAAGTGTTTCACTGTTACAACTTACGTTAAGTCGTCCGTAACAGAAATAGCAAAGTAATCCAAAAAGTCCAATTATTCCCAGAGCAGTCACAATTAATTGAACGATTGAGTTGTTAATATGGCTCGGAAGTATTAAAACTGGAATGAACATAATAGCAAAGGATAATATGCTTATCAATACTCTACTTTGCTTAAAAATCAATATACTGAAATTCTTTTTCAATGTCATTTTTAAATTAGCGCCAACAATTAAATAAAATGCCTATAAACCATAAACACAATAAAAAATAGCTATTATACTACTTCTCTAGGCGTTCACGTTCTTTCAGCGATTTAGTACGCTCGTTTGTTTGTAACGTAGTGTTTCCAAACTTGTAACTAAAACCTAATTTAACGTAACGGTTATCTATATTATGATAACTGTAATTGTTTTGGTTAGCAAATTTAGATCTTGCCCCAAGGTCTTGTTGGTTAAATAAATCGGCAAACATTAAACTAATTACTGCTTTGTTTTTTAAGGCCTTTTTACTTAAACTTAAATTAGAATATGTTATGGACTCTCCTAATAAAGTACCTTGTAAAAATTGACTATAATAAGCTACGGAAAGGTTAACAGATAGACTGTTATCTTTTAGCATATTAAACCCAGCATTAATTTCGGAGTAGTTTGACCACTGATTAAAATTAGACGTTTGATTATTAAAATCGATATCAAAATCGTGATTAAAAAGACTAGTCAAAAAGAAGACTGAATACTTGTTTGAGATATATAAATCTGCCATAAAATCAAGTCCATATTCTCTAACATTTTGAATATTGGTAGGCGAATAAATCAAAAAATTATTGGCGTTATCTTGTATAGGTAATTCGTTAATTTGGTTGGATACTGTTTTGTAATATGCCTCTATAGTAAAGGTGTTGTTAATAGAAGTCCCAATGGTAGCGTATGTTGTAAACGATGGTTGTAAGTTAGGATTACCTGAAACTATAATGTTATCGTTTAAAAAGAAGTTAAACGGATTTAAATTTGTGTAATTAGGACGTTGTATATATCTTTTATAGGATACATAAAGGTTAGCTTTTTCAAACGCTTGCCAAGTTACATTTAGTGTTGGAAACAACTCCAAGTAGTCTTGTGTTTGACTTACATTAGTCGCAGGAGAAAACCCTTCTAGATCAGTATGCTCTAATCTTAAACCTGCAGACATACTCCATTTATCCCAACTTTTATCATAACTTAAATATCCTGCATAAACAGACTCGTCATAATTAAAAGCATTTGTATTAGCTGTATTTAATACTTGGTTACCTGTAGTTTGGTCCACATCAAATTGCACAATGTCGCTGTCTGTATTTATGCTAGAGGATTTAACACCAAAGGATAGGTTAGAACTATCATTGATTGGTAGTTCGTAATCTAATTTTAAAGAAAAAATATCTGTAGATTGATTATTTCTGGTATTAAAAGCAGTACTAAAGTTTGAAGCGTTATTCTGGAAAAAATAGTCAGAATTGACATGTTGACTTCTATTAAAATCATAGGTCGTATAATGTGCATTTGCTAAAAATTTAGCACCATTTTTTAAATTAAGCTTATAGTCTAAATCTGTACCAATATTATACTTGTCATCTTTAGATGAATTATAAGAATTAAAATTGTAGTCATTTAACCCTTGTAAGTCGTTTACAAAAGTGCTTCCGTTTGTTTGATAATCAAAATATGGTAAATACAATACGTTTGAAGACAAGCTAAGGGTATTATTATCGTTAATATAATAATCAAAATTTAGATTTGCATTGTGTGTATTAGACGTTGTATTTCGGTCCAAATCTGTTCTCCAAAATTCTGTTGCAGTATTGTTTTCTTGGTAATTAATTTCGTCTAAATTGTGTCTATTTATCTTAGTATGGTTGTAGCTGTAATTAAGATTAACGTTTATTTTATCCGTTTTATAAAACTGATTTAATCCACCATCATATCTAGGATATACACCTTGTGTGTAATGCGTTGTAACGCTACCTCTGTAACCCATAATTAGGTTTTTACTCATCACAATTTTTAAGACAACACCACTAGAAGCATCATATTTAGCAGATGGACTGGTAATAACTTCTATTTTTTGGACCGCATTTGCTGAAGACGCATTTAACAACATAGCTAACTCTGATGCTGATAAGTTTACTTTTTTATCGTTTATATAAATTGTTGGGCTACTATTTTTAACCAAAATATTATCGTCCAAAACCAAAACACCTGGTGTACTTTTTAAAACATCAAGCATTGTACCTTCCACTAAAGCAGTATTTGCAACGTTAAATATCATGCGATCTGCTTGTTTTGTAAACGTTGGTTTTTTTGCATTAACGGTTACTTCGCCTAAAGTTTCTGGTAGTGTTTTTA
The DNA here is from genome assembly GCF_055808135.1 of Olleya sp. KJ81-1. NCBI lineage: Bacteria > Pseudomonadati > Bacteroidota > Flavobacteriia > Flavobacteriales > Flavobacteriaceae > Olleya > Olleya sp. KJ81-1. The sequence goes on along the minus strand of NZ_CM147854.1, from coordinate 2,611,075 downwards.
ATATTATGGTATCTAAATTAACATCATTAGCCAATGTTATATTTTTAGTTTCGGTTTCAAAACCTAAAAACGAGATTTTTAAAACATACTCTCCAGAGGTTAAATTGTCAATACTAAATTGACCATCTTCATTAGTACTTGATCCTGATATAACTTGTGATTGATCAGAAGTATACATAATTGCGTTAGCAAATAAAATGGGTTGATTTGAGTCATCTACAACGTTCCCAGAAATGGTTAAATCCTGAGCATAAGTAGTCATAGATAAACAAAAAACGATAATAAAATTAAAGCGATTCATTTATAATAGGTTAAGCCTGCAATATAATAATTGTAATTAACATTAAAGTGTGGGAAAAACCGCAAATTTATATGAATTTGTATTCCTAAGAAAAAAGAAAAAAGCCCAATAATTACTATATATTTGCAATATCTTTATTTATAAAGAGATTTGACTATGAAGAACATCAGAAATTTTTGCATAATTGCACATATTGATCACGGAAAAAGTACACTTGCCGATAGGTTACTAGACGCTACTGGCTCTGTAACAGCAAGAGAACAACAAGCCCAATTATTAGATAGTATGGATTTAGAACGCGAACGTGGTATTACCATTAAGTCGCATGCTATCCAAATGGACTACATTTATGAAGGCGAAAAATTTGTTTTAAACTTAATTGACACACCTGGTCACGTAGATTTTTCTTATGAAGTGTCAAGATCTATTGCAGCTTGTGAAGGTGCTTTACTAATTGTAGATGCTGCCCAAAGTATACAAGCGCAAACTATATCTAACCTTTATTTAGCCTTAGAGAATGATTTAGAGATTATTCCTGTTTTAAATAAAGTAGATTTACCAAGTGCAAATCCAGAAGAAGTTACAGATGATATTGTAGATTTATTAGGTTGCAAACCAGAAGATGTTATCCATGCAAGTGGTAAAACAGGTTTTGGAGTAGAAAACATTTTAAAAGCAATTATTGAGCGTATTCCTGCACCAAAAGGTGATCCTGATGCGCCTTTACAAGCCTTAATATTTGACTCAGTTTATAATACTTTTAGAGGTATTGAAACTTATTTTAGAGTATTTAATGGTGAAATTAAAAAAGGACAAAAAATTAAATTTGTTGCTACAGATAAAGAGTATAATGCAGACGAAGTTGGTACTTTAAAACTAACTCAGGTCGCAAAACAAAGTGTTAAAACAGGAGATGTAGGTTACCTAATTACAGGTATTAAAACTGCTAAAGAGGTAAAAGTAGGAGATACTATTACGGACTTTGCTAATCCAACGACTAATATTGTCGAAGGTTTTGAGGACGTAAAACCAATGGTTTTTGCTGGTATTTATCCAGTAGATACAGAGGATTATGAAGAGCTGAGAAACAGTATGGAAAAGCTACAACTTAATGATGCATCCTTAGTGTTTCAGGCAGAAAGCTCTGCAGCTTTAGGTTTTGGTTTCCGTTGTGGATTTTTAGGAATGTTACACATGGAAATTATCCAAGAGCGTTTAGAGCGTGAGTTTGACATGACGGTTATTACTACTGTACCTAACGTATCGTACCATGCTTACACAAATAAAAATCCTGAAGATGCTTTTATAGTGAATAACCCTTCGGATTTACCAGATCCTTCAACCGTAAATCGTGTTGAGGAACCTTATATTAAAGCAACGATAATTACAAAATCAGACTTTGTTGGTAATGTAATGAGCTTATGTATAGAAAAACGAGGGATGATTATTAATCAAACGTATTTAACACCAGAACGTGTAGAATTAACTTTTGAAATGCCTCTTGCCGAAATTGTATTTGACTTTTATGACCGATTAAAAACAGTGTCTAAAGGTTACGCATCTTTTGACTACCACCCAATAGGTATGAAGGTGTCTAAATTAGTACGATTAGACGTATTATTAAATGCACAGCCTGTAGATGCTTTGTCTGCTTTAATACACGCAGATAACGCACATAACATAGGTAAAAAAATGTGTGAGAAGTTAAAAGAATTAATTCCGCGTCAACAATTTGATATTCCTATTCAAGCTGCAATTGGAGCAAAAATTATAGCTAGAGAAACCGTTAAGGCTTTACGTAAGGATGTTACCGCAAAATGTTATGGTGGTGATATTTCGCGTAAGCGTAAACTTTTAGAGAAACAGAAAAAAGGTAAAAAACGTATGCGTCAAGTAGGTAATGTAGAAATACCTCAACAAGCATTTATGGCTGTTTTAAAACTTAACGATTAAGTTAACTATTAGATATAAAAAAAACCTTCATTATTAAAATGAAGGTTTTTTTATGCCTTATACTTTTAGTTAGACTGTGTCTACTTTTTCTACGTCTAAAGGTTTTCCTAAATAGACTAAATAATAACCTTCACTTACGTCTTCAAAATTAGTGTTGTAAGACGATATTATGTGTAACTCTCCTTCGTCATCCTTTATAAATAATGGAACTATTTCACGGTCTTCATTTGTGGTTTTAATTAAATCCATTAGATGTGCTTTATCTATAATTTCAATTTCTTGAATACTAGGAAATTTTCTAGTTACATCTGAAAGTGTGTTAAAGTCATCTGTATGAGAAAATAAACCTTCATGTGGATTATTATTTTCATCTAACATCTCTTCTGTAGACACTAATCTAAACGCACCATTTTCTCCAAATTGCTTTGAAAATTTATTGATAGCATATTTATTAATTTCGTTGTTTCCTGTTAAAGCCATTAAATATCCAACATCATTAAGCTCGATATTATCAGTTAATGTTTCAGAATAGATATTGGTGTTTATAGCTTCCAAACCAAGCTCTTTAGCTTTGTTAATGTTATTTTGATTACTATCAATTAGGACCACATGTCTACCATGTGACTCTAAGTAGTGCCCAATTAACCTAGATACTTTTGATGCTCCTACTATTAGTATTCCATTAGATTGGGTTAAAAACACACCAACTAACTTAGCAAAAAGTCTAGCTGTTGTCGCATTTAAAAGTACAGTACCTAAAACAATTACAAATACTAAAGGAGTAATATACTCGGCTCCTTCAACACCTTTACTAGCTAATTTTAAACCAAAAAGCGAAGCGATTCCTGCAGCTACAATACCACGTGGTCCAACCCAACTAATAAACAGTTTTTCGTTTAATTTGAGCTTAGATCCATACGTGCTTAAAAAGACACCAATAGGTCTAATAACTAATATTATTATAGCAAAAAGCGCTACTGTATTCCAGTTATAAATTAATAATAGCTCGCTGTAATTAATATTAGCTGCTAGTAAAATAAATAATATTGAAATTAATAATACGCTTAAAGATTCTTTAAAATATAATAAGTCTTTTAGGTATGGAGAGTTTGAGTTACCTAACACCATTCCCATGACCACTACTGCAAGTAATCCAGACTCGTGCGCAAAGACATCCGACAATACAAAAACACCTAAAACAGCTGCTAATGCAAAGACATTTAATAAATAATGAGGTACCCACTTTTTATTAATAATAAAATTTAAAGCATGTGCAAAAGTAAATCCAAAGGTAGCTCCAAATAACACAATTTTACCAAACTCTATTAATGCGGTTTTAGTAAACTCTCCACCTGCGTCAACACTAATAAATTCAAATACTAATACTGCTACTAATGCTCCGATTGGATCAATTAAAATCCCTTCCCATTTTAAAACTGCAGAGATGTCTTTTTTAAGCGGAATGTTTCTTAAAATAGGTGTAATTACTGTTGGTCCTGTAACAATAATTAATCCTGAAAATAAATATGAAATCTCCCATGTTAACCCAAATACGTAATGTGCTGCAATACCAGCACCAAAAAAGGTAACCAAAGACCCTACAGATATTAACTTGGTAATTACAGGTCCAACATTTTTAATTTCGCTCATTTTTAAGGTTAAACCTCCTTCAAAAAGAATAATACTAATGGCTAAGGATACAAAATAAAACAAGCTTTCGCCAGGAAATAAACCTTCGTCACCATTCCATATTGGTTCTATCCATTTGGTTCCATCTTCACTTAAAAACTCGGCTGCAATTGGACCAACCAACAAGCCAATTAATATTAAAGGTAAAATTGCTGGTATTTTTAATTTCCAAGCAACCCATTGTGCAAGTATTCCTAAAATAATGATTCCTCCTAATTCTATCATTCAATTATCGTTTTGGTGAAAATACTAATTCTAAAATTCTACTTCTATAATTTAACCCAAATTTAGAGTAAAAAGTTAAATTTTTAAGCCTAGACCACTATCTAACTCAATTTTTTTAAACTTAAAAAAATGGTATCTTACAATTTTTCATCAAAAAACTACTAACCTAATTGACAATAAAGCCCTTTAAAACCATTGGAATTGGTATCGCGTTTTCGCCCAATCTTAAAGCTAATATTTTTGAAGCTGCTAGACTAGCTTTATTTTTTGATGCTAAACTAATTATGATTCATATTGGAGCACAATCTGATGATAAGTCAAAAACCATAAATAGTATATTAAGTAGCTTTAAGAAAGATAATCTAAAGTATGAAGTCGTCTTTAAATCAGGAAACCCAGTTGCTGCTATATTAGACACTACAAATAAAAAAGATATAGACCTTTTAATTATTGGAGCTGCTAAACGTGAAAATTTATTAAAATACTATGTTGGTTCTATTGCTAGGAAAATAACTAGACAAGCCAAGTGTAGTCTACTATTATTAATTAATCCATCTATTGACAGAATTGTCTGTAGACACATAGTTGTTAATGGATTAGAAGATCCAAAAACCGAACAAACCATAGCGACTGCCTTTTATGTTGCATCAAAACTTAAAGCCGAAAAAATAACAATAGTAGAAGAAATTAAGCCCAATGAAATTGCAGTTAATGTAGATGATGATAAATCTTTAAGACATGCTAATATTGTCAGAGAACGTATTAGTAATCGTGAAACCTCAAGAATTAATCATATAATTGAAGATTTACCACAAGAACATACTAATACTAATACTAATACTATTGCAATTAAATCACAACCTATTTTTGGTACCCAAGGCTATTCCATTGGACATTATGCACAAATATCTCGAGCAGATTTATTAGTCATGAATGCGCCAACAAAAATGACGTTTTGGGATCGTTTATTTCCGCATGATATTGAACATATTTTAACTGAGCTACCAACCGATGTTTTAATTATTCAATGAGTCCAAAACAAAATAATACAACAGTCTTTTTTAAAGCATTACCTAAAAATATATTTTCTGGTTTTGTGGTAAGTCTTATTGCTTTACCTCTAGGTTTAGGATTGGCTATGGCTAGTGATGCACCTCCAATTTCTGGAGTAATTGCTGCTGTAATTGGTGGAATTTTAGTCTCTATTTTAGGTGGTAGTCACGTTACTATCTCTGGTCCAGGTAACGGATTAGTTGGTGTGCTTTTAGGTACTATTTTAACCTTGGGTATAGAAAGTGCTTATGCTGCCATTATTTGCTCTGGAGCCTTACTATTACTTTTAGGCTTTTTAAGATTAGGCAAATTAGCAGATTTTTTCCATCCTCTGCCATTCAAGGTATGCTAGCTGCTATTGGTCTTATTATACTAGGAAAACAGTTTCATATTATGTTAGCGCATAGGATTAAAAGGGAAGATACGGTTGATTATTTATTCGAAATTCCATTTACTATAAACGATGCTATACATTACGATAATACAGGGTTAATTTATGCTGCATTAGCTGGAGTTATTAGTTTTTTAATTATGATATTTTATTCTAAACTAAGAAACAAATACTTACAACTTATACCTGCTCCAATGTGGATTGTTATACTTTCTATTGGATTTAGTTATTACTTTGAGTTGGTTGCGCATCAAGCCAACCCAATTGCAATAAATTACATGATTTCTGGTATACCAGAATTTTCAGAAATTATATCGCAAATACCAACTGTGGATTTTAGTAAAATCGGGACATTTCCGTTTTGGACTAGTGTATTAGCTTTAACATTAATTGCTAGTATAGAGTCCTTGTTAAGCATCAAAGCTGTAGATAAATTAGATCCAGAAAAAGAAGAAGTAATGTAAACAGAGATCTTAAAGCCTTAGGATTAGCAACCATAGGAAGTGGATTTTTAGGTGGTCTTAATGTCGTAACTGTAATTGCAAGAAGCTCAGTTAACGTTAATAATGGCGGTAGTAATAGGTCTTCCAACTTTTTTCATGCTTTCTTTTTAGTTATTTTTATTGTCTTATTTAGTACGCAATTAGCACGTATACCATTACCAGCATTAATGGCAATATTAGTTTACACAGGATATAAACTAGCGTCTCCAGAAAATATTAAAAAGATTTTTAGAATTGGAAAAGAACAGTTAATCATCTTTTTTGTTACCCTAATTGTTACATTAAAAATTGGTTTAATTTCAGGTATTTTATCAGGAGTATTAATCACATTTATTATACATATTGTCTTAAATAAAAGTATATCACTTTTTGCCAGAAATTGGCTTAAACCAAACGTTTTAATGTTTCAAGAAGATGGTCATTATTACATAAGTGTTAAGCATTTTTGTAGCTTTTTAAATTTCTATAAATTAAAAGCTAAATTAGACGCAGTACCAGAAAACGAAGACGTTATTATTGATTTTTCGCTATGCCAATTTGTGGACCATACCGTTATGGAAAACCTTAATAACTATCAAGAGCTATTTGCAAAACGTGGTGGACACTTTGAAGTTTTAGGCTTAGATTTACACGATACAGACTCAGAACATCCATTTGCATTGCGTCGCTTAGTTCCTGTACCAAATGTTATTAAAAATAGCTTGACGCGTCGACAAACCACCATGGAGGAGTTAGCAAACGATTACAACTTAGACTACATTGCTAAAAAAGAAAAACAAACGGGCTTTTTAAACAATTTTTTATTTTTCAGGGTAAAACAAATCAACTACATCTATAACCAAACCATTAATAAAAGCAATGGTTTAAAATTATTTGATATCGAGTTTTCTGAAGGAGAATTTATTGCTAAAGAAGTCGTGCGTAGTACAATGCTTCATATTAAACTAAACAAACAAATTCCAGAGTTTACTCTAGACAGAGAAGGGTTTTTAGAAAAAGTCTATGCTTTTGCAGGTTTTAAAGATATTCCTATTAAAAACCACACCGATTTTTCCAATCGCTTTTATTTATTAGGTGAAGATACGCAAGCTATACAACAGTTTTTTACAGATGAAATCACGCACTTTTTTGAAAGTAATCCCTACTACCATATCGAGTCTAATGGTCAAGATTTGTTGGTCTTTGGACGCGAGCGATTAGCTAGCATAAAAGAAATTAAAGCACTTTACGATTTTGGTAAACGTCTAAAAGCGGTTATTTCTTAATAAAACCTTAATATTTTAAGTGTTTAACACTTATTTAGTAATTTGCAGGTAGTTTTAATACTAATTCTTTATAATGAAATTACACCCAATACAAGCTGGTCATTTTAAACTAGATGGAGGTGCCATGTTTGGTGTTGTCCCAAAAACTTTATGGACCAGAACCAATCCAGCAGATGCTAATAATTTAATAGATATCGCTGCACGTTGTTTATTAATTGAAGACGGAAACCGTTTGACACTAATTGACACAGGAATGGGAACCAAACAAAGCGAAAAGTTTTATGGTCATTACAACTTATATGGAGATGATACTATTGAAAAATCTTTAAAAGCAGTAGGTTTCTCTACAGACGATGTTACAGATGTGTTTTTAACGCACTTACATTTTGACCATTCTGGAGGTGCTTTTAATTATAATAAAGACCGTACAAAATTAAAATCTGCCTTTAAAAATGCTCACTTTTGGAGCAATAAAGACCATTGGAAATGGGCAACAGAGCCTAACAGACGTGAAGTTGCTTCGTTTTTAAAAGAAAACATATTACCAATGGAACAAAGTGGACGACTAAAATTTACAGACCTTCCGCAGGATGATATTTTAAAAAATTCAGCTTTAGGTTTCGATATATTTTATGCCAATGGACATACAGACAAACAAATGATACCAATGATTAATTACAAAGGTAAAACCATTTGTTTTATGGCAGACTTATTACCAACCGTTGGACATTTACCTTTACCCTTTGTAATGGGTTATGATACAAGACCATTGTTGACGTTAGACGAAAAAGAAAAATTCCTGAATCTAGCAGCAGATAACAATTATTACTTATTTTTGGAACACGATGCACACAACGAAATAATTACTGTGCAACACACAGAAAAAGGCGTACGATTAAAAGACACCTTTACTTGTAACGATATTTTTAATTAACAATTCAAAACAATTTATAATGAAGATTACCTATAAACCAATTTTATTTTCGGCTTTTGCTGCGATAGTTTTATCTAGTTGCGGTGGAAGTGCTCCAATATTATCTACACCTATAGAAAATATTGACAACACACCAATGAAAGAATCTGCCTTAACAGACGCAGAAGCACACAATTGGGGACACTTAGATTTAGTAAAAGATACTATTCCTGGTATGAGTGTTGATAAGGCTTACGCCGAAATTATTAAAGGTAAAAAAGGACAGCAAATTATTGTTGCTGTTATTGACTCTGGTATAGATATTACACATGAAGATTTAGATGGTGTTATCTGGACTAACCCTAAAGAAATTGCAGGAAACGGAAAAGATGATGACAATAATGGTTACATCGATGATGTCCATGGATGGAACTTTTTAGGAGATGGTTATGACGAGCAGTTAGAAATGACGCGTATTGTTGCAACTGGAGACACAAGTATCCCAAGATATGCTGAAGCAGCAGAAAAACTAGAAAAAGATTACCAACAAGCTTTAAGTGGTAAGCAACGTTACGACCAAATATATGGTCAAGTAAGCAGCGCAAATAAAGTATTAACAGCACACTTTAAAAAAGAAGATTATACACCTGCAGAAGTTAATGCAATCACTGCAGAAGAAGGATCTGAATTAGCAACAGCAGTAGCTACAGCTAAATTTATGTATGCTAACGGGATGACATCTATTCCAGAAGCTGAAAAGCAAATTAAAGGTGGTGTAGAGTATTTTACTGACCAATTAAACGCTAACTTAAACAAAGACTTTAACGGTCGTAAAACAGGAGATAATCCAAACGATTTTAACGATAAGCCAGGTTACGGAAACGGAAACGTTATGCCTGTAAAAAAATCTGAAAGTCATGGTACACACGTTGCAGGTATTATCGCTGCAGAGCGTAACAATGGTTTAGGAGCAAATGGTGTTGCTAATAACGTAAAAATTATGGCGCTTCGTGCAGTACCAAATGGTGACGAGTACGATAAAGATATTGCAAAAGCGATAAGATATGCTGTAGACAATGGCGCTAAAGTAATTAACGGTAGTTTTGGTAAAAGCTTTTCTATGCACCCAGAATGGGTAAGAGACGCTATTAAATATGCAAGTGATAAAGGTGTAATTTTTGTACATGCTGCTGGTAACGATAGTAAAGATGTAGATGTTGAAGCAAACTTCCCTGATGACAATATTGATTATGTAGAGTTATCAAACACTTACATTCGTGTTGGTGCATTAGCACCAAGTTATGGTACAAAATTAGTTGCTGGTTTTTCTAACTACGGTAAGAAAAATGTAGATGTTTTTGCTCCAGGAGCTCAAGTATATTCTACAACTCCAGAAAACGAATATGATACTAAAGGTGGTACAAGTATGGCTGCTCCTGCTGTTGCAGGTGTTGCTGCTTTAGTTTGGTCACAATATCCAAAACTAACAGGTGCACAAGTAAAACAAATTATTATGGATTCTGGTTTAGCTGTAACGTCTAAAGTTATTGTTGGTGGAGATGCTAAAAACATTCAACCATTTTCTGACCTAAGTCAATCGGCTAAAATTGTAAATGCTTATAACGCTTTAGTTATGGCTTCACAAATTTCTAAATAACAATTAATAATTCAAAAAAGCCTCAACCTATTATGTTGAGGCTTTTTTATTTCAATTTAAAACAATGAAAAAATTATTTCTTTTAATTTCCGCTTTTGGTATTTTATCGTCTTGTAATTCTACCAAACAAGTTGCCAATTCATCTAGTAACACAACAGATTCTAAATCTACCTATTGGCAACAACATGTAGATTACAAAATGGATATTGATATGGATGTAAACACGTATCAATACAATGGTAAACAAACGTTAGTCTATACTAACAACTCGCCAGATGTTTTAAATCGCGTGTATTACCATTTATATTTTAATGCCTTCCAACCAGGTAGCGAGATGGATGTACGTTCTCGTACTATTGAAGATCCAGATAGACGTGTTGGAGATCGTATTAGTAAATTGGCTCCAAACGAGATTGGTTACATTAAAGTAAAAAGCTTAAAGCAAGATGGTAAAACATTAAGCCATGAGACTGTTGGAACAGTTCTAGAGGTTGACTTAGCAAAACCTATTCAGCCAGGAGAAAGTGTGACTTTTACAATGGATTTTGATGCACAAGTACCACAACAAATTAGACGTTCTGGTCGTGATAATGCAGAAGGTGTTGCTTTATCAATGACGCAATGGTATCCTAAATTAGCAGAATATGATTTTGAAGGATGGCATGCTGACCCATACATTGGACGTGAGTTTCATGGTGTTTGGGGAGATTTTGAAGTAAATTTAACTATTGATAAAAATTACGTTGTTGGTGGTACAGGTTACCAACAAGGCGAAGCTGAAGTAAAAGGAAACAAAAAAACGTTACGTTTTAAAGCACCTAAAGTACATGACTTTACTTGGGCTGCAGATCCAGATTACATCCACGATACTATGCAAGTACCTAATGGTCCGATGCTAAACTTTTATTACAAAAACGATTTACCAGCAGAAAATTTACAGTTTTGGAAAGATTTACAGCCTAAAACAGTACAATTAATGCAATATCTATCTGAAAACGTTGGAAAATATCCATACGATCAATACTCTGTTATACAAGGTGGAGATGGTGGAATGGAGTACGCTATGTGTACATTAATTACAGGAAAGCGTAGTTTTGGTAGTTTAGTTGGTGTTACTGCACACGAAATGGCACATACTTGGTTTCAATTTTTATTAGCTTCTAATGAAGCTAAACATGAATGGATGGACGAAGGTTTTACAAGTTACATTAGTGATTATGCAATGGATGCTATTAACAATACTAACCTAAAAAATCCAGCTGCTGGAGCATATAATGGTTATTACTATTTAGTAAAATCAGGTAAAGAAAAACCACAGTCAACTCATGCAGATCGTTATGAAACAAACATGGCTTACGGTATTACTGCTTATAATAAAGGGTCTGTATTTTTATCTCAATTAGGATATATTATTGGAGAGGATAACCTAAAGAAAACGCTTAAAAAATATTTTGATGATTTTTCTTTTAAACACCCTAGACCACTTGATATTATTAGAACTGCTGAAAAGATTTCTGGTTTAGAATTAGATTGGTACTTAATGGACTGGACACAGACTACAAATACCATTGACTATGCTATTACATCTCTTGAAGAAAATAATAGCATTACAACCGTTAATTTAGAGCGTATAGGATTAATGCCAATGCCTTTAGATATTGAGGTAGCATATACTGATGGTACAACAGAGCAATATTACATCCCGTTACAAATGATGCGTGGTGAAAAGCCAGTAGCAACTACAACTAAAATCATAAACGATTGGGCTTGGGCAATGCCAACTTATAGCTTTAGTATTAGTAAGCCAAAAAGCATGATTAAATCTATTACTATAGATCCAAATCAGTTAATGGCAGATATAGATAAAACTAATAATACTGTAAAACAGTAGATAGGTTTAAATTAAACTAAAAAAAGCTACAACTTAAGTTGTAGCTTTTTTGTTTTATACATAAGGTCCAGATAAAAATCTACACCTTAAGTACTTAAATTGTATAAATAATTAGTTACAGTTACCTGTAATTTCTAATTTTTCAAATCCAACGATAAACGCTTTACCAGAAACAGTAGTTCTAATGTTAGTTACACCATTACTACATTTTCCATTTAATTCAGATAAAGCTGCACCAGCTTCTTTTTGAACATCCATTGGAGTAAATCCAAAAATGTTAACACCTTTTTTTACAACACTTACTTCTTTTCCTGCAGTTTTGTACTCAGATGGAGTAGATACAACACCCATTGTTCCACAACTTGTTGCTAAAAATAAAGAGGCAACTGATAATACTAATAATTTTTTCATTTAATTGTTGATTAAGTTTTTTATTAATCCAAATGTATAAAATATTGTTAAAAAAAACTATCAAATAAAAAGAATAAATAGAAGTTAGACTTAAAAATTTTAGTTCATTATATTTCAACATGTTAATTAATACTATTTATAAAATGAAATCATTTACTTTACTTTTAATTGTGTTACTAATATTTAGCTGCAAGGATGAAAACAGAACTAATACACCTTCGGTAAACAAAGAAAATAAGGTAGTATCATCCCAAACAAATCCAAAAACCGAAACTACTACAGGGATTATAACTATTCCTTTTTTAGAGGATATTAAAAGTTTAAAAAACGATACAACAACCAATCCTATTGAAACATTTCAGGAGACTGCTAAAATTTCTGCGAAAGCAATAATAAGCTTAAATAAAGACACTGTTGCTCCTGCATTAAATCAAGCAAAAGATTATACATATGCTGTAATTACAGTTGCAAATCACACTATAATTAAACTAAATTTAAAAGATTGTAAACCTTCAAGTGCTTGGGATGCTTGTATGCCAAAAGCAGAAGGTTATATTAAAAAAGGGGACTTAATATACCAAAATGACTATTGTAATAATATCATTGGATTACCAGATAATCAAGAGCGTATCTTATACTTGTTTTAAATAGTACAAATGTTTAACTTTTATTAATTTGTATATTAGCCTTTAATTAGATTTTAAACAGGATTACTTCTTGAACCATGCAGCAGATTGATCAAAAAATCACCACAATAATTAACCATTTTAATCTGAATAATTATGCGTTTTCAAAACGTATAGGTGTGACTGGTACAACTATTGACAGTATTATAAATGGACGTTTACAAAAGGATGGTACACGTAAAAAAACTAAGCCTGGTTATGACGTATTAAACGCCATTATTAATGTATTTGATATCAATCCAAATTATCTATTTGGAAAAAGTAAAGTCATGCTAAATCAAGATTTACCCAGTAGTCCATCATTTTCTAGTGTGCCTCAGGTAATTTCGGTATCAAGTGATAATAACGAAAATGTGATTTATGTACCTATAAAAGCAAGAGCAGGCTACCTAAATGGCTATGCTGACACCCAGTATATTCAAACCTTACCTTCTTTTTATATGCCTAATCTTGCCCATGGTACGTTTAGGTGTTTTGAAGTTCAAGGTCACTCAATGGTTAGTACATTTTTTGATGGAGATTTAGTATTTGCTAAATATGTAGAACAATTAGAGGATATAAAAAACGATCAAATTTATGTTGTAATTAGTAAAAACGATGGTATTGTTTTAAAGCGTATTATTAATACCACTACAACGGATAAAAAACTGATTTTAAAAAGTGATAACAAGGACGGAAATTATCCAGATTTTTCAATAAACGTTGAAGATATTATGGAAATTTGGCACGTAAAAATGTTTGCATCTAAACAAATATCTCAACCTGTTGATGTCTACGATAGGTTGCATGAACTTGAAACTAAATTAGTACAATTACAAGATTCAGTATTAAAAAAAGACTTAAAAAACAACTAATAATGCGTCTTACTTATAATAAACACGAAAAACTTAAAAGCCAAAAAGCAATCGAAAAATTGTTTGAACAAGGTAAATCAGTGTCTGCTTATCCATTACGTATGGTATATTTAAAAAATGATACTACTTTAAAAGTTGGTGTATCTGCCAGTAAACGTAATTTTAAAAAAGCTGTGGATAGGATTCGTGTTAAACGCTTGCTTAGGGAAGGCTACAGATTAAATAAAAATCTATTAATAGACAATAATAATGACCATTTCACGCTTATGATTTTATATCTTAGTAAAGAAATGCCAGATTTTGAGGTAATTAATCAAAAAATGAAAACGTTACTATCTAAATTTAATGACCAAATTTCTAAACCATAAGGACTTTTATTTTTAAAATTCTTATCGCATTTAGTTCAAAAAAATTATCATGAAAAACATATTAAAAAAACGTCTTATAATTCCAATATTAGCTGTTACCATTTTATTTACAGGTACTGCTTTTAAAAGCGATTTTTTTGAAATAGCTAAACAAATAGAAATATTCACAACACTTTTTAAAGAGCTGAATATGAACTATGTGGATGAAACTAATCCTGCAGAATTAATGGATAATGCCATTAAAAATATGCTTAACGACTTGGATCCATATACAAAATTTTATAACGAGCAAGATGTAGAAGCAGAGCGTATACGTCGTACAGGAGATTACACAGGAGTTGGAGCAAGGATTAAGACACTAAAAGATAAATTATTGGTTATTGAGCCCTACAAAGACTATCCAGCAGATAAAGCAGGATTAAAAGCTGGTGACGAAATTACAGCAGTAGATGGTACATTACTAGATGGTTTTGATGGTGATGCTTCAGACCTTTTAAAAGGAACACCAAACTCTACATTAGAAATTACCTATAAACGTCAAGGAAAAACAAATACAACCACTGTTACACGATCTGAAATAGAAATTGATGCTGTTCCTCACTTTTCCATGATAGACGCTAAAACAGGTTATATTGTGCTTCAAAAATTTAACGAAAAAGCGTCTTTACAAACTGGTTATGCTTTAAAAGATTTAAAAGCACAAGGTGCAACACAAATAATCTTAGATTTAAGAGGTAATCCTGGTGGCTTACTAAACGAAGCGGTTAATGTGGTTAACCTATTTGTACCAAAGGGACAATTAGTAGTTACCACAAAATCTAAAGTAAAAAAATATAATAAAACCTATTACACATCAAAAGAACCTATAGACACAACCATCCCAGTTGTAGTATTAATAGATGGTCGCAGTGCATCTGCATCAGAGATTGTTTCTGGGACATTACAAGACATTGATCGTGCAGTTATAGTTGGGTCTAGAAGTTTTGGTAAAGGACTAGTACAACGTCCTAAAAAACTAACTTATGGTACACAATTAAAAGTAACAATATCAAGATATTACACACCTTCTGGAAGATGTATACAGGCTTTAGATTATTGGAACAGAGATGACAATGGTAACGCTGTAAGAGTTAAACAAGAAAATTACAATGCCTTTAAAACTAAAAATGGTCGTAAAGTATTTGATGGTGGTGGTGTCTTTCCTGACGAAGCTTTAGAGGTGACTAAAAATACAGCAATAACAGACGCTATTTTAAATAGTCAAAGCATATTTGATTTTGCAACAACCTATTACTATAACAATAAAATAGAAGATATCTCTAAATTTAAATTAACAGATACCGACTTTAATACCTTTAAAAACTACCTAAATACATCAGGTTTTGAGTTTGAAACGGAAACTGAAAAAGCACTTAAAAAAGCAATGGAAGTTTCAAAATCTGAAAATTTAGATGACGATATTAGTAAGGATTATAAAACCTTAATAACTAATCTAGACAACTCTAAAGCTAAAGCTGTAGAGAATAATAAAAAACAATTAATTAACTTATTAACAGACGAAATCGTTAAACGTTACGTCTACAGAGAAGGGTTATATGAGTACTACAAAACTCATAATGAAGAGATTAAAACTGCAACAGATATTTTATCAAGTACCTCTAAATACAACAGATATTTAAACTAAATAAGCTAACACATTTTAACATATTAAATTTTTGGTATATTTAATGCTAGTTTATAATCATGAAGCATTTATTTTTATTAATATTATTAAGCACAACATTAGGTTTTTCGCAAAGCGAATTAACCCATGATGTGTATTTTAATACAGACGAATACGACGTTCCTTTAACTGAAGAAAACCGTATTTTACTATTTATTTCTAACTTAGATACCATAGCAATTCAAAAAATATCTATCTATGGTTTTACCGATGATAGAGGCTCTAATGACTATAATTTAGAGTTATCACAAAACAGAGCAAATACAATTAAAGAGTTGTTTTCCGGTTACGGAATTGACGAAAATTTAATTACCAATGTAAACGGAAAAGGTGAAATACTACTAAAAGTTTTAAACGAAGAAGAAGTCCACCAAATAAGAGGTTTAAACCGTAAGGTAGAAATTATTGTTACGCCAAAACTTCCCGAAAAAAAGACCATTACTAAACCTGAAGAAGTCACTGAAAATGAAACAGATGACAGTAAAAAAACTACAGATGACATAGCTAAAGGCACAATAAAAAAAGGGGATAAAATAACGCTAGACAAAATTTATTTTAAAACTAGTTATAGTTACGTAACTTCAGAGTCTAAAAAAACTTTAGAAGATTTAGCTAAGATTTTAGTCGCTAAAAAAAACATCTATTTTACCATACAAGGTCATGTATGTTGCACGCAAATGAGTCGTGATGCGGTAGATAAAAAAACCAAAAAACGCAATCTATCTGTAGCCAGAGCTAAATATATTTATGATTATTTAGCTAGAAAAGGCGTTGACAAAAAACGAATGAAATACGTAGGAATGCGTCGTAAATTTCCACTTGGTGGAGCTCCAGAACTAGACAGACGTGTGGAAATTTTAGTAACTTATGTAGGTAAAGAAGATTAATTAATCTTTAATCATCGCTACGTGTGGTATACCATCTTCTAGGTACTCCTCACCTATTTCAAAAAATTCTAAACTGTTATAAAAACGTTTTAAATAACACTGTGCAGAAATCTTAATTTTAGTTTCGTTATAATATGCTGCAATAGCTTCTATTGAGGCTTTCATTATAGCAACACCATATTTGTGTTGACGCTCATTATTAGCAACAACTACTCTACCAATACTAGAAAATTCAAAATAATCACCTGGTTTAAAAGCACGTGTGTAAGCCACTACTTTTTTGTTTTTAAAACCTATAATATGTAATGCTTTTTGATCTTTACCATCAATATCCTGATACACACAATCTTGTTCAACAACAAAAACTTCACTTCGTAATTGTAAAATATCATACAACTCTTGTGTTGTTAATTGCTCAAAAGTTTTAGTTTGTATGTCTAACATAATAGTAAATAATTAAAGTAAAGTTATAAATTAGACTACAACCTTAATAAGCTTATAGTCTAATATAGGGTTATTAACAATTAACTGGTATTTTATCGACACGGTTTTGATGACGACCACCTTCAAACTTAGTTTCTAAAAATGTGTCTACCATAGCTATAGCTTGTTGTACAGCTGTATAACGTGCAGGAATACAAATAATATTGGCATCATTATGTTGTCTTGTTAACTCTGTAATTTCTTTAGTCCAGCATATACCAGCTCTAACTTTTTGGTGTTTATTAGCAGTCATAGCTACACCATTTGCACTACCGCAAATTAAAATTCCAAAATCTACAGTATTGTTTGCTACATCATTTGCAACAGGATGCACAAAATCTGGATAATCTACGCTGTCTGTTTGGTCAGTACCATAGTTATTAACAGTGTAACCTTTTGCTTCTAAATGTTTAACGATAGCAAACTTATAGTCTGTGCCTGCATGATCGTTACCAATTGATATTTTCATAGTAGTAGTTGTGTTATTGTTTATTAGATTTCAAAGTTAATAATTGATTACAAGTATTAATAAGTAATAGCTATTAACTTATTCATAAAAATTAAATTCGTAATTATTTAAAAATCAATCACTATTATTAAATTGTTAACTACTCAGGATTAAGTATTAATTACTTGTTAATATCTTGTGATTGTTTTTTAAAACTTTTGTTAGGATTATCCAGTTAATTTTACAAACCAAAATTGGTTATTAACAACCAAAAAAGTTAGCCCTTTTTTTGCATACTTATCATTAAAAAAATTACAGATACCAACATCAATTTTTAAAATACTTATCAAAAATCTGTTGTCAACAGTCGTTATTAACAGTTGTTAATAACATAAGTATTTACTTTAAAACCAAATACTTTAGATAGCTAATAACTTGTTAATAGACTCTATTATTAAACAAATCAAATCAAAATCTAAAAAAGTTATACCGCTATTAACAAGCTATAATAATCACTATTTTTTTAAAATTTAAAAGAAAATAAATGATATATAGTATATATGTGAATAACTCTAAATTCAAGATTTAATATTAGTTTAATATCCATTTAATTATAATAACGTAGCTTTGTATAAACTTAATAACCAATCTTCTCCTTGTATTAAGTTATAAATAACAGAATTTCAAGTATCTTAGAGATTCAATAGATTACAAATTAAATGACAAAAAAAAACACAGGAAACCTTCAAATAATAAGATTTCCAACCTTACAAATACAATCTTAAGTATTTTAAAAAAAGAAAGAAACCAAAGCTTTAACTATAAGCAAATAGCAGCTAAAATAGGAGTTAATGATGCTAGTAGTCGTAATCAGATTATTAAAAAATTAGCGCAACTTAAAGCTAAAGAGGAGATTATAGAAACAGATCGTGGAAAATTTAAAGCAGTTGTTAACACTGAGTATCATACTGGTATTTTTGATGCAGCACAACGTGGTAACGGTTACGTTATTTGCGATGCTTTTGAGAACGATATTTATATAGCTTCTAACAATGTTAATAAAGCACTAAATGGTGACGAAGTAGAATTATACGTTTACAAACGAAGAAAACAAGGTAAGCTTGAAGGCGAGATTACCAATATTATCAAACGTGCTAAAACTGAGTATGTTGGTATTATACAAATACACGAAAAGAAAAACTTTGCTTTTGTTGTTGTAGATGGTAATAAAATGAAAACTGACATTTTTGTGCCAATTAATAAAACTTTAAAAGCCCAAGATGGCGATAAAGTTGTGGTTACAATGGAGGATTGGCCAGACAAAGCAGATTCACCTAATGGTCGTGTAATTAAAGTTTTAGGTAAAGCTGGAGAACATAATACAGAAATACATTCTATACTAGCAGAATATGGTTTACCATACGAGTTTCCAACCGAAGTAGAGGATTATGCAAATTCTATTGACTTAAATATTACTGCAGAAGAAATAGCAAAACGTCGTGATATGCGTAAAGATTTAACCTTTACTATAGATCCAAAAGATGCTAAAGATTTTGATGATGCGTTATCATTTACAGTTTTAGATAATGGTTTATATGAAATAGGAATCCATATTGCAGATGTATCACACTACCTTAAGGAAAATACTGTTTTAGATGATGAAGCTTATGAGCGTGCAACTTCAGTATACTTAGTAGATAGAGTTGTACCTATGTTACCAGAAATTTTATCAAATGGTGCTTGTTCATTACGTCCTCATGAAGAGAAATATACGTTTTCAGCAGTATTTAAAATTAATGATAAAGCCGAAATTAAAGACCAATGGTTTGGTCGTACAGTAACGTATAGTGATGCTCGTTTTGCTTATGAAGAAGCACAGGCAATCATTGAAAATAACATTACTTTTAACAAAGCCGAAATTATTTCTAATCCAGAAAAAATAGATACAACCATTCCAAATGAAGTATCATTAACTGGTAAACAGTATAATACAACTCCAGAAATAGCACAAGCGGTTTTAAAATTAGACGAGCTAGCTAAAAAAATGCGTAATAAACGTATGCAATCAGGAGCTATTAGTTTTGATAAAGTAGAAGTTAAATTCTCTTTAGATCAAGATGCAAATCCTATTGGTGTTCACTTTAAAACTAGTAAAGATGCTAACAAGTTAATAGAAGAGTTTATGCTTCTGGCTAACAAAAAAGTATCAGAGTTTGTTTCTAAAATGAAACCAGAAAAAACTTTTGTTTACCGTGTTCATGACGAGCCAGATGAAAGTAAACTAGCTGCTTTACAAGGCGTAGTTGCTAAGTTTGGTCATAAACTAAACTTTAAAAGTAAAGCCGGAATTGCATCATCTTTAAACCAGTTATTAACAGATGTTCAAGGTAAAAAAGAACAAAATTTAGTAGATACTTTAGCAATTAGAACCATGTCTAAAGCAGAGTATACCACTAAAAATATAGGACATTACGGATTGGCTTTTGGCGATTATTCTCACTTTACCTCACCAATTAGACGTTATCCAGATGTCATGGCACATAGATTGTTACAACGTTATTTAGATGGCGAAAAAAGTGCTAATCAAGAGGAATATGAAGAGAAGTGTAAACATTCTAGTAACATGGAATATTTAGCAACTAAAGCAGAACGTGACTCGATTAAATACATGCAAATTAGATTTATGCAAGACCATCAAGACGAGGAATTTGTTGGTGTAATTTCTGGTGTAACCGATTGGGGAATTTATGTAGAGATTATCTCTAATAAATGTGAAGGTATGGTTAGAATTAGAGATATTAATGACGATCATTATGATTTTGATCAAGAGCAATTTGCATTAGTTGGACGTAATACTAAAAAAGTATATCAACTTGGAGATGAGGTGATTGTTAAAGTAAAACAAGCCGATTTAGTAAAACGTCATCTTGACTTCAACCTAATTGGTAAGCACGAAGGTTAATAGTAACTAACCTTTTTTAACCCTTAAAAATTTTAAAAAATGTATCAATTAACTTTAAGTTTTTGATACATTTTTTTTAGCCAGTATATAGTTTTCGTTATTAACAGTAACTTTTTATTACATTTAACTACTAATATTTAAAACCAATAACCATGATATTAACAACAACAAATTCTATTGAAGGATTTAGAATAATTGAATACAAAGGGATTATAACTGGAACCTCTTTTGAGACTAAAACAAAATTTTCTTTTAAGACCGAAAAAAATAAAGAGTTAACAACAGACGTTATAAACGAAGCAAAGGAACATGCTTTTCAAGAGTTACAAACCAATGCTAGCAATTTAAATGCAAATGCAGTAGTTGGCATAAATGTTGATTTTGAAACCGTAAATGGCTCTTATTTTTTTGTTTCAGTAACAGGAACAGCAGTAAGCGTAGCACCTCAAAAATAAATAGTTAGTCTTTTTATTTTTTTAGTGTGTTTATAAATAAAAACTAATATTACTAAAAGTGTAACACTTGCAAAAAAGAAGCCTCTTTATTAAAACAAAACCTTTTTTAAAATGAAAAATTTATTAGTTACAGTTTTCTTTTTAGCAACAACTTTAATTTTTGCTCAAAATCCAAAAAACAAAAATGTTGGTGATTTTAACGAAGTTAAAGTCTTTGACTTAATTAAAGTAAGTCTAGTAAAATCTGACGAAAATAAAGTTATGATTACTGGAGAGGATGTAGATGATGTAGAGATTATAATTAAAAACAATACCTTAAAAGTACGCATGAAATTTGACCGTAGTTTTGATGGTACTAAAACTTTTGTGGCTGTGCATTACACAGATTTAAAAGTAATTGATGCTAATGAAGGAGCCATAGTTGTTGGTAACGAGTTAATAACTCAGGACAACATAGAGCTTCGTGCGCAAGAAGGCGCATCTATAATTGTTGGGTTAGACGTTAATACAGTTAATGTAAGAGCTGTTTCTGGAGGTATTGTAGAAACTAGAGGTAAAGCCAACACGCAAGACATAACGCTTAATACAGGAGGTATTTACGAAGGTCGTGATTTTGAAACAAAAAATACAACAGTAAAAGTTAGAGCAGCTGGTGAAGCAGAGGTTAAAGCAAGCGATTCTGTAGATGCACGTATTACAGCAGGTGGAACCATTGATATCTATGGAGATCCACAAATAGTAACTAAAAAGCACACGTTTGGAGGTTCTATTTCTGTAAAAAATGATTAAATAACTTAACCAGATTTATAATAAGGCTTCAAATTTAATTTGAAGCTTTTTTTATTTGTAGCTATAGTACTATGTGTTAATTAAATATTTTCTTTACTTTGTAGTAAACACAATTAAAATCAATGTTCGACGATATACTTGCAGCTATCCCTTTTGGTATAATACTTTCTTTTACCGTAGGACCTGTATTTTTTGTATTGTTAGAAACTAGTGCTACTAAAGGGGTAAGAAGTGCATTAATATTTGATGCTGGTGTAATTTTAGCCGATATTTTATTTATTGTAGTCGCCTTTTTTAGTACTGAAAGGTTACTTGGTAAAATTGAAAATGACCCTAATTTTATAATATTTGGTGGTGTATTATTGGTGTTTTATGGCATAATTTCGTTTGTTAAAACATCGCGATCGTTTAGATCTATTGTTAAAGAATATCATAAAGTAGAATTTAAAAAAGGCTACGGTAAACTATTTGTCAAAGGATTTTTACTTAACTTTATTAACATTGGTGTCTTATTAGGTTGGCTAGGTTTTATAGTTCTGGCAAGTAAAATTACAACTTCGCATAACGGAGTAATTGTTTTTGTTACAACCATGTTGGTTGCCTATTTTGTAACAGATCTAGTAAAAATTATTGCAGCTAAAAGACTTAAAAATAAATTAACGCCACGTCTTATTTTTAAAACTAAAAAAATTATTGCTTTAGTTATTTTAGGATTTGGTATTTTGCTGTTAGCACAAGGTTTTTTTCCAGAAGAAAAAGAAAAAATTAAAGAAAAGCTTGAGCAAATTAATCCATTATAATTTGTTTTATGAGTACTTTTCAACCCCAAAAAAATACCTTACTTCTTCGTATTTGTATCTCAATTTTACTTTTAGGTAACTTATTTAAAATTATGCATTGGCCAAATGCATATGATTTATTAACCTTTAGTATTAGTGGTATTTTGATAGTATATCCCATTCGTTTTTATTTTAAACAAGACAAAGAAACCATGGATTATATTAAAGTTATTATGATCGTTTTGTGGTGTTTAAACTTTCTTCTTGGATTTAATCAAGTATTTGGTTTTAGTATTTTAATAATACTATTTGGTTGGTGGTTATTAACAGAAAGCGCTAATTATTTTAATAACAATAAACTTGTCCTTTCCAATATTGCACAAAAAGTATATTACGGCTTTATAGCTATTAGTATTGGTAGTATTGCTTTTGGAACTCTTTTTAAAATTCAACATTGGCCTTACGCTAATGTCTTATTTACGTTAGGTGTTTTTTTGGCTTCTATATTAGTAATTGTAGACTATTTTGTAAGACGCAAAACGGAATATGTCTAAAACGCAATATCATATTTACGTTGTGGAATTGTCAAAAAAAGTATTTACTCAAAATACTAAGTTTAGAGCTGCCAATCCACAGTTTAATGGTGTTTTAGAGTGTTTATATGTTGGTATGACTAGCAAAACGCCCAAAGAGCGTTTTTTACAACATAAAACTGGCTACGTTAACAAAAAGGGACATAAGTTATCGTCTAACATTGTCCAGAAATATGGCATGTATTTAAGACCTAGTTTATACAACCATATTGGACCAATTGCAACTAGAGCAGAAGCTTTAAAAATGGAAGAAGCATTAGCTTTAGACTTACGTCGAAAAAAATATGCAGTCTGGTTTAATTAAAATTTTAGTGGTCATTGCGAGGTACGAAGCAATCTTTTCATAATTTTCAATCATAATTAGAAAAAATAAATGTATTATCTATGTTTTATATTTACATGATTGTTATTGTGTAACCTGCTTTTAATCAGTTAAAATTCATGTAAAATAAAGACATAAAAAAAAGCGCTACTTATAAAGTAACGCTTTCTTGAGGTGTCGAGCGGATTCGAACCGCTGTAGATGGTGTTGCAGACCACTGCCTAGCCACTCGGCCACGACACCCTTAATAGGACAGCAAATATAAAAATAATTACCGTTTTACCCTATTTCTGTTAGTTTTTTCTTTTTTCTGTTAATTCTACTGTAACCATCTGTACATCACCACCAATTGGAGGATTTATTTTACTTACAGCAACAGTTGCAATAGTAATTAATGTATCTTCTTTAAAAATACGATCTAAAATACGCTTAGCAACATGCTCTAAAAGTGCACTTGGTGTCGCCATTTCTTCAACTACAACTTTGTTTAAAAATACGTAATCTACTGTATCTTCTAATTTATCAGATGTTGTACTTTTTTGTAAATCTGCTTTCACTTTTAAATTTACTAAATAGTCGCTTCCAATAGCAGTTTCTTCTTTTAAACAACCATGATATGCAGTAACGCGTATATTTTCAACTTTAATTATTCCCATTTTCTTTAAATTTTGAGCAAAAGTACCTAAAATAGTAGTTTACTAAATTTTTAAAGTGTGGTTAAATTCATTTCAACTAAAAAATAACTAATTTTACAGCTTATTATTAAGTTGATGTAATAGCAATAATCAATTACAATAAAGTAAAACACGTATGTCTGAAGATAAAAAGTCACTCAATTTTTTAGAGCAAATTATAGAAGAAGATTTAACCAATGGTTTAGATCAAAGTAAACTACGTTTTAGATTTCCGCCAGAACCAAATGGATATTTACATATTGGTCATACTAAAGCAATTGGTATTAGTTTTGGTTTAGGCGAAAAATATAATGCACCAGTTAACCTTAGGTTTGATGATACTAATCCTGCTAAAGAAGAGCAGGAGTATGTAGATGCTATTAAAGAGGATATCTCTTGGTTAGGCTATCAATGGGCAAACGAGGTATACTCGTCAGATTATTTTCAAATTCTATTTGATTGGGCTGTACAGTTAATAAAAGATGGTAAAGCGTATGTGGATTCTCAATCTTCTGTCGCTATGGCAGAACAAAAAGGGACACCAACACAACCAGGAGTTGATGGACCATTTAGAAATAGATCTGTAGCAGAAAATCTTGACCTTTTTATGCGCATGAAAAATGGCGAGTTTAATGAAGGCGAACATATTTTACGTGCTAAAATAGACATGCAACATCCTAACATGTTAATGCGTGATCCATTAATGTATCGTATTTTAAAGAAAGCACACCACAGGACAGGAGACGATTGGTGTATTTATCCAATGTATGACTGGACGCATGGAGAAAGTGATTATATAGAGCAAATATCACACAGTTTATGCTCACTAGAGTTTAAGCCTCACAGAGAGCTTTACGACTGGTTTAAGGAGCAAGTGTATGATTATTCTAAATTAGAGTATCCAATGCAACCTAAACAACGTGAGTTTGCACGTTTAAACCTTAGTTATACTATCATGAGTAAACGTAAGTTGCTTAAGTTAGTAGAAGAAGGTATTGTAAACGGTTGGGATGATCCACGTATGCCTACAATTTCAGGACTACGTCGTCGTGGTTTTACACCAACAGCTATTAGAAAATTTGTAGAAACTGTTGGAGTTGCTAAACGTGATAATATTATTGACGTTGCACTTTTAGAGTTTTGTATACGTGAGGATTTAAACAAAAAAGCACCACGTGTAATGGCAGTTTTAGACCCTTTAAAAGTGGTTATTACAAATTATCCTGAAGATAAAGAGGAATGGTTAGAAGCCGAAAATAACCAAGAAGATGATGCAGCAGGTTTTAGAAAAGTACCTTTTTCTAGAGAAATCTATATAGAAAAAGAAGATTTTAAAGAGGAAGCTAGTAGTAAGTTTTTTAGACTAAAACTAGGCGGAGAAGTGCGTCTTAAAAATGCTTATATCATTAAAGCAGATAGTGTTGTTAAAGATGCAGATGGAAATGTTACTGAAGTACATTGTACATACTCTGAAGACACAGAACGTCGTATTAAAGGGACTTTACATTGGGTAAGTATTAAGCAAGCAATTAAAGCTGAAGTTAGAGAATACGACAGATTATTTTTAGACGAAGCACCAGATAGTCACGAGGATAAAGATTTTATGGAGTTTATTAATCCAAACTCTTTAAAAATTATAGACGCTTTTGTGGAGCCTAGTTTAAAAGAAGCTAAGGTAGGAGAGCAGTTTCAGTTTCAACGTTTAGGATATTTTAATGTGGATAACGACTCTAAAGCAGAGGCGTTAGTATTTAATAAAACTGTTGGTTTACGTGATAGTTGGGCAAAACAAAAACCAGCTGCCAATGCGCAAAATAACCAACAAAAACAACCACAACAAAACAATCGTCCTGCTATAGAGCAAATAAAATCATATGGTAAAAAATATGATAGGATGAAGCCAGAACAACAAGATAAGGCTAAAGCCGAAATACAAGCACTAGCAAAAGACGTTGCTTATCAAGATTTAGAACCACTATTTGGTACAGCAGTTAAAAAAGTAGGAACTCGTGTTATTACTATGATAACCTTAGGTATTTTACTTGATAATGGTTTAGATAAAAACGAAGCGATAACAGACTTTATTAACAAAGCGTTGGAAGACAAAAACGAGCTGTTAGTAAACGAAGCAAAAGCGCTTAACTAATAATTTAAAAACCTATCAGATGTAAAAATTTGATAGGTTTTTTTAGTATTAAAATTAGCTTTTACAAAGGCTACACTTATTTTAAGACTCTATTTACACGACAATTAGGCGTTGTTATTTATCTGTTTTATATACCATAATTAGTCTTTTTTTTGCTTGATATTATTTATAATAATGATAATAAAAGTGTTTTTAAAGGAGAATATAATAAGTCGTTTGGATTTGCTTTTTTTAAACGCGATGCCAAATTATCTGCTAAATTAAATCCAGGTTCTGCTAGAGGGTATTCTTCATCAGGTGCCTCAAGCTATTCCTCGTCGTCTTATTCTTCGTCTAGATCATCATCTTCAAGCAGTAGTTATTCTGGTGGAGGAGGACGATCCTCTGGAGGAGGTGCAAGTGGTAGTTGGTAATTTTATACTATTTTATTAAACCTTTATTTTGTAACGTTTTATGTTAATTAAGACTGATTAGTTAGTAATTAGTCTTTTATTTAAACCAGTGATACACTTTAAAATTTATAAAACGGTTATAGATCTTCCTGATTATTGGGATGCTTTACCGACTAATGATTTGTTTTTAAAAACTCCTTTTTTAAAAGCCTTAGAGCACTCTTGTCCAAAAAATATTAGTACTAATTATATTGGCATTTTTAAGGATAATAGTTTGGTAGGAATAGCTATTATACAACGCGTGCAGTTATATCTTGATGATGTCTTTAGAAATCCTACAGATAATACCTTAAAACGTCTTACAAAAGCTTTAATAGCTACTGTAGTTAGAGGTAATGCTTTAATTATTGGTAATTTGATGCATACTGGTCAACATGGTCTGTATTATAATACTAAAATGATTTCTCAAACCCTGTTTTTGGATACTATTTTTAAAGTTATTGACGCGTTATCAATTCAAATTAAAAAAGAAGACAATAAACGTGTTAGAATGATATGTTTTAAAGACTATTTTGAAACCGATAGTATCCATCAAAATCAACATTTATTTACTAAAAACAAGTTGTATAAATTACAAGTCCAGCCTAATATGGTTTTGGATATAATACCAAGTTGGAGTAGTAGTCAAGATTACGTTTTAGCATTAAGTAAAAAGTACAGAAGTCGTTACAAATCTGCTTTAAAAAAAGCAACTAATGTTATTAGAAAGGAATTAGATTTAAATGAAATAAATACAGCTTCGGAAGCTATATATATGTTGTATAAAAATGTTTCGGATAATGCTAAGGTTAATTCTTTTGTATTGGATAAAAGGCATTTTTTCAACTTTAAAAAAGAATTAGATCAAGATTTTAGGCTGTTTGGATATTATCTAAATGATCAATTAATAGGGTTTTATACCTTAATTTTAAACAATAACCAATTAGAAACTTACTTTTTAGGTTATAATCCGGATTTTCAATCCAAGTACCAATTGTATTTAAATATGTTGTATGATATGTTAGATTTTGCAATTTCAAATGGGTTTAAAAAGGTGGTTTATGCTAGAACTGCTATGGAGATTAAAAGCTCAGTTGGTGCTAAGCCTAATGCTATGAGTATATATATTAAGCATACTGACAATTTTATTTTAAATCCAACTTTAAAGTACATTGTAAACACATTAAATCCTACTTCAAAATGGGAGGAAAGACATCCATTTAAATAAGACTTTAGTAAATCTTTAGCATTATATTTTTTGTTTTGAAACGCCTTTACATTAATTTAGGTAAATAACTTAAAATCATACAGCTATGAATACGTCTCAAGAACTATTAACAAAAATATCTCAAAAAACAATTGAAATTAAAGAACACTATCCAGAGCTTCAAAAGTATCTAGATGAAACCAGGATTACCTTACCACATGGTGATAATAGTGCTGCTAAAGTGGATACGGAATCATTACAAAATTATTTAAATAGTTTAAATGAAATGGTTGATAAATATAAATCTAACTCATAAAAAAAGCCTCACATTTTGTGAGGCTTTTTTAGTATAAATTAAAGGATTAGTTTTCCTTTTTCTTTGCGTTTTTCATAGCTTCTCCAATTTGATTACTTGCTGTAAAACTTGCAACCATATCGTTTAGCATTGTACTACCTGCTTGAGGCGAGTTTGGTAATAATATTAAGTTACTGTTAGTCTCACTACCAATAGCTTGTAATGTATCATAATGTTGTGTAACTACAATTAAAGCAGATGCTTCTTGACTGTTAATACCAACACGATTTAATACATCTACAGACTCTTCTAGACCTCTAGCAATCTCACGTCTTTGGTCCGCAATACCTTGACCTTGTAAACGCTTACTTTCTGCTTCAGCTTTTGCTTTTTCAACTATTAATATACGTGCAGCATCTCCTTCAAATTGAGCAGCAGTTTTTTCTCTGTCTGCAGCATTAATACGGTTCATTGCAGCTTTTACTTGAGCATCTGGATCTATATCTGTTACTAAGGTTTTAATAATATCAAAACCATAGTCTGACATGGCATCATTTAATTCAGTTTTTACTGCAATTGCAATATCATCTTTTCTAACAAAAACATCATCTAATTTCATTTTAGGTACTTCGGCACGTACCACATCAAACACATAACTTGTAATTTGTTCATGTGGGTAATCTAATTTGTAAAAAGCATCATAAACTTTTTGACTAATTACACGATATTGTACAGATACTTTAAGACGTACAAATACATCATCTAAGGTTTTAGTTTCAATAATGACATCTAATTGTTGGATTTTTAAGCTTAATCTACCTGCTATTTTATCTACTACAGGAATCTTTAGATGTAATCCTGATTGGCGTATGCTATGGAATTTACCAAAACGCTCTACAATAACAGCTGTTTGTTGTTTTACAACAAAAAATGAGGATAAAAATACAAATAGTACAAGGACTATTAGGATAATAAGTGTTGGATTCATGAAAAATGGATTTTAATGGTTATACTACTATGGTTACTAAATTAAGTTATATTTGCGGACAAACCCCTTAATTTACTATGAAAAAAATTCAATTCATCTTATTAGTAGCACTAACTATAGGTTTTGTTACAAAAAACTTTGGTCAACATACAAGTTATAAAATTAAAAACGGATTTTCTTTGGGTGGAGGAATCACTCAATTTGATATCATTACAGACAATTTTGAAACTAAAAAAGGAGACGGTTGGATTGCTAACATGACTGCTACAGTGGATATTCCTCAAAAATGGTTTAATGTTAGTTACGGTATGCAATTGTCTGAAAACACGATTAGTACTACTGGATTTGATTTAGCATCCACTTTATTGGCCCAAGATGTGGAGTATAAAATTTTTACTGCTCAAGTACAATTTTTATGGCATGCTAAACCTTTTAGAAGCTCTCATTTTACTATAGATTTTGGTCCAATGTTACAATATAATAGTGATTTAGAGTTAAGTGATGACCAACAAGAAGACTTTATATTAGCAGATTTTGATACAGTTCAGGCTAAAGCTGTAAAGGATTTAAATAACTTTAATGTTAATGGTACTGTTGGTGCAACTTTAGGTATTGGCTTTTTTAAATTAAGAGCTCAATACATTTATGGGTTTACTAATATTTTAGGTGCTTTAAATGACTCAGATTTTAATCAAGCATTAGGTAGAGATTTTAAAGGAAACCAAAGCATGTTTGCCTTTACAGGAATGTTGACTTTTTAGGTTTTATACTACATAAAAGACATTAAAAAAGCCATCTAATTTAGATGGCTTTTTTGTTTTATATACTTTTAATAAGTTGTTCTATGCGTTTGATACTTTCGTTTTTACCAATCATATACATAATTTCAAAAACATCAGGTCCTTGTAAAGCACCAACTAAAGCCAAACGTAAAGGCATCATTACTTTACCAAAACCGATATCATTTGAAGTAATCCATCCTTTTATGTCTTTTTGAAGGGTTTCCACTTCAAAATCTTCAATGTTAGATACAACAGCTAAAACATCTGTCATTATAGCTTTAGTATCCTCTTTAAAGGCTTTTTTAGAAGCTTTTTCATCATAACTTTCCGGAGCAACAAAAAAGTAACTGCTTAAATCCCAAAAGTCATTGACAAATGTGGCACGTTCTTTAATTAATCCAACAACTAATGCTATATAATTTACATCAATTGCTTCTAATTGTTTGTGGTTTTTTTGAAAAGCTTCTGCTAAATCATCGTTAGATTGCTCTTGCATGTAATGGTGATTAAACCATTTAATTTTATCAGGATCAAAACGTGCTCCTGCTTTATTCACTCTGTTT
Organism: Olleya sp. KJ81-1; assembly: GCF_055808135.1. Classification (NCBI taxonomy): domain Bacteria; kingdom Pseudomonadati; phylum Bacteroidota; class Flavobacteriia; order Flavobacteriales; family Flavobacteriaceae; genus Olleya; species Olleya sp. KJ81-1. The sequence continues at coordinate 2,580,388 of NZ_CM147854.1, read as the reverse complement.
AAATCAAAAGCAGCAACTAATTCTTCTAACTCAAAAATCTCTTGTTCTGTACCAGGATTCCAACCTAAAAAGGCTAAAAAGTTAATAACTGCCTCTGCAAAGTAGCCTTCTTCTTTATAACCAGTAGCGCTATCACCAAATTCTGGATTCCATGCTAAAGGAAACACTGGAAAACCTAACTTATCACCATCACGCTTACTTAATTTTCCTTTTCCTGTTGGCTTTAATATTAATGGTAAATGTGCAAATTCTGGTTGTTCCCATCCAAAAGCTTGGTATAATTGAAAGTGTAATGCTAAACTTGGTAACCATTCTTCACCTCGTATAACATGCGTAATTTCCATTAAATGGTCATCTACAATATTTGCTAAGTGGTACGTAGGCATACCATCGCTTTTAAATAATACTTTATCATCTAAAACGTTAGTATCTATTTTAATATCACCACGAATAATATCTTTTAAATGTAGTGTTTGATCTTGTGGACTTTTAAATCTAATAACGTAATCGTCTCCAGCATCTAATTTAGCTTTAACTTGCGTTTCTGTAAGTGCTAACGAGTTGCTTAAATTTAAGCGATTATGCCAATTATAAATAAACGTTTTACCATTAGACTCGTCTTGAGTTCTATGAAAATCTAATTCCTCTGACGTATCAAAAGCATAGTAAGCATTTCCGCTAGCAATTAATTGGTCAGCATATTGTTTATATAAAGCTTTACGTTCACTTTGTCTGTAAGGTCCAAATTTTTCATTTTTATCTGGTCCTTCATCAAAAGGGATATTACACCAATTTAAGGCGTCCACAATGTATTGCTCTGCACCTTCTACATAACGATTTTGATCTGTATCTTCAATACGTAATACAAAAGTTCCGTTATGTTTTTTAGCAAATAAATAGTTAAAAAGAGCTGTACGTACACCTCCAATATGTAAAGGTCCTGTTGGACTTGGTGCAAAACGCACTCTGACTTGTTTTGACATCTTGTTTTGTTTGAGTGTACAAAGATAGAATAGAGTAGTAGAAACAGCAAAAAAATAAGGATAAAGAACAGCTTTATACACAGGCTTTTTTCCGCGTAAGCGATTACCTTTAACAATAACTTATAATCCTATATATTTAGGTGTAAAAATAAAAATGTATTTTAGTCAGTTAAATAGCAATTACTTGAATAATTTTAATACTATACAGACCAAATTAGAGCAATTTATTAGAAAATATTATACTAATGAGTTGATAAAAGGTGCGCTATTATTTTTTAGTATTGGCTTGCTGTATTTTATTTTTACACTGTTAATCGAACATTTTTTATGGCTAAGTCCAACCGCTAGAACCGTTTTGTTTTGGTTGTTTATAATTGTCGAATTAACGCTGTTTGTTAGATTTATTGTTCTACCATTAGCTAGATTATTTAAACTTAAAAAGGGTATTGATTATAAAAAAGCATCTTCAATTATTGGTAATCATTTTCCAGAAGTTAACGATAAGTTACTTAATGTTTTACAATTAAAGGAAGCTGGTAGTCAATCGGAATTATTATTGGCAAGTATTGATCAAAAATCAGAAGAATTAAGCCCAATACCGTTTAAGTTAGCAGTTAATTTTAAACAAAACATAAAGTATTTAAAATATGCAGCTATACCTATTTTAATATTTGTAATTGCTGCTATTTCTGGTAAGTTAAATTGGTTTAGCGACAGCTACAAAAGGGTTGTTAATTATCAAACTGCTTATGAGCCTCCTGCTCCTTTTGCTTTTTTTGTGTTAAATGAAAACTTACAAACTACCCAAAATAAAGAATTTAGGTTATTAGCAACAACGCAAGGCGATGTAGTACCAGATAATGTTAAAATTACTTACAATAACGAAACTTATTTTTTGCAACAACGTCAATCCGGAACTTTTGAATACGTTTTTGAACAACCCAATACAGACATAACTTTTAATTTTACTGCTAATGGTGTTACTAGTAAACCATACACTTTAAAAGTTGTAGAAGTACCTACATTGGTTGGGTTTGATATGCATTTGGAGTATCCAAACTATACCAACAAACGTAACGAAACTTTAAAAGGTATTGGTAATGCAATTGTACCACAAGGAACCAAAATTACATGGCAGCTTAATACTAAAGCGACGGAAAAGGTTGATTTAATAAGTACAGATACTATTGCTTTTTCTAGTATAAAATCTGGTTATTTTGAGATCTCAAAAAAGGTATATTCTAATTTTGATTACAACATTAGCACCAGTAATAAGTCTATTAAAAATTACGAAAACTTAGCTTACGGTATTACTATTATTAAAGATCAATATCCTGATTTAAAGTTAGAAGTTAAGGTAGATAGTTTAGATAATCAAACCCTTTATTTTAAAGGACAAGTAAGTGATGATTATGGATTAATTAAGCTGCAATTGGTATATTATCCAAGAGATAATCCAGCTGCTAAAAAAACGCTAAACATTCCTGTCGCAAAATCTAATTTTGATCAATTTATAGGCAGCTTTCCTAATAACTTATCAGTAGATGCAGGTGTGTCTTATGATTTGTATTTTGAGGTATTTGATAACGATGCTGTTAATAGTATTAAAAGTACTAAAAGTTCTGTGTTTAATTTTAGAAAACGTACACAGGATGAGGAAGAAGAAAAGCAATTACAAGAGCAAAATCAAACCGTTAAGGATTTAAATAAGTCTTTAGAAAAATTTGACAAACAGCAAAAGGAATTACAAGAGTTATCTAAAACGCAAAAAGAAAAAGCTGAATTAAACTTTAATGATAAGAAAAAATTTGAAAACTTTTTAAAACGTCAGAAAGAACAAGAACAAATGATGAAGCAATTCAACAAAAAGTTGAAGGATAATTTAGACGAATTTCAAAAAGATAAAAAGGAAGACGATCAGTTTAAGGAAGATTTAAAACAACGTCTTAAGGATAATGAAGACCAACTTAAGCAAGATGAAAAATTGCTTGAAGAATTAGAAAAACTAAAAGACAAATTTAGTAAAGAGCAGTTTACAAAAAAGTTGGACAATCTTGCTAAAAAGGCTAAAAGTCAAAAACGAAGTTTAGAACAATTGGTAGAGCTTACTAAACGTTATTATGTGACTAAAAAAATGGAAAAAATTAGTGACGAGCTTGATAAATTGGCAAAAGAACAAGATAAATTAGCTAATAGTAAAGCGGAAGAAAATACTAGTGACAAACAAGACGAGATCAATAAAAAATTTGAAGATTTACAAAAACAATTAGAGGATTTAGAAAAGGATAATCAAGATTTAAAAAATCCGATGGATGTACCTCGAGACAAAAATAACGAGGAAAACATTAAGGAAGAGCAGCAAGAGGCAAGTGACCAGTTACAGGAAAAAGAAGCTGCTAAGGATGAGAAACAAAAAAAAGATAAACAACAATCAGCAAAACAAAAGCAAAAAAGTGCAGCTCAAAAAATGAAAAAAATGAGTCAAAGTATGCAGATGCAAATGGCTGGTGCTGCGCAAGAGCAACTAGAGGAAGATATTGCTATGTTACGTCAGATCTTGGATAATTTGGTGATTTTTTCTATGGATGAAGAAGCTTTGATGAAACAATTTAAAAGCATAGAAATTAATCATAATGAGTATGCGACTTACCTTAAAAAACAAAAAGAACTTCGTACACATTTTGAGCATGTTGATGATAGTCTTTTTGCTATATCATTAAGACAGCCTAAGTTTTCTGAAGATATAAATAGAGAGATTAACGAAGTATATTATAATATAGATATGGCGTTAGACGAGTTTTCTGAAAATAAAATTTATCAAGGTGTATCGTCACAACAATATGTAGTTACTTCTGCCAATAATTTGGCTGATTTTTTAAGTGGTGCTTTAGATAATATGCAAAACCAAATGGGTATGCCATCTCCAGGACAAGGTGAAGGAGGTATGCCAATGCCAGATATTATTATTAGCCAAGAAGAGTTAGCTAAAAAAATGGGTGAAGCCATGAAAAAAGGTAAAGAAGGTAAAAAGGGAGAAGAAGGTGATAAAGGTGAATCTGGTGAAAACGGAAAAGCTGGCGAAAGTGGAAAAGATGGAAAAGACGGTAAATCAGGAGAAAATGGCGATGGAGATGGACAAGGAGAAGGTAAGGGTAAAGGTGGTAAACCAGGAGAAAATGGTCAAGGTCAAGGCGGAAGTCAACAAGGTGATAATGGATTAAATGAAGAAGGTAATGCTGAATTATTTAAAATTTATCAAGAACAGCAAATGTTGCGTCAAGCTTTAGAAGAGCGATTGGATAAAGAAGGTTTAGGTGAAAGTAGAGAAGCAAAGCAATTGTTAAAAGACATGGAGCAGGTTGAGTTGGATTTAATTAACAAAGGTTTTACCAATCAAACGCTTAGTAAAATGATCAATATTCAGCATCAGTTATTAAAACTCGAAAATGCAGTATTACAACAAGGTCAAGAACAAAAGCGACAATCTGAAACTAATACAACAGTGTTTAAAAATACAACTAACAATCAAATAGATAAGGCCAAACAATATTTTAATACAACTGAGATATTGAATAAGCAAACCTTACCTTTGCAGCAAATTTATAAGCAAAAAGCACAACAGTATTTTAAACAACAAAATGATTAGTTTTAATAACGAAACCGATTTTAAGCTTCAAGATGAAGCGAAAATCTCTAAATGGATATCTTCTATTATTTTAAAAGAAAACTGCAAGGAGGACGAGATAAATTATGTGTTTTGTGATGACGAGTATCTACATAAATTGAATGTAGAATTTCTACAACACGATACACTGACCGATGTTATTAGTTTTGATTACTCGGTAGGAAAAACACTACAAGGAGATATTTTTATTTCTGTAGAACGTGTTGCGGATAATGCAAAAGATTTTGATGTTTCATTTGATGCAGAATTACATCGTGTTATAATTCATGGTATTTTACATTATTGTGGATATAAAGATAAGACTGAAGCTGATGCTAGCTTAATGCGTGCTAAAGAAAACGAAGCATTAGCGTTATTAAAAGCAATGTAATTGTTTGTTGTATATTTGCACGCTTTTAAAAGTAAAATAATAAAAACGTTCCACGTGGAACAATCAATATAATGATACTGAGTTTTGCTTGGTATTAATTCAAATTAAAATTATGTTTAACGAAGTATATGATGTAATTGTAGTTGGAGCTGGTCATGCAGGAAGTGAAGCAGCAGCATCTGCAGCTAATATGGGTAGCAAGACTTTGCTAATTACCATGAATTTACAAAACATTGCTCAAATGTCTTGTAATCCAGCAATGGGTGGAATTGCTAAAGGACAAATTGTAAGAGAGATTGATGCGCTTGGTGGTTACTCTGGTATTGTAAGTGACACCTCTGCTATTCAATTTAAAATGCTAAACAAATCTAAAGGACCTGCAATGTGGAGTCCAAGAGTCCAAAGTGACAGAATGCGTTTTGCTGAAGATTGGCGTTTGATTTTAGAGCAAACTAAAAACCTTGATTTTTATCAAGAAATGGTTTCTGGTCTAATTGTGGAAAATGGAAAAGTTGCAGGTGTGACAACATCACTTGGAGTTAAGATAAAAGCTAAAAGTGTTGTCTTAACTAATGGTACTTTTTTAAATGGTTTAATCCATATTGGAGATAAAAATTTTGGTGGAGGTAGAGCAGGAGAAAGAGCTGCAACTGGAATAACTGAACAGTTAGTTAATTTGGGTTTTGAATCTGGTAGAATGAAAACCGGAACACCACCAAGAGTGGATGGTCGATCTCTGGATTTTTCTAAAATGGTCGAGCAACCTGGAGATGTTAATCCAGAAAAATTTTCATATTTAGACACTACAAAACCATTAACTCATCAACGTTCTTGTCACATGTCTTATACAAGTGAAAAGGTTCATGATTTATTGCGCGAAGGGTTTGATCGTTCGCCAATGTTTAATGGTCGTATTAAAAGTTTAGGACCTAGATATTGTCCTTCTATAGAAGATAAAATTAATCGTTTTGCAGATAAAAATAGACATCAATTATTTGTGGAACCTGAAGGTTGGAATACTTGCGAATATTATATAAATGGCTTCTCAACTTCGCTTCCAGAAGATGTTCAATTTAAGGCTTTACGTTCTGTAGTTGGTTTTGAAAACGTTAAGTTTTTTAGACCAGGTTATGCTATAGAATACGATTATTTTCCACCAACACAATTAAAGCACACTTTAGAAACTAAGTTAGTAGATGGCTTATATTTTGCTGGTCAAATTAACGGTACAACAGGTTATGAAGAAGCAGCGTCTCAAGGTTTAATGGCAGGAATAAATGCAGCATTAAAAGTGCAAGAACGCGATCCTTTTATACTGCAAAGAGACGAAGCTTATATAGGTGTTTTGGTTGATGATTTAATAACTAAAGGAACTGAAGAGCCATACAGAATGTTTACTTCTAGAGCGGAATATAGAACGTTATTACGTCAAGATAATGCAGATATAAGATTAACACCAAAAGGATTTGATTTAGGTTTAGCTAGCGAAAAACGTTTAATAAGAATGGAGGAGAAGCATGATGCAGCTGAAAAATTTGTGCAATTTTTTAGAGACACAAGTGTTACACCTGACGAAATTAATCCTGTGTTAGAAGCAAAAGATTCTGCTGCAATTAGACAGCAAGATAAGATGTTTAAAATGTTTGCTAGACCAAATATTGGTATTGAAGATATGAAGCAAATTGAATCTGTTTCAGGTTATATTAATGATAATAATTTGGACAGTGAGGTTATTGAACAAGCCGAAATTCAAGTGAAATATTCAGGCTATATTGCAAAAGAAAAGAATAATGCCGATAAGCTTACGCGTCTAGAAAATATAAAAATCCCACCTAATTTTGACTATTCAAAACTGCAGTCTATGAGTTTTGAAGCTAGAGAAAAACTTAAAAAAATACAACCTGTAACCATCTCTCAGGCATCAAGAATTAGTGGTGTATCACCATCAGATATTTCTGTTTTGTTGGTGTATATGGGTAGATAAATTGGATAAAAAAACAGAACGTTCCACGTGGAACGTTCTGTTTTTTTAATTATTGATGGATAACATAATTGTATTCTTATCAAAAAATCAATCAAAATATAAGTAATTGTGGCTAGTCAAAATAATCAAAATGTGTTTATAGAAGTAAAAGATCACTCAGTTTCTGGAGAGGTTTTTAAATTAATTGAAAACAGAACTTATGGTTATTTGGAAACGATTCCTAAACCAACTTTAGATAAATTACCAGAATATTATAAAACCGAGGATTATATTTCTCATACAGATTCTAAAAGAAATCTATTAGAAAACGTGTATCATGCAGTAAGGGAAATAGCATTAAAGCGAAAACTAAAGTTGATTGATTCATTTCAAACTAACGATAAATACATTTTAGATTATGGTTGTGGTACAGGAGATTTTTTAAAAACTGCATTAAATAATGGATGGCATGTTTCCGGAATTGAACCAAATGAGGAAGCAAGATTAATAGCAAATCAAAAAACTAAAAACGCAGTATTAGATCTGTCACAAATAAAAACTTTAAAAACTCAAAGTTTTGATGTTATCACCTTGTGGCATGTTTTAGAACATATTCCAAATTTAGAAGAACAAATTACACTACTTAAAACGTTACTTAAACCAAACGGTGTTTTAATTGTTGCGGTACCAAATTACAATAGTTACGACGCTAAACATTATAAACAATTTTGGGCAGCTTTTGATGTGCCAAGACATTTATGGCATTTTAATCAAACTTCTATTTCTAATTTATTTAAGACAGTTAATTTAAAAGTTCAATTTGCTAAGCCTATGCTTTTTGATTCATATTATGTTAGTCTATTATCTGAAAAATATAAATCTGGACGAATGAATATATTTAAAGCTTTTTGGATTGGTTGTGTCTCAAATTTTAAAGCACGGTCTTCTGGGCAATATTCTTCATTGATTTATACGCTTAAAACAGCTAAAAAGTAATTTAATAATCAGGATTAAACGATTTCAAGTCCTAACATATAAATATATTGCTTTTATTAAAAAACGCCTTAAACACGCTTATATGAGGTCGTTTTTAATAACTATTTCTTATTTAGAATTAAAATTATTATAAAAAATTCTTATTCTTTTAAAATCTGTTAAAAAAAATAAAATTTGACATATTTAATTATTTACATTTGCTCAAAATCAAAATAAATTAAAATGAAAAAAATAATAGGTTTAGCAATTGTTGCATTAGTATTTACATCTTGTCAAAAGCAAAAAATTGCTTACGTTGATAATGGTCTTGTAATTAATGAAATTAAAGAGAAAGTAGATTTAGAAGCAAGATATAATGAAAAGGATGAAGCCTTTAAAAAAAAGGTAGATAGTTTCCGTCAGGTATTTCAAGTTGAATACCAAAAAGTAGCAACGCTTTCTAAAAGTCAACAAGAATCAGAATTACAAGCTTTAAACCAAAAAGCACAAGGCTTACAACAAACTTGGCAAGCAGAACAGCAAAACTTTCAAAACGAATATCAAGTAGAAATAGATTCTTTAATATCTAAAGTTAAAGGTTTTGTAAAGGATTACGGAAAAACTAATAATTATGATTACATTTTAGGGACTGTAGAGAATTCTCCAAGTGTAATGTATGGAAAAGAGGAGAATGATTTGACTCAAAAAATCATTGAAGACTTAAATGCGGCATATAAAAAGTAAGATTTTTACAGATTTTTTAAAAAAGGCGATTAACTACTGTTAATCGCCTTTTTTGACTTATAATACTTTAAATATCAGTCTTTTTGATATAAATAGCTATATTTATTGCGCTATTAATTATTTTCAATAAAGATTATGAGAGGCTTGCTTTTGCGCTTTGCTATCTTCATTTCTATGTTTTCGTTTACTTATGCTCAGCAAACAGTACCATTTACAACGCAAAAAGCGTTTTATATTTATGGTGATGCTGCAGTAATAGGTAATAACATATTAAGTAAAGATAAACAAGAACCGTACAATGATTATCTGTTAACCAACGATGATATTGATATGGTCTATGTGGATATTGATCAGGATAAAACGACGTTTTCATCTAGTTCTGCCAATCTTAAATTACCTGATAATCAGTCTAAAATTGCATATGCAGTCTTATATTGGTCCGCAACATACAGTTATATAAAAGGAACAAGAAGAGAAGAGGATGCTCAATTTTATTTTCAAGGTAATCGACAAAAAAACAGGTCTTTAATTAACAAGGTAAAACTTAAATTACCTGGAGAAAATTATCAAAATATTACAGGTAATGTGTTGTTTGATGGAGCAAAAAATCCAGCGTTTGCTTTAAATGCGCCTTACGTTTGCTTTGCAGATGTTACTAAACAATTACAAGAGGCTAAACAAGTAAATGGAGAATACACAGTAGCTAATATTAATGCAACCCAAGGATATGTAGCTGGTGGAAGTGCAGCTGGCTGGATGTTGTATGTTGTTTACGAAGCACCAACTAGTAAACCTAAGTATATCACTACTTTTAATGGTTTTTCTCATATTGGTAATCAACCAGAAATCATTTCATTGGACGATTTTAAAACACCAGATAAAGGAGCGACTAGTACAGCAATTGTATTAGCAACTTTAGAAGGGGATTCTGCATTGTCTGGAGATCAATGCATTGTCGCTAACCCAGTAACTAACAAAGCGTGGCAATTACAAGCTCTTAACAGGGATAAAGATAATTTTTTTAGTAGTCAAATAACTTCAGTATCTACAGCTAATACTATTAGATATCCAAACAGTAGTAATACTTTAGGATTTGATTTGGCAACAGTTACCTTACCAAATAATGATGAGGCAGTAATAGTCAATGGAACAGAAAAAGTAGACCTTATTTTTAATACTAAACAGGATCGTTTTTACTTGTTTTTTACTGCTTTTAATACTGAAATTAGTGAGTCATTTTTAAAAGAAATTCAATCAAATATACCTGTAAATGCTATTGTTTTAACGTCAGAAAAACTTAATTCAAACACCGTGTTAATACCTGATAATGAGTTAGTTAAATCTGAAATGGAAACAATAAAAACTATTTCTAAAACGGATATTAAAACTATCGGTCAAGCCGAAAATTTTAACATTACTACACAATCCTTTGCTTTAAAACAACCAGTAATTATTAAAAAGGAGCTAAAGCAAGAATTGGTTGTGCCTATGTCTAGTGAGATACTATCGTCTAAGTCACAAAATGAAGCGCTAGCTAAAGGAGATGTTTTAATTTCATCTACTAATTATGTGCGCGCATTAAAAATAGAAGACAAACCTTTAGAAACACAAGCATTTAAGTTGTTATTAGAAAAAAACGCAGCACTCATAGAAGGTGCAAAAGAAGGCTATTATGTTATAAATAAGTTTTTTTCCGAATCCCAAAATGCAATTAATTGGCAAAAATATTTAAAAGAAAAAGGTTACGATAGTCAGATACTTATTGATGAAACTGAACAATTATTTTATGTTTACGTCTTTCATACCCAAAATTTTTATGATGCTTACATGCAACATAAAACATTACTTAATAACGCTCTTTTTAGTCAAAATTGGGTGTTTAAAGTTAATATGATTGACTATTAACTACTTAAGTATATACAAGGCCATTAAGGTTGGAATTAAGTAAATTACAATAGTTCTTGCGCCATCATAGTCTTTTGCAACACGTTGACCAAACAATAAAAGCAGTAGTGTTATAGCACTTAAAATTGCAGCATAAAAACCAAAACTGGTATTACTATCAATTATTAAAGTAAAGCAACCTATTACAGCAAATACGCCTGCAATGGTTTCTAAAATTAATATTATAGCGACATTTAAAGGTACCATATTAGCCATAAATGTTTTTGAAAAATGACCTTTTAGCCATTCAATATTACCTTTCCAATCGGTTATTTTATCGTATCCTGATTGTAAAAAAGTTATAGCTAAAAACAGTAGTAAAATTAGCTCTGTAATGTTATTAAGTACGTTATTCATAAAAGTTGGTTTTTAAAATTAGTTAGTCACTTTTAGCAGTAAAATTGGATTCCATTATTGATAATGGATATCGTGATTTTACCAGGAGCAATTTGTTCTCCATCGGCTTGAAAGTATGTATTAGTATTGTTATTTTCTATTAAAAGATTATTTGTCTTAAAGGTTTTTACTTTGTCATGAAACACTATTTTACCATTAAATAATTTAAAGATATTTTTTATAATATCCCATTTGTAAAAACGGTTAGCAATGGTTATATCAAATAGGCCATCTTTAGGATTTGCTTTATGCGTTAATTGCATACCAGAACCAGTGTATTTACAAATCCCTATCTGTATCATAAAGCAAGATTTTAAATTTATAACCTCAGAGTTTGTAGTTATTTTGGTTTCAAAAAAACGATATTTAAAAAGTCCTTTTAAAGCGCCTAAAATGTAGGTAAATTGACCAAAAGTCCTGTTGTTATTAACAATGTTTACCACTAAACCATCAAAACCAATTCCGGTTAGGTTTAAAAAATATTTATTTGAAATGTTTTGATCTAAGTAATTAATACAACCAACATCTTGAGTATTAATTGTTCCGTTTAAAATAGTATCTAAAGCCTTATTTATGTTTTTTGATATACCATGTGTCTTTACCCAATCATTACCAGTTCCAATAGGTATAACACCAAAAATGATGCTCTTGTAATTACTATTATCCTGACTAAATACACCATTAATAAAATTGTTTAATGTACCGTCACCACCAATAATTATAAATTGTTTATGGCCTTTTTTAATAGCTGTATGCGTAATTTCAATTTCGTGATTGGGATGAGTTGTAAAACTATACTCAATATTAAAATAAAGATTTAATTTGGACTGTATAGCTAGCCAAACCTTTTTACCATGTCCATTTCCAGAAACAGGATTAATGATGACAAAAAAATTACGTTTTGCTGTCAATTTAATCTTGTTTAGCGTGTAGTAATCGCGTTAGCTTAATACTTAAGTCAGTTAGTATTATTTTAGAATTCCCGTTACGTTCTATATGGTAAATAGCATCGTTTAACTCGTTAGAAATATCCATTATATTATTATTATGAATAAAAGGAGCAAACTTAGCTATATCAAAATTTTTGCTTTTAGTTTCAAAGTAAACTAATTCTTCAGCACCATAATTTAGTAACATGGCTTGTCTGAAAAAATCTAAGCAAAAATTTAAAAACTGTTTTTGCGTTTCTCGTCCAGTTTTAGCAATGTCTTCGCTCCATCCAATTAAATCATGGATTGCACCTTTATTTCCTTTAGCTTTAAAAGCAGCACGAATCCAAAAAATAAACCACTGCTCAAATTGGTCATCTTCACTATCATGATAGACTAAATCACAAGCTTTATTGTAATTTCCATCCGCTTGGTGTGCTATTTTTGTAGCAGTAGCATCATCCAGATTAAATTGTTTAATAATTCCCGATTTAATATCGTCTTCGGCTAATGGAGGAAAATGTAAAATTTGACAACGCGATCTTATGGTGTTAATAATCTGTTCTTCCTCTTCTGCGATTAAAATAAAAACGGTATTGTTTGGTGGCTCTTCAATTAATTTAAGCAGCTTGTTAGCAGCTTGTGTATTCATTTTTTCAGCCATCCAAATTAGCATAACTTTATAACCACCTTCGTAAGATTTTAAACTTAACGCTTTTACAATATCTAAAGCTTCATCTACACCTATTTGACCTTGTTTATTGTCAACGCCTAATAGTCTGTACCAATCAAATAAGTTTCCGTATGGTTGTTCTTTAAGTAATTGCCTCCATTCTTCTAAAAAATAAGAAGAAACTGGATGTTTTTTAACCTTACCTGTAGTGGTAACAGGAAACGCAAAGTGTAAATCTGGGTGAGAAAAATTATTAAATTTTAAATTACAAACTTCGTTTTCTCCTGTGTTTTCACTCAAAGTGTTTTTACACAAAATATATTGTGCATAAGCAATAGCCATAGGTAAGGTTCCGGAACCCTCAGGTCCAACAAAAAGTTGGGCATGTGGTATACGACCATTATTAGCACTTGTTGTTAAGTGTTTTTTAATATGATTTAATCCTAAAATATCACTGAAAAGCATAGGCAAATATAGTTTTCCTATTATTGAAAAACTATTTTTATTAAAAATTGATTTTAGCTTAACAAATTTAAAGTATGGCAGTATTTGTATATATTTGAGGATTATTAATTGTTCTACATCTTTAAAATGAAAAAGTTATTTGGCTTACTTTTTATTATAACAGGATCTTACCATGTTATTGCGCAAGAAACTGAACAAGTAAATTCAGTCACCAATGGAGGTCTTGAATTTAAATCTTTAAACGAATTCTACATTTTTGGAGATACTGCAGTAATTGGTAATAACATTTTAAGTGAGGATGATAAAGATGCTTTTAATGATTTAACGGTTAATAACGACGATACTAAAATGCGTTATGTTGATATTGACAGAGACACCGAAACTTTTAGCTCTAGCCAAGCAACGCTAACCTTACCAGAGGACTTTAAAAAAATAGCATATGCAGGCTTATATTGGTCAGCAACCTATGCTTATGAAAAAGGTACACGTAAAGAGCAAAAAGGTAATTACGATTATCGAGGCAGTGGAGAGCGATCTGCAGTAATTAATCAGATTAAATTTAAATTACCTAATCAAGAGTATCAGGATTTAACAGGAGAAGTAATATATGATGGGTCTACAGATCCAACACACGCCATTAATGCACCTTATGTGTGTTATGCAGACGTAACATCGTTATTAAAACAAGCAGAAAACAAATCAGGCGATTACGTCGTTGCTAATGTAAAAGCTACAGAAGGCTATTTGTCTGGTGGTAGTGCAGCAGGTTGGATGTTATACGTAGTATACCAATCACCTACAGACAATCCAAGATACATATCAACGTATCATGGTTTTGCTTTAATTAATAAGCAAGAACCTTTGGATTTAGAATTTAAAAATTTTAAATCCGTAGAAAAAGGAAATGTAAAAACATCGGTAATACTATCTGCTTTGGAAGGAGATTCCGCATTAGAAGGTGATGATTTTGCAATAATAAAGCAGCGTGATGGTAGTTTTCAATCATTAAGTAATGGAGCACGCTATCAACAAAACTTTTTCAATAGTTCTATTACTAATAATAGTATAAAAAATAGGGATCGACTACCTAATAGTGAGAATACGCTTGGATTTGATATTGCACAACTTGATATTCCTAATTATAATAATGCAATAATTAATAATAGTACAAGTCAAACAACGCTTAGATTAAAGACACAAGCAGATAGATTTTACCTGTATTTTACAGCATTTCAAACAGAAATAGCTCAAAATTATTTTGACGACATTGTACAAGATAATAACCCAAGTGCAAGCCAAACAGCTAATGTATCTCCAGAGATTGTAAGATCACAACCAGAAACAGTACCAAGCTATAATACTAAAAAGAAACGTCAACCATATAGTTACACAAAACGTGGATTAAAGTCCAAAGCATTTAAATATTTAAAAAATAAAAAAGCGACAACTATTGCAGGAATAGAAGGTGGCTATTATGTTATAGCAGGTGTCTTTGCAGAAAACATGAGAGCAAGAAAATGGACAGATTATTTAAATAACAAAGGGTATACAGCAAAAGCGTTTATTAACCCTAAAAACAGTTGGAATTACGTCTATTTATTTAGAGGAGATACCGCAGAAGAAGCCTTTAAAATGGCAGAAGATTTTAAAACAAATTACAGATATAGAGATACTTGGGTTTTAAAAGCAAACCTAAACTAAAAACATAGCAAACAAATGAAAACACTTAACGACTTTAATTTTAAAAACAAAAAAGCTTTAATTCGTGTAGACTTTAATGTTCCTTTAGACGCGGACTTTAATGTTACAGATGCTACCAGAATTCAAGCAGCAAAACCAACCATAATCAAAATATTAGAAGATGGTGGAAGTTGTATTTTAATGTCTCATTTAGGAAGACCAAAAGGTGCTCAAGAGGAGTTTTCGTTAAAACACATAGCAAATAAAGTAGAAGATATTATTGGTGTGGAGACTCAGTTTGTTTCGGACTGTGTAGGTGAAGCTGCAGAAAAAGCAGCAGCTAACCTTGAACCAGGGAAAATACTTATTTTAGAAAATTTACGTTTTCATGAAGAAGAGTCTAAAGGCGATGTCGCTTTCGCGGAAAAACTAGCCAAACTAGGAGACATTTATGTAAATGATGCGTTTGGTACAGCACACAGAGCGCATGCGTCTACAACAATAATCGCACAGTTTTTTCCAGAAAAAAATGTTTTGGTTACCTATTAGAGCAAGAAATTAAAAGTATTGATAAAGTAATGAAAACTGGCGAAAAACCAGTATTAGCAGTGCTTGGAGGCGCAAAAGTATCCTCTAAAATCACTATAATAGAAAACATTTTAGACAAAGTAGATCACTTAATTATTGGAGGAGGTATGACCTTTACCTTTGTTAAAGCACAAGGAGGTAATGTTGGAGATTCTATTTGCGAAGATGATAAAATGGACTTAGCATTAGACATTTTAAAACAAGCTAAAGCAAAAAACGTACAGATACATTTACCAGTAGATGTTTTGGCAGCAAATGCGTTTAGCAACGAGGCAGACACTCAAGTTGTGGATGTTAATAAAATACCTGACGGATGGCAAGGTTTAGATGCTGGTCCAAAATCCAAAGCTATATTCCATGATGTTGTAATGCAATGCAAAACAGTACTTTGGAATGGTCCTTTAGGTGTTTTTGAGATGGAAAATTTCGCAAACGGAACGATAGAGTTAGGTAACTCCATTGCAGAAGCTACTAAAAATGGAGCATTCTCATTAGTTGGAGGTGGTGACTCTGTTGCTGCAGTTAAGCAATTTGGTTTTGAAAACAAAGTAAGTTATGTAAGTACAGGAGGAGGAGCAATGCTAGAAAGTTTAGAAGGTAAAACCCTTCCAGGAATTGCTGCAATTTTAGACTAAAAGTAAACGTTACAGCATAAAATCAAACAAATAATAAATGCAGCATTTAAAAATATATATCTCCTTTTTATTAGTCCTATTTGGCTTTACATTTAGTGTGGCTCAAGACACATTACAAGCGCAAACAAGATTAACTCAGGATAAACTGATAGAAGGAGAAAACTACGTTATTGATACAATAATTGATGGTCAAGCTTACTTTAAAAAAACAGTAGAGGGATTACAACCTTTACCACAAGTTTTAGAAGATCACGAATTTGCTTCTAAAATTGATAAAAAATGGCTTGAAGAGTTATATAGTAACACACTTTATGATACCATTTACAGAGACGTTTCAGGATTAAAATATGATGCAGTTTATTATCCAGAGTTAACTACAGATACTTTAAAAGCTAGACTTTCTCGCTTAAACGCAAGAACACCTTTTAATGTTGAATATAACCCTGGTTTAGAAAGCGTTATTAAGTCCTTTTTAAAAAATCGTCATCAATCATTTGAGCGTTTAATGGGTTTAAGTAATTATTACTTTCCTATGTTTGAGCGCGAACTTGATAATTACGACATTCCTTTAGAAATGAAATATTTAGCAATTGTAGAGTCTGCTTTAAAACCAAGAGCTAGATCTAGAGTTGGAGCAACCGGTTTATGGCAGTTTATGTTTGCAACAGGTAAGGAATATGGTTTGGATGTAAGTAGTTATGTGGATGAGCGCAGTGATCCGATTAAAGCGACTATTGCTGCTTCACAATATTTATCAAAATTATATAAATTATTTGGAGATTGGGATTTAGCATTAGCTGCATATAATTCTGGTCCAGGTAATGTTAGCAAGGCTATTAGACGCTCTGGTGGTTATCAAAACTATTGGAATATTAGACCTAATTTACCTAGAGAAACTGCTGGTTATGTGCCAGCTTTTTTAGCCACTATGTATATTTTTGAATATGCAAAGGAGCATGGCTTTGTACAACATAAACCAGAGTTTCATTTAATAGAAACAGATACAATTCACGTTAAACATATGATTACTCTAGACCAAGTGTCAGAGTATACAGGTGTAGAGATAGAGACGCTTCAGTTTTTAAATCCAGCATACAAATTAGACGTTATACCTTATATAAAAGGTAAAAATTACACACTACGTTTACCACGAAATATTATTGGAGCTTTTGTAAATAACGAGGACCAACTGTATGCTCATGCAAAAGCAGAATTGGATAAACGAGAAAAACCATTACCTCAATTTCAGGATTCTGATACTAAAACAAGGTATAGGGTAAAACAAGGAGATTATCTAGGTAAAATAGCCAGGAAATTTGGCGTTAGAGTAAGTCAAATTAAGCAATGGAATGGGATGCGCAATAATAACCTTAAAATAGGTCAGCGATTAACCATATATCCTAGAAACGGAGTGCCAGTAAGCCAATCTAAAGCTGTAGCTTCGGTTAAAAAAAGTACTAAGCCAGTAAATGGAAAAACATATACTGTGCAACAAGGCGATAGTCTATGGAGTATCTCTCAAAAGTTTTCTGGTATTTCTGTCCAAAATATTAAAGATTGGAACGATATTAGTGGTACTAAATTAAAACCAGGAATGAAACTTTTAGTTTCTAAAGGGTAAGTAATCATTTAAATAGCATAATAAAATGAAAAAATTAGCTGTATTAATTGTATTAGTGTGTACAATATTATCGTGCAACGAAGAGACAAAACAAAACCAGCGTATGGTCCCAAAATCTTCAGGAAACTTATATAACGTTAGTGTTGTTGTAGATAACGAGTTATGGAAAGGTAATGTTGGAGACGCTATTAGAGACGTATTAACTACTGTAGTACCTGGATTACCACAACCAGAGCCTATGTTTGATATTAATCAAATTCCGCCAAAAGTTTTTTCTGGATTTGCTGCAAAAAATAGAATTGTTTTAAAAATAGAACAAAGCGACAAGTCTGAGATTAAAATAGCTACAGATGCGTATGCACAACCTCAAAAGGTAGTAGTTGTATCAGGACCAAATGACAGCAAAATTATTGAGGTTTTAAAGTCTAATAAAGATAAAATTTTAGATACGTTTAAAAACCAAGAAATTGAAGCACGTCAAACGTTGACAAACAACTCACTGCATACAAATAATAACATAGAAAAAAAATTAGGAATCTCGGTTAAGTTTCCATCTATCTATAGAATAGCTAAAGAGGATGGTGATTTTTTCTGGGTTAGAAAAAATTTAACAACAGGAACTAATAATTTTATGGTGTACCAAGTACCATTAGATGCTATAGATAAAGAAGGTGATATTACACAGCAAATTATAACTATTAGAGATAGTGTTGGTAAAAAGTATATTCCTGGACCAATAGATGGCTCATACATGAAAACCGAAGAAGCTTACACACCCTTTTTATTCACAACTATAATTGATAATAAACCAACATATGAAGTAAGAAGCACTTGGGATATTGAAGGCACATATAATGCAGGACCATTTGTTAACTACATGGTAGAAGATAAAATTAATAACCGTTATGTAGTATTAGAAGGTTTTACTTTTGCACCATCAGTTAATAAGCGTGATTATATATTAGAGCTAGAGTCTATTATTAAATCCTTGAAAATTAACTAAAGCAGTTTTAAGTCATAAAAAAACCCAATGCATTGCATTGGGTTTTTTTATAATAAAGTAAGATTACTTTTTATCTTTATTGTCTTCTTCGTCTTTACTAGCGTCTTTAAACTCTTTAATTCCGCTACCTAGTCCACGCATTAATTCTGGAATTTTCTTTCCACCAAATAAAAGTAATATCGCTACCACTATTATTATCATTGATGTTGGTCCTGGCATACCTAAAAATATACTTGCTGAAATCATAACTAAAAATTTAGACCACAAAGTTAATAATTAAACTTTAATAATAACGTTAAAACACTAACTTTAGCTTTAGCTAAAGATGTTAGCACAATTTTTTATTTACTTTTGTTTTTAATATGGTAAAATCTGAAAAAAATCTAAAAAAATTAAGAAGAAACTACTTCACAAGTATCGTTTAGTTATTTTAAACGATGATACTTTTGAAGAACGTCTTTCACTTAATTTAACGCGTTTAAACGTGTTTATACTTGGAACAATATCTGCTATTTTATTAATTGTTTTAACTACCATTTTAATAGCTTTTACACCTTTAAAGGAATATATTCCAGGATATTCATCCACAACACTTAAAAAGAAAGCTGTTAAATTAAGTTTTCAAACAGATTCTTTACAACGTACTATTGATTTAAACGAAAAATATTTTGCGTCTATAAAACAAGTATTACAAGGCGAAGTAAGTACGGTTAAGTTTAATAAAGATTCTATCATACAAGCTGCTAAATTAGAAGCTAGTCAAGTTGATTTAAATCCAATTAAAGAAGATTCGATTCTTAGACAAAAAGTAGATAAAGAAGATAAATATAGCTTGTTTGAAACCGCTACATCCAAAGCAAACTTTGTTTTATTTCCACCAGTAAATGGTACAATTAGCGAAAACTATAACGTTAAAACTAAACACTACGCTGTGGATGTTGTCGTTGCTAAAGACACGCCTATAAAATCTACTGCAGATGGAACTGTAATTTTTGCCGAGTGGACTGCTCAAACTGGTCACGTTATTATAATCGAACATAGTCAAGGTCTAATATCTGTATACAAACACAACGCTTCTTTAACTAAAGCGCAAGGTGATTTGGTTAAAGCAGGAGAAGTGATTGCTACTGCAGGAAATACAGGCGAGTTATCTACAGGTCCACACCTTCATTTTGAATTATGGAGTGACGGTTATCCAGTAAACCCAACTAATTTTATAGATTTTAAATAATGCCATCAATTAAAGCAGCTTTAGCTAAACCATTTGCAAAACGCATTTATAAAAAAGTGCAAAAATGGGCCAATAACCCAATTCAAACACAAGATAAAGTGTTTAAAGATCTTATTAGCCAAGCCTCAAGTACAACGTTTGGTATTGATCACGATTTTATTAGTATTAATAATTATCAAGACTTTATAAAACGTGTACCAATTAGGGATTATGAAGACCTTAAACCTTATGTGGACAAGGTTGTGGCTGGTCAAGAGAATATTTTGTGGCCAGGAAAACCATTATATTTTGCAAAAACGTCAGGTACAACTTCAGGCGCAAAATACATTCCGTTAACTAAAGACAGTATGCCAAACCATGTAAACGCAGCTAGAAATGCTATTTTACTTTACATACATGAAACAGGAAACGCCAAGTTTGTAGACGGAAAAATGATTTTTTTACAAGGAAGCCCAGTTTTAAAAGAACAAAATGGAATACAACTGGGTCGACTATCTGGTATTGTAGCGCACTTTGTCCCTAAATATCTTCAAAAAAATAGAATGCCATCATGGGAAACTAACTGTATTGAAGATTGGGAAACTAAAGTAGAAGCAATAGTCGAGGAGACAGTTAATCAAGACATGTCAATAATATCCGGAATTCCTTCGTGGGTACAAATGTATTTTGAAAAACTGCAACAAAAAACAGGTAAAAAAATAGGAGACATATTTAAAAATTTCAACCTATTTATTTTTGGAGGTGTTAACTATGAACCTTATCGTGCAAAATTTGAAAACTTAATAGGTCGAAAAGTGGATAGTATTGAGTTGTATCCAGCAAGTGAAGGATTTTTTGCTTTTCAGGACAAACAAAATGTAAAAGGAATGTTATTGCAACTTGATTCTGGAATGTTTTACGAGTTTGTAAAAGCTGATCAGTTTTTTGATAACAATCCAAAACGTATTACAATTAAAGATGTGGAGGTTGGCGTTAATTATGTCATGATTATATCTACTAATGCAGGTTTATGGGCTTATAATATTGGAGATACTATAATGTTTACAGACACAAAACCCTATAGAGTAATTGTATCTGGTAGAATAAAACATTTTATTTCTGCTTTTGGCGAACATGTTATTGGTAAAGAGGTCGAACAAGCCATGAAAGAGGCTACACAAGGGACAGATATAAGAATAAATGAGTTTACAGTTGCGCCACAAATTAATCCAGAAGTAGGATTACCGTATCATGAATGGTTTGTAGAATTTGAAAACGCACCAAAAGACATTTCTGCTTTAGCAAAAAAAATAGACGCTTCGTTGCAAAAACAAAACAGTTATTACTTAGATTTGATAGAGGGAAAAGTATTACAACCTTTAAAAATTAGTAAGGTTAATAAAAATGGATTTCAAAATTACATGAAATCTATTGGTAAATTAGGAGGTCAAAATAAAATACCACGTCTAGCTAATGACCGCAAAATAGCTGACGCTTTAAAACCACACATTTTAGCTAAATAATATTATCTTTGGCCATTAAACACATTACATGAGTAGTATGATAAAACAACATGAAAGAACGAGAGCTCAAGAAAGCTCAAATGCAATAGAACGTATGTATATTACTATGCGTCACTTGTTTAATAGAGGGTTTTATAAGCCAATGGGTGTGTCTGGAGAGACACTTCGTGAAGCATTATTAGTGCTTAGACCAGAAATTTATGGGTCTATATCTGAAGAAAAAGCGGAGCTTGAAGGGTTACTTTACGTAATTGATAGATTGCCTCATGGTATTGAAGAGTGTCGATTTATTAATCTAACTAGTGATGAAGGCTATAAGGATTCTCATTTTGAAGCAATAATTCCTCCAAAACGAAGAAGAAACTGCTATCGTATTGATGATGAGCAAATGAATATTGAAATCACTAGAGGTCGCTCTGAGATTTATGATATATTAACGCATTTAACCTTTTTATTTGTCGAATCCCATAAAATTAGTAAGCGAGTTATTATTGATGAAAATGGCGCAACAACAAGAGATTGGCAAAAGCTAGAAGCAGCAGTATTAAACAAGAAAAAATTAACGCAAAAAGAACGTGAAATTGCGATCACGCATACCGCAAATATTTTAGGACGCACGTTTAAAGAGCTGTCTACCGTTTATAACGTTTTTGCATTGCCAAATAAACCAGAGCGTTTATTACATATTGTATATTGGTTAGGTAAATTAGCAATTGATGAGGTTGTTAATAATAACAAACGTACTGTAACATTTAGTCCAGTGTTAAGAGAACGATTAGGTCACCATATCCATGGTGAAATCTGGGCTAACACGATAAAAAATACACTTAAAAAAGAAGGTCTTTTAGAAAGACCAATCCATATTATTAGTGCCAATTTACATAGTGTCATGAATACACTATACTCTCCAATTGCATTAAAAGCCGAAACCTCTAAAACCGAAATTTTTAAAGTGTACGAAGCCTTAAGCCAAAGCGATAATAAAGCATTGCGTAATAAGGTCACCCAAAAGGCGTTGCAACAAGGTATGATTTTTATTCCAGACACTTCTGGAACAAATATAGATGTTCAGATTTTTGATACTGCTAAGCTTGACTTATCAAAGACAGACTTAAACTTACCAAAACAAGATAAAAATTCTGAAGCACCTGTGCTTTTTGTTATGGATTATGCTTTTGGAGAACAAGCGTATGAAACAATTGACGAGTTTTTAAAACCGTTTAGGGAAGGAGACACCAAAACACATCTAAATATCGAGTCTATATCAATAATGGGTAAAGCAGGTATATTAGAAGGTGCAAAAGGAGACATAATGATACCTTCTGCACATATTTTTGAAGGAACAGCAGATAATTATCCTTTTGAAAATGAGTTAAACAAGTCTGATTTAGAAAATCAAGGTGTTGCAGTATATGAAGGAAGTATGATTACCGTTTTAGGAACATCACTTCAAAATAAGGATATATTAAAGTTTTTTTATAATTCTACTTGGAATGTAATTGGACTTGAAATGGAAGGTGCGCATTATCAAAAAGCAATACAAGCAGCATCTAAAGTTAGAGGTAGTATAAATCCAAACGTAAAAGTAAGATACGCATACTATGCTAGTGATAATCCATTGGAATCTGGTGGAACATTAGCTTCTGGAGGACTAGGAACTTCAGGTGTAAAACCAACCTATTTAATTACTAGGAAAATTTTACAACAAATATTTAATTAAATATATAAAAAGTATGAGTACAGAATTACAACCTGAAAAAAACAATAAGGACGACGTGGATTTAATTGTTTTTTTCAATTTAATTGGAAATACGTTTAATAAATTTCTGGTTTTTATAAAATCAATTTTTGTTGGTATTTATGGTCTGTTTATAGCATTAATTAGAGCTATATTTATTAATATTAAAATTATACTTGCAGTTGCTGTTGTGGCAATAATTATAGGTTATGTATTAGATACACAAAAAGAAAAGGTGTATTATTCTGAAATGTTTGTAGTACCTAAATTTCAATCAAAATATGAATTGATAAACAGTATAAAATATTACAACTCGTTGATTGCAGTTGGAGACACAGAAGAATTAACATCTCAGTTTGGAATAAATGAAACAGAAGCAAAATCTCTGATGGGTTTTGAAGTAGAAATAGGTCCAGAGTCAAAAAACGAACAATTAGAAAGCTTTAATGGGTTTTTAAAAACCTTAGATAGTACAACAAAGACTAAAATTACTTTTGAAGACTATATAGATAATAGAAATATTTATACTGCCAATGTATTTTTGTTAAGAGCGCGTTCCCACAATTATAAGATATTTAAAAAGTTGGAAGGTGGTTTGTCTAAGTCTATAAACAACGTGTTTTCTGATATAGAAAAGAAAAAAAGAGACTCTGTTTTAATTTTAGAAAAAGAAAACTTAGAGTTATCTTTAGTTGAAGTTAGAAAGATGAAAGACGCTTACTTAGATGTATTACAAAAAGAATCAGAAAAAAATATAGTATCTTCTAATCTAGGCAGCTCTTTAGGTTTTCAAGTAGAGAAAACAGAAACAAAAGAGGACCAATTATTAACAAAAGAATTAGACATCTTAAAACAGTTAAATGGACTTAAAAAAGAGCTGGTAGTTAATGACGAAATATTTGAAAAAATTTCTTCATTTAAAGAAAAAGGGCTTTTAGAAAACATTTGGTATAAAAAATATAAAATAATATTCCCGCTTATAGCATTAGTTTTACTAGCTTTGGTAGGCTCTTTTATAAAGTTTTATAAGCATGTAGTCAATTATAAATAGGTATTAAATAGTACAATATTTTACAATGAGTGAAAATAATAAAGAAATAAAATCAAACAACGAAGAAGTAGATTTAGTTGTTTTTTTTAACCTAATAGGCAACACTTTTAATAAATTACTAAACAATATATTTAGGATATTTAAATATATATTTTCAGTATTAATTTTTACGCTTAGGTTTTTTATTAATAGATGGAAAATTATTTTAGGCATTGTGCTATTAGCAGCTGTCATTGGATATGCTTTAGAGAAAACTAAACCTACTGCTTTTCAAGCAGAGATGTTGGTAGAGCCTTATTTTAATTCTAAGTTTCAATTGGTTAATAATATTGATTATTTTAACGCATTAATAGCTAGTGGTGACACGCAATCATTACAAAAAATATTTAAGATTGATAAAGAAACAGTAAATGCCATTAATGGATTTAGTATAGAGCCTGGACCTGAAACAGAAAATGATAAATTGTTGCAATATGAGAAATTTATAGCGCAATTAGACAGTGTAAGATCTCAAGAATATTCTTATGATGACTTTATTAGTAATAGAAGTGAGTATGCAGGAAAGTTCTTTTTAATTAAGGCATATGCCTCAAAAGCTAATATATTTAAGGATTTGGAAGATGGTATATTAACGTCTTTTGTAAATAATTATTCAAACAAAGCCATGAAAAGGCGTGATGATTTAATTAATATTCAAAAAGAAAATCTTGAAGATCAATTACAACAAGTAAAAGATTTACAAAATATTTATATTAATGTAATAGAAAGAGAGTCTAATAATAAAGAAAAAAGCTTTAAAATTGGCGACATATCTATATCAGGTAGTGATGGTCAAAAAACTAGAGAATACGAGCTATTACAAGAAGAACAAAGAATAAGAAACGAATTAAAAAAGTTAGAGGAACAAAAAATTGAAGAAGATGTTGTATACGAGGTAATATCCAGCTTTCAGGAAGTTGGTAACATATCAAGTCATTGGAAAGAAAAATATTCAATTATTTTCCCAATAGTGTCATTAGTAATACTAATATTATTTTTTATGATTAAAAAAATAATCACTTTTACTTTAAATTATGAAGAATAAAACCATACTTGTTACTGGAGGAGCAGGTTTTATTGGTTCTAATTTTATATCGTATTATTTAAATGAAAACCCTAACGTAAATCTGGTAAATTTAGACAACTTAACCTATGCTGGTGATTTGTCTAATTTAGATGAAGTTGAAAATAATCCTAATTATACTTTTGTAAAAGGTGACATTTGCGATAGAGGATTAATTGAGCAGTTGTTTGATAAGCATCAATTTGATGGTGTAATACATTTTGCAGCAGAATCTCATGTAGATAATTCAATTACTAATCCAGGAGCTTTTATAGATACTAATATTACAGGAACCTTTAATTTAATAGATGTAGCAAAATCTTATTGGATGTCAGCTCCTTTTCAATTTAAAAAAGGAAAAGAAAATAATAGATTTCATCATATATCTACGGATGAGGTTTATGGCTCTTTGGGTGATACAGGTTTATTTAAAGAGGATACACCATACGCACCTAATAGTCCATATAGTGCTTCAAAAGCAGCCTCAGATTTTATAGTTAGAAGCTATTTTCATACATATGGTCTTAATGTTGTTACAACAAATTGTTCTAATAATTATGGACCTAAACAACACAATGAAAAATTAATTCCAACTATAATTAGAAAAGCGCTTTCAGGAGAAAAGATTCCTATCTATGGAGATGGTAAAAATATTAGAGACTGGTTGTATGTTCTAGACCACTGCAAAGGTATTGCTTTAGTTTTTACACAAGGTAAATCTGGTGAGACTTACAATATAGGAGGTAGAAATGAGCGTAACAATTTAACTATTGTGGATACTATATGTTCAATTTTGGACAATATTAAGCCAGCAAATAAATCTTATAAAGAGCAAATTACCTTTGTAAAAGATAGACCAGGTCACGATTTAAGATATGCTATTGATGCTACAAAAATTGAAAACGATCTAGGCTGGAAAGCAGACGAGAATTTTGAGTCTGGAATTAGAAAAACCATTGACTGGTATTTAAAAAAATATAATAGTTAATAAATTATCATTAATGAAAGGAATTATATTAGCAGGTGGATCAGGTACAAGGTTACATCCTTTAACCAAAGTATTAAGTAAGCAATTAATGCCTATTTATGATAAACCAATGATATATTATCCTTTATCCACATTAATCCATGCAGGTATAAGAGAAGTTTTAATTATATCTACACCAGACCATTTGCCTTTATTCAAACAATTGTTAGGAGATGGTAGCCAATTAGGATGTAATTTTGAATATGAAGTGCAAAAGGCTCCTAACGGATTAGCCGAAGCTTTTATTATAGGGAAAAATTTTATCGGAAAAGATAAAGTAGCATTAATATTAGGAGATAATATATTTTATGGAACAGGTCTATCGGATTTATTAAAATCAAATATTAATCCAGATGGTGGTATCGTGTATGCTTATCATGTTACAGACCCAGAACGTTACGGAGTTGTAAACTTTGATCAAGAAGGTAAAGCATTATCCATTGAGGAGAAACCAGAAAAACCAAAATCAAATTACGCAGTTCCTGGAATTTATTTTTACGATAACAGTGTAATCCAAATTGCAGAAAACATTAAACCAAGTCATAGAGGTGAATTGGAAATTACAGATGTAAATAAAGCATATCTGGAACAGGGTAAATTACAAGTATCTATTCTGGATAAAGGTACCGCTTGGTTGGATACAGGTACATTTAACTCGTTGATGCAAGCATCGCAGTTTGTTCAAGTGATAGAAGAACGTCAAGGTTTAAAAATAGGAGCAATAGAAGAGGCTGCATATAGCAGTGGTTTTATTTCTAAACAACAATTAATAGATTTAGCAACACCATTACTAAAAAGTGGTTATGGTGAGCATTTAATTAGTTTAGTAAATCAATAATAAATGAATATTGTCAAAACAAAACTTAAAGATTGTTTCATTTTTGAACCAACCATTTTTGGTGATACTCGAGGCTATTTTTTTGAAAGCTATAATAAAAGTAAATTTGAATCTTTAATTGGTAAAGCAATTAATTTTATTCAAGACAACGAGGCTTTTTCTAATAAAGGAGCGTTAAGAGGTCTTCATTTTCAAGAAGGTAAATTTGCCCAAGCTAAATTAGTTAGGGTAACACAAGGCTTAGTATTGGACGTAGCAGTAGATTTACGACCAGATTCTGAAACCTTTTTACAACATATAGCTGTTGAGTTATCTTCGGATAATAAAAAACAACTTTTTGTACCTAGAGGATTTGCACATGGTTATATAGTACTTAGTCAGACAGCAGTATTTAATTATAAATGTGATAATGTATATAATAAAGACTCTGAAAACGGTGTAATATACAATGATAAAGACTTAAATATAGATTGGAAACTTAGTCCTGATCAATTTATAGTTTCAGAAAAAGATAAGATTCTTCCAACTATAAAAACACTTTACAAATGAAAAAAATCCTTGTAACAGGTTCAAACGGACAACTAGGATCATGTTTAAAAATAAAATCTAAAGAACAAGACACTTTAGATTTTGTTTTTTTAGATAGTAAAGGGTTAGACGTTACTAATGTCAACCAGATTAATAAAGTTTTTAGTGAAAACAACTTTGATTACTGTATTAACTGTGCTGCATATACAGCAGTTGACCAAGCAGAAGACGATAGTGATATAGCTTATAATATAAATACTTTAGGAGCTAAAAATTTAGCTGAAGCCTCTAAAAAATTTAAAGTAATTTTAATTCATGTTTCAACAGATTTTGTCTTTAACGGTAAAGCGGAAACGCCATACAAAGAAACAGATAAAACAAACCCTTTAGGTGTTTACGGATCTACTAAATTGCAAGGAGAACATGAAATTCAATCTATATTAAGCGACTATTATATAATTAGAACTTCTTGGTTATATTCTGAATTTAAAAATAATTTTGTAAAAACGATGCTAAATCTAGCATCAAAAAGAAGTGAATTAAGTATTGTTAATGATCAAAAAGGGACTCCTACAAATGCAAACGATTTATCAGAAGCTATTGTAAAGGTAATTAATAGCGATAAAAAAGCATTTGGGCTATATCATTTTAGTAACTTAGGTGAAACAACGTGGTTTAATTTTGCGAATAAGATATTTGAATTAACTAATACCAAAATCAAACTTATACCAGTAAATTCTTCGGAATATGTAACCAAAGCACTCAGACCAAAGTACAGTGTAATGGATAAAACAAAAATAATAGACACCTTTGATTTAAAGGTTTTAGATTGGGAAAAAAGTTTAAAAAATCATTTAAATAACCATGGGTCTTAAAGTTTGAAAAACTTTAATTATAGGAATTTAATTACGTAAGATATATCAATAAGCTATATTTGTGTCCTAAATTTGAAAATAATAGATAAATAAATTAACTCTATTTAGAGTCCCTAATAAAAAGTAACATGAATAATAAAATCGCAATTATAGGTTTAGGATACGTTGGTCTTCCATTAGCAGTAGAGTTTGCTAAAAAATATAAAGTTGTAGGATTTGATATAAATAAAGACAGAGTCAATAGTCTAAATAATGGACATGATTCCACTTTAGAGGTTAGTGATGACAACCTAAAACATGTTCTTAAATCAGATTCAGATAAGGGTTTAGAGTTAAGTTTTGACTATAATGCAATAGCCGATTGTAATATTTATATAGTGACAGTTCCAACACCTGTTGATAAAAACAATAGACCTATTTTAACACCATTAATCAAATCTTCAGAAACTGTAGGAAAATTATTAAAAAAGGATGATATCGTAATTTATGAGTCAACCGTTTATCCAGGAGTAACAGAAGACGAGTGTGTCCCTATTCTTGAAAAAGAAAGTGGATTAAAATTTAATAAAGATTTTTTCTGTGGTTACTCGCCAGAGCGTATTAATCCAGGAGATAAGCAACATACGGTAGCAAATATTTTAAAAGTTACCTCTGGGTCTACTCCAGAAATAGGTATTAAAGTTAATGACCTATATGCATCAATTATAACAGCAGGAACACATTTAGCACCAACAATTAAAGTTGCGGAAGCTGCTAAAGTAATTGAAAATGCACAAAGAGATATAAATATTGCATTTGTAAACGAACTAGCTAAGATTTTTAATAAATTAGATATTGATACACACGCTGTTTTAGAAGCAGCAGGTACAAAATGGAACTTTTTACCATTTAAACCAGGTTTAGTAGGAGGACATTGTATTGGTGTTGATCCTTTTTATTTAGCTCAAAAAGCACAAGAAGTTGGTTACCATCCTGAGATTATTTTAGCAGGAAGACGATTAAACGATAGTATGGGAGAATATGTGGCTACTGAAGTTTTAAAACTAATGGTAACTAATGATATTACTATCAAAAACGCAAAAGTTTTAATGTTGGGTATAACCTTTAAAGAGAATTGCCCAGATATTAGAAATACAAAAGCAATTGATGTTTATAACGCTTTAACAAACTTTAATATGAATGTTGATGTCTATGATCCGTGGGCAAATACAGATGAAGTAAAAAGCGAGTACGGAATTAATACCATTGAAACACTTTCAGGAGAATATGATGCTATAGTCCATGTTGTAGCACACAAAGAGTTTTCAGAAATTAATTTAGACAGCTTAAAGCATCGTAACTCAATAGTGTATGATGTTAAAGGTAGCTTAGATATAAATAAAATAAATAAAAGATTATAAAATGCTGTATCAAAACAAATATCATAATCAAGACTTATCAAAATATACATTTCTAGTAACAGGAGGAGCAGGGTTTATTGGTTCTAATTTAGTAGAATATCTTTTAAAGTATGATGCTAAGAGGGTTGTTATTTTAGACAATCTCGCAACTGGTCATCTAGAAAATATTAAACCGTTTTTAGAACAGCCTAATTGTGAATTTATAAATGGGGATATCAGAGACTTAGAAACATGTAAAAAAGCAATGTTGGGTGTGGATTATGTTTTACATCAAGCAGCATTAGGATCAGTACCACGATCAATTAACAATCCAATTACATCAAACGAAGTTAATGTAGGTGGTTTTTTAAATATGTTAGTAGCATCTAAGGACTCAGAGACTGTTAAAAAAATGGTGTACGCTGCAAGTTCTTCAACTTATGGAGATCATCCAGGTTTGCCTAAAATTGAAGACCAAATAGGAAAACCATTGTCACCTTATGCAGTTACTAAATATGTTAATGAGCTTTACGCTGATGTCTTTAATAAAACCTATGGATTAGAAACTGTTGGTTTACGTTATTTTAACGTATTTGGACAAAGACAAGATCCAAATGGTGCTTATGCAGCTGTTATACCAAAATTTATTGGTCAGTTTCTTAATAATGAAGATTTAACAATCAATGGAGATGGAAAACACTCAAGAGATTTTACCTTTATTGAAAACGTAGTACAAGCTAATATAAAGTCTGCCTTAACGCCTAACAAACCAAATGTAAACCAAGTTTACAACGTGGCATATGGAGAAAACACTAATCTGTTACAGCTTGTAGAGGCTATTAAAGATGGATTAACAGCTTTGGATAAATCTACATCTTCCAAAGTAATTCACGGTTCTGATAGAGCTGGAGATGTTAAACACTCGTTAGCAGACATAACCAAAGCAAAAGATAACTTTGGATACAATCCTAAATACTCTTTTTCGGAAGGAATTAAACTAACAGTAAAGTATTACAAGGAAAAAAGTATCTAGCAAAAAACAAACAGCTAATATTTTTTAGCTCTAAAACATAAAAATTATAATATGGTTTTTAAGAATAAAATATTATTGATAACTGGTGGTACTGGGTCATTTGGAAACGCTGTATTGAACAGATTTTTGGATACAGATCACTTCAGTGAAATTCGTGTATTCTCAAGAGATGAGAAAAAACAAGAAGATCAAAGAAGAAGATTATCACACCCTAAAGTAAAGTTTTACATTGGTGATGTTAGAGATCCGCAATCTGTAGAAACAGCTGTAAGAGGTGTGGATTATATATTTCACGCTGCAGCATTAAAACAAGTACCATCATGTGAGTTTTTTCCTGTAGAAGCAGTTAAAACAAATGTTTTAGGGACAGAAAATGTTTTAGAAGCAGCTATTAGAAATAACGTAAAAAATGTCGTGGTATTAAGTACGGATAAAGCTGTTTACCCTATTAATGCAATGGGTATTTCAAAAGCAATGATGGAAAAAGTATTAGTTGCAAAATCTAGAAATGCAGGTAATACAATTATTTCCGGAACACGTTATGGAAACGTAATGGCTTCAAGAGGTTCTGTGATACCATTGTTTGTTGATCAAATTAAGTCAAATCAAGATTTAACTCTTACAGATCCTAGTATGACTCGATTTATGATGACATTAGAAGATGCTGTAGACTTAGTATTATACGCATTTGAGCATGCAAACCCAGGAGATATGTTTGTACAAAAAGCACCAGCTGCAACCGTAGAGACTTTAGCTCAAGCATTATTAAGTATGTATAAAAGCGAAAGCGAAATTAAAGTCATTGGTACACGTCACGGAGAAAAACTTTTTGAGTC
This sequence comes from Olleya sp. KJ81-1, assembly GCF_055808135.1. Lineage (NCBI taxonomy): Bacteria > Pseudomonadati > Bacteroidota > Flavobacteriia > Flavobacteriales > Flavobacteriaceae > Olleya > Olleya sp. KJ81-1. The sequence continues at coordinate 2,548,594 of NZ_CM147854.1, read as the reverse complement.
TCTATTAACAAGAGAAGAAAAAGTTAAAGCTGAAGACATGGGAGACTATTATAGAATTCCGGCTGACAATAGAGACTTAAACTATGCTAACTATTTTTCTGAAGGTGAAATAGATATGAATACAATAGAAGACTATCATTCTCATAACACAGAACGTTTGGATGTTGAAGGAATGAAAAAATTGTTATTAAAGTTAGACTTTATTAAAGAAGACATTAACTAAATATCTAAATGAATAAAGACGAACCTAAATTAATTTTAGGAGGACAGCACACCGATCAAAGAGGACAAATAGAATTCTTTAATGAATTTGACATGGGTCCTATCAAACGCGTTTATTTTACTACGCATTTTGATATTGAAACTGTTAGAGCTTGGCAAGGACATATTATAGAAAGTCGTTGGTTTACTTGTGTAAGTGGTAGTTTTATAATAAAACTTATTCAGATTGATGATTGGGATAACCCATCGGATAATTTAAAAGAATATGAATATGAATTATCTTCAGAAAAACAAGAAGTACTCTATATTCCAAACGGTTACGTAAATGGGTTTAAAGCATTAAAAACAAACTCTAAACTAATGGTTATGTCTAATTACGGATTTAATGAAATAGAAAACGATGAAGTAAGATTTGATAAAAATAAATGGGTTAAATGGGACAATTATTAAAAGTAGGAGTTACTGGACAAGGAGGTTTTATGGGCAAGCACCTATATAATTTTCTAGGTACCAAGGAAGAAAAAATTAAACGAATAAATTTTGAAAGAAATTATTTTGAAAACCAAAACTTACTTCAAGATTTTGTAAAGTCATGTGACGTGATCGTTCACATAGCAGCTATGAACCGACATGAAGATCAACAAGTAATTTATAATACTAATGTTGAATTAGTAAAAAAAATTATTTCTGCTTGTGAAGTAACAAACGCTACACCTAAAATTATTTTTTCATCGTCAACCCAAGAAGAAAAAGATAATCTATACGGTAAATCTAAACGAGATGGAAGACAACTTCTAGAAAACTGGGCACAAATTAATAATGGTAAAGTAGCATCATTAATAATTCCTAATGTTTTTGGACCTTTTGGAAAACCGTTTTACAACTCTTTTATAGCTACATTTTCTCATCAAATTATAAAAGGAGAACAACCAACAGTAATAAATGATAGTACAGTAAATTTAATATACATAAACCAATTGTCTCAGGCTTTTTATACTGAAATCATAAAGCAAGCTGACGACAACATTACATCATATGTAGTACCTCATACATCCTCTAAAAAAGTATCAGAAATTTTAGAATTGTTATATGATTATAAAAAACATTATTTGGATAATGGGCAAGTTCCAAAAGTGGATTTAAATTCTTTTGAATTAGATCTTTTTAATACGTTTACTAGTTTTATTCCTAAAGATTATTTTCCAAGAAAATTCATAAAACATACCGATAATAGAGGAGCGTTTGTAGAAATCATGCGTGCAGGTAGCGCAGGGCAATCATCATACTCAACAACTGTTCCTGGAATTACACGTGGTAACCATTACCACACACGCAAAGTAGAACGTTTTGCTGTAATAAGCGGTAAAGCCTCTATTAAACTCAGAAAAATCGACTCAGAAGAAGTGATAGATTACATATTAGATGGAGACAATCCAGCATATGTAGACATGCCAATTTGGTACACACACAATATTACAAATATTGGTGAAACAGAATTAATAACATTATTCTGGATAAATGAACCATACAATCCGGAAGACGCAGACACATATTTTGTAGAAGTATAATAAAAATTACAATGAAAAAACTAAAAGTAGTAACGGTCGTTGGAACACGACCTGAAATAATAAGACTATCGTGCACATTAATAGCATTAGACCAAAGTGATGCTATTGAGCATATTTTAGTTCACACAGGACAGAATTATGATTATGAGTTAAACGAAATTTTCTTTGATGATTTAGGACTAAGAAAACCAGATTATTTTCTTGAAGCTGCAGGAAAAAACGCAACAGAAACAGTTGGGAATATTTTGATTAAAATAGATCCAATTTTAGAAAAAGAAAATCCAGATGCCTTTTTAGTACTTGGAGATACTAATTCTTGTTTATGTGCTATTCCAGCTAAAAAACGTCAAATCCCAATATTTCATATGGAAGCTGGAAACCGTTGTTTTGATCAACGTGTCCCAGAAGAAACTAATCGTAAAATAGTTGATCACGTATCAGATATTAATCTAACGTATAGTAGTATTGCACGCGAATATTTACTTAAAGAAGGACTTTCTCCAGATAGAGTTATTAAAACAGGAAGTCCAATGTATGAAGTTTTAAACAAGTTTTTAACTAAAATCAAGAATTCTAATGTTTTAGAAAAATTAGGTTTAGAAAAAAACAAATTCTTTGTAGTATCCTCTCATAGAGAAGAAAACATAAGCAATCCTAAAAACTTTAAAGGCCTAATAGATTCTTTAAATTTAATAGCAGAAACTTACGATTATCCTATAATAGTATCTACGCATCCAAGAACACGAAATATGTTGGATAGTAAAGATATGAAAACACATAAAAACATTCAGTTTTTAAAACCATTAGGATTTTCAGATTATAACGCATTACAAATGTATTCTTTTGCTGTGTTATCAGATTCTGGTACAATATCAGAAGAGTCTTCTATCCTTAATTTTCACGCACTTAATATTCGTGATGCACATGAGCGTCCAGAAGCTATGGAAGAGGCTTCTGTGATGATGGTAGGACTAAATCCAGAACGTATTATGCAAGGATTAGCAGCGTTAAATGTTCAAGAAAGAAGCCCTAAAAGAAATTTTAGAGAAGTATATGATTATTCTATGCCAAATGTTAGCGAAAAAATAGTAAGAATTATACTTTCTTATACTGATTATGTAAATAGGGTCGTATGGTCAAAAGAATAACGATTTTATTAAACTCTAATACTGAAGGTGCAGGTTTAAATAGGATAAGATTATGTGCTAAAGGCTTTGAAGAACTAGGTATAGAAGTGCAATGGATTTATCTGTTGGATAAAAATTTAAAATATAAGGTTTTTCAGCTTGCTAATTTTTTTGTTCAGTGTATTAAACTTCTTTTTTTAAAGAATCGGAAAATATGGGTTTATGGGCACAAACCAAGTTTTGTACTTAAACTAATTAAAAGTAATAACCTTATTTTTGAAAGAACAGAGTATCCCTTACAGTTAATACAATCTGACAGCAATAAGAAAGAGGACTTAAATAACTATAAATATGCATCTAAATTTATTTCGTGCTCAGATGCATTGATTAATTACTATAAAGGTTACACTAATGATAGTTGTGAGTTTATTAAAGTACCAGCTGTTGTGGATTATAACAAATTTTCTAAAACAGACATGACTTCACCATTAGGTGAAAGAGAATATATAGCTTATTGTGGCGATATGAATAACAATAAAGATGGGATTTATGATTTATTAAAGGCTTTTGCTTTAATTTCTAAACAATTTTCGTCAATATCACTTTGTTTAATTGGAACTGCTTCTAAAACCGAATTAGGTAAAATTCAGGCAACTGTTAAAGATTTAGACATAGTGGATAGGGTTCATTTTACTGGTAGAATACCGCATAGTCAAATGCCTACATATTTATTTCATGCAAAACTTGTTGCTTTAGCTAGACCAGATAATAAACAGGCTGAAGGAGGTTTTCCTTCTAAATTAGCAGAGTATTTATCTACAGGTACACCAACATTAGTAACTAAAGTTGGCGAAATCCCTTTATATATAAAACACAATATAAATGGTTTTTTATCAGAGCCTAGTAACCCTGAGCTGTTTGCTAAAAATATTGCAATTATTTTAAAAGATTACGATAAAGCAAAACAAGTTGCAAGATCAGGTCAACAATTAGCTATAAATGAGTTTGCTTATAAAGCAAAATCAAAATTACTAGCCGATTTTATATTTAATTAATTGTGAAAAAAGATTTAATAAAATCATTTTTAGTATACGGTATAGGTGATGCGTTTTCAAAACTTGTACCTTTTTTATTATTACCTTTTTTTACAGAAGTTTTAGTTCCGTCAGAGTATGGAATTTTAGAAATAATAAATACAATTATTTTAATTCTAGCAGTTTTAGGTCGTGTACAATTGGACACTTCATTACAGCGTTTTTTTTACGAAGAAAAAAATCAATCTAAATTAGTATCTACGATCTTTTGGGCAATTACATTGTTTTCATTAGTTCTAGGTGCTATTGCATTCTTGTTTTCATATCAATTATCTGTACTTATTTTTGAGAATCCTGATTATAGTTTATTAATTAAAATGGCTGCTATTGTGGTTTTTTTAATGAATGTTAATTCCTATTTTTCAATAGTATGTCGGTATTTAAATATGCCTATATATTTTACTGTAATTACTTTTTTAGGCGTCTTTTTAAATGGATTGCTATCATTATATTTAGTTTATTATTTAAAAATAGGTCTTATAGGTATCTTATATGGTCAAATTCTAGGTTTTGGCACAACAGCCTGCTTGTTTATGATACTGTGCAGGAAATACATCCGATTTACCTTTTATAAAGATATTTTTAATAGATCTTTAAAATTTGCATTTCCCTCCTTTCCAGCAGCAATTTTGGCGGTATTTAATATGCATATAAACAAATTTGTAATACTTTATTTTTTAACATACGCCAGTATTGGTGTTTATTCTATCGCATTAAATATAGGTAGTGGTGTAAATATTATTGTCGGAGCATTCTCTTTGGTATGGTATCCATTTATGTATAAAAATTATGATAATACGCAAGGGAAAAAACTTATTTATGATATATACTATTTAGCTTGCTTTTTAATAATGATTGTTATTATAATAATATCATGTTTTGTTGAGGATTTGCTTCCTTTTTTAATTAAAAACACTGCTTATCATGATTCTTTTTATTTAGTAGCAGCTATGTCACTTTGCTTTTTTTACAGAATTATCAAGTATATTTTAGACAGCAGTATACTTATTCAAAAGAAAACAATCTATATTACATATCAGTATTTGGCTACATTGTTTATTAATATTTTATTTTTATTTGTGCTTATAAACAAACTTGAATTGCTAGGTGTCGTTATTGCTTTAATTTTAGCTACAATAACCAGTTTAGTTATTAGTTTTATTTATATGAAAAAAATCAAGATATTTTCATTTAAAGCTTCTGTATTAAGTTATACATTACTTATCGCAGTAATAGTTGTGTTTATAAATTTACTTTATGATTTTGATTTTTTATATCGTTTATTATTTGTTTTAATGTCAATCTTTATATCATTTCTAATAATAGCGAAAAATTACAATTTAAATTTACTAAGCAAATTTAAATTCTGAAAGTAATGGAAGTTAGCAAGTTTAGGTTTTGGGATTTATTTAAAAGTAAAGTAACATATTATTTGTTAATTCTACTTTGTGCTTTTCCATTAATGGTTTTTCATATACAGTCCAAAGTAATAATTGTTTGGGCATTGTTGTCACTAATTTTTATGGTAAAAAAATCTGGCAAAAAATTTGTTAGAGAAAATTTAGTCTTATACTTTATAAACATTGGTTGGGTTATTTGGCTTCTTGCTACCTTAATTTATTCTAGTGATGTTTTGGTTGGCTTAAAAGAATTTGAGCGGATTATTTCTATAATAATAGTTCCTCTAATAATCTTTTTTTTACCGATAGAATATCTAGTCGGAAAAAATTTATATTGTTTTTAACTTTTGCAATAGCTATTCTGTGTTTTACTATTTATAGTTATGTTTATATCATTAATTACTTTAAAGTTCATTACTATTCTTTATACCTAAAAGGAAATGAGTTTGATTTATTCCATTACATTAAATTTCATTTAAAAGTTAGTAGATTATATCTTTATGGTAGTGATTCAGACTCTAGTTTTTTGCTATTTTATCACAAGTCCTATTATTCTTTGAGCTTATTGTTTTGTATATGCTTTTTGGTTTATAGCACTTTTAAAAAGCCTAAGTATAAATTTTATTTTATACCGCTTTTATTAGTTTTTGTACTTATGATGTTTGTTCATTTATCAAAAGTTCATGTATTACTGCTTGTTTTTTTCTGTGTAATTTCACTTTTGTTTTATCTTAGTAAAATTGACTTATCAACAATTAAACATAAGAATATAATCATAATAGTAAGTATGATTACAGCAGCTATTGGATATTATGGAGCTAATAAAAATGCAGACTATCTAGGGAGTAGTTTTATAAGTAGAAATAATATTAATGAGTGTTCTGTGGCACTAATAAAAGAAAGTCCTATTCTTGGATATGGCTTTGGTAGTGTTAAAAGAATAATGAAGGATTGTTATACAGAAAAATTAAAAACAAATCCAAATTTTAAGTTTCCATTACAATTAAATCAAAACACTCATAATTATTATTTTTATATTTATTTGTCTGGAGGAATATTAGGACTGATCTTATTTTTAATAATGGCATATTATAATATTAATATAGCGTTGCAAAATAACGATAAGTTATATTTGTTGTTTTTAATAGGCTTTTTTATAACCTTGTTGTTTGAAAACTCTCTATTTAGAATTTACGGAATATTGTATTTCACCATTTTTAATAGCATTTTTTTACAAAAATACTTAAGAACAAATTAGAATAAAATTGCAATCCTACAAATGACATATTTTATTTATTTAATATTTAATGTACTAGTTTTCGCTACAATTATGACCGTTTATCTTTATGGGACAAAAAAAGTCACATTAAAGATGTCAAATGTTTGGCAGAAAAAATTCATTTGGCTTTTACTGTTGTTTCACTTATTGTTCACCTTTGCTTTTTATTTATTGTCGGTAAACTCAACTTCGGACGCAGGCGCATATTATAAAGTGGCATCATGGTCCAAGAGCTGGTTTACATTATTTGGAATGGGAGCTGATTTTATGAGATTTATAACTTACCCATTTGTAAAACTCCAATTTTCCTATTTTAATATTAATTTATTATTTTCAATTTTTGGGCTTTTTGGGTTTTATAATTTATACTACCTTTTAATTAAAATTGCACATAAAGATAACAGTAAGATTTATTGGGGAGCTAATGTATTGTTCTTGCTGCCTACTTTTCATTTTTATACATCAGGTATAAGTAAGGACAACCTTCTTTTTTTTTAGTAACAACACTAATGACTTACCTCTACTTTAAGGAGCTAAAAATTTGGAAATATTTTGTAATCCTATTGTTAATCTTTTTTGTAAGATCTTATTTACTAATTTTCTTATTTGTTTCGTATCTAATTTATATTCTTTTTTTAAGTAAAATTAAAGTCATAATTAGGGTTTCCATTATTCTTTTAGGTTTATTAGCATTGTTTATAATGGAGCCAATTATATCTTCAAAATTAAACATCGAGATTTTCTCATTAGATAGTGTTGCTCAATTTTTAGAAAGGGTACAATCTTATGGTACAAATGACAGACTAGGAGGAGGAATAATCGATGCTTCAAATATGTCCGTTTTATATAGGATGTTTGCTTTTTCGTATTTACCATTAATTCTTGAATCTAATTCTCTTTTAAAGCACCTTACATCAGTTGAAAATTTCTTTCTGCTTTTTATTTTTTTTAAGTTTCTATTAAGTAGTGGTAAATTTAAATTGTTTAGCACATCAATTCCATTAATAAAAGTTACGATAGTGTATACTTTAATAACTTGGTTTATAATGAGCTTTACTTTGTACAATTTAGGTGTTTCAACACGACATAAATATATGTACATCCCTTATCTATATTTGGTTATATTTGTGCACTTAAAAAAAGAAAAGATATTAGTCTTGTCTGATTTATAAGCATATATATAAATATTACATTATGAAAATTGCATTGTTAGGTGATATTGGCTTTTTTGGAAAATATACCTTAGAAAACAATACCGATATTAAGCAATATTTTAAATCTGTTTCCGAGGTTTTAAGTAAGTACGACTTAGTAGTTGGTAATTTAGAGACTCCTTTTGTAGGTGATTTAAAACCAACTTTAATAAAATCAGCTTGTATAGGTTCTCTTAATGAAAATGTACAACTATTAAAATACTTAAACATAAGTTGTGTTAACCTAGCTAATAACCATTTATTGGATTATGGTATCGATGGTTACAATTTGACTTTAAAGTTATTAAAGGAAAACAATATTAATTATTTTGGAATAGAAGATAAAGCATATTGTTTTGAAAAAAATAACAATAAAATTGCATTTCATGGTTACTGCGCCTACAATACTAGTCCTGCAGGAATGTATAGTAAAAGAAAAGGGTACGGAGTTAATGTTTTAAATTTTCCAAATGTATTAGAAAATTTTAAAAAGTTTGATAGTCAAGGTTATTTTAATATATTAAGTATGCATAGTGGGCAAGAACATATAAACATTCCTAGCTTTGAAGATATAAAAATGGCAAGATGTTTATCAGAAACAGCTCCTTATGTTTACTATGGTCATCATCCTCATGTATTACAAGGAATAGAAACGGTTAATAACGCTCTTATAGCATATAGTTTGGGTAATTTTTGTTTTGATGATATATATACAACAAAATCTAAAGAACCATTAGTTGTTCAAAATGAAAATAATAAATCATCAATAATATTAGAAGTTGAAATTATAGATAATAAAATAGCTAACTATAAATCAATACCTATTTATTGTGATGAGAAAGAATTAGTAGTTGGATCAAAACTTATTGAGAAAAACATAAAGGAGTATTCAGAAAAACTAAAAATTAATGAGTCTGATTACACAGAAGCTAGAAATAAACAAATAAGTAAGTTTGTTAATAGCAGAAAACAAATGCGAGATTTTAATTGGTACCTTAAAAGATTAAGCTACCAGTCGATTGTAAGGATTTACGACGCAAAATCTAATATTAAAAAACAACACGATAATGTGTCACAATATTTTTAGAATTTATTATGCTTAAGCTGTTTTTTTTATTACCAAACGGATTTCAAAACTTAGTAATATCCTTGATTAATTCTTTGCAATATAAAAAGCGATACGGAGGGAATTATAAAAAATATAGAGCTGAAATAAATAAAAAAGAAGATTTAAAATTATCAAAAATTAATCAAATTCAAGAAGAGAAAGCTTTAAGTTTTTTAAACTATACTATTTTAAACTCTAAATTTTATCAAGAAAAATACAAGGATATTGATGTCAATAAAATAGAAACAATTTCAGCTTTTAAAATACTTCCTATTTTAAAAAAAGAAGAGTTAAGAAAACATATTGATTTGGTTTATACTATTCCAAAAAATAAGGGAGTTATCTCTAAAACTGGAGGTACAACAGGAAAACCTTTAGAGGTCATATATACCAAAGACGATATACAAACAAGATTTGCCTATTTAGATAACTTTAGGGGACGATTTGGTTACAAATTAGGTAAAAAAACAGCATGGTTTAGTGGTAAAAAATTGCTTTCAGACAGAGATGTTAATAAAAACAGGTTTTGGAAGCACGATTTTATTAATAAAGTAAGATTTTATTCAACATTTCATATTAATCAAAAATATTTAGAATTTTATATTAAAGATTTACTTCAATATCAACCAGAATATTTTGTTGGATTCCCTTCCACATTACTTGAGATAGCAAAATATGGATTAAAAAACAACCTAGCATATAGCAGTGATAACTTAAAAGCTATTTTTCCAACAGCTGAAAGTATAAATGATAATGACAGAGAAGTAATTGAGTCTTATTTTAAAGCTCCTATATATGATCAATACGCTTCTTCAGAAGGAGCACCATTTATTTTTGAATGTGTAAATAAAAACCTACATTTAGAGCTTTCAAGTGGTATATTTGAGGTGTTAGACGACGACGACAAACCAGCAAATACAGGTAGACTAATATTAACGTCTTTTAGTACTCATGGAACGCCATTAATTAGGTATGATATTGGTGATAGACTTAAATTAGCACAAGATAAAACTTGTAATTGTGGTAATAATAATCCGCTTGTTTTGGAGATATTGGGTAGAATAAATGATTTTGTGTATTCTCCTGAAACTGGAAAAATTAATTTAGGAAACATATCAAACACACTTAAAGGTGTAGAAGGCGTTATTAAATTTCAAGTAATACAAGATAATTTAGATCAATTAGATATTAATATTGTTATAGATAAACCCAGTTTTAATGAAAATAATCGATTAATTTTTAAACAAAATTGGATTGATCGTGTAGGAGAAAAAATGAAGCTAAACATTCATACGGTAAATGATATACCAAAAGAGAATAGCGGAAAATTTAGAATAGTAAAAAATAATATTAAGCATTTAATAGAAGAACAATAACCAAATGTCAAAACCCAAATTAATACGGATAACAACAGTTCCTCAATCCTTAGCCATTCTTTTAAAAGGGCAACTAGGGTTTATGAAACAACATTTTGATGTAATAGGCATTTCTTCCAAAAGTGCTTTGTTACAAGAAGTCGAGAAAAATGAAGGGGTAAGAACTTTATCAGTAAATATGACTAGACAAATTACTCCAATTAAGGATTTTGTCGCATTATATAAGCTATATAAAATTTTAAAATCCGAAAAACCTTATATTGTTCATACTCATACGCCAAAAGCAGGATTATTAGGTATGATAGCGTCTTACCTTGCAAAAGTTCCTAATAGGTTACATACAATTGCAGGTCTACCTGTTATGGAGGCAAAAGGCCTAAAAAGGCATATTCTCTTAGGTGTAGAAAAAATAACCTATGCTTGTGCTACTAAAGTTTATCCAAATTCTAAGGGATTGCAGGATTTTGTTTTAGAACAAAAGTTAATCACAAAGACTAAGTTACGTATTATTGGAAAAGGTAGTTCTAATGGTATTGATACAAATTATTTTAATAAATCTAATTTTAATGAATCTGACTTATTAAACCTCAAAGAAACTCTAAAAGTTACTTCAAATGATTTTGTATATATTTTTGTAGGTCGACTGGTTACAGATAAAGGCATTAATGAGATGGTAGAGGCTTTTTCAACTATAAGTAAAGACAACAGTCGTGTCAAATTATTACTTGTAGGACCTCTAGAGAGTGATTTAGACCCTTTGCAAAGCTTTACTTTAAACCAAATAGAAACTAACAATCAAATCATATCTGTTGGTTTTCAAAAGGACGTAAGACCTTATTTGGCCATATCAAATGCTTTAGTTTTTCCTAGTTACAGAGAAGGGTTTCCAAATGTAGTTATGCAAGCAGGAGCAATGGGATTGCCTGCTATTGTTAGCAACATTAATGGTTGTAACGAAATAATTGAAAACAACTTTAATGGTTTAATTATACCAACTAAAGATAGTGGTTTGTTAAAAGAGAAAATGGAACTAATTTTAAAAAATTCCGATCTATGCAAGAAAATGAGTGCAAATTCGAGACAAAAAATAGTCGTTAATTATAACCAAAAATATATTTGGGAAGAATTGCTACAAGAATATAAAAAATTATAAATTTGAATTGTAAAGTTTGAACTATGAAAATCAACATTAAATTAGTTATCCTATTTTTATTAATCATATCAGTTAATGCCTGTAAATCAGACAAAAGCGATCAGTCGGATACAGATGAGCAAAATTTAGAAATAGATGAAACCAACACGGAAAAATTAACTGAGAATAAAAACAAAATTGATGATGAAAATTTTATTGTTAAAATTGATTTTAGCTCAAGTGAAGAAGGGTTGTTTCAAGTACTATATAACTTACAGCAGGACCCAAGTCAATGGGAAAAAAGATATTTTAAAATAAATAAAGGAGAAGAAGTTCAAACTATTGAAGCTAAGTTTGATTTAAACAAATTTGGCTCACCAAAGATAGTAAGACTTATTCTAGGAGGAGAACAGCCAAAACAAATTAGCTTAAAAAAATTCCAACTATCTGGAGACGGTAATTTAATAGATATATCTTCAGATAATTTTGATGAATTTGTTAATGTAAATGAATTTGTACAGTTAAATAAACAAAACAATACCTTAACAACTTTTAAGGTTAAAGATAGGCACATTCCTATTATTGCGCTTTCTAAAAAAGCATTAGACTCATTGTTATATTAATTGCTTGTGTATAAAACTATTTTTAAACGCTTAATTGACCTTCTCATATCAATAACTGGTATGATATTTTTATGCCCTATATTTTTAATTGTCTTAATTTATTTGTGGTTTTATAATCAAGGCTCTCCATTTTTTTCAAAAAAGACCAGGTGAAAACTGTAAAATATTTTCAATAATAAAATTTAAAACCATGAATGACAAAAAAGATGTTCATGGAAATTTATTATCAGATGAACAAAGGTTGTCTAAAGCTGGGAAAATTATTAGGAAATTATCATTAGACGAAATCCCTCAATTAATTAACGTAATTAAAGGAGATATGAGTTTAATTGGTCCTAGACCTTTATTGGTAGAGTATTTACCACTATATTCAAAGGAACAAAATAAGAGACATCTAGTTAAACCAGGAATAACTGGTTGGGCACAAGTAAATGGCAGAAATGCTATTAGTTGGGAGAAAAAGTTTGAATTAGATGTTTGGTATGTTGAAAACATTAGTTTTAAATTGGATATTAAAATCTTCATAAAAACAATTTTTAAAGTAATAAAATCAGAAGATATCAATACTGAAAACCAAGCAACAACCACTAAATTTAAAGGTAGTTAATATATTATGGAAAAAATTGCAATAATTGGAGCTGGAGGTTTTGGGCGAGAAGTTAAAACTTTAATAGATAGCATTAATCAATCAGAAAAAAGGTATAATTTAATAGGTTTCTTTGATGATAATATTGATCGTGGTACCATAGTTAATGGATTAATGGTATTAGGAGGATTAACTGATTTAAATAAAATTGATTATAAACTAAATGTAGCTTTAGGCATTGGTGTTCCTGATGTTAAACAAAGATTAATATCCAGTATAACAAATTCAAACATTAATTTCCCTAATTTAATTCATCCTTCTGTTATACTATCTGGTGATGATGTAACATTAGGAAAAGGTAATATCATTTGTGCAGGAAACATCTTAACATGTAATATAATAATAGAAAACTTTATCACTCTTAATTTATGTTGTACAGTTGGACATGACACTAAAATTGGTGATTATAGCTCATTTATGCCTAGTGTAAATATTTCTGGTGAGGTAGATATTAATCAGTCTGTTTATGTTGGTACAGGTGCAAAAATAATAAATCAATTAAGTATTGGAGAAAACACTATTGTTGGCGCAGGAGCAGTCGTTGCAAAAACATTACCAGCCAATTGTACAGCAGTTGGTATACCAGCAAAACCAATAAAATTCCATTAGACTATGAATACTAAAATATGGCTATCCTCTCCACATATGGGAGGAACTGAACAAGATTATGTAAAAGAAGCTTTTGAGGCTAACTGGATAGCACCACTAGGACCAAACGTGAATGGTTTTGAAAAAGATTTAGAAACTTATTTAGGTGAAGATAAAAAAGTAGCATGTTTATCATCTGGTACTGCAGCTATACACTTAGCGTTAGTTCAATTGGGAGTTCAACTAAATGATGAGGTTATTTGTCAAACCTTTACTTTTTGTGGTTCATCTAACCCAATAGCATATCAAGGAGCAACACCTGTGTTTGTAGATAGTGAGTCTGAAACTTGGAATATGTGCCCTAAACAACTTGAAATAGCCATAGAAGATAGAATAGCTAAAGGTAAAAAACCAAAAGCAATTATTATAGTTCATTTATATGGAATGCCTTCAAAAATTGACGAATTATTGCAAGTAGCTTCAAAGTATAAAATCCCAGTTATTGAAGATGCTGCAGAAGCTTTGGGGTCAACTTATAAAGGAAGGAAGTGTGGTACATTTGGAGATTTTTCTATATTATCTTTTAATGGTAACAAAATAATTACGACATCAGGAGGTGGAGCAATGGTGTGTAATACGGATGAGGATAAGATTCAAACGGTTTTCTATGCTACGCAAGCAAGAGATAACGCACCACATTACGAGCATTCTAAAATTGGATACAATTACAGGATGAGTAATATTAGTGCAGGAATAGGAAGAGGTCAAATGGAAGTTTTAGATAAACACATTGCTTTAAGAAGAGATATGCATGATTTTTATGTTGATTTGTTTGAAGATATCAAAGGAGTAGAGGTGCAAAAACAACCTAGTTCAGATTTTTACTCAAATTTTTGGTTAAGTTGTATTTTAATACATGAAAACGCTGCGTTTACAAAAACTCAATTTCAGGAAGCTATGGAGGCTGATAATATTGAAACTAGACCTTTATGGAAACCAATGCATTTACAACCTGTTTGTGCGGATAATCCTTATTATGGAGATGGGTTTTCAGAGAGTTTATTTGTAAAGGGTCTGTGTTTGCCTTCAGGATCAAATCTTACAATAGAAGAAAAAAACAGAATTAAACATAGTATAGCATCTCTTATTAAGTAACGGTATTTTAATGCTTTAAAATAGTTTTACATTGTTTTTGTAATTAAATAAACGCTTAACAACTCTGTTTTTAATCACTATAACAAAAACAAACTAAAGTGATAATTAATATAATATTTATACTGCTTTTAGTAGTTCTGTGTGTTGCGATTTTTAGATTTTTCGCAAAAAAATCAAATGGTTTGTATACCAATATATTGCTATTTGGAGTAAGTATAGTTCACTTTTTTATATTTGTTTATCGTTTTTTTTACCTTAATATAGATGATGTAGACTCTAGAAGATTTTATGATGTAGCAAGCCAATCTACTGATTGGTTTAGCCTATTTGGAATAGGGAACAAGTCTATGCCTTTTTTGTTATACCCATTTGTAAAAATAGGAATAAGTTATTTTAGTCTCTCTCTGTTATTTAGCATTTTAAGTTTTATAGGTTATTTAATTTATTTTAAGATACTTACAAAAAGCATATCTAATAAAACCCTATTAGAAAAGACTTTGATTGCCCTTTTTTTATAATACCTTCTCTACATTTTTGGACAGTATCTATAAGTAAAGAAGCTATTATTTTTTTATTAATGGCTATGGTTTTTGAAAAAATAAATAATCTTAAATTTAGCAACTTAAATATAATTGCTAGCATTGTAATTATATTATTTATTAGACCATATTTGGCAGCTATTCTTATGTTTCCATTAATTATTTTAAATTTTAAAAATTTCTCTTTTAAATATAAAATAATAATCACTAGTATCTTAGCAGTATCAGTACCAGTAATTTTAAATTTTCTAAGAATCTCTAGTCTTGAAAGCTTAAAGTCAAACTATCTAAAAGTCATATTGTTTGCTAAAGAAAACGGAAGTAGCTCAATTAATTTATTAGATAATAATTATTTTGAAAGGGTGTTTCTCGTTTTATTTAGACCTCTTTTTTATGATGCTCAAACTATACTACAGTATTTAGTTTCGTTTGAAAATGCAATTTGGATAATTCTTTTTGTTATATTTATTTTACTTTTAAAAAACAAACCTACCGTGTTTAAGAGTATGATTTTTAAATTCTTAATTATCTATGCAATTAGTGTTGTAGCTTTTTACAGTATTTATATGTATAACCTAGGTTTGGCAAGTCGAATGAGGGTAATGTTTATGCCTTATGCAATGATATCACTTATACTTCTTAGTAACAGTAGCGAAAAAAATATAATAATTTTTAAAAGTTATTTTCGGTTTTGATTCTAGTAATAGATTGATATATTTCTCTATTATAGATTAATTTAAGATATTTACACTCTTTTATAGCTACACATAATGTTTAAACAATTAAAACAAGCTTTATTTCAAGTTTTAGAATCTAGTCAGAAAAAGATAGATTTTAAAAATGTAAATTACTTACCAAGGTGGGCAATACTTTGTTTTGATAGTTTCATTTTAGTAATTTCTTTATTTTTTACTAAGATTATTGTAAGCAAAATTAAAAATGCAGCTTTTTTTAATTTAGGATTTTCAAAAGAGGAGCTTTTAATAGTTGTAATTAATGTCTTATTTTTTATACTATTTAGGACTTATGCTGGCCTGATAAGGCACTCAACTTTTATTGATGCTGCTAAGTTTTTCCTAGCGTCTATAGCTACATTGCTTTCGTCCTTAGCATTATACTACGGTTATTTTTATTTGGTTGGAGACGAGTTGTTTTCAATTCCTCAACTGTTTATATATTCCATCGTATCTTTTTGTGGTTTATTTTTATTCAGGATTTTGGTTAAACAAGTCTTTGAAGTTTACCAACGTTACAATGATGAAGAAGCAAGACTAAATGTTTTAATTTATGGTACCAGTGAAAATGCAATAGCAATAGCAAGTGCATTAAAATCGGAAAAACCTTCGCGATACAAGGTTTTAGGATTTATTGATAAGGATGGTAAAAATAAAAGTAAAGAAATATTAGGTCTACCAATTATTTATTTAAAACGTAAAACAGCTGTATTACTTAGGATATATAATGCACAAGCACTTATTATAGCAGATAGCTCCTTAACAAAAGAGGAAAGTATTAAAATTGTTGATAGCT
The DNA here is from genome assembly GCF_055808135.1 of Olleya sp. KJ81-1. Lineage (NCBI taxonomy): Bacteria > Pseudomonadati > Bacteroidota > Flavobacteriia > Flavobacteriales > Flavobacteriaceae > Olleya > Olleya sp. KJ81-1. Next base: position 2,532,014 of record NZ_CM147854.1, on the reverse strand, counting down.
GTTTAGAGTTTAACTACAAGGTTTTTAGGGCGCCTTTAATTTCCGATATAGAAAAAAACACTACACTGTCTAATCAAATTCAAAAAATACAAATTGAAGACATTTTAGAGAGAGAACCAATACAGTTAGATAACAAGTTAGTTGCAAAAGAAATTTTTAATAAATGTATTCTAGTTACAGGTGGAGCAGGTTCTATTGGAAGCGAAATTGTTAGACAAGTAGCTAGCTATAAACCTAGTAAACTATTGATTTTTGATCAAGCAGAATCGCCTTTATACGAAATTCAGCAAGAAATTAAACATGATTTTCCAGATCTAAACTTCGAAGCAATTATAGGAGATGTAAGAAAAGTAGATGTTTTAGAAGATGTTTTTAAAAAATATAACCCACAAGTAGTTTATCATGCAGCAGCATACAAGCATGTGCCATTAATGGAAAAACACCCATCGGAAGCTATTTTTGCTAACATAATGGGATCAAAAAATGTAGCGGATTTATCTTATAAATTTAAATCAGAAAAATTTGTCATGGTCTCTACAGATAAGGCTGTTAACCCAAGTAACGTAATGGGAGCCTCAAAACGTATTGCCGAGATTTATGTCCAAGCTTTACAGGTTAAAGCTATGGCAGATCCTAAAAACAAAACTAACTTTGTAACCACTAGATTTGGAAATGTTTTGGGTAGTAATGGCTCTGTTGTACCATTATTTAAAAGACAAATTGAAGAAGGTGGACCTTTAACAATAACGCATCCAGATATTATTAGATATTTTATGACCATACCAGAAGCTTGCCAATTAGTTTTGGAAGCAGGTGCAATGGGTAATGGTGGAGAGATTTTTATCTTTGATATGGGAGAAGCTGTTAAGATAATTGACTTGGCTAAAAAAATTATCCGTTTAGCAGGTTTTGTGCCTTATAAAGATATTGATATTAAAGTTGTTGGATTACGACCAGGAGAAAAGTTGTATGAAGAGCTGCTAAGCGATAAATCTACAACATTGCCTACTTACAATAGCAAAATCATGATTGCCAAAGTAGATAACTGTACTCATACAGAAATTAACAAAGATGTAAATGAGTTATTTATTTTAGCTAAAGAAGACAATAAAAATGAAATCGTAAAAAAAATGAAGGATATTGTACCTGAATTTTTAAGTATGAATTCTGATTATGAGGTTTTTGATAAAAAGATAGTTTAAAAGAAAAAAACAAATGAAAATAGCAGTAATTGGTACTGGTTACGTTGGTTTAGTAACAGGAACTTGTCTAGCCGAAACAGGAAACGAAGTACTTTGCATTGATATAGATCAGGAAAAAGTAAAACAAATGCAGTCTGGAAAGGTGCCGATTTACGAGCCTCATTTAGATGTATTATTTGAAAGAAACATTAAAGCTAATAGGCTTAAATTTTCTACTAGTTTAGAAGAAGGATTGGAGCATGGAGATATCATTTTTCTTGCATTACCAACGCCAGAAGATGAAGATGGATCTGCAGACCTTAAATATATTTTAGGTGTAGCAGATAATATTGGAAAGTTAATAAAGGACTATAAAGTCATCGTTGACAAAAGTACAGTACCAGTAGGTACATCTGATAAAGTTAAAGCAGCCATATCTAAAAATGCAAGAGTAGATTTTGATGTTGTTTCTAATCCAGAGTTTTTACGCGAAGGATTTGCTGTAGACGATTTTTTAAAGCCAGAGCGTATCGTTGTTGGTTCAAGTAGCGATCGTGCAACTAAGCTTATGGAAAAACTATATAAACCATATGTAAGATCTGGAAATCCAATTATTGTAATGGATGAAAAGTCTGCCGAACTTACAAAATACGCTTCCAATTCGTTTTTAGCTGCCAAAATAACCTTTATGAATGAGATTGCTAACTTTTGCGAAAAAGTAGGAGCAGACGTAGATAAAGTTAGAATTGGTATGGGAACAGACTCTCGTATCGGAAAACGATTTTTATTTCCAGGGATTGGATATGGTGGCTCATGTTTTCCTAAAGATGTAAAAGCATTACATAAGTCGGGATTAGATAATAATTACGATTTTAAAATTTTAGACGCAGTTATTAATGTCAATGCTAGACAAAAACTAGTATTAATTCCTAAGATAGAATCTCATTTTAATAATGATTTAAAAGGGAAAAATATAGCTGTTTGGGGATTAGCATTTAAACCAGAAACGGATGATATTAGAGAAGCTCCAGCATTATATATGATAGACGTATTGTTAGAAGCAGGATGTAATATTACAGCTTTTGATCCAGAGGCTATGCCAAATGTTAAACGTAAATTAGGTGATAAAATTAACTTTGCAGATAGTATGTATGAAGCATTAAATAATGCAGATGCGTTAGTTATATCAACAGAATGGAGTATTTTTAGAACACCAGATTTTAGTAAAATGAAACAATTAATGTCCTCGTTTTCAATTTTTGATGGTCGTAATCTATATGACGTAAAAGATGTAGAAAATGAAGGATTTAAATATGTGTCAATAGGAAGATAAATGAGTCAAAAAAGAGTTTTAATTACTGGAGCAGCAGGATTTTTAGGATCACACTTATGTGACCGTTTTATAAATGAAGGTTATTTTGTTATTGGTATGGATAACTTTATAACAGGAGATCCTAAAAATATAGCACACCTGTCTTCAAATGCTAATTTTCTTTTTATACAACATGACGTTACCAATTTTATAAATATAGAAGGTGACCTAGATTATATTTTACATTTTGCTTCTCCTGCAAGTCCAATAGATTATCTTAAAATACCTATTCAAACACTAAAAGTAGGTAGTTTAGGGACACATAATTTATTAGGTTTGGCTAAAGCTAAAAATGCAAGGTTACTTATTGCTTCTACATCAGAGGTTTATGGTGACCCATTAGTGCATCCACAGACAGAGGATTACTATGGTAATGTTAATACCATTGGACCAAGAGGCGTGTATGACGAGGCTAAACGTTTTCAAGAATCTATAACTATGGCGTATCATAGGTTTCATGGATTAGAGACACGTATTGTCCGTATTTTTAACACTTATGGACCAAGAATGCGACTTAACGATGGACGTGTAATTCCTGCTTTTATGGGACAAGCATTGCGTGGTGAAGACTTGACCGTATTTGGTGATGGTGTGCAAACGCGCTCATTTTGTTATGTGACAGACCAAGTTGAAGGGATTTATAGACTGCTTTTAAGCGATTACGCAAACCCAGTTAATATTGGTAATCCACATGAAATTACCATTAAAGATTTTGCAGAAGAGATTATTAAATTAACAGGCACAACGCAAAAAGTAATATATAAAGATTTACCTGTCGACGATCCCATGCAACGTCAACCAGACATAGCATTGGCTAAAAAGTTGTTAGGTTGGGAGCCTAAAGTAGGTCGTGCGGAAGGAATGAAAAAAACCTATGACTACTTTAAAAACTTAACGCAAGCAGAGCTTCATAAAAGCGAACACAAAGACTTTTCAAATTATAATAAGTAATTTTTTATGGAGTATAAACGCGGAAGGTACTCTTGGTTACTTAGACCTGCATTAATCATTTTTGACCTAGTTGTCATCAATGTACTTGCGTTTTACTTTTTTAACTTTAATCAATCAAGTCTTTACTATTTTGATATAGATATATTGAATAACAAACACTTTTTGTATGTGGTGTATTCAATATTTTTCTGGATGATATCGACGTCTTTATTGCGATTTTACGAAGTCTATCGTTACACCTCAAGTATTAACATTATATCCTTAATTATAAAGCAATTTTTAGCTTTTGGTATTATCGTATATGCCTTTATAGGTGCTTTTAGAAGCATAGATACACCTGCATTTACAACACTTAAATACTTACTACTTTCATTTTTAATTATAAGTACTGCAAAACTAGTTAGCTATTATATTTTAAAATCGTATCGTTCCTTTTTAAAAGGTAATGTTAGACGTGTTGTTATTATTGGAAAGGATGAAGGTGCACAAGAGTTAAAACAATTATTTACTAAACGCAAAGAATTAGGGTATACCATTAAAGCGACCTTTGCAAATACAGATGCTAAAGGGTTTACAGGAAATATTTCAGATAGTTTTCAATTTTTATCTAACGATAAAAGTATTGACGAGATTTATTGCGCAATTGATGAACTAACTGAGAAGCAAGTCAATGATTATGTAAAGTATGCCGAGATTAATCATTGTAATATAAAGTTTATTCCAAGATCCAGCAAATTACTAACTAGTAGATTAAAAACAGATTATTATAATTACCTACCTGTATTGTCAATGCCAGAGGTAACATTAAATAATGATTTTAATAAATTTATTAAACGCATTTTTGATGTTGTTTTTTCATCACTTATTATAATTTTTATCTTATCATGGCTAGTCCCATTATTGTTTATTGTTATAAAATTAGAATCTAAAGGACCTTTGTTTTATAAACATACACGTAACGGAATTAATTATAAAGAGTTTGATTGTTATAAGTTTAGATCATTAAAAACTAATAAAACTATTGCAGGAACCTATATCACCCAAAATGATAAACGAGTAACTAAAATTGGTAAGTTTTTACGTAAAACTAGTTTGGACGAGTTTCCGCAATTTTACAATGTATTAAAAGGTGACATGAGTGTTGTTGGTCCCAGACCACACATGCTATCTTATACAGATGACTATTCAAAAAAATTGACAAGTACAATTTTATATTTAGACACAACGTTAAGCCTGGCGTTACAGGATTAGCCCAAGTTAAAGGTTATAGAGGTGAAATTAAAAATGACGAAGACATAATTAACCGTATTAAATATGATAATTTTTATATCGAAAATTGGTCACTAGTCTTAGATATTAGAATCATTTTTCAAACCATGATAAACGTTTTTAAAGGTCAAAAAGAAGCCTACTAAACATGAAACCATTAGTCTCTATAATAACACCAATGTATAACTCAGAAGCTTTTATAGATCAGACTATAAAAAGTATTTTGTGTCAGACGTATACTAATTGGGAGTTATGGCTAATAGACGACTGCTCAACAGATAATACCATTGCATTAGTAAAAAAATATGTTGCTATGCATGACAATATTCAATTACTATCAAATGCAACTAATGCAGGCGCAGCAATATCCAGAAATAAAGGTATTGATGCATCACTAGGCGATTTTATCACGTTTTTAGATGCAGATGATTTGTGGATGCCTAATAAATTGGAAGTTCAAGTTAATGTTATGCTAACTCAAAATTGTGATGTAAGTTTTAGTAGTTACAAACAGATTAATGAGGCAGGACAATCATTAAACAAGTTAGTAAAAGCATTACCACAACTCAGTTACAAAAAATATTTAAAAACCAATTACATTGGTAATCTTACCGGAATGTATAATGCTAAAACTTTAGGCAAAATAAAAGCGCCTAACCTGCGTAAAAGACAGGATTGGTTACTATGGTTGTCTGCTATCAAAAAGTCCGGTAAACCTGCTCTAGGCATCCAAGAGCCATTAGCATATTATCGTGTCAGAGCAAACTCTATCTCTTCTAATAAATTAGAGTTATTAAAGCATAACTATTGGGTGTATAAAAAAGGCTTAGGATTTTCAACAATAAAATCCATATACAGCATGGTTATTTTTATTTACGAACATTTTTTTGTTAAGTCAAGACTAATTGTATCTACTAAACAGTAGTTTATACACTGTATTTTGCTAAATATTTGATTATGTGTGGTTTTAACCACAACACAAAATGAGTAAAATATGCTACTTTCGATAAGGCGCAAAAAAAACGCTTAAAAAACTGTTGTTTTATTTTTTTAAACTTAGCTTCGATTTGTTAATAGTAAAATAGTTAAACTTTGTCGATTTTAACTACTAGCTAGAGACACAAGATTTATCTTTAACAAGCGCTTGTTTTTTATTTTTTTCGACTACTTATTACAAATTTAATAGCGAAAATTAACTTAATTAATAATCTACCAGTTTAAACAATGTGCTGTTTTAAAATTTTAGAAAGTATGAAAAAAGTATTAGGATTAACTTTTGTGGCTTTATTTATGATGAGTACGACATCGTCTAATTTTAAAAAAATTGAAGACCCATCGTTTAATTATGATCATTGTTTTGCTGGTGCTGAAGGTTATGAAGCCTTAGGCGTTTCTTTGGGTCTTGATGCTGAGGCTGCTTATGCAGTAGGAAACACTTATTTTGATAAGTGTGTTTTAGAAGTAGATTTTATTGCTGGATCTTATTGGAGTCAATAAATTATGAATAGAACAAGCTATATTATTTTCATTTTTCTATTGGTGGCAAATTCTTATGCTCAGCAAAGTTTAACCGTTGATTATAAAATAACTTTTAATAGTCAAAAAGTAGAAAATGACACCATTAAAAAGCACTTAAATAAAATTGAGGATGCGCCAGAAGTGGTAAAAACCTATAGTAAGGGAATAGCATTATTAAGCTCGATAAAAATGATTTTAAATGCTAATCAAAATTCAGCAGTTTTTACTGGAGTAAATCAAATGGATAATGATGTTAATCCGTTTGAGTCTAAACTTGCTAAAATCATGTCTGAACTTGAAACCAAGTATTATTATAACATCAAACCTAATGAATGCAAAAAGTGGTTTAAATTTTTAAATAAAAAATACATTTATAAGGATTCTATTAGTATTAAAAATTGGAAGATTACAAACCAAAGTAAAACAATTGATAAGTACGTCTGCTATTTAGCAACAACAGATTATGTTGAATATGTCAATGGAAAAAAGCAATTGCATAAAGTATCAGCTTGGTTTGCACCAGAAATACCATTTAGATTTGGTCCAAGAGGATTTTATAATTTACCAGGATTAATTTTAGAATTAAATTTTAAAACTTTAATTTATACTGCTACTCAAATAAAATTTCATAAAAACAGTCAGGAGCTTGAAAAAACACCAAAAGGCGAATTTATTTCTAAAAAAGAATTATCTCATAAAATAGCTAAACTTAAAGAAGAAAGAAGGAATAATTAATGGCTAAAATTCAAAAAAATAAAAATAAACAACAAGAATTTAGTTTTAATATTTAAGGCGTTTTAAACAGTTTCAATTTTTAGTTATGAAATATATTTTAATATTCCTACTATGTTTTGCTTATCAAGGGATTAGTCAAAACAAAATTAATAAGGTAACCTACAACAGAGTAGTAAACCTTGAGGCTATAAAAGAAAATTTAAAAAGTGACTTTTCTGAGTCCTCATTAAAAAAAATAGTTGAAGATGCCGATAATTATAAACATCTTAGTTATAGCTTACTATTTGATGCAAATCAATCCTACTTTTCTTTAAATGACATTAAAATAACTTTAGATTCAGACAACGAACAAAACGAGTTAAATAAAATTATAAAAAGAGTAAAACACCAAAAGTATTACGTTAATCTAAAAGAGAACAAAACATTGTATGCAATGACAATGGGAGGCGAAAAACTTTTGGTTGTAGATAGCACAAAGCAACTAAATTGGAAGTTGACTAAAGACTATAAAAAAATTGGCGATTATACTTGTTTTAAAGCACAACTATTAAATGGCTCAGAGGTTTTGGCTTATAAAGATGGTATGGCTATAGAGGCATGGTATACACCACAAATACCAGTACCTTTTGGTCCACTTCAGTTTGAAGGTCTGCCTGGATTAATCTTAGAAGTAAATGTAGGTAATAACACTTATTTTGCTTCAGAAATAAAATTTGATGTAGACCACAAAATAGAGCAACCAACCGAAGGAAAAGAGGTACAACGAAAAACTTTTTTTCTGAAATTAAAGCTAATTTAGAAGCTAGAATAAAACGAGCAAAGCAATCTAGACAATAAAGCTATGTTAATTAAACATTTAGTTTTGATTTTAGTAATGTCAATTAGTGTAGCTCTACAAGCACAAACCATTACCTTGCAAGGTAAAGTATCAGACAGCTTGCAACAACCCTTGCAATATGCTAATATTTTGGCAGTTCCAGTTGCAGATAATATTGACGTTACGTTTGCAATTACTAACCAAGATGGTAATTACAAATTACAATTAGAAAAAAATCAAAATTATACCGTTACAACAAGTTATTTAGGGTTTTTACCTAACGTCGAAGATGTTAATTTAGACAAAGACACCTCCAATAACATCATTTTAAAAGAAAATTTAGACCAATTAGACATGGTCACTATTACATACACTCCACCAATGGTGGTCAAAAAAGACACCATTGTTTATCTAACAGATAAATTTGTAACAGGCGAAGAACGTAAACTTAAAGATGTCCTTAAAAAATTACCAGGTGTAGACGTGGATCGTAGCGGTAATGTCACAGTTAATGGTACTAAAGTCACTAAAGTTTTAGTAGAAAATAAAACCTTTTTTACAGGAGACAGTAAACTAGCTGTTAATAATATTCCTGCAGATGCAGTAGATAAAGTTGAGGTTTTAGACAATTACAATGATGTCGCAATGTTAAAAGGCTTGCAAGATAGCGATGACATGGCTTTAAACATTAAGTTAAAAGAGGACAAGAAAAAATTTATGTTTGGAGATATTGAAGCTGGAGCAGGCATAAAAGACCGTTACGTAGTACATCCAAGTATTTTTTATTACAGCCCTAAAACCAATGTAAACGTTATTGGTGATCTTAATAACACTGGTGTCAAAAGTTTTACTATTAAAGATTATTTAGAGTTTGAAGGAGGTATTGGTAAATTGTTAAGCGATTCAGGAAACTATTTTAAACTATATCGCAGTGATTTTGCCCAATTTTTAGACAATCAAGATTATAAGTCTAGTACCAACCAATTTGGCGCCTTTAATATCAGGCAATCCATTAACCAGGTTACAGATTTAAGCGCTTATGCGATTGTTAATAACGAAAAAAATACCACTGCAAGTAATACCATAAATACCTATCAAAATATTGACCAACCATTTACAGAACAACGTTTTGCTAATAATACGTTGGATAATTTTTTTACCATAGGAAAAGTAACTTTAGAGTATAAACCAACCATAAAAGAAGATCTAAATATAAATACCGTAATAAAAGTAACCAACAATAAAGGTTTAGGAGTAATAAATACGATTAATCCATCACAGGATAATACTATTAGCACAACTAACAATGTTACAGGATTAAATCTAAAGCAAAACTTTAGTTATAGCAGGAAGTTATCCAAAAATCACACCGCAACTTTACAAAGCATATATAATTTTAAAAATGATCAACCCATTACTAATTGGCTAACCAATCAGCAAATATTACAAGGTTTAATACCCTTGCAAATAGATGTAAATTATAATATACAACAGACTAAAACGGTAAAAACCAATAGCGTAAATACCATTTTAAAAGACTATTGGGTACTAAATAATTTTAATCATTTATATACGTCTTTGGGTGTTAATGCAGCATTTAATAGTTTTAATACTCAAGATTTACAACAACTTAGTGATGGGACTATTAACAATTTTGAAACCGCAGGATTTAATAATCAGTTGCATTATAATTTAATGGATACTTATTTAGGCTTAGAGTACAAGTTTCAAATAGGGATTGCAACATTTAAGCCTGCAGCTTATCTTCATTTTTATAATTGGCAGGCTAATCAATTGTCTCATGGTATAAGTAATTCTAAAACAGTACTATTACCTCAATTTACTAGTAATATCGAGTTTAGTAATTCCGAAAAAATAGATTTTAAATATAAGCTTAACGCTACTTTTCCAACAGTAAACAGGATTGTAAATAATTTTGTTTTAAATAATTTTAATAGTGTGTTTAAAGGTGACGCAAACCTAAGTAATACATTATACCATACTGCAAGTGTAAGTTATAGGAGATTTAGTTTGTTTAGAGGTTTAAATTATAGTCTGATTACAACTTATAATAAACGTGTAAAAAGCATAAAAAATACAATACAGTTGCAAGGTATCGAGCAGTTTAGCACACCAGTAATGTTTGATCAACCAGAGCAAGCGCTTAGTGTGTCTGGTCGTTTTTCTAAAAATATTAAAAAGCTAAAGCTGAAATTTAATTCTAGATGGAGTTATAATGATTACTATCAAATTGTAAATCTAAATACTAGTTTAAACAGTTCTAAAAACTTTAATAATACACTAAGCCTAGAAACTAATTTTAAAAACCATCCTAATATTGAGGTTGGTTATAAGCACGCGACTAGTAATTACAAATCTAGAGGAAATCTTACTCAATTTTTAAATACCAGTTTTTTTACCAATTTGGAGTATGATTTTTTAAACGACTTTATTTTTAAAGCAGACTACAGTTTAGATACCTTTAATAACAAAACAACAAATAACACCAATCAATTTGATATGGCTAATGCCAGTTTGTTTTATCAAACCGAAGATAGTCCTTGGGGTTTTGAGGTTAGTGCAAGTAATATGTTTGATGTCAAATTTAGACAAACCAATAACTTTAGTAACTTTTTGATTCAGGATAGTAAAACATTTGTTTTACCACGTATTATCATGTTTAAAGTGATTTATAAATTGTAAAAAAAATTGATTTTTATAATTTTAATATGCTTAAAAACAGATAGGTGAGGTTTTAACCACAACACAAAATGAGTAAAATATGCTACTTTCGATAAGGCGCAAAAAAAACGCTTAAAAAACTGTTGTTTTATTTTTTTAAACTTAGCTTCGATTTGTTAATAGTAAAATAGTTAAACGTTGTCGATTTTAACTACTAGCTAGAGACACAAGATTAATCTTTAACAAGCGCTTGTTTTTTTATTTTTTCGCCAACTATTAATTTAATAGCGCCAACTATTAATTTAATATCGACTAATAACTTAATTAATAATCAACCAGTTTAAACAATGTAATTGGTTTAAAATTTTAGAAATTATGAAAAAATAATTGACAGTTGTTATGATGTTTTTTGCGCTAGCCAGTTTGGCAAATAACTCTATAAGAAACGAAGACATTAAGTCCAAAACTAGCAGTCTTGAATTAACAAACCAGAAGTTACTTAACATAGTAATGACTAATGTTGATCAACGATATATTGCTCTTTGTTATGTAACTATTACAAACCATGAAACAGGAGAAACAAGAAAAATTTATGGTATGGGTACTGGATCATCACCAAGCGTTGCAATGTCTAATTGTGGATCTAATGCATATGGTAATGCACAGTCTACAATTGGTGGTCTACAATAAAAAAACTTATATTAAAAGTAAACTTGGAGGTTAGTTTATTATTAGAACTAACCTCCAAAATTTTTTAGTTAAATTATGATAAAAAAATATTTATATTAACAATTATAATTCTATTTGAATTAAATGTTTATGCACAACAAGACTCTATAAGTGTTTACCAAGTACAATATGATAGAAGTTTAACCGTAGAGGCAACTCAAAATACATTACATGGCGTTTATGAGTTAACTACTTTTATTGAGTTTGAAAAATCACTATTTCAAAGAAAAACCCCATATAAAAACACAGATAAACTTGTCATGGATGATGACGATGACACTGCTTTTATATACACACCATCAGATAAAAATGTGAGTGTAGTCTTTAAAGATTACAATAATAATAGTTTTTACAATAAACATGAAATAGCCTACAAGTATTTTGTAGTCAGAGACAGCCTAAACATCTATAATTGGACTATTTTAAGCGATAGTAAAGAGATTTTAGGCTTTAAATGTCAGTTAGCTACTATGGATTTTAGAGGAAGACAATATGAAGCGTGGTTTACACCAGAGCTTCCTATTGGTGGTCCATGGAAGTATGATGGATTACCAGGAATGATTTTAGAGATTAAATCATTAGATAATTTTATAGTTTTCGAAGCATTTAATATAAAAAACGCAAAAATTAATTTAGACACTATTGAAAACCCACTTAATATAAAAAAAGCACTTACATGGGAAGAATTTAAAGCTTTATACAAGAAAAAAGCTATTGAACTTATTAGCTATAAACCAAATGAAAATGCAGTTGGTGTAGAATCTTCTAGAGGAGGTATTGAAAACTACATAGACCAAGATGACGAGGAATATAATAAAGCTTTAAAAAAATACATAAATCGCAACAATAACATATTCATTGTATCAATTTTGAATAACTACACAAATAAACTTATTTATCTCTTATTTTTTTCTTAATTATAGTTATGCTCAAACAATAAGCGGAACTGTATTTGACAGTATAGGTAATCCTATTAAAGCCAATATATTAATAAAGGATCCTAATAAAAAAGAGGTCATAAGCGAGTTTATAATAGCCCAAAAAGGCATATTTAGTCATAAACTTAAAAAAGAATATAGTACTAATGGTCTTTTATTGGAAGCTACTGCTATTGGTTATAGTACATATGAAAAGTTTATAAAACCTATCGAACTAAAAAAACATAGATTTTAATATTACCCTTTCAAAGGAAAAAGTAGAAAAACTTGATGAAATTTTTTTAGAAAGTAGAAAAAGACCGTATGCAATAAAAAATGATACTGTAGTCTATAATGTAGATTCTTATAGTGATGGTACAGAAAGAAAAGTAGAAGATTTATTAAAAAAAATACCTGGAATTGAAATAAGCGACGATAGTAACATAATTAAATACAGAGGTAAAAGTATTGAAACCGTTACTATAGAGGGAGACAACTTATTTGATTATAATTACAGTATAGGTACTAAGAATATTAATATTGATTTAGTTAAGGAGATTGAAGCTATAGAAAATTATTCAGAAAATAAGCTGCTAACGGATATTGAAAACAGTGATAAAGTAATATTAAATTTAAAGTTAAAAGAAAATAAAACGGATTTGTCAGTAAATACAGATATAGGGTTGGGAGATTTTCCTGATGCAAGTAAAACGCCCATAAATTTATCTAGTAATCTATTATCTATTAATAAAAAACAAAAATCATTTTTAGTAAGCACATACAATAACGTGGGTGAAAATGCTTCCCCTTTTAACTACTCAGGCAATCAATTTAATTTAGAGCAATTAAAAGAAAATCAATATTTAGCTAAGCAAATTATACCAGAATTATACTTGCCTCAGGTAACAAAAAATAATCTTTCAAATATTAATAATCAACTATTTGGCAACTTAAATAGTGTTTTTACACTTTCAGATAAAATAAAAACAAAAATTAATCTATATTATATTTCTGATAGAGTTAGGAGTAATCAACTCTCTGAAAGTAACATCAGGATTAATAATCAAGAGTTTTATACATTTGATAATAAATTAATTGAAAAAAAACCTATTCAATACCGAGGAGATATAGAATTAAAATTTAATACTTCTAAAACTTCTTTACTCGAATATAATTTAAGTTTAAGAGATGAATCTATTAATACAAACGCTTCTATCTTATCAAATCAAGAAAATGATTTTAGATCATTTTTACAATCAATTAATACGTTTCTAAAACAGAATCTTGATTACACTAAAAAGTTATCAAAAAAAGAAGCCTTACAAATCAAAATCACAAATACAACAAACATTTTAGGTCAAAACTTTAATATTCAACCATCAACTTTAAGTAGCCTAGCGTTTGGTAATGACATTCAAAATAATAATACAAAAAAGCAAAACACCTCTTTAAAGGCTCTTTTACTTGGAAAAGGAATAAAGAATAACAAATATAGTATTGGTTTTGGATTTAAATTGAATAATGAATCCTTCAACTCTAATTTGTTCAGTCAAGATAATACTCAAATAGTAACTATAGATAATGGTACAAATAATTTAAATTACAGAAAGAATGTCTTTTATACCAATGGTTCATATAATTGGCGTTTGGGTAAATTTACGATAACACCAAATTATGCTTTAAAGTATATAGATCAAATTTTAGAAAAAGAATTTTCATTATCAAAATCTAACCATTTTGTTTTTGAGCCTTCAATTACCATAGCATACAAAGTTGATAGAACTTCTTTTTTTAATTTAACTTCAGGTTTAAATAATAACACTTCATCTTTACAGTATTTGTTTACTAATCAAATATTAATTGATAACAGAATAGTAAAAAAACACACCAAATATATCGTTGCAAAAAAATAAAACTATAAATCTATTTTTTTCAAAAAACGACCTATTTAATCAGTTAGAATTATATTTAGGAGCAAGTTATACTAAACAAAAAGGTAATATTTTTAATAACGTATCAATTACTGAAAATACAACAGAAATCGAAAATTTCTTTCTCCCAAAAAACACAGAAAATATTGCTTTTAATTTGAATTTTTCAAAATTAATAACCCTTTTAAAAACCAACGTAAAGCTAATTTCTAACTATTCAATTTTTAACTTTAAAAACGTAGTTAATAATTCTGGATTAAGAAGCAATAAAAGTATTTTTTCTTCTAATAGTATTTTTTTAAAACAGTATTTAATTTACCCTTTAATTTAGAGAATAAAACCACGTATCTTTTGCAAGAAACTAAGAATACAAGTACATTTCTTAATAAGTCTATAGAGAACAATTTAAAATTAATTTTTACACCTAATAAAACAATATCAGGTACAATTTCTTATGATTATTTTATTCCTTCTCTTAAGAATAAAAAGAACAATTACTCGTTTTTAAATTCTGAATTAATTTTCAAGCCAAAAAATAAAAATTGGCTATTAAATGTATCTGGTGTTAATTTGCTAAATCAAAACTATTTTATTCAAGAAAATACGACTGATATTTCAAATAACGCCTTTCGCGTTAACTTACTCAAAAGATATTTTTTAATAAATTTCACTTACTCTTTCTAAAATTTTAATTTAGACAAACCAATAACTTTAGTAGCTTTTTGATTCAGGATAGTAAAACATTTGTTTTACCACGTATTATCATGTTTAAAGTGATTTATAAATTGTAAAAAAAATCGATTTTTATAATTTTAATATGCTTAAAAACAGATAGGTGAGGTTTTAACCACAACACAAAATGAGTAAAACACGCTGTTTTCGATAAAGCGCAAAAAAATAAGATTATAAACATGGTGTTTTATAAATTTATATCTAGTTTAGAATTGTATAAGAAAAGTAGGTTACTTTTTTAGTCAAGTAAACTACCAATTTGGGGCAGTTTTAAACCTAAAACACATGAAATATATATACATAATTTTCGTAGTATTAATTACCAATCCATTTTTAATAGCTTCAAAAAAAACGGACACAACCAAAACGTGGAAATTTATCTATCAATCCAGTATTACAGCTACAGATAATTTCAAAATACCTACTATTAAAGTTAAATCTACTTGTTTTACAGATCAAAAAATTATTCTTGTAGAATCTAAAATAATTAATGATGATATGGCTTTTACTTCGTTTGACACGGAATCTGAATTGGTACTAATTGATATTAACACAAAAATAGCTTACACACTTAATCAGGACTTAACGGTAAAATCAATAGAAAAAATATTGACAGAATTAATAGAGCCAGAATCAATAATAGAATCTAAAAACACGAAGTTAAATTTAAGCACCTCAACTTTTAATATTAAATCGTCAGAAGCAACTGTAACAACTTGCAAAACGTTAGGTAATTATATAACAATTGGTGTATTTATAAAAAACACAGATGGTGGTTTAGTTGGCTTTACTAAAAGCAATAGTAAAAACACATCTAAAACACTACTAACTAATATCGAGGAAGCAAAATTTTCATTTTCAAAATATTACGAAATTATTAAAAATAATCAACCAATTGACAAAAATAGTCTTAAGTCATTTAGCTTTTTTAAATAATTTGCATTGTAAGTTAACATAACTATCGCCAAATAATTGATAATTAACTTCATAAAACACATATTATGAAAAAAATTTTACTACTACTGTTTTGTGTTGGAACTTTCTTTACAGCAAGTGCTCAAAATAATGAAGAAATAAATACTCCAGAAACTGTAGGCAACCAATACCAAATAGAATACACAGTTAATTTCAATACTTATATTCCGCTTTCTAAAAAAGGAATTTTAATCCCATATTTAAAAGATAATAAGTCCAATTATTACGAAATGCCTTTTGATGAAGATAATGCAACAAAAGACGAAGCGGATGATTCGGAAATAAATGAAACTATTGTTGTTGGTAAAAAAAATGTTATAAAACGAAACTTTACAAACCTTAATACAAATAAGCTATCATCTACAGAGACTATAACGTTTGACAACAGTTTGTATTTAGTAACGGAAGCACTCCCAAAACTAGATTGGGATCTAAGCCATCCAGATACCCTTAAAATTGGCACATATATGTGCAATAAAGCAACCACAAGTTTTAGAGGTCGAAAATATATAGCATGGTACACTAATGACATCCCAATTACTTTTGGACCATGGAAGTTTCATGGATTACCTGGACTAATTTTAGATATGTATGACCAAACACATAAATACGAATGGATTGTCACTAAAATAACTAAAAAAACGATTAATGAAAAGATACTTAATCAAGACAAGCACGATGTAAACATTAGTTTAGAAGCATTTGTAGCGTTAAGAGAAGAGGTGTTTAATACAAAGATGAATAACTTTAAAAATAATCTAAAATCTAGACAAGACAGAGGGACAAATGTCTCTGTAGATACCTTTAATACAAGACAAGGACGTGAGTTGTTGTTTGAATGGGAAGACAAAAAATAATAATATTGAAAAAACTAATTTTCATAACGTTATTGTTAGTGTTCCAAACCATTGGCTTTTCGCAGTCAACATTGTCTGGAAAGGTCTCAGATAGTAATGGCAGCTTATATTCCGTTAGCATAACTATAAAAGATACGTTAACTAATCGTATTTTAAATTACACATATTCAGACAACAACGGAAACTATACATTGGTTACCAAAAACCAAGGTCAGTTTAATATGGTTTTTAAAGCGTTAGGCTATAAAACCAAAACAATCCCTTTAGTATTAGATGGCACTCAAACTAATAAAACTATAAACGTAGTTTTAGAAGAGCAACCTTTTACATTAGATGAGGTTGTTATAAAATCAGAACGTCCAATGGTAATAAAAAAGGATACCATAACCTTTAAAACTAAATACTTTACAAGAGGAAATGAACATACAGTCGAGGATTTACTAAAAGTAATACCAGGTTTAAATATAGACAGTGAAGGCACTATAAAAGTTGGTAATAAAGAGATTGAAAAACTAATGATTGATGGTGACGATTTATTTGAAAAAGGGTATAAATTATTATCCAAAAATATGCCTGCTTATCCTATTGAAACGGTCGAGGTGTTACAAAACTACTCCAACAACCATTTGCTAAAAGACATAGAAGTAAGCGATAAGGTAGCTTTAAACTTAAAATTAAACGATAAGTCAAAACGCATTTGGTTTGGTAATTTGGAGGCTAATGTTGGTAACGATAGTTTTTATCATTACAAGGCTAATTTGATGAATTTTGGTAAAAAAAATAAATACTACTTTTTAGCCAACGCCAATAGTATTGGTTATAATGCTACAGGAGATATACAGCAATTAATTAAACCTTTTAGACTTAATCAGCCAGCAAGTATAGGAGATAATCAATCGGTAAGTAATTTAATAGGCTTATCGGCTTCCGATTCTAATTTTAAAAAAGAACGCACCAATTTTAATAATGCCGAGTTGATATCGCTAAATGCCATATTTAATCCATCTGATAAGTTAAAGATTAAAACTTTAGGCTTTTTTAATTGGGATGAAACCTCTTTTTTAGAAATCAAGTGGATAATATTACCACAAATACCAACAGTTTTACCAACACAGAAAATTATAAGCTGAATAATAAAAAGCAATTGGCTTTTGGAAAGGTGGATTTGATCTACAAGCCTTCTAACACTAAAATGTTAGAGTCTACCACAAAGTACAATAATGGTAATTATAATAATGATGCTAATTTAGTATTTAATGGTGTGTCTACACTCCAAAATTTAGAACAAAACACTACTTTTTTTGATCAAAAATTAAACTATACTAATAAATTTAAAGACCAAAAGGTAATGTTACTTACAGGTCGTTTTATAACTGAAAAAAAGCCACAAAACTATACTATAAATCAGTTTTTGTATCAAGATTTATTTCCAGAGTATAGCACTGCAAACAATATCTTTCAGGTTAGTAATAACCAAATGCAGTTTGTTGGTGTAAATGCGCATATTTTAGATCGTAAATCAAATGGTCATTTATTGGAGTTGCAACTTGGTAACCAGTTTAGAGAAGATAAATTAAACACCAGTTTTACACTGTTAGAAGATAATGTATCGCTACATCAGCCAATAGAGTATCAAAATCAGACTAAATACCAGGTTAACGATATCTATTTTAAAAGCAAATACAGGATAAAACTTGATAATATTGCATTAAGTGGTAACCTTGAAGCGCATCAGCTGTTTAATACTGTACATAGTAACAATGTATCTACGCAACAAACCCCTTTTTATATTAATCCAAGTGTTGGTGCAGAGTGGACAATAAATAGTAATAATAAAATACAAACCACTTATAGTTACAATACGGCTAATGCCAAAGTGTAAGACGTGTACAGTAATTATGTGTTAACAGGATTTAGATCTTTCACTAAAGGAACAAATACGTTTAACCAATTAAAAGCCTCTAGTGTGATGCTTAATTATCAATTGGGTAATTGGGCAAATCGGTTTTTTGCAAACACCTTGGTGCTATATACTAAAAACCATGATTTTTTATCAACCAACACGCTAATCAATCAAAACTACACACAAACCCAGAAAACACTTATTAAAGACAGTCAGTTTTTTACCATTAATACCAAGTTTGATTACTATTTTAAGTTTATGTCATCTAACCTAAAGTTAGATTTAGGGTATACTAAAAACGAATTTAAAAATGTCGTAAACAATTCTAATTTAAGAACAGTGGTGTCTAATAATTATAATTATGGATTAGAATTACGGTCTGCTTTTAAAGGGTTTTTTAATTACCATATTGGTACTGCTTGGACAACCAATAAAATTGAAACCTTTGCTAATAGTAAGTTTACTAACAATCAATCTTTTTTAGATCTTAACTTTATCTTTAATAAAAAGTTTGATGCAAAAGTAAAAACGGAACGTTACCAATTTGGGAGTTTAGAGACGGATAATACCTATTATTTTTTAGATTTTGAAACACAATATAAGTTGATTGATAAAAAACTAACGCTAGGCATAACTGGTAAAAACTTATTTAATACCAAACGTTACACTAGTTTTTCTATTAGCGATTTAGGGTCTTCAACTACAGAAGTTATATTGCTACCACGCATGGTACTTTTAAAAGCAGAATATAGATTTTAACCTACAATCCAGACCTAAACTGTTTTAGTTTAGTCTAAACCCAAATTTAAAATCCGTGTCAATAACGGTCTTATATATTGCTAGAAGCGTGCAAATTAATGGTTATTTTTTGTAAGTTGATAGTTATTTACTAAAACTGAAGCTGAGATTTGAAGTTTTTGTTCCAATTCTCTAATCATATCGACAGTCAATCTTTTCTTTCGGTTCAGAATTTCGGATACTCGACTTTTTCCACCAATTATTCCAACCAAGTCTTTTTGGCGCATATTCAATTCTTCCATTCTAATTTTTATCGCCTCGATTGGGTCTGGCGCTTCAATTGGATAATGTTCGTTTTCATAATTATCAATAAGCAAAGAAAGTATTTCCGCTTCGTCTCCATCTTTTGTGTCAATTGGAGCATCAAAAATCATTTCCAAACGCTTTAGTGCGTTTCGGTAATCTTTATCAGATTTAATTGGTTTCATGTTCATAGTCTTAATTTTTAAATAGTGTCTGCATTTATTTTGTCATATTCAGCGTGTGTACCAATAAACCTAATAAATGCCCATTGCCTTTCATAATTAAACTTTACAATCAGTCGATATGAATTCCCTTTAATGTTGAAAACTACTCGACTATCTTTAAGAATACTTGCGTTGATGTAAGTTTGCTTTACATCATTTGGTGAAAACCATTTGGCACTCTTGGCTGTATCATACCAAGTTTTCAAATACTGTTCAGAATCAGTGTGTTTTTCCCAATATTCCCGAAGTGTACTTTTTGCAATTATTCGTTTCATTTGCTCAAATATTATACAAATATATGAAAAGTTCTCGAATAACGAACAATTTACAAATTTTCTTTATAATAAAGGGTCACATATTTTATGTACCTATTGCCAAATAATAAGCTAAAATAATTTAACTGTCCATATTAAAATTTACGGTTTTTACCACAGCAAATAGTATAAAACTGTGACTATCTTTATAAAAAAAACAAAACGATGAAAAAACTACTCTTACTTCTAACAATTATAACAACATTAAGTTGCTGTAACAACGATGACGACAACACACCCACAAACCCAATAGACCAATTACCACCTGCAACACAAACAGGAGAGCAAACCTTTGGTTGCTTAATTAACGGAGAACCTTTTGTGCCACCAAGTTTTGGTAATAACGCACCAAGTGCTTTTTACCAATTTGTGGGTGGTGCTTATACATTTAATATTAGCGGTAGTAAAGGAGGTGGTTCATCCTTACAATCTATTTCTATAGGTGGTATTGATGTCAATCAATTACAAGAAATTACATACTCTCTATATGAAGAAAGTCAAAATAATCATTATGGCGAATATAATATTGGAGGAGGAATTACTTTTAGCGGAGCATCAACTACAGAAAACCCAGGAACTCTAACCATAACAAATTTCGACCAAGATAATTTTATAATATCTGGAACTTTTGAGTTTACCGTTTTAGACTACGATGATAACGAAATAAATATAACAAATGGTCGCTTCGATATGAACTATACTAACTAATTTAAAACTACCAACTATGACTTGACAGTAAAATTAAAACAGAAAGGCTACTATTAGATAGTAACCCTTCACAGGAGAACTAACTATTACCAAATTAGATTTCATTAATAATATCGTATCAGGCACATTCTGGTTTGATATTGAAAACCCATACACTGGAGAAACCGTTGAAATACAAGAAGGTCGTTGTGACACTTTATTTACACAATAGCAAAAAAAACCTAGCGTTAACTAGGCTTAAACTAAATACCAATTGTAACTACAATCCAGACTTAAACTGTTTTAGTTTACCACTAACTTCCCGTTCCAAAACAGTTTTCTGCTCAAAAATTAATTTTAAATTAGGTTCCAAATATTTATCTACAGCTAATTGTACAGCCTTTTGCTGAGGTTGGCTTAACGCTTCGGTAGAAACATAGTCAATTTTAAAGGTATCAATTTCAATTTGTTCGACTATAAATTCTTTTACATTCACGTCTTTGGTCATGACGGTTTTAGTCACATAATAAAAGGTTAAACCTGCTGCAATTTTTCCGCTTGGAAGCGTAATAAAATCACTGGTACGTCCTGTTAGAGAGTCTAAAATTGGACGTTGTAATGTGCTTTTAGTGGACAACTGTCCTAAATCGCCAAGCTCATAACGTATAAAAGGGTGTGCACGATTATATAAATCGGTGACCACAATTTTACCAGGTTGACCATAAGGGACTGGTTGGTTGTTGTTGTCTAAAATTTCGACATATAAATGGTTGGTATTTACTATCCAATTGTCGTGTTGGTCCTCAAAAGCAATAAGCCCTAATTCGGCTGCGCCATATTCATTTACAATAGGAATATTAAATTGTGTTTCAAGCAGTTTTTTATCATCATCAAATAGCATTTCAGAGGTGACAATACAAACAGTTAATGTGGGACAAACGTCTTTTAAAACAATATTATTTCGTTTTAAAAACTTTGCAAATTGTACGATAGCACTAGTGTAACCGTTAATGTAATTAAATTTTGTACGTTTAAATTTATGTAATACTTTATTTAAAGCAGCATCACTTAAATCAAACACCGAAAACCTAAAACGGTTACCTAACCAATCCTTTAAACGTTCTTTATAATACCCATTGGTATCTAACGGAATGCCATAAAAACGTGCTTGTTTAGAGGTGTTTAAATCTATATTAAACCAACTATAACGTTGCATAAATGTCACCCAAGTCATGGCATGCGCAAAATTGTCTTTAGCAAACTCAAAAGGGGTTCCGGAAGATCCTGAGGTTTTATGCTTATGTACGGTTTTTAAAGTATACTTATCGGATAATCTATTAGCTAAAGGTTGTTGCAAGTTAGCTTTGGTTAACACAGGTAAGGCACTCCAATCTTTGGTGTCAATACCTTGACATAAAGTGTTGTAAAATGGTGTGTGTTCTAAATGAAACGCAACAATGGCTTGTAATTGCTTACTTAGGTAATTAGCATAATCAGCTTGTGTAAACCCATCAATAATAGCTTGTGTTTTTTTAGCTTCATTAACAGGAAATCCTTTTAACCGTAAAGACCATTCAAATTGTTTCAATGCAATAGATTTTCTGTAAAATAAAGAAATAAAAAACTATTGGATTTAAAGTCAATCAAATTCTTTTAAATAATTATTTTTGTGGAAACAACAACAACACAACATTACTACAATGAATATTTTAATTTTAGGATCAGGAGGAAGAGAACATACAATTGCATGGAAGCTTAAACAAAGCCCAAAATGTAGCTCGCTTTTTGTAGCACCAGGAAACTCTGGTACAGCACAAATAGCTAAAAATGTACCTGTTAGCGTAACCGATTTTGAAGCCATAAAAGAGGTGGTTTTAAATAATAAAATTACTATGGTAGTGGTTGGTCCTGAAGATCCTTTAGTATTAGGTATTCATGATTTTTTCTTAGCAGATAACGCGCTTAAAAACGTAGCGGTAATTGGACCACAACAAGCAGCTGCAACTTTAGAAGGTAGTAAAGAGTTTGCCAAAGAGTTTTTGTACAGACATAACATACCAACAGCAGCTTACCAAAGCTTTAATAAAGACACTGTGGAAGATGGTTACGCGTTTTTAGAAACCTTAAATCCTCCATTTGTGCTTAAAGCAGATGGATTAGCAGCAGGTAAAGGGGTTGTTATTTTAAATGATATTGATCAGGCTAAAGCCGAATTAAAAAGCATGCTTGTGGATGCTAAGTTTGGGCAAGCTAGTACTAAAGTGGTTATCGAAGAATTTTTAGACGGAATAGAGTTAAGTTGTTTTGTGCTAACCGATGGTAAAAATTATAAAATCTTACCAACTGCTAAAGATTACAAACGTATTGGCGAAGGTGATACAGGTTTAAATACAGGCGGAATGGGAGCAGTGTCTCCTGTACCTTTTGCTAATCAAGCCTTTTTGGATAAAGTCGAAGCGCAAGTGGTTAAACCAACGATTGCTGGTTTGCAAAAAGATAATTTACCTTATAAAGGGTTTGTATTTATTGGGTTGATAAAAGTAGGAGATGAGCCTAAGGTTATCGAGTATAACGTGCGTTTAGGTGATCCAGAAACAGAAGTCGTATTACCAAGACTTAAAAACGATTTAGTTGAGGTTTTTCAAGCAATTGCTAACCAAACGTTAGATCAAATTACTATTGAGGTAGACCCAAGAGCAGCAACTACAATTATGTTAGTATCTGGTGGTTATCCTGAAGCTTATGAAAAAGGAAAAGTAATTTCAGGTCTAGAAAATATTGAAGACTCTATCGTGTTTCATGCAGGCGCACAAAACAAAGATGGTGGTATTGTAACCTCAGGTGGTCGTGTTATGGCAATAACTAGTTATGGCGATACGTACCAAGAGGCCATAAAAAAATCTTACCAAAGTATAGATAAACTAAACTTTGATAAGATGAATTATAGAAAAGATATAGGTTTTGACCTATAAGTTTTATAAATATGAGTGTGAAGAGATACTTTTATCTTCTTCGTTGTTAGCTGCGTAACCTTTTAATTGTAACATCCAATAAACAAACGCTACAAATCCAATGATGATAAATATCCATGACATAAAGTTTGCTGCCCACCAGTTTTCTAGTTCTAAGGCTCTTAATGCGTCATAAGGAGCAAATAATACGTCAACAAAAAGGCTTGCTATAGCTTCAAAAAAATCTTTCATAATTATATAATAGTATATTTATAGTACAAAAATACAAAAAGAGTTAATGATTACAACAATTTTTAGCAAATCCAAACCAATTAATTTTTTAATTGTTTTTAGTATCACACTAATTGCTTTTTTATTGTTGCCTTTTAAGTACTCAAATTTAGTTAATGCTGAAACGTCCATTTGGACCAATATCGCTGTTTTTATATTAGTCTATTTGTCTATATTACTGCTTAATTTTATAGTTACTAAAAACTTATTATCGCAACAAAATAACTACGAAATTTTATTATTTGCGCTGTTTTTTTTGGCTATTCCGCAAGCCTTTTTGGACTATAAAATTGTTGTCTCTAATTTTTTTATCTTGCTTACATTAAGACGTTTAATAAGTATTAGGTCAAAAAAAGACGTAATTAAAAAGCTATTTGATTCAGGGTTTTTAATTGCTGTGGCATCGCTATTTTATTTTTGGGCTATTTTGTTTTTTCCGTTGCTGTTTATAGCTATGTTGTTGTTTTCAGAGACTAACGTAAAATATTACTTGGTTCCGTTTATTGGTTTTGCAACAGTTGTTGTTTTGACTATTAGTTTTTCGATAGTAGTTTACGATGATTATTTTTTAGCACTAAATATAAATCCAGCAGTTAATTTTGACTTTAACAACTATAATTCGGTACAATTTATAACAGCAATAACCATGTTGTTATCTTTTGGGATCTGGTCATCTTTGTTTTATTTAAAAGATATTAAAAAGAAAATGAGAAGTTACCGACCATCTTATAAAATCTTGTTTTTAGCTTGTATTTTTGCTAGCATTATAGCAGCATTTGCACCACAAAAAAACGGAAGCGAACTCTTATTTCTTTTTGCACCTTTAGCTGTAATAATTACCAATTACATTGAAACTATTGAAGAAAAATGGTTTAAAGAATTGTTTTTAGGATTGTTATTAGTTATTCCAATAGTCCTATTAGTGTTGTAGTTTGGCACCAAAAGCTAAATCGCCAGCATCTCCTAATCCAGGAACGATATAACCTTTATTATTTAAGCTTTTATCTATTGCAGCAATCCACAGATTAGTATCTTCTGGTAAATTATTTTTTAAATAATCAACACCAGGTTCTGCACCAATTGCAGCTACAATATGTACGTTTTTTGGTTTTCCAAAAGGCTCTAAAGCTTTATAAGTTGCAATTAAAGATTGTCCTGTGGCTAACATAGGGTCTGCAAGTATTAAAGTTTTACCAGTAAGGTCTGGACACGCTAGATATTCGACAACTATTTCAAAAGATTCAGGATTATCTAAATGGTGTCTGTAGGCAGATATAAATGCATTTTCTGATTTATCAAAATAGTTTAGTAAACCATTATGTAATGGGACTCCAGCTCTAAGTATTGAGCATAAAACCACATCGTTTTTTGGGGTTTCTGTTGTTAACGTTGCTAAAGGCGTTGTAATAGATCTAGTTTCAAATTCTAAAGATTTACTTAATTCGTAGCCTAAAATTTCTCCAATACGCTCAATATTTCTTCTAAAACGCATACTGTCGTTTTGGACAGAAACGTCTCTGATTTCAGCAATAAATTGATTTAAAATAGAATTTTGTTCAGATAGATTATGAATATGCATGATAATTGTTTCTTTAAAAAGTAAAGTTACTCTAATATTTAAAAAGCCAAAACGCGTACAGCCTAAAATTCAGTTTAATTTATGTAATTTTACAGTCTTAAAAATAACAATATGTTTACAGATACAGCAAATACAATATTCCAAGACGTTATAAAAAAGTACCATATCACTAATACGGTAGACCAACCGTTTACTAATATTTATGACAAAAGTACGCACTTATTAGAACATCTTTTATACCGTAAATGTTGGATAGATACTGTACAATGGCATTATGAAGATATTATTCGTGATCCACAAATAGATCCAGTTGCAGCATTAACTTTAAAACGTAAAATTGATGCCTCTAACCAAGACAGAACAGATATGGTAGAATATATTGACAGCTATTTTTTAGAGCAATATAAAGACGTAACACCTAAAAGTGATGCGACTATTAATACAGAAAGTCCTGCTTGGGGAGTTGATAGATTGTCTATCCTTGCATTAAAAGTATACCACATGGAAGAGGAAGCAACTAGAGCAGATGCGTCAGCCTCTCATAAAGCTGCTTGCCAAACTAAATTAGATATTTTATTAGAACAACGTGTGGATTTAAGCACTGCTATTGATACCTTATTATCTGATATCCAAAGTGGTGATAAATACATGAAAGTATATAAGCAAATGAAAATGTATAATGACGACGAGCTTAATCCTGTTTTAAGAAACCAGAAATAAAAACGTGCACTTGTAATTTTAGCACGTGTTTTTAGTATGTCCAAAATACCAAAGCATATTTTAGTAATACGTCTCTCTGCAATGGGAGACGTTGCTATGACTGTTCCTGTTTTACAAGCGTTAACACAACATTATCCAGACCTTAAACTAACCGTTTTAACACGTCCGTTTTTTGCTCCTTTTTTCAGAGATTTAAAAAATGTTGAGGTTTTTGCTATTGATTTAAACAAGCAGCACAAAGGTGTTTTTGGATTATATAAACTATCCAAGCAACTAAAAGCATTGCATATTGATGCTGTTGCAGATTTACATAATGTTTTAAGAACTAAGATTTTAAAGCTTTTTTTCTTCGGAAAAAAATTTAAACAAATAGATAAGGGTCGAAGCGAAAAGAAAGCGCTTGTTAATGGACAAAATTTTCATCCTTTAAAAAGTACACACCAACGTTATGCAGATGTTTTTAAAGCGTTAGGTTTTAAGCTTAGTTTAGATAACCCAAGTTTTCCTGGTAAACAACCACTTCCTAATGCAATTTTAAATACCGTAAATAACCAAAACACAAAGCAATGGATTGGTATTGCGCCTTTTGCACAATATACATCCAAAATGTATCCATTGGATCAGATGCAAGAGGTTATTAATATATTAAAGGAGAATTATATTATTTTTCTGTTTGGTGGTAAAGCAGATCAAGCTAAACTAGACTCATTGGCAGCAAATAGTGATGCTGTAATAAATGTTGCAGGTCAATATAATTTAAGCCAGGAGTTAGATTTAATATCTAACTTGGATGTCATGATAAGCATGGATTCTGGTAATGCGCACTTGGCAGCTATGCTTGGTGTTAAAGTGATTACTATTTGGGGAGTCACGCATCCTTATGCTGGTTTTGCTGCATTTAATCAGCCTAAAAGCTATAATATTACACCAGACAAAATGGTGTATCCTAAATTACCGACGTCTATCTACGGTAATAAATATCCAGAAGATTATAAACATGTCGCTGGAAGTATACAACCTAAACAAATTACAGAAAAAGTTACTGCTGTTTTAAACGCATAAAAAAAGCCTCAATTTCTTGAGGCTTTTAGATTTTAACTACTAATATAAAATTAATATCATCCCTTAAACTAACAAATTTCAGTGTTATAATCTGTTTCAAAGATATCTGATACTATACTAGTTTTATTTTTTGAAGGTCAGTTTTAGATGTGATTCGGTAAAAGGTGTTAAAAAAACGTTTAAATGTATGTTTTGGTCTAAACATCATCATAATCTACAACTAATGTTGGTGTTGTAGGATGTGCTTGACAGGTTAAAATTAAACCTTCAGCCACTTCGGCATCGGTAAGTATGTTGTTTTGTCTCATGACTGCTTTACCATCTGTAACTCTTGCAATACAGCTACTGCAAACACCACCTTGACAAGAATATGGTGCATCTAGGTCTTGTTTTAATGCAGCTTCTAAAACGGTTTGTTTTTGCGACATTGTAAAGGTCTCTGACTCGTCATCCACTGTCACTGTTATTTGTGTGTTACCATCAGTTGCTTCTACAGTGGTTGTAGTATTTTGGGAAGCAGCAGTAAATAATTCAAAATGAATAGTATTTTCTGCAATATTATTTTCAATTAAAACCTCTTTAACGGTGTTAATCATTGCTTCTGGACCACAAAGGTAAAAAGCATCTATTGTAACATGTTTGTATTTGTTTTTTACAATAAGGTTAACGGTACTTTTTTCGATACGTCCAAATAAGGCGTTGTCTTCTTGAGATTTACTATATAAAAATTGTACATAAAAACGCTCTGGATATTGATGGTGTAAGGCTAAGATATCTGCTAAAAATATAGTGTCATTAACCGTTTTGTTACCGTAAACTAATACAAAGTGGCTTTTAGGTTCTTGCTCTAATACTGTTTTTGCAATACTTAAAATTGGTGTGATTCCGCTTCCTGCTGCAAATGCTGCAATAGTACGTTCCTCAGATGCTTTTGGTTCAAAAACAAAACGTCCTTGTGGTTTTGCAACGTCTAATGTGTCACCAGCTTTTAAACTGCTGTTGGCAAAAGTACTAAAGGTTCCGTTTGGTACTGCTTTAACCGCAACGGTTAGTATTCCGCTTGACGGAGAAGAACATAATGAGTAATCACGTCTTACTTCTGCGTCATTAATTTTAGTTTTTAGTGTAATATATTGACCTGCTTTAAAGGCGTAGTCTTGTTTTAAATTATCTGGTACAGCAAAAGTCAACGTAACACATTGGTCTGTTTGACGTGTGATATCCGAAATAGTTAGTGTATTAAATTGAGACATGATTTTATTTTTTTTGTAAAAATAATGAAGCTTTACCGTTTTGCCTTCTGTTTAGAAAAAATTAATACATAAGTTTATTATGCATAAGAAAATTATGTATGTTTGTAATATGGCAAATTCAAAATTATATAAGGGTAGTCTGACCACTATTATTTTAAAGCTTTTAAATGAAAGTGAAAAAATGTATGGTTACGAAATGACACAAAAAGTGAAAGCAATAACTAAAGGTGAACTGAATATTACTGAAGGTGCTTTGTATCCTGCTTTGCATAAACTTGAAGCTGAAGGATTGCTAGATGTCGAGGTCAAAAAAGTAGATAACCGATTGCGTAAATACTATAAACTTACCGAAAAGGGTAATAAAGAAACGGTTAGTAAATTGGAAGAGCTTAAGGATTACATTAAAACCATGGAAACGTTTATGAATCCTAAATTTAGCTTAGATTAGTATGAAGTTAAGCCAAGAGAACATACAATTTATAGATACTTATTTAGAGAATTCTGAAATCCATTTTGCAGATATCAGAATGGAAATGGTGGATCACATTGCATCTGCATTAGAAGCTGAGTTAGAGTTAAACAATGAATTGTCTTTTTACGAAGCCTTTAAAGCGTACATGATTAGTAATAAAACTAGATTATTACAGGATAATGAGGGTTTTTTAAGAAACACTTATAATAATTTGTTGAAACTAATTTGGCTAAATATGTTAACTGTTAATAGTTTTTTAGTGTTTATAGGTGTCATAATTAGCGCTCGTTTTTTTATTAATAATTTTGGTTTTGAAACCATTGAGACTGCTATTTTTAGTGTTCCATTGCTGTTCTTTATTGTCTTAGGAATTGTTTACTTGGTTGTATTAAGGGTATTTAATTATGATCGATTTTCTGGTGTAGAGCGTATTGGATTGGTATATGTGTTTTTGTTTCAAGTGGTTAATGCTTTGCATTTATTAACGAAGTATCAAGCTGAATCAGAAAGTGGTCATTGGATTGCAGCAGGAGTGTTTGCAATATCATGTACACTGATTTATACGTTTGTAAAAACAGCTGTTAGTATTATGAGAAACTATGAAAAGGAATATAAAAAACTTGTTTAAGAATGAGCTTAACCGAAGAAAATATAAACCAAATTGATAACTACCTAATTAAACTTAAGGTAAAGTATGTAGATGTTAGATTGGAGCTTATTGATCATTTAGCTTCAGATTTTGAAGCATCTAATAAAGACCAGCAGTTAGAAGGTTATCTTAAATCTAAAATAGATTTTATTCAAGATTTTGAAAAGAAACGTCAAAAAACAATCCATTGGAGTTATCAAAGAGAAATGTGGCGACGTTTGGCTATGTTTTTTTATAAGCCTAATTATCTTCCCTTTACTATAGTATTTGGATTTGCAGTGTATTGGATGCAGCAGTTTCAGCCAAATAAAGCACTTACTTTAATACTTATAGTTAGTCTGTCAATTATACATTTTTGGGCGCTTATTACTGGTTATTCTCATCTTAAAACTTTTAAAAAGTTGCAAATGGCACAGCCTTTATATTCAATAATGGCTTTACCGTCTTTGTTTTTATATACTATGGGAGCAGCTAAACCATGGTTAGAAAATCAATATTTTTTTATTGCCTTTTGGTTTTTAGCAATTTTATTTAACATCGCTGGAGGCATCGAGTTGCTTAACAAAAAGAATAAAATTTTAGAGTATTCAAGAACTATTGTCTAAATCATGAATTTAACCAAAGACCAAATACAATATATAGATACCTACGTTGAAAAAAGCGGGATAGAATGGTTTGATTTAAAAATTGAATTAGTGGACCATTTAGCTGATGCAACTGCTCAGATTTTGGAAGATAATCCGGAAATTGTTTTTGAAGCAGCGGTGACAAAAGCAAAATTAGCATTTGGAACAAAAGGTTTTAGACCGTTAATAACTAATAGGACCAAACAGATTGAAAAATCTTTTTATAACAGGGTTTTTAAGTACTTGTTGTCTTTTTTTAGTTTACCTAAAATTATTATTACTGCAGCTTTAATGTATGTATTAATTACCCTTTTTAATGTTATAGAGGTTAAAGAGGACTTTTTATATAGTTTAGTAGGTATATTATTTGTTTTTACTATCCTTTCATTTTGGTGGTCTTATAGACGTAAAACAATAGATAATAAAAAACATTTGTCATTAAGTTATATGCAATCCGTTTCGGGATTTGTAAATATGTTGGCTCAGTTATTTAGTTTCTCTCTAACACTTTTTAAGTCAAGTTTTATTGAAGGTCAAGGCGCACTTTGGTTTATTGTTTTGTGGGTAATTTCTTTTCTGTTTTGTATTGCGTCAGAAGTTGTGTCAAGACAAATTTATAAAGACCAAAAAGCATTGTATAATCAATATAAAACAGCATAATTTAATATGAAGTTAACCCAACCTCAAATACAAAACCTATACGCCTTTACAAGACAACATTACGTTGAGCATTATGATTTACAAACCGAGTTAGTGGATCACTTAGCAAACGACATTGAGTCTGTATGGCAAACAGAAACTAACTTATCTTTTGAAGAAGCAAGAGACCAAGCCTTCAAAAAATTTGGAGTATTTGGCTTTATGGACGTGTTAGAACGTCGTCAAAAGGCAATGAATAAACGCTACTTCAAATACCTGTGGACAGAGCTAAAGCAATGGTTTACGTTTCCTAAATTAATTACTACGCTAGCTTTGTTTTTTGGTATTTATTTAGGGTTGTCTACAATTTTTGCAAAATCGTTTTTAATTGGTCTTTTTGTAATAATATGTGTTTTTACAATCTACAAAAGCGTACAACTAAAAAAACAATTTAAACAGCGTAAAGCACTGTCCAATAAAAAATGGATGTTAGAAGAAATAATATTTAAACAAGCAGGAGGTTCTGCAATAGTTTTACTAACTCAGTTGCCACAATGGTATAATTTTTCTGGTAATATTTTTAGTTATCCTTACATTGTTTTGGGCTTGTCTATTTTTTCTACACTGTTTTGTCTTTGGATGTACATTAGTTTTGAGGTTATACCAAACAAAGCAGAACAACTTTTAAACCAGACCTATCCAGAATTTTGTTTGTAACATTTTTAAACATTTGTATACTTATCTATTAAACCAACCAAAACCATCAGCATATGATTACTAAATTTTTAAGCCTAGAATGGAAATCTTTTATACGCTCGGCAAGCTTTGGTAAAAGCTTAGCAATAAAAATTGTCATGGGCTTTTTTGCTTTATATTTTATTTTAGTGTTTTTAGCATTAGGCTTTGGATTATATCCAATTTTAGAGAAAACTTTTCCGGATCAAGACCCTTTTAGAGTGGTTAACGGATTTATCTTTTTTGGTTTTTAGGCGATTTATTATTACGCTTTTTTCTTCAAAAATTACCAGTATTGAGTGTCAAACCTTTGCTTACCATACCTATTAAAAGAAGTAGTATTGTGCATTTTGTTTTAGGAAAATCTGCAAGTGTCCTTTTTTAATTTTTTACCCCTTTTTGCCATAATACCTTTTAGTATTATTCTTATTACTAAGGATTATCAACTAGCAGACGTAATGACTTGGGCTGCTGCCATGATTTTACTAACCTTAATAAATAACTTTTTAAATTTTATTATTGAAAGTTTTTCTGCAGAAACAGAATTGTCATTTCTACCAGTAATCATATTTGCTGGTACGCTATTTGGACTTAACTATTTTAATATTATTAATATTTCTGGAGCTTTGTCTTCAGCTATGTTAGCCATAGTAAACAATCCATTTTTACTGCTAATTTTGATTGTAATTTTAATTGGTTTATACCTGTTTAATCATAAAATATTAATTAAAAAATTATACTTAGACCATTCACTTAAAACAAAAATTAAAGAGGTAACCACTTCAGATTTAGGATGGACCAAGCGTTTTGGTGATAGTGCACCTTTTATGCAATTAGATTTAAAATTAATTTGGAGAAACAAACGTCCAAGGTCTGCAGTTTTTATGTTGGTATTTGGATTATTATATGGTTTGTTTTTTTATCCACAACCAATGTACAGAGACATGCCTATTATGTATGGTTTTATTGGTGTATTTGTGACTGGTATTTTCTTAATTAATTTTGGACAATTTATTCCAGCTTGGGATAGTGGATATTACAAAATGCTAATGAGCCAAAACATCAAGTATGAGCAATATTTAAAATCTAAATACACCTTAATGGTACTTAGTGTTATTATCATGTTTGTGCTAAGTATTCCATATGTATATTTTGGTTGGAAAATTTTAGTTGCGCATTTTGCAGCAGCAGTGTATAATATAGGTGTTAATACTTATGTTATAATGCTTGGTGGATCTTTTAATCGAAAAAAAATAGACTTAAATCAACGTGCGGCTTTTAACTTTCAAGGTACAGGAGCAGTACAATGGTTAATTGGTATCCCATTGTTACTTTTACCATTGGCTATTTTTGGGTTATTATCTCATTTTGTTAGTTTTTATGCAGGTATATCTGCGTTAATACTACTAGGAGTTATCGGAATTATTTTTCATCAAAAAATCATGCGCTTTATTACCAATAAGTACTTAGACTCCAAGTATGAAATGATAAAAGCATTTAACCAAGACAATTAATATTTACAAAACTTTTTAACTATGATAACAACAACAAATCTTTCAAAAAAATATAGCGGAAACGAAGTTTTAAATATTTCTAATTTAGACATACCTAAAGGTCAAAGCTTTGGTCTTGTGGGTAATAATGGTGCAGGAAAAACAACGTACTTTAGTTTGTTGTTGGATTTAATAAAACCTACTACTGGTTATATTAAAACTAATGGAATATTAGTTAACGAAAGCGAAGATTGGAAACCTTTTACGTCTGCTTTTATTGACGAAAGCTTTTTAATTGGCTATTTAACACCAGAAGAATATTTTTATTTTATTGGTGATTTACGTGGACAAAACAAACAAGACGTAGACAATTTAGTGTCACAGTTTGAAGACTTTTTTCATGGCGAAATTTTGGGTCAAAAAAATACCTTCGTGATTTAAGTAAAGGAAATCAGAAAAAAGCAGGTATTGTCGCTGCATTAATTGGTAATCCTGAGGTAATTATTTTGGATGAGCCTTTTGCTAATTTAGATCCAACAACACAAATTAGATTAAAACAAATTATTAAGGATTTAGCAGAAAAAAAGGAGTCACTGTTTTAGTGTCAAGTCACGATTTAATGCACGTCACAGATGTATGCGAGCGTATTGTGGTCTTAGATAAAGGTCAAGTAATTAAAGATATACAAACTAGCGAAGCAACTTTAAAAGAGTTGGAAGCGCATTTTTCTGGTACAGTAAATCCAGTGTAATATGCTCTTGGATGACTAAAACATCTAAGTTTCAGTTCATTTTTTGGCAAAAAGTAAAAAAGATGCTTATTTTTACGCACCTGTCAATAATTATAAATAATAATTATGGCATTAATTAGTTATGTATTACACTAAATACAACCGCATTGAAGATAGCATTAAAAATTTGTATAGTTTCTGGTTTGATCTTAGCAACAATTACTAGTTGTTCAAGAAAAAAACAGTTTTATAAATCGTAATTTTCATGCAGTTACTGCAGAGTATAATGCTTTGTTTAATGGTTACGAGGCCTTAAAACAAGGACAAAACAGTCTTAACGATGGTTACAAGGACAACTATTGGGACATCTTGCCTGTCGAGCGTATGCAAGTTAGTGATGAGATTGTTTTACCAGGACAATCAAAAAATGAAAGTTTTACTAAAGCCGAAGAAAAAGCAGTAAAGGCCATCCAAAAACATGGGATGAATATTCAAGGTAAAGAGTATAATCCTCAAATTGATGAAGCCTATTTATTGTTAGGAGAAGCTAGATATTTTGATCAACGCTTTGTGCCAGCTCTAGAAGCCTTTAATTACATCCTTTACAAATATCCTGCTTCAGATAAAATAAACACTGCAAAGGTTTGGCGAGAAAAAACTAACATGCGTTTGGATAATGACGAGTTAGCCATTAAAAATCTAAAACGTCTAATAGAACAAGAAGAGTTAGAAGGTCAAGAACTAGCAGATGCGACGTCCATTTTAGCACAAGCCTACATCAATACTAAAGCTTTAGATAGTGCTTTAACGCAAATCAAAATTGCAGCTAAAGCAACTAAAAATAATGACGAAAAAGGACGTTTTGGTTTTATAACAGGACAACTATACAACGTACTTACTTACAAGGACAGTGCAAATATTGCATTTGACGAGGTTATAGATTTAAACCGAAAAATTCCACGTCGTTACTTAATGGCTGCACATGTTGAGAAAGCTAAAAACTTTGATTACAATAAAGGCGATAAAATTGCATTTTTAAAATACTTAAGCAAATTAGAAAAAGACCGAGAAAATCGTCCGTACCTAGATAAGATATATCACCAAATTGGCGAGTTTCATTTAACTAATAAATCAGATTCTTTAGCAGTAGTATATTACAATAAATCACTAAGAGAAAAATCTACAGATAAAATTTTAACAGCCAAAAACTATGAGACTCTAGGCGATTTTTATTTTGATAGAAACAACTATAAAGTAGCAGGAGCTTATTTTGATAGCACAATGACTAGTATGGTTGAAAACAGTAAACCTTACAGAACCATTAAGCGTAAACGCGAAAACTTAGATGATGTTATTTATTATGAAGGCGTAGCCGAAGTTAATGATAGCATACTTAAACTAGTTAGCATGTCTGATGCAGATCGTGTTACATTTTTTACAGACTATACCAACAAGCTTAAGATAGAAGCTGAAAAAGAAAAAGAACGTTTAGAAATCGAAGCTAGAAAAAAAGGATTAGCAACAACAAATACGCCAATAAATAATGTCACTAAGCCTAGAGGTGGATTACCAGGTGTTGGTAGTAATTTTTATTTTTATAATCAAAGCACAGTCGCTTATGGTAAAAACGAATTTACACGTATTTGGGGAGACCGTAAAAATCAAGACGATTGGAGGTGGTCATCTGCAAGCGGAAGCGCAATTGGCAATCAATCCAATTCTGATATTGCAGCAGTTTTAGAGCAAGATCAAGAGTTTTTAGATCCGCAATTTTATATAGCTCAAATCCCTACAGCACAAAAAGAACTTGATAGTTTAAAAAAGGATCGTAATTATGCCTATTATCAGTTAGGTCTGATTTATAAAGAAAAATTTAAGGAATATAATTTATCTAAAAGCAAGTTTTTAAACCTTTTAGCTAGTAATCCTGAGCAAAAATTAATTTTACCTTCTAAGTATAACTTATATAAAATATATGAGATTTTAGGCGAAAACGACGAAGCACAAATCACCAAAACAGATATTATAGCCAACTATTCAAGTTCCAGATATGCCGAGATTTTGAAAAACCCAGAATTAGCAGCTACTAGAGACAAAAGTAGTCCGGAAAGTCTATATGAGGCAACCTATAAATTACTAGAAGAACAAGATTATGCTCAGGTAATTGAAAATTCAAATAAATATATTAAGTTTTTTGATGGCGAATCAATAGTAGCAAAATTTGCGCTCTTAAAAGCAACAGCAAATGGTAGGTTAAATGGATATCAAGCCTATGTAGATGGACTTAATGACGTAGCATTAGCTTATGCAAACATGCCAGAGGCTATTAAAGCAGAAGCTATAGTTAATAGCTTAAAATCTGTAAGTGATAAAACGTTTAAACCAAATACTGAGTCTACGTCTTTTAAAGTGTTGTTTCAATTTGAAAAAAACAATACTGAAGCGATAACTGCATTTAAAAAAATATTAGATGAGGTAACACCTAAGGTGCAATATTATAATTTATCAACATCTGTAGATGTTTATAATCCAGAAACTTCATTTGTAGTTGTTCATGGTTTAAAAAGCGTAGATGGAGCAAAAGGGTTTGCAGAGATTTTAAAAGCAGAAGATAAATATAAAATAGATAGACCTTATTTTGGAATTTCTTCTGACAATTATAAAATACTTCAAATACATAAAAATCTAAACCAATATTTAGAAAATCAATAATTTCCCTAAAAATGAAAAAAAGCAACAAGAGCAATTTTCTATTCAAAATATAATAGCAAAAGGCACTAAAATAGTAGGAGACTTTTTTAGCGAAGGCGACTTACGTGTGGATGGGTTAATCGAAGGTAATGTAGAGGCGTCTGGTAAAGTAGTTATTGGTAAAGAAGGCGAAATAAAAGGAACTCTTAAATGTAGTAATGCCTATTTTGAAGGTAAACTAGTAGGTGCTTTAGAGTTAACCGAAACCTTAACCTTAAAGTCCACTGCACATATAGAAGGTGAAGTAGTCACACAAAAACTGGCTGTAGAGCCTGGAGCAACCTTTAATGTATCGTGTGTTATGAAAACGACTGTAAAAGATATAAATGGCGGATCAAAAACAAAAAAAACAGCTTAATCCTTATATTAGGTTTACATCTATTGCCATACAAATGGGTTTAACCATTTGGTTAGGTAGCCAATTAGGTAATTGGTTGGACAGCAAATATGGCGATGGTAGTCAATTATATTTTAAAATAATTACATTATTATCTGTGTTTATAGCAATGTACGCTGTAATCAAGCAAGTTGTTAAAATAACTAACGATCAAAAGACTAAAAATGAATAAACGCATACTATATGTAGTTGTTATAATATTAGTATTACTAGCAGTTGCCTATAACCTTCAAAATTATCTAACAGAAGATAATCTACCTTACTCGTTACAAAAACTATATTTATTCCATGGTATTGCAGTATTGATAGTATACTTAGGTATTGAGCTTGTTTACGATAAAATGCCCAATCAAATAGGTGTAGCATACCTAACAATGATGTTTTTAAAAATAGGAATTTTCATACTATTGTTTAAATCCACGATATTTACTGAGCAAGATTTAGCGATGCAACATCGCTTAGGATTATTAATTCCATTTTTTTTATTTTTAATAGTAGAGGCTGTTTGTATAGCAAAATTATTAAAAAGTAAGTAAGTGCTTGAAATAAAGAATAATAGTGGTTATTAAAACCTTAAAAAAATCTAATTAAAAAAAGCGTTTACCTTTTTAAATTATTACTTACATTTGCACAAAATTTACAGACCATAAATTTATTAGTTACAAAAAGTATGATGTTGGCAAAAAAATCTATCAATTTTATAGCGATATTAGTTCTGACTTTATTTTCCGTGTCCTCTTATGGAAGCGATGATAAGCAAGAACCAGGAAATCCGGTGAATACTGCTCAAGAAATTAAAGAGTATATCGCACATCACTTAAAGGATTCTCATGACTTTCATTTGTTTACACATAATGAGTCTGGAACACACTACAGCTTTCCGTTGCCAGTAATCGTATGGACAAGTAATGGTTTAAAAACGTTTATGTCTTCAGCATTTCATCATGATGATAGTGGAAGCGTAATCGTAGAAAAAGGAGACACACGTTTAGTAAAGCTACATAGTAAAATTTACGAGTTAGATAATGGCGCAACAACAGTAGCTTTTGATGATGCACACCATCCAACAAATGCACATAAAGTTATAGATTTTTCTATTACAAAATCTGTTTTCGGAATGTTGTTAACAGGAGTGTTAATGTTATTAGCTTTTACAGCGTTAGCAAGAGGTTACAAAAAAGGACACTCTGTACCAAAAGGATTTAGTAGAGTTTTAGAGCCTTTAGTAATATATGTTAGAGACGATATTGCTAAACCAAATATTGGAGAGAAAAAGTACCGCAAGTTTATGGGCTTTTTATTAACTGTATTTTTCTTTATCTGGATCTTAAACTTATTAGGATTAACGCCAATTGGGTTTAATGTTACAGGACAGATTGCAGTAACAGCTTGTCTAGCAATTTTTACAGCAGTTATATATTTATTTAGTGGAAGTAAAGACTTTTGGAAACACACCTTATGGATGCCAGGAGT
The DNA here is from genome assembly GCF_055808135.1 of Olleya sp. KJ81-1. Taxonomy (NCBI): domain Bacteria; kingdom Pseudomonadati; phylum Bacteroidota; class Flavobacteriia; order Flavobacteriales; family Flavobacteriaceae; genus Olleya; species Olleya sp. KJ81-1. The sequence goes on along the minus strand of NZ_CM147854.1, from coordinate 2,493,358 downwards.
GCCAGTTATTTTACGTCCAATATTAGCAGTAATAGAGTTAATAGGTTTTGTGTTAATTAAACCTTTCTCATTATTAGTGCGTTTATTTGCAAACATGACAGCAGGTCACTTTGTGGTAATGAGCTTAATAGCATTAATGATAACAATGAAAGAATCATTTGGAGCTGTTGGATCAACAGGGATGTCTTTAGTGTTAGCTTTATTTATTTCGGTTATTGAAATTTTAGTAGCCTTTTTACAAGCGTTTATTTTCACGATGTTATCATCGTTATTTATAGGAATGGCAGTCGAAGAACACGACGATCATCACTAACAAGAATTTGTTTAATTAATATTTATAAAACCAAATTAGTATGTACAATTTAATTGGAGCAGGATTAATCGTAATCGGAGGAGGAATCGGATTAGGTCAAATTGGAGGAAAAGCAATGGAAGGTATTGCTCGTCAACCAGAAGCAGCTGGAAAAATCCAAACTGCGATGATCATCATCGGAGCCTTATTAGAAGGTTTAGCATTCGGTGCGTTAATCTTAGGAGCATAATCCTAAAACAAAAAGAAACAGCTTTCTGCAACGGTTGGTTGCAGGAACTGTTTTAAATTAAACAAACAAAGAATTACAGTAATCTATATAGTATGGAAACTTTATTAAATGACTTTTCGGTAGGTTTATTCATTATGCAAGGTGTTATCTTAATAATACTAATTGTATTAATGAGAAAATTTGCATGGAAACCTATTTTAGACGCTTTACAAACTCGTGAAGACGGTATACAAAATGCATTAGACTCAGCTGAAAATGCTAAGCTAGAAATGCAAAATCTTCAAGCAGATAACGAGAAGTTATTAAAAGAAGCACGTGCAGAGCGTGAGTCTATGCTTAAAGAAGCAAGAGAGTTAAAAAACAAAATGATCGAAGACGCTAAAACGGAAGCTCAAGCTCAAGCAAACAATATGATTGCCCAAGCACAAGCAGCTATTGAAAGCGAAAAGAAATCAGCTATGGCAGAATTAAAAAATCACGTAGCAGGATTATCTTTAGACATTGCAGAAAAAGTAGTACGTCAAGAATTATCTAACAAAGACAAACAATTACAGTTAGTTGAGTCTATGTTAAATGATGCTAAATTAAACTAAGTTTAAGTCATGGCAGGAGAAAGAGCAGCAATACGTTACGCAAAAGCAGTTTTAAGCTTAGCTACAGATAATAATACAACTGACGTTGTAAACAATGACATGGAGCTAATTAATAATACAGTAGCGCAAAGTAAAGATTTAAAAGATATGCTTTACAGTCCTGTAATTAGTTCTAGCATTAAAAAATCTGCATTATTAGAAATTTTTAAAGGTATTAATCCAGCAACGGTAAACCTTATAGACACTCTAATTACAAACAAACGTACAGATTTATTACCAGAAGTGGCTTCAAAGTTTATAACTTTATTCGAGCAACAAAAAGGTAGTCAAATTGCTACAGTTACAACAGCAGTTCCTTTAACAGAAGCTTTAGAAGCTAAAGTTTTAGCAAAAGTTAAAGAACTTACAGGTAAAGATGCAGCAATAAAAAATATAGTAGATGAAAGCATTTTAGGTGGTTTCATTTTACGTGTTGGAGATACGCAGTATAATGCTAGTATCGCTAACCAATTAAGCAAGTTAAAAAGAGAATTTACAATAAACTAAGACTTACCCTGAGTTTGTCGAAGGGTCTAAATATCAATAAAGATGGCAGAAGTAAAACCAGCTGAAGTATCAGCAATCTTAAAACAACAACTTTCAGGTTTTGAAGCTAGCGCTTCATTAGACGAAGTTGGAACAGTATTAACAGTAGGTGATGGTATTGTACGTGCTTACGGATTAGCTAACGCACAATATGGTGAGTTAGTAGAATTCGATGGTGGTTTAGAAGGTATCGTACTTAACCTTGAAGAAGATAATGTAGGTATTGTACTTTTAGGAACTTCAGTAGGAGTTAGAGAAGGATCTACAGTAAAACGTACTAACCGTATTGCTTCTATTAAAGTAGGAGAAGGTATTGTTGGACGTGTCGTAGATACACTTGGTAACCCAATTGATGGTAAAGGACCAATCACTGGAACAACTTATGAGATGCCTTTAGAGCGTAAAGCGCCTGGAGTTATTTACAGAGAGCCAGTAACTGAGCCATTACAAACAGGTATTAAAGCAATTGATGCTATGATCCCAGTTGGTAGAGGTCAACGTGAGTTAGTAATTGGTGACAGACAAACAGGTAAGACTGCAGTTTGTATTGATGCTATCTTAAACCAAAAAGAATTTTTTGATGCAGGTGAGCCTGTATACTGTATATATGTTGCAGTTGGACAAAAAGCTTCAACAGTAGCACTTATTGCTAAAACTTTAGAAGAAAAAGGAGCTTTAGCTTATACTACAATAGTAGCTGCAAATGCATCAGATCCTGCTGCAATGCAAGTTTATGCACCTTTTACAGGAGCTTCTATTGGAGAGTATTTTAGAGATACTGGTAGACCAGCTTTAATTGTATTTGATGATTTATCAAAACAAGCTGTTGCTTACCGTGAGGTTTCTTTATTATTACGTCGTCCACCAGGACGTGAGGCGTATCCTGGAGATGTATTTTACTTACACTCAAGATTATTAGAGCGTTCTGCAAAAGTTATTAATAATGACGCGATTGCTAAAGAGATGAATGATTTACCAGAATCATTAAAACCAATCGTAAAAGGAGGTGGATCTTTAACTGCATTACCAATTATTGAAACACAAGCAGGTGACGTATCAGCATATATCCCAACTAACGTAATTTCTATTACAGATGGACAAATCTTCTTAGATGGAGATTTATTTAACTCTGGTGTACGTCCAGCAATTAACGTAGGTATTTCTGTATCTCGTGTTGGAGGTAACGCACAGATTAAATCAATGAAAAAAGTATCAGGTACTTTAAAGTTAGATCAAGCACAATATCGTGAGCTTGAAGCATTTGCTAAGTTTGGTTCAGATTTAGATGCAGTAACTTTAAACGTAATTGAAAAAGGTAAACGTAACGTAGAGATCTTAAAGCAAGGTCAAAACGATCCATTTACTGTTGAGGATCAAGTAGCAATCATTTATGCTGGATCTAAAAACTTATTAAAAGACGTACCTGTAAATAAAATTAAAGAATTTGAAAGAGATTATCTTGAATTCTTAAATGCTAAGCACAGAGGTGTTTTAGATACTTTAAAAGCAGGTAAATTAACTGACGAGGTTACAGATACACTTATCGCTGTATGTAAAGACCTTTCAGCTAAATATAGAGCATAACAATTATAAATTTATAGTTATAGATTAGTCGTCTATAACTATAAATTTGAATTATTAAACTAATGTCACTCGGAGCGTGTCGAAGAGTCTTTATAATATAAAGAATGGCTAATCTAAAAGAAATACGTAATAGAATATCTTCAGTATCTTCAACGATGCAGATTACTAGTGCCATGAAAATGGTATCTGCTGCTAAGTTAAAGAAAGCTCAAGATGCTATTACTGCTATGCGTCCTTATTCAGATAAGTTAACTGAACTTTTGCAAAGTTTAAGTGCAACTTTAGATGAAGATGCTGGAAGTAAATTTGCAGAACAACGCGAGATTAATAACGTTTTAATCGTATCTATAACTTCTAATAGAGGTTTATGTGGTGCTTTTAATTCTAACATAATCAAGCAAACACAACACTTGATTTCTAATGTCTATGCAGGTAAAAAAGTATCTGTTTTAGCTATCGGAAAAAAAGCGAATGATGCATTTGCTAAAAAAGGAATTGTAATTGGTAACCAAAGTGCCATTTATGACGACTTAACCTTTAACAGTGTTGCAGATATTGCAGAAATGTTAATGGGTAAATTTACAAAAGGCGAATTTGATAAAATCGAAATCGTTTATAATAAATTTAAAAATGCAGCAACACAAGAAGTAATGACGGAACAGTTTTTACCAATTGTACCAATAGAAGGTGAAGCAGATAATAATTCTGATTATATCTTTGAACCATCTAAACTAGAAATAGTTGAAGAACTTATACCTAAGTCTTTAAAAACACAGTTATATAAAGGAATTAGAGATAGTTTTGCTTCAGAGCATGGTGCACGTATGACTGCTATGCATAAAGCAACAGACAATGCTACAGAGTTAAGAGATCAACTTAAATTGACTTATAACAAAGCGCGTCAAGCAGCAATTACTAACGAGATTTTAGAGATTGTTGGTGGTGCAGAAGCATTGAATAACTAATACAATTTTTCTACTTTAGTAGAATGTTTTATACATTAAAACCTTATTCAAATTGGATAAGGTTTTTTTATGGAATACCTTTTGATTAATTACCTTTATACAAATTCCTACAATTATGAAATTTATACAATATTTAAGCCTATCGATAGTATCAAGTTTTTTATTTATGCAATGCTCTAGCGCACAAAAACTTCAAAAGGAAGCAGCTTTTCAAACAGACAAAGCCTACTACCAAAAATGGGTAGCAGGTCTTAAGGATGGTGGTTCTGGTATAAATGTGTTTATTCCTATAAACGCTAATCCTAAAAATTTAAAATTAGATAGTTTATATTTTAGAGGACATATAGTAACCTTACAAACTAAACCAAATTTTCCTGACCTATACATTGGACGTATAACAACTAACGCTAATCAGCCAAAAGATTATAGTGTAGATACAATAGATATTCCTTTTGACTTAAAGGATAACGAAGCAGTAGTTAGTTATACAGAAAATGGTACAACTAAGTACTTAAAGATTGAGAATCTAGTCGAAAAACAAATGGAGCAATACCCAAGTGCACCACCAAGAAATATGAATAAACAATAATAAAGCTTAAACCTTATTTTTGTTAACTTCACACGGACTCTTATAATTCAAATTGTAATATACCTTGAGCGTACTAAAAAAGTTTTTTAAAGACACAATTATTTATGGTTTAGCAACTGTATTACCTCGTCTTATGAATTTTGTTTTGGTGCCTCTTCACACAGGTAACTTAAAAACCACAAGCTTTTCTGATAACACAACCTTTTATATTTACGCTGCATTTTTTAATGTAATGCTTACCTATGGAATGGAAACAGCTTTCTTTAGATTTTTTACAAAATCTAAAGAAAAGGACAAGATATTTTCTACTACGTTTATCAGTTTAGTTGTTACTACTTTTTTGTTTTTAATAGCGATGCTACTTTATAGTCAACAACTATCTAGTATGTTTGGCATTTCTCAAAAGTATTTTAATTTATTAATTGGTGTCATTGTGTTAGACACATTGGTAGTGGCTCCTTTTGCGTATTTACGTGCAACAGGACGACCAATTAAATTTGCAGCAATTAAAATTAGTAACATATTAATTTATGTTTTGCTTAATTATTTTTTCCTTTGGTGTATTCCAAAATTTAATATGTCTTTTTCTTGGTATGACACTTCAGACTTAGTCCAATATATATTTGTCGCAAATTTGGCAGCAAGTGCAGTAACATTATTATTGTTGTTACCTTACTTTTTCAAAACCAAGTTATACTTTAGTAAGACCATTTTTAAACAATTAATTAATTACGGTTGGCCAATTATGGTTGCTGGTTTGGCTTATGTTATTAATGAGAATTTTGATAAATGGATTATACCTAATTTATTAGACAAGGACATTAATGGTGCTTACAGTGGTTGTTACAAAATAGCAATGTTCATGACTATTTTTATACAAGCCTTTAGGTTAGGTGCAGAGCCTTTTTTCTTTTCTCATGCAAAAGAAAAAAACGCGAAACAGACCTACGCTTTAATCATGAAGTATTTTGTAATAGCAGGTAGCTTAATGCTTGTCTTTATAATTGCTTATTTAGATATTTTTAAAGCCTTGTTAGTTACAGATTCTAGTTATTGGCAAGCCATACAAATCGTACCAATAGTATTATTAGCTAATTTATGTTTAGGTATTTATTTTAACTTAGCTATTTGGTACAAACTTACAGACAAAACCAGATACGGTATGTACTTGTCTATTGTTGGTGCAATTGTTACAATTGGTTTAAATATTACTTTAATACCCAAATTTGGTTTTATAGCAGCAGCTTGGACAACTTTGGTAGCTTATGGGATTATGATGATATTATCTTATTTATTGGGACAAAAACATTATCCAGTACCTTATAATTTAAAGCAAATTTTAGGCTACTTATTTATGGCTATAGCGCTATCTATTGTAGCATTAAGTACAAAAGCCAACTATTACATTAATACTATTATAGTTTTAGTATTTTTGGGTTTAATAGTTCTTTTTGAAAAGAAAGAAATAAAACGTTTATTAAAAAGAAATTAAATTAACCTGAAAATCAGGTTAAACAGAAAGAAGTAAACAGTATGCAAATTAAAATAATTAATAAATCCAATCATGCATTACCACACTATGAAACCATAGCGTCTGCAGGAATGGATTTAAGAGCCAATATTACTGAAGCAATACAACTGCAGCCTTTACAACGTACTATCGTTAAAACAGGCTTGTTTATTGAATTGCCTATAGGATTAGAAGCTCAAGTTAGACCTAGAAGTGGTCTTGCAGCAAAAAACGGAGTGACCGTATTAAATGCACCAGGAACAATAGATGCTGATTACAGAGGAGAAATTGGTGTTATTTTAATAAACCTTTCCAACGAAGATTTTATAATCCAGAATGGCGAGCGTATAGCACAATTAGTAATTGCAAAACATGAACGTGCAGAATGGGTAGAAGTACAAACACTTTCTGAAACCGATAGAGGTGAAGGTGGATTTGGTAGTACAGGCACAAAATAAAAGCTCTGTAAGCCAAAAATTTAATTTAAAATAAAATATTAGTTTAACTATAACAAGATTCCTGCTTAGGTAGGCATTTAATAACATGAAAATAATAGTTCCTATGGCAGGACGAGGTTCTCGTCTAAGACCACACAGTTTAACAGTACCAAAACCTTTAATTCCAGTAGCAGGACAACCAATAGTCCATAGATTGGTTAAGGATATTGCTAAAGTTTTAAATCAACCCATTACAGAGATTGCTTTTGTTTTAGGCGATCCAGCTTGGTTTGGTGACGACGTGGTATCTAGCCTAAAGGATTTAGCAAAAAGCTTAGGTGCTAAAGCATCTATTTATAGACAAGACCAACCTTTAGGGACAGGTCACGCTATAATGTGTGCAAAGGATTCATTATCTGGTCCTGCAGTAATTGCATATGCAGACACGTTAATTAGGGCAGATTTTAATTTGGATCCAGAAGCGGACGCTGTAATTTGGGCTAAGCAAGTCGATCAACCGGAAGCTTATGGTGTTGTTAAGCTAAACGATAATAACGAAATTATTGAGCTTGTTGAAAAACCAGAACAGTTTGTTAGCGATTTAGCTGTTATTGGTATTTATTATTTTAAAGAGGTAAGCCAACTTAAAAAGCAACTTCAAACTGTTTTAGATAACAATATTATACATGGTGGAGAATACCAAATTAATGATGGTATTAAAGGGATGATGTCTGAAGGTAAAGTATTTAAAACAGGTGTTGTTAGCGAGTGGATGGACTGCGGAAATAAAGCCATTACCTTAGAAACTAATCAACGCATGTTAGGCTTTTTAAAAGCAGATGGAGAAGAACAGTTAGTGTCAGACACGGTTAAAACCGAAAATGCAACCATTATTGAACCGTGTTACATTGGCAAGAATGTAGTGCTTAAAAACACAACTATTGGACCATACGTTTCGGTTGGAAACAACTGTGTTATTGAAGACTCAATCGTTAAAAATAGTCTAATACAAAACCATACGTCTATTAAAAATGCTAATTTAGACGAAGCTATGATTGGTAACCATGTTAAGTTTGATGGAAAATTCACCAAAATTAGTATAGGAGATTATTCTGTATTAGAATAAAATTTAAAGCAAAGCGAAGCGTCAAATTAATGAAAAAACAAGGTTACATACTACTTATCATATTAGGGATATTTCTATTTCCGCAGGTTAATACTGCGCAAATTGATTTTGACAAAAAACCTGATGATGATTTAGGAGATGTTTCAGACGCTTACCAAGAATACTTTTTTGAAGCCCTAAAACAAAAAGGAATAGAGAACTACCAACGTGCTATAGATAACTTATTAAAGTGCATAGAAATTGATGATTCTGAAGCTATTTTATATTTTGAATTAGGTAAAAACTATAACCAACTTAAAAACTTTGGTGCAGCAGAGGATGCGCTAAAAACAGCTGTCAACAAAATTCCTGATAACGAGTGGTTTTTAGATGAATTGTATAGTACTTATATTCATCAAAAAGAATATAAAAAAGCCATAAAAACAGTTAGGCAACTAGTTAAGTATCATCCAGATTATAAAGAAGATTTGGCTAATATATATATGCAAACTGGAGATTTTAAAGAGGCACTTAAAATTTTAGATGAATTAGATGAAGAGCTTGGTATTAATAAGGATCGTGACTTGCTACGTAACAGGATTTATAACGCAACAGGTCGTAAAAAAGATCAAATTGAAAACCTAGAAGAACGAGTAGATAAAAACCCAGACTCTGAAGACACCTATTTAAGATTAATTTATCGTTATAGCGAAAGTGGAGACACCAAAAAAGCATTTGAAACCGCAAAAAAATTATTGGAAGTTAACCCTAAATCAGAGCTAGTACATTTAGCTTTGTATAAGTTTTATTTAGAAGCTGGAGAAAATGAAAAGGCTATCCAATCCATGAAAGTCACATTGCAAAGCTCACAAATTAACCCAGAATCTAAAATCAAGGTATTAGCAGATTTTGTAAAATTTGTCAGCATAAATCAGCAATACGAGCAAGATTTGGTAGAGGTCACGTCCATGCTTACTAAAATAGAATCCAGCGGAAAAACTTTAGTAGAGTTGGCACAGTATTATTTAGTAAAAGGCGAAAAGCAAAAAGCATTAAATTTTTACGAGCAAGCGTTACAGAAAGAAGAAGAAAACTTTGGTATTTTACGAAACATTATTTTACTTCACATAGACTTATCACAGTTTGATCAAGCACATCAAAAAAGTGAAGAAGGTTTAGAGGTTTTTCCTTCGCAACCCGTTTTATATTTAGCAAATGGTGTCGCTTTAAATTATTTAAATCGTCCTAAAGACGCAATAAATAGCTTGGAAGTAGGTGTGGATTATATAATTGAAGACCCAAAAATGGAGATTGATTTTTACAAGCAGTTAGCCAAAGCTTACACTGCTACTAACAATTTTTCTAAAGCAAAAACGTTTACAGATAAAGCAAAAAAACTAGAAGGTTTAAACTAATGGCATTTAAAACACGCATATCTTTTGTAATACTATTAATCACTATAGTAGTATCTGGCTGTAAAGGGTCTAAAACTTTAGTGACTAATGGAACGATAGACACTAAACTATCAGTCAAACAACTTATTAAAAATAGTACAAAAGCTAATATAGATTTTACGTCTTTAACAGGAAAGCTAAAAGTAGATTACACACAAAATCAAAAATCAAAAGGTGTGTCTTTAAGCTTTAGAATGGAAAAAGATAAAACCATTTGGATGAGTTATTTAGGGATTGCAAAAGTACTTATTACGCCAGTAAGAGTTGCGTTTTATAACAAATGGGATAATACTTATTTTGATGGTGATTTTGCTTATTTAAGTAACCTACTAGGTACAGATTTGGATTTTAATAAGGTGCAAAATATGCTATTAGGTCAATCGCTTTTTGACTTAAACGATGATAAATATAACCTGTCGGTTAATGACAAATCCTATATTTTACAGCCTAAAAAACAACGCGAACTATTTGAGTTGTTTTTATTTGTAAATCCGTCGCATTTTAAAATGGACGCTCAAGAAATCTCTCAACCTAATGATAAGCGCATTTTACATATTGATTATTTAGCTTATCAAAAAGTAGATGACAAAACCTTACCTGAACTAACCAAAATACTAGCAATAGAAGATGAAGAGCAATTGGAAATTAATCTAGAGCTTAAGTCTGTAAAATTAAATGAAGACGTACGTTTTCCTTTTACTATACCTTCTGGCTATAAAAAAATAGAGTTGTAATTTATGAAGTATCGTCAATTACTATTACTAGTTTCTTTTTTTGCAATATTAGGCACAACTTCCGCTTTAGCGCAAAAAAATAAAATTGATCAATTAGAGGCTAAACGTATTGAAATTAAAAACCAAATAAAGCAAATCAATGCTTTACTGTTTCAAAACCAGTCCAAGCAAAAAAGCCAAACAACACTAATTGAAGACTTAAATTACAAATTAAGTGTTAGACGTAACTTGATTAAGGTTACCAACCAACAAGCTAATTTGATTAACCGAGAAATTGCTGTAAACCAAAAAAAATATCTGGATTACGTGATGAGTTGGTTATTTTAAAGGACAATTACGCTAAAACAATTTTGAATACTTATAAAAATAAAAGCAGCCAAAGTCGTGTTATGTTTTTATTGTCTTCCAACAATTTTAGACAAGCTTACAAGCGTTTACAGTACATGAATCAGTACTCTAAATATCAAAAGCAACAAGGAGAAAACATCAAAGAAAAAGCATTAAAACTTCAAAATTTAAACCTTGAACTTGGTAAACAAAAAGCAGCTAAAGATAAGTTGATTGCAGAGAATAGAGAGGTGCAAAAAGCTTTGGAGGAAGACATGAAGCAACATGAAACCATCATGGCTTCTATTAAAAAAGATTTAAATAAGTATACTGCTCAGATTAAAGAAAAGCAACAAGAAGCAAGAGAGGTTGATCGCGAAATTGATCGTATTATTAAAGAGGCTATTGCAAATTCTAACAAAAAAGCTGGTACAAAAACCACAACAACTAAAGCGTCTAGTACGTTTGCATTAACTCCTGAAGCAAAACTATTAGCAGCCGATTTTTTAAGCAATAAAGGTAAATTAGTTTGGCCTGTAGAAAAAGGTTTGGTTAAAGTTAAATATGGTGTACAACGTCATCCAACAGATGCGTCATTAACTATAAACAGTAGTGGTGTGCGTATTGCTACAGAGCAAAATGCTATTGTTAGATCTGTTTTTAAAGGAGAAGTTTTAAAAATTATAATTCAAAAAAGAGGTAATCCTACGGTTTTAATTAAGCATGGTAATTACATCTCTGCTTACCATAATTTAAAGAAAATATCCGTTAAAACAGGTGATAAAATAGTAACCAAACAAGAAATAGGAGAGGTATTTACTAATAGTGAAGGCGAAACACTTTTATGGTTTAGTTTGTATAAAAATGATGCTTCAGTGGATCCAGCAGAATGGATTTATAAGATGTAAAACGTGTAAAAACAAAAACCCAATGCAAAGCATTGGGTTTTTTATTTAATGTTATTCAAACAAAGCTTTAAGCTCTGTAGCATCGTTTGGTTTAATTTTTCCCGCTAGTAGTAAACTTAATTGTTTACGTCTTAAGGCAGCAGCAAAACGTTCTTTTTCTAAGTCAGTTTCTGGGATTAATTCTGGTATTGCAACAGGTGTTCCAGTTTCGTCCACTGCAACAAAAGTATAAATAGCTTCGTTTGCTTTAGATCGGTTTCCAGACTCTCTGTCTTCTACCCAAACATCAATAAATATTTCCATTGAGGTTTTAAAGGCTCTAGATACTTTAGCTTCAACTGTAACTACACTTCCTAAAGGGACTGCTTTGTTAAAAGCAACATGGTTTACAGAAGCAGTGACTACAATACGCCTTGAGTGTCGTCTTGCGCTTATACTTGCTGCACGATCCATTCTAGCTAGTAATTCGCCACCAAAAAGGTTATTTAAAGGATTAGTTTCACTTGGTAAAACTAAATCTGTCATTACGGTTCTAGAGTGTTCAGCTGTTCTTGCGTTCATCATAATTTTTTCTTTTCAGGCGCAAAGGTAAACTGATTTTAAGATTTAGTTAGTGCATTTTAGAATAAATTAAGAATTAAAAAACCTCGTAAATTTACACTTACGAGGTTTTTAATATACTTAATTGCTTAGTTTTAGTCCAAAGACTTAATTAATAACCAAGCGTCTTTGTTCTGTTCTGTTCTTATACTGTTTAAAGCGTTATTAGCCTCTTCTCTGGACGTATAACTTGCATAAGCTACTTGATGTAGACCATATTGGTTTACTCCAACTTTACGCGCTTTAAAACCTTGTTCTTGTAATTCTGCAACTTTCTTATCAGAGTTTTCTTCGACTCTAAAAGCACCAGCAACAATATGATAATTTCCTGTTTGCTTATTTACATTTAAAGTAATAGCAGGTAATGGGTTGCTAATTACAAAAGTAGCTTCTTGTATTTGGCTATCTAATTGTGTATTTGCCTCTTCTTGTGCAATTTGATTGTGTTGCGCTACTGTATTAACGTAGTTATTAAAACCAAAACCAGCTAAGCCTAAAGCAACAACTGCAATAGCAGCATACTTAAGGTATGATTTGCTTTGACGTTTTTCTGGTGTTACCGCAATTGGGATAACACGCTCAATGGTTTCGGCTTCTTCTTTGTAAACAACTCTAGTTACTGCAGGAGATACAAACTGTGATAAACCAAAAGCATCCGTTAAATAATTTAAATGGTAAGATGGATTAAATTCTATTTTACCTTCATTATTTAAAATTAACTCACCAATGTTTTCAAAACTTAACGTTTCACCTTCAACTAAATAAGACTTTAAAGACTTAACACGTTTAGATAGGTTTTGTGCAGCAGTTTCAAAAGGTATTTTTTCAACATCTGCTATATAACGTACCAATAAACCGTCGTTATTTTGTATTTGCTCGTTAAAAGACAATTGCTTTTTAGGAGGATAAAAGGCATTGGTACTATCGTGTACTTGCGCAGATTTACGTTGTGTTAAAAACGATCCAAATTCTGGAACCGTAACACAATCATATCTGTATAATAAATCGCTTATGTAATGTTCTAATTGCATAGTAACAAAGTTAGAAAATTTTAAAAACCAATAAAATTTAGTGCGTATTAGTTATTAACAGACTTAAATTTCTTTTCTTGTAGTTTCAAAATCAGTGCAATAAAAAATGAATGACGACCAATTACGCTATATTTTAGCCTTACAACACGTCTCTAAAATAGGAGATACTACCGCAAAAAAGCTAATTAACCATTGCGGAAGTGCAGAAGCTGTGTTTAAAGAAAAGAAACAAAACCTTTTAAAAATTGATGGTATAGGCGAAATTATTTTAAGTGAATTATATCAATCCAGTCATTTTGAAGAAGCGGATAAAGAACTAAAATTTATTAATGACGAAAACCTAAAACATCACGTATTTACTGATCCGACATATCCATCAAACCTAAAACATTGCATCGATAGTCCTATAGTCTTGTTTGAAAGCGGAAACATTAACCTTAATAATAAACATATTATTAGTATTGTTGGAGCCAGAAAAATCACCACATCAGGTATTGCATTTTGTGAAAAATTAATTGAAGAGTTAGCCATATATAAACCAATTATAATTTCGGGATTTGCTTATGGCACAGATATTACAGCACATAAAGCTGCCATTAAAAATAAATTACAAACTATAGGTTGTTTAGCACATGGGTTAAACCAAATTTATCCAAAAGTGCATAAAAAGTACGTTGCAGAAGTTGAAAATAATGGAGGCTTTTTTACTGACTTTTGGAGTAGCGATACTTTTGATCGTAACAATTTTTTAAAAAGAAACCGCATTATAGCAGGTATAAGTCAAGCAACCATAGTAATTGAATCTGCAGAAAAAGGCGGAAGTCTGGTTACAGCAGATATTGCAAACTCATATAACAGAGATGTTTTTGCAGTCCCTGGACGTGTCACAGATAGTCAAAGTATTGGTTGTAATAATCTAATTAAACAACAAAAAGCGCATTTGCTATCTACGCCTTTAGATGTACCTTATATTTTAAACTGGCAATTAGATAACTTACAAAAACCTCCTGTACAAAAGCAGTTGTTTATTGAGTTAGATCCTGACGAAAAGATGGTGTATAATTACCTGAAAGAAAATAATAAGGCGTTGTTAGATAGTATTGCTATTAAATGTAATATGCCAACCTATAAGCTAGCTGGCATATTACTTAATATGGAATTAAAAGGTGTGGTAAGACCACTTCCCGGAAAATTATTTGAGGTTATTTAGATATTATATTAATACCCAACTTTTGCTCTAACTCTTGCTAATACATCATTAGCAATTTGCCTAGCTTTTTCAGCTCCTTTTTCTAAAGCAGCATCTACTTCATGTAAGTTAGCCATATAATGGTTGTAACGTTCACGTTCCGTTTTAAAAGTAGTTAACATTAACTCATACAATGCTTGTTTAGCATGACCATAACCATAATTACCGTTTTCGTAATTAGCTTTCATGGTTTCAATTTCGCTCTCCGAAGCTAATAATTTATATAAAGCAAAACAGTTGCAAGTTGACCAATCTTTAGGAGCTTCTAACGGTGTGCTATCTGTTTCAATACTCATTATTTTTTTACGAAGTTGCTTTTCTGGTAAAAAGATGTTAATGTAATTGTCTCTACTTTTACTCATTTTTTCGCCATCTGTACCAGGAATAAGCATAGTGTTTTCTTGCAGTTTTTCTTCTGGTAAAACAAAAGCTTCGCCCATTTTTGCATGAAAACGAGAGGCTACATCTCTAGTAAATTCGATATGCTGAAGTTGGTCTTTACCCACAGGGATAACTTCTGCATCATACAGTAAAATATCTGCAGCCATAAGCATTGGGTACATAAATAAACCAGAGTTTACGTCTTCTAAACGGTCAGCTTTATCTTTAAAACCATGTGCTAATTGCAATCTATTAAAAGGAAAAAAACAGTTTAAATACCAAGCAAGTTCTGTAACTTGAGGGATATCACTTTGTCTGTAAAACACTGTTTTTTCTATGTCTAATCCAAAAGCTAACCAGGTTGCAGCAACAGAGTAGGTATTGTGTCTTAATTCTTCTGCATTTTTAATTTGTGTTAAGGTGTGCAAATTTGCTATAAACAAATATGATTCGTTATCACTGTTTTCTGATAATTTTATAGCAGGTAAAATTGCACCTAGTATATTACCTAAATGTGGTGTTCCTGTACTTTGAATTCCTGTAAGTATTCTTGCCATGATTAAATTTAATTCTGAACAGCAAAGGTACTTTTTTTAGTAGAATACCTCAATTAATTTAGTTAGTTTTGACAGCAAATGATAGTATTTAAGTATATTTTTTGGGTATTATATCGTATTTGGTTCTACATATTAGTAGCAATACCAATTATAATACTATTTCCGTTATTGATTGTTTCTATTTTAAAAGAATCTTGGTATCCTTATTTTTTCAAATTAGCTCGTATTTGGGCTAGATTTATTTTAATAGGTATGGGATTGCCAACTAAAACAGAGTATTTGCAAAAACCGGAACGTAACAAGAGCTATATGTTTATAGGTAATCACACCTCTATGCTAGATATTATGTTAATGTTGGTTACTGTTAAAAATCCTTTTGTTTTTGTTGGAAAAGCTGAGTTGGCTAAAATACCATTGTTTGGATTTTTTTATAAAAGAACATGCATATTAGTGGATAGAAATAGCGTTAAGAGTAGGCAAGCAGTTTTTTTAAGAGCGCAAAGACGACTTAAACAAGGGTTAAGCATTTGTATTTTTCCTGAAGGGTTAGTCCCAGAAGAACATATAATATTAGACCAGTTTAAAGATGGTGCTTTCCGTTTAGCGATAAACCATAAAACGCCTATTGTGCCAATAACTTTTGCAGATAATAAAAAACGTTTTTCTTATACTTTTTTTAGTGGTGGACCAGGAGTATTAAGAGCTAAAGTGCACCATTTTATACCCACAAATGATTTAACTATAGAGGATACTGAATCTTTAAATAAAAAATCTAGAGAGATTATTTTAAAGCAATTAGAGATTTATAACGCATAAAAAAAGCTGCTCTTGGCACAGAGCAGCTCTTACAGTATTAATTCCCTACTTAAAGGGACACTTAAAAACTAAATCAATACTTAAAATCTATAACTAAACCCTGTGTAAACTCCTATAATATAAGGATTGAAGTTTCCAGAGGTGTTGGAAAATGCATTTAATTGATATTTAAAGGTTGGTTCAAAATTAAAAATTACAGATTCTGAAAATTTATAATTTAAACCCACACCAAAATTGGCACTAAAACTTAAGTTGTTAATATTATTAGCGCTACCAATCTCCATTTTAAAACCATCAAATTCTGAAACCAGTTTATTATCATCTAAAACAAAAGTGCTTAGACCTCCAATTAGGTTCAAGCTAAATTGATTATTAACTACAGCATATTCAATTTCTACAGGGACTTCGTAATAAGATATTCTTTGACTAAGCCCAACATTTTTGATTAAACTGGAGTTGTTGTTACCCAATAGCAAGCTATTACTACTTATAATATTGATTGATTGGTTGTTTTCTGGATTAAAATCTATGTTTCTAATGTCTTTAGGACTAGGATTGGTACTAACGTTTTGATATACAATAACGTCGTCTGTGTCGTAGCTTAAATTTAACTTATTAATACCTGATCTAATAGTTAATTTATCATTTAAAGTATAACCTACTTTAACGCCATAACTTGTATTAACCTCTCCTGATTTATTGTTTTTGTTAAACTGCTCATCTATATGTGATCCTTCTCCAAATGCATTGTAATAAACAGGCGCAATGTTAGCATAAACATTCCACCTGTTATTAGCCTCTTCTTCTTCTTCTTTTTCAATAAGGTCTTCAATAGCTTTATTATTTGCAAGTGCATCTTCAATAGATGGTTTTTGCTGTTGTATAGTATCCTTTACAATAGTGTTTGTTGCTATGTTTTCTTGAGTTATAGCTTTAATTATATTGTCTTTGGTCGTAATATTAGTAGGTTGTTTTATAGGATTCACCTGGTTTTTAACTACAGATTCTTGTAATTGTTTAGTTTGATTATCTGTTGCTGTTTTGTTTGAAGAAACTGAGAATTTATTTTTTGGAATAGTATAATTACCGTTTGTTACCTTATTGTTGTTCTGAATAGTGTTAGTAGCAATAGAAGACTTGGTATAGTTTGAAGCTGATTGCTGTTGGATTAAATTAGCTTTGTTGTCTTTTTTGCTATTACCTTTAATTTTCGTGTTTTTAGGGTCTTGGTTATTAGTAACTATAGTGCTGTTGTCTTTGTTTATAGTTTCTGATGCATCAGTAGTTGCTTCATTAATATTGGATTTATTTTGTTCCAGCTTTTGCTTTTCATTTAAAGTTGAGCTGTTTTTTATGGTGTTGATATTTGGACTTGGATTATCTACTGTTGTTTTTGTATTTACAGCAGAAGGACTACTAAAAAAGGTGCTTCCTAAAACTAAAAGTAAGACAAATGAGGCTGCAATACCACTTAATTTTAACCACAACGGAAGGATAGCAATAGGTTTGTTATCTTCCTCTTCTTCTTTTAATTTTGAATGTATATTCTGCCAAACCTTTGGGTCGGGTTTAGCTTCAAAATCCTTGAATTTTTCCTGAAATAGGCGATCTATATTCTTTTTACTACTCATTATAACAATTGGGATTTTTGTCCCGTTTTATAGGCTACTATTTTTTCTTTTAATAATTGTCTAGCTCTAGCTAAATTTGATTTTGTTGTTCCTGTTGTTATTGCAAGCATTTCTGCAATTTCTTTATGCGAATAACCGTCTAAAACATATAAATTAAAAACCAAGCGATACCTATCTGGTAACTCTTGTATACATTGCAATAAAAAATCTATCCCAACATCTTCGTCATCTATGTCAATGCTTTCGTCAATTATAGCTTCTTCATTAATTATTTCAAAAACTTTTTGACTTCTGTAGCGTTGCATTATGGTATTAATGGTTATTCTTTTTAACCAACCTTCAAAACTACCTTTGTTTTTATATTGTTTTATTTTTGCAAAAATGGTTATAAATGCATCTTGTAAATTATCTTCAGCTTGCGCATAAGAGCTTGAATACTTTAAGCTAACAGAGAATAATTTGCTTGAAAAAAGCTGGTATAATTCGCTTTGCGCTTTAGTATCATTAGACTTACATTTATGTATGAGTTGTTCTAAACTCAAATTTAAACAAGGTGTTAGTTAATAATTATTTACTCAACAGTAACTTCCATTAATAGGTACATATCTTGTCCATCTTCATCTTCGCCTTGCCAGAATTTAAAGATATGTAATCCAGTAGTATTTGCTTCAAAGTTAAAAGACGTTTGGGCTTCTAGATTTGTTGTTTCGCAATTTCCGTTATCTACTACTGTATTTAAAATAGCAACATGACTTGTGTTTCCTTCTAGGTCATAATAAATATCATTAAAATAATGACAATTGGTAGGAGCTAAGTAAGTTATTTCTATTTGATAAGTTTCGCCATATTCAAAGTATTGAGGCATAGAGACACTTGCAATAGGCAAAACTGCTATGTAGCTATTTGTATTATCTTCTTCTTCAATACTACAAGAAAAAGCAAAAAGAGCTATTAAACAAATAAAAAATGGCTTCATTGTTTTGTGTAAACTAACGTTGTTTAAAGTGTAGATGCTTAATAAGTTAAAAGGTTGCGTCTTAAAATAAAAAAATCCCGATTTATCGGGATTTTTTGTTTTAAAGACTGTCTTTAATAGCTTGTTTAATTTTCTGTTCTAACTCTTCAAATAATTCTGGATTATCTTTAATTATTAGTTTAACAGCGTCTCGACCTTGACCAAGTTTAGTGTCTTCATAGCTAAACCACGAACCACTTTTCTTGACAATTTCTTTTTCAACTGCTACATCTAATATTTCTCCAACTTTACTTACGCCTTCACCATACATGATGTCAAATTCAGCCATTCTAAAAGGTGGAGCTACTTTGTTTTTAACCACTTTAACTCTGGTTTTATTACCAAGTACTTCTCCATTACTATCTTTTATTTGTGTAGATCGTCTAATATCTAACCTAACAGAAGCGTAAAACTTTAAAGCATTACCACCAGTTGTTGTTTCTGGGTTACCAAACATAACACCAATTTTTTCACGTAATTGGTTAATAAAAATAACAGTACAATTAGTTTTACTAATAGATGCAGTTAATTTTCTTAGTGCTTGAGACATTAATCTTGCATGAAGTCCCATTTTAGAGTCTCCCATTTCACCTTCAATTTCGCTTTTAGGTGTTAAAGCTGCAACCGAGTCAATTACTACTATATCAATTGCTCCAGATCTAATTAAATTGTCAGCAATCTCTAAAGCTTGCTCACCATTATCAGGCTGAGATATAATTAAGTTGTCAATATCTACGCCTAATTTTTGTGCATAAAATCTATCAAAAGCATGTTCTGCATCAATAAAAGCAGCAATACCACCAGCTTTTTGCGCTTCTGCTATAGCGTGTAATGTTAAAGTAGTCTTACCAGAAGATTCTGGTCCATATATTTCAATGACTCTTCCTCTAGGGTAGCCACCAACGCCTAAAGCAATATCTAAACCTAAAGATCCTGTAGGGATAGCTTCCACATCCACTACTGCAGCATCACTCATTTTCATTACTGTTCCTTTACCGTAAGCCTTATCTAACTTGTCTAAAGTTAGTTGTAGTGCTTTTAGTTTTGCTTCGTTTTCTTTACTCATCGTCAATAGTTTATTAAAAATTCTATGCTAAAATACTACTTTTTTTAACGAATTTTAATTTTATGACGCAACCTTTTTAAAGTTTTTGCATCTACTTATTGAAGTGGAAAAAATATGCTATGAAAAAGAAAATTTAATCCGCTTTTAAAATGTTAATCCTTTAATAATTAGAGGCATGAGATATTTAAAAAGACTAGTATTTACAAAAAAAATAGGCGTTTCAGTTGCTGTTTTACTTAATAGTAACTGTAAAGCCGATGGAGGTTAACTCGTAACATTTTTTAATTAATATTAAAAAATTATTAACGAGTTAGTCTATTAAAAGTCCTTTGCAAAGCGCAAGGGACTTTTTTTGGATGTAAATTGGCTAATTCATTTTAAATAATACCTTTGCAAAAACTTTTTATTAACACTTAAAACTAAGTATAGCATGCAACTGTACAACAAATTAAGCGCTATTGAAAGAGCAGAACTTATAGAAAAAGCTGGAAAAGACCGTCTAACGTTATCTTTTTATCAGTATGCTCAAATTAGCAATCCACAACAATTAAGAGACCAATTATTTATTAAATGGGATAGTTTAGACGTCCTAGGTCGTATTTATGTCGCTACCGAAGGGATTAATGCACAACTATCATTACCAGCAGATCAATTTGACGCCTTTAAAAACCATTTAGATAGCATCGATTTTTTAAAAGATGTTAGATTAAATATAGCTGTAGAACAGGACAACATGTCTTTTTTAAAGCTAAAAGTTAAAGTTCGTGACAAAATAGTAGCAGACGGATTAAACGACGCTACTTTTGATGTCACCAATAAAGGTGTACACTTATCCGCTAAAGAGTTTAATGACATGTTAGCAAATCCAAACACAGTATGTGTAGATATGCGTAACCATTATGAAAGTGAAATTGGGCATTTTGATGGTGCAGTAACTCCAGATGTAGATACTTTTAGAGAATCTTTAGATATAATCGAAGCAGATTTACGCGAGCATAAAGAAGAAAAAAACCTACTAATGTATTGTACAGGAGGTATACGTTGCGAAAAAGCAAGTGCTTACTACAAACATAAAGGATTTAAAAATGTATATCAACTAGAAGGTGGTATTATTGAATACACCAGACAGGTTAATGAAGAAGGTATAGACAATAAATTTATAGGAAAAAACTTTGTATTTGACGAGCGTCGTTCAGAAAAAATTAGTGATGACGTTATCGCAAAATGCCACCAATGTGGTACCTCATGTGATACACATGTAAATTGTGCTAATGATGCCTGTCACTTACTTTTTATACAATGTGAAGATTGTAAGACCGAAATGGATAATTGCTGTTCTACAGCTTGTAAAGAAATACATGCGTTACCATTTGAAGAGCAAAAAGAACTAAGAAAAGGACAAGGTAATAGTAACGATATCTTTAAAAAAGGTCGTGCAGATCATTTACCATATAAAAAAGATTTACGTAATATATTTGAAACTTTTAAAAAGTAAAAAACACTATTTTAATATTGCAAAAAGCGTGGTAAATTTTACTGCGCTTTTTTTATATTTTAAAGTCACCTAAATAATCTTATCTTTACACATTAACAAGAGTTGGTATGCGCTTTCGCGGAAACAACTAATTATTAATCTTCATCTTTGGGTTAACACCTTAAGATTCAATATATACATATAAATAGTATGGCTTGTCAAAGTTGCGCTACAGGAAAAGACGGACAACCAAAAGGTTGCAAAAATAACGGAACATGTGGTACAGATAGTTGCAATAAATTAACCGTGTTTGATTGGTTAGCAAATATGTCTGTCCCAAATGGCGAAAAACCGTTTGATTGGGTTGAAGTTAGATTTAAAAACGGACGTAAACATTATTATCATAATTCAGAAAATTTAACACTAAGTATTGGAGATATTGTTGCTACTCAAGCACAATCTGGTCATGATATTGGTATGGTTACCCTTACGGGAGAATTAGTTCGCGTTCAAATCAAACGTAAAAAAATAGATACTAAAAACGATATTCTTAAAATATACCGTAAAGCCTCTCAAAAAGATATAGATATCTGGAGCGAAGCACGTGATAAAGAAGAACCTATGAAGGTTAAAGCACGTCAATTTGCTATCGATTTAAAACTATCCATGAAAATCTCTGATATCGAGTTTCAAGGTGATAGTAGTAAAGCAACATTTTATTACACAGCTGAAGAGCGCGTAGATTTTAGAGAGCTTATTAAAATATATGCCAGAGAGTTTAGAATACGTATCGAAATGAAACAAGTCGGTTTCCGTCAGGAAGCCTCTAGACTTGGTGGTATAGGATCTTGTGGTCGTGAGTTATGTTGTTCTACTTGGTTAACAGATTTTAGGTCTGTAAGCACAAGTGCTGCACGTTACCAACAATTATCACTAAACCCTCAAAAATTAGCAGGTCAATGCGGTAAGCTTAAGTGTTGTTTAAATTACGAGTTGGATTCGTACTTAGACGCCTTAAAAGCATTTCCAAAACCAGATACTAAATTATACACAGAAAAAGGAACTGCTGTGTGTCAAAAAACAGACATTTTTAAAGGACATATGTGGTATGCCTATGAAGGAGAATGGATGAATTGGCACTTAATTACTACAGATCAAGCTAGAGAAATTATTGCAATAAATAAAAAAAGAGAAAAGGTAGCAAGCCTTGAAGAATACGCTGTAGAGCTGCTTGTAGATACTAAAACGGAGTTTGAAAACGTTGTAGGTCAAGATAGTTTAACACGTTTTGATAGTCCAAAAGGCAATAAAAAACGTAAAAACAATAGAAGTAGAAACAAAAAGCCTGTTCATAACAAAGCTGAGGTTAAAACTACCGATAACAAAAAAGCTAAACCTAACAAAAGGGTTAATACAAATAATAAAAATCAGGCTAATAGCAAAGCGCACCCAAATAAAAACCATCCAAATAAAAGTCAGGCAAATAGTGCTAAGCCAAAACCTAAACCTAGGCCAAAACGTAAGCCAAACAAAAAAAGACCTGAAAACAATAACAATCCAACTAATGAAAATAAGTAAAATTGTAGTTGTCTTATTGCTAGTATTGTTATCGTCATGCGATGATAAAGCGGTGTTTGATCAGTATAAAAGTGTTTCAACATCTTGGAACAAAAAAGATGTAGTTAATTTTAAAATAAACGCGCCAGACTCTATCAATCCTTATAATTTATTTGTTAACGTTAGAAACACAAATGATTATAAATTTAGTAATTTGTATTTAATCGTCGAAATGAATTTTCCTCACGGAAAAACTTTAACAGATACTTTAGAGTACGATATGACTAAAAAAAATGGTGAGTGGTTAGGTGAAGGGTTATCGTCCGTAAAAGAAAATAAATTGTGGTACAAAAAAGGCGTTATTTTTAACGAAAGTGGCACGTATAATGTTAATGTGCAACAAGCTATGAGAGGTAGTGGTCAAGTTAATGGTATCGTTAATCTAGAAGGTATTACAGACGTAGGATTTAGAATAGAAAAAACAGAATAATCAAGTCAGATAGATATGGCAAAAACAAAAAAAGCAGAAGCAACAAACTTTGATAAGTATATTAGATGGTTTTGGATGCTGTTTTTAGGAGGTTTATTATCAGTAGTGTTATTGTTTCTACTAGCATCTTGGGGAGTGTTAGGCGAAATGCCAGATCACACACAATTAGAAAATCCAAAAACCAATTTAGCAACAGAGGTTATTTCATCCGATGGAAAAACATTAGGTAAATTTTACTTTCGTGATAATAGGACTCCAGTTAGCTATGACGAGTTACCAGAGCATTTAGTACAAGCATTAATTGCAACAGAAGATGTAAGGTACATGGAGCATTCTGGTATTGATGGACGTGGTACTTTGCGTGCAGTTTTAAAGCCTGGAAGTGGAGGAGCAAGTACAATTACGCAACAATTGGCTAAGCAACTATTTACAAAAAGAGCCTCTAGCAATAAAGTAAAAAGAGTCCTTCAAAAATTTAAAGAATGGATTATAGCTATAAGATTAGAGCGTCAATATACCAAAGAAGAAATTGTAGCGCAATACCTTAACATCGTGGATTTTGACAATAATGCAGATGGGATTCGTTCAGCCTCAAGGATTTATTTTGGAGGTAAAGAGCCTAGAGAGTTAACACTTAAAGAGTCTGCAATGATTGTTGGGATGCTTAAAAACCCATCACTTTTTAATCCACTTAAAGATAAGGGACAACGTGCAATTAGGACCAAACAACGTAGAAATACAGTATTTGACCAAATGGCTAAATATGGTTATATCACAGATGTTGAAAAAGATTCGCTTCAAAAAACAGATTTAGGAATTAGATATACGCCTGATAGTCATAGTGCTGGTACTGCCACCTACTTTAGAGAGTACCTAAGGGATTTTATGAAAAATTGGATTGAAGATCCAAAAAACAGAAAGCCAGATGGTTCTAAGTATAATTTAAATAATGATGGTTTAAAAATATATACAACTATAGATTCGCGTATGCAAAAATATGCTGAGTTAGCAGTTGCTAGACATATGCCAAGACTTCAGGCAGAGTTTTTTAATCAAAATACACCAGAGCGAAATAAAACTGCTCCTTTTTTAGATTTATCTTCAGATGAAGTTGATAAGTTATTAAATACAGCAATGAAACGTGGTGAGCGTTGGAGAATCTTAAAAAATGCTGGTAAAAATGAAAAAGAAATTAGAGCGTCTTTCTATAAGCCAGCAAAAATGACCCTTTTTAAATGGGAAAAAGATGGTAGTCCAGGAGAATTTGATACCATAATGAAGCCTATTGACTCTATGCGTTATTACAAGTCTTTCCTACACCCAGGAATGATGAGCATGGATCCACAAACTGGTCATGTTAAAGCATGGGTTGGTGGTATGAATTATAGACATTTTCAATACGATCACGTAAAACAAGGTAAACGTCAGGTAGGTTCTACTTTTAAACCTTTTGTTTATGCTACAGCAATTAATCAATTGCATATGTCACCTTGCGATAAGCTACCATTGGCTCCTTTAACTATTGAGGCTAATAAATATGGAAACCCAGAGCCTTGGGCACCTACAAATGATGGCGGAAATTATAATGGTGAGTTAACATTAAAAGAAGCATTAGCAAACTCTGTAAACACAATTACTGCTAGATTAATGGATAAGGTTGGTCCACAACCAGTAGCCGAATTAGCTAAAAATTTAGGAATAACATCAGACATACCATTAGTGCCTTCTATTGCATTAGGTACACCAGATATAAGTGTATATGAAATGGTAGGCGCATATTCCGCTTTTGCTAACCAAGGGGTTTATACAAAACCGGTTATGGTAACCACAATTGTAGATAAAAATGATACGGTATTATACCAATTTGTACCAGAAACAAAAGATGTTTTAAGTGAAGAAACAGCATATGTAACCGTTAAGTTAATGGAAGGTGTTACACAATCTGGATCAGGATCAAGACTACGCAGAACATGGATGCCAAAAACAGGAGTGTATCCAGAAATTATAACAGGGTACCCTTATGAGTTTAAAAATCCAATAGCAGGAAAAACAGGAACTACTCAAAATCAGTCAGATGGTTGGTTTATGGGAATGGTACCTAATTTAGTTACTGGTGTATGGGTTGGTGCAGAAGATAGAGCTGTGCATTTTAAAAGTATTACTTATGGACAAGGAGCAGCTATGGCATTACCAATTTGGGGAATGTACATGAAAAGTTGTTACGAAGATGAAACACTAGACGTTTCTGAAGCAAATTTTGAGCGTCCTTCGGACTTATCAATTGCTGTAGACTGCGAAGGGTATGTTCCAGATGGAGGAAATTCGCAAGGGTTAGATTTATTAGATGACGAAGTCCCAGATGAGTTAGAAATGTAACTCAAAATATAACTTAAAAATTAAAAGCCATTCTCTTCAGAATGGCTTTTTTATTTATTAAATTTAAACCACAAAAAATTAGAAAATAATGATTCTAAAAACAGTTAATTCAGTTTCAGATGCGTTAGAAGGCGTACAAGATAATATGACCTTTATGTTAGGTGGTTTTGGTCTTAGCGGTATTCCGGAAAATGCTATTGCAGAGCTGGTAAAGCGTAATGTTAAAGGTGTAACTTGTATTTCAAATAATGCAGGTGTTGACGACTTTGGTTTAGGTTTACTACTTCAAAAAAAGCAAATAAAAAAAATGATTTCTTCTTACGTTGGAGAAAATGACGAGTTTGAAAGACAAATGTTGTCTGGCGAATTAGATGTAGAGCTAATTCCGCAAGGGACTTTAGCCGAACGTTGTCGTGCTGCTCAAGCAGGATTTCCAGCTATTTTTACTCCAGCAGGTTTTGGTACAGAAGTAGCCATAGGAAAAGAAACTAGAGAGTTTGATGGTAAAATGTATGTACTAGAACACGCTTTTAAAGCAGACTTTGCTTTTGTAAAAGCATGGAAAGGTGATGCAGCCGGAAATTTAATCTTTAAAGGTACAGCTAGAAACTTTAACCCTTGTATGGCTGGAGCAGCCAAAATTACTGTTGCTGAGGTGGAAGAGTTGGTTCCGGTTGGTGATTTAGATCCTAATCAAATACACATTCCAGGTATATTTGTACAACGTATTTTTCAGGGTGAAAAATATGAGAAAAGAATTGAGCAAAGAACAGTTAGACAAAGAAGTTAAAGACATACATTATGTTAGATAAAACAGGAATAGCAAAGCGAATAGCTAAAGAAGTACAAGATGGCTACTATGTTAATTTAGGAATTGGTATTCCAACGTTAGTTGCCAATTATGTGCGTGATGATATAGAAGTTGAATTTCAATCTGAAAATGGAGTTTTAGGAATGGGACCTTTTCCGTTTGAAGGAGAAGAAGATGCAGACATTATTAATGCAGGAAAACAAACCATTACGACCTTACCAGGAGCTAGCTTTTTTGATTCAGCGATGAGCTTCTCTATGATTAGAGGACAACATGTTGATTTAACTATTTTAGGTGCTATGGAAGTGTCGGAAGATGGTGATATTGCCAATTGGAAAATACCAGGTAAAATGGTTAAAGGTATGGGTGGAGCTATGGATCTTGTAGCTAGTGCAGAAAATATTATTGTGGCAATGATGCATACCAACAGAGCAGGCGAATCTAAGCTGCTTAAAAAGTGCAGTCTTCCTTTGACAGGTGTTGGTTGTGTTAAAAAAATTGTTACCAACTTAGCTGTTATTGAAGTTACAGATAGCGGTTTTAAACTATTAGAACGTGCACCAGGAGTTACTGTAGATCAAATTCAAAAAGCTACTGAAGGTCATTTGATTATTGAAGGAGATATCCCAGAAATGGATATATAATAATGCGTATTAAGACCTTAAGTAATCAGTTTGTAGACTATCATTATGTATTAGATAGAAATCATGATATAATTGAAGATCGGTTTTTAAAAAATGTGACCATTGCTTTGGATTTTTTAGTAAAAAGTAGTGCGCTTACCATAACTTTTAAAGAGGACAATCAAACACATAATGTTGATGTTATTGATGTGTTAATTCAAGACGTCGATAATAATATAACAATTGTTTCAGGTCAAAAAAATGCTTACAGCCCTAAATATAACACCATTATGTTTTACGATACACATGGTGTTATTTTTAGGAAAAATCATAAAAAAAGATGGTTTAAACGCAATAAAGGATACAATTCTCCTGTATCCTTATTATCTCATGAATTAATCCATTGTTATAATGAGTTATATGATACAGAAGATTATTTAGCTAGAAAGAGAAACCATACGTCTAAAGGTCAAAAAATAGATGCAGATGGACGCGATTTGTCGTTTCCAAATGCTGAGGAGGTGTTTGTAATTAAAATGACTAACCAAGTGGCAGCTAGATTAGGCGAGGATAGACGTTCTAATTACGGTAGAAGTTACTATCCTACTAGAGGTGTTTTGACTACTAAGCCAGCTAAAAAAACAAAGTAAAAAGGTGTAGTAAACACACTAAATGTTAAAATTAAGTGTATTTCATCGAATAATTATGCTTTTTGTCTGATTATTATGAAAAGAGGTTGTATGTTTACAATCCCAAACCTAACCATTAGAAATAACCCAAGTCTACCATGACTTAATCTATTTTTAATACTTTTTTGTTTCAAATTTATCAAAAACTTGACCTACTATGTTTTTTAAGAATTTAAGAAAAGGATTTAAAAATGCTGTTAATTTTATTAGCAGCGTTTTCTATTTAACCAAAAAAGTATTTATGCTATAGTCCCTTTGGGATGGCAGCAATTAGCTTTTTTGTATAGGCTTTTTGAGGTGTGTTGTATATTATATCAGCATCAGCTAATTCTTCTATTTTACCCTTATTCATTACTAAAAGTTGATCACTCATGTATTTTACTACTGCTAAATCGTGAGAAATAAAAATGTAGGTAAAACCAAACTTTTCTTTTAGTTCATTTAATAAATTTAAAACTTGTGCTTGTACAGATATGTCTAAAGCAGACACAGACTCGTCGCAAACAATTAATTTAGGCTGTAATGCAATAGTACGCGCTATTCCTATACGTTGTCTTTGTCCTCCAGAAAACTCATGTGGATATCTATTATAGGCAGTGTCATCTAGTCCAACACGATTTAATATCTCTAAAGTTTTTGCTTTTCTTTCAGTATCATTAGTATATAAATTATGCACTTTCATAGGTTCCATGATAGCATTACCAATAGTTAGCCTTGGGTTTAGTGAGGCATAAGGATCTTGAAAAATGATTTGAATATCTTTCCTAATAGCTATTGTTTCAGCTTTAGTTAAATTGGTAATGTCTTTGCCTTTATATAAAATTTGACCTTTAGTGGCTTTATTTAGTAGTAGGATGGCGTTTCCTAAGGTAGATTTACCACAGCCGGATTCGCCTACTAGTCCTAAAGTTTCACCTTCGTACAAATTAAAACTAACGTTATTAACTGCTTTAAATGTTTCTGCTTTAGCAAAAAAACCTGATTTAGAAATATATTCTTTTTCAAGATTTTTAACTTCTAATAATGGTGATTTAGCATATATTTTTTTATGCTGAATTTGACGCATAGCGCTAGTCACGACTACTTCCGAAACTTCATTTTTTAATACATCAGCTATTGTTGGTAGTGTTTTAAGTCTAACATCTAATGATGGTCTAGATTTAATAAGTGCTTTAGTATAATTGTCTTTTGGCTTGTTAAAAATTGTGTTAGCAGTATTTTGCTCTACAATTTGACCTTTATACATAACAAGCACTCGGTCTGCAATTTCTGATATTAAACTTAAATCATGAGTAATAAAAATAATACTCATTTTAGTTTCGGTTTGTAGCTCTTTTAATAGACTAATTATTTCTTTTTGAACCGTCACATCTAAAGCTGTGGTTGGCTCGTCAGCAATAAGTAGTTGAGGTTTGCATGCAATTGCCATAGCAATCATGACACGTTGTTTTTGTCCACCAGAAATTTCGTGAGGATAAGCTTGATAAACGCGTTCAGGATTTGGAAGTTTTACTTTTTCGAGTAATACTAGTGTTTCTGCCTTAATTTGTTTTTTAGTTAAAGAAGTGTGTTGATGTAAGATCTCTTCAACTTGCTTACCACATGTCATAGATGGATTTAAAGAGCTCATTGGTTCCTGAAAAATCATTCCAATTTTAGCACCTCTTATGGTTTGCAGATTTTTATTACTTAAAGTTGTTAAGTCTTTATTTTCAAAAATTATACGTCCTGAAGTTATTTTAAAAATAGCTTTAGATAGCAACCCTAAAATAGCTAAAGACGATACGGATTTACCAGAACCAGATTCTCCTACTACACCAACAATTTCGTTAGTATTAATATGGTATGAAATGTTATTAATAATGGTCTTGTAGTCAGATCCATTTTTTACGTCAATTTTTAGACCTTCTGTTTTAAGTAAAATCTCGCTCATATAGGGTAAAAGTAATTAATTTCTTTCAAATGATTGTGGGTTAAACCACACTTAAAAGCGAATGTTTTTTAATACGTTGTTTTTAATCGAAAAACAAATAGTTAAAAATGATTTATTGTTAAAGTTTTAATAATTTACGTAACAAATCATTAATAATTATAATAATCTATTAAATAATTAATATGAAAAAAACAATTACTTTATCATTATTAAGTTTTCTGTTAACACTTTCTGTTTTTGCTCAGCAAGATAGAAATTGTTCAACAATGGAGAACTTAGAATACAGAAAACAATTAGATCCAACCTTAGAGCAAAGGATGGATCAGATCGAAGCTTTTACGCAACAACGTGTTGCACAATCCCAAAATGCGAGAATTGATGGAAGCATAATTACCATACCAGTCGTAGTGCATGTTTTATATAGAAACAGTACCGAAAACATTAGTGTAGCTCAAATCCAGTCACAATTGGATGTTTTAAACGAAGATTTTAGACGTACTAATCCTGATGCAGATAATACGTGGTCACAAGCAGCCGATTCTGAAATTCAGTTTTGTTTAACAACCATTGATCCAAACGGAAATACAACAACAGGTATTACTAGAAAACAAGTGACACGTCAAGATTGGGGAACGTCTGATGATATGAAGAGAACGTCAACTGGAGGTGTTAACCCATGGAATACTAGTGAGTATTTAAACATGTGGATTGTACCACAAATGACAAGTGGAGGAAATACTATTTTAGGTTATGCTCAATTTCCTGGTGGTAGCGCAGCAACAGATGGTGTTGTAATGGGTTACAATTACTTTGGTAGAGTAGGTAATGTTAGTGCGCCTTTTGATGGTGGAAGAACAACAACACACGAAGTAGGTCACTTTTTAAATTTACGTCATATTTGGGGAGATGCTAATTGTGGTAATGATTTTGTAAGTGATACACCTACACATCAAACATCAAATGGTGGATGTCCAGTAGGACAAGTCTCTTGTGGGTCTACAGATATGGTGCAAAACTATATGGATTACACCAATGACTCTTGTATGAATTTATTTACACAAGGACAAAAAGCGCGTATGCGAGCAACGTTACTTAGTGGAGGACCTCGTGCAGCTTTAGGATTATCTGATAAGTGTGGAGGAGGTGGAACTACACCAACTTGTACAGATGGTGTTCAAAATGGAGACGAAACAGGAGTTGATTGTGGTGGTTCTGCATGTACACCTTGTACAACAGGTACGCAATATTGTGCTTCGCAAGGGAATAGTGTTAGTGACGAGTATATTAGTCGTGTTCAGGTAGGATCTATTAACAATGCCTCAGGAGCACAATTATATTCAGATTTTACTAGCATAACAACTAATTTAACTAAAGGATCTTCTAATACTATTACTATTACACCAACTTGGACAGGAACCACTTATGCAGAGGGTTATGCAGCTTGGATTGACTATAATAACGATGGTGATTTTACAGATTCAGGAGAACAAATTTTCTCTAAAGCTGCATCAACAGCAACTCCAGCAACAGGAAGCTTTACAGTGCCAAGTAGTGCTGTTACAGGTAGCACAAGGTTAAGAGTATCGATGAAATATAACGCAGTGCCTACATCTTGTGAAACTTTTTCTTATGGAGAAGTGGAAGATTATACTATTAATTTAACGATTGGAGTTGCAGATACTGTTAAACCAGTTATTAGTTTAATTGGAGGATCTACAATCAACTTAACCGTTGGTGATACATATACAGAACAAGGTGCTACAGCAACGGATAATGTTGATGGAAACCTTACTTCTAGTAT
The DNA here is from genome assembly GCF_055808135.1 of Olleya sp. KJ81-1. Taxonomy (NCBI): domain Bacteria; kingdom Pseudomonadati; phylum Bacteroidota; class Flavobacteriia; order Flavobacteriales; family Flavobacteriaceae; genus Olleya; species Olleya sp. KJ81-1. The sequence continues at coordinate 2,461,925 of NZ_CM147854.1, read as the reverse complement.
TGTAATTTCAGGAACAGTTAATACTAATACAGCAGGAACGTATACAAGAAACTATAATGTTAGTGATGCAGCAGGTAATGCAGCAAACCAAGTCTCTAGAAGTATTGTAGTAAGTCCAGCAAGTACTACTGGTTGTTCTGGAGCAATTTCTTCTTTTCCTTATAATGAAGGTTTTGAATCAGGTTTTGGCGCTTGGACACAAGGTAGTGGTGACGACTTTAATTGGACTAGAAGAAGTGGGTCTACTCCGTCAAGTAACACTGGACCATCTAGCGCAAGTGAAGGATCACAATATGTATTCATGGAGTCTTCAGCACCAAATTATTCTACTAAACGTGCCTTATTAGTATCGCCTTGTTTTAATTTATCTGGAATTAATAACGGAAACTTTAGCTTTAAATATCATATGTATGGTACATCTGCAATGGGAAGTTTAAGTTTAGCTATTAGTACTAACAATGGATCAACTTGGTCAACAATTTGGACGCGATCTGGTAATCAAGGTAATTCTTGGTTAGATGCAAATGTAGATTTGTCCTCTTACTCAGGAAATTCAGTAAGATTAAGATTTGATGGGACAACAGGTACAACTTGGCAAGGTGATATGGCAGTAGACGCTATAAGTTTAACCAATGGATCTGCAGATAAGTGTGCAGGAGTTGCAGAATATAATGGTAGCCAATCTTACTCAGTTGGAGATCAAGTAACTTATTTAGGTAATTTATATGAAAGAACAGCAAGTGGATGGACTAATCTAGGTGCTTGCGGAACAGCAAGAACATCTAACGAAGGGTTTGTACAACATCTAGGCGTTGAAATTGCTGTATATCCAAACCCAGTAAAAGGTGATGCCTTATTTGTTAAAACTAATATAGAGGATTTACCATTTACGGTAATTAACATGATAGGACAACAAGTCGTTAAAGGTGTTACAACATCAAACGGTATTAATGTAAGTAAGCTTGAAGCTGGATTATATCTAATACAATTTGAAGTAAATGATACTATTGAAACAAGAAAATTTATAAAGCAATAACAATTAGTCTTAATTAATCAATCATTTTTTTATTGCTAAAAGCCTCAACGTAAGTTGAGGCTTTTTATTTATGTAATACCCTTATGTTTATTTAAATATGAATGATTTCATCATCAGTAAGAATGGAGTCGCCACGTAAACGTAAAAATATTTGTGCTACTGCAATGGTGTCTTTTTCGCAATAAATAATAATACGATCAATGTCATTGTCTTCATAGTAAGTTTTATAAACTTCGCTACCATCAATATCATCTTTTGGACTAGGAATGCCCAAAACGTTAGTCATTAACTTTAATGATGTATACGTTTTGTAGTCACCAAACTTCCATAATTCCATGGTGTCTAAGTGCGGAATTTCCCAAGGTTTTTTACCAAAAAGATTTAATTTATAAGGTAATTCTATGTTATGAATAATCATACGTCTAGCGATGTATGGAAAGTCAAACTCCTTACCGTTATGTGCACAAAGTAAATGCTTTGTTTGACTAAAATGAGAAATTAAAAGGTTTTTAAATTCGACTAAAAGTTTACGTTCTTCTCCATAAAAGGATGTTGTTCTAAACAAGCGTGTGTTGCCTTTAATGGTAAAGTATCCAACCGAAATACATACTATTTTTCCAAACTCAGCCCAAATACCAGCACGATCGTAAAACGCTTCTGCTGTAAAATCTTCCTTGCGTTGGTAACGTGATTTAGCATCCCAAAGATCTTGCTTAGTTTTGTCTAAATCAGAAAAATGTTGTGTTTCCGGAACGGTTTCTATGTCTAGAAATAAGATGTTTTCAAGGTTGAGTTTGGTTATCATTAGTGGTCAATCTTTAGCGTTTATTGGTATAATTTTAGCGTCATCAATGATTTCTATTGCTTTTTCAATCAATTCATCACGTCCTTCTATTAGTCCTTTAATCGTTGGTTTTACCTCAATATCTGGTACGATTCCAACACGTTGGGTTGGAGTACCATCAGGATAATATACGCCAATTCCAGAAATCATAGTTCTTAATCCTCCTGGAAGATAAATTGTAGATACATTACCATCTGCTCCAGCTGTTGTGCTACCTATTATAGAAACATTATCTCCTGCTCTAAATGCCATAGCTGTATATTCAGCTGCGCTCTGAGATATTTCGTTTACTAATACTATTACTTTACCTTGATATGTTTTTCTTTTTGAAGGAATGTATAAATTGTCACCAAACGTGAATTCTCCTGGATAATCTATATTACCTGTCGTAAATTTCACAAAAGGTGTTTTAGATGAAGTAAAAAAGCTACCAAGTGTAAAAGGCGTAAAGGCTGATGGGTAGTTTCTAATGTCTATAATAATCCCTTTGGTGTCTTTAAATTCTTTTTTTATTTTGTCCACGTCTTTGTTTTTAATGTTTTTAAGAGAAACGTAACCAATATTGTTTTTAAGTAGCTTAAAACTACTAATATTTTCATCTTTAGTATACCATTTGTAAAAACCAGCTATGTCTTTTTTGTTATAGACAGGTATTGCTTTAATTAATTTGTTTCCGTTGTTTTCTATTTCAATGCTTATGCTGTCACTTGTTGTGCGTAATAAATTAAAACTGAAATCTCTTAAGCGTGTTGGTTGATTTGAAGCTGGATAAAAATCGTGATTATCTCTAACAATGTCTTCAACTTTTTTTCCGTTAATACGCGTAATAATATCTCCTATTTTCAAACCGTTTTTAGCATTGTCTTCGTTATAAAAGTTGTCTATAACCAGCTTGTTTTCAATAAATGAAACATGGAAATTTGGATAGTTGTCACCAAGTATTTCGTTAATTTTATCTTTTCCTCCCCAAAGATTAGCATGAGTGTCTTTAATGTCTGCAATCATCTTTAAAGCTGCTAATTCATATTCTAATTCGTTTTTAGCATTTATAAATGGTGGAATATTTTCTTTTAAACTTTCATTCCAGTCTTTATCCATTATATGTTTATAAGGAAAAAAATAATTAATCATATTCCAGTATTTATAAACCGATAATAATCTAAAACCATCATCTGGATATGGCATGTTAGCATAGGGATTTTCATTTTTAAACTCTGGATTTCCAACACCGCGAACCATATCAATATAATAATGGTTTCCTTGGTGTCTATTTTGGGTAATAAACTGTAGTTTGCCACTTAAATCTTTAGATAAATTACCATCTGTAATCCAACTTAAATTAGGTTTTAAAACAGCATTTTCGTCTAATGGTTTACATTTTTTACAGATTTTTACAGTTCCTAAATTATCTATCCAATTACTAAGGATTTTATCTCGATCTTTATTAGATTTAGCTTTTTGATAATCTGGTAATATTCTAAATAATTCGTAATCCCAATTAAAATTTCCTTTTCCAACTTCTGGATGGTAGTATTTTAAGAAACCCCAAATTCGTCCCAGAAGCGTTAAATTTTCTATTTGGTTTTTTTGAGATAAATCTATTGTGATTTTAGAACCTTTATCAAATTCTTTGTCCAATTCTTTCTCAGGAGCTTGATCCAGTGGTTTACCATCAACTGTTATATTAAAATTATCTACCCATATTTTTCCTGTTCCAACTATTAAACCACCAAAGGAAATAGATGTTGCATTGTTATTAGTCTCTAATTCTACTTCGTATTTTTTCCAATCTGTGGTACCTTGGACCTTTCTTGATTCCATGTTATCAATACTTATATCTGGATCAATTCGCATCCATAAACCAGCCCAACCATTAACTATGCTTTCAGTTTTTAAATAGCCAGTTAGCTTTATTTTTTTCCTCCAAAATCAGCAGGAATAGTATATGTTAAAACTCGAAACTCATCAGTATTACCATTACCCTCTATAGATGCAGATGTTACTCCGTTTTGAGAAATTGCTGTGTCATAAACAATATTATATTCTTTGTTTCCAAAGGAAGACCATCCAACAGCCTCTTTCTCTTTCAGGATTTCAAAGTCAATATTTAATGAGTCTTGTGCATACGTACTGTTACACAATAAGAGTACATAAAATGTAAAAATTAGTTTTTTCATGGTTGATTAGTTTACTCAAAAAAATGAATAAATTAAAAGCGTATTAACTAACACTATGTTAAATAACAAAATATCAAGGTTTCATATTTAGCATTTTATAAGCTTCATCAATGTATAAGGTAATATCATTAGTAAATACACCAACACCAGCATCTGGAGATTTTTGATGTCCTAATCGTACAATTATAACATTGTCTTCTGGTTGTACAATTACATATTGTCCTAAATGTCCACGCATCATGAAAAAGTCTTTACCAATCTGGTTTTTTAACCACCAGCCATAGCCATATTCTGGACTAGCTGTAAAACGAGGTTTTAAGGATTTAGCAACAAAAGCAGAATCTAGAACTTGTTGTCCATTCCATTTTCCATGGTCTTTGTATAGTTTACCAAATCTTGCAAAATCTTTAGCGTTACTAGCTATACAGCAATAGGCTTTTACTAAATCGTGTGTTTCACTATCGACTTGCCATAAGGTTTCGTTTTCACTACCTAATGGTTTCCAAAAGCTTTCGGTTAAATAATCGTACATTTTTTTACCTGTTGCTTTTTCAATAACCATTGCTAACATTTGTGTGTCTCCACTAGCATATTTAAAAGCTTGACCAGGTTGATCAACAACTTTTAAACCATTCATAACTTTAGCTAAGTCATCGTCAAAATAAGCACGTGTAGTAATAGATAAAGGCGAGTAGTATGCTTCATCCCAATTGGTACCAGAGGACATGCTAGACAAATCTCCAACAGTCATTTTTGCTGCTTCGCCATCACAAAATGCTGGTAAAAAGTCACAAACTGGCTGATCTAAACTTTTAATGTAACCTTCCATTATCGCTTTTCCCATAAGCCCAGAGACATAACTTTTAGCCATAGAAAACGAGTTAGATTTAGAGTCTTTGTTGTAACCATCATAGTAGTTTTCAAACCAGATACTATCGTTTTTTATAATAACGTATGCTATTGTTCCCCAATCTTTATTGGCTTTTTGCAATGTTTTGGTTTCTGTTACTGTATTGTAGTTAATATGATTAGGCCAAGGTTGAGGTGTTCCATTTTTTACCTCTTGGTTATCAAATTTTTTGTAGTCATCTAAAAAGGCGGTTGTATAACCACGCATGTAAATGGTACGTACAGCTTTAATTAAGTAGTCTGTGTCTGTTATGTAAAGGGTTGCGATTAGTAATCCAAAAAGAACTACAAGCACTTTAAGAAGCTTTTTTAAGAATTTCATTTATTTTATTAGTTTAGATTTTAAATATAATAAAATTATGAATCAAAATTTATTATTTGCTAAGTCTTAGGGCAAGCTTTTTCTTGTAGTATGCTTTTTGCGCGATGTATAGCGTTTTGGAAAATTCTGCAATAACTTCAGCTTTGGTATTTACCAATTGCATTGTTTTGATAATATCAACTTGTTGTTCTGTTTTTAATTGATTTTTTAAGGCTTCAATTTCTTCTTTAGTAAAAATAAATTCACCATAAATAGTGCTTTTACCAGGACGTTTATATTTAGCAGTAACTGCTTTATCCCAAACGACATAGTCGTCACCTAAAATTTGAATAAGTTGTATCATGTAAATAGGATCTGTTGCAGATAGCATACTACCACCAAACATAGATCCAGCGTAATTACGATTTTTATAATTAAGCTTTAAGCGTATTTTGACATAGTGTAAATCGTCGCTAACTTCTGTAAGTCTAGCGGTTGTACGCCTATACATTGGTGACCAGTTAAAACCGTATTTATATATGGTTGCTGGTTTAACAAAACGTGTTAAAAATTGAGAGACTACTTTGTACATTAAAATAAAGATTGCTGTTTATACGGACTTTCATGGTCTAACAACCATTGTTTGCGGTGTAAACCTCCTGCGTATCCTGTTAAGCTTCCGTCTGTGCCAATAACCCTATGACATGGTATTATAATCCATAATGGGTTTTTACCATTAGCGTTAGCAACAGCTCTGATTGCTTTTACATCACCTAATTGTTTTGAAAGCTGGAGATAAGATGTGGTTTTGCCAAACGGAATGGTTAGTAAGGCGTCCCAAACCTTGTTTTGAAAAGCGGTACCTTTTGGGTTTAGCTTTAAGCTGAATTGTTCTCGTGAACCTTCAAAATATTGGTTAAGCTGAAGGACGCAGTCATTTAAAACCTTAGGTATTTTTACCGAAACTTGTTCTTCTGAATTTAAAACGATTACTGATGCAATACCATTAACATCACCTGTTATTTTTGTAAAACCTAAAGGTGATTTGATAATGCATGATTCCATTGTTACTCAGGGTTGTTTTCGTCTAATATGCCTAGTTTTTTAGCACGCGCTTCCCAACTTTTTCTAGCTAAGTTTTGTAGGTCACTTACGTTATCACTTTCGTCCATAATCTCCATGCCCAAAAGTGTTTCTATAACATCTTCCATAGTTACAATTCCACTAACAGATCCATACTCGTCTACCACTAAAGCCATATGATTTCTAGTTTCTACAAGTTGTTCAAAAAGTGTTGGAATAGGTAAGTTACGATCTACGATAATAATGTCTCGTTTTAATTCGACTAACTTCTTAGATCCATTTCCTAAAGCCATTTCTTTAAAAATTTCGTCTTTTAAAACTAATCCTTTGATATTATCTTCTGTTTTAGAATACACAGGAATTCTTGAAAAACGAAGGTTCATGTTTCTATTAAAAAAGTCTTCCACAGTTGTGGTTTCATTTTCAGATTGCATTACAGTACGAGGTGTCATTACGTTTTTAGCAAAAACCTCTTTAAATGTTAACAGGTTTTTAATAATTCTGCTTTCGTTACCCTCAAAAACACCCTCTTCATGAGCCATATCTGCCATAACCAAAAATCCTTCGCGACTTAGTACGCTACCATGACCTTTACCACCAATTAACTTTGTTGTAAGTTGCATTAACCATAATAATCCAGTCCATTTTAATGGGAAAATTAAAATATTAAGTGCTGTTGTTGTAAAACCAGCGAAACTTTTCCAATAAGTTGCACCAATTGTTTTTGGAATAATCTCTGAAGCGACTAATATTAAAATAGTCATAACTGCAGACACTACAAAAACTCCGTATCCATCACCATTTCCGTAAAGTCCTTCTGCCTCTTTACCGACTAAAATTGCACCAACAGTGTGTGCGATTGTATTTAGTGTTAAAATAGCAATTAAAGGTCGATCTACATCTTTTTTAAGATTTTCTAAATTTGTTGCAAACGCTTTACCTTCTTGCTTTTTTAGGTTAATAAATGTTGGAGTAACACTTAGTAAAACAGCTTCTAGAATAGAGCATAAAAACGAAAAAAATATTGATATAACTCCGTAAAATAGTAATAATCCCATGGATTGATTTTTAATTAATGTACTGCGAATTTACGATATTAATTTTACAATATCTTTAGCAAAATAACTAGCAATTACATCTGCACCAGCACGTTTGATAGCTGTAACTTGTTCCATCATAACAGCATCGTGGTCTAGCCAGCCTTTTTCGGCAGCAGCCTTAAGCATTGCATATTCTCCAGAGACTTGATATACAGCAACAGGTACGTCGACTTCGTTTTTAATTTCTCGGACAATATCTAGGTAGCATAATCCTGGTTTTACCATTACAATATCTGCACCTTCATCTATATCCATTTCGGTTTCGCGTAGCGCTTCAAAACGATTAGCATAATCCATTTGGTAGGTTTTTTTATCCTTCGGGATATCTTGTGCATCCACAGGAGCTGAGTCTAAAGCATCACGGAAAGGACCATAAAAAGCTGAGGCATATTTAGCTGAATAGCTCATAATACCTGTATCTGTAAATCCTTCGTCTTCCAAAGCTTCGCGAATGGCTAGTATGCGACCATCCATCATGTCGCTTGGTGCAACAAAATTTGCTCCAGCTTGAGCGTGTGATACACTCATGTCTGCTAAAACGTCTACAGTGTCATCATTGACAACTATTCCGTTTTCAATAATTCCGTCATGTCCATAAACTGAATAAGGATCCAATGCTACATCTGTCATCACTAACATGTCAGGACAAACATTTTTAACTGTTTTTATGGCACGTTGCATTAATCCATCAGGATTAATAGCTTCTGTCCCTTTATTGTCTTTTAAATTGTCCGGAACTTTTACAAATAGCAATACCGATTTTAAACCTAGTTTCCACAGTTCTTTAACTTCGGCTTGTAATAAATCTAAGCTGTAACGATAGTAATTTGGCATAGAAGCAATTTCTTCCTTAATACCTTTTCCTTCGACAATAAAAAGAGGTACTAAAAAATCGTTTGGAGAGATTATTGTTTCTCGTACTAAGCTTCTAATAGCTTCGTTTGTTCTTAATCGTCTATTTCTTTTAATTGGATACATAATTATATTAGTTTTTGGCATAACCTAAGTAATACCATTTGTTGTTTTCTTTTATAAAAGCAGAGTTTTCATGTATTACATCAATGCTTCCGTTGTCATAAAAATAGGCATTAAACAGTACTGTGCCATCTTCATTATTACTTAAACCATCAGTTGTATTTAAAATCTCAAGTTTTATCCACTCTACAGATTTAGCCCATTTTACAATTGCTTTTTTTCTGAAATTGGTCTAGCAGAAATATGGTGTGTTTGCATTAAATAATCGCCATTTGCCAATACAAATGCGCTATATCTTGAGCGCATTAATTGCTCTGCTGTTTCGGTTTTTCCATTATTTAAATGAAACACTTCACAACAGGTTTTATAACTTTTATTATTTCCGCAGTAGCAATTCATTTTAGACCCAATCCTTAGGGTTTTGCAATATTTTAATTAACCTTTCCTCTTCGCTTCCTGTTTCTGGATGATGGTCGTAAACCCATTGCACATGTGGCGGAAGACTCATTAAAATACTCTCTATTCTACCATTGGTTTTTAAACCAAAAAGGGTTCCTTTATCATGCACTAAGTTGAACTCTACATATCGACCACGACGTATTTCTTGCCAATCGCGTTGTGCTTTGGTGTAATCTAAATCTTTTCTTTTTGTTACAATAGGTACATAGGCTTCTAGGAAACTATCACCAACTTCTGTTACAAAATCGTACCAGTTTTGCATAGTCATGTCTTCTGAAGCTTTACAGTAATCAAAAAACAAGCCTCCAATACCACGTCCTTCATTACGATGTGTATTATAAAAATACTCGTCACAACGTGCTTTATATTTTGGATAAAATTCTGCATTGTGTTTATCGCAAGCTGTTTTACATGTTTGATGGAAGTGCGTTGCATCCTGATCAAATAAGTAATAAGGTGTTAGGTCTTGTCCTCCTCCAAACCATTGGTCTACAATATTTCCGTCTTTGTCATACATTTCAAAATAACGCCAATTTGCGTGTACAGTAGGCACCATTGGATTTTTAGGGTGTAAAACTAGACTTAATCCACAAGCAAAAAAATCGGCATCTTCAACACCAAAATATTTTTGCATGCTGTCTGGTAATTTACCATGAACTCCGGAAATATTAACACCACCTTTTTCAAAAACATTTCCGTTTTCTATAACTCGTGTGCGTCCTCCACCACCTTCTGGTCGTTTCCAAATGTCTTCTTGAAAGGTAGCTTTGCCATCTATTTTTTCTAATCCAGCGGTTATGCTGTCTTGTAATTGGTGTATGTATTCAAAAAATTTATCTTTCATTGTATAATTCATATAACTCCATATCAAGAGGGTTTTCACCAATTGGAGTAAATTCGTTTTTTAAGGTTTTAATCCAATTAAAACTATTGTTATTTGCTACTTTAACACTGCTAATATTGTCTTTAAAAACGATGATTTGTAGTGTGTTTAAATCTAGATTTTTAAAGGCGTAAGATGATAATGCAGCAACAGACTTTGTCATTAGTCCTTTGCCTTGAAAGTTGTAATCAATGCAATAAGCAAACTCACCTTGTTTGATGTGATGGTCGACTTCTTTTATATAAATTAGTCCTACTAAATCTCTAGTCTCAGCATTTTTTAAAGTGAATAAAAACTCTTCTTTATTATTAAATTGTTTTACTTTTTTATCTACAAATAGTTGTGATAAAGTCGGTGTTAGATTTTGCTCTAATGTTTTAGGAAAATAACGTTTTAACCTATCTTGATTAGTAACCATGAAATCACAAATTTTCCATGCATCTCCATTGTGGATGGGATTGATTTCAAAATCATCAAAAGTTGCAATCATTAGATTAGGTTTTGATTTTCGGGTTTAAGACGTTTTACAGTGCTAATTGTTCCTGCTGTTACACTTAAGGGTAGTACTAAAATTACACCAATTATTGGAATAAATAAAAACAGGATAAAAACTAGTCCGTTACCTATAGCTAGTCCACGATTAGCTCTAACAAATTTTACACTGTCTTTGTAATTAAAATGACGCTCCAAGGTGTAATCCATATTACCAAAACCAGCATAATAGGATTGTATGATTATTAATAATGCTGTAGAAAAGATATTAATTACAGGAATAAATTTAAGCAATAAAATAGGAATGGTAATTAGTAGCTCGCGACCTAAATTTCTGATGTTAATTCTAATCCCACGCCAAAGTTGCTCTTGAAACGATGTTTTTCTGTGATTGTGTTTAACTATACCAGTTAAATGCGTTTCTATTTTTTCTGACACAGGACTCATAAATGGAGCCGATAATGCCATAATAATGTGTTTGTAAAGAATTATGCCTAATGCTATAATAATTATAGCACCAAGGACTGTAGATATGGTTGTAAAGGTTTGTTTACCCCATTCCCAAAACCAAATTTTTGCTATGAATTGTCCAACATTGTCAGAAAGGCCATAAGCTGTAAATCCAATAACAGTTGCTGTTAGAATACTAATAATAATAGGAATAAAAAAATACTTCCAAAGGTTAAGTTTTGAAATTAGTGCAAATGCACCAGAGTATCCGTTTATTCCTTTTATTATGTTTTGTATCATTTTTAAACTGCGATATCTTCTTTTATAACATTTGGTTTTTCTTGTTGTCTTTGTCTTGACCAGATGGCTAATCCAAAAGTTAAAACACCTAAACGACCAATAAACATTAAAGCAATAATTACCAATTTACCACCTGTATTTAAGTCTCCTGTAATACCTGTACTTAAACCTACAGTACCAAGTGCAGAAGAAACTTCAAACAGGATTTCTTCAAATTTAAAATCGTTAGTTAAAGTTATTAAAAAAGTTCCGATAAGTATTATGATTGTGTAAAAGATAAAAGCAGAGGTGGCAATGTATAATCTTTCAAAAGGAATTTGTCTCCCTAAAAAAGTTACAGTTTTACTTCCAGTTAGTCTACTTTTCATGACTGCAAAAACAGCAGTTAGTGTTGTGATTTTAATTCCTCCAGCTGTTCCAGATGGTGAGGCTCCAATGTACATTAAAAAGATGCAAATTAACATCATTGCCTGAGTAAAATATCCAAAATCTACAGTGTTAAATCCTACTGTGGTCATGGCTGACATACATTGAAAAAAGGCAGCTATAAATCTTGAATCAGAATGGTAATTGACTATGGATGGTTCAAAATAAAAAAATGCTGTACCAAAAGTAAGTAGCATTAAAAATCCGTAGATAATTATTTTTGTTGTAAAACTAACTTTGTGTGATTTGTTTTTAATTTTTAATCCAAAATCTGTAATAACAATAAAACCTAATGATCCACAAATAGCTAACATTGAGATTATAAAATTGACAAAATTATTGTCAACATAATCCATAAAACTATTGTTAAATAAACTAAAGCCTGCTGTGCAAAAGGAGCTTATGCTATGAAAAACAGATGACCAAATAGCCTCAAAGGTTGGCATACCTTGTGCTTTAAAAGCTATAAAAAACAGAATAGCACCTATTAATTCCATTATTAGTGTAAATAACACTACAGATTTTAAAAAGTCTGTAATTTTAATTGTGTTAGGTAGTGTGAATTCTGTGGATAATATTTTTTTATGCCATAAGGTTATTTTTCTGGTAGTGGATAAAATCATATAGGTGGTAAAGGATAAATATCCAATACCACCTAATTGAACCAGGACCATTATTATAAATTGTCCAAAAATATTATAGGTGTCAAAAATTGAAACTGTAACCAATCCTGTAGTTGATACAGCAGAAGTAGCAATAAACAAATGGTCTAAAATAGAAGCGCTTTGTTTTTGAAATATTGGCAAACAGAGTAATATGAAACCTAGAGCAATATAAGTTAGAAAACCGTAAAATAAATTTTGTTGAGGTGTCCAGCTTTTTTTAACTAAAGCATATTTTTTTGCTGTTTGGTTAAATGAAAGTTTCATTTTTAATCCGCTTTATACTCTTTTACAGCGTCTATAAATGCTTTTGCATTTTCTAGTGGTATGTTTGGTAAAATACCATGACCAAGGTTTACAATGTATTTGTCTTTACCAAAATCGTTTATCATTTGGTGTACCATTTTTTTAATTTCGGCAGGAGGAGAGAATAATCTAGTAGGATCAAAATTTCCTTGAAGTGTGATGTTTCCTCCAGTTAAATAACGTGCATTTTTAGCAGAACATGTCCAGTCTACACCTAAAGCAGCTGCTCCAGATTTAGACATTTCTTCTAATGCAAACCAACAACCTTTACCAAATGCAATAACAGGTGTTTCGTCCTTTAATGCATCTATGATTTGTTGAATGTATTGCCAAGAAAACTCTTGGTAATCTACAGGAGATAACATGCCTCCCCAAGAATCAAATACTTGTACAGCATTAACACCTGCTTTTACTTTTTCTTTTAAGTAAGCAATCGTTGTGTCTGTTATTTTTTGTAATAATTGGTGTGCAGCAATAGGATTTGTAAAACAAAACTCTTTAGCTTTATCAAAGTTTTTAGAGCCTTGACCTTGCACGCAATAGCATAAGATAGTCCAAGGTGAGCCTGCAAAACCTATTAATGGCACCTCGTTGTTAAGTTTTTCTTTAGTGGCTTTTATGGCTTCGTAAACATAGTTTAAAGCTTCCTTTACATCAGGTACTATAACATTATCTACGTCCTTTTGTGTACGAATTGGATTTGGTAAATAAGGACCAAAATTAGGTTTCATTTGTACCTCAATATTCATAGCTTGTGGGATAACCAAAATATCACTAAATAAAATAGCAGCATCCATACCGTAACGACGGATTGGTTGTACAGTGATTTCGCTAGCTAATTCTGGCGTTTGACAACGTGTAAAAAAATCATATTTAGCCTTTATTTCCATAAATTCTGGAAGGTAACGACCTGCTTGACGCATCATCCAAACTGGTGGACGCTCTACTGTTTCTCCTTTTAATGCTCTTAAAAATAAATCGTTTTTCAACATATCCTTGTGTCCTTTCCGTGTAGACGGAAAATCTTTTAAATTATTATTACTTGATACTTTATGTTGTCCTTTTGGTGGACTATGACATGTAATGTTGGTTTACTAACTCTATTACACTTTCTACCGTTGGTACTTTTGCTATACGTACATCTTTAAAATGTTTGCTTGCTTCTTTAGCGGTAGTTTCGCCAATACAAAAAGCAATACCATTAGCATCATTTTCTTTTTTATAACTCTGTACTGTTGATGGGCTGTAAAACATAACACCTTCAATACTTTCTGGAAGACTAATGCTGTCAAGCTTAGTTTGATAAGCTTCAATCTCGTTAACTGTGATATTGTTTTCTTTTAAAATTGATGGTAAATCATCTAATCTTAAGTCGCTACAAAAATAAGTTACTTCTGTGCCTTCAATAAAATCTACTAAATATTGCGCTAGTTTTTTTGCGTTTTTTTCAGTGTGTGTGACTTTACCAATACGCTTTTCAATCATTTTTTTGGTACGACGACCTACACAGTATATGTTTTTAAATTGAAGCTCTATAGCAGAATAATTATTTAATAATGCTTCAACAGCATTTTGGCTAGTTATAACTACGTTTTTTATTTCGTTTTTAACAAATCTTGGGTGTATTCTATTTAAACTAATCTTTACAAAATCAGAGCTTTCTGCTTTTACTTTTTCGTTAAATAAAAAGCGTTGATCTTCAGTTAATGATTTGGTAGAATAGATGTTTGTTGGTATATGAGACTCTTTAAGCTCGTCCATTAAACGGTTACCACCACGATCTAAAATGTAATTGGCACACCATTCTGCAATATCATGATGTTCTCCTACTGCTTTAACGCGTTTAACCTGTATTTTTTTAGTTCCGTCTTTGCTTAAAAGTATCCCTTCAAAAGTTAGCTCTTCATCTTTAATAAAGGCTAAAGCACCAATTGGAGCAGTGCAACCACCTTCAAGTTTGTTTAAAAAAGCACGTTCTATTTTGGTACAAATTTCAGTTTCTTGATGATTTATTTCTGATAAGATTGCTAAGGTTTCTTCATCGTCAGCCAAAGCAGCAATCATAATTGCACCTTGTGCAGGTGCAGGAATCATCCAATCTAAATTAACAGCGTCTTCTGGTCTTAAGTCTAAACGACCAATACCTGCAGCAGCAAAAATAGCTCCATTCCAATCGCTATCTTCTAGTTTTTGTAATCTAGTGTTTACATTTCCTCTTAAATCTACTAAGGTGTGTGTTGGAAAACGGTTTAACCATTGTGCACGTCTACGTAAACTTCCGGTTGCTATGGTTGCCTCTCTTGACCCTAAAAATTCTTCGTTATTTTTAAAGACTAAAGTGTCCCTAACATTACCACGTTTTAATACTGCAGCTTGTACAATACCATTTGGCAGTAGTGTTGGTACATCTTTTAGGGAATGTACTGCAATATCAATATCTCCATTTAGCATGGCAATATCTAAAGTACGTGTAAAAATTCCTGTAATACCTAGCTCGTAAAGTGGTTTGTCAAGTACGATGTCTCCTGTAGATTTTATAGGGACTAATACGGTTTGATGACCTAATGCTTGTAATTGACTTTGTACTGCTTTTGCTTGATATAAAGCTAACTCGCTATCACGAGTTCCGATTCTAATTATTTTAGACATGCTTTGCGGTGTTTTCTAGTTGAAACACTTTTTTTATTAATTCCAAACTTTCGTCTGTTGAGAAAGCATCATCTTTTAGATGATGAGCGAAATGATTGGTTATTTTTTGAATAATTTTATTACTTATAATTTCGGCTTGTTCTTCGTTAAAGTTAGCCATTTTTTTGCGTTGTGTATCTAACTCGGCATTTTTAAAACCTTGTAGTTTATGTTTTAAAGCCTTGATTGTTGGAGCAAACTTTCTGGTTTCTAACCATCCTATAAAGTCTGCTTTTATGTCTTCAATAATACTTTCTGCTAAAGGTATTTGTAGTTTTCTACGCTCTAAAGTCTCATCGGTAATTTGCGATAAATCATCTAAATGTATACGTTTTACGTTAGGTAAATCTGTTACGTTTTCGTCTACGTTTTTAGGAATAGATAAATCTAAAATTAATAAGTCTTTTTTAGATTGAATTAATTGTTTATCAACCGTTGGGTTTTGCGCTCCAGTAGCTACAATTAAAATGTCAGCTTCATTTATTTCTTCTTGTAGGTTTGCATAATCCTTAACCACTAAATTAAATTTACCAGCAACAGCTTCTGCTTTTCCTTTGGTACGATTTATTAATGTGATTTGCTCGTTTTTAGTATGTTTTACTAAATTTTCGCAGGTGTTACGTCCAATTTTACCAGTACCAAACAATAGTATGTTTTTGTTGGTTACGTCTTCAATAGTATTTAAAATGTATTGCACAGAAGCAAAAGAGACGCTTGTTGCACCAGAAGAAATTTCGGTTTCGGTTTTAATGCGTTTGCTTGCTTGAATTACAGAGTTTACTAAACGCTCAATAAAAGGGTTTAGTAAGCCATGTTTTTTAGACTCGATAGTACTTTTTTTAAGTTGTCCAATTATTTCAAAATCTCCTAAAATTTGGCTGTCTAATCCAGAACCAACTCTGAATAAATGCGAAATAGCCTCTTTGCCTTTATAGATATATGCAAATTTTTGAAACTCTTCAACAGTTCCTTTTGTGTTATCGCACAATAGTTGAATTAATTGATATGGGTGTTCTGCAAAACCGTAAATTTCTGTACGATTGCAAGTTGACGTTACGATTAGGCTTTCTACTCCGTTTGATCTAGCTTGGTTTAAAAGGGCTTCTTTAGAAGATTCATCTAAACTAAAATGACCTCTAATTTCTGCATCTGCCTTTTTATAACTTAAACCTAACGCGTAAAAATATGTGCCTGTTGACATGTGATAGTGCTCCATTTACCTGACTGGGACTTTATTGGTAGCAAATTTATGTTGTATATTATTTAAAAAGTAACGCTAAAAGAACTTTTAATAACGATTGTGGTTTTTTAGTCGTTATTTTAACGTAACAATGATATTTATCATATTTTTGTAGTGAAATCAATGGTTTTAAAGCTTGTTGTTTAGAATCAATCTAAATAAAATAATTTTATGGCACTTATTAAAGATCTTAAAAATGTCGCTGAAGGTTCGTTTAACGAAACACAGGTTGATCAGGATGTTTTTGTTTTAACTTATCAAAATGAAACATCTAATAATCAGATTGTTGAGCGCTTTATTGATAGTGGTTTTATTCAATTTCATTTTTGTTTAAAGGGTAATAGTGACTTTATATTTAACAATGGTAACTACGTTTTAAATATTGCTGAAGAAACCTCATTGCTGCTTTATAATCCGCAAAAGGACTTGCCTATTAATCTACATGTAAAGCCTGATTGTTGGTTGGTTTCTGTTTTAATATCTATAAAAAAGTTTCATGGTTTGTTTTCTCAAGAAGCCGATTATATCACGTTTTTAAGTAGTGATAATAAGGATAAAAAATATTATAAGGATGGAAAGATTTCGCCATCTATGGCTATTGCATTAAATCAAATTATTAATTATAACTTAAACTCATCTATTAAAACCTTGTATTTTAAAGGAAAAGCATATGAGTTACTTAGCTTGTATTTTAATAGAGGAGAGGATGCTAATATTGATCAGTGTCCCTTTTTAGTAGATGAATCTAATGTTGCTAAAATTAAACAAGCCAAAGATATTGTAATTGCTAGAATGGCTGAACCACCTACTTTACAAGAATTATCGGATGAGATAAATTTGTCTCTAAAAAAGCTTAAAGAAGGTTTTAAACAAATTTACGGAGACTCTGTTTTTAGTTTTTTGTTTGATTATAAAATGGAGGTCGCAAGAAAGCTTTTGGAGACAGGTTCGCACAATGTTAACGAGGTTGGTTTGCGTGTCGGATATAGTACAGCTAGTCATTTTATTGCTGCTTTTAAAAAAAGTATGGGATTACTCCTAAAAAGTACATACAGTCCATATAAACAAAAAGCGCTTAATTTATTAAGCGCTTTTTGTTTGTTTAGTAACCACTATCATCCAGTCGTCTGCGGTTTTTATGGATAACTAGGTCTAAAACATCTTTCATTAATTTATCTTCTTCCTCGTTTTGATCGATATAATTACCACTGTAACCAGAGTCATAATAGACTTCGGTCTGGAGTCTGTCTTTTGTTTTAGATTTTAAAAATCCTGCATAATATAAACGTTTGGTTTCATCTTTATCCTCTTTTTGTACTAACATATAAAAATACATGTCTCCTTCTTGATCGTCGTCTGTTTTAAAGGTTTTTTTGCCTAAAAAATGAATAGAATCTCTTTCTTTTTCGATAGTCGTGTTTCCAAACAAACTAGATTTAGCATACATTTCTTGACTAATTTTTTCTGTTAGATACGGTTTGTATAGCTTTTTACGATACATTTTGTCTACTAGGTTGGCTTGGTTTTTATAGTCGTCTATTGTTTTTTCTTTTAATTTTTCTGGTATTGCTTCTCCAGCTTCTTCTAGTAATACATAATATGTTGTAAGCGCAGTGACATTGTCGCTATCTAATAATTTGTTAAAAAAGTTTTTAGCTTCGGCTTCTTTTCTAAACGGAAAAATTAATTTTACAAAAGCATATAATGAGCTACTATAAGATCTGTAATTATAACTTGCTTTAGATTTTAGGCTTCGTTTAACTTCTATTTTACCATCTTTTATTAATTGCTTTCTGTATTTTTTATATGCTTTTGTTTTAATAACACTACTGTCTTTTAGTTTTGCTAGCAGCTCGTAAATAGGCTCTTTATATTCCTCAATTGATGTATATTCTAAAAGGTCAGGAAAAAGTGTTTTTTTAAGCGCTAAGGAGTCGTTATAATTATAAAACATTGAGCTAATAGATCCACTTAAGGGTAGGTCTTTATTAAGTAGGTCTAAAAAAGTAGCGTAAGATTTTTTTGTTGATTTATTTAAAAGTGACCTTAAAATAGTGTTTTGAATATCAGGTTTAGAGTAAGACTCTTCGTATAAATTATTTAAAAAAGCATCTGTTCTAGGGTCTTCAAGTTTTGCTAATTCTGAAATTAAAAAAGTTTTAAAATCTTCTTTATTATCCGGAAAATCAAAGTTTTTAATCAAATCTATCATAGTACTTGCGTTAGATTTATTAAACTTTACTTTATTTTTTGCTTTAAATACTATGCTGTCGTTATCACGTAGTGCTTTAAAAAAACGTTCAGTTTTGTCACTAAAAACAGATTCCCCTAACAACGTGTCTAAAGGTTGAAATGTATTATAAAAATTAGCGATAAAAGGTGTTGGTTTTGATAGTGTATCTGTTAGGCTTTTAATTTCAAAAAGAGCACCTTTATTAAGTATGTTTTTTACTAAGATTGCTTTTGCACTTAACGAGTCTTTTAAGGTGTACTCATAAACATACTGATTATCTTTTTTGTACTTTTTCTTGTCAGAAATGTTATATTTTTTGAATCCGTCAATTTTTTCAACAGCTTTTAATTCTGCATCAATTTCATTCCATAGGCTATCTACATTTTTATACATCTGCAAATCATGAAATTTTAGTTTGCTTATGTATACTTGCTCATTTGATTTTGAATAGTAAGTGGTACGCTTAGTTTTTTCTTCGTAATCTTTAGGAGTACTATAGCTGTAATAGTCGTATGGAGGTGTTGATTTTGTGTTAGTGATTACAGAAAAATGTAACGATGTGTCAATTATTTTTGTAAACCCTTCCTGATTAATAGGTGTAAATTTAAAGGATTTAAAAAAGTTGTCTGCTAAGTCTTTATTAGTGCCAACGTAGCCTAATAAAAAGTAGCTTCCGTCTTTTACTATGCTTTTTAAGTGGATGTTTTCTAAAGACGTTGAGTCCTTTTTTGCTACACCTTCATAACTATAATATTTGTTGTTTTTGTACTCTCCAGTAGAATCTTCAATTTCAAAATCTTTGAAAAAGTTAGTGACGATATATTTAGCTTCAAATTTATCTTCTTCGATGTAGTAGACATCGTTAAAAGCGACTTCTTTTACAAAATAATAATCGTCTTTTATTTTACCTTGGATTAATTTTTGTCCTGCATTTTGGACGTTATCTGTGGTATGGTATTCTGGAAAATTAACCTTGTATTTATTGTAGGCAGAGGTAAAAGTTGTTAATGTATTTGTTGGTGTTTTAAATTTTATAGATTTAAATATTGGTGCTTCATTTTTTAAAACATACTCTTTTTGACCAGCAAATTTTATCACGACTACTTCTAAAGGTGTTTTGTATATATGATATTTTTGATAGTCACCTTTTTTAGTTTTATTTAAAATACTAATACCTGGATACGGATTGGATAGTATTTCTTTTTTGATAATATCTCCAGGAATATCCTCAAATAAAAAATTATCTAATCTATCTAAAGAAATTTCTTTATCGTTTGGTAAATAATCAAAAGTATTAAACCTACTAATAGTTAAATACGCACCATTGGTCATGTCTGGTGATATGTAATATTTTTGACCACCATAATAAAACTCATACAGTTCCGTAAAAGCCTTTAGGGTTAAAAAACCGTCAGGTGTACTTTGTTTTGTAATGCTAGTTGGTGCAATAAATGCTTCAATTTGTTCTTTTTTAGTTTGTGCGACGGTCGTTTGTTTAGATAGTAACGGTTTTACTTTGTAACCTTTGTCTTCAAGCATTTTAAGCATCCCTTTATTTCCTGGTAAATGTGCAGCACCAACACCTGCAAATACGGATTGTGATTGCATTAATGAGTCTAAAACATGTACCATATTGGCATTGCGTATGTATAACATGTTTTCTCTAAAATACTCCGTGTTGGAAGCAACTCCGATAGAGTCTAATAAAGCTAAATTGCGATCTCTATAAGTGTTTTCTTGAACTAAATATGGGTTTTCTTTTTCATACAATTTAGTTAACCAAGGGTCTATTTTGTTTTTTCTTGCGTTACGTTGTGCTTTGGATACTAAATAGCGAGACTCTTCAATATCTTCTAAGCTATAAATGGCTTTATTTTTCTTTTTACCAGCTTGATAAATAAACATATCCAAATAGGTTTCTTCTTCAAAATTATCGGCATAACCATCTTTACGATACAGATAACCATTAATCATTCTGTTATCAGATCTTATGCTACCTCTAATAGCAACTTCCTCTGGATGTTCTATTCCAAAAAGTGTTGAGTAAAAATTTTTGTCATAGCTCTGAGAGTAATTTTGAGGAGTTAAAGTCGTTGTTTGGTAATTAAAAGCTAACCAAGTGGAAGGGTCAG
This sequence comes from Olleya sp. KJ81-1, assembly GCF_055808135.1. NCBI lineage: Bacteria > Pseudomonadati > Bacteroidota > Flavobacteriia > Flavobacteriales > Flavobacteriaceae > Olleya > Olleya sp. KJ81-1. The sequence goes on along the minus strand of NZ_CM147854.1, from coordinate 2,441,229 downwards.
ACTCTAAAGCAATGCTCTCACTGTTTTCTAAAGCCTTAAAAAAAACATCATCTAGTCTAAAAGCAACTTTTGCACTAACGTGCATTGTGCCATAAATATATGACGATTTAGTTAAATTGTTTCCAGAGATTTCCCAAAGCAAACTTTGATCGTTATTTTGATTTTGTGAAAGTGAGGTAAATGAAATTGCACAGAAAAGTGCAAATATGTAATTTTTCATATATTAATAATATCTACTCGTAAATATATCAAACTTAATTTTAACTGAAAGATTTTGATTATATTATAATAAGCTATAAGTATAATCAACGTCTTAAGTTTATTATATATTTTAAATTAGAGTTGTATTTTTGCGTCTGAAAAAGATAACAGATGAAAAAAGGAATACTACTTGTAAATTTAGGGTCACCAGAAAGTCCGACTCCAAAAGATGTTAAAAAATATTTGGGAGAATTTTTAATGGACGAGCGTGTTATAGATGTTCCGCTTTGGGCTAGAACGCTTTTAGTTAAAGGAATAATTTTAAACACTAGACCTAAACAAAGTGCAAAAGCTTACCAGAAAATTTGGTGGGATAATGGGTCACCATTAATTGTGCTTTCAGAGCAGTTACAAGAAAAGGTTCAAGAAAAAGTAGACTTTCCGGTAGCTCTAGCTATGCGTTACGGAAGTATGACTATTAAAAAAGGGCTTCAAGAATTGGTTGATAAAGGTGTGGAAGACGTCTTTTTAATTCCGTTATATCCTCAATTTGCTATGGCAACTACCGAAACCATTTTGGTATTAGCAGAGGAGGTTAGACAAGCCAATTTTCCTAATTTAAAAATTGATAGCTTACCGGCTTTTTATAACAAGCCTGATTATATTAAAGTGTTAGCCGAGTCTATTAAAGGACATTTACAAGGTAAAAATTACGAGCATTTATTATTCTCGTATCATGGTGTTCCAGAACGACATATTAGAAAAAGCGATATTACTAATGGACATTGTAAAATTGATGGTAGTTGTTGCGAAACCGCAAGTAAAGCACATGAGTTTTGTTATAGACACCAATGTAAAGAGGTTACCAGATTAGTTGGACAATATTTAGGTTTGGAAGACAATACGTATTCTACCTCGTTTCAATCTAGATTAGGTTTTGATCCATGGTTGCAACCTTATACAGATCGTACTATAGAGCGTTTAGGTAAACAAGGCATAAAAAACATGGCGATTGTTACACCTGCTTTTGTTAGCGATTGTTTAGAGACTTTAGAAGAAATAGCAATGGAAGGAGAAGAAATTTTTCATGAAGTTGGAGGTGAGGGCTTTACAACAATACCTTGTTTAAATACAGATCAAAATTGGGTAAACTTATTAGCAGATTGGATTAACGATTGGTCTAAAACTGCTGTTAAGGGATAATGCAGACAAGCAAATCTTCAAACTTAGGGACAGAAGCCATAAGCAAACTCTTGATAAAACAAGCAGTACCTGCATCTATTGGTATTTTGGTAATGTCACTAAATATTTTAGTGGATACTATTTTTGTTGGTCAATGGATTGGGTCTACAGCAATTGCAGCTATAAATGTTGTGCTACCAGTCTCTTTTTTTATTGCTGCCTTAGGGATGAGTATTGGTATTGGAGGCTCTTCAATTATTTCGCGTGCTTTAGGTGCAGACAATAAAGAAAAAGCTTTAAAAACCTTTGGTAATCAAGTCTCTTTAACATTGCTGTTTACTGTAAGTTTTGCTGCATTTGGGCTTTATTTTGTTGACCAATTAATTCCTGCTTTTGGAGGTAAAGGTGCTATTTTTGATCCAGCAAAAGTATATTATGAGATTATCCTATACGGAGTTCCTGTTTTGGGTTTTGTTATGATGGGTAATAGTGTAATACGTGCAGAAGGTAAACCTAAATTTGCAATGTATGCTATGCTAATTCCTTCTGTTGGAAATTTAGTATTAGATTATATTTTTATTGGAGTATTAGATATGGGAATGTCTGGTGCTGCTTGGGCTACAACAGGTTCATATATCGTGTCATTTTTGTTTATTTTCTGGTATTTTTTATCAGATAATTCTGAATTAAAAATAGACGTTTCTCATTTTAAATTACATAAAAAAATAGTCACCGAAATCGGTTCGTTAGGTTTTGTAACCCTATCAAGACAAGCTGTGGTTAGTGTTACTTTTTTACTAGTTAATAATGCCTTGTTTGATTTTGGTGGCGAAACATCTGTAACAGCCTATGCAATTGTAGGAAGGATGAGTATGTTTGCGTTATTTCCTGTGTTTGGTATAACGCAAGGATTTATTCCTATAGCAGGTTACAATTTTGGATCAGAGCAGTATGATCGTGTTAAACAGGTAATTTATGTTGCTATTAAATACGCGACTATTTTGGCAACTATAGTTTTTGCTATTTTAATGTTGTTTCCAGAAGCTATTACTAAATTATTTACAACAGATATACAGGTTTTAAAAGTGACACCAAACAATATGCGTTGGGTTTTTGCTGCCATTCCTATATTAGCAATTCAGTTAATTGGAGCTGCTTATTTTCAGGCAGTAGGGAAGGCTTTACCTGCGTTACTCTTAACCTTAACAAGACAGGCTATTTTCTTTATTCCTTTGATGTATATATTACCAATGTATTTTGGCGAATTTGGTATTTGGGTGTCCTTTCCAATTTCGGATATTTTATCTACAATCGTAACCGCTTTCTTTTTACGTAGGGAAGTAAAGCTTAAACTAAATTAGTAATTGCCTATATTTAACTAGTTATTTTAAAAAAACTATGGAGCACTATAATTACATTAAATCGTTACATCTCATATTTGTAGTCACGTGGTTTGCTGGTTTATTTTATATACCAAGATTATTTGTTTATCAAATAGAAGCCTTTTATAAATCCTCTCCAGATAAAGAAATTTTAGGAGAGCAGTTAAAGCTTATGGCTAAACGCTTATGGTTTATTATTACTTGGCCTAGTGCTATATTAGCTACAATTTTTGCAGTTTGGTTATTAATTTTACAACCGTTTTGGTTGCAGCAACCTTGGATGCATGTTAAGTTAACTTTTGTGGTATTGTTATTTTTATATCAATTTCAAACACATGTTTATTTTAAGCAATTACAAAATGATGTGGTTAAAAAATCTTCAAATTTTATGCGTATGTATAATGAAGGAGCCACATTTATTCTTTTTGCAGTTGTTTTTTTAGTAATACTTAAAAGTGCCATAAATTGGATGTTTGGCGTTATAGGTATTTTTGTTTTAGGGGTTTTGCTTATGTTAGGCTTTAAGGTTTATAAGCGCATCAGAGAGAAAAATCCAAAAGCTTAATCTAAGCATTGCTAAATCTTATGTTTTTGGTGTGATTATTGTTATATTTAAACAATGAAAATTACTAGACTTTCTTTACGACTTCGCATCTTTTTTGCGATGATTTTTTTGGTCCTTTTGGCATCCATTTTAATTGCATTAGTTGCTGCTTATCAGTATAGCGAAGAAACTCAAGATTACCATAAGTTACGTTTAGAAAGAAAAGAAATTAGTATAAAACGTCACATTAACTTTATTATTAAAGAAACCTCTTTTGAGGTGGTTCCAGAAAAGTTACCATTAATTTTTAAAGATGAAATCTATAAAATAGCTAACGTACATGGACTTCAGGTTAACTTGTACGATTTAGAAGGGTCCTTGCTAATTTCTTCCAAAGCAGCATTGCCTTATGATATTGCAGAAAAATGCGTAAAAGCGGAAGCGCTTAATACATTATCTAATACCACTACTCATAGATTTGTCGAGTTAAGAGAAGAAAAAGGAGAAAGTTTTAGATCGTCTTATACCTACATTGTCGATGAGAAATTTAAACCATTAGCCATATTAAATTTACCTTATTTAGAAAATGATGACTTTTTATCTAAAGAGTTAAATGAGTTTTTTGAGCGTTTGGGATATGCTTACCTTTTAATGTTAATTATAGCGATTGTTTTAGCTTATTTTTTGTCAAAATATATAACTAAAACATTAAAAACTATTAGTGATAAAATGAATCAAACACGTTTAGAAAAACGTAATGAAAAAATAGAAATAGAAAGTACAACAGAAGAAATTTCTACTTTAGTAAAGGCATATAATAGCATGATTGATCAGTTAGAAGAAAGTGCTGTTAAGCTTGCTAAAAGCGAGCGTGAACAAGCTTGGAGAGAAATGGCTAAACAGGTAGCTCATGAGATTAAAAATCCATTAACACCAATGCGTTTAACGGTTCAAAGTTTTCAGCGTAAGTTTAATCCAGAAGATCCAGATATAGTACAAAAATTGGATGAGTATAGTAAAACACTAATACAGCAAATTGATACTATGAGTGCAATTGCAGGTGCTTTTTCTAATTTTGCTAAAATGCCAGCACAACAAAACGAACTACTTGATGTGGTTAAAATTGTAGACTTAGCGTTGGATATTTTTAATGAAGATTATATCCAGTTTGCACCAGAAAAAGACGAAATTATTGCCAAATTTGATCGTACCCAATTAATTAGAGTGATTACCAATTTGGTTAAAAATGCAATACAAGCCATTCCAGATGATAGGATACCTCAAATTATTGTAAAAGTAATTGAGGATAACAATCGTGTTGTTTTAACTATTTCGGATAACGGAATAGGGATTTCTGATCAAAATAAAGACAAAGTCTTTGAACCAAAATTTACAACAAAGTCTAGCGGAATGGGTCTTGGTTTGGCAATGGTAAAAAATATAGTAGAAACCTATCAAGGAACAATTACCTTTACATCTGTTAAAGATGTTGGAACAACCTTTACGGTTTCATTTCCAAAAGAATATTAAAACACTTACATATGAATTTCGAAAACATACTTACTAAAACAGCAAACGGAATAACAACTATTTCAATTAATAGACCTTCAAAATTAAATGCGTTAAATAAGGCTACTATTACTGAGCTTCATCATGCATTTGATAATGCAAATAAAGATGCAGACACTAAGGTGATTATTATAACCGGAAGCGGAGAAAAAGCATTTGTTGCAGGAGCAGATATTAGCGAGTTTGCAAATTTTACTGTTGAAAATGGTGGTAAATTAGCAGCGCTTGGTCAGGAAATGTTATTTGACTTTGTTCAAAATTTACAAACGCCTGTTATTGCAGCTGTCAATGGTTTTGCGCTTGGTGGAGGATTAGAGTTGGCGATGGCTGCTCATTTTAGAATTGCCAGTGATAACGCAAAAATGGGTTTGCCAGAAGTAAGTTTAGGTGTAATACCTGGTTATGGTGGTACGCAACGTTTACCACAATTAGTTGGTAAAGGTCGTGCAATGGAAATGGTTATGACTGCAGGAATGATTGATGCCGATACAGCATTAAATTATGGGTTAGTTAATCACGTTGTAGCTTTAGAAGAATTAATACCTCTTGCCGAAAAAATAGCAAGTAAAATTATGCGTAATTCTAGCGTAGCAATTGGTAAAGCTATTCAAGCAATAAATGCTAACTACACAGATGGTGTTAATGGATTTGATATAGAAATCAAGGAATTTGGTGCTTGTTTTGGTACAGCAGACTTTAAAGAAGGTACAACTGCATTTTTAGAAAAACGTAAAGCAGATTTTCCTGGAAACTAAAAAATAGCTTTCTAAATATTAAACAAAAAAAAGACGCATTATTGCGTCTTTTTTTTGTTTTTTGGATACTAATACTAAAAGTTGACAATTGATGTAAATGTGCGTCCTTCGTAAGTAATAACGACTTTATAATCTTCTTTTTTATCTTCTAATAATTTGAATTTTTTACCATAATTGATAGCATCTTTAACGGTTTCGGTATGTATTTTTTCAAAATAGCTTCCGTTAGTGTTGTAAAAAATTTCAATTTTATAATCTGTAGGGTTTTGGTTGTATGATGTTACATACACCATATTGTTTTTAGCGCTAACCACAGGTTTATTAATTACCGTTAATTTAGCTTTATTAAAAGTAACTACAGATAAATCTACTTTAAATGGGTAAGTTTTAATTTGATGTTTTTTATCTAATTCAAAAATATAACTTCCATCAGGTAAAGATGTCAAATCAAATGACTTATTATATTGACCGCTTTTTTCGATAGACTCTTTATATAAAATAATTCCAAAAGCATCTTTAACTAATAATTGATCACCTTGGCTAACGTTTTCAAACATTAATAACGTTTTTCCGTCCTCTTTGTTTGTAAAAGTTACGGCTTCTGTTGCGTTGCTGCTTAGCGTAGCAAATACGATTGCTAAAGCTAAAATGTGTTTCATAATTTTTTTCATAATCTAAATCTTTTTAAGGATTACAGGTGCAAAGTTAATATAGAAGAGTAGTTTTAATAACAAGTCATTTGGCAACTTTATATGCTATTTTAACTTAATTACGTGTTACGAAAACGTTATAGGTTAAAATAACACATATTAAAGCTAAATTAGCATACAACCATACTATAAGTTGTTGTAATTTTGTCAAAAGTTTAATGCAGTGAATACTAAACCTACATTTAAAAAAATTACACCTAGTTTTGGAAGCTCAATAATTGCGGTTCAAAAAACTAAAAAACGTAAAAGAAGTGATGCGTTTTGGCATTTTCATCCAGAGGTAGAGATGGTGTATGTTAATAAAGGAAAAGGAAGACGACATATAGGTAATCACTTGTCTTACTTTAATAATAGTCAGTTAATATTAATTGGTTCTAATTTGCCACATAATGGATTTACAGACCGTTTAACTTCTAAAGGAAAAGAAACCTTGGTGCAATTTCATCCTCAATTTTTAGGTGACGCGCTTAATGCGTTACCAGAAATGAAAAATATTTTGCAATTGTTGGAGCGCGCAAAAAAGGGAATTCTGTTTAAGCCAGAAATAAAAAAAATAGTAGGTCCTAAAATAGAAAAGCTTCCTAAGTATGAAGGTATAAAACGAATTGCTAAACTTTTAGAAATTCTAGAATTGTTGGCAATAACTAATGATTATACATTACTTAATGAAAACGGTTACGTTTTTGAAACCCAACCACAAGACACTAATAAGATTGATAAAATTTATAAATACGTTAATAAAAATTTTCAAAACCATATTACATTAGATCAAATAGCACAGGAAGTAAGTCTTACTGTGCCAGCTTTTTGTCGTTATTTTAAAAAGATTACAGGTAAAACATTTACGCAGTTTGTAAACGAATATCGTGTCTTTTATGCTACCAAATTACTAACAGAAAGCCAAAGTAGTATTACAGATATATGCTTTGAATGTGGTTTTAATAACTTTTCTCATTTTAACAAAGTCTTTAACGAAGTGGTTGGTAAAAGCGCATCAAAATATAGAAGCGAAATAAAATCCATGGTGCAGTCTTAAATTTATAAATATTGTTATTTTCGTGACTTATTTAATAATTTAATTAATCAATAATTTATTTATGAAACTAAAATTACAAATTACTTTACTTACTGTTTTAGCTGCTTTTATGAGCTGTAGCGAAGATTCTGCAACCGACGAATTTAATGCAGCAAATCAAAATGCCACAGTTAAATTAATCACTAATTTGTCTGTTGTGTCTGCTCAAGATGCTTCAGAAAACCAATCTGTTACCATTAATTATAACGGAAATAATCAAGTTGCTAACATCACAGATGGTGTAGAAACTAGCATATTAGTTTATGACAATGACAACTTAACAAATGTAACAGGAGAAGGTGAAACATTAAATGTAGAAGAATTGTATGAATCGCCTTATGATGCTTTTGAAACTGGAGAAGTTTTGCAATATGATAGTAACATGAATCCTGTTAGTATTAGATTTTTAGAAGAAGAGTTTGACTTTGTTGCCAATACAATGAGTGTAGTGGAATATTTTGCAGAAATTGAATACGACGCAACACCAAATCCATTTTTTTACACGCTAGAAGCAGCCGGAATTATTGATGTGTTGGATAATGTAGATTTAAACTTTAGTATGGATGTTCAAGCACCAGAAATTGTACAAGCTAGATTATTATTACCTACAAATAACATTAAAAAAATTACATATAAAGATGAAGATTTAACACCAATCTATCAGATTGTTGCTAATTATGTTTATGATGCTCAAAATTACCCTTCAACAGGAACTGTAACGTCTACAGATTTAGAGGATGACAGCGTAAGTGTTTATACGACTACTTTTACTTATATGGAGTAAGCACATTTAATCAGTAAAAAAGGTTATTTTAATGTTAGTATTTTCTAACTTAAAATAACCTTTTTTTATTTCTCACCTTTCCATTCTGCATCAAATTGTTTTAAAAAGTCTACCATATATTGGTGTCGTTGTTTAGCAATTTTATAACCAGTAGTGGTATTCATTTTATCTTTTAAAAGTAGTAATTTCTCGTAAAAATGATTAATTGTTGGAGCGTTAGATGTCTTATATTCTGCTTTAGTCATATTTAAATTAGGCTTAATGTCTGGATTATATAAAGTCCTGTTTTTAAAGCCTCCATAATTAAAAGTGCGCGCAATACCAATAGCTCCCAAAGCATCCAAACGGTCAGCATCTTGCACAACGTCCAACTCGATGGACCTAAATGTGTTTTCTAAGCCTATATTAGAACTATAGGAAATGTTTTCAATAATTTTAATAACATGATTAATGGTTGCCGAGTCTACGTTGTGTTTTAACAAAAAAGCACCAGCGACTTTTGGACCAATGGTACTATCACCATCATAAAACTTACTATCTGCAATGTCATGTAGTAAAGCGCCAAGCGCTACAACTAATGGATCAACGGTTTCGCCTTTAGCTATTAGTAGTGCATTTTTATATACACGCTCTATATGAAACCAATCGTGTCCACCTTCGGCATCTTTTAAAGTGTCTTTTACAAAGGTTTTAGTGGTTTCAATTAGCTCTTGGTTAGACATACACTATAGTTTGGCTGGTTCAACCCATTTAAATTGATAAGAGTTTTCTGGAATTTTAATTCGGTCTGCCAAACGTAACATTCGGTCTGGAAGTTTCATTAGGTAATCACGTGCTTTTTCAGCGTCGTCGTTAAGGTCTGTTATTTTATCAATTTCCCAACGCTTGATTAGTTTTTGTAAAATGTCTATGTAGTCCATAGATGTGTAAACACCTATACGTTGTGCAGTATTAGAAAACTCGTCAAAAACAGTACTTATTTTACCTCCAGACTCTCTTAAAAAGTGAGCAGGCATTGTAATTTTTTGTTTCATCATGTATTGAAACGCTAGCATCATTTGACTTGGGTCTACTTTAAAAATACGCTCTACAAACTCGCTATAAGCATGGTGGTGTCTCATTTCGTCTCCCGAAATTATTTTACACATTCTTGCTAATTGCTTATTACCTTTTTCTTTGGCTAATTTTGCTACACGATTGTGTGAAACATAAGTTGCTAATTCTTGAAAACTGGTGTAAACAAAGTTTTTATAAGGATCTCTAGCTGTACCAATATCAAAACCATCTGCAATAAGGTGTTGTGTGGTTTGTTCTATCTCGCGCATATTAACACGACCAGAAAGGTATAGGTATTTGTTTAAAACATCACCATGACGGTTTTCTTCGCCTGTCCAATGTCTAATCCATTTTGCCCAACCATTTTTACCATCTTGTTCTACTCCTTCTATATCCATAAGCCAAGATTCGTAAGTTGGTAAAGCTTCTTCTGTAATCATATCACCAACTAAAACCACCCAAAAATCATAAGACAATTCTTTAGACAATTCTCTAATTTCTCTTACTTCTTCAAAAAAGTTAGGACCTTCAGAGTTTGGTAAAAAATCTGAGGGTTGCCAAATTTTTTCAACAGGGATTAAATATTTTTCTATTAAAGCATCAATATCTTTTTCTAAAAAAGACATGACTTCTAATCTTACATTTTTTGATGACATAACGTTATATTTTTATGCTATTTTTAATGGTAGTTTCTATGTGATTTAATAATACTTCAGTAGTTTCAAAATCACTAGGTTTAACAGGTTTATGAGCTGTAAAGGTGATGTTGTTACCTATTCCCATAGGGAATTTACCATAGCGTAAATTCTTCCAAGAATTATTAATTGTTACAGGTATTATTACTGCGCTTGGCACATATTTTATTAAAGTTTCTAAACCTTTAGTATGGAAAGGTTTAGGTTGTCCATCACGACTTCTGGTACCTTCCGGAAAAATAACAGCAGCACGATTAGTAGTTTCTATATAATCTGCAAATTTCCTAATCGCCACAATGGCTTGCCTAGGATTTTTACGATCTATTAATACAGAGCCACCATGACGTAAGTTGTAGGATACACTTGGTAGTCCTTTTCCTAACTCTTTTTTACTAACAAATTTGACATGGTGTTTTCTAAAATACCACATTAATGGAGGTATGTCTGCCATACTTTGATGGTTAGAGACAATTAAAACAGGTTGAGAATTATCTAAAGGATAAGGGTTTATAAATTTATGTGTTGAGCCTAATAGGTTTACGCATCGCATTAAACAAAACTGAAGGTAATCCACACTTTTTTTATGTGCTTTATATCCAAAAACATTAAAACATATCCATTGTATTGGGTGAAAAACAACTAATGTTAACCCAAAAAACAGGAAATAAATAACAGATAAAGGATAGGCAATAATTTTTCTCATTTTGTAATAAAAATTCTATCTATCAAAAATAGAAAAACCACGTTTAAAAAACGTGGTTTTTCTGTAATACTTAGCTTAAGTTGTCCTTTAAAAAGGCTTAACAATGCTCGTTATAAGCATCAATAAGGTTTTCAGCAATTAATTCTGCTGGTCTACCTTCAATATGGTGACGTTCTAGCATGTGTACTAATTCTCCATCTTTAAACAAAGCCATACTTGGTGAACTTGGAGGAAAAGGTACCATGTGTGCTCTTGCTTGATCAACAGCCTCTTTGTCAACACCTGCAAAAACCGTTACTATATGTGTAGGTTTTTTGTCATTTGCTAAACTCATTCTTGCTCCTGGTCTTGCGTTAGCAGCTGCACAACCACAAACCGAATTTACAACCACTAAAGTTGTCCCTTCTTTTGCAATTGCAGTATTTACTGCGTCAGCTGTATGTAATTCTTCAAAACCTACGTTAGTTAAGTCCTCACGCATTGGTTTTACTAATTCTGCTGGATACATATTCTTGTAATTTTTTATTTATAAATCTATCTCATGCAAAGATAATCAAAAACCATGCAAAAATTATTATGGCGTTACCTTATAACACTTATGGTGTCATAAGGTCAGGCTATCGCTACTCGCTCTCTGCGAGGAGCTCAGACAGACCGCTCCATCCTTAACGCACTAAACAGCAAACAACAGTAACAAAAGCAATTAAAAGTATACCAACAAAGTAGTATATTTACTTTTTAAAAAATTAGAACAAAATTTATGGCTGGATTAAAATGGATAGGTGCAACTTTAGGATGGACGTTAGGTGGTCCAATTGGTGCAATTATAGGGTTGGCAATTGGTAGTCTAGGAGATGCTATGTCAGAAAAAGGAAATCTTTTAGGAAATGGTAACCCAAACAAACAGCAAAAAAGAGAACCAAATTACAGAACACAACCTAATTACAGAACCCAACAACAACGTCGTGCGCAAACAACGTCAGGAGATTTTGAGGTTAGTTTACTAATCTTAGCGTCTGTAATTATAAAAGCAGATGGTGTCCAAGACCAACGCGAATTGGATTTTGTGCGTAACAAATTTGTTGAGCTTTACGGTAAAGATCGTGCTAATAAGGCTTTTAAATTATTTAAAAATATAAGTAATCAAAACGTGTCTACAAGAGATGTCTGTGGGCAAATCCAACAGATGATGGACCATGCATCACGTTTGCAATTATTACATTTTTTATTCGGAATTGCAAAAGCAGACGGAATGGTTACCGATGATGAAGAGGATCAAATTAACCGAATGTCTAACTACTTAGGCATTAGTAGTCGTGACTATTCTAGTATTAAAGCTATGTTTTATAATAGTAGCAATAATGCTTATACTATTTTAGAAATAGACAAAACAGCCACAGTAGATCAAATTAAAAAGGCTTACCGTAATATGGCTAAAAAATACCATCCAGATCGTGTGGAGCATCTTGGAGAAGAGCATAGAAAAGGAGCAGAGGATAAGTTTAAACAAGTCCAAAAAGCTTACGAGTTTTTACAAGAGGAGAGACGATTTTAATAAAACTATAGGAGACCTTTTTATGTTTTGACCATTAAAGAATAAAGATATTTTATGAATGATAAAAAAATATTAGAATTCTTTAAAACAGGTCAACGTGACAAAGCGTTTAAACAACTGTATAGTTTATATCCTAGAATAGAAAAACTGGTTTTATCCAAAGGTGGGAAACAATCTGATGCGCAAGATGTGTTTCAGGAAGCATTAATAATCCTAAATCGTAATTTAGAAAAATCAGACTTTAAGTTAACCGCTTCGTTTTACACCTATTTATATTCCGTATCTAGATTTGTATGGAAGGATATGCAATCTAAATTTACGATTCAAGAACTTCACGATTTAAAAGATAACGAAGTCTCAATATTTCAACATGTATTAGAAGAAAAAAATATCGCTTTGCCGAAAACGCTTTTCGCGAATTAGGAGAACGATGTCAGGAACTACTTCAGCTATTTTATTTAAAAAGAATTTCTTTTAAAGAGATAGCAGTTACAATGCAATTTAAATCAGAAAAAATTGCTAAAAACCAGAAGTATAAATGCTTGAAAAAAGCAAAAGACATCTTTCATCAAAATTATCAATCTTAATTCGGCTCAGACATGGAAAATCACACACAACATATAGACTTAATCAATCAATATTTAGATAATGAATTATCAAATACAGAGGTTTTAGCTTTTGAAAACAAACTTAACACTAATGCGGAATTTAATGCAATTTATCAAGAGCATTTAATAGTCTTAGAAGGTGTAAAACGCACACAACTTAAAGCTGAAATTGCGTCTGCAAAAACCAGTTATATTCAACTAAAATGGATTAAAATTATTAGCTTAATAAGTGTTATTGCTTTAGTTTTAATCTTAGCTTATAACTTGCTTTTAAAAACAGAAACAACCCAAGATTTTGACCATAAAAATCAAAATTTAATTGAAACTAATATTGATTCAATATCAAGTATTGATAAAGTAGAAACCTTAAAAGAAATTGATAGTTCAAAAAAGAAATTTGTAGTTGTAAAAAAAATAGTAAAACAAGTAGAAGTAGATAGTTTAACTAATCTTTATGGAGGAATAACAGTTGTAAAGGATACTATTATAATTGAAAAAATAGGATCTTATACTCAACAAGAATTTGAAGAAAACTTTCCAACTTATAAGCATATAATTCCAAAAAACGATTCAATTATTATAAATATTCAAAAAGTTGAAAGAAAATTTGGATCTACTGAAACCATTGTAAATTCAAATACTAAAAAACTTGAAAAAATTACTGAAACAAAACTCATTAACGACGAGATATCATCATTTTACAATTCAGTAAAAAAACAACCAGAAACAAAAACGATTAATAACGAAAAAGAAACTACAATAACGTTTAAGGAAGGTACAGTTTTAATCATTCCAGCAAAATGTTTTATTGATGCAAACGGGAAATTAGCTAGAGGAAAGGTTAATATAGAAGTTACAGAGTTTTATAAATTATCAGATATGTTGCTAGCCAATCTAACTACTAAATCTGATGGCAACCAATTGGAAACAGGAGGAATGCTGTTTATAAAAGCATTAAAAGATAATAAACAATTACAGTTAAAACCTGGAAGCAGTATTGAATATATATTCTCTTCAGACGCAAGTAAGAAAAAAGATATGCAGCTTTTTTTAGGTAAAGAAATTAAAAATGGCGTTGATTGGACTTTAGATAATATTACACATAAAAGTAATGCTGTTTTAACTACTTCTGAAATGGTTTTAATTGAAGAAGAAGACGTGGAAGTACCGATTCAATATGTAGAAGAAGTTCCTGTGTTTCCTGGATGTGAAAATGGTACAAACACAGCGAAAAAACAATGTTTTGATCAAGCGCTTTCAAAACTAATAGCCAAAAACTTTAATGCTAGTATAGCTGAAGATTTAAAGCTAACTGGAAAACATAAAATTTTAACATCGTTTAAAATTGATAAAGAAGGAGAGGTTGTTGATATTCAAGCTTCTGCAGCGCATACTTTATTGGCTAAAGAGGCTATTAGAGTTTTAAAATTGATACCAAAACTAAAACCAGGTAAGCAGCGTGATTACACTGTAATTGTACCTTATAGCTTACCAATTAATTTTAATGTTGATGGTAGCACAAAAAATAATCCAAGTGTTATTACTATAAAAGATAAAACGTCTTTTGAGAAAAAATTTGAAGAGCGATTACAAAACAAAGATTCCACGACCACAGGATTAGTTGGTACTGTAACAGCTAACGATGTGTCTAGATATGCTTTTTATGGTTCAAAATTAGGATGGATTAACTGTGATCGTTTTATAAGAAGCACCAAAAACGCAGTAAAATTTAAACTTAAAATTAAAGATGCTAATGGTGCAGATGTCAAAATGGTGTTTAAATCTTATAATTCTGTTTTACCAAGTAAAAGGGTTAATGATGTTTACGATTTTGGAACTGTAGCTTTAAATGAAGAGGTTGTTTTAGTTGCGATAAAGATGATTGAGGGTAATTTGTTTTTAGGGATTACAAACGCTACAACTAAAGAAATTTCAGAGCTTAAATTTGATTTTAAAGAAGTGAGTTTAGACCAGTTAAAATCTGAATTACAAAAATTGAATAAGGATTTTGATTAACGTCTATTGGCGATGCGCAAGTGTCATTGCGAGGGACGAAGCAATCTAAGAATATATTTAACGACAAGCAGATTGCTTCGTCCCTCGCAATGACTTTATCCTCTAAACAAAAAGAAATCGTCTTTCATGTCTTCTATCTGTGCATCTTTATTTGTAATAATATAATCAATAGCTTTGGAGGTAAAAGTATCTCCTTTTTTAGTCAACGAAACTATATTCTTATCCACCACAATCATATTATTTTTAAGAGCCAATTCTAATACAGTTTTGGCTCTTACTTTTTGCCAATTTATATGTTCTCTTAAGTGGTTTACGTGACGTTCTTCAACCTCATTATGGTTTTTTAAATGTAGTAAAAAGGTCAATAGGCTAACTTCTGTGCGTTGTTGTTTTTCGCGATACATAACCGCTATTACACCTTTGCTTGGAGCAAATAAATACACAGCTAAAAACAATAAGCCTAACATTGTAGTAATAGATCCTGCAATGGATGCGTCTAATAAATGCGCTAACCAATAACCAGAAATAGCACTAAATACTCCAAAAAACACTGCTAAAACTAGCATCTTTTTTAAGTTGGTAGTTAGTAAATAAGCGGTTGCAGCAGGCGCAATCATTAATGCTACAACTAGAATAGCACCAACAGCATCAAAAGCGCCAACGGTTGTTACGGAAGATACTGTCATTAATCCATAATGAATAATAGCAGGAGAGAAGCCTAATGACGCAGCTAAACCTTTATCAAAGGTGCTTACTTTTAATTCTTTAAAAAAGGCAATTAAAAGCGTAATTGTAATTAGCAATATTATGCCAATAATCCACAACGATTTTGGGCCAATATCCACACCAGAAACGATTAGCCTATCAAAAGGAGCCAAAGCCAATTCGCCTACCAAAACAGCATCAACATCTAAGTGGACATCATTAGCATTTTTAGCGATTAATATAACACCAATACTAAATAATGCAGGAAACACTAAGCCTATTGCTGTATCTTCTTTTACTAAACCTGTTTTTTGGATATATTCGACTAATACTACTGTGATTACACCTGTTAATGCAGCTAATACAATTAGTAATGGCGAATTTAAATCTTGCGTAATAAAAAAACCAACAACAATTCCTGGTAAGATAGAATGGCTTATTGCATCGCTTATCATTGCCATTTTACGTAGTACTAAAAAGGTGCCAGGAATAGCACATGCAATTGCGACTAAACTAGCAATTAATTGTATTTCTATTTGAGCACTATTCATCTTCTGTTGATTGTTTTGTATAAAGGTTGGAAGCAGTATCAAACCCTGTTTTTGTCAAACTCCACATGTTTCCATCCAAAGTAACATAATTTTTTTCTACTAATTTTTGTAGTGTTTTACGTGTAAACCCTTGAAAATTATTAAGAAGCTTTATGGTATGTGGATGCGAAATATTTTCATGTGTTTCAGCAATATGATACATAAAGGCTAAGGTTTTATGAAGCTCTAAATCGCGTCTATTTTTTATAAATCTAATTTGTTTAAATAACAAACCTCGACTTGGGGAAAATACAAACGAGATTACTACAAACACAGCAGCGACTAATACAATGACAGGTCCTGTGGATAGATTAGTTTGACTAGCACTTATAGCAGTTCCAAAAACTCCAGAAAACGCTCCGAATATAGCTGCTAAAAGTACCATTTTTGATAAGCTGTTAGTCCATTGTCTTGCAGCAGCAGCAGGAGCCAGTAACATAGCACTCATTAAAACAACACCAACTGTTTGTAGTCCTAAAACTATAGCCAAGACTATAAAGCTGGTAATTAAAATGTCGATGACTTTAGTGTTAAAACCTAAAGTTTTAGTGTAATCAGCATCAAAGAGTAAGATTTTAAATTCTTTCCAAAATAACAACAATACAAATAGGCATAATGCTGTAACTATAGCCATTAGCCAAACGTCGCTTTCAACTAAAGTTGCAGCTTGACCAAATAAATATTTATCTAAACCTGCTTGATTAGCATTGGGTTGTTTTTGAATAAATGTCAGTAATAACATACCAAACCCAAAAAACAGGGATAATATTAATCCTAAAGCGGTATCACTTTTTAGATGTGTTTTTTTTACAATACCTCTAATCCAAAAGGTTCCAATTAATCCGCTTACTAAGGCTCCTAAAAGCAACGTGTTGCTGTCTTTTGCTCCTGTAATTAAAAATGCAATTGCAATTCCTGGTAAAGCAGCATGTGATATAGCATCTCCAAGTAAACTTTGTTTTCTAAGCACAGCAAAACTACCTAACATACCAGTGACTGCACCTAAAATTGCTGTTCCAAGTGTAATGGTTCGAAGTGTGTAGTCGCTAAATACTAAAGAAAAATATTCTTGTAAACTCATTATTCTTGAATACTTACTTTATAGTTAATACCATAAGTCTTGGTTAAGTTATCGTCATTAAAGATATCTTTAACTGGACCTGTTGCTATTTTTTTTACATTTAAAAAAGTAACCCAATCAAAATATTCTGGAACGGTTTGTAAATCGTGATGCACTACAATGACTGTTTTTCCGGCTTTACGTAATTCTTTTAAAATATTAATTATTGCAATTTCAGTGGTCGCATCAACGCCTTGAAAAGGCTCGTCCATAAAGTAGATCGAAGCATTTTGTACTAATGCTCGTGCTAAAAATATACGCTGTTGTTGTCCTCCAGACAATTGGCTAATTTGTCTACCTTTAAAGGGTAACATACCTACTTTTTCTAAGGCTTCTAATGCGGCTTTCTTTTCTTTTTGTCCTGGACGTTTTATCCATCCTAAACTTCCATAAGTACCCATGGTTACAACATCTAAAGCTGTAGTTGGAAAATCCCAATCTACACTTCCTTTTTGAGGTACGTAAGCGACTAGTTTGCGTTGCTTGTCATAGGGTTTGTCATAAATAGTGACGCTTCCTGCTATAGGTTTTAATATGCCTAAGATAGATTTTATTAGTGTTGATTTACCAGCTCCATTTGGTCCAACAATAGCCATAAGGACACCTTCGGGGATTTCTAAATCAATATCCCAAAGTACTGGTTTGTAGTTGTATGCTACTGTTAGGTCGTCTACTTTTACTGCTATTACTCCTGAGGAAGCATTAGTTTTGTTATTATTGTCACTCATGGTTTTTAATTTGTTTTTATTCATTTTTTGCTTGTCCAAAAAACGAATCAAAAAAGGACATCCAAGCCAAGGAATTTTTCAGTTTTTAAACTGAAAACCAATTCGAAAACTTCGCGTCGAACTGTGTTCTCCTATTTTCGAAGCTTTTCTTCATTTATTCTTCGCCTTGGCTCTCAATTCTTCGAATTGAAATAGGACATTACTTTTTATAAGATTATTGGTTAATCCTATTTTTTTACTAACTACTAACTTATTTTAAAGCATTAACTATAGTGTTGACATTGTATTCAAACATGCCAATATATGTGCCTTCAATAGTTCCAGCGCTTCCTAAAGCATCAGAATATAATGTGCCTCCAATTTGTACATTATGTCCTTTTGAGTTTACTGCTTTTTGTAGCGCTTCAATGGTACGTTTTGGTACAGAGCTTTCAACAAAAATGGCCTTCAGTTGTTTTTCAATTATAAAATTAGCTAAATTCTGAACATCTTTTACTCCAGCTTCAGTTGCTGTAGACAAACCTTGTAAACCTACGACTTCAAATCCGTAGTTTTTCCCGAAATAATTAAAGGCATCATGTGCAGTTACAAGTATGCGTTTGTCTGCAGGAAGTGTTTCAATTTTAGAGGTAATCGTTTTTTGAAGTGTATTTAGCTTTGCTATGTATTCATTTTCATTTGCCTTATAATATTTTGAGTTTTTTGAGTCTTTTTCGATTAAAACAGCAGTAACTTTTTGAGCAAATTGCTTAAAATATTCAATATTGAACCAAACGTGTGGATCGTAATTAGAAGCAAAATAATCTGAGCCTATTAATGTTTTTTTATCAATGTCTTCTCCTAAAGCAATAGGTGTTTTGGTTGTGTTTCCCATTTTTTCAAAGACTTCCACAAGCTTTCCTTCTAGGTGTAATCCATTGTAAAAAATGATATCTGCATTTACAAGTTTGGATACATCACCTTCGCTTGCTTTGTATAAGTGAGGGTCCACACCACTTCCCATTAAACCATTAACATTTATACTGTCTTTACCAATATTTTTTACTAAATCAGTAATCATTGTGGTTGTTGTCACAATATTTAACTTCCCGTTATCTTTTGTAGTGTCATTACAGCTAAAAAAACTAAGGTTATTATGAAAAGGAGTTTTAATTTTTTCATTGGTCTAAATATTTATTGCGAAAGTACTAAAGTACAAACAATTAGTTTAATGTATACCTTATACCTAGGAAAACTCGTCTGCCCTGGTTTGGTCCATATACATATGAAGGGTCAAAGGTTAACCCATAAGGGTTGTCTGGTGTTGCTTGTGCGTTACCTTGCGCATCAAATTGTACATTATTATCAAAAGGATCATCTGCTCTTGCAATGATAAATGGATTGCCATTATTAGGTGTCCAATTTAGTAAGTTTTTAATGCCTCCATAAATTTCAAAATTTTCAAGTCCATCGTAAGTTGCTTGAATGTTTTGAATACTCCACGTAGGAGAATATTCTTGTCTAGGATCTAGATCGCTTAATAAGGGTAAGCGCATTGGTCCATAAATGTTTCCTGTGTAGTCAAAGGTTAAATTTGTTGGGTAGTTTTTATATGAAAAAGACCAGGTACCTGTGAATTTTTCGGTTAAAATTTGTCTGGTTGTCACGTCATTTTCAGTTTGATTTACATCTTGGAAAGTAACACCCAAACTTCCTCTTATACCACTACCAAAAATAGCATCAACATTTAAACTTGCTCCTTTTGATGTAGAATAACCATCTAAATTATCATAAATTATTTGATTAGGATTTGTGTCATAATCTGGTATAATTGCATTTGTAAAATGTGTGTACCACATGGACGCATCTACAGTAAAAATCATGCCCTTTGTTGTGTATATTTTTTTAGATAGTTAAGGTTTATGTTATACGATTGTTCCGGATTTAAAGTTTCTTCAATAACAACCTCTCTTGATCCTGTTAATGCAGCATGCTCTTCTGTAAATAAATTGACAACCCTAAACCCTGTTCCTGCATTAATCCTAAATATATCATTGTCTGTTGGTTTGTATCTGTAAGCTAACCTTGGTGTTACTATAGAACCATGTCTTTTATCATAGTCATACCTAAGTCCTAATAATAATTTTTGTTTTGCTGTTAATGTTATTTCATCTTGAATAAATACTGAAGGAATAAATATTTTATCAGCATCAATAGTTGCTGTTGTATTGTCATTATAGTAATTATAACGTCCTGTTATACCAAATAATAAATCATTATTTTTTATTGGTTTGTCCCAAGTTAATTGTCCAAAAGCAATACGTTGTTGTGCTAAGTATGGCGTGTCACCATACACTGAGTTTTGATCATGATCTGAATATGAAAATTGAAAATTCAAGTTTTCTTTTACAGGAAGTTGGTATTCACTTAGAAGTTCATATCTAGTTGTATAAATACTTTCTCCGTAGACTTCATTTCCTCCTCTATAATTTTTGTTCCATTGTAGTTCTCCTCCCCAACGATCTTCATAAAAAAAGCGACCAGCTAAAGATAGTTTTTTATTGTTTTTACGTTTAAAATTCCATTTTTGAAAAACCGAAACCCTATCTTGAAGGGTGACATCGGTAAAATTATCGTTGTTATTATCTATTGGATTACTATAGTTAAAATAATTGACGCCTACCAAAACACTTGTGTTTTCTCCAACATTAGTTTTAAAGCCAATATCTGTATTTATTTCTCCCCAACCACTAACATTACTGTCTGCAAAAAAAAGTGGTGCATTGTCAGGATGTTTAGTAATGACATTTATTAGTCCACCAACAGCTTCGCTACCATACAAAGACGAAGCAGGACCTTTGACAATTTCGATTTGATCTATTAATGAATTTGGTATTCCTGACAAGCCATAAACCGTAGATAAGCCACTAACAATTGGCATTCCGTCTATTAAAACTAAAGTATAAGGACCTTCTAAACCATTAATGTGGATGTCTCCAGTATTACAAACATTACAATTAAGTTGAGGTCTCACTCCGTTTACATTTTGAAGCGCTTCAAAAATATTTGGAGTAGGATTCTTTTTTAAAAATTCGCTAGTATATACTTCAACAGGAACAGGACTTTCTAATCTATTAACTGCTTTTAAAGTTCCAGTAACAACGACTTCATCTAACGATTGATTTTGGATTAATTCAAAATTTATTTTTAAATCATCTATAACCTCAATTCTTTTTTTAAAGGTATTAAATCCAGTATATGAAGCGGTAAGTGTGTATTGTCCTTCTGTTATATTTTGGATAGTAAAGGATCCATTACTTGATGTTGTAGTTCCTTTTGTTGTGCTTTCAAGATAAACGTTTGCAAAGGGTAGTGGTAGTCCGTTTGAGGTAACTACACCTGATATTTCAAAAGCATTTTGGGCTTGACTGTAAGCTGAAAAACAAAACATAATTGCAATTAGATACTTCATGTCTTAAAATATTTTTTTACAAATGTAATAATAAATTTAGATTAGTCTAAATTTATTATTTGTTTTATTTAATTCTTATATTTGTCTTATATCCATATAAGGTTTATGATTACACTTACAGAAGAAAATTATATTAAAGCAATTTATCATTTAGGTAAGCAAGGTGCAGAGGTTGTTAGTACTAATGCTATATCAGAATCTATACAGACTAAAGCGTCTTCGGTTTCTGATATGCTTAAAAAATTATCTGAAAAAGGATATGCTAACTATGTAAAGTATCAAGGTGTTAATTTAACCGAAAAAGGTCAATCTGTTGCTATTAATATTATTAGAAAGCATAGACTTTGGGAAGTGTTTTTAGTAGAAAAATTAAATTTTACTTGGGATGAAGTCCATGAAGTTGCTGAGCATTTAGAACATATCAGATCAGAAAAATTGATTGATGAATTAGATGCTTTTTTAGAGTATCCTAATCATGATCCACATGGAGATCCAATTCCGGATAAACATGGAAATTTTAAACACATCGAAAAAATCATGTTGTCACAAGCCATTATAGGAAAGACTTATAAATGTGTAGGTGTGGATGATACTTCTTCAGCTTTTTTGAAATATTTAGATGGTAATAAAATAGCTTTAGGTACTAAGATTGTCGTTGTCCAAAAAGAGCCTTACGATAACTCGGTTAAAATTAAGTTTGGAGAGCATGAATTAATGGTCTCTCAAAACGTAGCTAAAAACTTGTTTTTAAAAGAGGTATAGTTGTTTTAATACTATTTATTGCTAGTGGCAACCACAGTCGTCAGTTCCGCAGGCTTTTTTAGATTTCGTTTTAACGAAATATTTTTTATAAAGAAAAAATAAAGCAAACCCTAGCGTGATAAATACCAGTATGTTTTGGATAATTGCGTTCATAATTTTATTTTAAAAATTGATAAGCTATTAATGCAGATATGTATGCAATTGCGGTCATAATTACCAATTGCAACGTTGGCCATTTCCAGGTATTAGTTTCCTTTTTAACAACTGCCAAAGTACTCATGCATTGCATTGCAAAAGCATAAAAAAGTAATAATGAAATACCTGAAGCAAAATTAAATAAAGGACCTCCTAGTATTGGATTAACCTCTCCTGCCATTCGGTTTTTAATAGTGTCTTCATCATCGTTACCAACACTATAAATGGTTGCTAAAGTACCAACAAAAACTTCTCTTGCAGCAAAACTACTAACTATTGCAATTCCTATTTTCCAATCGTAACCTAATGGTCTAATTACGGGTTCTATAGCATGTCCTGCAATACCAATAAAGGAATGTTCTAGTTTATGTGACGCTATTTTTTGTCCTAATTCTTCCTCGTTTAAATTTTGTGAAGCATACTCTGTAGTAACAATATTTTCTGCATTATTAAATTGTTCTCCTGGACCATAAGATGCTAAAAACCAAAGGATGATTGAAATTGCTAGTATTATTTTTCCAGCTCCAAAGACAAACGATTTTGTTTTTTCTAAAACTGTAAGCGCAACGTTTTTAAATAATGGTAATTTGTAATTTGGCATTTCAACCACAAAAAACGTTTTACTTTTTATTTTTAATACTTTATTTAAAATATATGCCGAAATAACAGCAGCTCCAAAACCTAGTAAATACAATAACATTAAGGTTAAAGCTTGGTAACTTAACCCTAGAAAACGTCCTTCCGGAATAACTAATGCTATTATAATTAAGTATACAGGTAATCTTGCAGAGCATGTTGTAAATGGTGTTACTAAAATAGTAATCAATCGTTCTTTCCAACTTTCAATATTTCTGGTAGCCATAATAGCAGGAATAGCACATGCAGTTCCTGAAATTAAAGGCACAATACTTTTTCCGCTTAAACCAAAACGACGCATAATTCTGTCCATTAAAAAGACAACGCGACTCATATAACCGGTTTCTTCTAAAATTGCTATAAACAAGAATAAAAAGGCTATTTGAGGAATAAATATAACTATTCCTCCTAAACCAGATATGATACCTTCGGCTAATAAATTAGTAAAAGCACCTTCAGGAAGTGTGTTTTTAACCCAATCACTTAGACTTGCAAACACGCTATCAATAAAGTCCATTGGTACTGTTGACCAGTCATAAATGGCTTGAAAAATAGTTAGTAGTATAAAAAAGAAAATAACATAACCCCAAACCTTGTGCGTAAGTATGCGATCAAATTTAGTGCGTAAATCCTTAGCTTGACTAGCATCTATGGTTTGTCCTTTTTTAAGTGTGTTATTTATAAATTGATAGCGCTTAATGGTTTCTTTTTGTTGTAAACGTTTTAAGTCGCTTTTAGATTTAGTTTTAAAACTAGCAATAGCTTCGACTTCATTACGATCCATCTTACCAAAATTTACATCTTGGGTAATTACTAACCATAATTTGTAAAGTAATTGGTTAGGGAAGGCTTTTCTTAATTTGTCAAAATATTCTTTATCTATTTCCGATGCATTTAAGCAAGGCGTAGTTGATAGTTCTTTATAATTAGAAATTAACTGTTTTAAGTTATCTATACCTTCATTTTTTCTGGTACTAATAACCGCTATTTTAGTTTGTAATTCTTTTTCTAAATGTTCAATATCCAATGAAATCCCTTTGTATTTCATCCTGTCAGCCATATTAATGACTAGGATTGTAGGGATCTCTAAATCTTTTATTTGTGTAAAAAGTAGTAGGTTTCGTTTTAAGTTTTCAACATCACTAACTACGACTGCAACATCCGGAAAATCTTTATCGTTTTTGTTTAGTAATAATTCTATAACTACGTTTTCGTCTAGAGACGATGCGTTTAGGCTATATGTACCAGGAAGGTCAATGATGTGTGCTTTAACACCTCTAGGTAATTTGCAAATCCCTTCTTTTTTCTCAACGGTTATTCCAGGATAGTTTCCTACCTTTTGGTTTAAACCCGTTAAGGCATTAAAAACAGATGTTTTTCCAGTATTTGGGTTACCAATTAAGGCAATGTTGATTTGCTTACTCATTAAACTTCTTTTTCGATAATGATATGAATAGCGGTTTCTTTTCTGATGGCTAAATGACTTCCATTTATATTTAGGTACAATGGGTCTGCAAATGGAGCGACCTGAACCAGCTCTACACTATTGCCTGGTAAACAACCCATTTCTAGGAGTTTTAATGGTATCAAATGTGAAGACACGTCTATAATTATAGCGCGTTCTCCTCTTTTTAATGTGTCTAATGTATGGCTCAAGCTTATTTAGATTGATTTTAAAGAAGCAAAAGTATGGCAAAATTTCAGCTTAAAAAAATTGAAAGCCAAAAACTACTCTTCGTATTCCTTTTTTAACTTTTTAATATCGTTTAAAAGTGTGGTAATATCTTCTGTTTTGGTACCATCATAATACCCTCTAATTTGACCTTTTTTATCAATTAGCATAAAGTTTTCAGTATGGACCATCCCATAATCATCAGGCATTCCGTCGTCTTTTACTGCTAAATAACTTTTTCTAGCTAGTCTATATATTTCACCTTTGTCTCCAGTTACTAAGTTCCATTTTTTATCATTAACTCCTTTTTTTATAGCGTAGCTTTTTAACTGCTCAACGGTATCAATCTCTGGAGTAACAGAATGGGATAGTAACATAACATCATCATCATTAATAATCTCTTTCTGGATTTTTTCCATATTGTCAGTCATTATTGGACAAATGGTTTGACAAGTAGTAAAAAAGAAATCTGCTACGTAAATTTTATCTTTATAATCTGCTTGAGTAATTGTTTTACCGTTTTGATTGGTTAAACTAAAGTCGGCTATTTTATGATAATTAATTTGATGTTGGATTGTGCTATCAACCAACTCAGTATTAACCATTGCTGGTTGATAAATTGGTAAAGGCTTTTCTACTTTTAGAATATTGTAAAAAATAGAAATTATTATTATTGAAATTATACCAAAAACAATAGCAAACAACTTATAATCCTTGAAAAAAGAAAGCATTTTGTAGGTTTTAATTTTATTATACAAAAATACGATGAAAAGTTTAGCAAGTCCCATGACATTACTCATAAAATTTGTTAATTCTTAAAACCATTAAAGCTATTGCTTTTTAAACTAAGTGTAAATACTTACTTTTGGCGATTATTAAAAAGAATAGAAACACTACATGGAGTTTATTATAAAAATCGGACAGTTTTTGTTAAGTCTGTCATTATTAATTGTTTTACACGAATTAGGACATTTTATTCCTGCTAAATTATTTAAAACAAGAGTTGAAAAATTCTACTTATTTTTTGATGTAAAATACTCGTTATTTAAAAAGAAAATTGGAGAAACCGTTTACGGAATTGGTTGGTTACCTTTAGGAGGTTACGTTAAGATTGCAGGAATGATTGATGAGAGTATGGATAAAGAGCAAATGGCTTTACCACCTCAACCATGGGAATTTAGATCTAAACCAGCTTGGCAACGATTAATTATAATGTTAGGTGGTGTTTTTGTAAACTTTGTTTTGGCATTGGTAATCTATATTATTGGGTCTTTTGCTTATGGAGATACAGATATAGCTGCCTCTAGTATTAAAGGTGGTTTTTTAATTGAAAATCCATTATTAACAGATTTAGGCTTTAAAACAGGTGATCAAATTATAAAGGTAGACGATGTTGACATCATTAATAGATCTGACATTAGCAAAAATATAATTGGAGCAAACAGCGTGACTTATAAAAGAGAAGGCGTTACTAACACAATAGATCTTCCTGTAGACTTTTTAGGTCAATTGTCTTCAAGTAAGGATAGAAGCTTGTTTGGGATGCGTAAACCTTTTATTGTCAATAAAGTTTTAGATACCTCGTTAAATAAAAATGTAGATATTAAAACTGGAGACATAATGTATGCTTTAAATGGTCAGCCTGCAGAGTTTTATGACCAAATAGAGCCAATTTTAGAAGCTAACAAAGGTCAAACGATAAGCGCTATTTTTAGAAGAGGAAATATGACTGTTGGTAGAGAGTTAATCGTTGACGATAAAGGTAAATTAGATATAATCACGTCTGCAAGTGCTAAAGAGTTGCAGTCCCTAGGATATTATGATATAGTAAGACAAGAATATGGGTTTTTTGAAAGTTTTGGAGTAGGAGCTACAAAATTTAAAAGTCAGATCGTCTCATATTTTGGACAATTAAAAGCTATTTTTAATCCAAGCACAGGAGCGTATAAAGGTGTAGGAGGCTTTAAAGCTATTTACGATGTGTTTCCAAGTACTTGGAGCTGGCCAGACTTTTGGGGTTTAACTGCATTTTTATCAATTATGTTAGGTGTGCTTAATTTACTTCCAATTCCGGCTTTAGATGGAGGACATGTTATGTTTTTATTATACGAAATGATTTCTGGACGTAAGCCAAGTGAAAAGTTTTTAGAGAAAGCACAGCTAGTTGGATTCTTCATTTTGATTGCTTTAGTGCTGTTTGCAAACGGTAATGATATCTTTAAAGCAATATTTAATTAAAAAAATTAATTTTTGTTTTGCAGAAGTCAAAAAACGTTTTATATTTGCACTCGCAATAGCGAAAAACACTCCTCCTTAGCTCAGTTGGTTAGAGCATCTGACTGTTAATCAGAGGGTCCTTAGTTCGAGCCTAAGAGGAGGAGCAAGTTATAAATCCGATACAGAAATGTATCGGATTTTTTTGTTTATAGTGTTGATTTAGATTACTCTAGCACTATTGATTAAAGCTAAATAATAGAAGTATTTAGAACGCTAAAGTAGAAGACATAAAAAAAGCCACTATAATTAGTGGCTTTTTTAACTATTTTTAAATGATAAACTATTCTGTAAATAAGATTTCACTTTTAGCCGAAATTCCATTTTCATTAAAAGCTTCTACTTGATAATAATAACTTTGGTCTGTTGTTAACGCTCTTAATTCATAATTAGGCGAGTCGTACATTAATGCAGAAAGGTTTAATTTATCCTTTGAGATTCCCCAATAAATAACATAACCAGTTGCATTGTCTACCTTGTCCCAAGTTAAATTGGTGTTTCTGCGATCCGCTTGTCTTTTTACCTTAAAATTAGCTGGTGTTTGCGGTACAGCTTCAAAACCATTTCCAAAAACTCTAAATTCAGAGATTGATAAATAATTATTGCTACAGTAGACATGATTATATCTAACATACCTTGCATTCATAGGTTTGTTTAGTTCAATGTAACCATGAGGCATGTCGCGAGTGTTTTTAGAGTAGTCTGAGATGGTTTGCCATGATTTACCATCAATTGACCCTTCAATAACAAATTGCTGTCTTAAATCGTCTGGTCTTCCATATATGTCGCTATTAAAATCTTGAAAATTAATTTGAATAGCTTTAATGCTCATTTTCTTTTCTAAATCAACTTGTACGTAAATAGAATCGTTATTGACCTCAGATACCCAATAAGACCTTATTTCTTCATCATTAATTTTAGAAATATCAAATTCTCTAATCTGACCTAACATATAACCACTATCACTTTCATCCACAACATTTATCTCTTTTGTCACTAATCCAGAATTGGTGGTTACTGGTTTATTGTAAGACAATAGCATCCAACCTGTAAAACGCTCTTTATGCTTGTCAACCTTTGTGTCAGGTAAAAAGTGTGGATAATCACCATAAGCAGTATTAACATACATTTGACCATTGTCTTCAAAACCTGCAGGATACATACCTATTCTGCGTTCAAATTTATAGTTGACAGAAATTGCCATAGTTGCATAATGCCAATATTGACCATTGTTATCCTTTACTGTGCTTCCGTGTCCAGAACCTTTTAAAAAACCACCTGGTTTATAAGATATTGGATTATAAGGTGCATACTCAAAAGGACCAAACGGACTTTTACTAGTTCTTACACCATCTGCATAAACATTCCATTGTGTACCAGGAGCACCATATTCTAGATAATAGGTGTCATTATGTTTTACCATCCAAGGACCTTCTAAATAAGGCTCGATGTCTGATTTGTGGTCTTGTCCAAAACGTTCCCAACCATATTTATCAGGATGCAAA
Organism: Olleya sp. KJ81-1; assembly: GCF_055808135.1. NCBI lineage: Bacteria > Pseudomonadati > Bacteroidota > Flavobacteriia > Flavobacteriales > Flavobacteriaceae > Olleya > Olleya sp. KJ81-1. The sequence continues at coordinate 2,412,756 of NZ_CM147854.1, read as the reverse complement.
TTAAATAAATCTTGTTGCTCTCCTTTTGGGACGTAATAATTATCAGCATCAAGTTCAACCACACGAATTGGATAAAGGTTAGAGGACTCCTCGTATAAATAAACTTTACCATCGTCGTCCACAAACAAATCAGGGTCTTGAATGCCTCCAGGCGGATTTAAAACCGCATATTTAGTTTTCCAATCGCCTAACTCTGGATTATCAGTTTCTATAATTGGACCTCTTCCCGAAGGATCTCCATAGACTATTATTTTACCGTCTTTTACAGCTGCTGCAGGAGCATTGCTACCTTTAAAATACCAGTTTTGAGGTGTTATAAAAGTCCAATTACTCATATCGTCACTCATCCAATACCCATGAGAGCGTGTGACAAACATGTAATACTTGCCTTTAAAATTTACTAAAGCAGGATCTGCACCAGAACGGTAAGACACTTTATTTTCTGCTCTGTAATGTGACATGTATGAATAATCTATGTCTACTGGATTACAATAGGTTTTGTAATTTCTTTTATTTCCATTACTTGCGTTTGATGACTCTGTTGTGTGATTGTCTTTTTCTAATTTACAAGAAAAGATTACTGTTGCTATTAGTAAAAGCGAAAGGCTTCTTGTAATTATATTTGTTTTTTGCATAAATCGTTGTCTTATATGTATTAATCTATCAATTCAAAGCTAATTGCAGCTCCTCCACCAGGAGCCAGCTTTAACTTTAAGTCAGATTTGCTAGTGACTTCTTTAGTTATAATTTGATAGCTTTTAGGATTGTCTTTCCAATCTGCATCTTTACCGTCTAGATACAGGGTTGCTTTGTACTTTTTTGCGGCAGTTAAAAAATCTAAAGAGATACTTGTTTTTCTAGGGTCTTTATTAGTAATAGCGCCTAAAAACCAACGCTCTGTGTTTTTATCTTTTCGGACTACTGTTAGATATTCTCCTGGTTCTGCTTCTAAGTAAATAGAGTTTTGCCAATCCAATGGTACATCAACTATAAACTGAAATGCGTCAAGGTGTTTTTGATAATTTTCAGGTAAGTCTGCTGCCATCTGTAAAGGCGAATACATAGTAACGTATAAGGCTAGCTGCTTTGCTATAGTGGTATGTACTTGTTCTGTTTTAGTGCTATCGTAAGCATTCATTTTAATTTCAAATATGCCAGGCGTGTAATCCATTGGTCCACCAAGTAAACGTGTAAAAGGTAAAATGGTTTCGTGATCTGGTGGATTACCATTACTCCATGCATTAAATTCGTTTCCTCTAGCAGCTTCGGCAGCAATATAATTGGGATAGGTCCTGCTGTATCCAGTAGGTCTAACACTTTCGTGGGAATTAATCATAATTTTAAAATCTGCAGCACGTTGTGCGACAAAATTAAAGTGATTAACCATTGTTTGTCCATCATGAAACTCGCCACGCGGAATTATTTTTCCAACATATCCTGTTTTAACTGCAGGATAACCATACGTTTGCATTAACGAGAATGCACGATCTAAGTAGCGTTCGTAATTTGCAACAGATCCAGAGGTTTCGTTATGCATTATCATTTTGACGCCTTTAGACTTAGCGTATTTTGAAATTGCTTCAATATCAAAATCAGGATATGGTGTTGTAAAATCAAAAACATCCTCTTTCCATTTGCCATACCAATCTTCCCAACCAGTATTCCAACCTTCTACTAAAACGCCATCAAAACCATATTTAGCAGCAAAATCAATATATTTTTTAGTGTTTTCTGTGGTGGCACCATGTTTTCCGGATGGAATCATTTCGCCAAAAGCAGTACCAGCATTTTGTGCATTTTGACTTCCAGCATAATCCCAAGTGGATAATCCAACGTGCATTTCCCACCAAATCCCAATATACTTCATAGGTTTAATCCAAGAGGTATCTTCAATTTTGTTGGGTTCGTTTAAATTTAATATCATTTTAGAACTTACAATTTCTCTAGCATCATCACTAACCATTAGTGTTCTCCATGGTGATACAGAAGGTGTTCTTAAATAGGCTTTGTCTCCTAATGCATTTGGGACTAGGTTAGAAGTAAATTGAAAATTATTTACATCAACATCCAAGTGCATTATTGGATAATTAACAACAGCTGCTTCAAAAATATTAATATATAAGCCATCACTAGATTTAAGCATTAATGGTGATTGTACATGATATTGACTGGTTATAGATTTTAATCCAACACCATTGTTTAAGTCTATTTTTGAATTATCAATGTCTGAAATTTTAGTTTTATTATAGGCATATTCTTGACTATCATAATCTCCAGGAATCCAAAATGCTTCATGATTATTAGTTAGATTAAATTGTGTATTCTCGTTAGAAACAGTAAAATAATTTACAGTGTTGTCCAACGGAAACTCATATCTAAATGCGACACCTTCATCATAAATTTTAAAAACAATATTTAGCTTGTTATTGGTCTCTTTTTGGCTTAAATAAATTTTGGTTTGATTGTACGTATTTAAAATTGAAGATTGCTCTCCTAAAACCGGTTGCCAAGATTCAGAAAAAGAAAGGTTTTCAGTATTAACGACCTCAAAGTCATGTGTTAAATCCACTGCATCTTTAATGGATAAACCCATTGTACTAGGTAAAACAACAGCTTTGTTTTTGTAAAAGACTTGATACGTAGGTTGGCCTTTTTTGTTTATATCAAAAGTTACTTTAATATTTTTTGAAGGCGAAAACATATTTTGAGCATGTAATCCAGTAAAGATTAAGCATATTAATAGAGTAACTATCGTTTTTTTCATTAATGAAATTATTTAGTTAATTTAAAAGAAGTCTTTAAGGATGCATCCGAATTTGTACCAACAAAAATCTCAAAGTCTCCAGGTTCTGCCACGAAGTCTAAATCGTAATTATAAAATTTTAAATCTTCAACAGAAATATCAAAACTTACTGTCTGAGTTTCTCCTTTTTTAATAAATGCTTTTTTGAAACCCTTTAACTCTTTTACAGGTCTTGTTACAGAGCCCACAACATCTTTAATATATAACTGTATGACTTCTTTTCCATCATAATTCCCAGTGTTTGTTACGTCCACAGTTATGTTGATTTTTCCATCCATTGAGATAGTGGAATGGTTAATTTTTAGGTTATTATATTCAAACGTGGTATAGCTTAAACCATAACCAAAAGGATATAAAGGTTCGTTTCTAACATCTATATAATTACTTTTAAATTTTTCAAATTTACCTTCTTTATTTCCTAAAGGTCTTCCTGTATTTTTATGATTATAAAAAATAGGAATTTGACCAACGTTTCTTGGAAAGGTAGTTGTTAGTTTTCCTGATGGATTAACATCTCCAAATAAAACATCTGCTATTGATAAACCAGCCTCACTACCAGGAAACCATACATTTAATATAGCAGGAACGGTATCGTTTTCTTCAACTAAAACTAGTGGTCTACCAGTAAATAAAACTAAAACAACTGGTTTACCTGTTTTTAATAAGGCGTTTAGTAAATCTTTTTGAGCCTGCGGAATTTCTAAATTAGTACGACTACTGCTTTCTCCACTAAACTCGGCTGTTTCACCTAATGTTGCAACAATAACATCTGCTTTTTTAGCTATTGCCAACGCTTCGTCCAATAATTGTTTGTCTGATCTTCCATCACGCGGAATATCTTTCCCAAACATGGTAGCTCTTTTTTCAAGTTCTAAATCGTAATCTACGTTACTTCCTTTAGCGTATAAAATATTGGCTTTATCGGTAACTACCGATTTTAAACCGTCTAAAACTGTTTTAGATTTTTCTTGATCTGTGGCAACGCTCCAAGTACCAGCCATATTTACGCTTGTATTGGCCAATGGTCCAATTAAAGCAATTGTACTAGATTTTTTTATAGGTAATGTTTGGTTTTCATTTTTTAAAAGTACCATGGATTCTGCGCCTACTGTACGCGCAAAATTTCTATTTTCTTGAGTAAAAATTTCAGTTTTAGCTCTATTTACATCACAATACTTGTATGGGTCATCAAATAATCCTAATTGATATTTAGCTGTTAAAATACGTTTAACAGCAGTATCAATATCGTTGATAGATACTTTACCATCTTCTAAAGATTGTTTTAGTGTGTTTAAAAAACCTTCAGCAACCATATCCATATCAGAGCCAGCTTTTAAAGATTGAGCAGATACTTGTTGTAAGTCTCCAACACCATGGTAAACCATTTCTTCTATTCCTGTATAATCTGTTACGACAAAGCCATCAAATCCCCAATCATCTCTTAACAAATCTGTTAATAACCACTTGTTTCCGGTAGCAGGAACACCATCCACTTCGTTAAATGATGCCATTACAGATCCAACACCTTCATCAATTGCTGCTTTATATGGAGGAAGATATTCGTTGTACATTCTAATACGACTCATGTCCACAGTATTATAATCTCTTCCTGCTTCTGAGGCACCATAAAGCGCAAAATGTTTAACACAAGATAATAGTGTATTATTTGCAGTCAAATCGTTTTGCTGATAACCTCTTACCATCGCTCGTGCTACTTGACTTCCGTAATACGTGTCCTCTCCACTACCTTCAGATACTCTTCCCCAACGTGCATCTCTTGAGATGTCTACCATAGGAGAGAAGGTCCAGTTGATTCCATCTGCACTAGCTTCAGTAGCTGCAACTCTTGCTGTTTTCTCAATCATTTCCATGTCCCAACTTGCAGATAACCCTAACGGAATTGGGAATGTTGTTTTGTAACCGTGTATAACGTCCATTCCAAAAATTAAAGGGATACCTAGTCTGCTTTTTTCGACTGCTATTTTTTGAACTTCCCTAATTTTCTCTACAGTTTTTATATTGAAAAGACCTCCAACTTTACCTTCTTCAATATTTTTAGCAACATTTGAACTTTCAGAAGCTCCTGTAGTGATATCTCCAGATGAAGGTAGATTTAGTTGGCCAAGTTTTTCTTCGATAGTCATTAAATTTAGGATAGAATCTACTTGTGCCTCAAAAGGGTTTTCTGATTCTTTTTTGGTATTCTTACTGTTAGTGTTACAAGATATAAAGGTTGCAGTAACCAATATAATAGTTGCTGTTTTAAAGTTAAATAGTTTATTCATTTTTTAATTTTGTATTAGAGAATAGCCATGATAATAATTCTGTTTCAGCAAAAGTTGAGTCCCAACTATTGTGATTGTCTTTAGCGTATAATTTAAAGTTTGGTGTGCCACCTGCTTCTAAAATAGCGTTAACCATTGTTAAGGATAGTTGCGGTTTTACAACATCATCCTTTGCGCCATGATAAATGGACATTGGTACTTTTTTGGCAAATAATTTTGCAGTATTTGGATTACCACCACCACAAATAGCGATAGCTGCTGCAAAAAGATCTGGTTGTCTGTAAAGAATTTCAAAGGTTCCCATGCCTCCCATTGATAGTCCGCCAACATATATCTTGTTTTTATTTACATAGGATTTTTGAGTCATATCTTCCATTAACTGCATCACTAAATTTAATGTGTTAGTAGGAGGAAGGTCTGAAGGAAACGTAATTGTTAACGGATAGGTTGTCCTGTCTATGTTTGCATTTGCCCAATAGTCGTTTTTTGGACACTGAGGAAAAATCACTATTGCAGGAAATGAGTCTCTAGCTTTTTGACTTAAAAACAACTTACTACCATGTGCTAGTTGTTTTGCGTTATCATTGCCACGCTCTCCTGCACCATGAAGAAACAAAACTACAGGGTATTGTTTGTCCTCTGAAAAATCTTTAGGTAACAATAACCTGTAATTTAAGGTGTCATTATCTTTGATGTAGGATTGTTCTGTAAAAGCTTCGGTTTGTGCATTAACCAATGTAGTAATGCTTACAAAAAGGATTAGTAACCCTATTTTTAATTTCATTTTAAATGATTTTAATAGTTAAAGCCTAGCGTGTTTAGACCATTTTGAACGTCTTGATTTTGCATAAATAAATTCCAAATTAGTCCAGTCCTGTAGTTTTCAATCATAATTATTTGCGGACCTTGGTCAATTGCTAAATAGGCGTCTGCTACCCAATAATTATCTTTTGGGCTGAAGGCATCATAAAAACCAGCTGGACCTAATAAAATATCACTTTTACTATAAAAAAATTGCATTGCTGCTAAAGATTTTTCTGGTGTATAAGGTATAGAGCTTATGGCAGCAGTTGGTGATATTACTCCAATATCGTTACCTGGTTGATGTGCTAAATATCCGATTGTACCATCATCATTGCGTGAGTAGCTAGCTGTTAAACCCCAACAATCTGTGCCATATTTAAAATAATTTAAAGGATTGTCAACGCAATAAGCGTAGTTAATGTCTGTGTGATTTTTGTTTAAAGTCCAATAATTTGCATATTGATCTGATAAATTTGTTGGGTTTAGTCCTAAATAGGAGTAATGAGCCCAAAATAAAGGTCCAGTGCCTGATCCTGCGTGATCTAAAACTGTAGGGATATTATATTGTGTGTCTGCAGTTACTATAGTTCCATTTGAAGCCCAGCCATCTGTATATACCGAGTTTGATATGCTGTGTTCTGGTGAAGCTGCGCCAAGTATGAATGCAATTAGTGTTTCGTTATAGCCTTTTAACTCTAGGTTTAAAGCAAATTGGTTTGTTGGACTCCAATGCCAATATAGCTTATTTTGACCTTGCGTGTACCAATCCCATTCTACACCTTTCCAAAGGGTATCTGCTTGGTTTGCTAGGGTTTGTTCTTGTGTTGATCCATTTTTAAAATATTCTTGGACACAAATTAGTCCTTGTGCTAAAAATGCTGTTTCTACTAGGTCTCCACCATTATCCTCAGGACTAAAAGGGATGACTTGTCCTGAGGCTCCATCAATCCAATGTGGCCAAGCGCCATGAAAACGGTCTGCATTTTCAAAAAAGTTGAGTATGGTAGTTAATCGTTGTACGCCTTGGTCTCTTGTAATATAGCCTTTTTCAATACCAATAATAATCGCCATTAATCCAAAACCACTACCTCCTGTAGTAACTACATTTTGGTTTAATGAAGGGTTGCTAGGATGATAACGTTCCTTAGTTGCTCCTGACGGTGAATTTGCAAAATCCCAGAAGTATTTAAAAGTTTTTTCTTGTACTAAATCCATCAAGGCTTGATCCGTTAAAGGCTCAATAACTGGAGTATTGTTGTTAGGCATATAAGGCTCTTGGTAACCTGGTCCATCATCTGATGCGCAAGAAAACAATAGGGCTATTGTAATTAATAGGAAGTGTATATTTTTCATTTTTAATTTTTAATTTATGTTTTTTAGGCTAAAATCCAATTTGGCAAGTCCGTTTTGTAAATCTTTGTTACCCATAAATAGTTTCCAAAATAAGCCTGTTCTATAGTTTTCTATCATTATAGGAATTGGTCCTTGATCAATTGCTAAATATCTTGGCAAATACCATTTGTGTTCTATACTAAAAGCATCATAAGGACCATATTTGCCTATTAAAGTATCTTGTTTTGTATACATATATCTAAGCATTTGCATACTTTGTTTAGGCGTATATGGAAATGAAGATAATGCAGCAGTTGGACTAATGACTCCTAAATCTGCTCCTGGTCTATGTCCTGAATATCCTTTCATGGAGTAACTAGAAGTTAGTCCCCAAAGACTGTCTCCATAGCCTTTAAATTTGTTAGGGTTTTTAACAGCATATTGATAATGTATCTTAGCATGATTTGTTGTTAATTGCCAATAGTCTGCATATTTATCCTTGATTATTTTAGGGTTTAAACCAAGGTAGGAATAGTGTGCCCAGAATAATGGCCCAATAGGTGAGTCATCATGTTCATAGTAATTTAAGACTAAAGGAATATCGTACATACTGTCTGATGTTACAATGTCTCCTTTTTTAGCCCAACCATTATCATATACTGATTTTTTGATTGGATGTGTTGGAGAAGCAGCTGCTAGTATATACATAATCAAACATTCATTGTAGCCTCCAACGGGAAAATTCATTTCCCATTGATATTCTGGTGACCAATGCCAGTATAGTACATCTTCTCCGTTTTTTGTATACCAATCCCATTCTACATCTTTCCACAATTTGTCTATTCTGTTAACTAATTGTTGTTCTTTTTGGTTTCCGTTTTTAAAATATTCAGAAACCGTTAGAAGTCCTTGAATTAAAAACGAAGTTTCTACTAAATCACCACCATTATCTTTTTTGCTAAAGGGAATTACTTTTCCTGTTTCACCATTAAGCCAATGTGGCCAAGCACCATGAAATCGGTCGGCTGTTTCTAAAAAAGTAACTGCTTTTATATATCTATCTAGTGCTTGTTCTCTTGTAATCCATTGTCTTTCTACACCAACTAAAATAGCCATTAATCCAAACCCACTTCCTCCAGTTGTTACTGTGTTAATTGGAGTAGTTGGATAGATGTTGTCCATATGAACTCTTTCTCTGGCTAAACCAGAATTTGGGTCTGAAGCTTCCCAAAAATAGTCAAACGTTTGTTTTTGTATGGTGTCTAATAATTGGTTATCTGTTAATTGTAATTTGACTGGTTTAAAATGGGATATAGGTGTTTCTTTTTTACTTTTACAGCTTGTTAACACTATGAAAATTAAAAAGATAAGGGTAAAGTTTTTAGGAAGGATTTTCATTGAGTTATGAGATTAATTGCCTCAGCTGTATTAAAAACATAATACAGCTAAAGCATAGGAGAACTAAATCAAAATAAAAAGGGTGCTATTAATAAATATTATAACATAGACTGTATTTCAGCCTGTGTAAGTGTTGTGTTATATATACGTAATTCGTCCATTAGACTACTATCAGATAGGTGTCCCCAATAATCAAAGGTTGGTCCACCAGCACCAATAACTATTTGTGTACAACCAGTCCAATCAATACTTGCTCCAAGAGCAGATGTTAGGGTTTCGGCTCCATTGATGTAAATTTTACTTTCAGTAGGAGATACTGTTAAGGCTATGTGTACCCATTCTCCAGCAGTAACATCTATTACGCCTCCATCATTCCAACTTTCAGCAGTACCTGTTCCTATATTAGCTTTTATACGTTGTTCTGTCGCGTTACCTTCTCTAAATAATCTAAAGCCTTGGTTTCTGTCATCAGCATCATCGCCAACGGTTAAAATTCCGGATCTATCAGGTGTTGCATTTACCTTATACCAAAAGGTTGTGCTAAACTGGTCGCTACCAAAAAGATTATTTGTAGGGAATGTTAAATATGAATCTGTTGTCGCTGTAAAAGCGTCGCTTCCAGAATAACTATCAGATGTCGACTGTGGTGTTCCTACTTCTGAAGCAGTTTGTAAGCTAATTAAATCGGTATTACTGCCATCAAAAGGCATGTAAAATGTTTCGCCATTATAGATTGGTGTATATGGATTAGTCACATTAATCATGTTTTGGATTTCTGTTTGTGTCATTGCTATGTTGAATAACCTTAACTCGTCCATTGCGCTATTATCCGATAAATGATCCCAATAACTAAATGTTGGACCTCCTGCACCTATGTTAATATCATTACATCCAGTCCAGTCTATAGGATTGGATAATGCTATAGTGTTTACTGGTACTCCGTTAAAATAAATAACACTCTCTGTTGCCGAAATTGTAAATGCAATATGGATCCACTCTCCAGCAGTAACATCTATTACGCCTCCATCATTCCAACTGTCAGAAGCTCCTGTACCAATATTTATTTTGATACGTTGTTCTGTTGCACTACCTTCTCTAAATAATCTAAACCCTTGGTTTCTATCTATTTCATCATCTCCAATAGTTAAAATTCCAGATCTATCAGGAGTTGCATTAACTTTATACCAAAAGGCTCCAGTAAATTGGTTGCCTAAATTGGTTTGATCTAAAGGAAATGTTAGATAAGAATCTGTTGTTGCTTTATAAGAGTTTGTACCTAAAAAGCTTTCTCCTGCAAATGAAGGATTACCTGTTTGCGCTGGATCTGTAATGGTTACCAGCTCAGTAAATGTTCCATCAAATGGCATGTAGAAAAACTCTCCATTAAATAAAGGTGAATAAGGAGGCTCTTTGCTAAAATTAACTAATGTACTAGTTATGTTTCCTGAGATATCTGTAGCGCTAACCTCTACAGTATGTTCACCACTTGTGATTCCGCTATGTGGTACACTTGCATTGAAATTGCGATAGTCTAAAAACGAATTAAAGGTTGCAATTTGATTACCATCTACTTTAACAGAGATGATTTGAATCTCGATGTCATCCGAAACTTCAAACTGAATATCAATTGCGCTTTCAATTGCTATGTCTTGAATTACTGTACCTTCTGTTGGAAAAATCACATTTACAGTTGGTGCTCCAGCATCTGGTCCAGGATTAACCTCTGTTAATGGGTCTATACCTTCGTAACAAGATGACATTAAGACTAATACAACTAGTGATACTATATATTTACTAATATTTTTCATGATTAAAGGATTTTAATATTATTCTAATGGAAGTAAGTCAAGTTGTGCTTGTGGGTAAGGTAAAAGCTCGTCTTGAGCGGTAAACGTCCTGCCTTCGTAGCTTAGCTCATCATATTTATTAAGTCTAATCATGTCAAAGTATCTGATTCCCCATTCCATACCCAATTCTGCAAATTTTTCATCCATTACATCATCTGTGGTTACTCCAGATAATGGACTCATTCCTACACGATTTCTAACCATGTTTACTGCTTGATCAGCAGTCATAATTGAGCCTGATGCACCATGAGTTAGTGCTTCTGCATACATTAATAATATTTCTGAATATCTTATAACGTTAAAGTTTTTACTAGACCCATAATCGTTTCTTCCAGGAGTTAACTGGTTAGATGGTAAGTAGTGTTTACCACTTGCAAACATTGCTCTAGTGTAGTCATTAAATACGTCTCCATCTGGAGTTGTGTTACTTATATAACTAGGTAAAGTTGAGTAGCTAGGATCTAACATAATCTCTGCAATACCACGTGGTGTAAAACATACGCTGGTCACAAGACGCGTTTCGTCATCTCTATCTATCATAAATTTAATATACTTTAAGCTAGGCTCATAAAAACCCCATCCACCAGAAGCAGTAGACACTGCAGGTGTCCAACTAGAAGGTCCAAAAGGTGCATAAAGATGGTTGTTTGTGTTACCTGTATCAGTGTTATAATCTGAAAATTGTAATTCAAATAAACTTTCGTTGCTTAGTTTTCCTGGTTTTTTAAATAATTCATAAAAATCAGGAAATAAAGTAAACTTATTAGAGCTAATAATTTCTGCAGTAATATCCGCAACAGCTTGATAGTTTTCAAGTTCTAAATTTGCTAGAGCTTTAATGGCTAAGGCTGTGTATTTAGTAACTCCACCAGGAACATCTGTTCTTTCGTTCGGTCTCATGTCAGATAAAAAAGGGATGGCTTCATCCATAAGTTCTGATACGTAAAGCATAACGTCTTCTTTAGTATCTACACCATTATCTATGTCTGTAGACACGTTAGAGTTAGTTATAATAAAAATATCTCCCCAAAGACGTGACATTTGTAAGTGTTGAAAACCGCTTAATACTTTAGTTTCTGCGATATATTGGTCAGCTAAACTTATATTGTCTCCAGTAGCAAACTCTTTATATTTAAGTATTGTTTCTCCAGAGTTTACGATATCTGTAATATCTCCATAAAAGTTTTCCCAAACTTGATTGTACATCCAATAACCATTATCATAATTGTAAAGGTCAGCGTTAGTAAATCCGCCTTGAGCATCTCCGACACCACCAGCGTTTACGTCATCACCTCTTACGCCTATTAATAATGGATCTTCCCAACCTCTAGAATAGGTTTCAGAATAAGCACCAATTAATGGTAATATCATGTCTTCTGATGCAGTAAAATCTAAATCATCTGCAGACAATTGACCGTCATTTTCCTCTAACTTGTCACTACAAGATACTGTGGTGATAAATGCAACTAACAACAATGCTAGTGGCTTTAAAAGTTGTTTTAAATTTTTCATTTTTAGCATTTTTATATTTTAATATTAACACCAACAGTATAAACTGCTGGGATTGGATATGTTTGTCTGTCTACACCATTTGCAACTTCTGGATTAAATCCATTGTAGCTAAAAGATGTAAATGGACGATCTGCTGTAAAAGTTATTTTAGTTTCTGGTAAGTTTTTACCATCAATTAACTTAGAAGGGATAGTGTAGGCAAGTTGTATGTTTTGTACACGGAAATAAGATCCATTTTCAACAAAGAAAGAACTCATTTTTTGATTCCAACCTTTTCTTCTACCTTCAGAAGATGGATAATCATTACTTGTGCCTTCTCCATGCCATCTGTTTATGGCAAAATCTGCATCGATGTTAGTATCATTAGTAAATAATACTTCACCTCTTTTTCTGTTTAAAATTTCATTACCACTTTGTCCAGCTATTGCAACAGAAAAATCGAAGTTTTTGTAGCTTACTTGCATATTAGCACCATATGTAAAATCAGGTAAATATGACCCTAACACCACTCTGTCATCTGCATCAATTTTACCATCATTATTTTGGTCCTTATAAATAAAATCACCTGGTACTAGTTGGTTACTGTTTTCTGAAAGCTCATACTGAGCTGTTGGATCTGCAGCTACTTGTGCTTCGTTTTGATAGACTCCGTCAATTTCCCATCCATAAAAAGCATTTACAGGCTCTCCAACCATTAATCTTTGTCTAAATTCTGCACTACCAGTATCATAATAGCCTTGGTCTGTGTTTATTTTTGTTACCTTATTGTCTAAAGTCCCAAAGTTTCCGCCTACCGAAAAGCTCCAATTATCATTAATTGTTTGGCTCCAATTAGCAGCAATTTCTAGACCTTGGTTTCTCATTTCACCAGCATTAACCAATAAAGTGTTACTAACAATTGCTTGATCCACCGGAACGACTAGCTTTTTAGTGTCTCTGATAAAGTAATCTGCTTCTAATGTTAATTTGCTATTAAATAACCTTGCACTAATACCAAAATTAGTTTCTTCTAGTATTTCTCTTTCTAAATCTGTAAAGTTGCTAGAGCTTATAATTCCATTAGTTTGTGTGTCATCGATTGCAGTTGTTAATTGAGATACTGTTCTGGTACCAGCACTTCCACCTAATTGTCCATTAGCTAATTGTCCCCAACTTGCACGTAATTTAAGAAAATCTATAACATTACTATTTTGCATAAAATTTTCTTTAGAGACAACCCATCCAACACCAAATGCAGGTGTTGTTTCCCATATTTTTTTAGGAAATTTTGCATCACCTTCACGTCTTACTGTAGCATTTAACAAGTACTTATCTTTTAAGCTATACTCTAATCTTCCAAAATATGCTAAAGTGTAAAAGCGGTCTCCAATTTCGTTAACTTGACTAGCAAAAGAGGTTGGGTCTGCAAAATTTAAATACCAAGAACTTTCTAAATCTATTCCTTGTACGTCGTTACCAGTAGCGCTAAAACTATTAGTTTGCTCATCACCATAAGAGGATCCAGCTAATAACTTAAAACTGTGGTCACCAAAGTTGTCTTTATAAGTAAGGGTGTTGTCCCAATACTGAGTAGAGTAGGTTAGATTTGCTCTTCTTATAGAAGACGTCTCTCTTTGTGAGTTTTGTGAAATAAAATATGGTAACCTTACATTACGCTCTGCTATTGTAGAGTAGTCGTGGCTATAAGATGTTTTAAAAGAAAGCTTGTCAGGAACAAGATCATACTCAGCATAAACACTAGCTAATATTTTTTTAATCTTTAATTGGTTGTTATTGTAGGTCATTGAAGGAAAAGGGTTTTGAGATCCTCTGTAACCTAAAAGCGTAGCGTCTGAAAACGGAATTGGCGATGCGTCTGTATTTGCATAGTCATAAACTGGTAGAATTGGCACTGCAAAATAGGCTTGAAACCATGCGCCATTTTCTGGATTATATTTAGTAGCATTACTAAAAATAGAATTTACGCCAATTTTTAATCTGTCTGAAACTTTAAAATCAAGATTGGATTGAAGATTAAAACGCTCGTATTCGTTTTTCATATCTAAGATACCATCTTGAGAAAAATAACTTGCATTGACACCATAAGATGTAGACTCGCTTCCACCATTTATAGCAATATTATGACTTGTAATTGTCGCGTCTCGTAACACTTCGTTATACCAATCTGTGTTTACATTTGGTACGTTAGGATTGATTCTGCTTCTACCAAATCTTTCAATTGCATTTTGTACAAATTGAATATCAGATTCTGATCCAGACTCGTAAGCCATAGTTACAAATTGTTCGGCATTAGCCATTTTTACCACATTTTGTGCATGTTGTATTCCTGTATATCCACTATAAGTGATTTCAGGTTTTTTCTCAAACTTACCACCATTTGTTTCTATGATAATAACACCATTAACACCACGTCTTCCAAAAATAGCAATTGATGACGCATCTTTTAAAACAGATACACTTTGTATTTGGCTACTGTCTAGAAAATCGATGTTGTCGTAAAACATTCCGTCAACGACAAATAGAGGTGTTCCACCTGCAGCGTAAGAGTTAACACCACGTATTCTAATAGAAGGCGAATCTCCTGGAGACCCTACGCTTGTCACTTGTACACCAGCAACCTTACCTTGTAAAGATTGCATTACATTACTGTTGGGTGTTTTTTGGATGTCTTCAGATTTTATTGTTGTGATGGCTCCTGTTACATCGGCTTTTTTTTGTGCACCATAACCAATAACGACAACCTCTTCTAAGGATTGTGCATCCACCTCTAAAGCGATATTTATAACGTTATTATTAGCAATAGTAACATTTTTAGTTTTAAAACCAATGTAACTAAACTCTACTATATTACCTTGAGAAAGTGTGATAGCATAGTTACCATCAAAATCAGTACTTGTTCCTTTAGCTGTACCCTTTACTATAACATTAACGTTTGGTAAGGGTAAACCATCCTCTGCACTTGTAACAACTCCTGTTACAGTTTTGTCTTGAGCTAAAATACTAATGCTCAATAAAAAGAAGAATAGAAAATTAAGTTTTAATTTCATGTATTTTTATTTTAGAATGTTAGTGAAGTAAAATTACTATCTATTTATCTTTAATTTTAAAATGCAAATACATTTTGATTACGTCAAGGTTAAGTTAATGTTAACAAAGCTAGTGCTGACGTATTATAAACCATGGTATTAATCAGTAAATAGGACACTAAAACGATATAGTGACGTAGTATTGACGTAGTAATTTATGTTATAATTTAGATAAAAATGCGTTTAAATGAAGCTGTTTAGATAGTCTGTAAGCGAGTCTTCTGAGCTTAAATTTAATTTTCGTTTTAAACGATATCTGTGTGTTTCTATTCCTCTGGTAGAAATATTCATTAAAGGAGCAATCTCTTTTGTTACTAAATTCATCTTAATATATGCGCATAATTTTAAGTCTTTATGCGATAGTTTTGGATGTTTAATCTTTAATTGATTGAAGAATTTTTCATGCACCTGATTAAAGTTATATTCAAATATTTCCCATTCGTCTTTATGACCAATGGTATGATCAATTTTTTTCTGAAGACGTTTGCTAACTTGTTTATTTTGGAACTGACCTTCGTTAATTTGAAGTTCTTTTTTAATTTCTAGTAAAGCTTCATTTTTCTTAACCAATGCAATAGCTGTATTTGCTAATTGCTTGCTTTTTAATTTGATTTCGTTTTGAAGTGATTCATTTTTAAGTTTAATAATCTTACGATCATTTTCAATATTTTTTTCTTTTAAAATCTGTTGTTGCTCTTTTTTAAATTCTATTTCTAGTAGTTTTTGTTCTTTCTTCATTTTTCTTTTATGAAGTAAATACATTATACCTAAAGCTAAAATTAAGGCTAATGCGTATATTATAAAACCTGTACTAGACTTGTACCATGGTGGTAAAACATGAAGATTTATTGTTTTTACTGGAGAGGTTTCGCCTGCTTTATTGGAAGTTCTGAATAATATTGAAAAGTCTCCATTTTTGATATTGGACAATACTAAGTTTTCATTATCTACTTTGTCCCATTTAGTAGGATTTGTGCTTAAACTGTATTCAAAAAAATGATTGTTAGAGTTTGGAGAGGCTATAGATATGCTTAGTTTTCCGTTATTTGGTAACTCTATTACCGAAGTGTCAATCTTTACTCTAACGTCGTTTACTTGTATTTTTTCGATTAGTGGTTTAACTGGTTTTTTAACGGTAAAATTTTGGTTTGCATTTAGTAATAAAAAGCCATTATTTAAGTTAAGCGCATAGATAGAATCATTAATTTGTGATATGTTTTCATACCCAACAATTAGTCTGTCATCGTAATAATCTCTAGTTAAAACCAATTTATCGTTGTTAGTGGCTTTAAGTTGAATGATGCCTTTGTGGTTTTTAAAAAACAAGTTATTAGTTAAGTCTTCTGACACGACATCAGATTGAGGACCTATTTTGTCGTTTAAAAATTTATATGGAATTATGCTGTCAGCCAATGGCTCGTAGGTTTTCCAGCCATCATTGGTTTTAAAGCAAATATTGTTTTTAATTTTATAGACTTTAATATTGTAGTCGGAAGCAGTTGTTTTTGTGTTATATTCTTTATAATCAATAATGGAATCAAAGGTGTTATTTAACTTTACTTTTATTAAGCCTTTGTAAGCATGTGCAGCCCAAATATTATTTTTGTCTTCAAACTCTAAATATTTTATTGGGATTGTTGGTTGTCCTAAGTAGGATGCAGACCAGCTTTCTTCTGTTTTATTAAATTTTACTAATCCACCATAAGTACCTTGAACATAGCTGTTGTTGTCAGGTATTTTTTTGATTGTCCAACCTCCTGTAAAGTTTGATATTAACTGTATGGTGTTATTTTTTACTAAAAAAGTACCATCATTATGTCCACAAAATAACTGATTATCTATCACTTTTAGATCCCATACTTGTCCTTGAGACCCTTCAATAAATATTAATTGATGTTGATTGTTTAAATAATATAGACCTGTGTTGCTACCAATATAAATGGTGTCATTATACTTTATTACATCGTAAACTGCACCTAGTTTACCAGAAACATCATTATAGTATGTTATGTTGTTTTTTAAATTTATTTTGGATAATCCATTGTCTAAACAAACCCAAATATTAGCATCATTATCTGCTATTATATTTAAAACGGTGTTGTTAACTAGCCCATTTTCTTTATTAATATTAAATATGACTTGCCCTAAATTGTCTGTAACATAAATTCCATTTTTTATAGTTCCAAACACCATATTTCCGTTTTCTAATTTTAAAAAACTATTAAGTTGATGTTTTTTTATTATATCATTAATTGGAAGCTTAGTTGGTTGTAGGTTGTTATTTATTAACGTAAAGCTTCCTTTTAAAGCAGTTGTAATTAATAAACTATTTTGGTAGTTGGTTATTCCAATAATTTTAGAGTCAACAAGATCATCGCTAAATAAAAAAGGCGTTAAGGTATTGTCTTTTAGTGTAAATATTCCGTTGGTTAATGTATTGACATAAACCGTATCGTTAGATACAGAACAAGAGATGATTGTATCAGTAGATTCAATTTTTGTAATGGTATTGTTTTCTAAAACATAGACGTTTAAAAAAGATCTAAATATTATTTTGTTATCGTATTGTAGAATTTGCCAAAACTCCTCATTAAGTGATTTGTTTTGATTAATTAAATGCGACAACGAGTGATAAATTAGTTCTCCTTTGTTGTTATATTGCCAGTAGCCAAACTCTTCATACGAGCCAGTATATATCTTGTCTTTAACAACTAAAACAGAGCGGATTGTAGTTTTGTTGGGTAAGGCGTTTAGTTCCCAATTTAAACCATTATATACTAGTAAACCATTATTATTTGCAACATAGACTTTTCCGTTTTCAGCTTTAGAAACGCCCCAGTTTTGGTTTCCTGCATCATATTGCGAAAACGAAAAATTCTCAAAATAAGGAGTATATTGTGCTTGAGCAAGTTGACTTGCTATTAGTACAATAAATAACAGATGTATCCTTATTTTCATTATAATTAAACGTTTGTTTCGATAAAGTATAAATTTAGTTAGAGACTCTTTTTTATGTATTTATTTAACTATCTACAAATTAGATTGATTAATACAGCTAAGACTTTTTATTTAAATTGCTTAGCATGTCTTTGGTTATTCCATCCAAATCAAATTGATGTTTCCAATCCCATTGTTCTCTAGCTTCAGTGTCATCAATACTACTTGGCCAAGAGTCTGCAATTTGTTGTCTAAAATCAGGCTTATAGCTAATTTTAAATTCTGGAATTTCTTTCTTTATAGACTCTGCAATCTCTTTTGGAGTAAAGCTAATTCCAGAAAGATTATAAGAAGATCTGATTTTTATTTTATCAGAATCTGCAGACATAATATTTACAGTAGCCTTAATTGCATCATCCATGTACATCATTGGAAGCGCTGTATTTTCGGTTAAAAAACACGCGTAATTATTATTTTTTAAAGCTTCATGATAGATTTCTACAGCATAATCTGTTGTTCCTCCACCAGGTAGCGTTTTCCAGCTAATTATTCCTGGGTAACGTAAGCTTCTTACATCTACATCATATTTTTCGTGATAATATTCACACCAACGTTCACCAACTTGCTTAGTGATTCCGTAAACAGTAGTTGGTTCCATGACTGTATATTGAGGAGTGTTTTCTGTTGGAGTAGTAGGTCCAAATACAGCAATACTAGAAGGCCAAAATACTTTTTTAATAGCTTTAGCTTTAGCTAAATTTAATACATGAAAAAGTGATTGCATGTTTAAATCCCAAGCTTTCATTGGATACTTTTCTCCTGTAGCACTTAATAAAGCTGCCATTAGGTAAATGGTATCAATATTATGTTTTTCGCAACATATTTTAATGGATGCATAATCCATAGCATCGATAATCTCAAATGTACCAGAATTGACTAAATCTAGGTTATTGTAATTTAAATCACTTGCAATAACATTAGCATCACCATGTATAGCTCTAAGTTTGTAGGTTAATTCTGAACCTATTTGTCCTCCTGCTCCAATAATTAATATTTTTTCGCTCATTTTGTTGGATTATGTGTAAAATATGCGCTCAAAAGTAATAACATTTTAAAGATTTATTAATAAAAAAATTATAAAAGTGGTCAGAATAAACAATTTTAAGTTTTAATAATATTTAACTCTTTAATCTAATATATTTGTGTGTCAAACATTTAGTTTTAATCATGAGATTTATAAAATTATTAGTAATTACTGTATTGTTATTTACATCTTGTAAAAAGGAAAATACAGAAATAACAGCTGAAGAGGAATCAATGCAAAATATAGTTGTAACGGATTCGTTAAAATTAACTAAGAAAGATATTTCTAAAGTTAATTATAAAGACATAGGCTTAGATGCAAAGACTAATAAGGTTATTTCAAATTGGCAACCTTACTTGAATGTCGTTAACGGAATAGAAAAAATCAAACTTCCTGATTTTTCATTTTTTAATGCAGATGCAGATTTGTTTGTTTCTAGCCTTAAAGATTTAGAAGAAACAATACCTGAAGGTATCAATACTGAGCCTATAAAAGCTAGAGTTTTGGTTTTAAAAACCATGCTTTTTAAGTTTCAAGAAATTGAAAGTTTAAATACAAGTTCAAAAAAAGATAAGTTATTGGCAATACAACAAGTGTTTGTTGCGCTTTCTAATTTAAACCTTCAGATAAACAAAAAGATAGAAAAAGATAGTCAAACTATTATAAAGCCTTATTAAAATGAAATACGTATTTTTTTGTCTAATAGGTCTTACCCTATTGTTTTCTTGTAAAGTAGCAGAAGTGCAAGTGGATGTTGTAAAGCAAAAAGAAGATATAAATTCCAGTTTGGAAGCTTGGCATAAAGCTGCTGCAGAAGCCAATTTTGATGATTATTTTAATTTAATGACAACAGATGGCGTTTTTATAGGTACAGATGCAACCGAAAATTGGCAAAACAATCAATTCAAGGCATTTGCTAAACCTTATTTTGATAAAGGAAAAGCATGGAGTTTTACTACAATATCAAGAAATGTTTATGTATATGAAAATCAAAAGCTAGCATGGTTTGATGAATTATTAGATACACAAATGGAAATTTGCAGAGGGTCTGGAATTGTTGAAAAAGTTGGCGATGTGTGGAAGGTTAAACATTATGTCTTGTCAATAGCAATTCCAAATGATAATGTAAGTGAAGTGACAAATTTAAAAAAGGCATCAGATAGCATTTTAAAGTTAAAATTATTAAAAAACTACTAAATACTTAAAAAAGAATGTATTTTGTCGATGTTTTTTGTTAATACATCAGTAGTTAAATAAAAAACTTCTATTTTTGATTTTAAAATGTTAGAAAAATGAAAAAAATGTTACTCTTAGTTTTTGTGCTTTTTAGTACTTTAACTTTTGCTCAATTTAATCAAGATGCTCCATGGATGAGTAGTCTTAAGCAAACGTCAAGCGATAAATCAAAACCTGCAAAATTTCAGGATATAGTTGACGCCTTTAATACCTATTGGAAAACTAGAGATCCTAATCAAAAAGGGAGTGGTTATAAACCATTTAAAAGATGGGAAACGTATTGGTCAAATTATGTAAAACCAGACGGTACACTTCCAACATCTTTGGAGTTATGGAATACATATTTGGACGTTGTAAATTCAAAAAGCAACTTAAAAAGTAGCAATATAATGGTTGATGAGAGTGATTGGCAACCTGTTGGTCCTTTTACGCATTCTAATACTGGATCTTGGTCTTCTGGACAAGGTAGAATAAATGTTGTAGTGCAAGATCCAAATATACCTACAACAATTTATGCAGGAGCACCTGCTGGAGGTTTATGGAAATCTATTGATTCTGGTTTGTCGTGGATTACCACCACAGATGATTTACCTCAAATCGGAGTTTCGGGAATTGCTATTGATAGCAATAATAGTGATATTATTTATATCGCTACAGGAGATGATGACGCAGGAGATTCTTTTAGTGTAGGTGTCATGAAATCTATAGATGGTGGATTAACGTGGAATACTACAGGGTTAAATCCTGGAAACTCACCAAACTCTATGAATGATATTTATATCAATCCAACAAACTCTAATATGTTATGGGTAGCTACAAGTAATGGTGTTTATAAAACTATTGATGGAGGTGTAAATTGGAGCAATCTTAATACGTCTAACGCTTCTAATGGCACTGTAGGATTAAATATTAAAGACATAAAAATTAAGCCAACAGATCCAAATACTTTATACGCAGTAACTAGCAACAGGTTTTATAAATCTGTTGATGGCGGAGAATCGTTTACATTGGTTACTGGAGGATTACCTTTTAATGGTATTTCTAGAATGGTTATAGATGTAACACCTGCAAATCCTGACGTGGTCTATGTTTTGCTGTCGGATAATAGCTATGGTTTTAGAGGTGTTTATAAATCATCAAATGCTGGTGTTAATTTTACTCAAGTAGCTTCATTGGCTAATAATGGTGATATTTTTGAATCTACGCAGTCTTGGTACGATCTTGCTTTTGCAGTTTCGGACACAGATGAAAACGAAATTTATACAGGAGTCCTAAATATTTGGAAAGGTAATGTTACCGGAAGTCAAACTAATTTCACAAAAATTAATAATTGGAATGCACCATTTTCATCCTCTTATTCTCATGCAGACATTCATTTTTTAAGATTTTTTAATGGTGACTTATATGCAGGAACAGATGGTGGTTTTTACAAATCTCAAAATAAAGGAATAAGTTTTACAGACTTAACAGCAGGAATGCAAATCAGTCAGTTTTATAGAGTAGCAGTATCAAAACAAAGCTCTAATAAAATGGTTGGTGGATTACAAGATAATGGTGGTCATGCTTTTAATAATGGACAGTGGCAAAATTATTATGGAGCAGATGGTATGGATACTGCAATTGATCCTGCCAACTCCAATAATTATTATGGATTTACGCAAAATGGAGGCGGATTATATATATCCTCAAATGCAGGTGGTGCAATAACAGGTAGTGTAGGTTCTCCTGCTGGAGAAGAGGGTAATTGGATTACACCTTTGGCTATGAGTGTTAATAGTGAGCTGTATTCTGGTTTTAATTCATTATATAAATTAGTAGATAATAATTGGGTAGCAGTGTCGTCTTCGTTTGGTTCTAATATTGATGCTATAGAGATCGATCCAATAAATCCAGATAATATCTATGTTGTTATAAATGCTTCATTAAGAAAAAGTACTAATGGAGGAGTTTCTTTTACAAATGTTGCTTCTTTTAGTTCTAATATAACCTCTGTTGAAGTTAATAATTCTGATAACGCGATAGTATACGTTACTACCTCAGGATTTTTCGGTCAAGTTTTAAAATCAGTTGATGGCGGAAACAATTTTACCGACATAACAAGTGGCTTGCCAACAGTAACTAAAAATAGTATAAAACATCAAGGATTACATTCTAAAAATCCATTGTTTTTAGGCACAAGTTTAGGCGTTTATAGATATGATGATGATACTTTAACATGGGATTTATTTAACAACGATTTACCTAATGTTGCTGTAACTGATGTAGAAATTAATGTTTTAGATGATAAAATTACTGCAGCTACTTACGGTAGAGGTATATGGCAATCTAGTATTCCAACCGAATTGGCAGCTACAGATGTTAAATTGGTAGCGCTTAATGGTATTAGTGCAGCTGTAGATTGTAATGCTAATATTGTACCTCAAGTAGAAATTAAAAACAATGGGTTAAGTCCTATAACATCTGTAGATTTTAATTACTTAATCGATGGTGTTTCTAATGTTTATAATTGGACAGGTAATTTACTGTCGGAAACATCAACTTTAGTGGATTTACCAGTATTAAATTTACCTAAAGGAATTTATACATTTAAAGTATCATCAACTATTGCTGGTGATGCTTATGCAAGTAATAATGACTCTGAAGAAAAAGTTATTTATGTTAATGATAGCGGTGTAACACAAGTGGTAAATACATTTGAAACACCTGAAGAAGCACTATTAGTTATTGACGAAAGCGCAGCAACACAATATTGGCAACGAGGTGTTCCAACAGGAGCAGTCTTAAACAACCCGTCTTCAGATTTGTCTAATCAAGTATATGGTACAAACTTAGTAGGAGATTATGATAACAATGTAAAAAGTTATTTAGTGTCGCAATGCTTTGATTTAACCACTTTATTAAGTCCTGAGCTTAAATTTGATATGGCTTTTCAGCTTGAAGATGATTGGGATCTATTATATATGGAGTACTCCATTGATCAAGGATTAAACTGGACTGTTTTAGGTACAGCAACAGATCCAAATTGGTACAATAATGATACTGCACAAGGCGAAAATAATACGTGTTTTAACTGTATTGGGTCTCAATGGTCTGGAACGGATGCACAATCTGCTACAATGTCAGAGTATAGCTATGATTTAACAGCATTAAATGCAGAGACTAGTATTATGTTTAGGTTTGTATTTCAATCTGATCAAGCTGTTCAGGAAGAAGGTGTTATTATTGATAATTTTGTGATCAGAGGAACCGACAATTTAAGTGTTGACCAGTTTGAAACTAACAATTTTATGGTGTATCCAAATCCATCAAAAGGCTTATTCAATATTAAAACACTTTCTAATCAAAGTTTTGATGTTGCGGTTTATGACCTTACAGGGAAATTAATTTATAATAAATTAGAAGCTAAAACTAATAATAATTTGTATCAATTGGATTTAAGTAGCTTTTCAACAGGAGTTTATTTTTTAAATTTACAGACTAATGTTGGCAGAATAACTAAAAAGCTAATTGTTAATTAAAAGTTAATTTAAACTTAAAAAACGCGCCTTACTACCAGCTAGTAGGCGCGTTTTTTATACCTTAAACAATTATTATACGCGTAATATAAACACTATCAAAAAAATGAAAATCAACCTTAAAAAATCAACTGTAATTGGTATAGTTGGCTGCTTAACCATCATGGGATGTAAAGAAGACAAGCCAGCGGAACCAACTGCAAAATTAGAAGTCGTTCCAGGAATCAATTTAGATTACATGGACAAGTCAACACAACCTAAAGAAGATTTCTTTAGATATGTAAACGGAAAATGGTTAGACAATAACGAGATTCCGGATGATCAAGCTACTTGGGGAAGTTTCCAAGAATTGCGTAAAAAAACAGATGCTGACGCTTTGGCAATTTTAAAAGCAGCAATGTCTGATAATAAAGATCTTGAAAACATTAAAGTATTACCAGGTTCTGACCAAGAAAAGGCAGTTTATTTTTACCAAACTATTATGGACACTATTGGTCGTAATAAGTTAGGTATTGAGCCAGTAAAACCATATTTAGCTAAAATTGAAGCTATAAAAAACATCGAAGACTTACAAGCTTACATGATCGAAATGGAGCCTCAAGGTGGAGGTGGTCTTTACGGATTTGGTGTAGGATCTGATCCTAAAGATAGTAACCGTAACGTTGCTTATTTAGGAGGAGGAAGTACAGGTTTACCAGACAGAGATTACTACATTAAGAATGATGCCGACTCAAAAGAAAAAAGAGAAAAGTATGTAGCACATATCACTAGAATGTTTCAATATTTGGGTGATGATGAAGCAACAGCTAAAACACAAGCAGAACAAATTTTAGCTTTCGAAACAAGATTAGAAGAAGCTAAAATGGATAAGGTAGATCGTCGTGACGCTCGTAAACGTTACAATCCAAGATCAATTGCAGAGGTTCAAAAAATGGTACCTGCAGTTAATTGGAAAAACTTTATTTCTGGTATAGGTGTAAAACAATTAGATACCGTTATCATAGGTGATCTAGGTTACTTTAACAGATTACAAGAAGTATTGGCTGATGGTAATGTTAGCGACTGGAAAGCTTACTTAAAGTGGCAAACATTTAATAGTGCTGCAGGTTATTTAAGTACAGATATTGAAACTGCTAACTGGGAGTTTTACGGTAAAGAATTGAATGGATCAAAAGCACAACGTCCAAGGGAAGAACGAGCTTTAGGTGCATTAAACGGTACCGTTGGAGAAGCTTTGGGTAAATTATATGTTGACAAAAAATTTCCAGCGGAAGCTAAAGTGAAAGCTAAAAAAATGATTGAAAATGTCATCTTAGCGTTTGAGAATCGTATAAATAAATTAGACTGGATGAGTCCAGAAACTAAACAAAAAGCAATCGAAAAACTTAAAGCAACTAAAGTTAAGATTGCTTATCCAGACAAATGGAAAGATTATTCCGAATTAAAGATTAATAGTGTAGAAGAAGGTGGATCTTATTTACAAAACTCTTTAAATGCTACTGCATGGAATTTTAAAGATGATATTCAAAAATTAGGAAAACCAGTTGACAAGTCAGAATGGTACATGGCTCCTCAAGTAGTAAATGCTTATTTTAATCCAGCTTACAACGAAATTGTTTTTCCAGCAGCTATTTTACAACCACCTTTCTATAATTATACTGCAGATGATGCTGTAAATTATGGAGGAATTGGAGCTGTAATTGGACATGAAATTTCACATAGTTTTGATGATTCAGGATCACGTTATGATAAAGATGGAAATCTTAACAATTGGTGGACAGATGAAGATTTAAAACAATTTGAAGGTTTAGGAAAAGCTTTATCTGATCAATATTCAGGTATTGAAGTATTACCAGAAACCAATATTAATGGTGCTTTTACATTAGGTGAAAACATTGGAGACTTAGGTGGTGTTTTAGCTGCTTATGATGCTTTACAAATGAGTTTTGAACAAAATGGAAGACCAGAAGATATTGATGGTTTTACAGCAGAACAACGTTTCTTTATGTCTTGGGCAACCGTTTGGAGAACCAAAATGCGCGATGATGCATTAAAAACTAGAATTAAAACAGATCCACATTCTCCAGGGATGACAAGAGCTGTGCAACCTTTATTAAATATAGATGCTTTTTATAAGGCTTTTAATATTAAAGAAGGAGATAAAATGTATATCGCACCAGAAGATCGTGTAAGAATTTGGTAAAGGTTTAGTAAGAAAATTCTTTTAAAAAAAAGGGCAACTATTTAGTTGTCCTTTTTTTTGTTGCTCTTTTTGTCGGATTTTTAACACGCTTCATCGAATTTAATTTTTAAACAACATAATGTATGATTGTCTTTCTTAAATTTTTAACATAATTGTATGTTAAATCTATTTTGTATAACCTGCATATTATTAAACGGTTAAACAAAATGGTTATTTAAATATCAAGAAATATGATCCCAAAAAACCTACTTTCCATTAGCCCGAACTATTTTATTTTAAAAAGTAAATTAAATCTATTGTGGGCGTTTAAGCAACAAGTTAATAGGCTTGTTTTCCAAAACAGATACACGATTTCATGTCATGAATCGTGCGCAACATTAAAATTTAAATTCTAAGTTTATGAAAAATAATTACATTAATTCTTTGACTTTTATAAATGCTTGGAGCAAAAAAAGTTTTTTACTTTTAGTAATTTTTACTTTGTGTTCTCTAACCACTTTGATGGCACAAGATTACGCAAATAGTGATTTTGAAGTTGATTATTATCCTCTTATTGGGTCTAATGCTGCAGGTGTAGGTATAGGTGCAGGTAACGAAGCTTTTAACGAAATTGGAATTACCGCATTAGGTTCAAATACCAATTCTTTAAAGGTAACAATGAATTTAGCTCCAGGAGTAAGTTACTCTGGTGGTTTAAGTATTACATCTCAGAATCCAATTGGTGCTTTTACTGTGACCGAATTTGATGTGTCCGATCCGTTTAATCCAATATTTGAAATAAATAAAGGAACAGCTGCAACTAACTGGTCACCAGGAGATTCGGTTTCCTTTACTTTTCAAAGGTCAGGTGATTGTAATGCGGTTGTACATTTTGAAGCAGAGGGATCATTTAAAGATGCTGTTATTTTAAATTATAATGGAGGTGTAGGCTTTGGAGAAGATACTAATCCAAATTCAGGAACTTACAATATAGTAGCACCTTCTTTACAAGTTCAAGCTCCAGTAATATCACTACCAGCTATTGTTGGTGGTATGCATACCAGAGAAGTTGTGGATGTTAATGCTGGTAATTCTGGTACTGTTCTTGGATATCATACTGTTTTATTAGGTTCTGAAATAGTAGACTATAAACTATATTATAAT
Source organism: Olleya sp. KJ81-1 (assembly GCF_055808135.1). Classification (NCBI taxonomy): domain Bacteria; kingdom Pseudomonadati; phylum Bacteroidota; class Flavobacteriia; order Flavobacteriales; family Flavobacteriaceae; genus Olleya; species Olleya sp. KJ81-1. Next base: position 2,385,571 of record NZ_CM147854.1, on the reverse strand, counting down.
GGTGTAGAAATTGACCCTGTAGATGATACCGCTAATCCTTTGAGATTTAATTACGATATGACACAAGAACCATTTTTGTCAGGAAATGGAGCTTTTGAAAATGGAAATGGTGTTTTTGACGATACTGAATCTCTAGTTTTTACAGAGGAATTTAGCTTAATCAGTTGTGGTGGCTCAACAGCAGATACTAATGTAGAGCATAGAGCAGGTTGGGAATGTTATTTATCAGATCAAGTTGTAGGTTCTGTTCTTTTTGGAGGAGACTTACCAACATTAGTTTTTAATGTAATTGATAATCCTAGAGAGATTTGTGGAACAAATACTGTCAGAGTAGAGATAACAAATACAGGTTCTGGACCAGCAGCTTGGGCAAAAGATGTTAGATTGTCTTTTGGGTTGGGTTCAAATAATCAATTACTTAATATTGATTATAACAATAATAATCGTTGGTCTAGTGGGTATTATGATCAAAAAATATTCTCAAATTTTTATATTGGAGGTACAGATGTTTCTGCGAATATAACAGGATGGCAACCAGCAAGCGCGACTTATCAACCCTCTGGTGACACGCAAATGTTAGCAGAAGATACGTTGCTATCAGATCCCGATGGTCCAGGTGGTTTTTCAGATGTGGATGGAGATTTACGTTTTGACGATATTGCTGCAGGAGATACAGTAGTGTTAGAATACGATATAACTTTTATTGATGATGATGTTTTTTCTTGTTCATCAGGAGATGATAGATTACAAGATTGGGAACATATATTTCTTAATGCTATAGCAAGAACGCAATGTGACGTTTCAAGGATTGCTGGTACAGATTTAGGATATGGTAATATTGGTAGAGATTATCAAATACCTACTTTAAGAGAACAAGATACTGATACTACAGATGGTGCTATATTTGAATTAGCTATAAGTCCATATTTTATAAATGCAGGTACAGCTTATGATCATAATGGACATGCCATTTTAAATACAAATCCTGATAATGAGATGATTATTCAGTTAGATGTTCCAGCTGGAGTAAATCTAGCTCCAGGAGCAGATCCTCGTTTCACTCAACCAGTTCCGGGAGGTCCTGTATATTATACTACAACAGATTTGCAAAATGGTTACTCTAATCGTAATGGAGGTGCTACAGATGCAGATGAATTTGTGCGTTTTCCATTAATAGCAAATTGTGGAGTTGCTAATCCAATTGTTGTACCATATAAAACAACTTATAATTGGTACGACGTCCCAGGAGGAACTATTTGTAAAACAAATGATGTGCATTGTGATACATTTTTACCAGTATTATTACATAATTGTGATCCGTGTCAAGGTCCAAATATTACAGCTTTTGATTCTTATAGAATTACACCTGGTTATACAGATAATACAATGACGACGTTGGTAACTTTAGATCCAGCAATTCACGAATTAGATACATATTTAGCAGGTGATGATATGCGTGTAGTAGCAGAAGGATTTATGAACAGTTCTGCAGGTGGTATCGTCGGTGATGATTTACATTTTAGACAAAAATATGATTTACCAGCATCAGCAACATTAGGTCAAGAAACTATTAGTTTTATTGAAGGTCAAGTGTACTTTATTGATGCTTCAACAGGATTAACAACTGCAATTACTGCGTTGGATGCACCTGTTATTATACCAGATGGACCAGCAGTAGATAATAATTTTATCGCAGATTTTGACTTTTCTAATGCAATTGCTTTATTAGATTCTGGTACTGTTGATAATGGTGATCAGTTTTTTATACAAATGGATTGGCATTTTAAATTAGATACTTATTATGCTAATAATTATAATGTAATGGGCTTTAGAGGACGTTTCTTTACCATAGAGCCAGGACATGTTAATGCTAATTTAGCAGATGAGGTGACGTGTGATGATTGGGGAGATTCAGTAGAATTTACAAGACCTTTCCTTAGAACTGCTGGAAGAAGTGAAGTTATGGCAAATTGTGACGAAATTGCTGCTATAGATTATAATAATTATATAAGAGGTTCTATTGGACACTTACATCCAGGAGAATTTAGACCAATTACCGCTATTAAGCAAATTGATTATTATGTTCCGGATGGTTTAAGGATAATAGATGCCAGTCAACAAACAACGGAAGGTGTTTTTACTGCAAGTGATAATGAATTACTATTAACACAACAAGCAAATCCAAATCATTGGATAGCAACTCCTATTGCTGGAAGTGATTACAGAGATACTGATCAAAGAGGTACAGCTGCTTATAGAACAACACTTACTATTCAAGGAACTTGTGAATTAGAAGAAACAACTCAGATTGACGTTTTTACAACAATGGACTTATATCCATGGGCACATAATGTTTATGCAGATCCAGCAAAATATGGAGAAGATCTCTCTAGAATTCAAAATGTTGTTTTCTCGGATGATGGAATAGATGCTAATGATCTATTAAATGCTGCAGGAAATACTGATGCAGGTACTCCAATTGTTTTAAATTATTCACCACCAACTTATAACTTTCAACCATTAATTGGTTCAAGTACAGATGGATATGGTCCAGAGGCGTTTTTTGATCTACAAATTGTAAATACGTCAGGTTCGGCAATTGGTTTTCATTGGATCAAAGTTCCGGCTGGAGTGGTTACAGTTACTAATGCTAATATTGATGTTGCAGCGGATGGATCTGGTGGGACACCAGTAAATGTTGCAACAGATATTTTTATTGACGCAGATGGTAATGGTTATGTCAATGTAGGTGCAATTGCTGCAAATGGAACTAAAAATGTTCGTATTGCTGCAACATATGATACTTGTTTACAAAGTGATGTGGATTTTTACCTTGGTTACGATTGTGTAGCTTATCCAACAGATTATAGTTCAAATACAGATTTTTGTTATAAGGAAATAGCAACAATCTCATTAATACCTTCTTCAGCTTTAATTCAACAAATAATTACTACGCAACCAGGAGCATCCTCAGTAGATAACTGTACACCTTTTGAAATAGTATTAGAATATAATTCTGGTTTAAATGGAACAGTAGTTGATTTTATGTCAACATTAGAACCATTTGGAGGAACTTCTGCTTTGGATATTATTTCGGTAGAAGTACAATATCCTCTAGGAACAACACCTTGGACAGATGTAACTGGTGATGTAATTGATAATGGAATCTCTTATGTAGTAGATGTTACAAATCCAGCAATGGCTGAATTTGGTGGTTTGCCAGGTACAGGAGCAGTTGGTGCTAGCGGAAATGATAGAAAAGCGTTATTACGTTATACGTTACAAACAACTTGTGATTACGAATCTAATTCGACTATCAGCTTTAGAGTAAATGGTAATGCAGCCTGTGGAGATCCTGCTCAAGGGGATAATACAAAAATTTTAAGTGAAGGCATTATTATTAATGGATTAGAAGCTCCTTACAGAGCGTTTTCAGAATTAAGTATTACCGATCCAATTGATAATTGTGGTGCTAACTTTCTTGTAACACAAAAATCAACTGTCAGAGATATCCTTGGAAACCCTCCAGCTATTACTGGAACCGAAGATTTTGCAAGAGTATTAATACCAATAGGTTTAGAATACGTGCCAGGGACACTTCAAAATACTGGAGCAGGAACTGATCCAATAACCATTGAACTTGAATCTTCAAATGATATAATAGTTAGATATCCTCAAGGGATGACAAATGATGATTCGATAGAATTCTCATTTGAGGTGACACCAATAAATGGTATTTGTTCAGATGCAGCTTCAGTTAAAGTAAGTAATTACATTGAAAGTGCTGGTTCTGTTTGTGGTCCAGTCGGATCAGAATTTACTTGTACGGATGCGATAATTCAAACAGGTAGTGTAGATAGGGATGTTGCTATTCGTAAACCAAGACCAGCAGCTTTAAGTTCTTCAGAGGCTGTATTAACTGAAACGGTCTCTAATTATGGATATTCATTAGCTACTATCACTATAGATAATACAGGAGGATTAGAAATGCCTGCAGGAGCAGAGTACAATTTTTATTGCGCAGATGCTACTGGAGAGCCAACAGGATTAAGTATATACACTGGTAATCTTGTAGGTGCTATTCCAGCAGGAGGATCGTTAACAGAAGGAATCGAGTTTAATGGATCTGAAGCTTGTGACGAAGCTAATGGACTTGTTTTTGTAATGATACCTAGTGATGCTAACTGCATGTGTGGTCCTACGCAAATCCCTATGGCTTTAAGAAGAGCAGCAATCCAAGCAATGCCAGATGATTTTATAACAGCAGTTGATCAATCTATCGTGGCTAACTTATTTGAAATAAACGATGGGTTTGGAGAAGATCATGATGATGAAGATATTTTAGGAGAAGGTAATACAGTTGTATCTAACTATACGCAACCAGCTAATGGTACTGTAATAATAGATGATAGCGGAACAATGACCTTTATTCCTGCACCAGGTTGGTCTGGCGAAACTACGTTTGAGTATACTATTGAAGATGAAGACGGAAATGTAAGTACTACTACAGTAACTATTCGTATTCCAGATAGCCCAGTGGCAGTAGATGACGAAGATTTATTAAACACAGCAGGTCCTGTAACAATGGATACCTTGATTGGTGACAATGATATACCTAATACATTGGCAGATCCATCAAATACAATCGATCCAACTACAGTTAATTTTGTGGATCCAGATGCGACAGATAGTAATGGAGATGGATTTAATGATACTCTAGTTGTTGATAATGAAGGGACGTGGACAGTAGATGATACTGGAGCTGTAACTTTTACACCATTAACAGGTTTTACAGCAGATCCTACACCAATTAATTATGAAATAAATGATATTGGAGGTTTAACTTCTAATGAAGCTACACTTACTATTACCTACGTAATAGTTCCTCCTGTACCTCAAGATGATTATGATTTAGATAATGTTTCTGGTTCAACTGTAACTATTGATGTATTTGCAAATAATCAAGATCCAATGAATCCTAATCCTTTAGTAGATGCAGATGCAGATGGTTCTGTGGATGTTACAAGTGTAAGCCTTGTAATTCCTCCTGGAGCAACAGGTATTAATGTCGTAAATGGAAATGTAACTGGATTTAATGTGCCAGGTGAAGGTACATGGGATGTAAACCCTTTTACAGGAGAAACAAGTTTTATTCCTTTATCTACTTTTACAGGTAACCCGACACCAGTTGATTATACAATTCAAGATAATGATGGTAATGTTAATTTGCCTGCAGATAATGCAACAATAACAATTACATATCTATGTGATTTACCTATGCCAACTACACCAAATGCGATGCCAATATTTTGTGCGGCAGATGGAGGTAGAATTGCAGATTTAGTAGTTAATAATACACCAGCAGGAGCAACTGTGATATGGTATGATGCTGCGGGTAATGTGCTTTCTAATACAACACCTTTAACCGATGGGACACAATATTACGCTGGTTTTGCAGAAGCATCTCCTTCAACTTGTATTTCTGATGTTTCAGATAGATTAGAATTTACTGTGACAATAAACCCGGAACCAGAAGATCCAAATGGTGATACACACCAAGAATTTTGTGAATCTGAATTAGCGACTGCAACTTTAGCAGATTTAGAAGTAACAACAGATGGTCAAACGTTAACTTTAAATTATTATGATACTTTAGCTGATTATGAATCTGATCCTAAAGTGCCTTTACCAGAGACCACATTATTAAGTGCATTAACTGATAATTTAGTAGTTATTAGTCAATCTAATGCAGCAGGTTGTGAAAGTATCGATTTACTTACAGTAGTTGTGTCTTTTGAACCAGAAGCAAATCCAGGTTCAGATGCAACGGTAACAGCTAGTTGTGATACAGTTGATTTATTCGCCTTATTAGGAGGAGCTGATACTGGTGGAACATGGAGTCCAGATTTAGTAGGTGGTATTTTTGATCCAGCTATTAATAGCTCAGGAGTTTACACATATACAATTGTTGGAGTTGCACCATGTGGTAATGTATCTGCAGATGTAACCGTTACTAATGATTGGCCAACATCAGACTGTGATGGAGATGGTGTTACAAATGCACAAGAAGTTATAGATGGTACAAGTCCAAAAGATAGTTGTGACCTTATATATACTAATCAAGACACAACACCTGACGCTACATGGTTAGCAGCAGATTGTGATGGAGATGGCGTAACAAACGAAACAGAAGTTACTGATGGAACAGACCCAACCGATGGATGTGATTTCTTAACAGGAAGCATCACATTAGCAGGAAGTCCAGAATGGAGCGCATTAGATTGTGATAATGATGGATTAACCAATGGAGAAGAAGTTACAGAAGGGACAGACCCACAAGATCCAGATACAGATGGAGATGGAGTAATCGACGGAACAGAAGTTACTGATGGAACAGATCCATTAAACAACTGTGAGTTCGATCTAGACCATCAAACATTAACAGCAGATACGGCATGGGAAGATGCAGATTGCGATGGAGATGGAGTAACAAACGGACAAGAAGTAATAGACGGAACAGATCCATTAGATAATTGTGATTTTGAAGTTACAAGTCAAAATGCAACACCTGACGCTACATGGTTAGCAGCAGATTGTGATGGAGATGGCGTAACAAACGAAACAGAAGTTACTGATGGAACAGATCCAACTGATGGATGTGATTTCTTAACAGGAAGCATCACATTAGCAGGAAGTCCAGAATGGAGCGCATTAGATTGTGATAATGATGGATTAACCAATGGAGAAGAAATTACAGAAGGAACAGACCCACAAGATCCAGATACAGATGGAGATGGAGTAATTGACGGAACAGAAGTTGCTGATGGAACAAGTCCGACAGATGCATGTGATTTAGATATTACACATCAAACGGTAACACCTGATACGGCATGGGAAGATGCAGATTGCGATGGAGATGGCGTAACAAACGGACAAGAAGTAATAGATGGAACAGATCCATTAGATAATTGTGATTTTGAAGTTACAAGTCAAAATGCAACACCTGACGCTACATGGTTAGCAGCAGATTGTGATGGAGATGGCGTAACAAACGAAACAGAAGTTACTGATGGAACAGATCCAACTGATGGATGTGATTTCTTAACAGGAAGCATCACATTAGCAGGAAGTCCAGAATGGAGCGCATTAGATTGTGATAATGATGGATTAACCAATGGAGAAGAAATTACAGAAGGAACAGACCCACAAGATCCAGATACAGATGGAGATGGAGTAATTGACGGAACAGAAGTTGCTGATGGAACAAGTCCGACAGATGCATGTGATTTAGATATTACACATCAAACGGTAACACCTGATACGGCATGGGAAGATGCAGATTGCGATGGAGATGGCGTAACAAACGGACAAGAAGTAATAGATGGAACAGATCCATTAGATAATTGTGATTTTGAAGTTACAAGTCAAAATGCAACACCTGACGCTACATGGTTAGCAGCAGATTGTGATGGAGATGGCGTAACAAACGAAACAGAAGTTACTGATGGAACAGATCCAACTGATGGATGTGATTTCTTAACAGGAAGCATCACATTAGCAGGAAGTCCAGAATGGAGCGCATTAGATTGTGATAATGATGGATTAACCAATGGAGAAGAAGTTACAGAAGGGACAGACCCACAAGATCCAGATACAGATGGAGATGGAGTAATCGACGGAACAGAAGTTACTGATGGAACAGATCCATTAAACAACTGTGAGTTCGATCTAGACCATCAAACATTAACAGCAGATACGGCATGGGAAGATGCAGATTGCGATGGAGATGGAGTAACAAACGGACAAGAAGTAATAGACGGAACAGATCCATTAGATAATTGTGATTTTGAAGTTACAAGTCAAAATGCAACACCTGACGCTACATGGTTAGCAGCAGATTGTGATGGAGATGGCGTAACAAACGAAACAGAAGTTACTGATGGAACAGATCCAACTGATGGATGTGATTTCTTAACAGGAAGCATCACATTAGCAGGAAGTCCAGAATGGAGCGCATTAGATTGTGATAATGATGGATTAACCAATGGAGAAGAAATTACAGAAGGAACAGACCCACAAGATCCAGATACAGATGGAGATGGAGTAATTGACGGAACAGAAGTTGCTGATGGAACAAGTCCGACAGATGCATGTGATTTAGATATTACACATCAAACGGTAACACCTGATACGGCATGGGAAGATGCAGATTGCGATGGAGATGGCGTAACAAACGGACAAGAAGTAATAGATGGAACAGATCCATTAGATAATTGTGATTTTGAAGTTACAAGTCAAAATGCAACACCTGACGCTACATGGTTAGCAGCAGATTGTGATGGAGATGGCGTAACAAACGAAACAGAAGTTATTGACGGAACAGACCCAACTGATGGATGTGATTTCTTAACAGGAAGCATCACATTAGCAGGAAGTCCAGAATGGAGCGCATTAGATTGTGATAATGATGGATTAACCAATGGAGAAGAAATTACAGAAGGAACAGACCCACAAGATCCAGATACAGATGGAGATGGAGTAATTGACGGAACAGAAGTTGCTGATGGAACAGATCCATTAAACAACTGTGAGTTCGATCTAGACCATCAAACGTTAACAGCAGATACTGCATGGGAAGATGCAGATTGCGATGGTGATGGAGTAACAAATGAAGATGAAGTAGCCGATGGTACAGATCCATTAGACCCTTGTGATTTAGTTTATACAAGTCAAACGGAGCCAGTTGGAACTATTTGGTTAGATGCAGATTGTGATGGTGATGGAGTTGCTAATGGGCAAGAAGTTATAGATGGAACAGATCCAACCGATGGATGTGATTTCTTAACAGGAAGTATCACATTAGCAGCAAGTCCAGAATGGAACGCATTAGATTGTGATAACGATGGTTTAAATAATGGAGATGAGATTGATTTAGGAACAGACCCACAAGATCCAGATACAGATGGCGATGGAGTAATTGATGGTACAGAAGTCACTGATGGAACGGAACCATTAGACAATTGCGATTTTGATTTAATACACCAGACCTTAACACCAGATGCGACTTGGTTATTAGCTGATTGTGATGGTGATGGAGTGACTAATGAACAAGAATTAGAGGACGGAACAGATGCGTTAGATCCATGTGATTACGAAGTGTCAAATCAAGATGTTTTATTTGTAAGTCCAGAATGGGAAGCTATTGATTGTGATGGTGATGGAGTAACTAACGGAGACGAAATATTAGATGGTACTGATCCATTAGATGTTTGTGATTTTATATTTACTAGTCAAACACTACCTGTAGATGTACAGTTTACCTCTTCAGATTGTGATGGAGATGGTGTAAGTAACGGTCAAGAGATAGAAGACGGAACAGATCCAACAGATCCTTGCGACTTTATTGTGTCAAGCCAAGATGTAGTAGCATCTGATGAATTCAATAATAGTGACTGCGATGGTGATGGTGTTTCAAATGGAGATGAAATAATAGATGGTACAGATCCTTTAGATCCTTGTGATTATGAGTTTACAAGTCAATTAATTGATTATGATACTCAAGAAGTATTAGGAGTAAGTGACGAATGGTTACTTTTAGATTGTGATGGAGACACTGTTTTAAATGGAGATGAAATTTCAGATAATAATGGTAACGGAATTCCGGATTATGATGAATTCAATAATAATGATCCAAATTCTCCAGATGACCTTGAAATATTTGATATAATGACACCAAATGGTGACGGACTAAATGATGTATTTGTTATAAGTGGTATAGAGCAATATCCAGATAATACATTAATTATTTACAACCGTTGGGGAGTTAAAGTGTATGACGTTGATGGATATGGAACAGGTGGAAGATTCTTTAGAGGTGTATCTGAAGGTAGAGTTACTGTTAAAGAAGATGATATGCTTCCTGTAGGTACTTACTATTACGTGTTAACGTACATTAATAAACAAGGTAAGTCAGTACAAAAAGCTGGACCATTATATTTAAATAGAAAATAAATTATCTAATACCAGTAACTCGAAAGAGTTACTGGTTTAAACTTATACAAATATGAAAAATTATTGCATATTCATTTTAGCATTAATGGGTTTAGGATTTTACTCTAACCAAAGTTATGCACAACAAGATGCTCAATACACTCAATACATGTACAACACTTTAAGTGTTAATCCTGCATATGCAGGGTCAAGAGATGTTTTAAGTTTTGTGGGCTTATACAGGACCCAATGGGTAGGTCTAGATGGTGCTCCTGATACCTTCACAGCATCATTACATTCTCCTGTTGGAGAGAAAGTAGGATTAGGTCTTAATATTACGCAAGACGAAATATTTATTACTAGCGAAACCTACATAGATCTGTCTTTTAGTTATACTTTAAACTTAAATAATGATGCAAAGTTAGCCCTAGGTCTTAAAGGAGGTGGTCACTTTTTAAATATTGATACTAATAAACTAAATACTGGAGCCTTTAATGTAGGTGACTCTGATGCCCAAATAAATATTGACAATAAATTCTCTCCTCAATTTGGTTTAGGAGTTTATTATTATACCAATAAATTTTATTTAGGTTTAAGTGCTCCAAATATTTTAGAAACAGAACATTTTGATGAAAATTCAGCAAACAATAATTCGTTTGCCACTGCAACCGAAAGAGTGAATTTTTATATAATGGCTGGTAGAACTTTTGATGTAAATGAAGATTTAAAGTTTAAACCTTCAACTTTAGTAAAGTTTGTTGATGGAGCACCATTACAAGTAGACTTATCTGCTAACTTTTTAATTAAAGAGAAGTTAACATTAGGAGCTGCTTATCGATGGAGCGCTGCGTTAAGTGCTATGGCTGGTTTTCAAGTGTCAGATCAAATTATGTTAGGTGTGGCTTATGATAGAGAAACAACAGAATTAAAACAATATAACGACGGTTCTTATGAAATCTTTTTAAGATTCGAATTATTCAAAAGAAATAACCGTATGGTTAACCCAAGATTCTTCTAATTCAAAATACTAATTAACATGAAAAAAATAATTACAATATGTATTAGCTTATTTTTTCTTTCAATAAATGTTTTATTGGCACAAGAGAAAAAAGCTGAAAAAGAAGGAAATAAAGAATTTGAAAATCTTGCTTTTATCGAAGCTAGACAGTCGTATTTAAAAGCTGCTAACAATGGATATAAGTCAGATCAATTGCTGAAAAATTTGGCTGATTCTTATTATTTTAATGCAGATTATAAAAATGCTGCTAAATGGTATGGGCAACTCTTTTATTCTACCGAGAATATGGATCCTGAATACATGTATCGTTATGCCTTATCTTTAAAAAGTGATAAAAGATATTTAGCCTCTGATGAAGTTATGGAAATGTTTTATGAGACTAAAGGTGAAGACTATAGAGCAAACCTTTATATAAACGAAAGAAACTATTTAGAAGAAATTGAAATGCAATCTGGACGTTTTGAGATTATAAATGTGGATTTTAATTCGGAATTATCAGATTTTGCACCTTCGTACTATCAAGGAAGTTTGATTTATTCATCAAATAGAAATGAAAGACATGCAACTAAACGTGTGCATGATTGGAATGAACAACCTTTTTTAGATCTATATAAACTAAATAGTATTGAGGTTTTAGAAACTAGTAGCTCTAAGTTTAATAAACAAATAAATTCGATTTATCATGAGTCTACAGCAGTTTTTACTAAAGATGGTTTAACCATGTATTTTACTAGAAATAATTACACCAACAAAGATTATAAGCAAGACGATAATGGTACCAATAGACTAAAATTGTATAGAGCTACCAGAGTTGATGGTGAAAGTTCAGACTGGAAAGTTCAGGAATTACCTTTTAATAGTGATCAATACTCTGTAGCGCATCCAGCTTTAAGTCCAGATGAAAAAACCTTGTATTTTGCAAGTGATATGCCAGGTACAAATGGATTATCAGATTTATACAAAGTAGCTATTAACGATAGTGTCTTTGGTGAAATTAAAAACTTAGGAAATACAATTAATACGGAAGGAAGAGAAACATTTCCTTTTGTAAGTAAGGATAACAAACTTTACTTTTCATCTGATGGACATCCTGGTTTAGGAGGCCTTGATGTATTTGTATCAGAGTTTAATGACGATAGTACTCTAGGTGAAGCCTTTAATTTAGGACGTCCTATTAATGGTACTGAGGATGATTTTACTTTTATCATGGACAGCGATACTAGTTTAGGTTATTTTGCCTCAAATCGTGAAGGTGGCGTTGGTGACGATGATATTTACAGTTTTAAAATGTATAGACCTTTAATAAGTAAGTGTCAACAATCAATAAATGGTATTGTATTAAATAAAGAAAATGATCAACCTATTGCAAACGCAACAGTGTTTTTATTAGATGAAAATAATAAGGTTATAAATGAAAAAACATCAAGAGCAGATGGTAGTTTTGATTTTGCTTTAGATTGCGGTCAAATTTACTCTATTAGATCAACTAAAGAAACATATTCTCCAGCCGAGAAAGTATTTAATACACCTAACATTACTGGGTCTGTTGAGCGTACGTTATTTATGAAGCAGCAAGACGATTTACCTGCTCCATTAGGTACCGATATTGCACCTTTATTGGGAATTAATATTATATATTTTGACCTGGATAAATCTTTTATTAGAAAAGACGCTGAAGTTGAATTACGTAAAGTTATTGACTTTATGAATGTGTATTCTAAGGTGAATATAGATGTTAGATCACACACAGATAGTCGTAACACAAATCAATATAATATTGAATTATCAGACCGCAGAGCTAAATCTACAATAGAATACTTAGTAAATGTTGGAGGTATAAGTAGATCCAGATTAACTGGTCAGGGTTATGGTGAGACTCAATTAAGAAACAAGTGTAGTGATGGAGTGCCTTGTAGTGAATCAGAACATCAATTAAATAGAAGAAGCGAGTTTATAATTGTAAAATAATTATAAATCAATTAATAAAAAAAGCCTTCCTGTAAACAGGGAGGCTTTTTTTATACACTAAAACTAATTTAGTTTTTAGGTTGATTCTGCTGTGCTGTTAATGCGTTTTTTGCTATCAATGCCATATTAAATTCAGGCTCAATAGCTAAAGCTTTTTCTAATATTAATAAGGCAGCACTAATATTTGTGTCTTTATTTTTATTTAATAATACTAAAGCATCTAAGTAATATAAACCTGCTTTTAAAGATACAGCATAGGGTTGCTGTGTTTCGTAAAATGTTTTTCCTTGGGTGTCTTTTACAGTCGCTAAACCTAAATCAATATATTTTTTAGCTTCCGTAAGGTTGTTTAAGTTTAAATAAATTTCTGCAATCTCATAAGCTACAGGAGCGTTTGGAGATTTGTCATGCATAGTTTTAAAAAAAGGAATAGCTTTATTTAAATCACCTAAAGATTTTAACGCAACAGCTTTAACTTCTAAAGCGATATCAGAGTCTGTAGACTTTTGCTCAATACCAATAGTGTTTAGAGCTTGAGTGAATTTTCCTTCGTTTAAATACACATAAGCTAACGTGTCTTTTCTTGCTTCTGATGGCTTTAAAAGGTTAAGGTGTGTTAAGGCATTTATAATACCTTGTACATCACCTTGCGTCTTCATTTGTTTGTAATAGGCTTCATAATGTTTTGATAATGCGTCATTGGTTTGTGCATTTGCTGTTAGACCAAAGCATAAAATTACTAGATAAAGTATGTTTTTCATTTTAAATATTTTAATTGTTTCAAAACTATAATTTTTTTTGAAGTATTTTTCTTAAATAACTAATTATTAATAGGTTGATTTTAGTAGTTGTGTAACCCTAGTTTTACGTTAAGCTTATTCAATATTAGCTATTTAGTTTGTTAATGGTTTAGGTTAAAAGATTAAAATTCAGTAACTTTAAGTGAATAACAAATTTAAAATTATGGGAATTAAAAGTTTTGAAGGTCCAAGAAAAGGACAGCAGTTAGATACTAATCAATCGTTAAGAGTTAGTGATTATATGACTAGAGATTTGATAACTTTTAAATCCACGCAAAGTGTGGAAGACGTTATTGATACTTTAATTAAATATAAAATTTCTGGAGGACCAGTAGTAAATGATAAAAATGAATTGATAGGTATAATATCTGAAGGCGATTGTATTAAGCAGATTAGCGATAGTCGTTATTATAATATGCCTACTGAAAATAATAGCGTAGAAAAGCATATGGTTAAAAATGTCGAAACCATTGATGGTAATTTAGATGTTTTTGATGCTGCAGCTAAATTTTTAGAGTCTAAGCGTAGACGTTTTCCAATAGTAGAAGACGGAAAATTAGTTGGACAAATTAGCCAAAAGGATATTTTAAAAGCAGCAATGCAATTAAAAGGTCATAACTGGAAATAGATTTAGTATGCTTATTGACGTTTTACTAAAGCATAAAAATCATTATCCAAAGGTAGGTAACCTTGGTCGTAAACAAAGTAATATATAGTACCAGCTTTGGTTGTGTATGTGCTTGTAAAATAATTAAAATCAAAACCTTTAGCTTCTAATTTAGTTTTTGTGGTTTTGGTTTTTTGTTCTGGATTAAGACTTTCTAAAATGCGCCAATTTTTACGTAATCGATTGTTAATGTTGCGGATTAAGTTTTTACCATCTTTATTAACCTTGTTGTTGTACGCATTCCTACAACCATCGCTACAAAATTTTTTATCTATGCGTCCAACTATTTTGTCTCCACATTCAGGACAGATTTTAGCCATAATTTATTTGTTTTCAATTTTATACCAACGTAAATTTAATTTTTCATGTTCAAAATAAAAATCATTAACGTAGTGTAATCCTATTTTTAAAAGTGCATTATGTGAGGCTTGGTTACCAGCTTCAGTGGTTGCATAAAGTTCGGGTAGATTCATGACTTTAAAGGCATAATCTACAGTGGCTTTACCAGACTCGGTAGCATATCCTTTTCCCCAATAACGTTCAATTAATCTATAGCCAACATCATAGTATTTTGTAAATCCATTCATGTTGTACTCTGTGTTTAATCTAATACCAGACCAACCAATAAAATCACCTGTTGCTTTTTCAATAACAGCAAATCTACCAATGCCACGATCTGCATATTGCTGCTTAACACTGTCTAATATTTTTTTAGCTTCGGCTTTAGTTTTAATAGGTTTGTTTCCTAAATACCTATGAACATTTGGATTAGAGTCTAGCTCAAACATACCCTCTAAATCAGTTGCTCTTAATTCACGCAGTAGTAATCTTTTGGTTTCAATGTTGACAATCATTAGATTTTAGTGTCTTTAAAGTTTTTTACTTGTATTTTTTAATTTGGCAAAACTTTTTTTAATTGCTTGTTTATTAGTTAGCTAAGATACATTTTTTCCGTTTACAAACGACAACAAACGTTTACAACCGACATTAAATGCGTAACTACCGAATAAAATTAGGGTGTTGTTTCATCTTTGCAGTGTCAAATAGAACTAATGAAGTTTGGCTTTTTAAAAACCTTATCTTATGAATACGTTAAGAAACAAAGTACAGTTAATTGGAAACCTTGGTCAAGATCCAGAAATTATTAATTTAGAATCTGGTAAAAAGTTGGCAAGATTTACGTTAGCTACTAATGAAAGTTATAAAAATACAAAGGGCGAAAAAATTACTGATACGCAGTGGCACCAAATAGTCGCTTGGGGAAAAACTGCTGATATAATTGAAAAGTATGTAGTAAAAGGAAAAGAAGTTGCTATTGATGGTAAACTAACGACTAGAACTTGGGAAGATAAAGATGGTATGAAACGTTATACAACAGAGGTGGTTTGTAATGAACTTTTGATGTTAGGTAAGTAATTATAGTACTTATTTGTAAAAAAAAGGAGGCTAATTAGCCTCCTTTTTAAATTTAAATTTATTTTTCTTCTTCACTATTTTTCTTCTCTTTCTCTTTTTGTTGTTCTTGTTTTTTTAATGCTCTTTTTTCTTTTCTAGTTAAATCTTGATCAGTAAATGCGTCTTTAAATTCTATGTCATCATCAATTTCGCCTTTAAAGGCACTAATCCAACCATTTTTAAATATACCTCCTATTGTTGGTAATATTCCAGATTGTATATTACTTAAATCACCTTCCATTGGTATTTTGGTTGCTATAGTATCTGTGCTTTGGTTTTTTAAAACAAATTTGAAAAAGCCTACAAAACCTTCCCAAATAACACCAAGAACACCATCGTCTTTTCCTATTAATTTAGAGTCTTTTAAAAGCGGTTTCATATAACCTTTAAAATAACCGTCTGCTATTGCAATTTCGCTGTAAAGCCCAAATTTTCCTTCCTCAAAATCAATACCACTATAGTGTCTTGTAAATGGGTTTAGACTTGTAACATCTGCATCTTCCAAAGCAAAGGAAATATCCATGTCTGGTATTTCTTTTATAATATTAATATTACCATTTAATTTTACTTTACCTTCTCCAATTGAGGTTGCTGTGGCAGTAATAGGCGAGGGAAGTATGCGATTGTTTTCTTTAACGTTTCTTAAATTGTCTGCTTGAAGATTAATATTGTTAAATTGTAGATCTATGTTAGGCTCTGTGTTAAGCTCTACGTAAGCTAATTTACCGTTATTAACCGTTAGGTGGTTAATATTAATAGGGACTAAGTCTGTTAGTGCTTTTGTCCAATCCTCCACGTCTGCATCATTAGCGGTATTGGTTTGATCTTCTTTTACATATATTATTTCAGGACTATACATTACAATCTCACTCACAATGTGACCAGTGAATAATGATTTCCACTCGATGGAAATATCTGTTTTAGGAAATTTTAAATAAGGGACTTGCGTTTTAGCGCTTACTTTATTTAAATACATGCCATTAATTACATAAGCACCTCTAATTAAAGCGATATCAATATCCTCTACCTGACCATAATAACCAGGTATATCTGCTAATACTTTATTGACGTTATTTTTTACTAGTATTGGTAAGTATAACCTAAATGCAATTAATATGACAAGGATAGTTATTGGTATTATATACCGTTTCTTTTTTATACCTCTTCCTTTATTTTGTGTTGTCATTTGCTATTAGTTTATAAAAAAGGCTCACGATTTGCGAGCCTTATATTTGTATTATTTGAATTTTGAGAATTAGTCTACTGCATCTTCTACATCATCTGCTGCACTCTCAACAGCGTCTTCAACTTTTTCTCCTGTGGTCTCTTCTCTACATCCTGATAGCGTTATGGCTAAACAAAACATGACTAGAAAGGTATATGATAATTTTTTCATGGCTATATGTTTTATGATTTTTCTTTGGTTTTAATTTCGTCATCAGTAATTTTCACCTTTTTATCTTCGGTTTCCATCTTGATTTTATCGTCTTTGACTTTCATCTTTGCGTCGTCGTCTTTCATCTCCTGTATAACTTCTTCTTTTTCTGATTGCTCTCTACAAGCCATAAAAGAAGTGGTTAATACAGCTAAAGTCAATACTGTATAAATTAGTTTTTTCATAATTTTTGGTTTTAATGATGGGTTATATAAAGCTAGATTATCCTATGATATCTTCTAGTCTTTTTACTGTGGTTAAGGCAGATTTTACAGTTGTTAATTGTGATTGCACGATAGTTTTGATTTCTGTATCCGAATCAAAGTTTTCTAACTGATCTTCGTATTCTTTAACACTAGCTTTTTCACCTCTAATACATTCTTCCATTAAGGCTTCATCAGTATCTGTGGTTAGGGTAGATTTTACATTAATCCATCCTCTATGTAAATCTCCTTTGATTGTCCCAGAAGCTTTAGGCTCTGCATTATGCTTTCTAATTTGAAAATCTAATTCTGTTGCAAATGTATTACGTTGCAACGCTTTTTGTTGTAACCAATTTTTTAAAGGTTCGCTTTGCGCTTTGGTCATTACTTGTTTGTAACCAGCTTCTGCATCGTAATTTTTTTGTAATAATTCTTGTAATGAATTTACTAAGTCTTGATTATTTTTTGTCGTTTTCATAATGTTTTGTTTTTGTTGTGTTATTTAATTTTTTTAGAATCTATATCTTACTCCTAATGCGATATCAAAGTCTACATCATCGCTATAGTTGTCATCAAATCCTAGTTCTGGTCTAAAGTCTAATGATAGTTGTAAAGGGATATTAAAATTATACTCGATACCAATATCTCCTGCAACTAAAGCAAAAGTTCCGTCGTTGTTACCAGAGTCGTAAGATCCAACTCCTGCACCAGCACCTACGTACCAATTAAAGCTTTCGTCTAGAGGCATTACCCATTGGTATAAACCTACTAACTTAAAAACATCTAAGTTGTCTGAGTCTCTCCAACCCAAGTCAAATTCCAGTCTATTATTATCGTTTAAGTGTCTTTGGTAAGAGATTTCTGCACCTAAGCCATCATTATCTCCTAATCTTAAACCTAAAGCATTTTTTGAAATGTCTTGAGCATTTACTGTAAAGGCTGTGATGGTTACTACTATTGCTGATAATATTAATTTTTTCATTCTATTATTGTTAATTTATATATTATTTTTTATTGATTAATTAAGCTTTGGTTATACACCTCGTCCACCAATTAGCCTTAGTAATATTGCAATTACTGCGATTACTAGTAATATGTGTATTAATCCACTTGCACTATAGATAAAAAAGCCTAAAGCCCAACCTATTACAAGTATTACTGCTATGATATAAAGTAGTCCTCTCATGATATAAAAATTTAGTTGTTATTATTTAGTTGATTTGAATGATTCGATTATTTTTGATTTAGAAACCTCAGTCTCACCCATAAGTTGTACCATTTGGTGAGCTTGATCTAAAGATGTTGCTACTCCAGTTGCAAACCCACGATCAGTTACAACTCCCCAAGTATAAATACGGTCTGCGTTTTTGGCACTATTTAGATAAATACTAGAAATCTCTTTTTCCAAAATTTTTGAAGCTTGTGTTAACGTGGCTATTTGGCTATTAGCGTCTTCTAGACTATCTGCTGTACCTGTAAATACGTCTGAGGATGTTTTTACTGTCCATTGGTAAATTTTAGTTTTTGCAACCTTTTTCTTTTCTGGATCTTTATTTATAATTGACGTATTGTTGTCAAATAATTGTGTGTCTAATACATCTAACTCTGCTGCGTTTACAGAAAATAGTGTTGATGTTATTATGGCTAGGGTAAGTATTAATTTTTTCATAGTTTTTTAAATTAGCTGTTAGTATTTAAAACATTTAAAATATTTTTTGTCTTATTTAAGCTGTCATTTATTTTAGAATCAGCTTTAACAATTAATGTTTTAAAGTCTTTACTGTTTGATGTTTCTGATAGTTTATTTAATATAAATAATTGATTGTCAATTATAGATTTAAGTTTATTTAGCGCTTTAAACTTGTCTTTTTCTGTTAGGCTTACTGTAGTTTTGTTTAATGGTGACTCAGCGTAATTTGGTATTGATATTAATTTGTCTGTAGCCACTTCTTGTAAATCCTCTGCAAACTCTACATGTGTTTGCTCTATTTTTTTTGCTAAATCTATAATGCTGTCTTTATTTATTACTTCTTGTAAAGCTTTGCTAAGGTTTATTACATCTTGATTGTCCTTAGATAGCATTAGTAATAATTTAGCTTCATTTTTGTTTTTATTAATTGCTTGATTTGTTAATTCTGATTTTTGATTTTCTGAATTTTTATTTTTTATTAATTCATCGCAAGAATTAAAGCTTATCCCGATCATGATTACAACAAACATAAATAGTACTGTAATCTTTCTGTTTTTAAAATATTTCATTTTTCATTTCTTCAATTTGATATTACAAAGATGCAACCGAGTTCAAAATTTTATGTTACATCATTTTTTGTTTTGTTTATAGAATTATCATTTTAAAATAATTTGGTCTATAATTACATTGCAAAGATGAGATATAACAAAGCATTTGGTGTTACATCATTTTAGTGGATGGTTATATGATTTCAATTTTTAGCTAGAAATTTGACATAAAAAAAACCTTACGTTGGTAAGGTTTTAATATTATACAGATTGTTTCTGGCTATTCCATGGGTAAGTATACTGTAAATACAGATCCTTTTTTTGGTTGTCCACTAGCAGTAATATATCCTTTGTGGTTTTCTATTATTTTTTTACAAATAGATAAGCCTATTCCAGTACCAGAATATTGATCCTTATTATGTAGTCTGCTAAATAGTACAAATATTTGCTCTGCATATTGATTGTCAAAACCTATCCCATTATCTGTAAATGTTATTTTATGGTAGTGAGAGTATTTAGGTTTTACAATACTGTCTTCTCCATCTGCTTCTACAATTTGATGCGTAATATTAATTTTTGGTATTTTACCATCTAATTTATATTTGATTGCATTACCTAATAGGTTTACAAATAATTGCTGAATTTGAAAAGGTATTACCTTTATTGAAGGGAATGTGTCTGAGGTTATAACAGCATTTTCAGCTGAAATAACTTCTGCTAAATCTTGTTTTGCAGCTTCTAATAGTAGGTTAATATTGGACTCTTCAAATACCTTATCTGCTTTATTTGATCTTGAAAATTGCAATAAATCATCAATTAACAAGCGCATTCTAGTAGCAGCGTTTTGTATACGATCAATATATTTGTTTCCTTTTTCAGAAAGCTTATCTCTTTCTTCGTCTTCTAATCTAGATAAAAACGTTTGTATTTTTCTAAGTGGTTCTTGTAAATCATGACTAGCTACATAGTTAAAAGACGATAATTCTTTATTATTACGTTCTAACTCAGCATTACGTTCTTCTAATATTCTAAGATTATTAATTTCATCTGTAATATCTGCAGTAGTACCTAGCAATACCGTTTCATCATCTTCATTTACAACAGACTTTCCGTAGGCTTTTAAATGTTTAATATTACCATTTTTGTGGACTACACGATAGTAAATGTAAGGTAGCTCTACATTTTCTTTCATCTCTTTGACTTGCATGTTTAGCTTTTCGATGTCATCGGGATGGACGTAGGTCAAAAAGTTTTCGTTGGTAGGCTCAAAAGATTGCGGTTGCTCACCTAATAATCGGTATAAATTGTCGGAATATGTAAATTCATCTTTTTTAACATTGTAAGTCCAGCTACCATGTTTACTAACAATTTCTGATTGATTAGTAGATTCTTTAAAAATCTCTAATTCTTCGTTAGTTGCTTTTAGGCGTTTTATATTTTTATAAATACTATTATAAGCAAGATACATTAAGATTAATGAACATAGTAATAATGAAAACAATAGTAATGGAGTTGCCATTAAGTCGGTTTCATATTCGCTACGACGTTGTTTAAGCAAATTGTTTTGCAACTTTATAATGCCTTTAATATTGTCTCTAATAGAGTCCATTAAAGCTCTACCATTTCTAAAATTTTCAATAAAATTAGGGTCTTCAATATCTCCTTTTGGCAATGATCTGTAAGACGTTTGAAAGGCTAATAACCGTTTATTAATTAACGTGTTTACTTCAATTAGGCTTTCTTTAAGTATAGTGTCGTCTTTAGTTAAAACCTTTAGCTCTGCAAAGCTGTTATTTATTTTGCTTCTTCCAGAAATATAAGGTTCTAAAAAAACAGAGTCTTTGGTAATAATATAGCCACGCTGTCCAGTTTCTGCATCTTTAAGGTTTGATAAAATCTGTTCAAGCTCCACATTTACCTTGTAGGTGTGCGTGATTAACTCGGAAGATTTTGTTACTTCCGTAATACTTCTGTAGGTTAATGCACCAACAACCAAGATTACAAATGCACTTATGTAAAGCGTTGTTCTTAAAAACGAAATATTATTTGAAAGTGTTTTAATCATATATTAAAAACGAAGTAAAAAGTTGTCTTTATTCATGCTATTAGTATGGTATTGCCAATTAATTGTCACCACTTCTGACAACACTTTTTTTAATGTTTTAAAATCACTTGGCTTTTTTATATAAATATTTGCACCTTGTATAAACGTGTTTTCTATATCCTCTTCGGAAGCTGAGGTGGAATAGATTGCAATTGCAATGTCTTTAAACTTAGTATTTTGTTTGATTTCTTTCAAACATTCTAGTCCAGATTTTCTTGGCATGTTTAAATCTAAAAATAGGACATTAGGTAAAGTAGCATCATCGCTATTTAAGTAATCCATTAAATAGACACCATCGTTAAATGTTTTAACTCTAGTTGTTATTTTAATTTCATCAAAGGCATCTGTAAAAAACAATCTGTCATCTTCATCATCATCTGCTAATGTTATATTTATATAATCCTCTTGCATACTATTCTTGGTTGTTTTGTTGGTTAAATTCTCTTCTTTTAGCAATTATCCTTTGGAATGCAGAAGGTGTAATTCCTGTTGTATTTTTAAACTGAGTACTTAAATGTGCAACGCTAGAATAGTTTAACCTAAAAGCAATTTCGGTTAAACTTAAATCTTGTTTAATTACAAGTTGTTTGGCGTATTCTATTTTTTGAAGAATTATAAAGTTTTCAATAGAAGTATAAGTTACTTCTGAGAATAAGTTAGACAAATAGCCATAACTATGACCTAAGGTATCTGCTAAATAAACTGAGCTTTTAACATTTACTACAGTGTCTTCATTAAAAACCATATCAATAATAGTATCCTTAATTTTTTGTACTAAAATGCTTTTCTGGTTTTCAACAATTTCTATTTGGTACTTATCTAAAGCAGATTGTAATGTGGCTTGTTTGTCAGTGGTTAGTTTTTCTAACACTTCGATTTCTCCAAATCCAACGTGCTTATATTTTATGTCATTGTCCTTTAAAGTTTGTTCTAAAACAATTTGACAAATGGCATTAAAATCGAATTTAAAAAACAAGGTCATATTAAAAATTTAGTTGCAAAATAAAGATAATACTTATTAATAAACTAATCTATGCAATTTACTTTTTAATAATAATGTTAGTAATTTTAGCAACATTAGACACAGTATATTTAGTGGTGTTTTTGGTTGCTTTTTGGTCCAAAACAAAGCTGTGGTTGTTAGTATTAATAACTACATTTTGATTAGCGTTTGAAGCTACTTTAAAATGTGGTACTTTTATTTTTATGTCAAAATATTGGTCACCAATTTCTAAATCTAAAGTGTTGTTTTTAGTTGTTTTTGTATTTTTTACGGGTTCTAAATGACTCACAATTTCTACCTCATTATTAGTAGACATTATTAATAATGGTGTAATACAAATTATTGTAACTATTAAAAGGAGTTTATTAGGTTTCATGTGTATTGGTTTAAAATAAATACTACTCTACTAACTATTTTTATAACCAACCAAGATCAGAATATGAAAATATTCTTAAAGAAGCTTTCAAGTAGTATTAATATTATAATACAAAGGTAAATTAGGACTCTAGTTTAACTGTTACATAATTTTGCCAAGTTGTTATATGATTTCCAAAATGCATGATTTTTATATTCATTAATGGATTACCTTTGTGCGCTAAGTGTTATTTACAGAATACTTTACGTACACATGAAAGACGATATTAATTTTTATAAAAGTATTTTTAAAAACAAATTGCCTTTAACCGAGCTTTTAAAGGATGAAAGTTTGTTTTCAAGTGTGCCTAAAAATTGGACTATTGTAGTAACAGATATAAAAAACTCCACAGAGGCAGTTGCTAATGGTTTGCATAACGATGTTAATTTATGTGCAACAGGAAGTATTATTACTGTTTTAAATACAATAAAAGGTATTGATAATAAAATCCAAATTCCGTACTTTTTTGGAGGTGATGGTTCTACTTTTATTATTCCTGATGTTTTATTAACACCAGTTATGACTGCTTTAAATAATTACAGTCAGCATATAACTAATACCTTAAAATTAAATCTTAGAGTTGGACACCTTCAGGTAGAAGAGGTATATAATAACAAGGTTACATTAAGGATTACTAAATTAAGACATAACAAGTACCTTACAACACCTGTAGTTTTAGGTAACGGAATAAAATTTGCTGAAAATTATATTAAACAAACCTTTGATAATACAGCAAACATTAAAGATAAAAACATTGCGTTAAATTTGGAAGGTATGGAGTGCAGATGGGACGAGATCTATCCAAATGAACAACATAAAAAAGTAATTTGCCTTCTTGTTAATTGCGATGACGAAAAAAAGCAAGCTGAGATTTATGGCACAATAATGAATGAGATTAACTACATTTTTGGTGATTTAGACAATCGAAATCCAATTACTACCTTAAAATTAAAATTAAACACTACGCTAGAAAAGATCCGTAAAGAGATGTATGTTAAAGTTGGTAAAAACCAATCAAAGTATCTAATTAATAATTGGTTAATTACAGTGTTTGGTAAATACTACTTTAAGTTTTTTAAAGCTGGAAAATTATACATTTATCGCGTTAGTCAATTATCAGATACAATAATGTTAGACGGATCAATTAATACAGTAATATCAGGTAATGACAAGCAAATTAAGCGTTTGCAAATACTCTTGGATGATCTGGAGTCTAATAAAAAAATTATTTATGGTTTACATACTACACATGCATCCATAATGTCTTGTTATATTGAAGATAGAGAAGAAAAGCACATCCATTTTGTGGATGGTACAGAAGGTGGTTATACAAGCGCTGCAATAATGTTTAAAAATAAATTAAAGCAACTTAGATTTAGCTAAGTTTTAATTTAGAGATGTAAAACTCTTGTTTAGTTGTTAACAGTTCGTTTTTTAACGTGTTTAATAAAATGTAAGCAGGTTTAGATAAGATTCCTGATTTAATTTCCTTGTTAACTTCACTTAAAAAATAAGCGTTAAGTTTCAAACACTCATTAATAATAAGCTGACTATCGTTTTTATAAAACTTACGTTTTATTTTAAACCATAACATATTAAGCTTTAACAATACACTAGGCTTGTTTGATTGTTGGATATTTACTGTGTTTAATATGGATAAAGACTGCTGTTTAAAAGCTTTTAGATAGCTAAGTTTATTATCTATCCAAGATTTAACCATTTCATTTTTGGTCTCAGATTTTAAATACTGATAGGATAATTCAATTGTAGTACTTACAGTAAGTAAGTGTTGTATTGCATTGCTACCAACCTCATATCTTATTATATTATCCATCTTGTATCGTTTATTTTTCTCAAAGTTAAATACATAGTGCATTTTTAACCTTACAAGATTTTTGCCAAACGTTACATAATTCTATTTTTTATTTAAAATCATGTATACCGGAAAATGATCACTATAACCACCTTTGTAGCGTTTGCCAACGTAAGTCCTATAAGGTGTGCCTTTGTATTTACCATCCATTTGTTTTAAAAAGTCGGCATCATATATATCTGCTTTTACAAATCTTAAGGTATTAGATTGACGCTCTAAAAAGTTATGCGTTATTATAATTTGATCAAATAAATTCCATTCAAAGTTATGGCTTGTAGTCCCTCTGTCAATAGATAGTAACGTTTCCATTGGATTAAATAAACCTTGATTAGCCACTAGTTGTTCAATACTATTACTTGCAGGATCATCATTAAAATCTCCCATAATAATAATTTTGGCATCAGTTATATTTTCCTTTAAAGTACTAACAATGGCTTGAAGATTGGAAGATGCTGTAATACGTTTGTATTCCGTTTCTATATCTCCAGTACGTCTAGAAGGCCAATGGTTAACTAAAAAATGTACAGGCTCATTTAAAAATAGTCCAGATACTAATAAAATATCTCTTGTATAATCTTGCGACCCATCAGTTTCGGTAAAACTAAACGTAAAGCTTTCAGAGTTTGTAACTTTAAATTTAGTCGTATCGTAAATAAAGGCAACGTCAATACCGCGTTCATCTTTACTATTGTAGTGTACAAATTGGTATGGATATTCCTTTAAATGTTTAGAGGTTATTAAATCTTTTAATACAGCTTCGTTTTCAATTTCGGCTAGACCAATAATTGCTGGATGAGAGTTGGTTTCTTTTCTGCCAATATTAGATATAGCATAACCAATTTTTCTTAATTTATTATTGTATCTTTTAATGGTCCAACGCTTTTCGGATGTTGGATTAAAATCAGTATCACGTGTTAAGTCATCTTTATAAATATCAAATAAATTTTCGATATTATAAAAAGCTATGGTCTGTTTATTTGCTTTTGATTTAAAAAAATTAAAATTCAATGTTGTAAATTTAGAGAGCTAAAAATAGCGATTTTATTATGGATACAATTATGTAACTTTGTAGTATAAATTATTATATGTTAGAAAAAAAGATATAGAGCTTGAAAAAGCAGTATTAATTGGTGTCGTTACTAAAGAGCAAAACGAAGAGAAATCGAAAGAGTATCTTGACGAGCTTGAATTTTTGACGTTCACTGCAGGTGGAGAAGTTAAAAAACGCTTCACCCAAAAAATGGAAATGCCTAATCCAAAAACATACATTGGAACAGGTAAAATGGAAGAAGTTAGGTTATATATAGAAGACAATAATATAACCACAGCAATTTTTGATGACGAGTTATCCTCATCTCAAGAGCGTAATATAAGCAAGATTTTAAATGTAAAAGTTTTAGATCGTACCAATTTAATATTAGACATTTTTGCACAACGTGCACAAACAAGTTATGCCAGAACACAAGTCGAGTTGGCACAATGCGAGTACCTATTACCAAGGCTTAGAGGTATGTGGACACACCTTGAGCGCCAAAAAGGTGGTATTGGTATGCGTGGACCTGGAGAAACCGAAATCGAAACAGATAGACGTATCGTACGTGACAGGATATCCTTATTAAAAGACAAAATTAAAACTATAGATAAGCAAATGTCTGTCCAACGTGGTAATCGTGGACAAATGGTACGCGTTGCACTAGTTGGATACACCAACGTTGGTAAATCTACTTTAATGAATACCGTTAGTAAGTCAGAGGTCTTTGCCGAAAATAAACTTTTTGCAACCCTAGACACAACCGTTAGAAAAGTAGTCATCCAAAACCTACCATTTTTATTAACAGATACCGTTGGATTTATCCGCAAGTTACCAACCCAATTAGTAGACAGTTTTAAAAGTACATTGGATGAGGTAAGAGAGGCAGATTTACTATTGCACGTAGTCGATATCTCTCATCCAAATTTTGAAGACCATATCGAATCTGTAAATAAAGTTTTAGGCGAAATTAAAAGTGCAGACAAACCAATAATCATGGTCTTTAATAAGATTGATGCTTACCAAGCAAAACCTTTTGACGAGACCGATTTAATTGCCCAACGCACAGAAGAGCATTACAGTCTTGCCGAGTGGAAAAAGACTTGGATGAATCGTGTAGGAGAGGACAACGCATTATTTATCTCAGCATTAAACAAACGTAATCTAGAAGACTTTAAAAAGCGCGTATATGATGAGGTTAGAGACATACACGTCACACGTTTTCCTTACAATCACTTCCTTTATCCAGATTATGATTACGATAATCTAGGCGAAGAAGAATAAAATATATCACTTAAACCCAAACCTCTCGTTTGGGTTTTTTTCTCAAAATAGTTAACAAAGCTTTGGGCAATTTGCTTTTGGCAAAAAAATCCAAAAGCAACCAGGCTTTACACTAAATCTTTTTTTCGTGCCTCAAAAAAGGATACCGTTTCAATCCTTATCGCAATAATCCGCAAAGTTTAGTCCGCTTTCCAATGTTATTTAACTTTTTAAAATAGCTAGTAAGTAATACCAGTAAAACAATTAAATAATAAAAAAACAGAATTATTTAAATAATTTTGTAAACAAATAAAACCAACACTTTAGCGTTATAACAGCTCATGATACAACAAAAACTACACGTGTTATTTAAAAATAAATGGGTTAAAACAGCTTCAATAGTAATGGTTGCAGCTGTACTTTTTGCTGTCGTTTTTTACATTAGTATCTATTTGGGTGCATTTGGTAAACTACCAAACACCTCTCAATTAACAAATTTAAGACAAGCAGAAGCGACCCAAATATTAGATAAAGACAGGAAGTTAATAGGTAAATATTATATCTACGATAGGCAACCCTTAACCTATAATCAGTTTCCTAAACACCTTTTAGACGCACTAATAGCTACAGAAGATGTTAGATTTTATGATCACAACGGAGTCGATAATATAAGTCTAATGCGTGTGTTTTTTAAAACCATTTTATTTCAGGACCAATCCTCAGGAGGTGGTAGTACCATAACCTTACAACTAGCAAAAAACTTATTTGGAAGAGATAAACATATTGCTTTTAGCACAATAATAAACAAAGTAAAAGAAGCAATAGTCGCAAAACGTATAGAAAAAATATACTCTAAACAAGAAATCCTTACGCTATACCTAAACACAGTACCTTTTCCTGATAATACGTATGGTATAGAAAGCGCAGCACGTAAATTTTTTAATGTATCTGCAACACAATTATCGTTACCACAAGCAGCAACTTTAGTAGGTACACTAAAAGCAAATAATTATTACAACCCAAGACGAAATTTACAAAGCAGTACAACTAGACGCAATGTAGTCTTACAACAAATGCTTAAGTATAATTATATAGATCAAAATCAATTTACACAAGCCAAACAAAAACCAGTCAAATTAGACTACCAATCCTTTAATCACGATTTAGGATTAGCACCTTATTTTAGGGCTCAATTAAAAAAAGAATTAGCTACCACCTTACAAGGCTATAAAAAGCCAAATGGAGAGGCTTACGACTTGTATAAGGACGGTTTAGTGGTTTATACAACCTTAGACTCTCAAATGCAAAAATATGCAGAGCAAGCCATGCAAATGCATTTAACCAAATTGCAGCAAGATTATGAAGTATCTTATGGTAAAAACGCACCTTGGACAACCAACAAGAAGTTAATTGACAAGGCTATAAAAGCATTACCAGCTTACAAAAAATTTAAAGCTTCTGGTTTAGATCATGCACAAATTATGGATTCATTGTCTATAAAGCATGAGGTAGAGTTGTTTGATTGGACAGAAACTAAAAGTCAAAATATATCTACAATAGATAGTTTGCAACACTACTTAAAATTTTTAAATACAGGTATGATTGCTTTAGACCCAAAGTCTGGTGCTATTAGGTCTTATATTGGAGGTATAGATTATCGCTTTTTTAAATATGATCATGTATCACAAAGTCAACGTCAAGTAGGATCTACATTTAAACCTTTTGTGTATACAGCAGCAATAGATAATGGTATGGAGCCTTGTACCTATTTTTCTCCAGAAGCAGTAACTTACACGGATTATAAAAACTGGACACCAACCAATTCTGGTGTTTCAGACGTAGATCCACATATTAATTATAATCTAGAAAAAGCGCTAAGTCAATCGCTAAACACAATTGCTGTTAAGGTTTTAAATCAAGTTGGTATTGATAAGGTTTTAAAACAAGCAGAAAAATTAGGCATAACTAGTACACTTCCAAACCAACCGTCTTTAGCCTTAGGTGTTGCTCAAATTAATATAAAAGAATTAGCAGGAGCATACGCTAGTTATGTTAACAATAGCCAATCTGTAAAACCATATTTTATTACTAAAATTGAAGATAAAAATGGTGTAGAAATTGTATCGTTTAAACCAGAAGTAAATCCCGATAAAGCTTATAACGATTATACTAGACAGGTTATGTTACAAATAATGCAATCCACAGTTAACTCTGGGACTGCAGCTAGATTACGATCTACTTATGGACTTAGCAATAGTATAGCAGGTAAAACAGGGACAACTCAGGATAATAAAGATGGATGGTTTGTTGGTATTACACCAAACTTGGTAACAATAAATTGGGTTGGTAATGATAATTATAATATAGGTTTTAAAACCACAGGAATGGGACAAGGTGCAAACTCGGCATTGCCAATTTTTGCGAAATTTTATCGAAAACTAAACGCAGATTCAAACTATAATTCAATTACAAAAAGTCGTTTTGAAGCACCTTCAAGCGATGTTTTGGAGGCATTGGATTGCGAAGAAGAAAAACGCGATGGGTTTTTTAAACGATTGTTTAGCAAAAAAGATAACGAGCGTCAATTCAACAAAGACAAATAGATTAGTTAGTTCTAGTTAGCTTTTTTGTAATAAAAATCCATAGTTCTAGGTTGATTATCAATTTGACCTTCTATCCAAGCATGAATAGAATCTCTAACAGGATTTGAATACGTTATTTTAGAAGGAAAGTCATGCTTATCATTGCTTACAGTAAACAGGCTGTCATTTAACTTTTGAAGCATGAATGTTACAGGTTTATCATCGTTTTGTTTATAGGCAACAACGGTAAATGCAATTGTAGTATCAATTTGTTGTAAAGTCACACGTTCTGCAAACACTGTGTCATTTTGCTTTAATGTATAGCTATGTGCTTTTAAAGTGCTATCGTTAATTTTGAACCAGTTTTCGTAAGATTGCTCTTGCTCTGTGATATTACTCCAACGTCCAACTAACCACTGTAGTTGTTCTATTTTATCAAAACTATTGCTTAAAGTTGTTTCAGTCTTTGGTGTTTTTTCTTTACAAGCAGTAAATATTAAAACTAGTCCTAATAGATATATAAGTTTCATTGGTAATTGGTTTGTAAACAGAAAGATACAAAAAAACGCGTTTCTATTAGAAACGCGTTTTTTAAATTATAGTGTTTGTAGATTATAAGTTGTAGCTTAAACCTAATAACCAATAAGATTGTAATTTGTTATCAACGTTTCCAAAAGTTGGAACCGCTTGTAATGGTAATGCTAAAGGATCATACTGACCTAACTCATAGTTTAAAGCTTCTTGTTTGTTGCTTCTTAAACCAAAGTCAAAACCAACACCAATCATTTTCCATAAAGTATAGCTAAATGAGTTTGTCCAAGTTACGTTAGATAAATCTCCGCTTTTGTAGCTTTGGAAAGTAGATAAGTTAGATTTAAAACTAACAGCACCAATTTGTCTTGTGTAATCTGCAACTATTTTTGCACCTAATGACGATTGAAAAACTGCATCATTTTCTGCAAATACAAAGTTGTAGTTTAAAGGGTGTACAACAACAATTAGATTTTCTAAAGGAGTCCAAGTTCCACCGACTCCAACGTCTAAATATCCTGGATCGTTAAAATTGTCTAATAACGTAGTTCTGTATTCTGCTAAACCAGAAACAGCAAAGTTTTTAGTTATGTTTCTTCCGTATAATGAAGAGATGTTAAATACATCTGTCGTTGGGTTAAAACTGTCATCATCATTTGGATTGTCTTTATTATCTAATTTTACCCAGTTAAGGTTAGATGTTAAAGAGTTTCTCCAGAAAAATTTATCTTCAATTAAGTTAGCATATGCATTTAATGAGATTCCGATGTTTCCTGAAGCGTTGTTTGGTGTTCCTTGAGAATACCAATTGCTAAAGTTAGAAATACTTCCACCAATAGTTCCAAAAAGACCTTTTCTCCAACCTGGAAGTGCATCAATTTGAGCTTGTAAAGCATCAGCTTCACTTTGTAAAGCATCAGCTGCTGCTTGCTTTTCTGCTTTTTGAGTGTGTAACTCTTCTTTTGTTTGGGCATTCATAGAGACTAATCCTAAAAAGAATGCTCCTACTAATAATATTTTTTTCATAAATCTTAAGTTTTAAATAAAACGGTTGCAAATATACGCTTTAGTTATATTTTTTCTAAAATAGATAAATTATGTAATATATTAATTGTCAGTGTTTTAAATAATAAACAGAGTTATTAACGTTTGTATAAAGGGACAAAAGAACACGCCTCTCCATACATGATAGATTTAGCATATGGTTTAAGCTTGTTAGTTATCATAACATAAGCGTTTATAGGCACTGGCTTGTTACTACAACCTTTAATTATTACAGGTTTATCTTGGTATATTGTACCATCAATAGCACTGATTAAGTCTTGATAAATGGAAGTCTCTAAATCCTCTAGTGTTCCAATATGGCACTTTTCGACAAAAGGTTCTAAATTTACGACCAATAACATAAAAGCCCAATCCGGAATGATAGCATCTGCACTACAAGTGATAGCTACGTATTGATTTTGGTACTGACTCCAATCGTGATTTTTGATATATTCTCTAAAATCTTTTTCTTTTAAAACCAATTCCTGGAACAACCAATCTTTAATATCTAATAAAACACGTTGTCCTTTTGGATAGTAATCTTCAAGGTCTAGTGTAATTAATTTACTATTTGCTACGCGATTAATAATTTCTTCAGCCATAATTTAAAAATGTTCTAATTATTGGTATCCTTCTGCTTGTAGTTTAAATAAGTCAGCATATAATGACTTATTAGCCATTAGATCCTCATGTGTACCCATTTCTAGTACGCGACCTTCATCTAATACTAAAATTTTATTTGCTTGTCTTACAGTACTAAATCTGTGAGATATTATAATACTGGTTTTGTCTTCGGTTAGACCTATAAATCTTTCAAAAACATCGCTTTCAGCTTTAGCATCTAACGCAGATGTTGGTTCGTCCAAAATCATCACTTTAGCATCTTTCATATAAGCTCTGGCTAATGCCACTTTTTGCCACTGTCCACCAGATAATTCTTGTCCTTTTGCAAAACGTTTACCAAGTTGTTGGTCGTATCCTTTTTTAAGTTCTGACACGACTTGATTGGCTAAGCTTAGTTCGGCTGCGTTTTCAATTTTTTCTTGATTTTCAATTTGACTGATGTCTCCTATTGCAATGTTTTCTCTAACTGTAAACTCGTACCTAAAAAATCTTGAAAAATCACCCCAAAAAAGCTTGATACTTTGCTTTATCAAAGCGGTTAATATTAACACCATCTAAAAGTATTTGTCCTGAAGTGGGTTCGTAAAAACGTAATAATAATTTGGTTAATGTGGTTTTTCCTGCTCCATTTTGACCAACAAATGCTAGTTTTTCGCCAGCTTTAATTTTAAAGCTGATGCCTTTTAAAATTTCATTGTCGGATTCTGGGTAAGAAAATTTAACATTAACAAACTCAAAGCCTTCCTTAATTTTTTCAGGAAGAGGCATATCCTCGTTATGTTTTGGTTGAATTGAAATATCTATAAATTCGAAATAATCTTTTAAATATAAAGCGCTTTCTGAAATACGTGTAAATTTAGAAAAGAAGTCCTGTAAATTTCTTGTTAATCTATTAAAAGCACCTGATAAGAAGGTTAATTCTCCTAGAGTTATCACACCAGATATTACACGATATATTATAAAAACGTAAGCACCATAATAACTTAAAGTCCCTAGAACATTAAATACAAACCCTAAAGCGGATCGTTTAATGGCTAGTTTTTTATTTAAATCATAATACTCTTGAGATAGGTTTTTAAAACGGTCTACAACAAAGTCTGTTAACCCAAACAACTTAATTTCTTTAGCTGTTTTGTCATTGGCTCCAATAAACCTTAAGTAGTCTAATTCTCTTCTTTCTGCTGTCCAACCTCTTGCTAAAGAGTATTGTTGTTGACTAAACCAGATTTCATTAATAAATGCTGGTATAATACTTAGGATAAGCAGAATTATTAAATAGGGTTCAAAATAGATTAGACCAGCTACTAAAGTAGCTATGGATATTAAACTTTGTACTTCGCCAAGTGCGTTAGACATTAATCCAACACGACTTGTAGTTTGCGTTCTAGCACGTTCTAGTTTATCATAAAACTCTGAGTCTTCTAATAAGCTAATATCAATCTGATTGGTTTTTTTAATAATTCTTACGGAAGTGTCAATAGAGTAGGCGTCGCCTAATAAGCTATCTGTTAATTGTATCGCACGACTAACTAGGTCTGATAATACAATTAACCCAAACTCAATACCAACATAAGTCCAAAGTTGGGTTAAATCTGTAATTTCTAATTTAGTTTGAAGTATAATTTCATCTATAATTATTTTACCAATCCATAAAATAATTACAGGTAATACTGCACCAATTAGTCTACAAAATGCCGAACTTAAAAATAATGTTTTATTAGTATTCCAGATTTCTTTAAAAAATCGAGGAATATATATTAAAGCACTAAAAGATTTTTTTAAACTGGTTTTGTTTTTTTCTTTTAACGATTTTGGTGCATGTCTAGCCATATTGATTTGGCATTAAAGCATACCAAGCTCTAGTTTAGCTTCTTCGCTCATTAAGTCTTGAGTCCAAGGTGGATCAAAAGTAATTTCTACTTCTGCATCTTTTACATCGTTTAAAGATTTTACTTTTTCTTCAACTTCTAAAGGAAGCGTTTCGGCAACAGGACAGTTAGGTGTTGTTAGTGTCATTAGGATTTTTACATCATAATCTTCGTTAACAAAAACATCATATATTAATCCTAGTTCGTAAATATCAACTGGAATTTCTGGGTCATAAATTGTTTTTAAAACCTTTACTATTTTTTCTCCTAATTCTGCTGTATCTATAGTTGTATCACTCATAATTATTGTAGTTGCGTTTGATATGCTATGGCATATAATTTTATTTGTTTTATCATACTAACTAAACCATTGGCTCTAGTTGGCGATAAATGTTCTTTTAACCCTATTTGATCAATAAAATCTGTATTGGCATCCAATATATCTTTAGGATGTTGATTGGAGAATGTTCTAATCAATATGGCTATAATTCCTTTGGTAATAATAGCATCACTGTCTGCAGTAAATGCTATTTTATTATCATCCATTTCTGCATGTACCCAAACTTTACTTTGACAGCCTTTAATAATATTGTCTTCAGTTTTATATTCAGGTGCAATAAGCGGTAACGTTTTTCCTAAATCAATCATGTATTGATAACGTTCTTCCCAATCTTCAAACATTGAAAATTCGTCTACAATTTCGTCTTGTATTTCTTTTATCGTCTGCATTTATCAAAATAATTTAGAGTACAAAATTAATCAATATTCATTGATTAGTTGCTAAATAACTCTTAAAGATAGATTTGAATTTATTGATCTATTTTTTGGTGTCAGGTTTAGCTATTTCTAATAGTTTAGACACTAAATCTGCAATTTCTTTAGGTGGATTTCCAGCATCAAAAGTAGGTGTGCTATATTGTTCTCCATTTAAAGTTATCGTTAAGTTAGATGAAGCAGCTCCATCGTATTGGTGTGCTGTACTTGGAGGCTCTAACGTGTTTAAAGATTTAATAGCTATAGCATCTGATAAGGATTTAATAGCATTCCAATCTTCTTTACTGCATGGTGTAACGTTTTCTTTTTCAGATCTACTAAATTGCGAGGAAACCGTATTTTGATCTATACTTATCATTGTATAAGTACCTCTTGAAAATGCAGTATACTTAAATGTTAGACTATTATCTTGCTTTTGACTTGTATTGTTTATTACAGGTGAAGCATTTAATAGGACAGTTTCTTTATTGAAAAGGGTAATGATATTGTCTTCTATTTTAAAGTTTGTAGTGTTTTCTAATACTTTTAAATAATTTTGCTCAGTTACATTAGCGTCTTCTTGACAGAATTTTTTTGTGGATGCTAAGTTGCTAAAGGATATATTGTCATTATTGATTTCATAGCTTCCAAAAAAATTATTGCATCCTGAAAAGCCTGAAACGCGTTTAGTTGTACTGTCAAATAATAGGGTTAACTCTTGGGCTACTATTGATTGATTGTCTAGAAGAGTGACTTTGTAATCGCCATTTAATGTTTGAGTTGCTTTTTGCATATCTGGATTTAAATTGCTTGTTGAATCTTGAGTAGCACCACAACTATTAAGAAGTATAGAGAATAAAATTATAGTAAATGTTTTCATAGAAGTAATATTTTGAATTTGATTATAATATTACAAAAAAGAAGCCAAACTATTATGAAAGCATCATTTTTGCTTTTTTAACTCCAGCAACTAACGCATCAATTTCTTGTTTGGTATTATAAAATGCGAATGACGCCCTAATAGTACCAGGTATATTAAAAAAGGTCATTATTGGTTGCGCGCAATGGTGTCCTGTACGAACAGCGATTCCCATTTTATCTAGTAATGTGCCAACGTCATAAGGGTGAATACCTTCCAAGTTAAAAGATATCACAGAAGTTTTATTTTTTGAAGTACCATAAATTTTTAGACCTTCAATTTCTAACAATTTTTCTGTTCCATAATCTAATAGCTCTTTTTCATAAGAAGCTATTTTGTCAAAACCAATAGCATTCATATAATCCAATGCTGCTCCAAAAGCAATACCACCACAAATGTTAGGTGTACCAGCTTCAAATTTATGAGGTAAGCCTGCATAAGTTGTTTTTTCAAAAGTAACTTGGTCAATCATTTCTCCACCACCTTGATAAGGTTCCATTTTATTAAGCCACTCTTCTTTTCCGTATAACATACCAACACCAGTTGGTCCACAAATTTTGTGGGCAGATGTTACATAAAAATCTACATCTAATGCTTGTACATCAGGTTTGATATGTGGACAAGCTTGTGCACCATCTATCAAAACTGCAGCGCCAAATTTATGTGCTTGGTCGATTATGGTTTTTATAGGATTTATGGTTCCTAAAGCGTTTGATATATGATTTACAAAAACAAGTTTTGTTTTTTCAGAAAGCAAAGCTGTATAAGCTTCCATATCCAGCTCACCTTCTAAAGTCATTGGTATTACCTTAAGTTTTGCTCCAGTTTTTTCGCAAAGCATTTGCCAAGGTACGATGTTGCTGTGGTGTTCTAAAGCCGAAACAATAAGCTCATCTCCTTTATCTATTAATTTTGTAAAACCATTAGCTACTAAATTTATAGCATGTGTTGTACCAGAAGTGAAAATAATTTCTTGTGCTTTATTAGCATTAAAGTGTTTTTGTATTGTAAGTCTAGCAGCTTCATATTTATCTGTAGCTTCTTGGCTTAGCGCGTGTACACCACGATGTATATTGGCATTGTAATTAGAATAGTAATCTACAATAACATCAATAACCTGCTGTGGTGTTTGCGATGTTGCTGCATTATCAAAATATACCAATGGTTTGCCATTTACTAGTCTTTTAAGTATTGGAAAATCTTTACGTATTAAATTGATATCTAACATAATTGAAAATAAATTAAAACTCTTTAGCTACAATATTAAAAAGCTGTATAAAAAGATAAATACACATTGCTAATGTTATACCAAGTGATAAAGCCACGTGTATCAGCTTTATATTGCCTTTAGCCATGAAGTTAATTAAATTTTTAAATACAAATACAGATAAAACTAGCAACATGTAAGTACAAGATAGACCTACAAAGGTTAGTAATATACCATCAAAAAAACCACCTTTTGTAAAGTAAAATAGTGTGCCTGTTACAGCTGCTATTACCAAACAAATACTAATTAATTTAATAAAGGTTTTGTTTGAAGTGTTTAAAATATCCATATTTTTTACAAATCAAAACCTATATTAACACCTAATTTATTTGCTATAATTTTAGTTATTCGTTGTTTTAATTCTGGAATTTTTACAGACTTTAAAACGTTGTTACTAAAAGCGTACATTAATAATCCTTTAGCTTCTTTTTCTGGAATACCTCTAGATTTCATATAAAATAAAGCACTTTCGTCTAATTGACCTATTGTACAACCATGAGAACATTTTACATCATCTGCAAAAATTTCTAGTTGAGGTTTAGAGTTTATCGTTGCTTTATCGCTTAATAATATGTTGTTATTTGATTGGAAGGCATTGGTTTTTTGTGCCTCTTTGTTTACTACAACTTTACCATTAAAGACACCAGTTGAGCTGTCGTTAAAAATTCCTTTGTAGTCCTGATGACTTTCGCAATTAGGCTCTATATGATGAACTAAAGTGTTGTGGTCAACATGTTGTTTATCTCCAATAATGGTAACTCCATTTAATGTAGAGTCCATATACTCTCCGTTTTGATAGAAGTTTAGGTTGTTACGTGTTAACTTTCCTCCAAAACTAAACGTATGTACAGATACATGGCTTTCTCGTTTTTGCTCAACAAAAGTGCTGTCTATTAATGATGCATTAATGTTGTCATTTTGCACTTTATAGTAATCAACTATGGCGCGTTTGTTAGCAACAATTTCTGTAACAGAGTTTGTTAAAACAGGATTGTCTGTCAAACTTTGGTGACGCTCTATAATTTGTACGTGAGAATTTTCATCTACAACAATTAAGTTACGTGGTTGTAGCATTAATGCAGCTTCATTTCCTGTAGAAAAATGTACTATTTGGATAGGTTTAGCAACCACTTTGTTTTTAGGAATGTGTATGTAGGCACCTTCTTTAGAAAAAGCGGTATTTAAAGAGGTTAATCCTTCTTTACCTGCTACTTTATTAAAGTAGTTTTCAATAATTAATTGGTATTTAGGTTTGTGTAATGCCGAAGACATTAGGCAAACATCAATACCATCATGAGTAGTTTGAGATAAATTAGAAGAGTATTTACCATCTATAAACACGATTTTGTAAGTGTCAATATCATCTAGAAAATACTTTTTAATATCACTGTACTCTAAGGTGTTATCTTGTTTAGGAAACAAGCTATAATCGTGTTTTAAAACACTATTTAAAGAGGTGTACTTCCAAGCTTCGTCCTTTTTTGAAGGAAAGCCTTTAGCTTCAAACGTTTTTATTGCTTCGCTTCTAACATCATGTATTTTAGACTCTAAATCGACTTGATTTTCGAATGCTAAAAAAGAGGATACTAATTTTTCTTTTAAACTCATATTTTAAGTCTTCGGTATTCAGCTATTAAAAAACAGGGTTTGTTAGTTAATGCTGTAACGTATTATATTTATTTGTGTTTTTAGCGGTAAGTTATCTGTTAGATAACATTACCATTGCAAACTTTTTAAGCGTCTACTTCTTCTTTGATCCAGTCGTAACCTTTTTCTTCTAACTCATGTGCTAGTTCTTTTCCTCCAGACTTAACAATACGACCATTGTATAGTACGTGGACAAAATCAGGTACGATATAGTCTAATAAACGTTGGTAATGGGTAATGACTATTACAGCATTATCTTTACTTTTTAGTTTATTTACGCCATTGGCTACAATACGTAAAGCATCGATATCTAATCCTGAATCAGTTTCATCTAAAATCGCTAATTTAGGTTCTAACATAGCCATTTGAAAAATCTCGTTACGTTTCTTTTCTCCACCAGAGAATCCTTCGTTTAAAGATCTAGATAAAAACTTACGATCAATTTCTAAAAGTTCTGATTTTTCACGAATCATTTTTAGCATTTCGTTAGCTGGCATATCAGGTAAGCCTTTAGCTTTTCGTGTTTCGTTAATTGCAGTTTTCATAAAGTTAGTCACGCTAACTCCAGGAATTTCTACTGGATATTGAAACGATAAAAACACACCTTTGTGTGCACGTTCCTCTGCTGCTAATTCGTCAATATCTTCACCTTCTAAAAGAATAGTTCCATCTGTTACTTCATATTCTTCTTTTCCTGCTATTACTGAAGCTAATGTACTTTTACCAGAACCATTTGGTCCCATTATAGCATGTACTTCTCCTGCTTTAACTTCAAGGTTAATACCTTTTAAAATAGATTTATCTTCAACACTTGCGTGTAAATTTTTTATTTGTAACATACTGTTTATTTTCCTAGTTTGATAACGTCGTTTTTATTCGGGTCTAAAGCGCTAACGCTTACTATTTTATTTATTTTTAATTTAAAAGGCCAGCTATCTTCATTTTCTTTTTTAGGAATTAACTCTCCTAAAACTTCTACAGTCACCATATCTGTTGGCTCTTTTTGGTATTGTTTAGCTTGTTCGGCCAATGTACTTACTTGGTCATTTAAGATCACACCATGTATATCATTACCTACTTGAAATACTGCTGCGTTTGCATAGTATACAAAATCTCCTTTAAAGGCTGTGCCTTGATCTTTTTTACAACTTACAAATGCAATAAAAATTAAAAGAATAGCTATTTTTTTCATGCTTATATTTATTGAATAGGCTCTGGAGCGTGATTTAAACTATTGTAATCTTTTGTTGAATGCTGAATAATCACTCGTGCTCCTTTTTGTTTTGCAAAAGCTTCAAAAGTCTCCATAGATGCTTTTGTGTCCTCTACACTAAAGTTGAAACTTGGTACAATATGATTCGTTCTGTTTTCTTCAAAATGATATAAATCTCCTGCTAAAAATAATGGTCCTTCTTGCTCTAAATCTAAAAATAAAGATTGGTGACCTGGTGTATGACCTGGAGTGGACTTAATAATCACTTTACCATCTCCAAAAACATCCAAATCTCCATTGATTTTTTTAGTTAATTTTAAATCCTTTATAGCGTTGTAATTATCAGGATTGTTTTTTTGTTGCTCTATGCTTGTCACAAAGTCATATTCTACTTCTTGAACAATCCAATTGGCATGAGCAAATTTTGATGCAGATCCTGAGTGATCAAAATGTGTGTGTGATAAGGCTATATAGTCAATATCTTTAGTTTGTAAACCTATTGTTTTTAGTTGTTCTTCAATACCTTGATCTCTAGACACGGTAAATGCACCATCAGGAGTAGTAAACGGTTTTTGTCCAACTAATCCTTCTGCTAATCCTGCATCCCAAAGCAAATTACCTTCTGGATGTTTAATAACAAAAAACATATCGGCAAAAGTTTTGCTTTCACCTTTGTACAAATCGTCTTGAGAAAAAATCTCTAATCTGTTAACCTGAACTGTTCCTCCATCAAACATAAATAGTTTAATTGGTTCTGCTTTTGTTTCGGTAGCAACCTCAGTTTGTTTATTATCTTTTTGCAAGCTACCAGAAAGGTAAAGCTTAATAAAATTAGGGTTAGTTTTTTCATAGTATTTGTATTATCCAACAGATCCTTCTAAAGATATTTCTAATAGTTTTTGAGCTTCAATAGCAAACTCCATTGGTAATTTATTTAGTACTTCTTTACTAAATCCATTCACGATTAGTGCAATAGCTTTTTCTGTATCTATACCACGTTGGTTGCAATAAAATATTTGGTCTTCACCAATTTTACTTGTTGTTGCTTCGTGCTCTATTTGTGCAGTCTTATTTTTAGCTTCTATATATGGGAAGGTGTGTGCACCACACTCGTTACCCATTAACAAACTATCACATTGGGAAAAGTTTCTAGCATTGTCTGCACGACTACTAATTTGAACTAAACCACGATAAGAGTTTTGTGATTTTCCTGCAGATATACCTTTAGAAATAATGGTTGATTTAGTGTTTTTACCTAAATGAATCATTTTTGTTCCAGTATCTGCTTGTTGGTGATTGTTAGTAACAGCAATAGAGTAAAATTCGCCTACAGAATTATCCCCTTTTAGTATACAACTTGGGTATTTCCAAGTTACAGCACTTCCTGTTTCAACTTGAGTCCAAGAGATTTTTGCGTTTTTTTCGCATAAACCACGTTTGGTTACAAAGTTGTAAACACCACCTTTTCCTTCGGCATTACCAGGATACCAGTTTTGTACTGTACTGTATTTTATCTCAGCATCATCTAAAGCAATAAGCTCTACAACTGCTGCGTGTAATTGGTTTTCGTCTCTACTAGGTGCAGTACAACCTTCTAGGTATGATACATAACTACCTTCATCTGCTACTAATAATGTGCGTTCAAATTGTCCTGTACCTCCTTGATTAATCCTGAAGTATGTTGATAATTCCATTGGACATTTAACACCTTTAGGAATATAACAAAAAGAACCATCACTAAATACAGCACTATTTAATGCAGCATAAAAGTTGTCTGTTGTTGGTACGATGGTACCAATGTATTTTCTGACTAATTCTGGATGTTCTTTTATAGCTTCAGATATTGGCATAAAAATAATACCTTTTTCTGCTAAAGTCTTTTTAAATGTTGTGGCAACAGACACAGAGTCAACAACAATATCCATAGCGACATTGTTCATCTTTTTTTGCTCGTCAACAG
Organism: Olleya sp. KJ81-1; assembly: GCF_055808135.1. Classification (NCBI taxonomy): domain Bacteria; kingdom Pseudomonadati; phylum Bacteroidota; class Flavobacteriia; order Flavobacteriales; family Flavobacteriaceae; genus Olleya; species Olleya sp. KJ81-1. The sequence continues at coordinate 2,343,701 of NZ_CM147854.1, read as the reverse complement.
ATATTCCTAGCTTTTTATACATTGCTAGTAAATCTGGATCTACGTCATCTAGTGTCTTGTTTGGGTCCACAGCAACAGGAGCAGAGTAATATGCAATTGCCTGAAAATCTGGTTTGGTGTAATTTACATTAGCCCAATCCGGTTCTTCCATTGCTTGCCACACTTTAAATGCTTCAAGTCTCCATTCTGTCATCCATTCTGGCTCTTCTTTTTTCATAGAAATAGCACGAACGATATCTTCGTTTAGACCAATAGGGAATGTTTCAGATTCTATATCTGTAAAAAAACCATATTCATATTCTTTGGTTTTTAATTCTTCTCTAAGGTCGTCCTCTGTATATTTTGACATAATTTGTCTATCAGTTTTGTTATAATGAAAATGATTCGCCACAACCGCAAGTACGGTTAGCGTTAGGGTTATTAAACACAAACCCAGTTCCGTTTAATCCGCCAGAGTATTCTAAAGTGGTACCTATAAGATAAAGAAAACTTTTTTTGTCTACAATAATTTTAACGTCATTGTCTTCAAACACTTTGTCTTCATCTTCTTTTGCTTTGTCAAATTTTAAATCATAAGACAATCCAGAACAACCACCACTTTTTACACCAACGCGAACGTAGTCTGTACTTGGGTTAAAGCCATCATCATTCATCAATTCGATGACTTTCTTTTTAGCGGTATCAGAAACTTTTATCATACTTGTTAATTAGATTTTATCTAAATAGAGTGCAAAGATACAACATCAGTCGCTTTTTACCATATCAACTAACATTATATTAGTATATGGTTTTATAGGTTTTTTTATTCAGGAATAAATGCTGGATTGTTTAAAAAAGAAGGGTCAGAAAGCGTTAGCAAAAAGGCCTTTAGGTCGGCTTTGTCTTGTGTTGTAAGATTGACACCTCCTTGTGCTACTTTTTTCATTAAAGGATCAATGGTTGAAGACGATTGTAGTCCTGTACTGTAATGCTCTATAACTTGCTCCAATGTTGCGAATCGACCATCATGCATATAAGGAGCAGTGTAGGCTAGATTACGTAAAGATGGTGATTTAAATTTACCATTATCATTAGGATTACCAGTTATTAAACCAAATCCTAAATCTGAAAATGTGGCATCCAAACCGTTGTTGTGAAACTTATTATCTGTCCAAAGTGGATTGTTTGGATTACCATGACAATGAAAACAATCACCTCTAGTTTCGTCCATAAAAACATCCAATCCGTTTTGTTCTTGTGGTGTTAATGCAACTTCTCCGTTTGAGAATTTATCAAATTTTGAGTTACCGGAAATTAAAGTGCGTTCAAATTGAGCTATTGCTTTTGAAACTAATGTTTTAGTAATTGCTGAGGTGCCAAAAGCCTGTTTGAATAGTTGCGGATATTCTGGATGATTATTAAGTTTTGCTTCTACTGGTTCCCAACTATCATTTCCCAGCTCGTTAGCATCTATTACTGGTTCTAGCGCTTGGCTTTCTAATCCTAATGCGTGTCCATCCCAAAAATATCTGTCGTCAAAATTCCAAGCTAAATTAAATAAAGGCATGCTGTTTCTGGTGCCTTCAATGTTTGTTACACCAACACTAAACTGATTTGGATCAGCAAAAGCATGTTGTGGTGAATGGCAACTAGCACATGCTTTGGTGTTGTTAACGGATAATATGTTGTCAAAAAATAACCGTTTGCCTAATGCCACACCTTCCACAGTTAATTTGTTACTCACAGGAATTATTGGATCAATTAATTTGTCTTCAAATAGTGAAGGTATTTCTAATTGAAACGGAATAGGTACATAGGCGTTGTCTTGCGATGCTTCCTCGGAAGAGCAACTAAAAAGAATTATAAAAAATAGGCTGTATGTTAACCAGTGTTTCATTAGTTATTGTGTGATTTCGCCAATAGTAAACACACTTAAAATGTTTTCTTGCATCATTTTTTGAGCGTCATAATTAGGCATTAAAGGTGTATCTAATACGTTTAAGTCCCATGTGTTAGGATTTGTAAATAGCTCAGCGATATTCATTTTAACCTCTATTGTGGTTTCGGTAGTTATTGTTATTGGTGTGTCTAAAGTTATCGTTGCAAAATTTTGTTCAAATAATCCATCTTCAACTCTTGCTGTACCATTATGATAGTTAAAAGGTAAAGGGTCTGGTGTGTCTACATTATACATACCATCAAATTGTAAAAAATGATAACCACCACCTAACATTTCTGGCCAATTCCAACTGGCTGTATTTAATAATGGATAGGCTCCATCAATATTATCTTCTTCATCAAAACCCCAGACAAAGCTTAAAGTGTAAGTTCCGGAAGGAATTTCATTTATGTCTGGCGCAAAATTGTATGTCTCTTCTACTGCTAAGTCTGTAAATTTAAAGCCTTCAAAACCGTAGGTGTCTCCTGCTGTATTTGTTAGTTTGAATTTAGATGTTAAATATCTAAATCTAACCATGTTTATTACTTCACCATTAGCATTTGTAACTGTTTCTGTTTCTAGATTGCTACTATTAATTAGAGTGTCATTCCAATCATGCGTAAATTTAAAGTTAACGCTTGCAGATAATGTTGTGTTGTCATCCATATCCTCGTTACAAGAAAATGTAATTGCTAAAAGCAATATAAGGGCAATTGTTTTTTTCATTTTTATTTTATTTCAATTAAGAGTAAGTCTGTAAATCCTTTATTTTCTATGATATCAAAATCATTACTGCTGGATTCTCCAACAGATATTATTGTGCCATTATTAAGTTGCGTAATTCCGTATAAAAAGTCAATGTTACTACCTCCAATACTTTGTTGCCATTTTAAGCTACCATTAGCGTCGATTTTCAAAACCCAACCATCATTTTGGCCTTTATTATTAGTTAAATTTCCGGTTAAACTTCTTGAGCTTCCGCAGATAACAAATCCATTGTCTTGAGTTGAAGAGATTGCTCTACCAACGTCAAAATCTTCTCCTCCATATGTTTTTTCCCAAAGTAATTCTCCTTGCGGAGAAATTTTTATTAGCCAGACATCTGCAGCTCCAAAATTTGTGTTTACGTCAATATCTTCGCTCCTGGTATCTCCTATAATTAAATAGTTTCCATCTCCTGAAGGTGTTATTGCTCTTGCTTCATCAATTTCATCTCCTCCAAAATTTTTCTCCCATTCTAAGTTACCTAAGTTTGATATTTTAACAACCCAAAAATCATAAGATCCTTTATTATTAGAGATATCTGTGTCTGCGCTATCTGATGATCCGACAATAATAAAACCTTGGTCTGCTGTTTGAATGGCATCATAGGCAGTGTCTGAGAAAAAACCACCAAAGTATTTACTCCATTCTAAGGTTCCGGATTGATCCAATTTTACAGCCCAATAATCTCCGCCAGCATGTAATGTTTGGTTGCTTCTGGTATTTCCTGCTCCATTGGATGCTGTAACATCTAAAACTCCGGTTACAAAGAAACCATTGTCGCTAGTTTGTATAATAGAGTAGCCTGTATCTATCCCTGAAAAGCCATACGTTTTTTGCCAAATCAAGTTGCCTTGAGCGTCTATTTTTATAATCCAAAAGTCTTCCTGTCCATTATTGTTAGTGATGTCTCCATCGTTACTGTAAGTAAATCCAATTATTGCATAACCTCCATCGTTAGTTTGAATAATATCATTACCTCTTTCGTCACCTGATCCTCCATATGTTTGAGACCATTGTAATTGGTTGTCTTGATTGTATTTTACAACCCAAACATCATAACTGTTATCTAGTTTAGTTGTTACGTCACCATCTGTTGATTGAGTAAAACCTAAAACGATATAACCACCATCAGAAGTGTTTTTAACAGCTTGTCCACTTTCGTTTTTAGAACCTCCAATTGTTTTAACGCTTTCTACAATTCCTTGCGTTGTAATCGTTGGATTAGGAGTTGTGTTTTCAGTATCGTCATTACACGATAATGCTATTAAAATAGTAAAAAGGGTTAAAGTTTTATGGATTGTTTTAATTTTCATTTAATTAATTGCTTTTACGTACTATAAGTAATCCGCCTTCAATATCTCCAATAATTATATTACCACTTTCAAAATACGGATAGACACTCCAAACACCATTAAAAGCAGCGCTATTACTTGATGGATAGGTGTCAAAAAATCCAGTTTCTGTCATAGAATTAGTTGTAGATGCTATGTTGGAAATGTCTAACACTCTTAATCCTGCTCTGTAATTAGCTAAATAATATTCGTTACCCTTTACGTAACCATTATGATCAATTGCTGGCGTTGCGCCAAGATAGGTGGCATGCTCAATTGGATTATCTAAGTCTGTGAAATCAAAAACTAGTGTTTTGGTGTTAAATCCAAAATTTTGTTCGTCTTGTTCGTCGCCTAAAATAAAATATTGTTGATCCTCTGTAAACCAACCTTGATGCGCATAAGCAGTCTGTGGATAGGTGAAGCTACTAATTTCAATCACATTGGATTTGTCTGTAACGTCTAATATTACAACCTGATCTGTATTACCATTACTACCTACATATATTTGTTTTCCTGTATAATCTAAATCTGGACCAGAGTAAGTGACTACTTGTGCGTCATGTGTATATCCTACAGCTGTATAGTCTCCTAAATTTACGGGATTAGTTGGGTTGCTAATATCAACAAATATAGGTCCTCCACCATTTGTTGACGAGCAACCTACTAGGTAAGCAACACTTTCAGATTCGTTAATAACGATGTTGTGACAACTACCAACATCATTAAACAATGCATCTGCAGTAAAATTTTGAGGTGCATTAATTACATTTCTTAATCGTGTTAAATCAAAGACTTGCATACCATGTGATCCAACATTATCTGCTACTATAAACGCATGATTGTTATAAGTTTTAACATCTCGCCAGGCGCTTGATCCAGCACTCGAGTTTAATCGACCTAAGAATATTGGGTTAATAGGATCCGATACGTCAACAAAAGCGGTACTGTTTGATAACCCAATAATTGCATATTCTTTACCATCCAAAGGATCTGTCCAACCCCAAATATCACTTCCTTCCTGATTACTGCTACCGCTTAGTATAAAAACATTGATTTGTCCTAATAGGTCGTAACCATTGCAAGGATATGGTCCTGCCATACCATCTATACATGGATAAAGTGGTGCGTTTTCTGTTTCACAAATATCTCCAATTCCGTTGTTGTTTTCGTCTAATTGATCTGGATTTGCAGTTAAAGGACAATTATCAAAATCGTTAGTAATACCATCATTGTCTAAATCGTCATCACAAACATCTCCAATACCATCACTATCAGAATCTTCTTGATTAGGGTTTGCAATATTAATACAGTTATCAATATCATCTGCTATTCCGTCTTGATCAGCATCTGCAATTGTTGCAACAGGTGTACCTGTCCCGTTTTCGTCATCTTTAGAGCAACTTTGATATATAATTAAAAAACAAAGGATGCTTAAGCTAAGCATAAAAGATTTTAAAGTTTTAGAAATGTTTTTCATGGTGTTAATTGTTGACTATTAGTTTTTTGGAAACAGAATTGTTGATTTTCACCAAATAAATTCCGTTGGATAAATTAGGAATAGGTAAAACGTATGAATTTGTGTTAATATTGTTTTTAGAAATTAGCTTTTTACCAATTATATTGTAAACTTCTACTGTGTTTATAGTAGCTGAAGCTTTAATTGTTACATTAGATTGTGTAGCTGGATTTGGAGATATGGAAATAGTGTTATCTAATTCAAAAGGTTTTGTGCTTAAAGGATTATCGCTTGCACGTACTACAAATAATCCTCTTTCAATATCACTGACTATAATATTTCCACTTGAAAAATATGGGTAAATACTCCAAGCTCCATTAAAATTAGCGCTATTACTAGAAGGAAATGTGTCAAAATATCCAATTTCTGAATTAGTGTTGTTGGTAGAAATTAGAGTAGGAATATCCAATACACGTAAACCTGCTCTGTAATTTGCTAAATAAAACTTGTCGCCTTTAACATAACCATTATGGTCGATTGCTGTAAATGAAGCTTCGTAAGTTGAAATTAGTACTGGATTATCTAAATCTAACATGTCAAAAACAAATGTTCTGGTTCCGAAACCAAAATTTTGCTCATCTGTTTCGTCACCAAAAATAAAATATCTGTGATCATCTGTAAACCAACCTTGATGTGCATAACCTGGGTTAGGATAAGAGATTTCTGAAATAAATTGAGGATTGTTTTTTTCTGTTACATCTAATAATACAACTCTGTCATTTGAGCCACCATTACTAGCTAGTAAAATTTCGCGTCCAATATAACTGCTTACTCCACTTACTGTAGGGCTTGTTACGTTATTATCTGTTCCGTTGTAGGTTATAACTTGTGCGTCATGTGTGTACCCTTTTTCAGCATAACTACCAACTACAGTTGGGCTTGATGGATTTGTAATGTCAACAAAAACAGGTCCTCCACTTGCAGCTCCACTACAACCAACTAAATAGGCTATACCTTCAGATTCATTTATAACAATATTATGGCAACTTCCAATGGTTAAATCGCCAGAGCCTCCATTTCCAGTAAATCGTAATACTTGAGGACCATCAAAGGTTAAATCGCTATCCACTCCATTTCTTAAAATGGTTAAGTCAAAGACTTGCATGCCATGAGCGCCAACACCATCTGCCACAATGTAAGCATGGTTATTGTATACTTTAACATCGCGCCAAAACGATGTGTTATTGTTTACGGTTTCTATTCGGCCTAAAAATATCGGGTTTATTGGGTCACTAATATCTACAAAAGCAGTACTGTTAGTGGTTCCTATAATGGCATATTCTTTACTGTCTAATGGGTCTGTCCATCCCCAAATATCACTTCCTTCTTCATTGCCTAAAGTTGTAGCTAATGTAGAGATTGGAACTCTTGATAATAAATCATAACCATCACAAGGATAATTAGTTGTGACACCATCAATGGTATGCGATGCAAATCCGCCTACACATGGACTTTGTGCAAATATTAGAGTGCTAGTAGCTAATGATAAGATAAGGAGTAGTATTTTTGAAATATTCATTAGGTTAAGTTATTCATAATTTTTGGACACAAATTAAGCAGAAATAGCGATAAAACTTACTTTTAACTTGTTAAATTGATGAATTAATTACATTTGACACCTCATGTTTTTAATAATTAAACAATTTAAATGCTTTTTTTGTTAAGATTGAATTAAGCTTAGTATTTTTGCAGTATGATAGAAGATAAAAACCAACAACGTACAGATTTAAGCCAATTAGGAGAATTTGGATTAATCGATCATTTAGCTAAAAGTTTTGAGGTAACTCAAAAATCTACAATTAAGGCAATAGGTGATGATGCTGCTGTTTTAGAATTTGATAAAGATAGAATAGTAGTGTCTACAGATTTTTTAGTTGAAGGTGTCCATTTTGATTTAAGCTACATGCCTTTAAAGCATTTAGGTTACAAAGCGGTAATTGTCAATTTATCAGATATTTATGCCATGAATGCAGAGGCGACTCAAATAACAGTGTCGATTGCTGTATCTAATCGTTTTCCTTTAGAAGCTATAGAGGAGCTTTACGCTGGTGTGCAAACTGCTTGTAAGTTATACGATGTTGATTTAGTTGGAGGTGATACGACCTCTTCGACTTCTGGATTAATTATCTCTGTGACTGCAATTGGTCAAGTAAAAACAGGTAAAGAGGTTTATAGAAGTGGAGCCAAACCAAACGATTTATTAGTAGTGTCTGGAGATTTAGGAGGTGCTTATCTAGGTTTGCAAGTTTTAGAACGCGAAAAAGAAGTTTTTAAAGTGAATCCTAATAATCAACCTGATTTAGATGGGTATACTTATATAATAGAGCGTCAATTAAAACCTGAAGCTAGAAAAGATATAATAAAATTACTTGCAGATTTAGAAGTTAAACCTACTGCTATGATTGATATTAGTGATGGCTTATCTTCAGAAATTTTACACTTGTGTAAAGCCAGTAAAGTAGGTTGTGATCTGTATGAAAACAAAATACCTTTAGATCCTCAAGTTATTTCTACTAGCGAAGAGTTTAATATGGATAGTACTACTATTGCTTTAAGTGGAGGAGAAGACTATGAATTGTTAATGACCATATCTCAAGAAGATTTTCCTAAAATTAAAGCGAATCCACATTTAACTGTAATAGGTTATATTACAGATGAAGCTTCAGGAGCACATTTAGTTACAAGAGGTGATCAAAAAATACAACTAACAGCTCAAGGCTGGAATAGTTTTGAAACTAACTAAGATGTCATTTTTAAAACAGGTGATTGTATAATTTGACTGTTGCTATATCTTGTTAATTTGTTTTGATGAATACGCTCTAACACCGAGTTTATTTCTTTATACTTTGGTGTCAAGTCGGTTAAGTGTCCTTTGCTGTTTATAGTCATTTCTTTTTTGCAATGACAGCACTTATACTCCTCAATATGATAGGTTACTTTTTTGCTTACGCTAAAATTGTGTCCAAAAACAGAACAGTATAAACGTCCCTTTAGTGATGGTTTTTGTTGTGCATTATTCATACTTATAGGCCTTTTTGTAATCAGATAATTATGGTTAGGTCTTAGAAATCTGATAGATAGCGATTCCGAATATATGAACAATATTTTAAAAATCGGTCAAAAAGCTATATTTATTCGTTAAAATACACTATTTCTTGTAGAAATTCTTCTTTATTTTCTACGTGAGACATGTGTCCACCATCTAGAATAGTAATTGTAATACCGTTTAATTGTTCCAGATGAAGTACGTCCGATTTGGATAAAATAGGATCGTTTTTACCAGCTATAATTAACTTTTTACAGTTTAGGTTTTCTAAAATTGCAGTTCTGTCAATTCTAATTTTCATGCCTTCTTGCGTGGCAACGTAACTTTGTAGTGGTGTTTTTAAAGCTTCGGTTTTAATGTGTTCAATTTCTTTTTCAAAACGTAATCTGTTATCTTCAAAAAACAGATTGCTTATAGACATACTCACTAGGTTTTCATAATTGGATTTTGCGACTTTAATGGCTCTGTTTCGAAGTAAGATACGTTCTTGACTGTCTGCAAATGGTGTCGAGTTCATTAAACACAGCCCTTTTATTAGTTCTGGCTTAATTTCGGCGAAAGCCAAAGCAACATAACCACCTAAGGAATGACCAATAAGTGTTGTGCTTGTAATATTTAAATGTGTCAACACGACGTTTATTGCATTTGCAAAGTCTTCCATAGTATGCACATAGCCTAAACATTCCGTTTTGCCATGACCTAATAAATCTATGGTAATAACTTGGTGTGTTTTTTCTAATACTGTCACTGTGTCTTTCCACATTGTGCTGTTTTCTAAAAAACCATGTAATAATGTGACGGTTTTACCTTGTCCCGAAACTGAGTAGGCAATTGATATCCCTTTGTAAGTTAAAATCATAGCCTGCAAAGATAATATTTGTACTGTTTTTAGTCTGTTGTTTTGAGTAAGTATTTACTATATTTGATTGCCAAGACGCTAAATAATATAATTATGAAATTAAATACAATTCTTTACACCTTTGCTTTTTTAACGTGTATGACGCTATCTGCGCAAATTGAGGAAGATAAGCTAGACCAACTTGTTGAAAACACCTTAAAAACGTTTGATGTTCCTGGAATATCTGTTGGTATAATTAAAGACGGTAAAGTAGTATATGCTAAAGGACATGGCGTGCGTGCATTATCTAATAAAAAAGCAATGGATAAAAGTACTTTGGTTGGTGTAGCTTCCAATAGTAAAGGGTTTACTTGTTTTGCGTTAGCTATGATGGTGGATGAGGGTAAGCTTAATTGGGATGATAAAGTTAGACAACATATTCCAGAATTTAAACTACAAGATGCTTGGGTAACAGAACAGTTTACGATTAGAGATTTAGTTACGCATAGAAGTGGTATGGGTCTTGGTGCAGGAGATTTAATGTTTTTTCCGGAAGCTAGTTTTAAAGTGGAAGATGTTATTAAAAATGTACAACATTTGGAGACAGAAAGCTCTTTTAGAAGTCAATTTGCTTACAATAACAACATGTTTATTATTGCTGGAGAAGTTTTAAAACGTGTAAGTGGTTTGTCTTGGGAAGAGTTTATTGAAACCAAAATTATGAAACCTGTAGGGATGATTAATAGTAAAGCGTCCTATAATCGTGTGACTGATAAATCTAATATTATTGAAGCACATACATTAGCAGATGGTAAATTAGTACAAATTCCGCATGATTGGAGTCCGACTGCAAATCCAGCTGGAGGTATTGTTAGTAATGTGGATGATATGTTGACTTGGGCTCAGTTTTTAATGAATGGTGCTGTAACTAAAAATGGGGAACGTTTGCTTAGCGAAAAACAGTTTGATGAACTTTGGCAATTGCAAACACCTTTAAAAGTAAGTGCTAATGATAGTTATGATTCTAATTTTAGAGGTTACGGTTTAGGTTGGTTTGTAACTGACGTAAAAGGTGGATATAAGCAAGTATATCACACTGGAGGATTATTGGGTACAGTGACACAATTTACTATGATTCCGGATTTAGATTTGGCAATTGTAGTATTAACTAATCAGATGAATGGTTCGGCTTTTAATACCATTACTAATACCATTAAAGATAGTTATTTAGGTTATGAAGACCGTAAATGGTTAGAAAAATTAGGTCGAAATAACAAGGAATGGTACCAATATAACGATAGTCTTAAAACTGTAGTTTTTGATCAGGTAGCTAAAATGAAAAATAGTAGTAAAACTTTGGATGTATCTGCTATTACAGGTACTTATACTGATGCTTGGTTTGGAAATGTTAGTATTACACAAAGTGGAAATGATTTACGAATTACTTCAGAGAAATCTAAGACGCTAAACGGAAGCGTTTTGCCATACAATGCAACTACTTATATTGTTAAATGGGATAATAGAAGTTATGATGCAGATTGTTTTATGCAATTTAGTTTTAACGAAAAAGCTAAAGCGGTAAGCGCAACATTAAAACCAATTGCTCCTGTAACAGATTTTAGCTTTGATTTTGAAGATTTAAAATTAATTAAGCAAGACTAATTTTGAATAAAACTAAAGATCTTTTAATAACAAGCTTTGCATTATTTTCGCTTTTTTTGGAGCAGGAAATTTATTGTTACCTCCACTTTTAGGTTATAATGCTGGTCAAAATTGGTTTTGGGTAACCTTAGGTTTTGTTATAACAGCAGTAGTAATACCTATTATTGGTATTTATGCGCATGCTAAATTACAAGGGACTTTATATGACTTTGGTAAAAAAGTGTCTCCAATATTTAGTTTCATTTATTGTGTTTTAATTTATTTTATTGCGGTAGCTATTCCGTCACCACGCACAGCAGCAGCAACGCATGAGATTGCAATACATCCAAATTTTGGTACTTCGCCTTTATTAACTAGCAGTATATACTTTATTTTAGTATTGGTTTTTGCTTTAAATCGTTCTAAAATATTAAACATAATAGGTAAGTATCTAACGCCTTTTATAGTAATTATGTTGCTGTTGGTTATTGGTATTGGGTTGTATTCCGCACAAATGGTTACTAACCCAACGCAAATGGATACTCCAATTGTTGCGGGTATTTTAGAAGGTTATCAAACTTTTGATGCTATTGCAGCAGTGGTCGTTGGAGCAGTTATTATTATCTCAATTAATATTAAAACTGACGCTACTTTTGAAGCTAAAAAGGATCTGATTAAAAAATCTGGGTTAATTGCTGGTTTTGGTTTGTTTATAATTTATGCAGGATTAATTGCAGTTGGTGCTTCATATGGAACCGAAATTGATATTAATAGTAGTTTAAACAATGACATGCAACGTGCTAACCTATTAACAGGTATTAGTGTTAAGGCTTTAGGTGATTTTGGATATGCAGTGCTAAGTGTTTTAATTGCGTTGGCTTGTTTTACAACAGCTGTTGGTATTGTGACAGGTACTGCAGATTATTTTAAAGGTTTGATAAATAACTCTCAGACGGTTTATGTTTTAACAGCAATAATTGCTAGTGTGTTTGGTGTTGTGGTTGGGCAATTAGATTTTAATACCATTATAGTTATTGCTTTGCCAATACTTTTATTTATTTACCCAATAACTATTGTATTAATTATTCTAAATGCAATACCAAATAAATATGCTACAGCTTTAGTTTTTAGAGTTGTTGTATTATTGACGTTTGTGTTTAGTATTCCTGATGTTATAGGTGTTATAAGTCCTTCAAAAAATTTATCAAACGTGGTCAGCTTTATTCCTTTTGCTCAATATAGTTTAGGATGGGTTTTACCAGCACTTTTAGGATTTATTTTTACTAATTTACTAGTTAAAAAGACTTGACTTTTTAAGTAGAAGTTTTTAACTTTGTGTAACAACTAAAATGTAATGTTATGAAAAAAGCAGTATTAACTTTAGTATTTTTAAGTGTATGTTTTATGTCTTTTGCTCAAAGCCAGCCTAAAGTAGGTGATGTTTTAGAGGTAAAAGCTCCTAAGGGAGAGCACTACAATCATATTGATTTTCCAAGATTAAACATTTTAGTCAAACGTGGTAAGCTAGCAAGTTATAGGCCTGTTATAAATACTATCGTTTTGATTGATGATGTAGTTGCTAAAGAAAATAAAACCTACGTTGTTTTAAAAAAGAAAGATGGCACTAAGTTTTTTGGACTTCAAACTACTGTAGAAGCGGATTATCAAAAGGCTTTAGATTCTGGTGAGTTGACTAAAGTTAACCCTTAGTTTTTTAGGTTTTTAATAACTGAAAAGGCTTTATCAACCACATGGTCTTCTACTAATACAGTAAATTCGTTTGTGGTCGAAACGACTTCGTAAATAGGAATGTTTTCCCAAGCTAATCGCTTAAATATTTGGTAATATAATCCAGATATTTTGGAGTTGTCTTTAGGTAAGCGCACGCTTATTGCAGACAGACCTTCTTGTAATCCAATTTGTTTTTCATTAGAAAAACATTTACTAACTTTTTTGTTTTCCGAACTTGATATAATAATATTACTTTCAAAGATACCTCGTGTAAACGCATAAAAAATATCTTTGTTAGCTTCTACTTGATCTAATATTTTTGTGTGACTTTGTATTAATGTTTCTGAGTTTTGAAACGTAAAGTCACTTAAATTGGAGCGTACTGTAATATCTCCTAAATTTTGTAAGGTGCTTTTTAATTTTAAAGAATGTCTAAGTGTATTTGGTGTATTGTAACGTCGCAAAGCCATCATAATTGCTCCAGATTTTACTGGTTTACGTAGCATGGCACTAATGGGAGCGTTTAACTCTTCTGCTAAAGCAGAATAATTAATAATACTTCTTGACAACGCTTCTTCTAAAAATGGTTGAGTAATTAGTATGTCTTCTACGCAAGAGGCTATGGTTTTCATCGTGTTAATTATTTAACAATTTGTGCAAAAATAGTACAATTTTTTCATTTTTATTGCTAGATAAAAGTCCCTAAGTAATTTAGCAGTATAAATGTAAATAATATGTTGGTATTAAAGTTTGGAGGCACATCTGTTGGGTCTATTGAAAATATGGTTAATGTTAAAAACATTATTAACAATGGACAACAAAAAGTTGTGGTTTTATCTGCTATGTCAGGTACCACAAATGCCTTAGTCAAAGTTGCAGATTACATAAAAAATAATAATCCAGAAGATGCTTTAATTGTTATTGATGCACTTAGAAACACCTATAACACGACCGTTAAAAATTTAATTACAACACCAGAAATTTATAAAACGGTTTTTGTGTATGTTAATAATACTTTTAATTCACTTGAGGTTTTGGTTAATAGATTGTATGACGATTTATTATACAATCAAATAGTGTCGCAAGGCGAGTTATTGTCAACATTTATCTTTAGCCATTATTTACAGCAAGAGAATATAAATGCTGTGTTATTGCCTGCTCTGGATTTTATGCGCATTGATAAAACAAATGAGCCTGATAATTATTACATACAACAAAATTTAAATCGTGTAATTAATGAGTCGCCAAAAGCAGAGATTTATATTACGCAAGGTTTTATTTGTCGTGATGTAAAAGGAAATGTTGCTAATTTACAACGCGGAGGAAGTGATTATACTGCTACCATAATTGGAGCTGTGTTAAAAGCAAAAGAAGTGCAGATTTGGACAGATATAGATGGTTTTCATAACAACGATCCACGATTTGTAGAGAATACAACAGCTATTTCTAATTTGTCTTTTGATGAGTCTGCAGAGTTGGCTTATTTTGGAGCCAAAATATTACATCCTCAAACCGTTATGCCTGTGCGTGAATTGGATATACCAGTTAGGTTAAAAAACACCATGTTACCAGAAGCGCATGGTACATTAATAACAAATCAAGTCCATGGAGAAGGGATTAAGGCAATTGCTGCAAAAGATGGTATTACAGCCATAAAGATAAAGTCTGCCAGAATGTTATTGGCACATGGTTTTTTAAAGAAAGTATTTGAGGTTTTTGAGCGTTATGAAACGTCCATAGACATGATTACAACATCAGAAATTGCTGTGTCATTAACCATAGATGATACCACGCATCTGGAGGCTATTGTAGAAGAATTGGAACGATTTTCAGTAGTTGAGGTTGATAACTATATGAGTATTGTATGTTTAGTTGGTAATGCTATTATATTTCATCCAGACACGCCTAATTTGTTTCAAATTTTGCAAGACGTAAGCGTGCGTATGATATCTTATGGAGGAAGTAATAATAATATCTCTTTGCTTATTAATACAAGTGATAAAAAAGAAACTTTGAAAAAGCTACAACGTTATGTTTTTGAGAGTCATTCTGTTTTAGTTTAAAATGAGGAAAAGCAAGCTTTTAGGGCTTGCTTTTTTATTTTAATTACTTTTTTTAAAGTCGGTTTTCAACAATACTTTTTAATTTAAAGTCTTTGCCCCAAGTCGCTTTTATTTTTAAGTGATAAATTTTATCTTTAAATTTTCCCTTTGATTTGATTTTATATAATAAATTGTAAGTACATAGGTAATCTTCACCTAGTTCTGAAAATTTAAAAGTGTCCCATTGCACATTCGTAGTGCTTTTTGGGAAATTTTTTAAATATTTTGAGGTTTCTATTATTATTTCATCTAAAGTTAAATCTGATTTGTCATACCAATTATTGACTTTCGGAGCTATATAGTTTTTTAAAGCATTTATGTTGCCATTTTCTAAATGTTGATAATATTCAGTTGTTTTCTTTCTGATTTTGCTTTCAGTGTTTTCGTAAAAAATAAAAAAACTAGCTGTAGTTATAATCAAAAGAAGCATCCCTATTAAAATGTTTTTAGGCTTAGCTTTAAATTGCTTTTTCTCTAGATCATTGTTGGTATACTCTACATCGTATGACTTTAAAATTTCATTGGTGACTGCTGATTTTTCAATTTTAAATTTGTTGATAAAAGAAGGGTATAGTTTAAGATATGCTAATTCATTTAAAGGAATTAAGCTTACATTTTTCGGGTTTTCGGGTGAGCCTTCTATTCCTAGAACTATAAAGACTGAAGTATTTTCATCTGCTTGTATTTTTCTAAATCGTTCTAATTGGGTAAAGCTAATCACCTCCACCATATCGTCCGAGTTGAAGCTTGAACGATATTTGGCTTCTATATAAAATTCCTTTTTAGTTTTCTTGCATCTAAATTTGAAATCAGGTTTTAGAGTGTTCTCAGAATATCTTTTGCTGTTTTGACTAAAAGCATTAGTTCTATGTATTAAATCATAATCTGATTTTGGGAAAAGATTCTTTTCTACAAAACCTTCGAATTTTTCTCCTTTTTCGAAAGATGAATTATCCATTATTTAATTTCTTTTGAAGTAAAGTTTATTTTGAAAATTTTACTTATTCATTATATCCTCAATCTCTTCTATTTCAATAGGGATGTCTCTCATTAAATTAAAAGGTTCTCCAGATTTTTGGATCACAACATCATCTTCTAATCTAATACCAAAACCTTCTGCAGGAATGTAAATTCCAGGCTCAACAGTAAATACGTTGTTAGCTTGCATTGGTTCTGTTAAAATCCCGTAGTCATGCGTGTCTAATCCCATGTGGTGTGACGTACCATGCATAAAGTATTTTTTATAAGCAGGCCAATCTGGATTTTCGTTTTGTACATCTGCTTTATCAAGTAGGCCTAAACCTAAAAGTTCACTAGTCATTAATTTACCAACTTCCACATGGTAGTCAGCCCAAATTGTACCAGGAACTAGCATTTTTGTAGCCTCATTTTTAACTCTTAAAACAGCATTGTAAACCGCTTTTTGTCTGTCATTATATTTCCCAGAAACAGGTATAGTACGTGTCATGTCACTAGCGTAATTAGCGTATTCTGCTCCAGCATCAATTAATATTAAATCTCCAGCTTTACACTCTTGATTGTTTTCTATATAATGTAATACGTTAGCGTTGTTTCCAGAACCTACAATTGGTGTGTATGAAAAGCCTTTAGAACGATTATTTAAAAACTCATGCATAAACTCGGCTTCAATGTTGTATTCCATAACGCCAGGTTTAACAAAGTTTAAAACACGTCTAAAACCTTTATTTGTAATATCACAAGCGGTTTGGATTAAGTCTAATTCAATTTGATCTTTTACAGATCTTAAGCGTTGTAATATTGGATTGCTTTTAGCAACACTATGTGCAGGATATTTATCTTTTATCCATTTAGTAAAACGGTCTTCTCTTGTTTCGGTTTCTACATTAGCTCTGTAATGCTCATTGGTGTTTATGTAAACGGTTTCGGCTTGTGTCATCATTTCAAACACAACTTTTTCTAAGTCTTGTAACCAATAAACGGTTTTAATTCCGCTTGTAGCCAATGCGGCCTCTTTAGTTAGTTTTTCACCTTCCCAAACAGCAATGTGTGCATTGGTTTCTTTTAAAAATAAAACCTCTCTGTTTTTAGGATTTGGACAATCCGGAAATAAAACTAAAATACTTTCTTCTTGATCAACACCACTTAAGTAAAAAATATCGCGTTGTTGTTGGAATGGTAATGTGCTATCTGCACTAATTGGATAAATATCATTAGAGTTAAAAAAAGCAATACTTTTTGGCTTCATTTGAGAAGCAAAATTTTTACGGTTTTTTATAAATAATGACGAGTCGATTTTGTGATATTTCATAAGAAAAATTTAATTTTTAATTTCCACAGAAGTGAAAAAATGTATTCATAAAATTTAAGTTATAATTTTTTCCGTCAAGCGGAAATTATAACTAGCTGTAAAAATAAGAACTTTAAGATAGATAAGTTATAAATCCATCTTAAAATCTGTTTGGTTTAAGGTTTTTACTTTGTTAATTTTACTTTTATCTGTATCTTCAAAACTTATAATAAACAACCATGATTTATAGACTTTTTTTATTTTTATTTGTCGTTACTTCTGTAAGTGCACAACAAACTACGTTGGCAGATAAAGCCCAATTACAAGCAAACTCAATAGTTAAAAATGTAGCGTTTCAAAACATTGGACCAACCGTTATGAGTGGTCGTGTTGTAGATTTGGATGTAAACCCAGAAAACCCATCAGAATTTTATGTTGGATATGCTTCTGGAGGTGTGTGGCAAACCATAAATAATGGGACAACTTTTGAGCCTATTTTAGATAATTCTCAAACCCAAAATGTAGGTGATATTGCTGTGCATTGGCCAACCAGAACTATTTGGGTTGGAACAGGAGAAAATAACGCGTCTAGATCGTCTTATGCTGGAATTGGTATGTTAAAGTCTACGGATAATGGTCAAACTTGGCAACATGTTGGGTTGCCCAATTCTCAACATATTGGACGTATATTGATTAATCCTAATAATGTTAATGAAGTGACTGTTGGTGTTACAGGTGCTTTATATTCAAAATCTGAAGACAGAGGTGTTTATAAAACCACAGATGGTGGCCTTAATTGGACTAAAACATTATACGTGGATGATGTCAGCGGAATTATTGATATGCAACATGTACCTGGAGATTATAACACTATGTTTGCTACTGCATGGACAAAAGATAGAAAGGCTTGGGATTTTGATGGAAGCGGTAACAACTCGGCAATTTATAAAAGTATAGATGCTGGAGATACTTGGGATAAAATATCTACAAAAAACAGTGGTTTTCCAGTAGGTGATGGCGTTGGACGTATTGGATTGGCTATTTACGATAATGATATTATTTATGCTATACATGATAGTCAATTTAGACGACCGTCAAGCGGAAACAATGCAGTGAGACGAGGTTTGCAAAAAGATGATTTTAAAACAATGAGCACGTCTGAATTTTTAAATTTAGACGATAAAAAACTGAATGGCTTTTTAAAACTGAATGGCTTTCAGGAAAAATACAGAGCAGAAAACGTGAAGCAAATGGTACGCAGCGGAAACGTAAAGCCAATTGATTTAGCTCATTATTTAGAAGATGCAAACTCAATGTTGTTTGATACACCTGTAATTGGAGCTGAAGTTTATAAAAGTACAGATGGTGGACAAACGTGGTCTAAGACACACAGCGATTATTTAGACGATTTATATTATAGCTATGGGTATTATTTTGGACATGTATATGTATCTCCTGCAAATCAAAATGACATTTATGTTTACGGAGTGCCAATCTTAAAATCTAAAGATGGAGGTAAAACGTTTACATCTATAAGTGCAGAAAATGTGCATGCAGACCACCATGCGCTTTGGATTAATCCTAAAAACCCAAATCATTTAATTAATGGTAATGATGGAGGTGTTAATATTACATATGACGATGGTGTTAATTGGATAAAAAATAATTCGCCATCTGTAGGACAGTTTTACGCTATAAATGTGGATAATCAAAAACCATATCGTGTTTATGGTGGTTTACAAGATAATGGTGTTTGGGTTGGTGCAAATAATGCACCTGAAGATAAAAGTTGGCATCAAAATGGAGAATATCCATGGAAAAGTATAATGGGTGGAGATGGTATGCAAATCCAAATTGATAATCGTAATCCAGATATTGTGTATACAGGTTACCAATTTGGTAATTATTACCGACTAAACCGATCGTCTGGCGAGCAGACTTACATCCAACCAAAGCATGAGCTTGGTGAAAAACCGTATCGTTTTAATTGGCAAACACCAATTCATTTGTCGGATCACAATCAAGATATTTTGTACTTAGGTGGTAATAAATTAATGCGATCTTTAGATCAAGGTAATAGCTGGAAAGCTATTAGTGATGACTTAACACAAGGTGGGAAATCAGGGAATGTGGCTTACGGTACCTTAGCTACGATTAGTGAGTCTCCTTTTGAATTTGGTTTATTATACGTTGGAAGTGATGATGGATTAATACATGTGTCAAAAAATCAAGGAGCAACCTGGAGTAATGTTTCAGGCAATTTACCTAATAATTTATGGGTAACACGCGTAGTGGCTTCAATGCATAAAAAGGAACGCGTTTACGCAACATTAAATGGTTATCGATTTGACGATTTTTCTACCTATGTTTACATGAGTGACGATTATGGTCAAACTTGGAAGTCTATAAACGCTAATATTCCAACAGCTCCAGTAAATGTAATTGTAGAAGATCCTGTAAAGGAAAATATTCTGTACTTAGGAACCGATAATGGAGCCTATGTAAGTTTTAATAATGGAGACCAATGGGAAGCGTTTTCTAAAAATTTACCAGCTGTAGCTGTGCATGATATAAAAACGCAAAAAGAAAGTAATGATTTGTTATTAGGTACGCATGGTCGTGGTATCTATAAAACTAATCTTTCTGCGTTACAAAAGTATGATTCTAGCATGGTTTTAAGTAGTAAAATGACCATTTTTGATCTAGAGTCTATTAGATATTATTCACGTTGGGGAAATTCATGGAGCAAATGGATGCAACCCTATGAGCCTAGTACGACTATCCAATTGTATAGTACTATTTCAGGTAAGAAGGAGGTTGAAATCCTTACAGAAAGCGGTAAGCAAATACAAGCGTTTTACGTGAATTTAGATAAAGGATTTAATTTTATTGATTACGATTTAACGATTCATGAAAAAGGTAGAAAAGTAATCTTAAAAGAAAACACTGCTATCGACATCAATAAAGCTAAAAATGACAAATATTATATTGTAAAAGGAAATTATAAAATTAAAATTGATGGTGTCGAAAAAGCTTTTGAAGTCGAATAATACCAAAACTGTAACATTTTTTTAAATGAAGTCTCTTTTATAGTAAATCGTCCATATGAAACAGGCAGCATTAATTATAGTAATCATTTGTTTAAGTTTAAGTAGTTGCAAAAAAAGTATCGCAATAAAAAAAGAGTCCTACACTGTTTTAATTGATAAGGCAATGCAATTGTCAAAGGACGAAGATTCTTTAAAATTAAAGGAAGCACTTGTTACTTATCAAAATGCGTTTAATAATTATCCAGATAGTATAGACGATTATTCTAAGTACAATGCAAGTGTAATTGCTAGTCGTTTAAAAATGAATGATGTTGCTTTTAAGTATTTGCAACCATTGGCAGAATTAATAGAGGATGACGAAGGTTATCCAGGTTGGGATTATGTCTTAGGAGACTATGCAACAGAGGACTATTCAAATTTATTTAATGATAAACGATGGTCTAGTTTAAAGCAAGCTGCGATATTAAATCAAACGCAGTTTTTTGATAATTTGGCATCAGATGAAGCTGAATTTTTTAGCACTAAAAAAGGCGCTTCAATTGATAGTCTAAGTGCGGAGCAACTTTATAATTATATTAAAAGTCAAAACAATTTTTTGCCCAAAAAAAGCAAGATTATTCTATTTCATTTCAAATAAATGATACGTCTAGTACGTCTTATTTTGTGCATCTACCCAAAACGTATAATCCAAACAATCAATATCCAATGTTGGTTTTTTTACATGGAGCTATACGCTACACCACATTATCGGATTATGAGACAAAAAGTAATTTAAAATACGCTAATACAAAATATACCAAGCGTGCAGACGCTAATGATGTTGTTTTAGTGTTTCCAAAAGCTGATAAAAATTTTAATTGGATGATTGGAGATGAAGGCTTTTTTATGGTTCCAGAAATTATTAAGCAAATAAAGTCAGCAATTAACATTGATGATGATAAAGTATTTGTTTCTGGTCACTCTAATGGAGCAACTGGGTCGTTTTCATACTTAATGAAGCAACCAACACAATTTGCTGGTTTTTATGGTTTTAATACACATCCAAAAGTCTATACTGGCGGAACGTTTATAGAGAATGCAAAAGCTAGAAGTTTTATTAATTTTTCTACAGATCAAGATTACTATTATCCACCAAATGCAAATGATAGCTTAAATAGCATTATGTCTAAAATTAAGGCGGATTATAAAGATTATAGGTACAATGGCTTTCCGCATTGGTTTCCAGATTTTGATGAGGCAGAACCTGCTTATGATATATTGTTTGAAGATCTTATTAAGCGAAAAAGAAATCCTTTTTCAAAAACATTGCAATGGGAGTTTGACGACAATGAACATGGTACTATTGATTGGTTAAATACTATTAAATTAGATACTATCAAAACGACTAAAGTGTCGCAAAAACCAACTAATTTTAAAATTACAAAATGGCTAAAATTAGATGATAATGATAATGCTATAGCGTTTGATGTTAATCAAAATGCATTTGATTTTCCTAGGCAATCTGCAAAGATTAATGCTAAATTTACTGATAATGTATTTGATATAAATACAGAAAAGGTTAAGTCGTTTAATATTTATATTTCACCAGAAATGGTAGATTTATCTAAACCAGTAAAAGTAATCGTAAACCATGTTTTAGTTTTTGAAAAAATCATAGGTTATGATGACGCATTTATGATTGACCAGTGGAATGCCAATATGGACAGATCCCAATTATGGGTTAATAATATAAATATTACCTTACATTAAAGATTTATTACTTAAACCCATTCTAAATAGTACAAAAAAGTTTTAAAATTTGTTAGTATATCGCTTGTGGCTTATCTTTGTATAACAAATAATTAACTTCAATTATAATGAGCGGAATTTTAAATTCTTCAATAGGGAGAAAGTTTGCTATGGCACTTTCAGCACTCTTTCTAATGATTTTTATTTTACAACATTTTGCAATTAATATTCTTTCTGTGTTTAGTCCAGATGCTTTTAATGAAGCGTCTCACTTTATGGGAACGTTTTGGGCAGTACAATATTTACTGCAGCCAGTATTAATTCTTGGTGTAATATTTCATTTTGTAATGGGATTTGTTTTAGAAATCAGAAACAACAAAGCAAGAGCAATTAGCTATGCTAAAAACAATGGAGCTGCAAATTCTTCTTGGATGAGCAGAAACATGATTTGGAGTGGAGGTTTTATACTTGTATTCTTAATCATTCATTTCATCGATTTCTGGATTCCAGAAATTAACACCAAATATATTGTTGGTGACATGTCTGGTACGCTACCAAGTGGTGAGTTTAGATACCACGAAGAGCTAGTACACAAGTTTAAAGATTTATGGCGTGTAGCGCTATACTGTGTAGGGTTTGTATTTTTATCATTACACCTTTTACACGGTTTTAATTCTGCTTTCCAATCAATTGGAGCAAATAACAAATACACAAAGGGATTAAAAGGATTTAGTAAAATTTATGCAATTGGTGTGCCAGTAGGTTTCATCTTCATTGCTGTTTACCACTTTTTAAACTACTAAAAAATAAGAGATATTATGGCTTTAGATTCAAAAATACCTCAAGGTCCAATTGCAGACAAATGGACTAACTATAAAAATCATATCGACTTAGTAAATCCAGCTAACAAGCGTAACATAGATGTTATTGTTGTTGGTACAGGATTAGCTGGTGGATCTGCTGCTGCTACTTTAGCAGAACTAGGATATAACGTAAAAGCATTTTGCTTTCAGGATTCTCCAAGACGTGCGCACTCAATTGCAGCACAAGGAGGTATTAATGCAGCAAAAAATTATCAAGGAGATGGTGACTCAACTTACAGATTGTTTTATGATACTGTAAAAGGTGGAGATTACCGTTCTAGAGAAGCTAACGTTTATCGTTTAGCTGAGGTTTCAACTAATATTATTGACCAATGTGTTGCTCAAGGTGTACCTTTTGCACGTGAGTATGGTGGATTATTAGATAACCGTTCGTTTGGTGGTGTATTAGTATCACGTACTTTTTACGCAGCAGGACAAACAGGTCAACAATTATTATTAGGAGCTTACTCTGCTATGAACCGTCAGATTGGTCGTGGTAAAATCAAAATGTACAACCGTCATGAAATGTTAGACGTTGTTAAAGTTGATGGTAAAGCTCGTGGAATTATAACACGTAACTTAATTACTGGAGAAATTGAAAGACATTCAGCACACGCTGTAGTTCTTGGAACTGGTGGTTATGGTAACGTTTTCTTCTTATCTACAAACGCGATGGGAAGTAATGTAACAGCAGCATGGAAAGCACACAAACGTGGAGCCTTTTTTGCAAACCCTTGTTACACACAAATTCACCCAACATGTATTCCGGTTTCTGGAGATCATCAGTCTAAATTAACATTGATGTCTGAGTCTTTACGTAACGATGGACGTATTTGGGTGCCAAAACATATGAAAGATGTTGAGGCTATAAAAGCAGGAACATTAAAACCTGTACAATTAGCTGAAGAAGATAGAGATTACTACCTAGAGCGTCGTTATCCTGCATTCGGAAACTTAGTACCTCGTGATGTTGCCTCTCGTGCAGCAAAAGAGCGTTGTGATGCTGGTTTTGGTGTAAATGCAACTGGTGAAGCTGTATTCTTAGATTTTGCTTCGGCAATTCAACGTTATGGTAAAGAAGCCGCTCACGTTAAAGGTTTAAACGAAAATGATGCTGCGCTTGTTAAACAATTAGGACAAGAAGTAATCAAAAATAAATACGGAAACTTATTCCAAATGTATGAGAAGATCGTAGATCAAGATCCATACAATACACCAATGATGATTTATCCAGCGGTACACTACACAATGGGTGGTGTTTGGGTTGATTATAACTTAATGACAACTGTTCCTGGATTATACGCAATTGGAGAAGCAAACTTCTCTGACCATGGTGCTAACCGTTTAGGTGCATCTGCGTTAATGCAAGGTCTTGCAGATGGATATTTTGTATTACCTTATACTATTGGAGATTATTTATCGGATGATATTAGAACAGGTCCAATATCTACAGATACTAAAGAGTTTGCTGAAGCTGAAGCTGAAGTAAGAAAAAACATTGACCATTTAATAAACAATAATGGTACACATTCTGTTGATTATTTCCATAAGCGTTTAGGTAAAATCATGTGGAATAAATGTGGAATGGCTAGAAATGCAGAAGATTTAAAATCTGCAATTACTGAAATTTCTGAACTTAGAGCAGAATTTTGGAAAGACGTTCGTGTGCCAGGAACACAAAATGAATTTAACGAAGAACTTGCTAAAGCAGGTCGTGTAGCAGATTTCTTAGAATTAGGAGAGCTATTTGCTAAAGATGCTTTACAACGTGAAGAGTCTGCAGGTGGTCACTTTAGAGAAGAGTACCAAACAGCAGAAGGTGAAGCGATGCGTCGTAAAGAGTTTCAATACGTATCAGCTTGGGAATACAAAGGAGAACCAAAAGATGCTATACTTCATAAAGAAGTATTAGCATACGAGAATATTGAAGTAAAAGAAAGAAGTTATAAATAAAGAAAAGCTATGAATTTAACGTTAAAAATTTGGCGTCAAGCAAACGCTAACGATAAGGGGAAAATGGTTGATTACCCAATCAGCAATATATCTCCAGATATGTCTTTTCTAGAAATGTTAGACGTTTTAAATAACGAATTAATAGAAAAAGGAGAGGCTCCTGTATCTTTTGATCACGATTGTCGTGAAGGGATTTGCGGTTCATGCTCATTATATATTAATGGTGAAGCGCATGGTCCTGACCGTTTAATCACAACGTGTCAGTTACATATGCGTACGTTTAAAGATGGTGAGACTATTACTATTGAACCATGGAGAGCTAGTGCTTTTCCTGTAATTAAAGATTTAGTAGTAGACAGAACAGCATTTGACCGTATACAACATGCAGGTGGATTTATTTCGGTAAACACATCTGGAAACACGATCGATGCTAACGCGATACCAGTTAACAAACAAGATGCAGATGATGCTTTTTCAGCAGCAACTTGTATTGGTTGTGGTGCTTGTGTAGCGTCTTGTAAAAACTCTTCTGCAATGTTATTTGTTGGTGCTAAAGTATCACAATTTGCATTATTACCTCAAGGTAAAGTTGAGGCTACAGAGCGTGTTTTAAACATGGTTAAACAAATGGATGAAGAAGGTTTTGGTAACTGTACTAACACTGGAGCATGTGAGGTAGAATGTCCTAAAGGAATTTCTTTAGAGAATATAGCACGTATGAATCGTGAGTACTTATCTGCTGCCTTAAAAGGATAATACATTTCTGCGAAAGCACAAATAATAATACACAAAAACCCAAGCCAAATGCTTGGGTTTTTTTATTAGATTTACCTCTTAGAATTAACTATAGATTTATGAAAAAAATAAATATATTATACATAGCAATTATTGGTATAACAATAGTAGGATGCAAAACACAAAACACGTCTAAACAAAAAGAAGACGCTGTAAACACCTCTGAAACGGTTACAAGTACTACGTCAGATATCGATTATTATTTTGACACTAGCGCCTTAATTGAAAATATTAAAACGTTATCATCAGATGTATATGAAGGTAGACGCACAGGTACAAAAGGTGCAGCTTTAGCCAAGGATTACATCATTCAAAAATTTGAAAAACTAGGTGTAGACCCTTTAGGAAGTAATTTCCAACAGCCTTTTACTTTTGAAGCAGGTAAAACATACAATGCTACAAATATTTTAGGAGTTATTAAAGGTACCACACATACATCAAAGTATATTGTATTATCTGCACATTACGATCATGAAGGTGTAAAAAATGGTCAAATATATAATGGAGCAGATGATGATGCATCAGGAATTAGTGCGTTGTTCGCTTTCGCGGAATATTTTGCCAAATACCCACCAAAACATAATGTTATTTTAGCAGCTTTTGATGCTGAGGAGTTAGGTTTAAAAGGTGCTTACCACTTTGTTAATGACAATGTTATTCAGCAAAAAAATATTGTTTTAAATTTAAATATGGATATGATTAGCAGAAGTGATAACAATCAACTATTTGCTGTTGGATCAAGATATTATCCTCAATTAAAGCCAGTTTTAGAAAACTTTAATGATATTGGTAAAGTAGATCTTTTAATTGGTCACGAAGGTTTAGGTGATGGAGATAATTGGACTTATTCTAGTGATCATGCAGCGTTTCATAAAGCTAAAATCCCGTTTATTTATTTTGGTGTTGCAGATCATAAAGACTACCATAAACCGACTGACGATTTTGAAAATATTGATCAACAATTTTTTAAGGATGCAGTACAAACAATTATAACCGTATTTACCGCAATTGACAGTTTAGAATTTTAAAAAAAATGGCAAACCATTTAGAGTATTATAAAAGCAATATAGATAACTATACTAAGGAAGTATCAAAGCTTTACAAGCAACTTACAACATTAAGTATAGCAAGACTTTTAGTGTTTATAGCTACAGGAGTTAGCGTTTACTTTGCTTTTGGAAACTGGCAAATTTTGATAGGGATTGTTGTTATAGGTGTTATTGGTTTTATTTATTTGTTAAATAAGTACACTAATTTAAAACATACATACGAACTAAAAAAAGTTTTAGTCACTATTAATACTGAAGAATTACAGTTTGCAAAAGGTGATTTTTTTGATAAAAGTGAAGGTTTACAATTTCAGGATGCTAATCATAATTATGCTTTAGATATTGATTTATTTGGTAGAGGAAGCTTTTTTCAATTTATAAATAGAACAACCAATAGTGAAGGGTCTAAAACTTTAGCTAATTGCTTAAAAGCAAATAATACAGACGCTATTGTGTCAAGGCAGGAGGCTATTAAGGACTTAGCTAATAAGTCTGATTGGAGACAAGTATTTCAGGCTAATGCTAGCTTAATTAAAGTTGATACTAAAGCTAGTACTATTTTAACTTTTTTAAAAACGCATAAGTCGTTTATACCTAAATATTTTAAGTTGGTTCCGTTAATTATTAGCGCACTTTCTCTAATAATAATCGGTTTAGCTGTAGCACAAATTATTCCTGCTGCAATAATAGGATATTGGTTATTTGTTGGTTTATTTATTACTGGTCGCTACGTAAAAAAAACAAATACATTATCTGCTAATACAGACAGGATGCGAGACACGTTTAGACAATATGCATCACTATTAAGTGCTATTGAAAACGAATCGTTTACCTCTAATTTATTATTAGCAAAACAAGCTAAAATTAAATTAGAAGACAAAAAAGCATCCCAAATATTACATGAATTGTCTAAAGCAATGGATGCATTGGATAATCGTAATAATTTAATTTCGGCAATTTTTGGTAATGGTTATTTTTTAACAGATTTAAAAAACGCCTATCGTATTGAACAATGGTTGGAAAATTACAAAGACAAAGTTGAAGATTGGTTTGAGGTTGTTGCGTTTTTTGATGCTTATAACAGTTTAGGAAACTATGCTTTTAATCATCAACAGTACATCTATCCTCAAATTGTGGATAAACAAAGTGATACAAAAGTAACGCAACTAGGACATCCTTTATTAAAAACAGAAAAAAGAGTTGATAATGATTTTGAAATAAAAAATCAGCAGTTTTTTATTATTACAGGAGCAAATATGGCAGGTAAAAGTACATTTTTACGTACAGTATCTTTACATATCGTAATGGCTAATGTTGGTTTACCGGTTTGTGCAGCATCATCAGTTTACAGTCCTGTTAAATTAATTACAAGCATGCGTACAAGCGATAGTCTAACAGATGATAGTAGTTACTTTTTTTCAGAGTTAACACGTTTAAAGTATATTGTAGATGCTATTAAGCAGGATAATTACTTTATTATTTTAGACGAAATCCTAAAAGGAACAAATAGCACAGATAAAGCTATTGGGTCACGTAAATTTGTCGAAAAACTAGTCGCTAGTCATGCAACTGGTATTATTGCGACGCATGATTTAAGCTTATGCGAAATAGAAAAGCATTTAGAAGAAGTAAAAAACTACTACTTTGATGCGCAAATTATTAATGACGAATTGTATTTTGATTACACCTTTAAAAAAGGAATTTGTCAAAATATGAATGCTAGTTTTTTACTTAAAAAAATGGAGATTGTTTAAGAGTTTAATTTCAAAAATTTATCTTGTTTATTAGTTGTGAAATTTTTTTATCTTTAAAAATCTATAAAGCCTAAATATTATGACCATAGTAAATCCAATAATTTTAATTATTTGTGCATTACTTGCACTAATCCTAATTTTAACTAGTTTAATATTTATATTTAAGAACGAACAAAAACCGTTATTTAAACTTTTATGGACTCTGTTTGTGATTTTTGTGCCAATATTTGGTTCAATTATATATATTATTAAATACTTTGTTGAAAATAAAGGGATGAATCATACTTATGCAACATAACGCATAAAAGACGTTTTGCATATTATTAATGACCTATGAGAATTAAATACGTACTATTTTTTGTAGTGTTAGTAATGTTAGGATGTGGCACTAGCAATACAGTTACAAAAACATCTAAGCCCACAACTTATTATAAATGTTTAGATACTATTGAAGCTAAAGCTAAAATGAAATTTTACAGTATGACTATTCCTGATAGTTGGTGTACTTATGTAGGGTCTCATGATGTTGTATCTCATGCTCCTAATAACTTAAAAGACTTGAGAGAAAATGAATTTAAAAATGGGATATATGTTATGTCTCCAAATTCAGAGTCATTCAAAAGTAAAAATATAGAAGAGGCATTAGAGCGTCATTTTTTAAGTGTTAAAAATGCTTCGTTTTTAACGCCAAAGGTTAGGTCACAAGTGCATCCAATTTATGGAAAATATTATATTGTTACATCAAAAAGTATTACAGATGGTTTTAAAGTAATTAGATTGTCAACCTTATTTAATCATAACAACAAAGATTATTTAATCAATTATTCTGTTATTGAAAAAGATGTCGATGCTTATATTGAAGACGCTATGTCAATTATTGAGACCTTTAAAATTATAGAGCAATAAGACCATTAAGGATTTTACAAGCATAAAAAAAGCCTGTCAATGTATACGTTACACGACAGGCTTTTTTTGTAATTATTTAGCAGACTATTTTTTCTTAGGATGTACTAATTTCATTTCGTCAATTAAATGTGTTGCTCCAGCATATTTGTCTACAATAAAAAGGACGTAGCGTAAGTCAACCATAATGTTTCGGCAGATTTCAGGATCATAATTCATGTCACTCATTGTGCCTTCCCAAACGCGATCAAAATTAAGACCAACTAGGTTTCCGTAGGCATCAATTGCTGGACTACCAGAGTTTCCTCCTGTAGTGTGGTTAGTTCCTAAAAAGCAAACTGGTACTTTTCCGTTACTATCTGCATATTGACCAAAATCTTTGTTTTTATGTAATTCTAATAATTTTTCTGGGACATCAAACTCGTAATCACCAGGTACATATTTTTCTATTACACCATCCAAATAACTTACAGGGTTATAATACACAGCATCTCTTGGAGAATACCCTCTAACCTGACCATAAGTTACACGAAGTGTACTGTTGGCATCCGGAAAGTAGCGTGCATTAGGTAACGCTTCCATTAAAGCAGTCATGTATTTAGTTTGTAACGTGGTAATAGGTTGGTTTTTTTCTTGGTAGGCTTTGTCAATAGTATTGTAAAACTCAGTAATCATTGGTTTTGCATATTGGTATGCAACGTCCTTATTTAGCTTTTTTAATACCTCTTTAGCGTTACCTTCTAACAGTTTTAAAGCTTGATCTAAATTAGTAAAAGCGGTTTTGTCATAGATAGATGTTTGTACATTTTTATTATAAAAAGGCATCACATTATTAAATACACCTTTGTCTACATCTGCATCATAATTTTTATGAATACCTTGCAATGTTCCAACTAAACGTGCTTTTGCTTTTTCAAAATTTTCTGGGTCAGCTTTTATAGCTTCTTCCATTTGATAGGCTCTAAAGGTCATTTGCATTAACTCGTTGGTAACCAAAAAGACTTCAACAAAATTTCTGCGTTTAATATTAATTGGACCAAAATCTTTGTAAAGGTTATCAAACTCAGGAAGGATGTTTCCATATTTATCTTCTAGATTTTTTTCTTTTAAAGCTTTGGTAAAAGTAGCTTCAAAAGCACGTCTTTTAGCAACAGCATCACTTTTTTTGATTCCTAAATTTTCTCCAATCCATTTTTTCCAAGCGTTTGCAATACGTGCTTGTTTAGATGCGTATTTAATACGTACAGCATCGCTTTCTTTCATTTTAGCGTCAATGACTTTTAAAGCAGCTTCACGAATAGCAATATTTGTAGGGTTAAATTCTTCTGTAATGTGTTGTATTGCTACAGCAGGAAGATATTCGCTAGTTGTACCAGGAAAACCAAATACCATTGTAAAGTCACCTTCTTCAACGCCATCTAAAGAGACTGGTAAAAAATGCTTTGGCTTGTATGGTTTGTTGTCTTTACTGTATTTTGCAGGTCTGTTGTTAGCGTCTGCATAAATCCTGAACATTGAGAAATCTCCTGTATGTCTAGGAAAAACCCAGTTGTCTGTATCGCTTCCAAATTTACCAATGCTTGTTGGAGGAGCACCAACTAATCTGATGTCTTCAAAACGCTCTGTAACAAACAGGAAGTATTGGTTTCCTTCGTAAAATGATTTTACTTTAGTGTCTTGCCAAGCTTCTTTAGCAACCGTTTTTTGGTAAGTATTACTATTTCTATCTATTAATGATTGTTTTTCTTTTTCAGTCATACTGTCTGTAATTCCAGCCAATACTTGTGATGTTACATCTTCAATTCTAACAATAAACTCGATGTATAAACCTTCGTTTGGCAATTCTTCGTTCAAAGACATTGCCCAAAAACCATCTTTTAAATAATCGTTTTCTAAAGACGAATGTGATTGTATTTGACCAAAACCACAGTGATGGTTGGTTAAAATCAAACCTTTATCGCTAATAACTTCGCTGGTACAACCACCATTAAAATGTCCTATGGCATCTTTTAAGCTAGAGTTGTTTACGTCGTAAATATCTTTAGCAGTAAGTTTACTACCAAGATTAGTCATTTCGGTCTCATTCATACCTTCTAATAACGAAGGAATCCACATACCACCTTGTTGTGCGGACACTTGGATGGTAATAAACAGTAAAAGGAATTTTAAAAATTTCATGTTTTTTTGATTTTATATGCCATCAAAGATAAAAAACCAACAAATAATAAATTGTTAAAATAGATTAAATAGTAAGCATTTATTGCTTGTTTGCTTGATTGATTTTTTGAATCATTTCCAAAGCATTTTTATCCTCTGGCTGCAACGCTAATACTTTATTGTAATTAATTAAGGCTTCAGTATAATTATTGGTCATAAAAAAAGCTTCGCCTAAACTATCATACACGTTTGATTTATATGGAAAAATTAAAGTGTTTAATTTAAAAGTATATAACGCTTTATCAAATGCTTTTGCACGCAAATACACGTAGCCTAAAGTATTTAACTCACGACTACCTTTAACAAACTCTGATAGTTGAGCGACTAATTTTGTTTCCTCTGTATTTAGTTGCTCTATTGTTTTAGTGGATAGTAAATATTGGATATAATCTGCAGCAATGTAATTAAAACTATAAGGTTGGTTGGTTACAATTTTTTCAATATCACGTTCTAGGGTTTCTATTGGATGCTCTACAATGCGGTTAATTTCTTTACCATCTTTATAAAAAATAAAAGTAGGCACACGATGGATGTCGTATCCTTTTTCTTCTCCATTTGGTCCTTGTTTGTAGTGCTCTTTTTGATTGTCTAAAGCGACAACTTCTAGATTATAATTTGCTGTTTCTAATACTTTGTAAAAACGCGGGACTTCTTTTTTGCTATCACCACACCACGTACCTAAAAATACTTTGATAGTATAATCTTTTAACGATTCAGAGAAAGTTTCTACCAGTTTATCATTAACAATATAATGGTCATGGTTTGTATCAAACCACGCTTTGTAAGTGTCTTTTTGGAGTCCTTCTTTGTTAATTACACCTAATAATTTGGGTTTTCCGTCAGGATCAATAACCTCTTGGTTTGTGGTTTGTGCAAATGCAGTTGCATAACTAATAATAAAAATAAAAAGGGTGACTAATGATTTCATAATGTATTGGTTTTTTGATTTACTCAAACCTATTTATTATATTTTTTAATAAATAAAAATGTTAACCAACTGCGTACTTAAGATTACAAACAGCAATTATTTATGCAGTTTGCATTGCTTTTATTGGCTTTTGTACTTTGTTTTTTGATGGTTTTAGGTTTTTAGATTACTTTCAGACTTGTTATGACAGATTTAAAAAAACACACGTCACAAATTTTAGTGCACCTCTTGGGATGGATGCTATTTATATTTGTATCGCTATATATATTTTCTAGATATTATTGGGCTGAAAACCCTTTTTTGCAGTATTTATCTATACTTGCAGTAATTGTATATATTAATCATTTTATACTCTTGCCATTTTTTGTAAAACGAAAATGGTATATTTTTTATGGGTTGTTATTTATGACAATTTCATTTTTAGCCACACAAGTCTATTGTAATGTTTTTGCACAGTGTGGTTGCTCTATAATGAAATGCTTAAGTGATTATTTATGGCAAACCTTGGTGCCATTAATATTTTTCTCGTTTATATGGATGTTGTTTCGTTTTTTGGACGAACAAAAGCAAAAAGAAGACCTGATAAAACAACATACTGAAATGGAGTTGAAGTTTTTGAAATCGCAAATTAATCCACACGTATTGTTTAATAATTTAAATACGATTTATTCTTATTCTATTGAAAAACCTACCGAAACTCCAGAACTTATTTTGATGCTGTCAGATAATTTAAAACACGTGTTGTATGATAGTAATGCGCAGTATGTTGATTTAGATAAAGAACTACAGTTTTTAGATAATTATATTAAGTTTCAAAAAATTAGAACCGAAGGTGTAAAGCAAATTAACTATACGACAAGTATCACATCTAATTATTTAAAAATAGGTCCATTATTGTTAATTACCATTATTGAAAACGCTTTTAAACATAGTGTGTTAAATAGTGTTATTTCTATTGAAATTATTGAGGAAAACAACCTTTTAAAATGTACTTGTATCAACGATTTTGAAAATAAAATTACGGATACTACACAATTTAAAATAGGGTTAATAAATTTAGAAAAACGGTTACAATTATTATATCCAGAAAAGCACCAATTAGTAATAGAAAACTCTGATAAGTTTAAAGTTGTTTTAACACTACATTTAGTATGACTTGTATAATTATAGAAGACGAATTGCCTGCACAAAATTTGCTTAAAAATTATTTAAGTAAAATTCCCGAGTTACAATTGCTAGCTACTTTTCAGGTAGCAATGGATGCCAATAATTACTTTAAAACTAACATTGTAGATTTGGTGTTTTTAGATGTTAATTTACCTGATATTTCAGGATTAGATTTTATAAAAACGGTAAAAAATCCACCAGCAATTATTATGACTACTGCTTATCCAGAATATGCAGTTAGCAGTTTTGAGTTGGATACCATTGTAGATTATTTGGTTAAACCCTTTGGTTTTGATCGATTTTTAAAGGCTGTAAATAAGGCTGAAGACCGATTTGTAAAACAAGATGTTGTTAATCCAACTGCTGAAGATTCTATTTTTTTAAATGTGGATAAATCACTTCATAAAATAATTTTAAAAGATATTTTGTTTTTAGAATCTGATAGAAACTATATTACTATTACCACAAAAACACAAAAACTATCCTTTATAGATTCACTTAAAAACTGGATCGAAAAACTACCTAGTACTCAGTTTGTTCAAATCCATAAATCATTTATTATAAACACTAAAAGTGTGACTAAAATTTCAGGGAATGAAATCTTTATAACAACCCACAGATTGCCTATTGGAAGAACTTATAAAGGTGAGTTACTTAAAAAGTTAAGAATACTTTAAACTAGATTATTTTGTAGGAAATTCTCCTTACTTTTACTTTCTAATTTATAATTAAAATGAAGACAATAAAAATGCTTTTAATACTACTAATTATAGTAGTATCTCATACACTAACTGCTCAAGAAGTGACTTTTGATAATCAATCTTATGTGGTAAAAAACAAAGTTATTAGCTTAAATGGTAAAGATGTTTCTGAAACATTAACTGAATCTCAAAAAATAGAAATTTATAATTTGGCAGACACCAAGAAAGCCGAAATTAAAGCTTCAGAAGAAGCAGTTAAAGCAGCAGATAAGGAAAAACGTCAACAAGAAAAGCAAGCTAAAGCTGAAGCAAGAGAAGTTAAGGCACAAGAAAGAGAGCGTAAAGCTGCTGAAAAGGAACGTAAAAGATCTGAGAAAGCTAGAAAAAAATCGGAGAAAGCGCGTCAAAAAATAGAAAAGGCTAATGCTAAAATAGAAAAAGCAGAAAGCAACTTGGAAAAAGCTAATGCTAAATTAGAAAAAGAAACTAAAAAATATCAAAAGCTTGAAGCTAAAGGAAAGCTGTCTCCAAATGACATTGATAAATGGGAAGGTAAACTTGAAAAGTTAAGATCAAATATTACTAAGGCAGAACAAAAACTGAATAAATTAAAGTAGTGGACACTGTATTAAATATTGCAATTATTCAGTCTGATTTGGTTTGGGAAAATCCTGAACAAAACAGACTGAATTTTTCAGAAAAAATAAATGCAATATCTGATACTGTAGATTTAATTGTTTTACCAGAAATGTTTACTTCTGGATTTACTATGTTTCCGCAATTTGTTGCAGAAGCTATGGATGGTAAAACCATACAATGGATGCAGTCCTTAGCAAAAGCAAAAAATGCAGCAATAGTTGGTAGTTTGGTTATAAAAGAGCATGATAATTACTATAACAGACTAGTTTTTGTGCATCCTAATGGTCTCACTGACACATATAATAAGCGACATACGTTTACGTTAGCAGGAGAAGATAAAGTGTATAAAAAAGGCAATCAAAAACTTATTATTAACTATAAAGGTTTTAAAATTAGACCTTTAATTTGTTATGATTTACGCTTTCCTGTTTGGTCCAGAATCTCTGAGGATTACGACGTGCTTTTATACGTGGCTAATTGGCCTAAAAAAAGGATTAAAGCTTGGGATACTTTATTACAAGCAAGAGCTATAGAAAATATGTGTTATTGTATTGGTGTTAATAGGGTAGGATTGGATGCTAATAATTTTGAGTATCCAGGACATTCTGCTGTATATGATGCTTTAGGCGAAAAATTGGTAGATGTCAACCCAAATACCGAAGCTGTTAAGCTAGTGGCTTTAACTAAATTTCATGTAGATGCTACCAGGAAAAAACTACGTTTCTTGGACGATAAAGATGGTTTTATTTTAGAATAAATTCTTCAATTAAATCCCAACCAACTCTAACCTCAATAGGTTTTTCAGAATAGCTTACACGCTCTGGGTTTTTAGAAGTTAAATAGACTCCTGTATCATATATTTTATTTTTGTTGGAGTCAAAAATGGCTCTTATATAATACTTGTTAGGTTTAACTAAAAAGAAATCTAAGGGTTCTGGTTTGGTAATATACTTTTCGTATTTAACCTCGTTTTTGTCATCTACTAATTGCACAATCAAAGGGTAAACACCATTTTTAATATTAACACGTACGTTTCCTAAGCTAGATGCTTTAACGGTAGATAAGTTAAAGTTTAAAGTGTCATTGGTATTGTCAAAAAAGTCGGTTAC
Source organism: Olleya sp. KJ81-1 (assembly GCF_055808135.1). Classification (NCBI taxonomy): domain Bacteria; kingdom Pseudomonadati; phylum Bacteroidota; class Flavobacteriia; order Flavobacteriales; family Flavobacteriaceae; genus Olleya; species Olleya sp. KJ81-1. The sequence continues at coordinate 2,307,685 of NZ_CM147854.1, read as the reverse complement.
AGTATTTGGTAACAATCGGACTTTGTATTTGTTGTCTTCTTTTTTATCAAATAAAACCTCTATTGTATTTTGTAATGTGTCTAACTTGGTTGTAAAAGCAACATTAGTAGAGTCTTTATCCATGATACTAATTTGATTTTTGTCAAATTTGGTAATCGGGATATTTGCCGAAATTTTTAAGGTTTCAATAAAATCTATATTGCTATTAGGTGTCGCTTTAAGTAATAACGAATCTTTTTTATTGTCCTTAATTCTAACCGTAAAGGTGTCAATTTTAGTTTTGTAGCTAACTTTAAAAACTAATGAGTCTACTTCTAGTTTAGGTTTGTAAAAGTAGTTTAAACTGTCGGTTTCTTGATCTTTATAGTAGCTTGACGTGTAGTCTGCAGGAACCTCTGACAGTAGATCAATACTCATGTTTTTGTAATCTTTACCTTCAAAGCCAAAAATAATTTTTTCGCCAGAAACTAGTTTGGGTTTTTCAGCTTTATAATTTATTTCTTCTTTAAATAATTTTAATTCATAAAAAGCAGAACTGTCTGTTGATACAGTAATAAATTCTTCTTTAAAACCAATTTTATCTGTTTTTTGGTCAAACTTATTATTGCTGTTATTGTCTTTTAAAGCAATTAGTTTGTAAGTTCCTGCTTTTAAGTTTTCCAACGTAAAATTTGTGGTACTATCTAAAGTGTTGGTCACGTATTTTGGATTTTTTTATAGACAACAGAGTCTGTGTAAGTGGAATCCTTTTCATATAAATTAACAGATATAAAAGGGTCTGTGGTACGGTTTAATGCATCCATTACTTTACCTTTTACTTTTAAAGAATCTATATAATCACCTGTAGAAAACACATATTTATAATACGTGTATGGGTTTTCTTCGTTGTTGTCTACTATACTATTACCAAAATTAAAAGCATAGGTGGTATTTGGTTTTAAAGTATCAAATATTTTAATTTTTATAAAGTCGCTAGAGCTTCCTAATGGTGTTATCTCTGGCGTGATATCCATTGGTGGCGAAATAATAAGCTGTTTAGATAGGTTTTTAATTTTAATATACTCGTCAAAATAGATTCTTATCTCTTTGCTATTAAAGTTTGTAGAGTAATTTTTAGGAAATGTTTTTGTAATTTTTGGAGGCGTAATATCTGGTTCTCCTCCACTAATATTTCCTCTATTAGCACAATTGATAAAAGAAAGCGCTATAGCGCACAAAAAACAAAAATTTAAAAGACGATTTTGCATACTAATTTAAATGAAGATACAAATTAACAACATATTATTCGTTTAACGAAAAATGCCTTAAGCTATTGCCATAGCAGCAATACTTATTTTTATGTTTTTAGCTTTATTTAATTCTATAATACACGCCTCTAAGGTGTTTCCTGTGGTAATAATGTCATCAACTAACAAGATATGCTTGTTTTGTAGTTTTTCTAGTTCTTTTACAGCAAAAGCTTCATTGTTTAATTCCCAACGTTCTAATCTAGTTTTTCGCGCTTGAGATTTTGATGGATTTGTAATCTTAATCAAAAGGTCTTCATTAAAATCCGTATTAAGTAATGTTGCAATATTTTGACCAAACTTGGAGACCTGATTATAGCCTCTTTTTTTATTTTTTTGGATGTAATGGTACAGGAATTACTACATCTATAGCTTGATATTCGTGATTAGTTTTTAGTTCTTCGCCTAGCCAATCACCTAAAAATGATCCTATAGCTTCATTTTTACCATATTTTAATTGGTGTAGTAAATGTTGTACTATTCCTTTTTTTCAAATCGTAGTAACGCGGTTGCAGATTCTATTTTTGCACGACCATAAAAGACGTTTTTAACAAAAGGGTCTTGAGTTAAATGGAAGTTTGTAGTAGGCAGATTGTGTCTACAGTTGGTACACAAAAAAGATTCGTTGTCTGTTAATGTATCCTTACAAGCATTACATACCAAAGGAAAAAACAAATTGGCTAAAGCTTTTAAACTCATGTTTACGATTAAGGATTTTGGATTAAAAAATAATTCTAAATAGATACAAAAAGCTATAATAGTCTAGTTTTTAGTGAAAAACATGTTCAAGTTATCGAAAAATTCTTACAATTCCATTAATTTATATTATTTTAGTGGTAATTATTAAAACTCATGATTATTAAACCCCAAATCTATAATCTTAAGTTAGTTATCATTGCGCTACTAACTATACTATGTGCGCTTGGTTTATATAGTTATTATAATTACAGCTCTTTAAATCAATATAAAAACTTTCTTGTAGATGAAAATGCTTTAATAGAAGCAGAGCTTAATCAATTATCAATCGATTTTAGTGCACTTAAAACGGATAACCAATTATTAAGTGATAGACTAGAGCAATCCAAGATTAAAATCATTCGTATTTTGGATTCTGTTAAGCATATAACACCAGATATTAAACTGTTAAACCATTATAAAAAACAATTGCAAGCTATAAAACTTGAAAATTCTAAAATATTAGAATTAGTTAATCAATTAAATAAAGAAAATAAAGTACTACAAGAAGAGGCACGATTAGCTGATGAAGCAATGGATAAAACGATCTTACAATCTAATTCTTTAAAGCAACAAAATAGAGCTTTGTCAAAACTTAATACTGACTATTTAAATGAAATAGATAAAGCAAAAATGATAAGTATTAGTGATATCTATGTTGAAGGTGTCAAACGTATCACTAACAGTGGCAATATTAAAACAACCACAGCTGCAAAACGTGTTAAGATGCTAAATATTTGCTACACAGTGGCTAAAAATGACATAGCTACACAAGGTAAAAAAGAATTATATTTTCAAGTGTTAGATCCTAAAAATAACGTAATTGCTTATAAAGGAGATGTTACTATTAGTGATACTTCTTTGATGTACAGTCAGCTGGATGTTATTAATTATAATAATAATAGTTTGCAGACATGTGTTTTTATTAACCTTTCTGAAAACGAAATTTTATTAAAAGGCGAGTATTATATAACCATATATCATGATAATCAATTAATTGGAAGTGCTAAGACAACTTTTAATTAGTGTAAATTATAAATATTAATCCATTTATTAAAAAACGCTAAGTGCAGAAGTGCACGAGGCGTTTTTTTGATTTTAAGAGACTTAAACAATTTTTTTACCTCTTTATCGATTTTAAATTGACACCTTAATAAATAACAATATTTTTATTTTTTAAAATAAAATTAAATCATGTTAATTTTTCCTCATACATATAACTATAGGATAATTATAGGCTCATTGATTGTTGTTTTTGTAATATTAGGATCTTACACGTTTTCTAACTATACTCAACTAGTAGATTATAAAACATACGTGTCTCAAGAAAAAAACTATTAGAAAACGAATTGTCAGATATGGTAATACGTTATGATAATATAAAGGTGGATAATGATTCACTTCGTAATAAATTACAACAGTCAAAACTTAATGTAGCGCATATTCTAGATTCTATAAAAACGTTGCAGCCAAGCGCTTCGTTATTATCATTATATCGTTCTAAGATTAATCTTTTACAAAAAGAAAATGCAGCATTTTTAAATGTTGTATCTACGCTTAAGACAGAAAACAACCGTTTAGCATCACAAACCAAAGCTGTTACACAAAACTTAAAAGTAGCAAAAAACAATACCTCAAGTTTATTTACTAAAAATAAAGGATTGGCTACTGCTAACGCTAAAATGTCGACTGCTTTAGACAAAGCTAGTCTTTTAAGCATAGCCTCTTTAGACGCAAAAGCAGTAAAACGAGTTACTAAAAAACGTATAGTAAGCACATCAAATGCTAGTAAAGCTAATAAGCTATATGTGTCATTTACGTTGGATAAAAATAAATTAGCAACAACAGGAGTAAAAGATTTATACATTCAAATTTTAAACCCCAATAATAATGTTGTTTCAGACCAAGGATCAATATCATTTGGAGAGCAGTCATTAATTTTTAGTAAAAAAATTAAAGTTGACTATAAAAACGAAGCTATTGACGTTAATACATTAATAACTACAGATTTGGATGAGCCTTTAACTAAAGGTGTCTATTTTGTAAACGTGTTTTACGATAATACAAGACTAGGAAGCACCTCTATAATGCTTAGGTAATAGTTAAACAATAATTAAATAGCACCATTGTCATTTATAATGGTTTTAATTTAGCATTTTATATCAAATAATAAAAAAGCTTATATTCGTTTATATTATCTCTAAAAACCCCTTTTTTGAACAAAATAAAATTTTTAAAAGAATCCTTAAAAAGCTTAAAAACTTCAGGTACTTTGTTTCCAAGCTCTAGATTCTTAGCGTCAAAACTATTAAAAGGGATAGATTTTAGTAAAGCTAAACTAATAGTGGAGTTTGGTCCAGGTAATGGTGTCATTACTAAAGAGATTTTAAAACGATTGCAACCAGATGCCAAGCTGATTAGCTTTGAAATTAATGAAACCTTTTACAAAGATTTATTAAAAATAGAGGATCCAAGGTTTATTGTTTCAAAACAATCTGCCGACAAAGTACAAGAGGTAATTAAGCAACATGGTTTTACAACTACAGACTATATTGTTTCCAGTTTGCCTCTAACAAACATTCCTAAGCCAATTACTCAAATTATTATGGATAGTGCCTTTAAAAGTTTAAACTCAAAAGGCTACTTTTTTCAGTTTCAGTATAGCTTAACATACTACGCAACATTAAAAGAAAAATTTAATGGCAATATTACATTAGGTTTTGAGCCATTAAACGCACCTCCAGCATTTATTTATACTTGTCAAAAAGACTAATCAATTTTTGGTTGTACACTTTTATTTATCGTTTATCTTTGTACTATTATGGCAAACAACGACGATCAATTTAAAAAAGTAATCTCTCACGCAAAGGAGTATGGTTACGTATTCCAAAGTAGTGAAATCTATGATGGACTTAGCGCAGTTTACGACTACGCTCAAAATGGAGCAGAATTAAAGAAAAACATACGTGACTATTGGTGGAAAGCAATGGTACAGATGAATGATAATATTGTTGGTATCGATGCAGCAATATTTATGCATCCAACAACCTGGAAAGCCTCAGGACACGTAGATGCTTTTAGTGATCCATTAATAGACAATAAAGATTCTAAAAAAAGATATAGAGCAGACGTTTTAGTAGAAGACTATTGTGCTAAAATTGAAGCAAAAATAGATAAAGAAGTCGCTAAAGCGGAAAAACGTTTTGGCGAAGCTTTCAACAAACAAGAATTTATTTCTACTAACCCAAGAGTTGTTGGATATCAAGAAAAAATTGATACCATCTTAAAACGTTTAGGAAAATCTTTAGAAGCTGAAGACTTAGCAGATGTTAAAGCATTAATTGAAGAATTAGACATTGCTTGTCCTTTATCAGGAAGTAGAAACTGGACAGATGTTAAGCAATTTAACCTAATGTTTGGTACCAAACTTGGTGCTACAGCAGAAACTGCAATGGATTTGTATTTACGTCCAGAAACAGCACAAGGTATTTTTGTTAACTTTTTAAATGTGCAAAAAACGGGAAGAATGAAAATTCCTTTCGGAATTGCTCAAACAGGTAAAGCGTTTAGAAATGAGATTGTTGCAAGACAATTTATCTTTAGAATGCGTGAGTTTGAACAAATGGAAATGCAATTTTTTATTAAACCAGGTACACAAAAAGAATGGTTTGATTACTGGAAAGAAACCAGATTAAAATGGCATAAATCTTTAGGTTTAGGCGAAGATAATTACCGTTTTCATGACCACGAAAAATTAGCACATTACGCAGATGCTGCAACAGATATCGAGTTTAAATTTCCGTTTGGTTTTAAAGAATTAGAAGGAATCCACTCGCGTACTGATTTTGATTTAAAACAACACGAAGAATTTTCGGGTAAAAAACTTCAGTATTTTGACCATGAAGACAACGCAAGTTATACACCATATGTTTTAGAAACGTCTATTGGTTTAGATAGAATGTTTTTAGCAGTCTTTTCAAACTCTTTAATGGACGAAACTTTAGAAGATGGCAGTGTTAGAACAGTTTTAAAACTACCAGCAGTCTTAGCTCCAGTAAAAGCAGCAGTTTTTCCTTTAGTTAAAAAAGATGGTTTACCAGAAATAGCAAAACAAATTATTGAAGATCTTAAATGGGACTTTAATGTGTTTTATGACGAAAAGGATGCTGTCGGGAAGCGTTACAGACGCCAAGACGCTAATGGTACACCATTTTGTATTACTGTAGATCATGAAACTATAGAAACTAAAACTGTAACGATAAGACATAGAGATACGATGGAGCAAAAACGTGTTGCCATCTCTGATCTTAAAGATATTATCAAAAAAGAAGTTGATGTGAAAGAGTGGTTAATGAAGATGTAATCACTATTCCCACGGAAACATAATTTTATATTAAAAAAGCCCAAACAATTTGTTTGGGCTTTTGTTTTAATATAGCAGTTTCTTAATTATTATTCTTTATAAGCCAACAAACGTAAAGCATTCAAAACAACAACTATGGTGGAGCCTTCATGAAACAAAACTGCCAATCCAATATTAGTTAATCCTAAAATTGTAACAGGAACAAGTATAGCGACAACGCCCAAACTTATAAAAATGTTTTCTTTTATAATACGTTTAGACGCTCTGCTTAATCCAATAACAAAAGGTAAGTTTTCTATTTTGTCAGACATTAAAGCGACGTCTGCGGTTTCTAAAGCCACATCGCTTCCTGCTGCTCCCATAGCAACACTTACAGTGCTTAAAGCCATTGCTGGAGCATCATTTACACCATCTCCAACCATAGCAATTTTTCCGTCTGTTGCTAATAAATCTTTAATAGCTTTTACTTTATCTTCTGGTAATAAGTTTCCTTTTGCTTCAGTTAATCCTATTTGATTTGCAATGGCATCACCCACATTTTGATGGTCTCCAGTTAGCATAATCATGCGTTTTATGCCAATTGCTTTTAGCCTTTTTAATGTGCTTTCTGCTGTTTGTCTTGGCGTATCCATAACGCTAATTATACCTATTATTTCATTTTTTAAAGCAACTAACATAACGGTATGACCATGTTGTAAAAGACCATCCATTGTTGTGATTACAGTGTCTTCAACAATAATGCCTTCATCTTTCATTAATTTTAGATTACCAATAAACACTTTGGCATGGTTGTAAGAGGCTGTTACTCCTTTTCCTTGTATGGCTTCAATATTTTTAGCAACGCCTTTAAAATGGATATTATGTAGCTTTTCAAGATCCTTCGCTATAGCTTTTGCTAGTGGATGATTACTTAAACTTTCAACCTCTAAAACAATCTGTAGAAATTCATTTTTGTCAAAATTATTTAAAGCAATTACATTGGTTAATTTTGGCTTTCCTTCGGTTAAGGTTCCCGTTTTATCAAATGCAATTGTTGTAATACTTCCTAAATCTTCTAATGCTTTTCCGCCTTTTATTAAAACGCCTTTTTGTGCTGCTCTTGCAATTCCGCTAAGGACTGCACTTGGCGTAGATATTGCCAAAGCACAAGGACTTGCTGCTACCAAAACAGTTATGGTTCTGTACAAACTTTCGCTAAACGTTTCGTCTATAATTAGGTAGGCAAAGCATAATAAAACAACCACAATAATTACTATTGGCACATACCATTTTTCAAACTTTTTGGTTAAACGTTGTGTTGGCGATTTTTGGGTTTCTACCTCACTCACCATTTTAATTAATCGCGCGACTGTAGAGTCGTGACTTAGTTTTAAAACGTGTACTTCAATGGTGCTATCTCCATTTATAGTACCTGTAAACGCAATGTGTTTTTTATCGATGTGCTTAAACTCAGGTAACTTGTCTAAAGATGGGATTGCTGTTTTGTCAACTGGCATACTTTCTCCAGTTATTGGTGCTTGATTAATGCTGCTGTTTCCCGATATAATTACACCATCTGCTGCAATTTTAGTGTTTGGTTTTACTACGATTATATCTCCAATTTTTAAATTTTCAATTGGTGTTTCAATAAGCTGATTTCCATTTTTTACCAACGCTATTTTAGGAGATAAATCACTTAACGCTTCAATGGATTTTTTAGCCTTATTCATCGCGTAATGTTCTAGTGCATGCCCTAAACTAAATAAGAAAAGGAGCAAAGCGCCTTCTGCCCAACTGCCAATGTAAGCAGCTCCAATTGCAGCAGCAATCATTAAAAAATCGATATCAAATTGGCCTTTTGGTAGTTTTGCTCCTGCTTCAAGTGTTATAAAATAACCACCAAAAAAGTAAGCAATTATATAACTTGAGAGCGATGTCCAATTTGGTAAATCCGTTAGTTTTGCTATGGTAAAACCAGTCACTAAAAAAACACCGCAAAGTATTGCAAAATACAGCTCTGTTTTTTTGCCAAAAATCAAATTATGGCTGTGGTTATGTGCGTCGTTAGTATGTTTTTCCATGTAGTGTGCTGTAAGGTTTTTGTTAATGACTGTGTCCTCCTTCGCCATTATTTAGTAGCATATTTGTGCCTTTTGTCACTATTTGTTTATCCTTTAAAACTTCAGAATTCAAAATTTCGACATAGTCTTCCGTTTGTTTTCCAAGTTCTAATTTAAACTTTTTAAAATGAAATTCATCCGTTTGTTCTTCATCTAAAATTAAAACAAAAAAATCGTTATCTACTTCAATTATGGCTTCTTTTGGCAAGCCAAATCCTTTTTTACTGTCAATAATAATATCCGCATCAACAAACATTCCAACAATAAAGTTTTCTTTGTCGTTGTCTACGTGTCCATGCACTTTTACACGTCTAGTTTGCTCGTCAATAGTGGTTCCTACCAAATGTATTTCTGCTTCAAAGGTTTTGTCCGAAGCTTCAGGGATTTTAAATAAGATTTTTTGATCTTTTTTAATTTTCATAATGTCTTTTTCAAAAACTGATAACTCTAAGTGAATATGATCAATATCTACAATTTCCATGATAACATCGCTAGGCGAAACATAGGTTCCGTTACTGATATTAACCTTTGTAACATGACCAGAAATTGGAGCATATAAATTTATAGCTGAAGAAATACGTCCTTGTTCCACGCTACTCGGATTAATATTTAGCATTTGTAATTTTTTACGAAGTCCATTATAATGTGCAAGGTTACTTTTGTAAGCGCTTTCAGCTTTTAAGTAGTTTTTTTCTGAAGTAATTTTTTCTTCAAACAATGTTTTTTGTCTGTTGTATTCAGATTTTAAGTAATTTAATTGCTCTGAAACTTCTAAGTAGTTTTGCTGAATCTCAACAAATTCCGGGTTTTCCAAGGTGACTAAAAGTTGTCCTTTTTTTACGCTATCTCCAATTAGTAAAGGTGTTTTGGTGATATAACCTCCACTAAAAGTAGAAACGCTTGATTTGTTGTGTGGTGGTACATCAATCATTCCGTTTACTTTTACGGTGTTGTTAAAATCGTATTCGTTTAATGTTCCAAAAACCATTTTTTCACCTTCAAACTGTGCTTTTGTAATGGTTATGTCGTCATTGTGTGTTTCCGTTTCAGGAACTAGTTCTGTTGTTTTTTCTGAATTTCCGCAGGCTGCTAAAACCAGTGAAAATAATAGGATATATATCTTGTTCATCTCTTTATAGTGTTAAATGATTGATGGTAATTACGGTTTGATTGTATTGATTTAATTGCTCTAAATAACTAAGCTGAATGTCTTTTGCTGTTTCTAAACTTTGGATATATTGAAAGAAATCAATTTCACCTTCTTTAAAAGTTCTGTTTGCTGTTTTTATAATTTCTTCGGAAAGGGTTTTTCCTTGCGTTTCATAATAATTAATAGCGTCTTCATACTGCTGAAGCTTGGCCAATAACGATTGATATTCTGCATTTAATTTAATTTGATAATCTTGTTTTTGTTCGGCAATAATATCTTGTGCAATTTTAGAAGCTTTAATTTTTGAACGTTGACCACCAAATAAAATTGGGATTTTAAGACCTAATTGATAGCCTTTAATATTGTCGTTTAGAGTGCTATTTGTACCTTGAAAATATTCCGCATTTAAATCAGGAAGTAAGCTTTGTTTTTCTAATTTAGTTTGTGCTTTTTGATAATTAATAGTGGCATCAAAAACGGATAATCCGACATTTTGATTAGCAGATAATTGTTCTATTTCTAGTTTTTTTAGTAATCCGTCTTCAATAGTAAGAGAATCTACTTGCACTATCTTTTTAAGCTGTTGGTTGTATAATGTCACCTCTTGCAGCGATTGTTTATAAAGTGTTTCTAATTGTTTCTGTTTGGATTGTGCGGTAATCATTTCTAGATAATTAGTTTCGCCTAACTCAAATCTACGTTTTGCTTTTTGTGCAAAATCTTTATACAAACTATCTAAATATTTATAATTTTTGGCTTTGTTTTTAGCATAACTTAACTGATAGTAATTGGCGTACACTTGTTTTTTTAATTGCTGTAATTGCAAACTGAAATTAGCTTCTTGCAAACCAACTTTAGATTCGTTTACTTTCTTTTCAGCAAAATAAACCGTTGGGAATTTAAAGTCTTGTGAGATTCCAAAAACTTTAAGAGGTTGATTGTTTATCGCTAAATTACTTTCGTCATAGTTATAATAAACACTCGTTTTATCAAACGTTAAGGCTGAACCAACTAAAGCATTGGATTGGTCAATTTTTAAGTTTTCAGCTTTTAAATTCGCATTGTTTTCAATAGCTAAAGCTAAAGTCTGTTTAATAGTTAAAGGGTTGTTTTGTGCTTGAATACTAAAAGTTAAAAACAAAATAATGATTGTAACTATTGATTTTTTCTTCATTTTTAATGCATTTTTTTCTTCAAACCAAGCGTATAAAACTGGTAAAACAACTAAGGTTAGTAAGGTTGCAGTAAACAAACCACCAATAACAACAGTTGCTAAAGGACGCTGTACTTCTGCACCAGCATTTGTAGAAATAGCCATGGGTAAAAATCCTAAAGCAGCAGCTGCTGCTGTAAGTAAAACTGGTCGTAAACGTTCTGATGTTCCTTTTTTAATACGATCGGTTATATTGCTAAAGCCTTCCGCTTTAAGCGCTTTAAAATGCTCGATTAATACAATTCCGTTTAGTACTGCAATTCCAAATAGGGCAATGAAACCAACACCTGCAGATATACTAAAAGGTAAATCTCTTAACCATAATAAAAGGATACCACCAACCGCAGATAATGGAATTGCAGAATACACAATTAGTGCTTCTTTAACCGAGTTGAATGCAAAATAAAGCAGAATAAATATTAATACTAAAGCTACAGGAACAGCCACTAATAAACGGTCTTTTGCACTTTGAAGGTTCTCAAATTGTCCGCCATACGTAATAGTGTAGCCAACAGGTAGTTTTAGTTTGCTATCAATTATTTGTTGCACGTCGTTTACTACAGATTGTAAATCTCGGTTTCTAACGTTAATACCAACCACAATGCGACGTTTGGTGTCGTCTCTAGATATTTGTGCTGGACCAGTTGTATAGTTGATTTCTGCTAATTCGCTAAGCGGAATTTTGTTTCCGTTTGGTGTGTCTACATATAAGTTTTGAAGACTTTCAATGTTTTTCCTGTTATTTTCTTGAAGTCTAAGGACTAAGTCAAAACGTTTTTCACCTTCAAAAACACTTCCTGCTGTTTTACCAGCAAATCCCATTGAGATCACATCGTTTAAGTCGGAAATATTAAGTCCGTAACGCGCTATTTTGCTTCGGTTAAATTTCACACTCATTTGTGGTAAGCCTTCTACTTTTTCTACTGAAATATCTGCAGCACCTTCTACATTTTCAATTAGTCTTTTAATTTCATCTGCTTTATTAGCCAAAACGGTTAAATTTTCTCCAAAAATTTTAATAGCTACATCAGCACGAACACCTGTAACTAGCTCGTTAAATCGCATTTCTATAGGCTGCGTAAATTCTACTTCCATTCCTGGAATTACGGTTAAGGCTTCTTTAAATTTATCGGCTAATTCATCTTTGCTTTTTGCAGAGGTCCACTCTTTTTTAGGTTTTAGTTTAATAATCACGTCACTTTCTTCCATAGACATTGGGTCAGTTGGGACTTCGGCAGCTCCAATACGTGTGACTACTTGGTCTACTTCTGGGAAGTTTTTTAATAGAATCTGTTCAATTCTTGTTGTAATTTCTATCGTTTTTCCAAGCGAAGTTCCTGTTTTTAAAACAGGTTGAATAACAAAATCACCTTCGTCTAAAGTGGGTACAAATTCGCCACCCATTTTACTAAAAACCCAAACACTTGAGGCTAATAAAAAAGTAGATAATACAACTACTATTCTTTTGTTAGACAAAGCCCAATTAATAATAGGTTGGTAGCCTTTATTTAGAGATTTCATTAGTCTAACTGAAATGTTTTTTGCGGACTGTTTACTAGGTTTTAAAAATAAGGAAGACACGACGGGAACATACGTTAAACACAAAATCATGGCGCCAATTAATGCAAAGCTAAACGTCATTGCCATAGGTTTAAACATTTTGCCTTCAATACCACTTAAAGACAAGATTGGAATAAACACGATTAAGATTATTAATTGCCCAAAAATGGCAGAATTCATCATTTTTGAGGCGCTTTTTAGTGTTATTTGGTCAATTTCGGCTTGTTTTTCGTTTTTATTTATTTCTGAAAGATGCGACGCTTTAGACATAATTTGAAACGCAATAAACTCGACAATAATAACTGCACCATCAATGATAATTCCAAAATCTATTGCACCTAAACTCATTAAGTTGGCATCGACACCAAATTGACGCATTAATATTATTGCGAACAATAAACTTAGCGGTATAACCGAAGCAACTACTAAGCCTGAACGCCAATTACCAAGTAGTAAAACCACCACAAAAATGACAATTAATGATCCTAGAATTAAGTTTTCGGCAACGGTAAATGTTGTTTTTCCAATCAGTTCGCTTCGTTCTAAAAAGCCATTTATATAAACGCCTTCTGGTAATATACTTTGTATAGATGCGACACGCTCCTTAACAGTGTCAATAACTTCTTTAGAGTTACCATCTTTAAGCATCATGATTTGGCCTAATACTTTTTCGCCTTCACCATTTCCTGTGATGGCTCCAAAGCGTGTTGCACTTCCAAAACCAACATTAGCAACATCTTTAATGTAAATTGGTGCGCCATCATTTTTAACGACTATGTTTTTAATGTCTTCTAAAGAGCTTACTAAACCTTCACCACGAATAAAAAAAGCTTGGTCATTTTTTTCGATATAACCACCACCAGACACACTATTGTTTTTTTCTAATGCCTCGTAAATTTCTGCAATAGAAATATTCATTGCTGTTAATTTGTTTGGGTTGATAGCAACTTCGTATTGCTTTAAAAATCCGCCCCAAGTATTTACTTCAACCACTCCAGGAATTCCTGATAATTGACGTTTGACAATCCAATCTTGAATGGTACGTAAATTGGTTGTAGTGTATTTGTTTTCGTACCCAGATTTTACATCTAAAATGTATTGGTAAATTTCGCCCAAACCAGTCGTTATTGGTCCCATTTCTGGAGCGCCAAAACCTTCTGGTATTTTCTCGGAAGCCGATTTTATTTTTTCAGCAATAAGCTGTCTTGGTAAAAAGGTTCCCATGTCATCATTAAAAACGATGGTTACTACGGATAATCCAAATTTTGAAACCGAACGAATCTCTTCAACGCCAGGTAAATTAGCCATTTCTAGCTCCACAGGATAAGTTATAAATTGCTCCACATCTTGCGTAGATAAATTACGTGATGTGGTAATAACTTGTACTTGGTTATTGGTAATGTCTGGCACTGCGCCAATGGGTATTTTGGTTAATGAGAAAATACCAAAACCTATAATAAAGGCTGTAAAAAGGAAAATTATCAGCTTGTTTTTTAAGCTGAATTTTATGATGTTTTCTAACATAATTCATAAAAATTAAGAAATAATAAAATGCCTATTTTAAGTAAATAGGATTAAGATCTAAATTGAATTATGAAGCTCTGGGTGGCTGAAAAATAGAAGTTTTAACAGCGTCTGTTACTGTTTCGTTGTAATGAAAGTTAAAAGGGATTTCAATAAACTCTTGGTAGTTAATCTCGAAGTTGTTTGCAATACCTATAAAAGAGGTATTAATATGTGTACACATATGATGGCTATCCTTAAACGGAAGGTCTTTATGTTCCTTATGCTCGTTATCATGCGTATCTCTAGCGTCTCCATAATGTTCTGCTAAAAACTCAAAAAACGTATCACCATACATTTCTTGATGGAATTCGGCATGCTCTAGCAACGCACTAAACTTGGAAATATCTTCCAAGTTTATGTTGAAACTCTGCACGAGAATCAAAAGTGAATAGGTGATGGCTAGAATTTTGCTCATAATAACAATCAAATTTACAAAATTAGATGTGTCTTATGGTAACAAAAGTTACAAATGGTTTAAAAATAAGCTTTTAGTTGCACATTTCCGGTGTGGATGGTCTTGCTAGTTTCAGTTTTACGTCCAAAATACGTTAGGTTTAAATCTAAAAATTTGGTTAGTTTTTTTTGTGCTAATAAGGTCCAAGTAAAGTTTTTTCCGGGTTGTAAACCCTCAAGCATTTGGAAAGCGACAGGACTGTTAGCGTTACCTTCAAAGGTGTTGTTAAAAACATTAAATTCGCCAGAAATGGCACCAACTTGCGCATTTCCTTTTGGGGAGTATGCAAAAGAAAGACCATATTTTTGTTGTTTTAAGGTCTCTAGATTGTTAATAGTATTGTCTTTGTTTGTAAATTGATAAAACACATCAAACTGCACATTATCGTTTAATAAATAGGATAACTTAGGGTTGAGTTTATTGGTGTCAATATCAAAGTTTTTACTACTGAAATTTTCACTGTTACTAAATTGTTGTTCCAATGCAGAGGTCAAAGTTACTAGCCAACTATTTTTAATTTTGTGTATAAAATTTAACTGATGACTTTTAAGATTGTTCTCTATAAACCCGAAGCTTAATGTGTTTTCGCTACTATTCCATAAATAGGTGTAAGACGTGGTGTAACGTTGTTTTCCGCGATTAAAAAATAAGACATTTCTAAAATTAAGTGTTAGTCCTAGTTGGTTGTCTTCGCCTTGCTTAAATGGATTTAAATCAAAATCAGCATCGTCACGTATAATTTTTCGATCAATTAAATAACTACTTTGATTATAAAACTTAGAGACTATTTTTTTGGTTTTACTCTCTGCGTTTACCCAGTCAATAGGGTTTAATGTAATGGTTTGACTTAACCTATTTTGATGTGTTTTAATAAACACTTGATTAGGTAAAAGGACTCTAATATATTCACCTTGATCTTGGAATTGTGCTATTTCAAACTCTTCAAGTTCTTGGATTCCGTTTTCATTATAATCTATCCATGTATACGCACCTTGACCAGGTTCGACTTGCACATAAGTAAAATCTTGTTGAGGTAAGGTTCCGGAATTAGTTTCAAAAGCAGTGTTCCAAATAATACCATTTTTTAAAAAACGCTGATTAAATAATAGGCGAGAGTTTAATGAGTTTTCGTTTGGTTGCTCTTGGTCTTCATTTTTTAAAGTTCTGTAATTAACATATAAGGACAGATTTGTTTTTTCGTTTTTAAGTAATCTAGTGTCTAAATAAAATGTGTTTGAGCTGTTTACACGATCTAGTTTACCGTTACGTAAACTGTCATTAACACGATATTTATAGCCAACTTCTGCGTAGACATTTGTACTATCACCAATACCTGTAAAAGCTTCATAGGTAGTAAAACGTTGTGTTAAGTTAGTAAATTGTTGTGTTTGGTTAATACGTTCTTTGTTTTCTTCTGCGGAAAAACCTGTTCCAATCCATTGCTTTTTTAAGTTGTAGATGGCTTTGTTGTAGGTTCTAAAAAACTTAGAAGAATTTAGCATTCCGTTTGCCTTTAGTATACTAGAGTTGGATTGTAATCGTGTTTTGCCAAAGTTTAAATTAGCGATTAAATTGTGTTTATTACCATTAAAATTTTCGGAGTAATTTAAATGTTGAAAATTATAATTGATTTGTCCTTTTTTATAGTGATAACTTTGTAATCCTGCAGAAATTAACGCTTGGTTACCAAGGTTGACATTTAGTAGGTTTGAATTGTCTTGGCTTAAATTCCAATCACGATTAAATTCTGGAGCATACAAACGTTGTATGGTTTTAAAATTTTGTTGAATATAATCTGCATCAAAAACCGCATTTACATTCCATAGACTATCATTTTTAATTACGTTTTGCTCTACTGTTAATTTGGTGGCTAAGCCATTATTGTTGGCATCGTCTAGACTAGAAAATAGGTTTAGATCGTTTTTGCTGGCAGCAACTTCAAAACCAACTTTTGTCTTTTTAGTAGGTTGATAAACTCCGTTTACGGTTGCTATTTGCAATAATGTTGGCGCTACTAATTGTATAATTGGTGCGTAATTACCTTGTTTTACGCCTGCAATAGGTGGCGTAAATTGATAAATGTTATTTATAGCATTGCTAGAAGATAAAATATAATCACCTTGATTGTCTCCAACTAATGTAAACGTAACACCAAATAAGGTGTCGTCTGGATTGTTGGAAAACACATAAATAGTGTCACCATTAAAATCTTCTTTTTTATATAAAATCCTATTCTCATTGTAGGTTTCTGGCACTTCAGACAAGGCAACCATTTGTTGTGAGTCGTCTCCTGCGCTACTTAAAATTGCCACTTGTTCTTGCGATAGGTTTTGTTGTAAAGGATTGTTTTTTGAGTCATTTTCAGAATACACTGACACGCCTAATTTTAGTTTTTCGCTTTCATGATTTCCACCACCATAAGCTACAATTCTAGAGTAATTTCTTTCAGAGTATTGAAAATCTATGCTAATTCTCATCTCGGAAGTCATTGGGTAAGTGGCATTAAAAATAATTTCGCCTGCGTTATAATCTATAATATAATCTTCGTTTTCGCCACGCTTTAATGCTACACCATTTACATAAACGGTTTCGCTACCAGAGACAATTAGTACAAATAATTCTCCGTTTGGACCTTGCAGTTTGTAAGGACCTTGGTTACCTTCTTGAGCAGTAAATTGATAATTGGTAAATTGACCACGCACTAAAGCGCCAGATGCAAATACGTTAGTCTGTTGGTCGTCGTCTCCAAATTTAGCTTTGACTTGTAATCCTTGTACGCGCTTTGTAAAGGATGCAAAGTAGGATTGGTCATTAATTAAATCTATATCTCCAGCACGAATAGCCCAATCGTCAGAAAATAATTCTAAAAAGACTTGGTCAAACTCGTCCAAACGTTGCGAGTAACCAGTTTCTTGTAAAGGTATATTGGCGTCTTGTATGCTGGCTCGAAGCGAGACGTTATCGTTTAGTTTTCCTGTAATTTGTAAATCAAGTTCACTGTTTAAAACCGAGTTTTGATTATTACCAATAGTTACACCACGACTAATGCTTCCAGAGGTTGTTAAACCATCAAATGGTTTGTAGCTGTTGTTAGTGTTAGGTTGTGTTAGTTGGACTAGTTTATTTATGTTGTCTGTGTTTTCAACTATAACACTTTTGTCAAACTGTTTGTAGGTTTTGGTTAAAAATTCAGGATAACTTTGGTAATTTATTATTACAGAATCTGTGGTAATAGGTTTTAAAAATGTAAGTGTTGATTTTCCAAAGTCTACTTTATAATAACTTGTGTCTATAACAGTACCTGCTTTGGTTTCAATTTTAAAACCAATGTTATTAATACTTACACTGTCAATTTGGATGGTTTTACTATTAGCAAAAACTTTTCGGTTTGACCCATTAGTATGTTCTTGCGCAAACGCAAAAATTCCGAAGAAAATAAAAAAACAAGTAATGGTTAATTTCATCTATATCTATAACACCAATATAACTAGATTATTTTGTTAATATTTTTTCAGTAAAAATGGCGTAATTCATCTTGTAAAAGTAAAGCATTATTTAATTTAGCAGAAACAAATATTTTTAGTACTATACTGGCTTATTAAAAAGTTAGGTAATAAACAAAAACAACAAACTAATACACATGAAAATTATCTCATATAACGTTAACGGAATTAGAGCAGCAATCAACAAAGGATTTATAGATTGGTTACAAAGCGCCAATCCTGATGTGATTTGTTTGCAAGAGATAAAAGCAATGGAAGAACAGTTGGATTTAGATTTGTTTAAAGACGCTGGTTACCATTATAACTACTGGTTTAGCGCTCAAAAAAAAGGCTATAGTGGTGTTGCTGTGTTGTGTAAAACCAAACCTAATCATATAGAGTATGGTACAGGAATAGAGTCTATGGATTTTGAAGGACGTAACCTTCGTGTCGATTATGACAATGTTTCAATTATGAGCATGTATTTACCTTCTGGTACCAATGCTGCAAGATTAGAGCATAAGTTTGATTACATGGATTTAATCCAAAAATATCTAAATAAATTAACAGATACGTTACCCAATTTAGTCGTTTGCGGAGATTACAATATATGTCATGAAGAAATTGATATCCACAACCCTAAAATGAAAGGTGTTTCTGGTTTTTTACCGGAAGAGCGTGAGTGGTTAGGCGATTTTATAGACTCAGGTTTTATAGACTCGTTTAGATACTTAAACCCTGAGCGTCAAGAGTATTCTTGGTGGAGCTATCGTGCAAATGCAAGAGCCAATAACAAAGGTTGGCGTTTAGATTATGCAATGGTTAGCCAACCATTACAACAAAAAATAAAAAGAGCAGTTATATTACCAGAAGCTAAACATAGTGACCATTGTCCTATTTTAGTCGAAATTGAATCATAATCCCAAATAATAAAAATGAAAAACAGAATTTCAGTAATCCTATTAGTGCTTATAGCAACCAGTTGCGTATCTCCAAAAGTGTATAAGGAGTTAGAAGGTAAATATGCAACCTTAAAAAAAGAAAACAGAAACCTAAAAGATGAAAACAATGACTTATTAAAAGCTAAAAATAAAGCTAGTAATGATTTAGCACAACTACAAGCAAAATATGATGAGGCAGTAAAACGTCGTGACCAACTAGAAACAGATTATGCAGTAGCACAAAATAAATATGATGCCCTAAAGGCTTCTTACGACGCGTTAGATGCTAATAGCAGTTCTGCAATTGCTGCAAACACACAAAAAAACAGAGAGTTATTAGCGCAACTAGAAACTAAAGAGCAGGCATTAGCTGCAGAAAACGCAAGACTAGCACAGCTTAAAAAAGAGTTAGAGGCACGCTCGCAACGTGTAGCAGATCTAGAAAGCATTATCGCATCTAAGGAAGCAGAGATGACAGCACTTAAAAATGCAATATCAAGTGCCTTAACAGACTTTGAAGGTAAAGGACTAACTGTAGAGCAACGCAACGGTAAAGTATACGTCTCAATGGAAAACAAATTACTTTTTGAGTCAGGTAGTTGGGCAGTTGGTACACAAGGTCGTAAGGCAGTACAACAATTAGGAACCGTATTAGGTGACAACCCAGAAATCTCAGTACTGATAGAAGGACATACAGATAACGCACCATATCCACCAAAAGGAAACATAAGTAACAACTGGGACTTGTCAACAAAACGCGCCACAGCAATTGTAACCATTCTACAAGAAAATACAAATATTAAAGCGGATAACTTAACAGCTGCAGGTCGTGGCGAGTTTGCTCCAATTGCACCAAATACAACAGCAGAAGGTAAAGCTAAAAACCGTCGTATCGAGGTTATTTTAACACCAAAATTAGACAAGATTACCAACCTGTTAAATAATTAATTTAAGCGCGTTACCACAAGGGTCAGGCTATCCGTTATATCTTTTTTTGCCATATATGGCAGCAAAAAAAGGATGCCACTTCTATCCTTAACGCAAACCTTAACAAACATTTGACCTTTAATTACTAACAATAATTAAAGGTCTTTTTATATTTGTTTAAAAGCTAAACAATCAAATCGATGAAATACACAACACTTCCAAATACAAACATAAAAGTCAGTAAAATATGTTTAGGCACAATGACTTTTGGAAATCAAAATACCGAAGCCGAAGGTCATGCACAATTAGATTATGCAGTGGAGCAAGGTGTTAATTTTATTGATACAGCAGAGCTGTATCCTGTTCCAGCAACAGCCGAAACATCAGGAAGGACAAGTAAGATTATTGGGACATGGCTTAAAAATAAAAAAAGAGAAGATATAGTTGTTGCCTCAAAAATAGCAGGAACAGGAGATTATACAGCACATATACGTACAACAGGTTTTACAGCAGAATCAATTAAAGAGGCTGTAGATTTAGAGTTAAAAAGATTACAAACAGACTATATAGATCTGTATCAATTACATTGGCCAGAACGTCAAACCAATACCTTTGGAGTTAGAGACTACAAGCATAACCCAAACGATCCTTGGACAGATAATTTTAAAGAAGTTCTTGAAGCTTTAAACCAAGTGAAAAAAGAAGGAAAAATTAGAGAGATTGGATTGTCCAACGAGAAAGCTTGGGGAACCATGCGTTATCTAGAAGAGGCTAAAACTAATAACTTACCAAGACCAGTAACCATCCAAAATGCTTACTCGCTTTTAAACCGTGTTTTCGAAGGAGATATGGCTGAGGTATCTTTAAGAGAAAATATTGGTTTATTAGTGTATTCTCCTATGGCATTTGGAGTGTTGTCAGGAAAATATGTAAAAGGTATTGCTGGAGATAATTCTAGATTAAAATTGTTTCCAAGATTTGCAAGATATAGTAGTGAGCAATCTACACTAGCAACAAAAAAATATTTAGAATTAGCCGAGCAAAACAATCTGTCATTGGCCCAAATGTCGTTAGCATTTGTAAATCGTCGACCATTTGTAACTAGTAATATTATAGGTGCTTCAAGCTTAATTCAGTTAAAAGAAAATATTAATTCTATAAATTTAACATTAAATGAAGAATTAATGGAACAGATAGAAAATATTCATGCCATAATTCCAAACCCTGCACCTTAGTTGTTGTAGGCTTTTACTGCTTATTTTAACACGCTTTATCGATGAAATTAGCAGTTAATCTATAATAGCATTTTTAACAGTTTTTCACGTTGTTTTTTTTAGTTTAGGTGATTAAATTAACTAACGATTTCTCAAACTAATGAAAAAAACTACGTTCATTTTAGCTTTGCTACTATTATTTATAGGATGGCAAGCTAATTCACAAATTACAACTTACCCTTATTCAGAAGATTTTGAAGCAGGTGATGGTGGTTGGGTAGCCGACAATACCAATAATGGTACTTGGGCACTTGGTCTGCCAGCTGCAGTAGTAATAAATAGTGCAGCTTCAGGTGCAAACTCATGGGTTACTAACTTATCAGGCAACTACAACGCTAATGATGATTCATTTGTAACAAGCCCAGTGTTTGACTTGTCTTCTTTAACTGCACCAACAGTATCATTTAATATATGGTACGAGGCTGAATTTAGTTGGGATGGTGCTGTATTCCAAAGTTCAATAGATGGAGGAACATCTTGGCAGAATGTTGGCGCTTTAGGCGACCCAAACTGGTACAATGATGGAACTATTAACGGTGGTCCAGGAGGACAACAAGAAGGTTGGACTGGTCGTAATGGTACAGGGTCTAATGGATGGATTAATGTTAATCATGCATTAGGTGGATTAGTTGGTCAGACAAATGTAATCTTTAGATTTGCTTTTGCTTCTGATGGATCAGGTCAAGATGACGGTTTTGCTTTTGACGATGTTTCAATATTTAACACGGATTGTCCAAATCCTTCTGCTATTACAGCAGCAGGTATAACATCTACATCTGTAGATTTATCTTGGACCTTAGGAGGGACAGAAGCTGCTTGGGAAGTAGTTGTTCAACCAGCAGGAACAGGAGCTCCAACTGGAGCAGGTTCTCCAGCAACAGACAATACATTATATACAGATAATACCTTAACTCCTGCTACAGACTACGAAGTGTATGTTAGAGCTAATTGTGGTGCAGACTTAAGTATTTGGACAGGTCCAATAACTTTTACAACCGACTGTGCAATATTTACACCAACATACTTACAAGACTTTACAACCATTCCAGCAAACTGTTGGGAAGTAGCAGATAGTGGAGATGTAACAACAGGTCCTGGAGATTTAGGAACTTCTTCATGGACTAACGATGGCTATTTAAATAATGGAACAACAGGAGCTTATAAGATTAATTTATGGCTTGCTGCTAAAAGTGATTGGCTACTAAGTCCAGAAATTGACTTAACAGGTGTTCCTTATCAGGTAGAATTTGATTTTGGAGTTATGACTTTTGGTAGTACAACTACCGCAGGAACTTTAGGATCTGATGATACAGTAGAATTAATGATTACTACAGATAATGGTACAACATGGACTGTATTAGAAACTTTTGATGCAACCTCAGTGATTCCTGCAACAGGATTACATGTAGTACAAAATTTAACTGCTTATTCTGGTACTACTGCTCAGTTTGGTATTAGAGCATCAGAGGGTACAGTTGATGACACTAACGATAACGATGTTTTTGTAGATAATTTTCAAGTACGCGCAGTACCATCTTGTCCAGACCCATTAGCTGTAACAGCAACTGCGACAGGAGATACAACAGCAGATATTACTTGGGATGCTGGATCAACAGAAACAGAATGGCAAATTTGGATACAACCAGCAGGAACTGGAGAGCCAACAACAGATGGTGTAGTAACCTCATTAAACGCACCATATCCAGCAACAGGATTGACACCTAGCACACCATATGAAGTTTACGTGAGAGCAAATTGCGGTACTGATGGGTATAGTGTATGGATTGGTCCAGTAAACTTTACAACATTAAACACACCACCACCTGCTCCAGTAGGAGTATCATGTGCTTCTGGCGCATCTTCTACAATAATTTTTACAGAAGATTTTGGTAATGATACTAATTATGTACCATCAGGATGGACAGGAACTGCATTTACAGATACTAATGGAGATTGGGATATTACAACAGTAAATGCAAACTCAACAGGAACTGGTCCAAACATTACATGGGATGGAAATGCAGGAACACACCTTGAATATGAAGGTTCAGGAAACACAACTAACGTAGCCTCTGCAATTACACCAGCAATAGACTTATCTACAGCAGTAGATGGTGCAGAATTATCGTTTTGGATGCATGCATTTGGAGATAATATGGGAACCTTAGATATTGGTGTTAGCACTTCTCAAACAGGACCTTTTACTTCAGAATATACTTGGATAGGTGATTACCAATCAACAGCAGATGAAGCTTGGGTGCCAATTGGTATTAACTTAGACGCTTACTTAGGTCAAATCATTTATATCGAAATTAGCTATGTAGGAACAGGAGACACTTTTGAGAGTGATATGGCAATTGACCAAGTGAGAGTAGAAACGTGTGGTGATTTTTGTGTTGCTCCAACAGGTATAACTGTTGATGCAATTACAGACACAACTGCAGATGTATCATGGACTGCAAACAATGGTGAAACAAATTGGGAAATAGTAGTACAACCAGCAGGTACAGGAGTACCAACGGGATCTGGAACACCTATTACTACCAACCCTTATACATTAACAGGGTTAACTGCAAGTACAGTTAATGAGGTTTATATTCTTTCTGATTGTGGTAATGGATTAAGTGTTTGGGCAGGACCAATTAACTTTACAACATTAAACACACCACCACCTGCTCCAGTAGGTGTAACATGTACTTCTGGCGCATCTACTTTTATCTTTACAGAAGATTTTGGTAACGACACCAACTATGTGCCAGCAGGGTGGACAGGAACTGCATTTACAGATACTAATGGAGATTGGGATATTACAACCGTAAATGCAAACTCAACAGGAACTGGTCCAAACATTACATGGGACGGAAATGCAGGAACACACCTTGAATATGAAGGTTCAGGAAACACAACTAACGTAGCCTCTGCAATTACACCAGCAATAGACTTATCTACAGCAGTAGATGGTGCAGAATTATCATTTTGGATGCATGCATTTGGTTCTAATATGGGAACTTTGAATATTGGTGTTAGCACCTCTCAAACAGGACCTTTTACTACCGAGTATACTTGGATAGGCGATTACCAATCAACAGCAGATGAAGCTTGGGTACCTATTGGTGTTAATTTAGACGCCTACTTAGGACAGATAGTATATATTGAAATTAGCTATGTAGGAACAGGAGATACTTGGGAAAGTGATATGGCAATTGACCAAGTGAGAGTAGAAGCTTGTGGTACGTTTTGTGTAGCACCAAGTAATATTACTGCAACATCAATTACTGAAACTTCAGCAGATATTTCATGGATACCTAACGGATCAGAGACAGAATGGAATTATGTTATACAACCAGCAGGAACAGGAATACCAACTTCTGGTACGTTAGTAACAACAACCACAATTTCAGAGACAGGATTAAATCCAGCAACAAATTACGAGATTTACATACAATCGGTTTGTGGTGCAGATACAAGTACTTGGGCTGGACCGTTTACCTTTTCAACATTATTACAATTTAACTTTACTTTAGATTGTGCTACGGATGGACCACAAACAATAGATTATTGTTATGATAATAATGATACTAATGTATTTACATTTACATCAACAGATGGTACACCTCTTAATTTAACAATTAACGCAGGGCAAGTAGAAAATACTTGGGATGAAGTTGTTGTATTAGATTCTGACGGAGTTACTAACTTAAACGCAGCAACTCCATATGGTGTAGGAGGTCAAATTGGTGGTTTAACATTCCAATCATCAGGAGATACTATTTCTTTTGCTGTAGAATCGGATGGAAGTGGTAGTTGTCAAAGTAATTCAACGTATACTTCAATTAGTTTAACAGTAACTTGTGCAACTTGTGTTAATCCAACAGCAACATTTGTTGTGGTAGATGATTGTGCAAATGGTGATCAGTTTTTAGTTGATGTTGATATTACTTCTTTAGGTGATGCAACAACTTTATCTATTGAAGACAATCAAGGTAATCCACCAGTAACAGTTTCTGGAACAGGAATAGAACAATTTGGACCTTATCCTTTTAATACAGATATTGTCTTTACTGTGTCTAATACAAGTGATGCTAATTGTGTAATTACTAGCAATGCTATTTCTTTAGCAGCATGTCCTCCAGCAAATGATAATCCATGTAACGCTACCGTAGCTTTAGTTAATAATGGTGAGTCTTGTATCGATGTAAATTCTGGAACTTTAATAGAGGCAACAGACTCTGGTTTACCTGCAGGATCTTGTACTACAAGTGCAGATGATGATGTTTGGTACCAATTTACAGCATTAGGTGATCAACAAATAATTCAGATATTAAATGTTACAGGAGGTTTTAACGTAGACCATGCATTGTATGAGCTAGGTACAGACTGTAACGATTTAACTCAGTTATACTGTACAACAGATGATGCTAGTATTACACCAACCTTAACTGTAGGTAATGTGTATTACATCAGAGTATTTTCTGCTGGTACAACAGCAACTACTATTAACTTTGATTTATGTATTCAGACTTTAGGTGTGCCAACGTATTGTACGGAAGCTTTACCAATATGTGCGGATCCAACAATATTTTATCCTAGTATTGTAGGAGATCAAGTAGCACCTCCTTATATCGATTACGATTGTTTAGGAAGTCAGCCTGATCCACAATGGAATACTATTCAATTTGATGACGCAGGTGATTATGTATTCCAATTAGCACAAACTAATGCTGCTGGAACAGGATTAGATATTGACTTTATAGTTTGGGGACCATTTCCAGGTCAAGAGGCAGGATGTTTTGACCTGTTACCAGGTACTATTGCAGATTGTAGTTTCTCTGCTACTGCAACAGAAACTATTACATTAACAGGTGTGCCAGCTAACTCGATTTATATAATCTTAATTACAAATTACTCTCAACAATCAGGTAGTTATGTGTTTACACAACAATCTGGTCCTTTAGATGGTACTAATTGTGATGTAGTATGTGAGGTGGCATTAGATTATGACGGAATACTAATTGAGCAAGGATTATCTGCTCCAGAAGGATCAAGTGATGACATCAATTTATGTGGAGCAACATCTGTTACATTGACTGCAGAAACAGCTTATGCTGTTGATAGTTATGATTGGTACGTTAATGGTATTTATCAAGATGGAGTAAACTCTCCGACTATTGAAGCTACAGTTTCAGGACAATATTTATGTATTGTAGGTGGTGGAATTTGTGATGATTTTACATCTTCATTAACTGCTAATATCAATTTCTTCGATTCAGCTACAGCTGCACCAGCACCAGCTTTAGAAGTTTGTGATGATGGTTCTGGAAACGGTGTGTTTGATTTAGAAAGTCAAACAGCAACAATTTTAGGAACTCAAGATCCAGCGGATTTTGTAGTAACATATTACTCGGCTTTAGCTAATGCTCAGGCAGGAATTGGCGCATTAACTTCGCCACATACAGCAACAGACGGTACAACTATCTATGTAAGAGTGGAAGATGTAGATGCTGTGGGATCTGATTCTGGTTGTGCATCAACTAATACTAACTTTAATTTAATGGTAAGTGCTGCTCCTGAAGCAACGCAACCTATGGACTTAGAAGTTTGTGATGATGGTGCTGGAAATGATGTTTTTGATTTAACACAAAATGAAGCAACTATATTAGGAACTCAAACAGGAGTGGTAGTAACGTACCATAACTTAGAAGCAGACGCAATTAGTGGAGATAACGCAATAGTTAACCCTTCGGCTTATACTATCACAGGAAATCAAGAAACAATATTTGTAAGAGTTGAAAATGTAGCAGCAACAGATTGTTATAAAGTAACAAACTTTAATATTATATTTAATGCTACTCCAGAAACAACTTTTAATTTAGATATACCATATGAGGTTTGTCCAAACGCAACATCACCAATAACTATTACTGCTCAAGCAGAAAATTATGCTGCTGGAGAAGTAAGTATCAAATGGTACAACGAAGGTGCTGAGATTGCTGGTCAAACAGGTTTATCATTAAATACTGTTTTAACTGAAGGAGAGTATGAAATTGAAGTTACATTTAATGATACAGGATGTTCTAAGTCAGAATTTGTAACAGTAGTAGAGTTAGAAAACTGTACAATACCACAAGGTATCTCTCCAGGTGTGTCACCAGGATTAAATGACAATTTTGATTTAAGTAGTTTTGATGTACAAAGCTTAGAGATTTACAACCGTAATGGTACTTTAGTTTACTCTAAAACAAATTATGTAAACGAATGGGAAGGACAATCTAACGCAGGTGACGAGTTACCAGTTGGAACTTACTACTATGTAATGAAGTATCAAGGAAACAAAACAAAAGCCTCTTGGGTATATATAAACAGATAAACTAACTAGAAAACCAACAAGAAACAGATGAAAAAAATAATATATATCGTATTCCTAGTGTTTATAGGTGTACAAGCCCAACAAGATCCACAGTACACACAGTACATGTATAACATGAATGTGGTTAATCCAGCATATGCAGGATCGACAGATGGTGTTGCCATAGGCGCACTATACAGAAGCCAATGGGTTGGATTAGAAGGAGCACCAACTACAGGAACACTAACCCTACATTCACCAGTTGGTAAGAATGTAGGATTGGGACTATCATTAATAAGTGATGAAGTAGGACCAGTAAGCGAGACAAATGCTTATGTTGATTTTTCTTATACCATACCTGTAGGAACAAAAACTAAATTAGCCTTTGGATTAAAAGCAGGAGCTACGTTTCATGACATTGGATTAACGCAATTAGATTTAATAGATGCTAATGATCCCTTTTTCTCAGAAAACATTAATGAAGTTACTCCAAATATTGGAGCAGGATTATATTTTTACAAACCAAGTAAGTTTTATATTTCTGCCTCTATGCCTAATATTTTAAACTCTGTGCATTTAGATGCTAATGGCTTTAAAATAGGATCAGAGACGCAACACTTTTTTGGAGCAGCAGGATACGTATTTGATTTATCAGAAAACTTTAAGCTAAAGCCACACGCTTTAGCTAAAGTTGCTTTTGATGCGCCAGTAAGTTTTGATGTAAACTTAAACTTATTTATGTATGACTTTGTAGAAGTAGGAGCAGGTTACCGCTTAGACGATTCTTTTAGTGGTATGGTCAACTTTTTAGTGGCACCTAATTTAAGAATAGGTTATGCGTATGACAGTATCCAATCACAATTAGATGTTGTAACCAACTCATCACACGAGATTTTTATCAACTTTGATATTAATCTTCCAAGAAAAGTATCACGTTCACCACGTTATTTCTAATCATAAGCTAACCAATACAATGAAAAAAATACAACTATTTATATTCGCGATATTACTAAGCAGCACCAGTCTGTTTGCTCAAAGTGATGCGACAAAAAAAGCCGATAAACATTTTGCTAAATTTCAATTTGTTGATGCTATTGAAGCTTACAATAAGCTAATTGAAAAAGGAGAAGGTAACGCATACATATATTCTAGATTAGCTGAAGCTAATTATAATATTTTTAGCACATTAGAATCTGAAAAATGGTATGCTAAGGCTGTAGAGGCAGGAGCTTCTGATCCAGAAATGCTATTTAAATATTCTGAAATGCTAAAAGCTAACGGTAAATACGAAGCTTCTAACGTACAAATGGATAAGTTTGCATCTATGCGTCCAGCAGATGATCGTGCTGTTATGTATAAAGCTAATCCTGATTATTTATCAAAAATTTTAGATAAAGGTAAAAAGTTTAATGTACAAAGTTTAGACCTTAACAGTAAGATGTCTGATTTTGGAGGAACACTTCAAGATGGCAAACTTTATATTACATCTTCTAGAAATGCAAGCAGAAAAAACTATGGATGGAATGAAGAGCCTTTCTTAGATATCTATGAATATACTGTTGCAGAAGATGGAAGTTACCAAGCAGAAAACTTATTAGATGGTAAAATTAATACTAAATACCATGAGGGTATTGTAAGTTTTACACCAGATGGTAAAACAATGTTTTTCTCTAGAGAAAGTTTCTCTGAAAATATTTACGAAAAAGACAGTCTATCTAACACTAAATATAGTGTCTTACACTTATTTAAAGCTAAAAAAGGTAGTAATGGTTTCTCTGAAGTTGAAGCATTACCTATTAATAGCCAAAATTATTCTATTAAAAACCCAACAATAAGCCAAGATGGTTCTACAATTTATTTTGCTAGTGATATGCCAGGTGGATTTGGAAAGTTTGATATCTACAAAGCTACTTTAGACGCTAACGGAAATGTTGGTACACCGGTAAATATGGGTCAAAAAGTTAATACGGAAGGACAAGAAATGTTCCCTTATGTTAGTGGTAATAACACTCTTTATTTTTCTTCTACAGGTCATTTAGGTCTTGGAGGTATGGATGTATTTTATACCAAAGAGATTGACGGAAGGTTAGCTCCAATACGTAATGTTGGTATACCGATTAACAGTAATGGTGATGATTTTGCTTTTAGAATGAACGAAGAAACTGGAGAAGGTTTTGTGTCTTCAAATCGTGAAGGAGGAAAAGGGAGTGATGATATTTATGCTATCAAAAAATTACAACCATTATGTGATGTACTTATAGTAGGTACAGTTTTAGATGAAAAAACAGGTAAACCGGTTTCAGGTGCATTAACAACATTAGTCGATGCTAATGGTAACGTTTTAGCGTCTAAACCAGCTAATACTGAAGGTAAAGTGGAGTATATTGTTGAGTGTGATACACCTACAGAATTAAAAGTTACAATGGAAGGTTATGAAAGTAATAAAGTAGCTGTTAAAGGAAGTAACGAAGAAGAGGTTGCTGTTACAGTTAACTTAAAACCAATTGAAGAGATTATCACTCCAGAACAAGTGGTGCTTAATCCAATATACTTTGATTTTGATAAATCTAATATTACTGCACGTGCTGCTTTTGAATTAGATAACTTAGTTCAGGTTATGAACAAGTATCCTGATATGGTAATACAAGCTACTTCTCATACAGATTTTAGAGGGTCTAACCAGTACAACCAAGGATTATCTGAAAGACGTGCACAAACAACTATACAGTATGTGATCTCTAAAGGAGTTGATGCTAGCAGAATTAGTGCTTCTGGACGTGGAGAAACAGAACCAGCAGTAGACTGTAAGCCATGCACAGATCAAGAACACGAACTTAATAGAAGAAGTCAATTTTTTATTACAAGTGGAGGTCCTAAAAAGTAATCTATACAATTAACAACCAAATAACAAACCATAAAAAAGCCTTACTTATAGTAAGGCTTTTTTTATTCTTATGTGTGTAATTAAGAACTGATATTTAAATATATTATACACTAAATAATATTTAATGTATTTTATTTTTAATGTTTAATAATCTAAATATTAAGCATAAAAAAAGCCTTACATAGTAAGGCTTTTTTATTATTTAATTTGATTACCATCTTTGTCAACAAAATGATATTCAAGGTATGTGTAAGCATCTCTTGGTTGTATTTTAACCCATTTTTTGTGTTCAAAAAACCATTTTGAACGAATTGATGGAAAACCTTTTGTTAAAAAGGCTGCTATAAAAGGATGTGTGTTTAAAGTCACCTTCTTATAGTCTTTTTTAAATATTTGTTCTATGTCGTGAGTTATTTTAGGCACAATGTTAATTGGTGCTTCGACTTCTTCTCCATTAAAACTGTTAGGATTTTCCTCTCTTGTTTTAATATTCATTTCTGGTCTTACTCTTTGACGTGTAATTTGAATCAATCCAAACTTACTAGGAGGTAATATTTTGTGTTTGGCACGATCATCTTTCATTTCGTCACGAAGATGATTGTAAAGTTTTTTTCTATGTTCAGCAGTATTTAGGTCAATAAAATCTATCACAATAATTCCACCCATATCACGTAATCTTAATTGTCGTGCTACTTCTGAAGCAGATATTAAGTTTACTTCAAGTGCTGTGTCTTCTTGAGAGTTTGATTTATTTGATCTATTACCACTATTTACATCAATGACGTGAAGCGCTTCAGTATGCTCGATGACAAGGTATGCACCTTTAGCCATAGAGACCGTCTTACCAAAAGCAGTTTTTATTTGTCTTTCTATTCCAAATTTTTCAAAAATAGGAATATTAGACTGATGTAATTTGACTATTGATTCTTTTTTTGGTGCGTATTGTTGCACGTAATCTTTAACTTGTGCATGTAATGCTTCATCATCTACATGAATCCCTGTAAAAGTGTCGTTAAATATATCTCTTAAAATAGAAGAGGCTTTATTTAACTCACCTAATACTTTGGTAGGATGATTTGCTTTATGCAATTTTTTACACATTGCTGTCCAACGACTAAGCAAATTTTGTAAATCTTTATCTAGTTCGGCTACTTTTTTGCCTTCTGCTACTGTTCGTACAATAACTCCAAAACCAGGAGGAGTTATACTCCTTACCAAGCGTTTTAAGCGCTCTTTTTCCTCTTTACTCTCTATCTTTTGCGAAATAGAAATTCGATCAGAAAATGGCACTAAAACAATATATCTACCAGCTATGGACAGCTCTGAGCTAATCCTTGGGCCTTTAGTAGATATTGGTTCTTTAACTATTTGTACTAAAATAGACTGATTTGATTTTAAGACGTCAGTAATCTTTCCGTCTTTATCAATATCTTTTTCAAATGGGTAATCCTTTAAAGAAAAATCTTTTAGTTTACCTGTGCTTACACTTTTTGTGAATTTTAAAAGAGATGACATTTTTGGTCCTAAATCATGATAATGCAAAAATGCATCTTTTTCATAACCAACATTGACAAATGCTGCATTTAGTCCTGGAACAGCTTTTCTTATTTTGGCGATAAACACATCACCAACCGCAAAGTTGTTCCCATCTTCCTCTTTATGTAATTCAACTAATTTTCCATCTTTTAATAAGGCAAAATCAACAGCTTCTGGACTAGATCTAATAATTAATTCTTTATCCATTTAAGGTTAATTTTTATCCATACAACTAAGTATAGATGGATTATACAATATATCATACCTTTTTTTAAATAAAAAAAGGTATGATAATCACAGGATTTTTTAAATCCGTTTGAGTTTAAAAACACGCAAGGTTTTACATATTTATAATAAACTCTATTTTCAAAGAACGATAATTTTAATAAACCAAAAAAGTAGTTATATAAACTACTTTTTGGTACTATTTCTTCTTCTTGTGACGATTAGCGCGTCTACGTTTTTTACGCTTATGCGTTGCAACCTTGTGTCTTTTACGTTTCTTACCACTTGGCATAGGGTTAATGTTTTTAAATTAATAATTCGTTTATAATATTTTTTACTTTACGTCTACGTTAGTTTTTACACCCTCTACAAATACTTTTGCAGGTTTAAACGCTGGTATGTTGTGAGCAGGAATCTTGATAGTCGTATTTTTTGAAATATTTCTTCCTGTTTTTTCTGCTCTTGTTTTAATGATAAAGCTACCAAATCCTCTAAGGTAAACATTATCACCTCCTTCTAAAGATGTCTTAACTTCTTCCATAAAAGTCTCTACAGTTGCCTGAACATCTCCTTTTTCTATTCCTAATTTTTCAGAAATCTTTGTTACTAAATCAGCTTTAGTCATTTTCTTTTCTTGTTTGCGTTATTAATTTTTCTAAGGGTTGGCAAATATAGGCATTTAATATTCAATATTTCAAACCTAATTCATTAAAATTTAATGCGATAAACTTTACTTTTGCTTTTCTTACTTTTTTCTAATAAATGAACTTTGCAAAACAATTAATTAATTGGTACACAGATAATAAACGAGATTTGCCTTGGCGTAACACTACAAACCCTTATTATATTTGGCTTTCCGAAATTATTTTACAACAAACACAAGTCGTTCAAGGCTTGCCATATTACACCGCTTTTACTACCAATTTTCCTACTGTTTTTGACTTAGCTAAGGCTGAGGAACAAGAGGTGTTAAAGTTATGGCAAGGATTAGGTTATTACTCTAGAGCACGAAATTTGCACGCTTCAGCTAAATACATAGTAGATGAGCTTGATGGACATTTTCCGGACACTTTTGATGACATTATTAAACTAAAAGGAGTAGGTGATTATACAGCAAGTGCAATTGCTTCTATTAGTTTTAATGAAGTTACTGCAGTTGTTGACGGTAATGTTTATAGAGCGTTGTCTAGGATTTATGGTATTTACACTCCTATTAATACAGGTAAAGGTTTTAAAGAGTTTAAGATGTTAGCACAACAATTAATTGATGTTAAGCAACCCGCTACTTTTAATCAAGCCATAATGGAGTTTGGTGCAAGATTGTGTAAGCCTAAAAATCCAGATTGTAATAATTGTCCTTTTAACAACACATGTGTTGCTTTAGAAAAAGCTGTAATTACTGATTTACCTGTAAATATTAAAAGTGCTAAGGTTACCAAGAAGTATTTTAACTTTATTGTAATGCTTTCTAAGGATGGTAAAACGGTTTTACAACAGCGACTAGGTAGTGGGATTTGGCAGAATTTATATCAATTTCCTTTAATAGAAACTGATAAAGAGGCGTCTTTTGATAATATTGAGGAGCAAATTAAATTGATTGCACCATTAAAAGAACAATTTTTAGAATTGTCTTTATATAACGAAAAAGCAATAGTACATAAATTATCCCATCAGCATTTATACACTAAATTTTGGATTGTATCGTTAGATAGTAACCTTCCAGAAGGTATTGCTTTTGATAAAATAAAAGATTTTCCAGTACCAATATTGATAGGTAATTTTATCGAAAAATTTAATTTTTAAATCATTACTGTTAACGCCTCAATATTTTTTATTAAATTTATTTACATTGAAGCTTAAAGCTGTAATTTTGTATTAGAAAAAAACACTACTTATGTCAGGAACATTAAATAAAGTTATGCTAATTGGGCATTTAGGAGATGAAGTTAAAATGCACTACTTTGAAGGAGGTGGTTGTGTTGGACGTTTTCCTTTAGCAACCAACGAGACTTATGTTAGCAAGCAAACTAACGAGCGTGTTACTAATACGGATTGGCATAATATAGTAGTGCGCAATAAAGCTGCTGAAATTTGTGAAAAATATCTAACAAAAGGTGATAAGGTTTATGTTGAAGGACGCATAAAAACTAGAAAATGGCAAGACGAATCTGGGAATGATCGTTATAGTACAGAGATACAAGTGTCTGACTTTACATTTTTAAGTACAAAGCGTGACCCTGAGGCAGCTCCAGCAACACCAGCAGAACAACAGCAACAAGCACCAAAAACTGATATTCCAAAACAAACGTCTTCAGCCTCTAGCGAAGACGATCTACCGTTTTAATAAGTGATTATGGATCCTGAACCCTCGAGTTTTTTAGCATTAGTAATTTCTGATAATATCAATATTGTACTTGGTTTTGTACTTTTAGTTGTATTGTTAATCTGTTCTGCTATGATTTCAGGAGCAGAAGTGGCATTGTTTTCATTAACAAAATCTGATCTTGAAGACGAAGCATTACAAGGTAAAAAACAAATACAGATAATTTCTAAACTACTAGTTAGACCTAAAAAACTATTAGCAACCATTTTAGTAGCCAATAATTTTATAAATATTGGTATTGTAATATTGTTTGCCTTTTTAGGTAACTATTTGTTTGCAGGTATAAACTCTGCTTTAGTTAAATTTATAGTGGAAGTGGTAGTCATTACTTTTTTAATATTACTTTTTGGTGAAATTTTACCTAAGATTTATGCTAGTCGAAATAATTTAAAATTTGCGACGTTTATGGCGTATCCATTAGGTGTTTTAGATGTATTATTTTCGCCTTTAAGTTTGCCAATGCGCAGTATTACGCTGACAATTCATAATAGATTAGGAAAACAAAAATCTAATATCAGTGTAGATCAATTGTCACAAGCATTAGAGCTAACAAGTGAGCATGACACCACTAAAGAAGAACAAAAAATATTACAAGGGATTGTAAGTTTTGGGAATACAGATACCAAACAGGTTATGCAACCACGTATTGATGTCTTTGCTTTAAATGTAGAGCAACCTTATAGCGAGATTATTCCAGAAATAATAGAAAACGGTTATTCCAGAATACCAGTATATAAAGATAGTATGGATAATATCGTTGGCGTATTGTATGTTAAAGATTTATTGCCATATATTGATAAACAAACATTTGATTGGACAACTTTATTAAGAGCACCATTTTTTGTTCCAGAAAATAAAAAATTGGACGATTTAATGGCAGAATTCCAAGAGAAAAAAGTACATCTTGCTGTAGTTGTTGATGAGTATGGAGGAACATCTGGATTAGTGTCATTAGAAGATATTATTGAAGAGATTGTAGGTGATATTAGTGACGAGTTTGATGACGAAGACTTAGTGTTTTCAAAGCTTGATGATAAAAATTATGCTTTTGAAGGTAAAACAGCGTTAAAAGATTTTTATAAAATTATTAAGTTAGAAAACGATACAATTTTTGAAGACAATAAAGGTGAAGCTGAGACTATTGCTGGTTTTATTTTAGAAAATTCTGGAGGTTTTCCTAAACGAAACAGCAAAATACAGTTTGAAAACTATGTTTTTACAATTGAAGCATTGGATAAAAAACGTATAAAACGTGTCAAGGTTACCTTGCCCTAAATAATAAAATATAAAGGCTAATTATTATTGCCTAAGTAATATTACAACATGAGACATTTAATAATCTTCCTTTTAACCTTTGTAACACTAACAAGTTGTGGAAACGACCCAATACCAAAGCCAAAAGGGTATTTAAGGTTAGAGTATCCTCAGGCAGATTATAAAATGTATAATCAAGACTTGCCTTTTGCTTTTGATCGAAACATGCAAAGTGATACCATAATATATAAGCCTTTACAAGATGATGTAAAAAGTTTTGGACTTAATATTGAGTATAAAAAATTAAAAGGAACCATATATCTAACTTATAAAGCAATAGATGGTAAAGAGCGCTTAGTTAAGTATCTTAAAAATGCTCAAAATTTTACTCAAGAACATACCAAAAAAGCAGATGCTATTGAAGAGGTTGTTTGGGAAAACCCTGTGAATAAAGTGTATGGAATGTTTTATGAAGTTGGTGGTAATGCAGCATCACAATCTCAGTTTTATATAACGGATAGTATAAATCATTTTTTAACTGGGTCATTATATTTTTATGCTAAGCCTAATTATGACTCGATATTACCTGCTGCTAATTATCTTCAAAAAGATATTAAGCGTATAATGGAAAGTGTCCAATGGAAGTAATTTTGATTATTTAAACACATCCTTAAATCACAAAAAAAATAAGAATAAAAAAAGCCTTGAATTTTCAAGGCTTTCATATTTAAATAAGGTAATAATTGTTAAGCTTTTTTAGCGTCTGTACAACATGCTTTTTTGCAATCTTTAGCACAAGCTAATTTTTCGGCTTCAGTTTTGTTAGCACATTTTTTCTTGCATTCTGCAGTTTTTGCAGCACAATCTTTACAGTCTTTTTTAGTGCAATCTTCTTTACACTTCAATGTGCATTCTTTTTTTGCGGTAGAAAAAGCATCTACTGTATGCATGTCTTTTACTTTATAGGTGTCAGCAACACTTGTAACAGTAGTTTCTAATGATGCAGGAGTTACTAATGCTTCATCATATTCTACCATTGCTAATTCGCGATCAAAATCTACAATTGCAGATTTTACACCTTCCATTTTAGCCATTTTTTTCTCAATAGTTTTTGCACAACCCATTGCGCAAGTCATACCTTCGATTTTAAATTCAGCTTTAGCTAACTTAGCATTGGGATTAATTTCTGCTTTTTTTGTTACTTCTGTAGTTTCTGTAGCAGAAGGTGATGTCATAACTTCTGGCTCAGCTTCGTTTTTACAACTAAATGTTAATACTGTTATTGCAACTAGTACTAGTATATGTTTAAATGATTTCATTTTAATAAAATTTTATTATTGTTTAATAGTTACAAAATTACTAAATAATATGCTTTATTGCTTTTTATATTGGATTTTTGTACCGTAAATTTTAGCTATGCAAAATAATAATACTAAAAAATGGGTGTATTTACTTGTTTTGTCTCTTATTTGGGGAACGTCTTTTATTTTAATAAAGAAGGCTTTGTTAGGTTTAAATGCTTATCAATTAGGTGCTTTGCGTACTTTAATAACAGGGTTGTTTTTGTTTATGGCAGGTTATAAAAAGATACGTTTAATTAAAAAAACGGATTGGAAATGGATTGCGATTTCGGGCTTTTTAGGGTCTTTTATTCCTGCGTTTTTCTTTGCAATTGCCGAAACCCAAATAGATAGTGCAGTTGTGTCTGTTTTAAATAGTTTGGTGCCTTTAAATACTGTTTTAATTGGTGCTGCTGTGTTTAAAATTGCTAGCTCTACTAAGCAGGTGTTTGGTGTAATAATAGGGTTTGTAGGTACGTCTATTTTGATCTTAGAAGGTGCAGATTTAAACCCAAATCAAAATTATTGGTATGCAGGATTTGTAATAGCGTCTACGGTTATGTACGCCATAAATGTTAACATTATCAAGCGCTATTTACAAGAGGTAAAACCTTTGGCAATAGCTGTAGGTAATTATGTTGTTATTTTTATACCTGCTTTAGTTGTTTTAATTTTTGCAGACTTTTTTAATGTGGCAAACTTTAGTAATTCAGATTTTACAAATGCAATTGGTTACGTTGTTATTTTGTCCTTTTTTGGGACTGCTTTGGCTAAAGTATTGTTTAACACTTTGGTGCAAATGTCTACTCCTGTATTTGCGTCTTCTGTGACTTATATTATGCCAATTGTTGCTTTAGTTTGGGGCTTGATGGATGGAGAAAGTTTTAGTGTGACACAAATTATTGGGACTTTAATTATTTTAATTGGTGTGTATTTAGCTAATAGAAAAGCAAAAAAATCCGAAACGTTTAAGCTTCGGATTTTTAGTCTAACTGTAATGTATATTAGTTAAAATCTGCATCAGTAACTTCTTCGTTTACTTTTACATTTTTAATATTCATAGACATTGTTTGTGGTCCAGCTATGATAGTCTGTGCGTAAGGAAATTTTACTCCGTTTACTTCAGAGTAGTTATCATACTTTACTGTTGTAGTAACTTCTTGTCCTTGCGCTTTAGTTGTGCTTTCTTCTTGAACTAACAAGTTTGATTCAACATCATAATAACGGTAAGACGCATCGTCACCTTTCATTACTTTTACTTTGTAGCTATCTGTGCCATCAATATTAACAATACTTACTAATGTTACATTAGCCATATCATATGCTGTTTCTGGAAACATTCCAGCTTCAGCTTTTTTGTCTGATACTTCAGTGTCTGATAAAGGCATTTTTTGACCTTGTTGCTCTCTGTAACCAGCTGTACCGTTCCATTTAGACTTCATCATTACCATACCTTGCATAGCAACTTCCATAGACTCTTTATTGTCTTTAGTTTTCTTTATTTCTACTGTCAATGGTGGAGCTCCTTGGATAACAAAATCACCATCCATTTTTACAGAGTTTACCATGTTAATATTGTTGGTTCCTCCAATAGCTGTAATATAGTTGTCTATTACCGTTTTAGCAGTTACGCCATCAGGAATTGGTTTAGAAAATTCTGGTTTCTCAACTGGATTTGCAAACTTGTCAAAGTACTTAATTGGTACTCCTGTTTTTTCTAATCCAGGGATTACATCACTACCTTTTCCAACTATAATTATACGTGCATTTTCTGGCTTAAAGTATTTGTTAGCCACACGTTGTACATCCTCTATAGTCACTGCATTTATTTTAGATAAATACGTTTTATAAAAGTCAGATGGTAATTTATTAAGTTTAATGCTTAATGCGTATCTAGCAATTGTCTGAGGGCTTTCTAAAGCTAAAACAAAATCTCCAACATACTTCGCTTTTGCATTGGCTAATGCTTCAGCAGTAACAGGTTCTGATTTTATTCTTTTAATTTCTTTTAAAGTCTCTACAACTGCACTATCAGTAACAGTGTTTCTTACTTCAGCTCCAGCTGTAAATCTTGACGCGCCAAAACGAGATGCACCAATACTAGAACGTGCTCCATAAGTCCAACCGTTTGCTTCACGTAAATTCATGTTTAAGTAGCTGTTAAAACCACCACCTAAAATTTTATTAGCGATTAATACTGCATGGTAATCAGGATCATTCATTTCTAACGTTACGTTATTAGTTAATGATATGTTTGATTGTACAGCGTTTGGCATGTCTACAAAATTGATTTGCGTGCTTGCTAAGTTTGGATTAGGAGTAACTAGATTTGTTGTAAAATCGATTCCCTTATCCCATTTTTTGAAGTATTTTTTAACTTGCTTTTCAACTGTCTTAAAATCTACATCACCAATAATTACTAAGTATGCATTGTTTGGGTTGAAATATTTTTGGTAAAATGCTCTAACATTATCAATTGTAATATTATTTACAGTTTCTTCAGTAATATATTCTCCGTAAGGGTGGTTATTTCCATAAGATAATGCGCTTCCTACACGACCTGCTACAGCATCTACACTTTTCTCGTTGTTTTTTAAACCTTCTAGAATAAGTGCTTTTTCTTTATCAAATTCTTCTTGAGAAAATAATGGATTCATAGCTGCATCTGCCATTAATTCCATAATACGTTCAGAATATTTAGATAAACCACTAGCATATGCTCCATCAGAACTAAACCCAAGGCTTGCTCCTAAAAAGTCAATCTCTTCATTAAAAACATCTTTCGGGATGTTAGTTGTACCGTTTCCTAACATGGCACCTAACATTGCAGATACACCTGCTTTATCACCTTCTGTAATTGGTTGGTTATCTATAGTTAAAGCGTATGATACTCTTGGAAGCTTATGGTTTTCAACAATTAAAACTTTAAGTCCATTTTTTAGTTCAAACTCTCCAGGGACTTCTAAAGTAATGGTTGGAGCAGGACCTGGTTCTGGTTGTTTAGATCTGTCTATTTGGGCTGTTGCCGAAATTGATATAAACAATACCGCTAATAAGGCTGTTATTTTTGTTTTCATATCTATTGAAATTTCTTTTTTATTTTTCGTCTTTACTTGGTAAATATTCTAAAACAACACGTTGGTTAGGATTTAAATATTTTTTAGCAACATTTTGAATCTCTTCTCTAGTAATAGATCTGTAGATTTTAATTTCGTTGTTAATTAAACTAATATCCTTATAAAGCATATAGTAGCGAGCTAATGAGTTTGCTACACCAGAAATGCTTGAATTTGAACTTACAAAATTGTTTTCAAATTGGTTTTGAAGTTTTTGGTAATCTCTTTCAGACATTAATTCAGTTTGTACCTTAACTAATTCTTCATCAATTTCGGCTAATAAACCATCTAAAGTATTTTCACCTAAAGGTAAACCGTAGATAATGTATGTCCCGTAATCTTCTTGACTTTGGTTAAAAGCACCAACTTGTACAGCCATTTTTTTGTCATCAACAATTTTTTTATACAATTTAGATGTTTTACCAGAACTTAAATAACTAGATAACATATCTAACACATAAGCATCTCTATCTGTCATTGCTGGTGTTCTGTAAGCAGCAATAATTGCAGGGATTTGTATGTTATCGTCGTAAGCTGTTGCTTTAATAGTCTCAGTAATTGGGTCCTCTTTAGGGAAATTTCTAACTATATCTTCTCCTCTTGGTATTGGTCCAAAATAGTCTTTAATCATCTTTTTTGTAGAGGCAATATCTATATCACCAGCAACAACTAATACAGCGTTATTTGGTACGTAGAATTTTTTATTAAACGCTTGAAACTCTTCTAAAGAAGCAGCATCTAAATGCTCCATTTTTCCAATAGTTGTTCCTTTATAAGGGTGTTTTTTGAAGATGTTAAGTTTAACATTTTCGATAAATTTACCATAAGGAGAATTGTCTACACGTAAACGTTTTTCTTCTTTTACAACTTCATTTTGAGTGTCCACACCAATCTGGTTAATAATTGGGTGCATTAAACGCTCAGATTCCATCCATAATCCTAATTCTAGGCTATTAGAAGGGAAAACTTCGTAATAATACGTTCTGTCGTCAGTTGTGTTTGCGTTATTACTTCCTCCTTGAGAAGTTACAATTTTAAACCATTCACCACGATCGATGTTTTCAGTACCTTCAAATAAAAGGTGTTCAAAAAAGTGAGCCATACCTGTACGATCTGGCTGTTCGTCTTTTGCACCAACATGGTACATTACAGAGGTAGTTACTACAGGAGCAGAGTTGTCTTGATGTAAGATAACGTGTAAACCATTGTCTAAATCATACTCTTCGTAGTTAACTTCTTGTGCTGTAGCAGAAAAACCAGCTAAAAGCAAAGCAGCTAATGAGAATAAACTTTTTTTCATGTGTTTGATTATTTAATTTATCAGTTTAAGTATTAGTATACTGTTGTATGTTTTTGTTACAACAGTTTTAACAAAAATAACAATACAACCATGTATTACTGCTTAATTTATTGAAAATTAACATCAAATTATAAAAATTTGATTCAATTTTCACGAAATTTAAAGGGATTATTAACCAAAAACCATAAATTAATATGAAAAATATTTCCCTTCCTATAAGATTTGGGTTAGTTATAAGCGCATGTTTAATTGCCTTTTTTTAATCCTGT
Source organism: Olleya sp. KJ81-1 (assembly GCF_055808135.1). Lineage (NCBI taxonomy): Bacteria > Pseudomonadati > Bacteroidota > Flavobacteriia > Flavobacteriales > Flavobacteriaceae > Olleya > Olleya sp. KJ81-1. The sequence continues at coordinate 2,265,982 of NZ_CM147854.1, read as the reverse complement.
CTTTGTTTAATTTACATACTAATCCTTTTTTTAGTTTATTTAATGGTGTAATAACAGGTTTTGGTATTTATGAAACTATAAAGTATTATAAATTACAACAAGCTGATAAGTTTAGTTACACAGGCGGTTTTACCGTAGGTATCATTGCAGGTTTTATAGCAGCGATTTTATTTACAGTATTTTTTACCTTTTATGCTACAGAAGTTGATACTGAATTTTTGAAGAAATTATTAACCGTTTTTAAAAGCGACTATAATGTACAGATTGGCTTGGTTGCTTTTGTTGTTGCGATTATGGGATTTGCAACAACAGTAGTTATTACACTTACTTGTATGCAACTATTTAAAAATAGCAGAAATATGCCTCAAAAACAATAAAAGGTTTGTAGATTAATTAATTAGAAGTATATTTGCATCCGTTTTCTAAGGAAAATGAGATTATTTTATATAAACTAATTAATAAAAACGTTACGCTATGTACGCAATTGTAGAGATAGCAGGGCATCAATTTAAAGTTGAAAAAGACCAAAAAGTTTTTGTTAACCGTTTAGCAACAGAAGAAGGAGAAGCAGTGTCTTTTGACAATGTCCTTTTAATTGCAGATGGTTCTAACATAACTGTAGGCGCCCCAGCTATAGGCGGAGCACAAGTAAGTGCAAAAGTCTTAAAGCACCTTCAAGGTGATAAAGTTATTGTTTTCAAGAAGAAAAGAAGAAAAGGTTACCGTAAGAAAAACGGACACAGACAAGCCTTAACTGAAATCGTAATTGAAAGTATAGTAGCTTCAGGAGCTAAGCCAGCAGCGAAAGCTGAAAAAGCTGCTCCAAAAAAAGAAACTAAAAAAGTAGAAGCTAAAGCTGCACCTAAAAAGGCTGCTAAAGCATCAGGAAAAGCTGACGACTTGAAAAAAGTTGAAGGTATTGGACCAAAAATTGCTGAAACATTAGTTGAAGCAGGAATCGCTACTTTTGCTGAATTAGCTAAAACTGATGCAGCTAAAATTTCTGAAATTATCGCAGGTGTACGTGGTAATCACGTAACTGACACATGGCCAGCACAAGCTCAATTAGCTGCTGATGGTAAGTGGGATGAGTTAAAGAAATGGCAAGACGAATTAGATGGTGGTAAAGCGTAATTGCTAAATCACTTTAAGTATAACAATTTAAACACTTAAGATCATGGCTCACAAAAAAGGGGTTGGTAGTTCGAAGAATGGTAGAGAATCAGAATCAAAACGTTTAGGCGTTAAGATTTTTGGTGGACAAGCTGCTATTGCTGGAAACATTATCATAAGACAACGTGGTAATACACATCACCCAGGTGAAAATGTATACCAAGGAAAAGATCACACTTTACACGCTAAAGTTGATGGTTTAGTAAAATTTACAAAGAAAAGAGACAACAAGTCTTACGTTTCTATTGAGCCTTTCCAAGCTTAATAATTTTATTTCCTAAAAAATTAAAACCCTTTCTATTTATTTAGAAAGGGTTTTTTGTTGTTTTAGTATGTCGTTTATAATTTTTAAATGATGGTTGGTGTGCATTAGTAAAAATCTGGGTACACGTTTGGTATTTATGTGTCCAAATAAAGGATGTTTAAAATAGGCGTTTTTGTCTAAGTTTGTTAGTGTAGCAATATTAGATTTTGCTAATGTAATTTGTTGTAGTAAATCTGCTTTAGTAATAGTTTCTGGTGGTAGTACATGTTTTGGCGCTTTTGCTTTTCCTCTGGGGAAAAAGCCTAATATAAAAAAGACTTTTCCTAAAAGTGTAAAGTTATTTTTAAATTGTTTTGGGTCTGATGTATTGGTAGCAATACTTACGTTGTTTATTACTTTAAGACTGTGGTCTATATGCCAAGCTATATTGCTTTTAGATACTTTAGGGTTTGATTGGTCGTGATTTATTATGTGATGTTCTAAATTATTTATGGCTGTAGTAAGTTTTTGTATGGACATGGTCTAGTTTTTGTCTTGTGAAGATACTTAAAACGAACATGACTTTACAAAAGTTAAACCATTTTACTAGAAGAACTATGTTTTTGCGGATTAGTTTGCAATAAGGATTGTAGTGGCATCCTTTTTTGAGGCACGAGAAAAAGATATAACGGAAAGCGTGGTTGTTTTTGGTTTTTTTCCAAAAACAAATTGCCATAAAACAAAAAAAATCCCAAACATTGCTGCTTGGGATTTAATATGTAATTATAAAGTTTGTGATTGTTAGACCACTAAAAAGTGACTTACAATGACGCTTTGATTAGTATCTGTAATGTTCTGGCTTGTATGGTCCTTCAACTTTAACACCAATATAATCAGCTTGGTAATCTGCTAATTCTGTTAGCTCTACACCAATTTTTTCTAAATGTAATTTAGCTACTTTTTCGTCTAAATGTTTTGGTAACATATATACGTCGTTTTCGTAATTATCGCTATTTTTCCAAAGTTCGATTTGTGCTAAAGTTTGGTTTGTAAATGAGTTAGACATTACAAAACTAGGGTGTCCTGTTGCGCAACCTAAGTTAACTAAACGTCCTTCGGCAAGTAAGATAATGTCTTTACCATCAATGTTGTATTTGTCAACCTGAGGTTTGATTGTGTCTTTAGTATGACCATGGTTTTTGTTTAACCATCCTACTTGGATTTCGTTATCAAAGTGACCAATGTTTGCTACGATTACTTTGTCTTTCATTGCTTCAAAATGCTCTGCACGTACAATGTCTTTGTTACCTGTAGTTGTAATGATTATATCAGAATTACCAACAACTGTTTCTAGTTTTTTAACTTCAAAACCGTCCATTGCTGCTTGTAATGCACAAATTGGGTCAATTTCTGTTACTGTTACAATACTTCCAGCACCTTTAAAAGAGGCAGCTGTACCTTTACCAACGTCTCCATAACCACAAACAGTTACACGTTTACCTGCTAACATAATGTCTGTTGCACGACGTATTGCGTCTACTGCAGACTCTTTACAACCGTATTTGTTGTCAAATTTAGATTTAGTTACAGAGTCGTTTACGTTAATTGCTGGCATTGTTAATGTACCGTTTTTAACACGCTCGTATAATCTATGTACTCCTGTTGTAGTTTCTTCAGATAATCCTTTAATTCCTGCAGATAATTCTGGGTATTTGTCTAAAACCATGTTAGTTAAATCTCCACCATCATCTAAAATCATGTTTAATGGCTTACGGTCTTCTCCAAAAAATAAGGTTTGCTCGATACACCAATCAAATTCTTCTTCAGTCATGTCTTTCCAAGCGTACACAGCAGTACCTGCATCTGCGATTGCAGCAGCAGCTTGGTCTTGTGTAGAGAAAATGTTACAAGAGCTCCAAGTAACTTCTGCTCCTAAAGCTTGTAAAGTTTCAATTAAAACAGCAGTTTGGATAGTCATGTGTAAACATCCAGCAATACGTGCTCCTTTTAAAGGTTGTTCGTTTTTGTATTCTTCACGTAAACTCATTAAACCTGGCATTTCTGCTTCGGCTAAATTAATTTCTTTTCTTCCCCAAGCCGCAAGCGACATGTCTTTTACCTTATTAGGCACGTAAGCAACGTTTTTTGTACTCATATTATTTCTCTCTTTATTTTATAAATGAAACACCTTTGGGAATTAGCACTTAAAATGGTTAAATTCGCTTAACTAAAATGCATAATTAGCCTTAGGCTTTGCAAAGATAACTAATAGAATTTAGAATATTAAATGCCTCTATATAAAACCCTTACTCCAAATTCACAAACTACTGTTAAAATCTGGAAGATTGAAGAGTCTTATGACCAATTAATCAATGGATTAGATTTAAAACCAGAGAGTTTAAATCGTGTCTTAGGTATGAAAAGTGAGCTGCATCAACGTGGTTTTTTAAGTGTTAGACACTTGCTTAATGCTTTTGGTTATAACGATCATGATTTATTTTATGACGCGAATGGTAAACCACATTTAAAGGATGGAAAGTATATATCTATAACCCATAGTTTTACGTTTTCTGGCGTTATTATTAGCGATACCGAAGTTGGTATAGATATAGAAAGACAGCGCCAAAAAATAGCAGTTATTGCTAAAAAGTTTGTGGCGTATGAGTTTGAATATTTGGATAAAGAAGCTTCTGATTATATTAATAAACTAACTGTTATTTGGGGAATTAAGGAATCTTTATACAAATTGTTTGCTACTCCAGGTATGTTGTTTAGGGAACATTTTTTGGTAATTCCGTTTTCTATAATTGATGAGCAAACGGTTTGTTGGATAGATTATAAGGGTTTAAAAAAACGTTATACTGCCAATTATTTAGAGTTTGAAGGTTTTACTTGTGCTTATGTTATAGAATAATGAGTGTTTACAACGACATACTTTCCGCGAAAGCGAAACAAGAAAAATTATTAGCTATACTAATTGATCCTGATAAATTTGATATTAAATCATTATCGCAATTTGCCAATAAAATTAATCACTCTGTAATAACACATGTTTTTGTTGGTGGTAGTACAGTTGAGTTGGAGGTGACGCAAAAATTAGTAGCTGCTTTAAAACCACTAACTAAATTACCTATTGTGCTATTTCCTGGTGATGTAACGCAAATATCAAAGGATGCCGACGCTATCTTGTTTTTGTCCTTAATTTCTGGTCGAAACCCTAAATATTTAATCGAAAAACAAATTGAAGCGGTTTCTATTTTAAAAAACACCGACTTGGAGGTTATTCCAACTGGTTATATTTTGATTGAAAATGGAAAAGAAACTGCGGTTCAAAAAGTAACAGAAACTAAACCGATCCCAACTGCTCTGCATACTTTAGTTGCTGATACAGCAAAAGCTGGTGAATTAATGGGTAAAAAAATTATTTACTTAGAAGCTGGAAGTGGAGCATTACATCCTGTGCCATTACAAATGATTACGTTTGTGAAGCAAGATTTAATTATCCCTTTAATAGTTGGAGGTGGTATTAGAAGCAAACAACAATTGGATAACGCTTATAGTGCAGGAGCAGATTTAGTAGTAATTGGTACTGCTTTTGAAGAAAACCATGACTTTTTTGAAGAATTAAAACTATAAACCATGAAAATATCGGTAGATTTAACTTTGTCACCATTAAGTAATAATTATGAGCAGCATGTTATTGATTTTATTAAAGCTTTACGTGACTCTGATTTTACGGTTTTAGAAAACCCATTAAGTACTCAGGTTTTTGGCGAATTTGACCAGTTGATGCCTTTTTTAAACGAAAAGATTAAAGCTTCGTTTGAAAATCAAGACATATGTGTACTAACTATGAAAGTTGTAAAAACAGACAGAAGCGATTATGAGCCACATTTTTGATTTCCTTTTTGGACAATATTTTGAATACGAAACAACAGATGTGGTTTTAGAGATTATTGCTGTAATTTTTGGTTTTTTATCTGTATTGTTTTCTAAACAAAATAAAATTTGGGTGTTTCCTACAGGTATGATAAGTACCTTAATTTTTGTGTATTTATTATTAAAATGGGGTTTGTTAGGCGATATGATGATTAACGCTTATTATTTTGTAATGAGTGTTTATGGTTGGTATATATGGACAAGAAAAGTGGACGATCAACACGTTACACCTATATCTGTTACCACAAAAAAGGAAAAAAATTAAGTGTAATTATTTTTCTAGCAACTATGTTATTTGTGTTTGCAGTTTATAAAACATTTGATAAGTGGACTAGTTGGGTAGCATATGTTGATACCATTACTACTGCAATATTTTTTGTTGGTATGTGGTTGATGGCTAGACGTAAAATTGAAAACTGGATTTACTGGATTATTGGAGACATTATCTCTGTTCCTTTATATTTTTATAAAGGATTTACGTTTACTTCTTTTCAGTATTTAGGATTTACAGTAATTGCAATATTTGGTTATTTACAATGGAAAAAACACTTGAACAGCAACCTGCAAACTGTGTAAAAATAGTTTTGTTTGGACCAGAATCTACTGGAAAAACGACGTTATCTCAACAATTAGCTAGGCATTATCATTCCGTTTGGGTACCCGAATACGCTAGAGATTATTTACAAAATAAATGGAATAACGAGCGTAAAACCTGCGAAACTCACGATTTACTTCCAATAGCTATTGGTCAAATGAGTATGGAAAACCATTTGGCAAAAAAAACAGATTCTGTACTGATTTGTGATACTGATTTATTAGAGACTAAAGTATACTCTGAAACCTATTACTCTGGGACTTGCGATCCAATTTTAGAAAAATATGCTGTAAAAAACACTTATGATTTATACTTTTTAACGTATATTGATACACCTTGGGAAGCAGATGATTTAAGGGACAAGCCTGAAGAAAGAGAAGCAATGTTTGAAACGTTTAAATCTACATTAATAAAATATAATAGACCTTATGTATTATTAAAAGGAGATAAGAAAACAAGATTACAATTAGCCATAAAACATATAGATTTATTATTAGCAAAACATAATGATGCAGTTTAATAGTTCAGATAAAATTTTCATAGAAAAAAAGGATTAACACTTAAAAAGGTAGAGCAACAATTACAGTTGCTTAAAACAGGATTACCCTTTATTAATTTAGAAAGAGCAGCAACTATTGAAGACGGAATACTTAAGTTTTCTGAGCAAGAGAAATCGGGTTTAATAAAGGTTTATGATGCTCAAAAAGAAGCACTCAAAATTGTCAAATTTGTTCCTGCTTCTGGAGCAGCGACCAGGATGTTTAAATTTTTATTTGATTTTATCAAGGATTTTAAGCCTAAAAAGCAAAGTATAAATGCTTATGTAAATAAATTTAAGGCTTCAGAATTATCTTTATTTTTTATTGGGTTAGAAAAACTACCTTTTTATAATTTAGTAATAACCTATTTAAAGTCACAAAACAAAAACTATAATAAATTATCAAACGATGAAAAATTGGTTGCGTTTATCAAAGCTATTTTAAACGATGATCAATTAGCGTTTAGTGCTTTTCCAAAAGGATTATTACCGTTTCATAAATATAAAGACCATTTAGCCAGCGCTTTTGAGGAGCATTTATTTGAGGCTGCATTGTACGCGACCTCAAAAGGTAAAGCTTCTCTTCATTTTACTATTTCAGAAAAACATAAAGAAAAGTTTGATGCTGAGTTTACTAGAATTCAGCAAATAGTTGAAAGTAAAACCAATACTAAATTTGATATTTCTTTTTCTTATCAAAAAGAATCTACAGATACAATAGCAGTTTCAGCAAAAAATGAAATTGTTAGAGAGGACAATCACGAGCTATATTTTAGACCATCTGGTCATGGTGCTTTACTTGAAAACTTAAACGACTTTGATGCCGACATTATTTTTATTAAAAACATTGATAATGTTGTAGTTTATAAATATGAAGAAGAAGTCGCTAAGTCTAAAAAAATGCTAGCAGGTTTATTGATTAATATAAAAAAGCAAGCGTTTAAGTATGCTAAAGATTTAGATACAAAACAATTGTCGCATGATGATATAGTTGAAATCGCAGAGTTTTTGATTTGTAAAATGAATGTTGTAATTTCTCCTGAATTTGAAAAATATTCTACAGCCTATCAAATAGATTATTTAAAAAATAAACTAGACAGACCAATCCGTATTTGTGGTATGGTTGAAAACGAAGGAGAGCCAGGAGGAGGTCCATTTTGGGTTAAAGATGAAGGCGCAAATCTGTCTTTGCAAATAGTGGAATCTGCTCAAATTAACAAAAAGGATAAAGAGCAAAAAAACATCTTAAAAAAAGCGACGCATTTTAACCCTGTAGACATCGTTTGTAGTATAAAAAATTATAAAGGCGAAACGTATGATCTTCAAAAATTTGTTGACCACCAAACAGCTTTTATTACTATGAAAACAAAAGTGGGTAAAGATATTAAAGCGTTAGAGTTGCCAGGACTTTGGAACGGAAGTATGTCTAATTGGAACACTATTTTTGTTGAAGTACCTTTAGTTACCTTCAATCCAGTAAAAACGGTTAATGACTTATTAAAACCAACACATCAAGTCTCATAACGTGTTAGACAAACAAGCTTTAGAAAAAGAATTTAACCTTAAAGCTATCAGAAGTTCTGGTAGTGGTGGTCAGCATGTCAATAAAGTTGCTACTAAAGTAGAGTTAAGTTTTTCTATAAATGATTCCGTAGTACTTACAAGCGACCAAAAAGAGCGTATTATATCAAAATTAGCAACTAGGCTAACTAAAGATCAGGTATTATTATTGCAATGTGGAGACACTAGAAGTCAATTAAAAAATAAAGGGATTATTATAAAACGTGCAATTGCTATTTTACAACAAGCTTTACAAGTAAATCCAGAGCGTAAACCAACCAAAATCCCAAGAGCAGTAATTCGTAAACGCTTAAAAAACAAAAAACACAATTCAGATATTAAAGCTAGTCGGAAAAAACCAAAAATAGAGTAGCTTATTATATGTGTCTTAATTGTATTTTAACAATATTAATTATTGCGTAGATTATTCTTTCAAAAAAAATCAAGAATCATATTTCATAAATCAAAATTCTAATCTACCTTTGCAGCGTTCTCAAAAAAGGGGTGCCTATATCGGCTGAGATCATACCCATTGAACCTAGAACAGGTAATGCTGTTTAGGAAATTTGAAACACATTTTTTGTGTTGCTATGTAATATATAGAGAGTCTATGTATTGCAAAATTTAATTAATAACAATTAAGAATAATTACCTCTTTTTATTCGATTAGTAATTTAATCGTAATGAAAAATTTATTTCTTTTTTAACACTATTAGTGTTATCGGTCAGTGTTAACGCACAAGACAAAAAAACAGTTGAGTCGGACTCAACAAAAATCACAAAACTTGATGAAGTCTTACTATCTGCTACTAGAGCAAAGGATAAAACGCCAGTAGCTTTTTCAAACATCACAAAAGAAGAGTTAGAATCTATAAATCTTGGTCAGGATTTGCCAGTATTATTAGATCAATTACCATCCGTAGTAACAACAAGTGATGCAGGAGCAGGTGTTGGTTATACAGGGATTAGAGTTAGAGGTAGTGATGCGACACGTGTCAATGTTACTATCAACGGAATACCTTACAATGACCAAGAAAGTCAAGGGACATTCTGGGTTAATATGCCTGATTTTGTAAGTTCTGTTGAGGATATTCAATTACAGCGTGGTGTTGGAACATCTACCAATGGATCTGGTGCTTTTGGAGCTAGCTTAAACTTAAAAACACTTAATCCATCTACTGAAGGTTACGCTACAACAACAAATGCTGTTGGTAGTTTTGGAACTAGAAAGCATAATATTAGTATTGGTTCTGGAATTAAAAATAATTTTTATGCTGAAGCTAGATTATCTAATATACAAAGTGATGGATATATTGATAGAGCTAGAGCAGACTTAAATAGTTATTATACAGAAGCTGGTTTTGTTAACGAAAAAACATCCATAAAAGCTATTGTATTTGGAGGAAAAGAAGAGACTTACCAGTCTTGGTATGGAACACCAGAAGCAGTTGTTAATAACGATTTAGAAGGAATTCAGGCTTTTATTGATAGAAATTATCCAAGTGATGCAGAAGCTGAAAATTTATTAAATTCAGGAAGAACATATAACTACTACACATATGATAATGAAATTGATAGCTATCAACAAACACATTATCAATTACATGCTTCTCACCAATTTAACTCTAATTTTTCTGCTAATATTTCTGGTAATTTTACAACAGGTAAAGGTTATTATGAACAATATAAAGATGGTGAGGAATTAGGTGACTATTTCCCAAATAATGCAAATGCTTCAGACGAAGGAGATGTTATTAGAAGACGTTGGTTAGATAATAATTTTACAGCAATTGTATATTCACTTAATTATAAAAAGGATAAGTTAAATTTATATTTAGGTGGTGGATATAATTCTTATAAAGGGGATCACTTTGGTGAAGTTATTTGGGATTCTTTTGAAACACCAATACCTGTAAGAAGCAATTATTATTTTAGTTATGGAGATAAGCAAGATTTTAATACGTACTTAAAAGCCGAGTATAATATCAATTCAAATTTATTTGCATTACTAGATTTACAATATAGAACGGTTGATTATGAGTCTGTTGGGACAAGCTCAGACTTACTAGATATTAATGTAAAAGAAACGTATAATTTTTTCAATCCAAAAATGGGATTAACCTACAGGATTAACAATAATAGTAATGTATATGGATCTTACGCTGTAGGTAACAGAGAGCCAAATCGTGACGATTTAACAAAAAATCCAATCAAGCCAGTATCGGAACAGTTACATGATTTTGAGTTTGGTTATAAATTACAAAATTCTAAGTTTTACCTAAACGCTAATTTATACTATATGGATTATAAAGATCAATTAGTGTTAACAGGAGATTTAGATGATGTTGGTGATCCAATCAGACAAAATGTAGCAGATAGTTACAGAGCTGGTATCGAGATACAAACAGGATATAAATTATCGGATCAATTTAGGATTGATGCTAATGCAACTTTTAGTCAAAATAAAATTAAAGCGTTTGATTATGTCGTTTATGACACGCAGTATGATCCTAGCACATTTGATACAGTATCTTATGATGCTGTTGTGACAACTTATAATGATACAGATATCTCATTTTCGCCAAACGTAATATTTGGTAGCACATTAACCTACTCGCCAATTAAAAATGCTAACATCGCTTTATTATCTAAGTATGTTGGGCAACAATATTTAGACAACACGTCAAGTGATAGTAAAAGTATGGATGGCTATTTTGTAAACAACTTAAATGTGTCTTATCGTATCAAACCAACTTGGATTAAAGAAATCGCTTTTAATGTATTGGTTAACAATGTGTTTAATAATAAATATGTATCTAATGGTTATACGTATAGCTATTTTTATAGACCAGAAAACTCTAATGATGCACCAATCACAGAAAATTTTTACTACCCACAAGCAACCACTAACTTTTTAGCAGGTGTAACCTTAAAATTTTAACCAATAATTTTTACAACAACCCTTTAAAAGCATCTCTAATTTAGAGGTGCTTTTTTAGTTATTGTAAACTCTAATAACATCTCCATTAACCTCTACAAAGTAAGGTTTTAAACTATATTGTCCATTAGTGCCATCAAAAGGAACACCTCCACCAGCAACGCTATAACTATTACCATCATCGCAATTACAAGTTGCAATACCACTTTCAACAGTTAGTAAAGAGCAGTCTGAAGGGACGTGATTAGGATCTGTAATTTCAAAAGCATAATAAGTGTTACCTGTGTAATAAATGACAATGCCATTATACCCAAAACCATTGATAACAATACTACCACCAGGAAACTGCAAGTCATTATATTGTGGTAAAGTTGTGTTTATGGAATTAAAAGTGTCAAAATTAATATTTGGTATAAAATTATTGCTGTTATCAGCATCATCGTTTTTTTGACATGACGTTATTAGCACAAAGCATAATATTATTGTAGTTAAAGACCTTAACATATAAATTTAATAATTTTTTAGGATTGCAATTTACAACAATTACAATGTTGAGTTAAATATTTTGTATATTTGTAAGACAAAATCTCGTGTCGACGAGATTTTTGTGTTTAACGCTAAATTGTTTTAGCGTCTTTTTATTTAAACGAAAAAAATATGAGTAAAGTATCTTATTATACAGCAGAAGGGTTAAAAAAATTGCGTGACGAGCTTAAGCAGCTTAAGGATGTGGAGCGCGTTAAGGCCTCTAGAGCAATAGCAGAAGCAAGAGATAAAGGTGATTTAAGTGAAAATGCCGAGTATGATGCAGCCAAGGAAGCGCAAGGTATGCTAGAAATGCGTATCGCGAAGCTAGAAGATCAAATGGCTGGAGCACGTGTTATTGACGAGTCACAAATGGACACCTCTAAAATATTAGTCCTATCTAAAGTAAAAATCAAAAACCAAACCAATGGTATGGAAATGAATTATACTTTAGTAGCAGATGGCGAAGCAGATTTAGCCTCAGGTAAAATATCTGTAAACAGCCCAATAGGTAAAGGTTTATTAGGTAAATCAGTTGGTGACGTTGCCGAAATACAAGTACCAAGTGGTATTATTAAATTTGATATTGTCGAAATTAGTAGGTAATTATTCATTTAAATAATAACGCTAAAGCGGAAATATATAAAAATGTAAATTTTTTGAAGATTCCTGTTTATTCTGAAACAAATTTCAGGTTAGCAGGAATCTTTTTTTATCTTTAGTTTCTAAACCGAAACCTATATGTCATCCATTTTTACAAAAATAGTAAACGGAGAAATTCCGTGTTATAAAGTAGCCGAGACTGAAGATTTTTTAGCCTTCTTAGATGTTAATCCTAATGCTAAAGGACATACCTTATGTATTCCTAAAAAAGAAGTAAATAAACTTTTTGATTTAGATGAAGCAACATACACTGCTTTAATGCTATTTTCCAGAAAAGTAGCAATAGCTTTAGAAAAAGCTGTGCCTTGTAAACGTGTTGGTGTAAGTGTAATTGGTTTAGAAGTACCACATGTACATGTACATTTAATACCATTAAATACAATGGAAGACGCAAGGTTTATTAATAAAGTGTCTTTACAAAAGGAAGATTTTGAAGCTTTAGCAAAAGCAATCGCTGCTAATTTATAATTGGTAAACTAAAACGCTTAGTATTGCAGCTATTAAAAGGGTAGCTGCACCAATCAAAATCCAAAACAGACTTTTGTACTTTTTAGATGATTTTTTAGGCTGGAAAGCTTTCATCTGGTAGTCATAAACGCGCTCAATGTCATCCGTCCAACGAGCTGGATAGATTTTAGTATTACAAACAATGCAATTCATTTCCGTACTTACCTCTTGTGTAATGCTTTTATAAAAAGAAGTTTCAATAAAACGTTGTTTAAACGTTAATTGCAGTCCTTTAGTGCTAAAGCATTCAGGGCAATTATTATTTAAATCAACAGTATTTATTGTTAGTAATCTATCAGACATTTATATTGTTTTTAGGCTAATCTGCATAGTTGTTCCTTTTCCTTTTTCAGAGTGCAAAACTTTTATACGACCATTATGAAAGTCTTCTACAATTCGTTTTGCCAATGATAAGCCAAGTCCCCAACCACGTTTTTTAGTTGTATAACCAGGCTCAAAGATAGTACTAAATTCGTTTTTACTTATTCCTTTTCCTGTATCTGTTACAGTTATTTTTACACGTTGTTCTAACTGTGTGATACTGACATGCAAATCACCTTTTCCCTTCATGGCATCTATAGCATTTTTAACTAAATTTTCAATAGTCCAACCATATAATTGGGTATTTAAATTAACGTATATAGGGTGTTCTGGTAAAGTGATATCAAAATTTATTAGTCTTGAAGATCTTGTTTTTAAATAGTCATAAGCGTCTTTGGTTTCAGCAACAATATCAACCTTATTCAGTGTTGGAAGCGATCCTATTTTGCTAAATCGCTCTGTGATTGTTTGTAAGCGACTAATGTCTTTTTCTATTTCTTTTATGTATTCAGGATTAGTGTTTTCACCTTTTAAAATTTCGGTCCAACCAATTAATGATGATAAAGGCGTCCCGATTTGATGTGCGGTTTCTTTAGCCATTCCTGACCATAATTTATTTTGAGTTGCAATTTTAGAGCTACGATAAAAAAAGTAAACCACTGCTCCAAATAAGACAATAATTAATAATAGCGCTAATGGATAATATTTTAGTTTATTTAAAAGTGGCGAGTTTCCGTAGTATAGCATACCAAGGGACTCATCGCTATTAGTTTTGTTATTATAATAGGATAATGCAATAGGATGGTTTTCTTCTTCAAACTGTAATTGACTTTTTCTTAAAAAAGCATCAACATTTTTTATTCCTAAAGTATCTAAATTATTAAAGCTGCTTATTTCTCCTTTAGGAGATACTAAAATCATTGGAGTTGTAGAGGTGGAATCTGTTATAATAAATGTTGTGACATTGTTTACTTCGCCATCCAACCCGTTTCTAAAGCTATTTAAAAAATCACTTTGTGCATAGGACCATGTTTGCATTTTTCTGCGTTCTTCTGCTTTAAATTTTTGAAAAAACACATACGTATTCCATAGTATTAAAGAGATAATAGCAAATGAAGCAATAATAATTATCCAGCGTATAAGCTGACGATGTTTTGTAAAAAACATGATTGTTAGTTTTTGGTGTTAATATAATGCAATTCTGTTAATATTATTGTGGAGGTTGGTTACTAATTGCCTTTTAGTTGACCGTCAGATTGTGTATTTTTGTAGTAAATAATACTCCTTTATGTTATCATTTACACCACAAGAATTCTCTACAGCTAAATTACATGGCTATTTACTTAGTGCTGTTGCACCTAGACCAATAGCTTTTGCTAGTACAATAGATGCAGACGGAAAACCTAATTTATCGCCTTTTAGTTTTTTTAATGTGTTTAGTGCTAATCCACCAATATTAATTTTTTCGCCAGCAAGACGTGTTAGAGATAATACTATCAAGCATACATTGGTTAATGCAGAAGCGACTAAAGAGGTTGTAATTAATGTGGTCAACTACGATATTGTACAGCAAATGTCTTTAAGTAGTACAGAGTATCCTGAAGGTATAAACGAATTTGAAAAAGCAGGTCTGACTATGTTAAAATCAGATGTGGTAAAACCATTTAGGGTAGCAGAAAGTCCTGTGCAAATGGAATGTAAAGTTAACCAGATCGTGCATCTTGGTGAAAACGCAGGAGCAGGTAATTTAATTATTTGTGAAGTGGTTAAAATGCATGTGTCTGAAGATGTCTTGGATGCAAATGGTGCAATTGACCAAAATAAATTAGATTTAGTATCTAGAGCAGGAGGTAGTTATTATAGCAGAGCAAAATCTGGGTTTTTTGAAATTCCAAAACCGTTGTCAACCCTTGGTATAGGTGTTGATGCTTTACCAAAAGCAGTTAGAGAAAGTGCTGTTTTAACAGGAAATGATTTGGGGCTTTTGGGGAATGTTGAAAACTTACCTGAGGAAAATAGCATTCAGGCTTTTAAAAACCAACATAATTTAAGTTCTTTGTCGACTGAACAAAAACATAAAAAAGCAAAAGACTTTTTAAGTTTTAGTGATGTGGAAAGCGCTTGGAAAGTGTTGTTATCGTAAGTTTACGATATTTAATTAGACGAATATTTAATAATTATATAGAAAATGGAAGTACAAGGTAAAGTTAAGCTAGTAGGAGAAACTCAAAGTTTTGGTAGCAACGGATTTAGAAAAAGAGAATTAGTAGTAACTACAGAAGAGCAATATCCTCAACATATTTTAGTAGAGTTTGTTCAAGATAAATGTGATTTATTAAACAACTATCAAGTAGGGCAAGATGTTAAAGTAAACATCAATTTACGTGGTAGAGAGTGGGTTAATCCTCAAGGAGAAACTAAATATTTTAACTCTATTCAGGGTTGGAGAATTGAAGGCGTACAAGCTGGAGCAGCACCTCAAGGGATGCCAGAAGTACCACCAGCACAAGCTTTTGAACCAGCAAATAATGTAAAAGATGAAGATCACGACGATTTACCATTTTAAGTAATAGTCAGTCTTTAAACAATAACTTTATTAAAATTAGTTGTTGTACTAGATATAAAAAACCTCAAGACTTTTGTTTTGAGGTTTTTTTATAAAAAAAGTCTTGTAATTAAACAAGACTTTTTAAAATAGTGGATTTTATTAGCCTTTAGTTATAAACTTTAAAAACAGTGGAAAACTAATTATCAATATAAAGACTACATAAATATCTGAAAAATAAATTAATTAGAAGATAAAACGTTGGTAATTAATGTTATAAAATTAAATATTAGTGTTTTTTGTAAGTAAAGACAGTTTGTAATAAGGTTTTCTAATTCAATTTCTTACTTTAATATTTTAAACTAATTGATTAAAAATGGAATTTTTAAATAATAATCATGTGTTTCCTGAAGTTGATAAAGCCACAGAAGATGGTCTTTTAGCTGTTGGTGGAGATTTAAGTGCAAACCGATTGTTAACTGCGTATCAAAAAGGCATTTTTCCTTGGTTTGAAGATGATAACACTATAATGTGGTGGTCTCCAGATCCCAGATTTGTATTGTTTCCAAAAGATTTAAAAGTGTCTAAAAGCATGAAGCAAATCCTGCGTAACACAGATTTTGTGGTCACTGTTAATAAAGATTTTAACGCTGTTATTACAGCTTGTGCTGCAGCAAAACGACCAGGACAAGATGATACTTGGATTACAAAAGGTATGATTGACGCCTATACCAAATTACATCAATTAGGTTATTCAAAGTCTATAGAGGTTTGGCTAAATAATACACTTGTTGGAGGCTTATATGGTGTAGACTTAGGTAATGGTGTGTTTTGTGGAGAAAGCATGTTTGCTAAAGTAAGTAACGCCAGTAAAGTAGGGTTTATAAGTTTTATTCAAAATACAAACTATAAGCTTATTGACTGTCAAGTTTATACAAATCACTTGGAAAGTTTAGGTGCAATGGATATTTCTAGAGCGCAGTTTTTAAAGTATTTAACTTAAACCTCATGGTATCTAAAACAAGCGACCTCATGGTCATTAACCATACCTACAGCTTGCATAAATGCGTAAACAACAGTTGATCCAACAAATTTAAAACCTCGTTTTTTTAAATCTTTACTTAGGGCATCACTAATTGTAGTATTTGCAGGTGCACTTTTATAATGTGCTACTTTATTTTTTATAGGTGTATTATTTACAAAAGCCCATAAATAAGTTCTAAAACTACCAAACTCTTTT
Organism: Olleya sp. KJ81-1; assembly: GCF_055808135.1. Lineage (NCBI taxonomy): Bacteria > Pseudomonadati > Bacteroidota > Flavobacteriia > Flavobacteriales > Flavobacteriaceae > Olleya > Olleya sp. KJ81-1. The sequence continues at coordinate 2,249,194 of NZ_CM147854.1, read as the reverse complement.
TGGATGTCCATAAATAATTGGGCATTAGTAATCGTGGCATTGACTTTTAATTTATTTCTAATAATGCCAGTATTTTGTAATAATTCAGATTTTTTTCTTCATTGTAATTAGCTATTTTTTGATAATCAAATTGGTCAAATGCATCAAAAAAATTATTGCGTTTTCGTAAAATAGTTATCCAACTAAGACCAGCTTGGAAGGTTTCTAAGATTAAAAACTCAAATAGTGTAGCATCATCATATACAGGAGTTCCCCATTCTTTATCATGATAAGCTTCATATAAATCATCTCCAACGCACCAACCGCATTTATGTTTTGTCATTTTGTTTCGTTTTTCGATATTCTTTTATGGCAATTAACATGTAAATAAGCACTATTACATGTCTTAAATCAAACAAATATAGATTTTTAAAAATATGATAATTAGGAATCAAATTAAGACTTTTACAAGCTAATAAGCTGAAAAAACCAACAAATAAAATAGGTTTAAAGGTTCTTAAAGTTAACATTGTAAGGAAGTTTTAATAATTTCTACTAATGTAACAACAGTAACTTATAAATCATAATAGTTGCTGTATTTTTGTACTATGGATACACTTAAAGATACAATTATCAAACAAATTTTACAGGATGGGTTGGATAATAGCATGAGCTATGCTGAATATAGAGATTTGGTTTTGACTAAAGTCGAAAACAATTCAAACACAGGTCATGAGGTTAATGAAGCTTTAGCTAATTATACAATGCTTAATAGTAAGCGCATGAAGCGTTGGGATAAAACGATTAAGATTGGAGAAGGTGTTGCAGATGCTATTAAACATAAAACATTTAATCAAACTTGGATTATAATTACAGAAAGTTGGTGTGGAGATGCTGCACATGTAATGCCTGTTATTAATAAAATTGCAGAATTAAACGATGGTATCAATTTTAGAGTTGTATTAAGAGATGATAACGAAGCGTTAATGGACCAATTTTTAACTAATGGTTCTAGGTCTATAGCTAAGTTAATTATTTTAGATACAATTACTAAAGATGTTATTTCTACCTATGGTCCAAGACCAAGCACAGCAACATTATTGGTAAATGACTATAAAGCTAAGTATGGTAAATTAACGCCAGAGTTTAAAGAAGACTTGCAACAATGGTATAATAAAGATAAAGGTCATACAGTTATAGCGGACTTAGTCGCTTTAATTGGTTAAATAATATATATTCTCTTTTACATTTAAAGGAGAATATATCTATTTTCCGGTAAATTGAAACGTAATAGACCCTAATTGCTTTGATGTTGTTGAGGTATTAAACTTAGCCTCCTTAGCATATTGTAAAGCATGTTCTTGTAAACATGCATTATTAGAAGTTGATGCATTGTTGATATAAGCATCTATAACAGTACCATTATTATTTACGGTTATATTAACTACAATTTTACCTTCTGCATCACATAAATAAACAGGAATTGGTAAGTATTGATCTGTCCGACCTTTTAAAGAATAGTATATGGAGCTGTTAGTGTTGGCAACATTACTTTGTTTCGCACTACTGTTTTTAGACCGTTTGTTAAGTATTTCATTTACGCTATTAAAACTAGTTAATGTCTTTTCAGAGATTGCAGAATTACCATGACTTACTTCCGTAGTTTTTTCAGTTTTGATATCGTTTTTATAGGTCTCTAATTTTGGATTAGTATAATCCTCAGGAGGAGCTATAGGTTTGTAAGCTTGTGCATAGTGTTTATAGTTTTCAGAACTGTTAAAGGCTTTATTAGTTGCTTTATTAGCACTTTTGATTGGTGTTTGCTCGGCTAAATTTTCAATAATATCTTCAACTTGCTCTATGTCGTACACTGTTTCAGCGACAGCTGTATTTGTTTTAAAAACAGTCACATTTAATACAGACAACAGTAATGTGCCTGTTATTAATAAAGTTATAGCTAGCGCTTTATGAGAGTTTTTAAAAAGCATGTATTACAAACGATTTTTAACTAATTGTTAGTATATTTATATACGTTTGCAAAGTATAAAAAGATGTGTTTTAGTCCTTTTTTGGGAGATTTTTAATAAAATCATCTATCGAAAGCCCATTTTTTACATCAAAATCACCAATTTTTGTGCGACGTAAAACAGATAAGTGTCCACCGGAATTTAATGCTTTTCCAAAATCGTTAGCCAAAGATCGTATGTAAGTCCCTTTACTGCATACCACTCTAAAATAAATGTTTAGACCATCAATGTTAGTAATTTCAAATTCTTGTATTGATATTTTTCTAGATTTAATTTCAACGGTTTCACCAGCTCTAGCATATTCGTAAAGGCGCTTTCCTTCTTTTTTTAAAGCAGAAAATATTGGAGGATATTGGTCAATTTCACCTATAAACTGTTTAGTCGTTTGGTGAATTAAATCTTGGGTAATATGGCTAGTATTAAAAGTCTCGTTAATTTCGGTTTCTAAATCGTATGATGGTGTTGTGCTTCCTAAAACAATTGTTCCTGTATACTCTTTAATTTGACCTTGAAAGGTGTCTATTTGTTTGGTCATTTTACCAGTACAAATAACAAGCAATCCAGTAGCTAATGGATCTAAAGTTCCAGCATGACCCACTTTTATTTTTTTAATATTAAAAGCTTGGCGGATTTCCCAACGTAGTTTGTTTACCACCTGAAAAGACGTCCAATCTAATGGCTTGTCTATAAGTAAAACTTGTCCTGCTAAATAATCTTCTTTAGTCATTGACTTAATTTAATAGTGCAAATGTTATTGCAATTATACCAACAATAGCACAGTAAATAGCAAAATAGGATAGCTTACTTTTTTTAACCAAGCTAATCATCCAAGTGCAAGCAAATAAACCAGCAACAAAAGCAGCTATAAAACCAGCGGATAATGCAGTGATATTTTGACTATCAAAATTTAAATCACCTCCTAAAATGTCTTTGGCTATTTTTCCGAATATTAAAGGTACAACCATTAAAAAAGAAAAGCGTGCAGCTTTAGTTTTGTCATTACCTAATAATACAGAAGTAGATATGGTTGCTCCACTTCTGGAAATACCAGGAAGCATGGCTATTGCTTGAGACACACCTATAATTAGTGCATCTTTAAAGGATACGTTCTTATTTGTGTTTTTAGCTTTATCAGCAAAAAATAATAATATTGCTGTAACTAATAACATACAACCTACTAAAAGAATATTGCCACCAAAAAGTTGTTCTAATTGTTCTTCAAAAAACAATCCTACAAAAGCAGCAGGAAGCATAGAGATTGCAATTTTTGTTACAAACTTGGTGTCCTCATTCCATTTAAAAGCCAAAAAGCCTTTAATAATGTCTAAAATATCTTTTCTAAAAATAACAATGGTACTTAATGCAGTAGCAAAGTGAAGAACTACAGTAAATAATAAGCTTTCTTCAGGAATACTTTTATCGCCTAAAATGGCTTTACCTATTTCTAAATGACCACTTGAAGACACAGGAAGAAACTCAGTTAATCCTTGTACTATACCTAATAAAATTGAATCGAAAATATCCATGTTGGCAAAAGTATTAAAATACTATGACCAAATGATACAATGAAGTTGAAATTTAATAGTCTAATTTCAATAAAAATAAACTACTAGAAGTGTTATTCGGCTTTAGGCTTAGATAGTATAGCGTAAACTTGTATACCAAAGCCAATAATTACTAAAGCAGGAGCCAAACGGATACGTCTCCAGCTAAAAATAGCATCACTAAATACATTTGGGTCGTCACTACCACCACCAGACATCAAAATGAAGCCTAAGGCAATGCAAGCTAAGCCAATAAACATAAATTTATAGTTGTGTTTACCAAAAACTAATTCGGTTTTTAAACTGTTTTTATTGTTTTTGTTGCTTTCTCCCAAAGTATTATTTGTGTTGATTTTTGACAAATTTAAACTTTTTAAATTAATCGTAAATAAATTTTGTTTGATGTTTTTTAATAGTCACTTTATCTGTGTGTGCAACTTTAGTTTCAAACTTATTAGTTGTTGTCGCTAAATAAGCAATAATTGCAACTAGACCTATTAATACAAATGTGATTCGTTTCATAAACATTAGTTTTAGAGTTATTAATCATTTTAAAGTATTAGTTGGTCAATAGTGCGTTATTTTTTGGTTAAGTAAATATAACGCGCTAAAGTGCAAAGTATTGTTAACGCTTTAGTTAAAAGCTGTTAAATTAATACAGTTGATCGGTCTTTAAATTTAAAAAACGTTGTGTTGCAAAATGAGTACTTATCCAAGTAATAAGTATACCTAGTAAAAAGATTATTAAAAATAAACCACCTATTAAAATAGGGCTTTGACGTAAAACTAATTCTGGAAAAGCTTGGTCCACATAATACACTATAAACCCTAAGCCTACTAATGCAAGGATAGCACCAAGTATACCTAGTTTAATGCTTTTCCAAACAAATGGTCTACGTATAAAGCGTTTGGTAGCACCTACCATTTGCATCGTTTTTATAGTAAAACGCTTAGCGTAAACAGATAATCTAATGCTACTATTAATTAGTAATACCGCAATTAAAGTAAAAATAGCACTTAGTAATAAGACCCAAAAGCTAATTTTTTTAACGCGACTATTCATTAAGGTTACTAAATCTTTGTCATACCTAACTTCTTCAACAAAACCTTTTTCTAGTGCAGTTGCAGCTAATTCTTCTAACTTATCAGAAGTCACAAAATCTGCTTTAAGGTTAACATCAATATTATTTTGTAAAGGATTAAATCCTAAAAACTCCATAAAATCTTCACCATTTTCAGCTTTCATAGACTCAGCAGCTTGCTCTTTAGAGATGTATTCGGTAGATTTTACATAATCTGCCAACGCTAAACTTTTTTCAAGTTGCTTAACTTCGACGTCCTTGGCGTTGTCTTTTAAATAAATAGTAACCGTTACTTGTTCTTTAAACAAGTCTGCTACCTTTTTAGCGTTAAGAACTAAAAGTCCCAAAATACCCAATAAAAATAATACTAATGCAATACTTAGTACTACAGAAAAGTAAGAAGAAATTAATCTACGTTTTTGATATCTTTCAAAAGAAGAGCTCATAAATTGATGTTAGTTAATAGTGTAAAAATATAAAAGAAAATGAAATCCCTTTGATTTAGAACGTCAAACTTTTAATAGTCTTATAATAAGTTTAAATTTGTTGCTTAATTAAGCGGAAAAACACAAAAATGCAATACCATTTTAACGACATCGAAGCCAAATGGCAAAAATATTGGGCCGAAAATCAGACTTTTAAAGCCTCAAACAGTAGTGACAAACCAAAATATTATGTTTTGGACATGTTTCCTTATCCATCAGGAGCAGGTTTACACGTTGGTCACCCATTAGGTTATATCGCGTCAGATATTTATGCACGTTACAAACGCCATAAAGGATTTAATGTATTGCATCCTCAAGGGTATGATAGCTTTGGATTACCTGCCGAACAGTATGCTATTCAAACTGGTCAACATCCTGCAATTACTACAGAGACTAACATAAAAACTTACAGACGTCAATTAGACCAGATTGGTTTTAGTTTTGATTGGAGTCGCGAAGTACGCACATCAAGTCCAGAATATTACAAATGGACGCAATGGATTTTTATTCAATTATTTGAATCTTATTACTGTTTTAACGATAATAAAGCAAAAGATATAAAGGAGTTAATCTACGTTTTTAAATTAAACGGAAATTGTCCAAAAGAATCTGGATTAAACGTTGCTTGTGATGATAATATCGAAATATTTTCTGCTGACGATTGGAATGGATTTTCATCAGAAAAACAACAAGAAATATTATTACAATATAGATTAACGTATTTAGCCGAAACTGAAGTCAACTGGTGTCCTGCTTTAGGAACCGTTTTAGCTAACGATGAGATTGTAAACGGAGTATCAGAACGTGGTGGACATCCTGTTATGCGTAAAAAAATGACGCAATGGAGTATGCGAATTTCTGCTTACGCAGAACGTTTACTGCAAGGGTTAGATACTATAGATTGGACAGACTCGCTTAAAGAAAGTCAACGTAACTGGATCGGTAAATCTGTGGGAGTATCCGTGACTTTTAATGTTATTCCTTCTGTCTCGTCGAGCGCAGTCGAGATGTCTCATCAAATAGAAGTCTTCACAACTAGACCTGATACTATTTTTGGTGTTAGTTTTATGACCTTAGCTCCAGAGCATGAGTTAGTGTCTAAAATAACGACTCCAGAACAAAAAGCAGAAGTTGAAGCATACATTTTAGCAACCTCAAAACGTAGCGAGCGTGATCGTATGGCAGATGTAAAAACCATTTCTGGTGCGTTTACAGGTGCATACGCAGAGCATCCTTTTAGCAAAGAGCCAATTCCAATTTGGATTGGAGATTACGTGTTAGCTGGTTATGGTACAGGAGCAGTAATGTCTGTGCCTTGTGGAGACCAACGTGATTACGACTTTGCAAAACATTTTAATATTGCAATTCCTAATATTTTTGAAGGAGCAGATATAAGCCAAGAAGCTTTTACATCTAAAGACAACGTGAAAATTGCAAACAGCGATTTCCTTAACGGAATGAACTATAAAAAAGCAACCAAACGTGCTATTTACGAGTTGGAGCAAATGGGTCAAGGTGAAGGAAAAACTAACTACAGATTGCGCGATGCAGTATTTTCGCGTCAACGATATTGGGGAGAACCATTCCCAGTATATTACGTTAACGGAATGCCACAAATGATTGATAAAGCGCATTTACCAATCACTTTACCTGAAGTAGAAAAATATTTACCAACCGAAACTGGAGAGCCACCTTTAGGTCGTGCAGATGTTTGGGCTTGGGACACTAATACTAATACTGTGGTTTCTAACACGCTTGTCTCGTCGAGCGCAGTCGAGACGTCTAAAGATAACGGAATCTACCCATTAGAGTTAAACACAATGCCAGGTTGGGCAGGAAGCTCATGGTACTTTTTCCGTTATATGGAAGAAAAAGCCAACAGAGGAGAAGACTTTGCAAGTAAAGATGCACTTAACTACTGGGAAAACGTAGACCTTTATATTGGAGGAAGCGAGCATGCAACAGGACATTTATTATACTCACGTTTTTGGGTGAAGTTTTTAAAAGATAGAGAATTTGTTGGAGTAGAAGAGCCTTTTAAAAAGCTGATTAACCAAGGAATGATTCTTGGGACTAGTGCTTTTGTTTATAGAGTTACTTCACTTCCGATGATTGGGAAAAAAGCGACCGGAAATATTGAAGATAATGCTGTTATGGATAGTTATGCTTCTAATATTTATGTCTCTAAAAAAATATCAGAATTAATTGAAAATAATGATCTTAATTCCAAAGAATTAGGTGAAATAGTAAAATCATTAAATAATAAGATTAATGAAGTTAATTCTAATTTAAGTGAAGGTGAAACTAAATATGGACAAACAGCAAAAATTAAAGTCACTCCTATTCATGTTAAAGTGCAATACGTTAATGCTTCTGATGAATTAGATATCGAAGGATTAAAAAATGATGGAGAATTTGGAGAAGACTTTAAGGACGCAGAATTCATTTTAGAAGATGGTGTTTATAAAGTAGGTCGCGAAGTCGAAAAAATGTCTAAATCCAAATACAACGTCGTAAATCCAGATAATATTTGCGAGCAATATGGAGCAGATAGTTTACGTTTATACGAAATGTTTTTAGGACCCTTAGAGCAAGCTAAACCTTGGAATACAGCAGGTATTACAGGTGTGCATGGTTTCTTAAAAAAACTATGGAAATTATATGTTGGCGAAAATGGAGTTACTGTAAATGATGCTGAGCCAACAAAAGACAATCTAAAAACGTTACATAAAACCATTAAAAAGGTTGAAGAAGATATAGAGAACTTCTCTTTTAATACTTCGGTTTCAACGTTTATGATTGCTGTTAACGAGTTGACACAACAAAAATGTACTAGTAAAGCTATTTTAGAGCCATTATTAGTACTATTATCACCTTACGCACCTCACATTACGGAAGAGCTTTATAGTCAATTAGGAAATACAAAGTCTATTAGTACTGCAGCTTTTCCTAAGTTTGAAGCTAGCCATTTGGTTGAGAGTAGTAAAAATTATCCAATTTCTTTTAACGGAAAAATGCGTTTTACTTTAGAGTTACCAATGGATATGTCTAAAGACGACATAGAAAAGACCGTTATGGCTCATGAAAAAACTATTGCTCAATTAGATGGACGTACACCTAAAAAAGTGATTATTGTACCTGGTAAAATTGTAAATATTGTTGGATAATAAAAATGCAAACGTCATTGCGATGAACGAAGCAATCTCTTTAATTAATCATGCTAGTTATAGCGAATTGGTTTTTTATTCAACGTCATTGCGAGGAACGAAGCAATCTCTCAAAATTAAGTACATTACAGAGTAAACAATCAAAAGTACTCACCACACGTCAGTTCGAGTGAAATGCTTTTTCAGCATTTAGTATCGAGAACCATTTAAAAAGGCATCTCGATACAATTTGCTCGTACCTCACAAACCACTCGATGTGACGATACGTTTATTATCCAACGTCATTGCGAGGAACGAAGCAATCTCTCAAAATAAAGTATTATATTTAAAACAAAAACAAACCAATCAAGCAAACATGCTGAGGTAATAGGTAATTTGGTTGAAAATAGGTTTAAGCAACATCAGTGAAAATCTAAATAGTAATTAAAAAATTTCAATATGAAGCAATGTATATTTATGTTGTTGTTCCCAATAATGCTTTGGTCGCAATCATATGTTGGTCATGTAGAAAATCTTCCTATCCACTTACAATTAGGTGTTTACGAAAATAGTAGTCAAGCTAATACAGCTCGAGCTGAAGGCTATTATTTTTACGATTCTAAATTAATTAATATCCCTTTAAGGGGAGTTATTAGTAACGATACCATAACTTTAATTGATGGTTATTTTTATAATGAAGACAATATTAGCTCTGCAGATGAGGTTTTTACCTTACAGAAAAAAGGCAATACGTTAATAGGTCAATTAAAAATTAAATCCCAAACCTACAAAGTCGTTTTAACCGAAACAGATACAGATCCAATTGAGGGTTTTAGAAACCCAAAACTTCATTTTGTTAAAGATAGTGTTTCAACCTATAATAATAAACAGATTGTTTGGTTTCACGAGGCGTATTCAAATATGTCACTTTTTAGATTAGGTAACGGTTTTACTAAAAGCCAAAGGGCTATATTTAATTCTAAATTAGATAGTATTCATTTTCAGTTTGCTCAAGGTAAATTGGATTGTAATTCTTGGTTTGAAGTGTCCAATACTATTAATTTGGTTAATGATAACTTTGTTAGTTTTAAAATAAGCTATAGTGTATATTGTGGTGGTGCACATCCATCTTACGGGACAGTAGGTTATACCTTTAATTTAAAAACGTTGTTAGAAGTTAATAATATAGAAGACTTGTATCCTAATATTAGTTTTTTCCAATTGCTAAAATCAAAATATTATGATCCTTCAGATCCATTTCAGGAAGAATGTAATGTGTTTACTGACGCTTATAATTGGGATAACAAAGTCTGGAATTTAACACCTAAAGGCGTCTTACTAACACCTAATTATCCTCATGCAATGACACCTTGTGAGGAAGATTATTTTCTGAGTTATAATAAGTTAATTGCAGATTAATTATAGGTTTCATTACTCTAAAATGGTCGGTTTAACAGATTTTTATGCCAATAAAAATAAAGTCTAAATCTGACATTTTTTCTATCCTTTAAGTTGGCTTACTTTTTGCTATATTTATAGTATCAATTTTAAAATTTAAAAAAATATGTTTTCAGGATATATGGGTTACTATATACTAATAGGAGCTATAGGTTTAATTAGTAGTATAGTAAGTAGTAAGTTAAAAAGTAAATTTGCATTTTACTCTAAAGTCCATTTGCGTAATGGTATGACAGGAGCAGAAATTGCAGAAAAAATGCTAGCAGATAATGGTATTAGAGACGTAAAGGTTATTTCTGTTAAAGGACAATTAACGGATCACTATAATCCAGTGGATAAAACTGTAAATTTAAGCGAAGTCGTGTATAGTCATGCAAATGCAGCAGCAGCAGCTGTAGCTGCACACGAGTGTGGCCATGCTGTCCAGCATGCAACAGCCTATAGTTATTTGACTATGCGATCTAAATTAGTACCTGTTGTTCAAGTAACATCTAGTATGTCACAATGGGTTATTATTGGTGGTATTGCATTAATGGCTTCTGGTGCATTAGGTGCAAGTGGACTTTATGTTGCAATTGCAGGTTTGGTCATGATGGGATTTGCTACACTATTTAGTTTTATCACTTTGCCAGTAGAGTATGATGCAAGTAATAGAGCTTTGGCTTGGTTAAAAGCAAAAAATATTGTCACTCCAGAAGAATATAAAGGCTCTGAAGATGCGCTTAAATGGGCTGCAAGAACCTATTTAGTAGCAGCAATTGGAGCGTTAGCCTCTTTATTATATTGGGCTATGCAAATTTTAGGTAGACGCGATTAAGTCACTTAAATTATATAAAAATAATACATAATAGTTTTTCTTTTTTTACATTTGAGCAACCAATAATTTAATCAATAATAATGGAAAATAATTTAGAAAATTCGTTTGACAATTATCAAGGGAATACATTAGTAAATGTGGCATCTGAAGCAGATAGAGTTACATTTTATAAAAAAACGTATGGTCATGTTGCTGTAGGTGTATTAGTATTTATTTTATTTGAATACCTACTTTTACAAAGCCAAACTGTTGTAGAGTTTATGTTGTCTATGACAGAGGGTTATAAGTGGTTATTACTACTTGGAGGTTTTATGTTAGTCACAACTTATGCTGAAAGTACAGCAATGAAGACTGCCGATAAAAATAAACAGTATTTAGCTTATGCATTATATATATTAGCTCAGGCTGTTATTTTTGTGCCAATGATATACATTGCAGCTTTTTACATGGATTCTGGTCCAGAGATGTTACAGCAAGCAGCATTGGTAACATTAGCGTTATTTACAGGTTTAACTGCTGTAGTAATGATGACTAAAACAGATTTTTCGTTTTTAAAAGCAGGTTTAACTATTGGTGGCTTTATAGCTTTAGGGTTAATTGTTGCTGGATCACTTTTTGGTGGATTTACACTAGGTTTATGGTTTTCTGTTGGTATGTGTTTATTAGCAGGAGGATCTATTTTATACCAAACGTCTCAGATTAAAGATAAATACACAACTGAAGATTATATACCTGCAGCATTAGGTTTATTTGCATCTTTAATGTTGTTATTTTGGTATATCCTTAGAATATTTATGTCAAGAGACTAAAAATTATACCAGTAAATAGTAAAAAAAGCACCTAAATTTTAGGTGCTTTTTTTACGTCTAAACTTAAATTTTACCAAGGTGTAATTAACTTGTAATTTGCTGTTTTATAGTTGTTTGTTGGATGTAAAACTATTTTTAAAATTAATATCAAAAATTATTATATGGTGTCAATCAATATGTTAAATTTGTTATGCTATTAATTTATATATTATGAAAAATAAACTACTATCATTGATTTTTTTGTTACCCTCATTAATCATGTCACAAGTAGGCAATGGTTTTGAAAACACTCCAGGTGTAACATTTAACGCTGTAAGTAATGCGTGTCAATATTTTGACACAAATACTACAACAGCACATACATTAACTAATTATAATGCCAATTGCGGTTTGGTATATGTTACTGAGGCAAGTTCTGGTTCAACATTAGGATACTCTATTGTATTAGATCCAACAACACCTAATGGTCCTGTAGGTTTCTCTGATGGAGATTATTTTGGTGTTGCAACAGCAGCTTCTATCCAATCAGAATTAGGTTTTGCGCCACCAGAAGGGACGCAAGCTTTTTTTATGGATGATGTTGATGGTACAGTTACTATGACTTTTGACCAAGTTGATCTAGTAGGATCTAATCCACAGTTTAGTATGCAATATTTTTTAGATGATACTAATTGGGATATTTTAGATTTTTTTAGAGTGACTATTCAATTTTCAGATTGTGCTTCACCAGCGCTTACGTTAATTGATACCACTACAGAAACTAATGGTATTGATGATTTACCAGGTTTGCAAGGGTCTTGGCAATTATTGTCTGCAGATTTATCTGCTAATGCAGCGTGCAAAGCACAATTGGTAATTGAGTTTTCTTCTAATTCTGGAGCAGAGCAATTGGCCTTAGATGCTATAGATTTTATTCCTGGTTTGACACTAAGTACAGATGTATTTGATTTAAATTATGTGTTATCTATATATCCAAATCCTTCTAATGGATTAATGACTATTAAAAACAACGGAGTTAATTTAAAGGCTGTTAATGTTACAGATATTAATGGACGTTTAATTAAAACAATAGATTTAAATAATAGCTCAACAAACGCTATTTTAGATTTAAGTACAGATTTAGCTTCTGGATTGTATTTTATTACTGTAGTTTCAGAAAAAGGAAATCTTGTTAAAAAGATAATTATAGAATAATTTAGTAATTTAGAAATACATAAAAAAAGCGCCTTTTTGAAGGCGCTTTTTTTATATTTTTATTTGTCGTTCTATTTGTTGGTCTAGAGATATAAAGGTTTCTGTTCTAGAAACACCAGCAATGGATTGTATATCATTGTTTAGTAAATGCATTAAATGCTCGTTGTCCTTACATAGTATTTTTATTAATATACTCCAGTTTCCTGTGGTGTAATGACACTCTAAAACTTCGGGTATTTTTTTTAATTGTTTAACTGCTTCCGGATTACTCATGGCTTTGTCTAAATAAATGCCTACAAATGCCATAGTGGTATAACCTAAAACTTTTGGATTAATAACAAATTTAGAGCCTGCTATTAATTTAGATTTTTCTAGTTTTCTTAAGCGTTGGTGTATGGCAGCTCCAGAGATGCCGACTTGACGCGCGATTTCTAAAACAGGTGTTCTGGCATCTTGCATTAAAGCACGAAGTATCTTTTTATCGATACCATCTATAGTAATGTTATTGTTTGTGGTTTTCAAGTTGAAATAGGTTAAAATTTAAAAGATAAATTTAAACAATCTATTTTAAATTGTAACGTGGTGTAATTAAGACTTTGTTTTTACACGCATTAAGGATGGAAATGGCATCCTTTTTTGCCATTAAAAGCAAAAAAGATATAATGTACAGCCTGACCTAAGCAATACTTACAAGGTTAATTAAAACCTTGTAAGTGTTGTGTGGTAATGCCCAAAAATTAAACATTTAATGGGTTGTAGCCTAAATATGGGACTTCGGTTTCTTTAAAAGTAATTCCGTAATCTTTTAATTCTTCTAGAATTGGAGTGTAGACTTCTTTTGTAATTGGTATTTGTACGCCTGGAGTTGTAATCTTACCATTTAATATGGCTAATGTTGCAATTGCCACAGGAAGTCCTACGGTTTTTGCCATTGCTGTGTAAGTTTGGTCTTCGCCAAGGGTCACCATTGTAGAGTCTATTTGGTGTTTTTTACCATCAAGCTCATAACCAAATTTGTGGTACATGACAATCATGTCCTTGTCTTTAGGGTCTAACGTCCAGCTGTCTAGTAATATTTTTTGTAATATTTGAGCAGGCGTTGCTTTTTTAAGTTCGACCATTTTAGTTTTGCTAAACAGGTCTAGCTCTAAAAATTTGTCCCAAATAATATCATCTTGATCTATTTTTAAGGCGTGTCTAAATTTAAGCTCAACAGAGTCTGTTGGGCTGTAAGGTAAAAAGGCGTTTACAAAGTCGCGATAGGTCATATTCTCACTATCATCTATAGTGTAACTATCGTCTGTCATGCCTAATGCTACAAAGACTTGCCAAGCTCTGGAAAATCCAACACGACGCATCGTCCCACGATATAATGTTTTTACATTGTCAAGATTATACACGCTTTGGTATTTTAATGAGTCGCGATTAGCGTAAGCTTCAAAGCGTCCAAACCCGTCAACGTCTAAAAATTCGGTACGTCTAAATAAGCGGTTATAAGGGATGTATTTGTATGTGTTTTCTTGTAAAAATTTGGCTGCACCACCTTGTCCTGCTGTGACTACATTTCTTGGATTCCAAGTAAATTTGTAATTCCATAAATTGTTATCACTTTCTGGAGCTACTAATCCACCTGTAAAGGACTCGAATAATATGATTTTTCCGCCTTTATCACGAATACCATCAATAACTTGCATGGCACTCATATGATCTAGTCCTGGATCCACACCAATCTCGTTCATAAACACTAATCCTTTGTCTTTAGCATCTTGATCTAAAGCTTGCATCTCATCACTAACATAGGATGCAGTAACCATACTTTTATTAAAAGTAATGCAGTCTTTGGCAACTTCTATATGAAATCTTGCAGGCAACATTGATACAACTATATCTGCTGCTTTAATAGCGTGCTCTCTAGATATTGGGTCAAATACATCTAAGCTAATTGCCGAAGCGTTAGTATGATTTCCAATCATTATTTTTGCGCTTTCTACGTTTAAGTCACCAACCGTAATATGTAAATTTTCGGTTTCTGATTTATCTAATAAGTATTTAATAAGGTACGAGGTTGATTTTCCGGAACCTATGACTAATATCTTTCGCATAATGAGATTTGTTGAGTATTTTTGAACTACGAATGTAGAAAATTTTAATTGGGATAAAAACGAAAATGAAGTATTTATATGAATAAGAAGCTATTACTTTTAGGAACTATTTTGGGATTATTAAGTGTTGTTTTAGGTGCTTTTGGCGCACATGGATTAAAAGCTTTAGTGTCTGCAGAAGCAGTCCAAAGTTACGAAACTGGTGTGCGCTACCAAATGTATCATGCATTATTGTTGTTAGTCGTTGGGAGTCATAATTTGGTGACCTCAAAATCTAAAACAATAATTTTTTATTTGGTTTTGTCAGGTATAATCTTGTTTTCCGGATCTATTTACGGATTAGCAACTAACACATTAACTGCTTTTAATTTTAAATCGATAGCGTTTGTGACACCAATAGGAGGTTTACTATTAATCTTGTCATGGAGTATCCTGTTGATAAATATTTTAAAGATCAAACAGAATAATTAGTATTTGTTTGGCGTTTCTAGTGTAATAATTTTAACTTTGCAACTCAAACAACACATACACAACACACACAAATTATGGTAGACCATACCCAATTTACGAAAACGATTGCGTTGGAACAATACGGAATCAAAAATGCCCAAGTAAAATATCAATTAACACCAGATCAATTACAAGAGGAAACTCTAGAAAAAGGTCAAGGTAAAGTAGCCTCTTCAGGAGCTTTAGCAGTAAATACAGGCGAGTTTACAGGACGTTCTCCAATGGACCGTTTTATTGTAAAAGACAGTATTACTGAAGATAAAGTGTGGTGGGGAAATATCAACATTCCTTTTGATGCTGATAAGTTTCAAAAACTATACGATAAAGTAACAGATTACTTATCTAACAAAGAGGTTTTTGTTAGAGACAGTTTTGCTTGTGCTGATGAAGACTACAAACTAAACATTCGTGTTATAAATGAGTATCCATGGAGTAACATGTTTGCTTACAATATGTTTTTAAGACCAACTGAAGAAGAGTTAAAAGATTTTACTCCAGAATGGACTGTAGTTAACGCTCCAGGTTTTATGGCAGATCCAGAAGTTGATGGTACACGTCAGCATAACTTTGCTATTTTAGATTTTACTAGAAAAATTGCTTTAATTGGTGGTACAGGTTACACAGGAGAAATCAAAAAAGGAATCTTCTCTGCACTAAACTTTATTTTACCAGTTTACAAAAATACATTACCAATGCACTGCAGTGCAAATGTTGGTAAGGATGGTGACACAGCAATTTTCTTTGGATTATCAGGAACAGGAAAAACAACATTGTCTACAGATCCTGACAGAAGCTTAATTGGAGATGATGAGCATGGTTGGACTGCAGAGAATACTGTGTTTAACTTTGAAGGTGGATGTTACGCTAAAGTGATTAACTTATCAGGAGAGCAAGAACCAGAAATTTTTGGTGCGATTAAAAAAGGAGCAATCCTAGAAAACGTTATCATGAATGATAAAGGAGAGGTAGATTTTGAAGATACTTCTATTACACAAAATACGCGTGTAAGTTATCCAATACATCATATTGAAAATATTAGAGTACCATCTACAGGAGAGAATCCTAAAAACATTTTCTTTTTAACAGCAGATGCTTTTGGAGTATTGCCTCCAATATCTAAACTAACACCAGCTCAAGCTGCTTTCCATTTTATATCTGGTTATACTGCAAAAGTAGCAGGTACCGAAGCTGGAATTACTGAGCCAGTACCAAGTTTTTCGGCATGTTTTGGAGCACCTTTTATGCCTTTACATCCAACAAAATACGCTGAGATGTTAAGTAAAAAAATGAAAGACGCTAACGTAAACGTGTGGTTGATTAACACAGGTTGGACTGGAGGGTCTTACGGAGTAGGAAGCAGAATTAAGTTAAAATATACGCGTGCTATGATTAGTGCAGTGCTTAATGGAGATTTAGGATTGTATAACTATAAAGATTATCACATCCATTCTGTATTTGGTGTAGCACAACCTAGAACTTGTCCAGGTGTACCTGATGAGGTATTAAGCCCAAGAGCAACTTGGAAAGACGATAAAGAATATTACAAGACAGCTTTTAAACTAGCTAATGCTTTTAGAGAGAATTTTGAGAAATTTGAATCTTATGCAAGCGAAGAAATTAGACGTGGTGGACCACAACGTTACGCTGAATAGTAATAGATAAAGTGTTAATAAAAAAAGCGCCAATTGAAATTTTCAATTGGCGCTTTTAATTTATAGTAGATTAAGGTTTATTTACCTTTATTAACTTTGTCAATATATTTTTGAAGTGCCATAGTCATAGATGGTGTTTCAGGTGTTGGTGCAGCAATGTCTACACGCAATCCTTTTTCTTCAACAGCTTTAATGGTCGTGTTACCAAAAACAGCAATTCTAGTATCGTTTTGTTTAAATTCCGGAAAGTTGTGGAATAAAGACTCGATACCACTAGGACTAAAAAATACTAAAATGTCATAAGTCACATTTTCTAAATCTGATAAGTCACTAATAACTGTTTTATAAAATACAGCTTCTTTCCAGTCAATATTTAATGCGTTTAAAGTTTCTGGTACCTCAGGCTTTAATTTGTCTGTTGTAGGTAATAAAAACTTTTCGTCTTTATATTTTTTTATTAAAGGTGATAAGTCTGCAAAATTACGTTTACCAACATAAATTTTACGCTTTCTGTACACTACATATTTTTGTAAATAGTAAGCAACTGCTTCAGATTGACAAAAATATTTTAACGAATCTGGCACTTTAAAACGCATTTCTTCAGCCACTCTAAAAAAGTGATCAACAGCATTTCTACTAGTTAAAATAATAGCAGTGTAATTTTTTAAATCAACTTTTTGTTGTCTGATATCTTTGGATGGCACACCTTCTACATGAATAAAAGGTCTAAAATCAATTTTTACTTTCTGCTTTTCAGAGAGATCAAAATAAGGCGAATTTTCTATTTTAGGTTCCGGTTGCGAGACTAAAATCGTTTTCACTTTCATAAGTTGTATAATTTTATTTAGACCCAATTAGTTGTTATTATTTTATATAAAACAACATAAGGTGCAATTTCGAGAGTGCAAAGATACAAAATAAAATAAAACAAGCTCTTTCTAAAGACATTAAGATTATTCTTAATAAATAAAAACAAGCCAAAAAATTGCAAAGCTAAAAGGATGGTAAGCAGTGTAATTAATAGGGTTTGGTTAGGTGTTAAAGTATAGATTAATAAAGCATTTATTGGTAGAAGTACTAATCCTACAAAGTTTTGAAAGCTAGTTTTTTCAAAAATATATTTATCTATAATAGGCTCTATATCCAATACGCTTGATAATAATCTTTCAAAAAGCACCTTTAATATTAAAAATAACCCAATAAGTAAAGCGTATTTAAAGACGTCTAATTGTGGTAACCTGTTTAAGGATTGCTCATTTAAATAGGTATGCAGTAAAAGTCCTAAGTTTAGTATAAAGTTTAAAAACAACAAGCCTTCAAATAAATCAAAAAAGCGCTGTTCCTTTATATATAGGTTAGTATGTCTGGAGTTAAATAGTAGTAAGATAAATTCATTAAATCTTTTAGTAAATAATGTCTTAGATAGCGCTACAATAATTAGGCAACCTATAAAAGTTAGGGTTAAAATATCTACAGTATATAGGTCTCTTAGCATGGCATAAAATTATTATTTTTTAATAGTAAATCGCCTAATAATTAAGTAATTTTTATAATTAAGTAATTTTATAAAAATGTACATTTGCCTAAATTTTAATTAGTATTGATGCAAGACGCTGTTGTTATAATACCAACATACAACGAAATTGAGAATATAGAAGCTATTTTAAGTGCAGTGTTTGCGCTTCCTAAAGCATTTGATGTATTAGTGGTGGACGATAATTCGCCAGATCAAACCGCTGTTAAGGTTAAAGCATTACAAGCAGAGTTTGACAATCAGCTATTTTTAGAAGTTAGAAAAGAAAAATCTGGGTTAGGTACTGCGTATATACATGGTTTTAAATGGGCTTTAAATAAACAGTACCAATATATTTTTGAGATGGATGCAGATTTTTCTCACAACCCTACAGATTTAATACGTTTGTATGACGCTTGTCGTTTAGACAATGCAGACTTAGCCATAGGGTCACGTTATGTAAAAGGTGTCAATGTAGTCAATTGGCCTCTAGGTCGTGTAATATTGTCTTATGGTGCTTCTATTTATGTAAGATTAATTACAGGTATGCGTGTTAAAGACGCTACAGCAGGTTTTATATGTTACAAAAGACAGGTTTTAGAGCAACTAAACTTAGATCAAATAAAGTTTGTTGGCTACGCGTTTCAAATAGAAATGAAATTTAAGGCGTATTTAAAAAAGTTTAAATTAGTAGAAGTCCCAGTCATATTTACTGACAGAACAAAAGGAGAATCCAAATTAAGCTCAAGTATTATATCCGAAGCTATATTTGGTGTAATAAGTATGAAAATTAAAAGTTTATTCAAATCCAATTAATAATGCAAAACAAGAAGACACTTATTAAAAATGCAAAAATCGTTAATGAAGGCACAATTTTTAATGGTGATATATTAATCGAAGGTCAGTTTATTACTAAAATAGACCATTCTATTAGCCCAAAATCTGCAGATGTTAATGTTTTTGACGCAGAGGGTAAATATGTCATTCCAGGAGCAATTGATGATCAAGTGCATTTTAGAGAACCAGGATTAACGCACAAAGCAAATATAGAGACAGAGTCTAGAGCTGCTATTGCTGGTGGAATTACCTCTTTTATCGAGATGCCAAACACCAATCCACAAACAACAACTATTGAAAAGCTAGACGAGAAATTTGCAATTGCTGCTAAAAAATCTTGGGCTAACTATTCCTTTATGTTTGGTGGTACTAATGACAATTTAGAAGAAATTTTAAAAGTAAATAAAAAGGAAGTTGCAGGTCTAAAACTATTTTTAGGATCGTCAACAGGTAATATGCTTGTTGATAATCCAGAGGTTTTAGAAAAAATATTTAACAGTACAGATTTATTAATTTCTGTGCATTGTGAGGACGAAGCAACCATCCAAAAAAACTTAGATATTTATAAGGAACGTTATGGAGATGACATTCCTGTAAATTTTCATCCTATAATTAGAAGTGAGGAAGCATGTTATATTTCTTCTTCTAAAGCTATAGAATTAGCTAAAAAAACAGGAGCACGTTTACATGTGTTTCATTTATCTACAGGTAAGGAAACCGAATTGTTTGACAATAAAGTACCTTTAAAAGATAAAAAAATTACTGCAGAGGTTTGTATACATCACCTGTGGTTTAGCGATAAAGATTATGACGAGAAAGGCACGCTAATTAAGTGGAATCCTGCGGTTAAAACCGAAAAAGATCGCGAGCAACTACTTAAGGCCTTGTTAGATGACAAGATAGACGTTATTGCTACAGACCATGCACCACATACCTTTGAAGAAAAATCAAACGTATACACATCTGCACCATCTGGAGGTCCTTTAGTACAACATGCACTACCAGCATTGCTAGAAATGTATCATGATGGTGATATCTCTATTGAGAAGATTGTAGAAAAATTTTGCCATAATCCAGCTATTTTATTTGAAGTAGAAAAACGTGGATATATCAGAGAAGGCTATTTTGCAGACCTAGTTGTTGTAGATTTAAACAACCCTTGGACTGTTAAAAAGGATAATATTTTATATAAATGTGGATGGTCTCCTTTTGAGGGTACAACATTTAAATCTAGGATTACCCATACGTTTGTAAATGGTGGTTTAGCATATAAAAACTTTAAGTTTTATGATACTAACTACGCACAACGTTTAACCTTTAATAGATAGTTATGTTAAAACAGAACATTGTAATATACATATTTATAACCTTGTTATTTGTGTCTTGTTACGGAATTGAAAAACCAAAAAAACCTGAAAATTTAATGAGTAAGGATAAAATGGTAGATGTTCTGGTAGAATTAGCATTAGTGTCTTCTGCTAAAGGAATTAATAAACGCGAGCTAGAAAATAAAGGGATAGTACCTGATACATTTGTTTACAGAAAACATAAAATTGACAGCACCATATTTGCAGACAGTAATAACTACTATGCATATGACATAGATGAGTATTCTCAAATATATAAGGATGTTAGAGATAGTCTAGAAAGTTTAAGAACTTTTTATAAAGCAGAAGAGAAAAAGGAAGACAAAATCAAACAAAAAGAATTAAAAGAAACAGTTAAACAAAAGCTTGATCGCGTGCAAACGCCAAAGTAGTTTGTTTTAAACTAGTGTCTATACTTGTAAAATTATAATCTAAAGCAGTTGTAATTTTGCTATTACTAAATTGACTTTGTGACAGAGCCGAATGTGCTGTTTGTTTAGACAACAAGCGTCGTTTACCTGTCAGTTTCTGTTTTATCCAATCCAATCGCCAACCTAAAGCTAATAGTAGTTTTGTGGCTTTCTTTTTTGGAGGGACGACATTTAGGTAGTTGGCAGTTTTGTAAATAAAGTCTTTAAAGCTTAAGTTTTCAGATACCAATATGTAGCGTTCATTAATAATGTTGGTTTTCATAAGTGTAACCATACAACTTACAACATCATTAACATCCACGTAACCTGTACTTCCTGTAGTGTAATAGGATATGCCTTTATTTACCATAGTAATTAGCGATCCACTACCATAATTCCATATTCCAGGACCAATTATAATTCCAGGGTTTACAATAACAGCATCTAAGCCTTCTTGTGTACCTCGCCAAACTTCAAGCTCTGCACCATACTTGGTAATAGCATAAACACTATTGTCAAATTCCTGATTCCAATCCGTATCTTCAGTAATTAATTGTGCATTATTAGTTGGTGTACCAATAGCAGCTATGGAGCTGACATAGCATAGTTTTTTTACCTGATTAGATAAACACAGATTAACAATATTTGCTGTCCCTTCAATATTAGTTTTTCTAAGCAGTTCAAACTTATTAGGTTCAAAAGATACAAAAGCAGCACAATGATAAACATGGGTAATGCCATTAAAAGCTTCAGTTAAATCTGGTATATCGTTTAAATCGGCTTTTACCCAATCAATTTTGCTAAAAAGGACATCAGGTGTGTCAGTATAATAGCTAAAAATGCGTTTAACGGTTTCAAACTTTTTTTCATTTCTATAAATAGCACGTAAAGATTGGTTTTCATTTAATAAATTAAACAATAAGTGTGCACCAACCAAGCCTGTTCCTCCTGTAACTAAAATCATACCTCTAAGGTAATAAATATTAGATATTGTATGTAGTTTATGGCACGATTTTTATCTTTGCGACTTCAATAATAAAACCACACTAAAAATGGCTAATGCATTTGTAGAAGAATTAAGATGGAGAGGGATGGTACACGATATCATGCCAGGAACCGAAGCGCAACTGGATAAAGAGATGACCACAGCCTATATTGGTTTTGACCCAACATCAGACTCGTTACACATAGGTAGTTTAGTACCAATAATATTGCTAGTACATTTAAAAAAAGCAGGACATAAACCCGTAGCTTTAGTTGGTGGAGCAACAGGTATGATTGGTGACCCTTCTGGAAAAAGTGACGAGCGTAATTTACTAGACGAAGCAACACTTAACCATAACGTAGCAGGTATTAAGTCTGTGTTGTCTCATTTTTTAGACTTTAACTCTAGCGATAAAAACGCACCAGTTTTAGTTAATAATTATGATTGGATGAAATCGTTTTCATTTATAGATTTTGCGCGTGATGTTGGTAAACGTATTACTGTAAATTACATGATGGCTAAGGATAGCGTTAAAAAACGTTTTTCTGGAGAAGAAGGTAGTATAGGTATGAGTTTTACAGAGTTTACTTACCAATTAATCCAAGGATACGATTTTTACCATTTATATAAACACCTAAATTGTAAATTACAAATGGGTGGAAGTGATCAATGGGGAAACATTACCACAGGAACAGAGTTGGTAAGACGTATGACTGTAGGTGATGACACAGCTAAAGCTTACGCGATGACCTGTCCATTAATAACAAAAGCAGATGGAAGTAAATTTGGTAAAAGCGAAGGTGGTAATGTTTGGCTAACTGCAGACAAAACTAGTGTATACAAATTCTACCAGTTTTGGTTAAATAGTTCTGACGAAGATGCAGAGAAGTACATCAAAATTTTTACCTTTTTAGATAAAGATACCATTGACGCTTTAATTGCAGAACATAAAGAAAATCCAGGTTTTAGAGCCTTACAAAAACGATTAGCAGAAGAGGTAACTACTTTTGTACATAGTAAAGAAGAATTAGAAAATGCTGAAAAAGCATCAGGAATATTGTTTAGTAAAGATTTTAAAAATGAAATTAAGCAGCTAAACGAAAATTTATTTTTAGATGTTTTTGAAGGTGTGCCACAAGCCGAAGTGTCTATGGACAAAATCGAAGCTGGTTTAGACATGATTGCTGCATTGGCTGCCGAAACTGATTTTTTAGCCAGTAATGGAGAAGCACGTCGTGCATTAAAAGAAAACTCGGTGTCTGTAAACAAGGATAAAGTAACAGAGGATTACACGATTACTAAAGACGATTTAATTAACGATAAGTATATTGTAATTAACAGAGGTAAAAAAACAACCTTTATTATTAAAGCTATCTAAAAAATTGCTGAGGTTGTAAATCTCAAATACTATATTAAATAATAAAGCCTGCTTAAAATAAGCAGGCTTTTTTTATGAAATCAGTTAACCAACCAAAAACTAATTTCTCTTTTTCATATTAGGTTGGTCGTATCTTTTTTAAAGTCCTTACAATACCATTAAATTACAGCCTCTAATATCACTATTATCAAAGCGACCAATAATTTCAAAGTCCTCATTATCATATACTTTACCTAAATCTTGAGTCGCAATAAAACTACAAGAATTTATATTTGCCAAATCAATAACATTAATACCACCAGTTTTTGGACTATTAAAAACGGTTAATGCATCCTCAGTATCTCTAGTTAAAATACGCATCCAAGGTGGACAGTTAAAAATACCATGTCCTTTGGAGTATGCTTGGCTTAATAACTCGGTCATACCATACTCGCTATGGATTGCATCCACACCAAAACCTGCTTTTAAGGTGTTGTGTAACTCTTCTCTAATCACTTCTTTACGACGTCCTTTCATACCACCAGTTTCCATAACAATAGTATGTTTAAGGTTAAAAGTGTGCAGATCTATTAAATCTAAAAGCGCAAAGGATACACCAATAAGTAATACGTTTTCTCCTGCTTGATCCAATGCAATTAGTGTGTCCTTTAATTGGTCTAAATTATTTAAGTAAAAACCACTTTTTGGCTTATTGGAATCTTTAATTAAATGGTCAACCATGTAAACTAAAGAGGAGCCTTCGCGTTCTAAATAATTAGGTAATAAGGCCAAAATGGTATAATCTTTTACATTACCATAAAAATGCTTAAAGCCTAATTTAAAACTAGTTTCATACACGCTTAAGTCAGATACCAAATGCTTACTGGTAATTTGTCCTGTAGTACCACTACTTGAAAAAGTAGTTTCAATAGGGTTAGTTGTACTTAATACCTGATGAGATTTAAAAAATTGTATGGGTAAAAACGGAATCTCATGCAAGTCTGAGATATCACTTGGATTAATATACAGTAAGTCGCAAAACGAACGATAGATTGTATTGTTTTCAAACTGAAAACGAAACACCTCTAAGGCTTTTGCCTTAAACTGCTCAGGAGTTGTAATTGTAAAAATGTCCTTAGTCGTAGTCATGAAATTGTAAAACACAAAAGTATATAAAATAAAAAAAGCGTTGCTATTGCAACGCTTTTTTTGTGAGGTATAATAAAACTTATTCTATTACTAATTTTTTAGTAGTAGTCGCTCCATTTTGCGTTAATTTTAAAATGTAAACGCCAGCTTTTAAATTAGACACGTTTAAACGACTAGTCGTTAATTTTGTGTTTAATACTTGCTTTCCTAAAACATCATAAGCAACAACAGCTACTGGTTGGTTGTTTGCAGTTTTGATATTTACAAATCCGTTAGACGTTGGATTAGGGAATACTGTGAATTCTGATTTTTTAAAAGTTGTTGTTGATAATGTTGAAGGGTCATAAACTTGAAGGTTATCAACATATATTACCGTAGAGCCATCAAATCCTGAAACATCATAGAATCTTAACCCAACTTCTATAGTTTCATCAGCAGTAGCAGTAAATGTAGTAGTTACTGTTTGCCAAGTATCAGTATTTGAAGGATCAGAATAATTAGCGTAATCATCTATATATAATCTTACTCTTGAATCATTATCACTTGATGGATGATAAATATCTACAGAAAAGGTATATTCAACTCCATTTTCTACATCTATATTTTGTCTAAAGTCTGTGTTTGCTTGAGTAGCAGTGTTAACTGTTACTTTTAAGGATTTCGTTCCTTCACTTATGATTGTAGACTCTTCATCAGTTGCTATTCCTGAGTCTATTAAAGACCAATTATCAGGCGTTGTTCCTGTGAAATTTTCAAAACCACCATTTGTAGCAATGTTTACTTGTCCATAACTAGATAATGAAACAAGTGTAAAAAGTAAAAAGTAAATTTTTTTCATATAAATGTGTTGTTAAATTTAGCATCAAATCTATACAAAAAAAGAGTTATCTGATAACAGATAACTCTTTTAACAATACCTTAATATGGGATTATTCTACTATTAATCGCTTAGTAGTAGAGGTTCCGTTTTGGTTTAATTTTAATATATAAACACCAGTTGTTAAGCTAGTAACATCTAATGTATTGTTGTTTAATGTTTTAGATAAAACTTGCTTTCCTAATACATCATATACAGTAACATTAACAGATGTATTTGTTTTAGTTGTAATGTTTACAAATCCTGTATTTGTTGGATTTGGATAGATGTTAAAGTTTGCAGTTGTGTTAAATTCTTGAGTTGTTAAAGAGGCTTCACTCCATGTTGTTGCTATTCTTAATTCATCCATTACAATAAATGGTGTTTCAGTTGCACTATCTTGACGAATTAAAAATTGAGAAAAAGTATTACCTGTACTTCCAGAAGCTTCGGTAGCGTCTGCAGCAGGTTCTACACCTCCTAATACTGGATTTACCCATGCACTTACAGTGTCATTATCTATGTCATAATTAAAGACAATAAAAGCTGTGTCGCCAACATTTAAATCTGTAGGTACAATTTGTGTTAATGTACCACCATTACTAATACCTACTCTGTAAGTTGTTGCTCCAGTAGGTGTTATCCATAGTCTAGATTCGTAACTTCCGGAGTCAGTCCTTAATACAGCAAAATAACCATCAGTAGCAGCAGCATCTAATGCAGTAACTTGTAACATAAAAGAAGCATAAATTTTTCCTGCATTGGTAGGTGTATAGTCAACAACTGGATCTGCTCCAGACCCATCAAAAGACATGGAGTTACCTGCAGCTGTTATTCCAGGATAAGTTAAACTTCCTGTTTCAACTAAGGCATCATCACCAGAAAAGTAGTTTGTCCAAGCATCTTGCTCTGCAATAGTTTCACCAGCTGTATAATCAAAACTTTCTGTAAAAGGTAAAGCTTGTACTTCTGCAATTGTAAAATTAACAGTCGTATTTACTGCTGGTACAATTGGATTATGAGAGTTGTCAACTAATTCTAGGTAAACAGAATGTGATCCTGCGCTTAAACTTGTAAGGTTTATTGGATTCGTGTCATATTTCATTACAATACTTCCGCCATCAACAGTGTAGTGGATGTGTCCATCACCAGTTCCGTTAGCGACGTTAAAATTTTGTACACTAACATCTACAGTTACATTTGGCGTATATAGTAAATCTCCTTCTGATGGAGATATAACAGATATACTTGGTGTAGATTGTGGTACTATTTGAAAATTGTCAACAATAATATTGCTACCTGCAGCAGTCCAACCAGCCACATCATAAAAACGTAGTCCAAAATCTGCAGTAGCAGCAGTTGCAGTAAATTCGTAAGTTAAGGTTTGCCAAGCTCCAATAATGCCAGAGTCTGAATAGCCTTGGTATCCATCAGCAAATAGCCTTGCTTCGGCAGCATTGTCTAATTGATAAACATCTACAGATACATCGTAAACTAAACCTGGTGTTACAGTAACGGTTTGTCTAAAATCTGTACTTCCTTGAGTCTGTGTTGTTACTAAAAAATTAATTGCAGAAGTACCTTCTGATACAATTGTGTTTTCTTCAGTTAGCGTTGTTCCTGATTCTGAAGTCCAAGAATCTAAAACGCCTCCAGTCCAGCTTTCAAATCCTCCATTTACTGCAGCGTTTTGTGCAAACGAGAAAGTTGATGTTAAAATAAAAATTAAAAAGTAAAGTTTTTTCATAATTAATGGATATAAAATTAGGCAATAAAGATACACAGAAAATTGACTTAACCCAACTATTAATAATGCTATCCTGCTTCTTAATGTTAAAATAACATCATTTTAATGCTTTGGTTATCAGATTTGTAGTTAAAGACTGATTATGCGTCTATTATATTTTTTTAGATTAATTTAGCATGTTATCTTAATGTTATTAATCATTTAAAAATTAAATCTTTTAGTAATAGTTTTATCTTTACATTAATATAACCATTATGTAATTCAATAGTAAAGTCCATAAAAATTTTACAACATCAGGTTGTTTTAAATAATAGACTGCCTATTGAAATACCATGTGATAGATAAAAAAACACATATAATAGACACATGAATAAAAAAGACATTAAAATCCTTTTAGTGGATGATGAGCCAGACATTTTAGAAATTGTAGGTTATAATTTAACTAATGAAGGCTATCAGGTAGTTACCGCTAAAAACGGATTAGAAGCAGTCAAAAAAGCTAAAAAAGAAAAGCCACAGCTTATTATTCTAGATGTGATGATGCCAGAAATGGATGGTATTGAAGCATGTGAAGCTATCAGAAAAATCCCAGAATTAAGCGCATCGCTTATTACGTTTTTAACAGCCAGAGGAGAAGATTACTCGCAAGTGGCTGGATTTGATGCAGGAGCAGATGATTATATTACTAAGCCTATTAAGCCAAAAGTATTGGTTAGTAAGGTTAAAGCATTGTTACGTCGTTTAAAAGCAGAAGAAACTAGTAAGTCTTTAATGACCATTGGTAACCTGGTAATTAATAGAGAGGAATATAAAATTATTCTGGATGGTGACGAGATTATTTTACCAAGAAAAGAATTTGAATTATTATCTTTATTAGCCTCTAAACCTAATAAAGTCTTTAAAAGAGAAGATATTTTAGATCGTGTTTGGGGTAACGAAGTCGTTGTTGGTGGACGTACAATTGACGTACATATTAGAAAACTACGAGAAAAAATTGGCGATGACAGTTTTAAAACCGTCAAAGGTGTTGGTTATAAATTTGTAGAATAATTTGAAGTTAAAAAAGACTTACAAGTTTGCATTAAAAACCTCGTTTTTAATAACAATCTTCCTCACCCTTTTTATGGGTCTGTTTTTGTATGCGTTTTATCTTGTGGACGTAGGACAAATAGCGCTTTTTGCTTTCGCAACCTTTAGCGTATCGTTTTTAATTACACAGTTTAGGGTAGAAAAATTTATCTATAAGCGTATTAACAAAATTTACAAAGATCTTACCCTTTTAGAAGCAGTTAGTTTTAGTAAAAAAAGCATCACTACAGACATGGCTACGCTGACCAAACAGATAGACCAATATGCTAAAAACAAAAAGCTAGAAATTGAAACACTTAAAGTAAGAGAAGAATACCGTAAGGAGTTTATGGGTAATATTTCCCATGAGCTTAAAACACCTTTGTTTACAGTACAAGGCTATCTAGAAACATTGTTAGATGGTGCTATGAATGACAAAAACGTAGCTGAAAAATATCTAGAAAGAGCCAATAAAGGTGTGGAGCGACTAATCTATATTGTTAAGGATTTAGACATGATAACCAAACTTGAAGTTGGAGATTTAAGTCTAAACGTCGATACCTTTGATATTGTAGAGCTCGTGCAAAGCGTTTTTGAGCTTTTAGAAATGAAGGCAGCCAAGAAAAAAATTACCTTAACCTTTGATATGGATTATAAGTATCCAATAATGGTAAAAGGCGATGAAGAACGTATACAACAAGTGTTGACTAACTTGATTGTGAATTCTATTAAATATGGACGCGAAAAAGGAACGACCGAAATCAGTATAGAAAAACTAATTAAAAACAAAGTCATTGTTAGAGTAACAGACAATGGAGAAGGGATTGAGAAAAAACATATCTCTAGATTGTTTGAGCGTTTTTACAGAGTCGATAAAAGTGGATCACGTAAAGAAGGTGGTTCTGGTTTAGGACTAGCAATTGTTAAACATATTATTGAGGCACACGACGAAAAAATTTATGTAGAAAGCGAGTTTAATATTGGTAGCGAGTTTTCTTTTACGCTTGAAAAAGCAAGAACAACGCCTTAAAGTCTATTGTATTTGTCAAACCTTTAAAACCAGAATAGGTAGTCACACGTTCCAATTGTTTTAAAGTAAAATCCTCCTGACTACAACTAGCAATAATCCCTTGGTTGTTTAAATAGTCAGCTAAATACTCTTGCTCAAATTGTCCAGGTGTTGGTATAAAAAACGCTTGTTTACCCAACTTAGCTAAATCCATAACTGTTGTATAACCAGATCTAGACACCACAAGTTCACTTTTATTAAGTGCCTGTTGCAATTCTTCGGTTTGCATAAAATTGTAAATCGTAAAAGGAGATTCCAACATAACGGTCTGTTCTGCTTCAATTTTTCCTCTAACAAACATCACCTTTCCTTTATAATTAATTAAATCAGATAGTAGTTTTTCTTCTAATATAGTGCGTTGTGGCTCTGGTCCAGACAACAAAACCATGATATCATACTTCGGCTTGACCTTAATTTTTTCTAACCGACTTAAAGGACCAATGTACTTTATCTTTAAACCTTTGTTTTTAAAATTATGACCAAGGTTTCCGCTTAAATTAGGTTGGTTTTCAAAATCCGGTATCCAACATTCATCAAAAGCCTTTAAATAGTGATCATGAAAATAAGTGCTTAATTTAGTAGTGCTTCCGCTTAACACATTTAATTGGTGCGTTATAAATACAGAAGGTACCGTTTTAGACAAAACACCCATTCTGTTGTCAGATATAATACCCTTAATATTATAGTCAGCAATAATTTTTTGTGTCGCGCGATGTTCTTTTTTTATCGCTTTTTTAATTTTAGGTAATTGCCAAAGCATTAACCATTTAAACCATGTTTTAGATTTGGCATATTTAACATTATAAGCAGGTAATGTAAGGCACGTCACACTCTCAAATTCTTTTTTAAGCAAATCTAAAGCTTGACCATCACTAGCAATAATAGGCTCAAAACCCGCTTCAATCAAGGCATTAATAATAGGTATGCATCGCGTCGCATGACCAATTCCCCAATTTAAAGGTGCAACAAGAATTCTTTTTTCATTATAAAAATTTGGGCGTTACCACAAGGGTCAGGCTGATAGTTTATCCTGAGCTTGCCGAAGGGTTATGTCTTTTTTTGCCATTTATGGCAGCAAAAAAAGGATGCCACTTCCATCCTTAACGCAGTAAAATGTCAAAATCAAAGATAATCATAAAGTTACTTAGGTATATTTCCTTAATTTTACGCCAGAAATAACAAATAGTTAAGAAGTGGGTAGCAAGAATAAGCAAAAAAGATTTAGAGAAAATGAAACCTTTGATAATGTGTTTCAGCCAACTAGAAGTCAATTAGTAGACCAGGTTTACGAGCATAAAGGAAATTGGAATAAAAATGTCTTTAAAAACAACAACCCATTAGTGTTAGAGCTAGGTTGTGGTAAAGGAGAATATAGTGTGGCTTTAGCAGAAAAGTTTCCTAATAAAAACTTTATTGGTATAGATATTAAAGGTGCACGTTTTTGGAGAGGAGCCAAAACTGCTACCGAAAATAATATGCCTAACGTTGCCTTTATACGTACACAAATTGAGTTGGTCGAGTCTGTTTTTGCAGAAAACGAAGTAGACGAAATCTGGATTACCTTTCCAGATCCACAAATAAAATATAAGCGTACAAAACACCGCATGACTAATTCGCAGTTTTTAAAACGTTACAAAACGATTTTAAAACCAGACGGAATCATGAATCTTAAAACAGATTCAGAGTTCATGCATGGTTACACATTAGGGTTACTACATGGTGAAGGTCATGAGGTATTACATTCTAATAACGATGTGTATAGACAAGACGGAAGCCCAGAAGAAGTAACAAGCATCCAAACGCACTATGAAAGCATCTATTTAGAACAAAACAAACCAATTACGTATATTAGATTTAAAATTAACTAACTATTGAATTTAACAATTACCTTTTTTGTAAGCTTATTAATTGCACTTGTTGGTGTAATCCCTCCAGGATTGCTTAACATGACAGCAGCAAAAATTAGTATAAAAGAAGGGTATAGTCGTGGCTTAGTATTCTCGTTAGGTGTTTGTGTTATTGTAGTGATACAAACATTAATAGCGGTTATTTTTGCGCGCTATTTAAGTAAACATTCTGAGGTAGTTAGGATATTACAACAAGTCGCATTTGTATTATTTGTTTTAATAACGGTTTACTTTTTTTATTAGCTACCAAGGATCCAAAACCAGAAGTAGAAGCCGATCGTAAAAGTAAACGCAGTCAGTTTTTTTATGGTATGGTGTTGTCAGCATTAAATGTGTTTCCAATTCCGTATCAAGCGTATATGAGTATAACTTTGGCTAGTTTAGGATGGATAACATTGGACAATCCAAACATTGCGTCCTATGTTGCTGGAGCAGCATCTGGTACGTTTGTGATGTTGTATATTTATGTGTTTTTTCTAAAAAAGATAAAAAGCAAAAAGCTAAAGTCACAAAAAAACATGAACTACATTATAGGTTCAATTACAGGTATAATTGCAATTGTAACACTAATAAATATTATAAAAGACTTTTAAAACTATGAAACCCGAAACACTTAATTTTTTTGATAAAGTGTATGAGGTAGCGCGACAAATTCCGTATGGTCGTGTGACAAGTTATGGAGCTATAGCTAATTTTTTAGGGGCTACACGTGGAGCCAGAATGGTAGGTTATGCTATGAATGGGTCACATAATAAAGACGTGCCTGCACACAGAGTGGTAAACCGTAAGGGATTACTAACAGGTAAACATCATTTTGATGGCACTAACCTTATGCAACAATTACTAGAAAGCGAAGGTGTTGAGGTTGTAGATAACCAAATCCAAAATTTTGAAACTCTATTTTGGGATCCTTCTGCATTACTTTCGGAATAATTTTTGATACGTTTTTAGCATGAAGTACAACACTCTTTTTAATGTAATCATGCTAATTTTTTTGGTTACATCTTGTAATCATAAAAAATCATTTAATCAACCAGTTTTAATAACAGCAGCCTACGATACTATTATTCAGGTGGATTCTAAAGTTATGATGGAAGCTAATCATCTAATTTATGGTGTTAATGTTTTGGATACTTTAGATTTTTCGCTTAAAAAAGATAATAATCAAGCTGATTTTATTAACGCTAAGCAAGGATTTAAAAACGACAGTTTAATAGTGTATGTAGATGTCAATAATGCTAATTTTCACACCCATGAAATAAATGTTTCGGAACTCTCACCACCACCTCCACCTTCATTTTATATTCCAGAATATCAAGAATATGATAAGGTTTATCGTGATAGTGTTTTTTTAGAAGTCATGGAAAAAAATAAGATTAAAAATAAGCAAAGGTTAAAAAAGCATTACAATACCATTCCAGTATTTATTTATAATCAATCGGATAATAATAGAGTAATAGTACCATCTGTTATTAACGGAGATTTGTATGTAATAGTTGAAGCATTGGATAAAAATAACCAATGGAAACCCATTGAATATAATAAAGTGCCTAGAAGGATTTGTATAAGTGATTTTGAATATTACCAGCTAAAGCCAAAACATGTTATGGTGTCGTCCATACTTAAATACTCAGGCGATTATAACACCAAGATGCGTGTCAAAGTACTGAACGATCAAAAATTGTATTATTCTAACCCATTTAAAGGTTCGATTAATTATTCTCAATTTGATACCATCCAAGCTGTAAACGATATGAATACATGGTTTTCAGATACGACCAATCAAACGCATAGCATTAAAAAGAAGTTAATATTCTTAGATTTTTAGTTATAAATTTTCCTTATCAAACCATAAAAAACAACAAACCAAGCGCTTCATTCTTCAAGGTTTATGTAGTATCTTTGCATTTTAGAATCATTCTGAATTAGTTAACAATTATCCAGAGTGGATTATTATAAGCTGTAGGCATGGTCTTCAAGCTATAATTTACTCTTTTTTTCTAAATAATTATGAAATTAAATAAACAAGACATACTTAAAGCGTTAGAAACTATAACAGTACCAGGAGAAGGTCAAAATATGGTCGAAAGCGGAGCAATAACAAACGTAGTAACTTTTGCAGACGAGGTTATTGTAGACATAACAATAAAAAACCCAGCCTTACAAGCGCGTAAAAAAACTGAGGTCGAAATCTTACAAGCCATTCACAAACTAGTGTATGAAAAAGCGAAGATTAAGGTTAATATTAAAGTAGATGCACCAGAAAAATCAGCACCAAATGTCATCAAAGGAAAACACATTCCTGGAATACAAAACATAGTAGCAGTAGCTTCTGGAAAAGGTGGTGTTGGTAAATCTACAGTAACAGCAAACCTAGCAGTCACATTAGCTAAAATGGGCTTTAAAGTGGGTGTGTTAGATGCTGATATTTACGGACCATCAATGCCAATCATGTTTGATGTAGAGTTGGAACGTCCATTATCGACAACAGTAGATGGTAAATCAAAAATGAAGCCTGTAGAAAACTACGGAGTCAAAATATTATCAATCGGGTTTTTTACAAAACCAGATCAAGCAGTTGTATGGCGTGGACCTATGGCAGCAAAAGCATTAAACCAAATGATTTTTGATGCAGCTTGGGGAGAATTAGACTTTTTACTAATTGACTTACCACCAGGAACAGGAGATATTCATCTAAGCATCATGCAATCACTACCAATAACAGGTGCAGTAGTGGTTAGTACACCACAAAACGTGGCTTTAGCAGATGCTAAAAAAGGAGTTGCAATGTTCCAACAAGACAGTATTAACGTACCAGTTTTAGGAATTATAGAAAACATGGCTTACTTTACACCAGCAGAGTTGCCTGATAACAAATATTATATCTTTGGTAAAGAAGGTGCAAAACACCTAGCTGAAGATTTACAAGTGCCTTTATTAGGAGAGTTACCATTAGTACAAAGCATACGCGAAGCAGGAGACGTTGGTCGTCCAGCAGCAATGCAAACCGGAACGCCTTTAGAAAAAGCATTTGAAACAATAACACAAAACGTAGTGCAACAAGTAGTGGATAGAAACGATAATCTTCCAGCGACAGAAGCTATCAAAATTACCACTATGGCAGGATGTTCTGCAGTTAATAAAAAATAAATGACAACACAAGAACTAAGATTAAACGTAGAAAAAGCACTAGAAGAAATTCGTCCTTTTTTACAAAGTGATGGAGGAGACATAGCGCTTTTATCTATCGAGAATAACGAAGTTAAAGTACAATTACAAGGTGCTTGTACCTCATGTAGTGTCAACCAAATGACTCTAAAGTCAGGTGTAGAGATGACTATCAAAAAGTACGCACCACAAATCGAACGTGTAATTAACGTGGCGTAAAACATAAGTTTTGGCGTTACCACAAAGGTCAGGCACTCACACATTGGGTAAGTACTGAGCGTAGTCAAAATACACCATGCTTAATGCAGTTAAAAAGCTAACAAAAGTCATAAAACAAAACCAAATCTTGTTTTACTTTTGTCAGGTACACTAAAAGCCCTAAGTAAAGGCTAAAGGTAAATTTGAAAAGAAAAAATAATGATTAAAACAGACATACTAATAATAGGAGCAGGACCAACTGGTCTTTTTGCTGTGTTTGAAGCAGGATTATTAAAATTAAAATGTCATTTAATAGACGCATTGCCACAACCAGGTGGACAATGCTCAGAGATATATCCTAAAAAACCTATTTATGATATTCCAGCCTATCCAGAAATTCTTGCAGGAGATTTAACGCACAAGTTAATGGAGCAATGCAAGCAATTTGAACCAGGTTTTACACTTGGCGAGCGTGCTGAAACGATTGATAAACAAGAGGATGGAACCTTTATAGTAACCACTAACAAAGGCACAAAACATCACGCTCCAGTAGTAGCAATAGCAGGTGGATTAGGTAGTTTTGAGCCTCGTAAACCGATTATTGATAATCTAGCTAATTACGAAGACAAAGGGGTTGAATACATTATCAAAGAACCTGAGTTTTACAGAGATAAAAAAGTAGTCATTGCAGGAGGAGGAGATTCAGCTTTAGATTGGAGTATTTACCTAAGCGATATCGCTTCAGAAGTAACCTTAATCCATAGACGAAACGAATTTAGAGGGCATCTAGATTCAGTAGAAAAAGTACAAGAATTAAAAAATGCAGGTAAGATTAACTTAATCACACCAGCTGAGGTTATTGGAGTAGAAGGGACTAACAAAGTAGAGGCTATTACTATAAAGCAAGATGCTAAAACCTTTAAAAAAGAGTGTGATCATTTTGTACCACTTTTTGGATTGTCACCAAAATTAGGGCCAATTGCAGATTGGGGTTTAGAGATAGAAAAAAATGCAATCAAGGTGGATAATAGCTTGGATTACCAAACTAATATTCCAGGTATTTTTGCTATTGGAGATGTTAATACCTATCCAGGAAAATTAAAATTAATTTTATGTGGTTTTCACGAAGCAACATTAATGTGTCAATCAGCGTATCAAATTATTAATCCAGGAAAACGATATGTATTAAAATATACGACAGTCAGCGGAGTCGATGGTTTTGATGGTACACGTAAAGAAGCACCAAAAGCAGTGGTAAAATCGATTCAGTAGTCAGTCATGGCAGTACAAAAATTGGAAGACTTACTAGTTTGGCAAAAGTCGCAGGATTTAGCGATACATCTTTGTAAAGTATTTCAAGATAATAAAGACTTCTCCTTTAAGGATCAAATAGCGAAGTCCGCTAGATGTTATATTTATCAATTAGATTGCATTATTTAAAAGAGACAGAAGCTAATAGTCTTATTGAAAATACTAACCACTAACTATTAACCTCTAACTAATAATTACTTCTCCTCATGGAACAGGATATTAAAATAAAAATTACAGACAGAGATGGTGTAACACATGAAGTGCTTGCACCAACAGATATGGCAATGAACCTTATGGAAGTTGTACGTAGTTACGAGTTAGCTCCAGAAGGCACTATCGGAATCTGTGGTGGTATGGCAATGTGTGCAAGTTGCCAATGTTACGTGTTAAGTGATACGATGCTTCCAGAAATGCAAGACGATGAAGAAGCGATGCTTAGCGAAGCATTTAACGTCAAAGATAATTCAAGATTAGGTTGTCAAATACAAATGACACCAGCCCTAGAAGGTCTGGAAGTCCAATTAGCTCCTGAAGAATAATCCACATGTCGTAACATACAAAGTAAGTTTTTATAGATACCTCATCACATACGTCATTGCGAACAAAGTGAAGTCTTACAGATACGTCATTGCGAACAAAGTGAAGCAATCTCTTTAGCACTAGTAATAACATGAACATAGCAAAGCAATCTCCCTAACACTAGCAATCACATATACAAAGCAAATCTTAATGTTCTCGTCATTGCGAACAAAGTGAAGCAATCTGCCTTACAATATAACTAGCCTCAACAAAGCAAATCCCAATCCAAATGTCATTGCGAACAAAGTGAAGTAATCTGCTTAACACTAGCAATCACAAGAACAAAACAAAACTTTACTCCCAACAAAAAATAACAATACACTGCAGCTCCTCTCTTTAGTTAAAGAGAGGTGTTTTTTTTATAAAAAAAACGGAGAGTTTGCCTAAAACGCGAAGCAGTTTAAAAACTAAAGCGAAACAGCGCATCATCGCAAACAAAGCAAATCTCATCGCACACGTCATTGCAAACAAAGCAAAGCAATCTCCCTAACACTAACAATCACAAGAACAAAACAAAACGTTACTACCAACCCAAAAATAACAACACACTGCAGCTCCTCTCTTTAGTTAAAGAGCGATGATTTTTTTATAAAAAAAACGGAGAGTTTGCCTAAAACGCGAAGCAGTTTAAAAACTAAAGCGAAACAGCACATCATCGCAAACAAAGCAAATCCCAATCCAAACGTCATTGCGAACATAGTGAAGCAATCTCTTTAACACTAGTAATCTCATTTACAAACAAAGTAAAACAGTAAAGCTACGTCATTACAAACAAAGTAAAACAATGAAACTACGTCATTGCAAACAAAGCAAAGCAATCTCCCTAACACTAGCAATCACATATACAAAACAAAACGTTACTACCAACAAAAAATAACAACACACTGCAGCTCCTCTCTTTAGTTAAAGAGAGGTGTTTTTTTTATAAAAAAACGGAGAGTTTACCTAAAACGCGAAGCAGTTTAAAAACTAAAGCGCAACAAGACATCATCGCGAGAAAACAAATCCCAATCCAAACGTCATTGCGAACAAAGTGAAGCAATCTGCTTAACAATAGCAATCCAATGAACAAAACAAAGCAAAGCAATCTACCCAATAAATAATCAGTTTCAAATAAAACAGCAAATCTAATCGCTATAATCCAACAAGCGTCTAGGACCTTCTAACAAAACACGCACAATTTGTAACGTACCATCTTCTTTAGTAGCAATTTGCCATTTAATCAAAGAAATCGCGCCATTTTCAATCTCAATACCAGTAATACTTCTAGGATGCACACAACTACCATCATTAAAAAAAGCCACATCACCAGGTTCCGGAAAACGTGGTCTATGCGTATGACCAACAACAGTAATCATATTATTGTTTTCAGTAATCCATTTTTTAGTACGACGTTCGACCTTAATCAATTCTTTATAGTTTTTTGCAGGACTAGTGGGATCTGCAATACCCATAACATTTAAAGGTTTCCAAAGGACACGTACCATAAATCGACTCCATTTCCAGAAGGTATAGTTCCACCAATCCGCTTGATGACCATGCGTTAAAAATACCTCTTGCTGTGTGTCTTTATGTTTTAAAATAATAGCTTCGTGGTATTCTATATCACCAAACAATTCTACATCAGCGCCAACCTTAGGATCAAAAAAAGAATGTAAATGTTTCTTAACATAGTCAGGATCGCGATACACCATATCATGATTTCCCCAAATCATATGCAAGCGGTTTTGTTTATGAAACAGTTGCATCAAGCCATACACGTTTTTATGAGCATAAAGGATGGACTCAAACGATATGTTTTCCCACAACTCATCACCATCGCCTAATTCGGCATAGTCAAAACCTTGGACATAATAATGTTTTAAAGCATGGTAATAGATATTTCGGTTATTAGCAAAATCATCAGCAAAACTATTATCACCACGATGACAATCACTAAATAGTATAAACTTAGAGTCGTCATCAAACCCAATAACTTTAGCTTGATTATAAGCACGATCTAATTTCTTTTTTGCTGAAAACATAGTATAATTTTTCTACAAGCAAGATAGGATTTATTTTATAATCTAAACAAATACATAAACCAGTAACTGTAAGGCGTATAGGCTATGTAATAGTGTTGGTTTTAGTTATAAGCATTTGATAATCAATTTATTTACTTTAATATTTAACTTAACGGTTTAAATAGCTAAAAGTTAAATTACCGTTGTGTTAAATTGAGTAAAATAAGCGTGGAGTCCCTTTGTTTTAATTGTGATTTGTCGTAAAATTGCACTCAAATCAATAATTTGAAAATCAACAATACGTAATTATTGTGTAAAAAGGTTCAGTTCTAACCAAACGGAATCTATTAAAAACGGGAAAATCAATAGTAGCAGTATTAGGCTTATTATAAGTTTTAATACAATTTGTTTATTAAAGTTACCTAACCAGTAAAATCGCTTTAACTAACAAATGTAATGCATTACAATCCCTTTTTTTATTTAGTAAATTAGTTAAATAGCTAATTTTTAGTCAGCTACGTTTTATTAAAACCCAGCTATAGACGTTTATTGCTATTTATGTAACTGTAAATAGTAACTAAGTTATACACAATGGATTGCGATAAAAATGATTTTTTATGTTTAACTGTATAGCGCTATTACTATGTTAACAACAAGCTTACCAACAAACCATGAGCAGATAACACAATTTCTGAGCAACTATAAAGGCATAGTAATTATAGTCACAGTAATTACAGCATTAATTATCACATTAATCGTGATGCCAAAAGTAGTGGCTATTAGTAAAGCTAAAAACTTAACAGCCTTACCAAATGGACGTACATCGCACAAAGGGGTAATTCCTACGTTAGGAGGTGTTGGTGTGTTTACAGGTGTGGTGTTAACCATTCAAGTGGCAGCAATACTGTTTGCTAATTACAGTCAATTAATAGATTTAATGGTGTTTAATGTCCTTATATTATTACTGTTATTAGTGGGTTTGGCGGACGATATCATGAAAATTTCACCAAAACGTAAACTAGCCTATCAATTGCTAGTCGCTTCTATATTTGTAATTGCAACCAATTTAAACATCAACTCGTTTGTAGGCTTATTTGGTATTTATAAAATCTCACTATTCTCAGCCATACTGTTTTCAATATTTGTTATAGTGTTAGTCATTAATGCATATAATTTAATTGATGGTATCGATGGATTAGCAGGAGTATTAGGAGCCATAATTTCTATTATCACTGCCTTACTATTCTACTATAGTGGTCACTTTTTTTACTGCTTAATATCCTTGGCTTTAGTTGGTGCATTAATTGGCTTTTTAGTATTTAACTTTTCGCGAAACCGAAAAATATTTCTGGGTGACACAGGATCAATGGTGGTTGGATTTGTATTAGCCATTCAAATGATTACCTATTTAAGCTTAGCAGGACATAATCCTGATAAAGAAATCTTTCAAAACGCACCAGTAATAGTTTTGGCCTTATTATCCTATCCATTATTAGATACACTTAGGGTGTTTTGCGTTAGGATTTGTAACAAAAAAAGTCCATTTTCGGCAGACCGTAATCACATACACCATCGTTTAATAGACCTTGGATTAAAACACAAATGGGCAACCAGTCTTATCGCATTGTATACCATTGGGATAACAGTATTGGTATTAGCACTAAATCATTTAGATACTAACGTCATATTTGCGATTACTGTTCCTGTAGCGATGCTAATTTTAGTCATTCCGTTTGCAATACAGTATAAATCTGGTAAGATTAAATTTGTTTTGCCTACTTTGTAAATTCGCAATAAAATAACGATAAGAATAATATTTATATAATAAAGCGGTTTTCTATTAAACCAAACCAATAAAATGAAAAAAATAGCATTAATCACAGGCGTTACAGGACAGGATGGCGCATATTTAACCGAGTTTCTATTAAAAAAAGACTACATCGTTCATGGTATAAAACGTCGTAGTTCATTATTTAATACAGATAGGATTGACCATCTATATCAAGATCCGCATGTGAATAATCGTAATTTTATTCTGCATTATGGAGACATGACAGACAGTACCAATTTAATTAGAATTATTAAAGAAGTACAACCTGACGAAATCTATAACCTTGCTGCTATGAGTCACGTGGCTGTTTCTTTTGAAATTCCTGAATACACAGGTAATGCAGATGGTTTAGGGACACTTCGTATTTTGGATGCAGTTAGATTATTAGGTTTAGAGAAAAAACCAGAATCTATCAAGCGTCAACCTCAGAGTTATACGGTAAAGTGCAAGAAGTACCACAAACCGAAACCACACCTTTTTACCCAAGATCACCTTATGCTGTAGCAAAAATGTACGCCTTTTGGATGACAGTAAATTACAGAGAAGCTTACGGAATGTTCGCCTGTAACGGAATCTTGTTTAATCACGAATCACCTTTAAGAGGAGAAACCTTTGTAACCAGAAAAATTACCAGAGCTGTAGCCAGAATTGGATTAGGCTTACAGGATAAATTATACTTAGGTAACCTAGACGCGCAACGTGATTGGGGACACGCTAAGGATTATGTACGCATGATGTGGATGATTTTACAAGCAGACCAACCAGAAGATTGGGTCATTGCAACTGGTAAAACCACAACCATTCGTGACTTTGTAAAACAAGCCTTTAAGCACATTGGTGTGACCTTACAGTTTGTAGGTGCAGGAGTGGATGAGGTTGCTATTATTAAAGAAACCACAAATCCTGACTACCCATTAAAAGTAGGACAAGAGGTGTTAGGTGTCGACGCTAGATATTTTAGACCTACCGAAGTCGATTTACTAATCGGAGACGCTACCAAAGCCAAACAAAAATTAGGTTGGACACCAAAAATCCAGTTAGAAGAGTTAATCGAAGACATGATGTCATCAGATATTAAACTAATGAAAAAAGAACAACTGCTTAAAGATGGTGGCTACCAGACCCTAAATTATTTCGAGTAAACGTAGCAACACTAAGTAACAGTAAACAACAACACATGTCAAGCACATTATCAAAAGACGCAAAAATATACATAGCAGGTCATAAAGGAATGGTAGGTTCTGCCATTTGGCGTGCATTAACAGCAGCTGGATACACTAAGCTAATTGGGCAAACTAGCCAACAACTAGACTTACGTAACCAAGACGCTGTTAACCAATTTATGGAACACACAACACCAGAAGTGGTTATTGTAGCAGCAGCCAAAGTGGGAGGCATATTAGCCAATAGCCAATTTCAGTATCAGTTTTTGCTAGAAAACCTGCAAATACAAAACAATATTATAGATGCAGCACATCGTAATAACACCAAAAAACTAATCTTTTTAGGCAGTTCTTGCATCTATCCAAAACTAGCACAACAACCCTTAACAGAGGACAGTTTATTAACAGGACCATTGGAGCCAACTAACGAGGGTTACGCAATCGCAAAAATTGCAGGAGTCAAACTGTGTCAGCACATCAAAAACCAATACAATAAGGATTTTGTTAGCTTAATGCCAACCAATTTATATGGCTCAAACGATAATTTTGACCTAAAATCCTCACACGTATTACCAGCAATGATTCGCAAGTTTCATGACGCTAAACTAGATAACAACGCTCCAGTTACCCTTTGGGGAAGTGGGACACCAATGCGCGAATTTTTATACGTGGACGATCTAGCACAAGCAGTCCTATTTGCTATGCACAACCAAATGCCAGACCATTTGTATAATGTAGGTACAGGTACAGACATTACCATTAAACAATTAGCAACAACCATCCAAAAAGCAATTGGTCATACAGGACCAATTATTTGGGACAGTACAAAACCAGATGGCACACCACGTAAATTAATGGACGTGTCTAAACTAAAACAAGCAGGTTGGCAATATACTACCAATCTAGAGCAAGGGATTGCAAAAACCTACCAATGGTTTTTAGACAACCCAAGCACATACAAGCAAGTTAAATTATAACGTAAGCACACCTAATGCAAAATCAAACAGATAACACAACAACCGTTGTGGAAAACCCTAATAAAATAACATCAATATGTTGTATTGGTGCAGGCTATGTTGGAGGACCAACTATGGCTGTGATGGCTCAAAAAAATCCAGACATCAAAATAACAGTCGTGGATTTAAATGCGCAACGTATTGCAGACTGGAATAACGACGACCTAACCAAACTACCCATTTTTGAACCTGGTTTAGACCAAGTCGTTAAGGAAGCCAGAGGTCGTAATCTGTTTTTTTCGACTAATGTCGAAGACGCTATTGACCAAGCACAAATGATATTCATTTCGGTTAACACACCTACCAAAACCTATGGTGCAGGAAAAGGGATGGCAGCAGACTTAAAGTATATCGAGCTTTGTGCAAGACAAATCGCTAAAGTCGCAACCACTAATAAAATTGTAGTCGAAAAATCAACACTACCAGTAAAAACAGCACATGCCATAAAAAGCATACTAAACCATACTGGTAATGGTGTAAAGTTTCAAATATTATCCAATCCAGAATTCCTGGCAGAAGGGACAGCAATAACAGACCTAACACATCCAGATCGTGTACTAATTGGTGGTGACCAAACACCAGAAGGGCAACAAGCCATACAAGCCTTAGTGGACGTGTATGCGACTTGGGTACCAAAAGCACAAATACTAACCACAAATATCTGGTCGTCAGAGCTATCCAAATTAGTAGCCAATGCTTTTTTAGCACAACGTGTATCGTCTATAAATGCGATTTCAGAGTTATGCGAAGCGACACAAGCCAATGTAGAAGAAGTAGCAGAAGCAATTGGTATGGACTCGCGTATTGGACCTAAATTTTTAAAAGCCTCAGTAGGTTTTGGTGGGTCATGCTTTCAAAAAGACATCCTAAACCTAGTGTATATCTCTAAGTCTTTAGGCTTAAATCAAGTGGCAGACTATTGGGAACAGGTTATTATAATGAATAATCACCAACGCGACCGTTTTGCAAATAATATCGTGCAAACCTTATACAACACAGTATCAGACAAAAAAATAGCCTTTTTAGGTTGGGCTTTTAAAAAAGATACCAACGATACTAGAGAGGTTGCAGCCATTTACGTGGCAGATAAGTTAATGGACGAGCAAGCTAAAATTAGCGTGTACGATCCTAAAGTATCTGCAAAACAAATGCAGTTTGATATTAACTATTTAAACACACGTACAGAAGCACAAAACCAAACCTATTTAAGCACACAAGATAATCCGTATGACGCAGTTAATGGTGCACATGCAATTGCAGTGTTGACAGAGTGGGACGAGTTTAAAACCTACGACTGGCAGCGTATTTATAATAGCATGAACAAACCAGCCTTTATCTTTGATGGTCGTAACCTATTAGATAAACAAGCACTAGAAACTATTGGGTTTAAAGTGAAAGCTATTGGGAAGTAAATTTTTGAATTAAAAGCGTGTTAACTTAAGAATAATAATTAACTGCAAAACGAAGAGGTTAATGTCAAATTTAAAGAAAGTATTAATTAATGGAGCTGCTTGGTCATTATTTGGTCGTATGGCATCATTAGTTGTCGTCTTATTTACTAACATTTGGTTAGCAAGATTACTTTCTCCTGATGAATTTGGACAAGTAGGAGTAATAATGTTTTTTGTAGGTATCGCAAATGTTTTGACAGAAGGAGGTTTGGGAGGTGCATTAGTTAGAAAAAAAGAAGCAA
Source organism: Olleya sp. KJ81-1 (assembly GCF_055808135.1). Taxonomy (NCBI): domain Bacteria; kingdom Pseudomonadati; phylum Bacteroidota; class Flavobacteriia; order Flavobacteriales; family Flavobacteriaceae; genus Olleya; species Olleya sp. KJ81-1. The sequence goes on along the minus strand of NZ_CM147854.1, from coordinate 2,205,162 downwards.
CAATAAATGATTATTCAACAGTTTTTGTAACCAACTTAATATTTAGTATTGTTTGTTATGTTTTCATTTTTGTAGGTTCTAATTGGGTTGCTTCATATTATGAAGACCCTATATTAAAAAAGCTATTACTTGTGGCATCTTTGGTTTTAATAATAAACTCTTTCCAAATAACTCAGAATGCAAAGTTAATGAGTGATTTGAAGTTTAAGAAATATTCAATCTATACGTTCATATCTGTAATTATTGCTTCTGTAATAGGTGTTATTTTAGCATATCAAGGTTTTGGCGTTTGGGCTCTCGTGGTTATCCAGCTTTTAACAGCAGGTATGTATACCCTTATATTGTGGTTTTTTGAAGGGTTTTATTTACGATTATACTTCTCAAAAAAATCGTTTAAAGAACTTTATGGGTTTGGTGTCAATACTACCTTAGCTTCTATATTAAACTCAGCATTTGAAAATGTATATCAATTAATTTTGGCGCGATATTTTTCTTTTCAGCAAACAGGTTTTTTTATCAAGCAAAAAAATTGCAGGATGTTCCAGGTGGTATAATAGCAACTTTAACACAAGGTGTGTTATTTTCATCTTTATCTAAATTTCAAGATGATGAAAAAAGCTTCGCCTCAATTTTTGATAAAATTAATATATACTTTATGGTATTATTAGCTTTCATTTCTACGTTTATATACGTGTATGCAAAACCAGTTGTTTTTTTACTGTTTGGAGAGAAATGGATGGGCTCAGTTTTTTATCTTCAATTACTAACCATTGCGTCCTTTTTCTATTTATTAGAAAAGCTAAATAGGATTATTTTCAAGGTATTTAACCAAACAAAAAAATATTATACCTGGAATATTTAAAAAAGTCTATTCAGGCTATAACAATATTAATTGGAATATATTATGTTAATTTAACTTTGTTGATAGTTGGATTTGTTTTTACAAGTATGATTAGTTATTTTTTTAATTATTACTACTCGCATAAAATTATAGACGCTGTTAAACCCTCTCAATTAGTAAAACTTTTTAAAATTATTGGTATCTCAGTGACAACAGCATTATTATGCTTAAATGTTATTTCCTTTTTTAATATAAAGGGGTTAGATTATTTTTGGAGTTTACCTTTATTTTTTATTTGCTATTTTCTTTTAATCCAGAGTTTAGAAATTTTAAATTTAAGTGAAGAGCTAAATAAGCTTTATTCTATATACAAGAAAAGATAATAATATGTTTAAGATGAGCATAAGAAGTCATAAAGATAAAATTTAATAATACATGAAGTTTATTGTACTTATTGTTATAGCTATTTTAAATCTTATAGGATGGTTTTATGACTTGCAAGATTTTGATGATCTATTATTTGTGTTTCCTTTAATATCCATTGTGTGTTCACTACTATTTGTTTGGCCTAAAATCAATAAAGGAAAAGTAGAGATTAAATTATTGTATTTTGTTTTATTTGGAATATTATTTTTTAACGCACCATTGTACTTTATGGCTTTAACAGATGGTTACGGACTTTCAAATATATTACTTCGTTATAGTTTAGATAAAGCAAGCTTTATAAAAGCTAATTTCTTATTAGGGATTAATTTACCTTTAATAATTTGTGGTTATTTAATGCCTATAAAAAAAGAAAGTAAAAAAATATGATATAAGAGCGTTGGTTCCCATAAAGACTAGTGTATTTATAGTACTGTTTTTTGTATACTTTATGTTTTCATTAAGTGTTACGGGTTGGACATTGGGTTCTACTTTTAATGGTGTCAGCTCTTATAATTATATTGTTATTATTAGATTAAGTGTGTTGATAATTTCAATAATATTATATAATGAACTTATTAGAAGTAGTTTCGTGACTAAAAAATATAGTCCAGTTAGAATTGTCAAGCGCAACATTAGTGGTTTTTCAATTATATTTCTTTTTATAATATATGCACTTATTGGTGGAGATAGAGGTCCTGTTTTAGTTCTATTACTAATTATAGGTTTAGGGTATTTACTTTTAAACAACATGATGGTAAAAAAGAAAATATTAGTTTATTTGGTTGGGGTCTATATTGTTTTAGGTACATTATTTACATTTATTGAAGTACTAAGACAAAGTGGCAATGAAACCTTGTCCGCAGCTTCTATTGAAAAAAGTTTGGATTCATTTAAGGACTATGAATCATTACCAGGTTTAATTGTTAGAAATACTACTTTGGCTATAATGGGTATTGAACGTGGTATATATCCGCATTCTTATGGTTTTTTTCAATTTCAGGCATTGGCTAAAGGTGTACCTTATTTTGGTATAAAATTAATAGATAATTTAGTAGCAGGTAGAGTTATTAATGGGACTGCAGAGCTTATAACTATTCAATATTTTGGTAGCTTTTATACTACTGGATTAGGTACGTCGCATTTAGCTGATTTATTTATAGAATTTGGCTTGATTGGAGTGATTTTAATTTCTTTTGGTTATGGTTTTTTAATTAGGATATTTGATTATAAATGTAAAAACTTACATTTTAAAAACTTTTCAGACATACTCATAGTTACATTATTTGTAGGTTATTCTATTTACACAGGGAGAAGTACTCTGTTTGGTTTCATTACAAACTTTATTCATACATGGATATTTTACATTTTAATTAAATATGTATTTAGCATGTTCGGTTATAATTTTAGCAAGCGTCTAAAATGAATGAAATAAAAAAGAATTTTAGTTTAATTAATAGTAATAAAACTAATAGGTTAAAAGGAAATTGATGAACAAGAAAATATTGATTACAGTACCTACTTTAGTAGCAGGAGGTATGGAAAGAGCAGCACTTAATTTTGCGATATCATTTTATCAATTAGGATATGAAGTCAAAATTTTTTTAGTATCAAGCAATACTATTTATTTTGATGTGCCTAAAGAGATTGAAGTGATCTCTGGTAAAGATAATGCTGCTAACCCATGGCTAACTCCTTTGTCTCTTTATAAGTTGCGTAAATTCACTAAAAAATTTAAACCTACTGTTGTGCTTAGTTTTTCAGGTAAAATGAGTGCATACGTTATATTGGCATTAAAAGGCTTAAATATTCCAACGCTTCCTTTTCATAGAAGTAACCCTAACATAACTTATGGAAAAATAAATAATATTTTGAATTTATTATTATTTCCAAATTGTAAAGCGCTTGTTGTTCAAACAGACGAAGCTAAAAGAGTTTTTGAAAAGAAATATAAAAATAAAAATATAATTGTCGTTCCTAACCCTATTAGAGAATTGTTTCTTATTAAAGATGCTAAAAAAGAGAATATAATTATTAATACTTCTAGATTGGTAAAAGGAAAAGGAGTAGATGATTTAATAAAGATTTTTGCAAAAACGGATACTACAAATTGGTCTTTACACCTCTTAGGCGATGGTGATGAGCGTCCTTATTTGGAAACATTAGTGCGTGATTTAAAAATAGAGAATAGTGTAAAATTTTTAGGCTTTAAAAAAAATGTAGATGTGCATTTATCAACTGCTTCTATTTTTGCCTTTACATCAAAATCTGAAGGTTTTCCTAATTCTTTATTGGAAGCAATGTGTTCTGGTTTGGCATGTATTAGTTTTAATTGTCCGACAGGTCCAAGCGATATGATAATAAATGGTGCAAATGGTTATTTGATTGATGTGGGTAATCACGAAGAATACGAAGAGAAACTTAAAAAATTAATGTCAAATAAGGATTTACGCTCGCAATTTTCATTTGAAGCTCAAAAGCTTAACGCTATCCATAACCCAGAAAAGATATTAAATGAATTTACTACAGCTTTATTTAACTTATAATACAAATAGGAAAATATCAAATGCTTAAAATAAACCACGTAATAACATCCATAGATATCATAACTGGTGGTCCAGCAAGAAGTGTGACGCACTTAATTGCTGCTATGTTGGAAATAGACGCAACATTGCATATTGGTTTAGATACTTTAAAAAGTAAAAACCCAATAACGAGGTCATTTAATACAGTTAATAGTGGGATTAGATTTCATGATGCTGAGACATTGCAACGTTCTAAAAGCTTGGTTAATTCCTTAAACTATTCTGATACTACATTATTACATGGTCATGGCTTATGGCAAATGCCAGTGCATCAAATGGCTAAAATAGCACGTCAAAAAGGTGTGCCTTATATTATTACACCAAGAGGCATGTTAGAGTCTTGGGCTTTGTCACAAGGTAAAATTAAAAAACAAGTCGCTTTAAAACTGTTTCAGTATAAAGATTTAGAGCAAGCGACCTGTTTACACGCGACTGCTCCTATGGAAGTAAAAAGTATTAGAGCTTTAGGATTAAAAAATCCTGTGGCTATGATACCAAACGGAATTAATGTCAGTCAGTTTCCGGCTAAAATTCCTGTTAAAGCAATACAACCAAAGCGTATGTTGTTTTTATCGCGCATTCATATTAAAAAAGGGATTGAAAATTTAATTGAAGCGTGGCAATTAGCAGATAATAAATTAAAACAAGATTGGGTGATTGATATTTATGGTAATGGTGAACCAGAGTATATTAAAAGCTTAAAAGCAAAAATTAAAGCTGCTAATCTAGAACATCAAATTACGATTAAACCACCAGTGTTTGATGACCAAAAAACAAAAGTATTTAGGGAAGCGTCTGTGTTTGTGCTACCAACCTTTAGCGAAAACTTTGGGATTGTAGTGGCTGAGGCTTTGGCAAGTTATACACCTGTTATAACCACACAAGGTGCACCTTGGGAAGAATTAAATACTAATAATTGTGGACAATGGATTGGTATTGGTGTCACACCTTTAGTGGACGCACTTAATAGCATGATGGCAAAATCACCTGAAGACTTGCAACAAATGGGAGTAAATGGTAGACAATTAATAGAGCAAAAATATAGCATGCAAGCTGTTGCAAAACAGATGTTAGCATTGTACGATTGGATTTTAAATAAAACGAACAAACCAGAGTTTATAGACATAATTAAATAATGAAAATAACAATTATTACAAGTCCCTTTGGTTTTATACCTCCTAATGGTTATGGAGCTGTTGAGAAAATTTGGTTTGATGTAGCAAACGAAATTGTCAAACAAGGTCACGAACTATCGTTTTTGTCTAAAAGATTTGACAAGCAAATAACAGCTAATACTTTAGAAGGTATTAAAATAAAATATATAAAAGGCTACGATTGGACTGGTTCACTTAAAAAGGATTTAGTTTTAGATTTTATATACTCGTTTAAAGCAATGTCTGCTTTAAAAAAGACTGATATTTTAGTGCTAAATACATTTTGGTCACCATTTTTATGTGTGTTATTTTTTTGGAAATATAAAAAAACGGTTTATAATGTTGCTCGTTTTCCTAAAGGTCAATTTAAATTTTTTAAACATATTGATAGATTGTCATGCGTGTCCTCAGCTGTATATGAAGCTTTAATACAGCAAACACCTTCAGTTAAACATTTAGCTAAAGTGATTAGTAATCCTGTTAATACTGACGTGTTTAAAGTGGCAGAAGTCAAAAACTTGAATAAGGATTTATTTCGTATTGTATATACAGGTCGTGTACATCCAGAAAAGGGATTGGATTTGTTGGTTAAAGCTTTCAATATGTTATGTGATGAGTATTCAAACATTGAATTAGCAATTGTAGGACCTCGTGCTATAAGTAATGGAGGAGGAGGAGATGTGTATATTAAAAGTTTAAATGATTTAGCAACTAAATTTAAAATTAATTGGATAAACCCAGTGTCTGACGCAAACTTACTTAAAAATGAAATTGATAAGGCATCTGTGTTTTGTTATCCTTCAGTATCAGAAAAAGGAGAAACTTTTGGAGTCGCACCTTTAGAAGCTATGGCTACTGGTTGCGCAACTATCGTATCAGATTTAGCTTGTTTTAAGGATTTTATTTCACATAAAATTAATGGTTTAGTGTTTAACCATAAAGCAGCACAGCCAGAATTAGAGCTTAAAAATGCAATTAAATTATTACTAAATGATAATGATTTAAGACATGAACTAGCAAAAAATGGAGCAACAACTGCTTTAGATTTTAGTAATAAAAATATTGCAGACCTTTATTTAAAGGATTTTAATCAATTATTAAATTAAATAATATGCCTAGATTAAGTTATAAATCAGAAAATCAAAAAGATCCTTATACTTCATCTTGGTCATTAAGCGAAGTTATAGGTATTCGTCTTTGGCATGTTGTATGGTTGTTTTTGTTTAGACCTTCACCAAAGAAAATGGGTAGATATTGGCGCATTTTTCTTTTAAAACTTTTTGGAGCACAATTAACTTGGGATGTTTTTATTTATTCTTCAGCAAAAATTTATGTGCCTTGGTTATTAAAAATGGAGCATAAATCTTGTTTGGGTCCTCACAGCGAAGTATATAATCTAGGGATTGTACATTTAGCAGAAAAAGTGACAATTTCACAATATGCTTATATCTGTAATGGTACTCATGATTTTAGTGATGTGCGTTCACCTTTAATGATTGGTGATATTTTTATTGATAACAATGTATTTGTTGGTGCAAAAGCTTTTATAATGCCAGGCGTTCATGTTGGCGTAAATGCTATTGTTGGTGCTTGTGCTGTAGTTACTAAAGACGTAGAACCTTGGGCAATTGTTGGTGGTAATCCTGCAAAGTTTATTAAACAAAGAGAAATAAAATAGTATGTCTAAAATACCTATTACAGTTGTCGTTTCTGTTAAAAATGAGGAGTTAAATTTACCGCATTGTCTTGAAAAATTAAATCAATTTTCAGAGGTTATTGTCGTGGATTCTCAAAGTACAGACAAAACACCTGCTATTACTAAACAATTTGGTTTTAAAATAGTTGACTTTAATTGGGATGGTAAATTCCCAAAAAAAGAAACTGGACCTTGCGCAATGTTCCTATTAAAAATGATTGGGTATTATTTTTAGATGCAGATGAGTTTTTGACCCAACCATTTATAACTGAGATTGAGACTAAAATCAAACAAAACAATTACAGTGGGTTTTGGTTAAGTTACAATAACTATTTTATGGGTAAAGAGCTTAAGCATGGTGATAAAATGAAAAAATTAGCCTTGTTTAAAAAACAGGCTGGCGAGTATGAGCGTATTGAGGAAGACTCATGGAGTCACTTAGATATGGAAGTGCATGAGCATCCAATTATTGATGGTCCAATTGGTAAAATCACAAGTGCCATTATTCATAAAGATTATAAAGGCTTAGAACATTACATTGCTAGACATAATGCCTATTCTTCATGGGAAGCTAAACGGTATTTATTTTTAGTAAAAACAGGATTCAATAATTTAACCTCACGCCAAAAAATTAAATATAAATTAATTAATAGTGGTGTCTTACCAATGGTATATTTTTTAGGTTCATTTATCCTAAAATTAGGGTTTTTAGATGGTAAAGCAGGTTTTCGCTTGGCTAAATATAAAGCCAATTACTTTTTTCAAATTCAAACTAAAATAATAGAACTAAAACAAAAATAATGAAACGTATTTTAATTACTGGAGGAGCTGGATTTGTTGGTTCACATTTGTGTGAACGCTTATTAAAAGAAGGGAATGATGTTATCTGTTTAGATAATTATTTTACTGGAGCAAAACAAAATATAGTACACCTTTTAGATAATCCTTATTTTGAGTTAGTACGTCACGATGTTACTCATCCTTACTTTGCTGAGGTCGATGAAATCTATAATTTGGCTTGTCCTGCGTCGCCTGTACATTATCAATACAATCCAATTAAAACAATTAAAACCTCTGTGCTTGGTGCTGTAAACGTGCTAGGTTTGGCTAAACGTGTTAATGCAAAAGTATTGCAAGCTAGTACAAGTGAGGTTTATGGTGACCCAAAAGTGCATCCACAAACAGAAGATTATTGGGGAAATGTAAATCCAATTGGGATTAGATCATGCTACGATGAAGGGAAGCGTTGTGCAGAAACCTTATTTATGGATTACCATTTGCAAAATCAAGTCGCTATAAAAATCATTCGTATTTTTAATACGTATGGTCCAAACATGAATCCTAGTGATGGTCGTGTAGTGTCTAATTTTATTATGCAAGCTTTACAAGGTCAGGATATTACTATCTTTGGTGATGGTTTGCAAACACGTTCGTTTCAATATGTTGACGATTTAGTGGAAGGTATGATTAGAATGATGAATACTGGTCCTGACTTTTTAGGTCCTGTTAACTTGGGTAATCCAAACGAGTTTACCATGTTAGAACTGGCAGAAACAATTATAAAATTAACCAATTCTAAATCAAAATTAATCTTTATGCCTTTACCTCAAGACGACCCTAAACAGCGTCAACCAGATATTAGCTTGGCTAAAGCAAAATTAAATGGTTGGGAACCAAATATACAGTTAGAAGATGGGTTAACTAAAACTATAGCGTATTTTAAAACACAAATGGCTAAAGGCTTATAACCAATGAAAATTTCAATCATAACAGCAACATACAATAGTATCGCAACAATAGTAAGTTGTATGGAGTCTGTATTGCAACAATCCTATCCTAATATCGAGTATGTTATTATCGATGGTCAGTCCACAGATAACACACTAGAAATGGCACAACACATTAAAAGTAAATCGCCTCAGGCTAATATTGTCATTCAATCTGAAGCTGATAAAGGGATTTATGATGCCTTAAATAAAGGGATTGCGTTGGCAACAGGTGATGTGATTGGTTTTGTACATTCGGATGATATGTTGGCTAATCCTAATACCATTCAAAATATTGTAAATTCCTTTAATAGCCAAAACGTGGATGGTGTGTATGGTGATTTACAATATGTAACGCAAACCAATACAGACAAAGTGATTAGACATTGGCAGAGTCAAAATTTTAAATCTAGCTTGCTTAAAAAAGGATGGATGCCAGCACATCCTACCTTATTTTTAAAACGTGACGTGTATGCACAACAAGGTAATTTCAACTTAAAATATAAAATTGCTGCAGACTACGATTTTATTTTACGCATATTTAAAACGCCTGGTTATACGTTTGGATATTTACCAGAAGTGATTACCAAAATGAGAGCAGGAGGAGCCAGTAACCGTAGTTTAAAAAATATTATTATTAAATCTAAAGAAGACTATAAAGCAGTAACATCCAATAAAGTTGGTGGTTGGTACACCATTGTGTTTAAAAACCTGTCTAAAGTCAATCAGTTTTTTAAATAATGTTGGCTAAATAGTGTCGCTAAATAACAAAAATGCAAACCAAATAACACAACCAAAAATGGTTAAAAAAGAAGCCTTATAGCAAAGGTATAGTAACAGTATAGCAAAGGTATAGATAGTGTATGGATAGTGTATTAAAAAAACAGGCTAAAAATGCTGTAAAAGTAAGCGGTTTTAAATGCTTAAAATACATGGTTTTAATCCACTTAAAAGTGGTAGTTTATTATTTTGTTACTATTTTTGACACGTTAAACAAAATAAACAATACAAAACGTCACGCATTATATAAGTCAGACGTTTAAAACCAACTGCCTAACCAGTAGTGGAATAGATAAAAATCGCTAATAGTAATCATAAGTATGCAACCCAAATTTAAACATCACATCGTTAAAGTCATCACAGTCGTAACTATGGCTTTGTCATTAAGTAGCTGTGTTAGTAATAAAGAAATTTTATACTTTCAGGATGCTAACCAATACAATCAAACTAACGTACAGTATCAAGAAAATACCATTCAGCCTAACGATATATTAGCAGTAACCATAAGTGCTGCCATACCAGAAGCAGCTATTCCGTATAACAAAAATGTAAACGCAGCTGCTGTTAATAATAGCGTAGATATTTTAAAACTACAAGGGTATTTAGTAAATCCTGAAGGGTTTATAGCCTTACCAGTGTTAGGTAAAATTAAAGCAACACAGCTAACCAACTCGCAACTAGAAAACCAAATTGTAGCACAACTAGAAAATGGTGGTCACCTAATTAATCCTATTGTAACCGTTAGATTACTTAATGCTAAAGTGACTGTTTTAGGTGAAGTCCAACGTCCTGGAACCTTTAGTTTTACTGAGCAGTACATTAGTGTACCACAAGCTTTAGGCTATGCTGGCGATTTAACTATTAACGGAAAGCGTAACGATATTTTGTTAATCAGAGAGGTGGACGCAACACGTAAAATTACACACATAGATTTGACCACCACCAATTGGATGGACAATCCAGAATACAGACTAAAACCTAACGACGTGTTAGTGGTACAACCTAATCGTGCCAAAGTAAAAACAGCAGGTTACATTGGTAATGTGACGACTATAGTGGCAATTGCATCAGTAACACTAAGTGCTATAATTTTATTGACTAGATAAGTAGACTATGGATAATTACCTAGAACAACAAGACGCACAGGACCAGCAAATAGACTTAAAAGGGATTGCTAATAAGTATTTAGCCTATTGGTATTGGATCGCTTTAAGCGGAATAATTGCCTTAATTATAGCCTTTTTAAATTTACGTTACACACCAAATAGCTACAAAACTACTGCTAAAATTAAGGTGTTAACGGAAAAAGAATCCACTGCCTTAAACCTAGACTTAGATAAATTGTTAGGTAAAGGTAACGTCAACCTAGAAAACGAACGTGCTGTATTGCAATCCTTTAGATTAAACCGACAAGTGGTTAATCAATTAAATTTACAGGTGCAGTATTTTCAGTCTGGTCGTGTTAATAAATCCGAAGTCTTTAACGCACCTTTTAAAGTGGTGTTTGAACCAGAATTAGCAAAACCAGAAGCCGATTTAATTTTTGAAATTACACTTCAGGATAAAGGTTATAAATTACTAAACCTAGACACCGAAGCAACCTTACAAGTCCCAAACTTTTATTTTGAAAAGCCAACGGTTGATTTTCCGTTTACCATTCAGCCTGCAAATGCACAAAGTTTAGTGGCTAATGATAATCCAGTGTACGAGGTTAAAATTAGTAGTCAAACACAAGCGACTCAAAACTTATTACAAGCCATAAAAATTGCACCTGATGGTAAGGATAGTGATATTTTAATATTAAGTCTTGAAGATCCAAGCAAGCAAAAAGCACAACAGGTTTTAAATACTTTAATTGAAGTCTATACACAGGATGGTATTACAGACAGACAGGAAGTGTCTAAACGTACCATCGCGTTTATTGACGAAAGGTTTACGTATCTAACAACCGAGTTGGACTCGATTGAAGTCGCTAAAGGTAGCTACAAACAAAACAATAACTTAAGTATTTTTGAAGCTGATGCAGCGTCTGTGATTCAGAAAAAATCAATTAAAGACGAACAACTTTTTGAAGCCGAAACCCAATTGTTATTAGCAGATGTGCTGGATAAAAGCATTGCTAGCAATCAAGACATAAAATTATTACCTGCTAATATTGGGTTAAATAGTGGTGCAGTAAATACCTTGGTTAGCGATTATAATACTGCTGTGTTAGAATATAACAAATGGAAAGCGACAGCTGGTGACAATAATCCTAGAGTCAAGATTTTAAAAGCGTCTATTACAGATTTAAATAATAACATACAACGCTCATTATCTGGTTATAAAACCCAATTGCAACAGTCCTTATCGCAAAATAAACGTGCACAAGGCTTAGCACAACAGTCTTTTAAAACCTTACCTAGTAAAGAAAAAATACTGCGTAGTATAGAGCGTCAACAAATCCTAAAAGAAAACCTTTACTTACTATTATTACAAAAACGCGAAGAAGCAGCAATTACTATGGCTGTCACTGCAGCTAATGTAAAAGTGATAGATTACGCGATTACTAACTCCATTCCTGTAGCTCCAAAACGTAAAATTGTATTGTTAGCTGCCTTGTTATTAGGACTGGGTTTACCAATCGGTATTTTGTATTTAAAGTTTTTAACCAATACTAAAATTTACACGAGTAAGGATGTTGAAAATATTAACCCAAATACTGCAATTGTTGGTGAGATTCCGGTAATTCCTAATGCTAAACAAGCGTTAAAATTAACCTCAGGAAACACACAAACTGAGGAAGCGTTTAGAACCTTAATCCATAACCTAAACTTTACGTTGCATAACAAACAGACAAATCAAGGTCAAGTTATTGCATTAACGTCTTCGGTTAAAGGCGAAGGAAAAACAACGGTTGCGTTTAATATTGCACAAACCTATTTTCATTTAAAAAAGAAAGTGTTATTAGTTGGTGCAGATTTGCGTAATCCTCAATTACACACCTTAATTGGAAGCTCTAAAGACAAAGCTGGATTATCTAATTATTTAAGTAATCAAACCAGTAATTGGCAAGAGACTTTAGTCCATATGGATGCAGATAGTAACCAATTTGATTTACTATTGTCAGGTCCAATTCCGCCAATGCCAACGGTTTTGTTATCAAGCGCACGTTTCCAGGCGTTTTTAAACGAAGCAAAAGCACATTACGATTATATTATTGTAGATACAGCACCAACCTTATTAGTAGCAGATACGCTAACGTTTATGGATGGTATTGATTATACAGCTTATGTGGTGAGATCTGGAGTGACAGAAAAACCATTAATTGAATACTCTAAGAAATTAGTAGACCAGAAAAAGATTAAAAACATGGGTTATATCATTAACGATATTGATTTTAAAGGATCGTATGGTTATGGTTATAATTATGGCTATGGTTATGGCTATAATGCCGAAACGGTTAAGAAAAAATGGTATCAGTTTAAAAAATAAAACAATAATAACGCCTTAAAAAGGTTTGTAAAGTAACTCCCTAAACTATTAATAGCGCAATATAGTAACTAAGTTAAAATAGTAACTTGATGAATATAAAATCGCTATTACTACACATTGCTGTAGCTAGTACATTAGTCATGTACAAAGCTGTAGCACAAGACAAACCACACGTAAAGCTAGCTTTAGGTGTCAACATTATTAATAACTATCCATACAGCAGGTTACCTTGGGCAATAGACAAGTTAGACTTTGCAACGCCTTTTAATTTAGGTGTAGACTATCAGTTGGATCCTAATTGGAGTATTGGTGTTAATGTGTCCACAAATACGCTAAAAACACCCAAATCCAATGCGAGTTTGTTTGCAGTACAAGCAGATGTTAATTATTATATTATTCCAAATACAGCAAGAGATTATAAGGAGTTATACGTGTTTTTGGCAGCAGGAAAATACACGTACGCTAATACAGACGCGTTTATAGTTGGTCCAGGTTTAGGTATTAGTTATTGGCTGTTTCCTAAAATGGCTGTTAATATCTCTGGACGTGCTAACGTTGCAGTTAAAAATAACAGTCCAGAAGTGGGTAGTTATTACCAATGTAATATTGGTGTTATCTGGCGATTTACAGATGGGTTTTAGATAGCATAAGCAGGCTAACATAGTATCTTAATAACAAAAGAAAGCAAAAGCACTAGCACAAATTAAAACGAAACCACAATCACAACCAAAAAACCTATATCAAAACCAAAAGCAACAGCAGCACAAACAGAAACAGCAATTGTAAAATTGATATAGTACAAAAACAAAAAAAGCACGTCATTATAACGTGCTTTTTTTATATATAAAATTGAAAGTATGAAAGGTTAATCTTTTCTATCATCTATCATCTAACTACTACTTAAAAGCATTCAATCCAGTAACATCTAAACCAGTAATTAATAAATGGATATCATGTGTACCTTCGTAAGTAACAACACTTTCAAGGTTCATCATATGTCTCATAATGCTGTACTCACCACTAATTCCCATACCACCTAACATTTGTCTAGCGTCTCTAGCAATTTTTAGTGCCATATCTACATTATTACGTTTCGCCATAGATATTTGTGCTGAGGTTGCAGTACCATTTTCGCGCATAACACCAAGTCGCCAAGCTAATAATTGGGCTTTGGTAATTTCGGTAATCATTTCAGCAAGCTTCTTTTGTTGTAATTGGAATTGTCCAATAGGCTTACCAAATTGCATACGTTCTTTGCTATATCTTAAAGCAGTATCATAGCAATCCATTGCTGCTCCAATTGCTCCCCAAGCAATACCAAAACGTGCCGAATCTAAGCAACCTAATGGTGCGCCTAATCCAGATTTGTTTGGTAATAAGTTTTCTTTTGGTACTTTAACGTTATCAAAAATAAGCTCGCCTGTTGCAGACGCACGAAGGGACCATTTGTTATGTGTTTCAGGTGTTGTAAAACCTTCCATACCACGTTCTACAATTAAACCGTGAATACGTCCTTCTTCATTTTTAGCCCAAACAACAGCAACGTTACAAAATGGCGAATTTGAAATCCACATTTTTGCACCATTTAAAAGGTAATGGTCTCCCATATCTTTAAAGTTGGTGACCATGCCTCCAGGATTACTTCCATGGTCAGGCTCAGTTAAACCAAAACTTCCAATCCATTCTCCACTAGCTAATTTTGGTAAGTATTTTTGGCGTTGTGCCTCGTTACCATATTTCCAAATAGGATACATTACTAACGACGATTGTACTGAGGCAGTACTACGTACACCAGAATCACCACGTTCTATTTCTTGCATAATTAAACCATAAGCAATTTGGTCTAAACCTGCACCACCATATTCCACAGGAATATAAGGTCCAAAAGCACCAATATCTGCTAATCCTTTAACAATTTGCTTCGGGAATTCTGCTTTTTGAGCATACTCTTCAATAATAGGAGAGACGTCACGCTTAACCCATTCACGAGCAGCATCACGTACTAATTTATGTTCTTCAGTTAAAAGTTCGTCAAGATTATAGTAATCTGGCGCTTCAAATAAATCTGGTTTCATTTAAGTCTGTATTAAAAATAAACTATTCGTGTAGCTTATTGTTTCAATCACAAAAATAACGAAATCGTTTTCAGAACACAATATTATATCAAAAATTAAGGCAAATTTTTAAGAATTCTTTTATTTACGAGTATATAATAACATATTTAGCATTTTTAAACAAAACTGAATAGCAATACCAATGTCACCCTGAGCGCAGTCGAAGGGTCTCTAAAAATCACCAAAACCAATGTCACAAGTAGCAAAACCATTGTCACCCTGAGCGCAGTCGAAGAGTCTCTTGCAAACCCCAAACCCAATAGCAAAACAAAGCCACACAAACCAAGTCATCCTGAACGAGTTTCAGGATCTCAACTAAAAAATAAAAACCTAAATAATCAAGAAAAAAAACGAGTAAAGAATTACTTTTTTTAGAATATTTTCCACAACATTCCAAAGTTTAATAGCAAAACCAATGTCACAATTAGCAAACCCAATGTCACCCTGAGCGCAGTTGAAGGGTCTCAATCCAACCACCAAACCACAATAGCAAAACAAAGCCACGCAAACACGTCATCCTGAACTAGTTTCAGGATCTCAACTAAAAAAGTCAAAACCTAAATAATCAAGAAAAAATCGAGTAAATAATTACTTTTTTTAGAATATTTTCCACAACATTTCAAAGTTTAATAGCAATACCAATGTCACAAATAGCAAAAAAAATGTCACCCTGAGCGCAGTCGAAGGGTCTCTAATAAACCACCAAACCCAATTACATTTTAAGATAAAAATCTTTAGTCAAAGCAATATAATCATCAGTATATTGATGCCTTGAGGTTTCAATAATCAAAGTCTCAGTTTTAATTTCGCTTTCGCGGAAAGAAAACGCTAGCAAACTTCTTTTAACATCCGAAGTAGGCGTTCCTTTAACATGTAAGATGTTATTAGGAAACAAATTAACTTTAGACGCTAGGTCTATAAAGTGAGCCTCTTCTTTAAAGGGAATAACAACCGTAAAAATACCAGTTTCAGACAATAGTTGAGCAGTACAAGTAACTAAATGATCAAAAGGTAAGGCATCTGTAAAACGAGCTAAGTCACGTTGTGTGTTGTCAGATTTGTAATCCTCAGCATAAAATGGAGGATTGGATATAATCAAGTCGTATTTGTCCTCAATTTCTTCTGTAAACTCAGCTAAATCGGCATGATAACAAAATAAGCGATCAGCCCAAACCGAAGTTTCAAAATTATCAACACATTGCTCATAAGCTTGTTCGTCAATTTCTAAAGCATCAATAACTTCCGCTTGACTACGTTGTGCAAGCATTAAAGCTAAAATACCTGTTCCTGCACCAATATCCAAAATAGCAAATGGGTTGGTGTTTAAAGGTGACCAAGCACCAAGTAAAACGCTATCAGTACCAATTTTCATGGCACATTGGTCTTGTTGTACAGTAAATTGTTTAAATTTAAAAGGCTTGCTCATATGACGTTATCCTAAATGTGATGTAGGATTTCTTTAGTTTTGGATGTGATACTGAAATAAATTCAGCATGACCTAGGTTATCTTGTAAGCTGCAAATCTATTAAATACTTAGGTTAAATAACAGCTATGATTTTGTTAGATTATTTATAAAAGACTTACTGCTAGGTTACGTCATCCTGTACTAGTTTCAGGATCTCATTATTTATTAGATTTAGGCTAAAAATAAATTCAGTACAAAAAAATTAATCTTCTAAATATAAGTCAATCAAGCCTTCTGGTGTATCTACAAAAATAGTTTTGTTTGGTTTATCCACTTTAGAAATAAACTCATCATTCATTGGAATTAAAATTTCAATACCATCTCTGTCAATTTCAAATAGGGATTGTGCAGTACTGTCATTAACCGCTTTTATAATACCAACAGTTCCAAAGTTTTTGTCTTCAACTTTAAAACCTATTATTTCATGAAAATAAAATTTATCATCTTCTAATTCTGGTAAAACGCTTAGTGGTAAGTATATGTTGCTTTTAATTAAACTATCAGCATCAGCTTCGGTATCGACATCTTCAAATTTTACACGAAGTAATTCTGATTTATGTAATTGAGAGCTTTCAACAAAAAACGGAACCAATGAACCACGTAAATCTATTAACATAGAATCTAAGTTTTCATAAAGTCCAGGCTCATCAGTATCTAGTTTTATAAGGAGCTCGCCTTTAAAACTATATTTTTTAACAATTTTACCTAAAAAGAAACAGTCTTTAATATCCATAACAAAAGTTTTTTGCATAAAAAACTCCGATAAAAATTATCGGAGTTTAAAAGTATAAAAATTAATTTTTATTCTTCTTCTTCGTTAGATGCTTTTGCATCTTCAGCAGGAGCTTCTTCTACAACTGGAGCGTTAGCTGCAATTCTAGCTTCATTAGCTGCTTTTTCTGCTTCAAAAGCTTTAGTTTTAGCATCAGCTTGCGCTTTTGATAAACCGTCTTTTTTAGCTTCTACTTTACTTGCTTTTTCATCTAACCAAGCTGTAAACTTTGCTTCAGCTTGCTCTTCTGTTAAAGCACCTTTTCTAACACCACCTGCTAAATGGTTTTTAAGCATAACACCTTTGTAAGACAAAATTGCTTTTGCTGTGTCAGTTGGTTGTGCACCATTCTGTAACCATTGTACAGCTCCATCAACGTTTATTTCGATAGTTGCTGGGTTTGTGTTTGGATTGTAAGCACCTAATTTTTCTAGGTATTTACCATCTCTTTTTGCTCTAGCATCTGCTGCTACGATCCAGTAATAAGGTTTTCCTTTTTTACCGTGTCTTTGTAATCTAATTTTTACTGGCATAAATAATTAATTTGTAAGGTACGCGACCTCTATTATTAATAAGCTGCAAAGATACTATATTTTTTTAATTTTCAACTTTTTAAAGTAATTCTGTCAAATAAAATAAATTATTCTATTTTTGGTCTTGTATAAAAGTAACGATAATGAAAAAAATAACAATTTTATTAGTTGTATTATTAACCTTGACATCTTGTAGTGAGGATCTAGTCTTTAATAATCCTGCATTTATAGGATATAATGATGGCGAGTTATGGGAAGCAACAACCTACAGAGCTAATGTTGATGGCTCAGGAAATTTAACAATTACTGGTATTAGAGGTTTAGAGACTATAATACTTAAAACAAATGATACTGCCGAGACTTTGTACCTTTTAGGTAATACAACATCATCTGCAACTTATGAAAATGAGTTTGGTGATTTTTATTCAACTAATAACGTGCCTGACCCAGATTTACAAGTGTATCCTGCAGATGGTAAAATAAATATTTCTGATTTTAATATTATTGAAAGAACCGTTTCTGGAACGTTTACTTTTAACGTATTTGATAGTTCTGGTACACAAACAGAAAATTTTAATAAAGGGTATTTTTACAATGTGCCAATTTTAAGCATCGGAACAGTGGTAACGATAGATCCTTTAGTGGCTTGCCAAAATGCAACAGCAGTAGCGTTGACCACTCAAACTAATTACGAAGCAGTAGATGTTATGTCTGCAGATTATCCGCAAGTATGTAACCTTTATAAAACTGCATTAGAGAATAAAAAGCAACAATGTGGTGATACAGATGGATCGATACAAGATTTAATAGATGATTTAGGAGATTGTACTAATTAATCACCTTTATATTATAATATTTAAGCCAACGCATTAGCGTTGGCTTTTTTTGTTAAATACTCTTAAGGCTATCACAAACCCTGTTAAATCGCTTGACAACAGCTGTCATTTATGTTATATTGTAATTGTAGATGTCAAACAATATGCATCTTTAAAAAATATATTGAAATTTAAATGATCAAAGATATTATGAACTACAGCGAAAAAATTTCAAACAAGTTAAACGAATTATTAATTAAAAATTATGATGCCGAAAAAGGGTATTTAAATGCAATTGATAACGTAGATAATAATGAATTAAAAATGTTTTTTAAAAGACGTGCCTCAGAGCGTAGCGTGTTTGCAAAAGAACTAAGAACCGAAATCTTGCAATATGGACAAATCCCTGAAGATTCTGGAAGTTTTAAAGGAACCATGCACAGAAATTGGATGAGCTTAAAATCAACCTTTACTTCAAATAATGAAGAAGCAATCTTAGAAGAAGCAATTAAAGGTGAGGAAGCTAGTCTTGAGGAATATGACAAATTGTTAAAAGAAAATAATTTGCCACCAACCATAGATAGCTTAATTGCTAAGCATAGAAACGCTATCCAAGCAGCAATTAATACCGAAAAAGTGCATGAAGAGCTAGTCTCATAAATGCATAATTATATTTTACAAAAAGCCAGCATTTACATGTTGGCTTTTTTTGTTTACAACTGTTTGCTAATTCGCTTTAAAGAATTATAAATTCTATGTACTTTTATAGGCTCGTATTTTTCAGCACAAACTTCAAAGAAATCACAGCATGTACTTAATATTTGATACCGAAACAACAGGATTACCTAAGCGTTGGGATGCACCAATTACAGATACAGATAATTGGCCTAGATGTATTCAAATTGCTTGGCAATTACATGATGAGATGGGTAACTGTATCGAGCATCAGGATTATTTAGTACAACCAGAAGGTTTTAATATACCTTATGATGCTGAAAAAATCCATGGTATATCTACAGAATTAGCTCAACAACAAGGGATTCCGTTATCTGAAGTTTTAGAAAAATTTAATGTTGCTCTTAGTAAAACCAAGTATGTAGTCGGTCAAAATGTAAAGTTTGATTTAAATATTATGGGAGCGGAATTTGTTCGCGAAAGCGTAGAAAACCCATTGCAAGAACTTCCGGTTTTAGATACTTGTACAGAGCAGACTGCAGAGTTATGCGAGATTCCAGGTGGACGTTATGGTAAATTTAAGTTGCCAACTTTAACTGAGTTGCATCAGTTTTTATTTGATCAACCTTTTGCAGAGGCACACAACGCAACAGCAGATGTGGAAGCGACAACACGTTGCTTTTTAGAGTTAATAAGATTAAAAAAATATACAAAAGAGCAATTAGACGTTCAGCCAGAGTATTTTGAGCATTTTAATAAGGCTAATCCGCAAACCATACAGCTTATTGGATTAAAGCACATTAACCTTAAAAAGGAAAGTGCTAAAATCCAAGCGCAATTACAAAAGCAGAATACAAACGAGATTTCTTCTGCCGAAATTAAAGAAAACATCAAAGATCTGCAATCTGTAGATTTTGTTCATTTACATAATCACTCGCAATTTTCAGTTTTACAATCTACTATTAGTATCACTGATTTGGTTGATTTGGCAGCAGAGCAAGATATGCCTGCAGTAGCACTTACAGACCATGCAAACATGATGGGAGCCTTCCATTTTGTAAAAGCTATTAACGGTCATAATAGAGCGATAAAAGCTAAAAATGCAGAAGCAGAAGCGAGAGGAGAAACACCTAAAGCCAAAGAAATAAAAGGGATTTTAGGATGCGAGTTTTTTGTTTGCGAAGACCATACAGATAAAAGTAGAAAGGATAATGGGTATCAAATTGTCCTAATTGCTAAAAATAAAAACGGATACCACAATTTAGCTAAGCTATCGTCGCATGCGTTTGTTGATGGTTTTTACTATTTACCACGTATTGATAAAAAATTAATCGAGCAGTATCGTGAAGACTTAATCTGCTTAACAGGAAACCTATATGGTGAGGTGCCCAGTAAGGTTTTAAATGTTGGAGAAAGTCAAGCTGAAGAAGCGTTGCTTTGGTGGAAAGACTTATTTCAAGACGATTTGTATATAGAGCTCATGCGTCATGATCAAGAGGACGAAAATCGTGTAAACCCAACGTTAATCAAGTTTGCTAATCAACACAATATTAAGCTTGTTGCAACTAATAATACCTATTACGGAAAACAAAGCGATGCTAATGCACACGATATTTTATTGTGTGTTAAAGATGGCGAAAAACAATCAACACCAATAGGTAGAGGTCGTGGTTACCGTTACGGTTTACCAAATCAAGAATATTATTTTAAGTCTTCAGAAGAAATGAAGGCATTATTTAGAGATATTCCTGAAGCGATTACCAATATCCAAGAAGTTGTAGACAAAATTGAAGGATTTGAGCTTGCTAGAGACGTATTATTGCCAGCGTTTGATATTCCAGACGAGTTTAAGCATGTCGATGATGAGGTAGATGGAGGAAAACGAGGAGAAAATGCTTTTTTAAGGCATTTAACCTATGTTGGAGCTAAAAAACGTTATGGAGAAGAGCTGTCCGATGAGGTTATTGAACGATTAGATTTTGAACTTTCAGTAATTGAAAATACTGGGTATCCTGGATATTTCTTAATTGTAGAAGATTTTATACGCGAAGCCCGAAAAATGGATGTTTCGGTTGGTCCAGGACGTGGTAGTGCTGCAGGATCTGTTGTAGCTTACTGTTTATGGATTACAAATATTGACCCTTTATTATATAACTTACTTTTTGAGCGTTTTCTAAATCCGGATCGTGTAAGTATGCCAGATATTGATATCGATTTTGATGATGAAGGTCGTAGTCGTGTCATGGATTATGTAATAGATAAATACGGAAGTAATCAAGTAGCACAAATTATTACCTATGGTACTATGGCTGCTAAAAGTAGTATCAGAGATACAGCACGTGTATTAGATTTACCGCTTTTTGATGCAGATAGGATCGCGAAGTTAATTCCGACCATGTCTAAATTAAAAAAGATTTTTGGTTTAAGTGAAAAGGAATTAGGCCAAAAGTTTAGAGCTGAAGATTTAGAAAAAATTAACGAGCTTTTTAATATTTCGGAAGGTGATAATTTAGAAGCCGAAACAATAAACCTTGCTAGAAGTTTAGAAGGCTCTGTAAGAAATACAGGTATTCATGCCTGTGGTGTAATTATTACACCAGACGACATTACTAAGTTTGTACCTGTATCTACAGCAAAAGATTCAGACTTATATGTAACCCAATTTGATAACTCTGTAGTAGAGGATGCAGGATTACTTAAGATGGATTTCTTGGGTTTAAAAACGTTAACCTTAATTAAGGATACTGTAAAAATTGTGAAGGCTAAACATGGTATAGTTTTAGATCCTGACACTTTTCCTTTGGACGATGTTAAAACCTATGAACTTTTCCAGCGTGGAGAGACAGTTGGTGTTTTTCAATATGAATCTCCAGGAATGCAAAAACATTTAAAGGATCTTAAGCCTACCGTTTTTGACGATTTAATTGCAATGAATGCACTGTACAGACCTGGTCCAATGGAATACATACCAAGTTTTGTACGCAGAAAACATGGTGATGAGGATATTGAGTATGACTTACCAGCAATGGAGGAGTACTTAAAAGAAACCTACGGAATTACAGTATACCAAGAGCAAGTGATGCTTTTATCACAAAAGTTGGCAGACTTTACAAAAGGTGAAGCCGATGTCTTGCGTAAAGCAATGGGTAAAAAACAAATTGCGGTTTTGGACAAAATGAAACCAAAATTTGTTGAGCAAGCTAGTGCAAAGGGACATGATCCTAAAAAGTTAGAAAAAATTTGGAAGGATTGGGAAGCATTTGCAAGTTACGCCTTTAACAAATCCCACTCGACGTGTTATGCTTGGATTGCATACCAAACAGCATATTTAAAAGCGCATTATCCAGCAGAATATATGGCTGCTGTACTGTCTAATAACATGAATGATATTAAGCAGGTGACCTTTTTTATGGACGAGTGTAAGCGTATGAAGTTACCAGTACTTGGTCCTGATGTTAACGAGTCTTATTATAAATTTTCTGTAAATAAAGACAATGCTGTGCGATTTGGAATGGGAGCCATCAAAGGTGTTGGACATGGTGCAGTAATGACTATTGTTAATAATAGAAATGAAGATGGACCATATACGTCAATCTTTGATTTAGCTAAACGTATAGATTTACGTGCAGCTAATAAAAAAGCTTTTGAAAACTTAGCGCTTGCAGGTGGATTTGATGAGTTGGGAGACACACATCGTGCTCAATACTTTTTTAAAGATGGTAGCGAGTTGACCTTTTTGGAAAAAGCAATTAAATATGGAGCTAAGCATCAAGAAAACGAAAATTCGGCACAAGTTAGTTTGTTTGGAGGTGAGAGTGATGTGCAAATTGAAGAACCTATTATTCCAGAGTGCGAAACTTGGGGAACAATGGAAAAATTGTCCAGAGAACGTGAGGTGGTTGGTGTCTATATTTCTGGGCATCCTTTGGATGATTTTAGAACAGAAATGAAATCGTTTTGTAATGGTAAAATCTCTGATTTTCATGATCTTAATCCGCATGTTAACAAAGAAATTACCTTTGGAGGAGTAGTAACAGATGTACAACATCGTGTTAGTAAACAAGGTAAAGGTTGGGCATTATTTACTATTGAAGATTATACAGACACCTTTGAGTTTAGGGTATTTGGAGAAGAGTATTTAAAACATCGTCCCTTTTTGTTACAAAATACATTTGTTCATGTTAAAGCATTTGTTAGAGAAGGATGGGTTAATAGAGATACTGGTAAAAAAAGTGAACCTAGATTACAATTTAATAGTTTTCAGTTGCTGCATGATGTTATGGAAAAAAACGTCCGTAAAATATCAATTCAGCTAAATATTAAAGAGTTGGAAGCAGAGAAAATTCAGTATTTAAAAGAGTTAATCTCCATGCATCCAGGTAATCATGCACTAAACTTTTTAGTCTATGACAATAGAGATAAAATTAAGCTAACCATGATAAGTAGAAAACAAAAAATTAAAGTGACTAATGAGTTGTTAAATGAGTTACAAGAGCAACAGATTCATTATTTAATTAATCAATAAAAAACTTTTGTAAATTGTAAAGGTTAAAACCTTAATTTAGTAAAAGTCTAGTATGGATTAAATTGTAATTCATTCTAGCATAAGCCAAACCAATGCAGTAATAGTTAAAACAAATTGTTTGGTTGTAAGCTTTGGTAATATTTTTGACTAATATTGCATATTAACACGTAGTAAAACACAATTAAAACATAATATTATGGCATTAGAAATCACAGATGCAAACTTTGAAGAAACAGTATTAAAAAGCGATAAGCCTGTAGTAGTTGACTTTTGGGCAGCTTGGTGTGGACCATGTCGTATGGTTGGACCAATCATCGATGAATTAAGTACTGAGTATGAAGGTAAAGCCATCGTAGGAAAAGTAGACGTAGATGCAAATCAAGAATTTGCAGCAAAATATGGTGTACGTAACATCCCAACGGTTTTAGTATTTCAAAATGGTGAAGTAGTAGGACGTCAGGTAGGTGTAGCACCAAAAACAGCTTACGCTGAAGCATTAGACGCTTTATTATAAGTCAATGTTATTAAAGTATTGATAAAAGGTTTGCTGTAATGGCAAACCTTTTTTACTTTAGTTGAAACTATAATAAATGCCTAAAAAAATTAAAGGCTTTATTTGTATAGTGATATTAAACTTTAAGATTTAAACGATCAAAATTATAAAAAATGAGTAAAACAATAAAAGTACAAGATGCTATTGATGCTAAGCTTTTAGAAGAGCGTAAAGTGTTTCTTTGGGGAATGGTAGATGATAAATCGGCAAAGCATGTTATAGATAGATTGCTGTATTTAGATAGCTTAGATACAAAAGATATTACATTATACATTAATAGTCCAGGTGGTTATGTAACCTCAGGATTTGCAATGTACGATTGCATAAAAAGTTTAAAAAGTGACGTCTCTACAGTATGTACAGGACTAGCAGCATCAATGGGTTCAATATTACTATCTGTTGGAGCAAAAGGAAAACGTTTTATTCAACCACATGCAAGAGTCATGATACATCAACCAAGTGGTGGTGCACGTGGTCAAGCGAGTGATATTGAAATTACAGCTCAAGAAATTGTTAAAACAAAAGAGCTAAGTGCTCATATTTTAGCAGACAACTGTGGTCAAACGTATGATAAAGTAATGAAGGATTTTAATCGTGACCATTGGATGGGAGCGGATGAGTCTGTTGCTTATGGTATTGTTGATGGTATAGCTGAGTAATGAAACTACAAGACGAACTTAATAAAGCAGGTGGATTTAAAAACCTCGAACATTTGGCAAAACAAGTGGTCGAGGGTTTTATATCTGGTATGCATAAAAGTCCGTTTCATGGTTTTTCTGCAGAGTTTGCAGAGCACAAAATTTATAATCAAGGTGAAAGTACACGTCATATAGATTGGAAGCTATTTGCTAAAACAGATAAACTGTATACCAAACGGTATGATGACGAAACTAATTTACGTTGTCATATTATTTTGGATAATAGTAGTTCTATGCATTATCCAAAAATGGACAACTACGCTTTAGAAAATTTAAATAAGATTGCT
The DNA here is from genome assembly GCF_055808135.1 of Olleya sp. KJ81-1. Taxonomy (NCBI): domain Bacteria; kingdom Pseudomonadati; phylum Bacteroidota; class Flavobacteriia; order Flavobacteriales; family Flavobacteriaceae; genus Olleya; species Olleya sp. KJ81-1. Next base: position 2,180,005 of record NZ_CM147854.1, on the reverse strand, counting down.
TTTTCTGCGTTAGCCTCAGCAGCTTTGATGCATATCTTAAAAAAGCAACGAGACGCTGTAGGATTAAGCATATATAGTGATGCATACGATTTTTACGCACCAGAAAAAGGTAGCGAGCGTCATCATCAAATGCTAATCCATCAATTAGAAGAAGCAGTTAAAGCAGACCCTAGGACTAGACAAACAGATACCTATGTGTATTTGCATCAAATAGCAGAGAAGATACACAGACGCTCTTTAATATTTGTGTTTACAGACATGTTTCAGGCTTCAACAAATCAAGAGAAGTTATTTGAAGCTTTAAGACATCTAAAACATAATAAGCATGAGGTGGTTTTGTTTCATGTGCATGATAAAAATAAGGAAGTTGCTTTTGATTTTAATAATAAGCCCAAAAAATTTATTGATATAGAAACTGGAGACTACGTCAATTTATATGCAGACCAAGTGAAGGATAATTATAAAAACGAAGTTTTAAATTATTTTAATGATTTAAAAATGAAATGTCTGCAATACAAGATTAAATACGTTAATGCTGATGTAAATCAGGCGTTTGACAAAATTTTGACTACGTATATGATCGAGCGTGAAAAATTTATTTAAAAAAAATAAAAAAAGTGAAAAAAGTTTGCGACATTGATGAAGAAGTGTATCTTTGCACTCGCAATAACGCAACGGTCTGGTAGTTCAGCTGGTTAGAATGTCGCCCTGTCACGGCGAAGGTCGCGGGTTCGAATCCCGTCCAGACCGCGAAAATTGCTAAAAGCTCCGATTTATCGGAGCTTTTTTTGGCAATAAAATTTAGTTGTGTTGTTTTGATAGATGTAGTAGTCTATCAAACTGGTAGAAAGCTAGTCAAATAGCTTGAACCGATGGAAAGCTTTCCTTTTTTCTTCTAGAAAATTGGGATGCTTTTTTGTTTTAGGTCACTTCGTCTATGTTATTTGCTTTTCATCGAATTATTTACTACTTTTACTCTATGTTATGATATTTTCGTCGGGCTTTAAAAGTTTCCCTCAAATATTACCTCTATTAAAGCTAATTAATTAATCTTCTTGGACATACAAATAATTAGTGTGTAATTTTGGTAAGCTATAGTATTAGCTTACTGTTAGTATATTTAAATTTTAAAATTAATATATAACTCAAAATTAACCTTAAATAATTATTATTATGAAATCCCTAAAAATTACATTAGTAGCAATCTTTTCTATCGTATTATTAACTGGAGTAAGCGCTTTAAACGATACAACACCAAATAAAGAAAATTCTAATACTGAAGTTAAAAAAGTAGATATTAAGTTGCTTGCAACTAATGGTATCAAAAAAGATAAAGTACCATCTCAAGGATAGTCTATTGTTTTATTGGCATAGTGTTTTAAGCATTGAAAAATTATCAGTGCTATGTATACCTATATTTATCTATTTTATCCTAAATTTGGTTTTACCTTAATTTTGTAAATAGATTGATAAAATATTTTCCATTAGTAATTTTACTTTTTGCTAGTCTAGGTTTTAGTCAGAGTTCCGACTCAATATACTATTACAGAAACTTAGCTAAAAATGATCAAATAACTACTGAAGATAGAATTACCTATGCTAAAAAAGCAATTACATTATCTGCTAAAACGGATAGTGACTCTACTTTATTAAATAGTCAAAGGGTCTTATCTTTTTTATACATTATTGATGGGCAAATAGATAATATCAAATCAATAAACCTTGATAATTTATCTCTTGCTAAAAAAATAAAAGATTCGGTATCAATAGCAAATGCATACTATAATCTAGGCTACTCTTATGGTAAGACACAAAAAGTTGATAGTGCTTATTATTATTACTTTAATGCAGTTAAGCTTTATGATAAGTTAGAGGATTTTAAAAATTATGCTGCAGTTTTATTAAATATGGCTAATATCCAAGAGTCTGAAAGAGATTATATTGGAGCCCAAAATAATGTAATTAAGGCTATTAATGTTGTTGATAAACTTCAAAAAAACGACTATAATGTAGATACAGAATGGTCATTATATAACCTTATTGGTATAATATCAGGAGAGCTTCAGCAATATGATAACTCAATAGAATATCACAACAAAGCGATTAATAGTAGTAATAAACTAAAGGATAATTATTTCTACAAAATCTATTCTAACGTAAATATAGCTTCGACTTATCGAAAAAAGGGGATTACAATCTTGCTATTGATAAGTATAATCAAATTTTAAAAAGTAGTAAACTGTTATCAGAGGATGCTTCGACTTATGCTTATGTAATAAACGATTTGGCGTACTCTAAATTTTTGCGTGGTAAGGATTCTAATAAAGAAATTGAAACCCTTTATAGACAAGCGTTTAGGCTTAGTGACTCCATTTTAGATAAAAATATAAAGATGTCTGTTAGTCTTAATTTTTCAGACTATTTTAAAACCATTAATCAACTTGATTCTGCAGCGATATATTCTACTACAGCATATACTTTGGGTAAAGAGTTAAAGCATAATAAGACTATTTTAAAAGCGCTTTATATTAAGTCTGAAATTGAAAAAGGTGAAGCTTCTAAAAAATATCTCTTTGAACATATTAGACTAAATGATAGTTTGCTTTTTGCAGAACGATCAAGTCGAAATAAATTTATGAGAATTGATTATGAAACGGAAGAAATTAAACAAGAAAACCAACAAATCTCACGTCAGCGCTTGTGGTTACTTATTGTTTCTGGAGGGCTATTATTTACATTGTTTTTTCTGTACATTATTAAAACCCAACGTGAAAAAAATAAAGAACTACAGTTAGAAAGACAGCAGCAAGAGGCTAATGAGGAGATATACAAGCTCATGTTATCTCAGCAAGATAAAATTGATGAAGCAAGAAGTTTAGAAAAAAACAGAATATCTAAAGATATTCATGATGGCATATTAGGAAAACTTTTTGGAGTAAGACTTAGTTTGGATGGTCTAAATTTAAGCGTAAATAAAGAGGCTATTGACAAAAGAAGCCATTATATAAGCGAGCTTAAAAATATAGAAGAAGACATCCGTAAAGTATCCCACGAGCTAAATACCGACTTTATAAAACAATCTGGTTTTTTGGATATTGTCAAGACTTTGGTTGATGCACAAATGAATGCTTATAAAATAGAGTATACCTTTTATGGAGACGATAGTATTGATTGGGATGCATTAAATAATAAAGTAAAAATTCACCTGTATCGTATTTTACAAGAAACGATGCAAAATGCATATAAACATGCTGAGGCAACTAAGGTGGATATTTCATTTAAAATGGAAGCTAATGCATTAGTTTTTTGTATTTCGGATAACGGAAAAGGGTTTGATACACATAAAGCTAAAAAGGGCATTGGATTAAAAAATATAGAGGATAGAATACAAGAAATTAATGGCGAACTTAAAATAAAAAGCCATGAAAATACAGGAACTAAAATTATAATTATTGTCCCTACAATTAATAATTAACCTATGGAAAGTAAAGTATTAAAAATATTAATGGTTGATGATCACCCAATGATTATTGAAGGCTATCAACACACATTATTAGCTACTAAAAAAGAAAATCAAATATTAGAAATTGATATTGCTACGGACTGTGACTCTGCTTTAGCAGCAATAAAAAAATCAAAAAATATTGGAAAGCCCTACGATATCTATTTTTTTGATATTAGCATACCTCAATCCTCAGATGGTATTTATAAATCAGGAGAAGATTTGGCCAAACATATTAAGCAGACACAACCAGAAGCTAAAGTGGTTATTTTAACCATGTTTAATGAGGTTTACAGAATACACAATATAATTAAAACAATAAATCCTGAAGGGTTTTTAATTAAAAGTGATTTAACATCAAGCGAGTTAGCTAGTGCTTTTGAGGTTATCCAAACAAAACCGCCATTTTATACAGGAACAATAAATACAATTATTAAACGAAGCATCTTTAATCCTATTGAAGTGGATGAGATAAATCACAAAATGCTTTACTATTTGTCATTAGGTATTAGAACAAAAGATTTAGTAGAGCCATTAGGCATTACTTTAAGTGCAATTGAAAAGCGTAAAAAAAATCTTAAAGAATTATTTATTGTGGACGATGGTAAGGACGAAACGCTTATTAGCATAGCTAAGGAGAAAGGCTATATTTAAATTTAAATGTTAAATTTTAGTTTTTTTTAGCTGTCAAAAATCTTTCAAACAACTTAGTATTACTAAAACTTGCGGTTTTAACCACAGTAACGTTGTGGTTTTAACCACAATAGGTAAATATAAGATTATATATATTTGTTATATAACTTAGTATAAAGTTAATCATTCCCTTCAAACTTCTGTTTGATTAATAGCATTTACATTTACACACTATAAAGCAACATTTAAGGATGTTGCTTTATCTTTTTTATACCATTAGGTGTTTATATTCCCAAAACGTAGCTATAAAATATCCAAAGTATACAATTGCTACTATAAACTTTAATAAGGTTCCTGTTATAAATCCTAAAAACGATCCAAACGCAGCTTTTAGTGCCTGATTATTATTAGCATTATTATATTTTTCGCCTAAAAAAGCACCAACAAATGGACCAATAATTATGCCTCCTGGAATAGGCGAGAATAAGCCAATAAATAATCCAATAGTTGTTCCAATGACTCCAGATCGACTACCACCAAATCGTTTGGTACCAATTGCAGGAATAAAATAATCTAAAGTAAATATAGCTATAGCCACAATACCTGTAATTATTAAAAACGTCGTGTCATTGGGTACAGCTGTAGTCATATATAAAAATAATAAGCCAATCCAACTTAATGGAGGACCAGGAATAATAGGTAATAAGCTGCCAGCCAATCCAAATAATATAAACATTAAACCTAACAGGCTAAATAAGATATCCATTTCTTTATTTTATTAATAAGACTGTTTAAAAGAAAGATTGTTACAATTTTATAACTAAAAAATTAGTTTAAACTATATTTTTAGTTATATTTGAATCATTCAACTAAAAAGTTAGTTTAAAAAAAATGAAAGCACTTACCAAAGCAGAAGAGGATATTATGCAAGTTTTATGGCAGCTAGAAAATGCTAATGTTAAACAAATAATTGAGTTTTTACCAGAACCTAAACCAGCATATAACACAGTGTCCACCATTGTTAGGATTTTAGAATCTAAGGGGTTTGTAGATTATAAAAAACAAGGAAAAGGACATATTTACTTTCCTGTTTTAAAAAAACAAGATTACAGCAATCAATCGATTACAAAATTGGTGGATAATTATTTTCAAGGTTCGTTTAAAAGTATGGTCTCTTTTTTTGTTAAAAAAAATGACATTAGTTTAAACGAGTTAGAGACCGTATTAAAGGAGATTAATAAAAAAGAATAGTCATGATAAGTTATTTGTTTCAGAGTATTTTATTTCAGCTATTATTTTTAATAGTCTATGATTTGTTTTTAAAAAGAGATACTTTTTTTAGTCACAATAGGTTGTATTTGTTAATTACATCTTTATTGTCATTAGTTATTCCCTTAGTTAAAGTTAGTGGGTTTAATAACCTAATAGATACATCGTCTATAATAGTATTACCAGAATTAGTTTTAGGAAATTTAAATAATCAATCACTAACATATACGTTAAGTAATACTGTATTTACAGTAACTAATGGATATTTATTGGTCACATTATTTATTTTTATTTTATTTATTATCAAGCTAATTAAGATTATAAAACTTATCCATCAAAATCCAAAAAGCCAATACCATAATTTAACTATTGTCCATTTAAAAGATACAAACACAGCCTTCTCTTTTTTTAATTATATCTTTTTAGGAGATACATTAACAACCACTCAGAGGCAATCTGTTTTTGAACACGAAAAGATACATGCCAAACAAAAACACACCTTTGATTTGTTGTGGTTTGAGGTCTTAAAGATTGTGTTATGGTTTAATCCTTTAGTGTATTTATATCAAATCAGAATTAGTAATATTCACGAATTTTTAGCGGATCAAAATGCAGTAAAATTCAATAAATCGGAGTATTATCAACAATTATTGCAGCAAGTTTTTAATGTTAAAACGTATGCTTTTATCAATCCATTTTTCAATCAATCATTAATCAAAAAACGAATCATTATGTTACAAAAATCAAAAACAAAACAGACACATTTAGTTAAGTATTTATTATTAATTCCTATGGTTTTAGGCATGTTAGTCTATTCATCTTGTTCCAACCAAAGTGAAGTAACCAAAGACCCAATAGTAAATATACAAACCGAAACATTAGATGTAAACAACAGTAAGCAAATAGGTGTAGACGTGCCATTTTCTGCTATTGATCAATCGCCTTTATTTGAAGCCTGTAAAACGCTTGTTGACAAAGACCAACAAAAAAAATGTTTTTCAGATCAAGTATCTAATCATGTCCTAAATAATTTTAATACTAAATTAGCTGATAATTTAGATTTAAAAAAAGGAATTACTAAGGTGTTTGTAAGTTTTAAAATAAGTAAAACAGGAGGGATTATTGATGTCATGTCAAGAGCAGAACATCCGGATCTTGAGGTAGAAGCTAATCGTGTAATAAATAATTTACCTAAATTGACACCTGGTATGCATGAAGGTAAAGCAGTAGATGTTGTTTACGGTTTACCAATCGCGTTTAAAATTAAATAAATGAAAACCTTTAGTGTCATAGTCAGTATTTTGTTATTTGTTAGTGTTAACGCTCAAACATCCATTCTAGAAACTGCAGATAGTTTATATAATCATGGAAATTACACTAAAGCAATCCAATTTTATTATCAGTTAGATAATACTGCAGATTATACGGATAAAATAGCCAAATCCTATCAATATATAGGCAACTATGATCAAGCAATAGGCTACTATAATAAGGCAGTATTAAATAGTCCAAATAATCTTTTATTTAAGTTTGAATTAAGTAAATTATTGTTTCAAAATGGTCAATTAGTCCAAGCTAAAACCCATTTGATAGACCTAATAAAAGCAGATCAATCTAACCCTAATTACTACTATTATTTAGGGTTGGTTGGTAATGCTTCTGACGATTTTGAAACTGCTCAGAATAATTTTTTAAAAGCCTTTCAATTGGATCAAACACATCAAAAAGCAATTTTTGAATTGGCTAAATACAGTCTCCAAAAAAGAGCATTTAAAAATGTTGAAGATTATGTAAACAAAGGGTTAGAATCTTATCCAAATAACAAACAATTAATAGGACTTATTGCGCAAAAACACTATTTAAATAATGAATACCATGAATCCATAAGTCAATTTTTAAAACTCTTAGATTTGGGCGAAACAACTAAGTTTGTCTACGAAAAATTAGGGTATTGTTATGGTAAAGTTTACTATTACAGTAAGGCTATAAAATATTTAGACCTAGCTTTAAAGTCAGACCCAAAGGATGCTAATAATCATTATTTATTAGGTATTAATTATGAACAAATCCGTGAATACGATTTAGCCGAAAAGCATGTTTTAATAGCAATTAAACTGCAGGATCAACCCTTGGATGAGCAGTATGCTAAATTAGGCGTTTTGTATAATTTACAAGATAAACCAGACCAAGCGATTCAGGCTTTTACTAATGCAATAAAAGAAAATCCAAAGCCAGAGTCCAATTACTTTTTTAGGACGTTTACAAAATTGGATTATTTTAAAGACCTTGACGCTAAACAAAAAGAGGTTAAAAAGTATATTGATCAATTTCCGGACAGTAAATATTCAGAAATATTAAAGGTTAAATTAGCGACGTATAAAAGCGAAAAATTTCAAAATAAAACCGAATAAATTCATGTTGTTAGATCATCGGTTTAATTGGATTTTTATCTAGGATTTATACCTTAAATCAAATTTATTAGTATAATTAATAACTTTGTATGAAAAATACTATATATTGAAATGTATTAAATTTCTATTATTATGAAAAGATGTCTACCCTTGATTTTTGCTTTATTAAGTTTTGCAAGTATAGTAAATGCACAAACCGCTAATGATTGTAAACAAACCTGCACAATTGATAAAATAGTTTACGAAACTGCTTTTTTAGGTGTTCAGTTTGGTAGTCCATGTGATAAAGAAAGTAAAACAGATCAAGGTGTTATTATCTTAAAAGTAATAGATAATACTGCTGCTGCAGAAAACAACTTGCAACCCTACGACTTAGTTTTGGCAATAGACGATTTAGAAGTAAATAGAAGAGGTGATGCTATGAATGCTGTAAAAGCTTATCAGCCTTTTGATACTGTAAAGTTAACGATTCAACGTGACGGAAAAATAAGTGTAAAAACAATCACATTAGGTGCTAAATCATCTAAAGTAGTTCAAGAAGAAGTGTGCTGCGATGCAATAACAACTACATTATCTAAACAAAACATTAGTCTTTATCCAAATCCTGCAGTAAGTCAGTTAAATGTGGCTTTTAAAGCGGTCCTTCAAGGCGAGTATAATTTTGCTATTTACATGACCAATGGTGTACTTGTTAAACAATACAAAAAACGCTTTACTAAAGGTGATTTAACCGAAGTCTTAAATGTAGATAAACTAGAGGATGGTGTCTATGTATTAAAAATTTCAAAAGACAATACAACCTATTCTAATCTGTTTGTAGTTAAAAGAAATTAATAACATACCAGTTTCTGTCATTTAAAAAAGTTGTACTTTTCGGCTATATTAGTTAATTATGAAGCAAATAGCTGTTTTCTTACTGTGTTTTATGTTGGCCTCTTGTCAATATTTTGATGTAGAGAAGACCTCTTCTGAAGCTATTTTAAAAAAAGAACTCAAAACTTTTAATTGGAAAGAAGTAGACAGTTATCCAAGTTTTAAAACTTGCGATACTTTACAGTCAAAATTAGATGCTAAACAGTGTTTTGAGACAACCTTAGCTAATCATATCTCAAGTAAATTGCAAGAACAAACTATTATTGTGTCTCAGGATATTAATGACACAATTTTATTATCCTTATTAATTTCAGAAAAAGGAGAATTAGTTATAAATGCTATAGAAATAGATAGTGTTACTACACTAGAAATTCCAGAAATTAAAACTATAATTACCAATAGCTTGGATACGCTACCTACAATTTATCCAGCTATAAAACGTGGACAACAGGTAAAGTCTCAGTTTAAATTACCTATAGTTTTACGGGTTAATTAATGGTGGTTATTAAAATTTAATAGCAAACTTTTTCATTAGTCTTAAAATTTCAACATACAACCAAATTAAAGTAACTAAAAGTCCCCAAGTTGCCATCCACTCTTTGTACTTGGACGCTTTGTTTTTTTGTCTTTCTATGTAATCAAAATCTAGTAAAAGGGATAAAGCAGCAAAAATGGCTGCAAAAATATTAAAACCAATAGCTAGCCAAGAGGTTCCCCAAATAAAAGATTTAATTCCAAAAAAGCTTAAAATCCAAGAGATAAAATATACTACAAATATAGTCGTGCACACGGTAATAATAACACTTTTAGTGGTGTTGGTTACTACAATTAAACGGGTTTGATATAAAAACAAAACCACAAAAAAGGTTACGATGGTTACACCTATGGCTTGATACGGTAAATCCGGAAACCTAGCCTGAGCATAAGCAGTAATGCCACCAAGAAAAAAACCTTTTGCGACAGCATATAATGGTACTAAAACATGAGCCCACTGTTGTCTAACAGAAAGCACAATACTAATAACAATAGTAGCAAGCATACCTCCAGAAGCAAACCATTTAATACTGGTTCCGTTGGCATAAAGCTTCCAAATGGCAACAACAATAGTTGTTATAACTAGTAAACAAAATAAGGTTTTGGTCATAATACCTGTAACTGTCATTTTTTGACCAGAAGCAGGATTTTGATTTTTCCAAAAGTAATTTGTAAATGCTGGATTAGAAGTTTTTTCTAAATAACGCATGTTATAAATTTAACTTATAGCCTAAAGCAAGATCCAAAGGAAAGTTACCTTCGTTATCTATAAAAGCTGCAAATAACGAATCCACAACAAGCGTGATATACCCATTTCCTAATTTGTAATCGGCTCCTAAACCAAAAATTAAAGGCACATCAAACCCAGAATTTTTTACTTCATCAATAATTATTGTTTCCGTATTGTTTGGGTCTTGATAGGTAATAGTAGTTTTAGATGTAGTAAAAGTAGCAAACCTAGTTTGTCCGTAAATATTAAAGCTTGGTTTATTTAAAAATCTAAAGCGGTAACCTAAAGCAATTTGGGTTGCGCTATATTTAAAATCGTCGGTATCTCCTGCACTACGTATATTTAAAAATCCAGAATGTTTTGGTGTTGGATTGTCCTGAAATACTTCCAATTCTGCTCCAAAAAAGGGTACAGATTTATTGTCTGGATTAACCACAAAAGGATGATTGGTTAAACCACTAAAAATACCAACTCTAGTTTTTAATTTTGGCTTATCGCTATTATATGTATAATTAGCATCGCTTGATGCATTGGCTTTGTTAATAAAATCTTTTAGACTGTAAAGTGTTAGTTTTACTTTGGATGCATCTTGACCTGTTGTAGCCTTTAAAGTAGTTTGATAAGCATTATCATATTTATTGTCAGCACCTTTAGTGTTTGTCAATTCTGTTAAGGCTTCATTTTGACCTTTAATAAAGTAACGATAACGTCCTTCAAAGGTGTTCCATAACAAGTCGTAGTCACCTTCTACCTCTGTCTTAAGTTCAATTTTTTCGTTATTAAACGTATACGTGTTTTGTGCAATAGTAAGCGTTGTAAAGCTTAAGGCTAAAAATAAAACTAGGGTTTTCATAATGCTGTAGTTTGGTTTAATGCTAAAGTAAATGTTTTTGGCTGAAAAAGCTATTTCTTAAATGTTCGGTTTTTCCATTTATAGGTTGTAAACATAGATATAAAGGCAATATAAACACTAAAAAATGGGTAAATAAAACAGCTCCACAAATAATGCTTAAGCAATTCTTCTTTATTAAATAATTGGCAGGCTTTATAAATTAGTATAAAGTCTATAGCTACTTTTATAAAAAATAGATAAGCAAAAGGTTTTAATGCAAATAGTCCTAAAGCCACTAATAGTAATCCAATTACAAGACTAGCATTCATTAGTAATACTAGTAGTCCAACAATTTTGGCAAAATTATTCTTGTAATTACTAGTTTTGCTAGCCCAACGTACACGCTGTGATATTAAGTTTTTAAGATTACTTTGTGGTTTTGTGGTAACTATAGCTTGATTGTTTTTTAAATATAGAATGCTTTGATTATCAGTTTTTAAAGCTTTTTCCATTAAAAAAATATCATCACCACTGGCAATATTTGTATTGCCTTCAAAACCATTTAGTTGTTTAAAAAACTGTTTTTGATAAGCTAAATTTGCGCCATTACATAAAAATGGTTTATTAATGCCAAAACCACCAATGGTAGCACCAATTAGACTTAAAAAATCTAAAGTTTCAAAATAATTTAATAGTCCTTTGTTTTGATTATAGCATACTGGTCCAGCAATCATTTTTACAGTATGACTTTGTATAAAGTTATCAAAACTATCCAACCAATAAATGGGCACAATACAATCTGCATCTGTGGTAATAATCCATTGGTGTTTAGCTTGTTTAATGGCAGATGTTATAGCGTCTTTTTTTGGTGAATTTGTTTCGCGTTGATTGTCTATTATTTTAATGTTATACTGAGGGGTTTGGCTATGAGATAGTTGATTTTTAATGGTTTTAACCGAATCATCTTCTGAGTCGTCATTTACTAAAACAACCTCAAATAAATGTTTAGGATAATTTAAGTTTAAAAGAGAGTCTAATAATTCCTGTAAATTTTCGACTTCATTTCTAAACGGAATAATTACCGTAAACGTGGTCTTTGGAGTGATATCTTGTAGTCTAAATTGTTTTACTTTATCAAAACCTCGTACAAAAAAGCCTATTAAAAACAGATACAGAATAGTAATGATTACAAAGGTGATTAGCATTTAATGTTAGTTTTTATTGGATTAAAGCGTAAAACAAAATAACTTCCAATTAGGCTTGGTAATGCAAAATTAAGACACCACATAATTAACGCACAGCTTAAAACAGGAAGTTCTGCAATGTTAGCAAATCCAAATAAATAAATGGCAACGCTTCCTTTTATAACCACATCAAAAATTGAAATAGTCGGAATAATAGACGCTAGTAAATACAGTGTTGTAATTATTACCATAGCATTAGGATAACTTATTTCAATTCCTAAAAGGATTAAAATATAATAAAACTGAAAAGAGAATATTATATATCGTACTAACGATAGTACAAAGCCAATTGTAATGTAAGGTAAACCTAGTGTTTTGATATAATTTGTTATTTTTTGAATAGAAAACCCCTTTGTTTTATACTTACTTTGTTTTAATACAAATAGTGTTATTACAACAATAGTGATAGCTATAAGTAACCCTTTTGATATTTTAATAAAATCAACAGTTATGTCGTACGTATTATAGTATAAAATAAAACCAATAACGCCTAAAATAACTGTAATACCCATTTGCATCATATTACTAATTAAATTGATTAGTAATATGCGTTTTCGGTCTGCTTTTGGGTAATAAATGGCTTTGGCACCATATTCTCCAATACGGTTAGGTGTTAATAGAGATGCTGTTAAGGCACCTAAACTTTGCTCTGAAGCTTCAAAAACCGACAGAACCTTAAGCTTGGATACTAAAAAACGCCATTTTATAATTTCTATAAACCAGTTTAAACCACTTAAAAAACTTAAAATCACTATGTTTTTTAGACTAAACAGTTTGTTTTGGTTTAAAAAGTGAATAAAATGACTAAAATTTAATGTGTCATTATATAGTAGTTTTTGGTAGATAAAATAAAATGCACCAACAACTATACTTAATTTAATAAGTACAAAAAAGAATTGTTTAGTTTTGTAAGGCAAGTTGCTGTGCATAAAAGTTGCGCCAATGTTGACGTTTGCAAATTAAACTAAATATTACACAATGTTATCTACTATCAAACACTATTGCTTACTATTAATTGCTGTTTTTGCTTTAAGTACAGCAGACGCACAAATAGAAACTAGTAAATGGAAAGCCTTATTTGCTGTAGGTTTTAACAGTCCATCACAAGACGGATTGGTGACTCCTTTTGAAGCTAACAGTATTAATTTTCCAACCATAAATTTAGGTGTCCAACGTATGTTTACGCCACAATTAGGAGCAAAATTAGACTTTGGTTATAACCGTTTTGCAAATGCAGATAATACACCAGAGTTTAAAACAAATTATACACGTGTAAATTTACAGTTTGTGTACGATGCTACACGCGATTTTAATTTTTTACCATTTGGAACTGGAATGTTATTTCATGTTGGTCCTGGTTACTCTATGATAAAACCATTAGGAGATTATGGTGATAATAAAACCTCGTTTTTAAATGCAATTGGTGGCATGGAGTTTCACTACGGAATAAGTCAAACAGTTTCAGCGTTTGTGGATGCCTCTTATATATTAGGTTTTGCAGACAATTTTGACCCAATCACAGAAGGTTATGGGTCTTTTAATGGCAATATGTTAACTGTAACTGTTGGAGTAGCTGTATCATTAAGCGGATGTTATACATGTAACTAAATGAGTAAAGAACAAATTATACTAGGTATTGATCCAGGAACAACCATTATGGGTTTTGGTTTAATAAAGGTGGTTAACAAAAAAATGAGTCTTATTCAATTAAATGAGTTGGATCTTAAAAAATACGATGATCATTATTTAAAGTTGAAATTAATTTTTGAGCGTACCATAGAGCTAATTGAAACTCATCATCCAGATGAGATTGCTATCGAAGCGCCTTTTTTTGGTAAAAACGTACAAAGTATGCTTAAGTTAGGTCGTGCACAAGGTGTGGCTATGGCTGCAGGATTAAGTCGCGAAGTACCAATAACAGAGTATGCACCAAAAAAAATTAAAATGGCAATTACAGGTAATGGTAATGCTAGTAAAGAGCAGGTTGCTAAAATGTTACAAAGCATGTTGGGTATTAAAACCTTACCAAAAAATCTAGATTCGATGGATGGACTTGGAGCAGCTGTGTGCCATTTTTACAATCAAGGACGTGTGGAGATTGGTAAAAGCTATACAGGTTGGAGTGCTTTTGTAAAGCAGAATGAAAAGCGTGTTAAAAAGTAGTAACACTTATATTTTACAACTAATAGCTTAATAAAATGTCAGGAATATACATACACATACCGTTTTGCAAGCAAGCCTGTCATTATTGTGACTTTCATTTTTCGACGTCCATGAAAAAGAAAGATCAGCTTATTTTCGCTTTAGCGAAAGAAATGGAATTACGTAAAGACGAGTTTAAAAATATAACGGTAGAAACCATCTATTTTGGAGGAGGTACACCAAGTGTTTTGTCTGCAGTCGAATTGCAATACTTGATAGATAGTGTCTATTTAAACTATAAAGTCACAGATAATCCAGAAGTTACCTTAGAGGCCAATCCTGACGATTTAAACGAAGAGGTTATAATCAAGCTCTCTAAAAGTCCTATTAATCGTCTGAGTATTGGTATTCAATCTTTTTATGAAAAGGATTTAAAACTAATGAATCGTGCACACAACGCACAAGAAGCTAAGCGCTGTTTGCAATTAGCAACCCAATATTTTGATAATATAAGTTTAGACTTAATTTATGGGATACCAAATAGTACAAATGCAGAATGGTTGGATAATATACAAACTGCATTAAGCTTTGGTGTGCCACATATTTCTAGTTATGCCTTAACCGTTGAGCCTAAAACAGCACTAGCTAGTTTTATTGCAAAAGGGATTATAGATAATGTGGATGACGATTTGGCACACGAGCAGTTTCATATTTTAATAGAGCAATTAGAGCAAGCAGGTTTTGATCATTACGAGTTATCCAATTTTGGTAAAAAAGGCTTTTATAGTAAAAACAATAGTGCCTATTGGTTAGGTAAACCATATTTGGGGATTGGACCTTCTGCTCATAGTTTTAATGGAGATCAGCGTGCTTGGAATGTAAAAAACAACGCGATTTATATCTCCAAAATTAATCTTAATCAATTACCATTGGAGGTAGAAACCTTAACTGTAACCGATAAGTATAATGAGTACGTCATGACTGGATTACGTACTATTTGGGGAGTTTCGTTAGATAAAATTGAAAAACAGTTTGGAGAATCTTTTTTGGAATACTTGTTGCAGCAGGCTAATCAGTATATAAACAAACAAATGTTGTATATTGAGGATAACAACTTAAAAACAACAAAAACCGGTAAGTTTCTAAGCGACGGAATTGCTTCGGACTTATTTAAAATTATCTAATTTTGATTTCTACAATAACCATAAACAATAAAAAATATACCGTAAACTTAGCGCAACCTTTAGACATATCTATGCCACTTCGCGCTTCAATATCCAATGCTAATGCTTGGTATGTTGAGGCTCCTAAAATAGAACCTGTTGTGGTTAACGACTGGACTGCAAGCGTTAAAGAAGGTGCATCTATAAATTTTAATAATATTCAATTTAATCCACATGCACATGGTACACATACTGAGTGTGTTGGTCATATTACAGAGCAGTTTTATAGTGTAAATAAATGCTTAAAACAGTTTTTTTATTTAGCTGAAGTTATTTCTGTAGCACCAGAATTAATAGGAGAGGACCAGGTAATATCAAAAGCGCAACTACAATATTTATTAAAACAACGTAAACCTAAGGCTTTAGTTATAAGGACAATGCCTAATACCAAAGAGAAAAAATCTAGAAAATACTCCAATACAAACTGGCCTTATTTAACAGAGGAAGCTGCTTTATTTATAAAAAAAATAGGAGTAAAACACTTATTGATTGATTTACCAAGTATTGATAAAGAGAAGGATGATGGCAAACTATTAGCACATAAAGCCTTTTGGGATTTTAATGGTAAGATTAGAAAAGACGCCACAATTACAGAGTTTATATACGTGTCAAACAAAATTGAAGATGGGAAGTATATTTTAAATCTTCAAATCGCTCCAATCGAGAATGATGCAACACCAAGTAAACCTATATTATATAAAATCGAAAATTAAATGGAAACATTTTTTACTTTAATTATAGGAGGAATCCTAGGGTTAGGTGTCTATACGCTTTATAATCATTTACAAAACAAAAAAAGGTAACAGCACAGTCTGTTATACTATTGGATAAAATAAAAAAGGTCTGTAAATTTATAACTGTAGAAGGGGACTTTGCCGAAATCTATCACTACGAAGACGTTAAAGAACGGTTTTTAAAATTAGTGTCAAGCAAGAAAAAAGCCTTAGTAGTAATTAATGCTAAAGCCTATGTTGGCTACGATTTTAATAAAATTGAATTAACATCAAACCATAAAAAAAAGACCGTAACTATTAGTCATTTTCCGCAACCAGAAATTTTATCTATCGAGACTAATATTAATTATTACGATAAAAAAGATGGCTACTTTAATAGATTTGAAGCCACAGATTTGACCAATTTAAGCGAGGAAGCTAAGCAACATATTAGAGATAAAGTTCCAGAAAGCGGATTGTATAATGTGGCAAAAAAAGAAGCTTTAGAATCTTTACTTCTTGTTGAAAATATTGTAGAAACTATTGGTTGGACTTTGGACTATTCTGCTTTAAAAATTAGTGCTAAACAAGATAAGTTATTAAAATAAAGTGCATTTGGTCGATTAAATCAGTATTTAGTCAGATTTGATGTTTTAAGGGTGTATATTTGTGGTAACCTATTTATGTTTTAATACCTTGATTTCTAGAACCAAAGCTATTAGTTATGAACAGATTTTTACAATACATTAATGACACTTTATTAAGCCTAGACATTCCGCCAATCGCAACCAAGGAAGAAGCCCATTATTTAAAAAAACTAAGGAGGCAATCTAGCAAGTCTACTACAAAACATCAAAAATAAAATTAATTTGACTTTATATGGATATAGAGCAATTACGTACCTATTGCTTAAGTAAGCCAAAGGTTACCAATTCTTTTCCGTTTGATGAAAGCACCTTAGTGTTTAAAGTATTAGGTAAAATGTTTGCGTTAGTACCACTAGAAAAATGGGAGCGTGGACTAGCATCTATAAACTTAAAGTGCGACCCAGAATATGCAATAAACCTTCGTGAAGCTCATGAAAGCATAGTGCCTGGTTGGCACTCCAATAAAAAACATTGGAATACTGTCTACATCCATAAAGCCGACTTAAAACCAGAATTTATAAAGCAATTAATAGACCACTCCTATGATATGGTAATCAAAGGAATGACTAAAAAAATGCGGTTAGAATTAGAGTCTTAAAAACATTTATCGACACTTATCTGCAACTTATCTATATATAATTCTCTTTTAAAGAAATAAAAAATTTAACACTATATACCATGTTACCTTTGACACCATTAAACATATATTCTCACAGTATGAGTGTTCTCAATTTTTTTAAAGCCAAAATAAAAGTCATAACTAATGTTAAAGACAATACATTAGATAATATGTATGACAATCAGTATAGTAAAAGTTTGTATTTAAATTTAAAGCAATTAGAATTTATTTCAAATTTTGAAATGCATCTAGATAATAAAGACGTAGATAGTTATTCTCTTAGTTTTCTTCAAGAGCTATCTAAAATTAAGAAGTCTGCTAAGTTAAATACAATACAATCTATTCGTTTTTATAAAAGACAAAAATAGATTTTCCATTCGTCGACACTTAAACGCTATCCGTCGACAGTTATCAATGTCTAACCGAAATATAAATTTTAAACCTTGATTAAGGGGTAAATTTCGATGGATTAATACAAATACCCTCAAGATGATTAAAAAACTGAAAATTCTTCTAATTGAAGATGACATGATTGAAATAATGAAATTGAACAGAACAATTTCTACTCTAAAATTAGACCATACAATTATAGAAGCCAATAATGGTGAAGTTGCATTGCAAATATTAGAGAAAAAAGACAACTTACCTGACATAATTTTATTAGATTTAAACATGCCTAAAATTAATGGTATAGAGTTTTTAAAAATTTTAAAGAAGGATGATGTTTTAAAATATATTCCTACAATAATTTTGACAACGTCTAATAACCAAAAAGACTTGTTAGAATGTTACAAAACTGGTGTAGCAGGATATGTGATTAAGCCTTTAAAATATGAGGATTACGTAATCAAAATTGAAAGATTATTAGCCTATTGGAGTATAAATGAATTAATAGTAGTATAAGTAATGAAGGGTATAGTTTTTACAGAATTTTTAGAGTTAGTAGAAGACAAGTTTGGTCTAGAAATGGTTGATAATATAATAACCAGCTCTACGCTAGAATCCGATGGAGTTTACACAGCTGTTGGGACGTATAGTTTTTCAGAAATGCTTCAGCTTTTAACGCATTTAAGCGAAAATACTGGTATTTCAATAGATAACTTATTACTGGTTTATGCAGAGCACTTTTTTAGTGTAATAGAAAATAGTTATCCAGGATTATTAGCAACTTATAAAGATCCAATCGAGATGATTTCATCTATTGAAAATCATATTCATGTAGAAGTTAGAAAAATTTATCCTGACGCAGAATTACCTACGTTTGAAGTAGTGGAAAAAACTGAAAACTCTTTAGTAATGATATATACTTCCAGCAGAGCAATGCATCACTTTGGTTTAGGGTTAATGAATAAAACATTCGCGCATTTTAATGCAACAGCAACTATAGATTTACAAAAAATTAAAGAAGACGGTACAGAAGTTAGATTTGTTATTAATAAAAATTAATGAGTCAAGATCAGTCAGAAATATTAAAGCGTGCTTTAACTAGAGAAAAGGCAGCAAGAAAAGCTGCTGAAAAAATTCTTGAAGAAAAATCAAGAGAACTCTACTTTACATCTCAAAGGTTAGAACAACTTCTAGACGAAAAATCCTCACAACTTCAAGGTGTTTTCGAGAATATAGCTGATGCTTATGTCGTCATGGATCTACAAGGTGATGTCATAAAATTTAACGAAGCTGCAACAAAATTATTTGGCTACGATGTCTCTAGGGATAAAGTAAATGTTACCAATCTTATATATAAGGCGGACTACCAATACGCTATGACTTCTTTTTATGAGTTATACACTAAAGGTTTTTTTAAAGGTTATGAAGCCAGAGTATACACCAAATCTAAAGAGGTAAAATGGGTGCACATTAATGCAAGTGTTATTTTTGATAAAGATAAAAAACCAGTTGCAGCACAAGGTATTGTTAGAGATATTACCAATCAAAAAATTTCTGAAGAAAAATTAATAGAATCTGAAAACAGATTAGCATCGCTAGTTGTTAATTTGGATAGTGGTATTGTTTTGGAAGATGAAAACAGAAACATAGTATTGACTAATAATAAATTTTGTGAGCTTTTTGGAATAAATGCTGCACCTAAAGATTTAATAGGTATAGATTGTAAAGCAGCTTCAGAGCAAAATAAAATATTGTTTAAAGATCCAGAAGGGTTTTTAAAAAGAATGAGAGCAATTGATGAGGCTAAACAAGTGGTGCTTGGTGATGAGCTAGAAATGGTTGATGGTAAAATTTTAGAACGTAATTATACACCAATTATAAGTGGCGAAAAGTCCAAAGGGTATTTGTGGACATTTAAAGACGTAACCTTAAATCGTACCTACAGAAAAAGCCTAGAAGCACAAAAGCAAAAATATTACAACATAATTGCTAACATGAATTTAGGTCTGATTGAGGTTGATAATCAAGACCAAATATTAATGGTAAATCAAAGTTTTGAGCAATTATCAGGTTATACAGAAAAGGAATTAAAAGGAAAAAATGCAGCACAAATTTTTCCAATTGAAGATGGTTCTGACATTATAAAACAAGAAAATAAAAAGCGCCAAAAAGGATTGTCTAATTCCTATGAGCTTAAGGTTAAAAATAAATCTGGAGATATAAGATATTGGTTAATTAGTGGTGCACCAAATTATAATCTAGAAGGAGAGATTGTAGGGTCAATTGGGATCCATTTAGACATCACCGAAATTAAAAATTTAGAGCTTCAAAAAGAAAAACTTTTAGCCAAATTAGAAAAAAGTAATGACGAGTTGCAAGAATATGCACACATTGTTTCACACGATTTAAAATCGCCTTTACGCAGCATAAACGCACTAGTTAGTTGGTTAAAAGAAGATAATCAAGGAAAGTTAGATGATGTAAGTCTTCAAAATTTTGCATTGATAGAATCTACTCTAGAAAAAATGGAGCAACTAATTACAGATGTTTTAAATTACTCTAGTGTTGGTGCAGATAATACAGCAAAATCTGAAGTCGATTTAAATACGATGGTTAGTGAGCTAATTAGTATGTTATACATTCCTGACCATATACACATTAAAAGCCTTAAAACATTACCAAATGTTAATGGTGATAAAACCAAATTACAGCAGTTATTTCAAAATCTAATTAGTAATGCAGTAAAGTTTATTGATAAAACTGAAGGACATATTATCATAGATGTGGAGGATTTAAAAAGTCACTACAAGTTTTCAATTCAAGATAACGGTATGGGAATTGATAAAAAGTTTCATGATAAAATATTTAAAATATTCCATGCACTAAATAAAAGTAAAGACTCTACAGGAATTGGATTATCTATTGTAAAAAAGATAGTTAATTTACATGACGGAGAAATCTGGTTAGACAGTCAACCAACAGTAGGAACCACTTTTTATTTCACTTTAAAAAAATAGTAATGAAAATAGCACAATTAGTAAAACATAAAAATAAAAATTGGGAATATGTAGTTGAAAAACAGAAACTAATTGAGCCTTTAGTATTGGTTTTTGGAAATAGATTTATGTTGGAAGAAAAAACAGTATACCAAGACCTTAGACAGATTTTTCCTGATGGACATATCGTTTTTGCATCTTCTTGTGCAGAAATTTCATCTAATACAGTTAATCAAAACAGCATTACAGTTACAGCTATACAATTTGAAAAAAGTAAGTTTTTAATAAAAACTAGTAACGTTCTAAACAAAGATTTAGATAGTTTTAAAACAGGAAACGAATTGATAAAACAATTTCCTGAAGAAGGATTAAAATATGCTTTTGTAGTCTCAGAAGGTAGTTTTATTAACGGAAGCCAATTAACAAAAGGGATGAGTGCTGCTACAAATGACAACCTATTAATAACAGGTGGACTATGTGGTGATGATGCACGTTTTGAAAAAACATTAGCATCTTATAATGAAAATCCAAAAGAAGGAGAGTTAGTTGCTATAGGGTTTTATGGTGACACACTTGAGATTTCGTTTTCAATTCATGGTGGATGGACACCTTTTGGTCCAGAGCGTATTGTTACTAAATCTAGTGGTAATGTGTTGTATGAGTTGGATGGTCAACCAGCTTTAGATTTATACAAAACGTATTTAGGTGACAAAGCTAGAGACCTTCCAGGAGCAGCTTTATTATACCCTTTAAATGTAACGTCGGAAGACGAAGATCAATCCATAGTACGTTCAATTTTAAATATAAACGAAGCAGAAAATGCTGTAATTTTAGCAGGAGATATCAAAGAAAACTCCAAAGTACAGTTAATGATGACTAATGTGGATCACATAGCTAATGCATCAGAGCGTGCAGCAACCCAAGCTTTATCGCACAGAAAAGATAAACCAGAATTAGCCATACTAGTAAGTTGTATTGGTAGAAAAATTGTTTTAGACCAACGTGTAGAAGAAGAAATTGAAGAAGTTATTGAGGTCATAGGTACTGACACAGTCATTAGTGGATTTTATTCCTACGGAGAAATAGCACCATTTCATGGAGAAGTTGCGTGTCAATTACATAATCAAACCATGACTATAACGCTAATTAGCGAATAATGAATTCATTATTAAAAAGACAAATACGTAAATATTTAAGTGAAGATTTAAAAAACAACGACGCACTTTCAGAGTTTTTTAATGCTATAAGTAGCTCTTACAATAATTTTGACGAGCAATCACATATGATTCAAAGAGCAATGTCTATTAGTTCTGACGAGTTGTATGCAGCAAATCGTAAATTACAAAACGAAGCTGAAGAACAAAAAGTCGTTATTCAAAAACTAAAAAGTGTTATAAATACGCTTAAGTTTTATAATCTAGAAGAAGACCAAAAAACTGAAAATATAGAACTTACAGGTTCAAAATTAGTTGACTTTATCGATAATCAAACCAAGGAGATTATCGAAATGAATAAACAAAAACAAGCATTATTAAATGAGTTGGCGCACCAAAATCAGGAGCTTAGTGATTATGCACACATGGTGTCTCATGATTTAAAATCGCCTCTTCGTAGTATAGACGCTTTAACGTCTTGGTTAACGGAAGACTATGCTGAGGTTTTTGATAGTAACGGAAAAAACACATTAGATCTAATAAGAGATAACGTGGAAAAAATGGATACGCTTATTAGTGGTATTTTAGAATACTCTACGATTGGTAAAAATCAAATAGAAACCTACGATGTGGATGCTAATCTGCTAATAGAAAACATTCT
The DNA here is from genome assembly GCF_055808135.1 of Olleya sp. KJ81-1. NCBI lineage: Bacteria > Pseudomonadati > Bacteroidota > Flavobacteriia > Flavobacteriales > Flavobacteriaceae > Olleya > Olleya sp. KJ81-1. The sequence goes on along the minus strand of NZ_CM147854.1, from coordinate 2,157,435 downwards.
AAAAATTATTCATGTACCAAGCAATATAAGCGTTACTAAAGCCAATTTGCCAGTAATAAAAGGTGATAAATATAGGTTACAACAATTGTTTCAAAACCTTATTAGTAATGCTATTAAATACAATGATAAAGACCAAGGCGTTATTGAAATTGGAGCAGAAGATAAAGCCAACTACTGGCAATTTTACATAAAAGATAACGGTAAGGGTATTGACAAATCCTACTTTGATAAAATATTTAAAACCTTTATAAAATTAGAAAACAATCCAGACTCAACAGGAATTGGATTGTCTATAGTTAAAAAAATTGTCGAATTATATGGTGGTAAAATCTGGCTAGAATCTCAAGTCAATGTTGGTACAACATTTTATTTCACTTTAAAAAAATCCCCAAATGGAACAACCTAACCAATCCTACATTAACAGTCTATCAGGAGGTGATGAAGCCTTCAAACAAAAGCTAATTGATATTATTAAAAAAGAGTATCCAGAAGAGAAACAAGTCTATTTTGATAATTTTGAAGCTAATAATTTTAAATTAGCAGCAGATAATGTGCATAAACTTAAGCATAAAATTAGTATTTTAGGCCTGGAAAAGGGTTATGAAGTCGCAGTAGCATACGAAAACAATTTGTTAGACGGTACTACAGATCTTAAAGATCAGTTTGAAGCGATATTGCAAAGCATAACAAACTATCTAGAAGAAATTTAAATATAAAAAAATATGAATTGTATTATCATTGATGACGAAGCTACAGCAAGGATGATTATCTCTCAATTGTGCTCAAATGTACCAAGTCTAAATGTTTTGGAAGAGTTCCCAAATGCAATGCAAGCCATAAAATATTTAAATCAAAACGAAGTAGATTTAATTTTTCTAGATATACATATGCCTGATTTTACTGGTTTTGATTTTATCGAAACCCTTAAAAATCCACCTAAAATAGTACTTACAACATCAGATCCAAATTTTGCTATTCAAGCTTTTGAATACGACTGTATCGTTGACTATTTAGTTAAACCTATAACTTTAGAGCGTTTTAAAAAGGCAATTGATAAAGCAGAATCAATAAAGGAAACGACAGCTAATCCAGTTTCAAAATCTGAAAATGTAGAAACCTCTTCTGGTAACGATTTGTATGTTAATATTGATAGACGTTTAATTAAAATTGATATTCCAAGTATCTATTTAGTTGAAGCTAAAGGTGACTATATTCAAGTTAAAACAGAGGATAAAAATTATACAGTACATTCTACTTTAAAAAAAATTGAAGATAAATTACCAGATGATTTATTTTTAAAAGTCCACAGATCTTACATCATTAATATTAAAAAAATTATTGATATCGAGGACAATAGTGTATTAATTAAAAAAGACGTAATTCCTGTAAGTCGATCTAATAGACCAGAATTAATGAAACGTTTAAATTTACTATAACAGTATCGCTTTAAATTGTTTGCGTGGTACCTAACTTATATCTTATTAACAGGTTAGGTAGTGTTTCATTGGTGTTGTTTTTAAACAAATCATAGACGTAAGGTTAAAAAATTAGCTAATCTGTTGATTATTACCATTCGTCGATAGTTTAAAATGCACTAATCGAAAAACTATAAATCCAGCAAGCTTTAAAATTAGTTTTGTCATCAAACAACTAAATAAAGATGAAAAAACTAACTGTAACCCTAATCGTATTATTCAATATTTTTTTAATGTCATGTTCTGTAGAGGAAGAGGTGAATACACCTGAAAGCTATAGTGCTACAACCACAGATGTATCTTACACGCAATTGGATTATGAGATTATAGAGTTGATTAATAATTACAGAATTTCTCAAGGATTATCAAGTTTGGCTATTTTAAATGAAGCTTCAAAAGAAGCTATTGATCATAATCAATATATGGTTACTCAAGGTACACCAAGTCATGACTATTTTTATTTACGTTCTCAAAACCTAAAACAAACGGTTAATGCAAAGACAGTTTCAGAGAATGTTGCTTTTGGATTTAGTAATGCGCAAGCTTTAGTTAATGCGTGGTTAAATAGCGAAAGTCATAGAGAAAATATAGAAAACCCAGAAGCAACAAACATTGGTATATCCACAAAACAAGATGCAGAAGGTAAAAACTATTTTACTAATATTTTTGTAAAACTATAAACGTAAAATTAGTTTATCTACAGTTAATTACCATTCGTCTACACTTACAAAGCATCAATCGAAAAACGAGTTTTCCAGCAAGAATTACAAGTAAATTTGTCTTGTAAATAAGAAACAACTACATCATGACTAAAAAAATACACTCTATTAAAAATCAAATATTAGCACTAGCAATACTATTAATAAGCGTTTGTAGTCTAGCACAAGACACACCTTTTAATTGTGATTATAGTGCGTATTTATTTCAGTATAATGATGTTTATGCTGTTGACTTAGCTTCTGGTAATGCTTTTATAGCAGCTAAGGATATTACTCCAGGTAATATTAATGCAGCAGCTTACAACCCAACAGATGGATTTATTTGGGGTTATTTAAGCTCTCCTTCTAATACAATAGTTAGAATTGGTAGTGATTTTCAAACAACAACGTTTACTATTCCAGAGTTGACCTCAGGAAATAAATATGTTGGAGATATTAGTCCAAATGGAATTTATTATTTTAAAGCAGGTGGAACTAGTTATTTTAAAGTAGATTTAGATCCAAACTCAGCTACATACACGCAATATTTATCTACAGAAAACTTATCTCAAAATATTAGTATTCACGATTGGGCTTTTAATGCAGTGGATGGAAATTTATATGCAGTAGAAAAAAGTACAAATATTTTATACCGTATTGATCCAACTACAAGTGCTGTTCAGGCTTTAGGTGAAGTGCCAATTTTGTCAGGATTAAACTATACTTATGGAGCTGTTTATTTTGATGCAGATGGTCGTTTTTACATATCTGCTAATCAAACAGGAACAGTATATGTTATTCAAAATGTACAGGATGTAACGCCTTCAACTATAATGGATTCTAACTTATTTGCTTTTGGTCCTTCAAGTGCAAGTAATGATGGTGCACGTTGTCCTACTGCTCCAGTAGCACAAGAAATTTGTGATAATGGTATTGATGATGATGGTGATGGTTTAATTGATTGTGAAGATCCATCTTGTTCTGGATTTGGAAGTTGTGATGTAATTGCACCTCCAACTACAGCTAATGATGGTGGTTTAGAAAGTAACGGAAGGTTGTCTGAAGCAATTAATAAACGTAATTTTAATAGAGCAAAATCAAGTTATAAATTTGACCAGAAATCTGCAAAACGTGTAACAAGAGATACAGGTAATTTGTATTCTAATTATAGATCAGCAAGTACTAGTTTTCAATTACAAGATTTTATACCATTAACAACTATTAATGAAGATTATGCAATAGACTCAACACCTTTAGACTTACTAAATATTACTAATGCTACAGAGGTTTACTCAGTAGACTACATGCAAGGAGGTGCTTCAATTGCTTCGATTTTAGCTTTAAAAACAGAAAATGGTGTGTATGAGCACACAAAATATATCTGTGATAGATTATTGGGAGCCGAGTTAATTTCGGTGTCAACCATAGCTATCAACGATCAACCGTTTATTAAATCAATTATTAAAAACGCTGATGGTAGTTTTGAGTATGTATTAAGTTTGTCGGCTAAATTAGATAATGCTGATGCTAATTTTGCAATAGAGTCACATTGGAATTTAGATTTATATCAATCAGATGTAACGTTTTATAATTTCCAAATTTGGTCAGACTCAATTGATGATTTATACAATTTAGCTCAAGAGGTATTAAACTTATTAGATACGGTAAAGCCAATTTCGGAATATCAACTATCAACACCTCCAACTGTATTTGTTAGAAAAGGAAAATATAACAATGGTGCTTTAGATCTTCAAATAATAAATACCAATGCGACTAACACTGTTGCTTTTGATTCTGGTTTTAGAACCACTGAAACTAGTGATTTTAACTACACTTCTAGTAGTCTTGATTTAAACGAAAATTACATTACAGAGATAACAGTACCAACTGGACATTTATTTGATATTGGGTTTAGAATTGGAGACGGAATTAATACTCCAGATGATTTATTTATGTCTGATGGTCCTTGGGGTTTTGATGACTCTCAGGTGTCTACTAACGTCAATAATTATAATGTAACAGAAAACACGACTACATTTAATAGTTTAGATTTTCCAATAGAACGTAATGTGACGCTTAACGCAACCACAAGCACTTATTTTGCAGCTTACAGAGCGATTACACCACGTTTCAAAGCTGTTGATTTAACAGATTTTAATAGTCTTAAATTAAAAGCTAAAGGAACAGGAAACTTAGAGATTACATTAGTGAAGCAAAGTATTACCAATTGGGAAGAACAATACAAGACCACTATTGCTTTAACAGATAATTTTCAAAATTACGCACTTTCGTTTGATGATTTCACATCTACCTTATCATTAGGTTTAGATGCAAATGACATTGTCACTATTGTTTTTACTATGGTTAGTGAAGATGGAAGTACTGTGACTAAAGAAATGAATTTACAAGATGTGCGTTTTTCTAGAGGGACAACATTATCTGTTAATGATTTTGAGACAACAAGTTTAGAAAATAGTATTACAGCCTACCCAAATCCAATGGTGAATACGTCAAACTTACATTTTACTACTACCCAAACAGAAACAGTACAGTTAGTTATTTACAATCAGTTAGGTAAAGTAGTTTATAATAAAACAATAAAAGCACAAGTTGGTAAAAACCAGATAGCATTAAGCAGACAAAATTTAAGTTCTGGATTATATATCTGTAAATTATCAAGTGCTAAAACACATTACAATCCCTTAAAGTTGCTAATAAAGTAACAATTTCATTTAGTTTGTTGATTGATACGTGGTAACCTAATAACTAATAATAGCTTTATACAGTTGGTTACTCACTAAGGGTAAAAGAGAAATCTTTTGCCCTTTTTTTATTTAAGAAGGTTGCTGTTAGTTTTTCTTTGATTATAAATGGATGTTTAACTTTAATCTTGCTCGTTTGCAGATACAGTAGACACCATATTAATCAAGTTTTTTCGTGTAATGGGTTTGATTATAAAATCTGTAATAGCTTCGTACTCTTTAGCTTTTTTAATATCTACGGGATCGATGGAAGAACTAACGATGTATAGTGTAACTTTTTTAGGATATTTAATTTTAATAAATTCATCTAAAAATTGCCATCCATCCATTATTGGCATATTAATATCTAGTAATATTAATTCAGGAACGTTTTTTCCGGATTTAATAATTTCGGTTAAGCCAGAAATAGCATCAGCTCCATTATTATAAACTGTAAAATTTTGACATATATCTGTAGCTAATAAAATTTTTTTAGCAGCAAAAATAAAGATATGGTCGTCGTCAATTAGACAGGCTGATTCAATTTGTTTCATACTTTAAATATATAGAAAAAACGCTTCCTTTGTTTATATTGCTTTTAACTTTTACTTTTCCTTGCATGGCTTCAATTTGGTTTTTAGTAATATATAAACCTAAACCTTTAGCGTCTTTGTGATTATGAAAGGTTTTATATAAGCCAAAAACTTTGTCTTTATGTAAATTTAAATCAATGCCAAGTCCATTATCTTCAATGTCAATTTTAATATAGTTTTTTGTTTGCTCTGCGCTTAAATTTATTTTAGGAGTCCTATCCTGATGTCTGTATTTTAGGGCATTGGATATAAAATTAAATAAAATGCTATCTAAATAAGCAGGTATTGCTAATACATAAATATCCTCTTCTATATCTATATTAATTATGGCTTTGGTTTCTTTGATTTCTGCGCTAAAGTTTGCTAAAGCTTTTTTTGTGTAATCTAAAAGATTGGAAGGTTGCAAATCATCGTTATTATCTGCGCTAATGGTAGATACTTCGTTTAGGTTGTCAATGGTTTCGCTTAGTTTATTTACCGCTTCTAATATTAATGGGACATATTCGTTATTTGTGGCTTCAGGAACCTCTGTATACATTAAATCTAATAACATTTCTATGTTTCCAGAATGTGATCTTAAGTTATGAGATAATATATGTGCAAAATTAAGTAACCTTTCATTTTGCTGTTTTGTAGTTTTTAAAAGTAACTCCACTTTTTTATTAGCAATTGTTCTTTTTGTTATATCAATAAGGTGAGATATAAAATGTACAGGTTTATAATTTTCATCTCTTAAAATGGAAACAGACAATAAACAGTTTATTATGGATTTGTCTTTTTTTATGTATCGTTTCTCGCACTGAAACTTATTGATTTTACCAGCAATTAAATCTTTTATGTTTTCAGGTACTAAATCGACATCTTCAGGATGCGATAAAGTGTTTATAGGGAAGCCAGTAAGCTCTTCTTTGCTGTAGCCTAAATAATCACTAAAGCTATTGTTTAAAGTTAGTATTTGACCATCCAAACTAATTAATGCCATAGCATTAGGTGCATTGTCAAACGTGGTTCTAATTAGTTCTTCTTTTAGTTTAAGTTCTAAAAGCGTTTTGTTTTTTTCAGTAATATCCTGAATGATACCTATAACTTTTTCAGTTTTATTATTTTTTATAACAGGATAAGCTACAATACGTACCCATTTAATATTGTTTTTTGCAGTTTTTAGTTGTACCTCGTTATCATAAGGTTCTTGGATTTTCACAGCACGATCAAATAGAATATTAATTAATTCTCTATCATAACCTTCTAAAAAAGTTGATGCCTTCTTCCAAACTTGGTGTGTAATCAGGCTCTACTTCGTGAATAGTTCTAGTCATGGCACTCCACGTGACTTTATTGTTTTGGAGATTAACTTCCCAAGACCCAATAGCTATAACTCTTTGTAAAGAGTCCATGTAGGTGTAACTAATATTGTCTTTAGTCGTATGATTTTGAAATAACTGATTGTAAAGTTCTTTCATGTAAGTAATTGTTCAGTACTAATAAGTTAGGGCTTATTGAGTGTAATTTGTTGATTTTTAGTATTTAAGTGTTTTTTAAAGTAAATATAATAATAAGCATCTGTTAAAAGGAATATTTATCAGTTAAAATAACAAATTACAGGAATGTTTTAAAATTTTAAATTGAAATTTCACCATATGACATAGCAGTATTTTTAGTTTTTATTCTTTTTATTATGTCTGATTATTAATTAATTAAGTGTGGTTAAAACAACGTTGAATGTTCTTGTTTAAAAGCAATATAAATTAATAAAATCGTTCAATGATTAATCTCATAGCTTTTTTTAATAGAATTTAACACATTAGCTACTTAGTATTTGTATCATCTTTTTGTTATTTATTATCTTTAATACTTAAATTAAAATGTAAATGAGTAAACAAATAACTTTAAAAGACGCTATTTCTATAGGAATTGGAGGTATGGTTGGAGGCGGAATATTTGCAGTTCTTGGGTTGGCAGTGTCATTAGCTAAAGGAGGTACACCTGTTGCTTTTTTGTTTGCAGGTATTATTGCGTTATTAACAGCATATTCCTATGCTAAATTATCTAAAAAATTTCCAGAAAATGGAGGGACTGTTAGATTTGTCCACCAACAATATGGTAGCGGGATTTTTGCTGGCGGAATAAATAATTTGCTTTGGATAAGTTATATCGTGATGTTAGCGTTGTATGCTTCTGCATTTGGATCTTATGCTTCCGAGTTATATAGTGTTACAGGTGATAAATATCAAGACGTCCGTATTTGTCAAACGTCAATAATTGTACTGGCCTTAGCTATTAATTATCTAAGTGTAAGTTTAGTTGGTCGTATTGAGTCTGTTGCAGTGATTGTCAAGCTATTAATATTAGTTATATTTATAGGTGTTGGGTTTTATGGGTTTTTTTACATTCAGAAAATGTACATCAATTACAACCTAGTAATTGGGAGAGTCCTTTTTTATTGCTATCTGGCGGAATGGTGATTTTTGTTGCTTATGAAGGTTTTGAGCTAATTGCAAACTCTATTTCAGATTTAAAAAACCGAGAAAAAAATACTGAAAAAGCCTATTTTGGAGCAGTAGGTTTTGTAGTTGTCTTATATATTTTAATTGCAATTGTTACTGTAGGATCTTTACCTTTTGACAAAATAGCAAGTGCCAAAGATTATGTTTTAGCAGAAGCAGCAGCACCTACTTTGGGGCAAATAGGATTTACTATAATTACTATTACTGCGTTGATTTCTACTTTTTCAGCAATTAATGCTACCATATTAGGAAGCGGAAGGGTAAATTATGATATTGCTGAAGATCAAGAATTACCACGTTATTTTTGTCATATGTTTTGGGGTAAACCTATAGGGTATTTAGTGACAGCAATCTTATCAATAATCTTGGTAAATTTATTTAATCTAGAAAGTATATCCACAGCTGGTAGCGCAGGTTTTTTATTAATTTTTTGCTTGGTTAATTACATTGGTTTTAAAAAACATCAAGAATTAGTATCTAATAAGTCCATTCATTTAATAGCAAGCGTTTTATGCTTATTGGCTTTTTGTACACTTATTATCCAACAATTTCAAACTAACGTTACTGGTGTTATGGTGGCTTTAGGTATTATCTTATTTTGCTTTGTTATGGAATGGGTTTATAAAACGTTGGGTTTTAAAAAGTAATTATCTAATCCCTAAAAACTGGCTTATCAAACAATAACCATTTAAAACGTAATCCAATTTCGTTAAAAGTAAAACCAGCAGCAGTTGCAGATGCAATGTTACTTCTTGTACCAAAAAGGTTAGCCATACAGCGCTCTGAGAATTTATAACCTAATTTAGCTTGTATCCTGTAAGTGCTTTGCTGTTCGTCGTCTTCAATATATTGTAAACCGGTTGCAGCAGTTAATTCATAATACCATTCTTTTGGCTTTGCGATGTTTTCATCTTTAATAAGGTTTGCAAACACCTCTACAGCATTAAAGGTTTCTGGCGAAAAATATACGGATGGAACTTGGTTTTTAAACGTAATGTATTGGTAATTTAAACCTGCTTTAAGTGATGGTTTGGGTAAAATATTATAATATAAAGATGTGAATAATAAGTTTCTGGCATTGCTATCACTTTGACTAGTATAAAAGTACTGCGTAAACCAACCTAGATTAAAATTAGTATTTAAACTGTAATTTGCGTAAAAGTTGTTTTGTACAATCTCGCGATCTAATAACTCGGCATTAAAACTTTGTAATTCGCGTTTATAACCTACGGTTAAATCTTGTAATTTAAAAGGTTTTATATTAAAAGAGACATCAGTTAATAGTTGTGTGTAGTCATTAGTGGTTGCTTTTGCAGACGTTAAACCAGCAGTTCCTTTAAAGGTTAAGTTTGGTAATAATTGGTAGGATATTCCTGCGCTAAAATCGTGAGAGGTTGCTTCGTTATTTGTTACTGCATTAGTGGTGCTTCTGTAATTGTAGCTTCCTAATATTTTAAACTTTGTAGAAAACGGAAACTCTAGATTGTTGTTTACTGCAAACGCTTCATTATCTCCATTGTCAAAGGTGTATGATGTTTTTCCTTCGTAAAAAGGTGTAAAGGTTGTATTAAGGTTTTTTATAAAGTTAGTTGCGTCTTTTTGATTGTCGTAAAACTTCAAGGTGTTTTCTGCAGAGGTGTAAGCAGCTTCATACTTTCCTAAGGCTTTTAAAGCATTTGCGTTTCCTAGATTACCATCAAAAGATGTGCTATCATTTACCAAAATTTGGTCGTAATCTTTGACGCTCTTTTTAAAATCACTTTTATAAATATTAAGTGTTGCGCGTAAGGCTAAAACCCAATTTTCGTTAGGTTTAGACTCAATTAATTTCGCGATAAGCGTATCTGCAGTTTTATATTTTTTATTCCAAATTAAGGCTTGCGCATAACGCTCTGTAGTTTGTTGTGTTACTGTTGCATCTGTTGATGCCTCTAAACTATTATAGGCTTGTTGGCTTAATTGTAGCGCGTCTTTTTCTTTACCGTTTAAGTGGGATACTAATGCTAAACCATTTAATGCTGTGATTTTATTTTCAGGATTTTTAGCTAAAATATCATAGGTTGCTTTAGCATCGTCTAATCTATTTGCTATTAAATATAAGTTTGCTAAGTTTAATAAAGTGTCTTTGTCGTTATCAAAAAGTGTCAGGTTTTGTTTTAATAAAGCTTCTGCTTCATCATATTGTTGCGCTTGTTGTTTTTGATAAGCATAACCTAAATACATATATTTTTTAGAGGTTAAAGCATTTGGATTGCCAGGTAAAACGTCTAAAGCTTTGTTTACATATAGTAACGCGTCTTCATATTCTTTTAAATTAGATAATGTGTTGGCATAACTTAGTAAAGCGGGAAAACTTTTAGGGTCTTCATCTATTAACGTTTTAAAATAGGTTTTTGCTTTTGGAAAGTTTTTATTCCATAATAGGGATTCGCCATAATTTAGTTTCACTTCAAAATCTGTTGGGTAATCTGCCAAAAGATTTGTAAAAAGGGTATTGGCTTGTTCTGGTTTTCCGTTTAAACCAATTGCACGACCATAACATAGTCTAGCAGTTTTATTGTTAGGATGCTCCTTTAGTATGTTTTGGAAAAACGTTTCCGCTTTAGCGTACTTCCCTGTTTCTAAGTATGTAAAGCCTTCTTGCATATCTTGAGCATAACTAAATACAGTAGTTATTAAAAAGGTAAGTAGGGTAAAAAATTTGAGTTTCATGTTTTAGTTTTAAATCAATTGCAAGTTAGGCATTCATATCCATTCATTCATCTACACCAATCGTCCACTCATCGAAATTCAACAGTCCTTCAGAGGTTTGCGTCGCATCTTTGTATCAGAAATCAGACAATAACAATTTAAATATAACAATTATGGCATTAACAATTACACAACAGGACAACACAATTATTTTAGAAGGAAGCTTAAACACTGCAACTATCAATAATTTTACAACACATTTTGGATTTATACTAAACGCATTTAAAAGTGTAACACTAAACATTAATAAGGTTACAGATATGGATGCTTGTGCATTACAAACTTTAAAAGCAATGTATGTTAAAGGTGTAGCAAACCAGCAAATGTTTTTTGTTGAAGGTAACAGAAGTGAAGAAATTTATGAAGCATTTGTATATCCACAAGTAGCCTAATTAGTACTAACCAACACACCATAATAAGATGCAAGCTTTATCTATATTAAAAACAAAAAAAATATCTCCAGAGCAATTATTTATGCTTAGCGTATTAGCAGTAAATGGAGGAAACTATTTGTACAATCTTATTTTAGGTCGTGTGTTAGGTCCAGCACAATTTGCAGATGCAGCTGTGTTAATTACCTTTTTGTTAGTGCTGTCTTTTGTAGCCATGACGTTTCAATTAGTGACTGCAAAATTCTCGGTAGTTTTTGAAAACGATACGTTTAAAAATTTTATCTCAAAAATCTACAAAAACGCGACAATTGTAGGATTAGGTTTAGGTGCTTTAATTATCGTGTTTGCAAATCAGTTACAAGCTCTTTTTAATACATCATCTTCTAGCATGTTTACCATTTTTGGAATAGGAGTACCACTTTATTTTTTAATGAGTGTAAACAGAGGTGTGTTTCAGGGTAAAAAAGAATTCAAGTCTTTATCCATTACCTATCAAGCCGAAATGCTAAGCCGATTGGTTATTACGTTAGCTTTAATTTTTTTATTTGACATACAATCATCGGTTGTTATTGCAGTCGGAATTTTAATTTCTTTTGGATTTGGATTAGTGCCTTTCAAATTTAAAAATTTAAACTTCAAAAAAACTATTGCGATAGAAGCAAGTCAATCGAAACAAGTAAAAAGCTTTTTTATTATTACAGCGTTTTACGAGTTGACACAGATTATAATTAACAATAGTGACATCTTATTAGTAAAACATTACTTTGACGCTTACGACGCAGGATTGTATGCATCACTAGCCTTAATAGGTCGTATTGTATATTTTGTAGCATGGATGTTTGTTATGCTATTATTACCAACAGTTGTACAGCTTAAAAAAGAAGGAAAAGCAACAGCACCAATTTTATTTAAATACGTTGGTTACATCGCAGCAATTGCAACTGCAATAGTTATTGGTTGTGCATTGTTTCCAGAAACTGCAATTACTATATTATTTGGAGATAGTTATCTAACAATGGCGCCTTTATTATGGAAGTATGCTTTAGCAACTGGTTTGTTTGCCATATCAAACATCTTTGCATACTATTATTTATCATTAGATAGATATATTCCTGTGGTAATATCTGGAGTCTTCGGAATGTTGCAAATGGGATTAGTTATCTTTTTTCATGACAGTTTAGAGCAAGTCGTACACATGCAAATAATAGCAATGGTATCATTATTAGTCATCCAAGTGATCTTCTTTGTATTTGAGTCTAAAATGAAAAAATAAAAAGTAATTTATTTTATTAGTCTATTATAAATGAAGAAGCTATGGTTTTAAACCATGGCTTTTTCTGCTGTAAGTATTTTGCAAGTGGATATTAAAATGCTTATCCTAATGTTAGATTATAGTAGTCTAATAACAGTATGTGTTTTGTTGTTTTTTTCTTTTGAAAGTCAACACGTTAAATGGTAAAACGACACCTTTTTACCATTCGTCTACAGTAACTTGCAATCTGTCTAAAGAGGTCTTAATTAGTGTCTTAAATAACGCAAATTTGTAGTGTAATTAAGAAACAACATATTAAAACATATAAAAATGAAACTAGCAATCGTAACAGCATATCCACCAAGTAAAGTAACATTAAATGAGTACGCTTACCATTTAGTAAAGCACTTTAGACAAAAAGAAAATGTAACTGAGATTGTTTTATTAACGGATAAAACAGAAGGCGCAAAAGACATTGCTTTTACAGAAGATGGTTGTAAAATAACAGTTAAAGAGTGTTGGGCATTTAATAGCTACACAAACATTATAAATGTAACTAAAGCTATTAGTAAGACTAAGCCAGATGCAGTTTTATTTAACTTACAATTCATGAAGTTTGGAGATAAAAAAATAGCTGCAGCTTTAGGATTAATGTTACCACTAGTTTGTAAACTTAAAAAGATTCCTAATATCGTGTTATTACATAATATATTAGAAGAAGTAGATTTAGGATCTGCAGGATTTACAAGTAGTAAAATTATGCAAAAAGTTTATGGTTTTATAGGAACAAGCTTAACAAAGCTAATCTTACAAGCAGATACAGTTGCTGTAACAATGCAAAAATATGTTGATATTTTAGAGAAAAAGTATAAGGTGAAAAATGTGACATTAATTCCGCACGGAACTTTTGAAATCTCTGAAGAAAAGCCAGAATACGATTTGCCACAAGGACCTTTACAAGTTATGACTTTTGGAAAATTTGGAACTTATAAAAAAGTAGAGGGTATGATTGAAGCGGTTGAAAAAGTAAGAGCTTCAACTGGATTAGATCTAGAAGTTGTAATAGCAGGAACAGACAACCCAAATGTGCCAGGTTATTTAGCAAAAGTACAAGAAGATTATAAGCATGTGCCACAAGTACGTTTTACAGGTTATGTAGAAGAATTTGAAGTGCCAACCTTGTTTAAAGAAAGTGCAGTAGTTGTATTTCCATACACGTCAACAACAGGAAGCTCTGGTGTTTTACACCAAGCAGGAAGTTATGGTAAAGCTGTTGTTATGCCAGATTTAGGTGACCTTGCATTATTAGTAAAGGATGAAGGTTATAAAGGTGAATTTTTTGAGCCTACTTCTGTAGAAAGTTTAGCAAATGCAATTGAGGCAATAGTAACAAATGAAGCACATAGAATAGCTTTAGGAAAAGCAAACTACGAAGCTGCAACAGCTTACCCAATGGAAAAAATTGCAGATATGTACCTTAATAACTTTGATGCTATCATTGCAACTAAATCACCAAAAAAACTCTAAGAAAAATGAGTGAAAAAGCAGTGGTTTTAGAGCCAGCTTCAGCAGAATAGTACTAGTAAATTACGATACCTTTTTTGTCCCAAACAAATAAATATCTCATATTGATTTAGCAAATATAGTTTTATACAATCTCAAATTAACTTACTTAATTTGAGATTTTTGCTTTTATAAAACTATTTAAACAGCTATCTGCTACTAGTTAGTAATATATTTAAATGATGCCTTTTTTACACCATTTTTATCAATAAACCCAAAATGTTTTTGGGTATTACGTCTCCAAGGTCTGCTACCTACAACAGCTTTTGGTACGTCTACAAAATCATACAACGTCCAAGACATAAATTGTAAATTATTAGCAGCAATAATCTCTTGTATTTTTTTATGGTAGTTAGCTTGATCTTCTTCATTGCTTCCTAAAGGTTTCCAAAAACCATTGTAAGATGACATTCCAAACTCTTGTAATACTAATGGTTTGTTTGGTATTTGGTTTTGCATTGTTTTTATTGCAGCATCCAATTCGCTTAAGCCTTCATAATAATGAAACGAAACAATATCTACCTTATCTTTTAAAATGGGTGCACTTTGGGTGTTTGACCATCCAATAGTTACAGGATGTACCTTATCTATAGATTTTACTAAGTCAATCATATTGTCCAACCAAGCGATAACCATATCTTTTCCTCTAGATTCAAAATCCAGATTAGGTTCGTTTTTAATATCCCAAGCAATAATAGCGTTGTGGTCTTTAAAAGTGGACACTATAGTTTCTGCGTGACGTTGGTTTAAGGTCCAATTCATCACAGAATAATCACCATAAAAATCAAATAACGTAACTACTACTTTTAGGTTTTGCTCTTCTGCAGCATCCAAAGTGTGTTTTAGTTTTTCTAATTTTTTAGGATCGACATCAGCTTTTCCAAAGTCATCATATTGCACAAAAATTCTAACCGAATTTAAGCCTGCATTTTTAATAACCTTAAAGTCACTAATAATAGTGTCTTTCGCGAAAGCGTCACCAAACATATTCCAAGGGGTTGCTTTTGGATAATAATTAATCCCTTTAATAATTAAACTATCAGTTTCAATTTTTGCTATTTCTGGTAAGTACGGTTTAGTGTTTTCTTTAACAAGATGTCTAATACGCCAAAATCCATCTTCTAGCAAAAACACCATTTTATAGGTTGAGGTTTCTGTTGTTTCTAGGACTAGTTGTTCAGCTTTAAAAACACGTTTATATTCTACAACATTTCTATCTGTAACAACAGCTAACTGTCCATCTTCACTAAAAAATTCTAAAGTAGGATTGTGGTTTAATGTTGTGGCTTCAATAGTTGTGTTTTCAGCTTTGTTTAATTCAATAAAACTATATAAATTTTCTCTAGCACTATCTGTGTAATAATCTTTTATACCAGCAGTTTTGTTGGTTTTGTAGGCTACTTGTTTAACATACCAAGCATCTAAATAGTCATTTTGTAATGCATTTAAGTTTTCGTTATCCATTGGACGACCTTCGTTTTGTAAAGGTTCCCAAATTAATTTTGGAGCATATTGTTCTATTTTTTGTATTTCGGTATGTAGCATTGTGCTTCTGTCTGCTCCAGTGTTTAAGTAGCTAAAAAGCCCACTAATACCAGATATTATCAAGGCTACAATCATAATATATGAGATTATTAATATGGTACGTAGTATGTTTTTGTTAAGACCTACCATAGTTTTTTATTATTAAATGTTTTATTTATTCCAGCGGTTTCAACACTAAAACTATACGTGTCGTTTTGGTAAACTGCAGGCTTTAAATTAAAAGTAACATAGCCATTAAAAGATGTTTTTATAATGGTGTCAATAAGCACATTGTCTTTGTAAATTAAAAGTTTGACGTGCAAGCCATCCGGAATCATTTGCTTCATGAAACTTTGTAATGGACCTACTAAAATTTCACGATTTTGCTTGTCAAAATCAACCTCAAAATCTTCAATAACGCTTTGATAGCTTACTGTAATTGTATCGCTTTCTGCCATACCATCAACATAGGCTTTTATGTTCCAATTGTCCTTAAAATCAGGATGAATAATTTTTGCATGTGCCACTCCTTCAATGGTGGTACCTGTGGTTTTTAAAATATTTCCACTAGTGTTGGTAATAAAAAAGGTAACAAAAGTACCATCACTAACCACATTATCTTGTTTGTCTTTAATTACTGTGGTGTTAAATGTGGTAACCTGATTTCCGTCTGCGTAATTATGTGGTCGTTGTGCCATAATTTTAAAATCTGTTGGGATGGCTGCCCAAACATTAATGGTAAACTCTTTGGAGTTAACTCCTAAACTTTCCGATGACACTAACATGCGTCCACTTTCTTTTTTAGAATAAATGTTTTTATAAGAAATCAAGTTTTTTGTAAAAATGACCTCTTTTTCTTCTGAAGCTAAAAATTGAAATTTAGCATCAACTTTAGTGTTTGTTGGCACTGGATTATCTAAAGAATCTGTTGGGATAACAACCAACATTGTGTAATCTGTTGCTCCAGCCTCAATACTTGGAGGACCAATATAAGTTTCCATGGTTGCAACTTCTGCTTTTGGATTTATATTAAATTGACCAGACGCAGATTTATTTTTATCTAATAATATCCAATTGACCACACCAATTTTTTTGGTTATGTTTTCCGGAATTATATATTGAAGTGTACCATCTTCGGCTATAGCCGAAACTAAAGTAGACCCATAACTATTAGAACAATACAATAATGGTTTTTGATCGTCTGAAGCAGTAAACTTTAAAACAATAGGCTTGCCAACATTATAATCTGTTAGTGTCGTTACCAATTTGATAGGATTAATCTTCTCGCTTTGTTGTACAACAGCAAACGATGATAATAAAATCAGACCTATAACAAATATGTATGTGCGTTTAAATGGCATTAATTTGGACTTCCTATGTAGGTGTTAATTTCTATTTTTATATAACTAAAATCGGGATGATCAATTTTTTGTAATTGGGCATCGCTATGGTTTTCAATTCTGTTAGGTACTATTTTTCCAGCTATAGCATCGTTTGGTAAACCATTTACAAAGATATTTTTCATATCACTATTTATGATTTTAACTTTACCGTCCTTTAAAATCTGATATTCAAAATCTTGTTTGCGTTGTTGCCTTACACCTTCCTTTACAAATAAATGATCGACCCAAACCATGTTTTTGTTTTCATCATAGTAAGTTACTAAAAGCTGAGGTATTGTAATCTCTTGGATACCACTATTAAATAAGTTTCCGTTTATAATACTGTCTTTAATACTTATGGCACTTAGTACAACGTTTTTGTACAAGTCAGATCCCGAAACATTTCCTGCTGCTTGTAAGTTAAATTTTGTTGGTTGCTCTTCAAACTCAACTGGAGTAAATTCATCTGGATTAAATGTATCTGGAATAGAATCTTGTGTTCTAGACCAAGCAATACCTTCAAAATTAATCCTAAAACTACTAGACTCTTTAGGCATTAATTTATGCTTAACGTGGTACTTTGCATTATAGGTTGCTAGTTGTTTGTTGTTATCGTTATACAAGGTACCTTTTAAAATAACATCTGCTGGTACATTGTCTACATTTTGGACTTCTCCAATAATAGCATAACTGCCATCATACTGCACTAACTTTGCAGAAACGACCTCCAAAACTGGCTGTTTTAACACGTCTTCATGATGAGTTGCTTCTGTTGTAATACGTCTACGACCTTGATTAAAGTACTTGGTTGTGTTATCAGAATAGAGTTGGTCTGGAGGTAAGTCGTTATTTAAATCGTCAGGTTGTAAATACCATTTGCCTTGACGTTTTGATAGCGATTTGTAATCCACTTTTTCAATTTTTTCTAGAGGTGTAATCCATTGGCTAGTTACTTTTGCCGATACTGTACTGTCATTATGTTTAGTTATTTCAGTCGTGATAGCATCCATTTTTGCGTAGCTACTTAGCAACCCATCGGTTACTGAAATCTCTAGCATGTATTGTGCTATTGGCAACTGGTTTTCCGGATCTATTAAGCTATGTGCTTTTTCAAATTCTTTAAAATCTAACGCATCATAATAGGCGATAATGGCATTTTCTGGACTGCGTTGCGAGTCGTTTTTTAAGTAGAACAAATAAATACCATAAAACACAGCTATGGCTAGAATTAATGACCAAAGGTGTGTGATACGTAAAACGTTTCTATTAAACTTATTATAGGTAGTTGGGAATTTTAAAAATTCGGTAACTGGTTTTATCCGAGTTTTTAAAGCGTTAACCCAAAGCATTTGAATATTTAAAACAAATGCCACTAAAACGGTTAAAAACGGAATAATTCCCCACATTATTTTAACCCATTTGGCAACATCTTCTTTTGGTAAAATTGAAGACACAGGCGGAATGTTTAATCGTTCCCATACCATAATCCCGTTTTCTAATTGTCGTAAACGTTGCCAACCACAAAAGTAGAGTATGGGATCGTAAAACTTATCGTTAGAAAATATGTACTTAAGATTGTATTTTTCTGGCGTTGTTAAAAATTGCTGTAAAGATCCAATTCCGGCAACTCCTTTAAATTTTGAGTTTTCTAAACGCTCGATTGGTCGTGTGGTTAATTCTGGTAATCGTCTTGCAGAATGGTAATTACCATCTACTGTCATGGCATTAGTTTGCGCGCTTAGCCAAGCCATTTGATCTCCAAAACCTAGCGTTAAAAAACGCCATTTATCGTGATCATCTTGATTTAAAAAATTAACAATAGGCAACATCTTAATTTTTTGAGGCTGCGATGGTCTAAAATAATTTAAACTCATAGTAAAAACTACCATAAATACCATGAGTCCAGCAAGTATTCCGCCAATAATACGATGGTAAACAGCACCAAATTTAGACTGAATAAGTTCTTTTAAATCACCTTCAACAAAACGATATACAAATTCACCCATTAACGGAATGGATAATATGGAAGCCCAAAGTGTAAATCTATCTAAGGTTAAAATATTAAAAGCAGTTTCGCCTAACATTTTTAGTGGTACAGGAGTAGTTCCTCCAGTTCCTAAAATGGTACAAATAGTTATTGATAGTCCAAAAAACAAGTAGCGTTTGCTGTAATATCTGTAAAAAATATAAGGTAATAATATTAGTAAAATTCCCCACGGAATTAAAAAGAATACCAATCCAGAGGATGTGATTTCTAAGAAATTATCACGAGAACCATGCGGAATTGGAACCTGAGTAATTGGATTGGCTTTGGAGTTTAGCCAATATGGAAAAATACATCCAACGATTAGGACTAGTGACAGCATTCCAAAACTTACAATACGTTTAAAAAGTTTAAAAAAGCTATTCAAAAATATTTTGAAAGTCACGTCTTTCATGGTGTTGACTTGCTCTCGCGAAACATCCATAATTACCATTCCTATTAAAGGGAAGATAAAAAAGATCATTCCAAAAATTGGTGTTACATGATGTGAAGTTACCGTTACTGCTATTAAAGATAATGAGGTTGCTAAGTACCATTTTTTACCTGTTTTTAACCATAAGTAAATTTCGGGTAAGGCATGCATTAATACAGATACACCAACAATACTAGGTAATTGTCCAAAAATATGAAGCGTCTCTACAAACGATGAACTAAATACTGCCAGTACACAAGCATAACCAGCTACCGTTTTATTAGCGGTCATCATTAATGAAAAACGATAAGTACCAGTCACAAACAGGACAATAGCAATTAACGCAACACTAAACATTCCAAATTTTAAACCACCAATCATGGAGAGTAGTCCAATGGATTGATGTACTAAAGGCGGATAACTTTGTACGGTAAAACCTGTATACCATTCGTAATTCCAAGGTTCAAACCAGCTATTAGCATAATGATCTGCAAAAAACAAGTGTATTAACGCATCATAAGTAGTTTCCAAAGTAAAAAATATGGCACTACCATGAAATGCTAAAGCTAAAAGTATAGCTGTGATTAAATATTTGTTTGAGGTTTCCTTCATTTAAAGCTTACGCTATTATATATGGTAAAGATAAATAAATAAAATAGGGCTTCCATTTTTAATTATCTACAGCAATCTACCATTCGTCGACACTTAGCTATAGGTTAAACTAAATTACAAATTTAAGGCACTTATCTCATGTACATTTGTACCATCAACAACAAACAAACACACTTATTATGAAAGTTTTAGCAATAGATGACCAACAATTAGTATTACTGCCTTTACAAAAAAGATTAGTAGAGCTAGGTTACGAAGTAAAAATCGAAACAGATGCAGTTAAAGGTTTAGAATTATATGAATCTTTTAATCCAGATTTAGTAATTGTAGACATCAATATGCCAGGATTATCAGGATTGGAAGTTGTAAAACATATTAGACTGACTAAAAACTCTCAAACACCAATAATGGTTTTGTCTGGTGAAACTAAAGATGAAACTATTACTGAAGGTTTTGAATTAGGTATTAATGACTACATGAAAAAACCATTAAGCTTAAACGAAATTAGTGCTCGTGTAAAACGATTAATTGGTGCGCCAGAAGTTTCTAATATAGTAACTAAAAGTGATGTAATGATCCAAGAGCGTTGCGTAGGTGTTGTGATACCATGTTACAATGAAGAAGAGCGTTTGCTAAGTGAAGAGTTTATTACTTATATAGATAAAAACTCAGGATATCATTTATGTTTTGTAAATGATGGAAGTAAGGATAAAACATTAGAAGTTTTAAAAGAATTACAAAAAGGAAGAGAAGATTTTATTACAGTTTATGACTGTGAGAAAAACGGAGGAAAAGCTGAAGCTGTACGTTTAGGAATGTTGCATATGGCTAAAAAAGAAGATTTAGACTACATCGGATTTTTAGATGCAGATTTATCTACAGACTTAGCAGATTTTGATGATTTAGTTAAAACTATTGAAACAACAGATTTTAAAATTGTAAGTGGTTCTCGTATTTCAAGAATGGGAGCAAATATTACTAAAGAGTCTGCAAGAAAAATAATTAGCTTAACAATAAACTTTATTATCAGAAAGATTTTAAAAATGGATTTTAAAGACACACAATGTGGTGCTAAAATCTTTCATAAAGATGTAATTGATATCGCTTTTGGTAAAAAATTTGTAACACAATGGATCTTTGATGTAGAAATTTTTAAAAGAATGAGTATCCATTTTGGATTAAAAGAAGCAAAAGCAATGCTATGTGAGCAACCATTAAAAAGATGGATACATGCAGATGGTTCTAAACTATCAATGAAGGACTCAGTAAAAATTGTTGGACAATTAGGACAAATTGCTTGGGTTTACAGAAATAAAAAACAAAATTCAAAAGCAGCAGTCGCAACTAAAGTTAATGTAGCCTAATCTTTAAATTTCCCCAAATCATGAAAACAGGTATTATCATAATCTTTCACAATAACGAAAAACAAATTAACCCCTCTTTTTTTATTCAAAAAATAAGAAATACATCAAATTTAAAATTATGTTTTGTTGACAATGATAGTAAGGATAATACATCTGTTTTGTTGGACGAAATTAAAGAGGCTTGTCCAGAAGTGTCTGTAGTAAATATTAAAAAGTTTAAATCAGATATTTCGGCAGTCAGAGCAGGAGCAAGATATATGTCCAACCAATTTAATCTAAATCAATTAGGATATGTGTCTGCAAATATGCTAAACATCAAGTATCATGGCTTAAATGGCTTGATAGATGCCATAAACGAAAATCAAGAACTACTATCTAAGTTTAATATCGAAGAGCTTAAAAAACGTAAAATTAAAGTGTCTCTGTTTCAAAGCTTGTTTTCAATTATTGATTATTTAAAAAAATAAAAGTCAAAAACCAGTTTATCGAACTACAATATTTAAGTAAATTTTAAATTCAGAACTATGAAAGTATATCCAATAAAATTCAATCCAATATTAAAAGAAAAAATTTGGGGAGGAAACAAACTAGGAACTTTATTAGGTAAAAACACTGCTAAAGATAATGTTGGCGAAAGTTGGGAGATTTCTGATGTAAATGGAAATATTTCTGAAGTTAGTAATGGTATATACAAAGGGTCTAGTTTAAAACAATTAATAGCAACACATCAAGCAGATTTGTTAGGTGCAAATAACTTTGCAAATTTTGGATTTGATTTTCCCTTATTAATTAAATTTTTGGATGCCAAAACAGATTTGTCTGTACAAGTGCATCCTGATAATAAAATGGCTAAAAAGCATCACAATAGTTTTGGTAAAACAGAAATGTGGTACATAATGGATAGTGATGAAAATGCAGATATTGTATTAGGATTAAAAGATAAAACAATAAACCCAGAAGTTTTAAACCATATTAATGCAGATAATGTGGATGCTATTTTTAACAGAGAGCAAGTTAAAAAAGGCGATAGTTTTTTTATACCAGCAGGAAAAATACATGCTATTGGAGCAGGTGTTTTAGCTGCAGAGATACAACAAACTTCAGATGTTACATATCGCGTATATGATTGGGATAGAGTAGATGATAATGGTCAAAAAAGAGAGTTGCATACTAAGTTAGCTGAGCAAGCAACAAAACAATTTGATACTAACGGTAAAGCTAGTTATAGCATACAACCTAATACTAGGACTAATTTGGTTAATTGCGAATACTTTACAACTAATATTTTGGATATTACTAATCTTCAAGCAAAATCATATGACAACTTGGACTCTTTTGTAATATTTATGTGTGTGGAAGGTACAGTAGAAGTTACCATAGGTACTGAACATGAAACTTTAAAAATGGGTGAAACCATACTAATTCCAGCTAAAGCAAATGCAGTGGTTTTTAATTCTACTAACGCTAAACTATTAGAGGTATATATTGATGATAGCTCAGTAAATAATATACAACACGCATCTTAGTTGTAGTTTTAATAGCTAAACACAAAGCAATTACTATATTTGTGCGCATCAAATAATATTAAATATGAGCGTTTTACAAATGTTAAAAGAAAGAAGTAACTCTAATTGCGAGTTGTGTACTTCTAATGTAGATACAAGACAATATAATATTCCGCCATCATTAAACGAAACTGTTGATACTTGTTTAATGGTATGTGCTAACTGTTATGATCAAATCGAAAAAAACACAGAAATGGATGCAAACCATTGGAGGTGTTTAAACGATAGTATGTGGTCAGAGCACGTGGCTGTTCAGATTATGGCTTGGAGAATGTTACAACGATTAAGAGGCGAAGGTTGGCCAAAAGATTTGCTAGACATGATGTACTTGGATGATGATAATTTAGCAATAGCTAGATTAACGGATGAGCATAAAGACGAAGCTGATAAAATTATCCATAGAGATTGTAATGGTGTTATTTTAGAAACTGGAGATAGTGTTGTTTTAGTTAAAGATCTTAAAATTAAAGGTTCTAGTCAAGTGGCTAAACAAGGTACAGCGGTCAGAAATATTAGATTAGATCGTGAAAATGCGACCTATATTGAAGGTAAAGTAGGACCAACACTTACCGTTATTATTACAGAGTACGTTAAGAAACTATAATCTTAATGACAACATATAAAAAGGCTTCAATTATTAATTGAAGCCTTTTTTTGTTATAACGCTTTTTGTTGTTGTTTATTAAATGCATCTGCTTGAAGTTGCATTAGTTGGCTAGCTTTTTTACGTTTGTATTGATACAGTTCATCGTCTTCAGATAAATCAGTATAAATTTTATCATTTATTTTAAAGTCGGCTTTCGCAGATAATTTTCTTTCTTGTACACGTTGCTCAACAACCGTTTTAATAGCTGTTTCTTGGTCTTCTAGTTTAAAATCATATTCGCCCTTAGGTGATAATAGTTTTGCTATTATTGGAGAGGTTTCAATAGCTAAAAATAATAAGAATATAAAAAACGACGGTAACCATGGTAAGGTGTTTAAGGCATTTATTCTGGCCATTAAACCGTCAAAGCCATCAATAATGGGTTGTGTGTTGTCTACTTGTAGCTTATAATCCAAGTTTAGTTGACTTATTTCACTTTCAATAGTTGCAATTTTTGTTTTATTATCTGTTTTTATCTGCTGTAATTCTGCGAAAGCAGTATCGTGTTTGTCACGTTTTTCTTTATAGACTGGTCCTTTTCCAAGTTTATTAGTGCCAGAGGTACCTTCTGCTTCTGTAATATAGGTGTTGTAAAGGGTGTTAACTTCAGCTTCTTTTGTTGTTATTTCATTTTGAAGAGTGGCTATGTTTTGTTTTAATTCATTTTCTTTAGGTGAAAATTGCAACGCAATATCTTCTTGATTTTGAAGGGTCATTGCATTTTTTTCTGTCAGTAATACTTGATTGATTTCTTTTTCAAAAATCTTAAGCTCTAAAGGTTTTGAGATGACTATAGCTATAATTAATGCTAAAATTAATCTAGGTGTAGCTTGTAATAATTGGTTTAGAAAATTGCCTCTTTTTTTAATAGTTGACACAATAAAGCGGTCTAAATTAAAAATTAAAAGTCCCCAGATTAATCCAAATCCAATGGACATATACACGTTGTCAAAAACGGTATAAAGCGCATAGCTAGAAGCTATAAATGCCATTACTGCAGTAAAAAATACGGTTGCGCCTATTCCTGCATATTTGTTTTGCTCGCCAATGGAGGATGTTTTAAGGAGGTCTGTATCTGCTCCAGAACAGATAATGAAAAATTGTTTTAACATGATGTGATTGATTTTGATTGATGACCCTAAGATAAGTTTAGGACTGATTGTCTATTAGAACGCTAAATGTTTGGTTTTGTTACAGTTTTGAGCAAAAAAAGCTTCAAATTATATGAAGCTTTTTTTATTTTATAACGAATATTACTCGTTTACAACTTTGCCATTAACCGTTTTTATTGGTTTTTCAGACAGATGTACAGTGGACACACCGTTATTTGTATGTGATGATATGTTTAACTCTGAATTATTTTTAGCTAAATCCAAAGCCTTATCAGAGCTAATTGCTTCTCCATTATAATAAAATGAAGCGTCTTTTTTTGCCATTCTAATAATATGATCTGTAGTATTCATTGGAGGTGGTGGAGGAGGAAGTGTTATGTCGTCATCCTTCCAGGTTTTTTTAAATTTAATAAAAAGTTTACCGTCTTTATAAACTTTAGTTATTTTTTGACCAGGAATTACTTTGCTACCATCGGTTGGAGTATTAGATAATTTATTCCCTTTTTTGTCGACTTCAATTCCTGATTTGTTATAATACTTAGTTCTGTTTTTTGTTGTTACAAAAAAATGAGCCTCATCATTAATGTTTATAAATCCTGTTTCAGTATCTGAATTTAAAGGAGCTGGAGGAGGAGGAGGATTTTTATAAACTTTACCTTTTATGATTTTATTTTCTTTATAGTATTTTTTTATAACGCGTTCTTGTTTTTCTTTCTGCTCTGGTGTTGCATTTGGATTTACAGGTGGTGGTGGAGGTGGTGGTGGAATACTAGATGCATCTCCTTTTTTTACTTTAGGCGATTCTGAATAGTTTTCATCATTTTTGTCTACAACCTTAATAATAACAGGCTTAAATTTGTTGGATTTAGTTTTAATATCAAATAATTGAATAATATCACCTTTTTTGGTTTTTAAAACATATTGTCTAGCTTCATTATTTGGCATGTTACCTTCGTTAAATAATGTTTTTATTCCAGGGATTTTTAACTTAAAGTTAGTTATATCTTCTTGGTTAGAGGTGCTTAAAATTAACTCTGCTATTCCTTTTTTTGATAAGTTAAGTGTACAACCATCACATGCTATTCCGTTTACTAATAATCTTGTGTCTTGATTAAGGTAATTGATTTTTAATTGTCCGATTTTCTCTAAATCATCTTCAATTTGTTTTGTTAAGGTGTTTTGCCTAGTATTTACTTCTTTTTCATCTTGAAAAAGCATAGCTGGAGTTAGTTCTTTTTCAACTTCTTTCGTGCTACTAAAACTATAAATTAATAGCGCTAATAATGGTAATAGCAATACGCTACGTATCCATTTTGTTCTTTTTGGTGTTTGTGTTTTCATAAGAGTAAAACGTTTTTTGATTGATGAATAATTGATAGCATTTGCTAATGCTAATTCTTGTTGATTAGACGAGAATTGTAATAAAATTGTTTGATAAGTTTTAGTGTCGGTACCTTGATTTATAACGCCTTGATCTGCTAAAAATTCATGATTAAGTTTTACTTCTTTTTTAAGCCAATACAATAATGGATTAAACCAAAATACGACTTGAAGTAACTCTATAATTATGATGTCTAAACTGTGTTTTTGTTTGGCGTGCGTTTGCTCATGTAATAAGACTTCGGGTGGGATTTGATTGTTTTCAAACTTGGTTTTATTTAAAAAGATGAAATTGAAAAACGTATGCGGAATTTCAATTTGCTCCATTAATACATTAACAAAATGACTGCTTTTAACTTTGGTATGTTTTCTGATTTTTGAAACTATTTGAAACAGATTAATACAAAATCTAATAAAAAATAAACCTACTCCTAAAGCATAAATACTCCATAATATGATAGATATGTAGTTGGTTTCTTCTACTATTTTAAAATTTGTGTCTAATGGTATTGTTGTCGAAGTATCAAAAATTAATGATGAGTTATCAAAAGTAGGTTGTACATATTTTACAAATGTTATAAAAGGTATGATAGCTGCTATTGCTACAGCAACCAATAGATAAACTCTTTTAAATTTATGCACACTTAATGGTTCTAAAGCTATTTTGTAAAACAATAGTAAAACCAAAAGGCAAACACTGGATTTTAATAGTAATAGTTCCATGATTACTTGTTTTTAATTTCGTTGTCAATTATTGCTCTTAACTCCTCTAATTCATTTTTACTTAAATCGGTTTCTTTTGTAAAAAACGACGCAAATTGTGAGCTGCTATTGTTAAAAAAGTTTTTAATCAAGCCATTTACATGCTTAGAAAAGTAATCTTTTTTCTTTACTAAAGGGAAGTATTGTCTAGAGTTTCCAAACTTTATGTAATCTACAAAACCTTTGTCAGTCATACGTTTTAATAACGTTGCAACGGTTGTGTTTGCTGGTTTTGGTTCTGGATAGGCTTCTAGTAAATCTTTCATGAAAGCTTTTTCTAGTTTCCATAGGTGATTCATTAATTCTTCTTCCGTTTTTGATAATTGCATGTCTACAAGTTTAGATTAACTTCTACAAATGTAGAATAAAAAAATTGATTCTACAAATGTAGAGGTGTTTTTTTTCAAACTTCTCTTTCTTTTATTTCCTTTTCAGGGGAAATAAAATTCATTCTCGTCTTTAATTAAAGAGGAAAGCAGTAACACTTGACATTCTTATTAACCTTGATTTTTAGAGATTCTTCGCTATGCTCTGAATGACAGAGATGCGACGTGATTATTGTTATTATAAAAAGAATGTTATAGCTACAGAAATAGAAAAGGAGAAGTGTTGTTGTTACATTTAGAAGGAGGTACGACTGAATAATCTCACACGTGTTATCACCCAAAATACGTCATCCTGAACAAGTTTCAGGATCTCATCCCAAACAGAAAGAACTATGTTATCACAAAAAAGGTACTCCTAAATAAAGACTTTTTATTAAGTTGTTTTTTATGACAAGAATAGATTAGTTACTAGTTTCTAGAGCGTAAACTTTCAATAACAACTGTAGATAAGATTAGCATTCCGCCAAAAAAAGTGTTCCAAGTAGGAATTTCGTTTAAAAAGAAAAACGCAATTATAATTCCGAATATTGGTTGTGTACTACCAATAATACTTGCTGTGCTGACTTTAAAATGGTTTAAACTTTGAATAAATAAAGTGTGTCCAATTGCTGTAGTTACTAACGCTAGAATAATAACATACGGAAACTGTGTGCTAATATTTGATATGTCGTATATAAATAAGGCAGGAAGTAAAACGATACTTATTATTAATAGTTGAAAAAACATAAGACTGCTACCATGATAAGACGTTACGTATTGCTTAAGTATTAATATACGCATAGCATAACAGAATGCAGAAAATAGTCCAAACATAATCCCTTTTACGGAGTCATTTTGAAAGTCTAATTCTGGAGAAAGGATGTAAATCCCTAAAAGGACCATTGCGCCTAATAAAAGGTGCATATAATCAAATTTTGTTTTAGAAAATAGGGGTTCTAAAAAGGCTGTCATTATTGGAAATGTAAATAAGGCTAACATACCAATAGCAACACTTGACAACTGTAGTGCAATAAAATAAGTAATCCAATGCGAGGCCATAAATAAGGCGCTTAACACAAAAGCACCCAAGTCTTTTTTAGAATTTATTTTTAGGGTGATGTTTTTGTATTTGCAGTATCCTAGTAATAAAAATAATGCTAGAAAACTACGCCACCAAATTGTAACAGGAGCAGGCATGCTAATATAACGCCCTAAACTACCTGATGTACTAATTAGTAGTGTGGCAAAGGTTAGTGCTAATACGTGCTTTAAATGTTGGTCTTTCACTTTGGTTGGTTGTGTAAGCGGTAGTAGTGGCATCCTTTATTTTGCTGCCATATATGGCAAAATAAAGATATAACGGATGACGCGACCACCTTTTGCCTCCTAAAAGCAAAAGGTGGTGACACCCTAATTTTATTTATGCATTTCTGTAAAGTACTTGTAGAAATACGGAATAGTTTCGATTCCTTTTAAGTAGTTCCATACTCCAAAATGTTCGTTTGGACTGTGGATTGCATCGCTATCTAAACCAAAGCCCATTAAAATGGTTTTGCTTTTTAGTTCTTGCTCAAATAACGCTACGATTGGAATACTTCCTCCACTACGTTGTGGTATTGGTGTTTTTCCAAAAGTTTCTTGGTAAGCTTTACTTGCTGCTTGGTAACCGACACTGTCTATTGGTGTAACGTAACCTTGGCCACCATGATGAGGTGTTACTTTTACTTTAACCCCTTTTGGTGCGATGCTTTCAAAATGTTTTTTGAATAAGTCTGTGATGTTTTCCCAATCTTGGTTTGGTACTAAACGCATCGATATTTTTGCAAATGCTTGGCTAGCAATTACTGTTTTTGCGCCTTCGCCAGTATAACCACCCCAAATACCGTTAACGTCTAAGGTTGGTCTAATACTGTTACGCTCGTTGGTTGTGTACCCTTCTTCTCCGTAAACAGCATCTATATCTAAAGCTGCTTTATATTTGTCTAATGAGAATGGGGCTTTTGCCATTTGTGCACGTTCGTCTAAAGATAACTCTTCTACATTATCATAAAAACCAGGAATGGTAATATGGTTATTGTCATCGTGTAATGATGCAATCATTTTAGTCAAAACGTTTATTGGATTTGCTACTGCACCACCATATAATCCAGAGTGTAAATCGCGATTTGGTCCTGTAACTTCTACCTCAACATAACTTAAACCACGTAATCCTGTTGTAATGGATGGCGTGTCTTGTGCGATCATACCAGTATCACTAATTAAAATCACATCGTTAGACAATTTGTCTTGGTTTTGCTTTACAAACTTACCAAGATTAACACTTCCAACTTCCTCTTCACCTTCTATCATAAACTTAACGTTACAAGGTAAAGTGTTGTTTTTTGTCATAAATTCCATTGCCTTAACATGCATGTACATTTGACCTTTGTCGTCACAAGCACCACGCGCAAAAATGGCGCCTTCTGGATGTAAATCTGTTGTTTTAATAACAGGCTCAAATGGTGGTGAAGTCCATAAATTTAATGGATCTGGCGGTTGTACGTCATAATGACCATAAACTAAAACCGTTGGTAAGTCTTTATCAATTATTTTGTGTGCGTAAATAATTGGATATCCTTCTGTTTCGCAGATTTCTACAACATCACAACCAGCGTCTTTTAAGCTTTTTGCTACAACATCGGCTGTGTTTATAGTATCTTTTTTATAAGCAGAGTCGGCACTTATTGACGGAATCTTTAGTAATTCTATTAATTCGTCAAGAAAACGTTGCTTGTTTTCTTGGACGTAAGACTTTATGTTTTTCATTAAAATAATATTGAATTTATGTAAAAATACGAAAATGAAAATTATTTGTTTGAAGTTATTATGAATATTCAAACTATTGTTTATATTTGCAATCCGAAATTATCGGTATAAGTTGCAGGCGTGGTGGAATTGGTAGACACGCTAGACTTAGGATCTAGTGCCGCGAGGTGTGAGAGTTCGAGTCTCTCCGCCTGTACAAAGTAAAAAAGCTTCTCTTATTAGAGAAGCTTTTTTTGTTTTAATACGTCCCACAATAGTGCTGTGAAAACCACAAGATATTCAAAGCATATAATCCATAAATTTTCTGAGTTATCTGCATTGGCATATGCTAAATAACTTATTATGATTATAAAACTCCAAAATAATGGATGCTTGTAGTTTGTAAATATGGAAAGCAATAAAATAGATGCGATGTACCAAGGGTGTACGGTTGTACTTAGTAATAAGTATACCGTAAAAGCAATAAGCATACTTTTTACCAAGGTTATAAAGTTTTGGTTTTGTCTAGATAATGCTAAGTACCAAATGGAGATGAAAATTATTATAGGTAATATTTTACCAATTATTGCTATTTGATTGTATCCAGTAATTAAATAACCAACCTCTCGAGCGATGTAATATATACTTGCATTAAACTCGAAATCTCCAAACCATAAACCTACAGTTTTGGAGTAGTTGTTTACAAATTCCATTGAAAAAAAGGGTGTAAATAATACTAATGTAGAGACGCCAATTATTAAATAGAAGCAAATTAGTTTTTTGAAATCAATTTTGGAATGGTTGTCTTTAACTCTAAACCATTTTACAAATAACGGTAAAAATAGAAGAGGCACGAGTTTTGTTGAAATAGACAGCGCAAAGACGACAGCAGCCCATTGCCATTTGTTTTTATGTAATAAGTATAAACTGAGAATTAAAAAGAATATCATGACACCTTCAAAGTGTAAATTTCCTGTTAACTCTATTATTATAAAAGGATTTAAGATGTACCAAAATATTTTATTTGGAGATAGATTTAATCTTTGTAAAAGTTTAGCTCCAAAATAAAGTGTTCCGATATCTGCAGCTATTATTATAAGTCTTAATCCTATTACTGATGCAAGAATGCTTGAAGAAGAGAATAAATTAGCTAGCGTAAATAGTAATTGATTTATTGGAGGATAGTTGGAGTAGTGGCTAGCGTTAAGCGCTTGCATACCTGTTACTAATTGTTGTGCTTGATCAACAGGATAGTTTCCTGATGTTATAAAACTTGCAGGTGTATGTAGGTAAGGATTAAAACCTTGTAATATCATGCGTCCATCCCAAATAAAACGGTAAAAATCTTGTGATAAATTTGGGATTGCTATTAAAAAGATTAATCTGCTAATGATTGCTATTGCAAATAAAAGCTTAAAATTATTTTTGTTATTATTTAGTATTTTAAGAAATAATCCAAATAATACAATATATATGGATATTAGATTGGTGTGGTCTGTTCTAGCTAGATCATAAGCAAATACACCATACAAACAAAAGCTAGCTAGTATTAGTAGTAGTGTTAGTTTGTTAGTTTTTAGAAACAATGTATTAAGCATGATGCGTCCTGCGTTAGCGGTTGAAATGGCATCCTTTTTTGCGATAGTTTACAACAAATCTTAGCTGTTTACAAAGAGTTTGTGTTATAAAACAATTTTAAAATAATATAAAACTGCGTCGCAGAAAAGATATAATGGAAGACGCGACCCTTGTGGTAACGCCCAAAATACTATGCTTTAGAGGTTAGGGATTTAAAAAACACAAATCCAAATCCTACGGTTAACATTAAGTGAAATGGAAATAAACCGAAGTCTCCACCTTTATCTCCAACCACAAAAGCACTGTACATACCAAATGCAAAGTATAGCATTAATGCACCTTCAAAAATCACATTAATGGATATATTTTTACGTAAATATTTATTGCCTTTCCAACTATCTTTAAGTGTACTGATATTAAATTTTGGTGTGCGTACAAACTCACTACGTTTACCAACGTGACCTTCTAATACTGCAATAGAATTGTGTAGTGAAAAGCCCATAGCTATTGAGAAAAACGTAAAAAATAGTGCAATGTATTTTAAAAAGTCTTTAAATGTGTTACCATGACTTTGCTTGTACATAACCCAATAACACACAAAAAATATGATTGTACTAACTACAAAAAAGCTCATGACGTAAAAGTATGGTCTCAGGTGTGCGTATTCGTTTTTAATGTACAACATTGGGATACTTAATATACCAACAATTAATACGTTTAAAAACATAGTACTATTTAGTAAGTGTAATAATCCGTGAAGTTTAGTTTTTGCTGTAATGTTTTTACTTTTAACCACACGTCCAAACATTTTTTGGAAGTTTTCGGCACCACCTTTATTCCATCTAAACTGTTGTGATCTTGCTGCGCTAATTACCACAGGAAGCTCTGCTGGAGTTTCAACGTCTTCTAAATACTTAAATTTCCAGTTTTTAAGTTGCGCTCTGTAACTTAAATCTAAATCTTCTGTTAAGGTATCTCCTTCCCAGTTTCCAGCATCAAGTATGCAGGTTTTACGCCATACACCAGCTGTACCATTAAAGTTAATAAAATGACCTTTGCTACTACGTCCAACTTGCTCCAAAGTAAAGTGTGCGTCTAAAGCAAATGCTTGTATTTTTGTTAATGTAGAATAATCTCTGTTAATGTGTCCCCAACGTGTCTGTACTACACCAATTTCTGGGTCTTTAAAAAACGGAATTGTTTTTTTAAGCCAATTTGGTTCTGGTAAAAAATCGGCATCAAAAATAGCAACATACTCTCCTTTTGCTATTTCTAAACCTTCTTTTAAAGCACCTGCTTTAAAACCTTGTCTGTTGGTTCTGGTAATATGTGTAATATCTAACCCTTTTGCTTTAAGTTGATCAACGTGAGCTTTGGTTGTAGCAACGGTCTCATCCGTAGAGTCGTCTAAAACTTGGATTTCTAATTTGTCTTTTGGATAATCCATTAAGGCTATGTTGTCCAATAGACGATCCATAACATACAACTCGTTAAAAACAGGAAGTTGAATAGTTACAAACGGAATTTCTTCCGAATTATTAAAGTTAAATTTTGGTCCGTTTTCTTCTTTCTTTTTTGCTGCTAAGTAATTAAACAGTAGGTTTAATTGTGCCAAAGCATACATGAAAATAAGTACTAGCGCAATGCTATAAATAATAATGGTAATGGTTTCGAGAATCACTTTTTAAAACTGTATTTGAAAATCCACGTTAGTATTTTAACGCCTGCAAATATACTACCTTTTATTGTTCCTGAAACTTTTGAGACACCAATTCTATTTCTGTAGTTTACAGGGACTTCTATATAGCTTAGTTTTTGCTTTAATACTTTTAGTTGCATTTCTACCGTCCAGCCATAGGTTTTGTCTACCATGTTTAAAGCCAGGAGCTTATCATATTTAATAGCTCTGAATGGTCCTAAGTCAGAAAATTTAGCACGAAAAAAAGTGACATTAAGGTTGTTGCTAACCAATTACCAAACACTTGTTGTGGCATCATACTGCCTTCTTCTCTTAATTTTTTGACACGTGCACCAATAACAAAGTCCATATTTTGATCTATAATTGGTGCTACAATTTTGGTTAATTCTTCCGGATAGTCACTATAATCTCCATCTAAAAAAACAATTATATCTGGTTTGTTAGTTTGCTTAGCGATGTAGTCCATACCTTTTAAACAGGCGTAACCATAACCTTTGTTACTTTCTTTTAAAACGGTGGCACCTGCATTTTTTGCGTTAGTTTCTGTAAGATCAGTAGAGTTGTTGCTAACTACAATTACCTCATCTACTAATTTCGGTATATCGTTTATAACGTTTGCAATAGAATCTTGCTCATTGTAGGCAGGAATGATGACTTTTATTTTGGTCATTTAAGGTCGCTTAATTTATTTTCTTTTTTAAAGGACTTTAAATCGGTCCATTCTTTTATTTTTTGTCCTGCTTTAAATTTTACTGCAGATATTAACGCTTCGTTTTTATACATAAGACAATATCCATTTTTTTGATTGTCTTTAAGTTGACATTTATGATTAATTTTTTCGTTGTGATCATAAAATAGCCACCATTTTACTTTTTTATCAGTTAGATAATGGCCTTCCTTTTCTTTTTTACCGCTTTCGCGGAAATATTGCCAGTAGCCAGATTTTAGGTTTTGGTTAAAGCTTCCAAATTTAGAAATTACAGCGTTTTTATAATAGAATTTCCAGAATTTATTTTTTAAATCGTTTAAATAATGCCCTTCGCTTTTAGTTTTTGTATTGTTATAATAGGTTTTCCAGTAGCCATTTTTTAGTCCATTTATATAAAGACCTTGACTTTTTAAGTAGGTGTTTTTATAATAAGTTTTCCAGTAACCACTGGTTTTACCATGAATATAATTACCTGCTTTGTGTAAAGTGTTATTATTATGATAGTAGGTCCAATACTTTTCTTTTAAGCCTTTATTATAATTGCCTTTAGCTTTGATTGTTTTATTGTCATGGTACTCTATCCAATAATTTGTTTTAAGGTTATTACTATAGTTTCCTTTTTTCTTAATGCTTCCGTTTGGGTAGTAATAAATCCAAAAATCTATTTTGTTATTATCGCTAATCCAACCTTTAGACAATAGGTTTCCGTTGTCATAATATGTCCTTACGTAAGTTTTTTCCGCGTAAGCGTTATAACCCAATAACATGAAACAATATAAAACAAAGGTTTTCATTTTATTTTTTGTTTACAAAGTCCATTAAGTCAACATCATTACCTAATAATACTTCTGTTGGATTGATACGTCCATCCATAGTATCGTTTTCTAATTTTAAAACACCTCTTGGGCAAACAGCACTACAAACACCACATCCAACACAACTTGAACGTACTATGTTTTCTCCTTTTTGGGCATAGGCACGTACATCAATTCCCATTTCGCAACTGTTTGAGCAATTACCACATGAGATGCATTGTCCTCCATTGGTCGTGATTCTGAATTTTGAAAATAAACGTTGTTGAAATCCTAATATAGCTGCCATAGGACATCCAAATCTACACCAAGATCTGCTACCTAAAATTGGGTAAAAACCTGTTCCGATAACTCCTGAAAATATTGAGCCTATGTAGATTCCATAGGTAGATCTTAACGCACTACCTTTTACAAAAAATAAATGATCGGTTGTAGATGTAAAGTGCATAATTAATAATAGAGCAATTACAGCAGCATAACCAATTGCACCAGCTTTAGCATCTTTACCAAGCTCTTTGCCTCTAAAATACATGACACCTGCAAATATGATGGTTAAAAATGTTATTACAGAAATGATAAAAACATCACGTGTTAACCAAAAATTATTGCTGTCTTTGCCTAAGTAGCTATACACCATTGCTGTTGTCATCACTACAGAAAATACTAAAACGGTATGTATTAACCATCGCTCTAGCTTCCAAGCGGATAGTTTTTTTGAAGATAAATGTCTAAAACTATCTCCCGCAGTTTCGGCTAGACCACCACAACCACAAACCCATGAGCAATACCAGCGTTTTCCGTATTTGTAAGTTAATATAGGAGTAATGATAAAGGTTGAAGCTATCCCAAAAATGATTAAAGCTAGTCCTAAATTACCATTAGATAAAAAGCCTTTGACAGACCACTCATCAAAAATGTAATAATTTAATGGCCAAATGCTTTTAAGGTCATAATATGGTAAATCATTATTCATGACATACATGAATTCTGGGATTAAAAAAGCAAAACCTAACTGAAAAAACATAACAGAAACGGTTCGGATTTGCTGATAGCGATTATGTCTATATTTTAAAATGTATTTGTAACCAAATGCTAAAATGGCAATGGTATACAGTGTCCCGTAAACAAACCATTGACTGGCATCACGACCGCTTAATAAGTTACTTAAAGGGTCAAATAATCCAATTAAACCAGTGTTTGCAGCACCATCTTTACTTAAGCCCAAATATTCAGGAAAAAAGTATAACACAATATAAAAGCTGGTTAGTATGATACCTAAAGCCCAACCCCAAAATCCTCTGGATGAAATGGATTTATACCATACTCCGTCATTTTTTATACCTTCTAATTTGGTTAAATAAGCTTCTCTAGAATATATAATAATACCAACAGTAATCAATCCTAATGCAAGCGTTAAAAATAAAGCTGTATTTGGTAGACTGACGTTAAATAATGCTAATGCCAAAATTAATAGTCCAACAAGACCAATACCTAAAGCAAATTTTTGTTTTGTTGATATATGAAACGCATCTGGTGATGCTAATGACATACTGTGATTTAGTTTGTTACTCATATTGGAATGCTATTATACTGTTTGTAATTGTTTGTTGTATGCTTTTAGGATATCCTGTTCAAAATGTTTGTAAAATTCTGGATCAAAATTGGCCTCTTTTAAGTTGTTTATTACGTAATCTACATTACGTTGTTCTGTCAACCAAGTATCAAAAGTTTCGTGTCGCATTCGGATACCAAAAGTATTAATGCCTAAAAATGCTTTAGTGTATTTGTTGTAAGCTACAGTTATGCATTTTGTGTCGTCTTGATGTTTCCAATGGAAATGTTTTTCGTGCTCTGGACGTCCACGTTCGCCAAAAACCCAACCGTAAGTTTGGTACTCGATATCTAAAAATTTTGCACTATTAAACCAATGTCCTGGTTTGTATTGTAGTTTGTTTCCACAAATGGTTTGTGCTAAAGTTTCTCCCATCATTCGTCCTGTGTACCAAACTGCTTCAATAGGACGTCTGTTACCAATTGCTTCGTGTTGCTCAGCACAATCTCCAATTGCATACACATCTTTGATGTTAGTTTCTAAATAACGATTGACTAGTACACCTCTTTTGGTTTCAATTTTAGAGTCTTTTAAAAACGAAATGTTTGGAGATACTCCTGCTGTTAGTCCAACTAGGTTACAGGCTATTTCTTCTCCAGTTTCTTCAATAATTATAGATTTTACGTTTCCGTTATCGTCCGATTTAATTTCTTTTAAATTGGTATTTAATCTTAAATCAATATGGTGGTTTTTTATGTGTCTGTTAATCATTTGACTTTCGCCTTCAGGTAAAACACCATTCCAAAAACTAGTCTCTCTAACTAAAAAAGTGACTGGTATGTCTCTTGAATTTAGCATTTCTGCCATTTCAATACCAATTAATCCTCCACCAACTATAACAGCATGTTTACAAGTTTTGTTATCTGGTGCAGTTTGCTCCATGTTATCTAAATCTTGTTTGCTGTATAAACCTTGAACACCTTGTAGGTCTTGTCCTGGCCAACCAAATTTATTAGGTTTACTTCCGGTAGCAATTACTAATTTGTTGTAAGTCATTGTCTCACCTTCAGCAAAATGGAGCGTTTTATTATCAGTATCTATAGTATTGACATAACCTTTTTTTAAGTCGATGCGGTTTTTCTCCCAAAACCAGTTCTCATAAGGTTGGGTGTGTTCAAACTTCATGTGACCCATGTACACATACATTAAGGCTGTACGTGAAAAAAGTAATCTGTTTCGGCAGAAACGATAGTAATTTTCTTATCCGATAATTTTCTGATGTGTCTTGCTAGAGTAACTCCAGAAATTCCGTTTCCTATAATGACGATGTGTTCCATAAAATGAGATTGTTAGATAGTCTGTCGTTTTTAAAGTTAAAAACTTAATTGACTCTGTAGTTTAGAATGGGTTTAAATTACTAGTGTTTGTAAGGTTTTGAAAAACATTGAGACGTCAATTTTTTTATTTTTTTTGAAAGTTTTTGTTAAATGTTAAGACTTATTTAATGTTACAAAGATTTAAAACCCAATATAATGATGAAAAATAGCCTAATAATTGTGCTTGTTGTCAGCGGATTATTTTCCTTGAAAGCGCAAACCCTTAACGACTTTTTTACACAAACAGACGCCTTTTTAAAATCCTACGTGGTTAAAGGTAAAGTAGATTACAAAGCGGTAAAACAAAACGTAGCTAGTTTAAACACAATTTTAACTATTGCAGATCATATTACTGTAGAAGAAACAGATGCTAAAAACTATCAAGCTTTTTGGATTAATGCTTATAATTTGTCTGTTATTAAAGGGATTGTTGATAATTATCCGATAGCTTCACCATTGGATAAAGCTGGTTTTTTTGATAAAACAACGTACAGTTTAGCAGGACAAAAGGTAACATTAAATACCATTGAAAATGAATTGTTAAGAGCCAAGTTTAAAGATGCAAGATTTCATTTTGTACTTGTTTGTGGTGCCAATGGTTGTCCGCCTTTAATTGCAAATGCTTATTTGCCAAAAACACTTGATGCACAATTAGAGCAGCAAACTAAATTAGCGCTAAATGGTGATTATTTTGTGAAGGTAAATGATAAAAAGAAAACGGTTGAAGCTTCTGAAATTATGAAATGGTACAATGAAGATTTTGTACAAAATGGCATGACTGAAATTGAATTTATAAATAAATACAGAACTAATACAATACCTAAAAATTATAAGTTAAAGTACTTTTCTTATAACTGGAAACTTAACAAACAATAAAAAAATATAACGCTTTCGCGGAAAGCAAAACAAAAAAAGCATGAAAAAACTAACTTTACTACTATTAGCTATTACAACCTCAATAACTGGTTTTTCTCAAGATGATGACACTTCAGGAAGTAACATTCAAACCTACACACCTTCTAAATTATTAAGTCAAGGACAATGGGATATTAAGTTTTTTAATAACCTTTATACACAAACAGAAAGTACGTTTACATCTGGTACTGAAGCTAGAGAAACTTATTTTACATCAACTGTAGATGTGTTTACTGGTATTAGTGATAGTAACCGTTTTAATGTTGGTTTACTATTAGAGTTTAGGTCTAATGTTATTGGAGATCGTGATGCTTTAGATGTGTTTAAATTTGATGGTGAATCAAATACAGCACGTTCTGGTTTTACATCTTTTGCACCTGCAGTAAAATTTAATCCTATAAAAAGTGTTAGTAGTTTTACTATTCAGACAGCGTTTCATATTCCTTTAGTTGATAACGAAAGTGAAAACGGAGTGTTTTTAGATCAAAAAGGGTTTACGTTTCAAAATCGTTTTTTTTATGATTATAATTTTAACTCTAAATGGCAATTATTTACAGAGCTTAATACAGAATATCACTTTGGTAAAAAAGAAGATAGTTTTGCTAATAACAGTTTAAGCTTAACACCAGGTTTGTTTTTAAGTTATTTCCCGAGTTCTAAATTTACAGTTTTAGGATTAGTACAACACTCACAACGTATAGATACAGGTAATGATTTTGAACAAGATTTTACTGCAGTTGGAGGAGGAGCAAAATACCAAATTAGTGATGTGTTAAATATTGAAACCTTGTACTCTAAATTTGTTAGAGGTAGTAATACTGGTTTAGGACAATCTTTTAATATTGGTTTAAGAGCTTTATTTTAATAAATAACATTAATTTAAAAGTAAATATATCCTGCTGAAAAGCGGGATTTATTTATATTTAGTAAAAAAACATGATGCGCTTTATTCAGCTTTTACTTATTGCAATTTTACTTCAATCTTGTACAGCACAAGACAAAAAAATAAACGGAGTAAGTTTTGTGGCGCACAGAGATAGTATTACTCAGCAAAATATAGATCCACTTTTAAATGTTAATGCTAATTATGCTGCCATTATGCCTTTTGGTGTTATTAAAGATTTAGCTCATCCTGAGGTTAGTTATGGAGCCGAAAGACAATGGTTTGGTGAGACTAAAATAGGTGGCAAACAGTATGTAAATGCCTTAAAAAAAGACAACATTAAAATCATGCTTAAACCGCAACTTTGGGTTTGGCATGGCGAGTTTACTGGTTTTATAACAATGAAAACCGAAGCGGATTGGAAAATCTTAGAAGAAACTTACACTAAATATATTCTGGATTTTGCTCAAGTGGCTCAAGATACAAAAGCAGAAATTTTTTGTATTGGTACAGAATTAGAGAACTTTGTGGAAGAGCGACCAGACTATTGGATTAGTTTAATTACTAAGGTAAGAGCTATTTATAAAGGTAAATTAACTTACGCAGCTAATTGGAATGAGTATACAAAAACACCTTTTTGGGAACAATTAGATTATATTGGTATTGATGCCTATTTTCCGGTTAGTGATAGTAAAACACCCACTGTAGAAGAGTGTTTAAAGGGTTGGATAAAGCATAAAAAAACAATAGTAGAGTTTACTGAAAAATATAATAAACCAATTTTGTTTACCGAGTTTGGTTACCGTAGTGTAGATTATGCAGGTAAAGCACCATGGACAGTAGATAGAATTGAAGAAAAAGTAAATCTAGAAGCACAGGTTAATACTACCAAAGCTTTATTTGAAGCTTTCTGGAAAGAAGATTGGTTTGCTGGAGGTTTTGTTTGGAAATGGTTTATAAATCATGACAAAGTTGGAGGTGTTGATAATAATAGATTCACACCACAAAATAAACCTGCAGAAACACTTATTAAAAAACATTATAAAGTAAATTAGATGAAGTATTTATTATTTGTTTTAGCCTTTTTTTGTGTTACTATCGCACACTCACAAAACATATCTGATGTTAAAATTCAAGGAAACAAAAAGCTGAAATCTAGTTTTGTCAAAAAAGTAGCTAATGCTAAACCTGGTGCTGTTTTAGATAGTATCCAATTAGATGAAGATATTAAATTATTAAAACGATTACCTTCTGTTTCTCATGCGTATTATCAAGTATTTCCTTCAGAAAATGGAGATTACAATGTGTTTTATAATATCGAAGAAAATTTCACCATTATACCTTCTTTTAATGTATATACCTCAAATGATGGCGAGTTTGCTTACAGACTTGGAGTATATGAGTTTAACCTTTTAGGGCAAAATATGATTTTTGGTGGATTTTATCAAAAAGACATATTTAGTTCATATGGTATAAATTTTAGAGCACCTTATTTGTTTAGTCGTCAGTTTGGTTTGGCGGTAAATCATCAAGATTTACAAACTTTAGAGCCTGTTTTTTTTGATAATACAACTTCAGATTATAGATACAGAAACAAATCTTTTGAAGTTTTAGGATTGTATCAGCCTAACTTTAATAACCGTTTTGAGTTTGGTATTAATTCTTTTTTAGAAGAATATGAATATCAGTCAGGAGCAACAAATCCTGATGTTCCTCAAGCATTAAGTGTTAATAAATTATTGTATAAAGCCATCTATGAATACAATAATCTAGATTACAATTACCAATACGTTTCGGGTTTTAAAAGTCAATTAAATGTACAATATGTAACGTCTACTAGTAATGATTTACCCGAGTTTTTAATTGGATGGAATGATTTTAATTATTACAAAAGAGTAGGGCAAAGAGGGAATTGGGCAACACGTGTTAGATTAGGATTGTCAAGTAATGACGAAACGCCTTTTGCACCATTTTCAGTAGATAATAATTTAAATATTAGAGGTGTTGGTAATACCATTGATAGAGGTACAGGAGCAGTCGTTTTAAATACGGAATATAGACATACTCTATATGAAAAAGGTTGGTTTGCACTGCAAGGTAATGCGTTTGTAGATGCAGGAAGCTGGCGAAATCCTGGTGGAGATTTAGGTGATTTTGGTGATGCTGATAACTTACGAGTGTTTCCTGGTGTAGGCTTGCGTTTTATACACAAATCTATATTTAATGCTATTTTTAGAATAGATTATGGTTACGGAATTTCAGAAAAGGATGGTCAAGGCTTGGTCTTTGGTATCGGTCAATATTTTTAATAATAGTTTTAATTTAATTAAATATTAAAGTATTATATGAAATCAAACAGAAACCTTGTAATTGGTGATATTCATGGAGGATTAATAGGATTAAAGCAATTGTTAGAGCGTATTGGTTTGATTGAAGATGATAGTTTTATTTTTTTAGGAGATTATGTAGATGGTTGGAGCGAATCTGCACAGGTTATACAGTTTTTAATTGAGTTTTCTAAGCAATACAATTGTGTTTTTATAAAAGGAAATCATGATGTTTGGTGTGAACAATGGTTAGAAGATAAAACCGTAAATCAAGCTTGGTTTGTTAATGGAGGCGAAGGTACAATAGCAAGTTATAATCCGTTTTCAGACGAAGACAAAGCCATACATTTACAGTTTTTTAAGCAAATGAAATTGCACCATCTTAATACTAATAATCAATTGTTTTTGCATGCTGGATTTACATCAATGCATGGCGTAGAGAATGAAGTGCATCCTGAGACTTTATATTTTGATAGAACCCTTTGGGAAATGGCAGTCACTATGGATAAAAGAGTGAAAAAAGACTCTGTGTTATATCCTAAACGTTTAAAACATTACCACGAAATTTATATAGGACATACACCAACGATTAGGTTTAATTCCGATCAACCGATGCAAGCTATT
The DNA here is from genome assembly GCF_055808135.1 of Olleya sp. KJ81-1. Lineage (NCBI taxonomy): Bacteria > Pseudomonadati > Bacteroidota > Flavobacteriia > Flavobacteriales > Flavobacteriaceae > Olleya > Olleya sp. KJ81-1. The sequence goes on along the minus strand of NZ_CM147854.1, from coordinate 2,115,039 downwards.
AATGTATGGAATATTGATACTGGAGCTGCATTTACTGGTAAAGTTTCAGCTGTAAATATTGATGACAAAACCGTATTTCAAAGTGATAATTTACCTAAATTATATCCAAACGAAACAGGACGAAATAGTACGTCTTATAATTCTTCTAAATAAAATAAAAGGTTTTTAACGCTTACAGATTTTGTTCAAATAATATTCATGTAAATCTTTAGCGGAAGCACCAAGCCATTTTTTTATATAAATGACTAAGTAATGATATTGTAGTGTCCAAACACCATGTTTTTGATATAGTCTAGCTGAGGTTTTAAGCTTATGGTTAATCACAACAAATTCTTTGCGTTTATAAAGCTCATTTATTAAAATATTGTCTTCGTAGATAATGTAATTTTCATCATAACCACCAATATCATTAAATAACGCTTTGGTTATAAACTGACTTTGATCACCACCACGACTTGCTCGCCAAGAAAATTGAGTTAACCAACTAGTAAAACGTAGCCACCAATGGTTGCTATCAAATTGTAATCTAAAACAACCTGCATTATTACCTTTTTTAATTTCATCTAAAATTAACTGGTCATATCTGTTAGGCGGAAAAGAATCTGCATGTAAAAAATAAAGAATATCACCTTTTGAAGCTTTGGCACCAAGATTCATTTGTTTAGCACGACCTTTTTCAGAATGTAAAACTTTAATATTTAAACCTAATCCTTGGATAACTGAAACGGTATTATCAGTACTGCCACCATCCACAACTATAATCTCTTGGATGGTGTTTAAAGAGGCATTGTCAATTAAATGATACAATACTTCTGTAATGTGTTTAGCTTCGTTTAAAACCGGAATAATAATACTTATCATGCTGTATTTACGTAAGTTTTATTAGGTTGGTTTTAGTCATTTAAGTCCCAATTGTAATCTTTGTAGCTAATTTTAGCTTTCGCTGAAATAGTTATAGCTGTGTATTTATTTAAAAAGTCAATTAAACTTCCGTTTTGTTCAAAATCCTTATCAAACCATTTAAATATTTTTGATAATTTTAAACTGTTCTCTTTAATATCGTTACGTTTGGTATCGCTTAAAAATTGTTTAGTTGCTACGGTTAATTGCGTTTCTAAATTTGAAGCTATAAATGCAGTGTTTTGTAATTTAGGACAAGAATAAGAGGCGCAAACAATAGCAAAATGTATGCGTGGTTCGTCCATTTTTCGTAAAATTTCGTGCTCAATGTCTTCTAAACTATACCATTTGTCTCCTAGTTTCCAAAGTTTTTGACCCCAAGGATTTTTAATATCTTTTATGCTTTTTACAGGATAGTTTTTTATAATTAAATCTATTGTTAACGCGTTGTATGCATTAATCCAATAGGCTAGTTTTTCTTCTTTTAAAATAGAATCAAATTCAGGTTTAGACTTTAATAAATCCAGGATATGTATGTATTCTAGTAATTTTTTATATTCAGTTTTAAATGATTTATAGTTCACATTTCCGTTATCAGAAACATGTTTTTGTAATAATTCATCCCATAAAAAATGAATGTTAGAATGCTCTGTTTTCGTAAGAATCTGATTGAATTCGTTATTTTTAGGAATTGAATCTTTTTTGTTTGATATAAATTTTTGTCGTTTATCAACAGTATGATATTCAGCAATTTTTACATCTTCAGTTATTGTGTATTTTGCTTTTTTAATTATGTAACTACTATCATTTGTTTTGTTGATAGTATCCATTTTAATTTCAGCTATAGCTTCTTTTTTAATGGTATTAGTTGCTATTTGGGTATTTGATGCAGTTTGTTTTGTGCTTTTGCAAGCGCAAAACAAGACTAATAATGCTAAGGCTAAAAGTTGTTTCATTTTTTTAAAGGATATAATTCTTGACTTATAAAATCTTTAGGAAACGTTTCGTCGCCTTCAAAACCTAACTCGATATCACGACCATCATGTGGTATGTAATTGGTTTTAAAAATATAATCCCAAATACTTAGGGTTATACCAAAGTTAACACCAAATTTTGTGTGCTCTGGTAAGTATTTTACGTGATGCCAAATGTGCATTTTTGGATTGTTAAATACATATTTTAAAACACCATAATCCCAACCTAAATTAGCATGGTTTAAGTGTCCAACGGTTATTGCAAAAAAGTGGACTATAGCAACGTGTTGCGCATCAAAACCACCAATAATGGCAATAGGTATGTATAACATGGATTTGTATAAAACCGGTTCCATCCAATGATAACGTAAATGTGCAGCAAATCCCATTTCTTTAACGCTGTGATGTACTTTATGGAAGTTCCATAAAAACTCAAAACGATGTAATAAATTATGAGTTATCCATTGCGTAAAATCTGAAATTATAAAGAAAATAAACAGTCCTAACCATAATGGTAAATTATCTACATCAAACAATTGAAAACTTGAAATAGATAAACCAACAACGCCTAAAATATCATCAAAAAAACTTGCAGCAGTATTAGATAAAGCTATTAAAATAATAAGATTTAGTAAAAAGAAATTAAAAAACATGTAAAACGTATCTAACCAAAAATCCTTACGGAAAATAGATTGTTTTTTACGCCAAGGAAACATAATTTCTAAACCCCAAACTACTAATGATATTATGATTAATCCATAAAAATAGTTGTCCCAATTATTTGGGAATATAATTTGGTGTTTTAGGTAGTTCCAATAGCCAAAATAGGCGTTTTTTATAATGTCTAGATACTTTTCCATAGCTGACTAAATTAGTCATTTACTTGTTTTTTAGTTGTAACAAAGGTTACTTAACAGCATCCACCACCATCATAGTGATAAGTAGATTTACTAATAAATATGTCATCCCGACCTAAAGCAGCTAAATCTCCTGCTGTTTTATCGCAAATAGCTATAGGTTGATTTTTAAGTAAAATATGCCCTTTTTTATCATCAAAAAAATCTTGATCACCATAGTATATTGCAGCTTTACCTGTAAAAACACATGGTCCATCTGCTGGCATTGGATCTTTAATGGCTGCTATTTCTATAGATTCTATATAGATTAATTCATCTGTAGGATAATTTTTAGGGTCTAAAATACGATAAGGTTTTCTGGCTCTAATTTCTATTGTACCAAAACCTGCGTCAGTTAATGCTTTTACATAGTCGGCAATTGGTAAACTTCCGCTTAAGCATAAAGCTCTTAATCTATCATCGTTACGTAATGTGTCATTCATTTCCTGCTCGCAAGTAGGATCGCTCATAACAAGTTTGCCATGTGGTTTTAAAACGCGATACATTTCGGCAATAGCCTTTTTTAAATCCTCTGCCTTAAAGATATTAAATAAACAATTTTGTGCTGCTACATCAATTGAGTTATCTGCTACGTTAAGATTTAAAGCATCTCCTTTTACAAGATCTACAAACTCACTTTTAAACCAATCGTTTTGTGCTTCGGCTTCAATAAAATTTTTACGTGATGCTTCTAGCATTTCATCTACCACATCAACACCAATAACACCACCTTTTTGACGATTAAAATAAGCGAATTGTAATAATTCCATACCACCACCAACACCAACATATAACATTTTTGGATTGTTAGTTAAATCTCTAGCATTTACAGTGCTACCACAACCGTAGTTCATTTCTTGCATGATTTTAGGAATCTTAAGACCTGGTAATTCCCATATAGGATTAGTGGTGCAGCATAAGCCAACATCTGGTGTTAAAGCAGCTTCTTTATATAAATTGTTTGTAGCGTCTAAATAGCTCATTTTTTTAGTTTTAAGTTTGTGTTTATAATTTAAACCTGATTTATTTAACACTAAAGTGTCTCTATCAACCCTTTAAATAATGTAATCATATTAGGCTCTGCTTGATTAGCCATAGCTATAATCTCACCAATATCTACAGGTTTTAGATTACTTGGGTCGCATTCATCTGTTAAAACTGACACTGCAGCCACTTTTAAATTTAAATGATTAGCAACAATAACTTCAGGAACAGTACTCATACCTACTGCATCTGCACCAATAATTTTAAGCATTCGGTACTCTGCTCTTGTTTCTAATTGTGGTCCAACAACACTAGCGTAAACACCTTCATGTAATTTTATATTATTAGCTTTTGCTATAGCTTTAATTTTTGCATTTATGTCTAAATCATAAGGTGCACTCATATCTGCAAAACGCTCGCCAAGCTCAGCAACTCCTTTAAAAGCTAGAGGAGAACTTCCTTGTAGGTTAATATGATCGTCAATAAGCATTAATTCGCCTTTCTTAAAGTCTAAATTAATAGCTCCCGAAGCATTAGAAACCAATAATGTTTTGATACCCAATTTTTCCATAATTCTAACAGGGTAAGTCACGTCTTCTAAGCTGTAACCTTCATAAACATGAAAACGACCTTGCATTACAATTACTTTTTTTCCAGCTAAGGTTCCGTAAATTAATTTTCCTTTATGAAACTCGACAGTCGCAGTTGGGAAATTAGGAATGTGATTATAGCTCACCTCTTGGGTAACTTCAAGTTCATCGGTTAATTTTCCTAATCCAGTACCTAAAATAATACCAACTTCTGGTTGGTCAAATCCTTTTTCTTTTAGGTATTCTACGGTTTTATTTATTTGCTTTATCATGTTCAATTAAGGCTTTTAAGGTTTGGTTGTTGGACATATCTTCATAGGTATCAACATCATTTAATGGTTCTAACAAAAATACGTTTTCCTTAACTAAATCTTTCATGGTGTCTTCAAAAACTGTTTCGGTTCCCCAAGATTTATTTTCAAAAACAGCAGGATGCAATTGTTTCATTCCTAAAAGATAATAGCCACCATCTAAAGCAGGTCCAATTACTGCATCATTATTATCTAAAGCATCAAAAGCTTGATTAATATGTTCGGGTTTTAGATCGTATAAATCACTACCAACAATAACTATTTTAGTGTAGCAAGAATCAAAACCAGTTTTAAACGCATTAGACATTCTTATGCCTAAGTGGTCTCCAACTTGTTGGTGTTTTTGATATATGTCACCATCCCAAAGATCGTTTTCTCTAATTTTAACCGAGTAGTATACAGCCTTGTCACAGTCTATTTGTTGTAAAACGCTTTCAGTGTGCTCTAATAATTTTTTATATATCGCTAAAGCGGAAATATTGCCAATTGTCTTAGCTAATCTTGTTTTTACTTTTCCTAATTCAGGGTTTCTGGTAAAGGTTATTACTAGATTTTTATGCATGAATTTTTATTTTTTTGTAGAAGTTGTTTCAAAGACTTTTATTCCTTTAGTTAGCCATTTGCTCCAAGCTTCATTAAAAGTATGTATTTGTTCAGTTTCATTGTCTTCGGAATCTACTACAGTAAAATCATTGTTTTTCCATTCAAAAATACCTCCATAAAGATTAAGGACATTTGTGTAACCTTCGTCTTTTAGTTTCTTTGCAATGGTTTCAGATCGTATTCCTAAGGAGCAATAGACTACTATTTTTTGATCTTTATTAGTGTATTTTTCTGTAACCGTTTTGATGTCAAAAAAATCGTAACCTACTAAAGTTGCATTTTTAATGTGACTGACTTCATATTCTTTAGGTTCTCTTGCATCTAATATAATAGCGTCAGTTTTTGGCATTGCCAATTCTTGAACAGTAATGTAAGGAACGCTGTTTTTATTGTGTTTTTTTAAAAGCTCATCTAAAGTATCTTGAGCAATTAGTTGTGTTGTAAATAGACTGATAAAAATTAATAATACTGTTTTCATGTGATTTATAAATTAAGTCCAAAACCTTGTAATCCACTTTCAATAGCTGGTAAAATCTCGGTATTATCCCAAATACCAGTCACTATTGTTCTTGCATATTCTTCAGGCAATAGTCCATTTTTCATTAAGCTATTGGTTAACTTATAATTATAGTCGAGCGTATGATGCGTAAATTTCATTTCACCATTAATTTCTTCTAAAATGGCATACCAAACTTGTGATGATCCATCGTTAGCAGGCATACCAATAACTCCTGGATTTAACCATAATTTGTTGTCTTGCTCATGATTAAAAGGTAATCCGCAATGTCCAGCAACAATAACATCGCTTTTAGTTGCATCTATTGTTTTGGCCTTAATATTCCAGTCTGTAGATTTAAATACAAATTCTGATACATTAAAATAATCACCATGTACAACGGTTACTTTTTTATTAGCATAATTAAAGGTAATATGATCCGGAAACGTTGCTAAATACGCTATCGAGTTTTTGCTTAGTTTACTTTGTGCATAAGGATACCAAAGTTTTGAAAACCCATCACATCGTGAGCCTTCTGTAAAATCGCATCCACAATCTGCTTCACCTTCGGTTAATTGGATTTCTACATTTCCTAAAATACTTTTAGCATTCCAAATTTTTAAAAGCTGAACCGTTTCTTCTGGTTGTGCGCAATAGCCAACAACGTCTCCTGTGCAAATACAGTTTTCTGGAGCAATATTTTGCTGTTCAGCAATAGCTTTAAGTGCTTCTAAAGCTTGAAGATTACTGTAAACGCCTCCAAAAAGTAAGACTTTACCAGATAATGTGCCTATATTATTTATTGTTTTATCCATCTAGGAACGAAATATAAAAGGTTACAACTAAAAATTCCCCAAACATTTACCCAAAGTAAATCTGCATAACGACCCTTTGTAAAAATTAAAGCTTCTGGGAAAACTTTGAATACTAATAAAAAGCCAAAAAGGATACCACAACCAATACTTAAATAAAAACTGATTTTTGGCACTTTATAATTCCAGAACACAAATATTGGTGTTAAACCAATTACCATAGTTCCGGAAATGGTGGTGGCAGAGAGGATTTCGGCATTAAAAAATATAGGAATTGTACCAAGTACAGCAATGGCTACCATTGCTAATCTACCAAACGTTAGGCTTTTGCCTAATCCCAAATCGACTGCTAATAATTTTGAAAACGATGAAAATGTCGAATCTAAGGTTGAAGCTGCCGACGTAATCATTATAAAATTAATGACTAATAATACCACAACTCCAAATGCTTTTCCAACCTCTACAGCTGCTTGTCCTTTAAAACCTTGATTTTGTGCATACACACCAATTAAACTAAAAAGCACAATGCAAATAGCACCTAATAAGCTAGCCCACAAAAAGCTTTTTCTAGTCACTTTTGGCGAACTAATAAAAGCTCTGTCTGTTAAAACTGGATCATGAAAAGGATAACTAAAGGATTGTATTATGGCTGCAAAAAATAGGTTTAAACCTAGTTCAAAACTCCAAGTTCCAGACGTTGCAATGTCTTTTGCTGTAAAATTTTCAACAGAAAAAATAGTATATAAAATAATGATTAGCAGTACAGAAAATAAGATCATTTGGATCACGTCCGTAAAAATAGAACTGCTCAAACCACCTTTAATTGCATAGCTTAGAGTTAGTAATGTAAATACAATTATGGCGGTGTAATAGCTGGCGCTTCCTGATTCTCCAAAGTAAGAGCCAATAACCATGGTGTTACTCCAAACCTCATTAAATAATCTAATAATGATCAAAATAGTAAAAACAGCAACTGCCTTTTTGCCAAACTTACTAGTTAAAAATTGATGAATACTTGTAAAGCCACCTTTGGTACGTAATTGATAAATTAGTAATCCAGCAACCGCAAAACTGAGATAATATCCAGCATAAGCGACACCTCCAACCAAACCAAAATCTATACCTAAATTGGCAGCATTAGTAATACTTTTGGCAAAAATCCAAGAGATTATTAAACTACCAGTTAGGACTAAAACATTTGGTGATTTTTTATTGTGATTAGCTTTAAAAAAAGATGCAGTGGTTTTTGCATAAGGAGATAAGGCAAACAAGATTAAACTTGAAGCGCTCACTAAAACCCATTGCCAAATTTCTGTACTCATTTTTTAGTTTTGGTCCCACCAAACTGGGAAGTTAATATCATTACCATTAGTAGCACTTGCTGCTTGATTATAGTTTTCGGCATTTAAAGCTTCTTCTTCTGTAGGATAAGGCATTCTTAAAGGTATTAACCCATTGTTTAAACTTGCAGAAATTGCATTAAATTCAGGGAAACCTGTGCGTCTGTATTCTACCCAACCTTCATAACCATTTATAAGATTAGCAATCCATTTTTGGGTGATAATTTGTTGTAAAGGCGTTGTTCCAGGTGCATTATAAGCAGCATTGGTTGTTAGGTAAGTTGCAGGTAAATCGGTTTGCCAATACTCAAAAGCTTGTGCGACTCCTGTTTCATATAATTCTTGTGCATTGGCACTAATTAAGCCTTTTAAAGCAGCTTCAGCTAAAATAAAATGAACTTCCCAAGAGGTAATAAAATTAGCATCCAAAACCGAAGTGTCTTCTCTAAAAGCACTTCCAGCTAACGAATAGTCTGCCAAAGCAATTGAAGTTGATGAGGCGTCAATACCATTTATTAAACCATTAAATTGATTGGAAGACGAGTTTTCAAAAGGTTTGAAAAACGTACTTATTCTATCATCATTTAGGTCAATTAAAATGTTTTCCATCGTTTCCGATAAGACAAAATTATTAAAATCTCCTATTCTTAATTGAGCTAATCTAAAGCTATTTGGATCTGTGTTTGTAAAGTTGAATATAGCATTTTCAGCTGTAGCTGAAATATAATTTCCTTCATCATATAAGCTTTGTAATTCAGTTGAAACATCCACTTGATCGGAAATACGAAGTAAATATTTTAATTTTAAACTATTAGCAAATTTTACCCATGCGTCTAAATTACCATTAAATAAAATATCTCCTTCCAACGGGATCGCTAAATCGTAATTTGTAATAGCTTCAATCCCTTTATCTAGATTATCTAAGATACCGTTTTCATTTAAATAAATAGATTCTTGACTGTCATAACTTGGTGTAACGGTCCCCTCAATTCCATTAAAGGCTTCAAAATAGGGCACATCACCAAATAAATCTGTTAATCCTGCTGCCATATATGCTTTTAAAATTAAAGCTGGACCTTCATAAACCTTAAAGGTTGAGGTGGTTTTAGATTGTGTTAATATAATCTCATTATCACGTAAATTGGTGTAAAATATAGGCCAAGGATTTCCTCCTAATTGTGGCGATTTTAAGGCGTGTCTGTCAAATAAATTGAAATCTAAAGCAGTTCTGTGTTGCGATAATAAATCACCAGCCACAAAACCTTCATAACTCATTTGTTCTCCAAAATCGTAAATAACCTGACGTAGTAGCAAGCTAGGTTGTACTGTGTTTGGTGCATTAGGATTGGTATTTATATCTTCAAAGTCTTTAGTGCAACTTGTCATTAAAACAAGAGTAAAAAAACTTAATATGTATAATGTGTTTTTCATGATGTGTCTATTAAAAATTTAAACTTGCTTTTAATCCAAAACTACGTGATGAGGCATAACTCATATCCTCAACTCCGCTTACAAAACCATTACCCTGAACCGCTAATTGTTCTGGGTCAAAATGTGGGTTTTCAGTAATAACAAATAGGTTTTTACCAATTAAAGACACTGCAATGTCTCCTCCTTCTTTTAAGCCTAGAAAACCTTCTTTTAATTTAAAATTGTAACCAACAGAAAATTGTCTCAACTTTAAGTAAGACGCGTCATAGATGTTATTTTGCTCTTGATTTCTGTCATAAAATTGTCTGTAATAGCTTTCTGCAGATATAGCTACAGTATTTGGTAAGCCTGTATTAACATTAACTCCTTCTGCTACAATACCTTCGTCAGGTCTGTATTCTGTTTCGGCTAATTGTCCTCCAACATTACCTAATGCGCTAGTTCTTGATACAATTTCGCCACCTTGTCTCCAGTCAAATAAAAAGCTTGCAGTCCAATTTTTATAGCTAAAGTCATTGTTCCAACCTAATGTGAAATCTGGATTATAATTTCCAAGTTTCTGCAAAAAATTATTGCTGATGTAATTCCCTTGGTCATCTAAAACAAATTCTCCAGTTGAGTTAGTACTATAACCTGTACCATAAATATCTCCAATCTGTCCACCTTCTTCAACTTGAAACCAAACCGTTTGATTGGCACTATCATAAATTCGGCTATAAGCCAAGGTTAAACGTCCATCTTCTTGAGGTAACTCTTCTATAGTTGCTTTGTTTTTAGCAAAATTGAAGGTTGTATTCCATTTAAAATTAGACGTCTTAATAGGAGTGAAGCCAGCAATAATTTCGACACCAGTCGATTTTACTTTTCCACCATTTACAACTTGTTGTTCATAACCGGATGAAATTGGTATTGGTAATGAAATTATTTGATCTTTAGTTATGGCATTATAATAGGTAAAGTCAAAACGAATACGATCTTTCAAGAAACGTAAATCTGCACCAAACTCGTAATTAGTGGTGCTTTCTGGTTTTAATTCTGAATTAGGAATAAAATCCTGATTGCTAAAAGTAGGTTGACTATTAAAAGGTGTTTGCGATACAAAAGCTCCTGAGGTTTGATACGGATTAGTATCGTTACCAACCTGTGCTACACTGGCTCTTAGTTTTGCAAAAGATACAGCTTCAGGAAGCTCTGAAACATTAGATAAAATAAAACTGGCTGAAGCCGAAGGATAGAAAAAAGAAGTACCATCAACTGAAAAAGGTGTTGCTAAAGCACTAGACCAATCATTACGACCTGTAATGTCTAAAAATAGAAAGTCTTTATAGCCTAATTTTGCAATTCCATAAAAAGAATTAATACGTTTTTTAGATTCAAACTGAAACACTTCAATAGGTGATGCAGCATTATTTAAATTAAAAATGCCTGGTTGCGCCAAACTAACCGTTTGTGATTGCTTGGTTGATGCTGTTTGGTTTAATCGGTTTCCACCAATAGATACATCTAGTTTAAAATCGCCAAACGTATTATTGTAATTTAATAGAAAATCGGTATTAACTTCTCTGTAAAACACATCATGTTCTGCGTAAGCACCATTTTGAAAACGATTACTAGAATAGGCACGTTTTAGTAGTCTTTTTTCAGACGAATAATCCATACCTGTTCTAACCTGTAGATTTAAATGGTCTGTAAATTTATGTGTAATAGCAACGTTTCCGAAGACACGATCACGATTAAAACTATTTGTGTTTTCGTATAAAATAAAATAAGGATTATCAAAGAAGGTGTAGTTAAAACTATATTGTTGTACACCTTCTAAACCTGGTTGCCAATAGTTTTTTAAGCTATTAATATCAAGACTTCGTGGTCCCCAAGCTACCAAACTGTAATTTACATTTTCGCTACCATAACCGTTAGATGGTCTGTTGTCGCTTGTAGAATTGGTGTAAGATAGTGAGGTTGAAATAGTCGTTTTTTCTGTGTGCTCAAAATTTAGTTTTGCAGCAACAGTTTGTCGGTCTAAATTCACACCAGGAATAATAGATTCGCTTCTTAAATCTGTAAACGATAATCTATAATCACCAGTATCAAAACCATTAGAAATAGCAATATTGTTTATTGTAGTAATTCCTGTTTGATAAAAATCTTTTAAGTTGTCTGGATTAGACTGAAATAAGGTTGGTGTAATAGCGTCACCAGAATATAAAGCAGTATCTCCACCACGTACAATAGTTCCGTTTGCTAAAGTCACTGGACTATTAAACTGCGGAAGGTAAATGCCAGCATCCAATTGTGGTCCCCAAGAATAGGTAATGTTATCATTAATTCCGCCTCCAAGACCATCAACGTATTCAAATTGTCCAGAATTACCTTGACCATAACTATTCTGAAATTCTGGTAATCTAAACGCATTGTCAAAAAATAACGACGTGTTAATGCTAATCCCTAAACCTTTAGTTTTTTTACCATCTTTGGTTTTAATAACAATCACTCCGTTGGATGCACGCGTACCATATAAAGCAGCAGCACTTGGACCTTTTAATACAGAAACTTCTTCGATATCGTCTGCATTAACTTCCATAGCTCCATTTCCAAAATCTATTTCCTGAAAACCAGCAGCAGCTTCGTTTGTAAAGTTAAAAACAGTATTATTATTAATTGGCACTCCATCTACTACAAACAAAGGATTGTTGTTAGAAAATGAAGCTTCACCACGAATCGTTATTTTTGAAGACGATCCAACACCTGTCGCACCTTGAGAGACTGTTACACCTGCAAGTTTACCAGCCAAATTATCAATAAAGTTAACCGTTTTAACTTCGGTTAAACCTTCACTTTTTAAAGATTGTACTACATATCCAAGTTCTTTTGTGTCTCGTTCTAGGCCTAATGCAGTAATGACTACTTCGTCTAAATTAGAGGTGTCTTCTTCTAAAATAACATTAATAACCGACTGATTATTAATAGCAATTTGTTGTGTTTTGTACCCAATAAACGAGAATGTTAAGTGTTCCGTTTCATCAGAAATTGTAATAGAATAATAACCGCTATTATCGGATATTGTTCCGTTGTTTAGGTCTGACAAAATATTAACGTATGCTAAAGTTTGACCATCTTGGGCAATTGTTATAGTACCAGTAATTGTGGTTTGTGCAACGCTAAATGTACAAACAAGTAGCAAAGCACATAAGTAAATGTGTTTCATTTAAGTTAAATTAGTTTCAGTATAAAATTGGCTAAAAGCCACTAGTGGTTGGTGTAAACTAATTTAGGAGAGCCTTTATTATAAGGTAATTGTATTGGAAGTAATCTGCGTTGTAACGTTATGTGTTTAAGTATCGCTTTCGCGGAAATACAAAGCTGTAGTATTATTGTTTTTAGTGCTTTTGAAACCGTTTTGTAACTATTTAATATAGCTTTTAAGTCTTTAAACGAATCGATGTCGTCTAAGGTTTCTAGGGTACTAAAAGTGACTTTAGTTGAAGATAAATAGTGTAATGTTGTGCTTTTTAAAGCTGAAGATTGCCAAGGTAAATTTTTAAATTGCTTAGCATTAAATAGGCTTTTGGTTAAGCCCATTAAATAAAAACCACCATCTTTTGATGGTCCAAAGACTAACTGATTGTTGTTTAGTTTTTGGTAAGCTTCATTAATATGTTTTGTTTTTAGGTGTGGCGTGTCGTTTCCTATAGAAATAACATTAGTATAACCACTATTAAAAACTGATTGAATAGCATTTGTAAAACGATCACCAAAGTTTAAACCTTGTTGCTGTGTTTCGGTAAAATGAAAAAAGGGTAATCCTGTTTTTTTAACTTTTCTAATCGTATCGTTTGTAAGAGTTTCAAACAACTGACTATCAGCAAAAGATTTGCGTTTAGCATCCTCTTTAGCAGAATTAGAAAAAATTAAAATGGCAGTTTTAGTCTTCATTTATGGATTTCCGCGACAGCGAAAAAAGTTAGTTTTATATTAAGCAACAACACCTTGACAGCTACTTCCTGCTCCAGCAGTGCAACCATAACAATGTTGTGAAATTACTATGTTTCTACCTTCAAGTAATTCGGTTTTATAGTCTGATATGTGTTTAGATTTACTGTTTACAGGTAGTTCTAGCATTTGATTAAAATCGCAATCAAATAAATAACCATCCCAACTTACAGACAATGTATTAGTACACATGACGTTTGCTACAGCAGCAGGATTATAAGCTTCTACTAATGAGTACATGTAATCTTCATAGTTTTCAGAAGCAATTAAATAATCTAAAAAACGAGCAATTGGTAAATTGGTAATCGCAAATAAGTTATGAAACTGAATGCTAAAATCTTCCAATAGTGCTTTTTTGAAATCTTTTTCCATAGCCATTTGATCACCTGGTAAAAAAGCTCCTGAAGGATTGTAAACTAAGTCCAGTTTTAAATCGCTTCCTGGCATACCATAACCAACAGCATTTAATTCTTGCAATGCTTTTATAGACATGTCAAACACACCTTCGCCACGTTGTTTGTCTGTTTTACCACGAGTCCAGTGTGGCATTGAGCTTATAACATGAATATTATGCTTTTTGAAAAACTGCGGTAAGTCGTAATATTTTTTATTAGCACGAATAATGGTTAAATTAGAACGTACAATAAAATCTTTAATTCCAATTTTTGAAGCTTCTTCTACAAACCATCTAAAATTTGGGTTCATTTCTGGAGCACCTCCTGTTAAATCTAAAGTATGCGCACCTGTTGTTTTAATAACATCCAAGATTTGTTGCATCGTCTCTTGGGTCATAATTTCCTTTCGGTCTGGACCTGCATCTACGTGACAATGCTCGCACACTTGATTACACATGTAACCAACGTTAATTTGTAGTATTTCTAGTTTTTTCGCTTTAAGCGGAAATTGACCAGTTTCAGAAATTTTATCTTTAAAGGTCGGTAATTCGCCATCAGCAAAAATTCCGCCAGATAAAATCTCTAATTGTTTATTGCTTTTTGCTAAATCGCTACCTAATTTTTTAAGGGATTTTGTTGCCATTAATCGTGTTGTCTTATTTGTAATTCTTACGTAAGTAATACCAAATTGGTTTTATTTTAACCGTCTAATTTGTTTACTTTATTCATCATTTGCACACCATGAACTAAAGTTGCACCGCTTTTTATAGCTGCGCCAACATGTATGGCTTCCATCATTTGCTCCTTTGTAATACCACGTTGTAAGGTGTCTTTGGTGTAAGCATCAATGCAATATGGACATTGCTCTGTATGTGCAACAGCTAATGCTATTAATGATTTTTCGCGAGCAGTTAAAGCGCCTTCTTCAAATACTTTTCCGTAATAGTCAAAAAACTTGTTTCCAAGTTCTTCATTCCATTCTGTTATTTTTCCGAATTTTCTTAGGTCCGCTGGATCGTAATATGTTTTTGCCATTATGATTTTTTTTAAAGATATAAATCTAAAACCGTTTTGTCGTAAAGTTTTAGTAGTACTAACAAAAGTACTGTTATTTATGATAAATTAATAGGTGGTAGGTTTTGGTAAGGTGTATTTTTTAGTTTGAATAACTTCGTTTTTAAGGACTGTTTTATTCAAAAAATAAAAGATATCGTCAAGATCTTCAGGATGTACATTAGCTGCATCATGAGTTCCATTTTTGACAAGGTTTAAAAAGTATGAACTTTCTAAAGTATCTAATTTTTCGGTAATAGTTTTAGCACCATGTAGCATAATATAACCAGGTTTTGTTGGTATACAGTGGTGGTGTGGAGCACTGCCAAAGGGTACAGCTTTATCCTGCGTACCGTGTGTAAGTGCTACTGGTATTGCATTGTCAATAGTCAAGTGGTCTATGTCCAAAAATGCACCAGAAAAACCAATTACTCCTGCAAATTTAATGTCTTCATACTTACTTAAATCTGAAATAAAAAAACGTCGCATAAATGCTGCATGTAGTGCTGTCTCTGCTCCAGAGCTGCTTCCTGCTGCAATAATTTTTGTTGTATCTATTTGTAGCATGTTGCTATTTTGATAGATAAAATTAGTAGCGTCTAAAAAATCGATAACTGCCTGATTAAAGGTGAACATCTTGTCTTCTTTACTACAATTGCAACTAAAGCCAGTATCTGTTCCTTTTCTTAATAATCTATATGTTATCGATACTCCAATATATCCGTTTTTATTGGCAGCATTAACGATATTCAACTCGTCAATACCATTACGTCCACCACTAGAAAATCCACCACCATGCATCCAAATGACAACAGGTAAGCTATCTGTTGGTTTAATGTTTTCTGGCGTGTAAACATCTAATTTAAGTGTGTCTAATCCTTTTGTGGCGTAGGTGTAAGTTTTCATGTTTTGAGCTGGACTGGAAAAAAAGGTTAATACAATAACTAGTATGCATAGGTTTTTCATAACACGTATAATAATCTAAATTTTGCCAAATAACAGATTTTTATGCTAAATATTTTAATTTAGCAATAAATATATTTCTATGGATTATTTTGTGATTGCATCAATATTAGTACTTATATCAGCCATTTTTGGGTATATAAATGTGCGGTTTTTAAAAATGCCTAATACCATTGGTTTAATGTTAATTACCATTGTGTTTACATTAGGAGTTTTTGCATTAAGTTATTTTGATGATACTTTACTAAACGCAGAGAAGTTTATAATTACACAAATAGATTTTAAAAGTGTTCTATTAGACGTTATGCTAAGTTTTTTGCTTTTTGCTGGTGCTTTGCATACTAATTTTGAGCAGCTTAAAGTACAACGTTGGCCTGTTTTTGCATTTGCGACCTTTGGTGTTTTGATTTCGACATTTTTAGTTGGTGGTGCTATGTTTTATGCATTGCCAATTGTAGGATTACATATAGATTTTATATTCTGTTTGTTGTTTGGTGCATTAATTTCGCCAACAGATCCTATTGCTGTTTTGGGTATACTGAAAAAGGCAGGTGTGCCTAAAAAATTAGAAACTAAAATTGTTGGAGAGTCCCTTTTTAATGATGGTGTTGGTGTTGTTATATTTTTAACCATTTTTAAAATTGCCGATTTAGGTATTGAAAACGTTAGTGCTTTAGAAGTTGTGGAGTTGTTTGGTGTTGAGGTGCTTGGTGGGATTGCATTAGGTTTGATTTTGGGTTGGATTACGTACAGATTAATGAAATCCATTGACGATTATGATATTGAAGTTATTATAACCCTAGCTGCTGTTATGGGAGGAACTGTTTTAGCACAAAAACTGCATATATCAGCGCCATTAGCAATGGTAACTGCTGGTTTGGTAGTGGGTAATGATACTGTTAGGGATAGTGCTATGTCTAAAACTACAGAAACCTATGTCGATAAGTTTTGGGAGTTAATTGATATTCTATTAAATACGATTTTATTTGTTTTAATAGGTATGGAAATGTTAGTGTTAACCTTTAAATTTGAGTATTTAACTGCTGGTTTATTAGCCATTCCTTTAGTATTAGTTTGCAGATATATTCTCGTTGTTAATACCGATAAAATTCTTTGAAAACAAGTTGGACTTTGTTCCAAAAACTAACCTGATTATGACTTGGGGTGGATTGCGTGGCGGAATCTCTATTGCATTAGCCTTAGGACTTACAGAGGTTATGGAGCGTGATTTAATTTTGGTAATTACCTATGTCGTGGTTGTCTTTTCTATATTAATACAAGGTATGACCGTTGGTAAATTAGTTAAAAAGTTAGAAATTAAATAGCCTTTATGCAAAACTGGATTAGTCTATTATCTGATTTTAAGGCAAAACAACAGCCCATTGCTTTTATTACGGTATCCAAATGTTTGGGGTCAACACCTTGCGTGGTTGGTTCTAGAATGATAGTGACCAAAGACAAACAAATTTACGGAACCATAGGAGGAGGGAAGTTGGAGTTTAAGGCTATTGACGAAGCCTTAATTGCTATTAACGACAACAGGATTATACAGTCTAGTTACACATTAGGACCAGAGTTTGAGCAGTGCTGTGGCGGAAAAGTCGAATTTATTATAGAGCCTATGAATCAATCGCCAGAGTTATTTTTATTCGGAGCAGGACATATCGGAGTAGAAATCTGCAAACTTTTAGTAGACACGCCTTTTAAAGTTAATCTTATAGATTCTCGAGACGACTGGTTTTCTAATTTAGAGTTAGATTCTAGTATTGCAACTCATCAAATCACCGAAACCGATTTTAAAACATTTAAGGATGTTGTAAAATGGGGTAGTAATAGCTATGTTTTAGTGTTAACGCATAATCATGCAATCGACTTTGATATTATAGCATTGGCGTTACAAAATCAAACTAAATTTTTGGGTTTGATTGGTAGTAAAACCAAAAAAGTAAGATTTAATAATATGCTTATTAAAGATATGAATATTCCTGAAGGCATGACTAATGTAGTTTGTCCCATTGGTTTAGACATTGGAGGCGATACACCCAAAGAAATTGCTATAAGCGTTGTTGCGCAATTGCTACAAGTACATTATCAATCTATACTTAAATAGTAATAATAAGTGTCATTGTTAGCAAGGCGAAGAATCTTTAAATGAAAAAAAACAAATCTATCATAGATAAATTAACTGCACTTTGGGCTTTAAATGAGTCCGGTTTGGGTGGCTTTTTGCACGTGTTTAATTCGCCATTTACAGGTTTAATTGTTGGCGGTGTTTCAATCTTGTTAATTAGCTTAATAGCCTTTTATGCTAAAAATAAATGGCAAGCTATTTTAAAAGCATTGGTTATTGTCTTGATTATTAAAATGGCAGTAAGTCCATATTCTCCATTCGGAGCGTATGTTGCAGTCGGTTTTCAAGCCCTTTGTGGTGCGTTTTTATTTTCTAATTTTTCTTGGAAAGGTTTTGTGATATTGGTTTTAGGGATGGTGACTTTTTTAGAGTCCGCATTGCAAAAACTAATAGTACTAACTGTAGTTTATGGTACTGGTCTGTGGGAAGCTATTAATATTTATGGGTCATGGGTTCAGAAAAAGTTAGACTTTGTCTCGGAAACTTCTACCACTTCTTTTTTAGTGACGTTATATCTAGTTGTATATGGTGTTTGTGGACTATTAGCCGGTTTATTTATTAAAAGTATTATTAAGATAATATCAAGAAAACCTGAAGTTGATTTTTATTTAGAAACAAAGCCAAAAGAATCAGAAAGCACTAAACGAAAAGTGCCCTTTAAAACCAAGGTTATTTGGGTTTGGCTAATTACGGTTGCTGTAATTGTTTTGGGATTTTCAATATTTGGAGGTGCTCTTTTTGGATGGCAAAAGGCTATTTATATCGTATTCCGAAGCTTTCTTATTTTAATGCTTTGGTATTTGGTAATTGGTCCTTTTTTATTAAAATTGGTTCAGAAATATTTAAGTAAAAAAGAATCTAAGTATCAAAAAGAGATTACAAATGCGATGGATTTGTTTCCTTATTTTAGACAAATTATTTCATTTACATGGAAACAAACGCAGCATTTAAAAGGATTCAACCGGTTTAAGTTTTTTATAGCCAATAGCATTTCTAATTGTATTCATTTTAAAATTCCTTCGGAATGATTTATATTCTCACAGGAGCAATACGATCCGGAAAAACAACAGCATTATTAAGCTGGTATAAAAACAGAAAGGATGTTGATGGGCTATTGTGTCCCGATGATGCTAACGGAAAACGTTATTTTCTGAAATTAAAAAATAAAACAATTTTTAAGCTTGAAGCTGAAGCTGAAACAGAAGCTATAGTTGCAATAGGAAGCTTTAAGTTTTTAAAATCGGCTTTTAATGAAGCTAATGACTATTTGAATTTAGAAGCTTCAAAAACAGAACCTAAATATTTAATTATTGATGAAATTGGTAAGTTAGAATTAAAAAATGAAGGCGTACATGTTTCAACCGAAGCTTTGATTTCTCAGTTTAAATCAATTGGTAACACACATCTTATTTTGGTAGTCAGAGATTATTTGTTGGATGCTGTTTTGGAGCATTATGACATTACTGAATGTTCTATTTTGACTACATCAGATTTAGAAAATTTGATTTAACTAAAAATAGTTTCGCCTAAAGCGTAATAAATTGCCATTATTGCGGAGTATATCGCGCTACCAAGAAAACGCCATTTTAATTTAAATCTATTCTGAATCAAGTAATTTGCTAAAAACGAAATTGGGATATTCACCAAAAAGGACCAAAAGGCAATTTCTATTAAATTAAAGCCAATGGAATTAAATTGTGCCGAAAATAATTTGATAAACAATAAATGTCTGGCAACCCATAGTGGATTAAAATATGCTATGGCTAAACCTGTTTTGGATAATACAGCGCGTGCACCTTTTAAGTCTTTAGTTTTTTTAACAATCCAATCAAAATAGTTAGGGATTTCAAACGCGTAAAAAGTGGCGCCAACAAATGCCATTCCTAGTAGTCTGTGCCAAGAATATTCGTCAACAATTAAAGCTGCTATTGTGTCTCCTGCACTATATATTAGTGCACCTTTAAGGATGTTTTGTGTTTTGTAATGTAGTGCGATAAGGCTTAATTATTTTTGGTATAAACCAGTTAATACCTTTTCAGGTGTCATTGGTGCATGAAATTGCAAGTCGTAGTTTGGATTAAAAGCTTTTATGGCATTTTGAAGTGCAAAATAAGCACCAATCCCATACATTAAAGGAGGCTCTCCCACAGCTTTAGATTTTAAAATTGCCATGTCGTTTCCTTCCGTTTCCACGGGAATAACCTCTACTGTTTTTGGTACAGAAAAAATATCTGGAATTTTATAGGTGGATAGTGCGTTGGACAATAATTTCCCTTCTTTATTATAAGCAATTTCCTCCATAGTCATCCAGCCAATACCTTGTATTAAAGCGCCTTCTACTTGACCTAAATCAATACCTTCACTCATGCTTTTTCCGTAGTCATGCACAATTTTTACACTGTCAAACTCATAAGTACCACGCATACAATCTATAGTTGTTGTTGTAATTGCGGTTCCGTAAACGTGATACGCAAAAGGATGTCCTTTTTCTTTAGTTTTATCAAAGTGAATTTCTGGAGTCGCATAATGTGCGTTTTCAGTTAAAGCAACACGTTTTAACATGGCTTTGCTTACTAATTCGGTCCAAGTTAAATCGGATTTTTTGTTATTGACATAAACAGATTCTCCTTGTAAAGTAATATCTATTTCTGAAACTTCTAAATCTTCCGAAGCCACAATTTTTAATCTTTCAACTAAAGCGTTACACGCCATTAAGGTTGCTTTTCCGTTTAAATCTGCGGTAGAACTGGCAGCAGAAGGCGACGTATTGGCAACACGCGTTGTATTAGTTGTTTCTATTTTAATTTTTTCAATAGGAATAGAAAACACATCCGCAGCAATTTGCATCATTTTAGTGTTAACACCTTGTCCCATTTCTACAGCAGCAGTACTAATACCAACGCTTCCGTCTAAATAAATATGAACCAAAGCACGAGCATGATTCATTGGTGTGTTTGTAAACGAAATACCAAAAGTAATAGGCATAAACGCTATTCCTTTTTTGAAACTTGTATTATTTTTATTGAAATTTTCAACCTCTTGTTCTAAAGCTTCAATATTAAATATGTTTTTAGCAGAATTCCATGTGTTTTTGGCTTCTACTTTTTTTGCAATTTGTCCATAAGAAAACGTGTCGTTTTCATCTAATAAATTAATTTCTTGAATTTTTCTAGCCGAAACTCCAATTTGGCTAGCAGCTTTTGCAATAGCAGACTCGATTACAAACATGCCTTGTGGTCCGCCAAATCCTCTAAACGCTGTGTTTGGTGGTAAGTTAGTTTTGCAACTCAACACTTTTGTTGTGACATTTGGTATGTAATAACTGTTGGTGGCATGAAACAAAGTACGCTCTGCAATTGCAGGCGACAAATCTGCAACTGCACCAGAGTTTTGTAAAAACTCGGTTTGATATGCTAGTATTTTTAGGTCTTTTGAAAGTCCAATTTTATAAGTACTTTCATAAGGATGGCGTTTTCCTGTCATGCGTAAATCATCATGACGATTTAATATCAGTTTTACGGATTGATTTAAGTGGTCCGCAGCCAAAGCAGCCATTACAGCCCAAGGTGTTGCTTGATCTTCTTTACCACCAAATCCGCCTCCAAGTCGTGTGACATCAACTTCAATTTTATGCATTGCAATGCCTAAAACTTTCGCAATTGTTTTTTGCACAGCTGTTGGTCCTTGTGTGGAGGATGTTACTTTTATGTTTCCGTTTTCTTGTGGTTCTGCGTAAGCACCTTGTGCTTCAATATATAAATGCTCTTGTCCGTTAGAAAATGTTTCGCCTTCAAAAATATAGTCACAGTCTGCAAATGCTTTGTCAGTATCTCCTAAGCTAAAAGAGCGTGGCGCATTAATAAAACTGCCTTTTGCTTTGGCTTCTTTAGCAGTTGTAATTACTGGTAAGTTCATTTTCGCCAGGGATGTCTTTATAAGTAAAAATGCGTGCGACACCTTCCAAAGCCTCTGCTTTAGAATAATCTATACGTTTTATTGTTCCATGTGCTTTTGGCGAATCAAACACGACTGCATGAAATGTTCCTTGTCTAATATTAACATCGTCAACATACAACGATTCGCCACGAACATGCGTGTACGAGTCTAAGTTTTTGATGCTTTTTTTAGTGAAACTGAAACAGCGTCTAGTTTTGTATCTAGGATTTTATTGTCTGTGTTTTTATGCATGTTGAATAAAATCTTTTAAGGTGAATTGCTCCGAGAACAAGGTAGTAAAATGAGCAAAGAACAATTGCCTAGCCAACAAACGCTTATAGTCGCTTGTGCCACGCACATCGCTAATTGGACTGATTTCTTTTTGAAGTATTTGATTAGCTTCAATTATAGTGTTTAAAGTCAAAGACTTATTAACTAAAAAGGCTGAGGTTTCGTGCAAGTATTTTGGAATGGCAGCAACACCTCCAATAGATACATGTGCTTCCAGTATAACATTGTTTTCAACCGTAATATGTATTGCAGAATTGACACTAGCAATATCCAAATGTGTGCGTTTGCAGACTTTTTCAAAGTTGAGAATAAGACTGTTTTGATGGTAACTTAAATTGAATACTTTTTAAAAGTTCTTCCTCTTTTAAATCGTAAGTTTTGTACCCTTTGTAAAAGTTTTTAAGAGCAATTGTGCGTTCTTTTTCTTCTGTATTTAATATTGTAATATTACTATTAAGCGAAAGAAAAAAGATGGTCATGTCTCCAATAGGAGAGGCGTTAACTAGATTACCTCCAAGGGACGCCATGTTTCTAATTTGTTCTGAAGAAACTAATTTTAAGTGTTTTCTTAAATTAGGTAACAGGGTGTTTAGTTTTTTATGATTCCATAAATCTGAAACTGTAGCATTGGTTCCGATTGTGCAAATACCGTTTTCAATTGTTATTCCTTTTAAATAGTCTTTTTCGGCAATTAGATGTACATCATTATCTGCTAAATTATCAGCTTGTTGCACGTATAAATCGGTTCCTCCAGAAACATATTTTCCTTTTGGTTGATTTAAATCTTTAGTTTCAATGTCTTTTAAACGTTGTGGAATGCTTTTAAAATATTCAGGAATAAATTGATTTTCAATTAACCAGTCAAACGTGGTGTTTGTGTTGTTGTCTAGTTTTTTTACAACTTGATGTGCTGCTTTTTCAATTGCTTTATATCCTGTGCACCTGCAAATGTTTCCGCTTATAGCGTCAATTGCATTTGAGTAATTTTTATCTGAATTTGATAATGCAAATCCTGTTAAGGCAACCACAAAACCAGGTGTGCAAAATCCGCATTGTGTGGCGTAATTTGCTTTCATAGCTTCTTGAGCTGTGGTTAATTTGTCTTTAAGATTTGTGCCTTCAACTGTAACAATATGTTTGCCATGTGCATTTCCTAAAGGTGAAATGCAAGAGGTAATACTTTGGTATTCCATGGTGTTACCATTGTGTGTTCCTACCAAAAGGGTACATGCACCACAATCCCCTTCACGACAACCAATTTTTGTTCCTGTTAAACGTTGTTGATAACGTACAAAATCCAATAAAGTGGTTCCGGAATGTTCCGAGGTTTTAATGGTTTTGTTATTTAGGATGAAGGTTATCATGTGGTTTGTTTTAATTGATTTTTAATTATAAATGAATTAAAATGTAACAATAGCGTCACTTCGAGTGAAATTCCCTTTTCGGAATTTTGTATCGAGAAGCTCTTTTTTGAAAATGTTCTCGATACATTTCGACAAAAAGTCGAAACACTCGAACTGACGTCATTGTTTATTTAGTATTCAGTTTTATCAATTTTTTTAGTCCATTCTTGAAAAGGCTCTAACGCTATTTCGCGTGCTAATTGCTCAAATGGGATACTTCTTTCTGCGTATGGTAATGGGATTTCTTTGTAAATAAATTCGTCATCAAAACCAATATTTGCAGCATCTACTTGATTACTTCCGTAATATACTTTGTCTGGTCTAGCCCAGTAAATAGCACCTAAGCACATTGGACAAGGTTCGCAAGAGGTGTATATTTCGCAACCATCTAATTGAAACGAGTCTAAATTTTTACAAGCATCTCTAATAGCTGTTACCTCTGCATGCGCAGTTGGATCGTTAGTAGAGGTTACTTTATTGTTTCCGCGTCCTACAATTTTTCCGTCTTTAACAACTACGCAACCAAATGGTCCACCTTCGTTGTTGTTCATTCCTTTTAAAGCTGCGTTTACAGCTTCTTTCATAAATTGATCTTTGTTACTCATACTATTTTTAATATTTTAAGTTGAAAAAAGTAGCATTAGCTAATATACTACTTTTTTATAGTGAATTATTAATCTTTGGTTAGTTCTTAAAACCAAAAAACCCGATTCAGATGAATCGGGTTTTTAGTGGTGGTGCCTCCAGGAATCGAACCAGGGACACAAGGATTTTCAGTCCTTTGCTCTACCAACTGAGCTAAGGCACCAGTAGCAATAAATTGCGAGTGCAAATATAGTTTCAATTTTAGAACTACCAAACAAAAAATCAAAAAAATTACAATGTTTTTTTACTTTTGTTTCTTTTGAAGGCTTATTTGTCTCAATTTCAATATTATAATATTATTAATACTTTTTAATACAATGGTTTTGTAGATTTACCATTTTTAAATGTAGAATGAATTTAATAGTAGATGTAGGAAATACCCGAACTAAACTAGCTGTATTTGATAAAAACAACATGATAACTGTTGTTATTGTTGAGCAGTCAGAAGTTTTGGATGGTATAAAAGAATTAAGAAAGTCTTATAACCAATTGCATTTAGCAATTATATCATCGGTTGGTGTTATAGATCAAGCTGTTGTTAATTATTTGAACCTACATTTTATTTTATTGGTATTAAGTCATGAAACGCCTTTACCATTCAATAATTTGTATGCGACTCCAAAAACATTAGGCATTGATAGAATAGCATTAGTTTGTGCCTCTGTGCAACAATTTGCTAATAAAAATGTTTTAATAATTGATGCAGGTACTTGTATTACGTATGATTTTATAACTAATACAAATGATTATTTGGGAGGTTCAATTTCTCCGGGAATAAGAATGCGTTATAAAGCATTACATAATCAAACCGCTAAATTACCATTGTTAGAAACACAGTTTCCGGAACATTTTATAGGAAACTCGACAATAAACGCAATAAATAGCGGAATAGTTTATGGTGTTTTAAGTGAAATAGATGGAATAATAGAACGTTATAGTGCTGATTATTCAGATTTAACAATAATTTTAACAGGAGGAGATACTAATTTTTTGTCTAAACAATTAAAAAGTAGCATATTTGCCAACTCAAATTTTCTTTTAGAAGGTTTGAATTTCATATTACAATACAACACAAACGGATGATAAAAAAACTTGTATTAGTTTTTATTGCAGTTTTTGCAATTCAAAGTTACGGACAGGAGGGAACAGCTTCACCATATTCTTTTTATGGTATAGGAAGCTTAAAATTTAAAGGATCGGTTGAAAATCGTAGCATGGGAGGGTTAGGTGTTTACAAGGATAGTATTCATATTAATTTTTCAAATCCAGCAACTTATGGTGGTAACAATCTTGCAACTTTTAATAATGAAACAAGACCAGTAAAATTTACAGTTGGAGGAAGCCATACAACTACTGATCTAAAATCTGATAATGGAAGTGATAGTGCTACAAGTACTACTTTTGATTATTTAGCTTTAGCTTTTCCTGTAGGGAAATTTGGTTTTGGTTTTGGACTACTACCTTATTCCTCTGTTGGGTATGAGTTAGAAACTCGTAATGCCAATGATATGGTTGATTACAGATATGCAGGAGAAGGAGGTCTAAATAAGGCTTTTTTAGCTTTAGGATATCAAGTTAACAAAAGTCTTAGTGTAGGTGTACAGATGGATTATGATTTTGGTAACATCCAAAACAATACAATTAATGTATTGTATAATGACGCTGATGAGCCACTACAATATTACTCAGAAGAGAGTAATAGATCAGATTTAAGTGGTTTAAATTTTAATTTAGGAGTGCATTACCAAAAAATGATTTCGCCTAAATTAGAGTATCAAGGATCGATGACTTATACACCAGAGATTAAATTGACGTCTCAAAACCAACGCTCAATATCTACAATTGATGTCTCTTCTGGTTTAACAAATCAAATTGATATAGACTTATCTGCAACTAATTTAAAAGAAACAGAATTAACTTTGCCTTCTAAATTTACTATTGGGTCTGGTATTGGTCAGCCTAGAAAGTGGTTTGCAGGTTTAGAATATACTTCACAAAATACAAGCGAATTTTTTAATCCTTTGTATGATAATGTTGGAGCAACGTTTGAAGATGCATCAAAATTATCTTTAGGAGGATTTTATATTCCTGAGTACAATTCGTTTTCAAGCGGTTGGAAAAGAGTTACTTATCGTGCAGGTATGCGTTTTGAAAATACAGGGTTAATTATAAATGATGAGTCGATAAAAGAGTTTGGCATGTCTTTTGGAGTAGGAATACCAGTTGGAGTTTGGTTCTCTAATGCTAATTTAGGAGTAGAGTTTGGACAAAGAGGTACAACCACTGCTAACTTAGTAAAAGAAAACTTTGTTAACTTCCAATTAAGTTTATCACTAAATGATAGATGGTTTAATAAAAAGAAATATAACTAACAGCATAAAATTAAAGATTATGAAAACTAAAATCACTTTATTAATAGCCCTGTTTTTGGGTCTGTCAGTCGGATTTGCTCAAGATGAGCAAGAATGTATGACTAAATTGTCCTTAATGACTGAAGCTTCAAAAGCTAAAAATTACGAAGCTGCTTACCCATATTTTATGGAGTTAAGAAAAGACTGTCCAAAATATAACAAAGCGATTTACGTGTATGGAGAAAAAATACTAAGCCACTACATAAAAAAATCTACTGGAGCAGAAAAATTAGGTTATGTAAATGATTTAATTTCAATGTTTGACGAGAGAATGGCAAACTTTGCAAGTATTTCTCCTGTTGGAGAGTATCAAGCAGAGCAATGTCAACTTAAGTATGATAACAAAGAAGCTTTAGGTTTAACAGATCAAGATGTTTTTGATTGTTTTGATGCTGCGTATAAAGCAGACAAGGATAGCTTTAAAAGTGCTAAGAGTTTATATGTTTACTTTAAGTTAATGGTAAGCTTATATGATTCTGAGAACAAAACTGCACAAGACTTATTTGATAAGTATGATGATGTTGCCGAAAAAATTGAAGAAGAAACAGCATTTAACGCTAAAAAACTTAATGAGTTAATCAATAAAGAGGATTCAGGTGTAGCATTAACTAAAAAAGAAGGTCAATACAAAACATATTATAGTGCAATGGTTGATGCTTTTGATAATGTACAACTTGGTGTTGATAAAGAATTAGGAGATAGAGCGAACTGTGAAAACTTAATTCCGTTATACCAAAAAAATTACGAAGCAAACAAAACAAATGCAGTTTGGTTACAACGTGCAATGAACAAGTTATACGAAAAAGGATGTAAAGAAGATCCAATGTTTGTAACTATTGTAAAGCAAAAAAACACAGTACAACCAGATGCTAGTACATCTTACTACTTATATGTTATTACAGGAGAGCAAAAGTATTTAGACCAAACTATGGATCTAGAAACAGATCCATTTAAAAAGGCTAAATTATATTACAAAGCTGCTTCAGACTTTAAAAAGAGTGGAAGTTATGGTAAGGCAAGACAATATTACCAAGAGTCTTTAAACCTTAACCCATCTAACAAAAACCCTCACTTACAGATAGCATCAATGTATGCAAGTAGTGCAAACAGTTGTGGTGATACAAATTTTAACAAAAGAGCTGTGTTCTGGTTAGCTGCTAACGAAGCTGCTAAAGCTGGTGGAGCAGGATCTAAATACGTAGAAAGCTATAACGCTAAAGCACCTACTAAATCAGAAATATTTGCTGAAGGTAATGCTGGTCAAAGTATTAAAATTGGATGTTGGATAGGTAGAAGTGTAACAGTACCAAACCTATAATGCAAAATATTAAATTACATATATTAAAAAACTCAGTCATAGCATTAGCTATGACTTTGTTTTTTGCATGTAAAAACAATTTAGACGATGTAAAAAAAATGGGTATGTCTGCTAATGATCCAGTAGGTGTATCGGATAGTATTAATGTAAAATATACAGACTCAGGTCGTCTAGCAGCAAATTTAGTTAGTCCTAAAATGTATGATTTTAGTAATAGGGCTTTTTCTTATTCAGAGTTTCCAGAAGGTGTTGTTTTGCATTTGTATGATAAAAACCGAGCTAAGACTACTATTATATCAGATTACGCAATACTTTATGACAACACCAATCTTATTGATTTAAGAGGTCATGTTATTGCAGCTACTTCAACAAATGACACCTTGTTTGCAGAGCAATTATATTACGATCAAAGTAAACAATGGTTATTTACTAATCTTCCAGCAACATACAGAGCCAAAGGATATGTAACTAGCGGAATGGGATTTGATTCTGACAGAGACTTTAAAAAAGCTGAAGTTTTAGGTGTTACAGGTCAATTTGCTGTTCAAGAATAATATTTCCTTTCTAATAAAAAGAATACTTTTTTAGTATCTTTACTTATCAATTTATATTTAAATGAAAACTTTTAAATTTTTTCAATACGCTTATTTAGTATTTGCAGTACTTTTTCTTTACGATGCTATTGCAAGTTGGGGAGAAACCAGAGCATATATGTCTCTTTTATTAGGTGTAACAGCAGTGTTTATGTTCTTTTTCAAAAAAAGATTTAATAAAAAGTTCGAAAATCAAGATCGTAAGTAGATGCTTAGCTCAATACTTATAATTGTTACGTGTTTATTATTATCAGCTTTTTTTCAGGAATGGAGATCGCATATGTATCGTCCAATAAAATCCATATTGAAATAGAAAAAAAGCAAGATGGTTTTTTAGCTAAAATTTTATCTAAAATAACAGCTAAACCATCAAAATTTATTGCAACAATGCTTATAGGTAACAATATAGCATTGGTTATTTATGGTTTTTTTATGGGTGATTTGCTTATGGATTGGTTTCAAAGTATGTTGCCAACAGACAATGCATTTGCCTCCTACATGTTAGTAGATTTAAGTTTATTGTCGCAAACCATATTATCCACGTTATTAATTTTATTTACTGCCGAGTTTTTACCAAAAGTATTTTTTCAGATATATTCTAATACACTATTAAAAGTATTAGCCTTTCCAGCTTATATTTTTTATGTGATGTTTAGTTGGGTGTCTGACTTTGTTATTTGGATCAGTGATGTGGTTTTAAAAAAATTCTTTAAAACAGAAGGGGACCAAGTACAATTAGCATTTACAAAAGTTGAGTTAGGTCACTATATTAGTGAGCAGATGGAAAGCATCGAAGAACATGAAGATATAGATTCCGAAATTCAAATTTTTCAAAATGCTTTAGAGTTTTCAGAAGTTAAAGCAAGAGAGGTTATGGTACCTCGTACAGAAATTATAGCCTTAGAGCTTCAAGATACAATCCAAGACCTTAGCGCATTGTTTACTGAGACAGGATGTTCTAAAATATTGATATATAAAGAAACTATAGACGATGTTTTAGGCTATGTACATTCTTTTGACTTATTTAAAAAACCAAAAAATATTGGTTCTATGATTATGCCAATAGAGTTAGTTCCGGAAACTATGTTAGTTAAAGATATACTTAACGTTTTAATTAAAAAACGTAAAAGTATAGCTGTAGTGGTGGACGAGTATGGTGGAACTTCTGGTATAATGACAGTGGAGGATATTGTTGAAGAGTTGTTTGGAGAAATAGAAGATGAGCATGATACTATTGACTTAATTGAAGAACAAAAGGATGCAACAACCTATGTTTTTTCAGCAAGGATAGAAGTAGATTATCTAAACGAAACCTACAAGTTAAATCTACCAGTAGGAGAAAACTACGAAACCTTAGGAGGTCTAATTGTGGATCATACCGAGGAGATTCCGCAGCAAAATGAAATTGTTTCGACAGAAAAATTCAACTTTAAAATCTTAGAAGTTTCAAACACCAAAATTGACTTGGTAGAGCTTCAAATTAAAGAAGAAGACTAATATTTTAAGATAAATACTAACTATTTTACTAACAGTATTTTTAATTAATATATTTATTATAATAAAGTGCTTTTATTATTGAATAGAAAATGGTATTTTCGCCCACTATATTTCACAAAATTTATCACAAAAAATGGCAATTTTAAATAAAATTAGACAAAAAACGGTTGTATTAATCTTAGTTATTGCATTAGCGTTATTCGCTTTTATTTTATCAAGTTTATTTGATAATAAAGATGCATTATTTTCTAAATCTCCAGATGTTGTAGCAACAATCAATGGTCAAGACATTTCAAGAGAAGAGTTTTCTAACCTTGTAGAGTTTCAACAAAGACAAATGGGACCAAATGCAACAACTAGTCAAGTCATGAATAGTGTGTTTGAGACTAAAGTGAGAGAAGCTGTAATGAACGGTCAAATTGAAAAATTAGGAATGACTGTGGAGTCTGAGCAGATGCGTGACCTTATTAAAACATCTTACGGAACAGATCCTACATTTTTAAACGAAGATGGTGTTTTTGATGATTCTAAATTAAAGTTGTTTATAGATAATTTAAAAAGTTCTTCAGCTGAAGCTTACCAAAATTGGTTATCAACAGAGCAATCTTTAGCTACAAATGCTTTACAATCTAACTACTTTAACATGGTTAAAGCTGGTACTACTGCAACATTAGCAGAAGGGCAGTTAGAGCATAAGTTAGAAGGAGAAAAAGTTGATATCAATTATGTACAAGTACCTTACACATCTATTCCAGATACAGAAGTTAACGTATCGCAATCAGATATTAAAAACTACATAAACAAAAATCAAAAAGCTTATCAAACTGAAGCTAATAGAAATTTTCAATATGTGTTTTTTAAAGAAGTTGCCTCTTTAGAAGATGAAAACGAAATTAAAAATGAACTTAACGGTTTACTTAAAGATAAAGAAGTTTATAACGAAGCGACTAAAGCTACAGATAACAAATTAGGTTTTGTTAATACTAAAGACGTAGAAGGTTTTGTAAACAGTAACTCTGATGATTTAAAGTTTGTAGACAAGTACCAATACAAATCTAGCTTACCAGCAACAATTGCAGACACCATCTTTAATTTAGAAGCTGGAAAAACTTACGGTCCATATAAAGACGGTAACTATTATAAAGTAACTAAAGTTTTAGATTATAAAAAATTAGCAGATTCAATCGAGTCTAGCCATATTGTAATTCCTTTTGTTGGAACAACAAGAGCAGCAGCTGATGTTACTAGAACTAAAGAAGAAGCTAAAGCAATGATCGATAGTATCTTTCCTTTAGTAAAAAATGATAAAACTAAATTTGCAGAAGTAGCAAATGAAATTAACTCTGACGGAACTAAAGGTAAAGACGGAAGTATTGGTTGGACAAGATTAACAACTTATAATCCTGCAAGTTTTGACCCTGACTTTGCTAACTTCTTATTTTTTAATGAAACTGGAAGTATAGACGTAGTTTTAACTAAGTTTGGTTACCACATTATTAGAGTAGACGATAAGAAAAATGTTGAAACTGCTGCTAAATTAGCAACAATTGCTAGAAAAATAGAGCCTTCTTCTAAAACAGAAGACAAAATATTTGCTGATGCATCTAATTTTGAATTAGCAATTGCTAAAGGAAACTTTGCAGAAGTGGCTAAAAATGCAAACTACGAAGTACGTCCAATGACAGCTAACGAGTTAGACGAAAGTATTCCTGGATTAGGAAATCAACGTCAAATTGTACGTTGGGCTTTTGAAGATGCAACTGCAGTTGGAGACTACAAGCGTTTTGATAACGTACCAGGAGGAATTGTAATTGCACAATTAACTGGTAAGCAAGAGAAAGGATTAATGAGTGTGGAAGATGCTTCAGTTACTGCATTACCAGCAATTAGAAAAGAGAAAAAAGCTAAAATGATAATGGACAGAGTTAACGCTTCAACATTAGCAGATTTTGCTGCAGCAGAAAACCAAACGGTTAAATCATCTTCAGCAATAAATATGAAAAACCCAACAATTGCAGGAGCAGGAAAAGAGCCAATGGTTGTAGGTACTGCTTTTGGATTAAAAGAAGGTGTAGCTTCTAAATTAATAAAAGGAAACACAGGTGTGTTTATGGTACAGGTTACTAAAAAGACACCAGCTGTAGAATTAGAAAACTATTTACCATTTGCTAATCAAGTAAGTGCACAAAAGTTAAGTGCAGTACAAACTAGATTATAC
Organism: Olleya sp. KJ81-1; assembly: GCF_055808135.1. NCBI lineage: Bacteria > Pseudomonadati > Bacteroidota > Flavobacteriia > Flavobacteriales > Flavobacteriaceae > Olleya > Olleya sp. KJ81-1. The sequence goes on along the minus strand of NZ_CM147854.1, from coordinate 2,082,858 downwards.
AGTGCTTTAAAAGAGTCTGCAGAGATTGAAGATTTTAGAGCTAAAACAGTACAATAAACAACTATAGTTTACATATAAAAAAAGCCTCTTAAATTATTAAGAGGCTTTTTTTATGCATTATTTTTATAAGACCATATCTTTATATTTTAATACAGTATTAAAACCTTTAGCTTTAAAATAGTCTGTTGGATTAGTTGTACTTGCGACTAAAATAAAATCGCCTCCCCAAGCACCCAAACTTTTAATACTACCATCAAAATCGTTAAAAAGGGTATCCTTAACTTTAGTTTGATTTGTTATAGTACTTATAATGGTTTCGTGCTGTTCTATTAAACTTTTTAAGTCTTCTAGTGTTTCGCTTTTAATAACATTAACTGTTATAGCATTAATAGCTTTTATTGTATTTGCTAAGTCGTGTTTGTTAGCTTTATAATGTGCAATACCATCACGACTATTTTGTTTTTTATTTAAATGAATAAAATATAGGTTTTCAAAAAAGTCAGGTTTAAAGTCTAATGTATTTATTACAGGTAGGTTGTTTGTTAATTGATAAACTATAGCTTTGCTATTTTGTGCACAAGCAATATCATAACCACTACCTCCAAAGGTTAAGTTTAATAATTGGTATGGATCTACGTTAGCCCATTGTGCTAAATTATTTATTAAAGTAGACGATGTGCCCAATCCCCAATTTTTAGGAAACTCAAGTATTGTTGTTATTTTAAAACCTGTTTTACAAGTTAAAAATTCAGGGTTTAACTGCTTTATAGCCTTTAGGATTTGAATTAGCCTATCAGAGATAGGATTACGAGAAAGGTAACCGTCTGTAATTTCATTTAAACTAAATATATCTTCAAACCAAATGGCGTTGTTGTGGTCCAAACTTGTCCATATAATTTGAGGTTCATCAATAGGCTGCACTGTTAATTGTTGCCCAAATTTAGTGGGAACAGCTAAAGCTTTAGCGCCATCAAGTACAACGTACTCTGCAGTAAGTAATAATTTTCCGTGACTATAAAAGGTTTGCATTATTGTCTTAGTTTTTCAATAGCTTCTACAACAGCACTATGTGTAACTACGTTAGTTTTAAAGTGATTTACAATCTGCTCTTTTTCAGAAGGTGTTGCTTCAAACTGATTTAATATATTCATTAAATGCATTTTCATGTGTCCTTCTTGTATGCCAGTTGTGGTTAAGCTTCTTAAAGCCGCAAAATTTTGCGCTAATCCTGCAACAGCTACAATTTGCATTAATTGTTTTGCATTAGGTTGGTCTAAAATTTGTAATGCTAGTTTGACTAAAGGATGTAAGCTTGTTAAACCGCCAACAGTACCTAAAGCTAAGGGTATTTCCATCCAAAAAGTAAATATGCCATCTTCAATTTTAGCATGCGTTAAGCTGCTATATTTTCCATCTTTTGCAGCGTAGGCATGTACACCAGCTTCTACAGCTCTAAAATCATTACCTGTAGCCAACACAATAGCATCAATCCCATTCATGATACCTTTGTTGTGGGTAACAGCTCTGTAAGGTTCGATTTCTGCAATATTAACTGCTTGTACAAATTTTTCAGCAAATGTATTTGGGTCTATGTCTTTTTCAGCTAAAGCTTCAACTTTACAACTTACTTCAGCTCTAACTAAGCACTCAGGTACGTAATTAGATAAAATACTCATGACAATATTTATAGGCTGTTGTAAGTGATGATCAGCTTCATTTTTAAATGTTTTAGCAAATTGTTCTAAACAAGAGTTTATAAAATTAGCTCCCATTGCATCTAAGGTTTCAAAAGTAGCATGCAGCTGATAGTAATTATCTAAATCGCTGGTTTTATCTCTTAACTCAATATCTAAAATACCACCACCACGTTTTTCCATATTTTTAGTAATGGATTTGGTGTCAGTTATAAGTTGCTGCTTTATAGTGTCAAAATAGTTTTTTAAATCACTATAACTTCCGGAATATGTAAAGTGGACTTGACCAATTTTAGTAGTAGATAAAACGGTAGCTTTAAATCCACCTCTGGTTTGCCAGAATTTTGCAGATTTACTAGCAGCAGCAACTACAGAGCTTTCTTCAATTGTCATTGGTATGGTGTAAATCTTGTCATTAATAACAAAATTTGGTGCAATTCCAAAGGGTAAAAAATAATTAGTTATTGTGTTTTCTATAAACTCGTCATGCAACTGTTGTAGCTTTTGATCGCTATTCCAATATTGCTTTAGGATGGTTTCAGCATCTTTATAGGCTGACAGGTGATTTTTAATTAGCCAATTAATCTTTTCAGCTTTTGATAATTTAGAAAATCCAGAAACGAGTGTGCTCATGTTATTATTTTTGAAATGCAAAGATACTATATACACTTTCAAATTATAGTAGTACGTGTAATATTGCTGATTTATCTGTTAATGTTGGCGGTTTTTTGGGTATTTTTTAGTAAACTTGACATCCTATTATTAAATAATTAATTTTAAATGAAGATTTTAAGAATCCTTTCCCTATTCTGCTTTTTAGCAAGTACATTTTTAACTGCTCAAAATAAGGAATTTACACTTGATGAAATATGGAGTGGTACCTTTAGAACAGAAGGTTTAGACGCCTTACACTCTATGAATAATGGTCAACAATATTCGGTTTTAAACTTTAATCGCGCAAGTGGTACAACTACAATCGATATTTACGACTATAAGACTTTAGAAAAGGTTAAAACGTTAGTTAGCTCTAAGGATTTAGATTTAAAATATTTTTCTGATTATACCTTTAGCGAGGATGAAAACAAAATACTTTTAGCTTTTGACGAAGAATCTATTTTTAGACGTTCTTCATTAGGTAAATATGTGGTGTATGATGTGTCAGAAAAGTCTATCCATAGTGTTGCAAACCATAAAATACAAGAACCAACTTTTTCGCCAGACGGTAAAAAAGTAGCTTACGGTTATCAAAATAATTTATACGTTAAAAACTTAGAGACTAATAACGTTACACAATTGACTTTTGATGGCGAAAAAAATAAAATTATTAATGGTATTACGGATTGGGTTTATGAGGAAGAATTTGGTTTTGTTAGAGCATTTGATTGGAATGCAGATAGTAACAAAATAGCATTTATAAGATTTGACGAAAGTGATGTGCCTGAGTTTTCTATGGACGTTTACGGTAAGGATTTATATCAAACACAAACCGTTTTTAAATATCCAAAAGCAGGAGAACGTAATGCTGTAGTGTCCTTGCATTTTTATGATTTAGATAAAAATAAATTGGAAGAAGTAAAAGTGAATAAAACTTACAATGACTTTTATATCCCTAGAATTAAATGGTCTCATGACGCTAATATGTTAAGTGCTATTTATATGAATCGTCATCAAAACGAATTAGATTTATGGATGATTGATGCTAGTCAAAACGAAGCGTATTTGGTTGTTGAAGAAAAGGATAAAGCTTATATAGATATTACAGACAATCTAACGTTTTTAAAGGATAAGACTTTTATTTGGACTAGCGAAAAAGATGGTTATAATCATGTGTATCATTATAGCAAAAAAGGAAAATTAATTAACCAGATTACAAAAGGTAATTGGGAAGTGACAGAGTATTATGGTTATGATAGTGCTTCAGATCGTATTTTTTATCAGTCAGTAGAAAACGGTAGTATTAACAGAGACGTTTATTCTATTAAATTAAACGGAACTCAAAAAGAAGATTAACACAAAACGAAGGCACAAATAATGCAGACTTTAGTGCTAATTTTACATACTTTATCAATACCTTTTCAAGTGCGACAACGCCATATTTATACACTTTAAATGATGCTAGTACAGGAAAAGTTTTAAAAACCATAAAAGATAATAAAGATTTAAAGGAAACTTTAAAGGCTTATACAATATCTGAAAAAGAGTTTTCTACTATTTCTGTAAACGGAAACGACTTAAACATGTGGATGATTAAGCCAGCCAATTTTGATGCTAATAAACAATATCCATTGTTTATGTTTCAATATTCAGGTCCAGGATCTCAACAAGTGGCTAATAAATGGCATAGCGCAAATGACTATTGGTATCAAATGTTGGCGCAACAAGGTTATATTATAGCTTGTGTTGATGGAAGAGGAACAGGTTTAAAAGGTGCAGATTTTAAAAAAGTAACTCAAAATGAATTAGGTAAATTTGAAGTTGAAGATCAAATTGAATCAGCAAAATTACTAGGAGCTCGAGCATATGTTGATTCTAGCAGAATGGGAATTTGGGGATGGTCTTATGGTGGATTTATGTCAAGTAATGCGTTATTTAAAGGAAACGATGTGTTTAAAATGGCAATAGCTGTAGCACCTGTAACTAGTTGGAGGTTTTATGACTCTATTTATACAGAGCGTTATATGACAACACCACAAGAAAACGCAAGTGGTTACGATAACAACTCACCAATAAATCATGTAGATAAATTAGAAGGAGACTTTTTATTAATACATGGAACAGGAGACGATAACGTACACGTACAAAATACAATGCGCATGGTTGAAGCTTTAGTACAAGCTAATAAGCAGTTTGAATGGATGATATATCCAGACAAAAATCATGGTATTTATGGAGGTAATACAAGATTGCATTTATATACAAAAATGACAAACTTTATCAATCGCACTTTAGGCGATAAACTTTAATTAAACTAACTAATATTATAACTTATGGAATTTAAATTTGGAGGTTCAGAAACCAATCAAAAGACCGTATTAGGTCATCCGTCTGGATTATTTGTACTCTTTTTTACTGAAATGTGGGAGCGTTTTTCCTATTATGGGATGCGTGCTTTACTAGTACTGTTTTTAACAAAGTCAATCCTTGAAGGAGGATGGGGTTGGGAGCGTGAAGATGCAACCTTAATGTATGGATGGTATATTGGATTGGTTTATTTAACACCAATAATTGGTGGTTATTTAGCTGATAAATTTTTAGGTTTTAGAAAGTCCGTTGTTATTGGTGCTTTAATAATGACTTTAGGACATGCTGCTATGGCTTTAGAGGGATTAACAGATATGTTTTTTTACATTGGATTAGTCTTTCTTATTTTAGGGAACGGTTTATTTAAGCCAAATATTTCTTCAATTGTTGGTCAATTATATAAAGGTCAAGGAAAAGAGAAAGATGCTGGTTATACCATTTTTTACATGGGAATTAATGCAGGAGCATTTTTGGGTATTCTTTTATGTGGTTACATAGGTGAGAAAATAGGATGGCATTATGGATTTGGATTAGCTGGTGTATTTATGTTTTTTGGAATGTTACAATTTTACTTTGCACAAAAAATATTTGGTAACATTGGATTATCTCCAAATAATAGTGAAGACCTTGACGATACATTAGAACATTCAATGGAAGCGATTGGAGATGATGTAGAAGATGTTATTGACGATGCTAAGTCGTCTAAAGTTACTAAAGATCGTTTGACTGTAATTGGTATTTTTGCTTTGTTTACAGTATTCTTTTGGTGGGCATTTGAGCAAGCAGGTGGATCTATGACCATTTTTGCAGCAGATTATACAGATCGTGCTTTAAGTGGAGAGTCTGCAACGGTTTTTAATATTGTTAATTCAATTATTACATTAGTACCTTTATTTGTTTTAACATGGGTTTTAGGAATGCTATTTAAGCAAACTTTTAAAAAGTATGCCTTATCAAATTTTTTCTTAGGATTTAGTTTTTTAATTATTTGGGTGATTGTTATTTGGATGTTATATAGAGAGTTTACATCTGAAGCTACTGAAGTTGCAGCATCATGGTTCTCTGTATTAAATTCATTATTCATTATATTATTTGCACCAGTATTTTCTAAAATATGGGAAAGCAAATACAACCCATCAGGACCAATCAAATTTGCTTTAGGGTTAATTCTTGTAGGAGTAGGTTTTGCTGCATTAGCATATGGAGCTTCAGGAATCCCAGATGGCGCAAAATCAGCTTCAGTTAGTATGATTTGGTTAATTATTGCTTTCTTATTGCATACTTTAGGAGAGCTTTGTGTGTCTCCAGTAGGTTTAAGTTATGTTAGTAAATTAGCTCCTGTAAAACTAGTAAGTATGATGTTTGGTATTTGGTTTATTGCAAACTTCTTGGCTGGTGTAATTGGAGGTTGGACAGCAAGTTACATGGATCCAATTATGGAAGATTACGGTTTATCAACATTCTTCTTAATCTTTACTTTAATTCCAATAGGAGCAGGTGTAATTATGCTTTTATTAAATGGTAAGATTAAGCGTATGATGCATGGTGTACAATAATTAACACTTAATATATTATTAAAATAAACGCCTCATATTTGAGGCGTTTTATTTTTTTGTAAATTTGGAACACTATTTGCGACTATAAAAGATATAAAATAAATACAATGAAAAACATATTTTTAGCCCTAACATTGTTATTAACAGTTAGTAGTTTTGCACAAGACAAAATTAACTGGGTAACACTTGAAGAAGCTGTTGAGCTTCAAAAAAAGAACCTAGAAAAATAATGATGGATGCTTACACAGCTTGGTGTGGTCCATGTAAACTTTTGGATGCTAGAACTTTTACTAATAAAGACCTAATTGCTTATGTAAATAAGTATTATTATGCTGTGAAGTTTAATGCTGAGGGAAATGAAGAAATTACCTTTAAAGGAAAAACATATAAAAATCCGAGTTACAATCCAGCTAAAGCTAAAACTAGAAATTCTAGTCACGAGCTTTCACGTGGTTTAGGGATTAGAGCTTATCCAACGTTGCTATTTTTTGATGAAGATGCACAGCTAATATCTCCAATTACAGGATATCAAACACCACAAGCTTTAGAGTTGTATTTAAAAATGTTTCAGTCTAATAAACATAAAGACATGAAAACTCAAGCAGATTTTGATGCCTATTACAAAGCCTTTAAAGCAACCTTTAAAAACGATTAAACCGTTTTTAATAGTTTATAATATAAGCTCCTGTTTTACCTGTATGGTAAAACGGGAGTTTTTGTTTTAAACAAGTGGCTTCCCATCGATTTACATACGATCTATAATTATTTCCATCTGCTATTATAACCTTTGGTTTTAAGCTGTCAATTAATCGCTCTAGGTTTAATTTTGGAGATTGTGTTAATACAACATAATCTACTGTAATTCCTTTTAAATTAAAAACAGCTAAACTATCAATAACTAATACATGTTTGTTGTCCAGTTTGTATAGGTTAGTTACAGGTTTTGAAGCTGATGTTTGTAATGCGTTTTTCACTGCATAGCTTCTAATTATAGAATTTGTTTCTGCTGTTTTTAATGTAGAAAAGGTTGCTAATTGATTGTTATGTTTTTTACCTAATAGTGTGTTTCTACTTTTATGAAATACAATAAATTGATTGCTTTTATTATTAAATTGGACAATGGTATAAGATAATTGTAATACCAAGACCGAAATTAAGGTTAGTTGTAACCACCTATAATTCTTATAATGGTAAAGTGCATAAAGGCAAAATATAAAAATATAGGATACAATGACTTGAGCGATGGTAAACGGAATATCAATTATTAAAAAATCTTCCTGACTAGAAATCCATTCAAAAAAGGAATTCATCCAATTGATAACCATTCCAAAAGTGTCTGATAAAAATGTTTTAGGTAAACCAAATAGTGCTAATGTTATTATTAGTAAACCCAAACCTAATATGATACTTAAAAATGGAATTACAATTAGATTGGATAGCCAAAACAAACTAGGAAATTGATGGAAATAATATAGACTTATAGGAATAATTCCAAATTGAGCCGAAACAGTTACTGTTAACGTTTGCCATAACAGCGTTACAATTTTGTATTTAGGTGTCCAAAGTTTTTCTAATATAGGCTGAAAACTAACGATAGCTATTACTGCAGCATAACTTAACTGAAAACCAACATCAAATAAAAAATTAGGTTTAATTAGTAGTAAAATAAAAACAGAAACAGCTAAGGTGTTGTAGATGTTTGTCGGACGTTTTAAGTTAATACCTATAGCAACAATACTAAACATCGTTGTTGCTCTTATAATAGATGCAGAGCCACCTGCAATTAAAGCATAGGTCCATAATAAAATAACGAGTATTATGGTTTTATAAAACTTCCCGTTTTTTAAACGTTCTACAGGTTTGAATACCAAATTTAGTATTAACAATATTATACCAACATGTAACCCAGAAACTGCCAATATGTGTATGGCACCTGCATTAGTGTAATTGTCATAAACTGCTTTTGTTATATTTTGTCTTTGCCCTAATATTAAGGCATTAATAATGGATAGCTGGTCATTTGTATACTGATACTTTTCTAATTTGCTATTTATGTGATTTCTTAATTTAGCTGCATATCCAAATAGGGTATGTGTTTTATTTTGAAGCTGTAGTATATTGGTGTGATCAGCATACAGCTGAAAGTGTACTTGCTGTTTTTCTAAATAATTTTTATAACTAAATTGATCTGGATTTAAAGGCTTTTTAACGTCTACTAATGGTATGGCAGTTGTGTAAATAGCATCTATTGGTAATAAAGATTGTAAACTGTCTTTTTTAACGTTTAACAATGCTTTACCTATAACGTTATTGTTATTTGTTTGAAGCAAGTCAATATAGTAACGCTGACTATAAGCATTTGGTTTTAATAATTCTCTAATCCTAAAAGCTGTAGTAGTAGTGGTGGTATCTTTACTTATATAATTACTAAAGTGATTGGTTTTATTTAAATCTTCGTTACTATTAGATATAAAAAGACCAAATGCAACAAAAGTTAAGTAGATAATAGTACTAAAAAGATAAATGTGATTACTTTTCTTTTTGAAAATAAAATATAAAATAACGGAAAGCGCTGTAAGACTTATAGTTATAAACCAGCTATAAAGTACCGAAATACTTAGTATCTTAGAAAGTACTATACCAAGTATTAAGCAAATTGTAAATTTTATAATTGAAAAATGAAGCAATTTCATACTTCAATATAGTCAATTTCTTACAATAATCGTCGTGCTTGGACAAAAGCAAAGTACCAATATCGTTCAGATAAAAGGGAAGTCATTACACCTTTACTTGTACTTGCATGAATAAACTCTACACGTCCTAATCTAGATGACGTTACTAAACCAACATGGTTAACGGTTCTGCTGTTTCGTTTTGTGGCAAAAAACAGTAAGTCACCTTCTCTAACTTCTTTTACATCTATCCAATCACCATGAGTAGCCATAGCGCTTGAAGATCTTGGTAAACTAATATCTTCAGATTGAAAGGCTGTATAGATTAATCCAGAGCAATCCATACCTTTTTTTGTAGTACCACCATATTTGTATCTAACACCTTCATAACTTTGTGCATTATTAATAATGCTTGCAATTAGTGGATTGTTAACAGCTATGGCTTCTACAGATTGATTATCTTCTGATTGATCATCAGTAGCAATGTCTCTAGTAGATTTTGTGCTGGTTTTTCTTGCAGGACCACGTCTAGCAGGTTTATTGTTGGTTTGGCTGATAACTTCAGATTCAGATTTTGTAGTGACAACACGCTTGCTTTTACTGCTTCCGCAAGACATTAATGTTGCTAATATTAAAAGTAGGACAATTTTATTCATTTAATAATTAATCGTGTATGTAATTGTATATCAGTTTAGCTGTGTTTTCACTAGCACCTTTTCCACCTAATTTTTTTTCTAAGTCATAATAACTCATAAAATATTTAGTACGTTCATAGCTATCTAGTATGGTATCTAACTCTTTTTTTAGACGTTTAGTGTTAAAGTCACCCTGAATTAATTCGGTTACAACCTCTTTATCCAAAATTAAGTTTACTAAGCTAATATAATCTAGGTTTACTACTCGTTTACCAATTTGGTAAGACACCCAACTCCCTTTGTAGCAAACTACCTGAGGTACTTTAAACAAAGCGGTTTCTAATGTTGCTGTTCCAGAGGTTACTAAAGCAGCAGTTGCAAGACTTAGTAAATCGTAAGTTTTATTGCTTATAAAATGGACATTACTTTGTTTAATAAAGGTTTTATAAAAGTCGTAATCCTGACTTGGTGCACCTGCAATTACAAATTGGTAGTCTGGATAGTCATCTACAACACTAAGCATTACGGATAACATTTTTGTTATTTCTTGCTTTCTACTTCCTGGTAATAGGGCAATAATTGGTTTTTCGCTTAAACCATGTGTTTTTCTAAACGTTTTATCGTCCACTTGTGATCTATCTGCAATAGCATCAATTAATGGATGTCCAACAAAATGCACAGGATAATTATGTTTGTTTTCGTAAAAGTCTTTTTCAAACGGTAGGATCACATACATTTGGTCTACATCATGTTTGATAGCTTTAATACGACCTTCTTTCCAAGCCCAAATTTGAGGAGAAATATAATAATGTGTTTTTAAATTTTTAGTCTTAGCCCATTTTGCAATACGTAGATTAAATCCAGGATAGTCAATAAAAATAATCACATCAGGATTATAGTTTGCAATATCTGTTTTACAAAACGATAAGTTTTTGGCAATAGTCCTTAAATTCATGATAACTTCAGAAAATCCCATAAAAGCTAAAGCTTTATAGTGTTTTACCAATGTACCACCAACAGATTGCATTAAGTCGCCTCCCCAAAACCTAAAATCTGCAGTTGCATCTTGTTTTTGCAACGCTTTCATTAGGTTAGAGCCATGTAAATCGCCAGAGGCTTCGCCAGAAATAATGTAATACTTCAATTTATAATCTATTTATTATAATAATTAATCCAATTATTAGAGTGGCTATTAGTACACCTTTTGCCAAATCATCCTTTTTTCTGTTTAAAAATAGAAAAAACAAACCTAAGTTAAGCAAAGCGCCTAAGCTAACTATTTTGTCAACAAATTTAAACTGTATGGCTTTTTTAAAAGTCTCTTCAATGCCATATCTAGAAAAGAATGCGATGTACAGTAATACACCAATTCCTGTAGAAATCACACCTAAAATAAAGCCAAAAATAATGTGTTTTTTGTTATTCAAATTGCCAAGTATTTAGTTCTTGCATGTAATGGTGCGCAGTTAAATCGTATTGTACAGGTACAACAGAAACATAACCTTCAGATAAAGCATATTCGTCAGTATCTGTGCCTTTATCGTAATTTACAAATTCACCAGTTAGCCAATAGTAATCTCTACCTTGAGGTGTTTGTCTTTTGTCAAATTTTTCTTTCCAATTAGCTCTTGCTTGTCTGCAAACTTTAATACCTTTTACATCCTTCTTTTTTAAAGCTGGAATGTTTACATTTAGTATCATACCATCAGCAATACCATGTTGTAAAGCATTTTTAGCTATTTGTTTAATGTATTTTTTAGAAGCTTCAAAATCTGCATCCCATTTATAATCCAACAAAGAAAATCCAATTGCAGGTATACCTTCAATTCCTGCTTCAATAGCAGCACTCATAGTTCCAGAATATATCACATTTATGGAGCTGTTAGAGCCATGATTAATACCAGATACGCATAAATCTGGACGTCTGTCTAAAACCTCGTTAATTGCAATTTTAACACAATCTGCAGGTGTCCCAGAACAGCTGTATTTTAAAGTTTTGTCTCCTTTTTTAGAGACTTTATCTAAGTGTAGTACATTGTTTAATGTAATAGCATGACCCATTCCGCTTTGCGGACTATCTGGTGCTACTACAACGACGTCGCCTAAGGTTTCCATAACTTCAATTAAAGCTAAAATTCCTGGTGCAGTTATGCCATCATCATTAGTCACTAAAATTAGTGGTTTTTTACTCATAGTAGTCTATTAAATTACTTAGCTAAAATACATAATTTCTCCCGTATCTACTCAATTTATTCAGTTTAACAAAAAATTAGGTGGTTTAGATTTTATTGGCATGGTTTTTTCTTTACTTTAGTAGAAATTTCTCGAAAAAAATTAAACAGAACACATGAAAAGGAAATATAATATAATATTGCTAGTACTATTATTAGCATTTGGTTCTTGTAGTTTTACCACTAAAGTTGATGACGATCCAGATAAAGACAAACTTTTAATACAAATCATAACTTTAGCTTTAGACCAATTACATTTTGAGCCAAAAGAATTAAATGATGCTTTTTCCGCAGAAATTTATTCGGACTATTTAGAGTTGGTTGACCCTTTAAAACGTTATTTCTTGCAGTCAGATGTTGACGATTTTAAAAAGTTTGAAACCGAAATTGATGATCAGTTAAGAGCTTATGATATTTCGTTTTTTAGTTTGGTTTATGAGCGTTTAGTGCAACGTCAAGAAGAAGCTAAGTCTTATTATAAAGATATTTTAGCAAAGCCTTTTGATTTTAATCAAGACGAAGATTATAATACAGATTATAAAAACTTACCATACGCTAAAAACAAAAAAGGATTAAAGGAGCGTTGGAGACAACAGTTAAAATTTAATACGCTTTCTAGTTACGATGCTTTAATGGATGAGCAAAATGATACAGCTAAAGTAAACGAAGACGAGGAAGGTACTGAAGCTATTGAAAAAGAGCCTGTAGTTAAAAAAACTATTACAGAAATTGAAGCAGAAGCTAGAGCTGAAACGTCTAAAGCTTTAGATAATTATTTTACAGACTATATCGAAGATATGGATCGTGAGGACTGGTTTGGTATGTATGTAAATACCATTGTAGAAGAGTTTGATCCACACACCTCTTACTTAGCACCAACAGATAAAGATAGATTTGATCAACAAATGTCTGGTAAACTTGAAGGTATTGGAGCACGTTTACAGAAAAAAATGGACTACATCAAAATTGTAGAGCTTATCTCTGGTGGACCAGCTTGGAGAGATGGAGAGATAGAAGTTGGTGATGTTATAATGAAAGTGCGTCAGGACAAAGAAAAAGAAGCAATAAGTGTAGTTGGAATGCGTATCGATGATGCTATTAAATTAATTAAAGGACCTAAAGGGACTAAGGTTATTTTAACCATGAAAAAAGTGGATGGTACTATCCAAGATATTGCAGTAACTAGAGATTTAGTAGAGTTGGAAGAGACTTATGCGAAGTCTTCAATAGTGAAAAAAGACAATAAAAATTACGGAATAATAAATCTGCCTAAATTTTATGTAGATTTTGAAGATTACAATAATCGTAATGCTGCAACAGATATTAAATTAGAAATTGAGCGTTTAAAAGAAGCTGGTATTGAAGGTCTTGTTTTAGACTTACGTAATAATGGTGGAGGATCTTTAAGAACCGTTGTAGATATGGCTGGTTTATTTATTAAAGATGGACCAATTGTACAAGTTAGATCAACCGACGAGCCAAAAGAGGTGTTACGTGATACAGATAAATCCATTGTTTGGGATGGACCATTAGTAATTATGGTAAACGAGTTGTCTGCATCAGCATCAGAAATTTTAGCTGCAGCAATGCAAGATTACAAACGTGCTATTATTATTGGTAGTAAGCAAACTTATGGTAAAGGAACAGTACAAAATGTATTAGACTTAAACCGTATGGTTCGTAATAGTTCTCACGGAGATTTAGGAGCCTTAAAATTAACGCGTCAAAAGTTTTACCGTATTAATGGTGGATCAACACAATTAGAAGGTGTAAAAAGTGATGTTGTTGTTCCGGATCGTTACAGTTTTATTGACATAGGTGAGCGTGATCAAGAAAACCCATTAGCTTGGGATAAGATCACACCTGTAGATTTTGAAGTTTGGAATAGCTATTTTGACTACGATCGTACCATTGCTAATAGTAAAGAGCGTATGGCTAATAACGAGCAATTAAAGTTAATTGAAAATAGTGCAAAATGGGCTAAAACTAAAATGGATGATAACAGCTACTCGCTTAATTACGAAAAATATAGAGCAGAGTTAAAGTTAAATGAAGAAGAAGCAAAGCAGTTTGATGCGATTTCAGATTATAAAACTAATTTAACATTTGAGTCGTTACCATACGAGCAAAAAATGTTTGATCAAGACACAACCTTACGTGATAAACGTAACAGATGGCATGAAAATTTAAGTAAAGATGTTTATGTTGAAGAAGCGCTTAACGTGCTAAATGACCTAAAAATGACTTACGAAATTAAAAAAGTAGCCACGATAAAAAATTAGTAATTTTGTCATTCCTTTGATTTGTATATTTAGCATTGCAAAACTCAGGAATTGATAATTATAAAATGACAACAAAAACATACTCCTTATCACAATTAGCGCTTCAAAAGTTTAAAAAAAACTTTTGGGGCGTTTTTAGTTTGTGTTTTGTAGCATTAGTTGGCTTAGTGTCTGTATTTGCGTATTTATTTGCACCAGACAATTCTCAAAATGCCAATCAAATGCATGTGTCTATTCATTCTAAACCTCCAGGTTTTAATGTTAAGATGTTGACCATACCTTCTCAAATTAAAAACGAGCAATCACTTTTTCAAAAAGTGTTCTTCGGAATAAACAATACAGATACCGAAATTCCTATTTCTAGTTATTCAATACATAATAACCAATTAACGTACACCGAGTTTGCTTCTGATGGTTTAGAAGGCGATACAAAAACAATCGATGCGTCTTTTATCACTCAAAATTCAGCGTCTCAATATATTAAAAACGTTACTTTCTACTTAGGAACCGATAAATATGGACGTGATTTATTAAGTCGTTTATTGGTTGGTGCACGTATTTCTTTTTTTATTGGCTTTGTAGCAGTATTTATATCTCTGGTTATTGGGATATTTATGGGTAGTGTTGCTGGATATTATGGAGGTAAAGTGGATGCTTTAATCATGTGGATTATAAATGTAACCTGGTCCATACCAACGTTATTGTTGGTTATAGCTATTACTTTAGCCTTAGGTAAAGGGTTTTGGCAAGTATTTATAGCAGTAGGTTTAACTATGTGGGTTGAAGTGGCTAGAGTCGTTAGAGGACAACTTATTAGTGCAAAACAAATGCAATATGTGACAGCAGCTAGAGCTTTAGGATTTAACGATTTTAGGATAATAACAAAACATATATTACCTAACATTATGGCTCCTGTGATTGTAATATGTGCAGCCAATTTTGCTGCAGCAATATTAATAGAGTCTGGACTTAGTTTTCTTGGTATTGGTGCACAACCACCTATGGCAAGTTGGGGAGCAATGATTAAGGATCATTACAACTATATTATTTTAGGCAAACCCTATCTAGCTATTTTACCAGGACTATGTATCATGCTTTTAGTAATGGCTTTTATGCTAATTGGTAATGCATTACGCGATGCGTTAGATGTTAAAGTTTAGGCTTCTAGATTAACTATTCCCTTTAAAATAAATACATCACAGTCTTTTTTTATATACTTTTGCAACGTTATGCAAGAATTAAAATTATCAGATTGGTTACCTACCACTAACAAAGAGGTTAAGATACGTGGTTGGCAAGAGCTAGACGTCATACTTTTTAGTGGAGACGCCTACGTGGATCATCCTACGTTTGGTCCAGCAGTTATTGGACGTTTGCTAGAAAGTTTTGGCTTACGTGTCGCTATTGTACCACAACCTAATGTTAACGATAATCTTCAGGACTTTGTAAAATTAGGTAAACCAAGATTATTTTTTGGAGTTACAGGTGGTTGTATGGATCCCATGATTAGCAATTATAATGCTAATAAAAAGAAACGTGATAAGGATGCCTATACGCCAAATGGTGACATCGGATTTAGACCTGATTATGCATCGTCTGTATATTCTAAGATTTTAAAAGAAAAATGGCCTGATACTCCAGTTTTAATTGGTGGTATCGAAGGGTCTTTACGTCGTGTAACACACTACGATTATTGGAGTGATCAATTAATGCCAACAATTTTAGAAACCTCTAAAGCAGATATGTTGGTGTACGGAATGGGAGAACAACCCTTACGTGAAATCATCCGTTTGTTAGAAAAAGGCGTGCCATTTAGTAGTATTAATACAGTTAATCAAACCGCTGTATTAATGAATAAAGACGAAAAAATACCTAAGAACAGTAATTGGGAAGATATTGAAATTGCTTCGCATGAAACCTGTTTAAAGGATAAGAAAAAATATGCGTCTAATTTTAAGGTCATCGAGCAAGAGTCCAATAAATTAGCTGCAAGACGAATTTTCCAAAAAGTAGGAGATAAGGTGTTAATGATTAATCCACCATATCCAACAATGACTGAAGCAGAAATTGATGCGTCATTTGATTTACCATACACACGATTACCACATCCAAAGTATGATAAACGTGGACCAATTCCTGCGTTCGAGATGATTAAGTTCTCAATCAACATTCACAGAGGTTGTTTTGGTGGTTGCAGCTTTTGTACCATATCTGCGCATCAAGGAAAATTTATTGCATCACGTAGTAAGGAATCTATTTTAAAAGAAGTTGATACTGTTGCGAACATGCCTGATTTTAAAGGGTATTTAAGTGATATTGGTGGACCAAGTGCCAATATGTATCAAATGAAGGGTAAAGTACAGTCTATTTGCGATAAATGTGTTGCACCAAGTTGTATTTCGCCAGTAATATGTAGTAATTTAGATACGTCTCATAAACCGTTAACCGAATTGTACCAAGCGGTTGATAGTCATCCAAAAGTTAAAAAATCGTTTATAGGTTCTGGAATCCGACACGATATGTTAGTCCCAGAATTTAATAAAAATGCAGATCCAAAAGAGTTAGATGCCTATACAGAAGAAGTCATGACTAAGCACGTCTCTGGACGACTTAAAGTGGCTCCAGAGCATACTAGTGATCCTGTATTAAAATTAATGCGTAAACCGTCGTTTAAGTACTTTCATAAGTTTAAAGAGCGTTTTGATAAAATTAATATTGCCAAAGGATTAAAATTACAGTTAATACCTTACTTTATTTCTAATCATCCTGCTTGTGAGGTTGAAGACATGGCTAATTTAGCTGCCGAAACCAAAGACATGGGATTCCAGTTAGAGCAAGTACAAGGGTTTACACCAACACCAATGACTGTGGCTACTGTAATTTATTATAGTGGTTACCATCCTTACACGCTTAAAAAAGTAAATACACCAATTACTAGAAAAGAGAAGGACGAACAACACCGTTTTTTCTTTTGGTATAAAGACGAAAACAAAGCGTGGATCAAAAAGACCTTAAATAAACTAGGACGTCAAGACTTATTAGACGTGCTGTTACCTGGTAAAGAGGAGAAATGGCGAAAAAACAAACCTAAAGGTGAAGCTAAAAACACCTTTAATGACGCTGTTCCGTTTAATCAACGTAAGAATAAGGCTAAGTTTAAAAGCAAAAACAAACGTCGTTAAAAATTAGTAATCTATTAACTTTTTTTGATGTAGAATTTTTTCAAGATGTTTTAATTGTAGTATATTATAACTATGAAAAAACAACTACAAATAATTAATGGGATTGCGTTTGTCTGCGTGATTGTAATGAACTATTTATCCAATACTGGTTTATTAAATAACACAACTATTGGCGAAGTCTCTAAACAATACAATACTTTATTTACACCAGCAGGATATGCGTTTTCCATTTGGGGAATCATCTATTTGCTATTAACAGGATTTATTGTTTATCAAGGACGTAGTCTATTTGTAAACGTTAGAAACAACGATTTTATACTAACAACAGGTTGGTGGTTTGCTATCTCATGTATTGCTAATTGTACTTGGATTGTCACTTGGATTTATGGTTACACTGTCTTATCTTCAGTATTTATTTTTATAATACTTATCGCATTATTACAAATAGTCCTTAAAAATAAAATGGAACTGTTTGATGCACCAATCTCTGTTATTGTGTTTTTGTGGTGGCCATTTGTAATCTATAGTGGTTGGATTACAGTAGCTAGTATTGCTAATGTCTCAGCAGTTTTAGTAAAATATAATTGGGATGGTTTTGGGTTATCACCAACCGTTTGGACCTTACTATTAATTGGGATAGCCACAGTAATAAACTTAATAGTTACCTGGACACGTAACATGCGCGAATTTGCACTAGTTGGAGCTTGGGCTTTAATTGCTATTTACGTAGCCAATAACAATGCAAATACTACTGTAGCCTACACTGCATTAGTTGCTGCTTTAATTTTAATTATAAGCAGTAGTGCACATGGCTTTAAAAACCGAAAAACAAATCCTGCTATTAAGTGTATGGAGTATTTTGAGGGTAGGAAAAGTTAGGGTTTAATCATAATTTATGGTTCATCAACTCAGTTATAGTTGTAGTGAAAGGTTTTGCAGAAGCGTTACCTGAATTGTAATTTTTTAATTTTCTGAAGTCCCATTTATTATTTCCAAATTCAGTTAAATCTACTTTTTCTAATTCTATAATTAAATAGTAATCTTGTGATGGATTAGCATAACCTTTTTTAATTAAATTGGCTTTTGAAAATACTTTTGGTCCTTTACTAACAATTTTCCATAAGTTACCCGATGATTTATCTTTATGAGTATGAAGAAGTAAATATTTAGCAGAAACAGTTTCTTTATCTAAAACTAAAGAGCCATTTCCAGAACCCATTCTGAAATTATATAACCCTTTTTTAGAAATCCAATTATATTGGCTTTCATTGTTATAAAAACCAACCAATACATTAGTGTCGTCAGGTATTAATTTTTGTCGTTTATCTGTATCTAAATACTCTGGAATTGGTTCTAAAATTTCGTTAGGTTTATCGTTTTTATAAATAGTGTAGCTTTTGTGAGCAATATTTTCTCGTTGTGAAGCAGAATTTAAAAAGTGATTTAATACCTCTTTGATAAAGTTTTCTAAGTAAATAGTTTCGTTTTCATTTTCTGAAGGTTTTATAGGGAAGGCTCCTAAACCTGGTAATACTTCATGAAAACCTCTAATGGGTTTATTTGTTTCTCCAGGATATAAAACATAAGCTCCACTTGTTCTTCTAATGGCATCTTTATAAGCATGCATTTTTAATAAATCTGCATTTTTATAGATTCCTTTTAAGTTTTCTTTTTTTCATTATTTAAACTTTCTTCATTTGCTTCTATTCCTAATATTTGATTAATATTTGCAATCTTATATTTGGCATCAAAATGAATATGCACAATCTGGTCTTTGGCTTCAGCTTCAGTTTCTTTTAGTTTTGTTGGCCAAATAGATAATGTGTAATCTGGTCTTAGTGTAGTTGTCCAACTTCCAGTTTTAGAAATATCTTCTGTACCACCTGTAAAGCTTCTGTTATAATTAAATCTAATATTTAAATGTCTATTTGCTTTTGTGTAAGTGCCTTTTAGTGCTGTAACTGTTCCTTGTTTAAGTTGTAAGCTTAAGTTATCTTTTGATGGAACAATAAGTTTTTCTAATTCCTTTGGTTCAATATCAAAAACTTGTTTTAAAACTGCTAATAATTTAAAAAATAACCAATATTCGTATAAAGTAGCAATGTCTTTTTTTCCACCACTATAGACTTCGTCTCCGCCATTCCAAACCAATTTAGCTGCTAAATCAAATTTTAACCAAACTTTTAATATTTCTCTATAACCTTCCTTTTTTTGAAGTGTTGGACTGTTAAGTTTTAAAGTGGTTGGTCTAGAAACTTGCTTAAATAAGTCATGTTGAAGATGAGTTTCTAATTTTTCCAATACAATATCTGCTTCTTCTTTAAGTCTAATTCCTGCATTTGGATGATTTGCAATATCCATACAGAATTTTAAAAATGTTTCTAAAGCATGTTTTATAAAACGATTTTCTGAAGTGTCAACACTCTCAAATTTTCTGTATGATTCTATTTTTGTTGCAACAGATTGTATTCCTTGTTTATATAAAGGATGTGAATTATTTAATTTTAATCTGTTATCAGAATTTATTAATGACCTTAATTCTGAGTTTTTAAATCGCTTTATTTTTCTTGCATCTGTTAGTTCTGATTCTTCTGTCCAATTTGTAGTTGGACTAGTTACAATACGTTGTATAGCATCTTCAAAATCTTCAGAATTGATAATTGAACTTACAAATGCGAAACGTTGATATAATGTTTTGTTATCTGCGTTAAAATCAGTTTCAAAAGAATGACTAACTGGAGAGTTGGCTTGAATTATTAAATCTGTACATTTTGAAGTAATATCATTTAGCATGTACTGATAATCTTTTCTATAGGAAGCTTTTTTAGATTGTACCTCTAATTTTAAGTTCCATTTTTTATCTTGATTATCAACGCTATAAATTTGTAAGGTTAAAGTTCCAACAAAAATATTAGGAGCTATTATACCAATATGCTCTTTTCTTTTTCTGCTTTGTATAATATTAGTTTGGTCACTACAAATTAAGCGATACTTTTCAGGACTTGTATTGTCAGAAAATTCAAAATCGTAATAAGAACCCTCTTTCAATTGGTAAGTAGCTTCATGCTCATAAAAATTGGTCGTATCAACTTCTATATCACCTTTGTGTTTGGTGTCGATATATAGATGTAAACCATCTTCAATATGAGATAAATCAATTTTTATGGATTGTTCTTTCACCATGTTTTAAGCTTCAGCATAACTAGCAAAACCATTATCGATTGCACCTTTGTACATTCTTGTGATTTTTTCTAATGATAAAGGATATAAAACATCAGCATTATTATTATAAACAACTGTTTCTGTATTGTTTAAAAATGCTTTACTTGCGTCAACATCTTTTGCTACACATAGAGAGGCTAACGTTTCTAAAACTGGACATAATTTACGTCTAGATCCATGTAGTTTAGGCAATAGTTTTTGCATGATAGCAATGTCTATTTTCGTGGTTTCTTGCATGTCAATATCCAAAGTAGTCAACTGGTTGTAAAGTCTATGTATTTCTGTTGCTGTACGATAACCAAATTCAGCTCCTGTTTTTTTCAATTCTTCAAAAAACAAAACTAATTTTTCGTTTAATATTTTAGTGTCTATTTCTTGGAATGCTTTGTTAGTTGTTATTGAAACAAAATGTTCTCCCATTGAAGCGCCTTTGTTATCAAGGTTCGTAAAATCAATCTCTTTAGGTTCTTTCAAAAATTCTGCAATGTCAGTTTTATTAACTCTAAATTCAATAACATTAGCTCTATCTAAAACTTTAGGACTAAACATATATGTTGTTTCGTCTATGTTAACGGTTCCAATAATAAATAAGTTACTTGGCCAACTTATATGAGAAGGCACTCCATTTTTTAGGCCTTCAGAATGCAATTTAAGTTTATCTTTAGACTCCATAACACTTAAAAAATCTGCAAAGTAACGTTCTACGTGACTCAGATTCATTTCATCTAAAAGCAAGAAATATGGTTTATTGTTATTTTCTTCTTTGTTAGCTTCAATAAGTAATTTTAAAGCACCATTTTCAGGTAATATATATTCTTCGTCATTTAATGCGTTAGAGTAACCTAATAAAGGCTCTCTGTTAGTCCAATCTGCTCCAACAGGCACAATACAATATTGAGACTCATCTTGTGCAATCCATTGTGAAAAAGCTTGTGCTAATTTAGTTTTACCAGAACCAGATAAACCACTTAATAATACAAATGGTTTTGTTGCTAATGAGGCAATGTATCTTGTGATTAACTGAGAATTATAAGTTAAACCCGAAGACTTGCAATTTTCTTCAAAACTCTCTAAATCAAATCTCATAGAGTTATTATTTTTTTCTGGTGTAGATTCATTACTTCCTAACGTAGAATATTTTTCAATGATTTCATCTAAATCATCATTTAGTATTTTCTCATTTGGTAGCTTACTAACATCATAAACTCTAAAAACATGAGAATCACCATATCTTTCTGGCTTTTCAAAATTGTTTTCTTCAAAGTATCTTGATATACTTTGTGCTTTATTAATATTCCATTCTACAATAGGTTTATTAGTCTCACTCCTTCCATAAGCAAGTATTAATTTATTTATATTCTTATAAAATAAATAAACAGGATAAATTCCGTCACTTGTGGTGAAAGGCTCTTTTAAAAAAGATATCCAAGGTATTTTTGCGGAATTTCCTTGACCAAAACTTACTCTTACTTTAGTTTCCTTGTAGGCTTTTTGATAATGTTTTGTTTTTAAATTATCAGTTTTTGCTTGTTCTAAAAAAGATAATAATTGCTCTGAATATCTTGATTCATTACTCATTTTGTTGTTTTTTCTGTCCTCGTTCCATTCCCAAGCCTTATAAGATAATTCATAAAAGGGAACATTGGTTTTTCTTTTTATAGCCTTTAATAAAGTTATATATTCTGAATATGTATTGAACCGAGGATTTAAGCCAAGCTCTAATTCAATAAATGGTTTGGTAGGTCCATTTATTGGTAAATATTTTTCAGGTTTAATATAAAAGAGCGCTTCAGTCAATTTAGTTTTTCCAATACTACTAATTTTTAAAACATCTGAAAAATCTAAATCCGTGATTTTGTCGTTTAAAGCTTTTTTGAAAAAGCCCCATAATCTAGATATTTCATTATTGACTCTATCATATTTATATGGAAATAGCCATACTTTTTGAGCTTGTGCAGAAGGTATTCCTTTTTCATCATTTGGAATTTGAGCTCCAATTTTTTTTGCTATTGCCTGAAGAAAATAAAGCCTTCTTTGCTCTCCATATTTATATATATAACAATAAAAAGTAAATGGGTCAATTTCATTTAATTCGATATCATGCGATTCAGACCCAATTTTTGCTTTGTCATTGAAAGGAGTAATTCCAACAGATTTTAATAATTCTATTAAAACTGATTGATTATTTTCTTTTGTGCTAAGATATTTTGTTATTTCATTATGGGTTTTTACCCAAGTAAAATTATTTTCATCCATTTTTATTAAAACTAATTCGTTTAAATAGAATCCTAATGCGCCTCCAACCAATTCAAACCAGTATCCACTTCAACATCTAATGGCACTTCCATTTTAAAGGCTTGTTCCATTTCGGTTTTAATTAAGGTTTTCATTTCCTCAAGTTCAGGTTTGTAGACATCAAAAACCAATTCATCATGCACTTGTAGTAGCATTTTGGTTTTATAATTACCAGCTTCTAGTTTGTTATAAATGTTAATCATGGCAATTTTAATAATATCTGCAGCACTACCTTGGATTGGTGCATTAACCGCATTACGCTCTGCTGCACCACGTACTACAGCATTACGACTATTTATATCTTTTAGGTAACGTCTACGGTCTAAAATAGTTTTTACATAACCATGATCACGCGCAAAATCTACTTGTGCACTCATGTATTTTTTAAGTTTAGGGTAGGTTTCGTAGTAGGTATCAATAAGTTCTTTAGCTTCACCACGCGATAAGTCGGTTTGGTTACTTAATCCAAAAGCAGATACACCATAGATAATTCCAAAGTTTACGGTTTTAGCATTACTACGTTGCTCGCGAGTAACTTCGTTTAAAGGTACATTAAAGACTTTTGATGCTGTGGAAGCGTGAATATCTTCTCCATTTTTAAAAGCTTCAATCATGGTTTCTTCCTCACTTAACGCAGCAATAATACGCAGTTCTATTTGGCTATAATCGGCAGCTAATAGTGTGTAATCTTCATTGCGTGGTACAAACGCTTTACGGACTTGACGTCCACGTTCTGTACGTATCGGAATATTTTGTAGGTTTGGATTATTGCTACTTAAACGTCCTGTGGCAGCAACAGTTTGCATATAATCTGTATGCACACGACCTGTTGCAGGCTCTACCTGAAGAGGTAACGCATCCACATAAGTGCTTTTAAGTTTTGCTAAACCACGATAATCTAAAATATTGCGAATAATTTCATGATCCTTAGCTAGGTAAGACAGTATGTCTTCTCCTGTTGCATATTGACCTGTTTTTGTCTTTTTAGGTTTGTCAACCAATTTTAGTTTTTCAAACAAAATAATACCTAATTGTTTTGGTGAGGCAATATTAAATTCCTCTCCAGCAACCTCATATATTTTACTTTCTAAAGTGTTGATATCGTTGTTTAAGTCGTCTGATAGACTATTTAAAAAGTCAACATCCAAATTAATACCTTCCAATTCCATAGCAGCCAATACACGTAGTAAAGGCACCTCAATATCATCAAATAATTTTTGAGTGTTAGCTTCGCCTAATTCCTTTTCAAAATGTTCTTTTAATTGTAGCGTAATATCAGCATCCTCAACCGCATATTCTGTTTGTTTTTCCAACGGAACATCACGCATGGATAATTGGTTTTTTCCTTTTTTACCAATCAATTCTGTGATAGCAATTGGAGTATAGTTTAAGTACGTTTCTGCCAAAACATCCATATTGTGACGCATGTCTGGATTAATTAAATAATGCGCTAACATGGTGTCAAATAGTGATCCTTTGACTTGGATATTATATTTAGCAAGGACTTTAATATCGTATTTTAGATTCTGTCCAATTTTCTGAATGGTCTCACTTTCAAAAAATGGTCTAAGCGTTTCGATTAGGACTTGTGCTTCGGTTTTGTCCTCTGGAAAGGGTAGGTAAAAGCCTTTACCAATTTCCCATGAAAATGAAATCCCAACCAACTCTGCAGTTAGTGGGTTTAAACCTGTGGTTTCGGTATCAAAACACACCGAAGTCTGATTCATTAAGTTTTTGATAAATAATGTAGTCGCCATTCCTGAGGCTACACTTTGGTAAAAATGTGCAGTAGTTTCGGCAGTTTTTCGCGCTAAGCTATCTGTGTCAGATGTCGCTGTTGCGGAATTTGGGTCGCCTCCAAATAAATTAAATTGACCAGCTCCAGCACTTTCTGCTTCCTTAGGCGTCACTTTTGGTGCTGCTTTTTCCGAAGGGTTGTCGTTAGCAAGTGATGTGGCTTCTGCACCAGAAGTAAAAGTTTTTGTAAAATTATCTATAAGACGTCTAAATTCTAATTCCTGAAAAATGGTTGTCACTTTAGGAATATCTGGAGCGTCTAACTCAAAATCTTTAGCGTTAAATGTCACAGGAACGTCTAGCATGATGGTTGCTAGTTTTTTAGAAAGTAAACCTAACTCTTGGTTGGCTTCAATCTTTTCTTTCATTTTACCTTTTAGCTCGTGTGTGTTAGCAAAAAGGTTTTCCATGCTACCATATTGTGCTAAAAACTTTTTAGCGGTTTTTTCTCCAACACCAGGTAAACCAGGAATATTATCACTGGCATCTCCCATCATTCCTAAAAAGTCAATGACTTGTAAAGGGTCTGTTACTTCAAATTTTTTCTGTACTTCTGGGATTCCCCAAGTTTCATAACCACCACCAAATACAGGTCTGTACATAAAAATGTTTTCGCTAACTAATTGCGCAAAATCTTTATCAGGTGTTACCATAAAGGTTTGGTAGCCTTCTTTTTCGGCTTGCTTAGCTAAAGTCCCTATAACATCATCCGCTTCATAACCAGCTTTAACCATAATTGGAATATGCATGGCTTTTAAAATCTCCATGATATAAGGTACAGCAGTTTTAATGCCTTCAGGTGTTTCGTCACGATTGGCTTTATAGGCTTCAAACATTTCGACTCTGTCAGCACTTCCGCCTTTATCAAAACAAACTGCTAAATGATCAGGACGCTCACGTTTAATTACATCTAATAACGAGTTCATGAAACCCATAATAGCAGAGGTATCTTCTCCTTTAGAGTTTATTCTTGGGTTTTTTATAAAGGCATAATAACCTCTAAAAATTAAAGCGTAAGCATCGACTAAAAAGACGCGTTTATTGTCTGACATAATAGTAATTTTGATAGAATACCAAAACTACAAAACTTAACGCAGGTTTGCTTTAAAATTTGATAACTTCTGTACTTAAAATAACAAATTATTGATTAAGCTTTTAAGAATGCTTGAGATAAGATTCTTTCGTTTTTACCATGCTGATATTTCATGTACGCAAATCCAGGATGAATACAATACGAACCTGTTTGGCCTGCTTTGTTAATAGCAATGTAGGCTGCCTGAAAATCTTTGTGGTTTTTGTTTTTATTGACTATTCGGTTAATGGCTTCTTCACATGCTTGTTGTGGATGCATTCCGTTACGCATTAGCTCTACGATTAAAAAGCTTCCTACGGTTTTTAAAATTTCTTCGCCTAAACCAGTAGCAGCTGCACCACCAACTTGATTGTCAACATATAATCCAGACCCTATGATTGGCGAGTCGCCAACGCGTCCTTTCATTTTATAAGATAATCCAGAGGTTGTACAAGCTCCTGCAATGTCACCATCTTTATCCAAGCATAACATGCCAATGGTATCATGATTTTCTATGTTGATTATAGGCTTATATTCTGAAGTTTTTTTCCAGTCTTCCCATGCTTTTTTTGAGGCTTCTGTAAGTAGGTTTTCTTTTTTAAAACCCTGTGTATAGGCAAAATCTTCAGCACCATTTGCAGCTAAGATTACGTGAGGTGTTTCTGTCATTACTTTTTTAGCAAGAAGCGCAACGTTAGTAATGTTTTGGACACAAACAACAGCACCACAATCTCCAGAACTGTCCATAACGCAAGCGTCTAGCGTTACTTGACCATCTCTGTCTGGAGCACCACCTTTACCAACGGTTGTATTGGTTAGGTTTTCTTCCTCAATAGCGACACCAGCAATAGCAGCATCTAAAGCTTTTACACCTTGTTCCAACGTTTGACCTGCTTTTGCATTGGCATCTACAAAACCCCAAGTGCAAATGGATACAGGAAAATTAGTGTTATCTATAATGCTAGTAGTGTCTTCTTTTTGTTGCGTTACATCAGATGAATTTTTATCAATTTTAGCACAAGCAAAAGCAGAACTTCCTGTTGCAAGACCAATACTTGTTAATGATGCATTTTTTAAAAACTTTCTTCTATCCATACTATGTAATTAATACGTTACACCTTGTTTATCCAAAATAGATTTAGTCCTGAAAGTATAAAATAATAAATAGCCAAAGCATAATACAGCCATAATGTAGGACGTTTGTATGCCAAAAACATCTGCTAATTTACCTTGTAAAGGCGGAATAATAGCTCCACCTAAAATCATCATTATTAAAAAAGCAGATCCTTGAGACGTGTATTTGCCTAAACCAGCAATACTTAAAGTAAATATACAAGGCCACATAATTGAGCAGAACAATCCACCAGATAAAAAAGCAAATAATGCGACGTTACCAGAAGTTAATAGTCCGATTACCATAGCTAAAACACCTAATAAACTAAATGTTTTTAATGTTGTAACCGGATTGTCTTTAGCATAAAAGAAACCTCCAATTTGTACCGCAACGCATATGGCGAAAAATAAGATTTGGTTAGGCGAATATTTTCCAAAATTGACCAATAATATTACTCCAAAAGCAACGTAAGGTACAATTATTAATAGCCATTTTTTTAAGCCTTTACTAGGGTTAAAAACTGTAATGGCTCCAACCCAACGACCAACCATTAATCCTCCCCAATACAGTGAAATATATGGTGCGATTTGAGCATCGTTTAAGATTGGTAAGCCTAATTCGTTTAGGTTTGTTCCCTCTACAGCTTTTTTTAGTAGTTCACCTAAATTACTACCAACAGTAACTTCTACACCAACGTAAGTAAAAATAGCAAGCATCCCCAAAACCAATTGCGGATATTTCATTGCTCCCCAACCTTCAGGTTTTTTAGAAGAACTAGAATAAGCAAATACTAAACAGCCAACAACAGCAGCTAGTGCGATAATTAAAAAGACTAAACGTTTATTTTCTAAAGCATCTGAAGCTGCTTCATTACCTGTATAAGTACTAAAAATGTAACCAAAACAACCAATGATTATTAAGGTTAATACAATTAATAAGTGTTTAGCTTTATTAGCTGGTTCAAAAGCAGTTTCAGATTTTAAAGCTGGTAATTTTTTTGAGAAATAAAATAATGCTGCTGCTAATAAAAATAAGACACCAACTCCTAAATATAGCATTTGTACAGTGTTAAGTGTAATCTCGTTATTTTTAATCATAGCAGCTAACTCGTCACCAGATAAAGGTGTAGATCCAAAAATAATAAATGCGACTACGATAGGTCCAATAGTGGTTCCTAATGAGTTGATTCCGCCAGCAAGATTTAATCTGTGTGAGCCAGTTTTAGGATCGCCTAATGCAATAGCAAAAGGGTTAGCAGTGGTTTGTTGTAATGAAAAACCAAGTCCAACAATAAAAAGTGCTATTAATACAAAATAAAAAATACTAGTTTGTCCTTGTTCTGCTCCAGCTGTTGCAGGATACATAACAAAAGCACCAATTGCAGAAAGGAGTAATCCATAAATAATTCCGTTTTTATAACCCCAAGCATTTAAGATGTCTTTTTTAATTGTGCTAGATATTATAAACAATAGTAAGGCACCAATGTAATAAGCACCATAAAAAGCAAAATCTACTAATTGCGATTGAAACTGATCGATATCAAAATAGGTTTTACAAAAAGGGATAAATACACTGTTTGAAGCAGCTATAAATCCCCAAAAAAAGAAGACAGTAACTAAGGTTGTTAAAGCAGATTTGTTATTTTGGTTTTCCATTTGTTGGTTTTTAATTTGTCCTAAATATAGTTATAAATGTTATTTGATAGTGATTTCGTCCACAAAAAGCCAGCTTCTACCATTATGCTTGTAACCTAAATGCCATTCTGGAAGTTTGCCTAGTTTTTTTGCTATGATTTTTATGTAACGAAACGGTTTTGGTACTTGTTTAAAGAAGACCTTTTTGATTTCTGTGTATTCAGAAGGTTGTGTGCTATTAACAGATTTAGTGGCATCAATTGGGTTAAAATTAATTCCGTCTGTCGAGCCAAAACAGCTCACTTGGGTTGGATAAAATATCCATGAACGTTGTTCTTGTAAAAAATTTAATGTTACCAGATTTACTTGCTTTACGCTACCTAAATCAACAGTTGCTATTAAGTCTTTGTCTTGATAGCCTTGCCAAGTTCCGGTTCTAAAATCTTGTGTTCCGTAAATACCATCTATTAACGCGTTGTTTCCGCCACCATTATATTGATTTGCATATTCGGTTTCTAGCTTAATTGAAATATTTGGATCTATTTTATAGAATCGGGTTTGGATAGTGGCACTTTTAATTCCGTTTTTTTCTGAGTAGACTTGTAACAATGTAGCTTTAGAGATAGTAAAGGGTTGTTGGTAAGGTTTAAAACTTTGATTGTCTAGACTGTAAAAAGTAGCGACTTGTTTGTCTGCATTATTTAAAACTACTTCAGTTTCGCCTTTAAAGGCAATATCACCTTTTGCGATAAATGGAGCAGGAGTGATAAGATGGTCTATAATTTCGGTTTTAGGTACTTGGTTATCTTTTGTTGCCCAAGTAGAGGGTTGGTCTGTCATTTTAAAATGAAGTGTACCACCATTGATAATATCTGAATGATTGATAAAAGATTGATTTAGCGGACTGCCATTTAATTCTGCGGAAGCGATATAAATATTTTTAGAACTTAAATTATCTGCTGAAATGGTGAATTGTTTACCGTTTTCTAAATTAATGGTTGCTTTTTCAAAAAGAGGTGTCCCAATAATATAGTCGTTACTACCAGGTGTTACAGGGTAAAAACCTAGGCTACTAAAAATGTACCAAGCACTCATTTGACCACAATCTTCGTTACCAGAGATTCCGTCAGGATTATTTTTGTATAATTCTGTTAAAATTTGATAGACTTTTTCTTGGGTTTTGTGTGGTTTATTTACAAAATTATAAAGATATGCCATGTGGTGACTAGGCTCGTTACCATGTGCATATTGTCCAATTAAACCTGTAATATCCACTTGATGTCGTCCAGAGGTTTGGTCTTTTGCAACAAATAGTTTGTCTAAATTAGCGTCTAGTTTGTCCTTTCCGCCTAAAAGTGTCGTAAAACCAGAGATGTCTTGTGGTACGTAAAAACTGTATTGCCAAGCGTTAGCCTCAGTGTAATTAAAATTGACTTCATAAGGATCAAATGGTGCAAACCAGGTGTTTCGGTAACGACCTCTCATAAACTGCGTTTCGGGATCAAAACTGTTTTTATAATATTGTGCTCTTTCCGAATAGGTTTTATAATCGTCTAGCTTGCCTAAACTTTTTGCCATTTGAGCAATAGTCCAATCGTCATAAGCATATTCCAAGGTTTTAGAAACCGATTCGCTTTCTTCTTCCACAGGAATAAAACCGAATTGCTTATAGCTTTTTAGGCCTAATTTATCTCTTGTTGCACTATGTTTCATGGCCTCAAAAGCTTTGTCGACATCATAATTTTTTATGCCTTTTAAGTAGGCGTCTGCTATAACTGGTACTGCATGGTAGCCAATCATACAACCTGTGTAATTGGCACTTAAGTCCCAAATTGGCATAATGCCACCTTCGTTATATTTAGCAATAAAGGTGTTTATAAAATCGTTGGTTTTGTCTTGATCTATGATGGTGTATAAAGGGTGTGCTGCACGATAGGTGTCCCAAAGTGAGAAAACTGTGTAATAATCAAAATCTTTAGTGGTGTGAATTTTTAGGTCCATACCACGATAACGACCATCGACATCTTGATACAAATTAGGCGCTAAAGCAACGTGATACATTGAGGTGTAAAAGTTGGTTTTGTTATCAACATCCTTATCTTGGATTACAATTTTTTCTAATTGTTTTTCCCAAATATCTTGAGCTGTATTTTTTACCTCTTCAAAAGTTAGTTCTCCTATTTCTTTATTAAGGTTTTTTCTGGCACCTTCAATATCTACAGCACTAATACCTATTTTTAAATAAACAGGTTGGTTGTTTGGGTTGTTGAATTTTAACGCTATTTTTTGAGCACCTTTTTGACCTTGTTGAGGTGGAGATTGAAGTACATCTGAAAAAGTATGTGATGTTTTAATAACAAAATACAGACGTTGATCTTTTGCCCAAGCTTCCGAAAAACGATAGCCTTCAATTTGGGTATCCGAAACCTTTGTAATTTTAGCATCTATAACCTTATCACGATGCAATAAATCTACAATTGCAAATTGATTTTCTGCCGAAGGAAAACTGTATTTGTGTATACCACTACGTTTAGAAACCGTTAATTCTACATTAATATTGGTACTATCTAAATGTACTTTGTAGTAACCAGGTTGAGCGACTTCATTATCATGAGAAAAATGAGCACGATAACCAGATTTACCATCTGCACCATTGTTAAAATTTTGCTGGTTGGTTGGCATTATTAAAATATCACCATAATCCGAAACACCAGTTCCGCTTAAATGTGTGTGCGAAAAACCATAGATATAACTATCACTATAGTGGTATCCAGAACAACCATCCCAACCTTCTAGTCGTGTGTCTGGACTAAGTTGCATCATTCCAAAAGGCATGGTTGCTCCTGGATACGTGTGACCATGACCTCCAGTCCCAATAAAAGGATTAACATAGGCTATTAAAGGTTTTTTTGGGTTGTTGGTTTTTTATTTTCGGTTTTGTCATTACAACTAGAAATGATTAAACATAGGATCAAAAACGCGGTTAGTTTTAGTTTCATTAGAAAGAATAGCTTTTATAAGCATCTAATATAATTAAAAATGAAGCTTCAAAAAATTCTATGACCAGTACTTGTGCTTAATATATAAACAGACTTGGATTTACAGGCTTCTTTAATTTTAATTAAAACAGAAAATATAAAATAATAAATCACCTTTTTATAATTAAAAGGACATAGCATAAAGAATTAAAAATCAAAACGTTTAACAAATTGCTAAGATAATTGAGTGTCATATTAGTTAAATTTGTAGTCTAAACTAAGTTATGACACGTCTAATTATTATTTCACTTTTATATATATTATTAACTGTTTATGGTTTTCAGGCTATTAAAACAGTGTTTAAATCAAGTTGGATACATTATTTGTTTTTTGCAATAGCACTTGTTGTTGCCTTAAATATGGTGTATCAATTTGCGTCACCATCCGAAGGTAGAGTGATATCAGGAGGTAGAGGTTATGCTATTGGTTTTTTGCTATCCTTTATGGCTTTTAATTTAGTGCTTGTTCCTATATTAATAGGAGAGGACATTATTAGATCATTTATAAGCCTATATGATAAATATTTTATTACTAAAGAATCCTTTTATCTACCCTCTAGACGTAAATTTATAAGCCAAATTGGATTAGGTCTGGCAGCAATACCATTTGCTTCGTTGCTTTATGGTATGTATCAAGGACGATACAATTATAAAGTTTTAAAATACACATTACATTTTGAAGATTTACCAGACGCGTTTGATGGCTATAAAATGACACATATTAGTGATATCCATTCTGGAAGTTTTGATAATAAAGAGAAAATTAATTACGCTGTTGATTTAGTAAACAAGCAACAAGGAGACGTTATATTGTTTACAGGAGATTTGGTTAATAATAAAGCATCCGAAATGTATGATTGGAAAGACACCTTTTCTAAACTGACAGCAAAAGATGGTGTGTTTTCTGTATTAGGAAATCATGATTATGGTGATTATGTAGATTGGGCAACAGAGCAAGATAAACATGATAATTTAAATGAATTAATAGCTATCCAGAAAGAGATTGGTTTTGATTTATTATTAAATGAAAGTCGTTACATTGAAAAAGATGGACAAAAATTAGCATTAGTAGGTGTAGAAAATTGGGGAATAGGTGGTTTTAAAAAAGCTGGAGACTTGGATAAAGCGTCAAATAATATTGCCTCGGATGATTTTAAGGTATTGCTATCGCATGATCCTTCACATTGGGCAGAACAGGTAATAGACCATAGTAATCACTATCACTTAACGTTAAGTGGGCATACACATGGCATGCAGTTTGGAATAGAAATTCCGGGTTGGATTAAATGGAGTCCTGTTAAATGGCGTTATAAACATTGGGCAGGAATCTATAAAGAAAAAGGTCAATACATTAACGTTAACAGAGGTTTTGGTTATTTAGCTTATCCTGGACGTGTAGGAATTTGGCCAGAAATAACAGTCATAGAACTTAAAAAAGGGACGCAAATTGCTTAATTACAACTAAATGTTATATTTTAGTGACTAGTTTGAACTAAACTGAAAATCAAATGTCAAAATTTGGAGAATTAATAGATGTCGAAATTCCTGTACTGTTAGACTTTTTTACAGAGTGGAATGAACCATCAAAAGCCATGCACGCAGTTTTACGTGATGTAGCTGCAGCACTAGGTGATAAGGCAAAAGTAATAAAGATAGATGTTGACAAAAATCAAGAACTATCCGAAGCTTTACGTGTCAAAGGATTGCCAACTTTAATTATCTATAAAAATGGAGAAATGAAATGGCGTCAAAGTGGCGAACAAGATGCTAATACTTTAATAAGTATTGTACAGCAATTTGTTTAAAGCGCTTTAAACTGATAGCCTTTATTGCTAAAATACTCTAAAACTTTAGGTAGTGCGTATTGCATGTTTTTTGAAGCTTTTATGCTATCATGAAATACGATAATACTTCCCGAAGCACTATTTTTTATAACATTTTGTAAGCATTGTTCTGGTGTAACTTTGACTTCCCAGTCGTAAGATATAACACTCCACATTACTATTTTATAACCTTTTTTAATTAATTGATTGGCTTGTTTACGTTTGATTTTCCCAAAAGGAGGTCTAAACAGATGCTTGTTGTCTGCATCAATTAACTGTTGTGCTTTTTCAACATTTGCTACATAACTATTAGTGTCTGTATGCCATCCTTTAAGATGGTTAAAGGTATGATTGCCTATTGTGTGACCATCATTTAAAACAGATTTAAAAATATCTGGATACTTTTTTATATTATCTCCAATGCAAAAAAATGTAGCTTTCGCATTGTATTTTTTTAAAAGGTCTAAAGTCCATTGTGTGATTTTAGGTGTAGGACCATCATCAAAAGTTAAATAAATAGTCTTAGACAAAGACGCCTTTTTCCAAATGTATTTTGGAAAAAGGCGTTGTATTAATTTTGGTGTTTTTGCAGGAAAAACAGGCATCTATTCGCTTTTTAAAACAGTATCTAATTGCTGTAAAAAATCTTTGTCTGTTGGTGCAGGATTAGTTTCTGGCTCAGGCTCGCTATCATAATATTGTTTAAACAATTCTAGATAGTTAGTAAAAGTCATAGATTCTTTTTTGGCAAATTCTCTGTCATATTCAACTAAAACATCTACTAAAGCTTTGTAGCGCTCAATATCTGTAAGTATTTCAGTAAAGTTGTTGTCTTGATTATCTCTAGTTAAGGTACTGTAGTATTTTAAATTTTCTTGATATTTGGTAGCAACTTCTGTAAAAAGTTGTCTAGCTTTATCTTGATTGTCAACTTCATAGTAGGCACTAATATAAGGCTCTAATAATGTGTAATGACCATACTTATTAACAGGCATATTTTTCATAGCTATGTCTGCTATTTCTTCAGCTTTATCTAATTGATTTTCATTAATTAAATTTTCAATTAATCTTGCTAAGTTTCCTCTGTATGTAATTGAGTTTCTTCTAGTTTCTGGATCATGGTAAATTTTATCGCTTCCACTATTTCCCCAATCCCAATTAACAACCTTATTATACATAAACTCTGTATCTAAGCGTCCCATATCAAATGGATTTGCTCTAGCTACAGGTGTTTTTATAGGGACTAGTTTATAGACCATACCATCAAGTTGTAAGTAATCTTTCATCCAAATGTAGTCATCGTTTCCAAAAGCTCCACCAGTAAAGTATATAGGTCGTTCCCAATTGTTACTAGCAACAATATCAAGCATTAATAGACGGTTTTTTGTTATGGCATTGTCAGTTATTGTTATGTCAACATAGTCTTCTATTAAGTCGCTATCTTTTGCTTTTACAATACCATTAGCCAAAACAGATTGTTTGTCTACTGGTACTCTGATGTTTTCGACAGGAAAATAGTTAGCATTTAAAAATTGCTGAGGATATTGCGTGTAATCTTCTCCTTCTTGTTGTAAAGCATATTTAAGTTTTGTCTTTGGATCATCACTAGTTATAAAATTCATAAATGTAGCAATGTCTAAAGTGTCTTTAGAACGTAAACGTTTCATTAAATATTCTCTTGTTCCATGCTTATATTTATCGTGGGTTAAGCTAGAAGGAATAGGATCACTCTTATAAGCTTTACGCTTCATTTGATCTATATACCAATCCGTTTGGAATAAACTAGTGTTTACGACACGCACATCTGTACGATAGTTTTCAATCTCTTGTGCATACCATAAGGCAAATGTATCATTGTCACCAATGGAGAATAATATACCATTTTCTCCACAAGAATCTAAGTATTTTTTAGCCATAGCTAAAGCTGTATACTTACCTGATCTATCATGGTCATCCCAGTTTTGAGACGCCATTATAACAGGTACTAATAGTAAGCACGCTAAAGTAATAGTTGGAGCTAATACTTTGTTTGATACGTATTTTTTTAATAGATCAAAAATAGCGTAGACACCAAGTCCAATCCATAGTGCAAATACATAAAACGATCCTACGACTGAGTAATCACGTTCTCTAGGCTCAAAAGGTCTAACGTTGGTATATACTTGTATTGCTAATCCTGTAAATAAGAAAAATACCAAGGTAACCCAAAATAATTTTTTGTCTTTATTGAATAAGAAAAATAAGCCTATTAATCCTAAAATTAATGGAAAGAAAAAATACGTATTGCGACCTTTATTATCGGCAACATCACTTGGTAGATTATCTTGAGATTGTCCTAAATGCCACTCATCAATAAATTTAACACCACTAATCCAATTACCATGTTGGTCATAGCGACCTTGTAAGTCATCTTGTCTACCAGTAAAATTCCACATAAAATATCTCCAATACATATAACCTAGTTGGTATTCAAATAGGTATGAGATATTACTAGCTAGTGATGGTTTTTCAATATTGATAAATTGTCCAAATTGTTTTAAAAAGTTATGATAATCTTCATAATCAATTGCACCTTTAGCAACATCACTTTTAAAGTCAATCATAGATTGTACTAATCGCTCTTCACCTTGGTATTCTGGTTTAAGACTAAATTCCAAAAAGCCAGTAAACAGCATGTAGTTTTCTGCATTTTCGCCACTCCACATTCTTGGTAAAATAGCCGCTTGTTTAGAGTTAAAGTTTTGTTTAGCACGTTTATAATCGTTAACAATAATGTATTTACCTGCTGTTTCGTCTTTTTCGTATTTAGGTTTATCATCTACATACGGTTCGTTTTCATCTAAACCAGTGTATTGGTCAGTAAATAATGGTCCGTAAAATAAGTGTGTTTCTGGATACTGTTCTAGATTATAATAAGCCAAAAGTTCTCTAGCACTAGAAGGGTTGTTTTCATTAATAACAACATTTGCGTTTGCTCTAATAGGTAACATTAACCAAGTTGAAGAACCTATTAATACAAATAGTAAGCATATAATACCTGTATTTATATGGTATAATTTTTTAGCTCGTGTATATTTTAGTCCGTAATAAAATGCTGCAACAAGTAATATTCCTGCTATTATTGAGCCAGAATTAAAAGGCAATCCTATTTGATTAACAAAAAATAATTCTAATGCACTAAAGTATCTTAATACATTTGGAAACATTAATTTAAATACAAATAACAATACAGCAACTGATACAATATTGGCTATTATAAAATTTTTAATTGTTATTGTTTTATAGTTTTTGAAATAATAGATTAAGCCAATTGCAGGAATGGTTAATAATCCCATAAAGTGAATTCCAAAAGAAAGACCTACAACAAAGGCTATAAGAATTAACCAGCGATTACCTCTAGGTTTATGCATGTCTTTTTCCCAGCGTAAACCTAAATAAAACATGACAGTCATGATTAAAGTAGCCATAGCATAAACTTCGGTTTCTACAGCGTTAAACCAAAATGAATCCGTGAAGGCAAATGCTAAACTTCCTACAAAAGCACTACCTAAAATGGCAAATTGTTGTCCTTTTTCAAGTTTTTCTGGTTGTCCAATTATTTTTTCTAACAATAAAATAATTGTCCAGAACATAAATAAAATAGCAAAAGCACTAGATACAGCGCTCATCATATTCATTAAATAACCAATTTGTGAAGGGTCTAAAGCAAACACTGAAAACACTGCTCCAAACATCTGAAATAGTGGTGCTCCTGGTGGATGTCCAACCTGTAATTTTGAAGAGGTTAAGATATATTCTCCAGCATCCCAATAACTTACGGTAGGTTCCACAGTAAGCGTGTAAGTGATAAGAGCAATTAAAAAAGCGAACCAACTAAGTATTAAGTTCCATTTTTTAAAGTTAAAAGTCATCATAAATTATAGGTTTATTATGTGTTGCGAATTTAGTAATTATTATCAAACAGACACGGTTTTTAAGTTAACGTTAAGTTTTAATTTAAATTTTTTTAAAAAATGTTTGCGTGAATAAATAATTGTATTAAATTTGCATCCTCATTACGAGATTGGCCTATGGTGTAACTGGTAACACGTTGGTTTTTGGTACCAAAGAGTCTAGGTTCGAAACCTAGTGGGCCAACAAAAAAAGCTTCCTTTTTTAGGAAGCTTTTTTATTTTAATACACTTTGCTTATATCTTAAAAGTAATGACTGGTCGTTTAGCGTGATTGACTAAATCTTCGCTAATGCTACCGTTTAAAAAGTGAGCAATGCCTTGTCGTCCATGTGTGCTAATTCCTATTAAATCGGCATCTATTATTCTAGAAAAATTTAATATACCTTTTTCAATTGTTTCGTCGTTATATATGTTTATCGTGTAATTATCAAAAGTTGAATTGGCTATAAAATCTCTCATTCTAACTTTGGAAGCTGCTGTTGTTGTAAAGTTACTTGGTGTATTAACATTAAGTAAGTGGATTTTAGCCTCAAAAAGGTTAGCTAGTTTTACCGCTTGTACATAAGTTTCTTTGTTGTCATTTTTAAAATCTGAAGCAAACACAAATTCTTTTATATCAAAATTGTCATGTTCGTTTTTAATAACCAGAACAGGTGTGTTGGAGGTTCTAACAACTTTTTCTGTGGTAGATCCAATAAAAAGTTCTTTAAGTCCTTCTGCACCATGAGATCCCATGACAATTAAATCGACATCATGATTTTTACAGGTTTCAAGAATACCCTTAGAAATTTCGTTAAAATCTACTGCTTCATGAACCGTAATGCCTTTTAAATAGTCTTTATCAAGTATTTTTTCAAATTCCTTATGTGCTAATTTCATAAAAAAACAGCCTCAGGTAAATCAGCAGGAGTGCCACCATTAGTGCTTAATTGGTTTAAAGGAAGCTCTAACATGTGCAATAATATTAGTTCACAATTATGTTTTTTTGCTAATTGAGCAGCAACTTTAACTGCATTTTCTGCTTCAGTGGAGAAGTCAGTTGGGACTAGTAGTTTTTTCATAATGTTGATTTAGATGGTTAATAAAGAACTTATTATAAAGTTAGTAATAAAAAATGACTTTTAAAAAGTTATGAAAATCAATAAAATTATGTATCTTTGCAGCGTTGCAAGAGAAAAACTGAAATTGAGGGGACTAAAAGTCCCCTCTTTTTATACTTAAAAATGTTTATAAATACAGTCAAAAGTTTACTAGAGGAAGCCTTAACAGAGCGCAAAGATTTATTTTTAATAGATTTTAGTGTTAATGGAGAGAATGCTATTAATATTATTATTGATGGAGATCAAGGTGTTAAAGTTGAAGATTGCATGTTTATTAGTCGTGCTATCGAGCATAATATTGATAGAGAAGAACATGACTTTGCGTTAGAGGTTATGTCGTCTGGTGCAGCTGCTCCTTTAACATTACCAAGACAATATCCAAAACATGTTGGACGAACTTTAGGTGTTAAAACAAGTACTGGAAATATTGAAGGTGTTTTAACCCAGGCTAATGAGGATGAAATTACTTTAGAATGGAAGGCTAGAGAGCCAAAACCAGTAGGTAAGGGTAAGGTTACAGTAAACAAAAAAGAAAATATTGCTTACAAAGATATTGTAGAAGCAAAAGTTATAATAAAATTTTAATTCAAATAGAGTTATGGAAAATATAGCGTTAATTGAATCTTTTTCAGAATTCAAAGACGATAAATTAATAGATCGTGTCACCTTAATGGCTATTTTGGAAGATGTATTTAGAAATGCATTGAAGAAAAAATTTGGAGATGACGATAATTTTGATATTATTATAAACCCAGATAAAGGAGATTTAGAGATTTGGAGAAATCGTGTTGTTGTTGCAGATGGTGAAGTTGAAGAACCTAATCAAGAAATCTCGTTAACAGCAGCAAGAAAAATCGAGCCAGATTTTGAAGTTGGAGAGGATGTGTCTGAAGAGGTTAAATTAATAGATTTAGGTCGTCGTGCAATTTTAGCATTGCGTCAAAATTTAATTTCTAAAATTCATGAACATGATAATACTAACGTATTTAAGCAGTTTCAGGAATTAGTTGGAGATTTATATACAGCAGAAGTACATCATATTCGTCACAGAGCTGTAATTTTGTTAGATGATGAAGGAAACGAAATCATATTACCAAAAGATAAGCAAATCCCTTCTGACTTTTTTAGAAAAGGAGATAATGTAAAAGGTGTTATTGATAGTGTTGAGCTTAAAGGTAATAAGCCAACAATTATAATGTCTAGAACATCACCAAAGTTCTTAGAAAAACTTTTTGAATCAGAAATACCAGAGGTATTTGATGGTTTAATTACAATTAAAAATGTAGTTCGTATTCCTGGAGAAAAAGCTAAAGTAGCGGTTGACTCTTACGACGATAGAATTGATCCTGTTGGAGCTTGTGTCGGAATGAAAGGATCACGTATACATGGTATTGTTCGTGAATTAGGTAATGAAAACATTGATGTAATCAATTACACTAACAACTTACAATTGTATATTACTAGAGCTTTAAGTCCTGCAAGAGTAACTTCAATCAAGATTGATGAAGAAAACAAACGTGCAGAAGCAATATTAAAGCCAGAAGAAGTAAGTAAAGCAATTGGTAGAGGTGGACATAACATTAGGTTAGCTGGTCAATTAACAGGTTACGAAATTGACGTGTTAAGAGAAGGAGCTGAGGAAGATGTAGAGTTAAGAGAATTCTCTGATGAAATAGAGGATTGGATTATCAAAGAATTTAGTAAAGCAGGTCTAGATACAGCAAAAAGTATTTTAGAGCAAGATGTGGCAGATCTAGTCAAAAGAACTGACTTAGAAGAAGAAACAATTTTAGATGTTATTAGAATTCTTAAGGAAGAGTTCGAAGATTAACATATATTTGAAAAAAAGAAATTAGGTTAAAGGCAATTTATGGCTGAAACAATTAGATTAAATAAGGTATTACGTGAGCTTAACATCTCTCTTGATCGCGCTGTAGAATTTTTAGATTCTAAGGGTGTAGAGGTTGAGAAGCGTCCGACTACCAAAATTTCAGAGGAAACGTACAGTATTCTTTCAAATGAATTTCAAAAAGATGCTAGCAAAAAAATGGCGTCTCAAGAAGTTAACGAAGCGAAGAATAAAGAAAAAGAAGAGCTGCGTATCAAACGCGAAAAGGAGTTAGAAGAAAAGCAAAAAGCAGAAGAAGCTGTTAAGGCAGCTAAAGCTGCTCAGCTCAAAAAAGAGGAAGAAGTTATCAAAGCTTCTAAGGCACTTTCTGGACCTAA
The DNA here is from genome assembly GCF_055808135.1 of Olleya sp. KJ81-1. Lineage (NCBI taxonomy): Bacteria > Pseudomonadati > Bacteroidota > Flavobacteriia > Flavobacteriales > Flavobacteriaceae > Olleya > Olleya sp. KJ81-1. The sequence goes on along the minus strand of NZ_CM147854.1, from coordinate 2,042,312 downwards.
AACTGTTGGCAAAATAGATTTAGATTCGGGTAAAAAAGTAGCTAAAAAGGAAGAAGTAGTTCCTGAGCCTAAAAAAGAGCCTGTTAAAGTTGAGAAAACTCCAGAAGCTAAAGAAACGCCTAAGGTTGAAACTAAAGTTGAAGCTAAGACAGAATCTAAACCAGATTCTAAAGTAGTAGCTAAGCCTGCTATTACGCCTAAAAAGGAAGTCGCTAAGCCACAGGAAGAAGAGAAACCTCAAGAGCCTGTTGAAGAGACTTTAAAAACTAAGTATACTAAACTTTCTGGTCCTAAAATTGCAGGAGAGAAAATTGATTTATCTCAGTTTAACAAGCCTAAAAAGAAAAAAGAAGATCCTAAAAAAGATGATAACGCAAATAAGAAGAAGCGTCGTCGTATATCTAAACCAGGAGATAATAGAACGTCTTCATCACCTTCAAGAGGTGGTAACGACAGATACAAAGGTAAAAAACCAGGTGGTCGTAAATCAGGAGGTCCTGTTGTAAAGGCAGAACCAAGTGAGGAAGAAGTACAAAGACAAGTACGTGAAACTTTAGAAAAATTACAAGGTAAATCTTCTAAAGGTAAAGGTGCTAAGTACAGAAGAGAGAAAAGAGATCAACATAGAGAGCAATCAGAAATTGATCAACAAATAGAAGCTGCAGAAAGCAAAATACTTAAAGTTACAGAGTTTGTTACAGCAAACGAAATAGCTACGATGATGGATGTTCAAGTAACACAAATTATCTCAGCGTGTATGTCTTTAGGGATGATGGTAACAATGAATCAGCGTTTAGATGCTGAAACTATTGCGATCGTTGCAGAAGAGTTTGGATATAAAACAGAATTTGTTACTGCTGATATTGATGTTTCAATAGAAGACGTTGCAGATAAGCCAGAAGATTTAGAACCACGTGCACCAATCGTAACTGTTATGGGACACGTAGATCATGGTAAAACTTCTCTATTAGATTACATTCGTAAAGAAAATGTAATTGCAGGAGAGTCAGGAGGTATTACGCAGCATATTGGTGCTTACGGTGTACAATTAGATAATGGTCAAAAAATAGCATTCTTAGATACTCCAGGTCACGAAGCTTTTACAGCGATGCGTGCTCGTGGTGCTCAAGTTACAGATATTGCTATTATTGTAGCAGCAGCAGATGATGATATTATGCCTCAAACAAAAGAAGCAATATCTCATGCACAAGCAGCAGGTGTACCAATTGTGTTTGCAATAAACAAGATTGATAAGCCACACGCTAATCCAGAAAAAATTAAAGAAGGTTTAGCACAAATGAATTTACTTGTAGAAGATTGGGGTGGAAAAATCCAGTCTCATGATATCTCTGCAAAAGTAGGTACAGGTGTTAAAGAATTATTAGAAAAAGTATTACTTGAGGCAGAATTATTAGAGCTTAAAGCTAATCCAAATAAACCAGCAGTAGGAACCGTAGTTGAGGCCTTTTTAGATAAAGGTAGAGGTTACGTGTCTACAGTATTAGTTCAAGCTGGTACATTGCGTGTAGGTGATTATGTACTTGCAGGTAAAAATAGTGGTAAAGTTAAAGCGATGCAAGATGAGCGTGGTCATGATGTACAGGAAGCTGGACCATCAACACCAGTATCTGTATTAGGTTTAGACGGAGCACCTCAAGCAGGTGATAAGTTTAACGTATTTGCAGATGAGCGTGAAGCTAAGCAAATTGCAACTAAGCGTACGCAATTACAACGTGAACAAGATGTAAGAACAACTAAAACATTAACGTTAGCCGAAATTGGACGTCGTATTGCTTTAGGTACGTTTAAAGAGCTTAATATTATCCTTAAAGGAGATGTGGATGGTTCTGTTGAAGCATTAACTGACTCGTTCCAGAAGCTGTCTACAGAAGAAATTCAAGTAAACATTCTGCATAAAGGTGTAGGTGCTATTACTGAAAGTGATGTATTACTTGCAACAGCTTCAGATGCCATTATTATTGGGTTTAATGTACGTCCTGTTGGAAATGCACGTACGATTGCAGATAGAGAAGAAGTTGATATTAGAACATATTCTATTATTTATGATGCCATAAATGATCTTAAAGACGCAATGGAAGGTATGTTATCTCCAGAAGTTAAAGAAGAGATTACAGGTACTGCTGAAATTAGAGAAATATTTAAAGTTTCTAAAGTTGGTACTATTGCAGGTTGTATGGTAATGAATGGTAAAATATTTAGAAACTCTCAAATACGTTTAATACGTGATGGAGTTGTAACTTACACAGGTGTTTTAGATTCGCTTAAGCGATTTAAAGATGATGCCAAAGAAGTCTCTAAAGGATACGATTGTGGTATGCAAATTAAGAACTACAATGACATTAACATTGGAGATGTTATTGAAGCTTTCCATGAAGTAGAAGTTAAGAAAAAACTTAAATAGATTTAAGTTTAGTTATAAAAAAAGCGATTCATTTGAATCGCTTTTTTTATGTTTTAAAACTAACTAAATTTAGTCTTTTTCTTTTTTTGGTTTAAATATAAAGGCATCACCAAATTTCTTCTGTACATCTACTAAAGCTCTTTCTGCTTCTAGACGTGTTCTAAAACTACCTACCCATACTTTGTAGTTAGGAGTCTCAAAAACAAGCTGAGAACTTATGTTTCCAATGCTATTTCCAAACTTAGATCTCATGCTTTCTGCACTACCTAAATTTCCTGAATATATCTGTATTTTATAGCGATCACTATTTTTGTCATCTTTATTCATTTCCTTTTTTATATCTAATAATTTAGAGATAGCAGGATCTTCATTAAGGACGACTGTTCCGCTTTGTGCCATACTAAATGCTGAAAAACATATTGTAATTAAGGAAGTTAAGCAAATGGCTTTAAATTGTGTTTTTTTCATTTTTAATAGTATTTAATGCAAATGTAAATGTATTAAACTAAAAAGTAACTCAATTTATTATTTAGAATTTATCTAAATTAGCAATTAAGACTTCTTTAAGATTTTAAAAATCGACTTTAAGTATTACTTTTGCGTAACGTTTTTCTAACTGTATTCAATATGCAGCAATGAAAAAATCATACCAAAGTTTAGAAGTAAATTCAATATATAATATGAAACAGGTGATTCACCGTAAGTTAAGTAGTAACTATCTTCGTTTAAGCTTAATTTTTTTACTAGCATTCTCAACCTCAATGTTCGCTCAAGAAGGCGACGCAGTTGCAGGTAAATCTTTATTTAACGCCAATTGTATAGCTTGTCATAAGTTAGACAAAAAAATGACAGGTCCTGCTTTACGTAAAGTAGAATCTCGTTTAGCTGATACTGAAGGTTTAGATAGAGAATGGTTGTACAAATGGATAAAAAATAGTGCAGGACTTATTAAATCTGGAGATGCGTATGCAAACAAGATTTATAATGAGTACAATGGTGCTGCAATGAGTGCGTTTCCTACTCTTACTAATGCTGATATTGATAACATCTTAGCGTATACTGCTACAGAGCCAACTGCTGCTCCTGTGGCTGCAGGTGATCCTACTGCTTCTGGTTCGTCTAATGCGACTTCTGAAGGAGGTATTTCTAATAAAATAATTTTAGGAGCATTAGGTGTTTTATTCGCATTGTTAGCTGGTGCTTTATTTTTAGTTAACAAGACACTTCGTAATTTTGCTGAAGCAAAAGGTGTTGAGTTGTCTGAGACTACAAAGCGTACACCAATTTGGAAAGCATTTGTTCAAAATCAATTTTTAGTTTTAGTTTCAGTAGTAGTATTATTGTTAGCTAGTGCTTATTTTGTTTACGGTTTCTTTATGCAAGTTGGAGTTAATCAAGGGTATGAGCCAATTCAGCCTATACATTATTCACATAGAATTCACGCAGGTGAAAATGGTATTGATTGTAAATACTGTCACTCTTCTGCTAGAGTTAGTAAGCATTCAGGTATACCTTCATTAAATGTTTGTATGAATTGTCATAAATCTATTTATGAAGTTGCTGCCGAGACGCAAGCTGAAGGATTGTCAGAATATGGAGTGGATTACAATGCTGAAATCAAAAAACTTTATAATGCAGTTGGTTGGGATGATGCAGAACAAAAGTACACAGGAAAAACAGCTCCAGTAAAATGGATTCAAATTCATAAATTACCAGACTTTGCTTATTTTAATCACTCGCAACACGTAGTGGTTGGAGGTGTTGAATGTCAAACATGTCATGGACCTGTTGAAGAAATGGAAATTATGTATCAGCATGCACCTTTAACAATGGGATGGTGTATTAACTGTCACAGAGAAACAGATGTGAAAGTTAAAGACAATGCATATTACACTAAAATCCATGAGCAACTTTACAAAAAGTATGGTAAGGATAACTTTACTGCAGCTCAAATGGGAGGTTTAGAATGTGGTAAATGTCATTACTAAAAACAAGATTTTTCTTTTCCTTTAAATTGGAAAACCTTAAAATAATTAATAAAGAAATAAATTCAATTATATAATATGTCATCAAACAAGAAATACTGGAAAAGTGTTGAGGAGCTAAAAGATAGTTCTATTGTTGAGACGCTAAAACAAAACGAATTTGTTCAAGAAATTCCTACTGATGAGTTCTTAGGTGATAAGGATACATTGGAGGCTTCTTCAACAACACGTCGTGATTTCTTAAAGTATGTTGGTTTTAGTACAGCTGCTGCTTCTTTAGCAGCCTGTGAAGGACCAGTAGTTAAGTCTATACCTTATGTAGTACAACCAGACAGAATTGTGCCTGGTGTTGCCAATTACTATGCAACAACTATAGCTAATGGTTTTGATTTTGCAAGTGTTTTAGTTAAGACTCGAGAAGGTCGTCCAATTAAGATTGAAAACAACACTTTAGCTGCTACTAATGGTAGTGCAAATGCTAGAGTTAATGCTTCGGTTTTAGATTTATATGATAGTACTAGAGTACAAGGACCTAAAAAAGGTGGTGCCTCTATTTCTTGGTCAGATTTCGATTCTGAAACTACATCAGCATTAAATAACGTTAAGAATTCTGGTAAGCAAATTGTTTTGTTAACTCAAACTTATGCTAGTCCTTCCACTTCTAAATTAGTTGCAGAGTTTACTGAAAAATATGGCAACGTAAATCATGTCGTTTATGATGCCATTTCAGAGTCAGCAGCTTTAGATGCTTACCAAGCAATGTATGGTGAGCGTGGTTTAGCTAATTATGACTTCTCTAAAGCAATGACTATTGTTTCAGTAGGAGCAGATTTTCTAGGCGATTGGCAAGGTGGTGGTTTTGACTCTGCTTATGCTAAAGGACGTATTCCTGTTGATGGTAAAATGTCACGTCACATTCAGTTTGAGGCTAATATGTCTTTAGCAGGAGCTAATGCTGACAAACGTGTGCCTGTAACACCTTCTCAGCAAAAACTTGCTTTAGCGCAATTACATAGTTTAATTGTTGGCGGTTCGGTTAATGCTAATGATTTACCTGCTAAAATTAAGGAGGCAGTTCAAAAAGCAGCTTCTGAGTTAATTAAAGCTGGTAGCAATGGTGTATTAGTTACAGGTATTCAAGATGTGAATGCTCAAACTGTTGCTTTAGAAATTAATAAAAAACTAGGTAGTAAGGCTTTTGATCCTAAAACACCTATCAAAACACGACAAGGAAATAATAAATCAGTGCAAACTTTAATATCTGACATGAAAGCAGGTAAGGTTGGTGCTATTATTATGAGTGGTGTTAACCCAATGTATACTTTAGCTAACGCTTCAGAATTTGCTGAGGGAATTAAAAATACAAGTTTATCTGTTGCTTTCACTTCAAAAGAAGATGAATCTGCTTCAGTTGCACAATATATAGCAGCAACACCTCATTATTTAGAATCTTGGGGTGATGTTGAATTAAAGAAAGGTCATTTTGCACTTATGCAGCCTACAATCAGACCTTTATTTGATACAAGACAGTTTCAAGATGTTTTATTAAAATGGAACGACAATAGTAGTTCATTAAATGATTATATTAAAGCAACTTGGAAAGAGACTATTCTTAATGGTAGTTCTTATAACCAAGCTTTACATGATGGATCCTTTGTTAGTTCAATGCCAGTGGTTGAAGAAGTAATGGAAGAGATTGCTCAGGATGAATTACCTGCTAGCAATGCAGCAAGAGCATTAGCTTCAAGTGTAAAAACTAGTGGTACAGAATTAACATTATATTCTAAAGTTGGAATGGGTGATGGTCAACAGGCCAATAACCCTTGGTTACAAGAGTTTCCTGATCCAATTACTAGAACATCATGGGATAACTATTTAACGGTTTCTAAATCTGATGCTCAAGCTTGGAATATTATCAATGAAAATGATTCTACAGGAGCTTTAAATGGTAGCTACGTTAATCTTAAGTTAGGTAATACTACTTTATCTAATGTTCCAGTAATCATTCAACCAGGTCAAGCAAAAGGATCTGTTGGTTTAGCATTTGGATATGGTAGATCTGCTGGTCTTAAAGATGAAATGAAAACAGGTGTAAATGCTTTTACACTTTATAAAGATTTTAATACAGTACAAAGCGTATCTATCGAGCCTGCAACTGGAATGCATGAATTTGCATGTGTACAGTTACAAAACACATTGATGGGTCGTGGTGATATCATTAAAGAAACTACTTTAGAGATTTTTAATACTAAAGATAAGCACTATTGGAATGAAGTTCCTATGGTATCTTTAAATCACCAAGAAACTCCGGTTACATCTCCTGAGGTTGATTTATGGGATGAATTTGACCGCTCAATTGGACATCATTTTAATTTATCAATTGACTTAAATGCTTGTACAGGTTGTGGAGCTTGTGTTATTGCATGTCATGCTGAAAACAACGTACCAGTAGTTGGTAAAGAAGAAATTAGACGTAGTCGTGATATGCACTGGTTACGTATAGATAGATATTATTCATCCGAAGATACATTTGCTGAAGATGATGCTAAAAAAGAAGGTTTCTCTGGTTTATTTGGAGATAATGGTTCTTTAGGAGGTTTTGGAGAATTAGAAGATCCTGCAGATAATCCACAAGTAGCATTCCAACCAGTAATGTGTCAACATTGTAATCATGCTCCATGTGAGACTGTATGTCCTGTTGCTGCTACAGCACACGGTAGACAAGGTCAAAACCATATGGCATACAACAGATGTGTGGGTACAAGATATTGTGCAAACAACTGTCCGTATAAAGTAAGACGTTTTAACTGGTTCTTATATAACGGAAATGACGAGTTTGATTACCACATGAATAATGATTTAGGTCGTATGGTAATTAATCCCGATGTTACTGTTCGTTCTCGTGGTGTAATGGAAAAATGTTCTATGTGTATTCAAAAAACACAAAAGACTATTCTTGACGCTAAGCGCGATGGACGTGAGATTAAAGACGGAGAATTCCAAACAGCTTGTTCAGCTGCATGTAGTAGTGGAGCAATGATATTTGGAGATATTAACGATAAGGAAAGTAAAGTTGCAAAACTTTTAAAAGACGATCGTATGTATCACTTATTAGAAAGTGTTGGTACTAAACCTAATGTTCAGTATCATACTAAAGTGAGAAACACGAAAGAAGCATAAAAAGATTAATTAATAAACAATTATAAAGGATTATGGCGTCTCATTACGAAGCACCTATTAGAAGACCTTTGGTTACAGGTGAGAAATCTTACCACGATGTAACTGTAGATATCGCAGCACCTGTAGAAGGTAAGGCTAACAAACAGTGGTGGATTGTATTCTCTATCGCACTTGTAGCTTTTCTTTGGGGAATAGGTTGTATTATATACACCGTTTCTACAGGAATCGGAACTTGGGGTCTAAACAGAACAGTAAACTGGGCTTGGGATATTACTAACTTCGTTTGGTGGGTTGGTATTGGTCACGCAGGAACATTAATTTCTGCGGTACTTTTATTATTCCGTCAAAAATGGAGAATGGCAATTAACCGTTCTGCAGAAGCAATGACAATTTTCTCGGTAGTTCAAGCTGGTTTATTTCCAATCATCCACATGGGTCGTCCATGGTTAGCGTATTGGGTATTACCTATTCCTAATCAATTTGGTTCATTATGGGTAAACTTTAACTCACCATTGCTTTGGGATGTATTTGCGATTTCAACGTATTTATCGGTTTCATTAGTTTTCTGGTGGACTGGATTATTACCTGATTTTGCAATGTTACGTGATAGAGCTATCAAACCTTTCCAAAAGAAAATTTATAGTTTATTAAGTTTTGGTTGGACAGGTCGTGCTAAAGATTGGCAACGTTTTGAAGAGGTTTCTCTTGTACTTGCTGGTTTAGCAACTCCTTTAGTACTTTCAGTACACACTATTGTATCTTTTGACTTTGCAACATCTGTTATACCTGGTTGGCATACAACAATCTTTCCTCCATATTTTGTGGCAGGAGCGATTTTCTCAGGATTTGCTATGGTAAACACGTTACTTATCATCATGAGAAAGGTATGTAACTTAGAAGACTACATTACAGTGCAACATATAGAGTTAATGAATATTGTAATCATGCTTACAGGATCTATCGTTGGTGTGGCTTACATAACTGAGTTGTTTGTTGCTTGGTATTCTGGTGTAGAATATGAACAATACGCATTCTTGAACAGAGCAACTGGTCCTTATGCTTGGGCATATTGGATGATGATGAGTTGTAACGTATTTTCACCACAGTTTATGTGGTTTAAAAAACTACGTACAAGTATCATGTTCTCTTTCTTTATCTCGATTGTAGTAAACATAGGAATGTGGTTTGAACGTTTTGTAATTATCGTGACATCTTTACACAGGGATTATTTACCTTCTTCTTGGACGATGTTCTCACCAACATTTGTCGATATTGGAATTTTTATTGGAACAATTGGTTTCTTCTTCGTACTTTTCTTATTGTATTCTAGAACATTCCCAGTAATAGCTCAAGCAGAGGTTAAAACTATTTTGAAATCTTCGGGGCAACGTTACAAAAACATCAGAGAAAGAGGAGATAGTTTAGTAGGTACTGGATCTGATGCCAGAACTTCTGAGGTTAATAATAACGAATCAAAAAACTTAAAGTAGCATATGGAAGCTTCAAAAGTAATTCACGCTATTTATAACGACGACGATGTGTTAATGAACGCAGTTAAAAAAGTTAAAGCTGCAAAACATCAAATCGAAGAAATATATACACCTTTTCCGGTCCATGGACTTGATAAGGCGATGGGATTAGCTCCAACACGTTTAGCTATATGTGCATTTTTGTACGGTTGTGTTGGTTTAACAGTAGCAGTTTTAATGATGAATTTCATTATGATTGAAGATTGGCCTCAAGATATTGGTGGAAAGCCTAGTTTTAGTTACCTAGAAAACATGCCAGCTTTTGTACCAATTATGTTTGAGCTTACAGTGTTTTTTGCTGCCCATTTAATGGTTATTACGTTTTATTTAAGAAGTAAAATGTGGCCTTTTAAAAAAGCTGAAAATCCAGATCCTAGAACAACTGATGACCATTTCTTAATGGAACTTCCAATTCATAACAATGAAGTTGAATTGCAAAGTCTATTATCACAAACAGGAGCAGTTGAAATTAACGTAGTAGATAAAGCACATTAATTAGATAGAATGAAACATTTAATTAAAATATCAATAATAGCCTTAATTGCAATCTCGTTTACTTCTTGTAATAAGAGTTCTCGTCCAAATTATCAATACATGCCAAACATGTATGAGTCTGTGGCGTATGATGCTTACCAAGAGTCGGATGCTTTTGCAAACGGAGTTGAAGCCCAATTACCTGTAGATGGTACTATACCTAGAGGTTATACACCTTTTGAGTATACAAATGACATTGCTGGTTATGATTTAGCTAAAGCTGAACTTAAATCGCCTTTAGATTCTACTCAATTTGATGAGCCAAGAGCTAAAGAATTATACAACATTTATTGTGGTATATGTCATGGTAATAAAGGTGACGGTAAAGGTAATTTGGTTAAAAGAGAGAAAATTCTTGGAGTACCAAGTTATGACGATGTAGGTAGAGCTATTAATACAGGTAGTATTTATCATGTAATGTATTATGGTAAAAACTCAATGGGATCTTACGCTAACTTTTTAAGCGAGGAAGAACGTTGGCAAGTTGTTGCCTATGTTGAGAAATTAAAGGCAGACTTAGAAAAATAAGATTTAGATAAAGTTTATATATAGATATGTACACACTTTCAAATAGACTAAAATTAGTTTCACTAATCCTAATCATTGTAGGAGCTGGATTATGGGGAACAGGTTATTATTCGTCTCATCACGTTACTTTAGATAACGTTAAAACGATGTTAGCAGAAGAAGCAAGTCATGGTGCTCATGGTGATAGCCATGCAACTAGTACTGATACTCATGAAGTTGAGTCTCATGTTATGACAGATTCTCATGGTGAAGAGACTTCACATGCTGAGGCAGACGCACATCATGGAGATGAGCATGCAGAACATGTAATGCATCAAATTCATAATAGACCTTATTCAGCGCTTTATGTTGCTGCATTTTTCTTTATGATGATTGCTTTAGGTGCTCTAGCATTTTATGCTATTCAGTTTGCTGCACAAGCAGGTTGGTCTCCTTTATTATTTAGAGTAATGGAAGGTATTACTTATTACGTATTACCTGGAGCATTAATTGTAGTTGCTATAGCTGTTTGGGCTGGTGATCATATATTTATATGGATGGATCCCGAAATGGTAAATCCAGAGAGTGATAAGTTTGATAAATTAGTAGCTGGTAAGTCAGCTTGGTTAAATACAACTGGTTTTGTTATTAGAGCTTTAGTTTTTATTGGTGGATGGTCTCTATATAGATTTTTTGCTCGTAAATTTTCATTAGCGCAAGATGAAGCTCCTGAAGGTGATAGAAGTAATTTTAAAAAATCATTTCGTATTGCTGCAGCATTTTTAGTATTCTTTATTTATACTGAGTCGATGATGTCATGGGATTGGATTATGAGTGTAGACCCTCACTGGTTTTCAACATTATTTGGATGGTATGTATTCGCAGGAATGATGGTTTGTGCTGTTACAGTAATGGCAATGATTACTATCTACTTAAAATCTAAAGGATTATTACAACAAGTTAACGATAGTCATATTCACGATTTAGCTAAGTTTATGTTTGGATTTAGTATTTTCTGGACATACTTATGGTTTTCTCAATTTATGTTAATATGGTACTCAAACATTCCAGAAGAAGTAACTTATTTTGTAACTAGAATTGAAGATTATAACCTTCCTTTCTTCGGAATGATAGCTATGAATTTCCTATTCCCTCTTTTACTATTAATGAACAGTGACTATAAGCGTATTCCTTGGTTTGTAATTATGGCTGGAGTTGTGATTTTAGCAGGACACTATATTGATATATTCAACATGATTATGCCAGCTACGGTTGGAGATAGATGGTTTATTGGTATGCCTGAAATAGGAGCAATTTTATTGTTCGCTGGTTTATTTATGTTTATTGTGTTTTATGCAATATCTAAACAGCCTCTAATCGCTAAAGGAAATCCGTTCATCAAAGAGAGTGAACATTTCCATTATTAATAAAAAATAAAATAAAGAAGAACGATAACAATGACGACTTTCTTATCAATTTTAGTTTTAGTATTTATTTTCGTTGCAATCTGGCAAATGGTTAAAATCTTTGATTTGACACAAGCAGGTAAGACAAACGATAATAATCAAGTAGCAAATGATAACGATAACCGTATAAACGGTTACTTAATGATAGGTTTTTTAATCTTCATTTATGTTATTACAATAGTATGTTTTGTTAAATGGGGAGACTTACCATTAATGTCTAATTCTGCCTCAGAGCATGGACCTGGTATTGATAGTTTAATGATCATTTCTATGATTGTAATCTTCTTTGTACAAACAATTACTCAGTTTTTGCTTCATTATTTCGCTTTTAAATACAGAGGTGAAAAAGGTAAAAAAGCTTTGTTTTATGCTGACAATAATAAATTAGAGGCTATATGGACTATTATACCTGTAATTGTATTGGCAGGTTTAATTATTCAAGGATTATTTACCTGGACAAGTATCATGAATATTGATGAAGAATCAGATCCTATGATTGTTGAGTTATACGCGCAACAGTTTAATTGGAAAGCTAGATATTCTGGTCCTGATAATGCTTTAGGTAAAGCTAATGTTAGATTAATTGATATCAATAGAGCTAATGAATTAGGTGTGGATGAGTCTGATCCTAATGCTCAAGATGATGTAATCGTTAAAGAGTTACATTTAGTAGTAGGAAAACCTGTTTTATTTAAAATGCGTTCTCAAGATGTATTACACTCTGCTTACATGCCTCACTTTAGAGCTCAGATGAACTGTGTTCCTGGTATGATTACTCAGTTTGGTTTTACTCCTTCTAAAACTACTGCTGAAATGCGTGAAACGCAAGAAATTCAAGATAAAGTAGCTAATATCAACAAAATCAGAACAGAGAAGAGCCAATCTTTAATTGCTGAGGGTAAAGAAGGTTTAGAGCCTTATGAGTTTGATTATTTACTATTATGTAACAAGATTTGTGGAACGTCTCACTATAACATGCAAATGAAAATTATAGTGGAAACACAAGAGGAGTATGATGAGTGGATGAAAGAGCAAAAGCTTTTTGTAGATTCATTAGTAAAAAATTAAATAACAAGAAATTAAATTTAAAGATTTTAGATTATGTCAGCACACGTAGAAGAACATGGACATGACGATCATGGTCATCATCATAAAGAAACATTCATAACTAAGTATATATTTAGTCAAGATCATAAAATGATTGCCAAGCAGTATCTTATTACTGGACTTATCATGGGAATCATAGCAGTAGTAATGTCAATCATGATGCGTATGCAAATTGCTTGGCCTGAAGAATCAAATCCATTATTTAAAGCTTTATTAGGTAAATGGGCTCCAGATGGTGTAATGAGTGCAGATATTTATCTTGCATTAGTAACTATCCATGGTACTATAATGGTTTTCTTTGTACTTACAGCAGGTCTTAGTGGTACTTTTAGTAATTTACTTATTCCATTGCAAATTGGAGCAAGAGATATGGCATCAGGTTTTTTAAACATGGTTTCATATTGGTTATTCTTTACTTCAAGTGTTATTATGGTATGTTCTTTCTTTGTTGAAGCTGGACCAGCTGCAGCAGGATGGACAATTTACCCACCTTTAAGTGCATTGCCTATGGCTCAAGGTGGTTCTGGATTAGGTATGACAATGTGGTTAGTTTCTATGGCTATATTTATCGCTTCTTCTTTATTAGGATCTTTAAATTATGTAGTTACAGTTATTAATTTACGTACTAAGGGTATGTCTATGACAAGATTACCTTTAACAATTTGGGCGTTTTTTGTAACAGCAATTATTGGAGTTATTTCATTTCCAGTATTACTATCTGCAGCATTATTATTAATAATGGATAGAAGTTTTGGTACATCATTCTTCTTATCAGATATATTTATTCAAGGTGAAGTATTGCATTACCAAGGTGGTTCTCCTGTTTTATTTGAGCACTTATTTTGGTTCTTAGGTCACCCAGAAGTATATATTGTATTATTACCAGCATTAGGTATTACTTCAGAGATTATTGCAACCAACTCACGTAAGCCTATTTTTGGTTATCGTGCAATGGTAGCTTCAATTTTAGCAATTGCATTTTTATCTACAATTGTTTGGGGTCACCATATGTTTATTTCAGGAATGAATCCATTTTTAGGATCTGTATTTACATTTACAACGCTTTTAATTGCTATACCATCAGCGGTAAAAGCATTTAATTACATAACCACTTTATGGAAGGGTAATCTTCAAATGAATCCAGCAATGTTGTTTTCTATTGGATTAGTTTCTACTTTTATAACAGGTGGATTAACTGGAATTATCTTAGGAGATAGTGCACTAGATATTAACGTTCATGATACTTATTTTGTAGTTGCTCACTTCCATTTAGTGATGGGTATTTCTGCACTTTACGGTTTCTTTGCAGGTGTTTATCATTGGTTCCCTAAAATGTTTGGACGCATGCTAAACAAAAATTTAGGATATGTACACTTTTGGATAACTGCGGTATGTGCTTACGGAGTATTTTTTCCAATGCATTTTATAGGTATGGCTGGATTACCAAGACGTTACTATACAAACACTAACTTTCCTTTATTTGATGATTTAGCTAGTGTAAACGTTGTTATTACTTTATTTGCTATTATTGGTAGTATTTTCCAAATTGTATTTATCTACAATTTCTTTTCAAGTATATTTTACGGTAAGAAAGCTGTTCAAAATCCATGGAGATCTAATACTCTAGAATGGACTACACCTGTAGAACATGTGCATGGTAACTGGCCAGGTGCTATACCAGAAGTTCACAGATGGGCTTATGACTATAGCAAACCAGGACATGATGATGATTTTGTTCCACAAATTGTTCCTTTAAAAGAAGGAGAAGAAGAATTACAACACTAGATTTTAATTCTAATATCATATTGAAAAGCCTTTCTGTAAAAACAGAAAGGCTTTTTCTTTATATTTGCTTATATTATTCCTTAGCTTTATTTAAGCTATATAATTTATAAGTTTACCGCTTTTGCGGAACATTAACATGAACGATAACCTTGACCCTACTAGCGATAATTTTACTCCAGAAGAGTTTGATGTCGAAAAACAATTAAGACCTCTATCTTTTGAAGATTTTACAGGTCAAGAACAGGTATTAGAAAATCTTCAAATCTTTGTTCAAGCTGCAGTAGGTCGTAATGAAGCACTAGATCACACCTTATTTCATGGTCCTCCAGGACTTGGTAAAACTACTTTAGCAAACATATTAGCAAATGAGTTAGGTGTTGGTATTAAAGTTACCTCAGGTCCTGTATTAGATAAGCCAGGAGACTTAGCAGGTTTATTAACCAATCTAGATGAAAGAGATGTTCTTTTTATAGACGAAATTCATCGTTTAAGTCCTATTGTAGAAGAGTATTTATATTCTGCAATGGAAGACTATAAGATTGATATTATGATTGAGTCTGGTCCAAATGCTAGAACTGTTCAAATTAACCTAAACCCATTTACACTTGTTGGTGCGACAACCAGATCAGGTTTATTGACAGCTCCTATGAGAGCAAGGTTTGGTATACAAAGCAGATTACAATATTATAATACAGAATTACTAACAACTATCATACAACGTAGTTCAGATATATTAAATGTTCCAATATCAATGGAAGCAGCAATCGAGATAGCAGGTCGTAGTCGTGGCACACCTAGAATTGCTAATGCACTCCTGCGTAGAGTCCGAGATTTTGCACAAATAAAAGGTAATGGAAGTATCGATATTAAAATTGCAAAGTATAGCTTAGAAGCGCTTAATGTTGATGCATATGGTTTGGATGAGATGGATAATAAAATTCTATCTACTATAATAGAAAAGTTTAAGGGAGGACCAGTTGGTATTAGTACTATTGCAACTGCAGTTAGTGAAAGTACTGAGACTATTGAGGAGGTTTACGAACCTTTTTTAATACAACAAGGTTTTATAATGCGTACACCAAGAGGTCGTGAGGTTACAGAGTTGGCTTACAAACATTTAGGAAAAATTAAAGGTCCAATTCAAGGAGGTTTGTTTTAATAAACTTTAATGTAAAACACTAAAAACTTTGGACATATATAATAATCTCTTATTTAGATAAATGAAAAAGATTCCAGAAGTTTCACTATTAAAATTTATTAAGCATTCTTTAGAGATTCTTAAAAATCCGTTGCCTTTTCATAATAAAAATTTTCAAGCTTTAGGTGATGTGTTTAAACTTAATGTAGGTTTTAATTCTAAGATATACTTTTGTAGAGACGCTGCTTTTGCGCAGTATGTACTTCAAAAAAATCAAAAAAACTATACAAAATCAAAAATTCAAACTGAAGATTTAGTAAAATATGTAGGTGAAGGTCTTTTAACCTCTGAAGGCGAAAAATGGAAAAAACAACGTAAGATGATGCAGCCAGCATTTCATAAAAAGCAATTACAAAATTTGCTAGATGGTATGCATCAGACGATTATTTCAGAATTTAGTAAGGTTGAAAGTAATAAAATCATAGATCTTTTTCCAATTCTTAATGATTTAGCTTTTCAAACAGTAGTTAAATCTTTGTTCACTCAAGCAGCTAACAATAAGGATATGGAGCGGTTACAGTATATAACCGAAGCAAATCAACGCATGCTAGTTAAAGAGTTAAGGCAACCTTATTTAGGATGGTGGTTTAAAATTGGTGGCACTTTAAAAAAACATTTAGATTTATCAGAAGAAGCTAGAGTTATACTAAAACGCATAGTTGATCAACGTACAGCTTCAGGTAAACGTTATGACGATTTACTTGATATGCTACTGGAAACTCGCTATGAAGATGGTCAAGGTATGACAGAAGACCAATTAATTGACGAGATTTTAATAATTTTTACTGCAGGTCATGAAACCACATCCAATGCTTTAACTTTTACATTTCAGTTATTAGCAAAACATCCTGAATGGCAAGATAAAATCCATAATGAGTTTATTGAACTTGGTGGTGATAAAGCAGATTTGATGACTAGAATATCACAGTCTAAAGTTTGTCAACAAGTCCTTGAAGAGTCCATGAGATTGTATCCTCCAGCATATTTTATTGACAGAGTAAATATAGAGAGGGATGTTTTTAACGAAATGGAATTTGAGCCAGGTAGTAATCTGCTGTTTTCGGTTTACGAAATCCATAGACATCCAAAGTTATGGGATAATCCAGAATCTTTTTTACCTGAGCGTTTTGCAGATGGTGGACGACAGTTTTCTAGTCAATATTTTCCTTTTGGTGCTGGTCCAAGAAAATGCATTGGAAACAATTTTGCTATGTTTGAAATGATTATAGCTGTTACAGCTTTAGTCAAAAAATTTAAAATTCAACCTGAGTTTGATAATATTAAGATTACACCTTTAATCACTTTGAAACCTAAAAATGCACAGCTTAGTTTTCAGATAAGATAATAATGCTTGATAACAAATCTAAATACACAACACAAATCAAAGCCGAAGCTAAACGCTTAGGGTTTTTATCTTGTGGTATTAGTAAAGCAGGTTTTTTAGAAAAAGAAGCACCTAGACTAGAAAACTGGCTGAATAAAAATATGCATGGTCAAATGGGTTACATGCAAAACCATTTTGATAAGCGTTTAGATCCAACCAAACTTGTCGATGATTCTAAATCCGTAATATCATTATTGTTAAATTACTATCCTTCTCAAGTTCAGGAAGACAAAAAAGCTCTAAAATTATCTAAATATGCCTATGGACAGGACTACCATTTTGTAATTAAAGAAAAACTTAAAGAATTAACCCATTTTATTCAGCAAGAAATAGGTGATGTTTCAGGACGTGCATTTGTAGACTCTGCACCAGTTTTAGATAAAGCATGGGCAGCAAAATCAGGATTAGGTTGGATTGGCAAGCATAGTAATTTATTAACCCAACAAGTGGGTTCTTTTTATTTTATTGCAGAGTTAATTATTGATTTAGATTTGGAATACGATTCCATTGTTTCCGATCACTGTGGTACTTGTACAGCATGTATAGATGCTTGTCCAACGCAAGCCATAACAGAGCCTTACGTTGTTGATGGTAGTAAGTGTATTAGTTATTTTACAATAGAACTTAAAGATCAATTACCAAACAACTTGAAAGGTAAATTTGACGATTGGATGTTTGGTTGCGATGTCTGTCAAGACGTTTGTCCATGGAATAAATTTTCAAAACCTCATAACGAGCCACTTTTTAATCCTCACCCAGATTTGTTAGCTATGACAAAAAAAGATTGGGAAGACATTACTGAAGAGGTGTTTAAAAAAGTGTTTCAAAAAAGTGCTGTAAAACGAACAAAGTTTGAGGGTTTAAAACGTAATATAGATTTTCTAAAATAAAATATCAAGATTTTGTCGATTCTCTTAGCACTAATTGAGTATCCAAAATCACTTCTTTAAAGTTAATAATCTTATCATTTTTCTTACTATTTATTTCTTTATACAAAAGTTTAAAGGCTTTTTTACCTATTTCAAAACCAGGTTGATTTATGGTAGTTAGTGAAGGAGATATTACAGAAGACATAAACCAATTACTAAAACCAATTACAGAGATGTCTTCTGGAACTTTTATTTTAAGACTATTAAATGCGGTAATAGCACCAATTGCAACTAAATCAGTATTTATAAAAATACCATCAACACCCTCATGCTCATCCACTAGTTTTTTAGCATAAAAACGCCCTTCTTCATAACTCATGTCTTTAAGAATATAAACCAAGGACGAGTCGTAAGTTATACCATTGTCTGTTAAAGCTTTTTTGTATCCTAAAAAACGGTCAATAGAATTTTGAGGCAGTAATGGACCTCTAAAATGTGCTATTTTTTTACAACCAGTATCTATTAAGTGTTGTGTAGCTTTGTATGCAGCTTCGCGATCATTTATTAAAACTTTAGAGCATTTGACTAGTTTTGCTATTTTATCAAACATAACTAACGGAGTGTTATTAGACATAACAGCATTTAAATGATTATAATCCGCAGTTTGATTGGCCAACGAAATCAATATGCCATCAACCCTTTTATTTAATAATAGTTCTATTTGTTTGCGTTCTAAGTCATAGGACTCATTGGACTGTAACGTGATTACTAAATAGCCTTTTTTTTCTGCTTGAGATATAATTCCCTTAATAACACTAGAAAAAAATGGTGGACTATTTCTGGAACGATTAAACCAATAGTTTTGGATTCTTTAGTTCTAAGATTTACTGCAAATGAATTAGGCTTGTAATTTAAAGTTTGAGCTAAGTCTTTAACTAATGCTTTGGTCTTTTTACTAACATCTGGATAATCTTTTAAAGCTTTAGAAACTGTAGTTATAGATATTCCTAAAGTTTCAGCAATTTGTTTTAATGTAACAGGTTTCACACTTTTTTTTATAAATATAAATAAAAGAATTTAACTATCGAAAACGTTTTCGTTGTTTTCGAAAACGTTTTCGATAAGAATTATGTAATTTAAATAGCCTTTAAATATAAATTTGTTACATATTAAACTAAATTTTTACTAATTAATTAAATTATAGTCAAGATGAATCAAACCAAAACAAAATGGATTTTTATAGCAATTACGCTATTATCCGTATCTTTCATTGTTGCGCAGTCTACAATTTCTGGCTCTGTAAAAGATGCAAGTGGTCAACCTCTTGTAGGAGTTAATGTTATTTTAGAAGATACTAGTAAGGGATCTCAAACAGATTTTGATGGTAATTACACAATTTCTAATGTAGAAAATGGTACCTATCAAATAAATGCATCCTATATTGGGTTTGCTACATTGTCACAAACCGTTACAGTAAATGGTGACTCTGTAATTTCAAACTTTGTATTAGCCGAAGATCTTGAAGCTTTAGACGAAGTGATTATTACAGGAGTGGTTAATCCTAAATCTAGATTAGAGTCTAGTGTGTCGGTGTCTTCAATTGGTGCAAAATTAATAGAGCAGTCAGCACCAAGAACAACAGGAGAAATATTCAAAAACATTCCTGGTGTAAGATCAGAGTCTTCAGGTGGAGATGGTAATGCAAACTTTAATGTACGTGGTGTGCCTGTATCTTCGGGAGGATCTAGATACCTACAACTACAAGAAGATGGACTACCTATTATGCTATTTGGAGATACTTCATTTGGTAATTCAGATAATTGGTTAAGAGCAGATGCAAATATTGGTAGAGTAGAGTCTATTAGAGGTGGATCAGCATCCACACAAACGTCAAATGGTCCAGCTGGAATAATTAATCTAATTAGTAAAACCGGAAATACTGAAGGTGGATCAATATCTACTAGTGCAGGTTTAGATTATAACACAAACCGTCTTGATTTTGAATACGGTACGCCATTAGCAAACGGTATTTCATACCATATAGGAGGTTTTATGAGAACAGGAGAAGGACCAAGAGAAGCAGGTTTTAATGCAAGTAAAGGAGGTCAATTTAAAGCTAATATTACTAAGCAATTTAAATCAGGTTATGTACGTACTTATTTTAAGTTTTTAAACGATAAAACACCAATGTATATGCCAATGCCAATGTTATTACAAGGGTCAGACAGTAATCCTACTTATGCAAACTTACCAGGTTTTGATATTACTACGGATGGTTTACAGACTAAATATTTACAAGAAAGTGCTGGACCTACAAGTAGTGATAGAGGTCGATCTGTAAGAGATGTAAGAGATGGAAACAATCCAATTTCTCAGGCAATTGGATTAGAGTTTTCTTTTGATTTAGGTGAAGGTTGGAAAATAACGGAAAAAGGTAGAATCTCTTTTAATAAAGGTGGTTGGATAGCGCCTTTTACAGCAGGATTTGGTGAAACAAATAGTTTTGTTGCAGGTTTGCCTGTACCACAACCAGTAACGTTATCTTATGCAGATGATGGATCTCCTTACACACCATCTAATGGGTTAATTCAAAACATTCACATGTTTGATACAACTATTGACGACTTAAATAATGTTTTTAATGATATTAAATTAAGCAAAAAGATTGGTGATAATATTGGTGTAACCCTAGGTTACTTTACTGCTAGCCAAAATACAAAAATTTCTTGGCAATGGAATGCATTCCTGCAAGAAGTTAAAGGAGGTGGAGAAGCAAGATTAGTTAACATTGATGGTTATTCAAGAGCCGGACAATATGCATATGGTACGCCAGTTTGGGGTAATTGCTGCCAACGTAAATACAATACACAACATACAGTAAGTGCACCATATGTAGGAGTTGACGCAAGTATCTCAGAAAAATTAAATTTTGATGGTAGTGTTAGATTTGAAAAAGTAAGAGTGGATGGTACAATTGCAGCAGGTAATACACAAGGACCTGTAGATGTTGACGGAAACGGAACTATTGAGGCTATTGAAACTTTAGTACCAGTTGTACAACCAACTAATAGCCAATTTATTGGAGATGAATATGATTTTGTATCTTATTCTGGAGGTTTAAATTATCTAATCAACGATCAATCTGCTGTATTTGCAAGATATAGTGTGGGTGCATCAGGTAGAGCTTCAGATAGAAATGGATACGGAATAGATGGTACTGCATCAACACAGTATGACAAAGTTTCTCAATTGGAAGCAGGTTATAAAAGAAAATTAGCAAATGGTTATATTAATTTAGTAGGATTTACTAGTAACACAGATGAAGATGCTGGTACTGCATTAAATTTAAGTGTTGGTAACGAGTTTAGAGCAACTGGTTTAGAATTTGAAGGAGCTTATAATTTAGGCGATTTTTCAATATCAGGATCTGTAACCTATACTGATGCAGAAATAGTTGAAGATAGAGTGACTGCTGGAGCTAACAATGGTAATAAACCACAAAGACAAGCAGATTTTGTTTATAATTTAGCACCTTCTTACGTTTTTGGTAATAATAAACAACATGTATTTGGAGTAACAGTATTAGGTACTACAGAATCTTATGCTTTCGATTCTAATGATTTAGTACAACCAGGATATGCTTACTTTAACGTCTTAGCTAAAGTTGGTTTAACTAAAGGACTATCTGTAGCGCTTAATGTTAATAATCTTTTTGATACAGTAGGTATTACAGAAGTTAACGGAATTGATGGTCCAGCAATAAATGGTACAGATCGTTATGTTAGAGCTAGATCAATTACTGGTCGTTCTTCTTCTTTAACATTTCAATATAAGTTTTAATCAAAAGTTGAATTAGTTTTTTTAAGTGTTTAATTTGGGTTGGTGATAGACTAACTATCTGCCAACCCATTTTTAATTAAGTTGTATCATGAAGCCATTTACCTTAATAACAATTCTCTGTTTGTTTTTTGTAAGTTGTAATTCATCACAAAAAAATGACAGCTTAGTTTTAAAAGACAAACAAAATAAAAAAGCAATAATTGTGTATGGTAGTGATACTTGTCATTATTGTATAGATACAAAATCCTATTTAGAAAAAAATAATATACCCTATACTTTTTTTGATATAGATAAGAATGAAAAAGCATTACAACAAATGCTGAATAAGCTTAATAAAGCAAAAATAGATGTCACCAATTTAAATATTCCGGTAATAGAAAAAAATGGTGAGATATTTACTAATGATATTAATTTTGAAGATTTTTTAAAAAAATAAAACAATAGTATTATGTTAAAAAAACCAAAATTAAGCTTCTGGCAAATACTGAATATGAATGTTGGATTTTTCGGAATTCAATATAGTTTTGGTCTACAACAAAGTGCAGTAACACCAATTTATGATTTTTTAGGTGCAAGTCCAGATCAAATTCCAATTTTACACCTTGCTGGTCCAGTGACTGGGTTGTTAGTTCAGCCAATTATTGGAGCATTAAGTGATAAAACATGGAGTCCAAAATTTGGAAGACGTAAACCTTTTTTTAATAGGTGCAATTGTATGCAGTTTAGCACTTCTGGCATTTCCTTTTAGCAGTTCATTATGGATGGCAGCAGGATTACTTTGGATTTTAGATGCAGGAAATAATACAGCTATGGAACCTTATAGAGCATTAATAGCAGATAAACTTGATGATGACCAACAACCTTTAGGTTTTCAGATGCAAAGTTTTTTTACAGGATTAGGACAAGTATTAGCTAACTTATCTTTATTTATATTCCCTTTAATTTTCATTGGCTCAACAGGATCTTTACCTACTTGGGTTTATGCGTCATTCTTTTTAGGTGCATTTTGTTCAATAGCTTCAATTATATGGAGTATTAGCAAAACGGAAGAGATTCCGCCAACACCAAAAGAATTAGAAAAACTCAAAGAAAAAAGAAGCGTGTTTGGGCCATTAATTGAAATTTTTTCAGCTATAAAAGATATGCCTAGGGTTATGTGGCAATTAGCTTTAGTCTACTTATTTCAATGGTACGCATTGTTTTGCTATTGGCAAAATTCTTCAAAAAGTGTAGCCTTATCTGTATGGAATGCTACACCTGATAATAAAGAGGCATATAGCGAAGCTGTAAGTTGGACAGGATTAGTAAACGGATGGTACAATGTAGTTACTTTTTTAGTCGCTTTTGCACTAGTAGGGTTCGCTAAAAAATATAGTGCAAAAAAAGTACATGCATTTTGTTTGTTGATTGCTGCAATAGGTTTTTTAGCATTTCCACACATTCAAAATAAAAACTTGTTATTTTTTGCTATAACAGGTTTTGGAATTGGTTGGGCAAGTATGATGGGAATACCCTATTTAATGATTGTTGCAGACATACCCAAAGAACGCTATGGAGTATATATGGGTATTATTAATATGATGATTGTTATACCAATGATAATTCAAACACTATCATTTGGTTATATATTAAAGTATTTTTTAAATAATGATCCACGAATGGCAATCTCTTTTGCTGGTGTACTTTTAATAATCAGTGCAATATTAACACTATTCATTAAAAGTAAAAACAATATAAAAAACGCGAAGATTCAGCCTACTGGGCATTAAAACTTTTTAAATTACATTTTATTATGAAAAACATAGACATTCTATGTGTAGGAGAGGTGTTAATTGATTTTATTGGTCATCAGCCTGAAGCCTTAATAAACGAAACAAGAGATTATCACCGATTTTTAGGTGGCTCTCCCACAAATGTAGCAATGAATTCAGCAAGATTAGGGCTAAATTCAGTATTGGTATCCTCAGTTGGTAATGACGGTTTAGGAGAGTATATATTTAAAAAATTGGCCGAAGTCGGTGTTAATGCATCCAATGTTAACATCATTCAAAAAAAACCAACTAGTGTGATTTTTGTGTCTAGGTCATCGGGTACACCTGATTTTATACCTTACAGAGAAGCAGATTGTGTTATTACAGAAGATCAAATAACAACAAAAAATTTAAAAGACACCAAAATTTTTCATACCACTTGTTTTGCTCTAAGTAAAGATCCTGCGCAAGCAACAATACTAAAAAAAGCAGAAGAAGCATTTAATTTAGGATGTCAATTAAGTATAGATATCAATTATGCGGATAAATTATGGAATAGTAAAAATGAAGCTTTAAAAATAATTAAAGCTTATTGTAAGTTTAATCCTTTGGTTAAAATAAGTGAAGATGATATGCTTAGATTGTTTGGGAAAAAATTACCAGACGAAGAAATCTTTTCATTTTTCCATGCCGAAGGCGTTGACACTGTATGTTTAACTCTAGGAAGTCAAGGCGTTAAATTATCTCAAAAAAACAAACAAATTTTACAGTTACCTGCAATTAAAATAGAAAAAATCATGGATGCTACAGGAGCAGGAGACGCTTTTTGGTCAGGATTTTTGTATGCTTATAGTCAGAAAAAAACAATGAAGGAATGCTTGGATGTAGCACTTAAATTAGCAGCGCTAAAACTTCAAAATGTGGGCAGGTTACCTGAAAACATTAATATTGTCTCTAAATTACTTTAAGTTTTTTCTAGTAATAAAAATATATATTCAAATGTCAGAAATTACTATCTCAAATGGTGTCATGTTTAATGCTTATCCAGATAGCATTGGTGAAAAATGGAGTGATACCATAAAATTATTAAAAACACCAGAATTCAAAGATGTATTTTCTTTGTTTTATGTCCTTCCTACATTTTTTAATA
Organism: Olleya sp. KJ81-1; assembly: GCF_055808135.1. Classification (NCBI taxonomy): domain Bacteria; kingdom Pseudomonadati; phylum Bacteroidota; class Flavobacteriia; order Flavobacteriales; family Flavobacteriaceae; genus Olleya; species Olleya sp. KJ81-1. Next base: position 2,017,605 of record NZ_CM147854.1, on the reverse strand, counting down.
GTGATTTAGATAGAGGTTTTTCTATCATAGATTACAATTTAAATGAAGATTTAGTTACTACTCAAGATTTGCGTGATTTAGATAATTTAAATATCAAACTTAAATTTGACATTGTATTAAATCATTTATCAGTAGCATCTCCACAGTTTAAAGACTTATTAAAATACGGAGAACAGTCAAAATATAAAGATTTTTTTATAAACTGGAATCAGTTTTGGGGTAATAATGGAAGCATGGATAATCAAGGTGTTGTTATTCCAGAAAAAAAATATTTGGATAAATTATTTATGCGTAAATCAGGGCTTCCAATATTAAAAGTACCATTTCCGGATGGTAGCGAACAGCCCTATTGGAATACTTTTTATCAAGATATAAAATATCAAGAAATTTCAATTAACGATCTTAAACAGATACCCAATCTAATCCCTGAGGATGCTGTGTTAATTTGCGAAAAAATAAATCAATTAATTCAAAATAATCAAGATGTATCGCAAATTGATTTAGGAAAATTTACAAGTTTTAAACCAGAAATATTGAAAGTTGTAAATAGTAAAAGACACTATTTAGGGCAAATGGATGTAAATGCAAAATCGCCATTAATTTGGGAATTTTATGAAGAAACTTTAGAAAAAGTTAATGGTTATGGCTGCAACATTTTGCGATTAGACGCTTTTGCATATTTGCATAAAGAAGTAGGGCAATCCAATTTTTTTAATAAACCTGGTACTTGGGATTATTTAGAGCGCATAAAAAAAATAGCTCAAAAAAATAATTTAATGCTGTTACCAGAGATTCATGCCGAATATGGTTTAGGATTACATGATGAAGTAGCGAGTAAAGGCTATTATATTTATGATTTTTTTCTTCCAGGATTAGTCATTCATACTTTAGAAACAGGTTGTAATATTGCACTTTTAAAGTGGATAAATGAAATAGTGACTAAAAAGTATAAAACCGTAAACATGTTAGGCTGTCATGATGGAATACCTGTCCTAGATCTAAAAGGAAAAGCGGTTAATAGTAATTATAATGAAGGTTTATTGGAGGATAAAGAAATAGAAGCCATAATGGATACCATAATAAGTCGTGGTGGACGTGTTAAAAACCTTTATGGGCCATCAGGTACAAAAATATCTTACTATCAAGTAAATGCGACTTTTTTTAGCGCTTTAGGAGAAGATGAAAAAAATTACTTTTGGCTCGAGCTATTCAAATGTTTGTCCCAGGAATACCTCAAGTATGGTATTTGGATATTTTTGCGGGAAAAAACGATTATGAGGCAGCAGATAATGCTGGAAGTGGAGGACATAAAGAAATTAATAGAACAACCTTAAGTCATGATGACATTGAGGCAGGACTAAAAAAAGATATTGTACTTAAACAATTAGAGATAATTAAAATAAGAAATACATGTCATGCCTTTACTGGAAAAGTAGACATAAATACGTCTAATAAAAACACATTAGACATAACATGGCAAACCCAAAACAGTCAAGCACAACTTTTAGCAGATCTTAAACACTTGTCGTTTACAATACAAGTAACAGAAAATAATCAAACAAAAACATATCATTATTAAAATTTAATTAATCAAAGATTATTCAAAGTCTCTCTCATTTTTTTATGTTCAAACGTCTTAAAAACTTACATTTGTAATTCACTAAAACTTAAAGTGAAATTATGAGCAAACAAAGTAGACGTCGTGAAGCTTTAGTATATCATGCAAAGCCAACTCCAGGTAAAATAAAAGTAGTTCCAACAAAAAAATATGCAACCCAAAGGGATTTAGCCTTAGCTTATTCTCCAGGTGTGGCAGAACCTTGTTTAGAAATAGAAAAAGACGTTAATAACGTTTATAAATATACAGCTAAAGGTAATCTTGTAGCAGTAATAACTAATGGTACCGCAGTTTTAGGATTGGGTAATATTGGTCCAGAAGCCTCTAAGCCAGTAATGGAAGGTAAAGGCTTATTATTTAAAATCTTCGCAGATATTGATGTTTTTGATATTGAAGTAGATACTGAAAATGTTGAAGAATTTATTCAAACAGTAAAAATGATAGCTCCAACGTTTGGAGGTATTAACCTAGAAGATATTAAAGCACCTGAAGCTTTTGAGATAGAAAGACGCTTAAAAGAGGAACTTGATATTCCTGTAATGCATGATGACCAACATGGTACTGCAATTATTTCTGCAGCAGCATTATTAAACGCATTAGAGCTTTCTGATAAAAAAATTGAGGACGTTAAAATCGTAGTAAGTGGTGCAGGTGCAGCAGCAATTTCTTGTACGCGTTTATATTTAGCATTTGGTGCTAAACGTGAAAACGTGGTCATGTTAGACAGTAAAGGGGTAATTAGAGATGACAGAGATAATTTAACATCTCAGAAAGCAGAATTTGCAACTCATCGTAAAATTGATACATTGGATGAGGCAATGATTGACGCTGATGTATTTGTTGGTTTATCAACTTCGGATATTGTAACGCCTGCCATGTTATTAGTTATGGCTAAAAACCCTATAGTATTTGCTATGGCTAATCCAGATCCAGAAATTGGTTATGATTTGGCAATTGCAACGCGTAAGGATATTATTATGGCTACAGGACGAAGTGACCATCCTAATCAAGTTAATAATGTACTAGGATTTCCGTTTATTTTTAGAGGAGCTTTAGACGTTAGAGCAACTAAAATTAACGAAGCCATGAAAATGGCAGCTGTAAAAGCATTGGCTGATTTAGCTAAAGAGTCTGTGCCAGAACAAGTAAATATTGCTTATGGCGAAACACGCCTGACGTTTAGTAAAGAGTATATTATACCTAAGCCATTTGATCCAAGATTAATAGCAACTGTACCTCCAGCTGTAGCAAAAGCAGCAATGGAAAGTGGTGTGGCTAAAGAGCCAATTGAAGATTGGAAAAAATATGAAGAGCAATTATTAGATAGATTAGGTAACGATAATAAGATTGTAAGATTATTATTAAACAGATCTAAGCTAGATCCAAAGCGTGTTGTTTTTACAGAAGCAGATTCTTTAGATGTATTAAAAGCAGCCCAAATAGTTTACGAAGAAGGTGTTGCTATACCAATTTTATTAGGTAGAAAAGAAGAAATTGAACGCTTAAAAGAAGAGCTAGAGTTTGATGCAGATGTACTAATTATTGATCCTAAATCTGACGAGCAACTTGAACAAAAAAATAAGTACGCAAAAATATATTGGGAACAACGCAGAAGAAAAGGAGTAACGTTGTTATTAGCTGAAAAGTTAATGAGAGAACGTAACTACTATGCAGCAATGATGGTTAATGAAGGTGATGCAGATGCATTAATTTCTGGGTACTCTCGTAGTTATCCTTCCGTTGTAAAACCAATGTTGGAACTAATAGGATTAGCACCAGGATCCACAAGAATTGCGACAACAAATGTTATGATGACCCAACGTGGTCCTATGTTTTTAAGTGACACTTCAATAAATATAAACCCATCAGCTCAAGATTTAACTAAAATAGCGCAAATGACTGCTAAAGTGGTTAAAATGTTTGGAATGGAACCAATTATGGCAATGACTTCTTATTCTAACTTTGGCTCATCAAAAGACCAAACAGCTACTAAAGTTAGAGAGGCAGTATCTTATTTACATAAAAGACATCCTGACTTATTAGTAGATGGAGAGTTACAAACAGATTTTGCTTTAAACAGTCAAATGTTAACAGATAGTTTCCCGTTTTCTAAACTAGCAGGTAAAAAAGTAAATACTTTAATCTTCCCTAATTTAGAGTCTGCAAACATTACTTATAAGTTATTAAAAGAACTTAATAATGCAGAGTCCGTTGGACCAATTATGATGGGAATGCGTAAACCTGTACATATCTTACAACTACATGCAAGTGTTGACGAAATTGTAAACATGACTGCAATAGCAGTAATAGATGCGCAACAGAAAGAAAAGTGGGAAAAAAACTTAGAAAACAAGAACTAAAATAATGTAAAGATAATTTTCTTACATTTGGAGAGTTAACAAAAATTTATGATTACACACATACAAGGAAAGTTAGTAGAGAAAAATCCAACAGATGTAGTCATCGATTGCAACGGAGTGGGTTATATGCTAAATATATCATTGCATACCTATTCTCAAATTCCTAATCAAGAAAATTTAAAGTTATATACGCATCTTCAAATAAGGGAAGATGCGCATACTTTATATGGTTTTGCTTCAACATCAGAAAGAGAATTATTTAGACTTTTAATTTCTGTAAGTGGTATTGGTGCAAATACAGCAAGAACCATGTTATCATCTTTAACGCCAAAACAAATTAGAGAAGGTATTGCTGTGGATGATGTTGCTTTAATTCAATCTATTAAAGGAATAGGGATAAAAACAGCACAAAGAGTAATAATAGATTTAAAAGATAAAATCTTAAAAATTTACGATATAGACGAAGTTTCTGTAAGTCAAAGCAATACTAACAAAGATGAAGCGTTATCTGCTTTAGAAGTATTAGGTTTTGCTAAAAAACAAGCAGAAAAAGTACTGGATAAAATTGTCAAAGACCAACCAGAAGCTAACGTAGAAACAATTATCAAACTAGCCCTAAAAAATTTATAATTTATTTTGAATACAAGTCAACTTAGCTTTTATAAATCCCTTAAACATTTTTTACTAACTGCTTTTGCATTGTTAGTCTCAGGATTTTCTTTTGCTCAAGAAGAAAATGAAGTAGAACAAGATAGTACCAAAACAGGTTTTAGTTTAGGGAATATCCAAATGCAAAATCCATCAAGTATACAATCTAAGTACACGTATGATCCTGTAACGGATAGATACATATATACTGAAACTGTTGGAGAGTTTAATATTAATTATCCAGTAATTCTAACACCAGATGAGTATCTAGAATTAGTATCAAGCCAGAATTTGAAATCGTATTATAAGGATAAGATTGATGCTTACGACGGTAAAAAAGGAGATGTAAAAGAAGCTCAGAAAAACTTAATACCAGAGTTTTATGTCAACTCTAGTTTTTTTGAAAGTATTTTTGGTGAAGGACCAATATCCATAATACCACAAGGTACTGTTGAAATGGATTTAGGTGTCTTATTTACTAAACAGGATAATCCATCATTTTCTCCAAGAAACAGACGTAATTTTTCATTCGATTTTGACCAACGTATCAGTCTAAGTATGATTGGTAAAGTAGGATCAAGATTACAAGTAACAACTAATTACGACACACAATCTACTTTTGATTTTCAAAATTTAATTAAGTTAGAATACACACCAACCGAAGATGATATCATTCAAAAAATTGAAGTTGGTAACGTTAGTATGCCAATTAATAGCTCTTTAATTTCTGGAGCACAAAGTCTATTTGGTGTAAAAACACAATTAAAATTTGGTAAAACAACAATTACAGGAGTATTCTCAGATCAGCGTTCTGACGCTAGGTCTGTAACTGCTCAAGGTGGCGGAACATTAGACGAGTTTGAGTTTTTTATTAGAGATTATGATGAGAATCGTCACTTTTTCTTAGGACAATACTTCCGTAATAACTACGATCAAGCACTATCAAATTACCCTTTTATAAATAACAACATTCAAATTACAAGAATAGAGGTTTGGATAACTAACAGAAGTAATCGTACTGAAAATGTTAGAAACTTTGTCGCTTTCCAAGATTTAGGAGAAACCAGTATCATTGGTAATCCAGGCGTTTCTGTTACAGGAGGACCTAATGCATTTCCGGATAACGGAAACAATGGATTAGATCCAACTAACATTGGTAACGCAGGATCGCAATTAAATAATGCAATTAGAGATATTGCAACAGCGCAAAGCGGAATCTCAATTTCAGGTTTTAATGAAGGTTTTGATTATGCAAAGCAAGAAAATACTAGAAAATTAATTGAAGGTCAAGAATATACCCTAAACACACAATTGGGTTATATTTCTTTAAACCAAAGATTAAATAATGACGAAGTCTTAGCGGTTGCTTACCAATACACAGTCGGAGGACAAGTATTTCAGGTAGGAGAGTTTGCAAATGATGGTATTGGAGCAACAGATGTTGCTGTAAATTCAAGTGGAGAAGTTACTAATGTTACAAATAATGCATTAGTATTAAAACTATTAAAAAGTAGTATCACTAGTGTCTCTCAACCAATATGGGATTTAATGATGAAAAACGTTTACGATACAGGCGCTTTTCAATTAACTCAAGAAGATTTTAAATTAAATATTTTTTATAACGAATCTGCTCCTGTAAACTATATTACTGCTGTAGAAGGTACGCCTTTCGGAACCGATTTTGAAGGCGAACCTATAGATCAAACCACATTATTACGCTTATTTAATTTTGATAGATTAAATTACAATAACGATCCACAAACTAATGGAGACGGTTTCTTTGACTTTGTTTCAGGCATTACTGTAATTCCGCAAAATGGTAAAATTGTATTTACTAAAGTAGAACCTTTTGGTCGTTATTTATTTGATGTTTTAGATAACGACGGTAATACAGGTAATAACGCGTCGGATTATGAAGCAGATATATATACCAATGCCAATCAAGAAAAGTATGTCTATGATTTACTTTATAAAGCAACCAAAACAGCAGCATTAGACGAGAGTCAAAAAAATAAATTCCAAATTAAAGGACGTTATAAATCTTCAGGTGGAGACGGAATCCCAATTGGAGGATTTAATGTACCAAGAGGATCCGTTCGTGTATCAGCTGGAGGACGTGTTTTAGTAGAAGGACAAGATTATACAGTTAATTACCAATTAGGACGTGTTTATATTATTGATGAAGGTTTAAAAGCATCCAACATTCCAATTGAAGTATCAACCGAAAATAATTCGATTTTTGGACAGCAAACTAAACGTTATACTGGATTAAATGTAGAACATAAGTTTAATGACAATTTTGTAATTGGAGGAACATATATTAATTTAAATGAACGTCCAATTACTCAAAAAGCTAATTATGCTAATGAGCCAATAAACAATACCATTTTTGGTTTTAATGCTAATTATTCTTCGGAAGTACCGTTTTTATCTAGGTTAGTTAATAAATTACCTAATATTGATACAGATGCACCATCTAATATTTCAGTTAGAGGTGATTTTGCATACTTACTACCAGGTGCACCAAAAGGAACAGATTTTAATGGAGAAGCGACTGCTTATATCGATGATTTTGAAGGTACACAAAACGGAATAGACCTTAAATCTGCACAATCTTGGAGCTTATCAAGTAGACCACTTAATGTAAATAATTCTACAGCGTTAGATAATAACGGAATAGAAAACGGTTATGGTAGAGCCATGCTTAACTGGTATACTATTGATCCTATATTTTATGGTAGTCAAAGACCATCAGGAATATCAGATGATGATATGTCAGGATTATATACTAGTCGCGTTTTTGTTAACGAGCTGTTTCCGCAACAGGACATTGCTCAAGGTCAAACATCAGTTTTAAATACTTTAGATTTAACATATTATCCTCAAGAACGAGGTCCATATAACTTTGAGCCAGGTACAGAAAGTGGTGTAATACCTAACCCAGAAAGTAGTTGGGCTGGAATAACAAGACAGATTACATCTACGGATTTTGAACAAGCAAATGTTGAATATATCGAGTTTTGGTTACAAGATCCATTTCAGGAAAACCCAGGAAATCCAGGTGGAAAATTATTTATCAACTTAGGTAATATATCAGAAGATGTGCTTAAGGATGGACGTAAACAATATGAAAACGGTTTACCTCAAGATGGAAATATTAGTTTGCTGCCAGAAACGGTGTTTCAATCTGTAGTGCCACAAAATCAAGCCTTAATTTATGCGTTTGATACAACAGGTCAAGAAAGAACCAATCAAGATGTTGGATTTGATGGATATGATGATGTTGAGGAAGCAGCTAAGTTTCCTTCAGGTTTTTCTGGACTAGCAGATCCTGCAAAAGATAATTATGACTATTATTTAAATGCAGAAGGTGACGTATTTAACAGATACAAATTATATAATGGTGTAGATGGTAACTCTCCAGATGCATTTAGTGATACCAATAGAGGGTCAACAACGCAACCAGATGTAGAGGATGTCAATAGGGATAATACCATGAATACTATTGATAGTTATTTTGAGTATCAAATTGATATAACTCCAGCATCATTAAATATTAATAACGAGTATATTGTTGATACAAAAAACGTAACAGATACTAACAATCCAAGAGTATTACCAAATGGAGAGACTGAATATCCTAGATGGTATCAGTTTAGAATTCCTATTCGTACAGATGACGAGTTTGTTGTAAATGGTATTACGGATTTACGTTCTATAAGATTTTCTAGAATGTACCTTAACGATTTTCAGCAACAAACAACATTAAGATTTGGAACATTAGAGCTGGTTCGTAGTGATTGGAGACGTTTTCAATTGTCATTAGATGGTGGTGCAACACCTTTAGATTTTGATGATACAGCCTTTACTGTTGGTGCTGTAAGTACACAAGAAAATGACGGAAGTTATGTTTCGCCACCAAGTGTAGTGCCAGAGCAGCTTAACAATAACAACACTATTGTTAGACAAAATGAACAAGCACTTGTCGTAGATGTTTGTGATCTTAAAGCTAAAGACTCCAGAGCAGTATTTAAAAATATTAGTGTAGATATGCGTCAGTACAAAAAACTGAGAATGTTTATGCATGCTAGAGATGGAGAAACACCTGGACTTACAGATTCTGATTTAGTAGGTTTTATTAGAATGGGTAATGACCTTACAGAAAATTACTATCAAATAGAAGTACCATTAAAAGTGTATAATGGAGGTGCATCTGCCGAAGCGTATTGGCCAGAAGAGAATGAAATTAATATAGAATTAGAAATTTTACAACGTATAAAGTCTTTAGGGATAAGCAACCAAACATTAACGGATGGTACAGCAAATTTTTATGATGTAGTTGGTGGAGATTTAGTACCAGTTATAGATCAATATGGAGGTTATGTTTTAGGACAACAACGTGTTGCTATAAAAGGAAATCCTAATTTTGGAGATGTTAGAACATTAATGGTTGGTGTCAAAAATGGTACAAATAACTTGCAATGTGGAGAGATTTGGTTTAACGAATTGCGTTTGTCAGAACTAGAAAACGAAGGTGGTTGGGCAGCAATTGTTACGGTTGATACACAATTAGCAGATTTTGCTAGTGTAAGTGCAACTGGTAGAATGAGTACTGCTGGATTTGGAAATGTAAACCAAGGACCAAATGAGCGTAGTCTTGAAGATAGTAAACAATATGATGTAGTAACTAATGTAAATGTTGGTCAATTATTGCCTAAAAAATGGGGAATTCAAATTCCGTTTAATTACGGTCAAGGAGTGGAAGTTATTACACCTAAGTATGATCAACAATACGAAGATATTGAGTTAGACACACGTTTGGATGCTGCTATTGATGATGCAGAAAGAGATTTGATTTTAGAACAATCGGAAACATACACAAAGCGTAAAAGTATAAACTTTATAGGTGTTAAAAAGAATAGAACAGGAGAGGCTAAACCAAGTTTTTATGATGTAGAAAACTTAACGCTAAATTATTCTTATAACAAAATGGAGCATCGTGACTTTGAGATTGAAAGATCTGTTGATAAACAGGTTAGAGCAGGTGTAAATTATGCTTATAATTTTGAACCTAAGTTAATTGAACCTTTTAAGAAAAACGATTCGTTATTTACTGGTAAGTATTGGAAGTTTTTAAAAGAATTAAACTTTAATGTATTACCTGCTAGTTTCACTATAAATACAGATTTAAATAGACAATTTAATCGTCAAAAATTTAGAGATTTAGATTTAACAGGTAACAATATTGGTTTAGAAGAGTTGTACAGACGTAATTATAATTTTGACTACCAGTACAATCTTAATTGGAATTTGACAAAGTCGCTTCAGGTAAATTATTCTTCGTCAAATAATAATATTGTTAGAAATTACTTCAAGGATAATATTATAAATGGAGAGCCAGATCCATTATTAGACGTATGGGATGGTTTCTTTGATTTTGGAGATCCAAATAGACAACAACAACAAATTGGAATTAATTATGAGATTCCACTTAGTAAAATACCAACTTTAAGCTTTTTAAAAGCAACCTATTCTTACTCAGGATTGTTCCAGTGGCAAAAAGGGTCTGACTTATTTGGTAATTTAGTTGGTAACGATGGTTTGACTTATAATTTAGGAAACACAATATCAAACGGAAATACACATAATATTAATTCAACTTTAGACATGAATAAGTTGTATAAATATTTAGGAATTTCTGCTAAACCTAAATCTAGAGGAAATAAAGTTGCTAGAACATCTAGAACTGCTGGACCTCCAGGTATTGCAAATAAAGAAAAAGAGAAGGCTAAAAAAGCAGGTGATGGTATAGGATCTAAAATAGGTAATTTTGGTATCGGATTATTAACCTCAATAAAACGTATTCAAGCAGTATATAGCGAGACTAATGGTACTTTTTTACCAGGTTATTTACAAACTCCAGGTTTTTTAGGAACAGCAAAACCTACTATAGGTTATACTTTTGGAAGTCAAAGTGATGTTAGAGATTTAGCTGCCAGAAATGGTTGGTTAACTGCCTTTCCTGATTTTAACCAACAGTATACTACTAACCAAACTAAGCAATTAGATCTTTCAGCTAACCTTGAGCCTTTTAGTGATTTTAAAATAGATTTAGTTGGATTTAGGACTTACGCAGAAAATTATACAGAAAATTACAGAGTAGAAAACGGACAATACTTATCATTAACGCCTAATACATTTGGTAATTTTAGTATTTCATCTTTTACATTGCCAACTGCTTTTGGTAAGAGTGACGAGACTAGTTCTCAGGCTTTTGATGACTTTAGAAGTAATAGGTTAGACATAGCAAGACGACTAGCAGTACAAAATGGATCAGATCCAAACGATGTTGATGCTGACGGTTATCCTAAAGGTTTTGGTAAAACAAGTCAACAAGTATTATTGCCAGCATTTGTAAGTGCTTATACAGGTCAAAAAACAAGTAAAACTAAACTTGGTGCATTAAGAAACGTGCCAATACCAAATTGGGACGTAAAGTATTCTGGTTTCATGAAAATGAAATGGTTTAAAAAACGTTTCAAACGTTTCTCTTTAACACATGGTTATAGATCAAGTTATAGTATAGGACAATTTAGAACAAATTTAGATTTTGATGGTATAGACTATGGACTAGATTATGACTTACAACCTAGCGAAGATTTAGATCAAGCAGGAAATTTTAAAAGTGAAAACTTATATAGCAGCGTAACTCTTACAGAGATGTTTAGTCCGTTATTCCGTTTTGACATGGAAATGAAAAACTCGGTTAGAATATTATTAGAAATGAGAAAAGATAGAATGCTATCATTAAGTTTTGATAATAATTTAATGACAGAAATAGCAGGTAACGAGTACGTTGTTGGTTTAGGATATCGTATTAAAGATTTACGTATTAAATCTAATTTAGCAGGTCCTAAAAAAGCGATTGTTTCAGATTTAATTATGTCTGCAGATTTATCTGTAAGAGATAATAAAACCATCATACGTTATTTAGACCTAGAAAACAATCAAATTACAAACGGTCAAACTATTTGGGGTCTTAAATACAATGCAGAATATGCCTTTAGTAAAAACCTAACAGGTGTGTTTTATTTTGATTATTCTTTCTCTGAATATGCAATTTCAACAGCGTTTCCTCAAACAACTATTAGATCAGGATTAACGTTACGATATAATTTTGGAAATTAAGAAAGCATTGTTTGAAATTAATAGTCATTTAGATACATTTGCAATTCACTTAATAAATATATAATGAACATACCAGCAGAATTAAAATACACTAAAGACCACGAGTGGGTTAAAATTGAAGGAGACCAAATTACCGTTGGAATTACAGATTTTGCACAAAGCGAATTAGGAGATATCGTTTACGTTGAAGTAGAAACGTTAGATGAAACTCTTGAGGCTGATGAAGTATTTGGTACAGTTGAAGCTGTAAAAACAGTTTCAGATTTATTTTTACCTGTATCTGGAGAAATTGTAGCTTTTAACGATACGTTGGAAGATGAGCCAGAAAAAGTAAACACAGATCCTTATGGTGACGGTTGGATGGTTAAAGTAAAAGTATCTGATGCCTCTCAATTAGACAAGTTATTATCAGCAGACGACTATAAGGTTTTAATTGGTGCGTAAATTACTTCCTGTCATTAGTATTGGTTATAGCATTGCTTTATTAGTATCATGTTTGATAACGGTAAAGGGTGTTATAGAAATGCCAAACAATAATGATAAAGTAATTCATGCAGCTGCTTATTTTGTTTTTACTTGCTTATGGTTTTATACTTTTTTCACAACTTTTAAAAAAAGTAAACCTCAAGCCATTAAGATAACAGTAATTTTTTCCATAGCATTTGGCATAATTATTGAGATATTACAGGAGGTGACAACACAGACTAGACAAGCAGACTACAAAGACGTTATAGCAAATATTATAGGAACACTATTAGCAGTGTTATTAATTAATTTAATTACAAACTTGAAAGTTAAAAACAACTAATACCTTGTTTTTTTGACAAATAAATAGTTATTTTAGCATTCAGTTTAAATTTACAGATATGGAATCTAAGAAAAATACAAAAGCAGACGTAGGACGTAATAGTTCTCTTTACGTAGCAGTAGGACTAGCATTAATGCTATTTTTATCTTACTCAGCAATCAATTATACAACAACTGATAAGTCAGATATTGATATAGGACAATTAGTTTTTGATAACGAAGATGATGATGATGTTCCAATCACAGAAATGCTTAACACACCACCACCACCACCACCACCACCTGCTGCTCCAGAAGTAATTGAAGTTGTAGAAGATGAAGAGGATGTGGAAGAAACAATTATAGAATCTACTGAAACTACTCAAGAAGAAGTTGTTGAGATCGAAATTGCAGATGTTGAGGTTGAAGCAGTAGAAGAAGATGTAGATGTACCATTTTCAATTATTGAAAATGTACCTGTATATCCAGGTTGTGAAGGAGAGCCTAACAACAATGCAAAGAAAAAATGCATGTCTGAGAAAATCGGAAAGTTTGTAAGAAAGAATTTTAACAATGACTTAGCACAAGAGTTAGGTTTAGATAGTGGTATTAAAAGAATTAATGTTGGTTTTAAAATTGATAAAACTGGTAACATTGTAAACATTCAAGCAAGAGCACCACACCCTAAATTAGAAGCAGAAGCTAAAAGAGTTATTGGTAAGTTGCCTAAAATGAAAGCAGGTAGACAAAGAGGTAAAGCAGTAAATGTACCTTACGGATTACCAATTACTTTCAAAGTAGAGTAATACATATTCCATATATATTAAAAATCCCGTTACAATTAAGTAACGGGATTTTTGTTTTTGGTATGCTTATTGTGATTTTGTCATAACATTAACATTTAAACTATATATATTATGAAAAATTCGAAAGAATCTCGTGATCTCACTCGCCAAAATGAGAAAAACGTGCAAAAATCACAAAAACATGATGCAAATTTACAAAAAAACTCGTCGTTGTACTTCCAGATTGGGTTAATTATGTGTCTATTGGCTGCCTATGGTGCATTAGAAATGCGTTTTCAGTCTAGTGATTACATTATACCACTAACAGCATACGTAGATTCTGAAAATGATGCTATGTTTGCGCCTTCAGTTTTAGTAGAGCCAGATGCTGTAGAAACATCAGAGCCTGTAAAAACCAAGCCAGTCCATATTATCAAACCCGAAATTATTGATAATGATACGCCTGATAAAAAGGAAACAGATAATTTGATTCCAGAAATAGTAAAGCCAACAAAACCAAAAGGTAATGTTACAGTGGATTTAGGAGCTTTAGATCCTCCAAAAGTAGATCCAGATATAGAATTACCATTTGAGAAGGTCGAGGTTATGCCTATTTTTCCTGGTTGTGAAAGCGCAACGACCAATGACGAAAGACGAAAATGTATGTCTGATAATCTTACAAAGATTGTAAAACGTAGATTTGATGCAGGATTAGGAGCAGAATTGGGTTTAAAGGAAGGTGTTCAAAAAATTTATATCCAATTTAGAATTAATAAGTTTGGAGAAGCTGAGTTAGTGCAAACAAGAGCACCACACCAAAGATTAGAAAAAGAAGCAGAAAAAGTGGTTAGTAAAGTACCACAAATGACGCCTGGATTACAAGGTGGTAAACCGGTTTCAGTATTATATACTTTGCCAATTGCTTTTCAGGTTAAGTATTAATATAAATAATAAATATTAAGTCGCTACTAGATAATGGTAGCGACTTTTCTATTTTAAAGCGTTAATAAAAAGCAGTATCTTTCGGCTAAATTAAAACCTCAATCTAAATATGAAGACGTTCATTTTAGGACTATTATTATGTACTTCAGCAGTAATCTACGCTCAAGATACAACTGATTATCAAATACCACCTCGTTTTGAGAATTGTCAAGATGCTGAGATAAAACAATTAGACCATTGCTTTAATCAAGAAGTATATAAACTTATATATTCAGAATTTAAACTTCCAGATAGTATTGATAAAAACTATACTGGTCAAATGGCAATAATTTTTGAAGTCACCAAAGACGGTAACTTTAAAACTATTTATATTGATGCACATAGTAAAGATTTAAAAGAAGAAGCTAAACGCGTTTTTGAAGCTTTTCCTACTATCCAACCAGCTACTTACAATGGTAATCCAACGTTTAAGCAATACAGTTTTAATTTATATTTTCCATTAAATCAGAAAAACACACCTCAAGCGTTGCCTAGTATTACAGATGTTAAAACAGATAATAATAGTGACTTAAATCAAATTGCGCAATTAACGGATTTGCAACAAAAAGCAAAGCAAGAGTTTGACAGTGTGCAAAAAGCAACAACTAAGTATACCAATAAAGCTTATACAAGTCAAATCAATATTCCTTTTTCTCATGAAAACTACTTTAGATTTGATCAGGATATTAATAGGATAGGAACTAATAGTCATACAGCATCAAAACCTTATCGTTATGAAGATGTGTCCAATTATTACGATTTTTCTGCTGAAAATTTAAAGCTGCAAAAGGATGCTGAATCATGGTTAGGTCGTAAGCTTTGGAATGAGCATTTGGCACAAATACAAGGCGAAGATTATTGGTTTACAGTAGACCCTATTCTTGATTTACAATTAGGAAAAGATACAGATGCAGATTTTGGTACAACGTATAACAATACTAGAGGCTTGTACATACAAGGAGGTTTAGGAAGTAAACTTAGTTTTTCGGCTTCAGTTTTTGAAAGTCAAGGACGTTTTGCACAATATTACAATCAATATGCCGAAAGTTTAAAAGCATTTGGACCAGATCCTGCAATTATACCAGGTCGTGGTATTGCCAAACGCTTTAAAGAGGATGCTTATGACTATCCAGCAGCAGAAGCCTATTTATCGTATACACCAGCTAAATTTTTAAACGTCCAGTTTGGACATGGCAAACAATTTATAGGTGATGGTTATAGAAGTTTACTGCAAAGTGATGTGGCAAGTCCTTACCCTTTTTTAAAATTAAACACGACCTTCTGGAAAATTAAATACACCAACACGTGGACTTGGTTAAAAGATGTGCGTGATGCAGCAGTGGTGGATAAAGCATTCAGAACAAAATATATTGCAAACCATTATTTAAGTTGGAATGTATCCAAACGTTTTAATTTAGGTTTGTTTGAGTCTGTAATCTGGGAAAATACTAATGACAGAGGTTTTGATATCAATTACCTAAACCCATTAATATTTTTTAGAGCTATAGAGTTTGAAACTGGTCAAGGTGCTGGTAATGCAATATTAGGAGCATCAGGTAAATATAAACTTAGTGATAATGCAAATGTATATGGTCAATTTATTTTAGACGAATTTTCATTAAACGATGTCACAGGAGGAAACAAAAGCTGGAAAAACAAATTTGGTTTCCAATTAGGTGCAAAATATTACAATGCCTTTAAAGTTAAAAACTTAATGCTTCAAGCAGAATACAATCAAGTTAGACCATATACCTATTCTCATAATACAATTGTATTAAACTATGCGCACAACAATCAACCTATGGCTCACCTTTGGGGAGCAAATTTTAGAGAGTTGGTGTTAATTGGACGCTATCAAAAAGACCGTTGGTTTGGAGAGGCAAAATTAGTAACAGGTATTAGAGGATTTGATGTAAACGATGGTACAGACAATTTTAGTTATGGTGGTGATGTCTATCAAGATTATAACGACAGACCTTTTGATACAGGAGTAACAATAGGTCAAGGTATAAAAACAACATCTGTAAACGCAAGTACACAATTAGGCTATTTGGTTAATCCAGCCTCTAATTTAAAAGCATTTGTAAATTTAAGTTATCGTAATTTTAATCCAGAAGCACAAACAGCTTCGGTTTATAATAACAGTACGGTTTGGATTAATTTTGGGATTAGAACAGACTTATTTAATTGGTATTTTGATTTGTAAAAATTTTAAAAATATAAAAAAAACCACAAGCCCAAAAACCTTGTGGTTTTTTTATGCCAAATTCCTTTTTAGCAGTATCTTTGCATCAGAAAAAAATAGCGTTGGTTTGAGTACAACTGTAACCCCTACAATTAAACATACAGCATTATCAGATTTTAAAGAAATCACTAAAATGCGCTTGTCTTTAAGCGTCGTGTTTTCATCAGTTGCTGGTTATTTTTTAGGAGCAGATACTATCAGCCTAAAAATTGTTTTATTGCTTGCTTTAGGAGGTTATTTTATGGTTGGAGCCAGTAACGCTTTTAATCAAATTATTGAAAAAGATTTAGATGCCTTAATGCATCGTACCAAAAACAGACCTGTTGCTTCTGGTCGTATGACGGTTAATACAGCCTTTTTAATAGCTTGTGTTTTTACTATTTTAGGTATTGGTATTTTATATTCAATAAACGCACAAACAGCAATGTTTGGAGCCATTTCAATATTTTTATATACAAGCGTTTACACGCCTTTAAAAACAAAAACACCATTATCTGTATTTGTTGGTGCTATTCCAGGAGCTATTCCTTTTATGTTAGGTTGGGTTGCAGCAACAGATAATTTTGGTATTGAACCAGGAACTTTATTTGCTTTACAATTTTTTTGGCAATTCCCTCATTTTTGGGCAATTGGTTGGTTTTTATTTGAAGATTATAAACGTGGAGGCTTTTTTATGTTGCCTACAGGTAAACAAGATAAAGGTACAGCAGTGCAAACCATTTTATACACGGTTTGGACTATTTTAGTGTCTATTGTTCCAGTATTTGGTGTAACTGGACAATTAAAATTATCTATCGTTGCAGCAATAATAGTTTTAAGTTTAGGATTAGTCATGCTGTATTATGCTATTCAATTGTATAAAAAAATGACTGAAAAAGCAGCAAAACAATTAATGTTGTCAAGCGTACTATATATTACATTAATACAGATTGTATACGTTATTGATAAATTTATAAGATAAAATGGATTTAACTCAAGGGACTTTAGAAGAAAAAACGGGACGTGCAAAAAAAATGATGTTGTACTTTGGTATAGCGTCTTTAATTATGTCTTTTGCAGGATGGACTAGTGCATTTATTGTAAGTAGTTCTAGACCAGATTGGCTTAATGATTTTCAAATGCCTCAGCCTTTTTGGATTAGTATTATAATAATGGTAATAAGTAGTATTACTTTTATAATCGCTAAAAGAGCATTAAAGCAAGGTAAAAATGGATTAACTACTGCAATGCTAACTTTAACATTTGTGTTAGGGTTATTTTTTATTTACAATCAATTTGTCGGTTTTAATCAAATTATAGACTTAGGATTTAACTTTACAGGACCAACAAGTAATATTACAGTAACATATATTTACCTAATTGCAGTAGTACATATGGTACACGTGCTAGTAGGTTTGGTTCCGGTATTAGTGGTGTTAATCAATCACTTAAGAGGTAAATATTCTCAAGATAATATGGTTGGGTTTGAATTAGCAGAAACCTTTTGGCACTTTGTTGACTTGCTATGGATCTACCTGTTTTTTTCTTATACTTTTTTCTAAACTAAAAAAATATTGATCTAATAAGACCAAAACCTTATTTAGATACTATAAAATTAGAGTTTGGTATTTTTTTAACTGAATAAAATGATTATTTTTGTGCCACATTTTAACAACTAATTTAACACTATGAATACTACAGTTGCAACTACTGATACAGAAGGAAAGACTTGGGGAGGTGGTAACCAACCATTAAAAGCAAGTTATGGTAAGATGATGATGTGGTTTTTTATCGTATCAGATGCATTAACATTCTCTGGGTTTTTAGCAGCCTATGGTTTTTCAAGATTCAAATTTATTGATGCTTGGCCAATTGCAGACGAGGTTTTTACTCACGTACCATTTTTCCATGGTAATTATCCAATGATTTATGTAGCGTTTATGACGTTTGTATTAATCATGTCTTCAGTGACAATGGTATTAGCAGTGGATGCTGGTCACCATTTAAACAAGAAAAAAGTGACTTGGTACATGTTTTTAACCATTATTGGTGGTTTAATATTTGTTGGGTCTCAAGCTTGGGAGTGGAATACTTTTATTAAAGGAGACTTTGGTGCTGTACAAACAAAAGGTGGTAACATCCTTCAGTTTGGAGAAAATGTAACTGTGGATGGAGAACAAACTTTTAAACGTTTAGCTATAGCAGATTTTGCTACTGCTGCACCTACAGACAGGGTAGAGCATGAGCGTAAAAATGGACTTTGGTTTGTAGGAGAAGGTACTTTACCTGCTTATCAAGTAAGCGATATCGTTAAAGGTATGGAAGCTAATCCTAATGTGTTAGTTAGAACGCAAATCATTAACGAAGAAGGTGAAAAAACAATCTTAACAAGAGAGCAATCTTTAAAACAAATTAAAGAAAACGGTAAATTAGTAGTTCAAGGAGCTAACTTACATGTAAACGAATATGGTTCGCCATTATTTGCAGACTTCTTTTTCTTTATTACAGGATTTCACGGATTTCACGTATTTTCAGGAGTTGTGCTTAACATCATTATTTTCTTTAATGTTGTTATCGGTACATATGACAGACGTAAAAACTACGAAATGGTTGAAAAAGTTGGTCTTTACTGGCACTTTGTAGATTTAGTTTGGGTATTTGTATTTACATTCTTCTACCTAGTTTAATAATTTTATAGAAAAGAAATATCATGGCAGACGCACATAAATTAGAAATATTTAGAGGATTAATTAAGTTTAAATCTAATACTCAAAAAATTTGGGGAGTTTTAATCTTGTTATCTATCATTACAGCTATAGAGGTTGTTTTAGGTATCTACAAACCATCTTGGGGAACCAACGTTGTGTTAGGGATGAAACTTTTAAACTGGATTTTTATCATCTTAACAATTGTTAAAGCATATTATATTACTTGGGATTTCATGCACATGCGTGATGAATTACCTGGATTAAGACGTGCTGTTGTTTGGACAGGAATATTCCTTATTTGTTACTTAGTATTTATATTATTACAAGAAGGAGGTTACGTTTTTGATGTATACGACAAAGGATTTATCAAAAGAGATTTCTAAGTAAAGAAATCGATATAAAATATAGTTAAAAGGTGGTTTATTAAAGCCACCTTTTTTATTTTTGTATAATTAAAAAAAGCATTGAGATTATGGATAAAAAGAAATTGAAAAAAGGAATTACCTTAGGTGCTTTATTTTTTTACCAGTAATCTTTTTGTTGTTTTTATATCCTTCTACTAATAACTACAATCCTTTAGACGTTGTTAAAAATAACGTCCTTGATTTTCAAAACTTGTCTTCAGCTACAACAGACTTACAATTAGAAAATCATATCACAGTTTTAGGTTTTTTAGGTAAAGATCCAGAATCAAAAGTTGTTGAAACCTCTAACCTAAAAGAATTAATTTACGATAAGTTTCAAGGCTTTAAAAAGTTTCAAGTTATTATGTTGGTGTCTAAATCTACATCAGATGCAACAGATAGACTTAAAAAAGAATTAACTAAATACGGAGAACTTAAATATTGGCATTTTGTTGAGTTGGATGACTCTGATACAAAAAAAATGTTTAATAGCTTAAGGTCAAGTGAAGTCTTAGATTTTAATTTAGCAACTAACAAAGTATATATTGTTGATAAGGAATTAAATCAGCGTGGACGTTTAGATAACAGAACCAAAAAAGAAATAGAACAAGGTAAACAAGCCTATCCGCTTACTGCTTATAATGCATCAGAAGTTGCACAGCTTAAAAATGTCATGGGAGCAGATGATTTACGTGTTTTGTTTACAGAGTATAGGCAAAAACGTAAAGGCGAGTTTAACTCGACCTCTAGACGTGCAGACGATTTAAAAGGAGACACAAACTAATAGCATTACCATGAGTAAAAAAGCAAATTATTCTTACGTAGGTATTTCATTCATTATATTGTTATTCGGGATTATTTTTATTCCTAAAATCATAGATAGAATTAGTAATAAGGATGTTAATCGTACAGACGAGAGTAGAAGTAAAGGCGTTATTGTAAATTCTAAAAGTAACACAGCAGATAAATCAGATGTAGGCTATTTAGTGATTAATGAAGAACGTAAAAAAGTGCCAGAATTTAGTTTTACTAATCAAGATGGTAAAACAATAACTAACAAGGACTATTTAGGTCAAGTGTATGTGGTGGATTTCTTTTTTACAACGTGTCCTACAATTTGCCCAAGAATGAGCTCTAACTTAGCATCTATACAAAACACATTTAAAGATAATCCAGAGTTTGGTATTGCATCATTTAGTATCATGCCAGATAACGACACTCCAGAAATCCTAAAGGCTTATGCTGCAGATTATGGTGTTACTAGCCCAAATTGGCATTTAATGACAGGAGATAAAGAGGCTATTTACCAATTATCAAATATGGGTTTTAATATCTTTGTTGATATTGAAAATTTTGAACATTCAGGAGATTTTGCTTTAGTAGATAAAGAAGGATATTTAAGATCTAGAACAGATGCTTTTGGTAATCCAAAAATATTTTATAAAGGTGTAATTAGCGAGCAAGAAAAAATGGATGAAGATGGTAATGAACAAGAAATTACAATCTTAAAAGAAGACATTGCAAAACTATTACAAGAGTAAACTTAACGCGTCCTAATCTAGCCACATCTATTAATTACAATTATGAGTACAAGAAAACTAAACGCCGAACAAAAGTATAATAAGTGGATTGTTATCCTATCTGTTATTATCCCTATAGCTGTAGCAGCTTTATTTACAGTTAAATTAAAAGACTTAGGTTTTAATGTAGAGCCTTTAACATTTTTACCACCTATTTATGCGACAATAAATGGTATTACAGCATTTGTATTATTGGTAGCTGTTTGGGCAATTAAAAATAATAAACGTAAGCTACATGAAAATTTAATGAAGTTTGCAATCTCCTTATCAGTATTATTTTTAGTAATGTATGTCGCTTATCACATGACAAGTGATTCTGCTAAATTTGGAGGCGAAGGCGCAATTAGGTCTATTTATTTTTTCATTTTAATAACACACATTGCATTATCGGTAGTAGTCATTCCTTTTGTATTAATAACTTATGTTAGAGCAATCACAAACAATATACAACGTCATAAAAAAATAGCTAGAATTACGTTTCCATTATGGTTGTACGTTGCAGTTACTGGTGTGATTGTGTATTTAATGATTTCGCCTTATTACGTGTAACAGCTATTTAAAGCTTTGCTAAGCACCTTACAATTATGAAAACTAAAGTTTTTTTATTTCTATTTTTAATCGTTTCGTTTTTACAGACAAATGCACAATGCGCTATGTGTAGAGCTGTACTAGAAAACGAAGAAGGTCAAGCTGCAGCAAAAGGTATTAACGATGGTATTGTCTATCTAATGTCCATACCATACATCATAGTTTTTAGTTTAGGTTTCTTTATTTATTGGAAATATTTTAAAGTAAAAAAGAAATAGAAGCACTTTAAAACCAATATTTAACAAAATTTTTTAATAAATGTTGTAACAAATTGTATCCTTTGTAGTCTAATTGTTATTGAGTTAATCATCAATCAAAAAAACCATCAATTATGCTCAAAATAAATAAGTTACATAAGTCTTATCCAATTGGCGATTCTAGTCTTCATGTCTTAAAAGGTATTGATTTATCTGTTGAAGAAGGCGAAATGGTTGCTATTATGGGTTCTTCAGGTTCTGGAAAATCGACGTTACTTAATATCATTGGAATGTTAGATGAAGCTGATGAAGGCGAGTATATACTTGATGGTGTCCCTATTAAAAATCTTACCGAAAAGAAAGCAGCGATTTACCGAAACAAATTTTTAGGATTTATCTTCCAATCGTTTAACTTAATAAATTACAAAAATGCAGTAGAAAATGTTGCATTACCATTGTATTATCAAGGCTTAAAACGAAAAGAGCGTATTGAAAAAGCAATGTTTCACCTTAAAAAAGTGGGCTTAGCTAATTGGGCTACTCACTTACCAAACGAGTTGTCAGGTGGACAAAAACAGCGTGTAGCAATTGCACGTGCTTTAGCTGCAAATCCAAAATTATTATTAGCCGATGAGCCTACAGGAGCATTGGATACCAAAACCTCTTATGAGATTATGGACTTTATCCAATCTCTAAACGATGAGGGTAAAACCATTTTAATGGTAACACACGAAGAGGATATTGCCAATATGTGTAAGCGTATTGTGCGTTTAAAAGATGGTGTTATTATGGAGGATGTGTTTATTAATCAAGAAAGAGCTTCTGCACATGTTTGATAGAGACCTTTGGCGCGAAATATTTCAGAGTATAAACATGAATAGAACCAGAAGTATATTATCTGGTTTTACAGTAGCTTTTGCCATATCGTTATTCGCCATTCTATTTGGAGTAGTCAATGGATTAGTCAATACATTTGATACCGCTTTTGTGGATGATGCTGCTAACTCTATTTTTATTAATTCTGGACAAACCTCAAAAGCACATAAAGGATTACAAGCTGGTAGACAAATACAGTTTACTAATGAGGATTATGAGTATATTAAAGACGAATTTGGTGACAAAGTACAATTCATAACCGCAAGAATATACAGAAATGTAAATGCTTCGTTTAGAAACGAAAAAAATAGCTACAGTGTTAGAGCAGTTCATCCTGACCATCAATATCTTGAAAACACTAAAGTAGAATACGGTAGATACATCAATCAATTAGACGTTGACAATAAAACTAAAGTTGTAGTTATTGGACGATTAGTAGAAGAGGATTTATTTTTAAAAACAACTGCTATAGGTAAATACATTAATTTAAATGGGATCCAATATAAAGTGGTTGGTGTGTTTAGTGATGATGGTGGAGATAATGAAGAACGATTAATCTATATGCCTGTATCTACAGCACAACAAATTTATGGTAACAATGAC
This sequence comes from Olleya sp. KJ81-1, assembly GCF_055808135.1. NCBI lineage: Bacteria > Pseudomonadati > Bacteroidota > Flavobacteriia > Flavobacteriales > Flavobacteriaceae > Olleya > Olleya sp. KJ81-1. The sequence goes on along the minus strand of NZ_CM147854.1, from coordinate 1,994,059 downwards.
TATATCGATCAAATCAATTTAACCTATAACCCAAGCATGAATTTTGACCAGGCAATTGGGTTTAGTACAGCATTAACCAGAAAACTTAAAGATCGTTTTTCAGTCTCTCAAAATGACCAACGTGCTATAAGGGTTAGAAACTTGGCTAATGAGTCTAAAGCTATTAACCAAATGACAGGAGGTTTAGGTGTCATGGTATTAGTTATTGGATTTGGAACATTAATAGCAGGAATTGTTGGCATCAGTAACATGATGATTTTTATTGTTAAAGAGCGTACTAAAGAGATTGGAATTAGAAAGGCACTTGGCGCTTCACCAAAATCTATAGTTTTAATCATATTATTAGAATCTATTTTAGTTACAGTTATTGCTGGATTTGTAGGCTTGCTTATTGGGATGACAGTTGTAGAATTTGCAGGACCAATGCTAGAAAAATATTTTATAAAAGACCCATCGGTAAGTTTAAATGTTGTTGTTGCAGCAACTATTACACTTATTGTAGCTGGTGGTATTGCAGGCTATTTACCAGCTAAAAAGGCATCCAAGATTAAACCAATTGTCGCACTTAGAAATGATTAAATTATAATGTTTTTATTCGAAAGAGATACATGGCAAGAAGTTTACGATAGTTTAAGTAAAAACAAACTACGTTCAGCATTAACTATGGTTGGTGTTTGGTGGGGAATTTTACTACTTATCGGATTACTTGGCTCAGCAAAAGGGTTAGAAAATTCTTTTAATAGATTATTTGGTGATTTTGCTACAAATAGTGTGTTTGTTTGGGCACAAAGTACCAGCAAACCTTTTAAAGGGTTTCAGGAAGGTAGACAAGTACAACTTAAAATAAGTGACGCTAAAAAAATTGAAGAAAATGTTGAAGGTATTGAGTTTGTGGTGCCAAGAAATCAAAGTTCTGCTTTGGTAGTACGTAATTTTCTGTCTGGTAATTTTGGTGTAAATGGTGATTATCCTTTATTAGATCAAGTTCAAAAAAAGAAAATGATTCGTGGACGTTTTATCAATCAAACTGATATTGATGAAAATAGGAAAGTCGTCGTTATTTCAGAAGAAATCTACAAACAAATTTTTGAAAAGGATGAAGAAATGATAGGCGAATACATTCTGTTAAACGGAATGAATTTTAAAGTAATTGGTATGTTTGAAACTGGTAATGCTAATATGGGACCATCTAGTGATATTCATATTCCTTTCACCACTTTTCAACAAATATATAATATGGGTGAAAATATTGGTTGGATGATGATTACTGGTAAACCAGAATACGATATTTCGCAAATTGAAGCAGACTCCAAACTAATTTTAAGAAACTTAAATAGAGTGCATCCAGATGATACACGTGCATTTGGTAGTTTTAATTTAGGTAAAGAGTTTGCAAAAATCACTGGATTTTTAACAGGAATGCAATTTTTAACCTGGTTTGTTGGTATAGCAACCTTAATTGCAGGTGTATTTGCAATTGGTAATATATTGCTTATTACAGTTAAAGAAAGAACTAAAGAAATAGGTGTTAGACGTGCTTTAGGTGCCACACCTTATGAGATTAAAAGACAAATTGTTGTGGAGGCTGTATCAATCACTTTAGTTGCAGGACTGTTAGGTATAATTACTGGTGGCTGGATACTAATAGCGTTGGATAGTGCTTTTGGTCAAGGTGCAGAAGCTGTTATTGTTAACGCATCAGTGTCTATTGCAGTGGTATTTATTGCCTTAATAATTTTGGTGGTATTAGGGACTTTAATAGGACTAATACCAGCCTTTAAAGCAACAAGTATTAAGCCTATTGAGGCATTAAGAGAAGAATAATTTTATCAATTAAATATAATTAAAGTAAAGTCTAAAAAACTTTTAAAATCAACCGAGTAAACTATATAAAAATGAAAAAAGTAATAAAAATAATTGTAATTGTTGCTTTGGTAATAGCACTTTTAATGGTGTTAAAATACTTTAAAGACTCAAGTTCTAAATCAGTGGAAGAGTTTAAAACAGCAGAGCCTTTTTATACCTCAATAAATACTAAAACGGTAGCTACAGGTAAATTAAATCCAGAGGAAGAAGTAGAGCTAAAACCTCAAATTTCTGGTATTATCGATAAAATCCTAGTCGAGGAAGGTGACATCGTTAAAAAAGGAGATGTGATTGCTAAAATTAGAGTCGTACCTAACGAGCAAAGTTTGGTTGGTGCAAGTGGACAAATATCTACAGCAAAACTAGCGTTTAATAATGCTAAAACATTATACGATCGTAATAAAGCTTTATTTGAAAAAGGGGTTATATCTAGACAAGATTTTGAAAACAGTCAATTGTCTTTAAACCAAGCACAAGAAACTTTAAATCAAGCTCAAAATAATTACCAAATTATTAAAAGAGGATCATTGTCTGGTGGTGGATCTGCAAATACAAATATTATCGCTTTAATTCCTGGAACAATTCTAGAAATTCCGGTTAGAGAAGGTGATCAAGTTATTGAAAGTAATAACTTTAATGCTGGTACTACAATTGCGACTATTGCAGACATGAGCAAAATGATTTTTGAAGGTAAAGTGGATGAAGCTGAAGTTGGTAAATTAGAAGAAGGAAAAGATATTAAAGTAATTTTAGGTGCGATTAACGAAAAAGTGTTTCCTGCTAAACTTACATTTGTGGCGCCTAAAGGGATGGAAGAGAATGGAGCAGTACAGTTTACAATTAAAGCAGATGTAACGGTAGAACCTTCAACTAAAATTAGAGCTGGTTATAGTGCTAATGCTGAAATTGAAATGGAAAGCAAGGACAGTATTTTAGTGATTAAAGAATCATTATTACAGTTTAACAGAATTACTGAAAAACCATTTGTTGACATTGAAACAGCTCCAGGTACTTTTGAAAAAAGAGATGTTGAATTAGGATTGTCTGATGGGATTAATGTCGAAATCACAGAAGGTGTTAAAGAAGGAGAAAAAATTAAAGTGTGGAACAAAGCATCAAAAGAAGATAACGAAGATGAAAACTAGAAATATAATACAATTCACATTAGTATTCTTAGTAGGCTTCACAGCTTTTGCTCAAGAAAAAAAGTGGTCATTAAAAGAAAGTGTTGATTACGCATTGCAAAACAACATAACCGTTAGACAGTCACTGCTAGATCAACAAATTGCAGAACAAAATTTAAAATCTGCAAAAGGAAACTTTTTACCTACAGTAAATGCAAGTGCTTCTCAAAATTGGAATTTTGGTTCGTTTATAGATCAAAACGGAAGCAGGATTTCTAGAGATTCTAGAGGTAATGGGTTTGGTTTAAATGCAGGTGTTACCTTATTTAATGGTTTTAGAAATACAAATCTTCAAAAGCAAGCAGATTTAGGTATTGAAAATAGTAAGATTCAATTAGATATTTTAAAAAATAATATCTCGTTAAATGTTGTAAATGCGTATTTAAATATATTGTTTAATCGTGAAGCGGTAAAGCAAGCAGAAGAGCAAGTAGCAATTAGCCAAAAAAGTTTAGAGCAAGTACAAGAACTTGTTGATGCAGGAGCCAGAGCAAGTGCAGATTTGTTAGTCTCTAAATCGCAATTGGCTTCAGATAATGAGCGCTTAGTTAATGCCAAAAACAATGTGGTTTTATCACTATTAGATTTATCACAGATATTACAAATACCATCTCAAGGTTTTGATATTCAAAATGTAGATATTGATTTAACGGAAGCAGTCTTAGCTTACAAAAATTCAAACGAAATTTTATCTTATGCTTTAGATAATCGTCCAGAAATTAAAGGCGCACAACTTAATATTGATAATGCTGAGTTAAACTATCAAATAGCAAGAAGCGCGTATTTACCAACCTTAAGTTTTGGTGTTGGTGCAAGTACGTCTTACCAACATTTACAAGGACAAGATGATGTTTTACCTATAGTTACAGGATTTGATGCAACGTCTGGAGAGGCAATAATCGAATTGCAAAAAAATGGATTTGCAGAGCAAATTGAAAACAACCTTGGATACAATGTTGGTTTTAGTTTAAACGTGCCAATTTTTAATGGATTTAGAACAGATGCAAGTGTTAAAAGAGCAGAGATTAGTAAAGATCGAATCATTTTAGATTTAGAGCAAGAAAAACAAACGCTAACTTCCAATGTCGAGCAAGCTTTTGCTGATGCTAAGGCTTCATTAATTCAATATGAAGCGTCTAAAATATCTTTAGAGTCTCAAGAGTTAGCTTTTCAAAACGAACAAGATAAATACGATTTAGGTGTTAGTACATCGTTTCAATTAGAACAAGTTCGTAACCGACTAATAAATGCACAATCGTCTTTTTTAAACGCTAAATACAATTACGTTTTTAAAACTAAAGTGTTAGATTTTTATCTTGATAAACCAATAACAGAATAAAAGTGGCATATATTTTAAATATTGAAACGTCTACAACTAACTGCTCAGTCTCTCTTTCTCATAAAGGAGAGACTTTGGTGTTAAAGGAAGATTACGGAAATGGTTATTCTCATGCAGAAAAACTCCATGTTTACGTTGATGAGGTGTTAAAAGAAGCAAAGATTTCAACGTTACAATTAGATGCCATAGCAGTAAGTAAAGGACCAGGATCATATACAGGATTGCGCATAGGTGTGTCTGCAGCAAAGGGCTTAGCATTTGCTTTAAACATACCATTAATATCTGTATCTACTTTAGAAGCCTTAGCGCATCAAGTAAAAGCAGATTCTGGATTAATTGTACCAATGTTAGACGCTAGACGTTTAGAGGTGTATTCTGCTATTTTTGATACTCAGTTTAATAGCATTAGAGCAATTGAAGCGCAAGTCCTTGATGAGACGTCATTTCAATCTTATTTGTCAGAAAATAAAGTCTACTTTATTGGTGATGGTGTAGCTAAAACTAAAGCGTTATTAGATAATAACAATGCAGTGTTTATTGAAAACAAATTACCTTCTGCAGATCAAATGAGTGCTTTAAGTTTTAATAAATACAAAAAAAGCGACACCGAAGATGTCGCTTATTTTGAACCGTATTACTTAAAAGATTTTGTAGCAATAAAATCTAAAAAATAATTAAGCCTGTTTTTGTATTTCAACACTATGTGGATAAGGTATATCAATACCAGCAGCATCTAGTGCTTCTTTAGTTTGTTCGGTTGTCTCAAAATAAACAGCCCAATAATCTTCAGCTTTACACCAAGGTCTTACAGCAAAATTAATAGAGCTATCTGCTAATTCAATCACATTTACTGTAGGTGCAGGTGCTTCTAATACTTTAGGGTTAGCGGTTAATACAGACATTAAAACTTCTTTTGTTTTTTTAATGTCAGATTCATACCCAACGCCAAAAACCAAATCTACACGTCGCGTACCTTCAGTAGAAAAATTAATAATATTTCCATTGGACAAAGAGCCATTAGGTATAATAATTTCTCTGTTTGATAATCCTGTAAGTTTAGTCGTAAAAATTTGGATCTCTTTTACAACTCCAACTTGACCTTGTGCTTCTATCAAGTCACCAATTTTGAAAGGTTTAAATAACATAATTAATACACCTCCAGCAAAATTAGCTAAAGACCCTTGTAAAGCTAATCCAATAGCTAAACCTGCTGCAGCCAATATCGCAGCAAAGGATGTAGTTTCAATGCCTAACGTACCTAATACGACTATAATTAGTACAATTTTTAAAACCCAACGTAATAGGTTTATTAAAAATTTTTGTAAGCTTTCATCATAATTTCTAACTAGCATTAGTTTTTTCAAAGCTCTTAGAGCTTGTTTAATAACAAAAGCACCAATAATCCAGATAGCTATTGCAGCTAACATTTTAGGCGTGTATTCAATAATAATTTCAGACCCTTTGTCTATCCATTTTTGTAATTCCATTGTATGATTTTATAAGTTAAAACAAATATAGATATAATTTGTAAACTCTAGGGTTGGGTAGGAGTTTTTGAATTGTAACTGTTTAATATATATACTATTCAACCCTGTCTGTTTTTATTATAAAAATGCGTGTTAATTGATCTATGTAAGATCTATTCTTATCATTTTTTAAGATGAATTTAATCAAATTATTAGGCAGTATTTTAGTATAATTGTAAATTAACCAATTATTCAACCCTTTTACTAAATAAGAAATGAAAAAATTTCTACTTATTGTTACTTTTCTAGGTGCTTTATTCACTGCTCAATCTCAAGATATTTTGATGCAAAACGGAACGTTTTCGCAATGTTCAGGTGTGCTTTATGATTCAGGAGGAGCATCGGCTAATTATGCTGATAACGAGAATTTTGTTTTAACGCTATGTCCAGATGGACCAGATCAATTTATTCAAATACAATTTACTACATTTAGTACGCAACTAGGTTCTGACGTAATGACTATCTATGATGGTGATGATACAAGTGCTGCGGTAATTGGTACATATTCTGGTGGTGGAGCAGCAAATAATCCAGGTACAATTTCTGCATCAACAACTAGTGCAACAGGTTGTATTACAATAGAGTTTGTAAGTAGTGCAGCAGCAAATACTTCAGGTTGGGCTGCTAATATTTCATGTTTACAATCCTGTCAAACAATTACACCTACTATAGATGCTACAAACCCAGTAGCTGATGGTTTAGGTGTTATTCAAATTCCTTTAGGTGGTACTGTTAGTTTTGATGGTAGTGCAACTTTTGAAGATGACGGAACAGGAGCAACTTATAACTGGAATTTTGGAGATGGATCTTCAGCAGCAGGATTATCATCAAGTCATGTATTTAACAATTTAGGGACGTTTACTGTAACATTTACAGCAACAGATAGCAATCCAACAGGATGTTCTGCTTCTACAACTATCGAAGTAGAAGTTTTAAGTCCATATATTACTGTAAATCAAACAACTTATACAGTTCCGGAATTAATAGAGGATGTATTAATTGATAGTCCATGTGCTACAGTTTCTAATTTTAATTGGAGCACAGGAAGCAATTTTGGGCAAGAAAATGGGATTGGATATTTTACAGCACTTCCAGGTGCATTTCCATTTGAAGCAGGTATTGTTTTAAATTCTGGTGATGCAATGGAAGCTGAAGGACCTGAAACAGGAACACAAAGTAGTGGTGGATGGCCAGGAGATGCAGATTTAGAAAATGCAATACCAGCATTAAACCCAGGAGATTCAAATGATGCTTCTTTTATCGAGTTTAATTTTGTGCCAATAGCTGATAGTATAAGTTTTGATTTCTTATTCGCATCAGAAGAGTATGGAGGTTTCCAATGTGGATTTACAGATGCTTTTGCATTTTTATTAACGGATTTATCAACGACTGCAGTTACTAATTTGGCAATCGTGCCAGGAACAACAGATGTTGTTTCTGTGTTTACGGTTAGAGACAATGCGTATAATGCTAGTTGTCCATCGGTTAATCCAACCTTTTTCGACTCTTATTATGGAGCAGGAGGATTGCCTCCAGGAAATTCTCCAATCGATTTTAGAGGTTATACAACTTCTATGACTGCTTTTTCTAATGTAACGCCTGGTAACACTTATAACATTAAACTAGTTATTGCGGATGATGGTGATTCAGCCTATAATGCAGCAGTGTTTTTAGGAGCAGGAACATTTAATTTAGGAGGAGATTTAGGAGATGATGTTACCATAGATGCTGGTACAGCAATATGTTCCGGAGGATCTGTACCTTTAGATACAAACTTACCTACAGCAACTCATACTTGGTATTTAGACGGAGTTGTTATACCAGGAGAAACGGGATCTACTTTAAACGCAACGGAAAATGGTGTTTATAGTGTTGATGTTGTTTTTTCTGCAACATGTCAAGCGACAGATTCTGTTTTAATAGAATTTATTCCAGGACCAATGGTGGAAAATACCATTGATATTATTACATGTAATAATCCTTCCGGAAATGAAATTTTTGATTTAACGGTTAATGATTCCGAAGCGATAGGAAGTCAAGTCGCTGCAGACGTATCTATTAGTTATCATAATAGTTTGTCAGATGCACAATTGGGACTTAATCCTATTGCGGACCCAGCCAACTACATTGGAAATGAAACCTATCCAGAAATTATTCATATCAGAATTGAAGATGTGGCATCAGGAACTTGTTCAGATGTTGATACTTTTAATCTAGATGTGATAACATCGGTTCTTAACCAAGCACCAGACATGGAGGTTTGTGATGATTTGTCTAATGATGGTGTTGAAATGTTTAATTTAGAATTACAGACTGCAACAGTGTTAGGTACGCAATTAACTTCAGAATATACAGTAACGTATCATAACTCATTTGCAGATGCTGATTCAGGTGATAACCCATTAGTTAGTCCATATAATGGTAGCAATGGTGAATATGTTTTTGTTCGTATCGAAAGCTTAATTGATTCAGACTGTTATACAGCTACTACTTTACCAAACGGAGGATTTACCTTAATTGTTAATCCTAATGCTATAGCTGTACAACCTGCTAACATGGTAGTATGTGATGATGTTTCTGAAGATGGATTTGAGATTTTTGATTTAACAACTCAAGAAACTACAATTCTTGGAGGTCAAGATCCAGCAAACTATACAGTTACTTTTTATGAAAACTTAACAGATTTAGAGGCAGAAACTAATCCTATTTTAAATCCAACTACTTATCAAAATATAGATTCGCCAGAACAAATTGTATATGTAAGAGTTAACGATAATATTAATCCAACATGTTATGGGTCTACAACTTTTAATCTTATAGTAAATGCATTACCTACAGCAATCACACCAACACCATTAGAAGTTTGTGATGATGGTACACCAGACGGATTTACAAGTATAGATTTAAGTATTAAAAACAATGAAATTAGTGGAGGTAACCCAGACTATGCAGTAAGTTATTACCTAACGCAATTAGATGCAGAAACAGAAACTAGTCCATTAGCCATCCCTTATACAAACATTTCTAACCCACAAATAGTTTATGTAAGAGTAGAAGATGTGACTACAAGCTGTTTTACAACAACGACTTTACAATTAGATGTTGTACAAGCACCAGTAGCATTTACACCAACTGCTTTAGAGTATTGTGATCCAGACAGTGATGGCTTTGGAGTCTTCACATTAAGTGATGCTACAGCAGAAATTACAGGAGGCGCACCAGGATTAACGGTTACTTATCACGAAACCTCAAGTGACGCGACAAATAACGTAAACCCATTAGTTAGTCCATATAATAACATTGTAGCAAATACTCAGGTTATTTATGTACGCGTAGAAAGTGCAACAATCTCAACAGACTGTGCAACGTTTGTAGACTTGGTTTTAATAGTAAATCCAACACCACAAATCACAGACCCAAGTGCTTTAGAAGTTTGTGATAATGATGCTGACGGTTTTGCAATTTTTGATTTAGAATTAAACAATCCAGAGATATTAAATCAGTTAGATTCAGATACAACAAACGATTTAGCAGCAGCAGATTATACAATAACATTTTACGAAACAGAAGCCAACGCTAATGTGCCAACAAACGCAATAGCAACACCAAATGCTTACACAAACACAACCGCAGATATACAAATTATTTGGGTACGTGTGGATGATAACGCTAATGGCTGTTCTACAGTAACACCAATGGATTTAATTGTAAACCCATTACCAGTATTAGTACAACCTGATCCAATAGCCTTATGTGATTATAACAATCCAGGAGACGAAGTAGAAGCCTTTAATTTAGAAGATGCCAATGCACAAATTCTAGCAGGACAAACCGGAATCACCTTAACCCACTATATTAGTCAATCAGGAGCAGACAATGCTACAGCAGCGGACCAAATATTTAGTCCATACACTAATATTGTAAACCCACAAACGGTTTATGTAAGAGCAGTGGATAATGTAACAGGCTGTGTAAGCACAATTACATTAGACTTAAGAGTTAATCCTATCCCATCACCACAAGCAAGTCCAGTGGCTTTAATAGAATGTGATGACGATAACGACGGATTTACAACTTTTAATTTAGACAGTCAAACAACAACGATTTTAAATGGAGAGCCAGACGTAAGCATCAGTTACCACGAAACACAAGCCGATGCGACAAACGATTTAAATGCCTTAGTTAGTCCATACACAAATATCGTTGCAAACACGCAAATGATATATGTGCGTGCAGAAAATGATATCACAGGATGTTTTACAATAGTCGTATTACCATTACAAGTACAACCATCACCAGTAGTACCATTAGTAATCGATGATTATATCGTATGTGATGATAATGATGATGGGTTTAGCCAATTTGATTTTGATACAGTAATGGCACCACAAATCTTAGGGACACAAGATCCAGCAGATTTTACATTAACTTACCATACCACACAATTAGCAGCAGACAATGGAACTAGCCCAATAGTTAACACAAGTAACTATACTAATGTTACTAACCCACAGACAATTTATGTTAGATTAGAAGGTAACGTAAATGGATGTGTTACAACAGGCTCATTTATAATCCGAGTTGAGTTTCCACCAGTAATTGTGCAACCAACACCATTAGCAATATGCGATGAGTTAGATGCAGATTATTACGAAAACAATGACGATATGGCAACGTTTGACCTAACGGTTAAAAACGACGAAATTACCGCAGGTAATCCTAGTTGGATTGTAACCTATTACGAAACACAAGCCAATGCACAAGCCGACGTTAGTCCAATAGTAGACCCAACCATGTACACTAATATGATGGTAGGAACAAATCCAGCTAACCCACAAACAGTTTATGTTAGAGTCACAGATGCAGATACAGGATGTTTCTCATTTACAACATTAACCATCCGTGTGTTACCAAACCCAACACCATTACAAAACCCTACAGATTTAGAATTATGTGATGATGTGAATATTGTAGGACCAAATGATTTAATAGAAATCTTTGACCTAACCACAAATGAAGTAACCACAATAAACGGAGAATTAGGCGTAAGCGCAAGTTACTACACGGATTTAGATGATGCCTTAATGGGAACTAATCAAATAGTAGACCCAACAGCACATAGTAATGAAGATCCAGATAATCCAGGCGTAGCAATTAATCCGCAGACGATTTACATGCGTGTAACAAACGGAACAGATGCCTCAGGAACAGGAGGAACAGGATGTTATACTATAGTAAGTTTTGACATTACAGTAAATCCATTACCAGAGGTTAGCCCAATAGAAGATTATATCTATTGCGAATTATTTAATGATGGTCAATATGGTTTTGATTTAGAAAGTAAAACACCAGAAATCCTAAACGGACAAGACGGAACAATCTTTACTGTAACGTATCATGAAACACAAGGTGAAGCAGATATGGCTATGAATGCATTAAGCAGTCCATATACCAATACAAGTAACCCACAAACCATATACGTTAATATCACCAATACCCTAACAGGATGTGATACGACCACGACATTTAATATCGAAGTTCAGGAAGCAGCACAAGCCAATCCAGACCTAGTACCAATCGTATACCAGATATGTGATGACAATATGGAAACCGATGGAGATACAACTGATGATAGCGCACAATTTGATTTATTAACATTAAATCCAGAGGTATTAGATGGACAAGATCCAGCCAATTACATTGTAAGCTATTATGCAACACAAGCAGATGCCGATGCAGCAACAGATGCGTTACCATTTTTATATGAAAACAATGTTAATCCACAAGTTATTTATGTACGTGTAGATAACAATACCATGACTGTATTACCATTGGCTATCGATCTAGCAGGATTAGGGACAACAGGAATAGACTTTAATGGTGACGGAACGATTGATACAATTGATACCGATTTAGATGGTGTCTTTGACCTAATAGATGTTGATGGCGATGGACTATCAGACGGAACAGATACAGATGCAGATGGTCTAATTGATGAAGTAGATATTGATGGCGATGGTATTGCAGATGCAGTAGATATTGATGGCGATGGTGTGTTAGATAATCAAGCAGACAGCTCAGTATGTTATGACACTGCCGAAATCACATTACAAGTTAACCCATTACCAGAGTTTGATTTAGATGACTTTTATTTATTATGTGTTAATACAAACGGAACCGAAGTGGTAAACACACCAGTATTAGATACAGGATTAAGCACGACAGACTACACGTTTGAGTGGCAATTAGAAAGCGTAACTCTTCCAGGAGAAACAGGAAGCAGCTTAACACCAACACAAGGTGGTTTGTATACAGTAATAGTAACAGATGCAGTTACAGGATGTACCAATGACGACTCTGCAACGGTAGAAGAAAGTGAGCCACCAGTAATCACAGCAGAAGTAACCACAGCAGCCTTTGCAGAAGTACATAACATATCAGTAACCGCAACAGGAAGTGGTGTTTCAATCTTCGAGTTTAGTATAGACGATGGACCATGGGAAACAAATACACCAAATGACGGTATGTATATGTTTACAGACGTAGGAGCAGGAGAACATATAATAACAGTAAGAGACATTAATGGCTGTGGAGAAGCAAGTATACCAGTAATGGTAATGGACTATCCACACTTCTTTACACCAAATGACGATGGGTTTAACGACACTTGGAACATTTACGGAATAGAAGACCAATTAGATGCCGAGATATACATCTTTGATCGTTACGGTAAATTATTAAAACAATTAAGCCCAAGTGGACTAGGATGGGATGGGACGTATAATGGTAATCCAATGCCAACTAGTGACTACTGGTTTACGGTTGAGTATAGAGAGCCAAACGATACCTCAAATACAAGAAAACAATTTAAAGCCCACTTTACTTTAAAAAGGTAATTAAGCAAGATTAAATAACACCAATAAAAAAAGCTTGAACAAATGTTCAGGCTTTTTTTATAATACTATATTTTAAAAAGGTATTAATTAACCTCAAATGTAATTTTAAGATTAACTCTAAAGTCTACAACTTCGCCATCTTTAACGCTAGCACTTTGATCTTGTACATAAACAGATCTAATGTTTTTAACGCTTTTAGATGCATGCTTTACTGCTTTTTTAGTTGCATCTTCCCAACTTTTATCAGAGTTTGATAATACTTCGATTACTTTTAATACTGCCATAATATTTAAATTTTAATTATTGTTTGTTTCTTAAAATTACAAATTTTAATACAATAATTGATGATTTAAATCTTCTAACAATATAGTAGTCGGGTTAAACAGTATGTTTTATAGGTTGAAATTAACCATTTAGAGCTACAACAGATTCTACTTTTCCTGCTAACATCTCTTTAAGCATATTTTCAATTCCGTTTTTTAATGTAAATGTTGAAGATGGACAACCACTACATGCACCTTGTAAAATTACTTTTACGGTTTTAGTAGTTTCATCATAGGATTCAAATTGGATGTTCCCTCCATCACTTGCAACAGCAGGCTTAATATATTCTTCTAGAATGTTTACAATTTGCTTAGAGGTGTCATCTAATGTTTCAAAGTGTGCTTCTACTTTTTCTACAGATTTTTCTACAACTTCTGGTGCATTAGGTGATACTATTTCTTTAGCATCCTCTATGTAATTTTTTATAAACTCTCTTAATTCAAAAGAAATGTCATTCCATTCTGCGATATCATATTTTGTGATTGACACATAGTTTTCGTCAAAAAAGACGCTTTTAACAAATGGAAAATGAAATAAAGCTGTAGCCATAGGTGATGGCTTAGCTGTTTCGATTGAGGTAAACTCGTAGGAAGAGGTTACTAGTTTTTTGTTAGAAACAAATTTTAGTACTGATGGGTTTGGCGTGCTTTCCGTGTAAACGGTTACAGCAACCTTTTTTGTTACAGCAGTTTCTGACACAGCTATTCCACCATCATTTAGATAGGATTCAATCTGTTCTGCTACTTCAGTCTTAACATCGTTCCATTCTACAATATTATATCTTTCAATAGCTATAAAATTGCTAGATATGTAAACTTTTTTTACAAAAGGAAGATAAAATAATTGTTGTGCTAAAGGTGAGTCTTTAGCCTCGTCAATGTTGTTAAATTCAAAGCTTTGGTGCTTGGTTATAAATTGGTTTAATTCGAATTTAATTATGGTAGGGTTAGAGGTTTCTTGTATTGAAACTTTAAAATCACTCATTGTTACTTTTTTTTGCAAAAATACTAAAGAAAAGTATAGATATCTATTATATTTGATTTTTATAAAATTTAACGATTTTTGAAGTTTATTTAATAAAACATTTTTATCTTGAACCTTTAACTTTTAGGATTGAAATTATAAAGAGTAAATTTATATATTTGAGACTCACTTTTGATTTTAAGTTAAAAGTTAGTTATAAACCCAATAGCGTAGCTATTTTTATAGACCTGTCTACCTCGAAATAAGAGATTATGAGATTAAAAAACATATTTTTAATAGCAATTGTTGCTTTATTTGGCACTCAATTTTCAAAAGCCCAAGAGGGATTACCAATCTACTCAGATTACTTAACGGATAACTACTACTTGATTCACCCATCTATGGCTGGTGCAGCAAATTGCGCTAAGCTTAGGGTTACAGGAAGACAGCAGTGGTTTGGAGATGATGATGCTCCAAAGTTAATTACTGCTAGTGTAAATGGTAGAATTGGAGACTCGCAATCTGGTATTGGAGCTATTGTATATAGTGATAAAAATGGGTACCACTCTCAAACTGGTGCTTATTTTACTTACGCACACCATTTAATGTTTTCTAGAAGTACTACTGACCTAAACCAATTATCTTTTGGTTTAAGTGTTGGAGCGATACAATATAAGTTAGATGAAACTAGCTTTTTAGCTGATGGATTTGATCCTATTATTGCTGGAATAGAGCAGTCTGCTACTAATTTTAATGTAGACTTTGGTTTTTCTTACTTCTTATATGATTTTTATGCACATGCAACCGTAAAAAACTTATTAAAAAATGATGGTATTAATTTTAATGAGCAAGGTATAAGCTATGACAATTTAAGAACCTACTTAGTATCTGTAGGAAATACCTTTGGAAGCTATGGTAGCGAATGGAGTTTTGAGCCTTCTGCTATGTTTATGTATAGAGATGCTACTGAGGAAGCATCTTTTGACCTTAACCTTAAAGCATACAAATCCGTAGACTTTGGTAAGGTTTGGGGAGGATTA
Source organism: Olleya sp. KJ81-1 (assembly GCF_055808135.1). NCBI lineage: Bacteria > Pseudomonadati > Bacteroidota > Flavobacteriia > Flavobacteriales > Flavobacteriaceae > Olleya > Olleya sp. KJ81-1. The sequence continues at coordinate 1,978,921 of NZ_CM147854.1, read as the reverse complement.
TCTTACAGACGATCTTTAGATGGTGCAGAGTTTAGAGATGGATCTGGAGTAAGCAGCCAAAAATTACAATATATTACACCAATATTAGGTGTGGAAGTAAACAACTTTGTGTTTGCTTACAACTATAGCTACCAAGCAAACTCTGTAGTGTTTAATAATGGTGGATTCCACCAATTAACATTAGGGTTTAACTTTAACTGTGGTAAAGAAAGATACAGTTGTAATTGTCCTGCAATTAACTAATTGTCAATATATAATTTATAAAAAAAGCCTCATTTTAATGAGGCTTTTTTTATGGTTTTAATTAATGGTTAGTATTTAACTCTTTAACGTCAATGGTTCCGTCAGGTGATATAACAAAGTATTTATGTTTGATTTCTGTTTTAACAATAGGGTCTTGTTTTTGCTCAGCTGGTTTAGGTGTAAAATGTAATTTTATTTCCATGCCAATTTGCACAACAGGCTCTAATATTGAAGGATTAATTACAATATCGTAGTTCTCGTAAGACAAAGGTTGGTAATAATATGAGGTTTGTTTTTTTACTTCAGTAACACCTTTATCCTGTTTTAAAGCTTGGAAAGATATGCTGTTATAAGCCTGATAATTTTGATAAAAATCTTTTGGGAAGTAACAATATTTTTGATCAGCCATGACAGCATTATAGTTTTCTAATTTAAAACCTAGTAGATTATAATATTCTTTTTTTTCGGTAATTAAATTTAAAAGTTTAGTTTGTAGATTCTTATACACATCAGCAATGTTTTCAATATAATAATCCACTTTTACCAAGTTATAAATTTCGTTTTTAGCACAAGCAGTAAGAATTTTTTCAAATTGTTGTGTCTTAGTAAATTGGATGTGTATGTTTTGTTGCAGTTCAAATCCTTTAGGGACTTCAGTATACGTTTTGCTAAATAGCTTTTTAGTGACCTCTACCTCATAAACAGGAACAAACGAAATCACGTCAATAGCAATATCCTTTTCTAAAATTCCAATTGACGATAACTCTGTTTTGATATTTGCAATACGATCATTTAAAAGGGTGTTAGTAATTTCAGCAGTTTCGCCAATTTGAGTAACATTAAAAATAGCAGTGTAGGTAGTTGCTTTTACATTTTGTAACGCTCTAACGTCAATTATAATAATACTGTTAGGATTTAAATTAGGTGTAAGTTGTCTAGGTGAGTTACCATAAGCAATAGCATTTCCGCTAGTAATATTTTGTCTAGAAATGCCTTGATTAAGATTTCCCATGTGTTGTGCTTGGATGTTAATAGATAGTAAAGTGAATAGGGCAAATAATTTAGAATATTTCATGATTGCTTTAAGTTTTAATTTTGGTAAACCTATAAGCAACATATTTAAAACAAAAGCCAGATTGAGTAAACTAACAATATAAATGAGTCAGTTTGGTATATAAATGAGTTAAGACTATAATTTTAGTTGTTTTACTTATCAAATTGAAAAAAGTACATTTTATTTAATGGGCTAAAGTGCGTAAGTTTATATTCTATAATTTAATAAATGAAAAACCTACGCATACTACTAACTATTTTGTTGTGTCTAACAGCACAGCAAATCATGCAAGCGCAACATCAGTTAAATAAATCTGAAGAGGCTACTTTTACTGTAAAAGGGTTAGTTAGAGAGGTGGATACTTATAATCCAATTGTTGATGTTAACATCCAAGTTAATGGAGGATCTTACACTAGTACTAGTCTAAGTGGCGAATTTAGAATTAATGTAAAAATAGGAGATGAGATTATGATTAGTCACAAGGATTTTGAGACTATTTATTACACCGTAAAATCCGATGACGATATAACCGTAGAAGTCCATGCTTTAATCGAGGATGCCTATGTTAAAAAGATAAAAACCAAATCTAATACATTTAAAAGTACCATTGATTCAGCTGTTTTTTACAAGAAAATTTCAGCAGAAAAAAGTATACAGTTTATAACTGAAAGTATTCCAAAAAGCACATCTGTTAAGCAAAATGCCGAAGCTTTTGAGATCTTAGCAGACGTCTATATGTATTGGAAACAATACGATTTAGCGGTAACAAACTATCGTATAAGTTTAAATAATGTAAATGCAACAGACGTTAATTTAAAATTAGCTAAAGCCTATTTTAAAAACAAAAACCACCAAGAGAGTTTAGCTATTTATAATAGTTTAAAAACTAGCGATTTGTCTAATTGGCAAAACGTAATACGTTACGAAGGATTAGGTGATGTCTATGCTCAAATCAATCAAAACAGTAAAGCAACGCAAGCTTATACAGAAGGATTAAAAATAGCGACTACTAATCAAATTTTGCCTAAAGTTACAGACTTAAATTCTAAACTAGGAGAGGTTTACAATTCAGAAGGTAAAAAGGCTAAAGCCGAAGTGTTATTAGAAAACTCTGTAGCACTTGCAGCTCAAGAAAATAAAACAAGAGAGGTAGAACAAAAAATTAAGTTTGCAGATTTTCAAAATGTTAATCAATCTTACGATCAAGAAATTAAAACCAGAAAAGAGATTATTAAAGATATAGCTGTTATTGAAAAAGACTCCATAATAGCTAACGAGAGTAACATAACTAAGCAAAAACAAAACTATAAAATTGGTAATGCGTATTTCCTTCAAAAGGAATATAAAGAAGCCATTCCATACTTAGAAAAAAGTATTGAAGAAGCAGATAAAAAAGAAGATTTAATAGTAAAAAAAGATGCGACTAAAAAGCTAACAGATGTGTATGTCGAGTCTGGTAATTTTAGCGAAGCTAAATTAATGTTTGACGAGTACGTTAAAACTGTAGACCAACTATACATTAAAAAAGAGCAAGAAATATCGCAAGCAGCACGATTTAATAAAAGTATTGCCGAAAAGCAAAACCGAATTGCAACTCTAGAAACAGACCGAAAGTTGACGCTAAGTCAAGTTGAATTATCTGAAGAAAAAAATAAAAGTCAGCAACTTATTATATATTCATTAATAGGTGGTTTATTCCTGTTGGCAGTAGCAGCTTATTTAATGTTTAAATATATAAAACAACAAAAATTAGCAAACAATTTATTAGCTTTAAAGTCTTTACGTAGTCAAATGAATCCGCATTTTATTTTCAATGCACTAAACTCGGTCAACAGTTTTATTGCGACTAATGACGAGAGGACTGCAAACAAATACCTATCCGATTTTTCTAAATTAATGCGTGCAGTTTTGGAAAACTCTGAAGAAGATTTTATTCCGCTTCAAAAAGAAATTGAACTTATAGAATTATACACAAAATTAGAGCATTTTAGGTTTAAAGATAAGTTTGAATACACTATTAACATAGACAAAACTATAGATATCGAAGCCTATCAGATTCCGCCTATGTTACTACAACCTTACATAGAAAATGCAGTATGGCATGGACTACGTTATAAAAATGACATGGGATTGTTAGAAATTTCAATAACCAAAAAACAAAAAGGAGTGATAGCAATAACAATTGCAGATAATGGTATTGGACGCAAAAAATCTAAAAGTTTAAAGACCCAAAATCAACAAAAACATAACTCTAAAGGATTAGGAAATATTAAAAAACGTGTCTCTATTTTAAACCAAATGTACAAAGACAAAGTAGATGTGTTTATAGACGATAATACAACTGAAGGTGACGTTGGGACAAAAGTGGTGGTAACCTTAAAGAAAGATTAATTATGAAACTAAACGCAATATTAGTAGAAGACGAAGTACAAAGTAGAGCCATATTAAAAAACTACTTAACTAAATACTGTCCAAAAGTTAATATAATTGGCGAGGCAGAAAACATAAACGAAGCCTTAGAGTTAATCCGTACCTTAGATTTAGACTTAGTGTTTTTAGATGTAGAGATGCCATATGGTAACGCATTTGATTTATTAGACAAAGTTGGTGATCGTGATTTCGAAACCATTTTTGTAACCGCATATAATAACTACGCAATGGATGCCCTAAATGCACACGCATCTTATTATTTAATGAAACCAATAGATATTGACGAGCTGATTAAAGCAGTTGACTATGTATCCGAAATTAAGTTAAAAGAAGACGCATTACAAGACCAAGTATTAATACCTAAAACCAATAATGTAGCAGGTAAAATAACCATACCACAGCAAGACGGTTTTGAGGTGTTAAATACTAAAGATATTTTGTATTGTAAAGCAGATGATAATTATACAGAGATCTATTTAAACAACAATAAAAAGAAAGTAGTCAGTAAGACACTAAAATATTTTGAAGACGCGTTAACACCATCAGGATTTGCTCGTGTACACAAAAGCTACCTAATTAATGTAAGCGAAGTCGTTAAATACGTTAAAGGAAAAGGAGGAAGTGTTATACTTAGTAACGGACAAGAAATTATGGTGTCTGCTTCAAAAAAATCAGATTTATTATCTTACTTTAAATAACTCAATACCTCTGTTCGGATGTTTTAGAGAAACTAACAAAAAACATAAAAAACAAACAACACATGCCAATAATAAAACCAGTAAACGGTAAAGCACCACAAATTACAGCAGACTGTTACATAGCCGAAAACGCTACCATAGTAGGCGATGTCCAAATAGGCAAACAATGCAGCATTTGGTTTAATGCAGTGCTACGTGGTGACGTAAATTATATAAAATTAGGAGACAAAGTCAATGTCCAAGATGGAGCAGTCGTGCATTGTACCTATCAAAAATACCCAACCATAATAGGTAATAATGTATCCATTGGTCACAATGCTATAGTCCATGGATGTACAATCCACGACAACGTGTTAATAGGTATGGGAAGCATCGTGATGGATAATTGCGTAGTAGAAAGTAACAGCATTGTAGCAGCAGGAGCTGTCGTAACCCAAAATACAATAGTCCAATCAGGAAGCATTTACGCAGGTGTGCCAGCAAAAAAAGTGAAAGACATTAGCAAAGAGTTAATACATGGCGAAATAAATCGTATTGCCGATAATTACGTCAAATACTCAGGCTGGTTTAAAGAGTAATTTTTGGGCGTTACCACAAGGGTCGCGTTATCCATTATATCTTTTTTTGCCATATATGGCAGCAAAAAAAGGATGTCATTACTACCGCTAACGCAACCTATCGCAAGACTTGGACTCAATAGTAAGAATTAGTTCTTCCACAGATGTTAAGGACGCAATAGCTTTGCTTGACAAAAAGGGTTGTAACGTGTTGTTGGTTTTGGATAATATAATTGGATAACTATAATTTTTAGCTTTAAATTTTGTTTCAAACGCATCACTATGTAAAAATTCAATTTCTAAAGGAGTTCTGTTTCTAAAATCTTTCCAAATTGTATTTTCTGTAAACGTATTAAACGTTAAAGCACATAAATTACAAGCATAAGTTTTAGGGCTAAATAATTTATGTGCAATGTCAAGTGCTAGGTTTTTAAAACCTGATTTGGCATTATAAACAAATACTAGTGTAGTCATATAGACTAAGTCGTAAAACAATTAAAATAATTACTTTCTGTAATTAAAAGGTTTGTCTTCGTAAAAATGTTCAAATGTTTTATCTGTAAAGTAATGGTCTTTTAATACCTTATAAACCATAATAGCAACAAATACTTGACCAATAACAGTTAGGTAAAAGACCCAACTAAAAGACATATTCATGGCTACCATAATGGTAACAGTAATTAATAACAAGGTGGTAATAGCCACCCAAAACATTGCAGGCGTTTTCATAGTTTTTTTTATTTACAATTTACTAAAAACTAGAGAGATATGTTTTGTGTGACTCGTTAATTTATATATAAAATTAAGTAATACTAATGTTTACAACCAAACCTTCATTACTTCTAATGTTACAAACGGTATTATCTTCAAAAATTAAATATTGTCCTTTGATACCTTTTAAAACACCTGTGTAATGTGGTGTCTTTGTAAAATTTAAAGACTTAGGTTTTGTTGGATACTGTAACACCGGAAATTCAATATTAGTTTCCTGATTATCTTCAATAAAATATTGTTTTGCTTCATCAGGTATATACTGTTTTAGCTTATCACGCCATTCAATTAAATTTTCATCCTTAATATCGTTTTTAAGCATGGTACGCCAATTAGTTTTATCACCAACATAATCCTTTAAAGCAACCTCTGTAATTCCAGCAAGATACCTGTTAGGGACTTCAACAATCTCAATAGCTTCATGTGCACCTTGATCAATCCAACGTGTTGGGACTTGACCTTTTCTGGTAACACCAACTTTTACATTGCTAGAATTGGCCAAATAGACAATGTGTGGTTGTAATTGTACTTGCTTTTCATAGGCTAAATCGCGCTCTTCAATATCCAAATGGGCTTGACTTAACTCGGGTTTCATGATCCAATCTGCTGCTTGCGGAATCTCAAAAAAGCAACTTTTACAAAAACCTTGACGGTAAATAGGCTTATCTAAATGGCAATTTAGACACTCGTATTTTACAAAACTAAACGTTAAGGTTTTGTCTAATAATTGGTTAATATTAATAAAGTCATTTTTAAAAACCATATAGTAATTTATAGGTTTAGAAAACTCGGTTTGCATTTTTGTCAACACACCTTGGTAGGTCATAAAAAAAAGTATTATTTTTAAAACTTAAAGATACAAATAACTATGCCAATTCCTCTTGTTAATTCTATTGCTTCATGGTTTTTAAAGAAGCGTTTTCATCAAATAGAGTTGTTTTTAAAGTATCCAAACGAGGTGCAGCAAGAGCTGTTGTTTAATTTGTTAGACATAGCTAAAGACACTGAGGTTGGTAAAACACACGGATTTGCTTCAATAAAAAACTATGCAACATTTGCAGATCGCGTACCTATATCTACTTACGAGGATTTACAGGATAGTATTGAGCGCTCAAGACAAGGTGTAAATAATATTTTTTGGCCAAAGCCAATTAAATGGTTTGCAAAATCTAGCGGTACAACCAGTGCTAAAAGTAAGTTTATTCCTGTTAGTTTTGACAGTTTAGAAGATTGTCATTATGCAGCAAGTAAAGACTTGCTATGTATGTATCTTAATAACAATGAAGACTCGCAATTATTTACTGGTAAAAGCTTAAGGTTAGGAGGTAGTAAAGAACTATACAAAGAAAACGGAACTGCATTTGGAGATTTAAGCGCTATTTTAATAGATAATATGCCTTTTTGGGCAGAGTTTAGTAGCACGCCAAGTAGTAAGGTTAGTTTAATGAGTGATTGGGAAACCAAAATGGCTGCTATAGTTAACGAGACTATAAACGAGAATGTTACCAGTCTTGCAGGTGTCCCAAGTTGGATGTTAGTTTTACTTAATAACGTTTTAGATAAAACCGATAAAACAAGCTTATTTGACGTTTGGCCTAATCTAGAAGTGTATTTTCATGGAGGTGTAAGCTTTAATCCGTATATCGAGCAATACCGAAATATACTACCTAAAAAAGATTTTAAATATTACGAAATTTATAATGCATCGGAAGGGTTTTTTGCAATCCAAGATCAAAATTACTCTGGCGATTTATTGTTAATGTTAGACTATGGTATTTTTTACGAGTTTATCCCTATGGTTACATTTGGGACTAAAGACCAAAAAGTAATACCATTAAGTGAGGTAGAACTTAATAAAAACTATGCAGTTGTAATTACGACTAATGCTGGGCTTTGGCGTTATATGATAGGTGATACCGTAAGGTTTGTGTCTATTAGTCCATATCGTATAAAAGTGTCAGGACGCACAAAACACCATATTAATGTTTTTGGCGAAGAGTTGATTATTGAAAACGCTGAAGATGCTTTAAAAAAAGTATGTAAAAAGACGAAGTCAGAAATTGTAGATTACACAGCAGCTCCAATATTTATGGAAGGTAAAGAAAAAGGTGCGCATGAGTGGTTAATCGAGTTTAAAACGCCTCCAAAGGATATTAATTATTTTAATGAGCTGTTTGATAATGCGCTTAAAAGTCTAAACTCAGACTATGAAGCTAAACGTTATAATAATATGACATTAAATAAACCAAAAATACACATAGCTAGAGAGCAGTTGTTTTATGATTGGTTAAAGCAAAATAATAAGCTTGGAGGCCAACACAAAGTCCCAAGACTATCTAATACGCGTCAATATATGGACGAGCTAATACTTTTAAATACATAGGTAATAGTTAGTGTTATGTGCTGTTCTTTTTAGCTAATGTCTATATTTATAATTATCATAGTTTAAATAAAATAGTCTATTTATTTGGTTATCAAACAAATAAAACATATATTAGTCTTGCTATTAATCTGGCTTTAAGGGAAGTCATATTGAATTTAATCAAGAAAAAACCACTTTAAACATCTGTCTAAAGTGGTTTTTTTATTTGTTTTAATATCATGGTGTTAAATAAAATTATAAAAAATTTGTTTAAGTTTAAATAATTAATTCTAAATAAAAGTATTATGAAATTATTTAAAAAAATCAGCTATTTATTTTTTATTAGTTTGTTTATTTCTTGTTCATCAGAAACTGAAGCCGATCAAAATCTAGAAAATTCTAATGTAAATAAGGCAGTAGATACTGTTGTTTTTGGAGAAGAAGTGGCTAGAATGGAAGAAGGGACTTTAAAAATTTTTAATCCTAATCAATTAAAAGCTGAGTTTAAGTTAAAATCAAAATCTCAAGGCTATAATCCAGAATATAGCAATCAATTTAAACTTGTTGAAGGAGATAAGTCCATTACTGCTTTTAATAGTTATTTATTAATATTAACTAGTGTTGACCAAACCTTAAAGACTGCAATTGAGGTGGCAGAAAAAGATGGTGTTTTTTATAAAATAGGTAATTCAACAAAATAGGAATACATAAACATTTAATAGTTTGGGCTGTTTCATAGGTCGTAACCCAATAAAGTCAAATATTAAATACAATCTTACAATTTGTGAAATTACTAATAATTGGACAAAAGCAGTTACTGTTATAATTGGAGAGGATGTAATACAGCAGGTAGAATAATAAATAAAAAGCCACTTTAATCTATTGATTAAAGTGGCTTTTTTAAATTGCGTAAACTATAATTTATGAGACTGCTTTTAATTTTTTAATAGTAGTCTTACTTAGTTTTTGTTCAGCGTAAGCTTTTGTTACATTTAGTTTTTTAGTATCACTTCCAGGAAGTTCAAACATGGCGTCCGTAAGGATTTCTTCGCACAAGCTTCTTAATCCACGAGCACCAAGTTTATACTCTATAGCTTTGTCAACAATAAAGTCTAAAGCACCATCGGTTAAACTTAGCTCTATTTCGTCCATTTCAAACAGCTTTTTATATTGTTTGATAATGGCGTTTTTAGGCTCTGTTAAAATAGCTCTTAACGTTTTACCGTCAAGTGGATCCATGTAAGTTAAAACAGGTAAACGTCCAATAATTTCTGGTATTAAACCAAAGTCTTTTAAATCCTTAGGGATAATATATTGTAATAAATTATTGTGATCTACAACATCTTCTTTTATAGAAGCGCTATATCCTACAGCTTGCATATTTAATCGTTTTGAGATTACACGCTCAATACCATCAAAAGCACCACCAGCAATAAATAAAATATTTTCGGTATCAACTTCAATAAATTTTTGGTCAGGATGTTTACGACCACCTTTTGGTGGAACGTTAACTACAGTACCTTCTAAAAGTTTTAGTAAAGCTTGTTGTACTCCTTCACCAGAGACGTCTCTAGTTATTGAAGGGTTATCACTTTTACGTGCTATTTTGTCAATCTCGTCAATAAACACAATGCCTTTTTGTGCTTTATCTAAATTGTAATCTGCAGCTTGTAATAATCGTGTTAAAATACTTTCTACATCTTCACCAACATAACCTGCTTCTGTTAACACAGTTGCATCGACGATAGCTAAAGGTACGTTTAACATTTTTGCAATGGTTTTAGCCATTAATGTTTTACCTGTACCTGTTTGCCCAACCATTATAATGTTTGATTTTTGAATTTCAATATCATCATTAGTTGGCGGTTGTAATAAACGTTTGTAGTGGTTGTAAACTGCTACAGACATTACTTTTTTTGTATATTCTTGACCTATAATATACTGGTCTAAAAAGCTGTTTATTTTTTGCGGTTTCTTCAGCATTAATTCTGCTGAAAGATCTTTAGTGTCTTCTTCTTTAGATTCTTCAACAACAATACCATGTGCTTGCTCAATACATCTATCACAGATGTGTGCATCTAAACCAGCAATTAATAAATTGGTTTCTGGCTTTTTCCTACCACAAAACGAACATTCTAATTCTTCCTTTGCCATTTTTTTTGTTTAAAAGCCAAAGGTTAATTATAAGCTGTAAATTGATTTAAAACTTATAATTAACATGACCCTTTAATTTAAATATTTAGTTACGAGCTAAAATCTCGTCAATCATTCCGTATTCCTTAGCTTTATCAGCTTTCATCCAGTAATCTCTATCACTGTCTTCATACACTTTATCATAATCTTGTCCAGAATGCTTACTAATAATCTTGTAAAGCTCTTCTTTTAGGATTAAAATTTCACGCGCAGTAATTTCTATATCACTAGCTTGACCTTGTGCACCACCTAAAGGTTGGTGGATCATTACGCGAGAGTGCGTTAAACCACTACGTTTACCTTTTTCTCCTGCACATAATAATACTGCTCCCATTGAGGCTGCCATACCTGTACAAATTGTAGCTACATCTGGTTTAATAAATTGCATGGTGTCGTAGATACCTAATCCTGCATAAACACTTCCTCCTGGAGAGTTAATGTATATTTGGATGTCTTTATTAGCATCTGTACTTTCTAAAAATAATAATTGCGCTTGAATTATATTAGCAACTTGATCATTGATACCTGTTCCTAAAAATATAATTCTATCCATCATTAAACGCGAAAACACATCAAATATAGCAATGTTCATTTGACGCTCTTCAATAATATTAGGCGTTAAGTTAGTAGGATACATACTACTTATAATTTTGTTGTAATACGTACTACTTATACCTTGATCTTTTATAGCGAATTTTTCGAATTCTTTTCCGTAATCCATAGTCTGCTTAAATGTTATTTTAATTGAAAAAATTAGGCGCTGTTTAGTCTTGCTAAACAACGCCTAAAGATAATGATTATTTTGTTAAACCGTTCCTAATACATTCTTATCAAATTGATAAAAATATTTGGGAAGATTTATTATTTATCACCATACACTTCTTTAACAAAAGCATCATAAGACATTTCTTTAGTCTTAATGTTTGCTTTTTCTTTGTAAAGGTCCAGTAATTTTTGACTTACTACTTGCTCAGAAATACGTCTTACTTCATCTTGGTTTCCTAATACACGTGCTGCGATGTCATCTAATTCTTTTTCAGAAGGATTTAGTTGTCCAAACTGTGCCATTTGCATTTTAATCATGTTTTTGGCATTTGTTTTAACGTCTTCAAAGTCTACTTTAAGGTCGTTGTCCGACATTAATTTACCTTCGATAAGTTGGTAACGTAAGCTTTTTTCTGACTTTTCGTATTCTTCCTTAGCTGTTGCTTCATCCATTTCTTTTTCACCTGCAGATTGCATCCATTTTGTTAGGAATGCTGCTGGTAAATCAAATTTAGTGTTGTCAACTAAGTATTCTGTTACATCGTTTAATAACTTTTGATCAGATTGTTGTACAAATTGCTTTTCTGCATCTTCTTTGATTTTAGCTTTAAGTTCTGATGCTGATTTAACTGCGTCTTTTCCAAAAAGTTTATCAAATAAATCTTGATCTAAATCTGCTAATTCACGACTGTTTATTTCTGTTATAGTAAAAGTAACTTCTATATCTAATCCGTGAGCATCATCGTGTTGGATTTTTAAAGCGTTCATTAATTCATGATCGTCTTCGTATAATCCTTTAGTTTTTAATGTAATTACATCACCAACTTTAGCACCAACAAATTTCTTTTCTGTTGCTTTTCCTTTAAACTTATCTAAAGTAATAGTAACTGTGTTATCTATTTCTTTTTCTTCGTTTTTAAAAGTACCAGTGATTTCGCTATCCTTAGTAACTTCGGTTTCAGGTGTGATTTTACCGTATTGTTTTTGGATACGTTCAACTTGCTCATCAATCATTTTGTCATCTGCAACGATGTTGTAATGTGTAATGGCTGTTTTGCTTTTTAAATCAACACTAAATTCTGGAGCTAGACCTAATTCAAATTCAAATGAAAAAGAATCAGATTCCCAGTTTATTTCTTCTTGCTGCTTAGGTAATGGTTGCCCTAATACATCTAATTTTTCTTCAGTTAAATATTTGTTTAATGCATCTTGAAGTAATTTGTTTACTTCATCAACTAATACTGCTTTACCGTATTGTTTTTTTACCATTCCCATTGGTACTTGACCTTTTCTAAATCCTGGGATGTTAGCTGTTTTTCTGTAGTCTACTAAGATTTTTTCAACCTTATCGTTATAATCTTCTTTAACGATTTCTACTTTTACTACAGCATTTAATGCATCAATGTTTTCTCTTGTAATATTCATTTATAAATGATATAAAGCCCTAAAAGGGCATTTAACACTAGTTTTTTTAATTAAAAAGGTGTGCAAAAGTACTACTTTTTTATAGTATTGCAAAGTTTTTAACATGTTGTGTTACAGACTATTTTTAAGTTTTACTTAGTTTTAGTATCTGATTTAAAAAAGGATTGTAATAGGGATTGTAAAATTGATAGTAGAATACTAAATAATATGGCTGTCCAAATACTTGATACAGCAAAGCCATCAATAAATTTGTCTGCTAATAGTATTATTAAACCATTGATAACAAATAAAAATAATCCTAAGGTTAAGATGGTTATAGGCAAGGTTAGTATTACAAGTATAGGTTTGATTAATAGGTTTAAAACAGATAATACTATGGCTACAATTACTGCAGTTAGATAGCTGTCTACCACAACTCCGTTTAATATATGTGCTAGAACAAATACTGCTATAGCGTTAAGTAGTAATCTTATAATTAAATTCATAATTTATGTTTTAGTTATTAGACCTTAATTTACAAAATTTGTTACAGCATTATAAAAATCTTCTGGGTTTTCTGCATGTAGCCAATGTCCAGCATTACTGATGGTAATAATATTGGCTTCTGGAAAGTGATTTTTAATAATTGCTTGGTCTTGACTGCCTATATATTCGCTTTTATCACCTCTTAAAAACAGTGTATCTCCTTCAAATTTAGCGTGTGTAGGTAATGCTTCTCCAACTTCGGATACGTTTTCGGTTAAAACATCTAAGTTCATCCTTAGTGCTAATTTTCCTTTTTCAATCCAATATAGATTTTTTAATAAAAACTGTCTTGTACCAGAATCTGACACATAGTTTGCTAATTGTTTGTCGGCTTGACCTCTGCTTTTTATAACATTTAAGTCTAGGCTATTCAAACCTTCTAGTATAGCGTCATGATGTATTGGGTAAAAACGTGGTGATATGTCTGCTATTATAAGTTTGCTTACAAGTTCTGGATATTGTGTTGCAAAAAGCATAGCTGTTTTTCCGCCCATGGAATGTCCTAATAATATGGCATCTTTTATATTGTTAGCGTCAAAATAATGTTTTAAATCTTCAGCTAAAGCTTCATAATAAAAATTGTCGTCGTGAAAACTTCTACCATGATTACGTTGGTCCACAAGATGGACTTGAAAATGCTCAGCAAATTGATTACCTAAAGTTTTCCAATTATCACTCATGCCTAAAAAGCCATGTAGTATTACAAATGGTTTTCCTTCTCCAATAATATTTGAGTGTAAGAGCATATGGATTTATTTTAGTTTATTTTTATACATGTTAACCACGTTTTCTATTCCTAAATATAAACTTTCAGAAACTAAAGCATGACCTATGGATACCTCTAGTAATCCAGGCATATTTTGTTTAAAGTATTGTATGTTATCTAGGGATAAATCATGTCCTGCATTAACACCAAGTCCTAATTTATTGGCTAGTTCGGCACATTTTGTATAAGGTAGTATGGCTTTTTTATTACCTAAACTATATTGATGTGCAAAAGCTTCGGTATATAACTCAATTCTATCTGTTCCTGTTGCTTTGGCACCTTCTATTTGTGCTAAATCAGGATCGACAAAAATGGATGTTCTGATGCCTTTTTTCCTAAATTCAGTAATAACTTCAACTAAAAAAGCTTTGTTTTTAATGGTGTCCCAACCTGCATTACTTGTTAATGTGTCAATACTATCAGGTACTAAGGTTACTTGTGTTGGTTGTAACTCTAAAACCATGTCCATAAATTTTGGGATTGGATTACCTTCAATATTATACTCGGTATAAACTACAGGTTTTAAATCGTAAGCATCTTGGTATCTTATATGACGTTCGTCTGGTCTTGGATGTATAGTGACGCCTTCGGCACCAAAACGTTGTACATCTTTAGCAAACTGAACCACATTTGGTGTGTCGCCACCACGAGAATTTCTTAAAGTAGCAATCTTGTTGATATTTACGCTTAATTTTGTCATACTATTCTATAATTTAAAACACAAAAATACAAAGTATAAGAGGCTTTTTGTGCTAATTTTTAATTAATTTGCAAAACTAAAGTTTTAATAAAATGAACCTTTCAGATTACATAATAAACGATATAAAGCCATTACTTAATTCGGGATTAGTTAGTGATTTACAATTGCTATTTAATCAGTTAACTTATTCTCATATTCCGATTAAAAATGACGAAGGTGTGTATTTAGGATGCATATCAGAAAATGATGCACACTGCTTTCAAAAAGTTGAGGTTATTTCGGATTGTGCTTATGCTACCGAAGGTTTTTTTGTTAGAGAGGATACTAATTGGTTGGATGTTTTGGAAGCTTTTGCACAAAACTCTGCCAATATAATGCCTGTTTTAAATAACAGTAATAAATATTTAGGGTATTATGAGCTTAATGATATTATTGGATTATTTAATGAAACCCCTTTTTTCTCAGAAAATGGAGCGGTTTTAATCATAGAAAAAGGATTGCCAGATTATTCGTTTAGCGAAATTAGTCAGATTGTAGAAAGTAATGACGGTAAATTATATGGTGCCTTTATTTCTAAAATAGAAAATGATATTGCTCAAATAACTCTAAAAATTGGTAATGTAGGATTAAGTGAGATCATGCAAACTTTTAGACGTTACAGTTATAATATAGTATCTGGTCACGAGGAAGATAGTTACTTGGATGGCTTAAAAGAGCGCTCTGATTATCTTAATAAATACCTAAACATGTAATAATGAAAGTTGCCATATTTAGCCAATTTCAGAAAAAAAAGCCACTAGCATCTCTAGAGGTATTGTTAGATGTTTTAAATAATAACAATATTGAAGTTAATATTGAGGATGCCTTTTATAAAGGTGTATCGTCAAAATTAAATACCGCTTATCAAACTTTTACTTCACTAGACTCTAGCTATGACTTTTTAGTAAGCATTGGTGGAGATGGTACCATATTAAGAGCAATAACCTTAGTTAGAGACTTAAATATACCAATAGTTGGTGTTAATACTGGTCGATTAGGGTTTTTGGCTACCATACAATATGACCAGATTGAAGACGCTATACACGCTATTTTGAATAAAAAATATGCTATTTCGGAGCGTAGTTTGTTAACTATTGAAAGCTCTGAGGAGAACTCCGAAATTAATTCTTGCAATTTTGCTTTAAATGAAATTGCTGTAAGCAGAAAAAATACCACCTCTATGATTACGGTTGAAACCGAATTAAATGGAGAATATCTAACGTCGTATTGGAGTGATGGTTTAATAATTTCTACACCAACAGGATCTACAGGCTACTCATTAAGTTGTGGTGGTCCAGTAATAACACCTGATGCGGCAAGTTTAGTGTTAACACCAATTGCACCTCATAATTTAAGTGCAAGACCATTAGTTATAGACGACACTACAGTTATAACTTTAAAAGTTAATGGACGCGAAAAAAAACATTTAGTATCCTTAGATTCTAGAATAGCAACATTGTCCAATAAAACAACTATCACAATCAAAAAAGCACCATTTACTATTAAAATGATAGTTTTAAATAACGAAACTTTTCTAGATACACTCCGTAAAAAGCTACTTTGGGGTGAGGATAATAGAAACTAAACAATAATTTGTTGTTAAATCTGTTTAAAAGTGTAACTATTTCAATCAAATTGTTATAGGCTAATCTTATTTATTATATTTGCAAACTTTGAAGATTTATGAAGCAGTTAACAGTAGTAGTTTTAACATTTTTATGCATACAATTAAGTAGTGCACAAATCAACGAGTTTGGGTTGTATTTGGGTGGTTCTAATTTTATTGGAGATGTTGGTGCTACAGACTATATTGCACCTAGCCAATTAGCAATTGGTGCTATTTATAAATGGAACAGAAGTCCTAGGCACTCTTATAGGATCTCTTTAACCTTTACAGAATTAGAGGGAATAGATAACGACTCTGACGATCCAAGTAGACAAATTAGAGGATTTGAATTTAATAATCAAATTATAGAATTATCTGCTGGTTTAGAATTTACTTTTTTTGATTTTGATTTACATCAAGGTAACTTTGTAGCAACACCATACTTATATACAGGGTTTAGTGTAGCACAACACGATAACTTTTATTACAATAATTTAGGAGAAACACAGTCTGAGGACACACAAAGCTATGCTTGGGGAATACCAATGGTAATTGGTTTTAAAGCAGCTGTGACACCAGAGTTTGTCTTAGCTTTTGAAGTTGGAGCACGTTACACCTTCTCAGACGAGTTAGATGGAAGCGTTCCAGACGCAGGAGAACTGTCAAGCAGAAGTTTTGGAAATTTAAATAATAATGATTGGTATACTTTTACAGGAGTAACGTTAACTTACACCTTTGGAAAAAACCCATGTTACTGCGGATTTTAAAGTGAATATACAAGACCAAATAAATAAAAAACAGTTACCAAAGCACATTGCCATAATTATGGATGGTAATGGTCGTTGGGCAAAACAAAAAGGTATGTTGCGTGCTTTTGGTCATGAAAATGGAACAAAATCTGTACGTCAAACAGTAGAGTCTTGTGCAGAATTAGGTATAAAACATTTAACATTGTACGCTTTCTCTACAGAGAATTGGAATCGTCCAAAGTTAGAAGTTGATACATTAATGAAGCTTTTAGTGTCTTCATTAAAAAAAGAAATTAAAACACTTTTAGATAATAATATTAAACTAAAAGCTATTGGTAATTTAAAATCTTTACCAAAAAAAGTATATAAGGAGTTGCACGAAGTTATGGATTTAACTAAGGACAATACACACATGGATTTAACTTTAGCATTAAGCTATGGCTCTAGAGAAGAGCTGCTAAATGCTGTTAAAGAAATAAGTACTAAAGTTAAAAATAATATAATTTCTACAGAAAATATTGACGAATCGGTATTTAATGCACATCTTTACACGCAGACGTTACCAGATGTAGATTTACTTATTAGAACAAGTGGAGAGCAACGCATTAGTAACTTTTTGTTATGGCAAATAGCTTATGCAGAATTGTACTTTACACCAGTACTTTGGCCAGACTTTACAAAGCAACACTTATGTGAAGCTATTATAGAATATCAAAAAAGAGAACGACGATTTGGGAAAACCAGTGAACAAATTAGCTAAACAATTACCATTGAAAACAATTTTAAATTACACCTTGTTAGCACTGACGCTTATTAGTGCTTTATCTGTTAAAGCACAAGATTTAAGCTACGAAGACGGTAAAAAATTAATTCTAGCCGAAATTACCGTAAAAGGGAACACTAGTTTTAGTGAACAAACCATTATAACCTATTCCGGATTAAGAAAAGGTAGTGAGGTAATGATTCCTGGAGAAGAAATTAGTGACGCTATCAAAAAACTATGGAAATCTAACCTATTTAATGATATCGAAGTTTACTTGCTTAAAGTAGAAGGCGATAGTGCTTTTGTCGAAATTAGATTAACAGACCTTCCAGAACTTAATGAAGTTAAAATTACTGGTGTTAAAAAAGGTAAACACGAAACTATTCTTAAAGAAAATAAGCTTCAAAAAGGTACTAAAGTTACTGAAAACTTAGTAACTACCACAAAAAATTATTTAGAGAATAAATATAAAAAAGACGGTTTTTTAAATGCCAATGTGCAAGTAAAAACAACCGAAATTAAAAACGACTCAATAGCCAAATCTCTTGTAAACATGGTGGTTGCTATTGATAGAGGTCAAAAAGTTAAAGTAAAAAGTATTGATTTTGAAGGTAATAGTGTTTTAAGCGATAAAAAGCTTAGAAAAGCTATGAAAAACACCAAAAAAATTAATCCTATTAGAATTTTAAAACGTTCTAAATTTATTGAAGCAGACTATAAAGAAGACTTATCTAGCTTAATCGATAGATATAAAGAGGTTGGATACAGAGATGCTAGGATAATTTCTGACTCGTTAATTATTAATGATAATAAAACAGTATCATTAAATATTAAATTAGAAGAAGGAGAAAAGTACACTTTTGGAGAAGTAACATTTATTGGTAATACAGTATACTCTGATGAGGTTTTAAAAAGAAAGCTACGTATTGAAAAAGGAGATACATATAATGGTGTACAACTTCAAAAACGAATTGCAGATAACACAAAGCCTGATGGTGATGATTTAACAAACTTATACCAAAACAATGGGTATTTGTTTTCAACAATTAATCCAGTAGAGGTTAATGCAGATGGTAATGTAATTGATATGGAAATTAGAATATCAGAGGGTAAACCTGTATATTTTGATAAGGTATCTGTAGTTGGTAACAAAAAGACTAACGATCACGTTATTTATAGAGAGATTAGAACAAGACCAGGCGAATTATATAGTAAAGAAAACGTAGTACGTACTATTAGAGAGCTAAGTCAATTAGGATTTTTTGATGCAGAACAGTTAACGCCTAACTTTAAAAATCCAAACCCAGAAGAAGGATCGATTGATATGGAATATTCTCTAGTAGAATCAGGTTCTAGTCAAATCGAACTTCAAGGAGGTTACGGTGGAGGAGGTTTTATAGGGACTTTAGGATTATCTTTTAATAACTTTTCTATTAAAGACCTTTTCAAAAAAGATGCTTATAAACCAATCCCAATGGGAGACGGTCAAAAATTAGCATTAAGACTACAAGCTAGTAGATTTTTTCAAACCTATAGTTTTTCATTCTCTGAGCCTTGGTTAGGAGGTAAAAAACCTGTACAGTTTTCAACATCATTATCGCATACAAAGCAATTTTTATATGATGCAACTACTGGAAATGCAGATAAAGACAAACGTTTTAATATTACAGGTATAACTTTTGGATTAGCAAAACGTTTATCAACACCAGATGATTTTTTCACATTATCACAAGCTGTAAGTTTTCAACATTACAATTTAAAAAACTATAATACTGGATTATTTACGTTTGGAGACGGTTACTCTAATAACTTATCTTATACATTAGGACTAAGCAGAAATAATACATTTAATGATCCTATTTTCCCAATGGGAGGATCAAGTTTTACTGCAACAGCAAAACTATCTATACCTTACTCAATGTTTAGTAGTGTAGATTATACTGCTTTAAGTGTAGAACGAGCAGAGAACCAAGCAATTGTTAATGATGGAAATGCAAACGTTATTCTTAGAAATGAAGCTGCAGCTAGAATTAGCGAAATTGACCAAGAACGTTTTAAATGGTTAGAGTTTTATAAAATTAAATTTAAAGGAGATTGGTATACTAGATTAGTTGATAAATTAGTACTTAGACCAAGTGTTGAATTTGGATTTTTAGGAGCTTATAATCAAGACAGAGGTGTAATTCCTTTTGAGCGTTTCTTTGTTGGAGGAGATGGACTAGGTAGTTATAGTTTAGATGGAAGGGAAGCAGTTGCATTACGTGGATATCCTAACCAAGCATTATCATCTCAAGATGGTGGTACAATTTATAACAAGTTCTCATTAGAATTAAGATACCCAATTACATTAAAGCAATCTGCTAAAATATATGCCTTAGGGTTTTTAGAAGCAGGTTCATCTTATGATAATTTTAAAGACTACAATCCGTTTACACTTAAAAGATCTGCAGGATTTGGAGTCCGAATCTTTATGCCAGCGTTTGGATTATTAGGTATAGACTTAGGTCATGGATTTGATCCTTTACCTGGTGGATCTGTTAAACATGGATGGGAAACACACTTTATAATTGGTCAACAATTTTAATTAATAGCTTATAATCCTAATTAAATCAGTAAATAACAATCATAGTTTTTTTGTTTTTTATATTTTTGGCACGATATTTTCTAATAACCTAACAAGGATTTGATAAAAGAATTAAAATTTTTAAAATTAAAATTCGTTATTTTGAAAATACTTACTCAAAAAAACTATTCACTTAACAATGAATCAAGTTATTTTGAGTTTATAATCAAGAAATAATAAAACAAATTCCAAAATGAAAATAAAAGTTCTTATTGTATTGGTAATGCTAGCTGCAGGTTTTTCTGCTAGTGCACAGCGTGGCGTTAGGATTGGTTACATTGATACAGAATATATTTTAGAAAACATTCCAGAATATACTGAAGCTACAAGTCAATTAGAAAGCAAAGTCCAAAAATGGAAAACAGAAATAGAAGGTAAGCTTAATGATGTTAAACAAAAGCGTGAAGCGCTTAATAACGAAAAAGCCTTACTAACTAAAGAGCTGATCGACGAGCGTGAAGAAGATCTATTATTTGAAGAAAAAGAGATTTTAGATTATCAACAAAAACGTTTTGGTCCAAATGGAGATTTAATTATCCAGAAAAGACAATTAATGCAGCCTGTTCAAGATCAAATTTTTCAAGCAGTGCAAGATATTGCTAAAGCTAAAAAGTATGATTTTGTTTTTGATAAATCAGCAGACGTAGTCATGTTATATTCTGCTGAGCGATTTGATATGAGTGAGCAAATTATCAGAACTATTTCTAGAGCATCAAAGCGTACACAAGCAAAAAATAAGGCAGAAAGAAAAGAAGCTAAAGACGAAGATGTTATAGTAGAAATAAATGATGCCCAAGAAGAACGTCAAAAGATATTAGATGATAAAAAAGCAGCAAGAGAAGCTGCGACAGAAGCAAGAAAAAAAGAAATATTAGAGGCTAGAGAAGCTAAAAAGCAAGAAGCAGCAGACAGAAGAGCTAAAATATTAGAAGATCGTGCAAAAGCAAGAGAGGATAAGCTTAATGAAAGAAATGGTAATACCGAAAGTGATACCAATGATGCTCCTGAAAATGTAAATGAAGACGAAAGCGCTAAGCAAGATCAAACTCCTAAAACAAGAGAAGAGATTTTAGAAGAACGAAGACAACAAAAACTAGCAGATAGAGCAGCAAGAAAATTAGAGCTAGAAGCTAAAAAGAAGAAAATCTTAGAAGACCGTAATAAAGCTAAAGACGAAAACCAGAGCGAAGACAACGAGGATAACTAAGACAACTATTAATAATTATAACACACAAATACTTTTTAAAAATGAAACAAATTAAAACACTTTTATTTGCAGCAGCATTATTTATTGGTGCAACAAGTTTTACAAATGCTCAAACCAAAGTAGCTCATATTGATACAGGAGTCCTTGTAGAGTCTATGCCAGAAATGACTTCAGCTAAAGCTGAAATGGAAAAAATGGGTAAAACATATCAAGCAGATATCCAAGAAATGGTGCAAGAATACCAAACTAAAGCTAAGCAATATGAAGCTGAAGCACCTACAAAAACTAACGAAGTAAACCAACAACGTGGTGAAGAGTTAGCACAAATGCAACAAAGTATCCGTCAGTTTCAAGCAGACTCTCAACAACAAATAGAAAAAAAGGAATTAGATTTATTAAAGCCAATTACAGAAAAAGCTAAAGCAGCTATTTTAAAAGTTGGTAAAGCACAAGGTTTTAATTACGTATTAGATTCTTCTCAAGGATCTGGAGTAATTATGGCTGCAGGTAAAGACCTTTTAAAAGACGTTCAAAAAGAATTAGGATTTTAATTAAAATCCCTTTCAAATTAAAAAAAGCTGTCTAACTTTAGACAGCTTTTTTTATTTATAATTATGAGTAAACAACCCATTGGTATTTTTGATTCTGGAGTAGGTGGAACATCCATCTGGAAAGCTATTCATGGATTACTTCCTAACGAGAATACAATTTATCTTGCAGATAGTAAAAATGCGCCTTATGGTCCAAAAGGAAAAGAGGCTATTATAGCGCTTTCTGAGAAAAATACAGAGTATTTGCTTAATCAAAACAGTAAGCTAATTGTAGTGGCTTGTAATACAGCCACGACTAATGCTATTAAACACCTTAGACAAAAATATAAGACATCTATTATTGGTATAGAACCTGCTATAAAACCAGCAGCTTTAAATACAAAAACTAAATCCATAGGTATTTTGGCAACTAGAGGTACTTTAAGTAGTGAGTTGTTTCATAACACCTCTTTGTTGTATAGTGATGGTATTACAATTATTGAGCAAGAAGGCGAAGGTATTGTACAATTAATAGAAAGCGGTAATATCGTATCTAGTCAAATGACAGATTTGCTTAAAACGTATCTTAAACCTATGATACAAGCAAATATTGATTATCTAGTTTTAGGGTGTACACATTATCCTTATTTAGTTCCTCAACTTTTAAAATTACTACCTAGTCACGTAAAAATTATAGATTCTGGTGCAGCAGTTGCTAGACAAACTAAAACGGTGTTGGAACAACACGGTTTATTAAATCAAGTTATTAATAAACCTACTTTAAAGTTTTATTCTAATGGTAATCCTATTATTATGAAAGATTTGTTAGATGGTGATTTTGAAGTTGAATTTTTAAGCTTTTGACCCAAAAAAGTCCCAAGTGTGGTTTTAACCACAGCATGATTTTGAAAAAAATGGCTTTTTCGATGAAATGCATTGTTTTTTGAAAAATAAATTAGTTTTGAAGCTTTTTTTTTTTTGATTTGAGCAACCTAATATAAATCAATATGAAAAAATCAAAAAACCATTTGTCAATTTTACTTTTTTTAAGTCTCTTTTGTGTCTTTACTAATTGCGAAAAGATGAAGATATAAATGTAAATCAAAATTTTAAAGCACAACATTCAAATTTTAAAGTTTCTCATATAGGAGACACAGAAATAAATCAAAATACGATTAGTAATAATGCTTTAGAGCTTTCTAAAAAAATATATGTACAAGGTGTTGCTAGAGCAAAATATACAAATACTTGTAATTAAAAATTATCAATATGAAATACAAAATTATTTTACTTTTATTTAGCTTGTTTTTTAGCAATAGCTTTTCGCAAGAGAAAAATATTGAAGAATTATATATCTACGTTGATAATTCCTCTTTTATAATAGATGATTTAGGTTATCATGCTTATTTTAATATTAAAAGTAGTGACGAGAGATTTTTACACGATACTTATTTGTTTAAAATTGCTTCTCCAGATTTTGAAAAACATGACTTAATTGATTTAGGAGAAGAAAAAGATGTTAATATAATTAACTATGTAAAACCATTTGACGCGTTTGAAAGTTTATCAAATTGCGAATTACATAATAAATTAAGCTTGTTAAAAAGAATATTTATCGTAACAAAAAAACCAAGCGAAAGTTATAATCCAAAAGATTCTGGTAAATTAATTGTTTGGAGTGTTACTTATGATGGTACATTAAAAAATATTATATATACTAACAGCAGTGGAGGTAATTTATTAAAACAATAGATTTTAAAACCTGATTGCATGGATTTATAGTACGCGACTACAAATAATTATAACAATTAGCTTAGATGCTTACAGTTATGAGTCCGATCTCAGATTAGCGCTAGTAAGGGTTTTAAAGTGATTTTAAGGTTGTATTTTAAGATTTAATATAATTTACATAATAATATATTGGGTTTAAGTACGTTGATAACGAATACTTATAAAAAGGAATTATTAATTTTACCCAACAAAAAAACCACGACATTTAAAAATGCGTGGTTTTTTTATATAAATAAAGTAGTTAATTATATATTCTCTGCGTCTCTAAGACCTTGAATGTAACTAGCTTTTTGTATTTGTCTTCTGTTTTTTACAGATGGCTTAGTAAAGTATTGCTTCTCTCTTAAGTTTTGCATAACTTTTACGTTTCTGTGCTTACGTTTGTAACGTTTTAGAGCACGTTCTATATTTTCGCCTTCTTTTATTTCAATTCTTAACATATCTAAATTTTAAATCTGGTGCAAATATCTATTAAATTAAAATATAATTCAAATTAATATTGCATTTTTTTACTATTTAATATCTAAAAAAGTCTATTTAGTTTATCCTAAATAGGTTTTTAATATCTTACTCTTAGAAGTTTGACGTAAACGTCTGATTCCTTTTTCTCTAATTTGTCTTACACGCTCACGTGTTAAATCAAAAGTACGACCTATTTCGTCTAGCGTCATTGCTGGTTGATCACTTAAACCAAAGTTAAGTCTAATAACATCACTTTCTCTAGGTGTTAAAGTTTCTAAAGCTCTGTCAATCTCAGTATTTAATGACTCACGCATTAACTGCGTATCTGGATTTGGAGAGTCGTTAGAGCTAACTAAGTCATATAAGCTATAATCTTCACCTTCTTTTAAAGGTGCATCCATAGAGACGTGTCTACTAGAAATCTTCATGGATTGCTTTACATCACTTATAGTTAGGTCAAGCTCTTTTGCGATTTCTGAAGCGCTAGGAGGTCTTTGATTAACTTGCTCTAGATGAGAGGTTACTTTTCTAATTTTATTTATAGATCCAATTTTATTTAATGGTAATCTTACAATTCTAGATTGTTCTGCTAAAGCAGAAAGAATTGCTTGTCTGATCCACCAAACAGCATAAGAAATAAATTTAAATCCTCTAGTTTCATCAAAACGCTTGGCAGCTTTTACAAGTCCAGCATTACCTTCATTAATTAAATCTGGTAATGTTAATCCTTGGTTTTGATATTGTTTTGCAACAGAAACTACAAAACGTAAGTTAGCAGTGGTAAGTAAATCTAAAGATTTTTGACAGCCTTCTCTAATTTTTTGAGCTAACTCGACCTCTTCCTCTGCTGTAATCATGGGAAGTTTGCTAATGTCTTGTAAGTATTTGTCTAGTGATTTAGATTCGCGGTTGGTAACTTGCTTGGTAATTTTTAATTGCCTCATTCAGTCCAAATTGTTTTAAAGTTATACCAACAATCTAACATTATTTTTGACATTTCCTAATTATTAACAGTTTCTTTTTAGGAAATAGCCCAAACGACTAAAATTCATTAAAAAAACATATAAAAACGACTATTAAATGTTAAAGTTTTCAAATACTATTACTTATCCTTTTTGCCAAACAAGCCTTTTATAGCATCTTTTACTTGGTCTTTAGGCTTGTCATTTGTAGTTTTGGTTGTGTCTTTTGGCGTATTATTTCCATTTAGTATGTTTCCTAAAACATCCTTAACACCACCATTACTTTGTGTTGACGTACTGTCTTTAGGTTTGTTTCCGCCTAATATGTTACCAACAACATCAGTAAGTTTGTCTTTACCTTTATTAATAAGTTTTTGTTTTTCTATTTCAATTAATTGTGAGGTTAGGTTTTTTACACCACTGGTTAAGTCTGTAGTTACTTGTGGTTTTAAAGTGTTTCCAGAAATGGTTGCAGTTACAGGTATTTTAATATCATTTACAGCTGCATCGTTTATTTTGTTTATTAAATTATTGACTTCTGTGCCTAGATATTTTGCTGGTACATCTAATACAACTTGATAATTCATCGTGTTACTAAACGTGTGTGATCCACCAACAGTCATTTTAATATCTTTATATTTTATATCAAAAGGATTAACGCTAACCTGACCATCATTAAAGGAGAGTTTTGTTTTTAAATCTTTTAAATCTAATTTGCTGAAATCTAAAAAGTTTAATTTACTTTCTAACAACGAAAACAATTGTTTGTTTTTAGGTTCTATTTTGGTTGTTAGCAGCTCTGCTAAAGCGTTTCCTGATATCGAGTTTAAAAGTGGTGTGAAGTCTTCGCCTAATGTACCAGATAGATTAATTGAGCTATTTAGTTTTCCTTGTAAAGCTTTAGTTATTGGAGCTAATGCTTGTAATAAATTTAAGTCATTAAATGATTGTGCGATGTCAAAGTTTTTTGCACCAACATTCATATTAAAAGTAGGTTTTGCTGTTTTGGTGTCTATTAGTCCTTCTAGGCTTAAATTACCATTAAATATACTAGAGGTTACATTGTTTAATTGTGCAGTCTCATCTGCGATTTTAAGACTTCCTTTAACATCTTTTAATATTAAGTTATCATAATACACAGTTTTTGCATCTGCCATAATTGTGCAATCTAAAAATGCTGGAATTTTTAAAGCAGTAGCAGGTTCTGTACTTTGATTGACAGGAGCTTCACTGCCTCCTTCAACCATAAAATCGCTAATTTTAAAAACATTAGACTTAACATTAAAGTTTCCTTCTAGTTTTTTATCACTTAATAAAAAGCCAAGTAAATTATTAATACTTCCAGTTGCATTTAGGTCTGATTGACCTGTTGTAGCTATAAAATTATCTAAAGTAATAGTACCTGGATTAAAATTTATGGAAGCTTTAGAGATGTTAATTGGATTTACAATATCTGCAGACGAAAACACAAAATCCGATAGACTAACGCTTCCGTTGTTTTTAATGCGTTCATAGGCATTAGTTTCAATAGCATTCATATCAAAACTAGTATTTAGTTTTGCTTTTAAAATTCCTTTTAATTCATTTTCTAACTCAATTGGATACGCTTTTGTTAAGTTTGCTAAGTTTAAAACACCATCTAAATTAGCATTAACTAGCATGTTTTTGGTTAAATTTTTAATAGTGGCCGAACTCTTAAATTGATCTTGGTCTATTTTAAAATTTAATGTATTAATGTTAACATAAGTATCATCTACGATTCCGTTATCATTTTTAATTTCTACGTTTATATTAATGTTTTCTACACGTTTTGGTAGTTCGGCAAATTTAAAAGAGGCATTGTCTGATAGTATATTAATATCTAATGTCGGAATGGTAGTCTCAGTAGACTGACCTTTAATTATTCCATTTATTTTAAAGTTACCACTAGTATCAACATTGTCTAAGTTTTTAGCATAAGTTTTTGGTATAACAGCTAAAAAATCTTTAAACGTAGATCCTGGATTTTCAAATGAAATATCAATATCCTGATCAGCTTCTATTAATTGTACATAGCCTTTAAACTCTAATGGTAAATCATTAATTAAAGCTTTGTTTTCTTTAAAAGTATATTTACTATTTGATAAATCTAAATCTATTAAGGCATCTAGTTTTAAACTGTTGTTGCTTAAAAATTCCGTGCCATCCATACTAAAGGTTACGTTGGCTTCTGTTTTAGTGTCTAATTCAGATACATCACCAGAGAAGGTTCCGTTTCCGGAATGATTTAAATTGGTAATTTTAAATATAGTGTTGTTAGTTTCATCTAAATAATTAAACGCACTGTTGGATATGCTGTAGTTTTCTATATCAAAAACAAACCCATCACTACTTGAATTGTTATCTGTTGTTGGTGTGTCAGATGCTTTTGCAATATCCCAATTTACAGCACCATCTTTATTAGTCTTTAAATTTACAAATGCATTATCAATTGCTATTGAGTTGATAATTATAGGCTCTTCGGTAGCATTTTTAAAAAGCTCTTTTATAGACATGTCTAACGATAAGATTTGGACTTTAGCTAAAGTATCGTTTTCAAAAGGAGCCACATTGGTTATTGTTAAATTGTCTAAAGTAACGTTAGCCTGCGGAAAACTTCGTATAAAACTTAAGTCTACATCGTCAAAAGTGACTTTGGCATTTACGCTTTCATTAATATAATTTCTAACCATATCTTTTATTTGACTCTGGAAAATAAAAGGACTAGCAATTAATAATGCAACAAGAATTAGTAATGATATACCTACGATTTTTAGCTTTTTTTCATCAAATAGTGTTGTTTAATCTTTATTCTATCTACGTATAGATTAAGTAAATAGTTGTTTAAACAAAAGTATTTAATAAAAGTTTAGCATTTGTTAAAGTAGTTGTAATTCTTCGTTTTGCTTAAGTTTAAAGCGTTTTTTAAATAAGTAAACACCCAAGTATAAAAAGGGCGTATCAAACACTGCAATTATAACTTTAAATATAAAACCGCTAATTAGTAAACCTGCAAATCGGTCCCAACTAATCTCACCAAAAGCGCATAATAAAAACAGTACAGAAAAGGTGTCAACAAACTGCGATAAAAAAGTCGAAAAGTTATTACGTAGCCACAAATGCTTGCCTTTAGTAATGCGTTTCCAAAAATGATAAATCTGGATGTCAACTAATTGTGCTAATAAATATGCCATCATGCTAGCAAAAACAGCAATCATAGTATTACCAAATACGGTAGTAAATAGGCTGTCATTAACAGGCGACCAGCTTGTTGCAGAAACAGCATTAGCGGTAAAGACTATTAATAGTGAAAAAAACGAAGCAAATATTCCGCCAATAACTACTTGATTAGCACGTTTTTTACCGTAAATCTCACTTATTAAATCCGTGATTAAAAAGGTGATTGGATAAGGTAATATGCCAACGGAAACTTCAAATAATTTTGAACCAAAAATTTCAATCTCAAAAGGATACCAATAAAAAAATTTTTGAAAAATAAGATTAGATACCACTAAGGAGGTTATAAAAAGCGCACCTAGAAGTAGATAGATTTTTTGAGCAAGCAATTTGTCTTTTAAGGTCATAAAAACTTATTAACAGATTTGATAAAGATAAGCACTAAGTGAATTTCTTTTAGTTATTTTGCTGAAGAAATTATGCAGGAGATTAAAACAGTATACATAGCATTAGGAAGTAATAAAGGCGATAAGTTTAAAAACTTACAAAACGCTGTAGACGCTGTGTTTGCAGAAGTTGGGACTATTGTAAGTATAGCAAAAGTGTATCAAAGTAAAGCCTTTGGGTTTGAAGGTGATGATTTTTTAAATACATGTATTGCTGTAAAAACAACGCTTAAACCTAAAAAGGTGTTGAGTGTATTGATGCAAATTGAAAAAAAATTAGGACGTACTCCAAAGCAAACAGAAGGGTATGAGTCAAGGATAATAGATTTAGATATTATATTTTTTGAAGATGAAATTATTGAAGATAAAAATTTAATAATTCCGCATCCCGAAGCTCATAAACGTCGTTTTGTATTGGAGCCTTTACAGCTAATTGCAGGCAGTTTTATCCATCCAGAACTAAAACAATCTGTTGACGATTTGTTAGCTATTTGTGAAGATACTAATGAATTAGAACAAATTAAAATTTGGTTGAAAAACCCAAATAAACAATTTGACTTTTCTAAACATAATTATATTGCTATTGAAGGTAATATTGGAGCAGGTAAAACCAGTTTGTCTACACAAATAGCTTCAGATTTTAATGCTAAGTTAGTGTTAGAGCGTTTTGCAGATAACCCTTTTTTGCCAAAATTTTATAAAGAACCGCAACGTTACGCCTTTACTTTAGAAATGTCTTTTCTTGCAGATCGTTACCAGCAAATAACAGACGACTTAGGGCAATTAGATTTGTTTAAAGATTTTATTGTAAGCGATTATGATGTTTTTAAATCTTTGATTTTTTCTAAAATCACATTGCAACCAGACGAGTTTAAGCTGTATCGTAAACTGTTTTACTTGATGTACAAAGACATTGCAAAACCAGATTTGTATGTCTATTTATATCAAAATACAGAGCGTCTTCAGGCTAATATAAAAAAACGTGGGCGTAAGTATGAAAGCGAAATTGAAGATGATTATTTAGAAAAAATTAATGCAGGTTATTTGGAGTTTTTGAAAAGTCAAACCGAATTTAATGTCAAAATTATTGACATCTCAGATAAAGATTTTGTTAAACATAGGTCAGATTATTTATGGTTATTAAAACAAATATGTAATGATGACGCCTAAAATTATAACATCTAATGCAATTTTGGTAATTGGTTTAAAAGACAACTTGACCTTTATTACTAATGCACAAGGAACTGGTGATTTAGCACGTCAGTTTATGCCAAGACTTAATCAAATCAAAAATCGTGTTGGTACTCAAAAATTATCTATTCAGGTTTATCACGATTTTGATTATGCTAAAATGACTCCAAATACAACTTTTGAAAAATGGGTTGGAGTAGAGGTATCTAATTTTGATACTGTTCCTCAAAATATGGCTACGTTAATAATAAAAAAAGGACTGTATGCTGTGTTTAATTTTAAGGGTAAACCAGATGGTTTTTTTAAGGTATGGCAATATATACACACGACTTGGTTGCCTGAGTCTGGTTACAGCTTAGACGATAGACCGCATTTTGAAAAACTTCCAGAAGATTATCATCCTTCAAATCCTGAAGTTGAAGAGCAAATCTGGGTTCCTATTATTTAATCTTTACTTGGTTAAAGTAACGCTTCTTCTTTTTAGTTACATTTTTATTTTCTACGCTTTAGTATTTATTTCGTTGATTTTGTGTAATTTGATTGGCAATCAATCAATTAATTAATCAATCAATTAAAATGAAATATAATCTAAGGTTTGTATTTGTTTTTATTACGCAACTTGCATTCGCGCAAAGTAATACTTTCGATTCTGTTATTACCGCCTTACAAAAAGACCAATTACTTTTTGAAAAAGTGTATGTGCATACTAATAAAACAAGCTATTCTGCTGAAGATGTTATTTGGTTTAAAGCCTATGTTTCGGACGCTTATAATAAGCCTTCTGCACAAACGTCAGTGTTATACGTAAGTTTGTTTAGTGATAATGGTGTGCTTGTAGACACTAAAAATGTCTTAATCACAAATGGTGTTGGTGTTGGACAATTTCAGTTTTATCAAGATTTACCAGAAGGGTTTTACTTTGTCCAAGCTAATACCAATTACATGAAAAACTTTGGAGAGGCGAATACATTTGTTTCTAAGGTTTTTATAAACGGAAATATCCCAAAACCTAAAACAAACACATTAAAGCATACAGTATACGACGTTCAGGTGTTTCCGGAAGGCGGTTACCTTTTAGAGGATGTGAACAATACATTAGGGTTAAAGGCATTGGTGAATGGTAAGAGCAGTACATTTAGTGGACGCGTTTTAGATTCAAATAAAAAAGAAATTACCACATTTAATGAGGATCATTTAGGGATGGGTAGTGTAAGGTTTAATTATAAACCTTCAGAATCTTATGTAGCCGAGTTTTTTATAAAAGACACTATTATAAAAGTTATGATTCCTGAAGCTAATAAAAAAGGAGTTTCGGTCATGGTTAACACGTCAAATAAAGATGTTGTTAGTGTAAAACTTCAATCTAATCGCGCGACTGTAAAAACCAATCATCCTAAGTACACGTTATTATTTCATCAAAAAAATAAAATATTTGATTTTGTTCAGTTAACAATTCAAGATAGTCTACCTGTAGTTTTAGAGTTAAATAAAAAGTCTTTATTTAATGGCGTAAATACCGTTACTGTTTTTGAAAATAATAATCCAATTTTGGAACGACAGTTTTTTATCGATAAACCTGAAAAATATTCAGCAATTGAAATTGAAAAATTAAATGTTCTTCAAGATTCTATTATATATCAACTTAAATTAAACGATTTAAATGTAAAAAGTAACTTAAGTATTTCAGTGCTTAAAGCAGATACAGATTATAAACCATATACGACAATACAAAGTGCTTATTTGTTATCACCTTATGTTAAAGGCTACGTGGAAAATCCAGCGACATATTTTAATCAAAACACTAAAGATAATACTAGAAAGGTTGATTTGTTGCTATTAACCCAAGGTTGGTCGCAGTATACGACTAAAGCATTTGTGGATTATAACAATCCTAAATATAGTTATGATTTTGAATCTGGTTTTAGTCTAACAGGTACAGTAAGTCCGTTAAAGTCAAATAATTTAGTTTTACTTTCTGATGACAATCAAATTGTGGCTAAAACGTATTTAAATAGTAAGCTTAATTTTAAATTTAAAAATTTAATAGCGTACAAAGGGGATTCAATAAAAATAGGTTTTATTCGCAATGGTCAACAATTAGTCAAGCCTCTTAACATGTATTTTGATAGTATTTCAAAGCTAACAAATAGTTTAAATAGTTTTTATTACAATAAAAATAATGGAGCGCCTTTAGTGGTAGATGATTTTTATAAAACAAAGCACGAAAATAATGTTTTGGATTATGTATATACTAACTCAACTTACTTGGATACAGTAAAGCTTAAATCTAGTAAAGCGCATAAGATGAGGTTAGATAGTAGGGCTTTTATGAAAAAATATAGAGAATACGAAGACAGTATAATGTTTTATGACCCAATGGAGATTCCAGAACAATATTATAATAAAAATCTAACTTTATTTGAATATTTAAAAGCAGCGGAAGGTGCTAGTTTGGTTAGTTGGAGAGGTGTGGAAACTTATCTTGTAGCCAGAGGTTTGGAGGCGTTTTTAAAAGTGGATGGTAAAGGAATGGATACTTATAGCTTGCCTAGTGCATTGCAAATGAGGATGGAAGATATTAGTGATATAGCTTTTAGAAGAGAATCAAAAATCACCATTTTTCATGTGTTTACTACAGCAAATTATAAAAATAATATAACGGAATTATTCAGAAAACATTTTTTTGAATCAGGATTTGATAAAGCAAAAACTTATTATGCTCCCAAATATATTAATACTTCAGATAATTTAGAGCAAGAGGTGGATTGGAAGCCAATAGTTGTTACCGATAGCAAAGGGCAATCGGTTTTTAAAATAATCAATGGTCCAGAAACAAATTATTTGCTTTCCATACAAGGGTTTTCCGACAATGGTGATTTAATTAGCGAAATAAAGTTTTTAAACGATATGCTAGTTGAATAATTGAAATTTAAACTTATAATGCTTTTAGTTTAGAGAAAATATCCCAAGTCACAACACCACAACTTACACTAATATTAAGCGAGTGTTTGGTCCCAAACTGAGGGATTTCAATAACAACATCGCTTGCGTTGACTACATCTTGAGCAACACCTTTAACTTCGTTTCCAAAAACCAAAGCATATTTTTTATTAGTTTCGACTTTAAAGTCATCTAACATAGTGGCATTTTCAGCTTGCTCAATAGCACAAATAGTGACATTTTCAGATTTAAGTTTTTCAACTAAATCTAAAGTGTTTTCAATATGTTCCCAAGCTACAGTATCTGTACTGCCTAGAGCTGTTTTGTGTATGTCTTTATGTGGTGGTGTTGCAGTGATTCCGCATAAGTATATTTTTTCAACTAAAAAAGCATCACTAGTTCTAAACACACTACCAATATTATTTAAACTTCTAATGTTGTCTAAAACAATAATTATTGGTGTTTTTTCTGCAGATTTAAAGTCGTTTACACTCAATCGGTCTAATTCGCTGTTTTTTAGTTTTCTCATCAAAATAATTGTGAATAATTATCAATAACTAAACTTAAATAGACTTCTTAAAAAATCAATATTTAGTTACATTGCAAACTTAATAAAAACGTATATCCTTTGGCAACAAAAAGCAAAAAAGTCACTCCGTTAATGAAGCAATACAATGCAATCAAGGCTAAGTATCCTGATGCAATGTTATTATTTAGAGTTGGGGATTTTTACGAAACCTTTGGCGAAGATGCTATAAAGGCAGCAGGTATTTTAGGTATTACTTTAACTAAACGAGGCGCAGGAAGTGATAGCGAGACAGAGCTGGCAGGTTTTCCGCATCACTCTATAAATACCTATTTGCCTAAATTAGTAAAATCAGGAGAGCGTGTTGCTATTTGTGACCAATTAGAGGACCCTAAGCAAACCAAAAATATCGTTAAGCGTGGTGTTACAGAATTAGTAACGCCAGGAGTTGCACTAAATGATGAGGTGTTACAATCCAAAACAAATAACTTTTTATGTTCAGTTTACTTTGGCAAGGTTAATATTGGGATTTCGTTTTTGGATATTTCAACAGGAGAGTTTTTAACCTCACAAGGAAATCAAGAATATATAGATAAGCTACTTCAAAATTTTAGTCCAAGTGAAGTTTTAGTAGCAAAACCAAAGCGTAATACATTTACAGATCATTTCGGAGCAGATTTTCACACGTTTAATCTTGAAGATTGGGTCTATCAATCAGATTATGCAAATGAGACGTTGTTAAAACATTTTGATACTAAGTCCTTAAAAGGATTTGGAGTTGAAAATTTAAATGAAGGTATTATAGCTGCAGGTTCAATACTTCATTATTTAGCCGAAACACAGCACAACAAACTAGAGCATATCTCTTCAATTTCGCGTATTGCAGAGGACGACTATGTTTGGATGGACCGTTTTACAATCCGAAACTTAGAGCTTTACAACTCTACAAACAATAATGCAGTTACCTTACTAAATATTATTGATAAAACCATTTCTCCAATGGGAGGACGATTGCTTAAACGTTGGCTAGCATTGCCTTTAAAGCAAATAGATCAAATCAAGCAACGTCACGAAGTCGTATCTTATTTAAAAACAGATGGTGTTGTATTGGACAAGATTCAGCATCATATAAAATTAATAGGCGATTTAGAGCGATTAATATCTAAAATAGCAACACAAAAGGTTAGTCCTCGGGAAGTAATTCAACTTAAAAATTCTTTAGAAGCTATAATACCTATTAAAGAGTTGTCTTCTAATTGCGATAATGAGTCCCTTAAAGTTATAGGAGATAATTTGCAAAGTTGTAATGTGCTTCGCGAAAAAATTAAAGAAACTTTAAACGAGGAAGCACCAGTTAATATCCTAAAAGGAAGCTCCATAGCTTCTGGATTTTCATCCGAATTAGATGAGCTTAGAGCATTGTCTACTTCAGGAAAAGATTATTTAGATAAAATGTTACAACGCGAAAGTGAGCGTACAGGGATTACATCTCTTAAAATAGCATCTAATAATGTTTTTGGATATTATATAGAAGTAAGAAACACACATAAAGATAAAGTTCCGGAAGAGTGGATCCGTAAACAAACGTTGGTAAACGCAGAGCGTTATATTACTGAAGAACTTAAAGAATACGAATCCAAAATTCTAGGAGCAGAAGAACGCATCATGGCAATCGAGCAAAAGTTATTTGCAGACTTGGTACAATGGATGAATCAGTATATAAAACCAGTACAGCAAAATGCGTATTTAATAGCCAAAATAGATTGTTTATGTGGTTTTGCACAATTAGCATCAGATAATAATTATGTATATCCAGCATTAGATGACTCGCATGATTTAGATATTATTGATGGTCGTCACCCAGTTATTGAAAAACAACTGCCAATTGATCAGCCCTATATTGCTAATAATGTATTTTTAGATAGAGATGCACAGCAAATAATAATGATTACTGGACCAAACATGTCAGGTAAATCAGCAATCTTACGTCAAACAGCATTAATAGTATTATTAGCTCAAATAGGTAGTTTTGTGCCTGCAAAAGAGGCTAGAATAGGTGTTGTCGATAAAATATTTACACGTGTAGGTGCAAGTGATAACATATCAATGGGAGAATCTACTTTTATGGTAGAGATGAATGAAACAGCATCTATCTTAAATAATATCTCAGATCGTAGTTTAGTCTTGTTAGATGAAATTGGAAGAGGAACAAGTACCTATGACGGAATCTCTATTGCTTGGGCTATTAGTGAGTATTTACACGAGCATCCAGCAAAACCTAAAACGTTATTTGCAACCCACTATCATGAGTTAAATGAAATGACAGAGACCTTTGAGCGTATTAAAAACTTTAATGTCTCTGTAAAGGAGTTAAAAGACAATGTGCTATTTCTGCGTAAGCTTGTCCAAGGTGGTAGCGAACATAGTTTTGGTATACACGTAGCAAAAATGGCTGGAATGCCACAACAAGTGCTAAGACGCGCTAATCAGATCTTGAAAAAACTAGAAAAAAGTCATTCAAGCGAAGAATTGACAGATAAAGTAAAATCGATGCAAGATGAAATGCAATTAAGCTTCTTTAATTTGGACGATCCATTGCTTGAAAATATAAAAGAAGAGATCTTACATATCGATATTGACACCTTAACACCTGTTGAAGCTTTAATGAAGCTAAATGAGATCAAACGTATGTTGGTGAAAAAGAAGCAAGTATAAATTTTTTTAATTTTTTTTCAAAAAAAGCTTTGTACTTTGTATAAAAGTACTAAATTTGCAACCGCAATACGATATTGCACGTTCATTTAAAGACTGCGAAAGTAGCTCAGGGGTAGAGCATCACCTTGCCAAGGTGGGGGTCGCGGGTTCAAATCCCGTCTTTCGCTCTGAGAATTTTCCTTAAAATATTCCTTCGCTCGGGTGGTGGAATTGGTAGACACGTTGGACTTAAAATCCAATGTCCATTAGGACGTACGGGTTCAAGTCCCGTCCCGAGTACTAGACCTCTTGTTAATCTTATGATTTTCAAGAGGTTTTTTCATTTATAAAAGTTGAAACCAAGTCCGTTTAAAACAAAAAAACCTTATCAATTGATAAGGTTTTTTAAATTTAGTAAGTATTTAAAAAAAGAATTAATCTTTTTTCAAGTCATCAGATACCTCATTAACTGCATCTTTAACAGATTCTCCTGCTTCTTTAGTTTCATTTACAGCATTATCTATTGCTTTTCCTGTAGCTTCAAATCCATCTTCAACAGCTTCACCAGTCTCTTCAGCAGCATTCTCAATAGCGTCTCCTGCTTGTTCTGCGTTATTTTTATCCTCTTCTCTACAAGATGTAAAAGTTATTGCTGATACAAGAACAGCACTTAATAGTAATTTTTTCATTAGTTATTATTTTTAGTGTTTAATATGTTATCAAACATAATACTTAAATTAGTAAATAAAGAATTATGGTTTTGATACATAGTGCTTTATTTACGTAAATACTGCATGATTTGGATTATAGCTCCTTTATTTTTTTTAATAAAATCTTCGTTTTGTTTACCGGTAGTTAATCTTAAATCTGTATCGCTTATTAAACTATTTAATACAGAGCTTAATTCTGCAAAATTAGAAATTGATTGGACACCTTTATTTTTAATCATATCAAACGCTTCTGGAAATTTTTGATAGTTTTTTCCAATAATTATAGGGATTCCAAATACAGCAGGTTCTAGTATATTATGTAATCCAGTGTTGCCCATAGCACCACCTACATAAGCTATATCTGCATAGCTATATGTTTTGCTTAGTAAACCAATGGTGTCTAAAACAAAAACGTCATATTGTTTTAAATCCTGTTTTTCTTTTTTGGAAAATAAAACAGTAGGCTTAATTAAGCCTGACTGGATATTCTCTATTTGTTTAGGCTTAATATTATGCGGAGCAATTATAAATTTAACAGGTGTACCACTATAGTTATTAATAAATTCAATTATTAACGACTCGTCTTCTGGCCATGAGCTTCCAATAACGATACATAGTTTATTGTTTTTAAACGCGTTAATAAACTCTAAATTATTATCTATGTTTAATTGGTTTGATACACGATCAAATCGTGTGTCACCAGAGATGGTTACATTTTTATAATTTATAGATTCTAAAAGTTTCTTAGAGGTTTCATTTTGAGTAAATATGTGTTCAAAAGCAAATAAAGCCTCTCTAGTTTGACTGCCATACCATTTAAAAAAGATTGATCTTTTCTAAATACAGCGGAAATTAATATGGCTTTAAGGTTTTTGTTTTTTAATTCATTTAAATAATTAGGCCATATTTCATACTTAACAAATACGGTTAATTCAGGATTGACAAGACTAATAAAACGCTTGGCATTCTGTTTTGTGTCTAACGGTAAGTAAACTACAATGTCCGCAAAGGGAGCGTTTTTTCTTATTTCGTAACCTGATGGTGAAAAAAAGAGAGTATAATTTTATGATTTGGATAATCCTTTCTTAATTCTGTAAAGATGGGTAAACCTTGCTCATATTCGCCTAAAGACGCACAATGAAACCATAATGTTTTTGACTTCTTGTGTAATAATTGATTTAGTTTAGTAAAAGTTGTCGCACGACCATTAACTCCCAATTTTAGTTTATTATTAAACAAACTTAAAAGTTTTAAAACAACAGAAGTAAGTTGTATTGCTATATTATAAAGTAAATTCACGTATCTATTTTTGCTAAAATAAACAATTCATTGCTTAGCGTTTGGTATTTTTGTAAATTCGATAATTATAAATTAAAAGTAAAGCTAAGCTTCTTAAGCTAGTTTACCATATATACAGACATGAAAAAAATACAAATGGTTGATCTTAAAGGTCAATACGCAGCTATAAAGGATGTTGTAGATTCTTCAATCCAGGAAATAATTGACAATACAACTTTTGTTAATGGACCTAAAGTACACGAGTTTCAAAAAAACTTAGAAAACTACTTAGGTGTAAAACATGTCATTCCGTGTGCAAACGGGACAGATGCGTTACAAATAGCAATGATGGGATTAGGTTTAGAGCAAGGTGATGAAGTCATAACTGCAGACTTTACCTTTGCAGCAACCGTTGAGGTAATAGCTTTATTAAAGCTAACTCCAGTTTTAGTAGATGTAGATCCAGAAACTTTTAATATAGATATAGACGCTGTTAAAAAAGCCATTACGCCAAAAACCAAAGCGATTGTACCTGTACACTTATTTGGTCAGTGTGCCAATATGGAAGCATTAATGGATTTAGCAAAACAGCATAATTTATATATAATAGAGGATAATGCACAAGGTATTGGTGCAGACTATACCTATTCTGATGGTACTAAAGCAAAATCAGGAACCATTGGTCATGTTGCATCAACCTCTTTTTTTCCATCTAAAAATTTAGGGTGTTATGGAGATGGAGGAGCGATATTTACTAACGATGATGATTTAGCACACACCATAAGAGGTATTGTAAATCACGGAATGTATGAGCGTTACCACCACGACGTAGTAGGTGTAAACTCGCGTTTAGACTCAATACAAGCAGCAGTCTTAGATGCAAAATTACCTAAATTAGATAGCTACAATAATGCACGACGTAATGCAGCTAGAAAATATAACGCAGCATTTAAAGACATAAAAAACATAATTACACCAAAAACCGTAAATGGATGCGAAGGTATTTGTGATACCTGTAACTGTCACGTGTTTCATCAATATACATTAAAAGTTAAAAATGTAGACAGAGACGCTTTGGTAAAGCATCTAAACGATAACGGAATCCCATGTGGTGTATATTACCCAATACCATTGCACGCGCAAAAAGCATATCGCGATACAAGGTATAACGAGGCCGATTTTAAAGTTACCAATCAATTAATAAAAGAAGTGATTTCATTGCCAATGCATACTGAGTTGGAAGATGATCAAATAGATTTTATAACAAAAACTATTAAAGATTTTATAGCAAACAATTAGGACGTTACCACAAGGGTCGGGCTATCCACTAAAATCTTTTTTTGCCATATATGGCAGCAAAAAAAGGATACCGTTTCTATCCCTAACGCACGCATAAGCAAATGAAGATACTAGTTACAGGAGGTTTAGGCTTTATAGGGTCGCACACAGTTGTTCAGCTTCAAAATAGTGGATATCAAGTCGTAATTATAGATAATCTCTCTAATGCCTCACTAAAGGTATTAGAAGGTATTGTATCTATTACAGGACAACCACCAATTTTTGAAAAACTTGATTTAAAAAGTAAGGTAGCAGTACAAGCCTTTTTTAAAACGCATCAAGACATACAAGGCGTTATTCATTTTGCTGCAAGCAAAGCAGTAGGAGAGAGTGTGGTTAATCCATTAATGTATTATGAGAACAATGTAAACACTTTAGTTTATGTATTACAAGAGTTAACAAAATTAAAAGTGTCTAACTTTATTTTTAGTTCCTCATGTACCGTTTATGGTCAGGCAGATAGTATGCCAATATCCGAAACAGCACCAATTAAAGAAGCCCAATCACCTTACGGTAATACTAAACAAATTGGAGAAGAAATTATAAAGGATGCTTGTCAAGTATATCCTAATTTACAAAGTATAGCATTACGATATTTTAATCCCATTGGAGCGCATAAGTCTGCAAAAATAGGAGAGTTGCCCATTGGTGTCCCTCAAAATCTAATACCATACATTACACAAACAGCAATAGGTAAACGTGATCAGTTATCCGTGTTTGGTAATGACTATCCAACAAAAGACGGAACCTGTGTTAGAGATTATATACATGTTGTTGATACAGCTAAAGCACACGTTGTTGCTTTACAAAGATTATTAAATAATGAAAACCAATCCAATTTTGAAGTGTTTAATATTGGTACAGGACAAGGGAGTACAGTGCTAGATGTGATTAAAACTTTTGAAAAAGTATCTAATATAAAGCTAAATTATAATATAGTAGACAGACGACTAGGAGATGTAGTAACTGCATACGCAGACACATCTAAAGCAAATAAAATTTTAGGTTGGCAGGCAGAATATGATTTAGAGGATGCTATTTTATCCGCTTGGAATTGGCAAAAGACCTTAAAAAAGGATTAACAAATCCTAAATTAGATAGTATATTGACTGATAATCTCTTAATTTTTGCGTCTAATTTTTAGAGATTTCATATTAATATTCTGATTAACAATATTTTAGTTATTTAAATTCGTTGTTGGTAATTATTCTGTTTTACTTTGTACGCTAATGCAAATGACAAAATAATGAAATTGATTACAGTAAAACGTCAGACAAGACAAGAAAACAGATTTGCTCCTAAAATGGGACGACTAAATGCCAAAGTAACTTATATTAAAAAACAAGTGCTAGGCATACCAGTAAAAACGCTTCATAAATATCGTGAAACGTATTACGGAGAAGTAAAAGATTGCAGAGATTGTAATTTAGCAAGATAAATAAAAAAGCCTCGATTTAAATCGAGGCTTTTTTTATACTTTTTTATTTTTAAAACTGCCTACAATTAAGCAACCCATACCAACCATAACAGAGACATCTGCCAGATTAAATATACCAGTTCTAAATACGCCTCCTAAATCGATATGTAAAAAATCGGTAACAGACCCATAAACAACTCGGTCATAAACATTAGCTATTCCACCACCAATAATGCAGCAAAACCCGACTAAGGTCATTGTATTAATTGTTTTATCTTTAATAATGTGTCTTAACACCAATGCTAAAACAATAATTGGTAGGATTAACAATAAAGCAATTCTAAGGGTAGGACTAAAGTCACTTCCCATACCTAAAAAGGCACCTTTATTTTCTACATTATGAAGTGTAAAATATTGTCCAAAAATTTCAGTTTCAGATCCAGCAATAACATCAGCTCTAACAATAAATTTAGAGACTTGATCTAAAATAATATTAAAAACAATTAAACCAAGTATTAGTATGTTTCTACTACTCATCCGTTTTAGTTTCTAAAGTTGCAGATTCGGTTTGCGCTTCTCTATCTATTTTTTTAACTAATCCTTGAAGTACTTTTCCTGGACCTACTTCAGTAAATAAAGTAGCACCATCTTTAATCATTTGTTGTACAGATTGTGTCCAACGTACTGGAGCAGTTAACTGGGATATTAAATTTGCTTTTATTTCGTTTTCATCTGTAATTGCAGTTGCAGTTACATTTTGGTAAATAGGACAATTTGGTTTGCTAAATGTTGTATTTTCAATAGCAGCAGCTAATTCTTCTCTTGCAGGTTCCATCATTGGAGAATGGAATGCGCCACCAACAGGTAGCATTAAAGCACGTCTTGCACCAGCTTCTTTTAACGCTTCGCAAGCACGTTCTACAGCACTAACTTCTCCAGAGATTACTAATTGTCCAGGACAATTATAGTTTGCTGCGACAACAACACCATCTATTTGCGCGCAAACATCTTCTACAACTTTATCCTCAAGACCTAAAACAGCAGCCATAGTACTTGGTTGTAACTCGCATGCTTTTTGCATAGCTTGAGCACGTTGCGATACTAATTTTAAACCATCCTCAAAGCTTAAAGCTCCAGCAGCTACTAATGCCGAGAATTCTCCTAGACTATGTCCTGCAACCATTTCTGGTTTAAAACTATCACCTAAAGTTTTAGCTAAGATTACAGAGTGTAAAAATATAGCAGGTTGCGTAACCTTGGTTTCTTTTAGTTGGTCTGCAGTACCTTCAAACATAACATCTGTAATGTTAAAACCTAATATGGCATTAGCATCTTCAAATAAATGTTGTGCTTCTGGTGAGTTTTCGTATAAATCAAGACCCATTCCTGTAAATTGGGCACCTTGACCTGGAAATATATATGCTTTCATTGCTTTCTTATTTAAGTAGCGAAAATAAGAATAATATCTGTATATGTAGCATGTCAGATATTAAGATTTACTTAAGGTTTAACCTTAGTAATTAAGGTTGTATCGCTATTAATGACTATAATTAAAGTCTAATTAAATTAAAGGTTTCCTGTTGCAGCTTCTGCACAACGCTCACCATCCATAGCAGCACTAATAATTCCGCCAGCATATCCACCACCTTCACCACATGGAAATAAATTTGTGATTTCTGGATGTGCTAAATTTTCAGTTCTTGGTATACTAACAGGAGATGAGGTACGTGATTCTACTCCAATTATATTAGCTTCTTCAGTATAATAACCTTTCATTTTATCACCAAAAGCTTTAAAGCCTTTTCTTAAAGATGCTCCAATTAATTTAGGAAATAAACTATGTAGTGGTGCACTTTTTAAACCTGGTTGATAAGACGTTTCATTTAAGGTATTAGATAGCTTTCCTTCTACAAAATCGGTCATGCGTTGTGCTGGTGCAACTTGGCTGCGTCCTCCTGCAGTAAAGGCTAGTTTTTCTAAATCCTTTTGAAATTCTAAAGCTTTTAAAGCTCCAAATTGTTCGTATTTTTTAAGATCACGTTCTGCATTAATTTCTACAACTATTCCAGAATTTGCAAATTTATTATTTCGTCTAGAAGGTGACATTCCGTTAACAACAACTTCTCCGTTGGCTGTTGCTGCAGGTACTATAAATCCGCCTGGACACATGCAAAAACTGTAAACACCACGACCGTTAACCTGTTGCACCAAACTATAGGATGCTGCAGGTAATAATTCTGGTCTTGGTCCTTCACAGTGGTATTGTATGCTGTCTATAATATGTTGTGGATGTTCTGCTCTGACACCCATTGCAAAAGATTTTGCTTCGATTGCAATATTTTTATCGTGTAATAATTGAAAAATATCACGAGCAGAATGTCCTGTAGCTAAAATTACTTTGTCTGTAATTAACTCTTCTCCATTTTGAAGTTGAATAGCTTCAATTTTGTTATTCTTTATTGAAAAATCAGTAACACGTGTGTTAAAATGAATTTCGCCACCAAATTTTATTATGTTTTCTCTAATATTTTGAACCACTTTAGGAAGTTTATTGGTCCCAATATGTGGATGGGCATCAACCAAAATTTGATCTGTTGCCCCATGATATACAAGGTTTTCAAAAATACGACGTACATCACCTCGCTTTAAGCTTCGTGTATATAATTTACCATCAC
This sequence comes from Olleya sp. KJ81-1, assembly GCF_055808135.1. Taxonomy (NCBI): domain Bacteria; kingdom Pseudomonadati; phylum Bacteroidota; class Flavobacteriia; order Flavobacteriales; family Flavobacteriaceae; genus Olleya; species Olleya sp. KJ81-1. Next base: position 1,935,290 of record NZ_CM147854.1, on the reverse strand, counting down.
TATAGGTTCCTGCTCCACCTTCTCCAAAACAATAATTAGAATCTTCATTTACAAAATGGTCCTGATTAATTGCTTTTAGGTCACGACGTCTGTCTTTTACATTGGCACCACGCTCTAAAACAATTGGTTTAAACCCTAATTCTATACAGCGCAAAGCTGCCCACATACCAGCTGGACCAAATCCAATAATATGAATTGGTTTTGCTTTGGACACGTCTTTATAGTTAAACGTATAATCTGAAGTTTCTGGAACAGGTTCTTTTATGTAAACAGATACTTTATAGTTTAATATTATTTTAGGCTTTCTGGCATCAATGGATTTACGTAATATTTTAATACCAGTGATGTCGTCTTTAGACATGGATAGCCACTCCGCAGATTTTTTAATTAAAATATCTGGAATCTCTTCTTCCTTTAAAGAAACACGAAGTTGAATGTCTTTTACCATGCTGCAAAATTAGGCAAAATATAATCTATCCAAATATATTTAGGGCAATTAGTCCAATTAAGCAACCAAAAAAGAACATTGAAATGATTAATTTGTGAGAAATCTCAAAATCTACACCCTCAATTTTTGGAATTTTAGCTTTTAATTTTTTTGATATTAAAGACCCAATGATAGCGTCAAAAACACCAAGTATTCCACAACACATTATTCCTGTAATTGTGTTACTGAATTTTGCAGAATATATAGCGACAAGGCCATAAATTATTATTGATCCAATAGTTAGTATAGCGTAGTTAAAGTTTAAGACCCTTGAAAATATTGCTCCAATAGCGTCAAAAACAGCGACAACTAGAAAACCTAATAACAATACTAATATAGTATTCATTTTACAAGTGAATTAGTTCCTTTCAAAAGTTAAAAAAGAAAATTCAAATTCATGATTTTCATCTTTTTTATGAAATGTGTTTGCGGTTTCTTTCCATTGTGTCATGTCAATTTCAGGAAAAAAGGTGTCTGCATCAAAATTAGAATGAACACGAGTTAACTCAATTTTGGATGCATAAGGCATGGCTAGTTTATAAATTTCTCCTCCACCAATTATAAAGGGTTGCGAATCATTTTTAGCTAAGTTAATAGCTTCTTCTATACTGCCAACAACTATAACACCTTCAGGTGCTTTATAATTAGATTGCCTAGATATTACTATATGAGTACGATTTGGTAGTGGCTTTGGAAAGCTCTCAAACGTTTTGCGACCCATAACAATATAGTGACCAGAAGTTAAGGCTTTAAAACGTTTTAAATCGTCGCGTAAATGCCATATTAGGTCGTTGTTTTTACCAATTTCATTATTTTCGCCAGCAGCAACAATCATGGTTAGATTGTTTACAGCTTTAGTTTGTTGTTTATTAAAAACTTTACTTTTAGCAATGGTTAGATCTTCTTTTTCAACTTGTAGTTTAAGTTTTTCTATTCTAACGTTTTGTTTATTTACAAGTTTGGCTAACTGTTGATCTTCCCATGCTTTACCCATAAATTTAGAGGTTACAAACACATTAGATACATGGTATAAAAAGATAAATAACCAAGCCATTATGGCAAATACAAACCAATTAATGCCAAAAAACTTAGTGTCTTTACCAATGCCTAAAACTGTATTAGCAACTATTAAAAAAACTGCTCCAATTAAGAAAATTACAAAATGAACGTATAATCGCTTTTTTTGCTTAATCCTGCGTTGTGCATTTTTTATTAATTCTAACTGTTCTTTATCTATTTGCGGTTTTTCTTTTTTCTTTAATCCAAACATAGCTAACTATTATAATGTAAAGTTAATGATTTTATGATATTTGATTTTGTAAATTTTAAACGAAATCGATTTAGTTTGATTGTCAGTTGTTTACAGTTGTTTTTGTGCTGATATTATTAACAATTTAGTACACTTAATTTAATGAAAATGATGATTTTAAGCGTTAATTTTAATAATCTCATAAAAGTTTAAAATTAATTAATTTTTATGTTGATGACTGAAAAAATCTTATCTAATTTTAAAGCTTTAAAACATTAATATTATGGCTATTAAGAAACAATTTTTGAAAAGTAAACCAATTTGTAAAGTCACTTTTACTGTTCCAGCAGCAGGAGCAAAGGAAGTTACTGTTGCAGGTAATTGGAATGAATGGAATACTGCAGCCGAACCATTAAAAAAGTTAAAAAACGGAACATTTAAAGGTACTGTAAATCTAGAAGCAGGTCAGGCTTACGAGTTTAAATATGTAGTTGATGGACAATGGGAAAACGAAGTCGAGGCAGACGCTTATGTATGGAGTGATTATGCAGCCACAGATAATAGTGTTATAAAGTTATAAGGCTTTAAAATGCTAAAATTGGTCAACATTTATTCCTATCTTTTTTTACGTTTAAGCCTTTTACGTTCTTTTCTTTGAGCAGCTGTTTCTGCAATATTAAAGGTTATTGGTAAACCGTAAGGAACGTTTACTGCCTTACCTTTTTGCATTCCTGGTGATTCTAGTTGAGGTAAAAGTTTTATTACTCTTTTGGCTTCTTTTTCTAAAGCAGGATGTGGCGCTCTGGTTAGGATGTTTACAACTTTGGCTTCTTTGTCTATCTTAAAACCAACATATATTCTGATAACTCCAGAAGGCAAATTAAGTGTAGATGCTAAGTTAGTATTAAAATTTTGTAGCACATGTCTGCCAATAGCATTGCTCATACATTTTCTTGCTGCTTCTTGGAGTAAACTAGGAGCGCAACCTGGATATACAGGAACTTGTTCTACTAGAGAAAACGGAACATCTTTAGGTATGTAGTTTTTTATTGGTATAATGGTACTATCTGCTCTATTAATTTTAAAACCCAAGAGTAGGTTTTTATAATCTGCAACTCCATTGTCATATTTGTCTAATACAGGTAATACTTTAGGAAAACTATCCTCAAGATAATTTAATTCATTTTTTAAACTGTCCATATAAATATGAAATCCAGACATTTTTTTTATTAAATCTCCTTGTTCGTTAAAAAATAAATTGGCAGATAGGTCTAGTGTATCTTTTTTTGAATAACGGATTATTTTAGTTTTTATACTTTTTGTTAATGAAGAATCTATGAATTGTAAAACCTTATCTTCAAAACATAACTCTAAATCCTCTGCAATCTGGCAACCAGGAAATATTGCTTTTTCGCGATTATATTCAGGTTTAGATTGGCTAAATGCAAAACTTGAAAATAAAAATAAACAAAAATAGATGTATTTCATTTGATAAATTTATACAGCCACAGCACCTTTTATGTGTGGATGTGGATTATAATTTTCTAAGGTGAAATCTTCAAATTTAAATTCAAAAATATCTTTAACATCAGGGTTAATCTTCATTGTTGGCAATGGTCTAATGTCTCTAGAAAGTTGTAATTCTAATTGTTCAAAATGATTGCTATAAATATGTGCATCTCCAAAGGTGTGTATAAAATCACCTGCTTTATAACCACAAACTTGAGCCATCATCATAGTAAATAATGCATATGATGCAATATTAAAAGGAACACCTAAAAAAGTATCAGCACTACGTTGGTATAATTGACACGAAAGTTTACCATCTGCTACATAAAACTGAAAAAAAGCATGACAAGGTGGTAATGCAGCTTTACCATTGGCAACGTTTTCTGAAAAACTTTTTGAGTTGTCTGGCAATACTGAAGGATTCCATGCAGAGACTAACATACGTCTACTATCTGGATTGTTTTTTAAGCTATGTATAACATCTTTAATTTGGTCTATTTCATCACTATTCCAATTTCTCCATTGGTGTCCATAAACAGGTCCTAAATCTCCGTTCTCATCTGCCCAATCATTCCAGATTTTGACTCCGTTTTCAGTTAAATACTTAATGTTTGTATCGCCTTTTAAAAACCATAATAATTCATATATAATGGATTTTAAATGTAATTTTTTAGTGGTTACCATTGGAAAACCTTCACTTAAATCAAAACGCATTTGATAACCAAAAACACTTTTTGTTCCTGTTCCTGTACGATCTCCTTTTTCGTTTCCGTGTTCTAATATATGTTGGACTAGGTCGTGGTATTGTTTCATTTTTATTAAATTTTCAAGAATTTAAAAGTATAAAAAAGGGTTAACATTAAAATGTCAACCCTAAAATATATATAAAAAGTTATTAACTGTCTATCCGATAATCATACCAGCAATTGTAGCCGAAATTAGTGAGGCTATAGTACCACCCAATAATGCTTTCATTCCAAATTTAGATAACGTTTTACGTTGTCCTGGAGCTAATGATCCAATGCCACCAATTTGAATTCCTATAGATGCAAAGTTAGCGAAACCACAAAGCATATACGTTGCCATAATTATAGATTTCTCGTAAGTTAAGTGTGTTGCTTGGGCAACGTCTTTAAGTTCTGCTAGTTGGATGTATCCAACAAACTCACTTGCTGCTAATTTAATACCTAGTAACTGTCCCATAAGTGCCATATCTGTTTGTGCAACACCAATTAACCACATTAAAGGTGCAAATATGTAACCCAAAATAAGCTCTAATGATAAGGCAGTATAGCTTGTATTATGTTCAATCCATTCGTTTAAAGAAGTAACATCTCCAACCCATCCAAGGATTCCGTTAACCATTGCAATAAATGCAACAAAAACTAGTAGCATGGCACCAACATTAACAGCTAATTTTAATCCTTCAGTCGTTCCGTTTGCTATAGCATCTAAAATGTTTGATCCTATTTTATCTTGTGACACTTCAACGTCAGTGTTTACCTCTTCTGTTTGTGGAAATAGTATTTTTGAAATTACTATCGCTCCTGGAGCTGCCATTACAGATGCTGCTAATAAGTGCTTAGCATAAAATAATCTTAAAGCTTCATCATCTCCTCCTAAAAAGCCTATGTAGGCAGCAAGTACTGCTCCTGCAACTGTTGCCATACCACCAATCATAACTAATAGCATTTCTGATTTAGTCATTTTTTCTAGGTATGCCTTAATAAGTAAAGGTGCTTCTGTTTGACCTAAAAAGATATTTCCTGCTACACTTAAGCTTTCTGCACCAGATATTTTAAGTGCTTTAGATAATAGCCAAGCCATAGCTTTTACTAAACGTTGGATAATTCCTAAATAAAATAATAAAGACGTTAATGCAGAGAAGAATATAATAGTTGGTAAAACTTGAAAAGCAAAAATAAATCCAAAGGTATCCATATCTACCACTAAACCTTCAAATAGAAATTTACTTCCTGCTCTAGTAAAATCTAGTACACTTATAAATAAACCACCAACAAACTCGAAAGCAGTTTTAATAAATTCAACTTTTAAAACACCAATAGCAATTAATAGTTGGAAGGCTAAACCTATTCCAACAATCTTCCAATCGATTGCTTTACGGTTACTACTAAATAAAAACGAGATAAAAATTAGGGCTACCATACCTAAGGCACCACGCCATAAACTATTAAAAGAAAATCCTTCGCTTGGTATAATTTTATTGGCTTCTGATACTGCTAGCTGAGCAGCTGTTTTTTCTTTTATTTTAAAAGAATAAACGTTTTGTTTTTCTTTGAATACTAATGTAGAGTCTGTTAATGTTTGTACTTTAAGTCGTTTAGTTACATCTGCTGGTGTATCGTAATAAAAAACTAATACATTATTTTGAAATAGATAATCTCCCGTTTGATTATTGTGTGTAAATGCGCCTTCTTTTAAAGTAAGTATGTCATTAGCCAATAGGTTAATACTTGTGGAGTCTAGTTTTGTTTTGCTTGCCTCGAGTTGCCAATCTTTTTCAATGTCTTGGGCAAAAATAGACGTAATACTTATTAGGGTCGCTACAATAGCAAGTGCAAAATGTTTCATTGTAAAGGGATTATCGTTTAGAGATTTCGTCTCTTATTTTAGCTGCTTTTTCGTAATCTTCGTTAGTTACAGCTTCGTCTAGAAGATTGTGTAATTCTTCTACTGTTTTGGAAATATAATCGTCTTGAGAAGGTTCCATCTCTAATTCCTCGTTAAGGATATCTTCAATTAAGATATTATCTGGATCCTCTTCTTTTGTTGGATCTACTTTTAAATAGATTCCTGCTTTATCTAATATGTTTTTATAAGTAAAAATAGGAGCATCAAAACGTAAAGCTAAGGCTATAGCGTCACTAGTTCTAGCATCTATGATTTCTTCAATATTATCGCGTTCGCAAATTAAAGAAGAATAGAAAACACCATCTACCAATTTATGTATAATGACTTGTTTGACTACAATATCAAAGCGGTCCGCAAAGTTTTTAAATAAATCGTGAGTTAATGGTCTTGGAGGTCTTATTTCTTTTTCTAAAGCTATAGCAATGGATTGCGCCTCAAAAGCACCAATGACAATTGGTAGTTTTCGGTCGCCATCTAATTCGTTTAAAATTAGTGCGTAAGCGCCATTTTGTGTTTGGCTATACGATATGCCTTTTATATTTAATCGGACTAAACTCATAGTATTTAAAAAGCAAAGAACTGCTTAAATTAGGACTTTACCAAACTGCACTAGGCAGTTTTTGTACATAATTTAAACAGTCCTTTGTTAATAGAACTTAAATTTATAAAAAATTATGCGTTTGCTGCTTTAAACGCTTTTAATTTTTCAATAAGTTGTGGGACAACTTCAAAAGCATCTCCAACAACACCATAATCTGCTGCTTTAAAGAAAGGCGCTTCTGGATCTGTGTTAACAACTACTTTTACTTTAGAGGCATTAATACCTGCTAAATGCTGTATAGCTCCAGATATTCCGATAGCAATGTATAAGTTAGAAGCTACAGGTTTTCCTGTTTGTCCAACGTGCTCACTATGAGGTCTCCAACCTAAGTCAGATACTGGTTTAGAGCATGCTGTTGCTGCACCTAAAACATCTGCTAACTCTTCAATCATTCCCCAGTTTTCTGGTCCTTTCATTCCACGACCTGCAGATACTACTATTTCTGCATCAGCAATTGTAACTTTATCTGTTGCTTTGTCTACCGACTCTACATTTACACCTGAATTTGGTAAGCTAGGCGAAAAATCTTCAGCAGCAGCTGCACCATTATTTTCTACTAATCCGTAAGAATTGTTAGAGACTCCAACAATTTTAACATCTGTATCTATTGTTGTTAAGTTGAATGCTTTATTTGTAAAAGCAGTACGTTTAACTGTAAAAGGAGCTGTTGAGGTTGGTACTTCCATTACATTGGATGCGTAACCTGCTTCTAAACCTACAGATAATATTGGTGCTAAATATTTGCTATCTGCACTTTGACTTAATATTACGACCTTAGTCCCTTCGTTTTTTGCTGCTTGTGCAATTGCCGAAGCGTATGATTTTGCATTAAAGTTTTTTAAAGCATCATCAGATACTTTTAATACTTTATCTACTCCGTATTTTCCTAATTCTGAAACATCATTGGCGTTAACTGCAACTGCTGTAACTGTCGTACCTAATTGGTCAGCGACTGCTTTGGCGTAAGAAGCAACTTCAAAAGCTGTTTTTTTAAAGGTTCCGTTTTCTGATTCTGTATATACTAAAACTGACATGTTTTTTTTGTTTTAAGATTAATTACTAATTAAATGACTTTAGCTTCGTTATGAAGTAAGTTAATTAATTCATCTAAATTATCTGGCGACACTAACGTTACAGCACCTTTTGGAGCTGGTTTTTCAAACTTAACAGACGCTGTTTCTACTGATGCACCTATTGGTTCTAAAACATTTAATGGTTTTTGACGTGCTTGCATAATACCTCTCATATTTGGTATACGTAAATCACTCTCTTCAACTAATCCTTTTTGACCACCAATTACTAAAGGTAGTGCAGTAGATACGCTTTCTTTACCACCATCAATTTCTCTAACAGCTTTAGCGTTAGTACCATCTAATTCCAAACTAATACAATTAGTTACAAAATTAGCATCAACCATTTCTGCAATCATACCAGGTACCATACCTCCATTATAATCAATAGACTCACGACCAGCAATTACTAAATCATAACCACCATCTTTTACAACTTTAGCTATTTCTTTAGCGACTTGGTAACCATCTTTAGCTTCAGTATTCACTCTAATTGCAGAGTCTGCACCAATAGCTAATGCTTTACGTAATGTAGGTTCTGTTTCAGGACCTCCAACATTAATAACATCTACAGATGCACCTTGTTTTTCTTTAAACCACATGGCACGTGTTAAACCAAATTCGTCATTAGGATTAATTACAAATTGTACTCCAGTTGTGTCAAATTTTGAATCTCCATCTGTAAAATTAATTTTTGATGTCGTATCTGGTACATGACTAATACACACTAAAATTTTCATATTTTTTTGTTTTTTATGAGTTCTGTTACGTTAGATGTAATCAACTATAACGATATAGTACGTCTAACCTTAATTTTATTTTTGAACAAATTTAGGCATAAAAAATGCGCTTAAATCTTACGGTTACGAAGATAATTATTTTATTTTGAAAAAATACTATGCATGCATAGTAAATTTTAAATAATTCTTTAGTCTAAAGTTTTTCATTTATTGTTATTTTTGCTTTTCAAATTATTAATTAGATGAAGACAATTCAATTTAGAGAAGCTATTTGCGAAGCCATGAGCGAAGAAATGCGTAGAGATGAGAGCATTTTTTTAATGGGAGAAGAAGTAGCAGAATATAATGGTGCTTATAAAGCGTCAAAAGGGATGTTAGATGAGTTTGGTGCAAAACGTGTTATTGATACACCAATTGCCGAACTTGGTTTTGCAGGTATCGCTATTGGGTCTACCATGACAGGTAACAGACCAATCGTAGAATACATGACGTTTAACTTTTCGTTAGTTGGTATTGACCAAATAATTAATAATGCAGCCAAAATTAGACAAATGTCTGGAGGTCAATTTAATTGTCCAATAGTATTTAGAGGTCCAACAGCAAGTGCAGGACAATTAGCAGCAACACACTCTCAAGCTTTTGAAAACTGGTTTGCAAACACACCAGGTTTAAAAGTTGTAGTGCCATCAAATCCATATGATGCTAAAGGGTTATTAAAATCTGCTATTCGTGATAACGATCCTGTGATCTTTATGGAAAGCGAGCAAATGTATGGTGATAAAGGTGAAGTGCCAGAAGGAGAATACACAATACCATTAGGTGTTGCCGAAATAAAAAGAGAAGGTACAGATGTAACAATCGTATCTTTTGGTAAGATTATTAAAGAAGCTTATATCGCAGCAGATAAATTAGCTGAAGAAGGTATATCTTGTGAGATTATCGATTTACGTACAGTGCGTCCAATGGATAGATCAGCCATTTTAAAGTCTGTTAAAAAGACTAATCGTTTAATTGTTTTAGAAGAAGCTTGGCCTTTTGGTAACGTAGCGACAGAAATTACATATTTAGTACAAAGCGAAGCATTTGACTATTTAGATGCACCAGTTATAAAAATTAATACAGCAGATACACCTGCACCTTACTCTCCAGTATTGTTAGCAGAGTGGTTACCAGATCATAAAGATGTTATCACAGCTGTTAAAAAGGTAATGTATAAATAAAAAATAGTATTTTAGATTTATCAAAAGCTTCATTAGCATGATTGTTGATGAAGCTTTTTGTATTAAATAACCATATATGAATAGTAAACTTTTTTGCCTCTTTTTTTTATTAGGAAGTCTTTTTGCAATTGCACAAACAAAAGTAAGTGGTGTTGTGTTTGATGAGTATGATCAACCAGTGTCATTTGCAAATGTTATTTTTAAAGGGTCTTCAATTGGTGTTATTACTAATGAAGAAGGACGTTTTTATATGGAGGATAGTAATACTTGGGAAACATTATCTATATCATTTATAAGTTTTGAAACCCAAGAAATTAAACTAACTAAAAAAGTAAATTACGATTTAAAAGTTATTTTAAAAGAAGAAGTTGCAGCTTTAGATGAAGTAGTCATAGTATCTGGTAAGCAATCCAAAAAAAATAATCCAGCGATTGATATCCTTCGAAAAATATGGGCAAATAAACGTAGTAATGGATTAAAAAAGTACAAACAATACCAATACGATAAATACGAAAAAGTAGAATTTGACCTAAATACAATCGATAGCTCATTAATGAAAAGTAAGCTATTTAAAGGTATGGAGTTTGTTTTTGAGCAAGTAGATACCTCTAACGTAACAGGTAAAACGTATTTACCAATGTTTATTAATGAGTCCTCTAGCCAAGTGTATGGTGATAATATTATTAATGAAAAACGCGAAGTATTAAAAGGTAATAAAAACTCAGGATTTAGTAATAATCAAATTATAATAGATTTTGTTGATGACCTATACTCGGATTACGATGTATATGATAACTACTTAAAGTTTTTTGATAAAAGTTTTACAAGTCCAATTTCTAGAACCGGAATTCAGACCTATAATTATGTGCTAGCAGACAGTAGTTTTATAGACAATAAATGGTGTTATAATATTATTTACTATCCAAGACGTAAAAACGAGTTAACCTTTAAAGGAGATTTTTGGGTAGCAGACACCACATTTGCTATCAAAGAAATTAACATGCAAGCCTCTAAAAGCGCAAATATAAACTGGGTTAAAGAGATTTATATAGAACAAGAATTTGAAGTCCTTAATGATTCTGTCTTTCTTATAAAACGAGATTACTTCATGAGTGATTTTGCATTTAATAAAAAAGAAAAATCAAAGGGAATTTACGGTAAGCGTACCACACTATATGATAACTATACGTTTGATCAAGTAAAAGATCCTAAATTTTATAAAGAAAAAGTTTACACCTTTGACCAAGACATCTATAATCAAGATGATAGTTTTTGGGATAAAAACAGAATGGAATCTTTAAGTAAAGACGAAAAAGGTGTTTATGTCATGTTAGACTCATTAAAAAACACCCAAAAGTTTAAACGCCTTTATAATCTTGGAAGCATATTAGCCTCAGGTTATGTCGAGTTTCCAGAGCTTAATTTGGATTATGGACCAATCTTCTCAACCTTTGGTTATAATGAAGTGGAAGGCGTAAGACTAAGAGCAGGTGGACGTACATACTTTGGTCAAAACGATATGTGGCGTATCGAAGGATATACAGCTTACGGATTTAAGGATAATAAATTTAAATATGGATTATCAGGTAAATGGTTACTAGATAAACGTAGTCGATTAATTATATCAGGAGGAAACCGACGTGATGTAGAGCAAATTGGAGCAAGTCTAACAACAAGTACAGATGTTTTAGGTCGAAGTTTAGCCAGTAGCTCAGTAGTTGGAACAGGTACAAACGATAAATTAACAAACATCAATTTAAGTACATTATCAATCGAAGCAGAGCCTTTTAGAAATTTGGTAACACGTGTTAGCGGAAGCTATAGAACTTTAGAGTCAGCATCACCAACCTTTAGTTTAGATTACTTTACAGATGCAACACAAACCACTACCAAGTCGGATCTTAAACAATACGAAACAGCATTTTCTATGTCCTTTTTCCCTAACAGAGAAATGACAGGTTATGGTGTAGAAAGACGAACTAAAAATGATGACTTTGCTAGATTATTTGCACAAGTATCAGTCGGTAATCAAGGGGTTTTAGACAGTGATTTTGATTATACTAAATTACAATTTTCATATACACAACCATGGTCTTTAGGTGGTTTTGGACGATTATACACAACCGTAGAAGCAGGTAAGACTTATGGTGAAGTACCATTAGGTTTATTAAGTGTTGTACCTGGAAATCAAAGTTATTTTTCAATTTATAACACCTTCTCTAATTTAGATTTTTACGAGTTTGTTACAGATGAATATGCAACGTTACATGTTGAGCATAATTTTAATGGACGTCTGTTTTCTCGTATACCATTCTTAAAAAAATATAATTTAAGAGCCATAGTTGGTGCAAGAGGTGTTATTGGAGATGTTAGTCAAGAAAATCGCGATATAAATGCTTCGGGATTAATATATAGAGCGCCAACTAAAGAAGCGTATTACGAGTATAGTGTTGGAGTTGGTAACATCTTTAAAGTACTAAGAATAGATTTTAATTTTAGAGGTAATTACTTAAACGCAGTAACCAACCCAGATGCTAGAAAATTTGGAGTTACTGGAAGCTTTGGCTTTTATTTTTAGATAAATACACAACACGTTTACTGTAAATTGTACAAGGATAAATATTAATTGTACAGGAATTACTAAAACAAATAATTAGGATAATTTTTAATTATTATAAAAGTTTAGCGGTTGATTTTATATTAACTTAACAATTAAAACCTTAATCGGTATTTTTCGTTTTTTATATTTGTCAAAACCTAAATAATCTTGTACTTTTGCAAGCCGAAAAAGTAAAGCAAAATTTAAATTCCGCTTGACGGAAAACTAAAATAATATTATATGAGTCCATCTGGAAAAAAGACATTTGACGTATTAATTGAAATACCTAAAGGAAGTAGAAACAAGTATGAGTACGATTTTGAATTAAACAAAATTCGTTTTGACCGTATGTTGTTTTCTTCAATGATGTATCCAGGAGATTATGGTTTTATACCAGAAACTTTAGCTTTAGATGGAGATCCATTAGACGTTTTAGTAATGGGAACAGAGCCTACTTTTCCAATGTGTGTAATGGAAGTAAAACCAATTGGTGTTTTCCATATGGCAGATGAAAAAGGTCCTGATGAAAAAATAATTTGCGTACCAGTTACAGATCCTATTTGGAATAGCTGTAATGATATCGAGGATTTAAATCCACATAGAATAAAAGAAATTACTCACTTTTTTCAAGTGTATAAAGACTTAGAGAAAAAGAAAGTTGATGTTGGTGGATGGGGAGATGCTAAAGAGGCATATGAAATCTTAAACAAATGTGTAGAGCGTTATGAAAATAGCGAGCATAAAACAAATGGAGATTTTACTATCTAAATAGTACATCTAAATTTTAATTAAAACCCTCTCATTGTATAATGAGAGGGTTTTTTGTTTGCAATACTATTTGATTTATCTGTTTTGTAAGTACTTGTGGTTTTGTCGTAATAGTAAATAATAATTTCTGTTTTGTTTTCAAATATTATTATAAATGTAAATTTAATGTTAAAAAATTGCGATGTTAATATTTTAACTTCTGTTTGATTTTGTTACTTTAGCAGTAATTAAAAACTAATCAAAAACTAATCAAAAACTAATCAAACAAACTTATATGGAATCAATGATGATTTATATGCCTATTGCTATGGCAATTTTGGGCTTAATTTACATGGTTATTAAACAATCTTGGGTAATGAAGCAAGATGCAGGTGATGGTAAAATGAAAGAGATTTCTGATCATATCTACGAAGGTGCTCTAGCTTTTCTAAACGCAGAATATAGATTGTTGTCAGTTTTTGTGGTTATAGTAAGTGTGCTACTTGCTGTTGTCGCCTATTTTGTACCAACTACAAGTTATTTAATTGTAATAGCTTTTGTATGTGGAGCTGTTTTTTCTGCAGCTGCAGGAAATATAGGTATGAAAATAGCAACTAAAACAAATGTTAGGACTACACAAGCTGCAAGAACAAGTTTGCCAAATGCGCTTAAAATTTCATTTGGAGGAGGAACTGTTATGGGATTAGGTGTTGCAGGATTAGCAGTGTTAGGTTTAACGATATTTTTTATAGCATTCTTTCAAATATTTATGGATGGAGCTTGGACTAATACTATGGATATGACTATTGTATTAGAGACTTTGGCTGGTTTTTCATTAGGAGCAGAGTCTATCGCGCTATTCGCAAGAGTTGGTGGAGGGATTTACACTAAAGCTGCAGATGTTGGAGCTGATTTAGTAGGTAAAGTAGAAGCTGGTATACCAGAAGACGATCCACGTAATCCTGCTACTATTGCAGATAATGTTGGTGATAATGTTGGAGACGTTGCTGGTATGGGAGCCGATTTATTTGGATCGTATGTTGCAACTGTTTTAGCAGCAATGGTTTTAGGTAATTATGTAATTAAAGATATGGGTGGAGCAATCACTGATGCTTTTGGAGGTATTGGTCCTATTTTACTTCCTATGTCTATTGCAGGAGTGGGAATAATAATTTCTATAATTGGAACGCTATTAGTTAAAATTAGTAGTAATGACGCTAAAGAGTCACAAGTAATGGGAGCTTTGAATCTTGGAAACTGGGTGTCTATTGGTTTAGTTGCTGCTGCATGTTATGGATTAGTGACTTGGATGCTACCAGAAACAATGCAAATGAACTTTTTTGGAGAAGGTCTGCAAGATATTTCTAGCATAAGAGTGTTTTACGCAACTTTAGTGGGTCTATTTGTAGGAGCAGTAATTTCTTCGGTAACCGAATATTATACAGGATTAGGTAAAAAGCCAATTTTAAAAATAGTACAACAGTCTAGTACAGGAGCAGGAACAAATATTATTGCAGGTTTAGCAACAGGTATGATATCTACATTTCCTTCAGTATTACTATTTGCAGGAGCAATATGGGCATCGTACGCATTGGCAGGATTTTATGGTGTTGCTTTAGCAGCCTCTGCAATGATGGCAACTACTGCAATGCAATTAGCAATTGATGCGTTTGGACCAATATCTGATAATGCAGGAGGTATTGCCGAAATGAGTGAGCAAGAACCAATTGTAAGAGAACGTACAGATATACTAGACTCGGTTGGAAACACAACTGCAGCAACAGGTAAAGGTTTTGCTATTGCGTCTGCAGCATTAACATCATTAGCCTTATTTGCTGCTTATGTCACATTTACAGGTATTGACGGAATTAATATTTTTAAAGCACCAGTTTTAGCAATGTTATTTGTTGGAGGAATGGTGCCTGTAGTTTTTTCTGCATTGGCAATGAATGCTGTAGGAAAAGCAGCTATGGAAATGGTTGAAGAAGTGCGTAGACAATTTAGAGATATTCCAGGTATAATGGAAGGTACAGGTAAGCCAGAATACGATAAGTGTGTTGCTATTTCAACCAAAGCATCTTTAAAAGAAATGATGTTACCAGGATTATTAACCATTGGGTTTCCTTTGGTTATTGCTTTTGTTCCTATGATTTTTGGAATGAAACATTTAGCAATTGCTGAAATGCTAGGAGGTTACATGGCTGGTGTTACGGTAAGTGGTGTGCTTTGGGCTATTTTTCAGAATAATGCTGGAGGCGCATGGGATAATGCAAAAAAATCTTTTGAAGCAGGTGTCGAAATTAATGGTGAGATGACTTTTAAAGGGAGTGATGCACATAAAGCAGCAGTAACAGGAGATACTGTTGGAGATCCATTTAAAGATACTTCTGGACCATCAATGAATATTTTAATTAAGTTAACCTGTTTAATTGGTTTAGTAATTGCACCAATTTTAGGAGGTCATACCGAAACTGGAGTAGCTAATACAGACCAAGTAACTATTGAAAAAGAAATGATAGTTAACGATAATATTGCTGAGGCAACAATAACTTATTCTGTAATTATTGATGGAGAAGAGGTTGTTAAACAAGAACGCTTTAGAGGAAGTAAGGAAGATGTAGATGCTAAATTAAGAGACTTTGAAGCGTCTAATAATGTAGCGACTGAACAAAACAAAAAAACAATTAAAAAAATTGATGTCAAAAAAGGGTAATCCTTTATCAGAAATTTAAATTTTAAACCTGCTAATGACTTTAGCAGGTTTTTTTTATATTATATTTGATGTGATGAGTTGGTTTAAGAAAGATCCTTTGCAAATTATTTCATTTTTAAGTTATGGTACATCTAAGCGATTATACCATCGTGGTCGTGCGTTGGAAGATGAAACTATTGATTTAGAACAAAAAAGCTTACTAGCTTTAGTTTTAAATACATGGAAAAGATTTGAAACAGACGAGGTTAAAAAGACAAAGTTAAAAATAACATTGCCTAATAATAAAGTCATTTATACCAAGACAGATAAAGATGGTTATTATAAAATAGATAGAGCAATTGAGGATGTTGAGGTATTCATAAATACTGAAGGTTGGTTAAATATTGAAGTCGCTTATGATGATGCTACCCTAAAGCGAAACATACAAAATCAAAATAAGTTTCCTGCGCAAATACTTATCCCTAATTTAAATTCTGATTTTGGAATTATTAGTGATATTGATGACACTATATTACATACAGGAGTGGTTTCTATATTAAAATGGCGTGTATTATATAATACTTTTTTTAAGCATGCTCAAAATAGAATACCACTTGAAGGCGCTGCTGAGTTTTATCATTTATTGCATAAAGGACCAAATGGAGATAAGGCTAATCCTATATTTTATGTTAGTCATAGTCCATGGAATTTGTATCGCTACTTAGAGTTTTTTCTCAAAAAAATAATTTCCCAAAAGGCCCTATTTTACTTAGAAGTTTCAGAACTATTTTTAAAAAAAGTCATCTACTTGTAAGCCAGCAAAACAGTTAGAAATACAAAACATATTAAAGACATATCCCGATTTTACTTTTATATTAATAGGAGATAGTGGAGAGCATGATCCAGATATTTATCTAGAGATTGTTAATACTTTTCCCAATCGTATTAAAGCGGTTTATTTAAGAAGTGTAAACGATAATAAAAAAATTAAAAGAGTAAAAAGTTTACTTAACGCTTATAATACAACGCCTGTTTTATTAGTTAATTCTAGCAAGGACGCTATAATACATGCTAGAACAAACGGATTTGTTAAGTAGTTATCCTTATAATCATAAAAAAAAGGTCACATAATTATGTAACCTTTTTTATATTTAAAGTGTTTTTTAAACAAGTTAAGTTATTCTAAAATAACCCATTTATTTCAGCATCAATTTTATTAATTATAGTTCCTAAATCTTCAGGATTAGCAACAAAGTCCATATTATCTACATCAATTACTAATAAATTACCTTTAGTATATCCATGGATCCAAGCTTCATAACGTTCGTTTAATCTACTTAAATAGTCAATACTAATTGAGTTTTCGTAATCACGACCACGTTTATGTATTTGAGATACTAGATTTGGGATAGAGCTACGTAAGTAAATCAATAAATCTGGACCTTCAACAAAACCTTCCATTAAATCAAATAACGATTTATAGTTTTCAAAATCACGATTGGTCATTAAACCCATTGCATGTAAATTAGGTGCAAAAATGTGCGCATCCTCATATATTGTTCTATCCTGAATAATATCTCTTCCGCTTTCGCGAATTTGTGATACTTGTCTAAAACGACTATTCAAAAAGTAAACCTGTAGGTTAAAACTCCAACGCTCCATTTGATTGTAAAAATCGTCAAGGTAAGGGTTGTCTACAACGTCCTCTAATTGAGCCTCCCAGTTAAAGTGTTTGGCTAATAATTTAGTAAGCGTCGTTTTTCCTGCGCCTATATTTCCTGCTATGGCAACGTGCATAGTTAGTCTGTTTTAAGTTGGTATTGATAAAGTAATTTGCGAGTGTAAATATACAGGATTTGATTGGTTACAAAAAACTGACTTATTAACATATTTGGTATATCGATCGCACTTATAGTTTTTGTTTCGTGGTTATAAAAATTTAATATATTTTCTTTCTCAAGTATTAAATTTTCGTTGTATGCTTTAATGTTTGTGTAGCCATCATTTTTGAACTTATAAACTAAGCTTCCAAAATAATTATAGCAATACAAGTTGTTTTCGGTAAGAAGCCAACAATAATTATAATTACTAGTCAGGTCTAATACTTTGGAGCTAACCGGAATTGTCTTATAGCGTGTGGTTTTGGTTTGATAATCATACAACTCTAAGTATTGAAAATCTTGATTAAATAACCATATCGTATTGTCAAAACCCGTTGTAACGTGAGAAATATTTTTATAAGGTTGTAACGTGTTAAAGTCTAATTTAGAGACTTCGGCTAACCTATTATCTAATATAATTACAGTGTTTAAGTCACCATAAAACACATTAATTTTTAATGGATTAAAAGTGTGCACAGACGTTATATTACCTAATTGGATATTGCTGTAATTAATAGTGTGTTTATCCGATTTTTTAAAAAGCACATTATTTTTAACATAATATAGGTTTTCAAAATTATTTTTAGAAATAAAAACATCAGCATTAAGGCTGTCCACTGCTATGTAATTTGCAGATATTTTGTCTTGAGCGGACAGTGTTAAGCAGCTGATAAAAAAGAAAAGCACTAGTTGTTTCATGGGTTAACAATGTACAAAAACTAAAACAAACCTGTAACAATTTGTTTGTCAAGTAGACTAATATTTTTATTAGTAACTTTTATCTGTTATAGATTAAACTATCTGTAAAAATAAGAGTCTAAAGTGTAGAATATCAAATAATAAAATTTAAATAAAATGAAATTAAAATCAACTTTTAAAAATCTAGCAACGCTGTTAGTATTGATTATTACTTCAAGCGTTTTTGCGCAAGATGCTTTTCAGGGTCAGGCAACTTACATGTCAAAAACGACAATGGATATGGATAATTTTGGTGGTCGCGAGTTAAGTCCAGAGCGAAAAAAATGATAATGGAGCGTATGAAAACAATGCTTGAAAAAACATTTATTCTAGATTTTAATAAATCAGAATCTACTTATAAAGAAGATGAATCATTAGAGGCTCCTGGTGGTGGAGGAAGAGGTTTTATGATGGGTGGAATGGCTGCTGGAACAATCTATAAGGATGTAAAAGAAAACGTACTATTACATGACCAAGAGTTTTTTGGAAAGCAATTTTTAATTAAAGATAGTTTAGTAAAATTAGATTGGAAAATGAGTGGCGAGTCTAAGCAGATTGGTAAATACACCGCTTTTAAAGCAACTGCTACTAAAAAAGTAGACGCTGCAGATTGGACAAATATGAGAAGAAGAGGAAATGATGGAGATAAAAAGAAGGACGATAATAAAGAAGTTGCAGAAGTAAAAAAAGATAGCACTAAAACTGATGCACAAAAAGATCCTTTTGATGATATTGAAATTCCAGAAGAAATTGAAGTGACTGCATGGTACACAATGGACATACCAGTTAATAGTGGTCCTGGTGAATATTGGGGACTTCCAGGTTTAATATTAGAGGTTAATGCAGGTAGAACAACTATATTATGTTCTAAAATTGTTATGAATCCTTCTGATAAAAACGAAATTAAAAAACCAACCAAAGGTAAAGAAGTGACAATGGAAGAATACCAAGACATTGTAAAGAAAAAAATGGAAGAAATGCGCGAGATGTTTAGATCACGTGGTGGAAGAGGTAGAAATTAATTTTTTTCAATAAAAACCAATCAAAAATAACAAATGAAACACTTATTTACAGCACTACTGTTTTTAGTAGTAAGTACCACTTTTGCTCAAGTCAAGTTTGAAGGTGTCGTTAAGGATAGTACAGGATATGGACTAGAGTTAGCTAATGTTGTTGCTATAAACCAAGCAACAAAAACGCTTGAAGCGTATTCTATCACTAATGATAAAGGACGTTATAAATTAAATTTAGATGTTAATTCTTCTTATAGCATTCAGGTTAGTTATATTGGAATGAAACAAATTTCTGAAACCATTCAAACCAAGGAAACCGATCTTTTTAAAGATTATGTAATGGCTATGGACAATAGTTTGGATGAAATTGAAATCACCTACGAAATGCCTGTAACTATTAGTGGAGATACAATAACCTATAATGCAGATTCTTTTAAAAACGGAACAGAACGTAAACTTGGTGATGTATTAGAGAAAATGCCAGGCGTTGAGGTAAATGATGATGGTGAGGTAGAAATAGAAGGAAAAAAGGTTGGTAAAGTCATGATTGATGGTAAGGAGTTTTTTGATGGTGATACTAAATTAGCTACAAAAAATATTCCTGCAAATGCTATTGATAAAGTGCAAGTTTTAAAGAACTATTCTGAAGTTGGACAGTTAAGTGGTGTGACTAATAATCAAGATAATATTGCTATTAATATTAAATTAAAAGAGGGTAAGAAAAACTTTTGGTTTGGAACAGTAACAGCTGGAGCAGGAGACTCTAGTAGTGGTGAGTTGTACTTAGCACAACCTAAGTTATTTTACTATAGCCCTAAAAAAAGTATCAACTTTATTGGTGACCTAAATAACATTGGAGAGTTGGCATTATCTAGACGAGATATATTTAATTTTTCAGGTGGTTTCCAACAACCTAGTCAACAAAGCGGAACTAATATTAGCTTAGGAAGTAACGATTTAGGCTTTAGACAACTTCAAAATAATCAAGCTAAAAGTTTAAATACCAAATTTGGTGCAGCTAACTTTAGTTACTCGCCAACAAGTGTTTTGGACGTTAGTGGATTTGCGATTTTTGCTAGTAGCAGAATTGAATTACAAGAAGACAGTCAAGTCTTATATACAGATCAGACATTAGGGATTCCAGATGAAACTACAGCTAGTAATACGCAACAAAAAAGTGATTTAGGACTAGTTAAATTTAGTGCTAAGTATAAGCCAAATGCTAATAATCAATTGGATTATGATATACTTGGACGTACCTCTAAGGATCAGCAATTTAACGGAACTTTTTCTAATGTTGTTGGTGCAATTGAGCAATTTGAAGAAACTAATCCGTATAAAATAAATCAAAACCTGAATTATTATTATACCATGGATGAAGATAATATTTTTGCATTATCCGTTCAACATTTATTACAAGATGAAGATCCTTTTTATAATGCACTATTACAAAATGATCCAACAAGTTCGGCAGATCCATTTGATAATACTGCAGTAGGTTTAGGTCTAGATGGTACGCAGGTTTCTTACGATGTAAATCAACAAAAACGTGTTAAGACCAATCAGTTAGATGCTAAGGTTGACTATTGGAATATTTTAAACAAAAAAAGTGATATTAACTTTACTGTTGGTACGATATATAGCAATCAACAGTTTGATTCTAATGTGTTTCAGACTTTGGATGATGGTAGCGAAGTTGACACCAACACATCAATACCAGGAGTGTCAGATATAAATGATATTAAATATACATTTAGCGATATATATCTTGGTGCGCATTACCGATTTAAAACAGGTAAATTTACTATTAGTCCAGGTTTATCTGCGCATGCTTATAGTGCAGTTAATGATCAATTTAACACAACAACTAAAGATAACTTTTTTAGAGTGCTTCCTGATTTAAATGTACGTGTACAATTAAAAGGAACTGAAAATTTAAATTTATCATACAAAATGCAAACCCAATTTACAGATGTAAATCAGTTTGCTCAAGGTTTAGTTTTAAATAATTATAACTCGCAGTTTATAGGTAATCCAGAGCTAGAAAGTGCATTATCACATAATATAAACTTAAGCTACTTTAGCTTTAATATGTTTAATTATACTAATGTATTTGCATTTATAAATTATTCTAAGAATATTGATAACATTAGAAACGTATCAGAGTTTCAACCTGGATCAGTTATTAGAACTAGTACACCATATAATTCTGGCTTAGAGGATGAAAGTTTAAGTGCTAGTGGACGTTTTCAGAGACGTTTTGGTAAATTACAAGCCAGTGTAAGAGGTACATTTAATTATTCTAAGTTTAATCAATTTATTAATACTCAAATTTCGGTTAACGAAAACTATAACCAAAGTTACACCACAGAGTTGCGTTCAAACTTCAGAGAAGCACCTAATTTTGAGATACGCTATACGTATGGCTTAAACAACAGTGTTCAAGGAGATAGAACTACTAAAATATATACTAACGCACCAGCTGTTGAGTTTGATGCACTAATATTTAAAAAGTTTACTTTTAAAACAGATTATACTTATAGTCGTCAAACTATTGATGGTAATAGTAATAGTTTTGGATTATGGAATGCTAATTTAGCTTACCGTAAAACTAGTGATAGTAAATGGGAATATGAATTAAAAGCAACTAACTTGTTAGATACAGATTCTAGAATACAGAATAGTAATGGAGCATTTTCAGTTAGCACTAGTGAGTATTTTATACAACCAAGATTTTTAACTGCAAGGTTTATTTATAATCTATAAGTTACATAAAGTCATATTATAAAGCCCTTTAAATTAATGTTTAAAGGGCTTTTGTTTTGGTCTAGGTTATAGTAAATATGTTTAATTATTATTTAGACTTACCACTGATTAATACGATTAGAATCTAACTTAATGAAAATAAAAACTAATATAGTAAAGCCCCAAAGTCCAGAACCTCCATAACTAAAAAAGGGTAGAGGTATACCAATAGTAGGTATTAATCCCATAACCATGCCTATATTAATTAAAAAGTGTAAAAATAAAATAGCTCCTACAGCATAACCATACATCCTGCTAAATTGATTCTTCTGTCTTTCAGCTAAAACTAATATTCTTACAATTAAAAGTAAAAATACAACGACTGTTAAGAAGCTTCCAATAAAACCCCATTCTTCGCCAACTGTACTAAAAATGTAATCTGTGTGTTGTTCTGGTACAAAATTACCAGTTGTACGTGTACCTTCTAAAAAGCCTTTTCCTTTAAATCCACCACTACTAATTGCTTTTTCAGACTCGTTAAGGTTGTAAGCAACGGTCTTCTTCATGCGTTCTAGTTTGTCAGGATCTTTTTCTAAACTTAACCAAACTGTAATACGATCTTTTTGATGATCAGGCAGTATGTTTTCATAAAAAAAACGAACAGTAAATGCTAAAGATGTGCACAGTAATATTACAATTAATGGTTGTATTATTGAAGGTTTCTTTTTTCTTGTAAAATAGTATGTAAGTACTATAATTGCAGTAATTAATAGTGTGCTTATAACTCCAAATTTTAAAGCAAATATGGAGAGTAATATTAATAAAACACCAATAATTAAGTAAATATGCGGTAATCCTTCTCTATATAATACAAAGAAAAATGCACCATAAACTATGGCACTTCCAGCATCTGGTTGTAGTAAAACTAAAAGAGCAGGTACAACTATAATAGCAAAGGTTTTTAGCTGATCACTAAATCGTCTTATATCAGTATTTAAATCGCTAACATATTTAGCAACAGCTAACGCAGTAGCAACCTTAGCAAATTCGCCTGGTTGAAAGGTAAATGATCCAATGGGATACCAAGATGTTGCTCCATTTATATTTTTACCAAAAACAAAAAGACCAGCTAAGGATATTAAGGCAATAAAATAAATAATGCTAGAAAACCGCTCGTAAAACTTAGACTCTATGGAGAGTACCAAAACAATTAATACTATAGATAGTCCTATAAATACTAGTTGTTTACTGTAAAAATGAGAGAAATTTGTAAACTCCAACGCTTCACCAGAATGTGATGCAGAGATTATGTTTACCCAACCAAAAATGACTAGAATAAAAAACAGGAAGATTGTTAACCAATCAAATTTATAATATCTATCAGTTTGCCTCATCTTTTAGTTTAGGTGTCACTTCCTGCAATAAGTCGGCATCTTTTAATGTAGGTGCAGGCACAATTTGCATTTGTGTTTCTCTGTTAATTTTAAAAGGTGCTCCGGATTGTGGTTTAGCATATTCGTTTTCTAGACTATGTGTTAAAATCCAAGTTTCTAAATCTGTTCGAGATATGGTTCCTTTTAAATATTTTTCAATCATTAGACTAGCCATTCTACCAGCAAATCGGCTTCCCCAATACCCATTTTCAACAAAAACAGCAATTGCTATTTTAGGATTGTCTTTTGGTGCAAAAGCAACAAATATGGAATGATCGGTAAGCTGAGTTTTTACGCCATCAATTTTCGCATAATTTTCCGCAGTCCCAGTTTTCCCGCAAATTTCTATACCTTCCACTTGAAGACTTGCTGCTGTACCCTTGTTATAAACATCAAACATACCTTGTACAACAGGCTCAAAATGTTTTCTGTCAATGGTAGTATATCTTGGTGTTCTATACTTTTCGTCAATTGGTTCTCCTTCAATTTCTTTAATAATATGAGGCGTTATAAAATAGCCACGATTAGCTATTGCTGCAACCATATTTGCAAGTTGTATAGGTGTTGCTTCGACTTCACCTTGACCAATTGCGTTAGAGGTCATAAAGGTAGAGCTCCATCTATTTTTGCCATACCATTTGTCGTAAAATTTACTATCAGGAATGCGTCCTTTTCTACCAACAACTAAATCATATCCAAGGTAATCACCTAAACCAAAACTTTTAGCATGGTTACTCCATGCGTCCATTCCTGTGGCTGCATTTGGGTATTTTTCTACGATACGTCTGTAGACATTCACAAAATAAGCATTACAAGATTCGTAGATCCCTAAATTCATATCAACAGGACTTCTATGACTGTGGCATCCATGTAATTTTCTACCGTTATAATAATAACCCATTCTGCAGCTAAATTGTTCGGTTGGGTTAACAACACCTTCCTGCAATCCTATAAGTGCGTTAATAACTTTAAAAGGAGAACCTGGTGCATATTGTGCCTGTAATCCTCTATCAAAAGTTGGATTAGCTATGGAGTCATTATAAAGTTTTGTAAAGTTTTTTGATCGATCTCTACCGACCAATATATTAGGGTCGTAACTAGGTCCAGACACTAAAGCTAAAATTTCGCCTGTTTTAGGATCTAAGGCAATAATACCTCCTCTTTTATTAGTCATTAATAACTCGCCATAGGCTTGTAAAGTAGCATCAATAGTTATTTTTATGTCTTTACCTGCTTCTGGTAACGTGTCATGGATACCGTCTTGGTAAGGTCCAAGGTTTCTATTAAATCTGTCTTTTTGTATAAATTTAATTCCCTTTTGTCCACGTAAAGTCGTCTCGTAAGAAGCTTCAACACCTTGTTTACCAATTAAGTCTCCAGATTGGTAATAGCTGTCGTTTTGTATGTTTCTATTGTTAACTTCTCCAATGTCTCCTAAAACATTGGCTCCAATAGCTGTTTCGTATTTTCTTAAATTTCTTTTTTGAATATAAAACCCTTCGTACTTGCGCATTTTTTCTTGTAATACAGCATAGTCCTCTTTGGATAAATGCGATACAAATACGTATGGTAATCGTGGCGAATATCTATAAGCTTTATTATATTTTTCAATAAAAGTTTGCTTGTCTATTTTTAAAAGATTGCAAAACTCAATAGTATCTAAAGGTTTAACCTCTCTTGGAATTACCATGACATCGTATGATGGTTGGTTGGATACTAAAAGTTTACCATTTCTGTCATATACAAAACCACGCTTAGGATAGTCAAAAACTTTTCTAATCGCATTATCTTCGTATAAATTTGTAGAGGTTGCTTTGTATACTTGTAAGTAAAACAAGCGTCCAGTAAAAACAAGGCCTACAATTATTACAGAAAGAAGAAGAAATAATTTTCTCATTTAGATTTTGTGCTAAATATAGAAGTTATCAAAATACATAGCGTTATTGTGAATATACTAGAGAATAACGTGTGTTGAAGGACTAAAATTATTTTTGATATGTTAAATATTTCGAATAAAAAATAAGTAAAATGATGAATAAATGTTAGTATCGTTATATACGTTAGTCTTTGACCAAAATCAATGTTATTAAATTTTAGGGCTTGATGCTCATAAACTGCTCCAAAACTAAACTTTAAAACTGCAGGTCTTATAAAAGCAACTACCAAAGCAGCTGTAGCATTTACTCCACCAGAATCCATAAAAATATCAATTATTAGACCCATTAAAAAACTAATAAATAAAAACAAAATGCGATTGTTTTTAACAGGATATAAAACGATAAAAAGGATATAGATGTAAGGGTTTATATAACCTAAAAAGTTTATTTTACTAAATAAAAGTACTTGCAGTAATATAAGAACAACAAATCTTACAGTATGTATAGATAGTAGGTTATTCATTAGATTGAAGTAAATTATTAATTAGTTTTTTATCCTTATTTTCTATCACACTAACATGCTCAAGATTAGTCATGTCATTAAATAATAGTACTTCTACTTCGTAGTAATTTTTGGTAGCATCTAGTTTAAAACCTTCAACTTGACCTACTAAAATTCCTTTAGGAAAAATGGAAGAGCGTCCAGAGGTTATAATAGTATCACCTTTGTTAAGTTTTGCATTTTTTTGAATATCTGATAACTGAATATATCTTGGTGATTTACCATTCCAGCTTAAAGTACCAAACTGATTTGATTTTTTTAACTGACCGCTAATTTTATTAGTCGTGTTTAAAATTGATACTACAGTTGCATATTTACTATTAGTATTACCAATAATACCAATAATACCTTTAGACGAAATTACCCCTAAATCTGGTTTGATACTGTCTTTACTACCTTTATTGATAGTTATAAAATTGTTTTGTAACGCGTAGCTATTTTTAATAATCTTTGCGGTTGTAAACTTATATTTAGTGTTGTAGGAGTTCGAGTCTATAAAGGTCTCAGACTTTTCCGCTTGATTATTTAATATAGATCGTAAACGTGTATTTTCCTCATGCAGTTTGTCATTTTCTTCCTTTAAATGAAAATAACTACTAACCGAGTTTCCTATATTATAAACACCACCAGTTACATTATTAGCCGAGTTTATAAACTTACTTTTATGATAAGAATGCGATTGTATTGTCAGTCCTACTGAAACGCAAAGCAACAACAAGAAAAACAAAAACGATTTGTTTCTAAGTATAAAATTTACAATTTGTTGCATTCAGTTTCTGTTACTACTTTATCAATACACTTTTGTATTTCGGAATATTTTTAAGTGTGATTCCTGTACCTCTAACAACAGCACGCAAAGGGTCTTCTGCAATATAAACAGGTAAATCTGTTTTTTGCGACAGACGCTTATCTAAACCACGTAACATAGATCCACCACCAGCAAGATAAATACCAGTATTGTATATATCAGCAGCTAACTCTGGAGGAGTTTGAGATAAAGTCTCCATAACAGCATCCTCAATACGTAAAATGGATTTGTCTAAAGCCTTAGCAATCTCTCTATAACTAATTTGTACTTGCTTAGGTTTACCAGTTAAAAGGTCACGTCCTTGAACGCTCATATCCTCTGGCGGAAGGTCTAAATCCTCAGTAGCAGCACCAATTTGTATTTTAATTTTTTCAGCAGTACGCTCTCCAACATATAAGTTATGTTGTGTGCGCATGTAATAAATAATATCGTTAGTAAAAACATCACCTGCAATTTTTACAGATTTGTCACAAACAATACCTCCTAAAGCAATGACTGCAATTTCAGTAGTACCACCACCAATATCCACAATCATATTCCCTTTTGGTTGCATAATATCTACACCAATACCAATAGCAGCAGCCATAGGCTCATGTATTAAGTAAACTTCTTTACCATTTACACGTTCGGCACTTTCTTTTACCGCACGCATTTCTACCTCAGTAATTCCAGACGGAATACAAATAACCATACGTAAAGCAGGCGTAAATAATTTCTTTTTTAACGCAGGAATATTTTTAATAAACAAACTTATCATTTGCTCAGACGCATCAAAATCTGCAATTACACCATCTTTTAAAGGCCTAATAGTTTTAATGTTTTCATGCGTTTTACCTTGCATCATGTTGGCTTCTTGTCCAACAGCAATGATTTTTCCGCTAATACGGTCACGTGCAACTATGGAAGGAGCATCGACAACGACTTTGTCGTTATGAATAATTAAAGTGTTGGCAGTACCTAAATCTATAGCGATTTCTTCTGTCAGGAAATCAAAAAATCCCATGTGTTATTTGTAATTATAAGGCGTTATTAAAAAGATGCAGTAAAAGTAATAAAAGTATGGTAATATAAGGATTTAATACCTTACAAATTTTATTAATCGTCACACAATTAGAAGATACGATAAAAAACAAGTTTTGGACGTTTAACGCTTTCGCGGAAATTGAGCCAAATGGTATAAAAAAAGCTTCAGTGTTTAAACTGAAGCTTTTAGCTATTTGATATGCTTTCGTTTTAAAATAAAACTAATTAATGTTTAAAATGACGTGTACCAGTCATAACCATTGCAATATTATTTTCATTACAATAATCAATGCTTAATTGATCCTTGATAGATCCTCCAGGTTGGATTACACTAGTGATTCCTGCGTTACCAGCTATTTCTACACAATCCGGAAACGGAAAAAATGCATCACTAGCCATGACGCTATCTTTTAAATCAAAGTTAAAAGACATAGCTTTGTGTATGGCTTGATTTAAAGCATCAACACGACTAGTTTGACCAGTTCCGCTAGCACATAATTGTCTGTTTTTTACTAAAACAATAGTATTTGATTTTGTGTGCTTACATATTTTTGATGCAAAAATTAAATCATCAATAGCATCGCTAGAAGGTTTGCTATTTGTTACATAAGTTAAATCTTCAATTTGGTCTGTTTTATTATTTTTATCTTGTACTAAAACTCCGTTTAGACAAGTTCTAACTGTTGTTGGAGCAAAATCAGTGTCTTTTAAAACAAGTAAGATTCTGTTTTTCTTACCTTTTAAAATTGCTTCAGCTTCCGCAGTAAAAGAAGGTGCAATTACAACTTCACAAAATAATTTATGAATCTCTGAAGCACAAGCCTCATCAATTTCAGTATTACTAATTAAAACACCACCAAAAGCAGATACTGGATCACCAGCTAATGCATCTAAATACGCATTTAATACTGTGTCACGTTGTGCAAATCCACATGCGTTGTTGTGTTTTAGTACAGCAAATGTAGGTTGTTCACCTTTAAATTCTTGAATTAAATTTACTGCAGCATCTACGTCTAAAAGGTTATTATAGCTTAATTCTTTACCATGTAGTTGTGTAAAAAGTGCATCAAAGTCTCCGTAAAAAAATCCTTTTTGGTGTGGGTTTTCTCCGTAACGTAATACTTTACCGTTTGTTTCACTTAATTTTAAAGCAGGAATAGTTTGGTCTGCATTAAAGTAGTTAAATATTGCAGAGTCGTAATGCGATGACACGTTAAATGCTTTGGCAGCAAATGCTTTTCTGTCAGCTTCAGATAAATCTCCTTTTTTCTCAGTAATTAATTCTAAAAATTCAGCATAATCGTCTACAGAAGATACGCAAATGACGTCTGCATAGTTTTTAGCAGCAGCACGAATTAAAGAAATCCCTCCAATATCAATTTTTTCGATAATATCTTGGTTAGAAGCACCAGAAGCTACTGTTTTTTCAAAAGGATATAAATCAACTATAACGACATCTATTTGTGGAATGTCAAAGTCTTTCATTTCTTTAACATCACCATCATGGTTTTGTCTATTTAAAATTCCTCCAAATACTTTAGGATGTAATGTCTTTACGCGACCACCTAAAATAGAAGGGTATGATGTCACATCCTCTACAGGAACGACGTCAATACCAAGGTTTTTAATAAAAGTTTCGGTTCCACCAGTAGAGTAGATGGTTACACCTTGTTTATTTAGCTCTTTAACGATAGGTTCTAATCCATCTTTGCTAAATACTGAGATTAATGCAGATTTAATTGTTTTGTTGCTCATTATAGTTGTGTTAATAAGCAAGCAAATTTAGGTAAAAGGAAATTGTTTTAGTTGAAAAACTTGAGTGGTTTTTCAACTAAAACAAGTAGTTATTAACATCTAAAGTATTTCTGAAACTTTACTACAAACAAACTCTAAAAAGCGCTCGTCAGCTTCTGTAAAAGGATCAGGTGTATTGGAGTCGATGTCTATCTGTCCTATATTTTCTCCATTTACAAAAATAGGAACAACAATTTCTGCTTTAACAGTTATACTACAAGCAATGTAATTGTCTTGTGCTGCAACATCAGGTACTACAAAATTTTGATTACTAACTGCGACTTGACCACAAATACCTTTACCAAAAGGGATAATGGTATGGTCTGTTGGTGCACCAACGTATGGTCCTAGTTTAAGTTCGTTTTTATCTCCATTTTTAAAGTAAAAACCTACCCAATTATAATAGGAAACGTTGTCATCTAGTAGTTGGCAAATTTGTAATAATTTTTCGTCTCTAGTATTATTTGTATTGGAAACAATAGTTTCAATTTGAGGTTTTAAAGTTTCGAAAGCCATTTATTTGAAAATTTTGGTAAAAGTATTTAAAAAGACGTAATTTTAACCATTATAAAAACTTAAAATTTATTCTTTTTTATTGAAAGATTTAATTGTAAAATATCGACTAGTAATCAAGTTTATACTTACTTTTTTGTTGGTATACGGATTTTTATCTCTGGCATATAACTTTTATTTAGACGTCTCAAAAGGTAGTTTGTATTATCCCGATTACATTACTAATTTGGTCGCTAACCAATCTAAAAACTTACTAGAAAATTTTGGATATTCAACACAAGTTATTCCGCATCCAAATGAACCATCTATGAAGTTAATACTGGAAGGTAAGTATTTGGCTAGGGTAATAGAGGGTTGCAATGGTATGAGTATAATTATTCTATTTGTTTCGTTTATTGTCGCTTTTTCAGGAAAAATTAAAGTAACAATTTTGTATTTATTATCAGGTAGTGTCTTATTGTATGTAGTTAATCTTTTACGCATCGTTATATTGTCTATTGGATTATACCATTATCCTTGGCGTAAGGAAGAGTTACATACAGTTATTTTTCCTGCTATAATTTATGGAATGGTTTTTTTACTGTGGATGTTTTGGGTTAATCGGTTTTCCAATATCAATAAGTAGATGAAAAAATGGTATAAATATGGTATTGTAGCTTTTTTGTTTATCCTTTTGGCATTAATAAGATGGTTTGAGAATGAGTTGTTTTATGATCCATATTTATCATTTTTCCATAATGATTATCTATACATGGATTCTCCAAGACAAGAGGTATTTAAGTTAGTGGTTAATACCTCGTTTAGATATTTTTTAAATACTTTAATTTCTCTGCTTATATTATATGTTTTTTTTAAGGAAAAAAGTTTAATAACATTTGCTAGTATAATTTATTTAGTGTCGTTTATAGTTTTGATAATGTGTTATTTGTATTTTGTTTTAGATCCAAAACAAGAAAACTATTATATCTTTTTTAACCTTCGTCGTTTTTTAATACAACCTATTATTCTTTTATTGCTATTTCCTGCTTTTTATTACAATAAATTACGTCAATAATTTAAGGTTACAGTACTCTAATGTGCTTGTATCCAGTGTTTTTTATCGTTAGAATAATCATTTTCTTACATTTGGTCGGTTATAGGTGTCTTTTGGCGATTAAATGGTTTCAGTCTAAGTCGGTAAACCTACTTTTGCTTTAGTATCATTTACTTTGCCCGAGTAATGATATATCCCTCAAATTTAAAATCTTAACCTATGAAGAAAACTACTTTGTTTTTCAGTGCGCTTTTGTGTGCGATGTTATTTTTGTCTTTTACAGCCCAAGCTCAAGAATCAGATTTTGACAGTGACGGAATTGTTGATCGATTAGATGTCGATGATGATAACGACGGAATTAGAGATACTGTTGAGTGTCCCACTATTCCTGGAGCTGCTAATGCACAAGGTGATAAAATTTCTTGGGAATTAAATAATATTCAAGTCTACACAATTGGAGCCAATACAAATGGTTTAGGTTATCAAGAGTCTGGTTTTCAAAAAGAAGTATATGATAGAGGTCAGCCTTTAACGGTATTAAATGGTGCTTCGGATTATTCTTTTACGCAAACTACAGCAGGTACAGCTACAACTACTTTAGGGACATTTGCAAATGGTACGTTAGATTTTGAACATAATTACATTTACAGACCTACACCAATTCACCAATTTAGAACAACTACATCTACAGGATTTACCTCAGGAAGTGGACCCTCAAATGGTTTGTATGTTTATCCAGAAGTAGGATCTCAAACTGGAGATTACTATACTGTAAATATTAATTTTACTGAACCTGTAGCTTCTTTTAGTTTTGATTTTGTTGATATATACGATACTAATGCAGATGCTGCAGTAATGAATTATGAAGTTTATGCAGACGGAAACTTAATAGCATATTTTAGTAATGCGTATATTGGAGATGATGCTACAGGAAACATTAATCTATATGATGCTAACGGTACTTTTAGAGGATCTGTTTTAGCAGGACAAGATATTGAAAATACGATAGGATTTGTAACGCATGAACTTGTTAGTCATGTTGCTATAAAGCATATTGCAATTTCTGGTGGTTTAGCAACAGCAACGCATGATCCTCATGGTTTAGACGGATTAGCATACAGTTTTTTATGTCAACCACAATTTGATATAGATGTTGATAATGATGGTATTCCTGACAATGTTGAAGCACAGCCAACGTCAGGATATATAGCTCCAAGTGGAGTTGTAAATACAAGTGGAGCGAATAGCGGTTTGTATAATAATTATGGTTCTGGATTTACACCTGTTAATACAGATGGGACAGATTTACCAGATTATTTAGATACAGATACTGATAATGACGGAATTTTAGATATTAACGAAAACGGTCAGGCTAGCTCATTATCTAACATTGATACTGATAAAGATGGTTTAGATAATAATTTTGATTTTGTAACTGTAGGATACGACTCTAATGACGAAGTGACTACAGGAGATATTCCAAACCTTGTGTCTTCTTTTGGAGATTTTGATAATGATGCAGCAACTGGAGGTGATTTAGATTATAGAGATAGCAATACGGCTATTATTGGGTCTAATACCATAGATTTTG
This sequence comes from Olleya sp. KJ81-1, assembly GCF_055808135.1. NCBI lineage: Bacteria > Pseudomonadati > Bacteroidota > Flavobacteriia > Flavobacteriales > Flavobacteriaceae > Olleya > Olleya sp. KJ81-1. The sequence goes on along the minus strand of NZ_CM147854.1, from coordinate 1,902,714 downwards.
ATGGTGTTGATGATTATTTAGATGCGCCTAATTTTATTAGTAATTGGACAGAAGCTACAATGATGGCTTGGGTTAAAATTGAAGGGAATAATACTGCGTTGCCTAACCTATTTAGCATAGTAGGACAAGAAAATATGCGTTTATACATAAGTAATGGTAGAGTGCCTAACTTTATAGTGTACACACAGGATCAAGTTACTGTGTCTGATGATTTTCCAAATAATAGTTTTACTGTAGAGCCAGATACTGCATTAAACTTAAAAATACAAAGTGATGTTTGGTATCATATTGCAGGTGTTTTTGATGCAGCAACGTCTTCTATTAAACTATACGTTAATGGTGAGTTAGTTGGTACTGAAACAGATCCATTATTAAATTCAGAGTTACTAACTAAAAATTTTAATGGAACTTCTCATACTTATTCAAATAGACCTTTTACTGTTGGAAGATATCCAACCAATACTAGTCTAGCAGGTTTTGGACATTTAGATGGTAATATTGATGAGGTTAGAGTCTTTAAAAAAGCGTTAACTACAGATCAATTACAGAGTATGATTTATCAAGAAATTGAAAATAACTCTGGAACAATACAAGGAGCAATTATTGAAAAAGATATTATTGATTTTACAACGTCAGCACCAATACAATGGACTGCATTAGAAGCATATTATCCAATGACAAATATTGTTAATGGTTTAGCTTATGACGAATCTAACGCATTACGTCATTTAAAATTAAATAATATCACAACAGTACAGGAGCAAACAGCGCCTATGCCTTATCAGTCATCTGATAATGGAGCTTGGACAAATGAAAGCACTTGGTTACATGGTGATGTTTGGGATATCGAAAATTTACCAAATAAAGATTGGTCAATAGTTCATATTAAAAACCGAGTGACTACAAATGCGTCACACACACATTTAGGTTTAATAATAGATAATAACCAAAGACTTGTAGTTAATGGTGATAATGAAATTAAAAACACTTGGTATCTAGAATTGAATGGAGTTTTAAATTTGAAAAATGAATCTCAGTTAGTGCAAACTAGATTAAGTGAATTAAAGGTAACAAGTTCTGGTAAGATAATAAGACGTCAGCAAGGGACTAATAATGTTTACAGATATAACTATTGGAGTTCTCCTGTAGGCGTACAAAGTACAGTAGCTAATAATACAGATTTCTCTTTAAATATGTTAAGTGATGCTAATGGAGCAATACAGTTTACTACAGGTTATACACCTCCAGTTACTACTCCTGCAACTTTAAGTACGTATTGGTTATATACTTATAAAAACGGATTTAATTATTATCAATGGACTCCATTGGATGAAAACTCTGGTATTGAAGCAGGAGTAGGTTATTCACAAAAAGGAACAGGAGTAGGGACTACTGATTTTGAATATTTTTTCGAAGGAAAACCAAATAATGGAGATATTTTAATTAGTGTAAATGATGCAGGTGGACCTGGATCTGTTGGAGGAACTTCTAAAACACAGTATTTATTAGGTAATCCATATCCATCTGCTATCGATGCAAATGCTTTTATAGATGATAATGAGGGTTTAATTAATGGAGCAGTCTACCTTTGGGAACAATGGGCTGGTAATAGCCATATTTTAAATCAATATGAAGGTGGTTATGCTATTTTAAATAAATTAACAGGAGTTAGAGCATATCAATTTGTAGGTTTAGATGGTGCAGATACAGGTGTGCAAAGCGGAACTAAAACTCCAAAGCGTTACATTCCAGTTGCTCAGGGTTTTATGGCTGAAATTGTAGGAAGTGGAAATGTAGAATTTAACAACGATCAACGTGTGTTTAAAACGGAAGTTTCTGGTGAATCTCAATTTTTAAGATCTAGCTCAAATACAACGCAAAATAATGATGCTTCAGAAATGCAAATTATGAGATTAGAATTTGAAACATCTAATCATTTAATTAGAGAATTAGTTTTAGGATTTGGGGATAATACTGGAGATGATGTTTTTGATTACGGTTATGATGCTAGAGCAAATGATTTTTTTGCAAATGATTTATTGTCTACATTAAATAACGAAAAATATGCTATTCAAGCATATTCCACAATTCAATCTGATAAAGAAGTAGCATTAGTTTTAAATAGTGATGCAACTGTAACTTATTCTATTAGAATGACTGAGGTAGAAAACATTGATGATGATCAAGTAATCTATTTATATGATACTTTAGAAGGTGTGTATCACGATTTAAGAACAGGAGATTATAACTTTAGTGCAACAGCTGGAGAAGATGCTACTCGTTTTAAAATTGTATTTAACTCAGGTGAATCTTTATCAAACGAAGACTTTGAAGCTGCTAACGATATTTCAATTTTTGTAAATAATAATCTAAGCCAACTACATATTAAAGGTTTGAGTCAAGATATAAAAGGTTTAAACTTAATTAATATGCTAGGTCAAAACGTAATGAAAATGACTAACGTAAGTGCAAACCAAGTAAGTTCTGGAGTTAAGCTTAGTAACTTAAGTACTGGAGTTTACATTGTAGATGTTACTTTAAAAGATGGAAGAACATTATCTAAAAAAGTTACGATTAACTAATTTAGATTTAAATATATAAAAAAGCCTCAACATTTGTTGAGGCTTTTTTTGTATTTTAATAATAGGTTTAGAATGTATTACATCATTCCTGGCATACCTCCACCCATAGGCATTCCGCCTCCAGCGCTTTCTTCTTTAATATCAATTAAAGCGCACTCAGTAGTTAAGATCATTCCAGCAACAGAAGCAGCATTTTCTAATGCAATTCTTGTTACTTTTTTAGGATCTATAATACCAGCTTTAAGCATGTCTACGTAAGTTTCTGTCTTAGCATCGTATCCAAAGTCTTTTTTACCTTCCATAACCTTAGAAACAACAACGCTACCTTCTCCACCAGCATTTTCAACTATAGTACGTAAAGGCGCTTCAATAGCACGCGCTACAATTTGTATTCCTGTAGTTTCGTCTAAGTTTTCAGTAGTAATCTTTTCTAGAACAGATTTTGCTCTAACTAAAGCAACACCACCTCCAGCAACAATACCTTCTTCCACAGCAGCACGAGTTGCGTGTAAAGCATCATCTACACGGTCTTTTTTCTCTTTCATTTCAACTTCACTAGCTGCACCAACATAAAGTACTGCAACACCACCTGCTAACTTAGCTAGACGTTCTTGTAGTTTCTCTTTATCGTAGTCACTAGTTGTTGTTTCAATCTGAGCTTTAATTTGATTAACTCTGTTTTTAATTAAGCTTTTGTCTCCAGCTCCATTAACAACAGTTGTGTTGTCTTTGTCAATTGTAACACGTTCTGCAGTACCTAACATTTCTAAAGTAGTATTTTCAAGAGTAAAACCTCTCTCTTCAGATACCACTGTTCCACCTGTTAAAATAGCAATATCTTCTAACATTGCTTTTCTGCGGTCTCCAAACCCTGGAGCTTTAACTGCAGCAATTTTAAGAGAGCCACGTAATTTATTAACTACTAAAGTCGCTAAAGCTTCTCCATCAACATCTTCTGCAATAATTAATAAAGGTTTACCTGATTGAGCAACTGGCTCTAATACTGGTAATAAATCCTTCATTGTAGATACTTTTTTATCGTATAATAAAATGTATGGATTTTCTAAATCAGTAATCATTTTGTCACTGTTAGTCACAAAATAAGGAGATAAATAACCTCTGTCAAACTGCATACCTTCTACAATATCGACGTACGTTTCCGTTCCTTTAGCTTCTTCTACAGTGATAACACCTTCTTTTCCAACTTTGCCAAATGCTTTAGCAATTAAATCTCCAATAACATCATCGTTATTTGCAGATATAGAGGCAACTTGTTTTATTTTTTCAGAAGAGTTTCCTACTTCTTTAGATTGTTTACCTAAATCAGTTACTATAGCTTCTACTGCTTTGTCAATTCCACGTTTTAAATCCATTGGATTGGCACCTGCAGCAACGTTTTTTAAACCTTCTTTTACTATAGCTTGTGCTAATACAGTAGCGGTAGTTGTTCCGTCTCCTGCTAAATCATTAGTTTTTGAAGCTACTTCTTTTACCATTTGAGCTCCCATGTTTTCTAATGGGTCTTCTAATTCTATTTCTTTAGCAACACTTACTCCATCTTTAGTAACGACAGGAGCACCAAAAGATCGGCTAATAATAACGTTTCTTCCTTTTGGTCCTAAAGTAACTTTTACTGCATTTGCTAATGCATCTACACCACGCTTTAATCCATCACGTGCTTCTACATCAAATTTTATATCTTTTGCCATTTTTATTTTATTTTACTTATAGTTTGAAGAATTATCTATGAACTATAAGATTGATTAATTGTAATAATTTTGTTTTGAAAACATTTAAGAACGCTTTGTCCTAAATTTTAAGCTATATTAGATAATAGCCATAATGTCTTCTTCACGCATCATTAAATACTCTTTTCCGTCTAATTTGATTTCAGATCCTGAATATTTTCCATAAAGTACTGTGTCTCCAACTTTAACCGTTAAAGGTTCGTCTTTTTTACCGTTTCCAATAGCAACGATAGTTCCTTTATGTTGTTTTTCTTGAGCTGTGTCTGGTATGTATAAACCAGAAGCTGTTTGTGTTTCCGCAGGAAGTGCTTCAACTAGCACACGGTCTGCAAGTGGTTTAATGTTTAATTTACTCATAATATATATGTTTAATTAATTAGAATATTTGTGCTTAACAATAAGCTAAAAATGTGCCAATAGAAGACAACTGACAAACTTGCAGAAACAAAAAATGCCAACTGATTAAGTTGGCATTTTAAAGTATATTTTTGAAAAAGGATTATTCTCCAGCTTCAGGTGTAATTTCTTTTGTTGCTTCATCTGCAGTTGGAGCAGGAGTAGTAGGTGTTGGTAACTCTATATTGTCACTTTCTAAAATTTTAGATTCTCCAGCAGTTCCATTTCTGTCAATACCTAAGCTAGAAGCTAAGATTAATGCTAATAAGATAGTTGCTAATGTCCAAGTACTTTTGTCTAAAAAGTCTGTTGTTTTTTTGACACCACCTAATTGTTGTGTTCCACCACCTCCAAAAGAAGAAGATAATCCTCCACCTTTAGGGTTTTGTACCATTATTACGACTACTAGTAGAAATGCTACTATCACGATTAGGACTAAAAAGATTGCAAATGTGCTCATTATAATATGTTATTTATTCTTGTAATTTTTCTATTGCTTTAATTTGGTCTGCAAAGAAACCACTTTTTTCTGGATATTTCAAACTTAAAATTTTATAAGATTGAATCGCTTTTTTATAGTTTTTTTGTTCCACGTAAATACGTGCTAAAGTTTCGGTCATTAATGACTCTGGTTGAATCATTTGTTCTTTAGCTATATTGTGGTTTGTAATGTTTGATTTTTTTGCTTCTAACTTTGGGTTTTTAGTAATAAACTTATCAATTAACTCAAACTTTTTAGCACGCTCAATTTCATTTATATCATTACTCTTTTCTGTTTCAGCGGTAGCATTAGTTGTTTTTTTATCAACTGTTTCTCTTTCAATGGGCTTGTATTGCGCTAAATTTAACCATTCGTTAAAACTATGTGTTTCTGATTTTTCAAATTGTAGAGGCGTTCCTATTTTAAGGATAGCTTCTGCTTTTTCAGTATCGTTATTAGTTTTGACGGTATCTAAATTGCTGTCTTCAAATTTATTATTTTCAGTTTTTGGCTGAAATAATTCTGGATTTATAGTATGTCTAGCGTCTTCAATATGTTGATTAAGCGCAGCGTCATGGCTTGTTATATTGCTTGCAGAAATGTCTTCTGTAACGACTTCTATGCTATTGATGTAGTCTAAATTGTGTTTTATATATTCTGAAACTTCATTTTGATTAAAAGTTTCAGAGGTAATAAAGTCAAATAAAATACTTCGGTCTGTGGTGTAAGCAGCTGTAGTTTTTAACGCTTGATTGTATTTAAAACTTTCTTTGTTTTTTAAACCTTTAAGGTAAATGGCTCTAGCCGATTGAAAATACGGAAACTCTTTAATAATACTATCAAGCAGGTCTGTCTGATCCGTATTTATTAGCTGAGGTTGTTGAAGTATTTTGGATAATTCTTGGCTAGTCATTTGTTTACCAATTAGCAAGTGATGCGTTAAAAATATCTTGTGTTAGACGTTCAAAAATTTCTTCAAAAGCAGTGGTTTTTATTGCGCCTGATAATAGCTCGCTACCTGTATAATCATAGTAAAAAGAGAATTTTTTTCAAAATCATTTTCGTCATCTTTTTTATTATAATATCTAACATTTACACCAATAGTTAATCTGTTTTGTGCTGCAGTACTGTTTGCTGTTGCAGTAGTTGGAGAAATACGATATTCTGTAATTTCGCCTTCGTACACTAAATCTCCATTTGAGTTAACTAGGCTTAAACTGGTTTGATTTAGTATTAAGTCTTGTAAAGCTATGGTGAAATCTCTTTCTAATCCTGGCTCTACCAAAGGTGCGTTATTTTGAAAATAATTAACCTGAAACGTTTTAGCATCTCCTAGGTCTTGTACACCTGTAAATGAATATGCACCACAACCAAACACGGTTGCAATAATGGTTAGTAATAAAATATATTTAAGTGGTTTCATGTAATTATTGTTTTGCTTTAAAACGTTAGATTATAAATCAAATTGTTTGATTTTACGATAAAGTGTACGTTCGCTAATACCTAACTCTTCTGCAGCCAGTTTGCGTTTTCCGTTGTGACGCTCTAAAGATTTTTTTATTAATTCTAGTTCTTTGTCATGCAATGACAAGGTTTCTTCTTCTTCAATTTCTTCTGCAAAGTGGTATTTATCTTGAGCAGTATCTATAGGATTAGAATTAGAAATCCCAGAATTTTGTGCTATAGATAATACTTCCATGTCTTCTACATGCTCATCAAACTCGGCTTCACTTTCATTTTCGCCATAAATTTTCTGAATTAATGTTTCATTGTTTTTCTGAACATCTTTTGCGTTACCGGTTTTCATTAATTCCATGGTCAGCTTTTTTAAGTCGTTTAAATCGGCTTTCATGTCAAATAATACTTTGTATAGTATCTCACGCTCGCTACTAAAATCACCTTCAGACTTGGCATTATTAATAACTGCTGGAAGATTATTTCCGCTTGGCAAATAACTATCTAAAACTTGTGCTGTAATGGTCCTGTTTTGTTCTAAAACAGAAACTTGTTCTGCAACATTACGCAGTTGTCTTATATTTCCGCTCCAGCGATATTTTAATAATAAATTTATGGCATCATCCGATAACTTGATGGTTGGCATTTTATATTTTAATGCAAAATCACTAGCAAATTTGCGGAATAATATATGGATGTCTTCTTGTCGCTCTCGTAAAGGCGGAAGATTGATGTCTACTGTACTTAAACGGTAAAATAGGTCTTCTCTAAATTTTTCTTTTTTAATAGCATCAAACATATTTACGTTTGTTGCTGCAACAATCCTTACATTGGTTTTTTGTACTTTACTGGATCCAACTTTTATAAACTCACCATTTTCTAAAACACGTAAAAGACGTACTTGTGTAGTTAGGGGTAACTCTCCAACTTCATCTAAAAAAATGGTTCCTCCATCTGCAACTTCAAAATAGCCACTTCTAGTAGCAGTAGCACCTGTAAAGGCACCTTTTTCGTGTCCAAAAAGCTCGCTATCTATTGTTCCTTCTGGAATGGCTCCACAGTTAACTGCAATATATTTACCGTGTTTACGATGCGATAATTGATGGATTATTTTTGGAATACTCTCTTTTCCAACACCACTTTCTCCTGTTACTAAAACAGAAATATCTGTTGGAGCGACTTGAATTGCTTTTTCAATAGCGCGATTTAATGTCGGGCTATTTCCAATAATTCCGAAACGTTGTTTTATTGATTGTATAGATTCCATTTAAACTTTTTAGTTAGTGTAATTAAAATTTTCTTCTTGTACTAAGCTTATGCCATCTAAAGAGAACACACCTGTTCTACTTGTAATTCGGTTTGCGGTATTGTAAGTCATCATAAATGTAACTGTGTTTCCTTCTGCTGTAACAGAATTCCAGTTATTTGTACTATGAAACTGAACTATGATTGGTCCAGCCTCTTCAGTATAATCATCATCTAAAATAGATAACCAATATTGATCACTAAATCCTGCTTTTAAAGGATTGGTAAAGTTGTCGTAACCATAGGTTGTGTTGTTGTCATTTTCTCCAGAAGAAATTACAGATATGCAGTTTCCGTTAGCATTATAAGTTAAAATTTCTTGCTGGATGCTAAAACCGTCTTCAAACGATATTTTTTCAATTAATCTACCTGAAGCATCTTTTTTGTATTGCGTCTCTACTGGATTTCCTGCCTGTGTTTTAGTTATAGTGTTTCCTGATGTTGTAAAGTTATAGGTGTAATCTTCTGTGTCGTCTTCAAAGTCATCATATGCAATTTGAGAAATATTGTCTGAAGAATAGCTAATATTAGTTTGGTTGATTTGAGTAGATCCTTCAAAGTTTTTAACTGTAATAATTTTTCCAGAAGCGTCTCTAGTAAGCGTTCCGCTGGCTACTATTGGAAAACCAAAAGCAACAGTTTCGACATCTAAATCTGATACCTTATTATTGTCATTAAAAGTAAAATCTGTATTTATGGTTATTGGTCCTAAAAAAGGGACTTCTGTATCAACATCCCAAGTGTAGCTTGATAATTGTAAATCATCACTACCTGTTCCTTCTGTTGGGTCAGGCTCGCCTGTAATTGTGTCGTCTGCAGCAAAGCCTTCTAAAGGTTCGTTTTGACAAGAGGTTATAAAGCCAAGTGTTACTAGTAATATAATTATTTTTTTCATGATATGTTATAATAAGGTCAATTCGATTAATTGTTTGCGCTGTTTACAGCTTTACCAATAAGTGTAGCTTTAGTACAATCTGTTACAGTTACGTTTACTAAATCTCCAATTTTATAATGTTCTTTTGGAAAAACAACAACAATGTTTTGTTGTGTACGACCAGACCATTCTTGGTTTGATTTTTTTGATTCTCTTTCTACTAAAACTTCAACTGTTGTGTTTAAAAACTGTCTAGTTCTATATTCACTATGTATTAATTGTAGTGCTATGATTTCTCTTAGACGTCTACTTTTTGTTTCTTCAGGTATATCGTCTTCAAATTTACGTTCCGCTAAAGTCCCAGGACGCTCAGAGTAGGTAAACATGTATCCAAAGTTATATTTTACATATTCCATCAAGCTTAATGTGTCTTGATGGTCCTGCTCAGTTTCGGTTGGAAAACCTGAAATCATATCTTGACTAATCGCACAATTCGGAATTATTCTTTTAATATTATCTATTAAGGTAAAATATTCTTCTCGTGTATGTAAGCGATTCATTGCTTTTAATATACGATTACTTCCGCTTTGTACAGGTAAATGTATGTGATTACATATATTATCGTATTTAGCCATGGTTTTAATAACCTCAAGATGCATGTCTTGTGGGTTAGATGTGCTAAATCTAATACGCATAGTAGGTTGTGCTTTTGCGCATAGCTCTAGTAGCTTAGCAAAATCTGTAGCAGTCGCTTTTTCAAAATCTGTAGCTTTTTCAAAATCTTTTTTCATTCCGCCTCCATACCAAAGGTAGCTATCTACATTTTGTCCTAGTAATGTAATTTCTTTATAGCCTTTGCCCCAAAGATCATTTACTTCTTCAATAATACTTTGTGGATCACGACTACGCTCTCTTCCTCTTGTAAAAGGGACAACACAAAACGTACACATATTATCACAACCTCTAGTTATTGATACATAAGCGGTAACACCATTACTGTTTAATCTTACAGGACTAATGTCTCCATAGGTTTCTTCTTTAGACAGGATTACATTTATCGCATCGCGTCCTTCATCTACTTCAGCTATTAAATTAGGTAGGTCTTTATAGGCATCAGGTCCTACAACTAGATCAACTATTTTTTCTTCTTCTAAAAACTTACTTTTTAAACGTTCTGCCATACAGCCTAACACACCCACTTTCATTTTAGGGTTGATGTCTCTTTTTATAGCATTATACTTTTGTAAACGTTTACGTACTGTTTGTTCTGCTTTATCACGTATAGAGCAGGTGTTAACCAATACTAAGTCTGCTTCTTCTAAAACTTGTGTCGTATTAAATCCTTCGTTTTGAAGGATAGAAGCAACAATCTCACTATCACTAAAATTCATAGAGCAGCCATAACTTTCTATAAAAAGTTTTTTACTATTCTCTTTTTTTCAGGGATAACTAATGTCTCTCCTTGTTTGTTTTCGTCTATTGTCTTTTCCATAAATATATTGAAATCACTCATCTCCAATAAGCACGCAAAGATAGGATTATTTTAAAATTATGACAATCTGACAGACCTTTAATTTTAGCTAAAAGTTATAAAATTAGGATGATAAATTTTTTTGATATACCTTTGCACTCACAAAAATCGAAGAATGGCGAAGAATTTAGTAATAGTAGAGTCACCAGCAAAAGCAAAAACAATAGAGAAATTTTTAGGAAAAGACTTTAAAGTCGAATCCAGTTTTGGGCATATTGCTGACTTACCATCTAAGGAATTAGGAGTAGATGTAGACGGAGATTTTGATCCAAAATATGAAGTATCTTCAGATAAAAAGTCGCTAGTTAAAAAATTAAAAGATTTAGCTAAAAAAGCCGAAATGGTATGGCTAGCTAGTGATGAAGATAGGGAAGGAGAGGCTATTGCATGGCATTTAGCCGAGTCTTTAAACCTAGATAAAGATAAAACAAAACGAATCGTTTTTCATGAGATTACAAAAACTGCAATTCAAAAAGCGGTTGAAAATCCAAGACAAATAGATTATGATTTAGTAGATGCACAACAAGCACGTCGTGTATTAGATAGAATTGTAGGTTACGAGCTATCTCCAGTTTTATGGCGTAAAGTAAAAGGAGGGTTGTCTGCAGGTCGTGTACAATCAGTATCTGTTAGATTAATTGTTGAGCGTGAACGCGAAATACAAGATTTTACACCAGAAGCATCTTATAGGATTGATGCCGAGTTTTCAAACGAAGCAGGTCAATCTTTTAAAGCTAAACTACCAAAAACGTTTGGTACTAAAAAAGAAGCATTTGACTTTTTAGAAAGTAATGCTGCTGCTAACTTTAAGGTCGCAGACTTAACTAAAAAGCCAGCAAAAAAATCTCCAGCAGCACCATTTACAACGTCAACCTTACAGCAAGAAGCATCTCGTAAATTATATTTTTCTGTAAGTAAGACTATGACTATGGCTCAGCGTTTATACGAAGCTGGTTTGATTACTTATATGAGAACAGATAGTGTAAACTTATCTGACGAAGCTAGAAAAGGTGCAGAAAAAGAAATAATTGAGGCTTACGGTAAAGAATACGCTAAAGAACGTAACTTTAAAGGTAAATCCAAAGGTGCTCAAGAAGCTCACGAAGCGATTAGACCAACCGACTTTAAAACGCATAGTGTAGATATTGATTATGATCAGGCTAGATTATACGATTTAATTTGGAAACGTGCTATTGCATCACAAATGAGTGAAGCACAATTAGAACGTACAAATGTTAAAATTGAAGCAGATACACATGACCAAACCTTTACAGCAAATGGAGAGGTAATTAAATTTGAAGGGTTTTTAAAAGTATATTTAGAAGGTACTGATGATGAGGATTTAGAGCAAGAAGGTATGCTTCCAGCAATGAAAACCAATGAGACGCTTTTAAATAAATATATATCAGCTACTGAGCGTTATAGTCGTGCACCATATAGATATACTGAAGCTTCTTTGGTTAAGAAGTTAGAAGAGTTAGGTATTGGACGACCATCTACATATGCGCCAACCATTTCTACTATTCAAAATAGGAATTATGTAGAAAAAGGAGCAATTGATGGTGTTGAGCGTGAGTACACACAGTTAATGTTAGAAGAAGGTAGTGTAAAGGATAATACGTTAACAGAAAAAGTAGGTTCAGATAAAGGAAAGCTTGTGCCAACAGATATTGGTATGATAGTTACAGACTTTTTAGTAAATCACTTTGAAAGTATTTTGGACTATAATTTTACTGCAAAAGTAGAAAGTCAATTTGATGATATAGCCGAAGGTAAAGAAGACTGGAAAAAAATGATGAAAACCTTCTATAAGAAATTTCACCCAGTTGTCGTTGATGTACAAGAAAATGCAGATAGAGAATCCGGAGAGCGTATCTTAGGTAAAGACCCTAAAACAGGTAAGCAAGTAAGCGTACGTTTAGGTAAGTTTGGTCCAATGGTACAAATGGGAACTGTAGACGACGAAGAAAAACCAACCTTTGCTAGTTTAAGTCCAGATCAACAATTAGGTAGTATAACCTATGAAGAAGCAATGGATTTATTTAAATTGCCAAGAACTTTAGGTAAGTATGAAGATGAAACTGTAGAAGTAAATAATGGTCGTTTTGGTCCTTATGTAAAATACGGTGAAAAATTTGTATCCTTAGCTCCTGGTCAAGATCCATTAAATATAGAGATTGAAGATGCAATAGAACTTATTAAAGAAAAAGAAATTGCAGACGCTCCTGTGTATAATTATAAAGGACACGGAGTAACAAAAGGAAAAGGACGTTTTGGACCTTTCATTAAATGGAATGGGTTATTTATAAATGTCAATAAAAAATACGATTGGGATAACTTAACTAATGAAGAAATTGAAGAATTAGTTGATGCTAAAATTCAAAAAGAAATAGATAAAGTTGTTCATAATTGGGAAGATGAAGGCATACGTGTAGAAAAAGCACGTTGGGGAAGACATAATATTTTAAAAGGAAAAATTAAAATAGAGCTTCCTAAGACGGTAGACGTTGCAGCTTTAACCTTGGATGAGGTTAAAGATATGATTGAAAAGAAAGCGCCTAAAAAGAAAGCAGCAGCTAAGAAGAAAGCGCCAGCAAAGAAAAAAACAACTACTAAGAAAAAAACAACAGCTAAAAAGAAATAGTATTACATAATGAATTTTAATTTTCTTACTCCAGTCCCAGATACTGTTTTAGCGCATAATCAATTATTATCGCCTTTAAGTTTAGGTCAAAAAATTAAAATTCATTCTGAGCAGCATGGACTGCCAGATCTTAATAATGTCAAAATTGCAATTGTAGGCGTTCTTGAAAATCGAAACGATGTTAATTACATTGGAGAAGATTTTAATTTGAATGAAATAAGAAAATCATTCTACACTTTATACCCTGGAAGTTGGAGTTCGTCGATTGCAGATATTGGCGATATTCAAAAAGGAGATACTGTTGATGACACTTATTTCGCCTTAAAAGAAACATTAATTACTTTAATAGAAAATAAGATTATCCCAGTAATAATAGGTGGTAGTCAAGATTTGTCCTACGTAAACTATCGTGCTTATGATAGTTTAATGCCAATGGTTAACATTGTAAATGTGGATAAATCTTTTGATTTAGGAGATTCTTCTAAACCAATAAAAAATACTAGCTTCGTCGGGAAAATTATTTTAGACGAGCCTTATAATCTTTTTAATTACGCCATTATAGGTTATCAAACTTACTTTAATAGTCAAGAAGAGATAGATTTAATGGAGCGTTTATATTTTGAACCTTATCGCTTAGGAGAAATATCTAATGATCTTACATTGGTAGAACCAGTAATGCGTGATGCTAATATAGTTACAGTAGACTTAGGAGCCTTAAAAGCATCTGAGGTAAGTCAAAAACAAAAAGTATCGCCAAACGGTTTGGATGGGAAAGAAATTTGCGCAGTAGCAAGATATGCAGGAATCAGCAATAAAGTATCTTCATTTGGTATTTACGAGTATAAACCTTCTCAAGATGACGACATTACATCCATGCTAATATCTCAAATGATATGGTATTTTATAGAAGGTGTAAATTGCAGAGTTAAAGATGATGATTTTTCTAATGGTGATAATCATCAAAAATTCATTACTTTAGCGGAGTCTCACGAACTAATTTTTTATAAGAGTACAAAAACAGGACGCTGGTGGATAGAAATACCATTTTTAGCAAATGTTAATAATAAATTAAAAAAACACACGTTATTACCATGCACGCATCAAGACTATCTAGATGCTTGTAATGACAAAATACCAGAGCGTTGGTATAAGGCATTTCATAAAAATAGCGTGTAATCGATATAGACGAACAGATAAACGACAATTAATATCGTTTAAATGTTAAATTTTTACGACGAAATGTATTTTTTTGTCGAAAAAGTTGTTTTTTAAAAAATATATAAATATGTTTACGCTCTTAAAAAATTTAAGAGTATAAAATTAACCTCGAGTTTTAAATGAATATGAAGAAGTTTGTATTATTAACAGCGGTTTTCGCACTATTAGTAAGTTGTGGATCAAAAGATAAGGGTCAGCTTGTTGGTGTCAAAGGTAAAAAATGGCACCCAGAAAAACCTTACGGTATGACATTAGTTCCTGGTGGAGCTTTTATTATGGGTAAAGCAGATGATGATTTAGCCGGAATCCAAGACGCACCTGCAAAAACAGTAACTGTAGCATCATTTTATATGGATGAGACAGAAATAACTAATAGTGAGTATCGTCAATTCGTAGAATGGGTAAGAGATTCTACAATCCGTACTAAATTAGCAATATTAGCTGATGAGGTTGGAATGACTCAAGCTGATGGTGGTATTGGAGAATTTGCTTTTAAAGATGCAGATACAACCAATTCTTCAGCTTACGAAAAATACATGCTAGATAACTATAGTGGTCTAGGAGAAACTGGTTATGAAGGTAGAAAACTAAATCACGATGTTGATTTAATTTTTGATACTGCAGACTATCCAGATGAGTATTACGTAGAGGTTATGGATACAATGTATTTACCATTAGAAGAATCTTATAACGGTCAACGTACTTGGGATGTAACTAAATTTAAGTTCCAGTATACTTATATGGATATAGCCAAAGCTGCAAAAAATAAAAACTTACGTCGTAAAGATGTAATCGTTAGAGAAGAGGTTGAAATCTATCCAGATACTACATCTTGGATTAGAGATTTTGCATATTCTTATAACGAGCCTATGCACAATGACTACTTCTGGCATGATGCTTACAGTGATTATCCTGTAGTAGGTGTGTCTTGGCAACAAGCTAAAGCATTTTGTGAGTGGAGAACAAAACACCATAATGATGCAAGAAGAGAAAGAAAAATGCATAACGTAGCACGTTATAGATTACCGTCAGAAGCACAATGGGAGTATGCTGCAAGAGGTGGTCTTCAAGCTGCAACTTTTCCTTGGGGAGGACCTTATGCTAAAAATGATAGAGGATGTTTCATGGCTAACTTTAAACCATTACGTGGTGATTACGCAGCAGATCAATCTTTATATACTGTAGAGGCTGATGCTTATGAGCCTAATGACTTTAACTTATATAATATGGCTGGAAACGTTTCAGAATGGGTAGACTCATCTTACGATCCTTCTTCATATGAATATGCTTCAACAATAAACCCAAGTGTAAATGATGCTAATAACAAACGTAAAGTTGTTCGTGGTGGTTCTTGGAAAGATGTTGCATATTACCTGCAAGTAAGTTCAAGAGATTATGAATATGCAGATTCTGCAAGAAGTTATATTGGTTTCAGAACTGTGCAAGATTACATGGGAACAGACGTAACTGCTAACGCAAGACAATAATTAAACTAAACAACTAAATACTTAACAACTAAAACTTAACAACTAAAAAAACTTAGAAATTATGGCACAAAAGAAATTATCAACAATGAATATGGTTTATGGTATTGGAGCAGCAATTGTAATTATTGGAGCTTTATTTAAAATACAACACTGGCCTTATGGATCTCTTATTTTAACAATAGGAATGATTGTTGAAGCAATCGTATTTACTTTATCTGCTTTTGAAAAGCAAGGTGGTGAATTAGATTGGGCATTAGTATACCCAGAATTAGCAGGTGGACAAGCAACAACTAAAAAAGCTGCTAAAGAAGAGCCAAAAGATGCTGAAGGATTATTATCTAAAAAATTAGACAACTTATTAAGAGAAGCTAAAATTGATGGTGAATTAATGAGTAGCTTAGGTGCAAGCATTAAAAACTTTGAAGGTGCTGCTAAAGGGATTTCTCCAACAGTAGATTCTATGGCTGCAACTAAAAAGTATGGTGAAGAAATGTCATTAGCTGCTGCACAAATGGAGTCTTTAAACAGTCTTTATAAAGTACAAATGGAAAGTGCAAGTCGCCAAGCTTCAATCAATGAAGAAGCTGTTGAAAATGCAACTAAATTAAAAGAGCAAATGCAATCTTTAGCATCTAACTTATCTTCTTTAAACGGAGTATATGGTGGTATGTTATCTGCAATGAACAAAAACTAATTAGTGATTAATATCAACTAATATTAATAAATAATAAACTAATTAGAAATGGCAGGAGGAAAACAGTCCGCAAGACAAAAGATGATTAACTTGATGTACTTAGTATTTATTGCAATGATTGCAATGACTATGTCAAAAGAAGTGCTATCTGCATTCGGGTTAATGGATAAGAAATTTGATAGAGCTAATGAGTTAGCTATCGCATCAAATAATGGTATTTTAACGCAGTTAAAAACACAGGCTGAAGAAAAGCCTGATGAATTTGATTCAGCAAATAAATTAGCTAACCAAATTAGTGCAATATCTGATGATTTTTATAAATTCTTAGGAACTGTAAAAACTAATGATATTGTTAAAAATGGTGGTTATGAGTTAGAAGCAAATGGTGATTTACCTTATGAAGAAATGGATAAAGGTGATAAACTTGATGAGCTTTGGTTTACTGGAGACAGATTAACAAAAAGAGGACAAGAGGTTTTAGACAGAATAGAGAAGTATAAGGCAGATATCAAAGCTGTATTACCTAAAGAAGGTAAATGGCAGCCTGTAGTTCAAAGTTTTGAAGATCGTTTTAGTACTGCACCTGTTAAAGATAATGATGGTGTTGAGAAAAAATGGTTAGACTACCACTTCCAAGGTTTTCCAGCTATTGCATCTTACACTAAGTTAACTGCAATGCAAAATGATGTTAAAGCTACTGAGACTAATATCTACAACGGATTTTTAGGAAACTTAGTTAGTAACGCTACATCTTTAAAAAATTATACAGCGATTGTTTTAGCTGATAAATCTGCGTTTTTTGCTGGAGAGAAATTTCAAGGAAAAGTAGTATTAGGTAAATATGCAAACGTTGCACCAACTAAGATGAGTGTAGCAGGTAAAGAAGTTGATTTGTCTAAAGCAATCGATTCAACTGGAGCAGCAACATTAGATTTTAATGTTGGAAACGTTGGAGAGCATGATATTGACGGTAAATTTACTTTCGTAGAAGATGGTAAAGAATTAGAAATCCCTATTATTGGAAACTACGTTGTAGTGCCAAGACCAAATTCAGCAACTATATCAGCTGATAAAATGAATGTGGTTTATAGAGGTGTTTCTAATCCAATGACTATTTCTTTTGCAGGTGTACCTGATAATAAAGTTAATGCTACTGGAGCAGGATTATCTAAAGCTAGTGGTATTGGAAAATACTCAATGAATCCAGGAACAGGTAAAGAAGTTACTATTAACGTAACAGCTAAACTTGATGATGGTTCAAATGCTTCAGATAGAGCGGTCTTTAGAATTAAAGATATTCCAAAACCTACTGGAACTATTGCAGGTCAGTCTGAAGGTGGTTTACCAAGAAATAACATTGAAATTGGTACAATTAAAGCAGAATTAACTGACTTTGATTTTGATTTACCTTTATCAGTAACGTCATTTAAATTTAAAGTACCTGGTCAAGCTACTGTTAATGTTAACGGTAACAAACTTAATGGAACTGCTAAAGCTGCATTAAGAAAAGCAAGAAGAGGTGACGCAGTACAAATATTTGATATTAAGTCTAAAGCAAATTCAAGCGTTAGAATTAAGCCAGCAAGTCCAATAGCAATTGAATTAGCTAACTAATCAAACTATTTGATTAATTAAAAATTATAAAAACAATTTTCAGATGAATTACAAATCTTTATTAGCAGTCGTATTTGGTGTTGCTTTTACCGCACAAATCAATGCGCAATCTAATATTCTTAATGCTAAATCTCCAAAAGAGATTGGTGTTAGAACAGATGAACAAAAAGCGTTAGATAACGATAAGCCTCTAGAATACGGTTATGTTGATGATAGAGATGTTATGTTTGCTAAAATGACTTGGGAGAAAGTTGTATTAGATGAGCGTGTAAACTTCCCATTGTACTATCCAGTAGATACAAATAACATTGGAAGTGATAGACGTTCTTTATTTGATGTGCTTACAAAAGCTATTGACGAAGGTCAAATCGAAAATGTATACAACGATTCTTATTTTACAGGAAAACGTACTAAAAAAGAGTTAGCTCAAATTAGAACAGCTGTAGATACTATGGACATTGGATACGATCAGTTAAATGCTGATGGTTATGTAGATCCAGAGTATATTACTACAACTACTATTTCATCTTATGATGTTTCTGCTTACTTAATTAAAGGTATGTGGTATTTTGATAAGCGTCAAGGTGAATTAAAATATAGACTTTTAGGTATAGCACCAGCTGCACCAGATGTTAACTATGTTAATTCTAATGATGAAGCTAATAAAGAACCTATTCCTTTATTCTGGATTTTTTATCCAGACGCAAGAGACATTTTACATGAAGCTAAAGCATTTAATGCTAAAAACAGCGCAATGCCTTTCTCTTTTGATCACATATTAAACGCACGTCGTTTTAGTGGTATCATATTTAAAGAAGAGAATGTTTTTGGAGACCGTAAGGTTGAAGAATATATTGCAGAAAATTCATTAATGCAATTATTAGAGTCTGAAAGAATTAAAGAAAAAATCAGAAACTTTGAGTTAGACATGTGGTCTTACTAACAACAGTTTGATTTAATTAAATAAAAACGTTCACTGAAAAGTGAACGTTTTTTTTGTTTTTACTAGTTTCTATATTATTCATTCAGATATTCTATTTTTGCATTATGAAATTAGATTATATAATTGTAGGTTGTGGACTTGCTGGTATTTCGTTTTGCGAAAAGCTTAAAGCAAATAATAAATCGTTTGTAGTTTTTGAAGATAGCTCTCAGCAATCATCCATTGTTGCAGGTGGATTATATAATCCTGTAACTTTAAAAAGATTTACTCCTGTTTGGAAAAGTGAAGAGCAATTAAAAACAGCCTTACCTGTTTATAATCAATTGGAAAAAGATTTTGGTGTTGTCTTAGATTATAAGGTTCCAGTCAGACGACGTTTTACGTCTTTAGAGGAGCAAAATAATTGGTTTGAAGCATCTGATAAAGTCGGTTTAAAACCGTTTATAAATACCACACTTATAGATAATGCAAATCCTAATGTAGACGCACAGTTTAAGCTTGGAGAGGTTTTAAGTACTGGAAGATTAGACACTAAATTGTTAGTTCAAAATTATAAATCTGATTTATTATCTAAAGGTTGCTTGATTTGTCAGTCTTTTAATCATAATAGTTTAGTGTGTAAAGACAATCAAGTCGTGTATAATGATATTGAGGCTAAACACATTGTTTTTGCGGAAGGTTTTGGAATTAAGCAAAATCCATTTTTTTATGCATTACCATTAGGTGGTACAAAAGGTCAGTTATTAACTATACATGCACCAGAATTAAAATTGGATTATGTACTTAAATCCAGTGTGTTTGTAATACCACTAGGTAATGATACTTATCGTGTTGGGTCTACATACGAACAAAAAGATAAGACCAACACAATTACAACAGAGGCTAAAGATATGCTTTTAGATAAGCTTAAAACCTTTGTAAAGTGTGATTTTAAAGTGTTGACTCAAGTAGCAGGTGTTAGACCTACAGTTAAGGATAGAAAACCTTTGATAGGTAGACATAAAGATTTTAAAAACATGTACCTTTTTAATGGATTAGGCTCACGTGGAGTTATGATAGCACCTTATGTCGCTAACCAATTATACAATTTTATAGAAAGCAATGTCGCAATAGATGCTGAGATTGATTGCAGTAGGTTTTACTAAATAGTGTTATTTTTTGGTAGTAGCTTTTTCTGCTAAATTTTTGTCATAACTCATAAAAATATTAATCCAAATATTTCTTGATAATCTAACTATAACTGGGTAAAAGACAATCATCGCTGCAATAATAGCAATAAAAGCAGTATTAAGTGTACTGCCTAAAAATATGTAACTTATTACAAAAGCAGCAACAGCAAAAGCAATTCCAACACCATAACTAACGTACATCGACCCATAAAAAAAGGACGGTTCTATTTGATATTTAGTGTTACAATGACTACATCGCTCATTCATACTAAAAAGTTTATTTAGCACATATGGGTTTGGATTTGTATACATAGATTCTTGGTGACACTTTGGACAAGCACCTGTAAAAATAGAGTATAATTTAGAGCCTTTTTTAAACATAATAATTGTGTACTTTTGCAATTCAAAAAAATGGTAGTGAAGTTTAAATCTTCAACTACAAATTTAAGTTTTATTCTTTCAACATTAAGTAACATAAGTCACAATTCATGCTAAACATTCATAATTTATCCATTTCATTTCAAGGAGAATACCTTTTTGAAGACATCACATTTAAATTAGGAAATGGTGATAGAGTAGGACTTATTGGTAAAAATGGAGCTGGAAAGTCAACGATGCTTAAAATTTTGTCAAAGGAATTAGAACCAGATTCGGGTCAGATTGCGGCAGATAAAACTTTAAAAATTGGTTTCTTAAAACAGGACATAGATTTTGTTTTAGGTAGAACTGTTTTAGAAGAATCGTATCAAGCTTTTACAGAAATTAAAGAGATTGAAGCAAAAATTGAGCATATTAATACGCAATTAGCAGAGCGTACAGATTATGAAAGTGATGCGTATCATGATTTTATGGTAGAGCTGAGTGATATACAACATCAATATGAGATTTTAGGTGGTTATAATTATCAAGGTGAAACAGAAAAAATACTACAAGGTTTAGGATTTAAACGAGAAGACTTTAATAAACTAACCGATACGTTTTCTGGTGGATGGCGTATGCGTATCGAGTTGGCCAAATTACTATTACAAAATAATGATGTGCTACTTTTGGATGAGCCAACCAACCACTTGGATATCGAGTCTATTATCTGGTTAGAAGGTTTTTTAAAAAATTATCCAGGTGCTGTCGCAATTGTGTCGCACGATAAGATGTTTTTAGATAATGTAACTAATCGTACTATCGAGATTTCTTTAGGACGAATTTATGATTATCCAAAACCTTATACGCAATATTTAGTGTTGCGAGAAGAAATTAGAACACAGCAGTTAGCGTCTCAAAAAAATCAACAAAAACAGATAGAACAAACTGAAAAGTTGATTGAAAAGTTTAGAGCCAAAGCCAGTAAAGCAACTATGGCACAATCTTTAATGAAAAAGCTAGATAAGATTGATCGTATTGAGGTTGATGAAGATGATAATAGTGTAATGACCCTAAATTTTCCAGTGTCTATAACGCCAGGAAAAGTTGTGGTCGAAGCTAATAGTGTTTCAAAAAGTTATGGTGATAATCAAGTTTTAACAGGTGTTGATTTATTAATAGAGCGTGATGTTAAAACTGCTTTTGTTGGTCAAAATGGTCAAGGTAAATCAACCTTGGCTAAGATTTTGGTTGGAGACTTAAAGCATGATGGTCATCTTAAGTTAGGTCACAATGTACAAATAGGGTACTTTGCACAAAATCAAGCAGAATATTTAGACGGTAGTAAAACCGTATTAGATACTATGATTGATGCTGCTAATGAAACCAATAGAAGTAAAGTTCGTGATATTTTAGGATCTTTTTTATTTAGAGGTGAAGAAGCAGAAAAATATGTTAGAGTATTATCTGGAGGAGAGCGTAACAGGTTAGCGTTAGCTAAATTAATGTTGCAGCCATTTAATGTTTTGATAATGGATGAGCCTACTAACCACTTGGACATTAAATCTAAAAACGTATTAAAAGATGCCTTACAGCGTTTTGAAGGGACTTTAATATTAGTATCTCACGATAGGGATTTTTTAAAAGGATTAACTAATACTGTTTTTGAGTTTAAAGATGGAAACATTAAAAAGTATTTAGGAGATGTTGATTATTATTTAGAGCAACGTAATGTTGAAAATTTACGTGAAGTAGAAAAACGAACGGTTATTAAAAGTCAACCTAAAGAAACACCTAAACAATCCTACGAAGACCAGAAAAAAGTTAAGTCCTTAAATAACAAGTTAAGTAATTGCGAGTCTAAAATTAATCAATTAGAAAAAGATATTAAATCAATTGATGCTGAGTTAGCTACTAACTACGACGAAACTGTTGCTAAACCTAAGTTTTTTGAAAATTATCAAGCTAAAAAAGACCAATTAGCAAAGCTAATGCAAGATTGGGAAGATATCACGTTGCAATTGGAAGCCTTTTAGTCATTTCTTTTAGGTTTTTTTAACATTTAACGTCTAAACTATAGGCTAATTTTGTGGTCTTACCTTCAAAACCGAGTACATGCGCAAAATTATACTATCAATCTTAGGTGTTTTATTTATTATTGCTGCCATTTTTATTTCTAAATCTTTAGTAGATAATAAAAATAAACCAAAGCCTATAGCAGCTAAAGTTATTAAAACTGTATTTACAGATACGGTCAATAATACCACAATACCTATTGTAATTGCTGCAAATGGAAACTTAACAGCTAAGCAACGTGTAGAGCTTTACTCGGAAGTACAAGGTATATTTCGTAATGGTAGTTACCTTTTTAAACCAGGTCAAAACTATCGCAAAGGTCAAACCTTAATTCGTGTGGATGCTGCAGAGTATTATGCTAGTGTACAATCTTCAAAAAGTAATTTATACAACTCGATAGCTGCAATAATGCCAGATTTACGTTTGGATTTTCCAGATGTGTTCCAAAAATGGCAAAGCTATTTGACTAGTTTTGATTTAAATAAAACCACACCAAAATTACCAGAAATAACTTCTGATAAAGAAAACTACTTTATTACTGGTCGTGGCATTATTACTAATTACTACAATGTAAAAAATTTAGAGCAACGTTTGTCTAAGTATACTATAACTGCACCTTTTAATGGGATTTTAACAGAGGCTTTGGCAACAGAAGGATCTTTAATTAGAAATGGTCAAAAACTAGGAGAATTTATTAATCCTTCAGTTTATGAGATGCAAGTGGCTATTAGTAAAAGCTTTGCCAATATCTTAAAAGTAGGCGAAACTGTTAATTTAACTAATTTAGATAAAACAGAATCTTACACTGGTAAAGTGTCGCGTGTTAACGGAAGTATTGACGCAACCACACAAACAGTTACTGCTTTTATTGAAGTTGAAGATAGTAAACTTAAAGAAGGTATGTATTTAGAAGCAAATTTAAATGCTAAAAGTATAGACAACGCTATTGAGATAGACCGAAACTTACTAACAGACAACCAAGAAATATTTGTTATTAAGGACAGTTTGCTGGATGTAATGCCAGCTAAACCAATTCATTTTTCTGATACTAAAGTAGTTTTAAAAGATGTGCCTAACGGAACAGTTATTTTAAAACGTACCGTTCCAGGAGCTTATGCAGGAATGTTAGTACAGCCATTTGTTGAAAATAACAAAACAAACAATAGCGAAGAATAATGAGAAAAATAATCACTTATTTTATCAAATATCACGTAGCAGTTAATGTCTTTATTTTAGCATTTGCTGTTTTTGGTATTCTAGGATATTCGTCTTTAAAGTCTTCGTTTTTTCCTTTAGTGGAGTCTAAAATTATTAACGTTAGTATTGCGTATCCTGGAGCATCTCCTCAAGAAATTGAAGAAGGTATTGTACTTCAAATCGAAGAAAATTTAAAAGGGCTTAAAGGTGTCGATCGTGTCACCTCTGTCTCTAGAGAAAATAGCGGAACAATTACTGTCGAGATTGAAAAAGGTGAAAACCTTGACTTTATGCTACTTGAGGTAAAAAATGCAGTGGACAGAGTGCCAACCTTTCCAACAGGAATGGAACCTCTAGTAGTTTCTAAACAGGAAGAAGTCCGTCAAACTATTTCTTTCGCTTTAAGCGGAAAAGACATTCCGTTAGCCACATTAAAACAATTAGGTCGTCAGGTAGAAAATGACTTACGTGCTATTGATGGTATTTCGCAAATTGAAGTGTCTGGTTATCCTGAAGAAGAAATTGAAATTGCTGTAAATGAAGGTAGTTTATTGGCGTATAATATAACATTTAGTGATGTTGCTAATGCAGTATCAACATCTAATATATTAGTAACAGGAGGTAATATAAAAACAGATGCTGAGGAATATCTGATTAGAGCTAACAATAAACAATATTACGGAGACGAAATGTCTAACATTATTGTAAAAGCTTCAGCAGATGGTAAAGTAGTGCGTTTAAAGGATGTCGCTATTGTCAGAGATCGTTTTTCTGAAACACCAAATGCCACGTATTTTAATCAGCAATTAGCAGTTAATATTACTGTTACAAGTACAAATAATGAAGATCTTATAACCTCTGCAGATAAAGTTAAGGATTACATCATTGCGTATAATCAAAAACATAATAATGCACAATTAAATATTGTAAGGGATTTATCTATTACTTTAAATCAGCGTACAGAGTTGCTAGCAGAAAATGCAATAGTAGGTATGATTTTAGTATTAGTATTTCTATCGCTATTTTTAAATACAAGACTAGCATTTTGGGTAGCCTTTGGGTTACCAATTTCATTTTTAGGAATGTTTATTTTTGCAGGACAATTTGATGTTACCATTAACGTATTATCCTTATTTGGGATGATTATTGTTATTGGTATTTTAGTGGATGATGGTATTGTAATTGCAGAGAATATATATCAACATTACGAAAAAGGTAAGACACCAATTCAAGCAGCTGTTGATGGTACAATGGAAGTAATTCCTCCTGTGGTTTCAGCAATTATAACAACTTTATTAGCCTTTTCGCTATTCTTATTTTTAGATAGTAGGATTGGAGAGTTTTTTGGTGAAGTTTCCGTCATAGTTATTCTAACCTTAGTGGTATCATTGGTTGAAGCACTAATAATACTACCAGCTCACTTAGCACATTCAAAAGCTTTAAGACCACATATTGAAGAAGAAAACCCAACAAAAATCAAACAATTTTTTGGTAAAATGAGGTTTATTAACAAAGCAGGAGATAAATTGATGTCTTTTTTAAGAGATAAAATATACGCACCAACTTTAGACTTTGTACTTCAATTTAAAATATTGTCACTAGGGATTTTTGTAGGTCTCTTAATTTTAACTTTTGGATCTATTGGAGGAGGTATTATAGGTGTGACTCTGTTTCCAAGCATTGCTAGTGATACAGTTACGATTCAGCTAGAAATGCCTAACGGAACAAATGTTAAGGTGACAGATTCTATTATTTCTATGATAGAAGAAAAATCATTTATAGTTAATCAAGAGCTATCAGAAAAATATTTAAAAGGTACAGATAAACAATTATTTGAAAACACAATATTGACTCTAAATAGCAGTTCTAGTGCATCTTTAAGATTAAATATGCTTCCAGGAGAAGAACGTCCAGACGCCATTAAAGCGTCAATGGTTGCTAATAGATTAAGAGAATTAGTTGGACCTGTTGTTGGTACAGAACGTTTAATATTTGGATCTGGAGGAAACTTTGGTGGTAGTCCAGTATCTGTATCGTTATTAGGTAATAATATCGAAGAGCTTAAAGCGTCTAAAATAGAAATGAAAAACTATTTAGAAACCAATCCGCTACTTAAGGATATCGAGGATAATGATCCAGCTGGTATTAAAGAAATAAGATTGCAGCTTAAAGAAAGTGCTTATCTTTTAGGGTTAGATTTACGTACAGTCATGACTCAGGTACGTTCTGGATTTTTTGGTGTGCAAGCACAACGTTTTCAGCGTGGACAGGATGAGATTAGAGTTTGGGTTAGGTATGATAGACCAAACAGAAACTCGATTAACGATTTAGACGATATGCGTATTTTAACACGAACTGGAGAGCGTGTTAATTTAAAAGATATTGCTAGTTATACAATTGAAAGAGGTGATGTAGCAATTAATCACTTAGAAGGTTTAAGAGAAATTAGAGTATCTGCAGATTTAAAAGACCCTAGCACAAGTAGTACAGATATTTTGGATGATATTAAAGCTAATTTTATTCCGCAATTACAATCCAAATACCCAACAATTACAGCTTCATTTGAAGGACAAAATAGGGAAGCAACTAAATTATCAAGTTCTTTAGCGCAAGCAGGAATACCAATTTTATTGCTAATCTATATTACCATCGCTTTTACTTTTAGAAGTTACAGTCAACCTATATTACTCTTATTATTAATTCCGTTTAGTTTAACAGCTGTAGCTTGGGGACACTGGATTTTAGGATTTCCGGTTAACATTTTATCGTTATTAGGGATAATTGCGTTAATAGGTATCATGGTTAATGATGGGTTGGTGCTTATTGGTAAGTTTAATAGTAACTTAAAAGAGGGTATGACGTTTGATGTAGCAATTTCTGAAGCTGGAAAATCACGTTTCAGGGCTATTTTTCTAACGTCTTTAACTACAATTGCAGGATTAGCACCTTTACTATTAGAAAAAAGTAGACAAGCACAATTTTTAAAACCTATGGCAATCTCTATATCTTTTGGTATAGCATATGCAACTGTTTTGACCTTATTAGTATTGCCTTTATTTTTATCGTTTAGTAATACTATTAAGCAAAAAGCTAAATGGTTGTACACAGGTAATGAGGTAACTAAAGAAGAAGTAGAACGTGCTATTAAAGAACAAAATGAAGAAAATGAGCATTAATTACAATCTAGTTATAGCAATATTTTGTTGTGTTACCATAGGTAAAGCGCAAGATGTTTTAACACAAGAACAAGCTGTAAAATTAGCTTTAGAAAATAACTACGGAATTAAAATAGCGAATAACGCAGTAAGAGTTGCCGAAAATAATACAAGCATTTTAAATTCTGGTTTTTTACCTACACTTACAGGTAATGCAGGAGCAACTTATAATTTAGATAACACCGAAGCTGAATTTTCAAACGGAACATCAACCGTTTTAAATGGAGCAGAAAGTGATAGGTATAATGCTTCAGTGAGCTTAAATTATACACTATTTGATGGTTTAGGTAGACGTTATAATTATAAAAGCTTAAAAGAACAATATCAACTATCAGATTTGCAAGCCAGAGAGACTATTGAAAATACAATTACACAGTTGTTTTCTGTATATTATAGCGTCGCACAACTTACAGAAAATTTAGATGCCTTATCAGAAACATTGAATGTTTCAAAGGATAGATTAGTACGTGCACAATACCAATTTGATTACGGTCAAAATACTAAATTAGGTGTTTTAAATGCCGAAGTGGATATAAATAACGACAGTATAAATATAATCTCTGCTACGCAACAATTAAAAAATGCAAAGCGTGACTTAAATGTTGTGTTAGGTAATGCTTTAGAATCGGATTTTTCTGTTAGTACAGCAGTAGACTTTACTTTACAGTTTCAAAAAGATAGCTTATTTGAAAAAGCAAAAACTAGAAATGTAGCTTTACTTCAAACAGATAAAAATATTGCAATAAGCCAATTGGATATTAAATCAAGTAAATCAGGCTACTTGCCAACAGTAGGCTTAAATGGAACTTACGGTTGGAATAAAAACAATAATAATGCAGCATCTTTTGTAGCAGTTAGTACAAATACAGGCTTATCTGGAGGTTTAAATTTAACATGGAATTTGTTTGATGGAGGCGGAACAATAACTAGAGTGAAAAATGCTAAAGTTAATCTAGAGACGCAACAACTTCAAAAACAAAACATCCTGATAGGTATTGAAAGAGATTTTGAAAATGCTTGGGAAGATTTCTACAATAAGCTAAATATATATACAATACAACAACAAAATATTATAACTTCAGAAAGTAATTTTGAACGTACTCAAGAGCAATTTAAAATTGGTCAAGTTAATTCAATCGAGTTTAGACAAGCTCAGCTTAACTTACTTAATGCGGAATTAAGTAGAAATCAAGCAAAATACGAAGCTAAATTAGCAGAATTACAATTGCTACAATTAAGTGGTGAATTGTTGAATGTGAAGTTTTAAAGTTTTTATTTTCAATCGTTTAAAACGGTTTAAAATTTTAGTGAACGACGAGATATTGACTTTAATTGTGTAAAATGGAGTTAAATTTCGAATTAAATGTTAATGTTTAGTGCATTTAATCGAAATAATTTGTCATTTAACCTCTTTTGTGTTAAGTTTGATGTAGTTAATCCTAAATCATTAACATGAAAACGATAAAATTAACTTTAGTAATGTTTCTTTTTGCTTGTGTAGCATTCGCAAGTGTATCAAATTCTGAGAAAGAAGCTTTAATAGCACTTTATAATAATACTAATGGACCAGAGTGGAATACTACTTGGGATCTTGATGCCTCAATAGATACTTGGCATGGCGTTACAATTTTAGATTCTAAAATTTTAAGTTTAAATTTGTCATTTAATAATCTACAAGGATCTATACCTTCAGAAATAGCACAATTAAGCAACTTACAAGTATTAAATCTAAGTTTTAATAAGTTATCCGGAGATTTGCCAGAAACTATGTCTAGCATGCAAAGCTTGTATTCTTTACAATTGTTTTTAAATCAATTTGATGGAGAAATTCCTAACTGGATTGGTAGCCTTTCTAATTTAGAATCTTTAGCATTATACAGTAATCAATTTACTGGAGAAATTCCACAGTCAATTACAAGTCTAACTAAATTACGTAACTTAGAGTTAGGAAGTAACTTTTTAAGTGGAACAATACCTTTTGATATTAGTAACTTAAAATCATTAAAAAAATTAAGCTTATTAGATAACCAGTTAGAAGGTCAAATTCCAGAAAGCATTGCCGAATTGTCAAACCTTGAAGAGTTAGTGTTATCAAGCAATAAGTTGTCTGGAACGTTACCTTTTGAGTTATCTCAATTATCTAATTTAAAATTAGTTATGGTAAGTGATAATTTACTAAATAACGATTATCTTACAGTAGTGGATGACTCGCCAAACAAAATGGCATTATTTTTAGAAGACTCAGAAGTTGTTTTAAACCAAGAATAACTTCCTGTTAAAATATATTTAAAATAGTCAACCTTTGGTTGGCTATTTTTATTTTTGATAAAAAGTAAGTTATGTTTGAGCACTATTTTCAATGTCCATATTGCTGGGAAACCATATCAATGTTACTAGATCCAAGTGTAACTAAGCAAACTTATGTAGAGGATTGCGAGGTGTGTTGCAATCCAATTCAAATTTCTACACAATTTGAGGAGGCTGAACTTATTGGTTTTGAAGCCCTTAATATTGAGCAATAAAAAAAGTTGAAATAATGCTTGTAATATGCAAAAAGGGTTGTATATTTGCAGTCCGAAACGATTAGGTCGACATTATGAATCGAAAGTTAAAAGCTAAGATAATCTTCGGAAATACAAATCGCGGGATAGAGCAGTAGGTAGCTCGTCGGGCTCATAACCCGAAGGTCACTGGTTCGAGTCCAGTTCCCGCTACTAAGCTTCATGCTAATAAAATCAACGGATTGTGTCTCACAATCCGTTTTTTTATGTCTTCAATTTTCTTACTTTTACAAAAAGTACACGAAAACGTACACGATTCTTCAATGAAATTAGATTATTCTGAACCCAAACTATTTACGGGAGGAGTAGATATTACTCAGTGGTCAAAGCTTTCTAAGTCTAAGCAAAAGGAAGCGCTAAGTAGAGACTGGTATGTATACTATTCTTTTAGAGATCCCAAAACAGGGCGTTTAAAAAGACAGACAAATATAAAAGGCGGAGTCAATAGGACAAAAGATAAACGAACACGCTACCATATTTTAAAGGTTATGAAGGCTAGCTTAGAGATTATTTTAAGTGAAGGGTATAATCCTTACAAAGGTAATCTGTCATTGGTAGAGTATTTAAAACAAAATTTTACAGGTAAAAAAAATGTTGAAACCAATTTGCCTAAAGAAGATATTACTGTTCAGCCTATAGAAGTTGAAGTAGTATTTGTTATGTCTATAAAAGATGCATTTACTTTAGCCCTAGATACTAAGTCGAAAATTTTAAACAGTAGTTCATTTCCTAAGTTTAAAAGTAGAGTGTCTCAGTTTAATAAGTGGTTAATTGATAGGCAGTATGATTTAGACGCATGTATTACAACTTTAGGCAAAAAAGATGCAATACTTTATTTAAATCATGTATTACAAAGAACTAGTCCAAGAAATAGAAACAATTCAAGAACTGATATTGCTTCATTGTTTCAAGTTTTAGAAGATAATGATGTAATACAAGAAAATTTTGTAAAGAAGATAAATGTTTTAAAAGCAGTACCTGAGCGAAATAAAACCTACACACCACAACAGCAAAAGGATATATATAATTATATGAAAATTAATGATCCTATTTTGTATTTGTTTGTGCAATTTGTGTCTTACAATTTTTTGCGTCCAATAGAAGTGTGTAGACTTAAGGTTGGAGATTTAGATTTGTTGGATAAAAAAGTATATGTCAGAGCTAAAAATCAGCCCGTAAAAATTAAAATAATACCAGATATTCTTATAAAGGAGCTCCCTGATTTGGCTAATTTAAATAAAGAAGCGTTGCTTTTTACTCCTGATGCTATTGGTTCGTTTTGGAACACTGAAGAGTCTAATAGAAGGGACTATTTTACAAAAAGATTTAAAAAAATTAAAGACCATTTTAGTTTAGGTAAAGATTATGGTCTTTATAGTTTTAGGCATACATTTATAACTAAGTTGTACAAGGAGATGGCTAAAACTGCTACACCGTTTGAAGTCAAAAGTAAATTACAATTAATAACTGGTCACACAACTATGAAAGCTTTAGAGTTGTATCTGAGAGATATTGATGCTGTGTTGCCAGAGGACTATTCAAAATTATTAAAATAAATGAAATTAAAATATTTTGGTTTTATAGATAGTGAAACATTTATCAATATAACTTATGAGGAGCGTCTTGAGTTTTTAATAAAGCACAATTTGGTTAGAAGTAGACATCGATTAAAGCCAGATAAACTTGTCGAACCTGATGTTCATGGTGATATAAAAATGGTTATAGAATTGTCGAATGATAATCAGGATTATATCTATTCACAGGAATTATGCTCTGATTTACGAAATTTTCTATTATCTCATTATACATTGTATTTAGGAGCCGAACTTTATCAATTTCAAAAACAAATAGAAAATGAAATTTTCGGGTTAAATATCACTGAACAAAAGAAGATAGGATTAAAATATTTTAATCAATATTTTTTTAAGTGTTGCGATGAGTCTGATCAAAGAACGGTTATTGTCAATGGTAAAAGGGAGTTGGAGTCTAGGTTTGAAACTATTGAACGGAAAAGGAAGGCTTTAGCTAATTGTTTTACAGAAGAAATAGAGATTATGGGACAATACCTAATAGGTAATTCCAATTGTTTTAACAAAAAGGTGTTTAATGAGACGGATTCTATTAAGGATATATTTATTCTCGAGAATAATTATGAAATTCTAAAATTTCTTAATGAAAAATTTGAATTTGAAGTAAATATAAAAATCTTTAACAGTAAATTAATTTATCTTCAATTTGAAAATAAATTTAATTCTGAAAAAGTTGTGCAGTTTATTGGAAGTATATTTTCAAATGAACAATTTAGAGATCGCAAGTATGGATTGGCTTTGTTTGAATGCTTAAAAAAGGAGCTCGTGGTAATCCAGTTTTCAGCCAACGAATTTAAAGATTTATGTAACAATTTTTTTGATTGTAATTTTAAAGATTTAAAACTTGGATATGCTGGTAATAGTCATTATGATAAAGTAAATATGTTCCAAAAAAAATGGCAAAATTTTATTCTTCAGCATTAAGTTTTTTGAATTTCTCCAAAACTTTAAAAAATTCTCTGTGATTTCTCCGTGATTCCTCCGGAGCCTTCTCTTTTACTCCGCATGAATGTTCCACATCTTGCACTTAGTTAAATCTTATTAGCTATGTGTATAACAATTTACATTATTTAATAAGCATTTGACTTAAAACTAATGTTTAATTAAATATTGTAAAAGATGAAAACAACAATTAATTTAAGGATTGATTCAAAGCGAAAAGAACAATTAGAAACTATAGCTTTAGAGAGAGCTATTCCTGTTTCTGCTTTAGTTAGAGAAATTCTCGTAGACTATATCGAGGGAAGCTTCTACTTTGAATCTGATTTTCCAGTCATAGAGAAATCTAATAATGACTATTCTAGATATACTATGTATGTAAATGGTAAACTAGTAAAGTATGATAGATAGATCAAAGATAGATGTTATTGCTAATGATTTACGTTCAAACGAAAATACGTTAGCCAACAAAAGTGCTGTTCAAGGCTGTTTAGTTGTTAAGAGGGTAAATAAATGGATAGATGATGCTAAACATCGTCCAATACCAAATATGCTTTTTAGCGAATTGTGGTACGAAAATGAGTTAGCTATCTTATTTGCAGATACTAATATTGGAAAGTCAATATTAGCTATGCAAATAGCTGATAGCCTTAGTAGAGGAGAAGCGATATCTAATTTTGAATTAGAAGCCAAGCCCAAAAAAGTACTTTACTTAGATTTTGAATTGTCAGACAAGCAGTTAGAGAATCGCTGTTCAGATAATTATAAAGATCATTATAGATTTCACGATAACTTTTTACGAGGAGAGTTGAATGCTGAGTTGGAATTACCAGCAAATATAAAGTCTATTGAAGATTATTTATGCGAAACACTAGAATTATATGTTACTAAAAATAATGTAGAGGTTTTAATAGTTGATAATCTAACATATTTAAATAATGATAATGAAAAAGCTAAATATGCACTTCATCTAATGAAACAATTAAAAAAGCTAACAAAGTCATTTAATATTTCAATTTTAGTACTGTCACATACTCCTAAACGTGATGATTCCAAACCGATAACGAAAAATGATTTAGCTGGAAGTAAAATGCTAATGAACTTTTGTGATAGTTCTTTTGCTATTGGAGCTAGTTCACAAAACCATTCTTATCGATATATAAAACAAATAAAACAACGTAATACTGAACATGTGTATCACAGTGATAATATCATTTTATGTGAAATTAAAAAAGAATCTAATTTTTTAAAATTCCAGTTTTTGAATTTTGATTCAGAATCAAATCATTTGAAATCTTTCGATTCTAAATCAATTGAGGATAGGGATGCTAAAATGATTGAACTAATTGAAGAAGGTTTATCTAATGTTCAAATTGGGAAAGAAATAGGTATTCATGAGGCTACCGTAAGACAAAGAAAGGCAAAATTAGGGTTGTAAATAATGAATGCTAATGACGTATATAATATTGCTAAAGCTCTTCAGAAAGATGAGTTTATAAAGCTATATGATATGCTCAAAAGTGATGTTGATGACCAAGACAAGGATCTAATAAAGAAAAATAAGAAAAAGCAATTGCCAAAATTTACTATAGAAGATGGAATTAAATATCTTATTAATAATCACATAAAAAACAAAAATATCTTATAAAATAAACCTCGTATAGTTCGTACTCAAAATACTATACGACTTATACGAATCTTCTTATGATCAAACAATATAAGTATGTATTAGACAATTCAAGTAAAAAATTTATTTGCCCTAATTGTAACAAAAATACATTTGTAAAATTTATTAATACCGAAACTAAATTATATTTAAATCAGATTGATGGTCGATGCGACAGAGAAAGTAAGTGTGGTTATTTTAAAAAACCAGAGCACAATGTTATCACTGAGTTTAAAGCTAGTTGTAATACAATAAGCAGTAAGCCATCGTATCACAAATTAAATGTTTTGCGCAAGTATGGCAATAACTTTAAGCAAAACAATTTTATCACCTATTTATTAAAACATTTCGCACCATTAGAGGTAAAACAAGCAATTAGGAAATATTTTTTAGCAACAACAAATCATTGGGGAGGTGCTGCAGTATTCTGGCAAGTAGATCAATTCATGCAGGTTAAAGCAGGCAAAATAATGTTGTACAATTGTAATACAGGTAAACGTGTCAAAAAACCGTATAATCATATTAGTTGGATGCATAAAAAACTAAAAATAAACGAGTTTGTATTACAACAATGTTTGTTTGGGTTGCATAACCTATGCGATTACGCAATTAGTGATACAATCTGTTTAGTAGAATCAGAGAAAACAGCTGTAATAATGAGTATTATTATGCCATCTAATTTATGGTTAGCTACTGGCAGTAAGGCAAATTTTAAAGAAGAACTATTGCTGCCAGTTAAAGACTATAATGTTATTGCTTATCCAGACAAATCTGAATTTAAAAATTGGCAATCAAAAGCTGAAATTTTAAACAAATTAGGATACAAAATTGTTTGTAGTAATATTTTAGAAAATTTTATTTTAGAGGAAGGTGGTGACTTGGTGGATTTGTTAATGTGCTAAAACATGTTGATAATTGTAATAAGGTTATATTTAATTACAAATATTGTAACAATCTTGTTCTTAACTTAACCGCCAACTACTTTTTTAAAATTCAATGTACTAAAATGTATTAATTTCAATATTGTGAACTAAATGATTAACATACCATTTATGTTATTACAAAATGATAAAATTTGATTTTAATTATTTTTTATGTTTTCTTAGAAATAAGTTCGAATAATATTAAATTTATAATTTTTAATAAACTAGATAGCTATTTAACTTGGCTAGTATTCATAGGACTAAAACAGTAGATAGTTATAATAAAATGTTGAGTATTAGAATTGCGGCTGAAATACTAATTCCAATAATTATACATTTGGTTATACTCAGGCTAATCAACCAACAATGCTTGGTTGTATCTCGTTTTATTTTCATTAGATAGTCAAGTTTATTTGATTATTTTTATTTTAAATTAGTTATAATTCATGACTGAGTTTAGTTGTTTCTTGATTCTCTTTTGGCCAGTATTAGATCAAGCATAAAAAATTTAGCTAGTAGTATTAGTAATTGTTTGATAAACATTTTCATAGTTATTGTTTTAAAGTATTATGGCTTTTTAGTCAACTGATTTTTCAACATACTTTACTGAAAGTATTTAACTATTAAAGCCAGCTGGAAGTATCAGTTATTTCAGAGCTGCATGAGTAAATTAGGTTATATTTAACGTTAAGAGGTTGTGTTTTTATTGTTTTTGAGCTTATTATTATTTAGGGAAAATGAAGAGTTCAATTTTTTATGCTAAATAAGTATTTTCGTAATTGACTTTGTCGTTATTGACTAAAGTAATCCTATTTAAGTGCGTTTTTTGTATGGGTCAATTTTGAAGGTTTTAAGCCGATAACGATGTACTTTGTTATTTTTAAAATAGATGTATAGATAATTTTTTTTAAATAACTAAACTTCTCAGTTAATCTATAACTCCATATGTCACTATTCATATCATTAAAAACTTGTCCTAATTTAGTTTTTACATCATTTTTGTTTAAACCTTTTAAATCGTCGTACATTTTTTCTATTTATTTCAACCAGTGTCATCAAATTATTTTAATAGCGCAATAGTGTTATTTATTCTAATTTATGTAACGTTTTTATGTCGTTCAAAAGGCAGGATGGTTCTGACTTTAGTAATTTTTGCGTTGGATTTAATCTTTAGGTTAAAAAAAGTTTGTTAATATTTTAGTTAATCTTTATGACGTACATAATAAAATTCTTGAAATCTTTCTATCAATATTTTATTTATGATAAATTAAATTAATTATGTGATTACTAAAAAAATAATCAATAAGTGTATTATATATAAGATAAATGATGTCTTTGTTATGTGTAGTATATGTTTCGTTAGCTATTGATTTTAACTGTGTTCTTGAATGCAATTCAGATATTAGTTTTGGTTAGTTTTATATTTTAAGCGTAAACAACTATTGTTTTAAAACGTTTATTTATAATATTTACCAATTATTACTTTGTCTTGTGGAGAGTTTTAAAGTCAACCTAAATTTGGTCCAAGTTTTGAAGGTTTGAACTTACTTCATAATGATTAATAGCATTTTACTTTTTTAATAGTTCTATCAATTATTGTTGGGGCACCTCAAATTTCAATTTGGGGTGTTTTTGTTCCTAAGTGCTAGTAAAACGGTTTATATTCCCAGTTATATTGATAAGTGACCATATATAACTTTGGATGTTTGAATTGGCTTAATAAAATTTATAATTGTCAACCATAGTGATAAGTATGTTAAGTATGCTTCATTCAGGCACAGAAAGCGAGCTTAAATTAGCTCGCTTTTCTCTTTACGTGCTAGGCTAGTTTTTGGTAGTTATTAATTCAATTTGTGATTGATTTTATTTAGATATGTCTAAGTTGTTCTTTTTTTAAAATTCTTAACTGGATGTTTCATAAATATAAATATGCACTTTTTATCTTTCTTGTATGCATTGCTAAGACTTACAGTCAGGAGTCTTTTGTGTATAAGGACTTTAACAACATCAACCTGGATAATTTAAATTTAGAAGGTCCTGTGGGGTACCTAATGATGAAGGCGCATCTTACAGTTGATTTAGATTCAACTTTGTTATACATTGATCAGGCAGAGAAATTAGCTTTTAAAACAAAAGATACTTTACTTATTCCATATATTAATTATCACCTAGGCTATGCACACTATAACAAACAAAATTTTGATTTATCAGAAATGTATCTAAACAAATGTATTTCTATTGCTAGTATTTATAAATTACGTGGAATGCAGTTTGAAAGTTACAATCTTTTAGGACTAATTAAAAAAGATCAAAGATTGTTTGGCTTGTCCTTGGATTATTTTAAAAAAGCATTAGAATTTGCGCCAACCACATATGATAAATTATATTTAAAAATTAATATTTCAGGTATATATCTAGATACCAATAAAGAAGGTATGGCTAAATTGTATTTAGATGAAGTTCTAGATTTTAACAATAACAACAAAAATGTTTTAGAACCGTATTGGATGGCTTATGCCTTTTTAAATTATTCAAAAGTAGTGAAAGGTTTTCGGGACAAGAGCAAGTATATCAGTTTGGCTATAACCCAAGCTGAGAAAGAAAAAGATATGCATGTCCTACTTCAAGCTAACATAGTATTGTCTGATATCTACTTAGAGTTTAACAAGTATAAACAGGCATTAGTAATAGCACACCAAAATTTAAAATTAGCTTTACAGTATAATTATATAGATTCAGTGGTAAGAATAGAATTAATCCTAGCACAGTTATATTATAAATTAAACCAACATGAGACGTCTTTAAGTTATTTAGATAGTATAAGAAATAAAACAGATGTAGAGTGGATGAATTTTCAAATTAATGAATTAAATTATGAAAATTTATACAAAATAGGTGAATATAAAAAGGCTTTTTTGTCTGCTAAAAAACACATCAAATTTTTAGACTCTATATTACTTAATAAACAAGATAAGACTTATGCAGAATATGCAAAAAAGTATCAAACCGAAAAAAAATACAAGAAAATCTGTCGTTAATTAAAGATAATCAAATTAAATCATTGGTTATAAGTAAAGAAAAAATCA
The DNA here is from genome assembly GCF_055808135.1 of Olleya sp. KJ81-1. NCBI lineage: Bacteria > Pseudomonadati > Bacteroidota > Flavobacteriia > Flavobacteriales > Flavobacteriaceae > Olleya > Olleya sp. KJ81-1. The sequence continues at coordinate 1,864,964 of NZ_CM147854.1, read as the reverse complement.
AACGTTATTTAATTTCTATTTTATGCTTATTATTAGTTTTAATAATTTTTGTATTTTATTTTCGATATCAAAATAAAAAGAGTATAACAGAGGTTTTAAAAACTAAAAATGACATAATTACTAAGCAAAACCAAAAACTAGAAATAGCCAATAAGACCAAGCAAAAACTTTTCTCTATTGTTGCCCATGATTTAATAAACCCTTTTAATGCACTTTTAGGATATGCGGACGTATTAAAGGCAGATTATTTAAGCCTAAGTGATCAGGAACGTCAAGCTATGATAGCTATAATAGCTAAGTATGCCAATCAGAATTATAATTTGACAAATAGGTTATTAACATGGTCGCGCACGCAGCAAAATAGATTAACAATAAATAAGGTGACATTAAATGCTAAAAAAACGATAATTGAAGCGATAGCGCCTTATAAGTTGTTAGCGTATCAAAAAAATATTAAAACGGTATTAAATATCAATTCTGTAGTAACAATTTGGGCAGATAAAGATAGTTTAATTACTACAATAACTAACTTATATTGTAACGCCATAAAATTTACAAATTTTGATGGTCTTATTACAATTGATGTGCACAATCGGGACAATGCTACAATAATTAAAGTAATAGACAATGGTGTGGGGATGACTCAAAAACAGCTTAATAATATATTTAGTCTTTTAATTAAAACAACTTCAAGAGGTACTAATATGGAGAAAGGTAGTGGGTTTGGATTGCTTATCTGTAATGAATTGACAGTGTTACAAAATGGTAAATTAAGAGTGCATAGTGTTATTAATGAAGGTACAGAAATAACTATAGAACTGCCAAGAGTATAACTAGCAACCGACTATTAGCAGATAGCTACAGTTATTTTAATTTAATTGATTTATTGAAAAAAAGATTAAATTAGGGTTTACTAACCCTAACTAAAAAAAATAAAATATTTTTTATGCAAAATCTTAGTGTGTTAATTGTAGATGATGAATCAGATAATATCGAGTTATTAAAAATTTATTTAAAAAAATATTGTAAATCAGTTGACACTATTTATGCCGAGACGACTGTTGAAGGCGCAATAGAGAGTTATTGCGAGCATTATCCTGATGTATTGTTGTTAGATATAGAGTTAGGTAATGATGTAACTAGTTTTAATATATTAGAAGCATTACCTAGCCTTTTAGCTGAGGTTATTTTTATTACTTCACATACAGAATACGCAATTAAGGCCATTAATAAAGTAAAGCCAGCTGCTTACTTAATTAAGCCAATTAAACCAACAGATTTAATCATGGCAATGGATAAGGTAGTTGCTGCCATTTTTAATAAAAAATCACAAAGCATTTTAAAAGATCCAAATGGTAATAAATATTTAAATTTTGTAGCAATACCTTCTTCCAATAAAATAGAGGTAATACATACAGAAGACATTGTTTATTTGCAAGCCAATGGAAGGTACACGACCTTTTTCTTATTGGATGGTACTCAAAAAGTAGCAAGTCGTAATCTGGGTGAATATGAAAAGCAATTGGATCCTAATCTTTTTTTAGGATTCATCATGGTTATATAGTAAATCTTAATATGGTATTAAATATTAATAAATCTGCCGGTAATTATTGTGAGCTTTCAAACAAACAATCACTACCCATCGCTAAGCGCAGGCAGGAACAATTACACAGGTTTTTAAAAATTAAGTAAAAAGTGTAGTGTAAGGCTTTGTTAAGATAATTTGATTATTTATTAATTATTTCCAAATCAACGACGCCATGCTTTAAATAGTGTTTTGCTACAGTTGGTATACTACTGTTTTAGTTAATCAAATAGGTGTTTGACCACTTGCTTCTTTATTTGACCACTTATTACTTAAGCAGCTGTTTCTCTTAAATTTAGTGACACATTTGTAAAGCTTTTCTGTTCAAAAAAATCCCGTTTGTTAGGATAAGCTCTTATATATAATGTTTAACCTAAATTTTTTTATGAAAAAAAACAACCCTAAAACGTACTTGAAAAAGTATCTTTTATTTCTGTTGTTGCTCACAGTTTTTGGGACAATTTCGGCCCAAGAATTACACGTAAATGATGGAGGTATTTGGTATCTAAAAGCAAGTACAGACTTTACAACTAGTAACACTATTATTACACAACACGCTAACGGTGTGTTTGCTGTGCAAGGTGGTGTTACTTGGGCGGAAGCTACAGAGTATGTTGATGGTAAGGTAACAGTAATTGGTTCAGGTATTACCACAGCAAATGTTGGTGATGTTAACCAGTCTACTATTACTATTACAACTGTAGCTGATGACGAAATTGTGTGCGACTATACAAAGTCTGCACCTTCTGGTAGTTTAGCTCCAGAGTTATTCGCTTATGTTTTAAGTGATACAGAGTTTTGGACAGTTACCAAAAATTCTGGAACATCAACGGACGTAGCTGTTACGGGCTTAACTGAAGATGCTGCTGCTACTTATGGTGGTAATGCATCCAGTACACCAATTATAGTGCGCTATAATGGAACAAACTGGGTAGCCTATTCTGGCTCTACAGGTTTTGGTGATTTTGCTTATGCATCCATAGATGTAACAGATACTGATGGTGATGGTATTTATGACACTGCAGATGCTGATGTTGATGGCGATGGTAGTACAGATTCTGGTGTTATTGACTCTGATGGAGATGGTATTACTGATGTTGCTGAAACAGCAAACGGTACAGATCCTAATAACATTGATTCCGATAACGATGGTATTCCTGACGGAGCAGACACAGATTCTGGTGCTTCAGTAGATGCTACTGATACGGATAGTGATGGTATTACTGACGGAGCAGATGTGGATAATACAACAGCATCGCCAGCAACAGATACTGATGGTGATGGTATTATTAATTTAGTAGATCCATTTGATAACGCAGACCCATTAGATACAGATGGTGATGGTATACCAGATGTTGCCGATGTAGATCCAACTGGCAATGGTACGCCTCTTAACGGTCAAGATTCAGATGGCGATGGTATCCATGATGCTGCCGATGCTGATGATGATGGTACTGTTGGTACAGATGCAGGAGAATCTGACACCGATGGTGATGGTATTGCAGATGCGTTTGACCCAACTGACAATGCAGATACTGATGGTGATGGTATTTATGACACTGCAGATGCTGATGTGGATGGCGATGGTAGTACAGATTCTGGTGCTGTTGACTCTGATGGAGATGGTATTACTGACGTTGCTGAAATAGCAAACGGTACAGATCCTAATAACATTGATTCTGATAACGATGGTATTCCTGATGGAGCAGACACAGATTCTGGTGCTTCAGTGGATGCTACTGATACGGATAGTGATGGTATTACTGACGGAGCAGATGTGGATAATACAACAGCATCGCCAGCAACAGATACTGATGGTGATGGTATTATTAATTTAGTAGATCCATTTGATAATACAGACCCAGTAGATACAGATGGTGATGGTATTCCAGATGTTGCTGATGTAGATCCAACTGGTAATGGTACACCTCTTAACGGTCAAGATTCAGATGGTGATGGTATTGCAGATGCTGCCGATGCTGATGATGATGGTACTGTTGGTACAGATGCAGGAGAATCTGACACCGATGGTGATGGTATTGCAGATGCGTTTGACCCAACAGATAATACACTAGGTATAGCAACATTTTCTACAACAGACTTTGCACTTTACCCTAACCCAGTTAAAGCAACAGCTCTTAGTATTAACTTTAATCTACCAGCTAATGTACACCAGTTATCTGTTAACATGTACGATATAACTGGTAAAATAGTAAAGCAATACAATAACGTAGCAGTTCAAGCTGGTGTAAATAGCATTAATAAACCACAAGTAGCTAAAGGTTTATACTTAATGCAGTTCTCATTTAATAATGGTGAGCAGCATGTAACTAAACGTGTTATTATAGAGTAGTAATGCACTTTAATTGCAATAGTGCATTATAGTAAATTTAGAATGTACTAAAATTAAAATTTTAGTAAAAATATAAGTTGTTGGTATTGAAAATACCGCTAATTAAATAAACAAAATAAAAATGAAAAAATTATTATTAAGTGCTGCATTTATAGCAGCAAGTTTTACAGGTTTTGCTCAGGTTGGTGTAGGGACAACTTCACCGGAAGGAGCACTAGATGTAGTAAGTACAGATAACGGATTTTTAATGCCACGTATGGCGGATGAAGCTGCTGTAACGACTCCTGTTGAAGGTATGCAAGTATATAATACAACTACTAAAAAAGTTATGTTGTATGATGGTACGCAGTGGGTAGAGGTTTCTGGTGCAAGTGGCAAATTTGTAGATGGGACAGACCCTTTAGATGCTGTTTTTACAGGTGGTAACGTAGGTATCGGTACCACTGCACCAAATAATACTTTGGCTGTATATGGTACAAAATCTTTAAAGTTCACCCGCAACGATAGTGGCAATGGAAGTACTTCAAAGAATATTATAAATATAGTTAGATCCTATGAGGGAGGTCCAGGAGCTGACGGAATAGGAGCTCATGTCGATTTTTACGCTGAAACGACTACAGAAGGTGCTACTGAACCTATCGGTCAAATAAGGTTTCAAACGACTGATGCAACGACAGGTTCGGTTGATAGTAATCTTTCACTAAGAGTATATCGCGACGGGGTTGTTAATACGCCAATATACGCAGCTAATACTGGAAGCGTAGGTATTGGTACAATCGCGCCAAACGCTTCATCCGTTTTAGATGTTACAAGCACAACAAAAGGGCTTTTAATACCTAGAATGACAACAACACAACGTACAGCTATAGTTTCTCCTGCAGAAGGACTAGAAGTATACGACACAACTACCAAAACCTCTTGGTACTATAATGGTACAATCTGGGTAGAGGATATAGTGGTAGATAATGTAACTTTTACAGAAAACGTGTATTTTGATGGTACAGACGCAAATACTCAAACAAGTGGTTTTGATGATGTAAGGTACTGGAGCATAAATGCAACAGAAGATGGTTGTGAAGTTAATGCTTCTTTTAGTGCAGATCCTGTATTAGCTGCCGATCAAAATTTGCTATATATCGGACAAAGTAATTGCGATTTAGATGGAGATGGCTCTGAGGTTTCATATTGGATTTATGATGGTGCTCAATACATACCGTATGCTAGACCTGCTTCTACTCCTTTTTATCTTAGTGGTACTACCTTAGATGCTGGTGGTGATAAAACTAGTTCTATTCAAAGAAATGGTAGTATTGTTCTTACAGATTTTGATAATCCAACTGGTTTAAGTGTTCAAAATAATAAAACGTGGTCTAATGGTAATTTACAAACTGTTGAAGGTGTTCGTGTATCTCTGTTTCCTAACTTTACCTCTGCGGATGCTAGCCCAAGTAAAAGAGCAATTGGTATGACAACTAACATAAAGTCAAGTGACGACGGTAGTGCAACTATAACTTATTTAAGAGGGGCTAATACAACTGTACTTAGAGAAGACGCTTCTGCAACAATGAGCTCCATGATTGGTAATTATAATTTTGTTGGTCATGGTGCTAATGTATCTGGTAATACAAATAGTATACAAGTTTTTGCTGCAGTTCCACGTGTTCTTAGTGGTACAGCAACAAATGTTAGCGATTTTGTTGGTTATGCTATGCCATTAACTCAAAGAGGGAATGTTACAAACCATTATGGATTGTACATTAATGGTGACTATAAAACAAACTATTTTGAAGGTAATGTTGGTATTGGTACAAACACACCAGATGCAAAATTACAAGTAAATGGTAAAACATTATTGGCTGGTTCGTCTAAATTTTCTAGATTAGGTTCTCCTGTGTATGCAGATATAGTGACTAATGATGATGAAAGTTTAAATGTTTTTACAGATGATAACACGAGTTGGTTAGTGGCAGAGCAAGATGAAAATACTGGTGTAAATGGAAATATGGCATTTGTAATCGATAATGATGGTACAGCTACACCTAAATTTGATTTTTATAATAAGTCAGATTTTGTAACACCTTTGTTAACTATAAGATCAAATTCTCGTAATGTTGGTATTAATACTAACGCACCTACATCTAAATTACATGTGGTTGGTTTAGTTGGTTACGCAACAGATGCAGCAGCTGGTACAGCTGGTTTAACTGCTGGTGCTTTTTACCAAACGTTAGGGCATGCAACACTTCCTGATGGTGTTATTATGGTTAAACAATAATAGATTTAACAACTAATATATTTTTAAAACCTGCCCACGTACTGGGCGGGTTTTTTTAATGTAATTTAAAAAATCATAAATTTGAAACATAAAATAAAGTTTTTCTGGTTTTTTTGTATTGGACTTTTATGTGCTAAAACTTATTCACAAACAATACCAACCCAATCTCAAATACAAATAATACGAGATACAGCAATAGCCTATAATTTTGCAAACCCTTGGCCAGACCCTAATACTAATTGTGCAGGGACATCTGCTTATTGTTTATCTAGCTATACCTTAAATCAAAACACATCTGTAGCAGATCAATATATACTTAATTTACCTATAGATGCTTTTAGAGATGGCAGTGACTGTTATTTCTGGAACTTAAGTTTTGTAAGAATCTATGCAGACCCTATTCTTTTTCAAAGATTGTCTTCAGCAGCACAATCTAGTTTACAAGATAAAATGCTAAATTGTTTAAATTATCATTCTAAAATGAGTTATTTAAATGCTGGTGTTTGGCAAATTGTTGGTAGCGAAAACCATAATTTAGTGAAAAAATCTACTGCGTATTTAATTTCTCAAAAATTAATGGAAAATCCAGCTAACCACACAATGGTCTTGGATGATGGTTTTACATTAGCAACGCATTACAATGCCTATCGTACTTTTTTTAAATCCTATTTTAAAGAGCACGCACGCCAAGGTTTAAATGTTGAGATAAACTCGCATACGTATGTAAAGTATAGTTTGGCATGTTATTTAAACATATATGATTTAACTACAGATGATTTGGTAAAAAGGCAAGCAAAAAACTTTTTAGATTTGTATACAGCAGAAAACGCGGTTACTTATTTGAAAAACGCAAATGATGTTGGTGGTGCAGCTACAAGACAATATAAAGATTCTGGTATACCAAAAGGAAAAGGTAAGGCCTCTTATAACGCGGCTTTAGGTTGGAGTGCAAGTACTATTTCTAATCATCCAACGGACGTATTAGTGGCATATTCTTCATATTATCCTTCATCTATCATAAATACAATTGCTTTTGCAGATAAACCTAATTTTTTAGCAGAATTTTTAAGTTGGGGCACAAAACTAACACCTCTTTTTACAGGTGTCTATAATGTTGGTTTTAATACACAAGATAAAGGAGATGTTGTGCGTTTTTCATACTTTACAAACAGTTATGCGCATGGTACTACTTGCTATAACCCTACTCAAGTGTTTACTGCTGTAGCAGAACAAAATAGAGCAATGGGTATTACTTTTAATGAGCCCACAGTTACCAGGATTACAGTGCATGGTGTGGGTACAGCGCAAGGTAAAGAAACTGGCTACAATGAAATAAACGGTATGTCTGGCACCAATTGTAGTGTCATTTGGAGGAATATAGATAGCAGAAACAATGTAGGTACCAGAATTTATATTTCTAATGGAGATTTAATAAATAATAAAGTTGAATACAACGGATGGACGTTTAGTGAAACAGCATCGGCTTATGTTGGGTATAAAGTGGTGCAAGGGTCATTATCAGAAACTAGTGTAACGCTAGGTAAAATGTATACGTTATCGGATATGAATAGTCCAATTATAATTGAAACTGCACAGAAAACAGATTTTTCAAATTTTCAAGCTTTTAAAGATGCCATAGTTGGTAATGCGATACAAACTTTATCAGATGGTACAATTAAATATTTTTCTGAAGCTAATGAAAATTTTGAGGTAAAACCTAATAGTTATGTTATTCCTAAAAAAAATAATAGTGCTATCAATTTTAACTTACCTAACACTTTTAATTCGCCATACTTAAATGGCATGGGAGACTCCTATATTGCAACAGTTTCTTATCCTGGTTTCCAAGATTTAAAAATTAATTTTAATGATATAAATATAGATCTAGAAGCAGAATGTTTAGAAAATCCAAATTGGAATCTTACTTCTTCAAGTAATGCTTCTGCGAACGGAGCAGTATCACCAAATGCATCAATTGTAAATCCCTTTCTTGAAGAGAATATTTTAAATTTTGATTTTGAAATTAAACATGCAGGTGAGTATTCCATATTTGCAAGAGGCTTGTTTCCAGATGGTAGTTCAGATTCTTTTTTTGTAAATATTGATAATGGAACTTACCAAACTTGGCATACAGGTAATGCTCCAAATCATAAATGGTCTTATTTAAATCTGGGTAACAATAATTATACTGCTAATTTTGACGTTGGGTATCATCGTATTTCTATTGCTAAAAGAGAGTCTGGAGCTATGCTTGATAAAATAAGAATTTCAGAAAATAATAATTTGCCAACAGAGATAGGATTGGAGGACACAAATTGTTTAAATTCAATTATCACACATGCTACCGTGTGTAGTGTTTTGCCAAATACAAATGCGGCAACACAATTTACTAGTGTTGGTATTACCACTCAGTCGCCATTAAGAATGGGTTGGCCTAATGATGTGCCAAATAGTTTTCTTACTATGGAGTCTAAAAATAAAGGATTTGTAATTACTAGACTTACTAATACCCAAGTAACAACGTTAACTAATAAACCAGCACCAAATGGAGCACTGGAAGGGATGTTGATATATAATACTACAGAACAAAAATTTCAGCTATTTGATGGTAATTCTTGGAAAAATATAAAATTGGGATGCAACAATTAAAACTAATACAAATGAAATTTACTAGTTTAATATTATTTTTTTGGAGTGTTTCACTTTCTGCTCAAATAGGTATAGGTACTACAAACGTAAACGAGTCTACAATCTTAAACTTTTCGGAGAATACAACAAAAGGTATAATATTACCTATTGTAGAAGCATTACCAAGTGCGCCAGCTAATGGTACTATTTTAATGGATAAAAATGATTTAATAGTAAAAATGTTTGAAAACAATAAATGGATTGCAATGTCTACAGAAGGTGATGTGTCAAACACACAATTTAATACAAGTAACGAAAATATGACAGCAATAGGTGTCACAATAGGAGATACGGCAACTACAGATGGTGTTTTAGTGCTAGAATCTACTACAAAAGCCTTAGTATTACCTAAAGTTGAATCTCCAGAAATTAATGTAAAAAGTCCTCCAGCTGGTTATATGTGTTATGACACTAATAGTAAGAGCGTGGCTATATTTAATGGTAATGTGTGGAGTTTTTTAAATTAAAAACTGATCATTTATAAGCGTTTTATTTTATATGTTCAAGGTTTTGTTTATTGTTACCTTTTTTTACGTTTAACGAAGTATATACAATTAGAGTGTTACTAATTTGTACAAATACTTACTTGTTTCTAGGCTCTTCATGTAAGCCAATTAATGTATATTACTTTTACTAGTTTAATTTTTAATCAACTTTTATTTTAAAATATCCAATTGCAACTATTTTATTATTGCTAATAAGGATTTTTCTATTTTTAATACTTTGTTTACGTTCAATTTTGTTACATTTAGTATTCTAATTATTGTCACAGTATATTTAATTTAGACTATTTCTTATAAATGAAAATGAACATACAAATTGTAATGCTTTTTTTTGTGATTTTTAATCTAAATGCGCAAAAATCAGATTTATATTATAAAAACATAGAGAGCTATGAAGGGCTTTCTAGTTTGACAAAATTTGGTGAAATTGGAGCACTTTTAGACAAAACAAGTTCAGCTGAAACACGAGATGAAAAAATACGTTATTTAGATAATGCATTACATCTTTCTAGAGAAAAAAGATAGTACCTTATTGCCCTATATATATTATAAGTATGCTGCTTTTAATATTGATTTTAATGATCAAGTGGCAATTGCATATTTTAATAAAATACTAGCTATCACGCAATGGAATAATTTAAACTACTTGCGTTCTGTTGTTTACATACATTTGGCTATTATAAATCAAGAAATAAATAATTTTGATAAGTCAATTGTATATTATGAAGAAGTAATTAAGCAATCGCAATTTATTCAGTTAAAAAACATGTGTAAAACAAATATTCTAATTATACATGTAGACAATGGTAAGTTAGAACTAGCCAAAATATATATTGATGAACTCTTAGAGTTTCAAAAAGACAACAAGGTTAATGGGTTGGATAATAACACATTAAGCATATTGTATTTATATAGTTCAAAATTAAAAAAACTTTAAGTGAGAAATTAATAACAATAAACAAATCTATTGCGCTAAATTTAGAAGACGATTCAGAGTTTTTTAACCTGTCTGCTGCTTACTACTATAGAGCTCTAATTTATAATGATTTTAACAAAAATAATCTAGCAATTAATGATTTGCATACCTCATTAAAAATAATGAAGGACAATAGTAATTATTTTCATTCTTTAAAAGGAAATGTCTATAATAAACTAGCTTATATCTCTCTTAAAGAGAATCTTGCATCAAAAGCAATAGTTTACGCAGATAGCTCTAATATGCTAATGAAAAAAATCAGATTGATATAAAAAAATCTAACGATTCTATTTTTTATAAATCATATGCAATTATAGGTAACTATAAAAAAGCTTATAATTATTCTGAAAAATATATTCTCTCTCAAGACTCCTTAATGGCTTCACGAAAAGATAGCCTATACATTGCCTACGGCAAAAAATACCAAACTGAAAAAAATACAAGAGAACGAGCTCTTAAAAAAAGACAATGTAATTAAAGATTTAGAGGTAAAAAAACAAACTACTAACCGTAATTATTTATTGTTGTTTTCTGCTTTGGGTTTAATAACTTTAGGTGTAACCTACAACCGTTTTAGATTAAAAAGAAAAACTGCAAATGCATTAGCTACACAAAACAGCATAATAAATAACCAAAAAGCAGAATTAGAAAAAAGTAATGCTAACAAACAAAAGCTGTTTGGTATTGTTGCCCACGATCTAGTAAACCCTTTTAATGCTATTTTGGGTTACACTAAATTACTAGAAGAAGATTATGATGATTTCAGTGAGCTAGAACGTAAAAAGTTTATTAACATTATTAACAAGTACGCAAATAGTAATTATAATTTAACAAGAACCTTATTAGATTGGGCAAAAGTACAGCAAGACCAATTGGTAGTTGAAAAAGCAACACTAAATTGTAAAACCATTGTAAGCGAAGCCATATTGCCATATCAAGTATTAGCAGATAAAAAAGAAATACACATTACTACCAACATACCTGATCATACATTTATACAAGCCGATAAAAACATGATGCAAACCGTTATTGGCAACCTTTTTGTAAATGCCATAAAATTTACACCACAAAAAGGTGAAATTAATTTTCATTTAGAAAAAAATAAAGAGGGTACTGTAAAAATTGAGATAGAAGATAACGGTATTGGTATGAGCCAAGAACAACTTAATAATTTGTTTGATATTACAAAGGTGCAATCTGCGAAAGGTACTAATAACGAAAAAGGTAGTGGTTTAGGTTTAATACTATGCAAAGAACTTATGGAGCTTCAAAAAGGAACACTAAGTTTCATCAGTAAAAAAGATAAAGGTTCTACAGCTATTTTATCAATTTAAAACTATTTATAAAGTAAAATTCTGTAATAAATCGTTAAGGTATTAAGACCTTGTTTCTACAATTCTTAAATAGCATTATTGTGTTTATCTTTTTTATTCAAATTTATAATTATTAGTTTTTCACCTCGCAAACTTACCAGTTAACCTTCTATTTTATCACTTATTACTTATAGATGTTCAATACTTATGTAATATTCTAATTTTACTATTAAATATAATAGAAAGATATAGAATGAAATATTTAATACTAATTGTAGTCCTTTTAACTACTAGTCTAATAACTGCCCAAAAATTAACAGCAGAAACCTTAAAAATAATAGAATTATCACATCATAAAAATATAGTAACTCAGGCCTTAACCTATAACGATACCGAAACTGCAATTAATAGCATGCATTATATCATAGCACTAGAAGGTGAAACAAGCACGTATAAAGATAGTTTGGCAATAAATTATTATAATGTTGGTAATTATGTAAGTAGTCATTTATTAGCCAAAGAGTTGTTAGTAACAAAACCAGAAAACTTACAATTGTTAGAAATTAATGCAGTAAGCTTACAAAGTTTAAATGCTACAAAAGAAGCTATAGACGCTTATGAAATATTGTTTTCTAAAACCAAAAATATGAAGCATGGTTACCAATTGGCAATGCTGCAATATAGTATAAAACGTTTGGCAGAAGCACAAGTAACAATAGACCAAACAACACTATGCGATGTTATAGAAAATGCATACCTGCAATTTGCAATAGATAAAACAAAAAGTCAAAACGTACCTCTAAAAGCAGCAGCATACAATTTACAAGGGTTAATAGCATTTGAATTAAAAGATAACACGCTTGCTAAACAGGCATTTGATGAAGCATTAAAAATTATGCCAGAGTTTACACTTGCTACCCAAAACACTAATGCAGTAACTATTGAAATGCAAAACAAAAAAACACAAATCAAGATCAAATATTAAAAAAATAACTAGCTATTGTCCTAAAAGTTAAAAGTTAAAAGTATAAATGGTGTGAATTTTATTTCACACCATTTATATTTATAGATAAACGATTATTACATCTCTCTTAAAATTATTTATGTTAATCTATACATTTATGAAGACAAAAATAATATATGAGACTTAAAAAAGTATTATCCCCTTTATTTATAATGATGTTTATAAAACTATATAGTCAAAACAAAATTCCATGGTCAATAGAAGTTGGTGTTAATGCAGTAGATGTCTACCCAGTTGGTGGCACGATGCCTCAAGGTCCATATTTTGACGAGTTTTTTAATGTAACAGATCACTGGAATTTTGGAGCTTTTTTTAAAGTCTCAAAGCAATTGACTGATAGTTATGATATTGGTTTAATAGTATCAAAAAACACATTATCCAAATGGGGTCAATTTGGTAATACAGATGTAAGTCTTAATGTTGAAAATTTAAAATATCTATCAGTTGATGTTATGTCAAATCATTATTTCTCAACTAATACAATTAAACCCTTTGTAACTTTAGGTGTTGGTTATACTTGGATAGAAGAAGGAGATTATAATACCATAGCAATTAATCAAGGAGTTGATAATTTGGTAGGAGCTATGACATTAAATTTAGGTTTAGGTTCAAATTTTGAAATTAATGACTATTTTTCGATAAACTTAAATTCCACTTATAAACATTCCTTTCAGGATTATTTAACCAAGCATTGGCAACATACTTTTAGTTTAAAATACAAGTTTTTAGGAAAATGTTATTGTAGTTATTGATAGTAAATATTCTTTATATACTCGTTTATTTATCCATTTTATCACTTATAACTTTGATTTTTTTTGTGGGAATATACTTAAATTACTTTTGTTGTTTAATTTAATAACTTAAAATTTAAATGAAACAATTTTATTCTTTAATAGCACTTGCTATTTTAACATGTACTATTACAAATGCCCAAAATAAAGATGTTCCTTGGTCTTTAGAAGCTGGTGTGAATTATGTTAATGTGTATTCTGTAGGTGGAGATGCACCACAAGGAGAGTTTTTTGACGAGTTTTTTAATGTGAATGACCATTGGAATTTAGGGACTTACATAGCAATAACAAGAAATCTTTCTGAAAGCGTGTCTTTTACAGCTAAAGGGTCTTTTAATGAGATTTCTAAATGGGGACAATTTGGGGATGATGATGTAAGTGTTTTTGTCGATAATTTAGAATATTATGGACTAGATGGGATGATTAATTTTAAATTATTAAAAAACACTAAAATACAACCTTATATTTCTGTAGGTGGTGGTTATACTTGGATTGAAGAGGGTCAATATAATACTCATTCATTAGAAGAATCTAATGATGATTTTGTAGGCGCAGGTACAGTAAATGGAGCATTAGGTTTTACTGTAGCAATAACTGATCGTTTTGGAGTTAATTTTCAAAGCGCTTACAAACATTCTTTTCAACAGTATTTAACAAAGCATTGGCAACATAGTATTGGTTTAACATATGCTTTAGGTAAGTCTAATAAAGATGCAGACGTAGTAGAGCTAATGGATTCAGATCAAGATGGTGTAATTGATAAATATGATGTTTGCCCAACAGTATTTGGTTTAAAAGTATATGCAGGTTGCCCAGATACAGATGCAGATGGTATACCAGATAGTTTGGATAAATGTCCTAAAATAAAAGGTTTAGTTAGTAATGAGGGATGTCCATTATCAGATACAGATGGAGATAGTATTGCTGATACTGAAGATAAATGCCCAAATGTAGCAGGAACTGCTGCTAATAATGGTTGTCCTGATACAGATAAAGATGGTGTTATAGATTTAGTGGATAAATGTCCAAATACAAAAGGTGCAATTGATAATAATGGATGTCCAGAAATTTCAACTCGAACAACAGAAGATTTAAAAGTGCTAAACGATTATGCTAGAATAATTTTATTTAATTCAGGAAAATCAAGTTTTAAAAATGAAACTTATTCTATACTAGAAGTTATGTCTAATATTATAATTAAATATCCAGACACAGATTTTTTAATTGAAGGCTATACAGATAGTATTGGAAATGCTGAATTTAATAGATTGCTATCGGTAAGAAGAGCAAACGCTGTAAAAGACTACTTTATTTCTAAAGGAATTAATTCAAACAAATTATTTGCGTTTGGATTTGGCGAAGAATTTCCAATTGATTCAAATGATAGTTCATCAGGAAGAGCCAATAATAGAAGGGTAGTGGTTAAAATAAAAAAATAATGGGTTTGTTAATAAGACTACTATTTTTAGACACTACGAAAGTAGTGTCTTTTTGTTTTTCAATTTGTATATCATTAATAAATAGTTTATAAACCGGATTTATGACTTTAAAAAAGATTTCAATTAATATAAGAAAATCAATTTTAAATCATTTCTGAACATGATAAGATTTTAATTTCGATTTTTTGAAGTAGGTATTAAGTATTGTTAAAATAAAATAAAAGAATTACTTAATTATAATGCGGATCCTTTGGAATTGCTAATTATGATGTTTTAAAAAGTTATTATAGTTGATCTTAATACTATACTACAATTTATGTGTATATGGTCAAGATAAATTAGTAATATATGAAAAATATAAAAAGTTGAGGAAAGAACAAGTGTATAATTATTTTAGGACACAATGAATGAAAAATATAAAGAGTTGCTGCTTATTTGTTTAATTTTAGTATTAGTTTTTATACTTTACGTTTTTTATGTAAATTCCTTAACTATGCATGAAAAATATGTTAAATAAAATTTTTCGAGATTCAAATTATTACATAACTCAAGTCGACTATTTTAATATTGTTCCATATATTTTAAATATTATTCATTAGTTATACAATGGACTTGGGTTTTAGCATCCTATGCAATAGATAATTATTTTTTTACGGTTTAACATAATTTACTTCTTGTAAACCGCTGTATTTTACCATTTGTGTTTTTTATCACGCACTTATTACTCTGCAGTTTTAATGCCAGCGTATTAAATTTATTTTCGGATAAATTAATCTTCCTCTTTTGGATCTTAAGTTATGGCCGAATTTTTTAAAACTAAAAATATAAATCGAACTAAATCAGCACATAATTTTAATCATTTAGAATTGTTTTATTTAAGGCTTTATGCTCACGGTGTAAAACGAAACGAAATTTGTGATTTTTTGGAAGTTTGTGGCAAAAGGCTAACTTATATGAAGCAAAACATTGCTGTCAAATGTAAAAGTAAAAATTGGTTAAAAATTATGGCATACGCATTCAATAACTACCTTTTAAATAAAAAAGATTTTGTCGAAGATCTTGTAAAGGATCAGGCTTCTTTTTATGCCAAAGATATTTTTATAAATCATGTAAGTAAATTTAATAAATCTATTAACACTCATGCTCTTAATTCAAAAATTATAGAATTCTGTAGCGTAAGTGAGTCATTGTTAAGGAATGAATATGATACGTTTTCGGAAAATAATAAATTAACATTATTAGAAAAAAAGTACCTTAATTTAAAATATCGGTATTTAATCAATTCAAAAGGACAGAATTGTTTTATGGATTTTTCCCCTCAAGATGAGCAGCGATTGAGGAGAGCTATTTTCAAAAAACTTGTGGGATATAATTGGTTTAATGTTTTCAAAAAAGCAATCCAATTTAACTTAATTGATCAAGTAAATAGTAGTTCATTAAGTTTTGATTACTACCTACGATTATGTGTTTCTGATGTAATTGAATCTCGAAATATTGAACACCTAACTTCTACTGATAGAGAGTTGTTAATTTATGGTAAGTTATTGGAGTTGTACTCTAATCTTGAAATTGAAAAATTGGTAAATAATGGTTAATAATTATAATAAAAATGAGATGATTATTAATAAAACAGTATCACTAAATGTTAATGAAGTATATATTGTAAGGCTTGTGTCTCATGGTTTAACAACAGTTCAAATAACAGAGTTTTTAGCTATAACAACAGATCAATTTCTTAATTATATCAAAAGCATCAAGTTAAAATTAGAATGTGAATCATGGTTTAGAGCTGTCTTAAAAAGTTTTAAACTAGGAATCTTAAAACATGAAGATTTTATTGATGAACTAGTTAAAGTTAAAGCTTTAAATTACAGTTTCAAGCTTTTAAAGATAGTTAATGAGCAAAAACAGACTCTAGAATTTGTAACGCTAGCTATTATTAGTTTTTTAGAAGATTCAGAAAAAGCATTTTTAGAGCTAAATACAATGGAGTTTTGGTCGCAAGAAATTAATTACTTACAGCTAAAATTTAAAGGTTTTGACCATATTGAAATGTCTGAATTTTTTAATTTTTCGGAAAGAGAGTCTCTTGATTTTCAAGAAAGGTTATTCCGTAAACTTGAGGTTAATGATTGGTATAATGCTTTTAAAAAAGCATTTAAGCTAAAAATTATTGATATGGATACTAATTTGAATACAAATCATTTTAATGAGGCAGGCAAGGTAGCAGCTAATATTTTAGCAATTTCTTTGTTTAAAAGCCTTACGGAAAAGGAAAAGCAATTAATGATTTATAATGAATTGTTAAAATACTACGCGTTAGTAGAACTTAGTTATCTATCACATGTACTATTGTTTTAATAAATAGTAAGTTAATTTAATGGTAATAAGAGGTTTAATTTGTTAAAAGAATGTTATGAGTGGAGAATTATTAATAATTAACGGATTACTTTATTTTATGTTTGGATTAATTTTATTCTGGTTTTTATTTAAATTCAGATCTAAATTATACCACTCTAGGTGGCATAAAACTATAGGTGTTTTAGGATGTTCATCAAATGATTTTTATGCTCAGTTTATATCAGAGTTACAAGCTTTAAAAGTTAAGAACATTAGTTTAAGTTTTGTTTATTTAAAAGAAGATTTTACTTTTTTTACAGGTGTAAATGTTTAAGAATTTTGTGGGATGATGTTAATTATGACTTATGTGTCTTAAATCTTGGTAGTAGATATCTTGTAGCTTGGAGAATAAAAGTAAAGCACCATTATTGGCAAGCATTGCTTTATAAAACACCATTTATCGGTGTATATATTTGTACAAAATTATTTTCTAGTTTCACTAAAAAAATGGATAATGCAAATCTGTTTAGAAAGCATGCTCAATTTGCTTTAGTGAGGATTATTGAAAGTAATTCTATGAGTAAGAAATTAATTCAATTAAAGTAAGTAATGTTTTTAGGATATAGTTATATTAAAATCTTTAATTATTGATTTTACTGGGATTTTTTTAGCATAAAAGTAATTTATAACAATGTTAATACTTAATCTTAAAAAAAGATTGTCATTTTAGTTTCTCTTTTATTGAGTAAAATAATATGACTAAATAAAGTATAAATTAAATAAGATTTTAAACTCAGTGTTGTTATTTAGAGTTTTCAGAATACAATAGTTAATATCACTTTTTTATAAATGTATGGATGTCTTAACTGAGTATTAGTGTAATATATCCAACAATTAACTAAATCTATTCACCATAATTCAATCAGAATCAAATTGTTTTTAGACTAAAACAATTTTTGTAATCTAAATTTCAAAGCTATTAAAATTTAAATAGATTTTTATTTATAAAAAAGTGTTGTGAAATAGTATTTATCATTTTGATCTGATTTCATTATACCAAAGCCAACATGTGTATAATCCCCCTCAATTACTTGTTTGTGATTTATACTATTTAGCCAGGCGTTAACTACAGACTCAGCAGATGTAAATCCATAAGCCAAATTTTCAGCTACATAAGTAGCTCCTTTTTCCAATAATCGTTCTTTTCTAATAAAAAAGTTAGTGTGGCTTAACTCATTTCGATTTATCATATATTTAGTATGATTTATGGCGTATGTTGTGGCATACGTCGTGTCTTTCTGTAATTCCATTTGCCCAAGCGCTACTCTGTGATTATTAATAATAGATAAAATATCCTCTGTAATTTCCCAATTATTAAGATCTATAAGTGACTGATTTATAGGTTTTTCAAAATAATCATCAGTATCGTTGCTAATAGAGCATGAATTTAGAATTGTAATTATTAAAAAATAATAAATAAAATTCAATCTTTTTTCTATAGTTTTCATAGTTAAATACTTTTAATTAAAAATAGTTCAACTTAACACAAAACAAAATTGGTAAGTAATAAGTGGATAATGTAAGAGGTTTTAGTTATTAACCTATATTTACCAGAAATTAAATTATAAATAGGAGTACACGATTCGGTATACGATTTAATCAGCAAGATAGCTAATAGGATAAAAAACGGGGTGTTTTTCAAACTCATAACCCGAAGGTCACTGGTTCGAGTCCAGTTCCCGCTACTAATTGGAATTACTTCAAAAACAACGGTTTGGCTTTCGCTAAACCGTTTTTTTATGCATACTATTTTTGATTATCTTGCACAAGAATTGCAAAATGAATACGAAATTGAATACGATTTAACTTTGAAAAAAATTATTCTCCCCCTAAGATTTACTCAGCAAACGGAGACCTCAAAAAACGTTGGTATGTTTATTTTTCTTATCGGGACCCTAATACAGGAAAGTTAAAACGTCAAACTCCAATTTATTCAAATGCTAATAAGTTTAAAACTAAAGAAGAACGACTTTCTGTTTTAGTGACTTATAGAAAAGCACTACTTAAGCTTTTGGCAAAAGGATATAGTCCTTATTCTAATAATAAAGAAGTGCTATTAAGTGTTAAGGATACCAAGACTAAATCTGAAATTTCTAATCCCGTGTTAGTGCCTATTGAAGTAGAACAGGTTAAAGAACCTGTAATGACTTATAGGGATGCTTTTGCTTTTGGTTTAAAACAAAAAGAGAAGCTTATAAACGAGACGACTAAACGTAGTTTTGAAAATAGATTAAAAAACTTTACTAAATGGGTTGAGCAAACTCATCCAAATATTGTTGGAATAGATGAGATTAATAAGAAAGTGATTTCACATTTTTTAAGCGATATTCTTGAAAGAACAAGTCCTAGAAATAGAAATAATTATCGTGCAGATTTAAGCAGTATAATGCAAGTATTATTTGATAATGATATTATCAATTCTAATGTTATTAAGCAAATACCTGTTCTCAAAGCTATACCTAAAAGAAACAAAACTTATACTCAAGATAAACAAGAAGAAATTTTTGAATATTTAGAGAGGGAAGATAAAAATCTATTATTGTTCATAAAGTTTATCTCTTATAATTTTTTAAGACCAATAGAGGTTTGTAGACTTAAAGTAGGGGATATTGATTTAAAGACTAAGACTGTAAAATTTAAAGCTAAAAATAGTCCAATGAAGACTAAGATTATTCCTGATTTATTAATTAAGGAATTTCCAGACCTTTCTAAGTTAAATAAAAAAGACTCATTTTTTACTCCAGAAGTAATAGGAGGAGAATGGGATACTGCTTTAGAGAATAAAAGGGATTATTACACAAAGCGTTTTAAACGTGTTGTAAAAGATCATTTTGGTTTAGGTGCGGAGTATGGGTTATATAGTTTTAGACACACTTATATCACTAAATTATACAGACATTTGGCTAAAGAATCCTCTCCGTTTGCTGCGAAAAGTAAATTGATGCTTATAACAGGGCACTCTTCCATGTCAGCTTTAGAAAAATACTTGCGAGATATTGACGCAGAATTACCAGAAGATTATTCACACATGTTAGAATCTTTAAAATAGATAAATATGAACGAAACGTTAAACGATGTATATATAGCTTTAACCAAGCAATTATATGTGCCTCTGGTTTTTTATATTCCAAAAAGAATATGGATACAATTTAATAAAGACGTTTGGGAGGATAAATTATACGACAATTTATTTGACAAGGTTGTTTTAATAAATAGCAAAGGTTCTAATGCTTTGTTGAAAAATGGTAAATCAATTCATCATATAGTCGTTAAAAAAGAACGTTTAGATAGAAATACGTTTAATCTTCTTGAATTACAAAATGATTTGAATAAAATGCAATTTCAATTTCTTTTAAACAAATATTGTACGCAGTTAGATTTTTGTAGAAGAATATCTTCGTGGTTTGTTGAAAACATACGCAATGATGTTAGGGATTTAAAGATAGAAAACTTTCAGTCTTTTGACCTTCAACATAAATCGTTTGAAGATCATTGGGATTTTATTCAAGATAGTTTTAAAGACGCACCAAAAATAGAGTTGTCCTCTAATAAAGAAAAATTAAATAAGAATGATTTAAAATCGTTTCAAGATTTGATTAAGCCTTCAGGGTTGTTTTTGGGAAATATTGAAAATGAAAAAATAAAGAAGCCAAAGAAAGAGAAGAAGATATTGGTTACAGAAGAGGAAGCAACAGCATTTCTTTTAAAAACAGTATTTAATATGGAATAATACATTATAAGTCACATTCTTAATTCAAATAATAACCCTTAGAATACATTAATCCTATCATGAATTATTTTAAAACATATAATCATTTTTACATTAAATCATATGCTATAGCAAAACGAATGGTAATTAATGAGATGAAAAAGGAGAAATTGAAAAAGCGTCCGTTTACAACTGTTCATAATAAAATATGTAAATTTTTATATGATTATTATTCGATAAAATATACCGAAGATTTAAAAACCAGACAACATCAATCTTTTAAACTCTTTTACGATAGGCATCTTTATTATGATGGAGATAATGACGTGGTTATAACTTTAGTTTTAGAAGACGAAGTGTTAAATGCCTTTAATAAGGAAGATAAGTCCTCTTATGTTAAGTTTGTTTCAGATTTAGCGATTGAATCATCTTTAAAGGAAGCACAGCGTCATTTTAAGAATTATAAAGATTATTATGAGTTGATATATGATTTGGATAAGTATGATAATTTTTACTTTGAAGATTTTGAGAGCATAACTTTTACAAGTTCAAATGAATATAAATCTATGATAGATATTAAACATCCATATCTAAAGCAAGAACGAGAAGCGTCTCTTAATTCATCAACAACAGATGTAGATAAAGGTAGTACTTTATTAGAAGAAGTTTCTGAAAAGCATAACATTTATCTAAATCTGATTAATAATTTTGAAGATGATGAAAAATATTTATTAATTAATATTTTTAATTCGCTTCCACCAGACTCCTTAAAACGAACTGATTTTTTAAAACTTATTAGGATAGTAGGAACTTTTCAAGATTTAACTATATTTTATAAGAACCCAAAATCGGTTACTCCTTATGCTAAAGTGTCAAAGGGTATTGATTATTATTCAGGAAAAAGAAAACTTGATATTATAGATAGAACTTTAGTCAAAATGGAACCATTTCAGATTGATGCTATCAATCATCAACTTTCAAAAATGAAATCTCAAGTTAATAAATAGAAAAGATACTATTCAAATTTCAAATTTTTCAATCAAACTTTATCACTTTTTACATACGTTTCCTTGTTTAATTCATGTGTTAACAATTTGTTTATCATGTGTTTGAGGATTCCGAACGCATTCCGTTGAGATTCCGAACTAATTAATATTACCTATTTCTCTTTATATCATTGCAGTAAATTAAAACTAATATTATGATATTAAAAATGAAAGTTATTTTGGATGATGTAGTGAAGAAGCTATTTTATTTAAAAGAAAGTAAAAATGTCTATTCCCAAGAACATGGGATTAACCACAGTATGTTGAGCGAACGCAAAACAATACAAAAAGAACTATTTGGATCACCAGCTAGTCTATTAATTAATTCTAAATCTCACAATTAGTATGAAGAATGTAGTAATTAATAGTAATGTGACGGATTGCTTCAAAGGAGATTTAGAGATGCTTTGTAGTTTAAACAGAAAAAGCTTTTCTTATTTTAAGCCCAATTTATTAATTGTGCATTTTATCACATTAATATGTCAGGAGTCCAACTTGGATGATAAACCTGAAAGGGATTTTAATAATATCAAAGATAGGTTATTAGAATCCTTAGAGTTTTCAAAATTTGTTTTTTGGCTATACATAGTAATGACAAATCATTTTATGAATGATGTCATGTTTAATAAAAACGATGGTTTGAATTATTACGATTTAAATGATAGTATTATTTTAGAATAATTATGGAAAATATTAATCATGAAACCATTGGCAACGAGCTTAAAAATTTGACAAAGTCTAATATAGAGAAAGCTCAAGATATGTTAGTAACTATAATTAATAAGCTCCCAAATGAGTATAGGGAGCTTATAGAAAGTAGCTTTAAATATAAACGTATTCCAAAAGAATACATGTTATGCTCAATGTTATTTACAGTAAGCACATCTGTTGGACTTACTTTTTATATAGAAGCTCTTGGTTACCGAAATTATGCAAATTTATACTTTACTATAATTGGTAGTCGTGGAGATGCAAAAACGGAAGCAATGAAAATAGCAACTAAACCTATCAAAATAATTGATGATATGTTTTATAATGATCATCTGGATGACCTAGATATTGCTAATCCGGAAGATGATGCTCCCAAGCGCAAGCAGGTGTTGGTTCAAAACGCTTCAATTGAAGCTGCTCATAAGATTCATTCGGACAACCCTAACTCCATTGGAATTTTAATAGACGAAATTTTTGCCTTAGTAGAGAAAATGGGAAATTCAAATAGTCGCGATGGTATAGCATGGCGTAATTTTTTATTGGAAGGATATACAAATGGATATATTGATATATCAAGAAAGACAACGGAAAGTTTTAGAATAAATGAATCCTGTCCAACACTGTTAGGAGGATTACAACATCAGTTTATACCTAAGTTAATAGCTAACGGTAATTTAGAAAGTGGTTTTATCGATAGACAATTATTTACACCAAAACTAACTAGTAATTCAATATTACATAAAGGGGTGTCTAATCCTGAGATAATGAATAACTATACTGCATCTATCAAGAATATATTAGATTATAAAATACAATCTGAAAAAGCAGAGGAGGACATAAAGCAATTTGAAATTCAAGTAACAGATGAAGCACATGAACTTCTTTTTGAATACACACAAGGGCTTATAAATAGGCAAGCTATGGCTAAGCCTATTATTAAAGAGTATATTTCTAAAATGCAAATATCTATTCATAAGTTATGCATAAACGTATTTATGATGTTTCATGCTTCTAAATCTGAATTTAAATCGTTATTAACTTTAGAAAATGTCGAATTAGCAATAGCCCTAAATGAGTTTTATTTGATGAATTTTAGAATTGTATTAGAAGAAAATATCGATCATAAAACGACGGAGCCAAGTGTAGAAGACATTATTAAGATTGCTAAAAAAAATAATGCTTCACAAAAGGCGGTAACTGAAGTTACTGGTTTGACTAAGGGAACAATTTCAAAAAAATGGAACAAAGTATAAACGCAATTAGAAACAGGAAACTCGAAACTTTAGTGTTTAATCATGTAAACATCACGTTTTTAGTTTCTTATATTGAATTTCTTATAGGTTTCAAGTTTCCTGTTTCTTTTAAAACCAATAATAATGTTAGAGAAAATAGATGTAGTCTTAACTTTTGATCCAAAACGTCATCGTAATATTATTACACCATGCTGTAAAAGCCTAAATAGGGATGGGAAGTTTGTTACATATAAGGAGTTACCACTGAATTATGGTTACTGCCATTCTTGTGGAAAAGCAACTCTACCACCAACTCGATATCGTGACGATTCTGGAAACGAATTTATCTGGAATGAAATTAAAAAAAATGGAGTCATTTGTAGCTAATTTGAATGACAATGATGTAATTCGTCTTAATGATGGTTTCAAGGACATGTGTAACACTTTAGTTAGAGAAAAGAAATTTATTGATTTTGAGTCCGTTAGATTATGCGTTAATAATACTAATGAGAATAACTTATTGCTTTACTTACGTACTAAATACGGTGACATAAAAACGGATATAGTTAAAAGAATGTATTATATAGGTACTTCAAGAGATTTAGGTACTGTATTTTGGAGTATCAATCGTGCTAAAAAAGTACAAAAGGCAAAGGTTTCATACTATAAACCTAATGGAAGAAGAACTAACCGTTTTAAGGTGCCTTATAAAAATGAAGATGGATATTATAGTTGTTTATTTG
The DNA here is from genome assembly GCF_055808135.1 of Olleya sp. KJ81-1. Lineage (NCBI taxonomy): Bacteria > Pseudomonadati > Bacteroidota > Flavobacteriia > Flavobacteriales > Flavobacteriaceae > Olleya > Olleya sp. KJ81-1. The sequence goes on along the minus strand of NZ_CM147854.1, from coordinate 1,840,176 downwards.
GAGAACACTTATTAGATGTTATTGAGAATAAAGAGAAAGCAGTAATGTTAGTAGAGAGTGAAAAAACAGCAATAGTTTGTGCTATGCATTATCCAGAATATATATGGTTAGCTTATGGAGGAATTACAGCGCTTACAAATGAAAAAATTCAAGTGTTAATTGGACGAAAAGTAATTTTAATACCAGATATGAGCGAAAAAGCAGTTGCTATTATGACTAAAAAAATATCAGAATTTGAAGAGCGTCAAATAGATGTAAAAATATGGGATTTAACCTATGGAAAAACCGACAAAGAACTTATGGAAAGCGGTTGGTATAATTCTGATTTAGAAGATGTTTTACGTACTGATAAAACTATTTAAAAATCTATTCTCTTTTATTCCATTGTTCTGAGAAATCATCAACTTCTAATCCTTAAGGAAAAATGATATGGTACCATAGACAATTGAAATTATATCTAATTATTCGAAACCATCTAGGATATTTATTTTTTTTCATTTGTGAAATTGTTATTTTTAATTTTAGTGAATATTTAACCTTTTTTGGATATAAAAGTAACCAAATTGGTGTTAATTGTAACCAATACCAACGGTCTACCAACGGTCAACCAACGGTCTACCAACGGTCAACCAACGGTCTACCAACGGTCTACCAACGGTCAACCAACGGTCTGTCAAAAGTTGAAAATTTAGGTATTAAATACTGTGTTATATTAAATTAATTTTGAGTGTTCAATAGATTGTTGATTTAACTTAATATAATAAGTAACATAGCATTTTGTTTTCCAGATCTTTGTAGTAGTCTTTTCTTTATCTATAAAAATTTTTAAAGTCGGTTTTTCTTATTTTATCCTATCGTGTAATTATGTATATTTATTGTTAAATATAGCGTTACATGCTTTGCAAGTATTTTTTTAGTTTAAATAAAAGCCTCCTGTTATTACTTTTATTTTCCTTTGCCTTAAATGCTCAGGTTCCTTCGTATTATTCTAGTATAGATTTGTCTCAATCTCCTTCTAATGTTAAAATTCAGCTATCTACATTAATAACTAATACACATACAACCCTTATACCATATACCTCGAGTTATATAGATACATGGGATGTTTTAAAACAGTCAGATTTATTAAATCAAACTAGTGATAACGTACTGTTAATCTATGGTTATGATGATACAGATGTGTTAAGTATTAATGATTATTCTCGTAATAAAAGCTTGTCTTGTCATTCTTCGTCTTGTATTGGTTTGTGGAATCGTGAACACGTATTTGCAAAATCTTTAGCTAATCCAAGTTTAGATGATTCTTATCCAAGTGCAGGAACAGATGTCCATAATCTAAGAAGTTGCGATAGTCAAATGAATAGTTCTCGTAACAATCGTATTTTTCAAGATGCTTCAGGTAACGCGCATATTACATCAATTGGTAATTTTTATCCTGGTGATGAATGGAAAGGGGATGTTGCTCGTGTTATCATGTATATGTACACACGTTATCCTACTCAATGTGAAGCAATAAATATCGGCTATGGTAATTTAAATAATACATCAACAATGCCAACAATATTTTTAGATTGGAATGTTGAAGATCCTGTATCTCAGTTCGAAATCAATCGAAATGAAACAATTTATTCAGAACAAGGTAACCGTAATCCATTTATAGATAATCCATATTTGGCAACAGTGATTTGGGGTGGTACAGTTGCAGAAGATACTTGGAATACGCTAAGTGTTTCTACAAATTTAGTTGAATCAATCAAAGTGTATCCTACAATTACATCAGACTATATCTATATAAAAACAGATTTAGAAAATAAGGATATAGCTTATTCGATTTACAATACTATGGGTGTAGAAGTTTTAAGTGTGATACAACAAAATAAAATAGATGTCTCTTCTTTTTCAAACGGTTTGTACATTATTGAAATTAAATGCGGTCGTAAATCCTTAATTAAGAAGATAATTAAGATTTAATAATTTGTCCTTGCCATATCCACATGGGCAAGAACTCAGTTTATTATAAATTAGATTCTATAAATCTGTCTTAAAAAGAAGGAATTTTATCGGTAAGAAGGGAATGTAAACTTTTTGATCGCTTTCTCATGATTTTTTTTAGTTTTTTATGATAGATTTAATTTTTATTTCATCGTTTATAGTTTGTGTGAATAGAGATTAGAATATATTTGTAGATTATTAGTAGCGAGTCTTAAGTGCTTAATTTAGTATGTGAATATTGATAGAATATTCCGTAGTTATGTTTGTAAGCATTGTATAAACAGGCAATTAATGATTCACGTTGTTGTGGCACGTTTTTCTCACATAATTTGTTATAGAGTTTCTTGCCATATTTGACATCAATTCAAAGGTTATTAGTTTGTCTTGAGTCTTACTCCATTCTTCAAATGGACTTTCATTACGATTTTCCTTCTCCATTTTCTTAAATAATGTTTCTCTTCTTTTAATATTGTCTATAATATGGAAAAAACGGTTATTAGATGAATTGCTTGGGCTTTTGTGTGGTAAAGGTTGTCCCATATGAAAAAATTTAGAACGAAGAGTATAAGTGTTTTTAATAATTTTTGAAAACTCTTCCTCAGTCAGTTTATTTGGTGTTAATTCAGGCACAACACTTATCTCGTTTGGATACAAAGCTCTGTAATTTGGACCTTCGGAAATTAATTCATTATAAAATACGTCATCCCAATCTGAATTCTCAGTGTAAGTAATGAGAAATTTAACAAAGCGTTTAGTCAAATCTCTATTATTCACTTCTGAGTCTACATATGTTTTTACTTTCAAATATTCCTCAAAAAGACCTTTAGCTACATCACTTGTTTTTGAAAGTTTTTTCCATTCATTATAAAGTTTGGGTTTTATTGAAAAATCAATTTTATCGACTGCTATTTGTGATATTGGTTCAATTCCTGCAATGAGAAATGAATACCCTAAATCAAAATCTTCTTTTTTATTTATATGTGCTAATTGTATTAAACGAAAACTCTGCATCAAGTTCTCGTAACTTACTTCATATTCTTGACTTTCTGTTGAAGTGAGTATATCAAGAAGATTGACTATTTCTATTAATCTCGTTTCCCAAATATCGATAATCTCTTTATGAACCCTAAAACCTTTTGCTCCTGGTCCTCCAATTGTTCTTGGAAATTCAACTCCAATTTCCTTTAATTCAAATTGATTAGCGATTTCAAATCGATTGTAATAATCATTTTTTGCAGAAAAGACTGGTCTCTCAAAAGCAAAACTACAGATTGCACTAAGTCCTAATGTGAAATAATGCGAATTGATGTAATTAACTCTTTTAGGCATTTTAACAGGTGAAACATAAGCTTTCTTTACCGCTTGACCTGTTGTTGTAGTTATATCTATATCGACTTCAATCGATTGTTCAATTGTAAAATCTTTAAAGTGAATATCTTTTGTTAATTGAAAGTCTAAAATTAGATAGCTATAAATTCTTTTGTCATTTGAAGTTTGATGTATTTTGTAAAGTTTAACTTCAGTTCTTTTATCGAACGCTAATATTCCATCTTTAAATTGATTATCGTCGTTCGTAAATTGTCTCATAGTTTTGGTCTAAATGTGCTACAACGTGTTTATATATGGTTTGTTGCGTGGTTTAAGCAACTAATTTAGTAAATAATTACTGACAAAGAAAATCCGCGAGGATTTTCGTAATTATGCAATAAGCCAGCAATAAATTATATATGGTGTTGGCTGTAGTATTTATTCGAAAATTTTAAAAACTTCTCCTTTAAGTAATTCAATTTTTCGGTCTGTATCATATAATTTCGCTAATGCTGAAATTTTTTCTAAATATTCTATATCTGGACCACAAACTAACTTTTCAGCCTGAATAAAAGTTAAAACATCTATCTGAACAATATCATAGTTTGTTACCGGTTTTATTTCTTTTTCACAAGTGTTATAAACAAAAACACCTTTTGATAAAGGGAAAATTGATATTGAATCAAGAATACCTTTTTCTGAAATTCTTTCAAGAATTAATGGATTGTCAGAAAGGAGACTTAGTGGGTTACTATTTTTAGGAGCATAAGATAATTTCCAATTTTTTGCAGTTTTAACCCTATTTGTTTTAAAATAATCTTCCAGAGATCTGATAATTTTAGAACTTTCAGTGAAGAAAGGTTTATTTATCATTTCATTAAAAAAATCTTCTGAAGCATCCTCGCCAGTTTTCTTACTTCTAAATCCAATAATAGAATTTTTCTGAGTCATATTTTTAACATATTCAATTCCGTTTTGATCTTGTTCTGGAATTCTTCTATATATAGTTGTTATAAAAAGCATTATCTGAAAAATGTCATATCCAGTGAGGTTAATATTTTCAAGATTGTTTATAATTTTTTTATAAGTAGGAACAAATTGGTTTTCGCCAAATGTGTGCAATTTTTCAATAAAATCAGTTTTTTTCCATCTATTTCAAATGTATTTCTATTATATTCATAAAATAATTGTTTTGGACTCTTTCTTATTTTATCAATTTTATCTTTTTCCTTATTGTAAACTGCAACTTTTCCATCATTTCCTACAAATCCTTTAATATAAAATTGAGGTAAATAGTGATGTCTTTTCGAAAGTGTCATTCTATTGTTTTTAATCTTGAATTCAGTTTTGTATTACAGCCAACGTTGATGTGTATGGTTAGTTGCGTGGTTAAGCAACTAATTTAGCAAATAAATCACAGATAGAATATTCCGAAGGAATGTTCGTAAGTCGGCAGTGACCTAGCAATTAATTATACACGGTGTTGTACAACGTTTTTTATTAAAGGTTTTACTGTTAATTTCTTCTTCGATATATTTCCCGAGTTTATTCCGAGATTTTTCCACAAGACACTAATTTTTCTTTCCAGAAAATCAGTCAGCATTGGTACATCTTGTTCCGCATCTGACTTCAATTCAATTCTGTAGCTTGTTTTATTAATTTCTACTTTAATTAGGTATTCAAAACCTTTAAAACTAATAATTTCTTCTTTCCATCCTTTAGTGAAAAGGTTGTCCAAAAATCCGTTTAAGTTTTCTACGTTAGCTTTGTCATAAGTCAGAACATAGTTTTCGTTTTCGTCAATCTCAAATAGTTTTTGTTTAACTTTAGTAAAGTTTGGCGCACTATTGTCAAACAAGATTTTATAGTCGCTAAACTTTCCAATTTTATAAGTTCCAAGTTCTACTTTATTAACTGTATTCGAGTCTGAAAAGTCGACGGTCAAATAAGATTCTTGGAAATAATAGGTTCTTGATAATCTATATTCAGTATCTCGATGTTCGACATCCGTTGGATTCAACAGTTTTATTTTTTTCGAAATATTTAATCCAATTAGCGGTCATTGGCAAATGTTGTACAACGTTTTTGTATATGGTTTGTTGCGTGTTTTAAGCACCTAATTTAGCAAATAAAAACCGAATAGAAAATCCGCGAGGATTTTCGTAAGTAGGCTAGAACTAGCAATAAATTATATACGGTGTTGTAACCAGTTTTTTATTCCACTTTCTCATAGTAATGATTCAAGTCATAATTCAATACAATTTTCGGCTTTTCAAAAATTTTATTGATAAAATATGTACTATGTCCAGCTGTTCCCATTTCATATTCGTAAGTCCAATCAATTTCAGTCGTTAAAATTCCATAACTAACTTTATAAGTTCCATTTCCATAATATTCACTCGAAAATGTTCCGTTTGATTTTAATATTAAAGTGTCTGCTTTATGAGGTGATTCTAAACAGCAAATTTCATTATCGTAATTAGTATTTGCGTAAACTCCTTCAACAGTATTTTTCGTCATTGGAATGTCACATCGCAAAACTAAAATTACGATAAATAAAAATATTCCAATTCCAATTAGTATTCGTTTCATTTGGTTTTAGGTTTAAAAATCAAAATCGCAAAGGTAGAAATGAAAATAATTAATGGTATCTGAAACTCTAAATAGTTAAACTTCTCAATTGGTATTTCTGTTAAACGCCTAATTAATGGTGTCAGCATTAACCCAAAAATGATGATTCTAAAAATTCTGCTTTTAAAATATCTCGTAAAAAACAAAATAAGTCCAATTAATCCAATAATTGCAAAAATTTGGTCATTATTGCCAAATTCAAAACTTGTCCAAAATAGCCATACTATAAATGGTATTCCAATCATTTGTCCCATTAGAATTATAAGAGAATAAGAAGTTAAAGAAATGGTCTTTATTATGTTTTCAAATTTCAATTTCGAGGTTTTTCTTAAATTGGTTACAAAACGTGTTTGTGTATGGTTAGTTGCGTGTTTCAGCAACTAATTTAGTAAACAAAAACGAGCGCGAGAAAATTCCGAAGGAATTTTCCAAATAAGCAACGACCAAAGCAATTAATTATACACGGTGTTACCTGCAGGCTTTGCTCAATTCAGTTTCTTAAGTTCGTTATCAATTTCCATATGTATTTGCTCTAATTGTTGAGCATAATTCTCTGAATCTTCTTTAATTGCTTTTCTGAATAATTCAAATGCTTGAACTCTAAGTTCTGAATATTTTAGTAAAATCTCGTTTTGTTTAATTAGTTCAGAAGGTAAATCTTCAAATTGATTTGTTTTATTAATTATCTCAATATTTTCTTTCCATTTTGGAATCGTTTTTTCGTCCAATTCTTTTAGTAAAGTATAGTTTGTTTCTGTATTTAAATTGTCGTAAAACACTAAAGTTTCATTTTCGTTTTTTGAGAATTTAGCAATTTCAGCATCATATTTTTCATACAGCTCGTTATCTGTAGAAAGAAAAGCATAAGCAAATATTCCAATTCCGAGTATTAACAAGGAAATGAATCCGATTCCAGCAGCTCTCCAACCAGAAAAAAATGAATTATTATTTTCTTTATGAGCTTTGAGAATATCTCCTTGTTTCCATTCAACAATTCCCCAAATAATTCCTGTGTAGATAATTGGAATTAATTGTCGAGGGATTTTGTCAATTATATTTTCAGGAATCATAAATATTCCTCCAAAAAGTATTATTGTTGAAACAATTCCAATTAGCAAAGAATTACGACCTTCAGTCGGTTTGTCTATCGCTTTGAAATTTTCTCCAATCAGATATCCAGCTGCAAGTGGTCCACCTAAGAATGTTGCTCCACTTATCGCTTTTGAGGAATACAATTTAATGTCTTTCGTATTATTTACTGTTTTCAATTCTGTTTCGGTCATTTTTTTCAGCTTGCAGGTAACGTTGTTGTATATGGTTTGTTGCGTGTTTTAAGCACCTAATTTAGCAAATAAAAACCGAATAGAAAATCCGCGAGGATTTTCGTAAGTAGGCTAGAACTAGCAATAAATTATATACGGTGTTATGTGCTGGCTTTTTTCTTTTCCAGCGACTTATTTAGTATTTCTGTTATTTTTCCAATTCCGATTATTACACTTCCTTCACAGAATTTAAATTTCGTTCCTACTTCTAATTTTCCTTCACAATGAGAAGTACCATTCATTCCTATTTGAGCTAAAACTGTTTCTCCAGGGTTTACTATGTCGGTTCCGATAAAGAATTGATGTCCAGATGTCAACATTTTAGTAAATTCAAATTCCAAGTGTGGACGATATCCAGATTTTGCAGGCGTATTCCGTCCGCCTTCTTTTGCAGTCCGATATTCTAATTCCGCTATAAAATCAAATTTGTTATTCATTATTTCTCTTATTCCAGATTGCCATTAATTTATCTTTTACAACCTGAGTTTTTACATCGTTATAAAAAGCTTTTATTCTTTTGGCATCTTTATTTTCAATTTTACCACTTATATATTCGCAGTTCTCAATTTTGAATTTCGCGTTAATTTCTCCGTTTTTTGATTTTACGTGAAAATGTGGTGGATTATGGTCATTTGAATAAACTATTATTTGCATATTTCGAACAGTTTTAAACCTGTCCTTAATTATTAAACCTTTCTCTATTTTATCTATATTCGGAATATTGAAGTAATACTCCAATATTGGTGTCAAAATACTTGCAAAAAGATCTTCTCTATTCAAATGTTCATTGGTTTGGTTCGCTTGCACATAACGGTTTTGTGTAAGATTAGTTGCGTGTTTAAGTAACTAATTTAGCAAATAAAAACCGAATAGAATATTCCGCAGGAATATTCGTAAGTAGGCTAGAACTAGCAATTAATTTTACACGTTGTTGGCAACAGTATTTATATTATTTCGTTCATTATTTTAAATATTTTTTTCGAGTTTTCTGCTTTTTTATTGTCACATTTATCAATATTATGATTTATAATAAACTTGTTTGTTTTATTTCCGTTTGTAAATTCAACGAGATAAACATCTGCACAACCCAAAAAAGGTTCGCAATATTTTTCGCTATCTTCAGTCTTAATAAATTCAGAGTCAGAAATTATTGATTTTAATTCGCTGATAATTCCTCTTTCGTTAATTCTTTTCGTGAAATTCAGTTTTGACAACTGATTTTCCTTTTCATTTTCATACTCCTCAATTAGGTAAGAGTGAAATGTCAGTTCAGAATTAGCTTTCTTAAATTCCAACATTTGCTCAAAAACAGCTCCACCTCCAGGAAATTTCCAAATTCTTAAAGTTTCAGATTTTAATTCAGAAATAGGTTTTCGATTCAGTTTTTTCAAAGGATATTCAATCGCGTTGTCAAGATATGTCTTAAAATTCCATTCTTCATTTTCTCCTTTTTCCTTTTCGCTCAATTCAGACTTTTCAGTTATTTCAATTTTCTTATTTTCTGAAATGCTATTACATCCGAATAAAACTGAAATTAATAAAAGAGCGATTGGTTTTTTCATATTGTTGCCAACGTTCCATGTATGGTGTCGTAGCATCCCGCAGGGTGCTATGCACTATACATATTGTTAGCCAATGTTTATTATTTTTTCAATCATTTCAACAGTATCTCTATGAATAAAAGGATAACATTTCGCAGATATTATCGTTAGCTCTTTTTGTAATTCTCCTTCATTTCTAAATTTCTGTAAGGCTATAAAAACTTCTTTGAGTTTGACTTCTAAATCATGTCCATGAAATTCTAAATACCATGTAGGAATCATAACCTTAATTTCATTATAATACTCTACTTCTCGTTTAGCATCTTTTAGTTCTTGTGTTGTATTATATTTCTCATAGTATTTTTCAAAAAACCAGTCTATTGATTTTTGTAGTATTTCCTGATTCTCACCTAATTTATACTCATTGTACGAAATATCTAAACCTAATTCTGTTCGCACATTCATTGCATTCATTTCAAGGAAAAGCATCATCAAATACCCTGGGTCATATACATAATTTTCAATATTGTACCGTGAGTTCTCCCCATGAACAATGATGAAAACACTTGAAGGATTCACTAAGTCCCAGTCAATAACACCAAAACATGTAGTATTGTCAGAATTTCGGATTGCTCCAACAGTGTCTTTGACTTGTTGGCAATTACCTTTGCCGTATCCATTTGAAATGAAATATAACTTGAAAGCGTAATTTTTTTCTTGATTTAAAGTATCAAAAATCGTTTGATAGTAAAATCGATCAGTTGGACTTTCTACGAATATTTGCTTATGACTTTTATAGTCGATTGAAAGTGTAGGAATGAATCCTGTTAAAAGTTTAAGAGCACTGTCCTTATCTATTTTAAGCAGCTTGGAATCAGGAATGTTTTGTAATTGGTAAATTGATTCATTAGGACAAAGTGCTATAGTAGATGGTGAATGTGTAGTGAAAATCACATTAATACCCAAGCCATTCACAAATGTCCCATTTAAAACATCTATTAATAATTTAGACATTTCAGGGTGTAAGTTGGCATCAGGCTCATCAAGAACAATCATGTCAGGGAATTCAAGATTCTCCTTGTAGAATTCACTTGTAAATAGCTTAATTATTAATCCAATAATTACTTTTTCTCCTGAAGATAAATGTTGGAATTCAATACTTTTATTAATAGATGACTTAACCAGTTCAATTTTCACGTCCGTATCTGTAGAGAATTCTTGTCGATTTATTCCTCTAAACTGAAACTCAATTCCATGATCTGCTAATATAGCATTCATTTTTTCCCAAGGTGGTGGAAATTGTTCAATGAAATCATCATCAGAAACGGAATTATTTTGATCTCCGTATTGTTGTTTGTCAAAAAACTGTCTGTTATTTAAATCTCTACGTTTAGCATAGGTGTAGAATATATATTCTAATTGAGAACTGAACAGATGAGTATTATCTAAGAAAAACTCTGGAATCGGAGCTAAATAAAAATCAGTTTCATTTAAATCCGTGATATCTTTATTCTTGAATTCAGAGACAAATTTGGCTACTAATGTAGTTTTGTGCCTTGAGAAATACTGAGGTCGAATAAATCGACTGGAAATTTGTTGAATATTTCTTTGGGAGTTAAAATATTGAGGTTCAAATTCTTTTAATGAATCGGTTAATAGCTTTTCTAAATCTTCTCTAGGTACATCTGTAATTGCTTGAAAAATATCATTGTTAGGTAGTTTGTCAAGTCTAACATTTTTATCCAACATCATCTTGAAAAATTGACGTGAATTAACCCCTTGTGCTGTATAGTCATCAACAAATGGCTTGACTTTATTTTTCCAACTATCATTATTCAGAATCGATAAATTTTGATTTTCAATTCCTTCTACTTGAATTTTATTAATCCCTTCTGGAAGAGTAAATGTTAATAATGGGTCAAGATTATTCTCAGACTTCAGTTTAATAAGTTCGAGTAATTGACTTTTTCCACTACCATTTTTACCAGTAATGACTGTGAATTTTTTCAAGTCGTCACACTCTAAATCTTTTAATGACTTATATTCTCCTTGAAGTGTAATTTTCATTGCTTATTATTATGTTGGCTAACGTTGATGTATAAGATTAGTGGCGTGTTTAAGCACCTAAATTAGTAAATAAACACCAGATAGAAAATCCGCGAGGATTTTCGTAAGTAAGCGAGAACTAGCCATTAATTTTATACGGTGTTAGCAGCTGGTTTTATTTTATTCTTTCCATTTCTATTTGATAATAGTTTCTCCAATTCAGTTCATTTTCTTTTGAGGAAATAATCCTAAAATTCATTGAGTTGTAATTATTCGAGAAGAAAATGTGTAATTCGTTATTAATTTCTTTAATTCGGTATCGATATATGTTTTTGTCCGTAGATACATAACAAAATGAGGGTTCCGTACAAGTTTGACAGTCAATAAAATTTACCTTGTTATTATTCAGGAATTTTAATTCAATCGTTCTGCAAAATCCTTTTTCAGATGTAATTGCGTTACTCGAATAGATTTCAACTTTGTCAGACTTGAAAAAGATACTGTCTTTGTTATTTGCAATAATTTTTGAGTGGTATGAAAATCCGCTTTTTTTTCTTCTTTTTTCGATTCCTTAATTAGTCTTTTAAATTCGGATTTAGTCATTTGTTGTGAGAAACAAAAGCTAAAAGAAAATAGAAATAATATGGTCTGTAGAATTTTCATTAATAGTTCTGGGTTCAACTTGCTGCTAACGGTTCGGCTATGAGTAGTTGCGTGGTTTAGCAATTAACTTTGCAAGTACACACCAAACTGAAAATCCGCGAGGATTTTCAGAAGTAGGCGAGAACAAGCAATTACTTATAGCCATTGTTGTGGGCAGTTTTTTTAATAATTATACATATCTAATTCATCAAAGTCCTTTATTTCAGACAGTCTGATTAGATTTTCTATTTTAATTTTATTCCAAGTTTCCTTAAATGTTTCATCTCCACCTTCCGCATTTTCATTGGTGTTTTCTTTGATTAATTTCTTTTTTGTCAAGAAGTTAATACTTGTTTCGGTGTTTGTTACTGGACCACGATTACTACTTGAATCATATCCAATTAATTCAAAATTCGAGTTTTGATATCGGAAGGTATATTCCCAATATCCATATCTTCCGTGTCCGTAATGGATATAAAGTTTTTCGTTTTCAATTTTTATCCATAATTCTGGTGGAAAATAAACTCCACCATCTTCATTTTCTGACGAAAAGCAACTGTAGTTTTTATCGGCAAGTTCATAACCTTTCTCTTTTTTGAATAGAACAACAATTCCACGTCTATTTCTGTCAACTTTTTTGTCAGAACGATTAGTAACAATGTTAGCTGTATCAGTCTTTTTGATAATCAAAACACAGTCATCCAATCCATCTTTATTTAGGTCTCCAAAATATTTTTCAAATTCAGCATATTCTTTTGGAATGAAATCTGAAGGTGCTTTATCCTGTGCTTTACAGCCTAGAATAGTCAGTAGAAAAAAAGGTAGTATTAATAAAGTTTTCTTCATTCAGTATTTAGCTTCTGGTGGTTCGTTTAAATTGCTCACAACGTATAATGTATGTTTAGTTGCGGCTTAAAATCCGCAGGATTTTTAGTTTAAACAACTAAGTTAATGAAATAAGATTGTTTTATATTAAGAAATTATCAGCAATTAAATATATACCGTGTTGTGCACAGTAAATCATTCATATCTTAATTTGTAAGTTAAATTCACAGCCATTTTTTTTCCATTTTGAGTTGCTGGTATCCATTTAGGCATTTTGAAAAATATTGAGTTTAAAATATCAATAAATTCACTTGGTATTTCTTTATTAGCTGTAATGTTAATTGGTATCCCATTTTCACTTATTGAAAAATTTAAATCTAGTTCACCAAAAGGTTTAATAGTTTTTGATTTGATGTGAGGATATAAATTAGTCAAAAATAAATGATCTAAACAATTCAACCCACCTGGATATTTAAACAAGCTTTCAACTATTGTGAAAATTGAATCAGGAGTTTCTTGAATTTTTCTTATAGAATCACACTTTAAATTTTTTAATACTTTTTTAATCATTTTAGGATTCAAGTTTATTTCTCCAATAACATAATTTGCTTTATTCAACTGAATGAAAATATTTTCCTTGTTTTTTTTGAAACTGTGAATCTTGAATTCTCATAACAAACATGTGAAACAATTAAAATGGATTCTTTCATTAAATCATTAAGAATAAAATATCCATTTGAATCTGTTTTAGATCCCATAGTTGAACCAGAAACCATAATAATAACATCTTCAATTCCCTTGTTTGTATTTATGTCAATGACTTGGCCTTTAATATCAAACTGAGCCTTAAGTCCAGAGAAATTTAGGAGTATAATTCCAATTATAAGAAAATATTTCATCGTTTATTTTTTATTGTGCACAACGTTTAGTATATGGTTATTTGCGGCTTAAAATCCGTAGGATTTTTGGTTTAAGCAACTAAGATAATAAATTGAGATGATTTTCCGCTTAGGAAAATCGGAAGCAATTAATTATATACAGTGTTAGCAGAAGTTATTTTTTCTTTTAATCGATTGTAAATATCATAAGTTTCGTTAAAAATTAACCTTTTATCTTTCTCCATTTTTTTAGGATTAGCACCTTCTTTGTTTGAGATAAAAATTTGCTTAACAGATAATATATCTTTTGAGTTTGATTGAATTTCGTCAGTTTCTATCAATGTCGATGGACCAGAACCTCCTCCAAACTGTTCAAATCGTTTTAAAGTTTTTATATCCTTATACTTAATCATCTTTTTGCCGAACAATGTTTTTCTGATAACGGAATCAGAGGTTAGGATTATTTTTGAACCGGTCATATGAATAATACAAATGGGGAAAATGAGAATAAATGGTAAAGTAATCAGAGAGTGTAATATGTAACCATCTCTTAAAAGAACATATCCAAACCAAGTTGCGAAACAAGTAATTCCTAAAACAATTATTAGCAAAAAAAGTATATATATTGATTTCTGATTTACAGCTGGATATGTCACAGTTTCACTATTCATTCTGTTCGTTTTTTTAATTTCTGCTAACGGTTTTGTATATGATACGTTGCGTGTATAAGCAACTAATTTAGCAAATAAAAACTGAATAGAATATTCCGCAGGAATATTCGTAAGTAGGCTAGAACTAGCAATGGATTATATACTTTGTTGTCTAATTGTTGTACCTATCTTCACTCTTATACTCTCAATAGCCTATAAATAGGCGTTTTACATCAAATATTAGTGCAACAAAGTGCAAATAAAAACACGTAAATGCAGTGTTTGTTGTACCAATTGTTGTACCTTAGTACTCTATTGCACTTGCTTGCACAGTCTTATACCAGAGTACATTATGGCTTCAGTAAAACTTATTTTAAAGAAACAAAAGGTAGATGCTTCAGGAGAAGCACCTATTTATCTTAGGCTCATCAAAAACCGTAAAACTAAATTTATATCCTTGGGTATAAAGGTAGCGTTAAATGAATGGGATGAAACCAAACAGCGTGTAAAAAAGAATCATAAAGGCTCTACAAGGCTTAACGCATATCTCGCAACTAAAGTTGCAGATGCACAAGGAGAGATAGCAGATATAGAACGCAGAAACATAAGTGTTTCAGCTCGCAAGTTAAAAGAAGTTGTAAAGGGTAAACCTGTTACAAATTTCTTTGAATACTCTTATGGCAGATGTGAGAAACAGAAAAACACCTTGTCATATTCCACATATCGTAATTACATTACTTATCTCAAAAAGTTTGAAACTTTTATTGGCCATACAGATGTAGCTTTTGAGGATATTACGGTAACGATGATAAAAGATTATGCAGGCTATTGCGGTACTACTTTAGGCAATAACAATACAACTATAAATTTTTCTTTGCGCATACTTAACTTAATGTTCCGTAACGCACAGAAAGAGGATTTAATACCACGAAGTCTATTTCCATTTGATAAGTATAAGGTTAAGAAAGAAAAGACTAATAGGCGTTATCTAAATGAAGAACAGCTACAAGCCTTAATCAATTTAGAAGTATCTGAAAGAGCGCAAGCACCTTTAGTAAAAGATATGTTTATCTTTTCAGTCTTTGCAGGTGGTTTAAGGTTTAGTGACGTATTAGAATTAAAATGGAAGCACTACAATAAAAAAGAGCAACGCATATCTAAAACCATTTGTAAAACTAACAATCCGCACAGCTTCAAAATAGGTAGTACTGCTATTGATATTTTAGAAAAGTATCATACAGCAGATGCAAGTCCAGAAGATACTGTATTTCCTTTTGGAGAGATTACAGAAAGATATTTTAAGGATAGAGAATATAGAGCAGACCAGATACGCAGAAAAACAGCTCTTGTAGGTCAGTATCTCAAGGCAATGGGTAATAAGATAGACTTACCATTTAATTTAACTTTTCATTTAAGCAGACACACATTTGCTACCAGGGCATTAAATAAAGGGATGCGCATTGAGCACGTTTCAAAATTAATGGACCATAGTGATATTGGTATCACACAGATTTACGCAAAAATTATTAACTCAGAACTGGATAAAGCAGTAGACCAATATCTTAATTAAGCTATGGGAAAATTTACAAAAGAAGAAGCATTAATACTTGATAAGAGTATAGAGCAAATAGAATCACAAATCTTATCGGGTTACGAGGAAAACGCAGACAAAGATAGAATGCTCTATGCATCCTGTCTAAATGATGAAGAAAAAGAGGAGCTTACCAAAAGACAAATCAAAAAGCAACAAAAGAAACTTGCAAAATGTCCGTCTAATATAGCGGGTTATATTACTGCATTTATAAATCCGAATAGCTATGACACCAAAGATGAAAATTTAGACCAATATAGAAAGAGTATTATTAGGAATTATGTGGCTTCTACCTTCGTTGAAGTTTGCGAAAACCTATTAGAAAATAAGTTCAATACAATTGCAGAAATAGAAGCGGAAGAAGAATCATTTTGGGAATTACTTATTGACTCTCAGTATTACGGAGTTGACGATGATAGCATAAGAGATTTTATTAAGTATATGATTGTAGCAGATAGGCTAAAAGGTTACAAATCTATCTTTGAATCTATTGATGCAGAACGTGCTTTAGAGGAATATAATAAGCTTATTGAAGATGATGATAATGAAATCTATAAACTTCTGGATAGCGTAAGAGCAAAAGACCACACCGGACTACAATTATTCAATATTGTAAAAGAACAAACCAATTTAGAACCAGCATCACTAAAGTATTTCTTCAAAGATGTAGAAATCTATTTATTTTCAGAAAAGGACGATTATGAATCTAATTTTAGTCCAGAAGAAGTGGATGAAGCTATACAGGAACTAAAAGACAAAGGATATTCTGAAGAAGATTTATTGCGTTTAGGTTATATCACTAAGCGTAAATCATTAGGCATTTTGAATGAAAAAGAAGGAGATATAATCACTTCTATTAATAAAGAAAGATTACTCTTTCCGTTTGAGTTTTATTCAATCTACGAAATGCAGAGAATAATAAAAGCGGAATTAGCTAAACACGAAAAGCAACCAACAAATGAAGAAAGCAACAAACCAAGCAATGAAAGACTAAAAGTAAATCTTTCAGTACCGCAACTTGCGTTGCTATTCAAGATGATTAATGATTTAAAACCTTCGGTTTTAAACGTTTCTACAGAGGCTGAATTATTACGCTTTATCTCTGCTAATTTCCAAACAAAAAATTCAAGTGTTGAGAATGGTATAAGTGAGAACAAACTCAGAATCCTATTCAATCAACCAGATGATAAAGCAATTGATTTTTGGGAGAAACACCTAAGAACAATGTTAGCCGAAATTAAAAAAATGAAATAATTTATTTTCCATAAACCCAATGATAGCAAGGGTTTTAGGTGGGGTTATATAACCCTATGTAACTGTTTTAGCGTTACTCTTTAACGCAGATTTGCACCATAATAATTTGTTTAACACTTAAAAACAGCAGTTATGGAAGCAATCATTTTATCCAAAGACCAATACCAAGAACTTATAGGGCGTATTGACGAAATCAAATCCACTATTACAGATACATCTAAAAAACCAGAAGATGTATTTTTAGACAATGCAGACTTCTTACAGCTTATGAACATAAGCAAGCGTACCGCTCAAACGTGGCGTGATGAAGGTAAAATATCATTCTCTCAAATTGGGAATAAGATATATTACCGTATGTCAGACGTACAAACGCTTTTAAATAAGAACTATAATAAGGCATTCAAAAAGGCACGCTAATAACTTCGGTTTTTAGCGTTTTTCTTTTTGAGGTTCTTATGCTTATGCATAGCCTACTTTGTACGATACCATTAAATCCAAAACGGTTATAGATAACCTACCTAAAGTCTTTTTTGCAAACAAGTTGCAAAATGTAGATTGGGCAGGTTTCTTATGGCGTCCTATTCAGAACAAAAAGGCAAATGTTGTAGGCTTTCAAAGTGAGTTGCAAAATATTCATCTAAAATTATACGGTAGCGAATTACAAATTGAGAACTCATTGCAAAAGTTCTTTATGGGCAACAACTATCAAGATTTTACTTTTACACAGGTTTTGACCGCGCTTGACAGTCTCAATAATCATCTTCCTGTAGATATTTATAAAACAACACTTTCAAGAGCAGATGTAGGAGTAGTTATCAATCACGATACCATACAAGAAACAGATAGGTGGATTGATTATAAAAGTACTTTGCCTATTCCTATGATAAAAGGGAATGTTATTTATGGTAAAGAAATAAGAAAAACCAATTACAATTTTAAAGCCTACAACAAGACGTTTGAAACCAAGAAGACCGCAGATGTAAAACTGGAAGAACAGTTAATGCGTGTAGAATTAAAAGGCAATAACCGATACTTTAATAATCGTGCTAATCCTTTAGGAATCTATACGGTACAAGATTTAATGGACCCTATTAAATACAATCTACTTGCAAATGAATTGCTCAATTTTTATGCAAGCATAAATAAAAAAACCAATCTTGATTTTTCTAATTGGTCAGCTAAAGAAACACGTCTTTATGGTTATATGAATTATGCTGACTCTGCACAAGCAATGAAATTACATCATAAAGAAACTCATAAAAAAGAACGTGGTCAGTACTTAAAATTGCTATCTAAATATAAAGATGCAGAACAAGAAAAGTCAGTATTAAATAAGCTTAAAGCGAAAGTAGATTTCTCGATAAGAAATTGAGCCATTTTCAAGACGTGTAGTATAGTCTAAAACAGGGGTAAAAAACACCTCTCTAATTAGTATAAAATAAATATCTAACGAAACCTTTAGGATGAAGCATCAAATATCAATACATTTAACCTTTAAAGGACAAGTCATAAATAGGTTAATTATGGGTACGACTAAAAGTCTCAAAGTAAAAGAAGATTACTCGCTTTACAATAGATTACTTGAAGAGAGGAAGTCAGTATTTACAGAGGTAATAGAGGTTAATAAGGTTGGTAATAATGCTAATACATTAAGCCAAATAGAAGATGTAAAGCAGGAAGTGTTATCTGAAGAGGTAATACTAATTGTAGATGTCAAACTCAATAATCACAACTTCTTTCAATTTAAACTGCGTTGTAAAGATTATATACCTAATCCTTTTTTTCGTTTCGATAGTGATGGAGAAACACACAGAAATCGTATAGAAGGCATTCCTTTTGAAGAGCAGGCAATAACACCGCCACACTTTCATAAGTTCAATGAAAATGGCATTGAGATAGCTTACAAAACTGATAAACTTTTAGATGAAAAGGAGAGTAAAGCCTTAGAAGATATTAATCTATGTATCATTCATTTCTTTCACGAATCAAATACGAGATTAAAGGAAGACGATTTTCCAGAAGTAAAAATAATGTCTAATTCATTAGGGCTGTCATTCAAAAGTGAAGACCCAAATGAGAATATAGATTATGTATGAATATAGACGCAATCCTTTCAGATATTAAGAATAGTTTCTCTGGTATTTGGAGAACAAAACAACGTGGTAAGTCTTTAGAGATAATCACACCTTATGCAACAACAAATAATAGGTTTGTATCAGTCTTTTTAATACTAAGAGATGGCAACTATGTTATTACAGATGGTGGTTGGATTAATTCTGGTATGTATGATAATAACCCTTCAAATGATGAATCTTGCTTTCATAAAGTACTATTTCATTTTCAAAACGCGTATGACATTAAAGAAACTAATTCTCAAGGTAAATCAAGCGATACAGTAAATCATTATTATGTAAAGACCGCAAATCAAATTGATATAGCATCTAAAATATTTGATTTAGCCACATTCATACAAAATATAGCAAGTGTTTCTCAAATTGCATTTGAGGACAAGGAAGAAAAAGAGACAAAAGCAAGGTTTGTTTCATTGGCTAATGACTACATAAAATCAATTGTAACACCAGAGCAAATTAGATTTAATAGCTACTTAAACGCTGAGAAAAAAGAAATTAAGTTTAATGCAATGTACTACAGGAATCAAAATGAGATAACGCTTTTAAATTATGTAACGGGTAGTACTGTTTCCTATTTTTCAAATAGTATTTTCAAAGCAAATACACTCTTTGAAATGGCTGATGAGTCTATTTACAGAAAACACGTAAGTAAAAAGATAGCACTTGTTGATACTAATGCAACAGGTTTTGTGAAGGAGAAAATTGCACATTACTTAATTCACTTACAAAAGCATACCGGTACTGAAACATTAGAATGGGTAAACAGAGATAAATTAGCTTCAATACTTTAAAAACAAGTTTATGACAAGTCTTAATACAATTTCATTAGGCAAAAGACTCAAAGAGCTAAGAGAGTCTAAAGGATTTATGCAAAGAGAAGTAGGTGCTATTATAGATGTAGATGGTGCATTTATAAGTAAAATTGAAAATAGTGAGAAACCTATAAATAGAGACCACCTTAAAAAACTTAGTTCATTTTTTCAAATTGATGAAAAAGAGTTGCAAGTTTTATGGTTAGCAGATAAGGTAAATAACGTTTTAAAAGATGAACCATATAAAAAGCAAGTAATACAACTAATCAATAACGATAATTAAGAATACCACAATATAAATGTCAGAAGAACAAAAAAAACTACTTGAAAAACAATTATGGGCTATTGCTAATCTATTAAGGGGCAAAATGGATGCAGACGATTATAGAAACTACATCTTAGGCTTTATATTTTTTAAATATCTTTCCGAAAAACTACATATTTATGCAGACGAGATATTAGCACCAGATAATCTTACTTACGAACAGTTAGATGAAAAATCGGATAAAGGTAAGTTATATGTAGAAGCTGTAAAAAAAGCCTGTGTAAAGAATTTAGGTTACTTCCTTAAACCATCAGAATTATTTACATCTATTGCTCAAAAAGGGAATAATCTTGCAGAAATAGAAACGAATGATAATGATGAAGCTACACAATTCTTTATTATAGAAGACTTAGAGCGTATTTTAAATAACATTGAGCAAAGTACGATGGGTACAGAGTCAGAAGATGACTTCATACGCTTATTTGAAGATTTAGATTTAACCTCTTCTAAGTTAGGTAAAACAGTAAAAGCTAAAAATGAAATTATAGCAAAAATAATAACGCATTTAGATGAAATTGATTTTGAATTAAAAGATTCTGAAAGTGATCTGTTAGGTGATGCTTATGAGTATTTAATTGGCGAATTTGCATCTAACGCAGGTAAAAAAGCAGGTGAATTTTACACACCTCAAGAAGTATCAACAATACTTGCAAAGATTGTTACAACTCGTAAAAAACGCATAAAATCAGTATATGACCCCACGTGTGGTAGTGGTTCACTTTTACTACGTGTAGCCAAGGAAGTAGATGATGTAGGTCATTTTTACGGCCAAGAATTAAACAGAACTACCTACAACTTAGCACGTATGAATATGATTCTACACGGTGTCAATTATCGTCAGTTTGATATTAAACAAGAAGATACTTTAGAAGAGCCTCAACATATGTCTATTGACCTAAAGGCAGAGGCTATAGTTGCAAACCCACCATTTTCTGCTAAATGGAGTGCAAAAAGTATTTTTAGTACAGATGATAGATTTAGTCAGTATGGTAAATTAGCACCAAAAACAAAAGCAGATTTTGCATTTGTACAGCATATGATTCATCATTTAGATGAAAACGGTATAATGGCAACTGTATTACCTCACGGTGTATTATATAGAGGAAGTTCAGAAGCACATATAAGACGCTATTTAATTGAAGACAGAAACTATATAGATGCAGTAATTGGTTTACCTGCTAACATATTTTTTGGTACAGGTATTCCAACGTGTATTTTAGTAATTAAAAAATGTAGAGAAGTCAATGAAGATGTATTATTTATTGATGCTTCACAAGGGTTTGAAAAACGAGGTAAAGACAATAAACTATTACCAAGCCATATTGATGATATTATAGATACTTATACAGGCAGAGAGATAATTGATAAATACAGTTATAGAGCGACTTTACAAGAAATAGCAGATAATGATTATAACCTAAACATACCTCGTTATGTAGATACCTTTGTAGAAGAAGAACCTATTGATATTAATATAGTTGCAGAAGAAATTAAAGCATTGGATATAGAAATTACAGAAACTGATAAACGTATTGCCTCGTATTGTAAAGAATTAAATATTAAAGCACCTTTTTAATATGGAAAAGCAGTTAATCCCACAATTGAGGTTTCCAGATTTCAAAGATTTATGGACCAATAAAATGTATAACAAAATTTACACGTTTTATAGTACAAATTCTTTATCAAGAGTGAAACTAAATTATGAGAATGGAGAAATAATGAATATTCATTATGGTGATATTCATACAAAATTTGCTACACTTTTTGATATTGAAAAGGAATATGTGCCCTTTGTAAATTCAGATGTTGATTTAACTAATGTAAAAGATGAAAATTTTTGTCAAGAGGGAGATTTACTTATTGCAGATGCTTCAGAAGATTATAATGATATTGGGAAGACAATAGAGATTGTCAACTTAAATAATGTGAAGTTAATATCTGGTTTGCATACCTTTCACGCAAGACCTAATAAACATAAAATGGCATTAGGGTTTTCTGGGTATTTACTACAAACGTGGAAAGTTAGAAAACAAGTAATGGTAATTGCACAAGGCACTAAAGTTCTTAGCTTATCAACTAATAGATTAGGCAAAATTCAACTTGTAATTCCTTCCATTCCAGAACAGCAAAAAATAACAACATTTCTTTCTGATGTTGATGTTATAATAACCAAACTCATAAAAAAGAAAGAACTTTTAGAAAAATATAAAAAAGGGATAAAGCAAAAAATCTTTAATCAAGAGTTAAGATTTAAAGATCAATATGGTAATGAGTTTTCAAAATGGAAAGAAAAGAAGCTGGGGGAATTATTAGATTATGAACAGCCAACAAAATATATTGTAGAATCGACTGAATATGATGATTCTTTTAAAACACCTGTTTTAACAGCTGGTAAAAGTTTTCTATTGGGTTACACAAATGAAATTGAAGGTATATACAATAAATTACCGGCAATAATATTTGATGATTTTACTATGGCTAATAAATATGTTGATTTTGAATTTAAGGTAAAATCTTCAGCTATGAAAATATTACAGCCCAAGAGTGATAAAGTTAATATTAAATATGTTTTTGAAGCTATTCAAATGATAAATTATCCTAAAGGTGATGAACATAAAAGATTTTGGATTTCAGAATATTCTAAAATTAAAATAGGTTATCCTTGTGAAGAAGAGCAAACCAAAATAGCTGATTTCTTAACAGATATAGATTTAAAAATTGATGCTTTAAATACTAAAATAGAAAACTATAAAACCTTTAAAAGAGGTTTGTTACAAAAGATGTTTGTATAAAATATGACTACACAACCAGAGCAAGTATTAGAAAATAATTTAGTAAGCCAATTAATAGCTTTAGGCCACAAATCTGTTGTTATAAAAACAGAAGATGATTTATTAAGAAATCTAAAATCACAATTAGAAAAGCATAATAAAACCACATTTACAGCTTCCGAGTTTGATAGAATAGTCATACACTTATCTAAAGGTAATATTTTCGATAAAGCCAAAACGTTACGTGATAAATATGTATTGCAAAAAGACAATGGTGAGAAAGCATATATTGAATTTATTAATCAAGACTTCTGGTGTCAAAATCAATTCCAAGTAACCAATCAAATAACAATTAATGGTAAAAGAGAAAACCGTTACGATGTTACAATTCTAATAAATGGGTTGCCATTAGTCCAAATAGAATTAAAGCGTAGAGGTATAGAACTTAAAGAAGCATTCAATCAAATACAACGCTATCAAAAGGAATCGTTTGCATTTAATAATGCATTATTCAATTATGTACAAATATTTGTAATTAGTAATGGTGTAGATACCAAATATTATGCAAATAGTCAAACACAAAGTTTTAAGTTTACTTCTTTTTGGGGTGATGAAAAGAATAAAAAAATCACACAATTAGAGCCATTTACAAGCATCTTTTTAGAGCCTTGTCATATTGCTAAAATGATTACGAAGTACATTGTGTTACACGAGAGCGATAAAACACTTATGGTATTAAGACCTTATCAATTTTTCGCAGTAGAAGCAATTATTGATAGAGTAAAAAATAGTGATAAAAACGGATATATATGGCATACAACAGGATCAGGTAAAACGCTAACATCATTCAAGGCAAGTCAAATATTAACGCATAATCCTAAAATTAAAAAAGTAGTATTTGTAGTAGATAGACAAGACTTAGACGACCAAACCGTAAGAGAATTTAGAGCATTTGATAAAGATAGTATAGATGGTACAGAGAATACCAAAATGCTAATCAGTCAATTTTTAGATAATAATAGACCTTTATTAGTTACTACTATTCAGAAGCTAAATGGAGCAATAAAAAATGTAAAGTTTAGAAGGCAAATAGAAGGTCTAAAAAATGAAAAAGTAGTATTTATTTTTGATGAGTGTCATCGTTCACAATTTGGAGATACACATAAACGTATTGTAAACTTTTTTACTAATCATCAGTTATTTGGTTTTACAGGAACACCAATATTTGTAAAAAATGCGATTAGTAAAAAGAGTATCAAACAAACAACTGCAAATCTATTTCACGAGTGTTTACATCAATACGTAATCACAGATGCTATTAGAGATGAAAATGTATTAAAGTTCTCAATAGAGTATTACAATGTTTTTAAATCTAAAGAGGGTATTGATGATATTAAAGTAGAAGATATTAATAAGCAAGAAGTATATGAAAGCGATGATTATCTAAAATCCATTACGAATTATATAATTGCTAACCATAATCGTAAAACACATCATAGAACATTTACAGCAATGTTTTGTGTAAGTAGTGTTGATATTCTAATAAAATATTATGAGCTATTAAAAGCCAAAAAAGAAGCTGGAGAACATCTACTTAATATTGCTACTATATTTTCTTATAATGTAAATGAAGAAGATAAAGATGCTAATGGTCAAATACAAGAAGAAGATGTAAACGATGATAAACCTGTAAATAAGCATTCAAGAGATAAATTAGATGAATTTATCGTAGATTATAATAAACAGTTTGGATCTAAACATTCTACTAAAGATGGTAATGCTTTTCTAAACTATAAAAAGGATATTTCTAAGCGTGTAAAGAATAAGCAGATTGATATATTATTAGTAGTTAATATGTTCTTGACAGGTTTTGATAGTAAGTCCTTAAATACGCTTTATGTAGATAAAAATTTAAACTATCACGGTTTAATACAAGCATACTCACGTACCAATAGAATCTTAAACGAAAAGAAATCACAAGGTAATATTTTAGCGTTCCGTAACCTAAAGCAAAATACAGATGATGCTATTGCATTGTTTTCAGATAAAAATGCACAAGAAACTATAATAATAGCACCTTATGAAGAACAAGTTGGAAAATTTAATGAAGCCTATAAAGTTTTGATGGGTATTGCGCCAACTGTAGATAGTGTAAATGATTTAGTTACAGAAGAAGATGAGTTAGAGTTTGCTAAAGCGTTTAGAGAAATAATGCGATTAAAAAATATACTATCATCATTTATCGAATTTACATTTGATGATACTTATATGAAAGACCAAGAGTTTGCAGACTATACAAGCAAGTACTTAGACTTATACGACAAAATTAAAACTAACAATCAAAAAGAATCCGTTTCTATTTTAGATGAGATTGATTTTGAATTAGAGTTAATACATCGTGATGAAATTAATGTAGCATACATAATGAGATTATTAGCACAATTAAAAGATGCTAAACCAAAAGACCAGGAGAAACAGAAAAAACAAATTATTGATTTAATTGCAGGAGAATCTGAATTAAGAAGTAAACGCATATTAATAGAAAAGTTTATTCAGAATAATCTACCTAAAATTAGTGATGATGATAATGTAGAAGACGTATTTAAAACATATTGGAAAGTTGAAACTAAAAAAGCTTTACAAGATTTAAGTACAACGGAAGCTTTGAAAAAAGATAAGGTAGAAGATATTATAAATGATTTTCTTTTTACAGGAAGAATGGCAACAGAAGATGAAGTGATAGAAGCATTAGAAAAACAACCAAGTGTTTTACAAAGAGAAACGGTAAGCAATAGAATAACAGAAAAGATAAAGGACTTTATTAAAACATTTATTAACGGAGTAGATATTTAAGATTTCAGTCTGTTTTATTTTTATAAACCTAAGTATTTCAATTATATAGGATTTTTGTATATATTTTGATTTATCAATGTTATATTGTAAATTATACTATCTTTGCCACGTTTTAGAACACTATGAAAACATTTAACTACAAAAAAGCTGTTCAAGCTTTAAATTTATTTGCATTACTTGAGGGTGGTATAATAAACCACACAAAAGCAATTAAATTAATTTGGTTATCCGATAGACTACATCTAAGGAATCACGGTAGAACTATTACAGGAGATTATTATTTTGCTTTAAAAAATGGTCCGGTAGCATCTTGTTCTTTAGATTTAATTAAAAGTTCTCATTTATCTTCTGAAGAACTTGATTATCGTAATAGTTTTATTAATAGAAATAGTAATTATTCTATTCAATCATTACAAGAGTTTCAGCCTAAAGTATTTTCAAAAAAAGAAATAGAAATATTAAATAAAGTTTACGATACTTATTCATCAATGAATTGGTCGCAAATTTCAGAGTTTTCTCATTCATTTCCAGAGTGGAAAATGTACGAAGAAAGTCTAAAGAAAAACCGTAATTCACGTTTTAAAATAGATATGAATTTATTCTTCGAAAACGTCGATGATTCTACTAATCTTTTTATAAATACATCTGAAGAATTAGAAGTTTTAAAAGATTATCACAAGGAATTTCATCCACAGTATTGCCACTCATAGTATTTTATGGATTTACCTTCGAGTTTACTCAATTCTGCATTGATTAAAGAGAAATCTGTATTTTATTTTACTTCTGACAAGATTAATACAAGTGATCCACATAATTTTATAATAATTAAAAATATAGATAATTCTATTCTTGTTTTTACTTGTTGTACTTCTCAATATCAGACTGTTTATCGCTACGTTTCATTGAACAAATATTCTGAGGATACAATTGCTTCAATCGATTATAATTCATATGATTTCTTAAAGAAACCAACTTTTATAAATTGTAATTCTAAAATTGAATATAATTATACAGAATTTACATCACTCTATCAAACGGGGAAAATAAGTTATAGAGGTGAAATATCTGACGATGAATATGATAAAATCATAAATGGAATTATTTTAAGTGAGGATATTGAAGAGGAATTAAAAGACCATCTTCGTTAATAAGTCCCCACACAATAAAATTCAGTTTTTTCGTACCTCAAAATCCTCTGTATTTTATTGTGTTCCGCTCGCCACCGCATTGTTGTTTTTATGTCACGGTAATTGTATCAAAGCTATAATAGCACATTACTTTTTCTTCGTACCTAAAAAAGTAAAGAGCTATTGCCAACGCTCAAACAATTACAGCGCCATAAAAACAACCCTAAGCTATGTTTACATAATAGAAGTTATAGTAGCAAACGGCGCTTTAATAGGTTTGCTACGCAGTTATAATGCATTTTGTAGCTATAACTGCTATTATGTAAAATATCCGCTCAGCCAACGCGCACATCCGAATTAGATTAACATCCGTTATAATCAAAATATTTAATATCTTGCTTAAGATGAAAACTCTGCATTTAACTTTATTTCTACTGTGTATAAGCTATTTAGTTACAGGTCAAAACGTTCAATGTACATCTGAATCAGAAGCTTCAGTGTGTTTAGAGGTTAATCCAGAAATAATATCATTTTCATTTAATGCTATTAATGACAACAATAAGCGTGTCGGATTTGAATTTAAAAACACTAAAGATTCTTTTAATGCTTTTTGCAAATATTCACAGTTAGCATTTTCAACAAAATCATTGGACGGTTATATGTTACAGTTTGAAAATGACCATTTAATTATTAGTTACTCAAATAATCATATTAGTTTTATTTTGTATCAAAACAATGATTTAGATATGGTTTTCGAATCTACACCGATAACTTTAAACGATTTAAATAATTTATTGTCACAACAAAATGACGTTATACGAATTTAATTCCTTGGAGGAACAATCACGATTTACATATCTATGGGAGTTCGGTATATATTTAGATTCAGTAATAATGGAGTCTTTAAGGATAAACCTTTACGCTATAAATATGTTTTTCGTTGAAGTTCATTATGACGCTAAATCAAACACTATTAAAGAAATTCAAACCTTTAAACACGGTCATATGATTGATAAATATATCAATTAAAGCACTTAACTCATTCAAACTGCACAAAACCATCACTAAGTCCAAGTATTCCTTAGCTCAAGTCTTTATTTGTCTCATTTCGTTAAGCACATTAATTGTCCACTTTTCCCCACCACCCAAGTAATAGGATATAAAAAAATAGGTCTATAAAATGAAGTCATACGCCATAGCACATTACTTTTTATCGTGCCTCAAAAAAGCAATACGCTATCGTCTATAAGTCCTGTAAGAGTAGCTTATTTAAATGCTGTTTTATCAAACAACTATTTAAAACGCTACACTTACAAACGCACCACCCAACGCTCAATTCGGAATAAACCTATTTTTTTAAGTGTTAATTCCCCAGAAAAGCGGAACATCAAGGAAACTTAACAGGGTTTTTGAGAATATACTCAGTAGCCATTCTTTCAATATCACTTGAAGTTGTTACTTTGTTTTCCAGTACCCAAGCATCTATATCTTTTTTATCGAAATAAAGCCTTTTACCGCGTTTTGCGTGCGGTATCTCTTTAGTACTTGTCATTTTATATAAAGCCGATACAGATAGGTCTAAATAAGCTGCAACTTGCTTTATATTCATAATTGGAGTCGTGGCAATTCCTGTTTCGTTTATATTACTTGCTCTGTAAATGTTTTCAAGTAAAGTTTCAATACGTTCTAATCTTTGATTGATAATTTCAAAAGGATTTTCCATAGTCTTCGATTTAAATTCAGGCTTCAAAAAATAATAAAAAAGAAATCAAAGATATGAGGCTTCCTTCGCCCACCGCACAATGCCGAAAAGGTCAAGCCCTACGGGTTTTGGATAAAACTTTTTCTAATATACTATTGTCAATAGTTTGCTACATTTTGCTAAGAAAAACTTTTACTCAAAAACCTTGTCGCCATTACCCACGCCACAATTCTATATTGCTTTCTTTTTTTCATTTTTTCTTTTAAAAATATATAGGGGCAAAGTAATAGAGGGCAACCAAAGGCAATCGCAACGAGAAGATGCAAAAGCCTTGCAGAAGATTTTATATTTGCTTAAAGGTCAAAACCAAAATATTGTTATGTCCGAATTAAGTCCGTACCAGGTTCGAATAAGTAATTTTTAAATCTACATATGTTATGGGCAAAATCTCTCAAGGAATTTTAGGAGGACTATCTGGTAAAGTTGGAAACATTATCGGTGGTAATTGGAAAGGTATTGATTACATCAGAATCAAGCCTTCAAGTGTTGCGAATCCAAGAACGGAAGGGCAAGTAAATCAAAGAACCAAATTTTCAAGCGTGTTGGAATTTCTTCAACCGAATAAAGCTTTTTTAAAGGTCGGTTACAAGAATTTCGCTAATAAGAGGACAGAATTTAACTCTGCGATGTCTTATTTGCTAAATAATGCCATTACCGGTACAGCACCCAATTTTACGGTTGACTATACTAACGCTCTTTTAAGTAGAGGAAGTCTCTCAGGCGTTTTAAATGGCGTTACAGACCTATCAAATGCAGGGCAAGTTGATTTT
This sequence comes from Olleya sp. KJ81-1, assembly GCF_055808135.1. NCBI lineage: Bacteria > Pseudomonadati > Bacteroidota > Flavobacteriia > Flavobacteriales > Flavobacteriaceae > Olleya > Olleya sp. KJ81-1. The sequence continues at coordinate 1,810,944 of NZ_CM147854.1, read as the reverse complement.
AGTTGGGGAGATAATTCAGCGGAAGGGAATGCAAGCGCAACTGATAAAGCAATGGTGTTGGTTTACAACCCATCTAAGAAAGAATCTATTTATATTCTTGATGGTGCAGTTAGAACAGCTGGAGCACAGACAGTAACAATACCAAACACCTACGCAGGAGACACAGTAGAGCTATTTATGGCGTTTGTTTCGGCAGATGGTAGTCAAGTATCAAATAGTATCTATTTAGGCTCTGGTACGGCAAGTTAAAAACTACTAAATAGACACAAGAAAACCACTCTTAAAAGGAGTGGTTTTTTGTTTTAGCAAAGTATTTTACAAGGGTATGATATAAGGTTCAAAAAGTTGTACCTATGTTGTACCTTTTTTGTTATACCTCTTATAAAGTCAATGATAATAATAGATACAGAGTATTATTGGCATAATACGTTGTTGTGCATAGTGTTTTTTATTCCGCTCGTTTATAATTCAGTCCTGTTTTTATTCCGCTTAATGTTAGCAGAATTATTAAAATCAATTGTATTCCTAATAAAACATAATAAACATCATTCCATCCGTTTCCAGCATTTTCAATAATTCCTCCACTCAAAGGTGGATATTCTGTCGTTCCAGGGATTTCTCTCATTCCATTTGCAAGGATAATGAGAAATGTGAAAATCAAAATCAAATTTATGTTTGAAATCATAAAAATCAGATTTGCAGTCAGGTTTTTAAAATTCCGTCTTACCATTCGGATTAGGTAAATCATAAAAAAAATCAGAGTAGCTGTTAAAATAAAAACATGAATTGAAGGAACAACGTAATATGTTTCATGAAGATTTATATCAGTACTTCCAGTTAAATCAAAACTCTTAAATCCTGATGATCCAAAGAAGAAAACAATCACAAAGAGGATTGTTCCAATTAGCCAAAATGTTTCTTTTTTCTTCAAATTTTTATTATGATTTCTGTTTTCATACATTATGCACAACGTTGTTGTATAAGAATAGTTGCGGGTTTGTATGCGAGGAATTTCCGAAGGAAATTCAGACGTTACAAACACGCAACGACCTTTGATTAAGCACTAAACCGCAATTATTTTTATACGGTGTTAGCCACAGTTTTTATTCGTTTTATATTTTTTATTAGACTTCCAATTCCGATTATAAAAAACAATCCTGTTAGAAATTGCCAAAAGGAAAATCCATCAAGTTTCCAAATCAAAACTGCTGTCAGAATTCCTGTTAAAAGAGTAAATACAATTCCAAATCTAAAATTCGATTTGTCATAAAATCCAATTTGATAGAAAATTCCTTTTTCTTCTTTTTTATTGTCATTACTAAAAATTAAAGTCAGTCCAGTTAAACAACAAAGTAAGGTAAGAATTATCCAACCATTAAATCTTTCAGAACTTTGGAAAATGTCAACAGTCCAAAATCCAAAACCTACGAATACAGCAATTCCAACAAAAAAGTTTGTCAGATTTTCAGTTCGGTCTTCAAACGCCTTTTTCAGTTTATAGTTTATTTTTTCTTCAATTTCCGAAATTTCAAATTTGTCATTAGATTTTAATTTCTCCAAAATCTCCAAATCGAGTTTCAGTTCTTGTTTTCTTTTAATTGACGCAAAACTCTCTCGTAATTTTCCAAACGTAGCAATTGCACCGATTATTCCGACAAATACTTTTAAGTAAGTTTCTATGTTATTTAAATCTCCCAATGTTGTTTTTCAAATTGTGGCTAACGGTCTGTATATGGTGTCGTGGCTGACGTTAGGAAGCCATGCACTATATACCTTGTTGTGCTTTCGTTTTTTATTTCTTTATTCTTAATGGCCATTTTCTAGGCTCACTTTCTACATTAATATCGACTGATTCACCCATAATTTTCATCAGCACGATTTCTGGACAATTTTCAGGTGTCACGGTTACTTCCTTTTCCAATTTATTAGAAAGTTTTTTCAGAAATTCAATGAGTTTATTGTGGTCATCAATGCTCTTAAATTCTCTTGGGTCAATATCATTTTCTATTTGTTCGTCATCAAAAAAGTGGGCATTGACCTGAATATTGTTATCTATGAATACTTTGGCAGTCGAACATAAGTCATGATTACCACCCCAATAATCTAGGATTACGGAAAAGTCAATCTTAGATTCGTCCTTTTCCGTTTTACCGTTATACCAATCAATTTTGAAATTTTGATTTACAAGCTGAGTCCATTTCTCCCAATCTTTGGAAGAAGTATCGTGAACATATATGTCCAGCCAACCACCATCCCAGGCATAAATCTTATTCTTTAATTGATTCCAGTTCATTTCTTTTTTCAATGAAGCACAACGTTGTTGGATATGGAAAGTTGTGTTTACAAGCAATGAAATTCCGAAGGAATTTCAGCAGTGAGTAAATAAACAACTTCCATAATCTAGACACTAAAGTAAACAATTTTTTATATGCGGTGTTGCCTACAGTTTTTAATTTTTACTTTTTTTATTGAGAAACAAGCTAATTCGGTTTGCGTCGTTGTTGCGTCTGAGTGAATATCGGAAGATCGTATTTTTTACATTATCAGGCTAAAATTCTGAATTGGTTAACTGTGTGCTTTATGTTAGCTAAAGACTAATAAAGCTAGCTTAAAATCAGTGGTTTTTATATTCGGTATTACACGTTTTGAGATGAGCTCTGCAATTGTAGGCAACAATTGAATAAACTCCCAAGGGAGTTTATTCCTATTATATATACCTACAAATCTAACGGATTTTTTATTAAGTTAAAAGTATTTGTGGCAACATGAGTGTAAATTTCTGTGGTTTTTGACGAGTTATGGCCAAGTAGTATCTGTATGTATCTTAAATCTGTACCAGATTCCAGGAGGTGCGTTGCAAAACTATGTCTTAACACATGCGGAGAAACTTTAACTTTTATTCCTGCTTTTACACCTGCATTACTTACAATTTTATAAACACTATTTGCATTATATTTTTGACCTCTTACGCCTTCAAATAAATAATCTTTTGGTTGGTATTGCTTAAAATATTGTCTTAAATCTTGTAATATGCTATGGGATAATAACGTGTAGCGATCTTTATTTCCTTTGGATCCTAATACTTTTATTACCATACGCTTGCTATCAATGTCTTTTGGTTTTAAACTTAATAATTCGCTTCGACGTAATCCAGCCGAATAGAGTAAGCTTACAATACATTTGTGTTTTAAGTTGTTGGTGGATTCAATGATTTTTAATACTTCTATTTTGGATAATACAATTGGTAATTTGGCTTCTTTCCTTGGTCTTTCAATTGCATAAAAACGGTTTGGCATGCCTAAAACAACTTCGTAATAAAACTTTATACTATTAATAGCTTGATTAATGTAGGAGTTGGAGTGCTTGCTCTGTATTAACACTTGTATGTAGTTGCGTATGTCTACTTCATTTAAGCTATCTATATCTTTGTTTTTATGGTAGTTTATAAATCTTTCAAAGCAAGATACGTAGGATTTTACTGTGTTATTAGCGTATCTTTTTAATTCTAATTTTTGAAAATAAGACTCTGGACACGATTTTAAATTTTTGGGTAAATCTCGTTTTCTGTACCATTCTACATTAAATTCTTCATCCAATTGTTTGGATTTGGTAGTCTGAAAGAAGTATTTTCCATTAATCCAGGCAACACCTCTAAATAAATCAAATATTGCACTTAAGTTATTTGTTGTGTTTTCAATATAATGCATATTAAACTCGTCTGTCCATTGTAAATCTGGTAATTCTTTTATTAAAGAATTTAATACCTTATCAGAGTAAAATTGTAGTCCAATAAATTTTTTATTATCTATTAAAAGATGTTTTAGTGTAATATGTTTTTTTAGTTCCATAGCCAATATTACTTTTATTTATGTAAATAGTTGTATATTAAACGTTTAATAAACGTATAAATAACTGCTGTATATTCTGTATTATGGAAAAAAGCAAAACATGTCTGTCTTGTAATAAAGAGGTGTCAGGACGATCGGATAAAAAATTTTGTGATGCTTATTGCAAAAGCTCTTTTCATTATAATAAAATGTTAGAGGTTACACCTAAATTTTATAGTCGTGTAGACAAACAATTAAAGCTAAATAGACGTATTTTAAAAATTTATAACAAAGCAGGAAAAGTTACAGTTAGAACTAACGTATTATTGGATTTAGGTTTTGATCCCAATTTTTTTACCCATTACTGGAAAAACAATAAAGACGTGGTGTATTTGTTTGTTTACGAGTTTGGTTTTATGAAAAAAAGGAGAGCGGAATAGAGAAGTATGTATTGGTAAAATGGCAAGATTATATGTTTAAAAAGTAACTGTAGTATAATATTAAACAGAATATAAATAGTGTTTAAACAAAAAAAAGCCTCACAATTTGCGAGGCTTTTTTTAGCAATTAAGTCTTATTTTAAAGTAATAGGAAACTCTACAACAGTAGTATCCCATCCAATTTTTAAGTGTACTGTGTTTTTAGATGCTTCGTATAACGCGATAGACAGGTTTTCAATTTCGGTATCACTTTCAGTAACAGCTACGCTTACACTAGCAACATCGTTACTTTCGTCATAACCGTAATTTCCCCAACCATCTAAACCAGTATTTAGTTTAAGTGTCCACTCGTTAGCAGTAGGGATGATTATTATAGAATATCTTCCAGCTTTTACCGTTTTTCCGCCAACAGTAACATCGTTTAAAAATAATATCTCAGTAGACTCATTAGCACCAACTCGCCATGCTTCTCCAAATTTTAATAAACCTCCAAAAATGTCTCTCCCTTTTTTTGCAGGTCTAGAGTAAGTTACTCTAATTTGTGGCTCCATTGCGGCTTGCTTAGCTTCATCTTTTTCAAACGCTCGTTTTGGTGCATTTTCTGGATAATAGGCACGATCCATTGGGCTTTTGTCCATTTTAGCAAACTCTTGTGCATTGACAGTCGTTCCTGTTAATACAACTGCGATAATAAATAGTAATTTTTTCATTTTAGTTTTTGTTTAAATTAATTATGTTCTCGGTTTTTATTTCTGAAAGTTTTTCAAGCACATCAGCTTCATATAATGTAGGTAGCGTTTGTAATGCAGTACCAACATCTGCTTTGTAATTTATATAATCCTGAAACGTTATGCCATCAATAACACGACTGTTATAAGCGCTTCTAAATCTTACACCACCTTCATTGACATGATAACTGTAAGCTAAATAGTCAATTTTATTAGTGTCCTTATTTATCCAATAATAAAACTGGTCGTCAAAGTCTTGTCCACCACCTGCTTCATTAAAAGTAATTTGTATAACTGCATAGTCTTTGTTTTTTATAGTAGTAGCTTCAATATAACTAGCGTTAACAGCGGGATCATTTAATTTGTAAGGTAACATAGCAAAATAAATAACCGAGTTTATCGCTCCTGAGCCATCCACAATTTCCTTTTCCGTTAGTGTAACTGCTTTGTTATTTAAAAGTCTTGAAAATGTAGTGTTAGTCAATATATCTTGGATCGTATCGTTGTCCTTTATATACGTTTTATTATACTTATAATTAGAGTCTTCATTTTTAAATTGATACTGCTTGTCTCTAAAAGTAAACGCATAATGTGCAGTTTGGTATAAGTCGCCACCATGAGCCAAAATAGTTTTATTTATAATTTGCTGCGCTTTACTAAGGGTAGTCGTTGTTACTGTTGTACTATCTATGACTGTTGCGGTATTACTAATATTACGTTCTTTACAGGACGTGTTTAGGACTAATAATAGTAGTATAATAACAGGTCTTAAAATGGTCATTGGTTAATTTTTAGATGAAATTACAATTTTTGTCGTTTTAAAAACAAGACCTTTCAGTTAATTAGTAAAATTTTATGATAGCTTCCATGTTGGATATATATGACGAAGTGTTTAAAATGTACTTAAAAATTTTACTTTTGTAACATGGTAGATAATTTTGAAAACGAATATTTTGGTATAGGTATCCAAAACGGAAAAACACCAGAAAACCTAGGTGTCCTTTGGCGTACTGCACAAAATTTAGGTGCAAGCTATATTTTTACAATTGGTAATAGGTATGCTAAACAAGCTTGCGATACGCATAATGCGGTCAAGTCTATGCCATATTTTCATTATGATACCTTTCAGGATTTTTATGATAACATCCCAAAAGGTGCGCGATTAGTAGGTGTGGAGCTGGATGATACAGCTGTAGATCTAGAAACCTTCCATCATCCTAGACGTTGTGTCTATTTATTAGGTGCAGAGGATCATGGATTATCTAAACAAGCGATAGATAAAAGCCATTTTTTGGTTAAATTTAAGTCGCAATTAAGCTTAAATGTATCTGTTGCAGGAAGTATTGTGATGTATGATAGAGGAATAAACAAACCAAGGTCGTAACTTTGCGGTCTATTAAATAAGATTAAGATGGCACATAAAGCAGGTTTTGTAAATATTATTGGTAATCCAAACGTAGGTAAGTCAACACTTATGAATGCCTTTGTAGGCGAAAAATTGTCTATAATTACCTCTAAGGCACAAACCACAAGACACAGGATTTTAGGGATTGTTAATGGTGAAGATTTTCAGGTAATACTAAGTGATACACCAGGAATAATTAAACCAGCTTACGAGCTGCAAGCCTCTATGATGGATTTTGTTAAGTCCGCTTTTGATGATGCAGATATCCTTATTTATATGGTAGAAATTGGTGAAAAAGAATTAAAAGACGAAGCGTTTTTTAATAAAATTACCAATGCTAAAATCCCTGTTTTATTACTTTTAAACAAAATTGATAAATCTAATCAAGAGCAGTTAGAAGAGCAAGTACAATCTTGGGCTACTAAAGTGCCAAATGCAGAGATTATTGCTATTTCGGCTTTAGAAGGGTTTAATGTAAAAGAAGTTTTTGACCGTATTATCGAATTATTGCCAGAATCACCAGCTTTTTATCCAAAGGATCAATTAACAGACAAGCCAGAACGCTTTTTTATAAACGAAACCATTCGTGAAAAAATCTTAATGCATTATAAAAAGGAAATCCCTTATGCAGTAGAGATTGATACGGAAGAGTTTTTTGAAGAAGACCAAATAATTAGAGTAAGATCTGTAATTATGGTCGAGCGCGAAACCCAAAAAGGGATTATTATTGGACATAAAGGAACTGCTTTAAAACGTGTAGGTGTAGAGGCTAGAAAGGATCTAGAAAAATTCTTTGGTAAGCAAATTCACTTAGAGCTTTATGTAAAAGTTAATAAAAATTGGAGAAGCAACCAACGTCAGTTAAAACGTTTTGGTTACAATCAGTAGCATATTTTAATGTAATCGTTGCTTTGACTTAACTTTAGGTTAAACTTGATGTTTCACTTTTATGGTTTATAAAAAAACCAACTAAAAATGAAACATTTAAAAAAGTCAGTACTATTATTTTCAGCCTTAACATTATTCCATTGTGCAAACGATGATGACGCTTCAGTAGATTTACCAACAGTAAATACAGCAGTTAATTTTACTTATAAAACCACAATTAATGTTGGAGGTGAGGCTGCTGCCGAAATTTCTGCATATGATAAAACAACAAAAAAGTTGTTTGTTACTAATGCTGAAAGTAATGAGATTTCTATTTACAACCTTACAGATTTAGAACTACCAATGCAAGAAGCATCCATTAGCTTAAATGGTTTTGGTGCACCTAATAGTGTAGCAGTTTTTGATGGTAAGTTAGCAGTAGCTGTTGAAGCTTCAATTAAACAAAATCCAGGACAAATAAGAGTGTATAATACTGTAGATGCGTCTTTAAATAATACTTATACAGTTGGTGCGTTACCAGATATGGTTACATTTTCTAAAGATGGTAATTTTATTTTATCAGCTAATGAAGGCGAGCCAAATGCAGATTATACCAACGATCCAATGGGAACCGTAAGTATTATCGATTTAAATAATAATACAGTTACCACATTAGATTTTACAAGTTTTAATAGCCAAGAGGCTGCTTTGGAAGCCAATCACTTTAGAGTAACAGGATTAAATGCAGATCTAGCAAAAGACGTTGAGCCAGAATATATTACAGTGTCAGAAGACTCGCAGACAGCTTGGGTATCGCTTCAAGAAAATAACGGAATTGCAAAAATTAACCTGCTAACAAAAACCATTGAAGCTATTTTTCCTTTAGGTTATAAAGACCACATGTTACCTCAAAATAGTTTGGATGCTAGTAATGAGGATGGCGTAACCCAACTTAAAAATTGGCCAGTTAGAGGCTTGTACCAACCAGATGCTATTGTATCTGTTAGAATAAACGGAACAGATTATGTGATTTCTGCTAATGAAGGTGATGCAAGAGAATATGAAGGTACTCCTGGTTATATTGACATTGACAGAGTTAAAGATTTAACTTTAGATGCGACTATGTTCCCAGTGTCAGAGGATTATCAAAACGAAGCTAATTTAGGACGATTAAACGTGATGTTGTCTGAAGGCGATATTGATAACGATGGTGATTATGACTATTTGTATAGTTATGGTGCACGTTCGTTTTCTATCTGGAGTGCAAATGGTGCTTTAGTGTATGATAGTGGTAATAGTATTGCAACGCAAACCTTAGCAGCTACTCCAGCAACCTTTAATGATGAGGATAAACGAAGCGATGATAAAGGTGCAGAACCAGAAAGTGTTGATGTTTTAAATATTGGTAACCAACGTTATATTTTATTTGTTGGCTTAGAGCGTACAGACCAAATTATGGTGTATGATATTACTAATCCAAATGCACCTGTGTTTTTATCCATTTTATCACATACTGGAGACGAGGCTCCAGAAGGCTTGCTAGCTATTCCTGCAGCAGATAGCCCAACGGGAAAAGACCTATTGATAGTCTCTAACGAGGATAGTGGTACAGTATCATTTTACGAAAATCAACAATAAGATATTTAAGATATAATCGAATTTTTAAAAAAGCTTCAGTGTAAACTGAAGCTTTTTTTATTCATCTAAAACACTACTCATAAACGTGTAAAGTGCTGTCATTTCTTTTTGGTTAGACGTTTTACTTAAACGTCCAGAAAAATACAATATAAACCATAGTATAACCATACCAATTAGTCCCCAAACTTGTAATTGATAGTCTACTTTTAAGGCATAATTGGAGTAAGCCCAAATACAAAATGCTATAAATAATCCAGCAACTAAAAAATGTAAAAACATAAATAATGTCCAAACTGTAGGATTGGGACCAAAAAGCCCATACAATTGACTTTTGTTGTTTTCTAGATCATTTATCTCTAAATGTAATTGTGGTGACCAAAATTGTTGTTGCGCTTTTGGTAATTTAATAAACACATGATCATCCACTCTGGAGACTATAAATTGCTTCTGGTCCAGTCGTTTAGCTTCAAAAGCTTCTAAAACAGACGTATGTGATTTATTTAATTCTATCTTAAATCGTGGACGCAGCACGACTTCATTTAAATTTTCGTTCATAATTATCTCATAATGAAAGTAAAATACTATTTTTTCTCAAACTAAACACTACCTTTGCACTCGCTTACAGGATATGTAATGCATAAAAAAACAAAGATATGGGTAATATAGTAGCTATTGTAGGAAGACCAAATGTTGGTAAATCAACTTTTTTTAATCGTTTAATTCAACGTCGTGAGGCAATTGTGGATGCTGTTAGTGGTGTTACAAGAGATAGACATTATGGTAAAAGTGATTGGAACGGAAAAGAATTTTCGTTAATCGATACAGGAGGATATGTAAAAGGAAGTGATGATGTTTTTGAAGCAGAAATCGATAAACAAGTTGTTTTAGCTATTGAAGAAGCAGATGCCATTATTTTTATGGTAAATGTGGAAGATGGTGTAACAGGAATGGATGAGGATGTTGCAAGATTACTGCGTAAAGTTACAAAACCTGTCTTTTTAGTAGTTAATAAAGTAGATAATGGTAAGCGTGAAGAAGATGCTGTCGAGTTTTATAACTTAGGACTTGGAGAATACCACACTATTGCTAGTATTAACGGAAGTGGTACTGGAGATTTATTAGATGCTTTAGTAGCAGCATTACCAGAAGTAGAAGAGGAGGAAGAGGAAGTAGATGCTATACCACGTTTTGCAGTAGTTGGTCGTCCTAATGCTGGAAAGTCATCGTTTATAAACGCCTTAATTGGTGAAGATAGATATATTGTTACAGATATAGCTGGTACAACCAGAGACTCTATTGATACAAAATATAACCGTTTTGGATTTGAATTTAATCTAGTAGATACTGCTGGAATTAGAAAAAAATCTAAAGTAAAAGAAGACTTAGAGTTTTACTCTGTAATGCGAAGCGTACGTGCTATTGAGCATTCTGACGTTTGTCTTTTAGTAGTTGATGCTACCAGAGGATTTGATGGACAAGTACAAAATATATTTTGGTTAGCACAACGTAACAGAAAAGGTATTGTAGTGCTAATAAATAAATGGGATTTAGTAGAAAAAGACCACAAGTCAACTATCGAATTTGAAAAATACATCAAAACACAATTAGAGCCTTTTACTGATGTGCCAATTGTATTTATTTCGGTATTAACTAAGCAACGTATTTATAAAGCTATTGAAACCGCTGTTGAGGTGTACCAAAACCGATCTAAGCGTATCAAAACTAGCGAGCTTAATGAGACTTTATTACCTATCATAGATAATTATCCACCACCAGCTTATAAAGGTAAATTTGTTAAAATTAAATACGTAATGCAATTGCCAACACCACAACCGCAATTTGCTTTTTTCTGTAACTTACCACAATACGTGCGTGAAGGATACAAGCGTTATTTAGAAAACAAATTACGTGAGTTGTATGACTTTAAAGGTGTGCCAATTAGCGTTTACATGCGTAAAAAATAATTTTAAGGAAATTTTAAGTTTCTTTTAAGACTAAAGATAATATTACAAGGTTACTTTCGTTTTTGAAAATAAAGAGCTATTAATCAGGCTTTATAACATCAACCAAAAACCAATGCGTAATCTAATCATTATCACTGCACTGTTGTGTACCGCTTTTTCATTTAGTCAATCCAAAGAATTTATTATAACAGGTCAGGTGCTTGATGACTTAGATCAAGCACCTTTAGAAGCCGCAACGGTTTATCTAGAGCGTGTCAAAGATAGTAGTTTAGTAACTTATACTATTACAGATAAAAATGGCGCTTTTAGTTTAGAAGATGCTAGTGCTGAAGAAAATTTAAACCTTCTAGTGTCTTACGTAGGTTACCAATCTTACAAGAAACAAATAGCTATCAAAGCAGGCGGAACCATTAATTTGGGTGAAATTAATTTGCAAATTAGTAATGCCTTAGATGAGGTGGTTATCAAGTCTTCAGCTCCTGTAACTATTAAAAAAGATACTTTAGAGTTTAATGTAAATTCATTTAAAACCAAAAAAGACGCAACTGTAGAGGATTTACTAAAACAATTACCAGGTGTCGAAATTGACGAAGAAGGTAAGATTAAAGTTAACGGTAAAGAGGTTAATAAAATATTGGTAAACGGTAAACCCTTTTTTGGAAACGATCCTTCTATTACAATAAAAAATTTAACTAAAGAGATTATTGAAAAAATCCAAGTTGTTGATACCAAAACAAAAAGTGAAGCCTTTACAGGAGAAGAAGGAGATAAAGAAAACAAAACCATAAACTTAACCATAAAAGAAGAAAACAATAAAGGTGTTTTTGGACGTGTAGCAGCAGGAGTTGGGACAGATAAAAGATACGAGTTTGCCGGAATGTTTAATAGGTTTGACAACGACCAACGTATTAGCGTTTTAGTTGGTGGTAATAACATAAACTCGCCAGGATTTAGTTTTGGTGAAATCGAAAAAATGTTTGGTAGTGGTGGAAGCCGAAGTTGGGATAGCAATGGTTCTTTTAGTATTAACGGAAGACAATTTGGAGGTGGTCAAGGGATTACAACCTCTAAATTAGCAGGAGCCAATTATGCAGATGCTTTAAGCGAAAAAACAGAAGTTGCTGCAGATTATTTTTTCTCAAACAGTAACTCTGAAAACGAAACGTCTTCCCAAAGGGAAACTATTTTATCAGATTCTAGATATTTTTCTAATTCTAGATCTCGCTCAAATAACGATACACAGAGTCATACTGTAAATTCGGATTTTGAAATAAAAATTGACACTACATTTTTTATAAACATCAAACCATCCTTTGCTTACTCAAAAAGTACAACAGATTATACTAGTCAAGACGAAACTTTAGATGAGGATAGAGCGTTAACCAACCAATCTACATTATCATCGTTTGTAGATAATCGCGTTAAAAACTTTTCAAATGAAATTAGCGTTACTAAAAAGTTTGGTAATAAGGGTGCCTATTTAAGATTTGGATTGGATAACAGTTTTAATAATAGCGAAAGTGAAGACTTTATAAATTCTAATACCGAAGTGTTTGGATCAAGTCCAGAAACTATTAACCGAAACCAATTTACTGATGGTGATAATACTAGCAACAATTTACAAACAGATATAAGCTATAGATTGCCAATTATTGAAAAAGAATTTTTTGTAAGTTTTGATTATGAATACCAACGTAATAAAGACGAAAACAAACAAAGTACCTTTGATTATAACTCTGGTACAGATAATTATGATGCTTTTAATGAACTGTTAAGTACAGATTTTGAATACACAGATATTAAAAGCGCACCAGGAGTTAGCTTAAGTTATAATAAAGAAAAATGGTCTGCTAGAGTAGGTGCAGATTACGTGTCTAGAACTTTGAAAAATCAAGATGGATTACGACCGCAATTTAATGTTGAAAGAGATTTTAAAGCAGTCGAGCTAAGATCTAATTTTAATTATAGATTTAGTAAAAAGGCTTCTATTTATGCCAATTATAGACTATCAAATAGACCACCATCTTTAAGGCAATTACAAGCGTTTGAGGATGTGTCAAACCCATTAAATACAGTTGTTGGTAATCCTAATCTAGAGCCAACTAATGAGCATAGTTTTTACATGGGCTTTAATGCTTATAATTGGCAAGAACGTTCTGGTTTTTACATGTATGCTAATATTTCTAGAAGCCAAAATGCAGTCGTGTCTAGAACAACAATTGATCCAGCAACTTTAAAACGTATTACTACTTATGACAATGTAGACGGTAATCAAAGTGGGTATTTTGGAGTGGATTATAGTAAAAAGTTTAAAATAGACTCTTTACAATCTGTAAGATTTAAAATTGGTAACTGGTCAAACTTTTCAAAAAATATAAACTATAATAACGACGTGCAATACGCAAGTAATGTATTGGTGTTTAATCCAAACTTTGGGATTGATTATGTTTATAACACTATTTTTGAGTTTAAACCACGTTACCGAATTTCATTTACAAATAATAAATACGATATTGAAGCTTTTGAAGACAGAAACTTTACATCTCATAATTTAGATTTAAATACTGCATTTTTTCTTCCAAAAGGTTTAGAATGGCGAAATGATGTCACCTATAATTATAATCCAAATATAGCAGATGGTTTTCAAAAAGATGCTTGGTTTTGGAATGCTAGTGTAGCGTATTCAGTATTAAAAGATAAAGGGTTAGTCACGCTAAAAGTTTATGATTTATTAAATCAAAATACCAACGCAAGACGTACAGCTACTAATGACTATATACAGGATACGCAAAGTACTGTATTACGTCAATACTTTATGCTTAACTTTAGTTGGAAGTTTAATAGTTTAGGGTCTAAGGGAGAATCTAGAGATAATGGTATGTATTACATGGATTAATTAATCCATAACCTAAATAAAGTCTATAATAAAAAAAGCAGCTTACCTTAAAACGTAAGCTGCTTTTGTGTTGTATAATATGTGATTAGTTAATGTGTATTGTTAATAATGGTTTAGTATTTTTAGTTCATGCAGTTATTTTAATCCAAAGTGATTTATAGGACCATTTCCATGTCCTAAAATTTTGTTTTTCCCATTAGCAATAGCCACGTTTATATATTCACAAGCTTGCTTAACAGCATACTCTAAATCATCGTCTTTGCTTAAAAATGCAGCTATACTTGAAGATAAACTACAACCAGTACCATGTGTATTATTTGTGTTTATTCTTGGGTTTTTAAACACAGATAATGTATCAGTTGAAAAATTGTACAATACATCAAACATATCGTCTGTTGAATCTTCTAAATGACCACCTTTTAATAATACAGATGTTTTAAATGTTAATCCTATATCTTTTGCAGCAGTTTTAGCATTATTTGTATTAATTGCATATCCAATTAATGTTTCTGCTTCCTTGCTATTTGGTGTAATTAACAATGCTTTTGGCAATAATTTTTTTAAGCAATCTATAGCTTGGTCTGTAATTAACTTGTCGCCTGATGTTGCTATCATTACAGGATCTATTACAACGTTTTTTGCATGGTATTCAGCTAATTTTATACCAACAATTTCTATTACTTCACAGGAATGGAGCATGCCTATTTTTATGGCATCAAAATTAATATCTGAAAACACAGCATCTAGTTGTTTTTCAATATGAAAAATAGGCATTGGATGTATATCAAAGACACCTTTGGTATTTTGCGCTGTAGATGCAGTTATAACACTTGCTGCAAATGCGCCACATGCCGAAATACTTTTGATGTCAGCCTGTATTCCTGCGCAACCACCAGAGTCGCTGCCTGCAATAGTTAATACACTTTTGTAGGGTGTTTTTATATTTTCCATGATTCTTTATTATAAGCACTATCCCAAAACATCCATTCTAATTTTGAAGCTTTTTCAAAAGCTTTATTCATGTTATTTATACTTTCTTGTGATGCTTTAATGGTATGCTTGTTAGTTATTTCAATTGCACTTTTTACTGAATTTGCAAATGCTTCTCCACCATAGGTATTAATCCAATCTTGGTATGGATTGTTGTTTTTATTTGTCTGATTGGCTAAGATGTAATCTCCAATCTGTTGGTAAATAGTAAAACATGGAAGCACAGCTGCAAGACCTTCTTCTAAAGATTTAGTATGTGCCATACGCGATAAGTAACTTATATATAGTTCGCACGTAATTGAAGCTTCGTTTGTAATAGTTTTTTGATTAAGAAAATTTTGATGCAAAGCATTTTCTACATTTATGATTCCTGTGGCTGCATTCAAAAAAAACTGTGTATCATTTTCATCAGAACATTTTATACCTATTTGTGCCAAAATCTTTTTGTATTCAGATAAATAAATAGCGTCTTGATTTATATAAAAATAAAATATGTCTTTTGGAAGCGTTCCAGCCATAAGCTCTTGTATAAAACTATGCGCTTTTATTTGTTCTAAAATGTGTGCTGTTTTTAAATTTATTTTTTCGTACCAGTTTGACATATAATTTCTTTTAATTGTGCTGTTGCTTGTTCTGGATTGTCAGCTTGTGAAATAGCCGAAACTATTGCTACACCATCTGATCCATGTTGTATTATGCTTGCAGTATTTTTGTTGTTGATACCTCCAATACAAATAATAGGTATGCTGCATATTTTTTTATTTCTTTTAAGCCTGCAATACCTAAAGGCGAGTCTAAATCTTTTGTTTTTGTATTAGTATTAAAAATTGGAGATATGCCAATATAATTCACGTCTAGATGGTTAGCTTCCAAAGCTTGTTTTATATTACTTACAGACCAACCTATAATTTTATTTTTTCCTAATAACTTCCTAGCAATAGGAGCAGGCAAATCTTTTTGACCAATATGAATACCATCAGCATCTATAGCTAAAGCAATATCTATTCTGTCATTTATAATAAGTGGAATCTTGTATTTTAAACAAAGATTTTTTACAGCTAGGGCTCGAATATAAAATGCTTTAGTATTTAGTTTTTTTCTCTTAATTGCACTATGCTCACACCACCTTTTAAACTGGATTCTAAAACATTTAAAAACGCTGTATTGTCAGTTATTCGTTCATCAGTAACATACATTAGAGAATAATCTTGCTGTTTCATTATTTATTAGAAATTTGGTATAAAGCATCAAGAAAATTTACTTGAAAACTTCCAGTACCATGTGATATTTTATCAGCCATATTTCCAGCTTTTCCCATTAATTCCATTGCCATATATGAAGCAACATGGTAGTTTTGGTTTACTGCTATGCAAGATCCAATAATGCTAGTCGCAGTACAACCCATTCCAGTAACTTTGGCCATAATAGGTTTTCCTTTGGTTACTTTATCAATTAGGTTTCCTGTAATAATATAATCTACAGCACCACTTATAACAATGGTACTATTTAATTTTTTGGAAAGCTCTTGAGCTGCATTTAATGCATTTTCTGAACTTATTGTACTATCAACACCTTTAGTATTATTGCTTAATTGAGTTAATGCTAAAATTTCTGATGCATTCCCTCTAATAACCGAAGGTTTGTATTTTTCTATAATGCTTAAAGCAGTTTTAGTTCTGTAGGAAGAAGCACCTACACCTACAGGGTCAAAAACAACTGGTATATTAAGTTGGTTTGCTTTTTTAATGGCTAATTCCATTGCTTCAACCCATTTTGGACTTAGTGTTCCCATATTAATGACCAAAGCTGAAGCAATGGAAGTAATCTCTTCGACCTCTTCAATTGCATGTGCCATTACAGGTGATGCGCCAATAGCAAGTAATGCATTGGCAGTAGTGTTCATCACGACATAGTTGGTGATGTTATGAACTAAAGGTGCCTGTGCTTTTAATTCATTTAAAATTTTGTTGAGTTGTTGTTTTTTGGACATAGTATTTATTGTCAATTTTTATAATAAAAAAAGCCACTTTCGTAGCTGCGAAAGTGGCTTGTATAATTATATATGCAATTATGTACAAGGCTCGTTTCCCTCCGCTGTTGTTAAACATATCAGGTTCATAGGGTATAATCTCAGCCATATTTGGGCACCCCTAACGATTTTGTAAAGTTACTTTTTTTGTTTGAATTTGTCTATATACTTCAATTTTTAATTGGTCACATTGTTGAATATGGTTTTATTCAACGTATACTTTTTGAGTGTATTCCATTATGTTTTTCAAAATGATTGTATTAATTCTTTCTTTATTAATAACTCCATTTTCATTATTTCTTTCCCAAAATTCATAAAGATGTTCTACTTCATCAGATAATAAAAAATAGTCATATTGTTCTTTCTTAAATCTTTGAAGTTCCTCAAAATTGAATGTTCTTTTCTGTATCAAATTTCCGTTTTCAATCTCCAAATATTCAAATATTCCGTTTTCAGGTTCTTTGTCAAATTCTCCTCTAAATTCATCAATTCTTATAAGCCCAGAATACCATTCAAACTTGTTATTTGGAAATAATTCTTCTCGAAATGATTGCATATTAAAATTTATGTCAGTCAACCAATCTAGTTCTTTAATTAAAAGCTTATTATTTTTGACCTCAAATATCGCAACGTATCCTCTCCACAAAGCACTACAACTTATTTCAAATTTAGGTCGTTTTTCTGGATGTTGTCGAAAGTAGACTTCTATTAGTTCAGAATTAAGATAATATTCTTGATTTTCATAAATTAGTTTATCTCTGATTTGACGTGTCATTTTTTAATTGTGCAAAACGTGTTTGTATATGGTTTCTTGCGTGATTTAGGCACTAATTTAGCAAATAAATCACAGATAGAATATTCCGCAGGAATGTTCGTAAGTAGGCTTAAAACAAGCAATTAATTATACACGGTGTTGTATGCAGTTATTTTATCAGACGAAATGATTTCATAAACGTATCTACATTCTTATCATTCTGTCCCATATATGAAACTGTATAAACTCGATTCCCTTTTCTAAATAATTTTCCTTGAATATGGCCTTCTATTCCTTTGTCAATTGCATTTTGCTTGAGATTGAGAACAAAATATTGTCCATTCAATCCGTGTTGTTCAATCGATTCTTGAAATTCTAAATTAAACGATTCGGTCATTTTGTTTGAGTAATTTGTTACTCCTTGTGAATAAATTTGTTCGTCAGTCATTGATTTAATCATATGTTCTGGATAATCGAGGTACTCAATTGTAAAAATTTTATTTGGTCCTAAAGTCGAACGAAATAAATGGATTTGGAATTTGTCAAGTCCGATTTGGTTATCAATCGCAGAATAATTCGGTTCGGTTGGAAAGTCAGCGATAAAATTCCCAGGTTGAGAAGCAAATTCTCCACCTTTTGTTTTATAAATCATTTTATCCGATTCATTTCCGCACGAAAGGAAAGTCAAAATTGTAAAAATCAGAACTAGGTTTTTTGTCATTATCTTGGTTTTTTTAATTGCATACAACGGTAAGTATAACCGTCAGTTACGGGTTAAAGTTAAACAATCTTTCGGCAGAGACCGACGGTAGCAATTCCGAGTGGATTCGGACGTAGTCGAATCCGCCGTAATTGCGGTTATACATTGTTGTGCATAGTATTTTTTAATATCCAGTTCCACTAAATTTCATTAGAATTGTGTCGTTCTTAATTTCACAAACTACTTTTCTGTTCAAAGAGCCTCCATTCGTATAATATCCACCAACGGTTTGTTCCCTTTTTCCATTTTCTCTTTTAAATATTAAACCATATGCACCATCTCCTTTTTGATTATTTGTCATATCGAGAAATTCCTCAACAGTTTGGTTCGGTTCAAGTTTATCAAATTCCAGTTTTGTATTTCCGTCCGATAAAAAAGTCACATTCCTAATAGTTTTGTCAGAAGAATTTTTGATTTCCGCTGTAATTCCATTTTTTCCATAATTACAGGAAATCAAAGTCAAAAGTAATATTGCAAGTGTCAGTTTTCTCATATTATGCACAACAACGATATATAATGCTTTTATTCGATAAAATCTTACCAACCTCCAGAAGCGCCTCCACCTCCAAAGCCACCTCCACCGAAGCCTCCACCAAATCCACCTCCTCCAGAAGAGCCTCCAAAACCACCTCCAAATCCTCCGGAACCACTTCTGTAACCTCCACGTCCAGAGTTACTTAAAATGATAGCTTCTAAAATACTTCGTGTTGTGTTGCTACCTCCTCCAAAGTTATCTGTACCATTACCACCTTTTTGGTTTTTAGATACAGAGATTAGTATGATGACAAACACAATAAATAAAAAGAATATAAGTCCTACAGGGAAGTCTCCTGCATTGGTGTTTTGTCTAGAGCCTTGATATGCTCCAGTTAAGACTTCAAAAATAGCATCAGCACCACGATTTAAGCCTCCATAATAATCATTTTGCTTAAAGTATGGGATTATATCTCTTTCTATAATACGACGCGACATAGCGTCAGTTAATAAATGCTCTACTCCATAACCAGTACTAATATTTATTTTACGATCATTTCTAGCTAATAAAATAAATACACCATTATCTTCTTTTTCTTGACCAATTCCCCAAGCATGTGCCCATTGTGTGCCTAAATAATTTATGTATTCTCCATCAGTGGATGTTATTATAGCAACCACAATTTGAGTTGAGGTTGTGTCAGAGTATTTTATTAATTTGTTTTCTAAAGTGCTTTTCTCACTTGCAGATAACAAATTTGCATAATCATAGACACTAGTTTGTCCACCATTTGATAGGCTTGGTTTTTCTGGTATTTTAAATTGTGCAAAACTGGTGGTAAACGATAATAACAATAACATTACAATGATTGGCATTGTATACTGTTTTATAGATTGCTTAAAAACTGCTAACCGTTGGTTTTTTAATTTCATCCTTTAGAGATCGTATTTGTCAACTGGTTAGTGTCATTATCTTGGACTGGAAAATGGGTTTTTAGTTGTTGGCCAGCATGTAAAATACCATCTACTAACCCTTGTTTAAACTGACCATTTTTAAATTGATTTTGGATAATTAACTTAGTGTTGTCCCAAAAATCTTTAGTCACAACATCGTTAATACCTTTATCTCCATAAATTCCAAATTTATGGTCGTTTACAGCAACGTAAATTAAAACACCATTTCTGTCTTTAGTATTATGCATTTTTAAAACAGAAAACACTTGTAATGCGCGACCTTCAAGGTTGTCATTACAAGTGTTTTCAATATGCACACGGATTTCTCCAGACGTATGATCTTCTGCTATACGTATAGCCTCAACAATTTCTTGCTCTTCGGTAGTGGATAGAAAAGATTCTACGTCTTCAGGTATCATGTTTTTAGTCAAATTTAAATTCTACATCAGGTACGTTTTCCGATCCAGGATCAGCTTTGTATCTAGCCATTTCTTTAAATCCAAACCATCCTGTTAATAAGCTGTTAGGGAATTTAGAAGTATAAATATCATATTTATTTACTTCTTCATTATATCTATCTCTAGCAACATTTATTCGGTTTTCAGTACCTTCTTGCTGAGAGATAAATTCTTTAAACTGTTCTGTGGTTTTTAATTCTGGATATCTTTCAAAAGAGGCAATAAGTCTACTAAAAGATCCACTTAATTCACTCTGTGCTTTTTGAAAAGCTTCCATTTTTTCTGGAGTTAAATTACTAGCATCAATATTAACAGATGTTGCTTTTGCACGAGCTGCAATAACTTCGTTTAACGTTTTTCTTTCAAAATCAGCAGATCCTTGAACCGTTTTAATTACACTACTATATAAATCATTACGTCTTTGGTAGGTGCTCTCTACATTAGACCATGCAGTTTTTGCATTAGCTTCTAAAGTTACTGCTGTATTGTTTATTCCTACTGCCCATTTGTATAAGCTAAAAGCAATTATTGCAATAATAATTACTGGTACAAGCCATTTTTTCATAATTGTTGGTTTTAAAGTTGTTCTTTTAGTTTGATTAGTTGATCTCTTACACCTTCCAATTTAGCTATAATTTCAAAATTATCAAGTGTTTTTTTCTTTCTTCTTTTAAATGAATTTTTGCACCATCCAAAGTAAACCCACGTTCTTTTACTAAATGAAAAATTAGTTGAAGGTTTTTAATGTCTTCAGGTGTAAATTTTCGATTGCCTTTTGCTGTCTTTTTTGGCTTAAGCTCGTCAAATTCTTTTTCCCAAAAACGGATTAATGATGTGTTAACATCAAATGCTTTAGCGACTTCACCTATGGTGTAATACCGTTTTTCTGGAAGGTCTATAATCATTAATCTAAAGATTGGTTTTCAAGTGAAGCACGTTCTAATAACTTATTAAACTCTTCTGGTGTTAAACTACCATAGTAAAAGTTAATTGGGTTAATACGTTCTCCATCTTTAAATATTTCGTAATGTAAGTGTGGTGCTTCAGAGCGTCCTGTACTACCTACAAAGCCAATTAAGTCACCACGTTTAACACGTTGGTTTTTTTGGACATTATATTTAAATAAGTGTGCATATAACGATACATAACCATAACCATGATCTATTCTAATATGGTTTCCATATCCAGCAGAATTACTGTCTGCACGCTCTACAATACCATCACCAGATGCATAAACAGGTGTGCCTCTTGGAGAAGTAAAGTCCATTCCCCAATGCATTTTTCTTAGTTTAGTAAAAGGGTCAGATCGCATACCATAACCAGAAGCCATGCGTGTTAAGTCTTCGTTGCTAACGGGTTGTATAGCAGGAATTGCAAGTAGTAGTTTTTCTTTTTCTTCAGCTAAAACAGCAATTTCATCTAAAGATTTGGATTGTACTACAATACGTTTTAATAGTTTGTCTATACGTTTTGAACTGCTTATAATTAATTCTGAATTATCATAACCATCTAGTTTTTTGTATCTATTAACACCACCAAAACCTGCTTTTCGTTGCTCTTCAGGGATGGGATTGGCTTCAAAATATAACCTGTAAATAGCGTTGTCACGATCTTCTATATTGGCTAAGACCGTTTCAGCCTCTTCCATTTTTTTGTTAAGTAAATCAAACTGAAGTTCTAGATTGGTTAACTCGCGTTTTAGGGCTTTTTCTTTTGGAGACTCAAAATAATGACCACCTATAAAAACAAACAAAAAACCAAACAAAGCAGCAGCAACTAAAAATAGTGTTATAAACTTAAATGTGCGTCTTTTTTTACGCTCTATTTTTTTATAAGAGAGCGTTTCAGAATCATAATAATATTTTACCTTACTCATTATCTAATTTATACTATTTTTGCAATTAATAAACCTGAATTTTTCAGTTAATTAAATAGTAACGAATAACAAATATATAAATTGTTTTAATAAGCGTTAAGCTTATGCTAACAAGATTATCAACATAGTATTATGAACTCTCAAGACATACGCGCAACTTTTCTTAAATTTTTTGAAGATAAAAAACATAGTATCGTACCTTCTGCACCAATGGTGTTAAAGGATGATCCAACATTAATGTTTGTTAATTCTGGTATGGCTCCTTTTAAAGAGTACTTTTTAGGTAATGGTCAACCAAAAAATAATAGACTTACAGATAGCCAAAAATGTTTACGTGTCTCTGGAAAACATAACGATTTAGAAGAAGTTGGTTATGACACCTACCACCACACATTATTTGAAATGTTGGGTAACTGGTCTTTTGGCGATTATTTTAAAAAGGAAGCAATTGCTTGGGCTTGGGAACTTTTAACCGAAGTGTATAAAATTGATAAGGATATATTATACGTTACCGTTTTTGAAGGAAGTGATGATGAGGATAACCTTAAAATGGATACCGAAGCTTTTGATATTTGGAAACAGTACATTAGTGAAGACCGTATTTTAAAAGGAAATAAAAAGGATAACTTCTGGGAAATGGGAGAGCAAGGACCTTGTGGACCTTGTAGTGAAATCCATGTTGATATTAGATCTGCTGAAGAAAAAGCTAAAGTAGATGGTAAGACTTTAATAAATGAAGACCATCCACAAGTTGTGGAAATATGGAATTTAGTTTTTATGCAATACAACCGTAAAGCAAACGGAACCTTAGAAGGTTTGCCTAACAAACATATTGATACAGGAATGGGATTTGAGCGTTTATGCATGGTGTTGCAAAACGTACAATCTAATTACGATACAGACGTGTTTACGCCAATAATTAGAGAGATTGAAACCATTACTGGGAAAGATTATAATAAAGAAGAAAAAGTAGATATTGCTATTCGTGTTATCTCTGATCATGTTCGTGCTGTAGCTTTTTCTATAGCAGATGGACAATTGCCAAGTAATACAGGAGCTGGTTATGTAATCCGTCGTATTTTGCGTCGTGCAGTACGTTATGGTTTTACTTTTTTAGATAAAAAAGAACCATTTATTTACCGTTTGGTTAATGTTTTAACCGAAAAAATGGGATCAGCTTTTCCAGAATTAAAAGCACAAAAGCAATTAATAGAAAATGTAATTAAGGAAGAAGAAGCCTCTTTTTTAAGAACATTAGATCAAGGTTTAGCAATTTTAGATCGTATTGTAGACAATGCAACAGATAAGCAAGTGTCAGGGTCTAAGGTTTTTGAACTTAAAGATACCTATGGTTTTCCTGAAGATTTAACGGATTTAATTTTACGTGAAAAAGGATTCTCTTATAATAAAGGCGAATTTAATAAGCGCTTAAAAGAACAACAAGGTAGAGGTCGTGAAGCATCAGAGTTAAAATCTGACGATTGGACAGTGCTTATCCAAGATGAAGACCAAGAGTTTATAGGCTACGATCAATTAGAAGCTAAAGTTAAAATTACAAAATACCGTAAAGTCGTTTCTAAAAAAGATGGCGAGATGCACCAACTAGTCTTTAATCTAACACCATTTTATGCTGAAGGTGGAGGGCAAGTTGGAGATAAAGGATATATACAAGCTGGGAATGGTGACGTATTTTATATTGTAGATACTAAAAAGGAAAACAACGTTATTATTCACTTAACTAAAGAGTTACCTCGTGATGTAAATCAAGTGTTTGTAGCAAAAGTTGACGAGAAACAACGTTACAGAACAGAATGTAACCATACAGCAACACATTTATTGCATCAAGCTTTAAGAGAGGTTTTAGGAGAGCATGTAGAGCAAAAAGGTAGTGCAGTACACTCTAAATATTTGCGTTTTGATTTCTCTCACTTTTCTAAGTTAACTGTTGAAGAATTACGTGATGTAGAAAACTTTGTAAACTCTAGAATAGAAAGTAAGTTGCCATTACAAGAGGGTCGCAACGTACCAATGGAAAAAGCGATTGAAGAAGGTGCTATGGCTTTATTTGGCGAAAAGTATGGAGACGCTGTGCGTACAGTACGTTTTGGTCAGTCTATAGAATTATGTGGAGGAACACACGTGGATAACACTGCAGATATCTGGCATTTTAAAATAGTGTCTGAAGGTGCAGTTGCTTCAGGTATACGTCGTATTGAAGCAATTACAAATGATGCTGTTAAGTCTTATTATCAGGACAATAATAGATCATTTTTTGAAATGAAAGATATGCTTAACAACGCACAAGAGCCTGTTAAAGCATTACAGAATCTTCAAGAGGAAAATTCAAGTCTTAAAAAGCAAATAGAACAATTACTTAAAGATAAAGCTAAGAATATAAAAGGCGAGCTTAAAAATGAAATTACAGAAATAAACGGAGTAAACTTCTTAGCTAAACAATTAGATTTAGATCCTTCTGGTATTAAAGATTTATGTTTTGAGTTAGGTAGCCAATTTGACAACTTATACTTGTTATTTGGAGCAGAAAATGATGGTAAAGCAATACTGTCATGTTATGTGTCTAAAAGTTTAGTGGACGCTAAAGGGCTTAATGCAGGAACTATTGTTAGAGAATTAGGTAAACACATCCATGGTGGAGGAGGTGGACAGCCATTTTTTGCAACAGCAGGTGGTAAGCATCCAGATGGTATAGATAATGCTTTAGAGGCTGCTAAAGGGTATATCTCTTAAAGGTTTTTCTCGCAAAGTAGGGAAGTCTTAAAGTTATATTTTTGTAGTTTTGGTTAAATGGAGCAGAATAGAAAATTTGAGGATTACCTGTCATCGATTATAGTTAATTGTTGTTATAATATTCATGTTCAGTTGGGCCCAGGACTTTTAGAGTCCGTTTATGAGGAAATACTTTATACAGAATTAATAGCTGCAGGCTTATCTGTCGAGAGACAAAAAGAGTTACCAGTGGTTTGGAAAAGTAAAACGTTAGATTTGGGTTTTAGGACGGATTTAATTGTGGATAATAAAGTAATCATCGAAATTAAATCAGTTCAAGAAATTCATCCAGTACATCCAAAACAATTACTAACGTATTTAAAATTGAGTGGTTTAAAATTGGGTTTACTGATCAATTTTAATAGTCCTTTAATAAAAACAGGTATAACTCGGATTGTAAATAATTTGTAAATAGATAAGATTTGATTTTTTTAAAAGAATACGTCTTTGCTTCTTAGCGTTTCAGCGAGAGCTATTTGTTCAAAGTGATGGCAGCATTTAATTAGTGTTTTTCTTGTTAAAAAAACATTTTTAAAATTTAAGAATTAAAATAAGATGAATCTTCAAACCAAAATACCATTAAAAAAACAAGAGTATAATCTGATAGATTATAACTCTAAAGTGTTTTTGTTAGGCTCATGCTTTGCGGAAAATATTGGTGAAAAATTTGAATATTTCAAGTTTCAGCACTACGTTAATCCGTTTGGTATTTTGTTTCATCCAATAGCGATTCATAATTTAGTATCTAATGCATTACATGGTAAAAAATATGCAGAGGATGACGTGTTTATTAATAACGAGCAGTTTCATAGTTTTGATGCACATTCAAAATTAAGTCAACATACCAAAAGCTTATTATTGCACCAACTTAATGCAGCTTCGCAAAAGACTAGTCATTATTTAAAGCAAAGCACACATGTTGTCATCACTTTAGGTACAGCTTGGGTATACCGTTACTTAAAGACTAATAAAATTGTAGCTAACTGTCATAAAATTCCGCAGCAGCAATTTCAAAAACAAATATTAAGTGTAGATGTTATTGTAGCAGCATTACAGTCTATAATAGAGCAGGTTAAAAAGGTAAATCCTAAGGTTAATTTTATATTTACAGTATCACCTGTTAGGCATATCAAGGATGGTTTTATAGAAAACACACAAAGTAAATCGCATTTACTTGCTGCGCTCCATAAAGTGTTGGATGACCAATCTCATTATTTTCCTTCTTACGAAATTATGATGGATGAGTTACGTGATTACCGTTTTTATAACCAAGATTTGCTACATCCAAGTCCATTAGCGGTCGATTATATTTGGGATAGATTTAAAACGGTTTGGATGGCAGATTCTGCTATTGCTATTATGTCTGAAGTAGATATTATTCAAAAAGGATTACAGCACAAACCATTCAATCCAAACTCGACTGCACATCTTAAATTTGTACAGCAATTGGTAGAAAGACAAATTACGCTAACAAATCAGTTTCCTAATATTAAGTTTTAGTAATTTGTAAGTAGTTGATTTGTAGCTTTTTTAATACAAATATTGCTTACAACTAATTATTTATCCTTTTTGTCGAATAAAAAATATTAAACGAAAAAGTAGGCTTATTTTTATAAAGCTATTAATCATTATATTTTCAAACACCAACCATAGAACTGCCAATCTAGTTTTTATGTTGGTGTTTTTTTTGTTACTAATTTTTTAAGTTTTTTTCGATTCTTAAAAGTCTCTTTTTAATTAGTAACGGTAGGTTTTAAATGTTGCTAAATTTTTCAATAATTATTAAAATCTTAAATGCTTTTTTTATGTACTTTTATGGTATGCGAAAAATAGTAATAGGTATAGTAATAGCGTTTGTAGTTTCTTTTGTAATAAAGAAGTGTACAGAAGGTAGTGCAGATAAAACAGTTGTAAGAGAACACTCTGCGTTAATCCAAAAACAAATAAATAATGTTGGTAAATTAATTGTTACCGAAGGGTATTTTAGTGATGCCTACAGTTATAAAAATTCAAAAGCTTTGTTTGCTAATTTAACCTCAGATAAACAAGCATTAGTTATTGTAAATGCTGAGGTTACTGTGGCTTATGATTTAAGTAAAATTGAATATGAAATAGATAGTATTAATAAGGTTTTAAAAATAAAATCTATTCCTAAAGAAGAATTAAAAATTTATCCAAATTTAGAATATTACGACGTAGAAAGTGGATACCTTAACGCTTTTAATCATGACGATTATAACAAAATAAAAGAAATTGTTACAACACGCATAACAAAAAAAATAGAGGCATCCAATTTACGTATTAATGCTAAAAACAGATTGGTAAGCGAGCTGTCTAAATTTTATATTTTAACCAATAGTTTAGGTTGGACGTTGCAGTATAACG
Source organism: Olleya sp. KJ81-1 (assembly GCF_055808135.1). Lineage (NCBI taxonomy): Bacteria > Pseudomonadati > Bacteroidota > Flavobacteriia > Flavobacteriales > Flavobacteriaceae > Olleya > Olleya sp. KJ81-1. The sequence goes on along the minus strand of NZ_CM147854.1, from coordinate 1,783,712 downwards.
ACAGTAAAATAGATACTCCAGACAGGTTAGAAATTTTAAAACTATAGCTTATTATATAGGCTTTGCCATCCACCACCATTCATAACCTCTATACCATTGCTGCGTAAAATTGCTGCAGCACTACCAGAGCGCATACCACTTGCACAACAAGTAATTACTGGCTTGTTCCATTTTTTTATATCTGCAACTTTTGCTTGTATTTGTTGTAACGGAATATGTTTAGAACCTGGAATAGCTCCAGAGTCATATTCTGCTTTTGAGCGTACATCTAATATAACAGCACCTCGATCTGTAAATTCTTTTATTTTATTGGCTTTATTTCCAAAAAGAAAACTAAAAATTCCCATAGTATAATTGTTTATTACAAAGCTACTAATTTGAAACTTAAAAATCCTTAAATTTGTGTAACTTCAACTTAAAAAAAGCAGTATATGTCTCAAGCATACGTTAATCAATCCATTGAAAATAACATAGGTTACATCACTTTTTTTACACCAGAACATAATGCGATGCCTAGTCCAATTTTGAAACAATTGGAATTAGCTATTAAAGATGCAGGTAAAAATAATGACATTAAAGTAATTGTTTTAAAAAGTGGAGGCGAGCGTACATTTTGTGCAGGAGCAAGTTTTACAGAGTTAGTGGCTATTACTAATTTAGAAGAGGGTAAGCGCTTTTTTTCTGGTTTTGCAAATGTAATTAATGCGATGCGTAAATGTCCAAAGTTAATTATTGGTCGCGTACAAGGTAAAGCTGTTGGAGGTGGTGTTGGATTGGCAAGTGCAACCGACTATTGTTTGGCTACTAAGTTTGCTGCCATAAAACTTAGCGAAATTAGTATTGGAATTGGACCTTTTGTTATTGAGCCTGCAGTTACTAGAAAAATGGGTCAAACTGCGTTTTCTCAAATGACTATTGATGCCGAATCATTTTTTACTGCAGAATATGCAAAAGAAAAAGGCTTATATGCCAATGTGTTTGATTCTGTTGAAGCGTTAGATAATGCTGTAGATACTTTAGCTGCTAAATTGGCAAGTTACAATCCAGAAGCTTTGTTAGAACTTAAAAGAGTGCTATGGGAAGATGCAAATGAGTGGTGTGTTTCTCTACTGGAGCGTGCCGAAATTAGTGGAAAACTAGTTTTAAGTGATTTTACTAAAGAGAAATTGAAGAGTTATAAGTAGGTTTTAATAATATCTAATTTATAAAACATATAAATGCAAAAATTAAAAATCTTCTACACGTTTGTTATTGTCTCTAGTATTTTAACGTTATTTAATAATGGATTTATAGTGTTAAATTTAAGTACAATAGTTAGTGTATTAGGTATTGTAGCTTCAATTTTGTTTTTTGCTAAAAAGTTTAATTTCTACTATTTAGCTATACTATGGATAGTAGCTCAAATCCCTTACGTTGCATATCAAAATGATATTTTTGATTTGTCTCAATTTTTACACTTTCATTTAGCAATAACTATTGGTCAATTATCAATTGGTGTAAATGCACAAGTTATATTGTTGGGTTTGATAATTAAAGACATATTGCTATCAAGATACTTATTTAAAACGCTGACTTTTAATGCTTATACTGAAAATGACATCCTTAAAAGAGAAGATTTATATAGTTTTATTCCTATGGATATAAAATCTAAAAAGCTAATTGGTGTATCAGAAATTGTAATTGAAAATGTAGCATATACCAATATACAGTTTGTGCCTTTGCAGGAACAACAGGTTAAAAAAGCATCTATTGTTATGTCTTCATTTAATGAAGAAAATACAATTAAAGCGACTGTACAATATAGTAGTACAAAATCTTAAACCACAATCTCCTGACTAGCAATCTTAATACCATCGTCAATTAAATGTCCTACTTCAGGTCTGTTTTGTTTAATTGTTTCTAAATGATCTAAAATAGTATTACATAATTCATTTTCATTTCCTTTTTTAGCTAATTCAAACAACTCAACTGGTAATAACCAATCCATCGGAAAACGGTTAATTAATTGCTCTAACACTTTAGTTCTAGAAATAGTAAAGTTAGTCCCTTCTCTGTAATCACGTACCTGTTTGTAAAGCGCTATAAGTTCTAGTTTTTCAGGTGATTTTTCCTCATGTATAGTTGTGCTACTAATGGTGTGTGTAATTAAATCAAAACTATGCAAGTCGGCAGTACCAGAATATCCTGAAAGCACTTCCTTACCAACAGCCATATCATATTGTCCCCATTCTGGCTGGAATAAAACAGTATCGTTATGGGTTACCGTACAATTTTTAAAACTAATTAATATAATTTTACCTTGTAGGTTTCTTGTACCAGTAATAATTTCACCTTTAACAATAATACCACCTTCAAATTCCAAAGTAACTGTTTCACCTTCATAAATATCGTAAGCGCGTAAATCTCTAGGCGACATGTCTTCAATAGCCAAATTAATACCTTTTAATTTACCAATTGGCGATCCAAAACCATCAGGATGCTCTAAAGTGCTATGTCCAACTAACTCTTTATCTCTATTAGCTAAGGCAGTTTTTCCGGTAGTTTGTATGTAGCTTACTTTACCATTATGTTCTATCATATTAGTAAAAACACCAGATATTTGTAAACCAGTACTCAGCTCGATAGTTCCTAAAGCTTCGCTTTGTATCAGTTTTTTAATTGCACTTGGTCCACCAGTACGCAACGCCATAGTATTAGCAAATTCTTCTAAAACTAAACTTAAATGTGCAAAATCCGGAGTGACATATAATTGTGGTTGCGGTTTTGTGATATCAAAATTCTGAAAGGTAGAGTCGATCGTGTAAGGTAACTTTTTAACCTTATCTGTCATACACCAAGCACTCTCACCAATAGACGATAATAAACCTGCACCATAAATTTTTGGATTATCTATTGTGCCAATTAAACCATACTCAACTGTCCACCAATGTAAATTTCTAATCAAAGCCATTTCACTTGGTTCACCCATGTTATTCTGTAAATCTTCAACTGCTTTTTCAGCTAAATCAATTTGATCTTGTGGTGTATTAGGAGCTTCTTTAATAATAGATAAGTGTCGCACAGCTTCATATAACTCGTAATCTTTGGCAGAGCTTATCGCTTTACAACCAATCTCACCAAAACGTCTTAAATACTCAGCATACTCAGGATTAGCAATAATTGGTGCATGACCAGCACCTTCGTGGATTATGTCTGGAGCAGGCGTATACTCAATATGTTCCAATTGTCTAATATCACTAGCAATAACCAGGACGTTATACGCCTGAAATTCCATAAAAGCATTAGGAGGTATAAAACCATCCACAGCAACAGCAGCCCAACCAATAGCTTTTAAAATACGGTTCATACCATACATATTAGGTATAGCATCCACACTAATACCAGTTTGCTGCAAGCCTTCTAGGTAAGTATTATGTGCTACTTCACTCAGGTAATCCACATTTTTACGCATAGCATAACGCCAAACTGCTTGATCAATAGCAGAGTAATCCTCATAATCCTGAGGTTTAATAAATTGTCTTAAATGCTTAGGTAAACGATCTAAAATTGGATTAGATTCAATATTTTTAAACGCCATAGTATTGTGTTTCACTTGATGTAAAAATACAAAAATCGTACTAAAAGACTCTTAAAAAAAACAGTAGTTTATTCAAACAATCAAAACAACTTAGTATATTTGTACCATGATTAAATTAGCAACATTTTTATTTATAAGCGGAGGAGAAATATTTTTCATCCTACTTATCGTTGTTATGGTATTTGGTGCTAAAAATGTACCAGATATAGCCAAAGGTTTGGGTAAAGGTATGCGCCAACTTAAAGACGCAACTAATGATATTAAAACCGAAATCACAAAATCTGCAGAACGTAATGGTCTAGACACAAGCATCACCAATGATGTAAACGAAGAGCTTAAAAAAGTTAAAGACGATCTAGAAGAGTTTACAGGATCTGTACGTCGTAAACTATAATTCAAAATTTATTTTAATTATTTGGGCGTTACCACAAGGGTCGCGTCATCCATTATATCTTTTTTTGCCATATATGGCAGCAAAAAAAGGATGTCATTCCTACCGCTAACGCAAAGCAGTACTCTTAAAAATGTATCAATTTACTATTTTGCACAATGGTTATTTGTTAATTTGTCAAATTTGTTAACTTTTCTTTAAGAATAATTTATATATTTAAGCATCAACCTTAAACTATATAAAATGAAAAAACGTGTACTTAAATTGTCATTACTAGTAATGACTTTTGCTTTTTTTAATGCTTGTCAGGATGAGGCCTATCTAGACAATCCTGAAGAAACCACAGTTAACGACGACCAAAAAGCAGCATTGACTATCCCAGAAATTAATGCTATAATTAATACTAGTCTTACAGAAACCGGAAGTTTTGATTGGAAGGACGTTACACCACATACCTTATGGAGTGCAGTTGTTAGAGGAAATAATATCTTAACCATAGGATATGGAGAAGAAGGAGAAAGTTTTGCGGAGGTCAAAACAGAGCGCTTAAAGTCTACCTTGTCTAATATAGAGCAACTAGTAGAAGCCAATGAAGCTTACAAAAAAAGTGAAAAAACTATGTTTGAACATGATATAATAAATGTTGTAGACGTTAAAGTAGAAAACTATATAACAATAAAACAATTATTACAAACAGATGGTGTTAGATATTTAGAACCAAACGGTTATAATCACTACGAAACCGTAAATAATGCGCGCTCAAGCTCAGGGTGTGATAAAAATGCAGATGCCATAAACGCATCGCATTACACAACAATAGCACCAAATAATGCACAAGTATCTTGGCATTTTAACGAGCACAATATTCCACAAGCATGGAATTATAGTACAGGGTCAGGTATCACAATCGGGTTAATAGATACTGGTGTTTCTGCATCTCAAACTTTATTAAATGCTTCAGGTATAAATGATGGATATTCTAATGGTAGATTCGTTCAAAAATATGGAACATTCATAGATTCCAACTGGTGGTGGTCTAGTAACTATGATGGTCCTCATGATAAATGTGGTCATGGTACTGCTATGGCTTCTACAATGGCAGCACCACGTAATGATAATGGTATGCCTGTTGGAGTTGCCTATAACGCAAATTTAGTAGCTTATAGAGCAACAGAAGATGTTTTGCTTAATGACTATCATGAGCGTAAAGGTGTGTCTGCAGCATTAACACAATTAGGTAACAGAAGTGATGTCAAAATTATATCTATGTCAATTGGTTATGTGTGGTCTATTGGTAATATTAAAGATGCTGTTAAATATGCATACAGTAAAGGTAAATTGATTTTTGCAGCAGGAGGGACGTCTACTAGTTTTACAAATGGGTTTGGCGTAATTTTTCCAGCAACTATGAGTGAGACTGTTGCTGTTACAGGTGTTGATGATGGTCCAAATTATGACAGATGCGAAGTGTGTCATAGCGGAAGTAAAATAGATTTTACAATTATTATGGAAGGTGATAATAACACAAGTAAAGCGCCTCCTGTATTAGGTTTTTATAATGGAGATAGACGTTACACAGGTGGATCATCTGTAGCAACAGCAACTACAGCTGGTATTGCAGCACTAGTTTGGTCAAGACATCCATCTTGGTCTAGAACACAAGTGTTAAATAAATTAAAGCAATCTGCCGAGTTTTATCCTAACAAGAACAGCAGTTTTGGTTATGGTAATATTGATGCCTTACAAGCAGTGCAGTAAAACATTTTAAACATTAGTTAAAAAAGCCTGTCATAACATTGAGAGGCTTTTTTATTTTATAATACGTTTACTTATGGTGTTTCTCTAACACCTTTTAAGAGGTCAGCACTTAAATTTGTGTCGTCAGATTCAGAAGATTTATGTAATACAGATATGTCTCCTGTAGATTCTAAAACCACAGCCTCTACTTGTTTAAAGTCTAACACATTTGCTTCTCTTAGCTTAGCTATTAATTGCGATTTTTCAATTCTAGCATGTTTTAAATTGTCATGTAAAATGGTTTGACCTTTCATTAATAATAAAGGCTTATTTGATATTAAAGTGTTTATACTAGGAAACTTTTTTTGTAAAGTAGAAAAAATATAAGTTAAAAATAGTAAGCCTGCAATTGCAACACTACCATGTGTTATGGATGTACTTGACGTTAAAGTTGAAGAGATAATACTACCAATAGCAATAGTAAAAGCAAAGTCATAAGCTGTAAATTTAGCAAACGAGCGTAAACCAATAATTCTGGTTAATATAATAATGACTACAAATAATATAAGGCTTCCTAAAATAGTTTCCCATAAAGGGTCACTTAAAGAATATATCCAATCCATGTTTATGTTTTAGTGGTTAATTTTTTACGTTATTAGCTTAAATTTCGTAAAAATAAATGGCAATAAAAAACTTTAGTTAAATGTTGTTAAATTGCTAGTTGCTACATGCAATTATAATATTTGTTTTACTTTTTTTATAAGTTGCTTGTTTTTGGTTTTAAGGATAAGGACACCACATTTGGCTTGCTCTCCAAATAAAGCAGCAGCTTCAGCTTGTTTTATAATATAAAAATCTTCAATATTATTTAAGTTTATTAATTCTAGAACCATTGTCGTTTTAGGATACGCTATAGGATCAAGTAAATAATAATTAGGTTCGTTTAAATTTAGTAAAAACATAATCTTACAATCGCACTCTATTTTTTCTTTAGGCAAAATAGGGTTGCTTTTGGTTTTAAATTGAATTCTAGAATTTGCAGTTTTAGCTGTAAATAATGTGTCTGCGTTTATTTTCTGCTTGAAAATAGTAACTCTATTGACTTTTAATTCTAGTTTCTCAAAATCATTTAACCATGTAATATTGTCGTTTAAAGTCAAGGTTTTATCCTCAACAGTATTTTGAGCATTAATTATTTGTGCAATTAGAATTATAAAAATCAGTATTAAATTGTGCTTCATATTATAAAAGTATGCCATTTACCTTATAATTAAAATAGTAATTAGTGTAGAAGGCATTTGGTTTAGTTAAGCACGTTTTTTTATACTTGTACATAATTAGCAATCTTTTAATTATTAATCTTGAGTTAGTCTTTATTGCTCAGATTGATAAATTGTGGGTACTTTTGCACTAAATTAAAAAAGGAAGTTAGATGTTGGATTATGTAGTAATTGGTGGCGCACAAGCAGGATTGGCTATGGCTTATCATTTAAAACAAATGAATGTAAATTTTTTGGTGCTAGATGGAGAGTCAGAGGTTGGAGCATCTTGGCTAAACCGATGGGATTCTTTAAAGCTATTTACACCAACAGAATATAACCATTTACCAGGCTTAAAATTTGATGCACCTAAAGGATATTATCCAACTAAGGTTGATGTTGCTAATTATTTTAAGGATTATGTCAAAAAATTTAATATACCAATACAATTAAACACTTTAGTGACCTCTGTAAGTAAAACTGAAACAGGTTTTTTTGTTCAGCATGATGCTGGCGAAATTGAAGCTAAAAACGTTATTGTTGCAACAGGTCCATTCCATATACCATATACACCACCTTGTCATACCAAAATTTCTAAAAGCACTTTGCAAATGCATAGTAATTACTACAAAGGTGTTAAGCAATTACAACAAGGAGATGCTTTGGTTGTAGGAGGAGGAGATTCTGGGTATCAAATATTGAATGAAATCTCTAAAGATGCATCCAGAACAGTTTACTTTTCTGGTGATACAACAGTAAAATCTTTACCTCAAAATTTTTTAGGTAAAACATTGTGGTGGTGGTTTACTGTTGTTGGTTTTTTAAGTTATAGTAAGTATAGTTGGATAGGAAAAAAATTAACTCATCGACACAACCCGTAATTGGAACAGATGTTAAGGGGATTTTGTCAAGAGAGAATGTAATTGCTGTAGGACGTACAAAGGATGCTTTAAATAATGATGTCTTTTTTGAAAAACAAAAAGTTTCAACCATTAAAAATGTGATTTGGGCAACAGGTTATCGTCCCAATTTTAATTGGATACAAGGTTTAGAATTGGATGCTAATGGTTATCCAAAAAATTATAGAGGTGTTAGCAATATTGACGGGTTATACTTTATTGGTTTACCTTGGATGTATACACGTGGCTCAGCGACATTAGGTGGTGTGTCTAAAGATGCAAGTTATTTAGCTAATGTAATGCTTTCAAAGGATAATATTAAATAGCTAATTAGTGTTTAGTAGTTTGTAATAATATTCAAAAATGGGTCTCTCTATGTGGTCGTTTTCTTCATATTCATAATGAAACAAAATAGTTTCGGCATCTTTAATATCTTTTTCAGTCATTAAATCTTGGCAGCATTTAGCCAACTCTAAATCACTTTTAAAAAAAGAACCAAGTCGTAATCTAAAAATGTTTAGTGGACTTTTGTCACCAAGTAAATACCCAATTAAAGCAATAGGTTCAATTTCATCAGTATGGCAATTTTGTAATATGCCTCGTTCAATTTCGTTTATTTTAATTCTGTTTTAAAGTAATGCTGAAGTATGTAGCGCTTTTCAAAATTAATCATCTTATTAGTGAAAAAATCTTCGTTTTCTTCTATAGATAAAGTAAAGTCCATATAGTTAGTTTTTATTTTTTGCTAGTAGTTTCACACAAAACATAGTTTTTAAAAATATGCTCTAATTCTTTCTCTGGATTATCTGTAATTCCAGAATGAGTTTTAGAGCTTTGTATTACTGTACTGCGTGAAGCTGCTAACCATCTAAATCTATCGGATAATTCAAACTGTCCAATAGTTCCGCTAGCTTTGTCACCTTTACAAATTAAGTCCCAAGACTTTAAATATGTATTTAGGTCTTTTATATTTAGTTCGCATGCAAATGCAGCCAATTTAGCCTCGTCTATTTTAAATTTAACCTCTAGATATTTTTTTCTTTTAGAAAATAAAATAACACCAATGTTAAAAAACTCCTCACGTTCTACTTTAGGTACTAAACGTATTATCGCATATTCAAAAGTAACTTTATCTTGCATCTTTAGCTTCTTTAACTAGTAAGTTAATCTTTTCAAGTCTGGAGTTTAAATACGTTTTGTACGCAGCTTTCATTTGGTCTGGCGTAAAAGTGTCAGACTCATTTATTAGCCAATCTTCAGGTATGGTATTAATTATAGTGTCAATAGTATTTAAACTTAATTTTTCAATAATTTGTTGCGATGCTTCATCAAATTTTGAAGCACGATCTAATAAAACATGATCTTTAATTAAAGGAAATGTTCTGGTTAAATGATTCTCCCAAGTCTCCCAGTTATGATGAAAATAAAAACTTGCTCCATTATCAATAACCCATAACTCTTTATTCCAATTAAGTACATTAGGGTTTTTAACTGTTCTGTCAATATTACTAATAATGCTATCTAATAATACTACTTTGGATGCTGTCAAAGGATCTGCAACCGACGCCAAAGGATCAAAGGTTATACTACCGCTTAAATAATGTAATCCTAGGTTTAAACCTACGCTAAACTTAAGTAAGTCTTGTATTTCTTCATCTGGTTCTGTTTTACTAAAAGAGTCATCCAAATTCATAAAAACCAATTCAGGTACTTTTAAGCCAATAGCTCGTGCTAACTCACCACCAATAAATTCGGCAATCAATGCTTTTTTTCCTTGTCCTGCACCTCTAAACTTTAAAACGTATAAAAAGTCGTCGTCTGCTTTTACTATAGCAGGTAAAGAACCACCTTCTCTTAGAGGAGTGATGTATTGTGTAACATCAACGGTTCTTATATCTAATTTACTCATTAGTAATATTATATTTTTCGGCTAATAGTTAAGCCATCTCTAATAGGTAATAAAACAGTTTCTATTCTTGGGTCTTCTTTTAAAAGTGTATTAAACTCTAATACAGCAATGGTAGAAATGTCTTTTGGGTCTACTGGTTCAATCACTTTTCCATGCCATAATACATTGTCAGATAATATGATTCCTCCAGGTCTTAATTTATCTATTATTAAATGAAAATAATTAACGTAGTTAGGTTTGTCAGCATCAATAAATACCAAATCAAAAGATTTGTCTAGCTTTGGAAGTATGTCAATTGCACTTCCTAAATGCTGATGTATTTGCTGCCCAAATTCTGATTTATCAAAATATTTACGCTGAAAATCTTCCAACTCCTCATTAACATCAATAGTATGTATTTCGCCTTCCGGATGTAACCCTTCCGCTAAACATAAAGTAGCATAGCCAGTAAAAGTCCCTAGTTCTAAAACAGATTTTGGTCTTATTAATTTAGAAATCATACTTAATACGCGACCTTGATAAGGTCCGGACAACATAATAGGTTGTAATATTTTTTGATACGTTTCTCTAGTTAATTGTTGTAATAATTCAGGCTCATCTTGACTGTGTGCCACAACGTAGTCGTCTAATTTTTCTGGTAAAAAATACATAAATAATGTTTAACCTATTATAGTGTTGTAAAGTGCTTTTACTAAAAGTGCAATGAGTAATACTGCCATGACTATTAATGGAATAATAGTTTTAAATTTAATGTAGTTTGCTACGCTATCCCAAAAAGACTCTTTTTTCATTATCCTAAAATACGTTTAACAAGTTTGTCTTTAGCAGCTTGGTCATCTCCACATAACCATTGGATTACGTTGTCTTCCCAAATGGCGTCACGTTCTGTTTCTGTAATAATTTTTCGGTCTATGGCTAAATCTAAAATTTTTCCAGGATAAGAGCTTTGTTTCTCGCTTTCCATTTCTCCTAAAGGGTAAGGATCATCAAGTCCCATTAAAACCTGTTTAGATCCTTGGTTTTTTAATAATAAATCCAATCCGCCAGTATCATGTACTAACGTATCAAAAAAGATGTTTTTATGTCCAACCGCTTTTCTTGGGTGGCTTTTACCTTCAAATAAATCGGGTCTACCATCAAAACCTTGGATACGACGTCCTAAGTTTATTTGTGCTAATTGTCCACCATGCGCAAAGCAAGTACGCATGTTTGGATACTTATCTTGATAACCATTTAAAGTTAAAAAGTGATAGGCATCGGCACATTGTGCTAACATCCATATCAAGTGAAAACGCCATGATGTGTTTTCTAATTTTATAAATTTTTCTCCGTCGTAAGGATGGATTTCTACAGCCAAATTATACTTGTTAGCCATTTCAAAAATAGGCTCGTTTTCTTCGTCAAAAATACAACGCCAAGTTCCAATAGTATCCATGTAGTGCGTTGGTAAGCATAGTAATTGCATGCCTAATTCTTCCACACAACGTTCAATTTCCCAACAAGCACCTCTAACAAAACCTGGATGTACTACAAAACCGCAAGTAAATTTACTTGGGTTTTCGCGTTGCACTTTGGCATTAAAATCATTCTGAAATTTAAGCGCTTGCTTCATTTCTTCCACACGCAATCCGTTACCGTATAATTGCGATAAGTTTAAAACTACTGCATGGTCAATTTTAAAACGTTCCATCCAAGCTAGTTTTTCATCTAAAAAAACTAGAATCGGTAATTGGTCTGTTCCAATCTTTTTGAAGCATAAATTTTCGGTCTTTATCCACCCAGAAAATTTCTTTGTCTTGCATAAACTGAGGGATTTCCTCTGGATATGGCAATAAGTGGGAGTGACCGTTAATTCTAAGTTTTCGTTTTTCCATATGTTGTGTCATTGCTGGTCTATAGGTGTGGCAATTTTTGTCTTAAATTATTTATTTTATTCATTTTTTGCTTGTCCAAAAAACGAACCAAAAAAAGACATCCAAGCCAAGGAGTTTTTCAGTTTTAAACTGAAAACCGATACGAAAACTTCGCGTCGAACATAGTTCTCCTGCTCTCGAAGCTTTTCTTTATCTATTCTTCGCCTTGGCGTTCAATTTTACAAATTGATTAGGGACTTTCAATTAAGCTAATGTTATTTTTAATCCCGACTTTATTTTTTTTTGCTAACTGCTAACTGCTAACTGCTAACTGCTAACTAGTTTTCTAGCTTTACTTTTTGTGGTGGTTGCATTATAGCCGAGCAGTTTGGACATGTACGTTTGTCCAAATCGCCATAATATTTATCGAATATTTTTGGCATATCGGTTTCAATATTTTTTACTGTAAAATCTTCTTCGTACAATTTAGTTGTGCAATTTTCACAAAACCATAATAAGGCATCTTGCACACCTTTTTCTCTTGGATATTCAATTACCAAGCCTACTGTATTTGCACCACGTTGTGGCGAATGCGGTACTTTTGGAGGTAACAAAAATATTTCACCTTCTTTAATATGAATATCTTTTGGCATACCGTCTTCAATAACTTTTAAGACAATATCACCTTCAATTTGATGAAAAAACTCAGGTGTTTCGTTATAATGGTAGTCCTTTCTATTATTAGGTCCACCAACAACCATAACAATAAAATCACCATCTTTCCAAACTACTTTATTACCAACTGGTGGCTTCAAAAGATGTCTGTTTTCTTCTATCCAAGCTTTAAAATTTATAGGTGGAAATAATTTACTCATTGTATAATATTTTGGGCGTTACCCTAAAAAGGGTCAGGCTTTTCGCTGTATCTTTTTTTAACTTGTTCTCGATACATTTTGTTCATACTTCACAAAACACTCGAACTGACGTTTAAAAAAAGGATGTCGCTTTAAACCTTTAGGTTCACGAAACCAATATTTTAAAATATTAATCTGTGAGTAATCCTTAACGCGGATTCATCAATTCAATAAAATTAGTGATAATTGAACAGATTGCCACGGTTTTTTAAAAAGAAAAATATCTCGCAATGACAGATGGAATTATAAACTCTTTGTTCTTCCGCCATCAACCGGAAGATTAATTCCGTTAATATAACTAGCACGTTCGCTTGCTAAAAAAGTAATTGCATCAGCTAGCTCTTCGGGCTTTGCAAAACGTTTTGCAGGCACAGCACTTTTCATAGCATTTGCAGATTCTTCTTCTGTATTTCCTGATTTGGCAGATTTGTTTTTTATAATTTCTGCCAAGCGATCGGTTCCTGTGGCACCTGGCAACACGTTGTTTATTGTAATTCCAAATTGACCAAGCTCGTTGGCTAATGTTTTACTCCAATTGGCAACAGCACCACGAATAGTATTACTCACGCCAAGACCATCTAAAGGTTGTTTAACAGAAGTAGAAATAACATTTATAATTCTACCGTAGCTTTCAGTTTTCATAAAAGGAACCACTGCTTGCGCTAACACGTGATTGCATTTTAAATGTTGAGTAAAAGCAGCTTCAAATTCATCAACTTCTGCTGAAAATACTGGTCCTCCCTTTGGTCCACCTGTATTATTTACTAATACATGAAACCCATGATTATCTTTTACGTAAGCTTCCACCTTTTCTTTTAATTCTTGTGGGTTAGAAAAATCGGCAACTATATAATCGTGATTTCTATGCTGAGGTAATTCCTTTAATGTTGCTTTTAACTTGTCTTCATTTCTAGCAATAAGGGTAACTTGTACACCTTCTTCAGCTAATGCTAAAGCAGTTGCTTTTCCTATTCCAGCTGTGCTTCCGCATACTAATGCGAATTTGTTATTTAAGTTTAAGTTCATATTCTAAGTTCTTTTGTAACCTCTCGACTGCGCTCGAGGAGACATTTAGTTTTAATTAATGTTTATTTGTCTGCTCGAGGAGATTATTCGTGTAAATTATATTTTCAGTTTTAATGTTTGGTCAAACTCATTCGAGACCTAATTTTAATTATATTTTTTAATTCACCTCTCGACTACGCTCGTGGAGACGATTCGTTTATGTTTTTAGTTTAAATGTCTGGTCGAGCGCAGTCGAGACCTTATTCGCTATCTGGATTATATTTTGAATGACTAGCATTTCTACATTCAGATAAAATTTGTAACAAATCATACTCATCATTTGCTAAGGCATATTTCTTTTTTGAACTCCACTTTTTTATTTTCTTTTCAAAAAATATTGCTTGTTCAATATCGTTAAATTCTTGATGAAAAATTAACTTTAATGGTCTTCTTTTAAAAGTGAAACAATTTTTGTTTAATCCATTTTGATGCTCTTCTAATCTTCTGAATATGTTATTTGTAACTCCTGTGTAAGTTAAATTATCAGAACATTGTAGTATGTAAACAAAATAGGATTTCATAGTAAACCTCTCGACTGCGCTCGAGGAGACTTTTAGTTTTCAATTTATAAGATTCCCACTTTATTGGGAACTAATATTTTATACAAACATTCTTGGCCTCAGTAAAAAAGCGTAACGCTTCAAAACCACCTTCGCGTCCAACTCCAGAAGCTTTTACACCACCAAATGGTGTGCGTAAATCACGCATCATCCAAGTGTTTACCCAAACTATTCCAGCTTGTAATTGATTACTCATGCGCATGGTACGTTTTAAGTTGTTGGTCCATAATGTTGCTGATAAACCATACTTTACTTTGTTTGCCATAACTAAAACATCGTCTTCGGTATTAAAAGGCATTATAGTTACTACAGGTCCAAAAATTTCTTCTTGGTTTACTCTGCATTCATCGTTTGGAACTTCAATAACGGTTGGTTCCAAATAGTAACCGTTTTCATAACCTTTTACAGTGACTTCATTTCCACCACAGAGTATTATTCCGTTTTCCGCTTTAGCGATATTAATATATTCTTTTACTTTTTCTAAATGCGGTTTGGAGACTAATGCTCCAATGTTAGTGGATGTTTCCGATGGATGACCAACTTTTAACGCTTTCACTTTAGTGACAAAATCTTTCTTGAATTTCTCATAGATAGATGCTTCTACAAAAATGCGACTTCCACATAAACATATCTGTCCTTGATTTGCAAAGGACGAACGTACGGTTGTGTCTAACATGTCGTCATAATCACAGTCCGCAAAAATGATATTTGGATTTTTTCCGCCTAATTCTAACGATAGTTTTTTAAACATTGGAGCTGCTACTTTTGCAATATGTGCTCCTGTTGCTGTTCCTCCTGTAAAACTAATCGCTTTAATGTCTTCATGTTCTATAATGGCTTGTCCAGTTGAACCTCCTAATCCATGTACAATATTTAAAACGCCTTTTGGGAGACCAGCTTCGTTACAAATTTCGCCTAATAAATAAGCGGTCATTGGAGTGATTTCACTTGGTTTGGCAACCACGCAGTTTCCTGCTGCAATTGCTGGAGCAATTTTCCATGTAAATAAATAGAGAGGAAGGTTCCAAGGTGAAATACATCCAACTACACCAATAGGTTGACGTAAGGTGTAATTTATGGCTTGTCCGATACTTTCATGGCTTTCGCTAGCAAATTGTGTTATGGCATTTCCGAAAAATCGAAAGTTACTTGCTGCTCTTGGTATGTCAACAGCTTTTGCTAAGCTAATCGGTTTTCCGTTGTCTTTGCTTTCTGCTTCCGCAAAGCGTTGCAAATTAGCTTCTAATAACTCTGAAATCTTTATTAAAATTCTACTACGTGTTTCTATACTAGTTTGTGACCAACTTGGAAAAGCTGATTTTGCAGCGATATATGCGTTTTCTACATCCTCTTTTGATGAGTTTGGAATTTGTCCGTAAACAGCTCCATTACTAGGATTGTAGTTGTCTATCCAATGGTCTTGCAATGGATTATGGAATGCTCCGTTAATGTAGTTTTGAATCTTCATTTATTGTTTCTTATAAGCCATTACCTTAATTTCAACCACTAAATCGGGATGTGGTAATTGATGTACAGCAACCGTCGTTCTGGTTGGACCTGTTTCTTTATCAAAAAATTCAGCGTAAGCTTTATTATAATCTGCAAAGTCATTCATGTTTACTAAAAAGGAAGTCACATCTACAACGTCTTTTAAACTTGCTCCAACTTTTTTAAGATTGGTGTCTATGTTTTTTAAAACTTCTTGCGTTTGTGTGTAGGCGTTTAGTTTTTTTGTTCCCATCTCGTCGATGATATCAACTCCAGCGATACTGTTGTCTGCCTTGCGAGAACTGGTTCCTGAAACGAAAATGAAATCGCCAACTTGTTTTACGTGTGGATAGGCTCCTCTTGGTGTTACTTTAGTTCCTTCGTTCATTAGTTTTATGTTTTTGCGTCATCCTGAATTTGATTCAGTGTTTGATTATTTTTCTAGTTTGCTATTGACTGCTTATCGGCTATTTTAAACCTGCAATTTTATCGTCTTGTAAAATAGCTTCTGTTTGTATTTTTACTTTTTCCAAAATATCTTTTAGATTATCTGATGTTTTAATAATTCCGTCGTCTAAAAGGTTTAGTATGGCTTTATCTTGTGCGCGACCTCTAAGCATTGCTTCGCGATAACCAATATGCTCGTTAAAAGTGACTAAGCTATATTTTGATGAATACTCATTAGGGAATTCTTTTTCTAATGCTTGTTCAATTTTTCGTTTTTCTTGAAATATAGCTTGACCAACGTGGTCTTTCATTTCGTGAAAATTATCTATAGCCAAATCTGCAATAGCATCTGTGTCTTTTTTTCTGGTTTTCTCGTATTCCGTAAAAACAGTTTCCCAATCGCCTTCAAATTTATCTAATACAGCGTCAAACTCGACAACATCTTCAAAAGACGCATTCATGCCTTGTCCGTAAAAAGGTACTATTGCGTGTGCTGAATCTCCCATTAATAGGGTGTTGCCCTTATAGTGCCAAGGAGAACATTTTACTGTCCCTAAAGGAGCTGTTGGGTTTTCAAAAAAGTCGTCCACCAGATTAGGCATTAAAGCTAATGCATCTGGGAATTCTTTTTGAAAAAACTCGGTTACAATTTCTGGAGTAGTTAAGTTGTTAAAATTATATTCACCTTCAGCATAGCTTAAAAATAGTGTTACAGTAAAGCTACCGTCTAAATTTGGTAGTGCAATAACCATAAAATCTCCTCTAGGCCATATGTGTAAAGCGTTTTTGTATGTTTTGTAATCTCCTGTTTTTGTTGGTAATATGCTTAACTCTTTATAACCATGTGTTAAGTAGTTTTGAGAAAAACTGAATAAAAATTTACGCTCTAAATAATAACTTTTGCGTAAAGCAGAACCAGCTCCATCTGTTGCTATTATACAATCGGCATCTTCAATAAATTTGTCTTTAGAAGTATAATCTTCAAAAAGAGCAGTCGTGTTTTCAAAATCTACCGATTTGCATTTTTTATTAAAATGAAAGGTAACATTATCATGTTTTTCGGCTTCATCTAAAAGTAAAGCGTTTAATCCACCTCTTGATATCGAGTTTATATATTCATGATCACGACCACTATAATTGGATAAAAACGTGTTACCTTGTTTATCATGAATCATTCGACCATTCATTGGTATACAAAGTGCTTCTACTTGTTTTTCTATACCAACTAGTTTCATTGCTTTATTACCTCTGTCTGAGAATGCTAAATTGATAGAGCGACCTGCAGATATGTCAGTTTTGCGTAAGTCGGGACGCATCTCGTACACGTTAACATTATAGCCTCTTTGTCCAAGTCTTAGTGCTAGTAAGCTTCCGCAAAGTCCTGCACCAATGATTAATATGTTTTGTTTATTAGGCATGTAATTTTTTCTTTATTAACTGTATCTCTTCGTAAGTTAATCTTAACTTATTTAAGGATAACTGCTGTTGTTGATTATTTGAGTCATTAAAACTTAAGGTATTATTCATGCTGTTAAATTTTAATTCTTTAAAATTATGATACTCTACGTTTGTAACTACAGTGTCTTTAATTAAGACTAATATTCTTTTGTTTGTGATAAATAGATAATCAAATTGGTTATTGGCAAAAAAGCTTAGTAAACCTAGTATTTGATATTGCCAAAATCCAATATCACTTTTTTCTTTAGTTTTAGTAATACTGTTTCATCACTTATTATTTTATAGAAAGTGTTCAAAGTAAAATTATAGTAATTGTTTTAGACGCTCCACCATATTGTAAACATCTTGAAAACTATTATATAATGGTATAGGAGCACATCTGATAACATCAGGTTCTCTCCAGTCTGTTATAACGCCTGCATCTGTTAACTTGTCGTATAGAGATTTATCTGCATTTTTAACTTGGATTGACAGTTGGCATCCTCTTTCGTTAGGATTACTAGGAGTAATTATTTTTATATCCTTGTTGTTTAATTGGTTTATTAAAAACTCAAAATAACCAGTTAATACTTTTGATTTTTCGCAAAGTTTATCAAATCCAGCTTCTTGTATTACATCTAAAGACGCTCTAATAGCAGCCATAGATAATATTGGTGGATTTGAAAGTTGCCAACCCTCTGCACCTGGAAGTTGGTCAAAATCGTCACGCATTCTAAATCGTGTCTTTTTGTTATGACTCCACCATCCAGTAAATCTATTTAAATCTTTATTATTAGCATGACGCTCGTGCACAAACGCACCAGATAAACTTCCTGGTCCAGAATTTAAATATTTGTATGTACACCAAACCGCAAAGTCTGCACCAGAATCGTGTAAATTTAATTGGACATTTCCTGCACCATGAGCACAATCAAAACCAACAACACAGCCATGTTTATGACCTAAATCAGTAATTCGTTTTAAATCAAAAAACTGTCCTGTGTAGTAGTTTACACCACCAATCATGACTAACGCTATCTCGTCACCATGTTGATTTAAAATAGCTTCTAAATCGTCGTAATTGGCTAGTTCTTCGCCTTTTCTAGCTTTCCATAATATCAAGCCTTCTTTGTCGTCATAGCCATGATGACGTAATTGAGACTCTACTGCATATTTATCACTAGGGAAGGCATCAGCCTCTATTAAAATTTTATAACGCTTAGGTGTAGGTTGATAAAAACTAACCATCATAAAATGTAGGTTAGCAGTTAATGAATTCATTACTACAACTTCCAATGGTTTAGCACCAACGATATTAGCCATAGTATCTGTTAAAAACTCATGATAATGTAGCCAAGGGTTTTTACCTTCGGTATGTCCTTCTACTCCTAAATTTGCCCAATCTTGAAGCTCTTGGTCAATATAATTTTTAGTTATTTTTGGTTGAAGACCTAATGAATTTCCGCAGAAATAAATTAAATCCTTTCCGTTTTTATCTTTAGGAATGTGGAATTGTTGACGGTAGTCAGACAATTGGTCTTCGTTATCTAATTGTTTAGCAAAATCTAAACCTAATTTATAGTTGGTCAAAATGGTTTGTTTTTTAGGTGTCCAACAAAAATAAGAATAATTAGGTTAGAAAGGAAGTAGTTGGTAAAGACAAAAAAAGGGTTTCATAAATATAAATTATGAAACCCTTTGAGATATATGTTGACGCGTAAAGCGGAATTACTTTATATACGTTTTAAGTTTTAATTTGGACTATTTCTAATTCATTTTTATTGAAATATTAGAAAAATTTAAGTTCCAATTACTATCATTCTGTTTATGATCCTTAGCTATTTTAATACCGTTGTAGTCTTGATAATTTTCAAAAGTTGTAATCATTGAGGGTTTTGTAGTATTACCTTGTCTAAAAATCCATTCTTTAATAATGTAATTTTTATCGTAGTAAAAATCATAGGCATCACCAGGTGTGTAACCACCATCACTGGTATATGTTAGTGTTAGTTTGTTTAGTTTAACCTTGCTAATTGGCGCTAATTCTACAATTGTATCAGTAATAGTTGTGCCTTTATCCCATGATATTTGAAAAGGTGCTAAAAGCCAAAATTTATCGTTTATAAAACCACGATCAGCCATCATTGCTGTACTGTCCATGTTGCTTCTGTTGTACGATATAGTGTCTTTATCCGTAATTAGCGTAACTTGTTTGGATTTTGGTTGCCACGACCAAGAGCGTTCAAAATGTGTGCTATCTTTATCTACGTTAAAAGTAAAGTCAATTTGGGTTACATTTTTCCAATTTGATATTCCGTTAGCGTTAGCAATCTTTTGAGCAGTAGTCAGTTGTATTTGAGTTGGTTTAACCTCTTTTTTACAAGAAAAACTAACTATAGCCATTAATATAAGTAATAATTTTTTCATCATTTTTTTATTGCAAAGATACGGAAGCCTTTTATTTAAAATAGAAATATTAAATTGGGAACAAATACCAATGTTATGAAAACTGATTATTTTAACACCAATAAATCTACTTGGAACGAAAAAGTAAAAATTCATGCCACGAGTGACTTTTATGATATGGATGCCTTTAAAAAAGGAGAAACATCCTTAAAGCACTATGAATTAAAGGCTTTACCAAATGTTAGCGGTAAATCGTTGTTGCATTTACAATGTCATTTTGGTCAAGATACACTTAGTTGGAGCAGGTTAGGAGCTAAGTGCGTGGGTGTTGATATTAGTGATGAAGGTATAAAATTAGCTCAAACATTAAATAACGATTTGTCTTTAAATGCCAAATTTGTTTGTTGTAATGTTTTAGATACCTCTAGTCATGTCAAGGAAACTTTTGATATAGTGTTTACAAGCTATGGTGTTATAGGTTGGCTACCAGATTTAAAACCATGGGGAAAAATGATAGCTGAGCGTTTAAACAAAGGAGGTGTCTTTTATATTGCAGAATTTCATCCGATAGTTTGGATGTTTGATTATTTAGAAAAAAAGCCTGTAATGCGCTATGCTTATAATAGGGATGAGGTTATTTATGAAGAAGAACAAGGTACTTATGCAGATGAAACTGCTGATGTGCTATCTAAGACCTATTCATGGAATCATGGTTTAGGCGAAGTTATAAATGCCTTAACCGAAGCTGGGTTACACATTGACTATCTAAATGAATATGATGAAAGTCCGTATAGCGTATTGCCAGACTTAATAGAAACTAAATCTGGCAATTTTGAATTAAAAGAAAAACTATATCCTCTTATTTTTGAAATTAAAGCAACTAAGCTTTAGTTTTTGATAATCATTTTTGAACCTATAAGTTTATCAAAACTATAAATCTTTATAAAGTAAGATCCTGATTTAATTTGACTTAAATCTACTGTAGCTTCTTTGCTATTTGGATTTTTATCAATTACTTGTTGGCCTAATATATTATAGACTTTAAAGTTGGTTACTTGTGTGTTAGATTTAAATGATACCAGACCATCAGTTGGATTTGGGTATAACTTAAAATTAATATTTTCAATATCCATAACACTTAATGTGCTATCTGTAATATCCAAATAAAAAGTTGAACTATAATTATTACAAGCATCAATTTGGTAAGTGACTGTATAATTTCCTGTTGTTGATGCTGCTGTATTAATTTCTCCAGTTGCTGCATTTATTGCTAATCCTGGCGTACTAGAGAACGTTCCAATTGCACTACCTGTAATTATAGGCATTGGATTGCTATCCGTTATACTGTAACTGTTTGAAGCGTATTCAAAATCTGCAAAATCGTTATAATGTATGTCTAAAAAAGATACTATAACTGTAGCATAATCATCAGCAAATGGTACTAATGTTTGTGGTCTAGTATCATAAGTATTTCCATTGTAAGTCCCTAAATCTCTTACTCGTCTATTAACTTCTGTCATTATACCATCTATACTTCCACCACCACCAAGTCCATCGCTTGCTGCAGGTCCAGATCCATGACGTTTATTGCTGTAAAAGTCTCCATCAAAATAGGAGTTAGAATAAGGACGTGTGTCATCACAACTTGTTGATCCTCCATTAAAGTCACTTGGAAGCGTACGATATCCACTACTAACACCACATTGAGAGTAACCTTGTGCGTTGTAAAAAGCACCTCCAGTATCACTAAATATACCACCTAAACTATTTGGACCTCTTACTAATTGTTCTTGTGTTAACCCTCCAATGTTATTAGTTACTAAGTTGGAAATTGTAGAATTAGATACTGTATTAAGAAAATTTGTAGTTGTGTTATTTAAATCTGAAGCGGAAATATTATAACCAGCTTCTATTCTTGGTATAGCATGACTTTGACCATGTAAGTCTATGTAAAGACCTTTGCCAAACGTGTTCATTACATCAGCACTTGCAGTGTCAATAAAATTATGGTATTCATTCCAGTAAAATAGCGCATCTGAATCTCCACATGTAGCCTCAGCAGACGCTCTATTTGGATCTAATTTACTTCTGTGTAAATTGTTTATAATAATGTATGGATAACAACCTGTTTGATCATATACAGATTGCTGTATTTCTCTAATTAATATATCAGTATTGTCATCTCTTTCAACCGTTCCGCAGTTTCTATCAGGTAAACTATTATCGTTATCAGGATATGAAGTGCCTCCAATAGTAAGACCTGACTGTTTTACGCCACCATGTGGTGCTGAAATTATAATTGGAATATTACCTGGTATGTATTCAATATAATTGTTTCCGCTGGAATCAAATTGAGATATTCCCGGAAAAGGAGGAGCAGGTTGTTCTAAAGCAAAGTAGATTGTTTGCGAAATTTCGCTATTGGTAGCAGACGTATTAAAGGAACCATTAAATGTAAATGCCGATTGACCATCAGTGGTAATGGTTAAGCTACCTGATCCATTCCATCCATCACCATAAGTATCATAAACGATAACATAGTAACCAGCAGTAGTACTATTGTTTACTGGGTAATCCATTGGAATGGTTGAAGTGGAGTAAGGATTTGCTTGACTACCAGATCCATCATAACCGTTATCTATAGTCACTAATAATGTTCCATTAGGATCATAAAACTCAACTTTATTTTCTGTTGACCATTGTGGCCAATTAACAGATAAAACTACTTCTGTATTTTGAGCAGAACAAATTGAAAAGAAAACGATAGAAAATATTATAAGTAATTTTTGTTTCATGGATTAATAGGTTAAATAACGATTTATTGTAAATGTAATTAGTATTGCACTTAGCAAGTCTAATTACATTTACAGCTTAATTTTAATCGCTAAAATAACTTATTTAACCGATAAACAGTTTTTTAGGGCGTTTTATTTTAGGATGTTTGGCATCTTAGATTTAAACTTATTTAATCTAGGAATCGAAACATTTTGAATGTAAGGATTTTCAGGATGTAATTTTTCATAATCTTGATGGTAGTCTTCTGCAATCCAAAATTTTAGAAAAGGATAAACTTCGGCAGCAATTGTGCTATTTAGTTTTTCAGCTAATGCCTTTTTCTTTGCTTCTATAATTTCTTTTTGTTCTTGATTTTGATAAAAAATAATAGATCTGTACTGACTGCCTCTGTCTGGACCTTGACCATTTACTTGTGTTGGATTTTGCGAAGCAAAATAAACGTCTACTAAAGTTTCAAAACTCACAATTTTTGGATCGTATATAACTTCTACTGCTTCAGCATGACCTGTTTGACCTGTGTTACTTTTCTCGTAAGTAGGATTTTGCGTATGACCTCCTGCGTATCCATTAATAACTTCATCTACACCTTTAACGCTTTCATATACAGCTTCTACACACCAAAAACAACCGCTTGCAAAATAGGCTTTTGCTTTTCCGTTTTGTAATGCAACAGTTACTGGAGTTGCTGTTTTGATAGCTTCTTGTTTAGGATTGGTTTGGGCTTGATTGTTACAGCTAAATAATAAGGCTAGAAATAATACTGATAATAATTTTTTCATTTTTCTTTTCTTTTTCAATTGGACGTATAAATTATAATATCCTTGCTTATTTACTTATAATTATTTCTTAAAAAAATAAATATATAGCAATAAAAAAGCCTTTACGTTATGTAAAGGCTTTATATTATAATGAAAAAGGTTTCTATAATTTAGAAAACATTTTTTCCATTTTCTCTCTTTGTTCATCTGCTAAAGCAGCATCAACAAGTATACGTCCACTATGCTCATCCGTAATAATTTTTTTACGTCCAGCAATCTCCATTTGTACTTGTGGTGGAATTGTAAAATAAGATCCTCCAGATGCACCTCTTTCGATTGGTACAACAGCTAGACCATTTTTTACGTTTACTCTAATACGGTTGTAAGCTTTTACTAAACGCGCTTCGATTTTTTTCTTGTAATCTTCAGACTTGTCTATAAGTGCTTTTTCTTCTTTTTCAGTTTCTTTTAAGATAGCATCTAACTCACTTTTTTTATGTTTCAAGTGGTTTTCACGCTCTTTGTTATGCTCTTTAGTTTTAGCAATAACGTCTTTTTTCTGCTCAATTTGAGCTTTAAATTCTCTGATATGCTTTTCAGCTAATTCAATTTCTAACTCTTGGTATTCAACCTCTTTAGTTAAAGAATTAAATTCTCTGTTATTTCTAACATTTTTTTGTTGCTCAGAGTATTTTTTAATTAAAGTTTTAGATTCTTCAATTAAATTTTTCTTAGCAGTAATTTCAGCATCTACAGAGCTTAAACTATCTTCTAATTTCTCTAATCTAGTTTTTAATCCTGCAACTTCGTCTTCTAAATCGCTAACCTCTAAAGGTAATTCTCCACGTACGCTTCTTATTTCGTCAATTCTAGAGTCTATTAATTGTAGATCATATAACGCTCTTAGGCGATCTTCTACTGTTGCTTCTTTTGTCTTTGCCATATTTTAAAAATACTTAACAGGATTGGTATTTGTGTTCGATAAAATGAATGCAAAATTAGGGATTTTTTTCGTAAGTATTGCTACTAAACCAATTTTTGTGTACTGTTCACTTTCATAATGTCCTATATCTACTAATAAAATGTTGTTTTCTGCTTGGAAAAAATCATGATATTTAAGGTCTGAAGTTACAAAAGTATCAGCTCCTGCTGCTTTTGCTGCGTTTATAGCAAAGCTTCCAGAACCTCCTAATACAGCAACTTTTTTTATTCTTTTATTTGTTAATTTACTATGTCTAATTGCTGAAATATCCATTTTTTCTTTCAAATAATGCAAAAACTCAATTTCGGTTTTGGAATTTTCTAGTTCTGCAATCATTCCCATACCAATATTTTGGTTTATATTTTCTAAAGTGGTTACTTCAAAAGCTATTTCTTCGTAAGAATGTGTTTTAAATAAAGTTTGTAAAATGATAGATTCTAAATGTTTTGGGAAGGTGACATTTATTTGTGTTTCAGCTTCGATATAATTTTCTCCTTTTTGACCTATTGTAGGATTAGCTTCTTGATTAGGTTTAAATGATCCTATCCCTTTTGTTGTAAAGCTACAGTTAGAATAGTTTCCAATTTGTCCTGCACCTACTTTAAATAAGGCGTTTTTTATGGCTTCAACTTCTGATTCTGGTGCGTAAGTTGTTAGTTTTTTTATGGTTTGTTTTTGTGGTATTAATATGCGTTGATTAGTTAAGTTAAGTTGATCACATAACATGGCATTAACACCATTTTTATCATTATCCAAAGCTGTATGTATAGCGTAAATAGCAATGTTGTTTTGGATAGCTTTTAAAACGGTACGCTCTACATAATTTTTTCCGGTAAGACTTTTAAGTCCTTTAAAAATTATTGGGTGAAAACTTAATATAAAGTTGCAATTTTTAGCAATTGCTTCGTCAATCACATCTTCCAATGTGTCTAAAGTTACCAATACGTTGGTTATCTTAGTGTTTTTATCGCCAATTAATAATCCTACGTTATCAAAATCTTCGGCATATTTTAAAGGCGCAATTTCTTCAAGGTGATTAACAAGGTCTTTTATCAACATACTTTTTGGTCTTTAATATTTAAAACAAATATAAAATATTTACTTTCGTTACTATTATTGTTTGCTCCATTTCGTTTTTATAAAAAGATAAATGAGCTTTAAATGTATTAAATGAAGTTTTTAAGATTTATTTTATTTCCTATTGTACCGTTTTATTATTTAATAACTTGGTTTAGAAACATCATGTTTGATAAAGGTTGGTTGGCTTCTAAATCTTATGATTTTCCAATTATTTGTGTTGGTAACCTCAGTACAGGAGGAACTGGAAAAACACCAATGGTTGAGTATTTAATACGTTTATTAAAAGATGATGTTAATTTGGCTACCTTAAGTCGAGGGTATGGACGCCAAAGTAAAGGGTTTAAGCTAGGTGATGCTACGACTAATGCGACAATTCTAGGAGATGAGCCTTTTCAGTTTTATAATACGTTTTCAGAAGATATTAAAGTTGCAGTGGATGCAGATAGACAATCTGGTATCTCTAATTTATTGCGTTTAAAGGATAAGCCAGATGTTATTTTGTTGGATGATGCTTTTCAGCATAGAAAAGTTAAAGCAGGATTAAATATCATGTTGACCACTTTTGATAACAGATATACTAAAGATATTGTATTGCCAACTGGTAATTTACGTGAACCAAAGTCAGGAGCTAAGCGTGCAAATATTATAGTTGTAACCAAATGTCCAGAAGAGATAACAGAAATTAATAAACAGGATATAATTGCTGAAATCAAACCTTTAGCTTATCAACAGGTGTTTTTTAGTAAGATACGTTATAGTGATAAAGTATATTCTGAAAACAAGACAATTGCATTGGATCAATTAATAGGTGATTTTAAATTGGTAACAGGTATTGCTAATGCAAAACCATTAGTGTCTTATTTGAAGCGTAAAGAATTAACTTTTGAACATTTAAATTTTAAAGATCATCACGAGTTTTTATCCTCAGAAATTGAGTATTTATCAAAGTATGAGCTGATAATTACTACAGAAAAAGATTACATGCGTTTAAAAACTGAAGCTTCTTTACAAGGAAAATTATTTTATCTACCTATTAAAATAGATATTGATAACAGTGATAAGTTTGATGCTATTATTAAGACGTATGGTTTAGGGTAGAATTATCTCCTTTTTCCGATAGCATTAAGGCATTAAAAAGTTTTTTCTCGAAGTCTTCTTGCTTGAAAGGTTTAGGTATAATATCTGTAAATCCAGCTTCTTCAAATTCTTGCATTTTATCCTCAATAGTAACAGCAGTTAATGCAAAAATAGTAAGTTCTTTATCAAAGGTTCTGATAATTTTTGTAGCTTCCATACCGCTAATTCCTGGCATGTGGATGTCCATTAAAACAACATCGTATTTGGTGGTTTTTACCATATCTACAGCTTCTTCACCATTATCCACAACGTCACAATACAGTTTCATTTTATTCAGGATTTTTTTGGTGATCATTTGGTTGATCTTGTTATCCTCTACAACTAGTATTTTGATGTTGCTTAATTCAATTTCGTCAATTTCGTTAAAGTAGTTTGCCTTTTTCTCAACAATAATCTCATTACTTTTTTTCATAGGTATTTCAAAGAAAAAGGTAGTTCCTTTTCCTAGCTGACTTTTCATGTAAATTTTTCCTTTTAATATATCTATCAATCCTTTAACAATGGAAAGACCAAGTCCAGTTCCTCCATATTTACGGTTGATTTGAATTGATCCTTGAGAAAAACTTTCAAACATATTTTGTTGCTTTTCTTCACTAATTCCAATACCATTATCTTCTACTTCAAATCTAACTTCAAAGTTTTCTCCATTTTGATTTTGTTTGATAATTCTGATCCAAATATCTCCATCCTTTGTAAACTTAATAGAGTTACCAATTAGGTTAATTAGTATTTGAGAGATTTTTAATTGATCTGCATTAAAATTAGTTGGTAGGTCTCTGTCGTATTCTAAATGCAAGGTGATATTGTTGTCTAAAGCAGAATTATTTAATGCTGACATAACATTTTCAGCTTTCTTTTTAAGATTAAAAACTTCAGGTTCTATATCTACTTTATTGGCTTCAATTTTATTAATTTGAAGGATGTCATTAATAAAAGTTAAAAGGTAATCACCAGAAAATTTAAGTGATTTTAAATGTTGTACTTGGCCAGGTTTTGGGTCTTCCTCCAAAAGCATATTTGTTAATCCTGTTACAGCGTATAAAGGTGTTCTTAACTCATGCGTTACAGTAGATAGGAAATTAGCTTTGGTTTTGGTAGCCAATTCTGCTTTTTCCATTGCAATGGTTAATTCTGCATTTTTTTTATGTAAAATATTATTAGATTTTAATCTAATATTATTGTTTTTATATAACGAAAGCGTCAATAATGATAAAATTGTAATTAAAGCAATACTTAATATTGTTGTTAGTTTTTCTAACCAAGTTGAGCTTGCCTCTTTTTCTAAATCAGCTTCTTTTTCTTTTTGGTATTCTACGGGATTACTGTAAAGTTTGTCTAACCTTTTATCTGAAGAAAGAAAACCACGCTTAGCCATTAGCAAGGAGTCGTTAAGTTTGATGTGCTTTTTTAAATAGGTATTTGCTTTTTTGTAATCTTCAGTTTCGTTATAAATATCACTTAATGAAGCATAAGCAATGTTAGTAATGGAAGGGAAGTTGTTTTTTTGTGCAATGGTTAATCCTTGTGTAATTAACTTTTCAGCTTCATCAAATTGACCTAATTTTATTTTATTTTTTCCTAAATGGACGTAAGCGCTACTAAGTATTTTATTGTTTAAATAGCTTTTAGATATACTAACCGCTTTTTCATATTCTATTTCTGCTTCTTCGTAGTTTTCTAAGTTATAGTAGGCATCACCTTTATATAGAACCGACTCTGCTTCAAAATCATGTAAGTCTTCATTTTCAAAAAGACCTTCTGCAGATGTAAAATAATCTAGTGCGCGATTAAAATTATTTTTACTCATGTAAACGATACCAATCGTTTTGTAAGTTTCTGCTATGTTAATGTTATCTTCTGCAAAGCGTTGCTTTTCAATAGCTTTAATTAGCGTTTGAAGGGCTTCGTTAGATTCCTCAGTAATAAATTGAATTTTTCCAATTTTTGAGTAAATTAAACCAATGTTTTTATTGTCATTAATTTGATTAGCCAATGCTAAGGCTTCGTCTAAATCACTTTGCGCTTTATAATATTGATTATTATCAATATTTTTTTGAGCTTGACTAATGTTAAAGTTTATTTTGCTCTTAATGACTTCCTTTTCTTTTTCTGTTAAGTTTTGTGCTTGTAGATTTAATCCTACAAAACACAATATTAAGCACGTGAAAAATTTTATAAAATGGGATTTCATTGGTTGGGTATATAAAAACAAATATAAATATTTATACTCTAAAAGTTATTTTTATTCCGATAAATTGGAAATCAAATCTATTATTCGGCTAGAGTAACCAGTTTCGTTGTCATACCATCCAATAATTTTTACCATGTTACCTATAACAGAGGTCATTTGAGCATCAAAAATACAGGAGTGTGGATTGCCAACAATATCTATGGATACTATTGGGTCCTCAGTATATTCTAAGATGTTTTTAAATTTGCCTTTAGATGCATTTTTAAAAGCCTGATTTATGGCTTCAATAGTGACCGTTTTTTTGACATTAAAAGTAATATCTGTTAACGATCCATTGGCTACAGGAACTCTAATTCCGCATCCGCCAATTACATTTGATAACTCAGGAAATATTTTTGTTAAAGCCTTGGCAGCTCCAGTTGTTGTTGGTACAATACTTTGTCCAGCAGCTCTAGCACGTCGTAAATCCCTATGTGGCTGATCGTGTAGGCTTTGGTCTGTGGTGTACGAGTGTATTGTTGTTATGTATGCTTGGTTAATACCGCAAAGCTCGTTGATTATGTCAATCATTGGAGCTGCGTTATTTGTAGTGCATGAGGCATTTGATATTATAGTTTCAGTACCATCTAAATCGTTTTGATTAATGCCTAAAACAATAGTTTTAATATCATCTTCAGTTGGAGGTACGCTTAATATTACGCGCTTAGCTCCATTGTTTATATGATGTTGTAAATCTTCTGTAGTTTTAAATTTTCCGGTTGCTTCAATAACAAAATCTGGAGCAAATTGGGACCAATCTATAGTTTTAGGATGTGTTTGGTTTAAAAGTGAAACAGACACATTGTTTACTAGTATAGTGTTTTCTGTGGAAGAAATTTCAGCAGGAAACACACCATGTATACTATCATACTTTAGTAAATGACTTAACGTTTTTGCATCTGCTAAATCATTTATGGCAACAACCTTAATATTGGGATTATTATGTAGTAGTCTAAAAACGCGTCTTCCAATACGTCCAAAACCATTAATAGCTACTGTAATCATATTTAGTTTATGTGTTTTTGTGCTTTATATGAAGAACGTACTAATGCGCTACTTTCTACATGTCTAAATCCAAGTTTTAGTCCTATTTCTTCATACTCTTTAAATTCGTCAGGAAGTATAAAACGTTTAACAGGTAAGTGTTTTTTACTTGGTTGTAAATATTGACCAATGGTAACAACATCCACATCGTTATCACGTAAATCGTGTAAAGTTTGAATAACCTCTTCACGCGCTTCACCAAGACCTAGCATAATCCCAGACTTTGTTCTGCGTTGTCCTTGTTGTTTTAAGTATTTTAAGACACCTAAACTTCTTTCGTATTTAGCTTGTATACGGACTTCTCTGGTTAGTCTTTTTACGGTTTCAATGTTGTGAGAGACCACTTCTGGAGCTACATCAATAATTCTGTCAATGTGCATTTCTACACCTTGAAAATCAGGGATTAATGTTTCTAGGGTTGTTTGTGGATTCATTCGTCTAACAGCATCTACTGTTTCTGCCCACATAATACTTCCCATATCTTTTAAATCATCTCTATCCACACTTGTTAATACAGCATGTTTGATTCCCATAATTTTTATAGATCGTGCTACCTTTTCTGGTTCGTCCCAATCAACATCTTCTGGACGTCCAGTTTTTACACCGCAAAATCCACATGATCTAGTACAAACATTTCCAAGTATCATAAAAGTTGCAGTTCCTTCTCCCCAACATTCTCCCATGTTTGGACAACTTCCAGATGCACAAATAGTGTTTAATTTGTATTTATCTACTAATCCTCTTAATTCTGTATATTTTTTACCTGTTGGTAATTTAACGCGTAACCATTTTGGTTTAGGTTGTCTTTCTGGTAATATATTTGATGCAGTTTCTGTGTTCATAGTTGCAATTTTGTAGATGCAAAGATACGAAGTATTTTGGTTAAAATTTAAGGAGTAGGAGTAAAGTAGGGTAAGCTAATAATTACTTTTTTTGAATAATTTCTGCTAATAATTTTTTGGCACGAAGTAACTTTACTTTTATATTATTAATCGGCTCTTTTAGCTCGTCAGAAATTTCTTTGTAACTTAATTCTTGAAAGTATCTTAGGTTTATTACTTCTTGATAATGTGGTTTTAGCTTTTTAATGTCACGAAGTAATTTAGCTAAATTTTGTTCTGTAATTAGTTTGTCTTCAACAGATGGTGTTTCGTCTAAAACTTGATAGAGAGCATTGTCATCTGTACTTGAAATAGCCTGTTTAATGCTGTTTTTTTGTTTTCTAATAATATCAATATGAATGTTTTTAGAAATTGTAATTAACCAAGTATTAAATGCGTATTTGCTGTCGTAAGTTTTTATTTTGTCAAAAGCTTTAGAGAAGGTTTGAATGGTAATGTCTTCTGCATCGTTTTCATTTTGGATGCGTTTGAGTTGAAAACCATAAACCTTATCCCAATAATTATGAAGTAAATAATTAAACGCTTTTTGGTCGTTTTGTTTGGCTCTTTTTATTGCTTCTTCTATTTCCAATAATTTGGTTTTGAAATTTTATTGGCTATAAAGATACTAAATTGCAATACAATCAAGGTTATTTCTAGGATTGGTAACAATAAAATGGTGTCTTTTTCGTCTAATTTATTTGCTGAAAAGCCTAAACTTAAAAATTGAATGATAAAACGTAAAATAATTAGACCCAAAACAAAAGGCCATAAATAGGTGGTTATGGCTAATACAATCGCTAATATCCAAAATAGTATTTGCGAGATATAGAAACTAGCCAATAAAAATTGATGTTTAAATTTATAATATTGAGCAGTTGACACGTGTCTGCGTTTTTGTTTAAACCAATCTTTTAATGAAGTCTTTGGTATGGAAGATGTAAAACTTTCTTTATGGTAACAAATTGCGGTGTTAGTTGCATTAGCAGCTTCGTTGATAAAAAGATCATCATCTCCAGATCTAATTTTCATGTGTTTAATAAAACCATTTGTTTTAAAAAACTCATCTCTATGGTAGGCTAAATTACGACCAACACCCATAAAAGGAATCCCAACTTTAGCAAACGAAAAATATTGT
The DNA here is from genome assembly GCF_055808135.1 of Olleya sp. KJ81-1. Lineage (NCBI taxonomy): Bacteria > Pseudomonadati > Bacteroidota > Flavobacteriia > Flavobacteriales > Flavobacteriaceae > Olleya > Olleya sp. KJ81-1. The sequence continues at coordinate 1,751,724 of NZ_CM147854.1, read as the reverse complement.
GTTGCAGTCAGCAAGGTTTCAAATCTGATTAGTTTATTTAAAAATGAGTTTTTTATTTTATTATACGCACCATAACCTAAAATAATGGTGTTCTCGTCATTAAAACTTTGACTCATTTTGTTGATCCATTGGTTTGAAACCGGTTGGCAATCTGCATCAATAAACAGTAAATGATTGTGTGTGGCAGCTTTTATGCCTAGTGAGAGTGCGTATTTTTTATTTCCCCAAAAGGCTTCAATATTTTTGACATCTACAATTTTAATATTGTTATGTTTAGATTTAAAATCTTCAAAAACATCTAAAGTCTCATCGTGAGATGAATCGTTTATTAGTACCAATTCAAAATTGGGATACGATTGATTTAATATGCTAGGTAGAAATTTTTTAAGGTTTTGTGCTTCGTTTTTGGCACAGATAATTACAGAAATTGGATAGTTTCTGTTTAAAGAGGTTGTAACACTTTTAGAAAAAGCAAAGCTGCCAAATAATACAGCATAATATAATACCTGAATAACAACCACAGCTACAAAGCTGTAGAATAAAACCTCAAGTATTAGCATGTGTTAAGAATGTTGCGTTTCGTTGCAGTTGTCAAACTGATCTGGAGTTTTACCGCAAAATCCGCAAGATTCTCCTGTTGTATTTAACATTGGATTTTGACTTGCGCAAGTACCAGCAAATTTACCATCTTTTTTTGCCCATATTTTAATTGCTATTCCAGCAAAACCTAATGCTAGAAGACCTAATGTAAGTAGTAAAAGTTTCAAATTATTTTTCTTTTTTTTGTGACCACAAAGATACTAAATTTTAAAGAATAATGTAAAGGTTTTATAAAACCTCTAATAGTGTTTTTGTCTTTTATATCTATTAAAGTTGTTTTTTATCGAATTTTTTATTCAAGCGAAAAATAAGTGTCTAAACATTTGTTTTTTTTAAATACCTTAAACCCTTAACTTTTAATTATTTAGATTATGAAAAAATTATTGGCAGAATGTTTTGGAACTTTTTGGTTAGTTTTTGGAGGTTGTGGTAGTGCAGTCTTTGCAGCAGGTTATCCAGATTTAGGCATTGGATTTGTTGGTGTAGCTCTAGCTTTTGGATTATCCGTATTAACAATGGCTTACGCTGTTGGTCACGTATCTGGAGCGCATTTTAATCCTGCAGTATCTATAGGTTTATGGGCTGGTGGCAAGTTTCCTGCAAAGGAGCTGCCTGGTTATATTATTGCACAATTAGTTGGAGCTATTTTAGCAGCTGCAGCATTATTATATATTATTTCTGGTAAAGCAGGATTTTCTGGTCAAGGTGGTTTTGCTGCTAATGGTTATGGCGGTTTGTCACCTGATGGTTATTCCATGATGTCTGCGTTGGTGACTGAGTTTATTTTGACCTTATTTTTTCTATTAATAATATTAGGAAGTACGTACCCTAAAGCACCAAAAGGATTTGCAGGTATTGCTATTGGTTTAGCTTTAACTTTAATTCATTTAATTAGTATTCCTATAACAAATACGTCTGTTAATCCAGCAAGATCAACTAGTCAAGCTTTATTTGCCGAAGGTGGTGAATATATGGGACAACTATGGTTGTTTTGGTTAGCGCCAATTGCAGGTGCAATTGTAGCTGGTTTAATCCATAAAGCATTGTTTAGTAAGGATTAAATCGTCAAATTTTGACATAAAAAAAGCCTCATAATAGTTATGAGGCTTTTTTATATAGTAAAACTAATTAGTCGTTAATCTTTAACGAGATCTCTGCAACAGGTGTGTCATTTGATCTAAATTGACTACCTCCTTTAGGTTCTATGGATATACTTAAACCTAAGGCATCTTCTGTATATGGTATTTCTTGTAAGCGTCTGTCTGCTTCACTTAGCACACCAAGGTTAACCATTTTGTCTTGTAAGTTAGCCCAAATTTGATATACTTTGTCATCAGGTAATTGAGGTAAGGATACTACATCAATCATAGATTTTTTTTCTTCTGGATTAATGTAAGCTACAGTTTTAAGGTTTTTAGCTCTAGTATTTCCTGTTAACACATATTTTTCTGTTTCAGGATTATTTAATTGTTCAAACTGTTGTAATACTTTATTTAAAGTACTATTGTTATTGGAAATATCACTTCTTAAATCAAAGATTTCATCAGCGATAGTTTGATTTTCATCTACTAAATTATTGTTTTGATTAAGTAGATAAACAGAGCTTCCTGCAAATAATAGTGCAGCCACACTTGCAGCAATTGCTAAGCTATACCATTTTTTTGATTTTTCTGGTTTTAATGCTATTACTGGTTTATCGTCTAAAGTATCTAGAACATTATCTAAAATAGATTTTGGTGCTTTTACTGCATTTAATTGCGTAGTAAATTCTAGCTTGTCTTCAAGCTTTTGAAATGCTTTTTTAACTTGTGGGTATTCTGATATGTAATGCTCTACCTCTAAAGTTTCTGAAGCTGTAGTTAGACCTATTAAATATCTGTCTAATAAGTCAGTGTCTAAAAATGTTTTTACTTTCTGATTCATCATTTTACAATTAAGGGTTGTAAATTTTTTCAATTCACGTAACGCAATTTTTAATCTTGATTTTATTGTACCTAACGGTATGTCTAATTCTTCGCTCGCTTCTTGTTGCGTCATTCCTTCAAAAAAGAGCGCGTTTATAACTATTTGATACTTTTCGTCTAACGTGTTTAAATGCTTTTTAATATCTAAAACATCCTCGTTTAAACTATTAGTTGTCAGTTTATATACGTTTGAATCTTCGATTTGGACTTCTTTATTAGATTTATTATTTACAGATCTAATTTTATCGATTGCCGAGTTATATGCAATGCGGTATAGCCAAGTGAATAATTTGGCTTTATCAGGATTATAACTTTTACCTTTTTTCCAAACTTTTATTAAAGTCTCTTGAAGCACGTCTTGCGCTAAGTCGTCATCCGAAATCACTTTTTTTATGACTCCAAATAAAGCATCAGCATAATTTTCGTATAACAAATTAATGGCTTGTTTGTCGCCATTTTTAAGGTGTGTTATAATATGTTTTTCTAAAGAAAATTCCAAGCTATTGTATTGTAGTTGTTAGTTAACTAATTTAAATTGAAGTTATTTTATATTGTGTCAAAAAATATTTACTTCAGCTTCAATTGAAATATTAAAGATACGATAAATAGTATTTTGTATTAATTTTGAAAGGTTTAATATGTCTTCTCCTTTAGCGTCGTCATAATTAACTAGTACTAAGGCTTGTTTTTTATGTACGCCATAATTACCAAATGTTTTTCCTTTAAAACCTGCGGTTTCAATTAACCATCCAGCAGGTATTTTTATTTCGTTATCAGAAATCACATAATGTGGCACTTCTTTAAAGTTATCTTGCAATTGTAAGAACTGAGATTTTGAAATAACAGGGTTTTTAAAAAAACTTCCAGAATTGCCAATAATTTTAGGGTCTGGTAATTTGCTTTCGCGAATAGCTATAACTGCTTTGGAGATGTCTTGTATTGTGGGTTGGGTAATATTCATGGTTTCTAACGCTGTAGTTATAGCACCATAATTAGTATGTAAAATGTGGTTTTTAGTTGTTAGTTTAAAAACCACACTTGTTATTATATATTTTCCTTTTGCTTCTTGTTTAAATATTGAATGTCTATACCCAAAATCACAGTCCTGCTTAGTAAACGTTTCTATTTTTAAAGTGTCTAGATTTAGAGCATTGCAAGAGTGAAAATGATCTTTTAATTCTACGCCATAAGCGCCAATATTTTGTATTGGACTTGTGCCAACATTGCCAGGAATTAAAGACAAATTTTCTAAACCGCCAAAATCTTGTTTTAGTGTCCATTTTACAAATTCATGCCAGTTTTCGCCAGCTTGGCACTCTATTAATACATGATTATCTGTGGTGTCAACAATAGTTTTTCCTTTAAGACTTAATTGTATCACTAAAGCATCTACAGGTTTGGTAAGTAACATATTGCTACCACCACCAAGGATAAATTTATTGGTGTTTTTGTAATTAGAATAGATAAACCTTAAATCTTGGACTGTGCTAACTGCTACAAATTGTTTAGCGTTAACATCTATGCCAAAGGTATTATAAGGTTTTAAAGATATGTCGTTTAAAATTTGCACTAGTCTTTATATACTTTTAATGCTTGTTTGATAATATTTACTGCTTTTTTTAAACTGTCTTGATTTAATACATAAGCAATACGGATTTGATTTAATCCAACTCCAGGTGTGCTGTAAAAACCTGCAGCAGGAGCGACCATAACGGTTTCTCCATCAATATCAAAATCTTCTAAAAGCCATTGTGCAAAAGCGTCACTATTTTTTATAGGTAATTGTGCGATACAATAAAAAGCGCCTTTTGGATTAGCGACTTGCACACCATCTATTTTTTGTAATTCTGCGATAAGCACATTACGTCTTTCAACGTACTCTTCAATAACATCGTCAAAATAACTTTGAGGTGTTTCTAAAGCAGCTTCACTAGCAATTTGTGCCAAGGTTGGAGGGCTTAATCTTGCTTGTGCAAATTTTAATGCAGTTGCGATAACCTCTTTGTTTTTAGAAACTAAACAACCAATTCTAGCACCACACATGCTGTAGCGTTTAGACACAGAATCTATAACTATTGCATGGTCGTCTAGTTCTTGTTCTTGTAATATAGAATAGTGTTTTGCTCCATCGTAAGCAAACTCGCGATAAACCTCGTCAGCTATTAAAAACAAATCATGTTTTTTAACTATTTCGGCTAATTTTTTTATTTCGTCTTTAGAATATAAATAACCTGTTGGGTTTCCTGGATTACAGATTAATATTGCTTTAGTTTTTGTTGTGATAAGTTTTTCAAACTCTTCAATTGCAGGTAAGGCAAAATTGTCTTCTATTTTAGAAATTACAGGTACGACCTTAACACCAGATGCAGTTGAAAATCCATTGTAATTTGCGTAAAAAGGTTCTGGAATAATCACTTCGTCATCAACATCCATTATGCTTCCAAAAGCAAAAAGTAATGCTTCACTACCACCTGTTGTTACAATAATATCGTCATGTTTTACATGGATATCATTTTTTGGTAATAGTTGGCGATTTTTTTACGATACTCTTCAGATCCTTCAGATCGTGTATAAGCTAATATATCTAAGCCATGCATTTTTACTGCATCAAGAGCTGCTTGTGGTGTTTTAATATCTGGTTGCCCAATATTTAAATGATAAACAGTTTTCCCCATTTTATATGCTTTTTCAGCAAAAGGAACTAACTTTCTTATTGGTGATTGTGGCATTGATTGCCCTTTTTGAGAAATTTTTGGCATTACATATCGTTTAGGTTGCAAATTTGCAAAAAATAATTGTAATGTTTCTTTAAAAAAAGACCTTTTAAAAGAGATAATAGTTAAAAGATTTGTAATTTTATTAAAGACATAATTTATTATACCATGGATGCGCTTATATAAACTATTATTTTATTTTTTTAATCTTTACTTTTTGTGTTAATGCGCAAAGTAACTACAAGTTAACAGATAAAATTAAATCCCAAAAAATAGAGTTTGAGTTAATTAATAATATAATTCTTATTCCTGTAGAGGTTAACGGTATTTCTTTAAAATTTCTACTTGATACAGGTGTTAGCAAACCAATTCTTTTCAATTTTATAAAAGGCTCAGACTCGTTAAAAATTTTAAATTCAGAAAAAATTAAAATTAAGGGACTTGGAGATGGAGACTACATTGACGCTTTAAGATCTAGTCATAATACTTTTAAAATTGGAGACGCCATAAATACTGATCAAACATTGTTTGCAGTATTTGATTCCAGAATTAATTTGGCTCCTAAGTTAGGTACACCAATAGATGGTATTATTGGCTATGATTTGTTTAAGGACTTTGTTGTGGAGGTTAATTATTCTGGTAGATATATTAGGTTACACAATCCTGAACATTATAAGTATAAAAGGTGCAATAGATGTGAAGTTTTAGATTTAGAATTTAAAGATAATAGGCCTTACTTAAATACTAATGTAACTATTAAAGATAAATTAGTTCCAGTAAAACTACTTATGGATTCTGGAGGTAGTGATGCCTTGTGGTTATTTGAGGATAAAGATAAAGGCTTGCAGCATAGCGATAAATATTTTGAAGATTTTTTAGGTTCTGGACTTAGTGGAGACGTTTTTGGTAAAAGAACTAAGATAGAAGCGCTAAACTTAAATCGTTTTACTATTAAATATCCTAAAGTTGCTTTTCCTGATTCTGTAACTGTGAAGGCAGTTAAAAAATTTAAAGATAGAGATGGGACTATTGGTGGCGAAATTTTAAAGCGATTTAATCTAATTGTAGATTATTCAAACTCTAAAATTACTCTTAAAAAAAATAGTACTTTTCATGATGCGTTTAGCTATAATAAAAGTGGTTTACAAGTAGAGCACGATGGTGTAAGAGTGGTCATGGAGATTAATGTTGAAGAAAACAGTGCTCATATTAGAAGTGAACAGTCCAATTCCATTGCAGTTAATAGTGTAGTAAAGACAAATCGTAATTTTTCATTAAAACCAACATTTATAGTACATAATGTTGTCAAAAACTCTCCTGCTTATTGGGCTGGAGTCAAAAAAGGTGACGTTATTTTAACAATAAATAATAAAATTACTTTTGATTTAACACTAAATCGTATTGTTAATCACTTTTATAAAAAATCAGGGACTCAAATTAGATTGTTAGTCAATAGAAATGGTTACGAAAAAGAAATTAAATTTAGATTAAAATCTCCCATAGAGTAGACCATAAAAAAGCCGAAACATATGTTTCGGCTTTTAAAATATGATTTAAATAGAGGGCTTATTGCTCCATTACACTTTTTCCTTTTTTCTCTAAAACACTAGTTTTAGCAGGATCAATAACTTCTCCTCTTATTTTTAAAGATACTGTTGGTGTGTCAGCATTAGATAAAACAGTAATTGTTTTTCTAATAGGCATAACTCTGTTAGTATCATATTTTACTTCAATTTCTCCAGTTTGTCCAGGCATTACTGGAGCTTCTGGTTTTTTAGGTACTGTGCATCCACAGCTAGAGCTAACTTTAGATACAATTAAAGGTGCATTACCAGTGTTTGTAAACTCAAAAGTTCTTACACCATTATCTCCTCTGTTAATAGTTCCGTAGTCTATAGTCGTATCTTTAAACTCTATTTTTGCTACTTTGTCCTGAGCATTCATCGATAAACTAATAAGTCCGATAAATAATATTGTAAATAATTTTTTCATTGTATTTTGATTTTATTGGTTTGTAAATCTAATTACTTTTATTCCATTTTACAAAGTTATTAGATGTAATGCATACTTGCAAATACTTATAACATATTTAACTATACATTATTCATCGTTATAATTTCACAAAAACAGAAATATAAGTACTTTTGTAAGATATATTTCAAAAACTATTCCAAAGTATGCAAATTCCATCAAAATATAATGCTATAGAAGCAGAAAATAAGTGGTATGACTACTGGATGAAAAATAATTATTTTCATTCAGAACCAGACGACAGTGAGCCTTACACAATTGTAATTCCTCCTCCAAACGTAACAGGAGTCTTACATATGGGACACATGCTTAACAATACTATACAGGATGTTTTAATTCGTCGTGCACGTTTACAAGGTAAAAATGCGTGTTGGGTTCCTGGTACAGATCACGCGTCAATTGCTACTGAAGCTAAAGTTGTTGCTAAATTAAAAGAGCAAGGTATTGACAAAAATGACCTGACAAGAGACCAGTTTTTGGCACATGCTTGGGAATGGACAGAAGAATATGGAGGCGTAATCCTTGAACAACTTAAAAAATTAGGATGTTCTTGCGATTGGGATCGTACCAAATTTACAATGGACGACGACATGTCTGAAGCTGTAATTAAAGTATTTGTGGATCTACACAACAAAGGATTAATATATAGAGGTTACCGCATGGTAAACTGGGATCCTGAAGCTAAAACTACACTTTCTGATGAGGAAGTTATCCACGAAGAGCGTCAAGGAAACTTATACTACATAAATTATAAAATTGAAGGCAGTGACGATACATTAACTATCGCAACAACACGTCCTGAAACTATATTTGGAGATACAGCAATTTGTATTAATCCAGAAGACGAACGTTTTGCACACTTACGTGGAAAAAAAGCCATAGTGCCAATTTCTAATCGTGTTATTCCTATAATCGAAGATGATTATGTTGATATCGAATTTGGTACAGGTTGCTTAAAAGTAACACCTGCACATGACGAAAACGATAAGAATCTTGGAGATAAGCACAAATTAGAAGTTATTGATATCTTTCATGAAGATGCAACATTAAATAGCTTTGGATTACAATTTGAAGGTCAAGATCGTTTTGTGGCTAGAAAAAATGTAGCTAAAGAATTAGAAACATTGGGTGTTTTAGTGAAAACTGAAACACACATGAATAAAGTAGGAACCTCAGAACGTACAAAAGCTGTTATCGAGCCAAGATTAAGTGACCAGTGGTTCTTAAAAATGGAAGAGTTAGTTAAGCCAGCAATTGAAGCTGTTTTAGGAGAAGATGCTGAGATTAAATTGTTTCCGAAGAAATTTGAAAACACATACCGTCATTGGATGGAGAATATTCGTGATTGGAATATCTCGCGTCAACTACTTTGGGGACAACAAATTCCTGCCTATTTTTATGGAGACGGAAAAGAAGATTTTGTAGTTGCAGAAACTATTGAATTAGCTGTTGAAAAGGCACAAAAAGTAACAGGAAAAGCAGATTTAAAAGCAGAAGATTTAAAACAAGATACAGATGCTTTAGACACTTGGTTTAGCTCTTGGTTATGGCCAATGTCTGTTTTTGATGGAATCCGTAATCCAGAAAATGAAGAAATTAAATATTACTATCCTACTAACGATTTAGTTACAGGACCAGATATTTTATTCTTTTGGGTTGCACGTATGATAATTGCAGGTTATGAGTATAAAGACCAAAAACCATTTAACAATGTCTATTTAACAGGTTTAGTACGTGATAAGCAACGTCGTAAAATGAGTAAGTCTTTGGGGAACTCGCCTGACGCTTTAAAATTAATAGAAGAGTATAGTGCAGATGGTGTTAGGGTTGGATTACTATTAAGTAGTGCAGCAGGAAACGATTTAATGTTTGATGAAGCCTTATGTCAACAAGGTAAAGGTTTTGGAAACAAAATTTGGAATGCTTTTAACTTAACCAATTTATGGGAAGTTAGTGATACTATTGTGCAACCAGAATCTAGTAAAATAGCTTTAGATTGGTACCAGTCTAAGTTTAGTGAAGCTTTATTAGAAATTGAAGATCATTTTAGTAAATACCGTTTAAGTGATGCTTTAATGGCTATTTATAAGTTAGTTTATGACGATTTTTGTGGATGGTTACTAGAGATCGTAAAACCAGCATATCAACAACCAATTGATGCTGCAACGTATAATAAAGTGATGTCTATTTTTGAGGATAACTTAAAAATATTGCATCCATTTATGCCTTTCTTATCGGAAGAAATTTGGCAGTATATTGCTGAAAGAACTCCGGAAGAAGCACTAATTGTTGCAAAATGGCCAGAAGCTAAACCAGTAAATAAAGAGTTAATTGCGCAGTTTGAATTTGCTTCAGAGGTTATTTCTGGAATAAGAACCGTTAGAAAAGAAAAGAACATCGCTTTTAAAGATGCGATTGGTTTTTCAGTTATAAATAACGAAAACTCAAATACAGCGTTTGATCCTGTAATTGCAAAATTAGGTAATTTAGAAACTATCGATTATGTAAATGAACCTGTTGAAGGCGCATTAACCTTTAGAGTAAAATCTAACGAGTACTTTATTCCAATGGATGGTGCAATAGATGTAGAAGCAGAAATTGTTAAGCTAACTGAAGAGTTAAAGTACACAGAAGGTTTTCTTAAATCTGTACAAAAGAAACTATCTAATGAGCGTTTTGTTGCAGGAGCACCAGAGCAAGTAATTGCTAATGAGCGTAACAAAGAAGCAGATGCTTTAGCTAAAATAGAAACATTAAAAAGTAGCTTGGCTAGTTTAAAGTCGTAGCTTAAAATTATATATATAAGTAAAAAGCCTTTCCGTTTGGGAAGGCTTTTTTTTGTTTATGATTATTTGTTAATTTTTTGAATTATTCATATTTTAATATATAAAATTTAACATTTTGTTTTATTAAAAGGTCTTTTATTGTTGTTTTAATTAAATTAATGTTAATTTAATCTTCTTTTTTATGCTTATTTTATAATTTTTTGTGATTTAGTGTTTCTGAAGTCTAATATCTTTGATTCAAACCAAAAATATTACTATGAAAAATTTAAAAAATGCCATCGGATTATTGACAATTACAGGACTTCTATTTACGTCTTGTATGGATGATAAAAAAAATAATCAATCTAATATGACTGATTCAGAAACTAGTCAAGACGCTAAATTAGAAGCCAATTCAAAAGCAATGTCTTCAAATTCAGACAAAATGATGACTAATAAAAATGTTTCTGATGGTAATACCACAACAACCAAGTCTGGAGATGTTGTCACTAGATCTATAAATACTAAAGTAAACGCAATGCAGATTAGTGGATGGGATGGATTTAACAAGCTTTCCATTCAAATGAAAAAAATTGAAGATGCAGACTTTAATACTAAATCTGCTGCGATACCTAATATGGGATCTATAATTGCGTCACTTCAAAGTACAAGACCAGATTGGATGAAAACAGAAGAAATCACTGAAGATATTGAAGACGTTCAAAAGGAATATAACGAATATATTAAGGAACAAAACGGAAAGGAAAAACGTAATGTCAGAAATTTAGAAGAATTAAATGAAGCCTATGACGATTTAGTTGAAGAGATTAATGAAACCTTTGATAAATATGTCAAAATTAATCGTAAAGCTAATGAAGAGTATAAAGAAGAGATTATGGATGATGGTGATGTAGATGATGCTAGAGAAGAGTATAATGAAGAAATAAAAAAGCTAAATAAAGTAGCTGACGATAAATAATAAAGCTTAAATTATTACAGAAAAAAGCCACGTAAATACGTGGCTTTTTTTGTGTTTATAATTTTGGAGGTGTGGTTAAAACCACAATCATCGATGTAAAATACGCTTTATCGAAATGTATGTTAAACATAGTCTTAATTGCTTTAAGTAGGTTTTTTGTTTTTATACTTTAGCAGTCCCTAAATATTAATAGCATGTTTCAAAGTCCCTTTAAAGTAGTAATGCTTGTAGCATTATTTTTACCAATTTATTTGTTTTCTCAAACTGGTCCTGGTGGTGTTGGTAATTCAACAACTCAAGTGTTATGGTTAAAACCAGATGGTTTTTCTGTAGCAGATGGAACTGTTTTGGATACTTGGGATGATACTTCAGGTAATGCAAACTCATTAACACAGCCTGACGCAACATTTAGACCAATAGTTAAAACTAATATTGTTAATAGTTATGACGTTGTTAGATTTGAAGCTGGTAATAGACGTCTAAGAAAAACTAATTTTACAAGCTTTCCTACCACGCAAGTTAGTGCATTTTATATAAACAAAACAACAGATTCTGGAGATGGTGTTTTATCTTATGCATCAACAAGTCATAATAATAATTTTCTTTTTTTAATAGTTCTAATTTAAGTTTTTACCGAAACGGAAGCACAAGTATGAATATTACTGCTAACGATGGGAATTGGCATATGGTAGATATGAGTTGGATGAATTCAGGTGTAGGAATGAAAACTTATTTTGATGGAAAACTAAAGCGAACTTTTAATTATGTTCCAGGATCGACAATTACGCCTGGAGGTAGCTTGTCTTTAGCAGGAGAACAAGATGCAGTGGATGCTAATTATGATGCAGCCCAATCTCATCAAGGTGATTTCTCAGAAGTGATTTTGTTCAACGTTGCTATCAACGCTGCAGAAAGAGTTATAATCCAAAACTATCTAACAGCAAAGTATGGTTTGACTTTAGAGAGCACTGTAGATTTTTATACTCAAGATAACGCTGTAAATGGTAACTTCGATTTTGACGTTGCTGGAATTGGTCAAGCTGACGATGGAAGTAATCATACAGATTCTAAAGGAACAGGAATTGTAACCATTAATTCGCCTTCAGCCTTATCAAACGGAGACTATTTGTTTTGGGGAGAAGAAACTAAAGATCCTGTATATACATTGGTAAGTGAAACCACTACTTATACAAATCAGTTAAACTCTAAATGGCGTGTTAGTAAGGTTGGAGATTTAGGTACAGTTTCTGTGTCTTTTGATATTTCAAGTATCGCTAGTAGTATTCAATGTAATACATTACAATTAGTAGTAGATAATGATAGTAATTTTGGAAGTCCGTCAATATTTAATTTAGTAGTTTCAGGTAATACAGCAACAGCAACAGGCGTGTCTTTTACAGATGGAGATTATTTTACACTTAGAAATATAGATTCGATAGTTTGGGATGGTACGACATACTTTAATGGATCTGGAGCATTAAATGCACCAAATAATACTGATTCATGTCTTAAGTTAATTGTTAAGTCCGGAAGTACAGCCTTTTTAACCGAAGATGCTTTTGTTAGAGACGTTGAGGTACAATCAGGAGCTACATTACAAGTTGAAGATGGTATTTTATTAGAAGTAGAAAATGGTATTGTAAATCAAGGTACTATAGAGTTGCTAGGCGACGCACAACTTATTCAAAAACATACAGGAACAAGTTTAAACTCCGGTTCTGGTGATTTAAAAATTAGACAACAAGGTTCTTACAATTTATATAATTATAATTATTGGAGTGCTCCAGTTAATAGAGGTGGAGATTGGCAAGTAAGTTTCTTAGAAACCGAAGCTGGTCCTGTAGGTTTTACATCAGGTTATGATGCTAATCCTTTGGCTTCGCCAGGAGAAATTAGTAGTTATTGGTTGCATACTTTTAATAATTTAATTGATAATTATTATGGATGGAATCACATTTCAACCACCACACCACTTAGCCCAACAACGGGTTATATAATGAAAGGATCTGGTAATGTGTCACCATCTCCATTCCCATCAGTGGATCAAAATTATGTATTTAGAGGTACAGCTAATGATGGCGATTATAATGTGTCAGCCTTAGGTGGAAATCAAATTTTAATAGGAAATCCTTATCCATCTGCAATTGATGCTGACCAGTTTATTACAGATAATTTATCAGTACTTGACGGAACTTTATATTTTTATGAACATTTTGAATCTAACAACTCTCATATTTTAGCCAATTATAAAGGTGGTTATGCAACTTACAATTTGTTAACGTCTATAGGTAGTCCTGCTCCTCCAACAAATGGAGGTACAACAACTAAAGGTGCTCCAACAAGTAATGTAGCTGTAGCGCAAGGCTTTTTTGTAAAGATTGCCAATTCTGGAACCATAACCTTTAATAATAATCAGCGTATTTTTGCTAAAGAGTCTGCAGGTGAAACTACTTTTTTTAGATCTGCTCAAGCAACTTTAGCAGATAACCGTATTAAATTTTGGCTTAAGTTTAAAGATAATAATGATAACGAGTCTACTATTGCTTTAGGTTATGATACTAATGCTAGTACAGATTTTGATAAAGGTTACGATAGTAAAATGTTTAACGATTTACCTAATGATTTATATTGGGTTATTCCGGATCAAAGATTAAGTATTCAAGGTCTAAATACTTTTGATGTTTCAGATGAGATTCCTTTAGGAATTGATATTTCAAATTCAGGTAATTTTACTTTTGAAATTAGTGAAACTTTGAACTTTCCAACAAATCAGAAAATCTATTTAAAAGATAATCAAACTAATACGTTATACGATATTAAATCTAATCCTGTAACATTAAATTTAGTGTCAGGTGTTGATGAGTCTAGATTCTCTATTGTATATCAATCATCAGAAACTTTATCTACCGAAGATTTTATAACCACACAGTCTTTAGTATACTTTGATAGTTCTAAAAATGCTTTAGTATTTAAAGATATTGAAAACCTGAATAGTATTAAAAGTATAAATGTATTTAACCTATTAGGTCAAAATGTTAAAACTATAAATTCTATTGAATCTCAGGAAGTTGATTTGTCAAACATAAACTCAGGAGTATATATTGCTAAAATCACAAAAGCTAATGGACAGTTGGTTAATCTTAAATTTATTAAACGTTAATGTCTAATAAAACTAAGTATTCTATATTAACAGCTTTAGTCATTATAGCATCGTATGGTGTAAATAATTATTTAGATTCCAAAGATAAAATAGACACTGTAATACAAGGTACAACAGTAAAAACCAATACAAACGAATACTTTTTACCAACAAGCACAACAGGACAAATTATACACCATAATGGTTATAGTTTAAGTTATAGCGAGCCACATGAACAAGCAGAATGGGTAGCTTACGAGCTAAAAAAATCTCATTTAAGTAATGCGGAGTATAAACGTCCTTATTTTGAAGTGGATCATGCTGTAAAAACAGGTGCTGCACATTGGCGTAATTATAAAAAGTCAGGTTACGATCGTGGACACCTTTGTCCAGCAGGAGACAGAAAATATAGTCAAGAAGCACATGACGAAACTTTTTTGACTAGTAATATCGCTCCTCAAAATCACGATTTTAATGCAGGAGTTTGGAATAGATTAGAACAAAAAACACGTTATTGGGCTAGTAAGTACGATGGTGTTTTTGTAGTTACAGGAGGTGTTTTAGAAAATGGATTAAAAACAATAGGAGAGGAAGAGGTGTCTATTCCTAATCAGTTTTATAAAGTACTAATTGACAATAATAATGGAACTACCAAAGTGATTGCTTTTTTATTACCACACCTAGAGTCTGAACAACCTTTATATAAATTTGTAACCTCTGTAGATCATATAGAACAATTAACTGGTATTGATTTCTTTTCAGAATTAGATGATGCTATTGAAGATAGGTTAGAAGCATCAAGCAGTTATAAAGGATGGAGCTTTTAAAATAATTTTTGTTTTACACCTTTCCATCTTAGATCTCTAACAAACCGTCCTTCAGCCTTAGTAATTAAGCGCTCAGGTTTGTTACTTGTGGCTTTTAAATACCCAACAATATAATCTTTAAAGTATCTAAAGCTTTTCTTTTTTACACTCATTTTTAAAGCAGTAATTAACGTCAGTGTAAAACCATAACGCATTTTATACATGGCTTCGCCTTGCAGGTGTTTTGCACCTTTATTGTAGCTAGCTCCTGTGGGTTTTAAATGCTTAACATGTAAACTTTCATCTAAGACAATAGACCAGTTGTTATACTTTGCTAAAAGCTCGTCAATGGTATCCCAACCCATAGATTTTTTTAATTGTCCTATGGCTTCAAAACAATCTTTTCGGTAAGATTTAAGTGCTCCTCTTATGTGATCTTTACCAGTAATAGATTCTAAAACCCAATCGTTATTTTTTTCAATATAACAATAGCCAGCAACCATCCCAATAGATGCATCTTTATTAAAATGAAAGGCTAATGTTTCTAAATAATTTAAAGGAAAAATTAAATCGGCATCAAATTTACAAATCACATCATAATTTTTATTTACGACCTCATAGCCTTTATAAAAGGCATTGATTATTTTAGTGCCTGGCAAGTGTTGGTTTGATGAGGTAACATTAACTAAAGTGATGCAATCGTGTTGTTTCTGAAAGTCTTCTACAATAGTTTTTGTGTTATCTGTAGAATTATCATTAACCACTACAATTTGCTTGGGCAGCAATGTCTGACTAACTAAAGATTGCAGTGTTAATCCAATTGATGAAGCTTCGTTATGTGCAGGAATGATTATACTGAAATTCAAGGTTTAGTAGTTAAAATTCAAAGTTAAATGATTTTAATTTAATGAAAAGATTGCTCCATTATGTTCGCAATGACTAGATTTACTTAAGCCCTTTCAGCATAAATAATATAATATCTAGGTGTAAACCATCTTAAAATAGGTCTGATTCCAATTTTTTTGGTGGGATTAGTCCATTTTTGTCTGTCAATAATTTTCCAACCTGTTTTTTCTAATAACCAATCTAATTGCCAATCTTCAAACTCGTGATAATGTCTATCCCAAGGATCTGTTTTGCTTCGGTAAGCCGAAGAAAACCATAATTTAAGTGGTACGCTAATTACTAATTTGTCCGCTTTTATACTTTGTAAAACAGTAAAGGGGTTTAATAAATGTTCAAAAATTTCAAAAGCTGTAACGACTGTGGTTTCAGAGTTTTTGATACTTGAAACATCAAAATCTAAATCTTCACCTTTAGTGTTTTCAACATTGTAATTATTGTCTTTTAATATTTTAGTAAATGGGTTTTCTACTCCTAAGTCTAAAATTGTTTCAGATTTAGAAATATGTTTTTCTAAAAATTGATACGTTAGTTTAAAGCGTTTATGCGGAAAAGTTTGTTCGTACACAAAAAAATGATTTAGTTTTATAATAAAATGCAGACGTTTTATTGTTTGTAAACTATAGCATTAATGTTCATACCAGCACCAACACTAGCAAAAAGTATAACATCACCTTTATTAATCTCTTGGTCTTTTAGTTTGCCTTTTAAAATTAAATCGTACAAAGTAGGTACAGTTGCTACGCTAGAATTACCTAAAGTATTAATACTCATTGGCATAATGCCTTCTGGCATTTTCATGTCGTGTAGCTTGTAAAAACGTTTTACGATAGCTTCGTCCATTTTTTCGTTAGCTTGATGTATCAATATTTTTTTAACATCATTTATATTGTAGCCACTTTTTTCTAAACATGATTTTAAAGCTAAAGGCACGTTGGTTAAAGCGAATTCGTAAATTTTACGACCATACATTTTAATGTATCTACGTTGACTTGTAGATTCTAAATTATTGGTTTCTCCAAAAAAGATAAAATGAGCTTCATCTAACGCATAAGTAGCGGACTCGTGTGCAATAATTCCACTATCGTCATTGGTTTCTTCGACAATTACAGCTCCAGAGCCATCACTATAAATCATGGAGTCTCTGTCATGTTTATCTACAACGCGAGATAATGTTTCCGTACCAATAACTAAACAGCGTTTTGCTATTCCTGATTTAATAAAAGCATTGGCTTGTATGACACCTTCTATCCAACCTGGACATCCAAATAGTAGGTCGTAACCCACACATTTAGGGTTTTTAATTTGTAATAAATGTTTTACGCGTGAGGCTATACTAGGGACAGTGTCACTTTGTTCTGTATTGTGTTTTATGTCACCATAATTGTGGGCAACAATAATATAGTCTAAAGTTTCTTTGTCGATTTTAGCATCAGCAATTGCTTTTTCAGCTGCATAAAATGCAATGTCAGAGTTTAATAATTCTGATTTTATGTAGCGTCTTTCTTCAATACCTGTAATGGCTTTGAATTTATCAACGATAACTTCATTTGTGCTATTTATTTTAGAACCATCAGCATTTAAAAACTCATGATTATAAAAATCTTCATTTTTTTCAATAGTACTTGGAATGTAACTTCCTGTTCCAATAATCTTAATATTCATAAAAAAAGGATTGCCTTTAATTGTTTAACTGCTAAGATAAGCAGTAAAAAACTAAAGGCAATTTTATTGGTTAATTATTTACGATGTCCAACGTTTAGTTAGCATCCATATAAGCTTCAATTGGAGCGCAAGTACATATTAAATTACGGTCTCCATAAGCATCGTCTACACGACGTACAGAAGGCCAAAACTTGTTGTCTACCACGTAATCCAAAGGATAAGCAGCTTTTTCACGAGTGTATGGTAATAACCATTCGTCACTTGTTAACATAGCTAATGTATGAGGTGCATTTTTTAAAGGATTATTATCGTCATCCTTAGTTGCAGCATCAATTTCTTTTCTAATAGAAATCATAGCGTCACAAAAACGATCCATTTCTGCTTTACTTTCACTTTCTGTAGGTTCAATCATCATAGTTCCTGCAACTGGAAAAGATACTGTTGGAGCATGAAAACCATAGTCCATTAAACGTTTTGCAATATCCACAACCTCAATACCATGCTCTTTAAATGGACGACAATCTATAATCATCTCATGCGCAGCACGACCTTGTTCTCCGGAGTATAAAGTTTCAAAAGCACCTTGTAATCTGTGTTTGATATAATTAGCGTTAAGTATAGCTATTTCGGTTGATTTTTTTAATCCTTCAGCACCTAACATTTTTATGTAACCATAAGATATTAAACATGCTAAAGCAGATCCAAAAGGAGCAGCAGAAATAGCAGTTATAGCTTGGTCACCACCAGTTTTTACAACAGGGTTACCAGGTAAAAATGGCACTAATTGTTTAGCAACACAAATTGGTCCAACACCAGGTCCACCACCACCATGAGGAATAGCAAAGGTTTTGTGTAAGTTTAAGTGACAAACGTCTGCACCAATATTTCCAGGATTAGTTAATCCAACTTGAGCATTCATGTTGGCTCCATCCATATAGACTTGACCACCATTATCGTGTATTAATTGTGTGATAGCTTTAATTCCAGACTCATAAACACCATGAGTAGATGGGTAAGTTACCATTAAAGCAGCTAGATTGTCTTTATGCAATTCTGCTTTTTCGCGTAAATCCTCTACATCAATATTACCATCTTCATCAGCTTTAGTAACCACAACTTTCATTCCAGCCATTACTGCACTTGCAGGATTGGTTCCGTGAGCAGAACTTGGTATTAAACAGATGTTTCTGTGATGATCGTTTCTAGATTCGTGATACGCTCTAATAACCATTAATCCAGCATACTCACCTTGAGCTCCAGAGTTAGGTTGTAAAGAGGTACCTGCAAAACCAGTAATTTCAGTTAATTGATCTTCTAATGCTTTTAACATTTGTTGGTAACCTTCAGCTTGATCTAAAGGAACAAATGGATGGATGCTTCCCCAATTTGGAGAACTTAATGGTAACATCTCTGAAGCAGCATTAAGCTTCATTGTGCAAGATCCAAGAGAAATCATGGAGTGGTTTAATGCTAAATCCTTACGTTCTAAACCTTTTATGTAACGCATTAATTCGGTTTCAGAATGATGCGTGTTAAATACGTCTAAAGTTAAAAACTCAGATTGACGTTGTATGCTGTTTTGTATATTGTTTGCTTCTGTAAAACTATCGATTGTTGTAGTCGGCTTTGTTTCCGCTTCAGCGAAAATTGCTATAATTTGATTGATATCTTTAACAGAAGTTGTCTCGTTGATTGAGATTGTAACTGTATTGTCATTAGGATAATAGAAGTTAACCTCGTGCTTTTCTGCAATTGTTTTTACAGCTGAAGCATTAGCCTTAACCTGAAGCGTATCAAAAAATGAAGTATTTAATTGCTCAACACCCATTTTAGTTAAGGCATTGGCTAATGTTGACGTTGCATTATGTACTTGATTTGCAATAAAAGTCAACCCTTTAGGTCCATGATACACAGCATACATACCAGCCATAACTGCTAATAATACTTGCGCTGTACAAATGTTAGAGGTTGCTTTGTCACGTTTAATGTGTTGCTCTCTGGTTTGTAAAGCCATACGTAAAGCTCTGTTACCATTTGCATCTTTGGTTACACCAATAATACGTCCAGGAATATCACGTTTGTAAGCCTCTTTTGTAGCAAAATAAGCTGCATGTGGTCCTCCATAACCCATTGGGATACCAAAGCGTTGTGTAGTACCAACGACAACATCTGCACCAAATTTACCAGGAGCTTCTAATTTTACTAAGCTTAAAATGTCTGCAGCAACTGCTACTTTAATGTTATTTGCGTTAGCTTTTTCTATAAAGGTTTTGATGTCTGTAATTTGTCCATCTTTACCTGGATACTGTAGTATTGCTCCAAAAAAGTCTGTAGAAAAATCAAACGTATTTTCATCACCTATTACTAACTCTACACCAATTGGAGTAGCACGTGTTTGTAATAAAGATAGGGTTTGAGGTAAAATAGTATCGCTAACAAAAAATTTAGAAACACCAGCTTTTTTCTGATCACGTTCTCTAACAGCAAATAGTAAGCTCATTGCTTCTGCAGCAGCAGTACTTTCGTCTAATAAAGACGCATTTGCTAACTCCATTCCAGTTAGGTCAGTAACCATAGTTTGGAAATTTAGTAATGCTTCTAAACGACCTTGAGCAATCTCGGCTTGGTAAGGCGTGTAAGCAGTATACCAACCTGGATTTTCTAGTATGTTACGTTGTATAACAGCAGGTAGAATAGTTGGATGGTATCCTAAACCAATATAGGTTTTGTAAGTTTTGTTAAGTTTTGACAGGTTATTAATATGATTTGAATACTCATATTCTGTCATAGCTTCATCTAGCTGTAAGTCTTTTTCAAGACGAATTGGAGCAGGAACAGTCTCAGATATTAATTGTTCAATGGTATCTGCGTTTACTGTTTGAAGCATTAGTTTTTGATCATTTTCTCTTGGACCAATGTGACGTAATGCGAATGCGTTTGTGTTCATTTGTGTTGTGTTGTTATTAACCTTTTTTACAAGGTTTGAGAAAAAATATAGTTGTTTTTTAATGTTTGCAAAATTAACGAAAACTAATAGTAAAATTTTGTTAAAAATTGAAAGTTTTCAACTAATCGGCTGCTTTATTAACAGATTAATTATTTTTGTCTAATGAAGGTCCTAAAACAGCTTTTAGATTTTTACATAAATAGTAGCATTCATGTTGCTTTAGCAGTCTATGCGTTAAGTTGGATTACTTTAAAAAAGTTGAACATAAATTATGACGCTACCATCCTTTATTTTAATTTTTTTGCCACTATAACGGGTTATAATTTTGTAAAATATTTTGGTATTGCTAAATGGCACCATCGTAGTTTGGCTAATTGGTTAAAAGTTATACAACTGTTCTCTTTTATATGCTTTAGTTTGATGTTGTATTTTGGGTTGCAATTACAACAAAACACTGTCTTGTTAATTTTAGGTTTTGGTGTTGTTACATTTTTGTACGCGATACCTTTTTTACCAAAAAAATGGTATTTAGATACGCAACAAAACTTAAGGGATATTAGTGGTTTAAAGGTGTATGTTATTGCTTTGGTCTGGAGTGGTGTTACGGTAGTCTTACCACTATTAGATAGCAATGGAGTATTTAATCAAGATGCTATTATTACAATTTGTCAAAATTTTATTTTGGTTATAGCATTAATGCTGCCTTTTGAAATAAGAGATTTAAGCTATGATAGTTTAAAGTTGGCTACCATACCACAGAAAATAGGTGTAAAACGCACGAAGTTATTAGGTTTTACTTTTATTTTAATTTTCTATTTTTCAGAATTTTTTAAGGACAGTATCTCTGTTTTAGGATTGCTACTGCAAGGTGTTGTAAGTGTAAGTTTGTGCTTTTTTATCTACTTTGCTAATCAAAATAGAAACACCTATTATACATCGTTTTGGGTAGAAGCCTTACCCATATTTTGGATGTTATTTATGCTTTTGTAATTCTTTGTCAAAAGAAGATTTAAGTTCTTTTTTTCGGTTACCGATAATTGGTTTCCTTTTATGCTATTTATTAAATGCGTTAACTTGGTATTGTTTTTAGAGTGTTGTCTACAAACCGCACACATAAATGTGTGAAATTTAAACTTCACTTTTTCTAAAATACTAGCTTCGTGATACTGAGCTTTATCGCAGATATGACTTGATTCCTCACAAGAAATCATAAATTTTTTCATAAACATAATTAAAACCAATTTTTTCTAAACAACCTGCCATAGCAGTTCTTGCTCTGTGGATTATTACCCAAAGATTAGACGCAGTTATTTCTAATTCATTACAAATTGTTTCGGTTTCATAATTTAAAATGGTTTTCATTTCAAATATTTGAGCTTGTTTTTTTGGTAATTTAGACAGGCAATCATCAATTGCGCTGGCTAATTCAGTATTTTCAATTTGGTCTTCTGCAGTTTTATCAAAAGGATCTGCAACGCGCTCTTCTAACCAATCACCTTCTGTTTCGCTGTCAGAATTGTAAGACATTCTAACTTCAGCTTTACCTTTATTAGAATTAGATTTACGGTAATGGTCAATGACTTTTCTTTTTAAAATAGATACTAGCCAAGTACGCTCACTAGCTTCTCCTTTAAAGTTTTTCATGCTTTTTAGACCAGCTAGAAAAGTGTCAGAAACTAAGTCTTGCGCTATTGCTCTGTCATTTACACGTGTTATGGTGTAATTAAAGAGGTAATCGCTGTATAAATCTATCCATTTATTAGGATTAATTGTGTGATCTGACATGTTTAAGATTTCTTTTTCGTGCTAAAAATACTAAAATTACAATTAAGTAATTACGTTTTTTTACATCTAAATAATGGAATACCTAAAACTTTGATATGTAAACTAGATAGCAAAGGGTTGAAAGAACCGTTATAATAGTTCGTTTTAAAAGGTGAGGAATAGTCAAAATGAATAATATTAGCTTTACTCCAAAACATGTATTCTTCTTTTGCCTGATTTTAAAAATCTACTATTCTAACTTATTTTGCTATGCATTTTTGGTTGTGCTAAAAGGGATAGTTTTATTATAATTGCCTTTTAAATTTTAAAATGTATTGACTATTCTGTGGTATTATATTTTGAAATAAAATGTGTTATTGTTAAATGAAATCCAGCCAATATGATAGCCATTAATGACCAAATAAAAAAGATTAGTAATTGATTTAATACTATTATTTTGATGACAATTAATGCAATTACGACGCTAAGTAAATAGATAAAGCTTGATATTTTAATTGACTTAGGTAGTTGTTTAAAATTAATTCCAATTTTTACACTTATAATAATTTGAATAATGCCTAATATGGGTAATGCTATTATTGCTCCATAAATAGTAAAGCTAATCAAAACACAAATTATAAACGCCCAACTATTAATAGTATATAGATTTTTCATTGTAATTAGTTTATAATTGTCTGTAGGTTTAAGATAAATAGCCACGTGTAAATTATTGCAAAGCTTACAAATAGTGTATTCATAAAATAACTTCCTATTTTAAAAATTATTTTCTGAGGAATTTGATACATAGGGTAATATGCAATTTGAGTGGCCACTTTACCTACCCAATACATACCTATTAAAGCGGTTAGTGCTAATGCTAAATGACTTCCGTTTTTTAAATCTGTAGGTATTAGTATTGCAATCAATCCAAAACAAAAATTTAATCCTTGTATATAACGACCATAAGTTTTTGCTATTTCTTGATTTAATGGTTTAAGTTGTTTAACATCATTATACCAATCAAATACTTGGTGTCTTATATATGGATAAATTAATGCTGTAAATATTTGACCACATCCACCAAGTATTATTAACCAATTAGGAATTTGATATTTCATAGTTCAGTTTTTTTAAGATTATTTAATATCCATGTGAAATAATATGCAAGACTCAATGGCATTATGATTATAAGTAAAATAAATAGGAATAATCCATTTAAATCTTTAACGATTAACCAACCTAAACCATAGCACAGTGTTAAAATCCAATACAGTGTAATATGCTTTTGTTGTTTATTATTATACTGTTTCCACAGAAAAAGGATGCCTAACGCACTTATTATTTGAACAGCACCTAGTAATATTTGAGCATATAATCCTAGATAAAGAGTTAAGTATAAAATGGTAGTAGCAATGACTAGAAATTTGTTGATGTTAAATACTGTTTTCATAATTATTAAGTGTTTAAAACTTTCAATAATTATTGAAAGTTAATTTTAAATTTTTTTATTTAAATAGTTTAAGTAAAGATTTAGTAATCCAGTTTTGTTTTTGATTTACTAATTTATTTATCATCACGTCCATAGTTTCTGTTAACTCGTGAAGTGCTTTTGTCTGTTTGATTAGCTCTTTAGTTTTTGCAGTGCCATCATCTTTAATGCTTGAAACTTCATCTAAAACTTTGACTACAGGTTTAATTTCTCTTCTGCTACGTTCCACAGCAACAATCCTAGCTAATTCTTGTACATCTTTTTCAGTAGTAAAAAACTCTTTACGTTCTCCAGCCACTAATGTTTTGGTTACAATTCCCCAATCCATCAATTGTCTTAAATTCATACTAGTATTTCCTCTAGAGATTTTAAGATCTTCCATAATCTCTTCCATAGATAATGGTTTGGTAGAAATAAAAAGAAGTGCTTGTATTTGCGCCATTGCTTTATTGATTCCCCAAAGTGAACCTAAACTTCCCCATGTGCTAATAAATTTATCTTTTGCTTCTTGATATTCCATGACACAAATATATTAATAATTTCCAAACTTTCAATAATTATTGAAAGTTTATTTTTTAAACAAAAAAAAGCCATTCTTAAACGTAATCAAGAATGGCAGATTTTAAATTATGATAACTAAATTACTTTATTAGTCCTGCGCGTTTTAATAGTGCCTCAGGTTTAGGTTCTTGACCTCTAAAGCGTTTGTATAATACCATTGGGTTATCTGTACCACCTTGAGATAATACATTGTCCTTAAATTTTGTTGCTACTTCTTTATTAAATATACCTTTTTCTTTAAAGTAGTCAAACGCATCTGCATCTAAGACTTCTGCCCATTTGTAGCTATAATATCCAGAGGAGTAACCACCTTGAAAAATATGCGCAAAAGCAGTACTCATACAATTCTGTTTAACATCAGGATACAGGTTTGTGTCTTTAAAAGTTTTGTTTTCATGTTGTTTAACGTTAGTAATACCTGTTGGGTTTATACCATGCCAACTCATGTCTAATAAACCAAAACTTAGTTGTCTAAGGGTTTGCATTCCTTCTTGAAATGTGGCGCTTTCTTTAATTTTTTGGACTAAGTCCATTGGAATGATTTCTCCAGTTTGGTAATGTTTAGCAAATAATTCTAAAGCTTCTTTCTCATAACACCAGTTTTCTAAAACTTGGCTAGGTAGCTCTACAAAATCCCAAAACACACTTGTACCAGATAAACTTGGGTAAGTTGTGTTAGCTAACATACCATGTAATCCATGACCAAACTCGTGAAATAATGTAGTAACTTCATTAAACGTTAGTAATGACGGTTTGCTTTTAGTTGGTTTTGTAAAGTTACATACGTTAGATATTTGTGGTCTTTGGTTTATGCCATTTTTAATAAATTGTGGTTTAAAGGATGTCATCCATGCGCCATTTCTTTTTCCTGCTCTAGGGAAAAAATCAGCATAAAATATGGAAACTAATTGATTGTCTTCATCTAAAACTTCATAGGTCATGACATCTTCATGGTACTTATCTATTGTATCAATTTTTTTAAACTGAAGTCCAAATAATTTATTTGCAACTTGAAAGGCACCATCAATAACATTTTCTAATTTAAAGTAAGGTTTAAGTTGCTCGTCATCTAAATTAAATAGTTTTTGTTTTAATTTTTCAGAATAGTAAGCGGAATCCCATTTTTCTAATCGATCTAAGTTATCAAGTTCTTTTGCAAAATCTTCTAATTCTGTAAACTCACGTAAAGCAGCAGGTTTTGCTTTAACTAATAAGTCTTCTAAAAAGGTATTTACTTTTTCCGGTGTTTGAGCCATGCGTTCTTCTAAAACAAAATGTGCATGTGTGTCATAACCTAATAAATTAGCACGTTCAAAACGCAGTCTAGCAATGTCTAAAACGTTTTGTTGGTTATCTAATTTGTCATTATTAAATCCTTTGGCTCCAAAAGCTAGCGCTAATTTTTTACGTAATGCTCTATTATCTGCATACGTCATAAATGGTATATAACTTGGGTAATCTAAAGTTATTAAATAACCCGCTTTGTTTTTAGACTCAGCTAATTGTTTTGCAGCTTCAATTGCACCTTCTGGTAATCCTGATAAATCAGCTTCATTGGTGATTAGCATTTCAAAAGCATTGGTTTCTGCTAAAATATTTTCTCCAAACTTTAATTTTAAACTAGCTAATTGTTTGTCAATAGCTCTTAGTTTTTGCTTTTTATCTTCAGGAAGATTTGCTCCATTTCTAGAAAAGCTTTTATATTTTTTATCCAATAATGTAGTCTGTTCTATATTTAAATCAAGACTATCTTTATTGTCGTAAACGTGTTTTACTTTTTTAAATAACGCTTCGTTTAATGTTATATCATTACCAAACTCGGTTAAAATAGGAGAGATGTCTTGTGCTATTTTTTGAAGGTCATCATTAGTCTCTGCCGAGTTAAGATTAAAAAATATACTGGTTACACGGTCTAGTTGTTGTCCAGAAAACTCTAAAGCTTCGATTGTGTTTTTAAAAGTAGGAGCGTCAGTAGTGTTTATAATTGTCTCTATCTCTAATTTAGTATCCTCAATTAGTTTTAAAATTGCAGGTTTAAAGTCCTCATTTTTTATAGATTGAAAAGGTGGAGTGTTAAATTTTGTGCTAAAATTGTTTAAAAGTGTATTCATTATAACGTTATAGTAAAATTTTTGATGTTAAAATTAATATTTTTATTGCATATTAATTATTTAAATGATTATTTTTGCAAATGATTTTTTCCCGTGAGTTGGTTACTCACATAAAAATTATTGATTAATAGCGATAAAAAGCCTCAGACATGTCTGAGGCTTTTTTTTACATCTTGTTATTTAACGATTTATTAAGACTCTTTAACTAATATTCTAAAATAATACAAAATGTTGGTTGGTTTTGTAAGAAAACATACTTTTTTGCAACTGTTTTTTGGATATGAGTATACATTCTCATAAATAGAAAATAATAGCGATGGAAGCCTCAGACTTATGTTTGGGGCTTTTTTTTATTATAAATTATCGTTAAACCGATAAAAGTGTTGTTTGTCGAAACCTCTAATATTATTGGCTGTTAATTGTACATATAGAGGCTTAAGTTGCAACTTTGACATAAGTTTTTTTGATGTGAGAATATATGTCCACATATAGAAAGATTAATAGCGATTGAAAACCCCAACCTAGTTGGGGTTTTCTGTTTTTGACTATTTAATATCTTTTGAAGCTTGCTCTACTTTTACTTTTAAAGCTTCTTTGTAAGCTATAATTTTATCCAATACTGATGCATCAGATGTTCCTATAATTTGTGCAGCTAATATTCCTGCGTTTTTTGCTCCATTTAATGCAACAGTAGCAACAGGAACACCTCCTGGCATTTGCAGTATGGATAATACCGAGTCCCATCCATCTATAGAATTACTACTTTTTACTGGTACTCCAATAATTGGTAATGGACTTAAAGAGGCTACCATACCTGGTAAATGTGCTGCACCACCTGCACCAGCAATAATGACGCTAATGCCTCTTTTATGAGCGTTTTTACTAAAATCAAATAGTTTTTCTGGTGTACGATGTGCTGATACAATATCAACTTCTATATCTATTTTAAATTCTTTTAATATATCAATAGCGTCTTGCATGACTGGCATATCACTATTGCTTCCCATTATTACTGCTACTTTGCTCATAAATTGT
Source organism: Olleya sp. KJ81-1 (assembly GCF_055808135.1). Lineage (NCBI taxonomy): Bacteria > Pseudomonadati > Bacteroidota > Flavobacteriia > Flavobacteriales > Flavobacteriaceae > Olleya > Olleya sp. KJ81-1. The sequence continues at coordinate 1,724,251 of NZ_CM147854.1, read as the reverse complement.
GTTGTTTCAAAATTTAGTTGTTTTGCAAAAGTACGTTTTTTAGTACTTTAAATTAATGTCAAATTTATGATTATTTCCGCTTCTTAATCATTTACAAAAAGTGTGTCTACTATTCATGACATATAACATGCATTTCACGACATTTATTTTTATACACCTTGATTTTATTGCAGTTTTGGATTGCTATTAATCAATAATAATAAAACCCTTTACTTGATTTCTGGTATTGGGTTTTATTTAAAATAGTTAAAAATCTGATTCTAAAATTTCTTTTAGAAATCGCCAAAACCAAATGTCCCATCATAATTAAATCTAACACACTACAATAAATAACTATCAACCTTAAAACAAGAAAAATGAAAAAATTAATTTTAATAGGATTAACGCTTTTTACTATTACAGCTGCAATTGGACAAGAGCCTACAATGGAGCAAACACTTAGTTATTTAAATGCTAATATAACCGACTTGCCTTGTATGAGTGATTGGAAGTATAAAAACATAGCTTATAATGAGTCTAAAAATGCTATTGAAATATTTTTTGATGTTGAAAATGGTGTCTTAAAATATTCTGTCAATATGAATAAAGAGTATACGATAACTGACCATAAAGAAAAAAATTATGTTAAAGTGAAATTTAAAACAGAATCTATCACTTGTGTAGGTTCTGATGATGAAACTTTTTATAGAAATTACTTTTTATTTAGTAGCGCTATTCCTAAAACTGTAAGAGCAGTAAAGCATTTATTAAAATTAGGATATGCTAATAGAGATACAACCTTTGATGATATTAAATTTTAGGAAGATGAAAGAGCTAAAAATACTAAATCTAATATCATTTGTTTTCTTTTATGGTGCTTTTGCTTTTGCGCAAGACAATAATAATACACCTATCGAAAACGTAAAATTATATAAAATACCACTTACCAATACTGTTGTTTCTACATATGAAAAACTGTTACTTTTTAAAGTTTCAGAATATGATTTTGGTAAAAACTCTAACGGTATTGCTATACAACCTCAATTGTTAAATGAAAATATTAATAAAATATTTAATACAGTTGTACTTGCTAATTCGGATGTAGCTTCAAATGGATCTGCTATAGGTTACCAAAAAAATGACTCTAAAGAAACAGTGTCTGTTAATAGTATTTCTAAAATAAGTGCATCATATAGTCATTTCTTAAAAGTAGGTATTCATGCAAAGGGATCATCATCTCCATTTAACTTGTATGATGATAATACTTGGAGTAGTGGTGTTGGTGCAACCTTGGGTTACATTTATAAGCCTCAAAACTCTTCGACTTCTTATATTGATAATGAAGCAGAAAAAGTTAGCTTAAAGCGATTAAAATTTGTTGATTCTTTAATAAAGATTAAGATATCCTATGCTAAAAAATTAGAATCTATTGAATCTTTAATTAGTGAATTAGATAAAAGTAAAGCAACTTATTATCACAAAAAAGATAGTTTAAATGCTATTAAAAATGAAATAGAGACATTTAATTCTGTGTTTAAAAATGTGAATCCAAATTTTACTTTAACGGATTACTACAATAAGTTACTTTATAATCCAAACGTTTTACCTGATTCTGTATTTATTTTGGAAAACCAAAGAGCTTTAAACGAGTTAGAAAAATCAGGAAGTACTGCGTTTAATAAAGCTATAGATTATATTATTGAAGAGTTAACAGCTTTTGATAAAAAACATGACATTACTTATGGTTATTCATTGCATTGGTTTGATGGAGATTTTACTTTAACTAATGCAACCTATAAGTTTGAAGAAGCTAATATCGATAATACATTATATGCAACCTTAAATGATAGTTTAAAGTTTGATAAATCTCAAAATAAATTAAAACTCTCTACACAGATTAATTATAATTATACTAAAAAAAGTAGGAGAAATTTAACGTTTTTTAAAGCGGGAACAGCATTGCATAGTGGATCATTTTTAAGTTCTAATTTATTAAATGGAACACCTAAAATAGATGAAAACCAAAATGTAATTGATGAAAGTAATAGTGAAGAGAACACGTTAAAAGGTGATTTTAATGCAATAGATAAAACACTTACTTATGGAAGTTTTAGTGCTTATGGAGCTATGTTTTTTGGATCAAACCAAAAGTTTGGAATAAATTTAAATCTTAGCCATAATTACTTAATAAATAAACCGGAAAATGTTTTTTATAAAAACAATTTTACAGCTTTAGTAGGACCAATTTTTAAAGCGACAGGAAAAGAAGGCAAAGGTGTTGTACTAGGTATTGATATCGGTTTTGACAATGCTATTTACAATACTAAAATAAACAACGATTTTACCGCCAGATTACGCGTTGGAATACCTTTTGAAATATACACAAAATCAAAATAATTAACTATGAAAACTATTAAACTATTTGCAACATTATTTATACTTACTTTAAGTTTTGTTAGTATCGCACAATCTAAGCAAGAGACAGGTAGTGCCATGTTTCCATGGACTGACGGTCAAAAAGAAATTACAGCGTTTTACGGAATGAAAATATATGTTAAGGATAATACAGAATACTTATTTATTACAGATGCTATCAAATTATGTAATAGTGTTGAAAAATCTGATTCTTTTAAGTTTAATGAAGATTTTGAAGCTTACATAGAAGCTAATTATGCAGGTACAATTAAAGGCGCTAATAAGTTTGTCAATTATGGTGGTTTAAGCGGTTTTACACACATGTGTTATTTTTTTAATAAAAAAAATGATACAGCTTCAGAAAATTATAGTGATGCTAAACGTGGTATAACAAATGCTATGGCAGTGTTTAATAACACAAATCATAACAACAGAGAAAAGAAAATTATAAAAATAAGTCGTTTAGATTTTGACTTTAATCTGCCTTGTTATTAATAAAACATAGTACTAATTGGGTTACAATTAAAAAGTACTGTTGTTACCTCAAAAGTGTAGCTAAAATATTGTAAATAAGTCACAAGCGTGATAAAAAAGCAAATATTTATTATATTTAAAATCTAACCATCAAAACTAAAAAAATGACTCAATTTAAAGCAAAAGTAGAAGTATGTTTAAAAGATAGTGATGTTAATTTTACAATTGAACTGAATATCCCAATCGAAGTTGATATAAACTGTAAAGAGTATATTACTTTTTTAGACAGTAAAAATCAAAGACACCTAGTGCTTTTTATTGAAACAATGGATGGAAGTAGAATAGGTGTTGGTGGTAATATCAAAAAAACAATTAATAGCACATTTGTCAATAAAGATTTAAAGGAAGGAATGGACGTTGATATAGCACTTTATAACGATAACTCACTTTTCAAAGCTAAAAACAGTAGTGTGAATTTTGAGGAGCCTAGAGAGTCTGGTAATGGAGGAGTAGTTGGAGTGATAAGTTGTTCTAATTAATTGAAAAAACTAATTTTCATACTATTCGCACAATTTGTTTTAGCACAACAAAATCCACAAGATTCTATTTCATACGAGTATTTTTATGAGAAAGAATTACAACAAATAGTGTCTTTAAAACAACAACAAATAGGACGTTCTTTTAATCCTAAAAAGCAGCTTGAAATTGCCGACATTTATAAAAGAATTAACTGCGAGGATTCTGCTTATGCAGCTTATTACAAGGTTTTTGATAAAGAATTTAAAAAGCTAACGTTATCCGACGATGCTTTTAATGAGTTATTATTCTCGTTACACACAACCGAGTCTAGTAAGCATAATTATAACAAAGATAGACGCTACTTTCTAGAACTTTTAAAACAACGAACCATTAAGGGAACTAACGATAAATGGTTAGCTAAAATAGAAAACGAACGATTTAAAGACTATTTTATTGATAGCTTAAAATTAGACAAAGCAAAAGAAATAATTTACGGTATAAAAAAACAAATTATTACCAATCAAACAGCACGTTTAGGTCTGTGATTTTATTAAATGAAGGTAACCTAAACACCAAAATAAATAATTTTAAGATTGCAGAAAGTAATTTATTTCATGCCTTAGACTTGGCTAAACAAAATAAAGATTATCTGAGACAAGTGTATTGTCTTATTAATCTTGGAGTAAATGAAAATAAACAGAAAAATTATACAAAAGCATTAAGTTACTTTGATCAAATTAAAAGTATACCTAATAGCAAATACAATATCAAAATAGCCAGAATTATAGCAAGTAATAAAGGTAATGCCTACTATGGGTTAAAAGATTCTGTAAATTTAAAACACCAAGATGATTTGTATTATAAGTTAGATAATGTAATAAGTGATTTTAGTAAAAACAGTAATTTTTACGAGATTGACGTTGCCTACCAAACTAAAGAAAAAGATAAAAAAATACAGGAGTTGTCATCTTTTAAAAAGACATTTAATACTAACAAAATAGTCTATAGTGTTTTATTGTTTTTAGTGTTTTTGTTAGCGCTTTATTCTTTTGTACGATGGAAAAAATCAGACAAAACAAAAAAGCTGCTAAATAAAGAAAATCAATCTCTAAGTATAGAAAATAAAAAGACAAAACACGAGTTAGAAACCGTAAAGTCTATCGTTACTAATGACTTTATTTTACTTAAAAACAAATCCAAAGTTTATCTTGAAGCATTAATTTACGTCAAATCTGATGGGCATTATCTTAACCTTTACACAACTTCCAAAAAGGAATTTGTAAGAGGTAAAATTTCGGAAATTGAAAAACAATTACCACCTAACTTTGTTAAATGTCATCGCTCTTATATAATTAATAAAAATTATATCAAGCAGTATAATAGCATGGAGGTTATTATGACAAATGGTCAAGATATTCCGCTTTCTCGTGGGTTTAAATTTTAGTTATAAACTTATCACTTCAATACTATTTTTAACCTTTTCAGCAATTTGACGTGCTGTATTTAAGTCCTCATCTACAATGGTAACATGACCCATTTTTCTAAATGGTCGCGTTTCTTTTTTACCATAAATATGAGGTGTCACACCATCCATAGCCATTATAGATTCTATGTTTTTGTAGTGTACTTGACCTGTATAGCCTTCAGCACCAACAAGATTAACCATAACACTTGCCACTTTATTCTCAGTTTTACCTAAAGGTAATCCTAAAATAGCACGAATATGTTGCTCAAATTGAGACGTGTAACTCCCTTCAATCGTTTGGTGACCAGAATTATGTGGTCTTGGTGCAACTTCGTTAATTAGTATTTTATCATCTTCGGTTTGAAATAACTCAACAGCTAATAAACCAACGTGATTAAAAGCTTCAGATGTTTTTAATGCAATATCTTGCGCTTTTTTAGCAACTTCTGCACTTATTCTTGCAGGACAAATAACATATTCTACTTGGTTAGCTTCTGGATGAAACTCCATTTCTACCACAGGATAGGTTTTCATTTCGCCATTAGCACTTCTAGCAACAATTACAGCTAATTCATTTTTAAACGGAATTAATTGTTCTGCTATGCATTCGCCTTTAGGCAAATCTTTTAAATCCGCAATGGATCTTACTATTTTCACACCATTACCATCATAACCAAATTGTGCAGCTTTCCATACAAATGGTAAGTTTAAACCACCATTATCAATAGCATCTTCAATCTCAGACACATAAGCAAACCTGCTAAAAGGTGCAGTTGGTAAATTATGGTCTTGATAAAATAATTTTTGAGTCGCTTTATTTTGTATGCGTCTTAATGTTTTTGACGATGGGTAAACGGTTATACCTTCATTCTCTAATTTTTCAAGTGCAGCGACATTTACATTTTCAATCTCGATGGTTAAGACATTGACCTGTTTACCAAAATTATAAACAGTATCAAAATCCATCAAGTCACCTTTAGTAAACTCATTACAAGCCATACGACTTGGTGCCTCATTACTATTATCTAAAATACAAGTGTAAATATCAAATTTTCTAGTATTATAAAGTAGCATTTTGCCTAATTGGCCACCACCTAAAATACCTAATTTAAAGTCTGAAGAAAAATAATTCATTGGTCATAAATCGTGTTAGCCACAAAAATACATTTTAAAACCAAAACAGGACCTAAAAATCGAATTCAAATATCTGTTAAGCAGTCACAAATGCGTATATTTGCGCTTTAAATTTATAAAATGCAAACTATTACGCTTCACGACAAACAGTTTAAGCCATTTATTTCTGAACAAGAATTAGATGATGCTGTAACAAGAATGGCTAATCAAGTCGCTCACGATTTAGGAGACGAAGTCCCAGTTTTTGTTGGGATTTTAAATGGATCGTTTATGATTGTAAGTGATTTTGTGAAAAAATATCCAAAACCATGTGAGGTAACTTTTATTAAGCTTGCCTCTTATGAAGGTGTAAAATCTACAGAGGATATACAACGCTTAATTGGTTTAACACAAGATTTAACAGGACGCACTGTAGTTATCCTAGAAGATATTATTGATACAGGAAACACGTTAGAAGAAGTACACCGCATTTTTAAATCCGAAAACGTAAAACAATTGTTAATCGCAACACTGTTTTACAAACCGGAAGCTTATAAAAAAGACTTTAAATTACACTATGTTGGTATAGAGATTCCTAATAAATTTATAGTAGGCTACGGTCTAGATTATGATGGGTTAGGTCGCGATTTACCAGCAGTATACCAACTAAAAACAACACAACACATGACTAATTTAGTGCTATTTGGACCTCCAGGAGCAGGAAAAGGAACGCAAGCTAATTTTTTAAAAGAAAAATATGATCTAGTCCATATATCTACAGGAGATGTATTTAGATACAATATCAAAAACGAAACTGCTTTAGGTACGTTGGCTAAGTCTTACATGGACAAAGGTCATTTAGTACCAGATCAAGTAACTATTGATATGTTAGAGGCAGAGGTAGAGCGTAATGCTGGAGCTAAAGGATTTATTTTTGATGGTTTTCCAAGAAACGAAACGCAAGCGATAGCATTAGATAAAATTATGTCAGATAAAGACTCTGAAGTTAGCGCAATGGTAGCTTTAGAAGTAGAGGATGAGGTGTTAGTACAACGTTTGTTAGAACGTGGTAAAACTAGTGGAAGAAAAGACGACTCTGACGAGGCTATTATTAGAAACAGAATTAAAGTTTATTATAACGAAACTGCAATTTTAAAAGACTACTACGCAGCACAAAATAAATATTTTGGAGTAGATGGTATTGGTGGTATAGAAGATATTACCAAACGCTTAAACACTGTAATTGACAAATTGTAATACAAACAAACGTGTTTGAGTTAATAAGTATTAGTGAAAACTTTTAACTATTAACGTTTTAACTTTTTAACTAAATTATGACTGAGGGAAATTTTGTAGACTACGTAAAAATGCATGTCTCTTCCGGTAACGGAGGAAAAGGATCTGTGCATTTACATCGCGAAAAATTTATTACAAAAGGTGGACCAGATGGAGGAGATGGTGGACGTGGAGGACACGTTATATTAAGAGGTAACTCTAACCTTTGGACACTATTGCATCTAAAATTTAAAAGACATATTAGAGCAGGACATGGTGGACATGGTAGTAAAAGTAGAAGCTCTGGAGAAGATGGAGAAGACATGTACGCAGACGTACCTTTAGGTACCGTCGTTAGAGATACAGAAACTAACGAGATCCTTTTTGAAATCACTGAGGATGGAGAAGAGCGTATTGTGGCAGAAGGTGGAAAAGGTGGTCTAGGTAACTGGCACTTTAAAACATCTACTAACCAAACACCACGATATGCACAACCAGGAATACCTTTAGAAGAAAAATTTATAACCCTAGAACTTAAAGTTTTAGCAGATGTAGGTTTAGTTGGATTTCCAAATGCAGGAAAATCCACATTACTATCTGTAGTAACCTCAGCAAAACCAAAAATTGCAGATTACGAGTTTACAACTCTTAAACCTAACCTTGGAATTGTAAAATACAGAGACTTTCAAACCTTTGTAATGGCTGATATTCCTGGGATTATTGAAGGTGCAGCAGAAGGTAAAGGATTAGGGTATTACTTTTTACGTCACATAGAGCGTAACTCGATTTTACTATTTTTAATACCAGCAGATGCGCCAGATATTAAGGCACAGTATGAGATTTTGTTGGACGAGTTAAGACGTTACAATCCAGAAATGTTAGACAAAGATCGTATGATTGCCATCTCTAAGTCAGACATGTTGGACGACGAGCTTAAAGCAGAACTGAAAGCCGAATTGGATAAAACACTTCCAATTCCTTACCAATTTATATCAAGTGTAGCACAACAAGGTTTAACCGAGTTGAAAGACACACTATGGAAAATGCTTAACTAAATTATTTTGGGCGTTACCCACTTTTGATTTTAAGTAGCAAAAGTGGGTCAGGCTGTCCATTATATCTTTTTTTGCCATATATGGCAGCAAAAAAAGGATGTCATTTCCATCCTTAACGCAAAGCCAACCATTACCATAACAGCCAAGTATACTTTAAACGAATAGTAATTATTTAATGAATATAATTAAAAATTTAGCCATTCGTTTTTTTATTAGCCTTTTGGTTGCAGGACTAATATCCAAACAATTTCCGCAATTCGAGTTTATCCTATTAATAACAATAACCATTGCAATGTTTTTGTTATTAAGCAAAATGGCAAATAAATTTTAGAATCCTAAAATGGGTTTTGTGCTATGATGCAAAATTAATAGTCACTAAAATCTAGCATGAATCCAATCTGATATTAATTTTAAAGCAACAGGAGAAAAAGTTTCCTCAATTTTAGCATACTCATTAATATTTCCCGTTTTTGCAGTTTGAAACAAGTGATTTAAACCTTCAATTTCGTGTATAGTTACATCATTATTCTTAGCAGTCTCAAGGTGTTTTTTAATGGCAGGTAAATTTATTTCTGGTAATACTTGTACATCTTTAGTTCCGTTAAGGACCAAAACAGGACACGTTACTTTTTCTAAATATGCTTTAGGGTCTAATGTAATAAACGCATAAAGCCAAGGATTAGTTAATTGTGAAGCTAATTGCTTAATTACTATATTATTTACATAAACCGCAAACGGACTTTGATCTGCTTCTAATTGTTTTTTATAGTTTTCTAAAGCTAAAGTTATAGCAGCTTTTTGTTTATCCATTTCAGTTTCAGAATGTAAAGCATCATAAGCTATAGTTGTTAATTGGTGATTAAAAGCAATACCTTCTTTAGTAGTCCCTTGTAATTCTGCAATTTTTTTGCTTTGTGACTGTAGTACTTCTTGTCCATTAACACCTGTACCAGCAAGCATGACAATAAAAGCGACGTTTGTATTGGTAGATGCTACTATTGGTGCAATTAATCCGCCTTCGCTATGACCAATTAATCCAATTTTTGATGCATCAATATCTGTGCGTGATTTTAAAAAATTAATACCAGCTTCAACATCTTTAGCTAAATCAAAAGTGGTAGCTGTACTAAAATCACCTTGGGATTGTGCTGTACCACGTTCGTCATAACGTAAAACAGCAATTCCGTTATTAGTTAAATAATCTGCAATTACCCAAAAGGATTTGTGACCCATGATGTTGCAATCTCTATCATGTGCTCCAGACCCATTAATTAAAATGGCAACAGAAGGATTGATAGTATCTTTAGGTAACGTTAACGTACCAGCTAATACTATGCTGTCTGCTGCTGTGTTAATAAAAGTAACGTCTTCAATTTTATAGTTAAAAGGTCCTTTTGGTGTCTGAGGTTTTTCGGTTTGTGCAACAGTCAAACTTGTAAATAATATAAACAGCGCAACTGATAGGTTATTTAAATACTTCATAATAACTATTTTATTTTTTAAATTCAATATAAGAATGCACTAATGGTATTATGGTAATTAATACTGCAATTATGACAAACAACGTAGCAGCTGTTTGTGCATCAAAGATTAAACTCATGCAAACAATTAGTAAACCACCAACAAACCATATTTTACCACCTAAAAGATGCGTTTTTTTCCAGACGGTTTCGTTTTCTAAAGTCCAAGGTGTTTTGATACCAATAAAGTAATTTGGTTTTACCGTTTTCATAAAATTACCAAGACCAGCAAATAATAATCCTAGTAGTATGTATATAATGTTTGGGCTAGAAAAGCTTTGTGTTTTTGAGCTGTAAATTATAAATAAGGCTAGTACAGACATAAACAAGACTAAGAAAAATTTTAATTGCTCATACTTTTTTCCCATTGTAGCAATCTTATTTTTTGGATCAATTTTGGGTGCAATAGTCATAATAATATAAACTAAAACAGGTAACATAAACGGAATTAATAGTAACGTGTTTTTACTATTATAACCATCAATTTCTCCGCTAGCATTCCAGTGGGTTGGTACTGTTTCTGGTAATGCATTCCAGATGTAAGCTAAATATATAAAAGGCAAAGCTATTAATAATATATACGGAAATTCTTTTTTAAGATTCATAATTCTATTGTTTTAAAGTTATAATCCATTGGAGTACATCTTCTAGGATGGTTGTATTTATGGCATATTCTACAAACTGACCTTTTTTTCACTGGTTACTAAATCTGCACGTTTTAAAATATCTAAATGATGTGATATGCTAGGTTTGCTAATATTAAAGGCGTCAGCAATTTGTCCTGCTGTAAGATTATCTTCTTTTAAAAGTTCTAAAATTTGACGTCTTGTGTCGTCGTTTAATGCTTTAAATAATAAATTCACTAATTAGGTATTTAGACAAATATCTAAATATTATTTTAAATAGCAAAAAAAGCTTCCTAGAGTGGAAGCTTTTAATCTGCATCTTTTAAAAAAATTAAAACTTAATTTTTAAAATTCGTGTATTTTTTTCTTTTTACCTGGTAAAATAACTGTGCGATCATTAAGGTTTACAACACCATCATTAACCTTGTAATAGACTTTAGAGTCTTTATCGTCGATTAATTTTTCAAAATCAAAAGCACCATTTTGATCAATAGATATCATGTAAAGGTTGGACTTTTTAGCTTTAGTTTGTTTAAAAGCAATACGGTCTGCACTAAGTTTTTTAATATTGTCAGAACAGTTTATAAAAAAGTAAGTTGTTTCGCCTACTGGAATTGAAGTGTAAGAGCTGTTAGTAAGCCCTGTTTGTGCTTTGTTGATGTTTCTTGCCCATTTTAAGCCTCCATCTTTATCTAATCTAACGCTCATAATATCATTAAAATGATAGATGGTATAAGTAGACATTCCACCACTACCATTCATGGAAGTATGTGTGGTAATAAAAAACTCTTCTGCGTTTACAATAATGTCACCATTATCCATTGTAAAAATGCCTTTAAAATCTATGTTTTTAATACCCTTTTTCTGTTTTCTTTTTTTCTATTTTCTTTATTACCATATTTATCAGTCATAAACTCATCAGAGAAAGGTGTAAATTTTTCAGTCTCCATAGCAAGCGTATCTGGATTTAAATTAAACAAACAAACACCATTATAATTACCTTGATCTTTAACTCCGTAAAAACCAACACATGATAATCTGTCCTCTGTTTTGATTAACTCCATTGACGAGATAAATTTATCTGCCTTCTTAAACGCTGTTGTTTTTTGCCCATTTGCATTTACTTTTAGCAATTCGAAGTGGTAATTAGCTTCGCCTTTTTTCTTAGATTTTCTAGAGTTGTTTTCAAAAGCTTTACCTAAAAAGTAAACGGTTCCGTCTTTGTCATCGACATCAATACTATTGTATTCAAACAATTTGTCCTTAATATCTTTTTCTATTAATTTATCATATACACTTTCAAAATTAGTATTAAAAACAAATATTTTGTGGGTCTCTTTATCTTTATTGTTAAAGTCAAAGTTGATAGCAAAAAACGCATTGTTTTTAGACATAATTACTTCTCCCATATGGTTTCCATCCATTTGAGAAAAGTTATTTATAAAAATGGGAAAAATGCCTATTCCAAAATACTTTTGCATGTTGTCTTCAGAGAAGGATAACAGTTCTTTTTTGCTAAATTTTAGGTCTTTAAGATTAGAAGACACCACATTAAATACGATTTTATCTGCTTTTTTGTCGTGGTCAAATTCTATGATATGCAATTGTCCATCTTTAATAAAAGCATTTTGAATAAAATTATTGTCTACCTCATATTCAACCTCTTTGATTAGCTTTAATTTAGCGTCAAAGTGCTGGATGTAATACCCTTTTAATTTAGGTATAAAGCCACCTATAAAAGATCTGATAGTAATTAGTCCTCCATTATCATCTTCTAAAGAAAAGACTAATGAGCTGTTTTTTTTGGAGTCTTTAAAAATTTCACTTTTAGTTAAAGACACGGTTTGTGCGCTTATTGAAAATGCAAAAAGCAAAGCAATAAGTAATACTGATTTTTTCATTATGGTTAGTTTAGTTTGGCCTAAAAATATAATTTTTAACCCTTTTGTAAACTATTATATCTATTTTTTATAGTCAAAAGTAGGTTGGTTAAATGCCTAAATCATTTTTTAGCCACTGTAGTTTATTGTGGTTAAGTGAGTTATATGTATAAAAAAAGCTTTCAAATTATTGAAAGCTTTTTTGTTTATTTAAGCTAAATTTATTCGACCTTAATACGTACACCTTCACTATGACTACTAAATTCTGGAGCATACATACTTTGTATAGTTGTAATACCATTACTCATATTACCAGCATTATTAACACGTAAATCATATTCAAAGACAAAAACACCTTTTGGTAAATAGTCAAAAAAGAAGTTGGTAGATGCATCTTTAGTCGCTTCGTAATACCCTAAACCATCTTGGTATTTATATTGACTAAGTACATTAATAGGTTCTAATCCTGCTGCACGCATATCTTTCATGTGTACAAATTCCATTGCGCGATCGCTTCGTAATTCTATACGTACTCTTATTAAATTTCCAACTTTAAGTTTAGTGTTTTTAGTAATAGCAGTAATGACTTCACCTTTATCTGTATTGGTTTTTAAGTATAATTGTTTTTTTAGTTTTAAAGGCGTTTCTGCTGATGTAATTTTATCTAAATCCTCAAAATATTGCCAGTATAAACTTCCCCAAGCAATGCCATTTCCTTTTTTAGTTAGTTTAACTTCAGCCATTTTAGGAGTAATGTCTTCTCCTGACCAAGAGGTTTTGTAGTAACCTGTTCCTGCTTCTACTTTTATATCTTCTAAAGTAGCAGGTGTTATTTTTTCGTCACCTAAAACCACATCAACCATTTCTGTTACACTTAGCCAATCGTTACCTTGTAATAATAAAGCATAGACAGCATCTGTGGTTGCTTTTGTTGTTTTCCATTGGTTGGTCTGTTTGTTTTTAAGTAACCATATTTTAAGGTTATCAATCGTTTCAATGTTTTTAGCTTCGGTTTGTAGTATTGTACCAACTTCAGCAAAAGCTTCAATCATTAAGGCTTGTGTTTCAATGGATGCTTGATACCAATAGTAAGAGTTTGTGTTTTCTTTCCAATACATACCTAACTCGTCAGACGTAATACTGTTTTCGCTAACCGATTTTAAAATGGCTTTAGCTGTTGTCGTATCGTCATTACGTTTCATTATTAAAGCCATCATCCCTTTAGCATATAATGGACGCTGTAACCAGTAATTTCTAATTTGTGACAAGTAATAGTTGTGTATCTCTTGTTGTTTTTTAGACAACTTAAATTCTGGAAAAAAGCTTCGCATGTATAAATAATGTAACTGCGTATAACTTAAATGGTCTTTGGTGTAATCTATAGTGTTACTATATTTTGTTAAGTCGTTGTATTCTTTTTCAAATTCATCATCCAAATACTGTAATGCATTTTCCACCATATCTGTAATGTCTTCATCTTTATCACTTACCACATTTAGTTTTTTAAGATGTCCAAAACCTGTAATAATATGTTGTGTGATGTAACGGTTAACACGATAATCTCCAAACCAAGACCAACCACCATTATTCATTTGGTTGTTTTTTAATTTTGTTTTAGCACGTGCTAGCTCATTATTCATTTTATTTAAATCAAACAGTAAAGCAATACGTTTTTTCTGTTCTGTCTCTGACTGTGCATCACGTAACCAAGGTGTTTCTTGTATTAAAATAGATTTTAATTCTTGGTTTTTTTCAAGATTACTTAATAACGCATCTGTATTTTTCCATTGGTTAAACACTTCTTTAACGCGTGGATTACTATTAACAATATGGCTAGCTAATGCGTTGGCGTAAAACCTGCTAAAGGTTTGCTCATTACACTCATATGGATATTCCATTAAATAGGGTAATGCTTGTATAGCATACCAAGCAGGATTGCTAGTCATCTCTAATGTTAATTTGTGATGCTTTAAAGTAGCCGACGTATTGGTCTTTAATTTATCCAATGTAAAGGTTTTGGTTTGGTTGCTTTTAATCCACATTGGAAGGGTTTCAGTCACCAACATTCTATTGGTTAAAACAGGTAAGGCATTTTGTTCACCATCACTAAAATCTCCAGATTTTGCTAATATTTTATATTGAATCGCACTAACGTTATCCGGAATGGAAAGTGCCCATGTGACTTGTGTGTTACCTTTTGCTTTCGCGGAAAACGATTGCTGGTTTAAAGTATTGGCTAATTCCGAATCTATAGCTTTTCCAGTCAATGCATCAAACAACTGAAGCACTGCTGTACCTGTTAAATCCTTTGTACTAAGATTTGCAATTTTTGTGCTAATCTGTATTTGGTCACCTTGACGCAAAAAACGTGGCACATTTGGTAACACCATCAAGTCTTTTTGTGTAACGGTTTGCAGCGTGTTTTGAGCATAATTACCTTGTTTGTCATGTGCAAACACATTAAGATTCCATCTAGTTAATGCTTCTGGTGTTGTAAAGTTAAAGGACACATTACCGTCTTTGTCTGTAGCTAATTGCGGAAAGAAAAAGGCAGTTTCTTGTAAATTTGTTCTTGCTTTAACTTGAGAGAAATCCACATCTGGTGAAATGATAGCACTTGGTAAATTTCTTGCAATTATTTTTCCGTTAGGTAAAGTATCGTATATTATTTCATTGCTTTCAATTGTTTTAACAGTGCCATCTTCATTTAAAGCTTTCTTTGTGTAATCATTTCCTCTATAATAATCGGATTCAATTTGAAGTCCACTTGCTTTATCAGACAAGCTTTGTACTACATTTGGGTTTGATGCTTGATCAAGGTATTCTGTAGACATTATTGGAGTTGCACCTGTAAGTTCATCAGCCTTTCTCTCAACACCTAATGCAGTAATAACCACTTCATCTAAAGTGTTGTCAGGTTTTAGGGATATGTTAATGACGTTATCAACTCCAATGGTTTTTTGGATAGTTCCATAGCCAACATAACTAAAAGTTAAAATAGCGCCAGTTTTTGCTTTGATAATAAAGTTACCATCAAAGTCAGTCGTTGTACTTTCTGTACTACCTTTAACTGCAATTGCAGCAGTGGGTAATGGTAATCCGTTCTCGTCAATTACGGTTCCTTTTACATAACCATCTTTTACATTACCATCGTAAGAGGTTCTAGTTTTGCTTACTCGAAGTGAATTGATGTAATTGTTATAAAACCAACCGTTATTATTAATAGAAAACCCAAAATAATTAAATTGATCAAAGCTTTTTAAATTATTAAAACTATGGTATTCATAAACCCTATCTACTCTAAAATGGGTTACTCCAAAACTGTTCCCATTATTTTTTCTAAAAGACATGTAATAGGTTAGCGGTTTAAATGGTAAGTAATTCCAGTTGTGTGATTTAAACTGATCAAGAGACGCATCATACATGCTAGCTAAAAACTCGGATGCAATTTTTTCGCCTTTTGTTCCTTTAACTTTAAAGCTCCAAGTTTCGTCTGTTCCTGGTTGAAGTTTGTCTCTAAACGTAAGTGTTTCAATCTCTAAGTCTGTTTGAGGATAAGGCACATTTATGGTTAGACTACCATCTGAGTAACTGTTAAATGCTGCCAAACTATAATGAACACCAAAACCGCCTAAATCGTTTTTGTCAATAGGTATACTTATCGTTTTTTTATTTTGGTTTAAAGTAACAGTATAGTTTTTTGTGATTTGATAATCACGTTCTATACTAACTGTAACAGTTATGTTTTTGGCAGCGCTTGCAAAGGTTAAAATTGCTTTGTCACCAACATTATAACTGCTTTTATCTGTTGTAACTGTAATTAATTGCTGGTCTGCAAGGGTTTTATCCTTATCCGAAAACAACATGGTTTTAGCAATATCCTTAACCTCTTGACCAAACTTGTCTTTAGTTTCTAGTTCTAAAATGTAGGCTCCAGACAGCCATTTTTTGGTGTTTTTTAAGTCTATAGTTTTAGATTTTTCTGTGTCAAACGTTTTGGATAAAACTAAGTCGCCTTTTTCCCAATGTTCTGGATTATCCTCATTGGTGTAAGCATCATGCGGAAAGTAGTTTTTAAATTCTGTTTTGGTAAAACCTTCATAATCCGGAATGCTCCATGGTCGTGGTCTTAACACATTATCAGGAGCTTGTAATTTGTAAATTTTTATAGTTCCTTTGGCTGCTACAAATTGACCATTTAAGTTTTGTGTAGTTATAGTAATTTGATTGTCTTTTTTTGTTTTGTCAAGGGTAGACCCAATGTCAATAGTCGCTGTTAAGGCATGATATCCTACTTTTACAATTGTTGAGGTGCTTCTAGTTTCGCCATTAATGTCTGTAACGTCTGCTGTGACTTTATAACTAAAAATTGGTAAGCCAGATTTATCAACTTTTTCGTCTGGAATAGCTTTAAATACAAGCTCATAATTACCATCTGCATTTGTTGTTGTTTCGCCATGTGTTATTTCTTGCGATTCACTAGTATAACTTGGTCTATACCATCTATACCAAGCAGGATATTGTACGTTTCTAACCACACGATATACGACTTTTGCATCTGTGATTTTACTACCTGCAAAAGCAATAGCTTCACCTTTTACAGTAATGCTGTCATTAACTTTAAACGTTTCGGTAATGGGATTAAAATTGGTTTCAAATTTAGGACGCTTATATTCTTCAACCGAAATAGAAGTCTGACCATAAAGATCCGCATCGTTAATTTGTATGCTGTAATTACCTGTTAATCCATCGTTAGGTAAAATAAATTCGCCAGAAACAGATCCAAAATCATTAGTAATTAAATCTAATGTGCTTGCTTTTTCGCCATTAGTATTATATAAAATGACTTGTATTTTTTTATTAGTATATACCTCAGTTTTGTTGTTTTTGTTTTTTAAAGCAATTGCTTTAAAGTAAACGGTTTGGGATGGTCTGTAGATACTACGATCGGTAAAAACAAAAGCTTGATAATTGGTGTCATTATCTTCACGACTACGTTTGTAATTATACATGTAATAGCTGCCAAAATAGGCAGTATCATCATTAGATTTTACCGTTAAATTAATATTACTGCGATTATAATTATTGGTTTTGCTTAAAGCAATAATACCTTTTGAGTCAGTGGTTGTGGTTTTAGTGTGTATTTTCTCGTTACGGTAGGTATAGTCAAGGTCTACTTTTGTGTTTGCTAATGGTGCTCCGTTATTACGATTAATGACTTGGAAAAAATCTTGATTATTATCTTGGTAGTTTACAATAGCTATATCAGTTACTTGGGTTAAGGCTGTTGCAAAAAAATCTGATTTTAAATCTGTAGTTTGTCCTACAATAAGATATAATCCATTATCTAATTGAGGTACTAAAGTTTCAATGGTGTGTTGTTGGTAATCATTTTCATCCTTTAAGGTAGACGACCAAGTTTTTGTTGTGCTTAGTTTTTTGATAAAGTCTTTTTTATCTTCCTCTTTGTATAATTTTAAATACGCATCATATTGTTTTTTGCTGATTATATAAGCGTTAAAGGTTAAGTTTTGAATGTTTTTATAGCTAATTAAAAAACGCGAATACGTATTAATTGGTATATTTTGTTCGGTTTGAATGGTTAAATTGGGCTCTAAAATTTGAGCTTGTAAAGCATTGCATAAGCCAGCACCTTTACTATCAGGAAACTTAGCAGTAACTTGTTTGCAAATGGCTAAAGCCTCTTTAATTTTAAATCTTACATCAGCATTTGTGTCCTTATCATAGTTATAACCTTGTGTGTTATAAAGCGTGGCAATTTTAAAAAGGTACAGCCCAGAAACTTCATGATTTTTATATTTTTCAGCTTCGGTTTGTAGTGCTTTTAAATATTGGTCGTCTTTATTTTCAAAAGTCGCATTGTAGTAGACGTAGTCTAATCGCTCAGTATTTAATTCCGTTAAGGCATAAGGTGTTTTATCTTTTAAGTGAAATTTAATTAAATCCTGATATACTTTTAAAGTTTGTAATTGTAATGATGTCGAATCTTTAGAGGTGATTTTTAAGTCAGAAAACTGTTTAGAGTCCGTTAAAAATTGATCATCATCAATATTAAATTTATAGGCTGGTTGCGTGATTCTGTTTTCTGGTGTTTTATAAAATTCTAAAGCATTATGACTTAAAAAGTCAAATAAAGTTGGTCTGTAAACTTCAGCGTCTTTTCCTTTAGTAATTATAGCTTCAAATTGAAGTGTTGGCGTTTGTTGAAGTATTAATCCATTTTGTAATGAGCTATCAAAAAGTGTTTGGATTTCTGTAAAAAGCGTTTCTAAATCCCAAGTTCTAAAATCAATAGCATCTGATTTTTGTGCAGTTTTTGTGCGTCTATAAAATTGATATCTGTTTTGCTGAAAGTATTGCCAATACAACGTTGCCAACATGTTTTCTAGTACGTTTTTTGTAGGTGCTACTGTTTTAGCAATTTCTGCTTTAAAATCGTTGATAATGCTAAGTTGTGCATCTTCCTCTAGCAATAATGCAAACTTGCTTTTAAACAGTAAAACTTTTATACGTTGCTCTGTGTTATTGTCTGCTAAGGCTCTGTCGTGTATGGTATTAACAACTTCTAGCGCACTTTTTGGAAGACCATTAATTTCGTGATTTTCTACAGTTTCCCAAAGTTTGGAATAGTTGTTGGTTTGTGAGTGGGACGTTGCAAAAAGTAATACCATTAATAGCGATAATATATGTTTCATTTTATTAATTTTTAAACAAGTTACTTTGCTTTTTACGATTTTAATAGCATAAATGTGTAAAGTAAACGTTTCAATGAGTGACGCGTGATAAATTTAAAGTTAAATAATATTTAACCAAATTAATCAAAAACAATACCAAGAGAATACTATTTTTGTAAACCTTTAACATTCAATATGAAATCATTTTTAGTAACCTTATTATTACCGTTAACTATTTTTGCTCAGACCTCAATAGAGAAAGGGAAGACCTATATTGATAGTAAACAATTTGCTAAAGCAGAACAAGAATTATCTGCATATGTAAATTATCATTCTGCAAATCTAGAAGCTATTGAGTTGTTAGGTGATGCGTATGGTCATCAAAAAAAATGGGATGAAGCTGCTGCAGAATATAAAAAGCTAGTAAATACTAAACCTAATACAGCAAACTACCATTATAAACTAGGAGGCGCTTTAGGGATGAAAGCCTTATCTGTAAGCAAAATATCTGCTTTAGGAATTATAGGAGACGTAAAATCGTCTTTTTTAAAAGCTGCAGAATTAGATCCAAATCATATTGAAGCACGTTGGGCTTTAGTAGAGTTATACATGCAATTACCAGGTATTATTGGAGGAAGTAAAAGTAAGTCCTTTAAGTATGCAAATGAGCTTGAAAACTTATCTAAAGTAGATGGCTATTTGGCTAAAGGTTATATTTATGAATATGACGATGAGCCAGAATTAGCAGAAGAATATTACCTAAAAGCAATAAAAGTTGGAGGCTCTTTAACGTGCTACGATAAGTTAACAGCGCTTTACGAAAAAGAAAAGCAACCAGAAAAAGCAGTCTCTAATTTAGAAGCAGCTCAAATAAAACACCAACGCAACAGTTTGCATTACCAAATAGGTAAGGTGTGTGCAGATTATAACGTGCAATTGGATAAAGGAGAGCGATGTTTAATAGTTTATATTCAAAATTATTCGGCTAAAGATGGTGTTCCAAAAGCTTGGGCAAATTACAGATTAGCGCAAATATATAAGCATAAGCAAGACTTGACAAATGCTAAAAAATATATTGATTTGGCTATAGCCGAATTACCAAGTATTGATGTATTTAAAACGTTTAAGCAAGGATTGTAAATTTATCCCATGCGTCTAAATAGTTTAAATAAAAAATAGGTAATACCTAAAGCGATTAAGGCGTAATAACCAACGCCACGCTTTTTAACTTTTTTCTCTAATATTGGCTTTTGACCTCTAAATGTTGCGTTATCTTTACCTTTTTTTGAAGCTAAGTAAATGTGGCTTTCTGAAGGAGAATAACTATCTATTTTCTGAAGATATTTTAAAATGTCCTCTCTAGCAACATAAATATCTTTATAATGTTTAGGACTAATGTCTTCTAAAACATCACAGATATATAAGCAATATGCAATAAGTTGATTTTTATCTTTTTTTATAATTTCAGAGCTGTCCAAACGGTTACAGATATTTAAAATAGTAACGTTTAGAGCATTTTTAACCAACGGAACATTAAAGTTTTCTGGCTTTTTATCTACTGTTTCTTTAGCATGTTTTAAAACGTCTAAAGTTTTAACTAGTTCTGGATGGTACTGGATTGCAATAACATCAATTGCTTTTTTTGTGGCTAAAAATTGGGTAGACCTTAAAAAAGCATTTGTTTTTGCAGTGTTACTAGATTGTACTGCATAGGTATTGTAAATAGTTTTAAAGCTTTCAATATATTGGTTTTCGATATATGTTTTAAAAGCTTCATCAGCAAAATCAATTTTTGAAAAATCCGAAAAACCCGTAATTTCATTCTCATTTAAAAGTAAATGTAATGCTTTATCATTATTTATCAAGGTACTAAACGTCTCCGAAGTCATAGGGTATATCTAAAATTATTAAACAATAATACCCTTAATATCATTTAACCACAAATTAATTTGCCATAAGTAATTAAAAAAAGATATTAAAAAGGGCATTTGCAATCCGTGATTTTTGTTGGCAATCACTATCTTTGAGTACTCTACAAAATAAGGATAATGAAAGTACATTTTATAGCTATTGGCGGAAGCGCAATGCACAATTTAGCGTTAGCATTATATAACAAAGGTTACCAAATTACAGGAAGTGATGATACCATTTTTGAGCCCTCTAAATCTAGATTAGAAGCAAAGGGATTATTGCCAGAACAATTTGGTTGGTTTCCGGAAAAAATTAGTGATAATCTGGATGCCATAGTTTTAGGTATGCATGCTAAAGCGGATAATCCTGAGTTGCTAAAAGCACAAGATTTAAGATTAAAAATTTATAGCTATCCAGAGTTTTTGTATGAACAATCTAAGCATAAAACTAGAGTAGTTATTGGCGGAAGTCATGGTAAAACCACAATAACATCCATGATTTTACACGTCATGCATTACCATGATCGTGATGTGGATTACATGGTTGGTGCACAATTAGAAGGATTTGATGTTATGGTAAAACTAACAGACGATAACGACTTTATTGTGTTAGAAGGTGATGAGTATTTAAGTAGCCCAATTGATAGGAGACCAAAATTTCATTTATACAAACCAAATATTGCTTTGTTAAGCGGAATTGCTTGGGACCATATTAACGTGTTTCCTACCTATGAAAATTATGTAGAGCAGTTTAGCATTTTTGTAGATAGCATTGTAAAAGGAGGAAGCATAAATTATAACGAAGAAGACGTAGAGGTTAAGCGCGTAGTTGAAGCATCTGCAAATCCAATACGTAAGATTGTTTACCATACACCAGAATATACAGTGGAAGATGGCGAAACGTTATTAGAAACTCCTGAAGGACCAATGCCAATTGAAATTTTTGGAAAACATAACTTAAATAATTTAGCAGGTGCTAAGTGGATTTGTCAACATATGGGAATTGATGAAGACGATTTTTATGAAGCCATTTCTACTTTTAAAGGCGCAAGTAAACGTTTAGAGAAAATTGCCGAAAGTAAAACTAGCGTTGCCTTTAAAGATTTTGCGCACTCACCAAGTAAAGTAGAGGCGACTACTAACGCTGTTAAAGAGCAATATCAAAACCGTACGTTAGTGGCTTGTTTAGAGTTACATACTTATAGTAGTTTAAATGCCGAATTTTTAAAAGAATATAAAGGCGCATTAGATGCTGCAGATGTAGCAGTAGTGTTTTATAGTCCACATGCTGTAGAAATTAAAAAATTAGATGCAGTATCTCATGAGCAAATAGCCAACGCTTTTCAACGTGAGGATTTAATTATTTACACTAATGCAGAAGCGTTTAAAGACTTTGTCTTTAAACAAAATTTTGATAACAAAGCCTTGTTATTAATGAGTTCTGGAAATTATGGTGGTTTAGATTTTGATGAGGTTAAAGGGTTGATAAAGTAAAGTTTAGATAGACTTACTTTGTTGTTTAGGTATATAAAGTAAGTCTATTTTGATTTTGTTTTAAGCGATGTAAATCCACTAAAACACAAACAAAACCTAATAAAAATATTAAAACCATAATTTAGCAGTACCTTTGCATTAAATTAAAAGAGGTAGCCTAACTAAATAGTGTTTATCTCAATAAACAGTATTTATGTCATTTCAATCTTTAGGCCTATCCGAAGCCTTACTAAAAGCAATTAGTAAAAAAGGGTACACTACACCAAGTCCAATTCAAGCAAAAGCAATTCCACCAGTATTACAAGGTCATGATGTTTTAGCATCTGCCCAAACTGGAACAGGAAAAACAGCTGGTTTTACACTACCATTATTACATATTCTATCGGAAAACCCGAAAGAAAAATATAGACCTATTCGTGCTTTAATTTTAACGCCAACGCGTGAGTTAGCAGCACAAGTTTATGCTAATGTAAAAGAGTATAGTGAATTTTTAAACTTGCGTAGTGCAGTAATTTTTGGAGGAGTTAATCAAAAGCCTCAAGCAGCAACCATCCGTCAAGGTGTTGATGTATTAGTAGCAACTCCAGGTCGTTTAATTGATTTAGAAAGTCAAGGATTATTGTCTTTAAAACGTGTTGAGATTTTTGTTTTAGATGAAGCAGACCGCATGTTAGATATGGGTTTTTTGCGTGATATAGAACGTGTCATGAAACTTATGCCTGATAAGAGACAAAACTTAATGTTTTCTGCAACGTTTTCTAAAGATATTAGAAAATTAGCAAACGGGATTTTAAATCGTCCAGTTCAAGTTGAAGCTACACCAGAAAACACGACTGTAGAAGCAATTACACAAAAGATTTTTAGAGTAGCTAAAGGAAAAAAAACCGACTTAATTATTAAGTTAATTACAGATGGTAATTGGAAGCAAGTATTAGTTTTTACGCGTACTAAGCATGGTGCAAATAAGTTAGTAGAAAAAATGATTAAAGCTGGTATTAAAGCAGCTGCAATACATGGTAATAAAAGTCAAGGTGCACGAACAAAAGCTTTAGCTGGTTTTAAAAGCGGAAGCGTTAGTGTATTAGTAGCAACAGATATTGCTGCACGTGGACTAGACATACCATTATTACCACACGTTATTAACTTTGAAATTCCTAATATCTCTGAAGATTATGTACATCGTATTGGTCGTACAGGTCGTGCAGGAGCAAATGGAGAGGCCATTAGTTTAGTAAGTGCAGATGAAACTACTTTTTTACGCGATATAGAAAAGTTAATTGGTATGAAACTACCAGTAGAGATTCTGGAAGGTTTTGAGCCTGATCCAAACGCATCAACTGCACCAATTAAACCAGGTCAAAATAGAAGACAACAACCTAGAAATAATAAGCCTAAAGGCGAAAAAGGCAAATCTAAAAGTAATACGTCATCTAATTCAGGTGGTCGTAATAGGTCAAGAACTAAAAGCAGAAACAACGACAGTAGACGTTAATTAATTACAAATTATGACTAGTGCTTTAAAAGATAAAATAATTGAAGTTTGTAATAAAAAAATAGCTCAAAAAGGAGACACTGTTGGTGTCTCTTTTTATGCTTTTTTTAAAAATAAAAATGATAATCCAAAGTTATTAATGGAAGCAGCAACTTGGTGGATACAAACACACCAATTAGATCATTTTGAAAAAGCAGTCAAAATTAAAAGCTTAATAGAAAATAGTTAGTGGAAACACAAAAGAATAATCCTTTACACGGAATTAAGTTAGAACAAATCATAACGGATTTACAATCACATTATGGATGGGAATATATGGGTCATGTTGTGAAAATTAAATGCTTTACAGATAATCCTTCTATTAAATCTAGTCTTAAATTTTTGCGTCGTACACCTTGGGCTAGGACTAAGGTAGAAAATATGTATTTAAGCTATTTGAAAAAAACAAATAGTTATTAAAAAGGATTTTGCGACAAAAAGTTTGCTAGTTTTTCTCCCTTTTTTCGGTCTAAATAGCGTCTTAAAACGCCACCTTTTACGTTGTTTACATCAAACTCGACAATAAAAGCATCATCATCTATATCAGATATAATGCGGTACATTTTTTTGATATCAATACGGTTAATAATCGTATGAATAATATCTAATTCTTCGTTTTCATTTTTATTTACAAACCCTTTTTTTCCTTTGTAAATGGTCATTCCAGCACCAAGCTCTTTAATAATTGCAACTTTAATCTTTTCGTAATCTTTAGATACAATGGATACACCTATAAAGTCTTCAAAACCTTCAATAACCATATCAGTTACTTTAGCAGTTACAATATAAGTAAGTATAGAATACATGGCTATTTCTTTTGAAATAACAAAAGCTGTAATTGTAAACAATATGACATTAAAAAGTAGGATGACTTTTCCAATACTTATTCCAAATCGGTCGTTAATAAAAACACCTAAAATTTCTGATCCATCTAAAACAGATCCATTTCTAATGGCTATTCCAATTCCTGCTCCTAAAAACAGACCACCAAAAATGGATATTAAAAACTTGTCTTCTGTAATTATTTCGAAATTTTCAAAATGAATAAATAGTGCTAATCCAATTATACTAATAACAGACTTTAAAATAATGCGTCTTGAAACCGTAAAATAACCAATAATTAAAAACGGAATACTTAGCACAACTAATAATAAAGATATGTTTATATCTACTAGTCTACTTATTAATAATGCTATTCCAGTTACACCACCATCCAAGAAACGGTTTGGAAGTAAAAAAGCTTTTAATCCAATACTAGCCAATATAATACCAAGTGCAATTTGAGCATATTCTGACAGTGATTTAATTATTTTACTTCTTTTTGAATCCATAAGTTATTTTTGTAGTTTTCTTAAGCCTTCATACACAACAATCCCAACAGAATTTGCTAAGTTTAAACTTCTTATATGCTCACTGTACAGAGGGATTTTATATAATGATGTTTTGTGCTTTTCTATTATAGTGCCTCCTAGTCCAACGGACTCTTTCCCGAAAACTAAAAATTGATTGTCTTTAAAAGGAATGTCCCAATGAGATTTTGTTCCATGACTGGAAAAAAATGCAAAATCTGCGTCTTTATTAGTCTCAAAAAAGTCATCAACCGAGTCGTACATCACGACGTTTAAATGTTTCCAGTAATCTAATCCAGCACGTTTTAAACGTTTGTCACTTAGCTCAAAACCAAAAGGTTTTACTAAGTGTAATGTGCTTCCGGAAGCTAGTGCTAATCTGCCAATATTCCCTGTGTTATTTGGTATTTCTGGTTCTATTAAAACAATGTTAAGCATTGGATTTGGTTGTTAATTTAACAATTATTACTCTAACTAAAAGTATCCAAGGGAATCCATGTAAAAGTACATCAAACCAATCTTTAAGTTGCATACCTTTTGCACCACCTGCAATCCATTGTAATTTTCCCCAGATATGAGGTTCTGGAAAAAAAGGCGCTAAACCTAGGGTTAAACAGAGTAATATAATTAGTCGGAAGTCGTTGAGTAGTTTCATGAAATTGAATAAAAAAATGCCTATTCAAATATACTGAATAGGCATTTAATAAATAGGCTAATTTGGATTAGCTATTTGTTTTATTTTGCTGTTTTTTAATTGTCGATTTATCGATATCAAAATCATTTGTTTCCAACTTTGTATTTGCAGTTGGATTTGTAGGATTTGTTTGTCTAACCTTAGTTTCAAATTTCTTTCTATCTTTTATCATTCCCATAATTGTATTGTTTTTTTGGTTCGTAATAAAGATACTATTAACTTAAGTTGTTGTCTCACAAGGCTTAGTTAAAGTCTTGCCTCTAAGTGTTAAACTCTCTTAAAAGGTTTATTTAAGATCCATTTTCATTTCAATCATTCTGTTTTTAAACCCTTTTTTAAGATATGCTTTTATTGCAGATTCGTTATCACTATAAACTTCTAATCTAGTTTCAAAAATATTTAAACTAATTGATCATTGTTTTAATTGCTCGATTATATTTTGAATGACACCTTGACCTCTAAATTCTGGAACTACATACATAAAACCCATATAAGTATATCTGTCGATGGTATGATACGGTTTTGCTTTTATAATTTTGGCGTATCCACACGCTATTAAATGGTTATTAGCTGTGGCTACAATTAATTTTGCTTCATTAGATTGTATTAAATAATCTAAGTCATAATATGTGCAATCTTCTTTTAAAATGGAATCAAATGGACGCTCATAGGCAATTAATTGTTGTTCAAATTGTAATAGTTTTGGTTTGTCTTCCAAAGTTGCTTCTCTAAACGTAATTGCAGCCATACTTGATTTTTATTTTAAAATTGAATTTGTAAAAGTGTCAATTTTAGTATTACCGTGTTTAGTTAAATGTTTTATAAAAGCACTTCCAATAATTGCTCCTTTGGCATATGTTGTGGCTTGCGTAAATGTTGTATTGTCCGAAATACCAAAACCTACAATTTGAGGATTGTTTAACTTCATGTCTGCAATACGTTTAAAGTACTCTGTCTGCTCTGTTCCAAAACCAGAATTACCTCCTGTTACACTCGCGCTACTTACCATGTAAATAAAGCCATTAGATATAGAGTCAATAAAGTTAATACGCTCTACGCTAGTTTGTGGTGTGATTAAAAAGACATTTATTAAACCATATTTTTCAAATGTAGCTTTGTATTGGTCATTGTAAACGTCTACTGGTAAATCAGGAATAATTAAACCATCTATTCCGATGTCTTGACATTTTTTACAAAACGCCTCAACACCATATTGTAACATAGGGTTAAAATAACCCATAATTATTAAAGGAATAGATACCGTTTTTCTAATGTCTTTTAGTTGGGTGAATAACGTCTCTGTTGTCATTCCGTTTTTTAATGCTTGTGTAGAGCTAGCCTGTATTGTTGGTCCATCTGCCAGAGGATCACTAAACGGAAGTCCTATTTCAATCATGTCAACTCCGTTTTTTTCTAGGTTTTGTATTATTGAAACGGTATCGTTAAGTGTTGGGTAACCTGCGGAGAAGTATATGCTTAATAGCTTTTTGTCTTCTTTTAGTTTTTGATTTATTCTGTTCATTTTTAAATGAATTTATTTTTTGTTTAGGGATACCGAAGTTAGTTCAGTATGACTTTTTGGTTGTGTTTTATTCTCTTGTGCGATGCTGAAACGAGTTCAGCATGACGTTGTGGTTGCAATTAACGTGGTTACGTCGATATTACGATTAGTTGTTATTACGTTACGTCAATCTGAACTTGTTTCAGATTCACATTATTAGTGTTTTTAGAGTTGGATTCTGTTCTTTAATTAAATTTAGTTTCCATTCCTTTTTCCAATTATTAATTTGCTTTTCTCTTGCTATAGCTTGATTAATGTCAGTAAATTCTTCGAAATAAATTAAATCTTTCAAGTCATATTTTTTAGTAAACTCAGAGCCAACTCCGTTTTGATGTTCAGTGATTCTTTTGCGTAAGTGTGACGTTACACCAATATAAAATGTTGTTCTGTACTTATTTGTTGTTATGTAAGTATAGCTTGTTTTCATTTTTATGTGCTGCTGAAACTGGTTTGCTGTTTTTCTTTTACTTGTGTGATGCTGAAACGAGTTCGGCATGACGTTGCGGTTGTGACTTAATTTGTTATAACGTTATGTCAATCTGAACTTGTTTCAGATTCTCATTATTTTGGTGTTTCTAGTGCTAGGTTCTTCATGACGTTTTTTTCTTGTGCGATGCTGAAACGAGTTCAGCATGACGTTGCGACTGTGTTTTCTTTTACTTGTGTGATGCTGAAACGAGTTCAGCATGACGTTGTGGTTGTGACTTAATTTGTTATAACGTTACGTCAATCTGAACTTGTTTCAGATTCTCATCAGTTTTGCTAACTGCTAACTGCTAACTGCTAACTTTGGTGTTATCCCGCGTTAAGGATTACTCACAGATTAATATTTTAAAATATTGATTTCGTGAACCTAAAGGTTTGAAAAGGTTTGTTTGAGCGCCTCGCAGAGCGCGAGCCTTGAAAGCCTGACCCTTGTGGTAACGCCCAAATATTACAGTTTAAAATAGTCGATATAATTTTGTAAATCTTTATCACCACGACCTGATAAATTAATTACGACGATGTCTTCTGGGTTAAACTTTTTGTCCTCAAAAATGGCGAATGCATGCGAGCTTTCGATAGCCGGAATAATCCCTTCTAATTGACTTAATTCTAATCCAGCATTCATGGCTTGATCATCCGTAATTGAGATAAACTCGGCACGACCAGTGGTATACAGGTTAGCGTGCATTGGTCCAACACCTGGATAATCTAATCCTGCTGAAATCGAATACGGTTCTGTAATCTGCCCATCTTGCGTTTGCATTAATAGGGTTTTACTTCCGTGAATAATTCCTTCTTTTCCTAGTACAGATGTTGCTGCGCTCTCTCCAGAATGAATTCCTTTTCCGGCAGCTTCTACTGCTACTAATTTAACATCTGTGTCGTCTAAATAATGGTAAAAAGCTCCTGCTGCATTACTACCACCACCAACACAAGCAATGACATAGTCAGGTTTTTCTCGACCTTCTTTGTCTTTTAATTGCCATTTAATTTCTTCAGAAACGACTGCTTGAAAACGCGCTACCATATCTGGGTAAGGGTGTGGTCCAACCACACTACCAATAATATAATGTGTATCCACAGGATTGTTAATCCAATCTCTAATGGCCTCGTTAGTGGCATCTTTTAAGGTGCGACTTCCTGATAATGCTGGGCGTACTTCTGCGCCTAACATTTTCATTCTTGCCACGTTTGGTGCTTGACGTGCAATGTCAATTTCGCCCATATAAACAATACATTCCATGCCCATTAAAGCACATACAGTTGCTGTTGCTACACCGTGTTGTCCAGCGCCAGTTTCGGCAATAATGCGTGTTTTGCCTAAACGTTGTGCCATTAAAATTTGACCAATGGTATTGTTTACTTTGTGTGCACCTGTATGGTTTAAATCTTCGCGTTTAAGATAGATTTTAGTATTGTATTTTTTGCTTAATCGTTTTGCGAAATAGAGAGGAGAAGGACGTCCAACATAATCTTTTAATAAGTGGTCAAACTCTTTTTTAAAAGATGGTTCTGCCATTATTTTTAAATAATTTTGGCGTAACTCTTCTACATTTGGATATAGCATTTCTGGGATATATGCACCTCCAAAGTCTCCGTAATATCCTTTGTCGTTAATATTAAAACTCATAATTGTGTGCTATCAATTTTTGTTTAAAATCGTTTAATTTTGTAGTGTCTTTTAATCCAGCTGCAGTTTCGAATTTACTATTTAAATCAAATCCAAAGCATAAGTAAGATTCTGGTCTCTTTAAAAATAAAAGAATAGCATCTATTTCGTTTAATCCAATACCACCACTTAAAAAGTAAGGTTTTGAAGACGGGTAGCTTTTTAAAACATTCCAGTTAAATGTGTAACCATTACCTCCTGGTTCTTTTCCTTTTGTGTCAAACAAATAATTATCGCAAACGTCCTCATACGGTTCTAGAACAGAGAAGTCGAATTGGTTTTTTATTGAAAACACTTTAATTACAGTAATGTCCAAATCTTTTAAACGTTGACATAGTTCTGGTGTTTCTTGACCGTGTAATTGCACTCCTTGTAAGTTGTGTTTATCTACTTTTCCTTTTATATACTCGAAAGTTGCATTTACAAATACACCAATTTTTTTGATGCTTTCTGGTAATTCTGGAATGACTCCGTTGAAATAGCGAGATGATTTTTCGTAAAAAATGAAACCCATATAATTTGGATTAAGATCTGCAACATCTAGGATGTTGTTTTCGTTTTTCATTCCGCATACTTTTAGTTTCATAGTCTTAGTTGTTTAATGTTTTGATAAATTGTTTGGCACTTAAACCTGCATTGTCCGTTTTCATAAAATTTTCGCCAATTAAAAACCCTTTATAACCAAATGGTTGTAGTGTTTTTATGGCTTCTATATTGCTTATTCCACTTTCCGATACTTTTACAAAGTCGTCAGGGATTAAATTACTTAATTGTTTGCTTGTGTCTAAACTAACCTCAAATGTTTTTAAATTACGGTTGTTTACCCCAAGCATGTCTAAACTTGGCATTATTGATTTGTGTAATTCGGCTTCATTATGTACTTCTAAAAGTACATCAAGATTTAGGCTTTTAGCTAGTTCTGAAAAGGTTTTTACTTCTTCTTTAGTTAAAATAGCTGCAATCAATAAAATAACATCTGCACCATAAGCTTTGGCTTCAATAATTTGGTACGTGTCTATTATAAACTCTTTTCTTAATAAAGGTAAATTGCAACTTGCTCTTGCAGTTAGTAAATCGTCTAAACTTCCTCCAAAATATTTTCCGTCGGTTAACACAGACATTCCGCAAACACCAGCATCTTGATAACCTTTAGCAACATCAAAGACATTTAAATCGTGATTGATGACTTGTTTTGAAGGTGAGCGTCTTTTATGCTCTGCAATGATACCTGTAGTACTGTTTTTTAATTTTTCGGCTAGTGAAACGGTCTCACGTATAAACAAAATGGATTGTTCTAATTGTTTGATTGGGATTAATTGCTTGCGTAAGTTAACTTCAATACGTTTGTCGTTAACTATTTTAGTTAAAATATCCATTACTTACTTAATTCGATTAATTTTTCCAAACTCGTTTTTGCACGTCCGCTTTCCAAACTTTCTTTAGCAAGTTCAAAACCTTCTAAATGTGATATTTGTTTGGCTGTTGCAATTGCTAAACCTGCATTAGCACAAACCACATTGTTTTGCGCGTCTGTACCTTTACCATTTATAATGTTTTTGAAAATTTTGGCAGCTTCTTTAACTGTGTTTCCACCAAATAGTTCGGATTGTTCAAGTTGTTTTAGACCCAAGTCGCAAGGGTTAAATATCGTTTCAGCTGTATTGGAAATTATCTTAGTATTTCCAGTTAATGAAATTTCATCATATCCATCTAATGCGTGTACGATGCTATAATTTTTATCTGTATTTTGGTATAAGTAACCATATATGCGTTGTAGCTCTAAGCTAAATACACCTACCATTTGATTGTTTGGAAATGCTGGATTTACCATTGGTCCAAGCATATTAAAAAATGTTTTTACACCCAATTCTTTTCTAATAGGAGCAACGTTTTTCATAGCAGGATGAAACAGAGGTGCGTGTAAAACACAGATTCCTGCTTTTTCTAAGGCGTATTTTAAAAAATCTGTTTTATTAGAAAAATGAATGCCTAAAGCCTCCATAACATTGGAAGATCCAGAAGCTGATGACACACCATAGTTACCATGTTTTGCCACATTAACTCCAGCACCAGCAGTTACAAATGATGCCAAGGTTGAAATATTAAAAGTGTCCTTTCCGTCACCTCCAGTTCCGCATAAATCGATTGGATCAAATTCTGATAAGTTTACAGGAATACATAATTCTAACAATGCATCACGAAACCCTTGAAGCTCTTCTAGAGTTATACTTCGCATCATATAAACCGTTAAGAAAGAGGCTACCTGACTTTGATTATATGCGCCTTCAGATATGTTGACTAAAAGGTATTTAGCTTCTTCCGCAGTGATGCTTTCTTGATTAATTAGTCTGTTTAGTATTTGTTTCATATTAACTCTTAATCCAGTTTTCTAAAATTTGTTTTCCGTTTGGTGTCAGTACGCTTTCTGGATGGTATTGCACACCTCTTACGTCGTAAAATTTGTGTCTTAACGACATGACTTGTCCATTTTGGTCAAAGGATGTTGCTTCTAAAACCTCAGGTAAATTAGGATCTACAACCCATGAATGGTAACGTCCGACTTCAATAGTTTTGTTCATGTTTTTAAACAGTACCTCATCGTCAACCACAATATCTACATTTGTAGATACACCATGATATACATTGTCTAAATTAATTAAACTACCACCAAAAACTTCTCCAATAGCTTGTTGTCCTAAACATACGCCTAAAATACTTTTAGTAGGAGCATAAGTTTTAATTATTGCTTTAAGTAAACCAGCTTCGTCAGGTATTCCTGGACCTGGAGAAAGTACAATTTTATCAAAAGCTTCGACTTCGTCCAAGGTTAATTTGTCATTTCTTTTTACAGTAACTTCACAATCTAAGTCTTCTAAATAGTGAACTAAGTTATAAGTAAAACTATCGTAATTATCTATTACTAAAACTCTCATATCTCTTTGGCTAATTCTATAGCATTTGTTAATGCTCCTAATTTGTTATATACTTCTTGTAACTCACTTTCTGGGTTTGATCTAGAGACTAGACCTGCTCCAGCTTGCCAATGTAAATGATGGTTTTTACTCATAAATGTCCTAATCATAATTGCGTGATTATAATTGCCATCAAAATCCATAAAACCAATTGCTCCTCCATAGAAGGCTCTACTAGTTTTTTCGTATTTTTCAATAAGTTGCATGGCTTTGTGTTTTGGAGCACCACTTAAAGTTCCTGCAGGAAAGGTATCTGCAACTACCTGCATTGTTGGTGTATTGTCGTGTACTTTTCCGGTTACCTTACTAACTAAGTGAATAACATGAGAAAAAAATTGTGCTTCCCTATAGGTTACAACTTTGACTTCGCTACCATGTCTGCTTAAATCATTTCTGGCAAGGTCAACTAGCATGACGTGTTCTGCATTTTCCTTATCATCTTCGGCTAGTTGTTTAGCTAGCTTTTGGTCTTCCTCATCATTTCCAGTCCTTTTAAATGTTCCGGCAATTGGATGTATTTCGGCTTGACCGTTATTAACGACTAATTGTGCTTCTGGTGAGCTTCCAAAAATCTTGAAGTCACCATAGTCAAAGTAAAATAGGTATGGTGATGGGTTTATGCTGCGTAAGGCACGATAGACATTAAACTCGTCACCTTTAAAACCTTGCGAGAATTTTTTAGATAATACTAACTGGAACACATCACCTCTAGCACAATGTTGTTTGGCCAATAGGACCTGATCTTTATACTCGTCATCCGTTAAATTTGATTGTATTTCAGAGTTTGTTGTAAACTTATAAGTCGCAAAGTTTTTAGAGCTTATTAGTTGTAAAACTTCGTCTATATTGTTTTCTGTTTCAAAACAATGTGCAAAAATATAGGCTTCGTTTTTAAAGTGGTTTATAGCAATTATATTTTGGTAAACTGCGTAGTAAACGTCAGGAATCTCTAGAGAATCTGGTTTTTTAGAAATCTCTACATCTTCAAAGTGTTTAACAGCATCATAAGCTGTGTAGCCAAATATTCCGTTGTTGATAAACTTAAAATCCTCGTCCGATTTTACTTTAAAGCGTTTGGTAAACTTATGTATCATCTCGGTTACATTACGCACCTTGTTTTTCATCTCACTACCATCCGGAAATGTTTGTGTAATTGCTTTATCGTCAACTTTAATTGAGGCAATTGGGTTAAAGCAGATGTAAGAAAAACTATTATCATTAGCGTGATAATCGCTACTTTCTAACAAAATACTATTAGGATATTTATCTCTAATTTTTAAATAGATACTAACAGGGGTAATGGTGTCTGCTAGTATTTTTTTGTAATGTGTGTATAAACTGAATGTTTTCATTTTTATTATGCTGAATTTATTTCAGTATCTCCATTATTAGAGATATTATTAATTTTGTTTGTGTTTTCTGAAACAAGTTCAGAAATAAAAAAAGGCTTGTCGTGAATGACAAGCCTTTTTTGTATAGTTACTTAAATAATACGTATAGCGTTAGTTCACGAAGTTTGATTTCGATTATTCCACCACCAAGTATGATTTAAAATTGTGTTCATGTTTATTATAAAGTTCAAAGATATAAATCAAAAGTTAGTTTTCAAATTATTTTCCCCTTTAATTATTTGTTAAAACTGAAAAGATGAAAACAATAAATATTAAATTTACTTTATGAAACACTTATTTTTAATATTGACCTTTACTTTTTTTGCTTTTGGAAACCAGTATATTAGTTTATTAAATAGTAATCAAATAAAAATAGTAGACGCACCTTATTTAAAGCAAGATTTAAAAATAGTCGATTTTGACGGTTTGGAGCAATACCTTGCTGCTAAGGATAAAAGTAAAACTTATGTTATAAATTTTTGGGCGACTTGGTGTGCACCATGCGTTAAAGAATTACCTTATTTTGAACAGTTAAATACAACGTATGCAGACAAAAAGGTAGAAGTTATTTTGGTGAGTTTAGATTTTCCAAAGCAGATTGAAAGTAAATTAAAACCTTTTTTATTGAAAAATAAATTAAAAAGTGAGGTTATAGTTTTAAACGACGTTGATGCTAATACATGGATACCTAAAGTAGATAAAAATTGGTCAGGAGCAATTCCTGCAACATTAATTTACAATACCCAAAAGACAGTTTTTTATGAACAATCATTTGATTATATAGAGTTAGAAACAGAATTAAAACAATTTTTAAAACAATAAATTATGAAAAAAATTTTTAAATTAACCTTAGTGTTGGTCGTTTTAATAACGGTTAGTGCTTTTACAACAAAGACTAATAGTACTGATTCAGGATATAAAATAGGTGATGTGGCAACAGATTTTGAACTTGAAAATATTGATGGTAATGTGGTGTCTTTGTCAGATTTTGAAGATGCTAAAGGGTTTATAGTTGTATTTACCTGCAATACTTGTCCCTACGCTGTAGCTTATGAGGATAGAGTACAAGGTTTAAATAAAAAGTATGCAGATCTAGGTTATCCAGTAATTGCCATTATGCCTAATAATACAACCGTTAAACCAGGAGATAATATGGAAGCTATGAAAACTAGAGCTAAGGAAAAAGGATTTACTTTTCCTTATTTGATGGATGCTGGTCAGGATATTTATCCGCAATATGGAGCAACAAAAACACCACATGTGTATGTTTTGCAAAAAGAGCAAAAAGGAAATGTAGTTAAATATATTGGTGCAATTGATGATAATTATCAAGATGCAAATGCTGTAAAAACTAAGTATGTAGAAGATGCGGTTGATGCCCTATTAAATAATAAAGAAGTGAAAATTAACGAAACTAAAGCTATAGGTTGTTCTATTAAAGTTTAAAAAAAATAATCAATTATAATAAATAAAAATCCGAGATGTAACATTTCGGATTTTTTTACGTCTATATACTATATAAGTGTTAATTTTGTGCTAAAATAAATTGTATAAATATTATGGCAGATTTAATTCAATCGGATTGGGTAAACCAATTAGAAAAAGACGATAACGCAGTCATCCTTGATGTAAGAACAGATGAAGAGGTTGCAGAAGGAAAAATACCTAATGCAATACATATTGACATTTATAAAGGACAGGGTTTTATTTATGCTGTCGAGGAGTTAGATAAATCTAAGAATTTTTATGTGTATTGTAGATCAGGTGGAAGAAGTGCCCAAGCATGCGCAATAATGAATCAATTAGGATTTGATACTACTTATAATCTTCTAGGAGGATTTAGTGAGTGGTCAGGACCAGTTGAATAATAAAAAAGGTATGAAAAAAATAGCATTAGTATTAAGTTTGTGTTTAGTTTTTGTTGCACTGAGTTGTAAAAAAAATGTTGAAGGTGAAATAAAGGTTGTCTCTCCAGAGGAAATGCAAACACTATTGACTCTTGATAATGTTCAGTTTATAGATGTTAGGACACCAGCGGAATACAATTCTGGATATATTGCATCAGCACAGAATATAGATTTTATGTCGCCTACATTTGAGGATGATATTAAAACCTTAGATAGGGAAAAACCTGTACTATTGTATTGTCAAAAAGGCGGTAGAAGTGCTAAGTGTGCCGAAAAAATGATAGACTTAGGATTTAAAAAAATATATGATATGCAAGGTGGTTTCTCTAAATGGAAACATGATGGATTACCTTATAAAAAGAATTAACTAAAAATCCCAATCTGAAAAGATTGGGATTTTTTTTGCTAGATGTTACAAATGGACTTCAATTAGTTTAGCCGAATTTGCATGAATTGTTATTAGATTAATACAGGCAGGAATAATAATAGTTTGTCCCATTTTTAAGTTATAATTAGTAGCGTCGTCAGTCGTATTAATTATAACCTCTCCAAGAACACATATATAAATTATAAACGAATCTATTGCTGTAACATCCCTTGTTAACTTGGTGTTTAATTCGATTATATTAGTTTTAAAATACTCGGAAGTTACCAATTGACTTGGTGTGTTTAATATCTGATTGTAATCCGTTTTATATTTTTTGTAAAAATTGTAGTCTATAGCGTCTAAAGCTAGATTGGTGTGTAGCTCTCTTTTTTGTCCTGTTTTTTTGTCAACCCTATCATAATCATATATACGATAAGTAATATTTGAGGTTTGTTGGATTTCGGCAAGTAAAACACCTGCTCCAATTGCATGTACGCGTCCAGTAGGAATATAAAAGGTATCTCCAGATGTTACTGTTTCAGTATTTAAAATATCTTTTAAGGTGTTGTTTTTAAGGTGATTTACGTAGTCTTCTTTTTTGATTTTTTGATTAAAACCTACAATTAATTCGGCTTCATTTTCAGCTTGCATAACGTACCACATTTCATTTTTACCAAATGAATTATGTCTTTTTTCAGCTAACTGATTACTAGGATGGACTTGTATGGATAAAGGTGTTTTGGCATCAATAAATTTTATTAGCAACGGAAAGTTGTTGCCAAAGGTTTGATACACTTTGTGTCCTAGAAAATCACCTTTAAATGTCTTAATTAAATCTTTTAGCGTATTCCCTTTTAAATTGCCATTATTTACAATGGTTTGGTTATCCTCAACATCAGAAATCTCCCAAGATTCGCCTATGCTGTCTTGGGAGTAACTCTTATTTAATACCGACTTTAATTTGTTTCCTCCCCAAATACGGTAACTAAAAACTGGATTGAAAGTTAAGGGATATAATTTCATTTTATTTAAGTTGTTTGATGTGACCAATAAATTTTTTAGTCATAGTTTTAAGATGTATGTTAGTGTTTTGCATGGCGTCATCTAAGTTTTTTGCTTCGTTTATTATTTGTGAAGCATAATTAATTCCCATGTTTTTTAGTGCTTTTTCGTTAATGTCAATCGCACCACAAAAGACTGCTACATTAATATTATTTTTAGTTGAGGTATCTAAAACACCTTGAATGGTTTTTCCGGATAACGTTTGATTATCCAATTTGCCTTCTCCAGTTATAATCCAGTCTGCATTTGAAATTTGATTATCAAAATTTGATAACTGTTTAATTAATTTATTTCCGCTTTCAAGAGTTCCGTTTAAAAATATTTTAGAAGCAATTCCCATACCTCCTGCAGCTCCAGAGCCAGGTATGGACTGTGGATCTATTTTAAAGATTTGACTGATTAATTTTGAAAAATCTTTAAGTCCTTTATTAAGTAATAAAATATCTTGATGATTAGCTCCTTTTTGAGCAGCGTAAACGTAAGCAGCGCCTTTTTTACCATATAATGGATTAGTAACATCACAGGCTATTTTAAAATCTGTTGAAAAAATTTGTGGATTTGCTTGACTAACGTCAATGGATTTTATAGATGACAGGTTTTTGCCAATAGGGTTTACTGTTTCACCTTTTTTATCCAAAAAACGGTATCCTAATGCAGTTGCCATGCCAATACCACAATCGTTTGTAGCACTTCCACCAATACCAAGTATTATTTTTTTTGCACCTTTGTTTAAAGCGTCCAAAATAAGCTGGCCAGTTCCAAATGTGGAAGTTATTTTACAATCTAATTGCTCTGGTTTTAAAAGCTTTAAGCCTGAGGCTTCTGCCATTTCTATAAATGCAGTTTCATATTTAGGCGCATAAATATAGCTAGCCTCAATTGCTGTAAATAAAGGGTTGCACACTGTAGTCTTGATAGTTTCTCCATCTAAATAATGTTTGACAATGTCAATGGTACCATCTCCACCATCTGCTAATGGTAGTTTTACGATATTGGCATAAGGCAACTCTTTTTTAAGCTGTTTTTCAACGATATTACAAAACTCTAAACTGGTTAGCGAATTTTTAAACTTATCTGGAGCAATTACTATTTTCATGTTAACTTTTAATTTAAAATTTCACCAATAAAAATTGCAAACAGCACAATTAAAACAAAGTATGATAATAGTATAATGACTTCTTTTTTACCTGCTTTATAGACTTCAATATCTAAACCTGGTTTGGTTTCTTTTTTAATAACATAGCTTACAATTAAAGCTATTATAACAGTTACTAAACAACCTATTGCATTCCACCAAAACCAAAATATACTTGGTACATATAGCCATAAATACATATTGAATAACACACCTATAACGATACCAATATTAGCACCTAAAGCGTGCGTTTTTTTAGTTAGAATAGCTAATATGAAAGCAGCTAAAATGGGACCATAAAAAATTGAGCTTATTTTGTTAATAACCTCAATAACAGTTCCTTCTATACTTCCAGCGAAA
This sequence comes from Olleya sp. KJ81-1, assembly GCF_055808135.1. Lineage (NCBI taxonomy): Bacteria > Pseudomonadati > Bacteroidota > Flavobacteriia > Flavobacteriales > Flavobacteriaceae > Olleya > Olleya sp. KJ81-1. Next base: position 1,685,347 of record NZ_CM147854.1, on the reverse strand, counting down.
AACGCAAAAAACAAACATACTAATCCCCAAAATACAGATAATAAACGTGAGTATTGTACGTATTTTTTGTCTGGCATATCAGGTTTAAATCGTTTTATAAAGTCTTCTAAGGTTACTGCAGATAATGAATTTACTGTGCTGCTTAAAGAGGACATTGCGGCAGACATTATTGCAACTATTAAAATACCGATGACACCATTTGGTAAGTATTTAATTATAAAAACAGGTACCATTAAGTCGGCTTTTTTACCTTCTAAACTTGTAATATTAGATTGGTAAACTGTATTTAATAACTCTTGAAAACTAGCGTCTTGTAGTAATAATGTTCCTAAAATTAATCCCATTATACAATAGGTTAATGTAATTGGGAATCTAAACAATCCATTAGCTAGTAATAATTTTTTTATGGTAGGTAATCCTTTTGCAGATAGCAGTCTTTGTGATTGTGTTTGATCTGTACCATAATAGGAAGCATACAAAAAGAAACCTCCAATTACCATTGGCCAAAAACCAAATTCGTCATTTTTATCAGCATTATTAAATCCCCATTTAGAAAAATCTACTGCAGTTAATCTGTCTTTATCAACAAGATTTATAAAATTATCATAACCACCTAGCTCGCTTAAACCATAAAATAAGCAAATAATTATACCAAAAAAGAGAATACACATTTGTATAACGTCTCCCCAAATTACAGCCTTCATTCCACCTTGAAAGGAGTATACCATGGTTATAACACCAATAATTAATATCGAAATCCAAAAGTCTATACCAATGGTAGCTTGTAAAATAAGTGCCATAGTATATACCATAACACCTGTTGCTACAGAGCGACTAATTTGAAAAACAAAACTAATAAGTAACCTTGAAGAGGCATCAAAACGACGTTCTAGATATTCATAAACACTAACAATACCAGAATTATATAAGGTAGGTATTATGGCAATTAGTAAAAACGCCATAGCTAAAGGTACACCAAACTCATAGGTTAACCATTGCAATCCACCACCTTCTTTTAAACCAACAAATGCTGGTGCAGATATAAAGCTAATAGCAGATAATTGGGTAGCCATAGTTGATAAACTTAACGGAAACCATCCCATTGATTGACCTCCAAGGAAGTAATCTTTAGAGTTTTTATTTTCTTTAAAGAAATACCCTATTCCTAAAAATCCTATTAAATATAATATGATAATGATGTAGTCTATATAATTCATGTGGTTAAAGCTAGTGGGTTATTTATTCATTTAATAAATCTATAAATAATGCAGCACTCCATGAAAAATTATGACCTCCATAACCTGCGTTACCATTTTTATGTTCTTCTTTTCTAGAATCAAAATACTCATAAAACCCATTGTTTTCAATAATCTCAATGGTATCTTGTTTCATTCTTTTGGCGATGTCATAAAAACCATATTGTTTTAACCCATAATATAACATCCAATTTAAATTAACCCAAACTGGACCTCTCCAATATTTTTTAGGATTAAACCTATCGCTAGTTGGATCAAATGATGCACACAGATATTGATCTGGGTTACCAAATTTTTCCATCATTATATCTACCATTTTTTCTGCTCTAACCTCACTTGGTAGATTAGCAAAAAGTGGTGCAAAAGAAGAGGATGATATGTGTTTTAATAATTTTTCGTTTCTTAAATCATAATGTACGTAAACACCTAGTTCTTCATCATAGAGTTTATTATTAAATGATTTAGTCCCTTTGTCTTGCCATTTTTGAAGTTGGTGTATCTTATCGTTATTATTTTTATTTCCTATAATACGATATAAATCTATTAGGCTTTGATTAGATTTTAAAAGTACTGCGTTAAATAATGGATCTTGAACTAAAAAGGGAGAAAGCTCTGCTATTTTTTGATCATTATAATTGTTTTGTTTGGCAATTTCAATAATGTGTAAATAATGGTCGTATTCTCTTTTAGAAGGTCTTTGTGCGGCATCAACATGTGTTGTGTCACGTCTTTCAAAAGTATATTCAGGAGGATTCATAGTGTCCCAAATATCATCCCAAATAGGAGAGTTGTCTGTACCTGATTCCCAGTTATGATATATGTAAACTAGACCTTCATCTTGAGGATCACGTTGGTTGTAAAAATATTCGTGATTTTTATACACTTTATCTATTACAGACTCTATAAATTTTAAAGTAGCGTCTCTATCCTTGCTAATACGGTATAAATCCTCTAAAACAAAACCAGTAACAGGAGGTTGAGTCATACCTGTAGATTTATATTTTTTGGAAGATTCTGGATGTAAATCTGAACGATGAAAATCAGGTCCAGGAAAATAGGTGTCCGTTTCGGTATGAAAAATAATATGAGGAATAAAACCATTACTCCATTGTGCATCAAGCAGTGTTTCTATTTCTTTTTCGGCTTTAGGCATGTCAAAATGAGCGAAACCAATTGCGATTAATCCAGAATCCCAGAACCATTGAAAAGGGTAAAGCTTTGCGCAGGGAATGCTAAATTTATCTTTCCAGTTATTGTTTAATACTGTAATAGCGTTGTTTTGTAAATCCTTCATATATATTAAAGATTGTAAGTTTTTTTGATTTTAAAAAAATAACCCATCACTTTACTTAGCAAAAAAAATGATGAGTTATATGACTAATTAAATTATTATAAATTAAAAGTTGAATGTTGCTGTTAAGAACATACGTCTAGGTAAGATTGGTCGTCCAACAAAAAACTCGCCATCTCCAGATTGACCAGCAATACCAGCTCTTGGGTTTCCTTCTGTAATTCCAGAACTATCAAATAAGTTAAATACAGATAATCCAAAACGTAAAGACGTATCTTCATTAGTTTGTATTGTGTAACCAGCACCTAATCTTGCAATTGTAATAGCATCTAACTCTACATTATTAGTGTCGTCAGTAAACTTTTTCCCTGTGTGGTTAACAGCAAAGCTTGCATCAAAAACTTTGTTATCGTAGTTAAGACCTAAGTTTCCTAAAAGGTTTGGTTGTCTTGCAATTTCATTACCTTCATTAATAGTACTTGTTGTACCATTGACTAAATCTTCAGTTTGATTAGTTGTAATTTCATGATCTTGGTATGTTAGCGTCCCAGAAACATTTAAATGCTCAGTAAATTTATATCTACCAGTTGCTTCAAGACCTAATGTTTGTGTTGATTGCTCACTTCTAGCTTGATCGACTAATTGACCTCCAGAAATAGCTTGATCTATGCGTATACGGTCGCTTAACCCAACATAGTATGCAGCCACAGAACCAGAAAATTTATCTGTTCCAAATTTGGCTCCCATTTCACCTTGTAAAATCGTTTCAGCCTCGTAATTGGTATCTCTTATTCCTGGAGTTGGACCAAAACCACGTTGTTGCGGAAAAAAGTATCCTTTTGAGAAGTTAGCATATAAGTTTGTGGCATCAGTTAGTTTGTATAAACCTGCTAATGATAATGCCCAATCTGTATCTTTAATTTCGCCAGTGGTAAAAGTACCATCAGCAAATTGAACGTTTTGTAAGTTAGTTGTTAAGTCAGCATTTTCATAAACTTGAGAGGTTTCTAATCCACCTCTTCTAAAGGTACCTGTTGTAGACTCTATACGGAATCCAACGTCAAAACGCCATCTGTCAAAAACCATTTCGTCTGTAAGGTAAAAGGCAGTTCTGCTTTGTGTTAGGAAATTATTGGCAGTCATACCAATTCTGTTATATAAACCACCTTCAGAATATATTACATTATTTCCTCCAGCGTCAGTGTAGCTTAAGTTTACTAATTGTGGATTATTATTAAATTCTGAAAGGACTCTATATTGATAGTTAACATCTTCAGCTTCTGTTCTGGCTAAGAATGTTCCAGCAGTATAGGTGTGTATTCCATCATCAGAATTTAATATAAAGCTAGCCTCTCCAGAATAATCTGTCATTGGTCTTAACCTATCTACGTGTAGGTTTTCTACCACTAAATCATTACCGTTAATTTGGTTACCAGCTCCACCTTGGTATGTTGCACTAAATGCGGTATTATCTGGTGCAATAGCAGCTACATAATCATTAATAGTAATTGGATTACCATAATCACCACTACCACCTACGTATAAAGCAAAATTGTGTTGGTAGTTGGCATATTTTACTTTTGATTTAAATTTTAGGTTGTCATTTAGGTTATAGTTAAAATCTGCTAAAATGTAACCACCTTTTGTGTAGACACCATCTTCAATAGGACTTTCATATACACCTCCTGGAGTTAAAAATGAAGTGTTTGCCAGTTCACCAGACAATAGTTGGCTTACTTCTTCACCATCGTTACCATTTAATCGTTCTCTAGACGCTCCATCTAATGGTAATGGTAAGTAAAATTGAGCTCTATCATTAATATATTGTCCATGCACTGTAAAGGATCCGTTTTCAAATTTTTGTTTGATATTACCTCTGAACTGCACTCCTTTTGTAGTTAAACCAGTTTCAATTGGACCATCATCTTTTCTAACAAAACCTGTAAAAGCGTAGTAAGTGTTAGAATCTTCGCTGCCTAATTGTCCACCAGTATAAAAGTCTGTTTTTAATCTACCGTCATTTCCCCATTCTACATTAATTAAATTTTCGTCATTAGAATCTCCAGTTTTACTTGTATAGTTAATTATACCAGCAACCGATCCAGCACCATAAAGTACAGCAGATCCACCTCTAACAAATTCGACACCTTTAAAACCAACATCAGGTCTAGCGTAAACATCATGTGCAGATGAGTTTAATCCAAACGTGCTCATAAGTGGCATACCATCGTATTGTAAAGGGTTAAAGACATATTGTCCACCAGAAGGTAAACCTCTAACAAAAAGGTTGGTTGCAGTTTCTCCACCACCACCTTCAGCAGTAATACCAGGTACATCTCTTAAAATATCTGCTTGACTGTTAGCCGATAGTCTAGTAATTTCTTTAATGCCTTTACTACTAATGGATAAAGGCGCTTGTTTTTGTGATCTAAAAGTAGAAGAAGCGGTAAGAACAATTTCATCTAAATTATTACCTTCTTGTAAGATAATATTAAGTGTCAATGGAGTACCGTTTAAATCTACTTTTTTAATCAAAGTAGTGTAGCCAATGTAAGATACTTGTAACTCCTTAGACCCTGTAAGTTCAGGTACCGTAAAACTAAAATTTCCGTCAAAATCTGTAGATGCTCCAACTTTTGAGTTAATAATTAAAATGTTAGCGTTTGGAATTGGTAATCCAGCTTTGTCTTTTACAGTTCCGGATATTTCTGTTTGTGCAAACATTGAAAAACAACAAAATAATAATAATAGTGTGGTGGTTAGTTTTTTCATTTTATTAAGAATTAGTTAATGTTAGGCTAATATAATTACGAATTAAGCATTGTTGTGTACTAAAAAGTACGATATTTGTATGCAAACGTTTGCGAAAACGTTTGAAATTTTATTTTTATGAAAAAAGAAGTTACCACTTTAAAAAAATTAGCTCAGACTTTAGAATTATCGATATCAACAGTTTCTAGAGCATTAAATGATCATCCAGACATTAGCTTGCAAACTAAAGAGAAGGTAAAGGCATTAGCGTTAAAATTAAATTATGTCCCTAACATTTTTGCCAAAGGTTTTAGAAATCATAGGTCTAATATTATTGGTGTTATCGTACCCAATATAACACATTACTTTACTACGACCATTGTTAGAGGTATTCTGGAAGAGGCCGAAAGTAAAGGGTTTAGGGTAATTATATCAGAATCTAATAATGATGTAGAAAAGCAAAAAGAGATGTTTAATACCATGATGCAATTTGGTGTGGATGGCATATTAGCCTCACTAACCAAACGTACAAGAGAAGTTGATCACATATTAGCAACGTTAAATACAATTCCAATTGTTTTATTTGATAAGGTTTCAAATAAAATTCCATGCACCCAAATTACAATTAACGATGAGGAAGCAGCCTATAATATAGTTGAACATTTAATTAATATTGGAAAAAAGCGAATAGCTATAATTAAGGAAGGTGAATATTCTTATAATTCGGAAAAACGGTATTCGGGTTATTTAAAAGCTTTGAAGGATAATAACCTTGAGCTAGATCCCAAAATGGTTATTAGTGTTGAGGATATATCAATGAAAGAGGGAAAAAGAATGACCAATATATTATTGAGTTCAAAAGTACGACCTGATGCTATTTTCGCGATTACAGATGGTGCAGCAATAGGCGTAATACAAACACTAAATAAGTTTAATGTAAAAATACCTGAAGAAATTGCAGTTGTTGGATTTAGTAATTCTGTTAACTCTATTATAATAGAACCCAAATTAACCACAGTAGATCAACCTGGAGAAAAAATAGGACGTACAGCAGTACAATATCTTATAAATGAAATTAATGTACCTGAAGATAATATTACTAGTAAGTTAGTTGAAATTAAAAGTAATATAGTAATTAGGGATTCTTCTTTTAGGTCATAAAAAAAACGCCCTGAAATCTATGCTTCAGAGCGTTTAAAGTGGAGTCGGAGAGAATCGAACTCTCGTCCAAACAAGTAACCAAAAGGCTTTCTACACGTTTATTCTTTTCTTAGGTTTTCGATTAAAAGCTGGTTAAAGACAACCCACTTTTAACTTATCTTTTTTAGTTTCAACAAAGCATCAAAGCGCTACTAAGTCTATATTGACATTTTCGATGCCTCAAATGGAACGCTGTCAATCAAAGCTTTCCGGAGACATAAAGCTCGTACACCTTGTGTACCGAGGCTTAATCCTACTATAATTCGGATTAGGCAGCTAAAGCGTAGTTATTCTCGCCGATTAAAAAGTTGATCAAGTGTTTAACGAGTACAAAATCATTACTCGACGTGCTTACAATTTAATTAATCTCGCTGTCAAAACCAGTCGACCCCATTTTAATAAATTGTGTTATTTATTGGATTGCAAAATTACTAAAAATTATAATGCAAAGGTTGTACCATTTAAGATTTATAATAAACTTAAGATAATATTAAGTCATATTTTTTAAATTGAAATAAAAAGTAGAGATGATAAAAACAGGAACAGAAGTACAATGGGATTGGGGAGATGGAACTGCTAAAGGAAAAGTAGAAGAAACCTACACTAAAAAAATAACAAAAACTATTAAAGGTACCAAAGTGACCAGAGATGGGACTTCTGGTAACAAAGCGCTTTTTATAAAGCAAACGGATGGTGACTACGTTTTAAAAAGCGAAAACGAAGTAAAGCGTGTATAGTAAATTTGATTTGCTAAACCCTAATATTAAAGGTAATTTAGCAAGAATAAATTTAGATATATGAAATTTGCAATTATAAAAGAACGTAAAAATCCACCAGATAGACGTGTCGTGTTTTCTCCTAATGACTTAAAAGATTTAAAAACTTCCTTTCCACAAGCAGAAGTAATGATTGAGGCATCGGACATTCGTGTGTTTAATGATGCCGAATATGAAAAAAATGGCTTTCAGATTTTTGATGACGTTTCAGATGCAGATGTTATGTTTGGTGTAAAAGAAGTGCCAATAGAAGCGCTTATTCCTAATAAAAAATATTTTTTCTTCAGTCATACAATAAAAAAACAGCCCTATAATAGAGCGCTTTTAAAAGCTATCCTTGATAAGAATATTGAAATGTATGATCACGAAACAATTGTTAGACAAAATGGCGCAAGACTAATTGGTTTTGGACGTTATGCTGGTTTGGTAGGTGCTTACAATGGTTTTAGAGCCTTAGGACTTCGTGATAATTTATTTACACTACCTAAAGTAGAGCACTTAAAAGATTTAGATGAAGTAAAAAGCGAACTGGATAAAATTAAATTACCCAACATAAAAATTGTGCTTTCTGGTGCTGGTAAAGTAGCTAAAGGCGCACAAGAAATTTTAGATCATCTTAAAATTAAGCAAGTCAGTGATGCTTTATACTTAACCTCTAATTTTACTGAGCCTGTTTATTGCTTAATTGATGTTATGGAATATAGTAAGCGTAAGGATGGTAAAGTTGGTAATAAAGGACAGTTTTATAAAGATCCTTCAGGTTACGAAAGTAATTTTATGCCTTATGCTAAACAAACAGACTTTTTTATAGCAGGTCACTTTTATGGTGATGGAGCTCCTTATTTATTTACAAGAGAAGATGCAAGGCATCCAGATTTTAAAATTAACTTAATAGCCGATATTTCTTGCGATATTGATGGACCTGTAGCATCAACAATCCGTCCATCTACTATTGCTGACCCTTTTTATGGTTATAATGCTAAAACTGAAAAAGAAGTAGCTTATAATGATAAAGATGCAATAACTGTAATGGCAGTAGATAATTTACCTTGCGAATTACCAAAAGATGCAAGTGAAGGTTTTGGAGAGATGTTTTTAAAACATGTTATTCCTGCGTTTTTTAATAATGATGCAGATGGTGTTTTAAAAAGAGCTAAAATTACCGAAAATGGTAAATTGACTAAAAGATTTAGTTATTTACAAAACTACGTAGACGGTAAAGAGTAATATCAAGTTAGGACTTTTTGGCCTTAATCTGTTATATTAATATAACCATTACAAAACTTAAAAGATGAAAAAACTAAAGTTTATAGTATCATTATTTGTTGTTTTATTAATTTTTTCTTGCGAAAAAGACAATAATATTCCGTTAAATCAACAACAAGTAGATGGTCAAGCTGGCAATCCTTTTTTAGAAAATTTTGGAGCATCTATGGATGCAAGATTTATAGGAAGGGTTATAAATGAAGAAGGTGACCCAATTATTGGAGCTAGTATTAACGTCGGTAATATGATGACTGTAACAGATGCAAACGGAGTGTTTTCTGTGGAGTCTGCAACGGTTTATGAAAAATTCGCCTATATAAAAGCGTCTAAAGTTGGTTTTATTAATGGTTCTAGATCCTTAGTACCTACAAGTGGTGTCAACCAAGTAGACATTATGTTATTGGATGCCGATCCAAATGCTACAATTGGAGCAGGTCAACCTTTTAATATTGGCTTGCCAAACGGAACTTCTGTTAATTTTTCAGGTGATTTTGAAACTGAAAATGGTTTTGAGTATTTAGGAAATGTTCAGGTTGTTTTAAGACATTTAAATCCGGATAATGAGGTTATGGCTTTGCAAATGCCAGGAGCTTTAATAGCAGAAAATACGAGTGGTAATTTACAAGCTTTAGAAACTTATGGTATGATAGCTGTTAAGTTAATCGGAGAAAATGGTGAGGTTTTAAATATAGCAGAAGGTACCACTGCAGAATTATCTGTTCCTGTGCCAACTAATGCTACTAATCCTCCGGAAACAATACCATTATGGTATTTTGACGAAACATATGGATATTGGAAGGAAGAGGGTACAGCTGTTTTACAGGGCAATAAATACGTTGGAGAGGTATCCCATTTTAGTTTTTGGAACTGTGACATTGCTTTTGATACCGTTCAACTATGTATTACTGTAGTGGATGATAATAACAATCCTTTGCCTAATACCATTGTACAATTGCAACGCGAATCGGTATCTTGGACATCTGCAACCACAGGGTACACTAATGCAAATGGTGAAGTTTGTGGTATTATTCCTGCTAACGAAACATTAACAGTAACCATTCCGGATTTTGGTTGTATTGATAATGATTATACTGAGAGTGTTGGACCGTTTGATATGGACACTAATCTGACCATAACAGTATCAGACAGTAATGCACAAACGACTAATGTAACTGGTGTTTTTAACGATTGTTCTGGCACTCCAGCTACAAATGGTTATGTCTTTTTAAATTATAATAATTCTGTTTCTATTATTCCAATAACCGACGGAATCTTAGATTTATCTATTGATTATTGTTTGACAGATACCGAGTATACCATGCAGTTTTTTGATATAACAAACAATCAATCTACAACTTTTGTAACAGGTAATTTTACAGTTCCTATAACAGATTTAGGTACGCAAATGTCTTGTACAACACTTTTGGATGCAGATGCAGATGGTGTGTTAGATTTTAATGAAGACCTAAATGCTAATGGCGATTATACTGATGATGATACAGATCAAGATGGTATACCTGACTATTTAGATGCTGATGATGATGGTGATGGTGTTGATACTATTGATGAGGATTATGATAGTGATGGAGATCCAATGAATGACGATAGTGATGGTGACACGATACCAGATTATTTAGATAATTTAGATGTCTTAATTTACGCAACAGAGGTTTCAGGGACAGGTTGTATCCCATCATTAATTTTCGATTTTGATAATATTGTTTCAGAGGTTTATTTTGAATTAATTAATAATACATATACTTTTTACTTAACTGAAGCTGATGCATTATCTGATGTTAATCCATTGGCTAGTCCTTTTATTGATGATGGTACCACTCAAATTATTTATGTAAAAGCGGTTAATACAATAACAAATCAATTTGATATTGCAGAAGTATACTTGTATCAGGAATATTTAGACACAGATGGTGATGGATTAACAGATTGCGAAGAGTTATCAGGTATTGATAGTGACCTTTCTATTTGTAATCCAAACGGTAATATAACAGATCCTAATGCAGCAGATAGTGATGGAGATGGTTTTGATGATTGTATTGAAGCTGGTAATGGTACTGATCCAAATGATGCCACTAGTGTACCAACTAGCCCAAGTATAATTGTAAATGATCAAACGGTAACAGAAGGAGATATTGTGGAATATGCTTTTACTTTATCTAGTCCAGCAATCGATGATATTATTATTAATTTTGAAATTGTTTCTGATATTGTAGATTTTGATGATTATGAAATTGAAGGTATTTATGGTAATAACAATATTAATTTTACCATTGAAGCAGGTAGCTCAAGTGGTGTATTTGCAATTGTAATTACAGATGATACAGAAGTTGAAGGGACTGAAGATTTTACTGTCATAGGAACATTATTAAGTGGATCTGCAAGTGCGATAGGAGAAGCGACGATTTCAATTATAGATAATGATTAAAATTAATTTCATATTTAATTAGTATAAAAAAAGCTTCCTAATGGGAAGCTTTTTTGTTTGTAAAGTAATTTGTTTTTATGGCGTAATAACAGACCCATAAAAACAATCCAAATACAATTGTAAATAGCCACGCTGTGTAATTTAAATTTGGGTTAAGTATTATAAATACTGTTGTTTCTAATATAGTCCATGGTTTATTTAATACTTCCCAAGAATTAAATCTTAAAAAGCGACCTAAGTAAACTCCAAAACCAACTAATATAAATAACAACGGAATACTGAATGCAACAATATGTTTTTCGACGTAAGTCTTAAAAATAATTTCCATGGTCCAAACAGATTTAAAAAACAAAATTAATCCGGTAATAGCAAACATGATGATAATTAACGTGTCTATCCAGAGTAAATGGTGACTACTATATTTTAAATGAAATAAGTCCGTAACTATATAAGGTGCGTTTGGTAAAAATAGTAACCATAGTATACTGTTAGTAATTAGAGTTGATGATTTTATGTGTTTAAGAGTTGCCAAATAACTACTTATTAAATAGGGTAGTCCTGCTAAAAATAAATTCCAAATTAAAAATAAATAGTAGTAATTATTAGTTAATTTAATTCTTATTAGTAATAAAGTTAAACTAAAAAAAGTTAGTAATATTATAGATAATATGGTTTGATATTCTGCCTGGATGATTTGTTTAATTGTTTTCATTAGTGATGTAATTTAGATCTATAAAATAGATAGTGATAATACCTAATGTATATGCGACTAAGTCTGCTACACTAAAGTGACTGCCAAGCATGATTGAGGCTATTTTGTTATGTTTTAAATGTAATGTTTCAAGTAGATTTGTAAGTTGGGCAAACTCAATACAAAAAGAAATGGCTAATGCCCAAATTGAAGCCTGAATACAATGTATTTTAAAAATGCTTTTTAGGCCACAATAGACTAATATAGAAGCCAGAAAATCGCCAACTGTAAATCGTATAAAACCATTTTTTAAGTAGTATGCAATTGCAATTTCTGTTAATAGTATAATTAGTGTTAGCGCTAAAAATTTAGTGTCAATTTTTATTGTCATTATAAGCTTATTTTTGGACCCAAAAACTTAGGTTGTGTATTAATAATAACATCTATAATTGCTTTGGTACGTGCTAAGTACTCTCTTGCTTTGGTGCGTAAACCGTATCGCCTTTTTACATCTTTAGCGTTAAAGGCAATAACGTTTAAATTATAGTGTTGTGCTAAATATATGGCACGTTGGTTATGAAATTTTTGTGAGATTATTGTAAAACTATCCAAACCAAATATTTTGTTGGCTCTAATAACAGAATCTAATGTTCTAAATCCAGCATAGTCTAATATTATCTTATCTTCAGGAATACCAAGATTGATAAGGTCTTGTTTAAATGTTGAAGGTTCGTCATAATAACTAGTACTGTTATCTCCACTAATTAAAATACGTTCAACTTTTTTATTTTTGTAAAGTAAATAAGCAGCGTCCAAGCGGTATTTGTAATATATGTTTATAGTGTTATTACTAGTGTATTTGCTGGTGCATAGTAATAAACCTACCTGGTTTTTAGGCATTGCGTTTACGTCATTATAAAGTTTGTCTTTAGCGGTATAATTAATATAAAAGTGCGCCATAAATATGGCGATTACCATTATAGTTATGGCAATAATTATAAGTTTGATATAGGTTTTCATTTTAATTATTTAGATTAATAAATATAGAGCTTCTTAAAGTGCTAACTGAGGTGTTTAGTAATCCTTTATAATTTAGATTGTAAAAGACATTTGCATTTTTGCCTATGCGATAGGATTTTATATAATACTTCCAATATTCTGGTAATATTATGGAGCCTATAGTAATCACGCCAAACAAGTATATGCTGCGTTTACCATTACCAAAGCAAAGGTATTGTAAGGCTATTTCGTCTTTCTCAGTGGTATTATAGCCAGTCATTACGTGGTAGGCGTCGTGACGTTCTACTTTTGGAATTAACTCAAACCCATTGTGTTGTAAAAACAGACCTAAATGATAACCAAAGGTGTCTTTTGGAAATTGTAGTAATTGTTGTTTTTTTATATGCCAAGGTTTGTTTTTTTTGAAGTATTTGGTGTAAATATGTTGTGTTATTTTAAATAACCATGCGATTAATTGTTTACGTTGTGTTTTCATATTTCAAAGTGCTTTGTTTTTCAAAGTAAATAGATAAAAAAATAGATTACTGTTTTTTGATTAATTTTTCAAGTGCATTAATGTGTTTTTTAAATTCGACTTGACCTAACTTAGTAACACTATAGCGTGTGTTTGGTTTTCGATCTATAAATTGTTTTTCTACAGTGATATAATCTGCTTTTTCTAATGCTTTAGTGTGACTTGCTAAATTACCATCTGTCGCATCTAATAACGCTTTTAGGGTTTTAAAATCTGCGTACTCATTTACCATTAAAACAGACATAATTCCTAGCCTAATCCTATGGTCAAATACTTTATTTATGTTGGTTATTATACTCATTTTATATTATGCGAAAATAGGAATCTTTGCTAATTAATCTGTTATCATAAACTTTTTAACTTTTGCTACCACATTGTTTTTAAAAGTGATTTGTAAACTATGAAATTGAACACCAAAGCCTGCACTAGATATTCCTAAATCATAAACCCACTGATTATCACTAGTACTATTAGAAGGATTTCCTAGAAGCGTAACAACTTCAGACTTGTTTTTTAGTTTTAAAATTTGATTATTAATTATGTCATCTCTCATTTTATATCTTGATGTTGTTTCTGTACGCCATTTTTGTTTATTAAATGTAGACTCTGGTATATACTCTATATAACTTATCAATAATAATATTAAACCATAATACGCTAAAGGAGTACTAATGATACTTATAACTATAGCTGTAATTTTGGCTTTTTTTAAATTTTTATTGTACTTTTTTACAGCCCAGAAAGTCGTGTAAAATATTACTATAGCTATGATTGTTAATATAATGGGAACTTCGATACTCATTTTTTATCGTATTTAAAATGCATATAAGTACCATAAATAATGTGCATAAAGCCAAAACCAATAACCCAAATCCAAAAGCCATAACCAGGATAAAGTGTTGCTGTAAGTCCCAAAATAATTTCGGTATAGCCCAAATATTTTATGTTTCCAATACTATATTTAGAGGCATTTATTAATGCCAAACCATAAAATATTAGCATTAAACCACCTGTTTGACCATAGCGACCTTGGCTAAGTATTATTAAAATATATAAACCACCAACGACTAACGGAATTAGAAAATTAAATATTAATCGTCTTGATGAGGTGTCCCAAATTTTTTCGCCATTTGCTTTTGCTTTTTTTGTAGTTAAATAAATACCAGTAACAATACTTAAAAAAGCAACCATAAATAGTATAAATAATATGGTTTTAAAAACCCATCCATCCAATAATAATGTACCATAACTATAAGTGGTTACGTAATAATAGGTCATTGCAGCTCCTACAAGTGCATAGATACCAGCTAAAATCCCAGATAAACCACTTAGCGAAATAAATCTAGAGGACTTATTCATAAGGTTTTTAATCTCGCTGATATCTTTTAAATAATCTTTGTCGCTCATAATTAAAGTACTTTGAATTACAAAGTAAGTCTAATTAATTAGAATATAAAAGTTAAAGGTTTATTAATTTTCATTTTAACATTTGCCCAAGACATGGTTTATTTTTGCTAAATTTATAATCTAACCAATTTAAACAAAATAAATCATGGCATTAACAGGATTACTATTAGACATTGCAAACATTTCAGGAGGCTTATTATTAGGATTAGCAACCTTAGACAAATGGGATGGCGAAGCTAATTTTTTTAATAAAATAGCAGGTGTTTTGGCACCTTTTCAAACCGTAATTGGTGGAGCACTAGTTGTATTACCAATTTTAATTATACTTGGAGGAGGGTTTGGTATTTTTAGTATTGTAAGTATTATTGGAGGTATATTATTGTTAACTCACGTATTTGGAAAAGTACCTGCTTTAGAAGAGACATTAAGAAAAATATCAGACAAGTTAATGCCTTTTAAAGCTATTATAGGTGTAGCATTATTAGCTATTGGTGTGCTTAGCTTACTACATATATTATAGAAAAAAGTGAATCCTGCAGCGCATTATATTTTAAAACAACCAGAACCCTATCGTTCTATATTATTGCATTTGCAGGTTATTATTGAGCATACAATACATAACTTTGAATTAAAGTACAAATGGAGCATTCCGTTTTATTATGTAAACGGAATGCCATTTTGTTATTTAAATGCCAGTCATAAAAAACAATTTGTTGATTTGGTTTTTGTTAAAGGCAATCAATTAACTGTTTTTAAGACACATCATGTTATTGAAAACAGGAAAAAAATGATATCATTAAGATATAAGTCTTTGGACAAAATAGATGATACCGTAATTAATGCTGTTTTGCAAGAAGCTTTAACGTTGCAATAGACTATAGTCTAAAGCGTCCACCAATTGAAAAAACACGTTGTAAAAACCAAAAATGTTGCGACGCACTCTCATTAGCATTACTTGTTGTTCTAATATCTGGCATATTAATAAAGCCACCTCTTAAATCTGTTTGAATAAAAAAGTATTTAAAAAAGGTAAGGTTTAAACCTACAGTTGCAGAAAATCCATATCCAGATAAATGAAACTCGTCATAAGTATCTTTACCTAATAATGTCGTATTAGATTTAGGGTATAACACTCCAGCACCAAGACCTTCAGTAATATTTAATTGAAATTTATCAGTGTTGTTAATTTTAAAGATAGAAGAAATATCATCAAATCTATTTAACTCTAAATACACGTAGTTTAACCCATTGGTATGTTCAAATTTTAAAAAATCTTCTGAAACGACATACTCACTTCCATCAAATTCTTGGTTAAATACGCTACCTTCTTCATCTGCAGGAAGGTTAACATAACCTGTAACATTCTGGCTACGATTTCTGTTCATTACATATTTCATATGATCTACACCAAGTGAAATATTGTATTTGTCAGAAATAAAATAACCAGCTTTAAAATTAGTTTGTGGTATGGTCATTCTAGTTGGATTAATATAATCTATATGCCAACCTTTAGGTTTATCTTCGGCAGTAGCGTTGTCAATAGTAAAGTCGTAACCATCACCTTTAAACCTAATGTCAGATTCAGAAAATGTTTCTCGGTTTCCACCCCAACTAATATAAAATTTTCCTTTATTGTTGGCAGTGTATTTTTGTAAGTCAGTATTATCCTGAGCAAATGTTAGTGTTGACAATAGGGTAAGACACACTAAGGCTATTTGCCTTAATAAATGTTTCATTTGTTATTATGTTTAAGGGATGTTATAGGCTATTAATAGTCTTTCTAATAGCAGTTAAGTTAGTTAATAACGCTTCCAAGTTATCTAGGTGTAACATGTTGGCACCATCACTTTTTGCATTTGCAGGATCAAAATGTGTTTCGATAAATAAACCATCAACATTATTTACAATTCCAGCACGAGCAATAGTTTCAATCATATCAGGTCTTCCACCAGTGACACCAGCACTTTGATTGGGTTGTTGTAAAGAGTGTGTTACATCCAATACAGTTGGTGCATATTGACGCATTGTAGGGATGCCTCTAAAGTCCACAATCATATCTTGGTAACCAAACATCGTCCCACGATCTGTAATCCAAGCTTTGTCGCTTCCTGCATCTTTTACTTTTTGTACAGCATGCTTCATTGCTTCAGGACTCATAAATTGTCCCTTTTTAAGGTTAACAACCTTACCTGTTTTTGCAGCAGCAACGACAAGATCTGTTTGACGTACCAAAAATGCAGGTATTTGTAAAACATCTACATATTGTGCAGCCTTTGCAGCATCACTAACTTCGTGAATATCTGTAACCGTTGGAATGTCAAATTTTTCAGACACTTTAGCTAAAATCTCTAAAGCTTTTTCGTCACCAATACCTGTAAAACTATCAATCCTACTTCTGTTAGCTTTTTTAAAACTACCTTTAAATACGTAAGGTATTTCTAACTTATTAGTAATAGTAACAACTTTTTCGGCAATTCTATAAGCCATCTCTTCGCCTTCAATAGCGCAAGGACCACAAAGTAAAAAAGTTGTTGCTAGCTGTATGTTTAATTTTAGGGATATCTTGAAGTGTCATAATCGTAATAATTTATCTTGCAAAGATAAGTTAATTTTCAGAAGATAGTAGACTTGTATTAGGTCTTAACATTTGTTTGATTTTACTATTAGTATGTTTACGATAATACATGGCTAAGCTAATAAAAATCAATACGCTTAATATTACAGAATAAATTATAGAAGTTATATTTGGTTGTACTTGTAAAACACTTAAATATGGCGAAAATATATACTTACAAATAATACTTAGGGTTAGTGCTATAATAATTGAAACAGCTAAAATTTTAAAAGCAATAGCATGATATACTTTTGCTATTTGTGCTTTAGAGTATCCTAAAAAATGAAGTTGTGTTATGGTTTGCTTATTTTTTAGAATAAGTAAATTAATGTTGGTAATAACAAGATAAATAGACAGGATGGTAATTAATAGGCCAATACCTAATACAATACTAAGTATTAGTTTTAAAACATAGCTAAGTTTAGAGTTTTGAATGTCGTTGGATAAGTAATTGTATTTTTTTGAAGCTAAAAATTCTAATAATTTAGGGTCAGATGGATTAATAACATCAAGTATAATACGTGATATTTTATTTGCCTTTAAAGGACTTAATTTTTTGTTGGTATAGTTTAAAAAGGATTCTGGAACTAAAATAGAATTTATTTTTTCTGAAGCATCTAAAATATACGCACGATAATTTTCTGTTTTATGTGTTCCGGATAACGTCAAGTCTATAGGGACTTGTCTAATTATTTTCTCGTTAACTTGTGGTAATCCAGAGCTAGTTGCGTATCCAAAATTATATAAATTAATATAGTTTTTAGGAATAATAATTGGCACTTCTTTATCTCCTGGTTGCCATTTCCAATCTTCATTGGTAATGTCAATAAACTCATCTGATACAGCCTCTAAAAACATTTCGGTTGATATTCCTGCATGATTAGGAAAAGTAACACTTGCCAAAACACGATAAGTACCATGTGTAAAACCACCTGTTTTATTAATAAAAGGTTGTGCGTTTAACTCAGTAATTTCATCAGATGTAAAAGCATTATCACGTCCTAAGTCCTTATATATTATTAAATTTTGGTTGCCTAATAAGTCGTTTTTAGAATTAAAGATGGATTGTGTGTCAACTAATAATTGAACTACAATTAATAAAATACCTAATCCTAAACTAGAGCTTATCGCAAAAAATAATAGCTGTGATTTATGAACCTGTTTTTTTAAAAGTTGATTAATCATAATAATATTGTTTTAGTGTAGTCAATATTATATGTGTCTCCTAAACTAGCAATTATTAGGGTTGCTTGGTTAGCAGCAACTTCTTTATTTACAAGCGTGATGGCATTTGTAATTTGAGCTTTATCAATATGGCTAAAGGGTTCGTCAAGTAGTAACAATTTAAAAGGTTGGCATAATGCTCTGATAATAGCAATACGTTGTTGTTGACCGTAAGACAGGGTTTCAGCTTTTTTATGTGCTAATTGGTCGACCTCTAATTGTGACATCATCTCCAAGATTTCAGTCTCAGTTTTATGATTTGTAAGGGTGTTTTTTAACTGAATATTTTCTAAAGCAGTCAGTTCTGGAAACAATTTTAATCCCTGAAAAACAATAGCGATTTGTTGCTTTCTAATAGTTGTCCAATCAGTATCTGTGAATGACGAAATAGAGGTGTCGTTAAATAAAATAGAGCCAGAGTATCTATTATTTAAACCGTACATAAAATTAAATAGCGAGCTTTTTCCGCTTCCTGACACAGCTTTAACTAAGTATTTAGAATTAGGTTGAAACTCAAAATTTTTACTCCAGACTTCTGACGAAGCTGGAGTAAAATAATCTGGTACTATGGATTGTATATTGACTTGCACTTAGTCTAGTTTGATTCTGTAGATTCGATAACGGTTTCTTCAATTTCTATTTCATCCTCATCCTCATCTTTATTACTGTTTTCATATATAGTACTCATAGTTTTTGCTACTTCGTCACCATATAAAATGGTCTGTATTAATGAGTTTTTGTTTCCTTTAGTATAAGTAAAAGATTCGCCTCCATCTGTGTCAATAAAATAATGGTTTTCTCCATAATATTTTGTATAAATCTCACTGCTTTTTTCTGAAATTTCATCCATAGCTGTATCGTTTCCATATCTATTATAACTACTATAAGGATTGTACATATTGCCTAAACTTTTTGTAAAGTCATTGCTAAGTTGTGCAATGTTTCCTTTTGTGTAAAGGTAAACGCTGTGTGATAATTTATCTTTATGTTTAAAGTCGCTTAAATTGTTGGCAAGTTTTCCGTTACTACTTATTTCATCAGCTTTACTTTGGTCGTTTGTAAAAAAGATGTAATCTTCTGTAATAACCATAAAAGTACTACCGTCTATTTTAAAATAATTGGAGTTTAAGGTTTCTATTTGTGCACCTTTCTTTTTTACAATATTAAAAAATTGGTCAAATTTATTTTTATCTTTTAGGGCTACCGTACCATACATGTTGGGTGTTTTTTTATCTACAACTGTATAGGTTTCTTCGTCAGTAAAATAATTGTAATCGTATAGCGTGTCTTTTACTGTTTTACCCTCAGTCATAGCAAACATTAGCGAGCCATCAAATATTTTAGAAAAAGATGTAACGTCCATACCTAGTTCTTTTTCTGTTTCACTGTTGGATTTTTTTATGTTTTTTCTTAACTCCTCTCTAGCTTGGATAGGTAAAGTTTTGTTGTCTTGTAGACTTAAAATATGCTCGTATAAGTTTTCAGGATCAATAGATAATTTTGCAAATAACAATGGGTTATCAGGTAATGCATTAAGCATAGACTTATCGTAGGACGTAGACATCCATTTTTTATAACCAATTAATGATTTAAAATCATCATTTAATTTTAAATTGGTTTTAGTGTATATGTGGTCTTGCTCAAAGCTACCATAATAAGATAGGTTGTTGTTTTCTAGATTAACATCTAAACCAGCAAAAGTATTTAATATTCCATCAAAAGCATCACCTAATGGTGTTGAGGTAATATGTAGTCCCATGTCTTGTTTAGTGTCAAAAAAGGCATCAAAATAGTTGGTTGCTAATATGCAATCTTCTCTTTTTAATGTGGTAAGGTCTTTTAATTCTGCAGCAGCATAATTATTTGCACCAATAATTAATGCAGTTTTACCATTCCATCCAATTGCAATTTCTTTATTTGCGTAAATAGTAAATTCTTGATCTTTACCAACATTAGTTTCTTTTTCTAAATTAGGAACTTCATCAATCATTGGTTGTATAAAGGCTTCAAAAGACGCTGCATCCTTAATAGGTAATATTAATCCACCAACACCAGATAGTCTTTTAAACGTACCAAAGCCTAAAATATATTCTTTTCTAAAGGTTTTATCTAAATTATCTTTTGATAGTAACTCTTGCACAAAACGCTTAATCTCTTTGGGTGCTTTATCTTCAATAAGCGTATTAATGTTTAATTGATTAAAGTCTAAATCTTTACTTTTTTCTGAAAGCGATTTTAAATTAACATACATAACACCAATAGCGTCTTTTGGTACAAAGTATGATTCTTCAATTTTTTTACTACAACTAGCAAATAATAATACGATAAGTAATATAGAGATGATTTTTTTCATGATGTGGTGATAATGGTTTTTAAGTCGTTGATTAATAAGAATACAAAACTAATGATATATTGTTTTTGAAGAAATTTATTGGTTTAAATTACAATTGTTTTCTTTAAATAGGCCTAACTATCTGTGTCTGTTAAGTTCAAAAAGTTACAATTTTTTAAAATGAATTTGTCAAATATAAATTAAAACGCTTTTTTATATAAAAAATGAGTACCTTTGCACGCTTAAAATAAGGCACAATTATGGCTAATATTAAAAACATTGCAATTATTGCACACGTTGACCACGGAAAAACGACGTTGGTTGATAAAATCATGTACCATTGTCAACTGTTTCGTGAAAACGAAAACACAGGAGACTTAATTTTAGATAATAACGATTTAGAACGTGAACGTGGAATTACGATTACATCTAAAAACGTATCAGTTATTTATAAGGATACTAAAATTAACATTATTGATACACCTGGTCACGCCGATTTTGGAGGAGAAGTAGAGCGTGTATTAAACATGGCAGATGGTGTTGTGTTATTAGTTGATGCTTTTGAAGGTCCTATGCCTCAAACGCGTTTTGTATTGCAAAAAGCGATTGACTTAGGGTTAAAGCCTTGTGTGGTTGTAAATAAAGTTGATAAAGAAAACTGTACTCCAGATGAAGTACATGAAAAAGTTTTTGATTTAATGTTCGAGTTAGGAGCAGAAGAGTGGCAATTGGATTTTCCAACAGTTTACGGTTCGGCTAAAAATAACTGGATGAGTGATGATTGGAGAAAAGAAACAACTAACGTTGAGCCTTTATTAGACATGGTTGTGGAGCATGTACCTACACCAGTTTTTCCAGAAGGAACGACACAAATGTTAATTACATCTTTAGATTTTTCTTCATTTACAGGTCGTATCGCGATTGGTAGATTACAAAGAGGAGAATTAAAAGAAGGTCAACAAATATCTTTAGTTAAAAGAGATGGTTCTACAACTAAAAGTAGAGTAAAAGAACTTTTTATATTTGAAGGTTTAGGACGTAAACGTGTTGATAGCGTACAAACAGGAGATATTTGTGCTGTTGTTGGTATTGAAGGTTTTGAAATTGGAGATACTATTGCAGATATCGAAAATCCAGAAGGTTTAAAATCAATTGCTATTGATGAGCCTACAATGAGTATGTTATTTACAATTAACGATTCGCCATTTTTTGGTAAAGACGGTAAATACGTAACATCTAGACACATTAAAGATCGTTTAGAAAAAGAATTAGAAAAAAACTTAGCACTTAGATTAGGTGAAACTGGTAGTGCAGATAAATTTATGGTTTTTGGACGTGGTGTATTACACTTATCAGTTTTAATTGAAACTATGCGTCGTGAAGGTTATGAATTACAAATTGGACAACCACAAGTTATCATTAAAGAAATTGATGGTGTTAAATGTGAGCCAGTTGAAGAGTTAACTATTGACCTTCCTGAAAGTGTATCAGGTAAAGCTGTAGAGTTTGTAACTTTACGTAAAGGTGAATTGTTAAGTATGGAAACAAAAGGAGATCGTATGATTTGCGAATTCTTAATTCCTTCTCGTGGTATTATTGGTTTACGTAACCAATTATTAACTGCAACTGCAGGTGAAGCTATTATGGCACACCGTTTTAAAGAATACCAACCATTAAGAGGTGCTATTCCTGGACGTATTTCAGGATCTTTAATCTCTATGGAAAATGGTAAAGCAATACCTTATTCTATCGATAAATTACAAGATAGAGGTAAGTTTTTTGTTGAGCCAGGAGAAGATATTTACGAAGGTCAAGTAATTGGTGAGAACTCTCGTCAAGATGATATGGCTGTAAACATTACTAAAGCTAAAAAGCAAAGTAACGTACGTAGTTCTGGAGCAGATGATAAAGCTAAGATTGTACCAGCTATCAAATTCTCGTTAGAAGAAGCTTTAGAATATATCCAAAAAGATGAGTATGTAGAGGTTACACCAAACCATATTCGTTTACGTAAGATCTATTTAACAGAAAACGATCGTAAGAGAAATAAGATTGCTTAATATTAGATTAGTTGTAAATACAACGGTCTAAATTATATAATATTAAAAGAGGTTTCTAGTTTATAAACCTCTTTTTTTGTTTACTACTAAACCTATCTTTATGCTTTAAGAAAGATCTAAAATTGGTTAATCAAAGTACTTGCAGTTTCATACTTTTAAATTTAGGTTTACTGCGGTACATACTGTGTCTACCCTTATATTTATTCAGCAATTGGCTATAACTTATTTTTATAGTAAATTCTTCAATAAAAATTAGTACTTTCATTGCTTAAATAAAAGTGCGCTATTTTTTCTTTAACCATATATTCCGCTAAACATAAAAAGCTTTGGAACAGTTTTATTACTGAATCCAACAATGCAACATTTTTATTAAATCGAAATTTTATGGAATACCATAAAGAACGATTTGATGATTTTTCAGTGCTTATTTTTAAAGGTGAAAAACTAATTGCGATTTTACCAGCAAATAAGGTTGGTGACACACTACATTCTCATCAAGGATTAACGTATGGTGGATTGGTAACACATAAGGCTCTAAAATTTAATGAAGTCTTAGAGGTCTTTAAATTGCTTTTACAGTTTTTAGAAGATCACAATATATTGTATTTAAATATTAAGAGTTTACCTTCAATTTATGCTTCAGGACCAGACAGTCAGTTAGCCTATTTAATGTTTTTACTAAAAGCTAGTGTAGTAAGGCGTGATGCATTATCTGTAATTGATTATAACTTTATGCCAGAATCTATTTCTAGTAACAGAAAAAGAGGGTTTAAAAAAGGGCAAGCCCATAATTTAGTAGTAAAGGAGGAAAGCAGTTTAGAAAATTTTTGGAATGCTATTTTAATTCCTAATCTAAAAGCACAACATAATGTCAAACCAGTGCATACCTTAGAAGAAATGACATTGCTGCAATCCCATTTTCCAAATAATATACGACAGTTTAATGTATATAAAGGCGATACCATTGTAGCTGGAACAACTATTTTTGAAACTAAAAATGTCGCACATGCGCAGTACATTTCGGCTAATAGTGATAAGCAAGAACTTGGTAGTTTAGATGTATTGTTTCAGTATTTAATACATACCGTTTTTAAGGATAAATTATTTTTTGATTTTGGTACATCAAATGTAAATAATGGACTAAATATTAACAAAGGACTATTGTATTGGAAAGAAAGTTTTGGAGCAAGAATGATTGTGCAAGACTTTTACAGCGTTAGCACAAAAAATCACGAATTATTAAATTCAGTGTTTATATGATCAAATTTTTAGACCTACCAAAAATAAACGCAAGATTTGAGACTCAATTTAAAAACCAATTTGATTCGTTTTTAAGTACAGGTCAATACATATTAGGCGATGGTGTTAATACCTTTGAAACTAACTATGCAGCCTTTTGCGGAACTAAACATTGTATTGGTGTTAGTAACGGTTTTGACGCCTTAGTATTAATTTTTAAAGGATATATGGAACTTGGTATATTAAATAAAGGAGACCAAGTTATTGTGCCAGCTAATACATTTATTGCTTCCATTTTGGCTTTGTTAGAAGTTGGGTTGGAACCAATATTGGTGGAGCCTAATCCAATGACCTTTAATATTGAAGCTAAAGACATACAAAAAAGTTTATCCCATAAAACTAAAGCTATTTTAGTAGTGCATTTATATGGTCTACTTAGTGATATGGAAGCTATAAATAGTTTAGCAAATCAAAAACATTTATTAGTTATTGAGGATGCAGCACAAGCACATGGAGCTTTACATAAAAGTTTAAATACAAAAGCAGGAAATTTAGGAGATGCTGCAGCGTTTAGTTTTTATCCAAGTAAAAACTTAGGGGCTTTAGGAGATGCAGGTGCAATTACCACCAATAATAGCCAATTAGCTGACATGATTTTTAAATTAAGAAATTATGGTACTAGTACTAAATATGAAAATGAAGTACTTGGTGTTAATAACAGAATGGACGAAATACAAGCTTTGTTTTTGGATATAAAGCTTAAAGCGTTAGAAAATGATAACAGCCATAGGCAATCAATAGCTAAACAATATATATCCAAAATCAACAATACTAAAATAAAACTGCCTTTTTATGATGGTACTAAAAATCATGTATTTCATTTATTTGTGATTTTAGTGGATAATAGACAACAGTTTTTAGACTATTTAAAAGTAAATAATATAGAAGCAGCAGTACATTATCCTATTCCGCCACATAAACAAGTTGCGCTTCAACGATTTAACCATTTAAAATTTCCAATAACAGAAAAATTCACGAAACTTGTGTAAGCTTACCTATTAGTCCAATAATGACTAGTTTAGAGGTAGATACAGTGATTGAAAAATTGAATAATTACTAATTGAAAAAAGTTCTAGACTACATAAATAATAATGTCCTAGTTAAGGTAGCTTCCCTTAATTCTGTATCTGTAATTGTAAAAATTATAGCTGGATTTTTAACATCCAAATTTATAGCATTATTTGTGGGTTCAGAGGGTATGGCATTGGTTGGTAACTTACGTAACTTTGTAGGTTCTGTGCAATCCTTATCCATTTTAGGACTTTACAAAGGTGTTGTAAAGTATATCGCTCAGTTTAAAGATGATGCTTTTCAATTAAGTAAAACAATTTCTACCGTATTTTACATGGGATTTTGTTCTACATTATTAATGTCTATTCTAGTTTATTTTAAAGCAGAATTTATTAATGATTTAATTTTTAAAGACTACAACAATTACGCGTACGTTATTAGGATATTTTCTATGGCACTTCCGTTTTACGCGTTAAATATGTTTGCTTTTTCCATAATGAATGGCTTTGCAAAATATAAATACTTGATTGTATTTAATATTTTTGGTCAAATTTTAGGTGCTGTTATTACCATTTTACTGATTTGGCAAGAAAAAATTGATGGTGCATTAATCGCAGTTGTGATAGCAGAGTCCATTATTTTTTTAATAACACTTGTAGGTATTGCAAACCGAAAAAACTTTATTCCATTAATTAAAGCCAGTAATTTTAGTTTAAACTTTGCTAAAAAGCTTGGGTCATACTCAGGAATGGCGTTGTTTTCTGCAATTATTTTACCCTTAGTTGCAATATTAATTAGAAGTTATATTATTGATAATATAGGTTTAGAACAAGCTGGTTTTTGGGAAGCAATGAATCGGATTTCTAAATATTACTTATTATTTGTAAGTACATTATTAACCATGTATATTTTACCTAGATTCTCTGAAATTGACAATATAAAGGATTTTAGAAAAGAGGTGTTTAGTTTTTATAAAACAATAATTCCAATATTTGCTTTAGGTTTAATCGTCGTCTATTTTTTAAGAGGTTTTATTGTTAGTTTAGTTTTTACTGAAGAATTTAGACCAGTTGAAGACTTGTTTTTATGGCAATTATTAGGCGATTTTATCAAAGTACTTTCAATTGTTATAGCTTACCAATTTTTAGCGAAACGTATGTTTTGGCATTATATAATTACCGAAGCTTTTTCAGTTACAACATTGTACTTTACTAGCAAGTATTTTATAGACGAGTTTGGTTTAGTTGGAGCTAATATGGCACATTTTGCAACTTATGTTATGTACTACGCTATTATCTTACTAATTTTCTATTCGTCATTATTTGGTGTAATTCCGGATAAATTAGAAGAGGATTAACTAGTTTTTATTCCAAGTATCTAAATAACGTTGTGCTATTGAAATGTAATCATGATGTTGCTTTACAAATGCGCTGGCATGACTTCCTATAATTTGTATTTGATTTGGGTTATTAATTAACCATTCAAGTTTTTCAACTAAATAATCAGCATTAGGTAAGGCGTTAATAGCGACGCTATTTTCTTTTAAGTTATAATATTGTATCCATTCTTTTTCTGCTCCTGTAAATAGCACTTTACCTTTATACATGGCTTCTAATGCATTGTATCCTTGGTCATATGAATAGACTTGATCTAATATTATATGTGCTTGATCGTAACTTTGTATGTACTTAGTATAGGGTAGGTCAGTAGTGCTAGATATGCTAACTTTTTCAGGATATTTATTAGCAATAATTTGCAACGCTTCAGAAAAATAATTGGCACCTTTTTTTAAACCTGATGTCGAGTTAATACCATGGAAAATATGAATTCTACCCTCTGTTTTTAATGGTTTAAACTCTAATAAATCTGTATTAATTGGATTTGGGATTAACCCTAAATATTTAGAATGGTGTATATAAGCTCTGTGGTAATCTATATCAGAACAGATTACACCATTAATGTTTTTGTTTATAAACTCATGTAAGTTTTTATAAGCATCTGTTGTGTATTTTAACGAAAAATTAAAAGTGTTTTTTAAAGCAGTATTGTTTAAATAAGGTGTTAAAACAGAATAGCCATTTGCTGGATTTAAAAAATAATTTATGGTTACATGATCTTCTCCACAAGCCAATAAATAGATAGACTTATTTTGCTTAAAAAGCTGTGAGTATAATTTTATAGACTGTTTTGGTGTTACGCCAAGTGCATCTTCATTTATTAATTGGACAACATCAAAATTTTTAAATTGTGGTAATAATTTATTAAACTGCTGGTAGTATTCATTTTGAATCAAATTAACACCAAAAAGTCTAATTAATCCAGAGTTTAATAGTCTTAAAAAGCGATTATTTTTGATTTTTGAAGTTAACAGATAATCAGATTCAAATTGTTTTAAGCCATCACCAGAACTAACTAAAGTCACCTGATGTCCTAAAGCAATCAAACCTTCTTTTAAAGAATTGTGTAGTCTGCTATATTCGCCAATTAATAATATCTTCATTTATATTTTATACATTTGTTTTCAAAGATAGAAGTTAATGGGCAATGCCAAAAAGAAAGATGTAAAATTAGAGTTGTTAGTAGCAACAATGTTTCAGACATCCATGGATTTTCTATCAAATATGTTTCCAAATAGTTCTTTTAAAAACTATAACATCCTGATAATTAATCAAACAGATCAATCTCACATTTTGGAGTCGACTGTGGATAATATTAGAGTGATAAATAGTTTTGAAAAAGGTTTGGCTAAAAGCCGAAACATGGCAATAAAAAATACGATTGGTCAGTTATGTTTAATTGTAGATGATGATGTTAAATTTAAGCCAGATTTTGATAAAATTATTTTAGAAGCATATAATAGTAACCCTAATGTAGCTATTATAACTTTTAAAATGGAAGATTTTGAAGGTAATTTATTTAAAAATTATCCTCAAGTTAAGTGTCATGATTTAGAGTCCATTAAAGAAGTTAACTCTGTAGTGATTACGTTTAATACTAAATTAGTAAAGCAAAACAGTCTACTTTTTAATGTCAATTTTGGATTAGGGTCCACTTTTGAAACCGCAGACGAATATATTTTTATGCGAGAGGCTTTAAAATTAAAAATGCAGACTATATTTGAGCCCAAGGTAATATTGTCGCATCCGTTTTTTAGTTCAGGCAAAGACTCTGGAAATGACAAATTAGTATATGCCAGAAGTGCCTTATATTACAAATATTCTGGTGTATTGGGATATTTAAAATTATGTAAATATTTATACATTGTACATAAGCAAGGTGCAATAAAAACAAATCAAATTATTAAAAAATTTAAAGTAGGTTTAAAAGGAATTTCAACTTATAAAAATCTAGTTAAATTAGGAATTGAAAAGTCTTAAAATGAAATTAAAATCAACGACTGTAAACGCAGTATCTATTATAGAAATACCTAAAATCACTGATGAAGAAGGACGTGGTAATTTGTCAGTTATAGAAAAAGATTGCGTTCCATTTGATATCAAACGCGTGTATTATTTATACGATGTACCTAGTGATGCTTATAGAGGAGGTCATGCTCATAAAGCTTTATTTCAGTTTTTAATACCCTTAAGTGGTAGTTTTGATGTGATTTTAAAAGATGGTAAAAACACTAAAACAGTCAGTTTAAATAAGCCTAATAAAGGGTTAATGATTGTACCAGGTATTTGGAGGGAACTTGAAAATTTTTCTTCAGGAGCAGTTTGCTTAGTCTTAGCTTCTGAGGTTTACAATGAAGAGGATTATGTTAGAGATTATAGCGAATTTGAATTACTTAAAAGCTGATAAGTAAATGTTATTTTTTATTAAAAAACTATGAAGCTTTTTTAATCCAATTAAAATAGAGGAAGGACAATTTACAAGGACTTTTTGTTTATAGTTTAAATTTTTAAAATCGATGTCTTGCTTTACTTTTTTAGCGTCAATAGGTTGGTCTAATAATTTATAACGAATGACTAATGCATATCTATTTATGTCTAAATACTTTTTTAATGATGCGTTGTTTTGTGCTTCATTTTTATAATTATTAATTAGTAAATATCTGTCCTCATTATAATCACGATTTGATAAACTAGATTGATCAAAGAAGTTATAGAGCATTGTTATTTTGGGATTAAAAGCGATTTTGCCAATTAAACCAAATTTAATCCACAAATCAATATCCTGTCCTGTTCTTAATTTAGTATTATATCCATTAACTTTTAAAAAGTCCTGTTTCTTAAAAGCAACGGAAGATGAAGTAGGAATAAAATTAATAATGTTAGCTTTAAAAAAGTCGTTAATTATCAAGCAACTATTGTCATATTCAAAATTAAATTTAGATTTAGTTATAAACCCATCATGACGCTTAATATTATAATTGGTACAAAATAGTACAGCTTCAGGACAAGTGTCTATGCATCTTTTTAGTTCTAATAGATGATTTTTATCCCAAATATCGTCAGCGTCCAATGTAGCAATAAAGCTTCCGTTTGAGGCTGCAATAGCAGTATTTCTTGCTATGGATGCGCCTTGATTTTCTTGTTGGATGACTGTTATTTTGTCATTATTTAGACTCTTAACTAGTGCTAAGCTTCTATCCGTACTGCCATCATCGACTATTACAATATCAAAATTTTGAAAACTTTGTTGTAAAACAGATGTAATAGTTTTTAAAACATATTTTTCCTTGTTATAAAGCGGTATAATTACAGAAAAAAAAGACATTATATTTATTTAATTTTGGTTATTTGGTTTGTTATGGACCTACAGTTTTAATATGCTGTTGCAGTTTTTCAAATCTAAGCATTAATATAGATTTATAAATAGACAAGTGGATAATTTTCAAAGTGATATATTTACAAATGATATTATTATTTAATTAATGAATTCCTTTTTTAAAAACGCATTACTTTTTGCCATTCCATTACTCTTAGTTTTCGTTGCTATAGAATGTTTTTATAGGTATGTTCCAAATAATTATTCATATAAAAACAAGCAAATACAAACGCAATATGGTAATATAGAAACACTTGTTTTTGGCGATTCTCATGCTTTTTATGGAATAGATCCCAAAGGTTTTGACAGACCAACCTTTAATATTTCTAATGTTAGCCAATCTATATATTTTGATAAGTTATTGTTTGAAAAACATGTGGATAGTTTTCCTAAACTAAAAAACATTATTTTAACTGTAGCTTATACAACGCTAAGTGAGGTAGATGATAAGTTAGACTTAAAATGGCGAAAGTATTTTTATAAAAACCAAATGGGATTAAACATTCCTTTGATCTCTAAATATGATTTAAAACAACATAGTCTTGCATTAGTACACAAACTATCCAAAACCATTAAATATGTCAGAGATTATTTTAAAGACGGTACTTTAGTAACTAGTGATACTCATGGATTTATTACAACTAATTTAGTTAAAAATAGCACTAAAGATTTAGATGGTTTTGCCAAACGGGTTACTATAAACCATGAAGATGGATTGTTAGATTTTACTGAAAACACCAAAAGGATCCAAGAAATTATCAAGCAATGTCAGTCTAGAGATATTAACGTGTATTTAGTAAGTTTACCAGTTAATTATAGATATGTAAATTTAGTAAATTCTAAAAAAGTAGCTAAAATTTACGATACAGCAAATGCTTTAGCATTAGGCAATAGTAATACAACGTATATCAACTTGTTTGAAGATAACCGATTTGATGATTCAGATTTTTTTGATGCTAATCACCTTAATGTTAAAGGTGCTAAAAAATGTACAGTAATTTTAAACCAAATTATACAGTAGTCTTACGCTGTACCACTTCAAAAATTCTGTTATCGTCACATTTTAATGTTTTACTTGGATATTTTAAAAGTAAAGCATAATCATGAGTAGCCATTAATATTGTGTTACCATTTTTATTAATGTCTTGTAATACTTCCATGACCTCAATACTAGTTTGTGGGTCAAGATTACCAGTAGGCTCATCTGCTAAAATTAATTCAGGATCATTTAACAACGCACGTGCAATTGCAATACGTTGTTGCTCTCCTCCAGACAATTCATGCGGAAATTTAAAACCTTTAGTTTTCATGTCAACTTTGTCCAAAACAGAAGCGACACGCTCATTCATTTTAGTTTTATCCTTCCAACCTGTTGCTTTTAGTACAAATAGTAAATTGTCATTAATGGTACGGTCAGTCAATAATTTAAAATCTTGGAAAACAATACCTAGTTTTCTTCGTAAAAACGGAATATTTTTTTCCTTTAAAGTCGGTAAGTCAAACTCAACAATATGTCCTTCACCTTGTGATAATTTTAAATCACCATATAAGGTTTTCATAAAACTACTTTTACCAGAACCTGTTTTACCAATTAGATAAACAAACTCTCCTTTTTTAACTTCTAAATTAACTTCAGAAAGGATTAGACTTTCACCCTGAAAAATAGAGGCGTTTTTTAATTCTAAGACAGTGTTTGACATAAAAAGGTTTATTTTTTTGAAGTAATAACGTCTTTGTAAGACCAAATATTATTGATGACAAAGTAAACAATTAATGGGAAAAATGGAAAACAAAATCTACTATTGTTTCCATAGGCAATTAATGATTAAAAAACAGACTTTATATTTGTGTTGAATTGGTCTTTGATAAAGAATAACTATTAACTAATAATCCTGCATGATTAGTTATTAAATGTTGTAATTTATTCTTAATAGACATTTATGGGATTGTTTTAAATAAGACTGTAAATATAGAATAATTAATTCTACCTTTTTTTGATAATATATAAGTCGGTTTATAATTATTAGTTAAATCTATCGTTAGAGATATAGATTAATTTATCTTTGATTTTGAATTTAAAAATAGTATCAATGTTAGTAAAAAAACAGCTTACATTTTTCATTACCATAGTCTTTTGTTTCCAGTTACTTGGACAAGAAACTGCAGTTTATACCAATAGTCTAGGCGATTATCAAAAAGCGTTACAGCTTTATAACAGTCAGCAATATTTAGCCTCTCAAAATTTGTTTAGTCAGATTAAAAAAGAGACCAATGACCAAAACGTAAAAAGTAATTGCGCGTTTTATATTGCAAATGCAGCCATAAGATTAAATCAGCAAAATGCAGACGTTTTAATGGAGCGTTTTGTAGAAGATTATCCAACTAGTACAAAAAAAATACAGCATTTTTAGATGTAGCAGAATATTATTTTGCTAATGGTAAATACGCCTATGCTCAAAAGTGGTATGCAAAAGTAGACGAGAATGGACTGTCCAAAGCAGATAAGGAATCTTATAACTTTAATAATGGTTATGCTTCATTTACAACTAAAAACTATAAAGATGCTAAAAAGTATTTAACACGTGTAGAGACCTCTCAAAAGTACGGTTCTCAGGCTAAATATTATTTAGGTTTTATGTCCTATGAAGGTGATGATTATGATGGAGCTAATAAGTATTTTGAACAAGTTGGTCAAGAAGAAAAATATAAAGAAAAACTAAGTTACTATCAGGCTGATTTAAACTTCAAATTAGGGAAATTTGATAAAGCAATAGAGCTAGCTAAATCTAAACTAGAGACTAGTGATAGAGACGAAGTTTCAGAATTAAATAAAATTATAGGTGAAAGTTATTTCAACTTAAAAAAATATGACGAAGCTATTCCATACCTAACCCAATATAAAGGTAAAAAAGGAAAATGGAGTAATACAGATTATTACCAATTAGGTTACGCTTACTACAAGCAAAAAGATTATGATAAAGCCATTTCAGAATTTAACAAAATTGTAAGTGCAGATAATAGTGTAGCTCAAAATGCTTACTATCATTTAGGAGAAAGCTATGTTAATGTAGGCAAAAAACAAGAAGCGTTAAATGCTTTTAGAAACGCCTCTCAAATGGATTACGATTTAAAAATCCAAGAAGACGCTTGGTTAAACTACGCTAAAATTAGTTACGAAATTGGTAACGCTTATCAATCGGTACCTCAAATACTAACAGGTTATTTAGATAAATATCCAGATACACAATACAAAGATGAGGTTGAGGTATTACTAATAGACTCGTACATTACCTCTAAAAACTACAAGGAAGCTTTAGAGTTATTGAAAAATAAAAATAGTTTTGAGAGTAAAGTTGCGTTACAAAAAGTAGCGTTTTACAGAGGGTTAGAATTGTATAACGAAAGTAAATTCCAAGAGGCAGAAACCCTTTTTGATAAATCTTTGAAAGAACAACAAAATCAAAAATTTACTGCAAGAGCAACATTTTGGAAAGCCGAAACAGATTATAACCTAACTAACTACGAAGATGCCTTAATTGGATTTAAACAATTTAAACAACAAGGTGAAGCTTCGTCAACAAAGGAATTTGAAAACTTAGATTACAATATAGCTTACACTTATTTTAAGCAAAAAAACTACGATCAATCAACAGTGTTTTTTAATCAATTTATTCAAAAAAATCAAACCGATAAAGTTAGGTTAAACGATGCCTATTTACGTTTGGCAGATGGATATTTTGTGTCTAGTAGATATAATGAAGCTATAGCTGCTTATGACAAAGCGATGCAAGTAGGTAAAATTGAAAATGACTATGCGTATTTTCAAAAAGCGATGAGCTACGGTTACATTGGTAAAGAAGGTGATCAAACAAATCAATTAGAACAATTTATTGCAAAATACCCAACATCAAAATTACGTGATGATGCTATGTATGCTTTAGGTAATAGCTACGTAAAAGCAGGTAAAGATGCTAAAGCAATTGCTATTTACAGTCAGATAAAAAAAGAATATAGTACAAGTCCATTTACAAGCAAGGCTCAATTACGTCAAGGTTTAGTCTATTATAACGCGAGTCAAAACCAACAAGCATTAACAACCTTTAAGGCTGTTGCCAAGGACTATCCAAGTACACCAGAAGCTAATCAAGCAGTAGCAACAGCAAGACTAATTTATATAGATTTAGGTAAAGTGGATGAGTATGCATCTTGGGTTAGAACTTTAGATTTTGTAGAGGTTACAGACGCAGATTTAGACAACGCAACGTATCAAGCAGCAGAAAAACAATATTTAGACGAAAACGTAAATGATGCCATAAAGCAATTTAATGGGTATTTAAATCAGTTTTCTAATGGATTACATGCCACTCAAGCTCATTTTTACTTAGCACAATTGTACTTTAAAAAAGATTTAAAATCTAATGCAGAGCCTCATTATGCTTATGTAGTCGGTAAATCTCAAAGCGAATTTTCAGAAGAAGCCTTATTGCGCTTATCTCAAATTCAGTTAGATAAAAAAGATTGGAATGCAGCAATACCAACCTTAAAACGTTTAGAGGCAGAAGCAAACTTTCCGCAAAACAGTTTATTTGCTCAGTCTAATTTAATGCAATCTAATTATCAATTAAATTACTATAATCAAGCGGTCGCTTACGCGGAAAAAGTGCTAGGTAATGGTAATTTAGATAACAAAATTAGAAGTGATGCGCATGTTATTATTGCACGTTCGGCAATTAAAACTAACGATGCTGCTAAAGCAAGAGCAGCTTATGCACAAGTCGAAACGTTTGCAACAGGTGAAACTGCAGCAGAAGCACTATACTATAATGCATATTTTAAAAATAAAGATGGTTTATACGCAGAGTCTAACCAAGTGACACAACGTTTAGCTAAAGATTATTCCGGTTATAAATATTATGGAGCTAAAGGTTTAGTCGTAATGGCTAAGAATTTTTATGCCTTAGGTGACGCGTTTCAAGCGACATACATTCTAGAAAGTGTTATCAAAAATTTCAGCAATTTTGAAGATGTAAAAACAGAAGCACAAACCGAATTGAATAAAATTAAAACAGAAGAAGCTAAAACAAACTCTTCAGTAATATCTGAAGACTAATAACAGCAATCTACACAATCGTAATTCATAAATATAAATTATGTTTAGTACAAAAAAGCAAATCATTTTAACGATAGCATCACTATTAATCACTGTCTTCGCTTTTGCACAAGAAAGAGAAGGTGATACCATTAAAACAGGAGTAATAGATGTTGTTAAACCTTATACGCCTAGTATTTCTGACGCTTTTAAAGTTAAAGAAACACCAACATTAGACGATACTGAGACTGCAACTAAAAAAGAAGTAAAGTATAACATTTTTTCATTTCCTGTAGCTTCTACTTTTACGCCTGCAAAAGGAAAAGCAGCAGTTGTAGATAAAGCAAAAAAAGTTAAGTTGTACGATAACTATGCAACTTTAGGTGTTGGTACGTATACCACAATAGTTGGAGAAGCGTATCTTAATCATGCCATAGGTCGAGATCAGATTTTTAGTGCATATGTAGGACATCACTCGTCACAAGGTGATATAGAAAACGTATTGACAGATAGTGGATTTTCAGATTCAAAGCTTAATTTAACATATACTAAAAAAGATCGTGATTATAGCTGGACTGCTTTAGGTGGTTTTCAATACCAAACGTATAATTGGTATGGTTTACAACAACCATTATTTAATCAAGCAACAGCAGATAGCTTAGATGTTGGTCATAGTTTTATTAATGGCTATGTTGGAGGAGATATTACTTTTGAAGATGCTATTGTATCTTCAGGAAGTGTTTTATATAGACGCTTCGGAGATAACTTTGGATCAGGAGAAAATAGATTTAAAGCTAATGCAATTGGTACAATTAATATTCAGGATAATGACATAGATATTGAAGTGTTTACAGATTACATTGGTGGTAGTTTTGATAAGGCTTATGCAGATCCTAATCAGATTAACTATGGTAACTTTCAGATTGGTTTAGCACCAACTTTTCAATTAAAACAAGACGACTTAACTGTAGACTTAGGTGTTAAAGCTGTGTATTTAAATGATACTGAAGCAAGTAAAAGTAAGTTTTTTATCTATCCAAATATAGCAGCAAGTTACAGGTTGGTGGATGAGGTTTTAATTGCTTTTGGAGGAGTAACAGGAGGATTAAATCAAAATTCGTATTATGATTTTGCTCAAGAAAATCCATTTGTCTCACCAAATCTTTTTATAGCACCAACAGATCAACAGTATAAGGCATTTGCAGGAATAAAAGGTAAGCTATCTAATACAATGAGTTACTCGGTTAGTGGAAATTATTATTCAGAAAAAAATAAAGCACTTTACACAAACAATGATATTACCACAACCTCAGAGCCATATACATTTGGCAACTCGTTTAGTTTAGTTTATGACGATGTGACTACTTTTAGTTTTGCTGGAGAATTAAATGTAGACATAAACCGTAACTTTACTTTAGGTATTAAAGGTGAGTATTTTTCGTATGATGTTACTAACCAAATGGAAGCTTGGAATTTACCAGATTTAACAGCATCTGTCTTTTTAGATTATCAAATAACCGATCAATGGTTTGCAGGAGCTAATTTGTTTTTTGTAGGTGAGCGTAAGGATCAATTTAATATTCCTAACTTGATTAGTCCAAACTCAGGTATTGTAACCTTAGATAGTTATTTTGATGCTAATGCACATGTTGGTTATCATATAAATGACCGTTTTTCAGTATTTGCTAAAGCTAATAATATTGTAGGAGAGGAGTATACTAAATGGCAAAACACACCTGTTCAAGGTATACAGTTTCTAGCAGGAGCAACGTATAAATTTGATTTTCAGTAAAATTAAATAATTCATTTATAGGTTTTAAACTACCTAATATTTTAAATTAAAAGCCTCTATTTGAGGCTTTTTTTTATGTTTATATTTACAAAAAATATTAAAAATGAGAATCACCAAAGTTTTATTATTATTCTTAATTATAGTATCCTGTGCTTCAGATAAAATTGAAGTCGATACTATCATTACCAACGGAACAGTTTATACTGTTGATGCAGATTTTAACAATGCTGAAGCTTTTGCCATTAAAGATGGTAAATTTGTAGCAGTTGGTACAACTAATGATATTAATAAAAAATATAAAGCTATAAATACAATTGATGCTAAAGGGCAAACCATTTTGCCTGGTTTTATCGATGCACATTGTCACTTTTACGGTTTAGGTTTAAACCAATTACAAGTAAATCTTAGAGATACTAAAAGTTTTGATGATGTTATGAAACGTGTTATCGATTTTCATAATAACCGACCATCCAATTTTATTATTGGTAGAGGTTGGGATCAAAACGATTGGGACGACAAAACTTACCCAAATAAAGCATTATTGGATAAATTATATCCAGATACACCTGTGGCTCTAACTAGAATAGACGGTCATGCTATGTTATGTAATCAAGCAGCTTTAGATTTAGCTAAAATAGATGTTAATACAACAATTGAAGGAGGCGAAATTTTAAAGAAAGATGGCCAACTTACAGGAGTATTAATTGATAATCCAATGGAATTGGTTGAGGCTATTTTTCCGGAACCTACAAAACAACAACAAATTGATGCTTTGCTTGAAGCACATAAAATATGTACAGATTTAGGTTTAACAACCGTGTCTGATGCTGGTTTGGACAAACAAGTCATTCAATTAATTGATAGTCTACAACAAGCAGGAACATTAGACATGCGCATGTATGCTATGATTAGCAATAAAAAAGAAAACTTAGAGTATTACCTATCAAAAGGAAAAATTAAGACAGACAGATTAAATGTGCAATCTGTAAAAGTGTATGCAGATGGAGCTTTAGGTTCTAGAGGAGCAGCTTTAAAACAAGAATATTCAGACCAACATGATCATTTTGGTGCATTAGTTATTGGTACTGATGCTTTTATTAATTTAGCTGAGAAAATAGCAAAAGCAGGATACCAAATGAATACACATGCTATTGGAGACTCAGCTAACAGATTTGTTTTACAGACTTATCAAAAAACCTTAAAAGATCTAACTAACAGACGTTGGAGAGTAGAGCATGCTCAAATTATCACAGATAATGATTTTGACTATTTTAAAAACGAAAACATCATACCTTCCATACAACCAACACATGCAACAAGTGATATGTATTGGGCAGAAGACCGTTTAGGAAAAGACCGTATTAAAGGTGCTTATGCCTATAAAACCTTACTAGAAAAAAGCGGAAGATTAGCCTTAGGGACAGACTTTCCGGTAGAGCAAGTAAGTCCGTTTTTAACCTTTTACGCAGCAGTATCTCGTCAAGATGTAAACCAATTTCCAGCAGGCGGTTTTAATAAAGACAATGGATTAACAAGGGAGGAGACCTTAAAAGGGATGACTATTTGGGCTGCTTATGCTAATTTTGAAGAAGAAGAAAAAGGAAGTATTGAAGCTGGTAAATTTGCGGATTTTATTATCTTAGATAATAATATAATGACTATCGAAGAGAAAGAAATCCCTAATATCAAAGTAAATCAAACGTACATTAATGGAGTGGCACAGTAGTTGCTATTTTATAATAACTTAAACAATTTTAAAATGAAAAAAATTATCGCATTAGTGTGCTTTTTAGCAATAGGTACAGTAAGTATTGCTCAAAATGATCAGTATAGTAAAGATGTTAAAGCGTGCATACAAAGCAACGGAACAATGACTTATTATGAAGGGGTTATTGACCAAATGTTTACAATGTTAGAGCAGCAGTTTGAATCGCAGGATGTGCCAGCTTCGGTTTGGAAAGATCTAAAAAAAGTTAAACCTGATGCAATGGATGATTTAGCTGTAATGATAGTATCTGCTTACAAAGCTCATTTTACACATGATGATGTAAAAAATATGAATGCGCTATATAAAACAAAAGCAGGTAAAAATATGTTTAAGCCTGAAGCCTTAACAGAAGGTGATAAAATAATTTTAAAAGAATTTTATCAAAGCGATACAGGACAAAAAATTGTAAGCTCTCAAGACTCCATGAACGCCTCAATGAGTGATATTTCTGTAATGTGGAGTGGTGATTTATACAAAAATATGATAGCCAAATTATCAGAAAAAGGATACGATATCTAAATAAATAGCTTTGCTAAATAGTCATAATGCTCGCCTTCAGCGAGCATTTCGCATTTTAAACCAGAAGTTTCGCATGCTTGTTGTAGCAACTTAAAATCTAAATATAACCACTTCATTGGTAATTCAGCTTCTCCTTTATAACTTAAAAAATAATCTAATTCGCCATAATAATTAGCATTCATATCCTGCCAAAATCCACCATCTTCATCTAAATACATATATTTTATGTCACTAGAGTCTATTAAAACTTGACCACCTGTATTTAATAATGTTTTTAAATGCGATAAATACATTGCTACCTGATTTAAGGTTTCAAAAATACCAGTACCATTCATTAATAATAGAATTGTATCAAAAGTTTCAGTTTCATCTAAAAGCGCAAGGTGTGCAACCTGTTTTACGCCTCTAGCGTGACTTACTTCAACAGCACCTTTAGAGATGTCAATAGCTTTGACGTTTAGTCCTTGGTCTTGTAAGTATAAACTATGACTTCCTGAGCCACAACCTACATCTAATGTCAGTCCTTTAGATAGTTGCAATGCTTTTTGTTCTAATTTTGGCATGTCTTGATAATCCCTGAAAAGATAAGGTAGTGGTAACTCATCTTCGTCAGATATGTTAGTAGACGTTATTAAGTCTTCTGTATAATTACCATTATGGTAATCTAATAATGCTATTCCGAAAAGGTCTTTCATTTAAAATACTATTTTTGCACTATGGAACAATTTTTAAATGGTCTTCCAAAGCTTGCCAAAGATAAGCATAAGGAAAATAAAACCTTTTTTACTAAGCTAAAAAAGAAAGCACCAAAGCAATTAGATTACTTAATGCAAGAGTTGCATGATAACGAGTTTAAAAAAACTGATTGTTTAACGTGTGCTAATTGTTGTAAAACTACTGGACCATTATTTACAGATAAAGACATCCAACGTATTGCTAAACATTTTAAGCAAAAACCACAGCAATTTATAGATAACTATTTACGTCTGGATGAAGAGAATGACTATGTATTACAATCTGTACCTTGTACCTTTTTAGGAGCAGATAACTACTGTTCAATATACGATGTGCGTCCAAAAGCCTGTTCAGAGTTTCCGCATACTGACCGTAAAAAGTTTCAGCAAATATCTAATTTGACTTTAAAAAACGTGGCTATTTGTCCTGCTGCTTTTAATATAGTGGAAGAGATGAAAAAACGAATTAAATATTAATACGAGTATTTTTTTTATTTAATCAAGTCATAATCGATTTGTGTTTTTTGAGAAGTTTATTGACTTTGTTTTAAAAAAATAGTAAAAACTTACAATCTTGGTATATTTATTGAATATCTCATAATTAATTAGCGGTTAAAGCTTTAAATCATTGATAATCAGATAAATTAACTATTCGTCGACTATTTTATGTAGTTCGGCTAATTATAGATAAATTATGTTCAGATTTGTATGTAATATCCCAATTTCATAATACATTTGGTCTCCCTTATAACTGATTTTTAGCGTAACTATATAAAATTTATATTATGATTAGGCAAAAAATAACATTACTACTATTCTTAATGTTAATGCTAAGTACTTCGGTATTTTCGCAAGTTAAAACAACTATAGTTGAAAATGTAAATGCAACCAAAGCAGGACTTGTTCATGTACTAAACAGAACAGGAGATACTATTATACTTAAAAGTAGCTCATCTATCTATAGATTTAGTTTCTTATATCATTCTCAAAAAGAGTCTGTTTTAATGGATCTAGATAGTAAGGAAGCAAAAATTCCATTACACCATTTTGAAGTAGGACAATATACCGTTGTTGCCTATCGTGAAGATGCTGTGTATCCAATTTCTTTAAACAGAGTTGGTGCTATTACTAAGCCAATAGATGCTATTGCAGATTTAGAAGAAGATGTTTTAAGAGCCAGTTTGTCTAATGACGAGCAGCGTAAAAGAAACATTAAGCCTAGACACAATGCAAGTAGTGACACACGTTTAGCTAGTGTTGCAAATAAAAGCAAAGAAGCTGCTGAAGCTAAAGAAAGAGAACAAAGAGCGTTGATAAAAAGAGCAGCAGAAGATACAGCTAGAAAAAATCAGGCTTTAGCTGAAGCGAAACAAAAAGAGCAAGAGCAAAGAGAATTAATCAAAAAAGAAGCTGAAGCTAGATCTAAACAAGAACACGCTTTAGCGGAAGCTAATAGAGCAAAAGCTGAAAGAGAGAAAGCAGACAGACAATTAGCACAAATTGAAGCTAATAAACAAGCTATAAAAGAAAGAGCATTAGCAGAAAAAAGAAGAGAAGAGTTAAGAGCTATTGCTGAAGCAGAAAGAAAAGAAGCAGATGCACGTATTGCAAATGTTCAAACTGTAGTGACAGAAGACAATAAGCTTGAGAAAAAAGAAGTGAAATATAACATCTCTGTTATACAAGATGGATCTGTAGAAAAGCAAACCAGAGAAGAATACAGAAAAGAAAACTTAAGACCTAACGGTCTACCTTACGAAGATTAATCTTTATTGATATAATAAATAAGGTTTACGTTTAACCATAAAATCATTTAAGCCACTTGTCCAAGTGGCTTTTATTTTGTCCTCACTCCAACCTGCTTCAATTTGTTGTTGCAGTTTTTTAGTACCAGCAAGTTTTGTAAAAAAACCATTAGTAATAAAAAAATCAGATTTCGTAGATGTGGTATTATAAGCATTAATTAAGTAGCTTAAGTTTAAACCACTTTGTTGTTTAATATTACTTAAATTATAACCATGACAGACTTTGTTTTCATGCTTTGGGTATTTAGCACCTTCGTTAGATTTAGGCGTAAAAGCATAATCTGTATTTGGTAAAAAAGGCGAACCATATATCTGGAACTGCAAATCCGTACCACGACCAGCACTTACATTAGTACCTTCAAAAAAGCATAAACTAGGGTATAAGTTTATAGCCTGAGCATTAGGTAAGTTTGGAGACGGTTTAATAGGTAAGTCATAAGCCATTTGTCTATTGTAATTTTTTATAGTAATTACTTTTAAATTACACTTTACACCATTGTTTAGCCAATTTTCACCATTAATCATTTGTGCATATTCGCCAATAGTCAAACCATGCACCACAGGTACAGGATGCATACCAACAAAGCTAGTATATTCTTTTTCTAAAACTGGACCATCAATATAATGTCCATTTGGATTTGGTCTATCTAAAACAATCAAGGTTTTATTTTGTTCAGCGCAAGCTTCCATGACATAATGTAAAGACGATATATAGGTGTAAAAACGTGCACCAACATCTTGAATATCAAAAATAACTACATCAATATCTTGTAATTGTGCAACGGTAGGTTTTTTATTATTTCCGTATAATGATATTATAGGTAAACCCGTTTTTGTGTCAATACCATCTTTAACCACTTCGCCAGCATCTGCAGTACCTCTAAAACCATGTTCTGGAGCAAATACTTTTTTAACAGTAACACGTAGGTCTAGTAAAGTATCAACAATATGG
Organism: Olleya sp. KJ81-1; assembly: GCF_055808135.1. Taxonomy (NCBI): domain Bacteria; kingdom Pseudomonadati; phylum Bacteroidota; class Flavobacteriia; order Flavobacteriales; family Flavobacteriaceae; genus Olleya; species Olleya sp. KJ81-1. The sequence continues at coordinate 1,642,760 of NZ_CM147854.1, read as the reverse complement.
GTATTACTATCATAGGTTGGTGTTTTACTAATGGAAGTATTTTTAAAGATTACGCTAGTTTGATTAGCAACTATACCAACACGTTTCCCTTTTAATAAAGGTAAATACGCTTCGGTTTGGTTGGCACCAACAATAATAGGCTTAGTTGTGCTGTTATCTAAAGTAGTTTCTGTTTTAGCCAAAACAGTATTAATTTCATTTATATTATTTTTCGTTTTAGAAGCGCAAGAAATTAGTATTAAAACAAATAATAAAGCTGTATTTTTGAAAACATTAAATCGCATAATCTAGTTTGAATTTCGAGTTTTTTATAGCTAAACGCATAATTGATAGTAAAGCGTATAAAAGTAGCATATCGGCACCAATAATAAAAATTGGTATCGTAGCAATTGCATTAGGTATTATTGTAATGATGATTGCTATTGCAACAGGTATTGGTTTACAACAAAAAATCAGAGAAAAAGTAATCGCTTTTAATGGTCATAGTATTATTCAAAATTACGATAATAACAACTCGCAAGAAAGCATAAGACCAATCTCTACCAATCAAGACTTTTATCCAACATTTAAAAATGTACCAGAAGTAACGCATATACAAGGTACTGCAACTAAATCCGGAATTATTAGATTAGAAAACGATTTTGAATATGTTGTTATAAAAGGTGTAGGTGCAGACTACGACTGGCAATATTTTAAAACATTTTTAACAGACGGTCGCTTACCTGACTACACAAAGGATATCAGTACAGATGTTTTAATATCGCAATACCTAGCTAATAGATTACAATTAAAATTAAACGATCGTATAAACACCTATTTTTTAAGAGAGGACACCACCAAACCTCCACGTGTAATTACCTATAATATTGTGGGTGTTTACAATTCAGGTTTGCAAGAGATGGACCAACTATATATGATTGGTGACATCAAACAAATCCAACGATTAAACAAATGGGAGGAGGACCAAGTAGGACGTTTCGAGGTTTTTATTGACGATTATAATACCTTAGAAGCCACAGGAGACGCCATTTTTAAAGAGGTACCTTCTACATTAAATGCTAAAACGGTTGATAAAGAATATCCCTTTATATTCGAGTGGATTAAAATCTTTGACAATAACATTTACGCCATCATCGGGATTATGATATTAGTAGCAGGTATTAACATGATCACAGCTTTGCTAGTCTTAATTTTAGAACGTACCCAAATGATAGGTATCCTAAAAGCCTTAGGAAGTGCTAACAATAGCATTCGTAAAATATTTTTATACAACGCAGCTTATTTAATATTAAAAGGACTATTTTGGGGTAATGTAATAGGATTAAGTTTACTATTATTACAAAAATATTTCGGTTTATTCCCATTAGACCCAAAAACCTATCACGTCTCTGCAGTGCCAGTTTACATTAATATAGGTTACATAATAGCATTAAACATTGGTACCTTTATTTTGTGCTTGTTAATGCTGTTAGTCCCATCATATATTATTTCAAAAATTTCGCCAGTAAAAGCCATACGTTTTGATTAAATAATTTGGGCGTTACCACAAGGGTCGCGTCATCCACTATATCTTTTTTGCGCATAAGCGCGCACAAAAAAGGATGTCGTTTCTACCGCTAACGCAATCAACCCTAAGGACAGTTTTAAAATAAATTAATGTAGTTTTAACTTTCAATTTTAGACAATTAACGTACTTTTGCAAAATCAAAATTAGAAACAAGTACGTCTTAATTTCAAGCGTTAGCTTAAAGGATTAATCATAAATTAGACGCTTTTTTCTTCAATAAAAAAATAAAATACCTTAATGAAATACGCAAATAACATTTTAGAAACCATCGGTAATACACCATTAGTAAAACTAAACAAACTAACAGCAGAGTTACCATGTTTAGTATTGTCTAAATACGAAACCTTTAACCCAGGAAACTCCGTTAAAGACCGTATGGCACTACAAATGATAGAAGATGCAGAAGCAGATGGACGTCTTAAACCAGGAGGAACAATTATAGAAGGGACTTCAGGTAATACAGGAATGGGATTAGCATTAGCAGCAATTATAAAAGGATACAAATGTATTTTTGTAATGGCAGATAAACAAAGTAAAGAAAAGGTAGATATCTTAAAAGCAGTAGGCGCAGAGGTAGTGGTTTGCCCAACAGCAGTTGAGCCTGAGGATCCAAGATCATACTACTCGGTATCAAAAAGATTAAGCACAGAAATAGAAAACAGTTGGTACGTAAACCAATACGATAATCCAAGTAATGCCAAAGCACATTACCAAAGTACTGGACCAGAAATCTGGGAACAAACAGATGGTAAAATCACGCACTTTGTTGTTGGTGTAGGTACAGGAGGAACAATCTCTGGAGTTGGTAAATACTTAAAAGAACAAAATCCAAATATCAAAATTTGGGGAATAGATACTTACGGTTCGGTATTTAAAAAGTACCACGAAACAGGGATTTTTGACGAAAACGAAATCTATCCATACGTAACAGAAGGTATTGGAGAAGATATCCTTCCAAAAAACGTAGACTTTAGTATTATCGATGGTTTTACTAAAGTAACAGATAAAGATGCTGCAGTATATACACAAAGACTATCAAAAGAAGAAGGTATGTTTTTAGGTAATAGTGCAGGAGCAGCAATTAAAGGTGTGTTACAATTAAAAGAGCACTTTACTAAAGACGATGTTGTTGTGGTATTATTCCATGATCATGGAAGTCGCTATGTTGGTAAAATGTTTAACGACGACTGGATGCGTAAAATGGGTTACATAGACTAATCCTAATTAACATAATAATTTAAAAAGCTAACAAAGTAACTTGTGGGCTTTTTTTATGACCTACAATTTAGTAAAATATTACATGGGTATTTTGCAGTTTTGACACCTTAATTTTTTGTTATTTACATAAACATGACAGAGTTGCTGATTTGGGTAAATAAGTATTTTCTAAATACTTAAAACAGCTACAGTACTATTATCAAAGGAATGGGAGACGTTTAGTAAACCGCAATTTAATCTAAAATAAGTTTGTTGACCTTAAATCTAGGGTTTGGCTTGGTTTTAGCGTTTAACCTGTCAGTACGTTTAAACTATAATAATTACAGCATAAAAATTATGCAAAACGTACGTTTTAAAATTTATAATGTAGTATGAATCAAGTAAAAGAAAACAACACGGTTAAAGTAAATTACACAGGTAAATTATCTGATGGACAAATTTTTGATACGTCTGAAGGAAGAGAGCCTTTAGAGTTTACTTTAGGTCAAGGACAATTAATTCCTGGTTTTGAAAAAGGAGTTATTGATATGAAATTAAACGAAAAAAAGACCATCACAATTGCTAAAGAAGAAGCTTATGGTGATGTTAATCCAGCTTTAATTCAAGAAGTAAGTAAAGCAGATTTACCTCAGGATATGACGCCAGAAGTAGGTATGGGATTAGTGTCTAAAACGCAAGATGGTCGCGAGACTAACTTAATGGTAGTAGAAGTTAAAGAAGAAACTATCGTTTTAGATGCAAACCATCCATTAGCTGGTAAAGATCTTGTTTTTGATTTAGAAGTGGTAGATATCAAATAATACAAGTTATCAAATAAAATAAGACTCTTATTTTATAAGTATCCCAACACTAATTGTGTGTAGTAATACAGCAATTAGTATTGGGATTTTTTTGTTTATTGGCTAATAGTAGGTTTCTTTTTACCACTTAAAGCAAGTAAACCCAAAATTGGACCTAAAGCTAAAATCACATAAATTCCGTTGGAAGTAGTCGATTCAATTAAAGCAGTTAATAATTGTATACTTATTATAGAGATTGCAAAACCAATACAATTTACAATAGTAAGTGAGGTGCCTTTAAGCTGTGGTGTTGCACTTTCAGCAATTAAAGTCGATAATAAAGGTGAATCAGCAACGACGACCATTCCCCAAAACATTAAAAAACCAACAAATATATTTGTTGAGGTTACTGTAAATAGTAAAGACGAAAGTAAACAGCAAATACAAGATAATAGCAATGCTATAAAAGCAGTCTTTTTAGTCCCAATATGTTGTGCAACATAGCCACTTATAATACAGGCAACACCTCCTAATCCAATAATTAAAAAAGATAATAACGGAATATTCAAATCTGCAATATTATGGTTAATACTATATTGTTTAAGTATTATAGGTGTAAAAACCCAAAACGCATATAATTCCCACATGTGACCAAAATAACCAAAAGCAGCATGTCTAAAGTTGTGTTTTTTAAAGATTGTAAAACACGCTTTAAAATTAGTGTGTAAACTAGGTTTACGATAAGGACCATCTGGTACTAAAAATAAAATTAACAAACCTCCAATTACAGCAAGTGTGGATGTTGTAATTAATACAGACTTCCATGGGTAGCTACTTGTAAAATCTTTTAATAAATGCGGAAAAGCAGTACCAAGCACTAAAGCGCCAACCAAAAAACCAAGCGATTTACCCAAACCTGTATTAAAGTAGTCCGTTGCTATTTTCATACCAATTGGGTAGATACCAGCTAAACAAAAACCTGTTAAAAACCGAAGCAGTAATAAGCTTGTTAAAGTATGTCCATTCCAGATAATAGCTAAGTTAAAGGTTGCTCCAAACAAGGCGCTTATAAAAAACACTTTGGATGGCGAAAAGCGATCTGCAATAGTTAAAATAGCAAATACTAGTGTACCAATAATAAATCCAAATTGTACAGCAGAAGTTAGATGCCCTAAAGCACTAAGCTTTAAATTAAAATTTAGGACCATGTCATTAATCACACCATTACCTGCAAACCAAAGTGAGGTACAGCAAAACTGAGCGATGACAATTATGGGTAGTATTAATTTATTGGGTTTCAATGCTAGTATATGACTATGTTTTGGTCTGTCAAGCGAAGTTAAAGGTTTTTAATTGATTTACTAAGTGTGTTTGTGTAGGTTTAGTAGTGTGATTTAGTAATCAAGTTGGCAATATATTACAAATGGAATGTTCATTGGGAATATTTGTAAGTAAAATAAAATTAGCTTTTTATAATACCTATTTTGTGTTGTCGTTATTTGTCTATTCGTTCTAAAATAGCTGCTCTGATATTTTTCAATTCAACTATTCCAAATTCCAAATTTGGAAGATAAGCATTGTATAATTTCTGGTAACTACTTATAACATAACGTCTATATTCTTGACTATTTACAAAATAATCTTGCAGCTCTTCACTGCTATTATCTTTTGTTATTCTTTTGCTTATCCATTCGGGATACCACCTGTAATTATCTCTAAATATATTTACAACTTGGTAGCTTTCGTCAGAAATTTTTTTCTCTATAGTGTTAAGGGTTGTTGAAGTATCATATAATTCAATTAAGTACAACGATAGACTATCTTTTGAAGCGATTGATTTTAAGCGTTCAATACCACCTTTATTCATATTAATTATTGGACCTCCAGCCATTATTCTAGATAATCCATCGTCTAATAAGTCTACTGTTCTAGTATCTAAAATGACAGCATCATAAATGGGTTTAATAGAATCGTAATATTTGATAACACTTGAAAACTCGCTAATGTCATTATCTAAATCAAGTGCAATCTGATTGTAAATATCTATAATTTCAGATTGTTGCTTTCGGTTCTCATTCCAATTGTTAATCTGTAATGCAATTAAAATTCCAATAACTACAAGTATTATTTCTCCGATTGCGTATTTGATGTACTTTCCCAGTTTTCCTTCTGAAAGTAAATTTTGTCTAATTTTTCTAAAGAATTTTATCATTGGTTAGCGGTTTGTGTTAATGATGCGCAACATATACATAAGACAAGTTTTTAATTTGCTTTATCGAAGGTTCAGTCAAGTTAATAGTTTTAAGTTTAGAAATCAATACGTATAACTACGTATTTTTCTTACATAAAAAAGTGTAACTTTAAGCCATGCAAGAAGATTTTTTACACTATCTCTGGAAACTTAAAAAATTTGAAACCTTAAATCTCCAGACCACAAAAGGAGAGCAAGTTGTTATCCAAAATGTAGGCACACATAATTATCATACTGGTCCAGATTTTTTTAATGCGCAACTTATAATTGCTGGTCAATTATGGGCTGGCAATGTCGAGATCCATATTAAATCTAGCGATTGGTACGTGCATAATCATGAAGTTGATCCTAATTACGATAATGTAATTTTACATGTTGTTTGGGAGCATGACACACCTGTTTTTAGAAAAGACAACTCAGAAATACCAACCATCCAGCTTAAAAATTATGTGTCTCAAGTGGCTTTAAATAATTATGCTAAGCTATTTAATAGTAAACAAACTTGGATTAATTGCGAAAACACGATTGCTAATGTTACTCCTTTTGTTGTCACAAATTGGTTAGAGCGTTTGTTTTTTGAACGTTTAGAAAGTAAAGCAAAAGCTATTGAAGCTATTTTAAAAGCTTCTAATAATAACTGGGAAGCTGTTTTGTTTAAATTACTTGCTAAAAATTTTGGTCTTAAAGTTAATGGAGACGCTTTTTTTAGTTTGGCTAACAGCTTTGATTTTTCAGTAGTTAGAAAACAGCAAAGTAATTTACAAAGTTTAGAAGCTTTGTTTTTTGGTCAAGCAGGTTTATTGGATCAGGATATTCAGGAGGCGTATTATATTGCACTACAAAAAGATTATACGTTTTTAAAACAAAAATTTAAAATTGATAATGCTAGTGTTAGTCCGTTTCAGTTTTTTAGACTGCGTCCACCAAATTTTCCTACGATTAGGTTGTCACAATTAGCCAGTGTATACCATTTGCACCAAAACGTGTTCTCAAAAGTTATTGCTTCGGATAGTGTTGCGGATATTTATAAATTGTTTTCGGTGTCAACCTCTCCATTTTGGGAGTCGCATTATACGTTTGACAAAGTATCTTCAGCCAGAAAAAAGCAAATTACAAAGTCTTTTGTGGATCTGTTATTAATAAACACAATCATTCCGCTTAAATTTTGTTATGCAAAACAACAAGGTAAATCTATTGAGGAAGAGATTGTTAGTTTAATGCAACAACTAAAACCAGAAAAAAACGGAATAGTAGATAAGTTTGCTAGCTTAAAAGTGGTTTCGGGATCAGCGTTGGATAGTCAAGCAGTCATTCAGCTTAAAAATTTATATTGCGATACAAACCGTTGCTTAAAATGTGCAATTGGTAATACTATACTTGCACAAAATTAATTATCTTGCAGTATGCAATTTTTATATAAACAGCTACACTATTTTCAAAAACGAGGCTATCACGTCTGTCAGCGTATAGCAGATCGTTTGGGTATTAGAGCCAAAGTAGTGCGCACCTCGTTTATGTATTTAACCTTTGCAACACTAGGTTTTGGTTTTGCGTTGTACTTATTTTTAGCATTTTGGATGCGCATAAAAGATATTGTATACACTAAACGCTCATCGGTGTTTGACCTTTAAATTATGACTAACCCACTAATTACACTTTACAGATCTAAAATATATACTGCAATTGCATTATTAATTATACTATTAGTTATTGGTGTTATTGGCTTTAGGTTTATGTCCCACTACACTTGGGTGGACGCTTTTTATATGACAGTAATAACCATAACTACTGTTGGCTTTGGAGAAGTGCAACCTTTAGACGATAAGTCTAAAATTTTCACCATCTTTTTAATTTTAAACAGTGTTGTTATTGTAGGTTATGCTTTAACTATTATTACCGAATTTATTTTAAGTAAAAATAATATTGAAGAACTAAAACAAAAGAAAATGCAGAAAAAATTGATGCACTAAATAACCATATTATTATATGTGGTTTTGGTCGAAACGGTAAACAAGCTGCAACCAAATTATTGGCGCATAAGCAACCTTTTGTAATTATAGAGCGAAACAAAGAGATTATTGAAAAATTTGAAGACGAAAACACACCTTTTGTTTTGGGTAATGCTAATGAAGATGAAATTTTATTGCAAGCAGGAATCACTAGAGCAAGTACCTTAATTTCGGCCTTACCAAATGATGCAGATAATTTATTTGTTGTATTATCTGCAAGACAAATGAAAAATGATTTACGCATTATAAGTCGCGCTTCTCAAGAAACTTCTTACGAAAAATTAAAGCTAGCTGGTGCCAATAACGTGATTTTACCAGATCGTATTGGTGGTGACCATATGGCTTCCTTAGTGGTTGTACCAGATTTAATAGAGTTTATTGATAATCTAGCTATAGTAGGAGAAAGTAATATTAATATTGAAGAAGTACAAGTAGAAAAACTTTACGATCCTAAAACAGGAATCAAGACTATTAAAGACTTAGACTTACGTCATAAAACAGGATGTACTGTCATTGGTTTTAAGGATGGTAATGGTGAGTATATTGTAAATCCTGAAGCCGAATTAAAATTAGTGCCTAACTCTAAAGTTATTGTCCTTGGACGACCAGAACAAATCCAAAAACTAAACACTGTTTTTAGTTTAGACTAATTAATGTATTTAACAAGAATTCTTTTAAAAATTCAGCATTTTTTTGCATCTTGCTAATCTTAACTTAAAATTAACTAACAAATAAATAAATTATGAAGAAATATCTTCTCTCGATGTTTACATTAATATTACCATTGCTAACCTTTGCTCAAGATAGTACAGCAGATAGTATAGACGCTATCTTTAAAAAATATACAGGTTGGTTTGTTGAAGGTATTTTCTCTGAAATTCCTTTTACCGATACTATAAAAATTCCGTGGGTATTAATTGTTCTTATTGGAGGTGCTTTATTTTTTACAATTTATTTCAAGTTTATCAATATTACTGGATTTAGAACTGCAATTAAAGTAGTACAAGGTAAATATGAGGATATTGAAAAACATGGTGTAGACTCATTATATGGAGATCAAACACCAGGTGGAGATATCATTGAAACAATGAAAGCTGAAGGTGCAGATGGAGAAGTGTCTCACTTCCAAGCGTTAACAGCAGCATTATCTGCTACAGTAGGTTTAGGTAATATTGCAGGTGTTGCAGTAGCGCTATCAATTGGTGGTCCAGGTGCAACATTTTGGATGATTATTGCAGGACTTTTAGGTATGGCATCTAAGTTTGCCGAGTGTACTTTAGGTGTAAAATATAGAGATGTAGGTGAAGACGGAACAGTATATGGTGGACCAATGTACTACCTAACTAAAGGATTAAAAGAAAAAGGAGCTGGCGGAATTGGTAAAGTTTTAGCTGTGCTTTTTGCAATATTTGTAGTTGGTGGATCTTTTGGAGGTGGTAACATGTTCCAAGCCAATCAAGCAGCAGCTCAGTTTACAAAATTATTTAATCTTACAGGAGAAAATGCAGGAATGTACTTTGGGATTGTAATGGCTGTATTAGTAGCTATTGTAATTATTGGAGGTATTAAGCGTATTGCATCAGTAACAGAAAAAGTAGTGCCATTTATGGCTGGTATTTATGTATTAGCAGCATTAATTATTTTGTTTGCTAACTTTACGTTAATTGATGATGCGTTTATGGCTATATTTAATGGTGCATTTACACCATTAGCAGGATTAGGTGGTGTTATTGGAGTAATGATTCAGGGTGTACGTCGTGGAGCATTCTCTAATGAAGCTGGTGTAGGGTCTGCAGCAATTGCACACTCTGCAGTACGTACTAAATATCCAGCAAGTGAAGGTATTGTTGCGTTGTTAGAGCCTTTTGTAGATACAGTTGTAATTTGTACAATGACAGCTTTAGTAATTGTAATTACAAACTTTGATGGTGGTTTTATGGAATACGGTGTAGAAATTAAAGAAGGTGTAGAGATTACAGCTACAGCTTTTGATACGGTTATTCCTCACTTCTCAATCGTGTTAACAATAGCAGTTATTTTATTTGCTTTTAGTACAATGATTTCTTGGTCATATTATGGTATGCAAGGATGGGTTTTCTTATTCGGAAAAGGAAAAATTACAGATTTAATTTATAAAATTTTATTCTTATTATTTGTTGTTGTAGGAGCTTCGATTAGTTTAGGAGCTGTTATTGACTTCTCTGATGCTATGATTTTTGCAATGGTAGTGCCAAATATTATTGGTGTAGTTATGTTATCTCCAGTTATTAAAAAGGAGCTTACTAAGTATATGAATGCTATCAACAAAAAAGAAGATGCTATTGAAGATGGTGCAACAGATTTAGTTGATGAAATGTAAAATATAAAAAACATTATAATGACTTTTAAATCCCACTTTCAGTTTTCTAAAAAACAACGAAGTGGGATTTTTTTATTGCTATTAATTTTGATTGTAGTGCAAAGTTTTTATCACTTTTTATTACCAAAATTGATGGATACAAATCCTGACTTTGCTTCAAATGATTCAGAAGTTATTGCATTTGTTAAACAAATAGACTCGCTTAAAGCAATTCAATTAGAAAAACGTAAGCCAAAGATTTATCCCTTTAATCCAAATTTTATTACCGATTATAAAGGTTATACTTTAGGATTAAGCAATCAAGAGATTGATAGATTGTTAGCTTTTAGGAAGCAAGACAAATGGATTAATTCTGTAAAACAATTTCAAGACGTTACTAAGGTATCCGATTCGGTATTGAACAAAATTTCGCCTTTTTTCAAATTTCCTGATTGGGTAACAAATCCAAAGCCAAAGCAGACTAATTTTAAAACAGGTTATTCAAAAACAGCAAAAACTGAAGCGCAGAAGCTTGATTTAAATTCCGCTACAGCGATACAATTACAAAAAGTATATGGCATAGGACCTTCATACTCTGAACGTATCATTAAATTTAGGAATAAAATTAATGGGTTTCACTCGTTTATAGAGTTGCAACAAGTATACGGATTAACGCCAGAGGTTATAGATAATATTAAATCGGATTTTAGTATTAAAACACCAAGAGCAATTACTAAAATTGCATTAAATACAGCAACTAAAGAGCAGTTGGTGACTATTAAGTATATTGATTATGAGGTAGCACACAGTATAATTGAAGAACGCACCTTGCGTGATGGGTTTAAATCCATTGACGAATTAACAAAAGTTAACGGTTTTCCTGTTAATAAATTAGAGATAATTAAGTTATCTTTACGTCTAGATTAGAACTTAACAATAACACAACGTATTATGGAAAATATGTACTTCAGTGAAGAGCATAATTTATTTAGAGAAAGCTTACGCGAATTTTTAAAAAAAGAAGTCGTACCTCATATTGATAAATGGGAAAAAACAGGAAGTATAGAACGCTTTATTTGGAAAAAATTTGGCGATATGGGCTTTTTTGGTATTAGTTACCCAGAGCAATATGGCGGAATGGATTTAGATATTTTCTATATGGTTATTTTGCTAGAAGAATTACAAAAAATCAACTCAGCTGGTTTTGCAGCAGCAATGTGGGCACACGCTTATTTAGCAATGACGCATTTAAAAGCAGAAGGTAGTGATGCCATAAAAGAAAAATATCTAACAGCTAGTATTACTGGAGACATGATTGGATGTCTTTGTATCACAGAGCCTTTTGGAGGTAGTGATGTTGCAGGAATGCGATCTACAGCTGTTAAAAAAGGAGATACATATGTAATTAATGGATCAAAAACATTTATTACAAACGGAGTATACAGCGATTATTTAGTAGTTGCCGCAAAAACAAATCCAGAAATAGGTAATAAGGGTATTAGTATTTTCTTAATTGATAGAGATACGCCTGGTGTGTCTGCAACTAAATTAGATAAATTAGGTTGGAGAGCATCAGACACTGGAGAGATTGCATTTGATAATGTAACAATTCCAGCATCTAACTTAATGGGAGAAGAAAATAAAGGGTTTGCATACATCATGCAACATTTTGCGACAGAGCGTTTAATTATGGGTGTAAATGCACATGCTAGAGCAGAGTTTGCTTTGGATTACACGATGCAATACATGTCAGAGCGTACAGCTTTTGGTAAAACAATTGACCGTTTTCAGGCATTAAGACACCGTTTAGCAGACCATATTACAGAAGTAGAAATCTGTAAAACATTTAACTATACAATTGCAGATAGATTAGGAAAAGGTGAGTACGTAGTAAAAGAAGCTACGATGTCTAAATTAAAATCTACAAAAGTAGCAGACGAGGTTATTTACGATTGTCTTCAGTTTTTAGGTGGTTATGGTTACATGGAAGAATATCCATTAGCAAGACTATTAAGAGACAGTAGGCTTGGACCAATTGGTGGTGGTACTTCAGAAATCTTAAGAGAGATTATCGCTAAAATGGTAATAGATGGTAAAGATTATAAGCCTGCTACAAAATAATTTGATTAGCTTTTTAGCGAAAATAAATGTTTATTTTCGCTAAAATAGTAATCTTTAAAAAGATTATGTTTCTGCTAACAAATAATATTTAAAAGTATTTAAAATGAAATTGACTCAGATCAAATCCACAGTAATTATAATATTTTTACTCGTAGGAAGCTTTGCTGTGGCACAAACCGAATTAAAAAATAAAGTTGTAGACTTTATGAGTATGATGCCAATTGAAAACGCAAGTGTTTATATTCAAAACACAACAATTGGTACTATTACAAATGCAGATGGTAAGTTTGTGTTATTAGTGCCTAAAACGTATGAAAAGGATACCATTATCATTTCTTCAATTGGTTTTAAAAGCTACAAAACAACAATAGATCAGTTTGATAACGAGTTTGATATTTTATTAGAGGAAGATGTAGCATCCTTAGATGAAATCTTGATTATCGCAGAAAACAGACCCAAAACGGGAAACGATATTGTACTTAGAGCGCTAGAAAAATTAGAAAATAACCTTCCAGAATTACCATACTTACAAAAAGGTTTTATAAGACATAAAGAGCGAAATAAAAAAGAATTTAAATGGTTGGTTGAAAGTGCAATTACTTTGTATGACGATTCTAGTTATGTCACAGGAGGAAAAGATAATCTTAAAATAAACGTAGATCAGGTCAGAAAAAGTTACGATTTACGTGATGTAGATAGTTTATTTTCATATGCTACATATTTAAAATATAATGCCAATGTTAATTTAAAACCTAAAAATTTACGAAGAGATACTATCGCTAAATCATCACTAATAAAGTCTATTAAATGGAATGATACTAGAGTAAATGGTTTAGATAATTTGTTTAAAGGAAAACTTAATTTAGTACGTAATTCTAAAAGTCCAAAAGCATTGTTAGGTAAAGATGTGTTAGCAACACATCAATTTAAATTAGATACGATTTTAGTTGATAACGAAAGAAAAATTTATAAAATTAAGATAGATAAAAGTGAAGATTTTGTTGGTTTAGACACAGAAGGCATTTATAACGAAGGTTATATTGCAGAAGGTTGGATATACATTTATTGGGATAATTTTGCAATTAAAAAAATTGAATATCAATTAAAAGCAGGATCTAATGCGCAAAAAAGTAGAAGTAAAACCTTATTTGATACGCAAATAAACCATAAACTAGTTATATCCTACATGGAATATCAAGATAGAATGTATCCAAATTATATCTATTACGAAACTCCAAAACTTGTCAATGTTGGTTATAAACCCGTAGGTAAAATTGATAAAGAAGAGGAAGCACTTTTTAATAAGGAAGAACGGTTTTATTATACAGTACAAGAAATTTTGTTTACAGAAATAATTCAAGATCAAGAACAAGTACAAGCAGCTTTAAATCAAGACTGGGATTCAGATATTTTTTCTATAAAACCTTACGATAAAACATTTTGGGAAAACTATAATACATTGCTAGAAAGTGAAGAAGACGAAAAGTTAATTAAGGATTTAACTAAACGTTCCACACTTTTTAAACAATAAAAAGCACTTTTTTTATTGTAAAATATAAATAACTAATTATATTTGCGCCTCAAAATTTTAAAAGAGAGGAGGTTAAGACACTATGTTAATAATTCCAATAAAGGACGGAGAAAATATAGAACGAGCATTAAAACGCTACAAACGTAAGTTTGATAAAACGGGAACTAGAAGAGTTTTGCAAGGTCGTAAGCAATTTGTTAAACCGTCAATAGAAAATAGAGCTAAAATTCAAAAAGCTCAATATGTACAACATTTAAGAGATCAAGAAGCTTTATAAATAGTTTCAATTAATAAAAAAAGCCACTAATTAGTTAGTGGTTTTTTTATTTTTACACATACCCAAAACAAAAAAGGTATATTTATAAAACTTAAATACTATACGCTTAATGCTACTAAAAGCCTTTTTAGATTACCTGTTGCTTGAAAAAAATATTCCCAGCTAACTGTTAATGCTTATAAAAAAGATATAGAATCCTTTATGGCATTTATTTCTAGTGAAGAAGAAACAAATACTATTCAAGAAACAAATTATTCGCAAATTAGATCTTGGATTGTTAATTTAGTTCAAAAAGGAATAACCAACAGAAGTATAAATAGAAAGATCTCTGCATTAAATGGCTTCTTTAAATTCCTACTTAAAATTGAAGAAGTAAAGCTAAATCCACTTTCAAAACATAAGGCATTAAAAACAAGTAAAAAAGTTCAAATCCCCTTTTCAGAAAATGAAATTAATACAGTTCTAGATCAAATTAACCACAATCAAGATTTTGAAGGTGTTAGAAATAAATTAATAATAGAATTATTTTACTCGACAGGAATTAGACGTATAGAGTTGATAAACATTAAATTAAAAGATATTGATTTAGAAAATAAGACAATTAAAATTTTAGGTAAAAGAAATAAAGAACGTATTATTCCTTTATTAAACATGGTAATGGATAGTGTAGAGATTTATAAGTTAGAAAGAAATAAATTAGAAACTATTACAGATAATGAGTATTTGTTTTTAACAAAAAAAGGAGTTAAAGTATATGAAACTCTTGTCTACAGAATTATAAATGATTACTTTAGTAAAGCTTCAACTAAGGTGAAGAAAAGTCCACATATTCTTAGACATTCTTTCGCTACGCACTTATTAAATCAAGGTGCAGAGCTAAACGCAGTCAAAGAGCTATTAGGGCATTCTAGTTTAGCAGCTACTCAAGTTTATACTCACAATAGTATAGCTGAGTTAAAAAAAGTATACGCAAAAGCACACCCTAGAAGTAAAAAATAAATGTTTAACCACTAAATTTTAAAGTATGAAGGTAAACACACAGGCAGTAAACTTTAATGCCAATCCCCAATTATTGGAGTTCATCCAAAAACGAATGGATAAACTTGAAATGTACTATGACAAAGTAATTCAATCAGAAGTCTATCTTAAAGTAGAAAAGAGTAGTAATAAGCTTAATAAAATATTTGAAGCAAAAATAAATGTGCCAGGTGATTGCTTGGTTGTTAAAAAGCAATGTAAGACATTTGAAGAGGGAGCAGACATAGCTGTAGCCTCTTTGGAAAGGCAATTAAAAAAGCGAAAACAAAAATTAAGAGAAAATTTTAAAAATATTTCATAAAAATGTTTTGAATAATTAAATAAATATTTACATTTGCAGTCCGTTAGAAATAGCGGGCTTTTTTTAGAAGTAAAATTAGCAGAAAAAAGCCGATGTAGCTCAGCTGGCTAGAGCAGCTGATTTGTAATCAGCAGGTCGTGGGTTCGAGTCCCTCCATCGGCTCAAAATAAAGTTAAAGTAGATAATTATTTGTTTTAACTTTGCATAAGTTCTTTAATAGAGTGAAAAGTTTAAAATAGGGGAGATACTCAAGCGGCCAACGAGGGCAGACTGTAAATCTGCTGACTACGTCTTCGCAGGTTCGAATCCTGCTCTCCCCACTTTTTTTAAAAGATTATTTTAAACAACAAAGGATTTTAAATAATTGCGAGAGTAGCTCAGTTGGTAGAGCGTCAGCCTTCCAAGCTGAATGTCGCCGGTTCGAACCCGGTCTCTCGCTCTAATATTTAAGCCGGTGTAGCTCAGGGGTAGAGCGTTTCCTTGGTAAGGAAGAGGTCACGGGTTCAATTCCCGTCATTGGCTCAGAATAAAGAATACAAATTAAGAATACACTAATATTATTATATAACTAAGATTAAATTATTAAAACATGGCAAAGGCAACTTTCGATCGTTCAAAACCACACTTAAATATTGGTACAATTGGACACGTAGATCACGGTAAAACAACTTTAACTGCTGCTATTACTAAAGTATTAGCTGATGCAGGTTTATCAGAAGCAAGATCATTCGATCAAATTGATAACGCTCCTGAAGAAAAAGAAAGAGGTATCACAATTAATACATCACACGTAGAGTATTCTACAGCTAATCGTCACTATGCACACGTAGATTGTCCAGGTCACGCCGATTACGTAAAAAACATGGTAACTGGTGCTGCACAAATGGATGGAGCTATATTAGTTGTAGCTGCAACTGATGGTCCTATGCCACAAACACGTGAGCACATCTTATTAGGTCGTCAAGTTGGTATCCCAAGAATCGTTGTATTCTTAAATAAAGTGGATATGGTTGATGATGAAGAGCTTTTAGAGTTAGTAGACATGGAGGTTAGAGAATTATTATCTTTCTATGAGTATGATGGAGATAATGGACCTGTAGTTTCTGGTTCTGCATTAGGAGCTTTAAATGGTGAGCAAAAATGGGTGGATACAGTAATGGAATTAATGGCGCAAGTTGATGCGTGGATCGAAGAGCCATTACGTGAGGTTGATAAGCCTTTCTTAATGCCTATCGAGGATGTATTCTCTATTACAGGTCGTGGTACTGTTGCAACAGGACGTATCGAAACTGGTATTGCTAATACAGGAGATCCTGTAGAGATTATTGGTATGGGTGCTGAAAAATTAACATCTACAATTACAGGAATCGAAATGTTCCGTCAAATATTAGATAGAGGTGAAGCTGGAGATAACGCAGGTATTCTTTTAAGAGGTATTGAGAAATCTCAAATCTCAAGAGGAATGGTAATTGTTAAGCCAGGTTCAGTAACACCACACGCTAAATTTAAAGCTGAGGTTTATATCCTTAAAAAAGAAGAAGGTGGACGTCATACTCCATTCCATAATAACTACCGTCCTCAATTTTACGTTCGTACAACTGACGTAACTGGAAACATCGCGTTACCTGAAGGAGTTGAGATGGTTATGCCAGGAGATAACTTAACTATTCATGTTGAGTTAATCCAAAAGATCGCAATGAATGTTGGATTACGTTTCGCTATACGTGAAGGTGGTAGAACAGTAGGAGCAGGTCAGGTAACTGAAATTTTAGACTAATTAATAGTTTATAATATATATAATTAAGGCACTTTGTTATGAAGTGCCTTGATTTATATTTACGGGTTTAGCTCAGTTGGTAGAGCACTGGTCTCCAAAACCAGGTGTCGGGAGTTCGAGTCTCTCAACCCGTGCAACTAAAATCAAATGCAAAATTTGTTTTTAAATAGTATTAAAGGAGTCCGCTCCATTGGATGACATTAAATAAAATAACATGGCTGGAATTGTAAATTATATAAAAGAATCATTTGGAGAGTTAAAAAACAATGTTACTTGGACACCATGGTCTGAGGCACAAAGTTTAACTATTCTTGTGGCTGTTTTTTCTATTATTTTTTCTTTAGCTATTTGGGGTATTGATACTGTTTTTAGTAAAGTAATTAGTTTATACTTTAATTTAATAGGATAGATTGATATGGCGGAAGTTGGAGAAAAAAATGGTACGTAGTAAGAGCTGTAAGTGGTCAAGAAAATAAGATTAAGGCTTATATTGAAAATGAAATAGCTAGACTAGGCTTACAAGATTATGTTGAGCAAGTTTTAGTTCCTACTGAAAATGTTGTGCAAATCAGAAATGGTAAAAAGGTAAACAAAGAAAAAGTTTACTTTAGTGGTTACATAATGATTAAAGCAAATCTTACTGGAGAAATACCGCATATTATTAAATCTATTACAAATGTTATTGGTTTTTTAGGTGCTACTAAAGGTGGAGATCCGTTACCTCTAAGACAGTCTGAAGTAAATAGAATGTTAGGTAAAGTGGATGAGTTATCTGTAGATGCGGATGTAAATGTGGCTATACCTTTTACTAAAGGTGAAACCGTTAAAGTTATCGACGGTCCATTTAATGGATTTGATGGAACTATTGAGAATATAAATGAAGAAAAACGTAAGTTAGAGGTAATGGTTAAAATCTTTGGAAGAAAGACGCCATTAGAGTTAAGTTACATGCAAGTAGAAAAAATATAATAATTGTTACACTAATAATAATGCATTTTTAAGCTTCCACTTAATTAATGCATCAATTTAATTCATTCAAAATGGCAAAAGAACTAGGAAAAGTAGTTAAACTACAAGTTAGGGGAGGTGCAGCGAATCCTTCGCCACCGGTTGGACCCGCTCTAGGTGCTGCAGGAGTTAATATCATGGAGTTTTGTAAGCAGTTTAATGCTAGAACTCAAGATAAAGCTGGTAAAGTTTTACCAGTGGTGATTTCAGTTTACAAAGACAAATCATTTGACTTTGTAATCAAAACACCACCAGCTGCTGTACAGTTACTAGAAGCGGCCAAAGTGAAAAAAGGTTCGGGAGAACCACACGTTAAGAAAGTAGCAAAAGTTTCTTGGGATCAAATCAAAACTATTGCGGAAGACAAAATGGTAGATTTAAATGCATTTACTTTAGACTCTGCAATGAAGATGATTGCTGGTACTGCAAGATCTATGGGTATAACTGTTAAAGGTGGTGATGCACCAAATTAACCTAAAAAGATTTTAAAATGGCAAGATTAACAAGAAAACAAAAAGAAGCTGTAGCTAAAATTGAAAAGGATAAAGTTTATTCTATCAAGGAAGCTTCAGTATTAATAAAAGATATTACTAACACTAAATTCGACGCTTCTGTTGATTTAGCAATACGTTTAGGTGTAGATCCTCGTAAAGCTAATCAAATGGTTAGAGGTGTTGTCTCTCTTCCTCATGGAACTGGTAAAGATACTAAAGTATTAGCTTTAGTAACACCAGACAAAGAGGCTGAAGCTAAAGAAGCTGGTGCTGATTATGTTGGTTTAGACGAGTACCTTGATAAAATCAAGAGTGGTTGGACTGACGTTGACGTAATTATTACTATGCCTAGTGTTATGGGTAAATTAGGTCCTTTAGGACGTGTATTAGGTCCTCGTGGTTTAATGCCTAACCCTAAGACTGGAACGGTAACAATGGATGTTGCAAAAGCTGTAACAGAAGTGAAAGCTGGTAAAATTGATTTTAAAGTTGATAAAACTGGTATCGTTCATGCTTCAATTGGAAAAGCTTCATTTACTGCTGATAAGATTGAAGACAATGCAAACGAATTATTAACAACAATATTAAAACTTAAACCAACTGCTGCAAAGGGAGTTTATGTAAAGAGCATTTTTATGTCTTCTACCATGAGTCCTAGTATTGCTGTGGATACTAAAATAGGTTAAGGAGTTAAAAACTTTATATTATGACTAGAGAAGAAAAATCACAAGTAATTAAAGACTTAACTGTACAATTAGCCGAAAATTCAAATATCTATATAGCAGATATTTCTGGTTTAAACGCAGGTACTACTTCTGACTTACGTCGCGCTTGTTTCAAAGCAAACATTAAGTTAGCAGTTGTTAAAAACACATTACTTGAAAAAGCGATGGAAGCTTCAGACAGAGATTTTGGAGATTTACCATCAATACTAAAAGGAAATACATCTGTGATGTATTCCGAAACTGGTAATGCTCCAGCTAAGGTAATAAAGACTTTTAGAGAAAAAT
Source organism: Olleya sp. KJ81-1 (assembly GCF_055808135.1). NCBI lineage: Bacteria > Pseudomonadati > Bacteroidota > Flavobacteriia > Flavobacteriales > Flavobacteriaceae > Olleya > Olleya sp. KJ81-1. The sequence continues at coordinate 1,623,041 of NZ_CM147854.1, read as the reverse complement.
CTGATAAGCCTTTATTAAAAGGTGCTTTTATTGAAGAAGCAGTTTACTTAGGAGACAATCAGTTAGATATGTTAGTAGACATCAAGTCTAGAGAAGAGTTAATTGGTGATATAGTAGGATTACTACAGTCTCCAGCTAAGAATGTTATTTCGGCTCTTAAATCTAGCGGTGGAACACTTTCAGGTATCTTAAAAACATTATCTCAGAAAGAGGGATAATATCAAATTAGGCACTATTACAATTATATATTAAATTACAAAATTAAAACGATAGAAAAATGGCAGATTTAAAAGATTTCGCAGAACAATTAGTTAACCTTACTGTAAAAGAAGTAAATGAGTTAGCTACTATTTTAAAAGATGAATATGGTATCGAACCTGCTGCTGCTGCAGTAGCTGTTGCAGCTGGACCAGCTGCAGGAGGTGATGCTGCTGAGGCTCAAACTGAATTCGATGTAGTTCTTAAAGCTGCTGGAGCATCTAAGCTTGCAGTTGTAAAATTGGTTAAAGAATTAACTGGTTTAGGATTAAAAGAAGCTAAAGAATTAGTTGATAGCGCACCAAGCAACATCAAAGAAGGAGTTTCTAAAGATGAAGCTGAAGGTTTAAAAACTTCTTTAGAAGAGGCAGGAGCTGAGGTTGAGCTTAAGTAAGCTTACCAAATAATTTTACAAAGGTTTAGGTCTGAAGCATGTGCTTTACGACCTAAACCATTTGTCGTATATAGTGATTAGCTATATAAAATAATTTTTTTAATCAAAATTTCGTCCATTGATGTTAGTAACACAAGCTGAAAGATTAAATTTCTCGTCTATTGTAAATAGAACAGAATACCCGGATTTCATGGATATTCAGATTAAATCCTTCCAGGATTTTTTCCAGTTAGAAACAAAATCTGAAGAAAGAGGTGATGAAGGTCTATACAATACCTTCATGGAGAACTTTCCAATTACAGACACACGTAATCAATTCGTATTAGAATTTTTAGATTACTTTATTGATCCACCAAGATATACCATTGAAGAATGTATTGAAAGAGGACTAACTTATAGCGTTCCATTAAAAGCTAGGTTAAAGTTATATTGTACAGACCCTGAACATGAGGATTTCGAGACCATTGTCCAGGATGTGTACCTAGGAACTATACCTTACATGACACCTTCAGGTACTTTTTGTATCAACGGAGCAGAACGTGTAGTAGTTTCTCAATTACATAGATCTCCAGGTGTATTTTTTGGTCAGTCTTTCCATGCAAATGGAACCAAATTATATTCAGCAAGAGTTATTCCTTTTAAAGGATCATGGATAGAATTCGCTACAGATATTAACCAAGTAATGTATGCGTACATTGATAGAAAGAAGAAGTTACCAGTAACTACTCTTTTTAGAGCTATTGGTTTTGAACGCGACAAAGATATATTAGAAATTTTTGACCTTGCAGAAGAGGTTAAAGTTTCTAAGTCTGGTCTTAAAAAAATCATTGGTCGTAAATTAGCTGCTCGTGTATTAAATACATGGCATGAAGATTTTGTTGATGAAGATACTGGTGAGGTAGTTTCTATTGAGCGTAATGAGATTGTTTTAGATCGTGATACAGAATTAGATAAAGATAATATTGAGGAAATTCTTGAGATTGACGTTAAAACTATTCTTTTACATAAAGAAAGTGCTCAACAGGGAGATTATGCAATTATCCATAATACACTTCAAAAGGATCCAACAAACTCTGAAAAAGAAGCTGTTGAACATATTTATAGACAACTACGTAATGCTGAGCCGCCAGATGAGGAAACAGCACGTGGTATTATAGATAAATTATTCTTTAGTGATCAACGTTATTCTCTTGGAGAAGTTGGACGTTACAGAATGAATAAAAAATTACAATTAGATATTGGAATGGATAAGCAAGTGCTTACCAAAGAAGATATTATTACCATAATTAAATATTTAATTGAACTTATCAATTCTAAAGCAGAGATTGATGATATTGATCACTTATCTAACCGTCGTGTACGTACAGTAGGAGAACAATTATCTTCTCAGTTTGGTGTTGGTTTAGCTCGTATGGCACGTACTATTCGTGAGCGTATGAATGTTCGTGATAACGAGGTTTTTACACCTATAGATTTAATTAATGCTAAGACGTTATCGTCTGTTATTAATTCTTTCTTTGGTACAAACCAATTATCGCAATTTATGGACCAAACTAATCCTCTTGCCGAAATTACGCATAAGCGTCGTTTATCAGCATTAGGACCAGGTGGTTTATCAAGAGAAAGAGCAGGATTCGAGGTTCGAGATGTTCACTATACTCACTATGGTAGACTTTGTCCAATTGAAACTCCTGAGGGACCAAACATTGGATTAATTTCATCATTATCTGTATATGCTAAAGTGAATTCTATGGGATTCATCGAAACGCCTTATAGAAAAGTTACTGATGGAGTTGTTGATATTAAAGGAGCACCTATTTATTTAAGTGCTGAAGAAGAAGAAGATAAATTAATTGCTCAAGCGACTGTTAAAGTTGATGAAGACGGTAAGATTTTACATGATAAGGTAATTGCACGTATGGAAGGTGACTTCCCAGTAATGGATCCTAAAGATATCCATTATACAGATGTAGCACCTAATCAAATTTCATCTATATCTGCTTCACTTATTCCGTTTTTAGAGCATGATGATGCCAACCGTGCACTGATGGGATCTAACATGATGCGTCAAGCTGTTCCGTTGTTACGTCCTCAAGCTCCTATTGTTGGAACTGGTTTAGAGAGACAAGTAGCATCAGATTCTCGTGTTTTAATTAATGCAGAAGGAAATGGTGTTGTGCAATATGTTGATGCAAATGAGATTGTTATCAAGTATGAAAGAACAGAAGACGATGCTAAAGTTAGTTTTGATAGTGATATTAAAACGTATCCATTAGTTAAGTTTAGAAAAACTAACCAGGGAACTTCTATTAATTTAAAGCCAATTGTTAAAAAAGGCGATAAAATTACTAAAGGACAAGTTTTATCTGAAGGTTATGCAACTCAAAAGGGTGAATTAGCTTTAGGAAGAAATATGAAAGTAGCCTTTATGCCTTGGAAAGGGTATAACTTTGAGGATGCAATTGTAATTTCTGAAAAAGTTGTTCGTGAAGATATTTTTACATCTATTCATATTGATGAATATTCTCTTGAAGTTAGAGATACTAAATTAGGAAATGAAGAATTAACAAACGACATACCAAACGTTTCTGAAGAGGCTACTAAAGACTTAGATGAAAATGGTATGATTCGTGTTGGTGCAGAAGTTAAACCTGGTGATATTTTGATTGGAAAAATTACTCCTAAAGGAGAGTCAGATCCAACACCAGAAGAAAAACTTTTACGTGCAATTTTTGGTGATAAAGCTGGAGATGTAAAAGATGCTTCATTAAAAGCTTCACCTTCATTACATGGTGTAGTTATTAATAAAAAATTATTTTCTAGAGCAGTTAAAGATAAAAGAAAGAGAGCTCAAGATAAAGAAGATATAGCTAAATTAGAAAATCTTTACTTTACTAAGTTTGATCAATTACAAGATGTATTAGTTGAAAAACTTTTCACTATTGTTAACGGAAAAACATCTCAAGGTATATTTAATGATTTAGGAGAAGAAGTTTTACCAAAAGGTAAAAAATTCACTCTAAAAATGTTAAATGCTGTTGACGATTATACTCACTTAACAGGTGGTACTTGGACAACTGATGATCATACTAATAAGCTTGTTGCTGATTTAATACACAATTATAAGATTAAAGAAAATGACTTACAAGGGTCTTTAAGACGCGAGAAGTTTACTATATCTGTAGGAGATGAATTACCAGCAGGAATAATCAAGTTAGCAAAAGTTTACATCGCTAAAAAACGTAAGTTAAAAGTTGGTGATAAAATGGCAGGACGACATGGTAACAAAGGTATTGTTGCGCGTATTGTACGTCAAGAGGATATGCCATTCTTAGAAGATGGAACTCCAGTTGATATTGTATTAAATCCATTAGGTGTACCATCTCGTATGAACATTGGACAGATTTATGAAACTGTTTTAGGTTGGGCTGGTCAAGATTTAGGTCGTACGTATGCAACTCCAATTTTTGATGGTGCTACAATTGATCAAATTAACGAGTTAACTGATGAAGCGGGAATCCCTAGATATGGTCATACATATTTATATGATGGAGGAACAGGAGATCGTTTTGATCAACCTGCAACAGTCGGAGTTATCTATATGCTTAAATTAGGACACATGGTAGATGATAAGATGCACGCGCGTTCTATCGGACCATATTCTTTAATTACGCAACAACCTTTAGGTGGTAAAGCACAATTTGGAGGTCAACGTTTTGGAGAGATGGAAGTTTGGGCACTTGAGGCTTACGGAGCATCTGCAACATTAAGAGAAATCTTAACTGTTAAATCGGATGACGTAGTTGGTAGAGCTAAAACTTACGAAGCTATCGTTAAAGGAGAACCAATGCCAGAACCTGGATTACCAGAATCTTTCAACGTATTAATGCACGAATTGAAAGGATTAGGATTAGACATTAGATTAGAAGAATAATTTTAAGTGAGTCGAGCAGTTTTTAATGTATTAAAAACTGCTTTACAAACTGAACACTATAAGAATTATGGCAAAAAAGCAAGATAAGAATACAGTACAGAGATTTAACAAAATCTCGATTGGTTTAGCATCACCAGAATCTATATTAGCAGAATCTAGAGGTGAGGTTTTAAAACCAGAAACTATCAATTATCGTACACATAAACCAGAACGTGATGGTTTATTCTGTGAGCGTATTTTTGGTCCTGTAAAGGATTACGAATGTGCTTGTGGTAAATATAAGCGTATTAGATATAAAGGAATTGTTTGCGACCGTTGTGGAGTTGAAGTTACTGAAAAGAAAGTACGTCGTGATAGAGTAGGACACATTAATTTAGTAGTCCCTGTTGCTCACATTTGGTACTTCCGTTCTTTACCAAATAAAATAGGATACATTTTAGGATTACCTTCTAAGAAATTAGATATGATTATTTACTACGAACGTTATGTAGTAATTCAACCTGGTAATGCTAAAAATGAAGAAGGAGAGCCTTTACAAAAATTAGATTTTTTAACTGAAGAAGAGTACTTAAATATTTTAGAAACACTTCCTCAAGATAATCAATATTTAGATGATACAGACCCAAGCAAGTTTATTGCTAAAATGGGAGCTGAGTGTCTTATTGACTTATTATCTAGAATAGACTTAGACACGTTATCTTACGAGTTACGTCATAAAGCTAATACAGAAACGTCTAAACAACGTAAAACAGAAGCTTTAAAACGTTTACAAGTAGTAGAAGCTTTACGTGAGTCTAATGAAAATAGAGAGAATCGTCCAGAATGGATGATAATGAAAGTAGTGCCAATTATACCACCAGAATTAAGACCATTAGTGCCTTTAGATGGTGGACGTTTTGCTACTTCTGATTTAAATGATTTATATCGTCGTGTAATTATCCGTAACAACCGTCTTAAAAGATTAGTTGAGATAAAAGCACCAGAGGTTATTTTACGTAACGAAAAACGTATGTTACAAGAGTCTGTAGATTCTTTATTTGATAACACACGTAAGTCGTCTGCAGTAAAAACAGATTCTAACAGACCTTTAAAGTCTTTATCAGATTCACTTAAAGGTAAGCAAGGTCGTTTCCGTCAAAACTTACTTGGTAAGCGTGTGGATTATTCAGCACGTTCTGTAATTGTTGTTGGACCAGAATTAAAATTATTTGAATGTGGATTGCCAAAAAATATGGCAGCAGAATTATACAAGCCTTTTGTAATTAGAAAATTAATTGAAAGAGGTATAGTTAAAACTGTAAAATCTGCTAAAAAGATTATAGATAAAAGAGAACCAGTTGTTTGGGATATATTAGAAAATGTTTTAAAAGGACACCCAGTGCTTTTAAATCGTGCTCCTACGTTACACAGACTTGGAATTCAAGCTTTTCAACCTAAATTAATTGAGGGTAAAGCAATCCAATTACATCCATTAGCATGTGCTGCATTTAATGCGGATTTTGATGGTGACCAGATGGCTGTTCACTTACCATTAGGACCTGAAGCGATACTAGAATGTCAGATGTTGATGTTAGCATCTCATAATATCTTAAACCCTGCAAATGGTGCTCCAGTTACTGTACCTTCTCAGGATATGGTACTTGGTTTATATTATATGACTAAGCACAGATATTCTACACCTGAAGTTCCAGTAAGAGGTGAAGGATTAACATTTTACTCTGCAGAAGAAGTAACAATTGCTTACAATGAAAAGAGAGTAGAATTAAACGCAGGTATTAAAGTTAGAGCAATGGACTTTAATGAAGCTGGCGAACTAGTGTATCAAATTATTGAAACTACTGTTGGTCGTGTTTTGTTTAACGAAAAAGTTCCAGCAGCAGCAGGTTTTATTAATGAAGTATTAACTAAAAAATCTTTAAGAGATATTATTGGTAATATTTTAAAAGTAACTAGTGTACCTGAAACTGCAGCTTTCTTAGATGAAATTAAAACTTTAGGATACAACTTCGCATTTAGAGGAGGTTTATCTTTCAGTTTAGGAGATATTATTATCCCACCAGAAAAGCAATCTATGATTGATGCTGCCAACCAAAAAGTTGATGGTGTTACTGGTAACTATAACATGGGATTAATTACAAATAACGAACGTTATAACCAAGTTATTGATATTTGGACGTCTACCAATGCGGAATTGACTGAATTGTCAATGAAACGTATTAGAGAGGACCAACAAGGATTCAACTCGGTGTATATGATGCTTGATTCTGGAGCACGTGGATCTAAAGAACAGATTCGTCAGCTTACAGGTATGCGTGGATTAATGGCTAAGCCTAAAAAATCTACTAGGTGGAGGATCTATTATTGAAAACCCGATCTTATCAAACTTTAAGGAAGGATTATCAATTTTAGAATACTTTATATCAACTCACGGTGCACGTAAAGGTCTTGCCGATACAGCACTTAAAACTGCCGATGCAGGTTATTTAACACGTCGTTTAGTGGATGTTTCACAAGATGTTATTGTTAATAGCGAAGACTGTGGTACATTAAGAGGAGTAGAAGTTTCTGCACTTAAGAAAAATGATGAAGTTGTTGAGAAATTAGAAGCACGTATAGTAGGTCGTATTTCATTAAATGATGTATATGATCCTTTAAGTGAAGAAGTTTTAGCAGAAGCAGGTCAATTAATTGACGAAGTTGTAGCAGCTAGAATCGAGAATTCACCAATTGAGTCTGTAGAAGTTCGTTCGCCATTATCTTGTGAAGCTAAAAAAGGTATCTGTGCGCAGTGTTACGGTCGTAATTTAGCTACCAATAAAATGGTACAACGTGGTGAAGCAGTTGGAGTTGTAGCAGCACAATCTATTGGAGAACCAGGTACTCAGTTAACACTTCGTACATTCCACGTTGGAGGTATTGCAGGTAACATTTCTGAAGAAAACAAACTTGTAGTTAAGTTTGATGGTATAGCAGAAATTGAAGATTTAAAAACTGTTAAAGGTACTGACAACGATGGTAAAGCAGTAGATGTTGTAATCTCTCGTACATCAGAACTTAAGTTAGTAGATAAGAAAACAGGAATTACCTTAAGTACTAATAATATTCCTTATGGTTCTCACGTTTTTGTTAAAAATGGAGATCCTTTAAAAGCTGGAGATGTTGTTTGTTCTTGGGATCCATATAACGGAGTTATTATTTCAGAATTTGCTGGAAAAGTTAGATATGAAAATATCGAACAAGGTATAACTTATCAAGTTGAAATTGATGAGCAAACAGGTTTCCAAGAAAAAGTAATTTCTGAATCTAGAAATAAAAAATTAATACCAACACTTATTGTTGAAGACGGTAAAGGTGAAGCAATTCGTTCTTATAACTTACCAGTAGGTGCGCACATCATGATTGATGATGGAGAAAAAGTTAAGGTTGGAAAAATCTTAGTTAAAATTCCTCGTAAATCTGCAAAAGCTGGTGATATTACAGGAGGTTTACCACGTGTTACAGAATTGTTTGAAGCTCGTAACCCTTCTAATCCAGCAGTAGTAAGTGCTATTGATGGTGTTGTATCTTTTGGTAAAATTAAGAGAGGTAATCGTGAGATTATCGTAGAATCTAAATTAGGAGAAATTAAGAAATACCTAGTTAAGCTATCTAGTCAAATTCTTGTACAAGAAAATGACTTTATTAAAGCAGGAATGCCATTATCTGATGGTTCAGTTACACCAAATGACATTTTAAATATTAAAGGACCATCTGCTGTACAACAATACTTAGTTAACGAAGTGCAAGAAGTATATCGTTTACAAGGTGTGAAAATTAATGATAAGCATTTTGAAGTTGTCGTACGACAAATGATGCGTAAAGTAAGAATTATTGATTCTGGGGATACTATCTTCTTAGAGGATCAATTAGCACATAAATCTGATTTTATTGAAGAAAATGATAACATTTTTGGAATGAAAGTAGTAGAAAATGCTGGTGATTCTTCAAACTTAAAAGAAGGTCAGATTATATCTGCTTTCCAATTAAGAGATGAAAACTCTATTTTACGTCGTGAAGATAAACAACTAGTTATAGCAAGAGACGCGCAGCCTGCAACAGCGACGCCAATTTTACAAGGTATTACTAGAGCTTCTTTACAGACTAAATCATTTATTTCTGCAGCTTCTTTCCAAGAGACTACTAAAGTATTAAATGAAGCAGCTGTAGCTGGTAAGATTGATACATTAGAAGGACTTAAAGAAAATGTAATTGTAGGTCATCGTATACCAGCAGGAACAGGTATGAGAGCTTATGATAATATTATCGTTGGATCTAAAGAAGAGTTTGATCAAATGATGAAAGCTAAACAAGAAGTTAATTATAACTAATTGTAAATCAATATAATGTTGATTTTATAAGTAATTTAATAATTAAAAGAATCCTGCAATTTGCAGGATTCTTTGTTTAAAAAAATAACATATGTCAGATAATAATGATAATAAACCTAAACAAGGTCAAATTAATATAGAATTAGACGAGAAAATTGCAGAGGGTATTTACTCTAACTTAGCTATTATAAATCACTCAGTTTCAGAGTTTGTTGTTGATTTTGTTAGTATAATGCCTGGTACGCCTAAAAGTAAAGTAAAGTCTAGAATTATATTAACACCACAACATGCTAAAAGATTATTAAAAGCTTTAAGCGAAAATGTTAAGAGATTTGAAAAAGCACATGGCGAAATTAAAGATTATGAACAGCCACCAATTCCTTTAAATTTTGGACCTACTGGGCAAGCATAAATAAAAAAGCCTTTCTATAAAATTAAAAAGGCTTTTTTATATTAGTTAAAATTTAAATAGTCAAAAACTATTCTAAAAATATTTAAAATTAGTTTTAACTATATTGATCAGGTTTTTGACTTTATTTAACCGCATTTAAAGAGGCTTTAGTAAATTTAAATAGTAACATTAAGTGTGGAGTTCTATCGTGTATTAAAACGATTTAAATGTGATTTTTTACTATTCAAATTCCGAAACGTAATGAAATTTAACACTTGGATATTTTTGTTGAGTCATTTGTAAAGAAAATGGCGAATCTGCTAAAAATACTAACTGTCCTCTTTTATCCTTAGCCAAGTAGCGTTGTTTAACGCGTAAAAATTCTTTGTACTCACTATTTTTTTTGTCTTCAGGATCAACCCAACATGCTTTATACACATTTAGGTTTTCATAGGTACATTTAGCACCATATTCATGTTCTAACCTATATTGTATAACTTCATATTGTAAAGCTCCAACAGTACCAATTACCTTTCTTCCATTAAGTTCTAATGTAAATAACTGTGCAACACCTTCGTCCATTAACTGATCTATTCCTTTAAAAAGTTGTTTAGACTTTAATGGGTCTGCATTATTTATATATCTAAAGTGCTCAGGAGAAAAACTTGGTATTCCTTTATAGTTTAGTATTTCACCTTCTGTAAGTGTATCACCAATTTTAAAGGTTCCAGTATCTTGTAAACCAACAATATCACCAGGATAAGAGATATCTACAATTTCTTTTTTTCTGCAAAAAAAGCATTTGGGCTAGAAAATTTTACTTTTTTATTATGTCTTACATGTAAATACGGAGTGTTTCTTTTAAACTCACCCGAAACTATTTTAACAAAGGCTAATCTATTTCTATGATTAGGATCCATGTTTGCGTGTATTTTAAATACAAAACCAGAAAATTTATCTTCCTCAGGTAAAACAAGTCGCTCTTCACTATTTTTTGGTCTTGGTTTCGGAGCTATTTCCACAAAACAATCTAATAATTCTCTAACACCAAAACTGTTTAATGCTGATCCAAAAAATACAGGCTGTAACTCTCCTTTTAAGTAATCTTCGTTACTAAATTTAGGGTAGATACCTTCAACTAATTCAATTTCTTCACGTAAAGTCTTGGCTGCTTTCTCTCCTATTAAAGTATTTAACTCTGTCGATTCAAGATCATTTATTTCAATGGTTTCTTCAATGTTTTTTCTACTGTCACCACTAAAAAGATTAATATTTTTCTCCCAAATATTATATATTCCTTTAAAATCATAACCCATACCAATCGGGAAACTTAAAGGTGTTACTGTTAATTTTAATTTTTGTTCTATTTCATCTAATAATTCAAAAGCATCTTTACCCTCACGATCCATTTTATTAATAAAAACAATCATTGGTATGTTACGCATTCTACAAACTTCTACAAGTTTTTCCGTTTGTTCCTCAACACCTTTAGCAACATCAATAACAACTATTACACTATCTACAGCTGTTAATGTTCTAAAGGTATCTTCAGCAAAATCCTTATGTCCAGGGGTATCTAAGATGTTTATTTTGATACCATCATATTCAAATGCAAGGACAGAAGTAGCTACAGATATACCACGTTGGCGTTCAATTTCCATAAAATCACTAGTGGCACCTTTTTTAATTTTGTTACTCTTAACTGCTCCAGCTTCATTAATTGCTCCACCAAAAAGTAACAACTTTTCTGTAAGTGTTGTTTTTCCTGCATCAGGATGTGATATAATACCAAAGGTTCTCCTTCTTTTTATTTCGTCTAAAAACTTCATTAAAATAATTTTTACAAATATATAGGTATAGGCTTAGATGTCCTACTAGTCAAAACCATTTATTATTTCATTTAATAGTGTTGTAAGTACTTGATAATCAATAAAACTTTAAGGAAAATTCATACATTTAATGATAATTTAAATTTTTATCTATCATATTTGCACTTTATCGATAATGATTTTTAAAATGTGAATGATTTTTTTGTTTTTCGATGTAATGTTTGTCCGAAAAAACTACACTTTAACGAAAATTAACACTTTTAGGCGTGTATTTAAATCTTAAAAGAGTGTAAGTAATTAAATTCGCACTTCGTGTGGATAAAACCACAATTAATAGCAAATACTATTTTTTAAAATTGATTATTAAATAATCTTACCCTCAACAACATGAAAATCTTTTTTCGATTATCTAGAGACAAAGCACTTGGTTTATTGGTGTTTACTTTATTTTCTTTTACTAGTTTATTTTCTCAGACTAATGCGCCAAGTATAAAAACAGGTGTTTCTTTTCAGTGGAGTGATGTGCAAACGACGCTTAATGATCCCGCTACAATTCAGAGTATAACTGTAGGCACAAGAGTTTTTGTGGATTTTGGTAGCCCTCAGTCTTATGCTATGACTCAACTAGGTACTACTGGTGGAGATGCTGCCAATAGAGTGCGTCTTAACAACACTCTCGTTGAGTCTACTAGTGCTAGTCCAACTTGGGATGCATCAGCTTTAGCAGCATTTCAAGATAAAAATTTGAATCACTTTTTTGAAGCGAGTAATAATGGACAAGCTATTTGTAATGATTTTGCAGCAGCTCAATCAACTTTAATTGCGCAGAAGCAAACATTTTCATATTCTCCGGCTATACGTAGTACTTCAGGAAGTATTATAGCGATTACAGAACGTAACGCAAATAATTGCTATCATATTGAGTTTTTTGGAACTCCAGAAGGTGGAGGTGCTAATCAATCTTTGGGTTCTACTTTTGTTAATCCTCAAGGTCCTACTTACTATGGTCATGGAGGAACCGGTAGTCCTAGTAGTTTTGGTGCTGTTGGTACGGTAGTAGCTCCAACTAGTACTTCTGATTATTGGTTAAGTGACAGAGTAGTGGTTACCAATGGTGGGACTATTGGTATTGCTCTTTTTTACGTAAACGATATAGCTCCTCAAGGGTCTTTTATTACGGATGTAAGAATTACTGCAACAAGTGCTGATCACGGAGACGGTAAATTATTTATTTTTTCTTTACCAGATGAAGATGGTGATGGATTTAGTGATATTGATGATTTAGATGATGATGATGATGGTATTTTAGATATTGACGAATCAAATGGCTATTCTCCAAGTTATGATGAAGATGGAGATGGTATTCCAAATTGGAATGATACAATAGACAATGGTACTGGAGATGGTAGTTTCACAGACTATGCTGATGCTAATGGAGATGGTGTGCCAGATGTATATGATTTTGATGGTGATGGAATTCCTAATCATTTAGATTTTGATTCAGATAATGATGGTTGTTTTGATGCTTTAGAAGGTGGAGATGGAATAGTTCCAACAGAACTGAATCCTAATGGATCATTAAATGGGGATATAGATGCGGTTACAGGTGTACCAAACAATGTTAATGTAAATAATGGACAAACTATTGGGAACTCTCAAGATGCTTTAGCGTATGATGCTAATGGACAATGTGATAGAGATAACGATGGTGTTTTAGATGGTAGTGATATATGTCAAGGCTCAGATGATAGTGTTGATATAGATAATGATGGTGTGCCAAATGGTTGTGATTTAGATAATGATAATGATGGTATATTGGATATAAATGAGTGTTACGAGTCTAATCCAGGAAATGTTGTTCCTGATGGTATTGAAGATGGTAATTTTCCAAATGGCTATTGGGATGCCGAATATTACGATGGACACTTTGCAATTGCTAGTTCGACATTTAACAATAGTAATCAAGATAGTCAATTAAATGGATCAGTAGGAATACCAGTGTTTAGAGGAGAGGCTTTTCTAGGAATAAATTCTTTTAGTTTTACAGATGCTAGAGATTACAATTCACAAACTGGTCCTTTTGATACAAATACAAGCACAGGTTTAGTGCCAGTAAATTATGTTGGTGCTAATACAAATGATGTGGCTTTCCAGCCTTATTATCAAACAATTTTTAAAAGAAGTTTCGAGTTAGCTGGACAGCTAAGTTATGGAGGTCCAGGCTTTAACATTGATGATGTCTTAGAGGTTTTTGTAAATGGTACAAGAGTAGCTTTTAAGGCTAATTGTTGTGGAGCTAGCACTACACCTAATGTTGCAGAAATTCAAACCATAAACCCAGGAGACCAGATTGAAATTAGATATACTAATTTAGGATTTGTTGGAAGATATGCCTTCAATTTTGAATTCTTACCAACTTGTAATAATGATGTAGATGGAGATGGAATTCCTAATGGAATAGATTTAGATTCTGATAATGATGGATGTTTTGATGCGTTAGAAGGAGGTGATAATATATTAGCTAGTAATGTTCTTGCTAATGGACAGTTAGATGGCGGTGTTAATTCAACAACAGGTGTACCTAACAATGTTGATGTAAACAATGGACAAACCGCTGGGACATCTACAGATAATACCCAATTTGATTCATTTGGCCAATGTGATTCTGATGGAGATGGAGTAATTGATACAAATGATATATGTAACGGTTTCGATGATAGTGCTGACATTGATAATGATGGTGTGCCAAATGGTTGTGATTTAGATAATGATAATGATGGTATTTTAGATTTAAATGAAGGTGCTTGTGCTTCTCAGGTTTTATCTGGAGCTTGGGTTATTGCTGGTAATACAGCTTCTTATGATTTTGGTAATGGTGTTATAGCAGAAGTTTCAACATCAAATGCAATAGATTTTACAGCTGGTAATTTTACAAACGATTCTTTTTGGACAGAAAATTTAGCTAATGCTACATCTTTACAAAACCAATATATTTGGGGTAGTACGCTTACTGTTAATTATGTAGACGCACTTGGTAATCCTGTTACTGTTACTAATCCAATCATTCATTTAGATAGGTTAGGAGGGACAGATGGAGTTACAACTCAAAATGGTGCAATTGTAACATTGCTTAATGGTTTAACTTGGAATGAATTAACAGGAACTTCTGATTTTAATGTAGCGTCTTCCACAGCATCAGATACAGGTATAAACGCTCCTGCAGATCCTGCACATACCCAAGAAAGTACTCAAAATGATTCCGATGGAACAGCTGCAGGTACAGTTCAAATTAATGGTGAAATTTCAACCTTTACTTTACAATTTGTTCAAGGTGGTTTATTTGGTACAGGTACCGATGGTATAGAACTAATATTATCTGCTTGTCAAAGTTTAGATACAGATAATGATGGTACTCCAGATTATTTAGATAATGATAGTGATGGTGATGGATGCCCAGATTCAATTGAAGGAGGAGATAATATTGATATAGCTAATGTTGATATTTCCACTGGACAATTAACAGGAACTGTAGATTCTACTACAGGTGTACCTAATGATGTAGATGTGAATTCAGGTCAAACTTTAGGGAATTCTGCTAACGATGAAGTAAATGCTTGTTTAGGAAGCGTAAGCGGAACGGTAGTCGATGAGAATGGTGATCCAGTATCAGGAATCGTAGTAACATTAGATGATGGTGATGCAGCAACAGTTGATCCAACCGTAACAACAGGCGTTGATGGAACCTATGAATTTACAGACGTACCAGTAGGAGACTATACAATCGTACAGACAATACCAGCTAATACAGATGTAGTTGATGGTGATACAACAGATGATGGTGATACAGTAGTAAATACAGACACAACAGATGGAAGTATTCCAGTAACGGTAACAGCAGGCGAAGTTGATGCAGATAACAACTTTGAGAATAGTCCAGCACCAGGAAGCGTAAGCGGAACGGTAGTCGATGAGAATGGTGATCCAGTATCAGGAATCGTAGTAACATTAGACGATGGTGATGCAGCAACAGTTGATCCAACCGTAACAACAGGCATTGATGGAACTTATGAATTTACAGACGTACCAGTAGGAGATTATACAATCGTACAGACAATACCAGCTAACACAGAAGTAGTTGATGGCGATACAACAGACGATGGTGATACTGTAGTAAATACAGACACAACAGATGGAAGTATTCCAGTAACGGTAACAGCAGGCGAAGTTGACGCAGATAACAACTTTGAGAATAGTCCAGCACCAGGAAGCGTAAGCGGAACGGTAGTCGATGAGAATGGTGATCCAGTATCAGGAATCGTAGTAACATTAGACGATGGTGATGCAGCAACAGTTGATCCAACCGTAACAACAGGCATTGATGGAACTTATGAATTTACAGACGTACCAGTAGGAGATTATACAATCGTACAGACAATACCAGCTAACACAGAAGTAGTTGATGGCGATACAACAGACGATGGTGATACAGTAGTAAATACAGACACAACAGATGGAAGTATTCCAGTAACGGTAACAGCAGGCGAAGTTGATGCAGATAACAACTTTGAGAATAGTCCAGCACCAGGAAGCGTAAGCGGAACGGTAGTCGATGAGAATGGTGATTCAGTATCAGGAATCGTAGTAACATTAGACGATGGTGATGCAGCAACAGTTGATCCAACCGTAACAACAGGCATTGATGGAACTTATGAATTTACAGACGTACCAGTAGGAGATTATACAATCGTACAGACAATACCAGCTAACACAGAAGTAGTTGATGGCGATACAACAGACGATGGTGATACAGTAGTAAATACAGACACAACAGATGGAAGTATTCCAGTAACGGTAACAGCAGGCGAAGTTGACGCAGATAACAACTTTGAGAATAGTCCAGCACCAGGAAGCGTAAGCGGAACGGTAGTCGATGAGAATGGTGATCCAGTATCAGGAATCGTAGTAACATTAGATGATGGTGATGCAGCAACAGTTGATCCAACCGTAACAACAGGCGTTGATGGAACCTATGAATTTACAGACGTACCAGTAGGAGACTATACAATCGTACAGACAATACCAGCTAACACAGATGTAGTTGATGGTGATACAACAGATGATGGTGATACAGTAGTAAATACAGACACAACAGATGGAAGTATTCCAGTAACGGTAACAGCAGGCGAAGTTGATGCAGATAATAACTTTGAGAATAGTCCAGCACCAGGAAGCGTAAGCGGAACGGTAGTCGATGAAAATGGTGATCCAGTATCAGGAATCGTAGTAACATTAGATGATGGTGATGCAGCAACAGTTGATCCAACCGTAACAACAGGCGTTGATGGAACCTATGAATTTACAGACGTACCAGTAGGAGACTATACAATCGTACAGACAATACCAGCTAACACAGAAGTAGTTGATGGTGATACAACAGACGATGGTGATACAGTAGTAAATACAGACACAACAGATGGAAGTATTCCAGTAACGGTAACAGCAGGCGAAGTTGATGCAGATAATAACTTTGAGAATAGTCCAGCACCAGGAAGCGTAAGCGGAACGGTAGTCGATGAAAATGGTGATCCAGTATCAGGAATCGTAGTAACATTAGATGATGGTGATGCAGCAACAGTTGATCCAACCGTAACAACAGGCGTTGATGGAACCTATGAATTTACAGACGTACCAGTAGGAGACTATACAATCGTACAGACAATACCAGCTAACACAGATGTAGTTGATGGTGATACAACAGATGATGGTGATACAGTAGTAAATACAGACACAACAGATGGAAGTATTCCAGTAACGGTAACAGCAGGCGAAGTTGACGCAGATAACAACTTTGAGAATAGTCCAGCACCAGGAAGCGTAAGTGGAACGGTAGTCGATGAGAATGGTGATCCAGTATCAGGAATCGTAGTAACATTAGATGATGGTGATGCAGCAACAGTTGATCCAACCGTAACAACAGGCGTTGATGGAACCTATGAATTTACAGACGTACCAGTAGGAGACTATACAATCGTACAGACAATACCAGCTAACACAGATGTAGTTGATGGTGATACAACAGACGATGGTGATACTGTAGTAAATACAGACACAACAGATGGAAGTATTCCAGTAACGGTAACAGCAGGCGAAGTTGACGCAGATAACAACTTTGAGAATAGTCCAGCACCAGGAAGCGTAAGCGGAACGGTAGTCGATGAGAATGGTGATCCAGTATCAGGAATCGTAGTAACATTAGACGATGGTGATGCAGCAACAGTTGATCCAACCGTAACAACAGGCGTTGATGGAACCTATGAATTTACAGACGTACCAGTAGGAGACTATACAATCGTACAGACAATACCAGCTAACACAGAAGTAGTTGATGGTGATACAACAGACGATGGTGATACAGTAGTAAATACAGACACAACAGATGGAAGTATTCCAGTAACGGTAACAGCAGGCGAAGTTGATGCAGATAATAACTTTGAGAATAGTCCAGCACCAGGAAGCGTAAGCGGAACGGTAGTCGATGAAAATGGTGATCCAGTATCAGGAATCGTAGTAACATTAGATGATGGTGATGCAGCAACAGTTGATCCAACCGTAACAACAGGCGTTGATGGAACCTATGAATTTACAGACGTACCAGTAGGAGACTATACAATCGTACAGACAATACCAGCTAACACAGAAGTAGTTGATGGTGATACAACAGACGATGGTGATACAGTAGTAAATACAGACACAACAGATGGAAGTATTCCAGTAACGGTAACAGCAGGCGAAGTTGATGCAGATAATAACTTTGAGAATAGTCCAGCACCAGGAAGCGTAAGTGGAACGGTAGTCGATGAGAATGGTGATCCAGTATCAGGAATCGTAGTAACATTAGATGATGGTGATGCAGCAACAGTTGATCCAACCGTAACAACAGGCGTTGATGGAACCTATGAATTTACAGACGTACCAGTAGGAGACTATACAATCGTACAGACAATACCAGCTAACACAGATGTAGTTGATGGTGATACAACAGATGATGGTGATACAGTAGTAAATACAGACACAACAGATGGAAGTATTCCAGTAACGGTAACAGCAGGCGAAGTTGATGCAGATAATAACTTTGAGAATAGTCCAGCACCAGGAAGCGTAAGCGGAACGGTAGTCGATGAAAATGGTGATCCAGTATCAGGAATCGTAGTAACATTAGATGATGGTGATGCAGCAACAGTTGATCCAACCGTAACAACAGGCGTTGATGGAACCTATGAATTTACAGACGTACCAGTAGGAGACTATACAATCGTACAGACAATACCAGCTAACACAGAAGTAGTTGATGGTGATACAACAGACGATGGTGATACAGTAGTAAATACAGACACAACAGATGGAAGTATTCCAGTAACGGTAACAGCAGGCGAAGTTGATGCAGATAATAACTTTGAGAATAGTCCAGCACCAGGAAGCGTAAGCGGAACGGTAGTCGATGAAAATGGTGATCCAGTATCAGGAATCGTAGTAACATTAGATGATGGTGATGCAGCAACAGTTGATCCAACCGTAACAACAGGCGTTGATGGAACCTATGAATTTACAGACGTACCAGTAGGAGACTATACAATCGTACAGACAATACCAGCTAACACAGAAGTAGTTGATGGTGATACAACAGACGATGGTGATACAGTAGTAAATACAGACACAACAGATGGAAGTATTCCAGTAACGGTAACAGCAGGCGAAGTTGATGCAGATAATAACTTTGAGAATAGTCCAGCACCAGGAAGCGTAAGTGGAACGGTAGTCGATGAGAATGGTGATCCAGTATCAGGAATCGTAGTAACATTAGATGATGGTGATGCAGCAACAGTTGATCCAACCGTAACAACAGGCGTTGATGGAACCTATGAATTTACAGACGTACCAGTAGGAGACTATACAATCGTACAGACAATACCAGCTAATACAGAAGTAGTTGATGGTGATACAACAGACGATGGTGATACAGTAGTAAATACAGACACAACAGATGGAAGTATTCCAGTAACGGTAACAGCAGGCGAAGTTGACGCAGATAACAACTTTGAGAATAGTCCAGCACCAGGAAGCGTAAGTGGAACGGTAGTCGATGAGAATGGTGATCCAGTATCAGGAATCGTAGTAACATTAGATGATGGTGATGCAGCAACAGTTGATCCAACCGTAACAACAGGCGTTGATGGAACCTATGAATTTACAGACGTACCAGTTGGAGACTATACAATCGTACAGACAATACCAGCTAATACAGAAGTAGTTGATGGTGATACAACAGACGATGGTGATACAGTAGTAAATACAGACACAACAGATGGAAGTATTCCAGTAACGGTAACAGCAGGCGAAGTTGATGCAGATAACAACTTTGAGAATAGTCCAATAGTTGGAGATTTAACGGGAGTTGTATTTGAAGACATCAACGGAGATGGTATTCAAGATGCAGGCGAAGAAGGAATTGAAGGAGTAGATATAGTTATTACCGATGTTGACGGAAACGAAACGACAGTAACAACAGGAATAGACGGAATATGGACAGCAACAGACATTCCAGTAGGAGATACAGAGGTTGATGTTGACGAGACAACGTTACCAACCGATATTACAGATACTTTAACAACAACGGATTCAGATCCAGAAATAGTAACTGTATTAGAAGGTGTAGCAACAGTAACAATAGATGACGGATATGCACCAGTAGATATCGATTCAGATGGAGATGGAGTTTTAGACTCAGTAGAAGTTGCAAATGGTACAGATCCTAATAATGAATGTAATTATAACATTCCAGATATTACTGAAGAAATTACCGCAATAACAGATTGTGATAATGACGGATTATTAGATGTTGAAGAAATTACAGGAGTTGATGATCCATTAACACCAGCAGATCCAGCAGGAAACACAACAGATCCAACAGATCCAGATACAGATGGTGACGGAGTAACAGATGGACAAGAAGCATTAGATGGAACAGATCCAAATGATGCATGTGAGTATGTAATCGCAAGTATTACCTTACCAATCGATTCAGGAGCAGATTGTGATAATGACGGATTAACAGATGCAGAGGAAATCACAGGAGTTGATGATCCATTAACACCAGCAGATCCAGCAGGAAACACAACAGATCCAACAGATCCAGACACAGATGGTGACGGAGTAACAGATGGACAAGAAGCATTAGACGGAACAGATCCAAATGATGCATGTGAGTATGTAATCGCAAGTATTACCTTACCAATCGATTCAGGAGCAGATTGTGATAATGACGGATTAACAGATGCAGAAGAAATCACAGGAGTTGATGATCCATTAACACCAGCAGATCCAGCAGGAAACACAACAGATCCAACAGATCCAGACACAGATGGTGACGGAGTAACAGATGGACAAGAAGCATTAGATGGAACAGATCCAAATGATGCATGTGAGTATGTAATTGCAAGTATTACCTTACCAATCGATTCAGGAGCAGATTGTGATAATGACGGATTATTAGATGTTGAAGAAATTACAGGAGTTGATGATCCATTAACACCAGCAGATCCAGCAGGAAACACAACAGATCCAACAGATCCAGACACAGATGGTGACGGAGTAACAGATGGACAAGAAGCATTAGATGGAACAGATCCAAATGATGCATGTGAGTATGTAATTGCAAGTATTACCTTACCAATCGACTCAGGAGCAGATTGTGATAATGACGGATTATTAGATGTTGAAGAAATTACAGGAGTTGATGATCCATTAACACCAGCAGATCCAGCAGGAAACACAACAGATCCAACAGATCCAGATACAGATGGTGACGGAGTAACAGATGGACAAGAAGCATTAGATGGAACAGATCCAAATGATGCATGTGAGTATGTAATCGCAAGTATTACTTTGCCTATCGACTCAGGAGCAGATTGTGATAATGACGGATTAACAGATGCAGAGGAAATTACAGGAGTTGATGATCCATTAACACCAGCAGATCCAGCAGGAAACACAACAGATCCAACAGATCCAGATACAGATGGTGACGGAGTAACAGATGGACAAGAAGCATTAGATGGAACAGATCCAAATGATGCATGTGAGTATGTAATCGCAAGTATTACCTTACCAATCGACTCAGGAGCAGATTGTGATAATGACGGATTATTAGATGTTGAAGAAATCACAGGAGTTGATGATCCATTAACACCAGCAGATCCAGCAGGAAACACAACAGATCCAACAGATCCAGATACAGATGGTGACGGAGTAACAGATGGACAAGAAGCATTAGATGGAACAGATCCAAATGATGCATGTGAGTATGTAATTGCAAGTATTACTTTGCCAATCGACTCAGGAGCAGATTGTGATAATGACGGATTAACAGATGCAGAGGAAATTACAGGAGTTGATGATCCATTAACACCAGCAGATCCAGCAGGAAACACAACAGATCCAACAGATCCAGATACAGATGGTGACGGAGTAACAGATGGACAAGAAGCATTAGATGGAACAGATCCAAATGATGCATGTGAGTATGTAATTGCAAGTATTACCTTACCAATCGACTCAGGAGCAGATTGTGATAATGACGGATTATTAGATGTTGAAGAAATTACAGGAGTTGATGATCCATTAACACCAGCAGATCCAGCAGGAAACACAACAGATCCAACAGATCCAGATACAGATGGTGACGGAGTAACAGATGGACAAGAAGCATTAGATGGAACAGATCCAAATGATGCATGTGAGTATGTAATCGCAAGTATTACTTTGCCTATCGACTCAGGAGCAGATTGTGATAATGACGGATTAACAGATGCAGAGGAAATTACAGGAGTTGATGATCCATTAACACCAGCAGATCCAGCAGGAAACACAACAGATCCAACAGATCCAGATACAGATGGTGACGGAGTAACAGATGGACAAGAAGCATTAGATGGAACAGATCCAAATGATGCATGTGAGTATGTAATCGCAAGTATTACCTTACCAATCGACTCAGGAGCAGATTGTGATAATGACGGATTATTAGATGTTGAAGAAATTACAGGAGTTGATGATCCATTAACACCAGCAGATCCAGCAGGAAACACAACAGATCCAACAGATCCAGATACAGATGGTGACGGAGTAACAGATGGACAAGAAGCATTAGATGGAACAGATCCAAATGATGCATGTGAGTATGTAATCGCAAGTATTACCTTACCAATCGACTCAGGAGCAGATTGTGATAATGACGGATTATTAGATGTTGAAGAAATTACAGGAGTTGATGATCCATTAACACCAGCAGATCCAGCAGGAAACACAACAGATCCAACAGATCCAGATACAGATGGTGACGGAGTAACAGATGGACAAGAAGCATTAGATGGAACAGATCCAAATGATGCATGTGAGTATGTAATCGCAAGTATTACCTTACCAATCGACTCAGGAGCAGATTGTGATAATGACGGATTATTAGATGTTGAAGAAATCACAGGAGTTGATGATCCATTAACACCAGCAGATCCAGCAGGAAACACAACAGATCCAACAGATCCAGACACAGATGGTGACGGAGTAACAGATGGACAAGAAGCATTAGATGGAACAGATCCAAATGATGCATGTGAGTATGTAATCGCAAGTATTACCTTACCAATCGATTCAGGAGCAGATTGTGATAATGACGGATTATTAGATGTTGAAGAAATCACAGGAGTTGATGATCCATTAACACCAGTAGATCCAGCAGGAAACACAACAGATCCAACAGATCCAGATACAGATGGTGACGGAGTAACAGATGGACAAGAAGCATTAGATGGAACAGATCCAAATGATGCATGTGAGTATGTAATCGCAAGTATTACCTTACCAATCGATTCAGGAGCAGATTGTGATAATGACGGATTAACAGATGCAGAGGAAATCACAGGAGTTGATGATCCATTAACACCAGCAGATCCAGCAGGAAACACAACAGATCCAACAGATCCAGACACAGATGGTGACGGAGTAACAGATGGACAAGAAGCATTAGACGGAACAGATCCAAATAACTCATGTGAGTATTTAGAGTCAAGCATTACATTACCTCAAGATGAAGTATATCTGGCAGCAGATTGTGATGGAGATGGTGTGACAAATGGTCAAGAAGTTAGTGATGGTACAGATGCATTAGATCCTTGTGATTACTTAGCAGGAAATCAAGACATAACTTTAGTTTCTGAAGAATGGGAAGCTTTAGATTGTGATGGTGATGGAGTAATTAATGGTACAGAGATATTAGATAGTACAGACCCACAAAACCCATGTGATTTTATTGCAGCAAGTACGACTGTAGCTCAATCTACTGAGTGGTTAAATGGAGATTGTGATAATGATAATGTTCCTAACGGAGTTGAACAATCTGAAGGGGATACTGACGGAGATTCTATACCAGATTATTTGGATACAGATGATGATGGTGATGGAGTGGATACTATCAATGAAGATTATGGTAACACGGATTTTGAAGATGGAGATATAGATCCAACAGGTGATAATGATCCTACTAATGATGATACTGATGGAGATTCTATACCAGATTATTTGGATACAGATGACGATAATGATGGTATACCAACTGAAGATGAGTATCCAGATCCTGACAATAATGGTATTGGATTTGGTGATGATGCAGTCGACAGTGATGGTGACGGTTTACCAGATTATTTAGATGTAAATAACGCATCGCCTCAGGAAGATGATTTAGAGATATTTAATGCTGTTACACCTAATGGCGATGGAGATAATGATGTGTTTATCATTAGAAATATTGAATTATATCCAGAGAATACAGTTAAGATTTATAACAGATGGGGAGTAATTGTTTATGAAACGTCTAGTTATGGTTCTGTAGGAAATTATTTTAATGGTAGATCAAACGGAAGAGTAACAATTCAAGAAGATGAGTTATTACCTGTTGGAACATACTTTTATGTAGTCGAGTATACTGTAGAAGGAGAAACTAAATCTAGAGCAGGATATTTATATCTACAACGATAATAAATCTATAGAGGCAGTGTTAAAGCTGCCTCTGTTATAACAAAATAAATTCATACCTTATTTCAAATGAAAAATAAAATTTTAATATTAATAGCTGTATTAAGTTCATTTTATGTAACAGAATTATCTGCGCAACAAGATGCACAATACACACAATATATGTACAATACTTTAAGTATAAATCCAGCATATGCAGGTTCTAGAGATGGACTTAGTGCTTTATTATTGTATCGTACGCAATGGGTAGGATTAGATGGAGCTCCAGATACAGGTAGTTTCAATATCCATTCTCCTTTTGGTGATGAGCAAAATGTCGGGTTAGGTTTATCTGTTGTAAATGATAGGATTGGACCAACGCAAGAAACCTATTTTGATGTGTCATTTTCATACTCTATAAATACATCAGATGAAGGTAGATTATCTTTTGGTTTGAATGGTGGTGGAAGTTTATTAGATATAAAATATTCGGAATTAAGCTCTTATAATAATGGAGATGTATTATTGCAAAGTGATATTGATAATAAGTTTTCACCTCAAATAGGAGCTGGTGTTTATTATCGTAATTCAGATAAATGGTATTTAGGATTATCAGTACCAAATATACTTGAAACTAAATATTTTGACGATGCTTCTTTATCTCAAGCTTCAGAAAGAATGCACTTTTATTTAATGGGAGGTTATGTTTTTGATATTAATCAGGATTTAAAATTAAAACCAGCTTTTTTAGTTAAACAAGTTTCAGGATCACCTTTACAAGCAGATTTAACTGCAAATGCTTTATATAAAGATAAATTTACAGTTGGATTAGCATACCGTTGGGATGCTGCAGTTAGTGGATTGTTAGGGTATCAGGTATCAGAAAGTTTAATGTTAGGTTTTGGTTATGACAGAGAAGTAACAGATTTAGGTCAGACTAAGTTTGATGCTGGTTCTTTCGAGGTATTTTTAAGATTTGAACCTAGAGATTTAACTAAAATTTTATCACCAAGATTCTTTTAAAACATAGATAACAAAGATTATGAAAAATAGATATATACTTTCTACTTTAATTATTGCACTATCATTTAATCTAACATTTGCTCAAAATGATGGTATTTCTAGTAGTACAGAAAAAAAGTATGATAAATTATCCTATGTTGAAACAACAAAGGAGTTATTAAAATTAATTGAAAAAGGTAATAAAACACCAGAAGTTTATAAAAAACTAGCTAATTCATATTATTTCAATACCAAAATGGAAGACGCTTCCAAGTGGTATGGTGAAATGTTTAAATTGGATGCAGTAGTTGAGTATGAGTATTATTATCGATATGCAATGAGTTTAAAAGCTATTGGTGACTATGAAGGTGCAAATGCTAATATGAAAGAATTTGCTACTTTAAAGCCAAATGATTCTAGAGCAATATTATTCTCTAAATCTCCAAACTATCTTGAAACTATCGAATCACTTTCAGGTGATTTTGAATTGGAAAATTTAGATTTAAATTCTCGTTTTTCAGATTTTGGAACCTCTTTTTATAAAGGTGGAATTGTTTTTGCTTCTTCTAGAGGTGACGGTAAATTATATAAATGGAACGAACAACCATTTTTAGATTTATATTATCAAGCTAACGATTCTAGTGCTGTAACACCTTTATCTACAGCTATAAATACTAAATATCATGAGTCTTCAACATCTTTTACTCACGATGGGAATATCGCATATTTTACTAGAAACAATTATTTTCATGGTAAAGTCAGAAAAAGTAATGAAAAAGTAAATGGTTTAAAAATTTTTAAAGCCGAACTTAAAAATGGCGCTTGGTCAAATATAGTTAGTATGCCATTTAATAATGACGATTATAATGTCGCGCATCCAGCCTTAAGCTTAGATGAGTCTAGATTATATTTTGCTAGTGATATGCCAGGTACTCGTGGTAAATCTGATATTTATTATGTAGATATTTTAGAAGATGGTACTTATGGCGAACCAGTAAATTTAGGAGATGCTATCAATACAGAAGGAAGAGAAAATTTTCCATATATAAGCAATAATGGAACACTATATTTTTCATCAGATGGACATCAAGGTCTTGGTGGATTAGATGTATTTATGACTAAGTTAGATGATCCAAGTCAAACAGTTACCAACTTAGGTAAACCGATTAATAGTTCTAGAGACGATTTTGAATTTATAATTGACGAATTTTCAAATATTGGATACCTAACTTCTAATAGATACAATGGTAAAGGAGATGATGATATTTATAAGTTTTCTAGATCATTTTGTACGCAGTTAGTGTCTGGTACAACAGTAGATAAAACAACTAACATTATACTGCCTTACGCAAGCGTTGTTGTTTTAAATGAAAAAGGAGTAGAGGTTCAAAACTTGACATCAGATCAAAACGGTTCCTTTAGTTATGAAGGACCTTGTAACAAGCAAAAATTTAATATTATAGCATCTAAAGATGGTTATACACAATCAGACCAAACATTTGTTGTTAATCCTAAAAAGAAAGAAGATGTTGTTTTAAAATTAAACTTAACACCTGAAACAACATTACCTGCAGAAGTTGGAATGGATTTAACTGAAGTTTTAAAATTAAATCCAATCTATTTTGATTTTGACAAGTCTAATATAAGACCAGATGCAGAATTAGAGTTAAAAAAGGTAATAGATTACATGAATAAGTATCCAACGGTTAGAATTGATGTACAATCGCATACAGATTCAAGAGCATCAGATGACTATAACTGGGCTTTATCAAATAGAAGAAACGTATCTACCAAACAATACATTATTCAAAAAGGAGGTATTGCGCCAGATAGATTGGAAGGTAAAGGTTACGGAGAAACTATGTTAGTTAATAGATGTAGTAACGGAGTTAAGTGTACCGAAGAAGAACATGATTGGAATAGAAGAAGTAACTTTATAGTTATTAATAGATAATTTCAACCATATTAATATGGAAAAAGCATCTCTTTAGAGATGCTTTTTTTATTAAAATTAACTTAAAACAAAAATTAGCCCAAGTCTAATTATTAACTTTGTTTTTATCAAATATTTTTAATGAAAGAAGAACATGTAATTTTAGTAAACGAGTTTGATGAGCAAATTGGACTAATGCCAAAAATGGAAGCCCATGAAAAAGCATTATTACATCGTGCATTCTCTGTTTTTGTTTTTAATGATAAAAATCAGTTAATGCTACAACAAAGAGCTTTAGGTAAGTATCACTCTCCTGGATTATGGACTAACACATGTTGTAGTCATCAACGTGAAGGAGAAAGCAATATACAAGCTGGTACAAGACGTTTACAAGAAGAAATGGGTTTTGTAACACAACTTGAAGAAAAAACATCTTTTATCTACAAAGCTCCTTTTGATAATGGTTTAACAGAGCATGAATTGGACCATATTATGGTTGGTTATTATCAAGATCAGCCAATTATTAATAAAGATGAAGTTGAAAGCTGGAAATGGATGTCTTTAGAAGATGTAAAAGCAGATATTCAAAATCAGCCGGAACTATATACAGCTTGGTTTAAAATAATTTTTGATAAGTTTTATCAATTTATAAATATTAGTGATGAAAGTAACAGTCAGTCGTAAAGCCCATTTTAATGCAGCCCATAGATTATATCGTAAAGATTGGTCCATGGAAAAAAATGATGAAATCTTTGGAAAATGTAACAACCCTAATTATCATGGTCATAATTATGAGCTTATTGCTAGTGTTACAGGAGATATTGATCAAGAAACAGGTTTTGTAATTGATGTTAAAATTTTAAAAGACATCATTAAAATGGAAGTAGAAGATGCTTTTGACCATAAAAACCTAAACCTGGATGTTGCAGAGTTTAAAGATTTAAATCCAACAGCAGAAAACATTGTCGTTGTAATTTATAATAAAATCAAAGCCAAATTAAAACAAGGCTTAGACTTGGAAGTAACACTTTACGAGACACCAAGAAACTTTGTATCCTATTCTGGTAAATAACATGCATAAATTAAATAAAGGCTTTAAAGTGGATTTAAATAGTTCTAATTTCGAACTTTAATCGTAGCTTTGCACTTAAATAAATTTTAAAATTATGGCAAATAAAAGAGACCTAAAAAAAGACATTAATTACGTTTTAGGAGATATTATTGAAGCAGTTTACGTTTGGGAATACACAAACACTGATAAAGACAACAAACAAAGTGAAGCGATCATTGATGACGCAATAGTAACTTTTGACGAGCTTATAACTAAGACTAATGCTAAAGACGTTGATAACAAAAAAGCACATTTTAACGCTGTTAAAAAAGAGCTTGAAGATAAGGGTCGTGCATTAATTGAAAGAATTAACAAATTAGGTTAATTTTTTTTAAAAAAGCTTGCAGATATCATTAAGAGAATTATATTTGCAAACTCTTTTGCCGATGTAGCTCAGCTGGCTAGAGCAGCTGATTTGTAATCAGCAGGTCGTGGGTTCGAGTCCCTCCATCGGCTCAAAAAAGCTTCTCTTAATTGAGAAGCTTTTTTTGATTTAACATCAAAATTTTAACAATAAAAAAAGCCATCTAAATTTAGATGGCTTTTTTTATATGAAACTATTTTTTCTATTGCTCAGTACGTTTAATTTCGGCAATGTATACTTCTAATTGCTTTCCATATTTCGAGGCTTTAATTTCTGGCGTAAGTACTTTACTAATGGTGTCTAAATAAATAACATTAGCGTCGTAAATTTCCGAAAGTGCTAAATATGGAGCAACTTCACTATCCTTATGCGTTACAGCAAAATTAGCAGTGTATAAATACTTTCTTTTCTTAAAGCTATTTAATATGGCTTCAGTTTGTTTTAACTTGACAGTGTCTTTGTCTCTTGCTGCTTCAATATATTCTTTAGTTAAGTCTAAATTTTTATTATTAAATTTTCCTATCATACTCAGATACTCTTCTAAAACATCATGTTGCTTAGATCCTTTTATTTTAGCATCGTAAGAAAATCCCTTTAAAGTTGTATTAATTTCAGTAATACCTTTATCAGCAAAAAAGGATATCCTATCATCCTCTTTGGTGTTTTTATTTAAATATAAATAAAACATTTCTGGCTCATCTATGTCTGATTGTAACGTAAATTCAGGAGAACCATTAACAACAATAGAGTCTACAGTCACTAAAACAGTATCACTTACCTTTTTTAGGTATATAGTTCCTTTTTTTAATCCTTTTACAGTCCCTTTGACTGTCAATTTATTAGCATCATTTCCGCAAGAAAATAAAGACACCAATACTAATAATGCAATAATTTTTTTCATTTAAAACTTATTTTTAAGGTGGGCAAATATCAATTAAAAAACAGAAAAATACTAACCTCCAGAAGCTAATTGCATTAAAATTGTACAACCAATAGCTGCTAACGTTCCGACAGCATATCCAAATACTGCTAAAAGAACACCAACTGTCGCTAAAGATGGGTGAAAAGCAGAAGCTACAATTGGAGCAGATGCAGCACCACCTACGTTAGCTTGACTTCCAACCGCTAAAAAGAAATAAGGTGCTTTAATAAGTTTTGCAACTCCAATTAAAAGTAATGCATGAATACCCATCCATACAAATCCAATAGCTATAAGACCAACATTATCAAATATTGAACTAATGTCTATTTTCATTCCAATGGTTGCAACTAAAATATATATAAAAACACTACCAAATTTACTAGCACCTGCGCCTTCATAATTTTTAGCTTTAGTAAAAGACAATAATATAGCTACAAGTGTAGCAATACTAATCATCCAGAAAAACGAACTATCTAAAAACGTAAAAGTGTTTTTTAAAGTAGTAGATTCTATTCCCGAAATTATTTCTCCAAAGAAAGGCGCTAAATTGTCAGCACATAAATGTGCCATACTTACAGTCCCAAAAGCTATGGCAGCCAATAACATTAAATCTGTTAAGCTTGGATTACGTTTAACACTTTCAGTAAATGTGGACATTTTATCTTTTAGTGCCTCAATAGAGGATGTATCTGCTTTTAACCATTTATTGATACTAGCGCGTTTTCCAATACCAATAAGTAGGATTGCCATCCATACATTAGCGACAACTATATCAACAAATACCATTTTTCCGTACTCAGCTTGATTATAACCGTAAATTTCTAACATTGCGGTTTGATTAGCACCTCCTCCAATCCAGCTTCCGGCTAAAGTAGATAAACCTCTCCAAACAGCATCAGGACCTATTCCGCCTACTGTATCAGGTGATATTGTGGCAATTAATAGTATAGCAATTGGTCCACCAATTACAATACCTATTGTACCTGTAAAAAACATGATAAGTGCTTTCCATCCTAAATTAAAAACTGCTTTTAAATCAATGCTTAATGTCATTAAGACTAGTGCTGCAGGTAATAGATATCTACTAGCAACATAATACAAGTTGGTTTTGTGTGCTACTATGTCACCAGTTTCGGTTGTTGTTTCCCATTCTGGGGCAATTAGACCTATGGTTGTTAGTATAGCTGGCAACATATATGCCATAAACAAGCCAGGAACAATCTTGTAAAATTTTTCCCAGAAACCGCCTTTTAAAGATTCTGTATAAAATATTAAGCCTAAGGCAATCATTAACACTCCAAAAACAATAGTGTCGTTAGTAAATAATGGTTCACTCATAATTTTAATTTATAGATAACGCAAAATAATCAAATAATATGGTTATTAAAACATTTAAAAACAAAGTTTGGCACAGGATTTGTTTAATATAAATTGTAATTATTTATGATGACCTTCTAATACTAGGTGTGGTTACCTAAACAGAAAATAGTAATAATTACATTTGGTTGGTTAGTATGAAAAAGCATCCCTATAAAGGATGCTTTTTCTGTTTTTAATTTTAATAAACCTTTAACACTACAAGATGTTAGTTAGTTTGTTTTGGCACGACAATTGTAATATTAAAAGTGTAATTACTTATGATGACTTTCACACAGGTGTGGTTACCTAAATGAAACGAGTAGTAATTATCATATTTTTGGTTGGTTAGTATGAAAAAGCATCCTTTTTAGGATGCTTTTTCTATTTTATAATGTTTGATAATTTTTATTTGGTTGTAATAAAAGTTATAATACTTGTTAATAAACCATCGGCTAATGGTCTATGCGATTCGTTATAAGATTTAGAATTTTCAAGGTCATCACCTTCAATGGTTACCATAACATGATTCATGTTTTTTATTATTTTTATAGAAGCATCGCTTGCAGCCTCTTTTAATAATAAAGCTTCGGTTTCACTAACTTGTAAATCCTTAGTTCCGTTTATTACTAATGTTGGTATGTTTAAAGTACCCATTATATCAAGTGGATTATGTTTCATCCAACTCATAAAAAAACGTTGTGTTTCAATATTAAAAATGGATGTTAAAGCTTCAGGATAATCTAATGTTGTTTTTTCTGTTTTTAAAATAGCAAACACGCGTTTTGTATCTTCTGTAAATTGTGGTGCTGTTTTTTCTATTTGTTCTATAATAACATTGTCTATAGTTTGTCCTGCTCCAGCTATGGATATAAAGCCACTAGCTTTATCCTTTGCTGCTAGCATACCAATTAGGCTTCCTTGATCATGTCCTATAATGTATATTTTATTATATAGATTTAGATTTTTAAAATAGTCTACTACTGTACTGGCATCTGTTACAAAATCATCAAAAGATAAATTAGGATCTACGTTGTTTTGTCGTATTTGTTTAACAATACGCTTGTCGTATCTAAAGGTTGCAATGCCACTATTGGTAAGTCCTATTGCTAATTTTTTGATGTTATTAGTTTTTAAAAAGTTTTGATTACCATCTCTATCATTGGGTCCATATCCTGCTATAATTATGGCTAAAGTTGGTTTGTCATCATTTAAAGGTGTTAATAATGTCCCATTTATGTGTTTGTTTACAACGATGTCTTTAGATGTAAACGTTACATCTTGAGCAGTGGCAGTAGATAATATAAAAAACAGAATGATTATAATTTGTGATTTCATTTTAATGGTTTTAACATGTAAGTCAAATAGGATGCCAAATATTAAATTATGCTACTCAAAGTTACACTTAAAATTTGGTATAAAAATAATGTTTGAAAGGATTTTGTGATGTGTTTTTAATCGATTTTTGATGTATTTTAATCGATGAATGTTAAAATTTAGTGCATTTCATCGATTTATAATGTTTTTTATCGTTTTGCTTTGAGATAAGCTTTATGTTTGTCTTGTGCTAAAAATTACATACTTTTAGTTCAATGGATTAATTAATTAATATTTGCATTGTTAGGTTAGTTTGGATAATCTAAATTAATTTAACACAAAATGCCAAATAGCAAAAAGCCAAGGTTGAGGGACCTTGGCTTTTATGTTTTTAATACTTTTTATATTATGATTCTAAAAGTTAAATTAATTCTAGGCATTATTTGTTTTTTGGTTTTAGCAATCTGATGTAACCAATGATGTTGTGTGCTACCCTTCATTAATAATAAACTACCATGCTCTAGTAATAGTTTTTGCTTTAATGATTTGTCCGTTTTATGTTTGAGATTAAAATATCGTGCTTCGCCAAAACTAACAGAGGCAATTATAGGATTTATACCTAAAGATTTTTCGTCATCAGCATGCCAACCATTGCTGTCCTGACCATCTCTGTATAAATTAGCTAAGCATGTAGTAAAGTTTATGTTTGCTATAGTTTCTACTCTTTTTTTATTTCGCTTAAAGCGGAAGTAAAGCCATGTGGATGCATGGTAATATTGGAATAACTATAGGGTTTGTTATTGGTGCTAAATAAAGCAGTTAATCTGGGTTGTGCATGCGTTTTTCCAAATAAAGTAATGTTATCTTGCTGCCAAGGGATGTCATTGAATAGCAAATTGTAATAATTGGAAGCTTCGTTTATGTCAAAAAAATTAGGAAAATAACTAATCTCAGCATCTGGCAAATTAAGTTTGATTTCTTCTGTAAAAAGCATTTCTTAAAATTTTAAATACCAAAATGCCCAATACATTAGCCCAAATTGTAACGGAAGACGTAATAACAAGATCCATTTTGGCAGTCCAGTCGAAGCTTTTTTTCAGTTAACATATATATGTGAACCATTAAAAATAAAAGCAACATTAATATTATACCATAAATTGAAATAGCTTTTAATGCAGGAATGCAGACTGTTGTACCTAAAACTATTTCTGCAATACCACTTAATTTAACTAGTAGTTTATGATTTGGTAAGTATCTTGGCATGATGCGTAAATACATTTTAGGTTTAATAAAATGCATAACACCTGCAAACACATAAATTGCTCCCATTAAATATAGATGCCAAGGATAGGTCATAATTAGTTTTTTATTTTATAAATTTAGCCTATAAAATTTAAATCATGAAGTATAATTTAGCGCTTTTACTAACATTTTTTACAACTATTAGTATTGCACAATTAAGGGATGGATTTGTCTATGCTCAAGATATAATTCAAGATTTAGATGTAGAGTTAAGGTATTGTAATGATGATAATTTTGTAGGAGAGCAAATTGATGGTTACAATAAAGAGGTTGTGATTATGACAACATTAGCAGCTAAAGCTTTAAAAAATGTACAAGATACCCTTAAAAAAAGGGCTTAGGTTTAAAAATTTATGACGCTTATAGACCACAACAAGCGGTAAACCATTTTGTAAGATGGGCAAAACAAGTTAATGATACCTTAAAAAAGCAAGAGTATTATCCAAATGTAGATAAAAAAATCTTTTTAGTCAAGGTTATATTGCCTCCAAATCTAGACATAGTAGCGGAAGCACAATAGATTTGACAATTATAAATTTAAAGACAGGAAAAGTTTTAGACATGGGTAGTCCTTATGATTTTTTTGGTCCAGAATCTTGGGTAAGTAATACTAAATTGACATCAAAACAGCAGGAAAATAGACAACTATTACAACACGTCATGTTGACAAATGGCTTTAGAAATTACCCAAAAGAATGGTGGCATTTTACCTTAAAAGGAGAGCCTTTTAAAAATCAATATTTTGATTTTCCGGTAGAGTAAAGTTTAAACATGTTGATCTACCAAAATCTGGTTACCATCAGGATCTAATACCATAAAGCTTGCAGGACCTTTTGTGTTAGTGTCAGCTTCAGTAATAAAAGAAATATTATTATCTTTTAATTGTTTTTGTATGGACCTAACATCATCAAAATCTTTTAACGGATTAGCGTTTTCATCCCAACCAGGATTAAACGTGATAATATTTTTATCAAACATACCCTGAAAAAGTCCTATTAAAGCATTTCCATTTTTCATTATTAAATAATTTTGTTCAAGTTGTCCACCAAAAACTGTAAAACCTAAAGTCTCGTAAAATTGTTTGGACGCAGTAATATCTTTTACTGCTATACTTATTGATAAGGCACCTAAAGTCATTGCAATTTTATATTGGTTAGTATAGGCTAAAGTTATAATTTTTTTATGGGTTTGTAGTGTAATGTCATTATTAGAAATAAAAAAAGCCACAACGTTAATTGTGGCTTTTTTTATAAAATATATAAAGATTAAGCTTTTTTAGCTTTAACAGATATTTTTATTTCAACATCATCCTTAATTAGTTTATCTCCTAATGAAGCAGCAACATCATCGCTTGTTGCAGAGTTGTACATAATGTTCCATTCTGTTCTATCTAAAGTAAATGTGTCACTTGTAATTGTAACATCATCACCATTTACAGCTACTAAAGCAGGAAAAGTAATGTTTTTCTTAATTCCTTTTAGTGTTAAGTTACCGCTAATATTGTTTCCTTCTACTTTTGTAATTTCAAATGCAGCAGTACCAAATTGTGCTACATCAAAAAAGTCTTCGCTTTTTAAATGACCTACTAGATTTGCGTTAGCTTCTTCAGTTTCAGGAATGTCAGTACATTTAATAGTGTTAATGTCAAACATAAAGTTTCCACCAACTAATTTGTCTCCTTCAAACTCAGCAACTCCAGTTGATACATTAATAGTACCTTCATGTCCACCAACAATTTTGTTAGCTTTCCATATAATCATAGAGTTGTCAGCATCTGCTTTATATTTAGCAGCTTCTGTGTTTTCAGCTACAGCTTCAACTTCACCTGTTTTTGCTTCTTTAGCATCACTTTTACAAGCAACAACACTTAATCCAACGATTGCTACTGCAAAAAGGTTTAATACAATTTTTTTCATGATATAAAATTTTAGTTTTAGTGATTTAAAGCGCAAATATATAAATAATCTTCCATGGAAACTAATTATTTGTTTATTAAAAAAAACAATGACATTTTGACATTTTTAATAGTAATGGCAGTACTTTTGCCATCCCAATTACAGTATTTTAAATTAAGTACAATAATGAGCAAGAAAAGCAACAACGAAACAAACATAGAAGAAGAAATTAATTCTACTTCAAATCAAGCAGAACAAGCAACAACACAAGAAGAGGTTGCAGAAGAGTTATCTGTGGAAGAGCAGTTAAAGGCTGATTTACAACAAGAAAAAGATAAATTTTTACGTCTTTTTGCCGAGTTTGAAAATTATAAAAAGCGTACCTCTAGAGAGCGTATTGAATTGTTTCAAACTGCAAGTAAGGATGTTATGGTATCTATGTTACCAATTTTAGATGATTTTGAACGCGCTTTATTACACATCGACGATGACAAAGAAGCAGAAGAAATGCGTAAAGGTGTCTTATTAATTTATAACAAATTATTACAGACATTACAACAAAAAGGATTGTCTCAATTAGAAGTTAGAGCAGGTGATGTGTTTAATGCAGATCATCATGAAGCGATAACACAAATACCAGCACCTACTGAAGACTTAAAAGGTAAGATTGTAGACGTTATAGAAAAAGGTTATAAACTAGGCGAAACTGTTATACGTTTTCCAAAAGTAATAATCGGACAATAAATTAAATATGGCTAAAAGAGATTTTTACGAAATATTAGGTATAAATAAATCAGCATCTCAAGCTGAAATTAAAAAAGCATACCGTAAAAAGGCAATCGAGTTTCATCCTGACAAAAATCCTGATGATAAGGATGCTGAGTCTAAATTTAAAGAAGCAGCAGAAGCCTATGAGGTATTAAGTGACGACAACAAAAAAGCACGTTACGACCAATTTGGACACCAAGCATTTGAAGGTGGTGGTGGAGGCTACAGTGGTGGCGGAATGAACATGGACGATATTTTTAGCCAATTTGGTGACATCTTTGGAGGTGGAGGTTTCTCTGGTTTTGGAGGTGGCTTCGGTGGAGGTGGAGGACAACGTCGCGTTAAAGGTAGTAACCTACGTGTACGTCTTAAACTTACTTTAGAAGAAATTGCTAATGGTGTTGAAAAGAAAATTAAAGTAAAACGTAAAGTTCAGGCACCAGGTACCACATATAAAACGTGTAATACGTGTAATGGAGCTGGTCAAGTAACTAGAGTTACAAACACAATTTTAGGTCGTATGCAAACAGCTGCACCATGTCCAACATGTAGTGGAGCAGGACAAATAATAGATAAAAAACCTAGTGAAGCTGATGCACAAGGTATGATTGCTAAAGAAGAAACTATTCCGGTTAATATACCAGCAGGAGTAGTAGACGGAATGCAACTTAAAGTATCAGGAAAAGGTAACGAAGCACCAGGTAATGGTGTGTCTGGAGACTTACTTGTAGCAATAGAGGAAGAAGCACATGAGTCTTTACAACGTGAAGGCGATAATTTACATTACGATTTATACGTAAGCTTACCTGATGCAATCCTAGGGAACTCAAAAGAAATTGACACAGTTACCGGAAAAGTACGTATCAAGATAGAAGCAGGTATGCAATCTGGTAAAATATTACGCTTACGCGGAAAAGGTATTCCTAGTATTAATGGTTACGGTAAAGGAGATTTATTAGTACACGTTAACGTATGGACACCAAAAACATTAAACAAAAAACAAAAAGAGTTTTTTGAAAGTATGAAAGAGGACGAACACTTTTCTCCTAAGCCAGAGCGCAGTGATAAGTCATTTTTTGAAAAAGTAAAAGACATGTTTTCGTAACAAAAAGCATAAACTAAATTTTAAAAGCTCACATTTTGTGAGCTTTTTTTGCTTTTTGTTTAACTATTTAAATCATTTAACATCTTATTTAATAAAAAATAGTATATTTGGTTTATCGCTAGCCTAGCTAGTGATAATTTTTCTTTTTCATAGCAATTTTTTCCCATCCTTTATTTATTTAGAGGGTGGGTTTTGTTTTATATAAAAAGATATTTCTTCCTTTAAGTTAAAAATACCTAAATCAGTAATGTTACTATTTTAACATTTTCTATATTTACAACTAAAGCTAGTGTTAGCTTAACTAATCAATCTTAAAAAATAACGATGAATAACCTTTTAGAGGTGCACCAAGTATCTAAAAAATTTGGAGACTTTACAGCACTAAATAATGTGTCTATTACTGTTCCAAAGGGTAGTATTTTTGGTTTGCTTGGTCCAAATGGAGCAGGAAAAACAACTTTAATTAGAGTCATTAACCAAATAACAATGCCAGATTCTGGACATGTTTTGTTGGATGGAGAAGCTTTAAAAAATCACCACGTAAAAGATATTGGCTATTTACCGGAAGAGCGTGGATTATATAAATCCATGAAAGTTGGCGAGCAAGCTTTGTACTTAGCACAATTAAAAGGTATGCAAAAAGCAGAAGCTAAAAAACGCCTTAAAATGTGGTTTGAACGCTTAGAGATTGGAGACTGGTGGAATAAAAAAATACAGGAATTGTCTAAAGGTATGGCACAAAAAATTCAGTTTGTGGTTACTGTCCTGCATGAACCCAAATTATTGATTTTTGACGAGCCATTTTCTGGGTTTGATCCAATTAATGCAAATTTAATAAAAGATGAGATTTTAAGACTAAGAGATGAAGGTGCAACCGTAATTTTTTCTACACATCGTATGGAGTCGGTAGAGGAGTTGTGTGACCAAATAGCCTTAATACATAAATCTAACAAAGTATTAGATGGTAACCTAATGGATATAAAACGCCAATATAAAAGCAATACTTTTCAAATTGGTATAAATCCAAACAATGGTAATTTAGAACAAGAGTTAGCAAGTAAATTTAGTGTGACACCAGCCGAATTTAAAACATTAGAAAACGACTTAAAACTTAATATTAAATTATCTAAAAACGAGTCGGCTAATGACCTATTAAGCTACCTGACTAGTAAAGGACAGATTTCTCACTTTGTAGAAGTTATTCCAAGTGCCAACGATATTTTTATTCAAACAGTAAAGAATAACTAACAATGAACCATCTTCCACTTATTATACAACGCGAGTATTTAACCAAGGTTAGAAACAAATCGTTTTTAATAATGACGGTCTTAAGTCCGTTAATATTTATAGCTTTAATAACTGTCGTTGTGTATTTATCTCAGATGAATAACAATAAACAACGTGTCATTTCGGTATTGGATGATTCCGGAATGTTGACTGAGGTTTTTAAAGATACAGATAATACAAAATATAACCTCCTGACAGGTTTAACTTTAGATAATGCAAAAACTATAGTTGAAGAAAAAGGTGATTACGGCTTGCTTCATATAAATAAATTAGAAAATTTTGAAAATGCAGCTACTAGTGTGCAATTTTATTCAGAAGAATCACCATCCTTATCTGTAATTTCTTCATTAGAAAATAAAATAGAAAAGGAGCTAACCAATCTTAATATGGCAAGTCAAGGTGTCGATATAGATATGATTAAAGCGTCTAAAATAAAGATTAACATTGCACAAGAAAATTTTTCTGGTGTCAAATCATCTAAAATTGACAGTGTAGTTAAGCTTGCATTTGGTGGTGCAGCAGGTTATTTGCTATTTATGTTTATCATTATTTATGGCAATATGATCATGCGTAGTGTAATCGAAGAAAAGACAAGTCGTATTATAGAAGTTATTATCTCTTCTGTAAAACCAGTACAATTAATGTTAGGTAAGATAATTGGGACATCTCTAGCAGGAGTGACTCAGTTTATTATATGGATTATTTTAGGAGGTGTCTTACTAACCGTAGTCTCTGCTATTTTTGGAATTGACTTTGCGCAGGCACAAACACCACAGCAAGAAATTATGCGTCAAGCAATGGCTAATCCAGATGCAAGCATGAAAGTACAAAGTTTATTTACAGCATTTTATAACTTGCCACTTACCAATTTGGTAATTGCATTTTTATTGTTTTTTATAAGTGGCTATTTACTGTATAGTTCTTTATACGCAGCAATTGGCGCAGCAGTAGATAACGAAACAGATACACAACAATTTATGTTACCTATTTTAATGCCATTAATATTAGCAGTTTACGTTGGTATGTTTACCGTAATAGAGGATCCACATGGTACGGTAAGTACTATATTTTCGTTTATACCGTTTACTTCACCTGTAGTGATGTTAATGCGTATCCCGTTTGGTGTGCCAATTTGGCAACAAATAGTATCGTTATTACTATTGGTTGGTACCTTTATGTTTACGGTATGGTTTGCAGCAAAAATTTACAGAGTAGGTATATTAATGTATGGTAAAAAACCAACTTATAAAGAGTTGATTAAGTGGATTAGATATTAATTTTTACAATGATTCAAGAAAGTAAAGTAGCAGATAAAATTGAAAAAGAAGTAGAAAAAGTAAGTGATGTGATTACTGAAAGTTCTATTTGGGAAAAATTTATTGAAATATTAAATTATAAAATTTACACCTTTACTGATGATAAGGGTTTGACTACTAGCGTAATTAAAGTTAAGTATGTCTTACTTATTATATTAGTTTTAATACTTACAACCATTGTCTTACGTTTGGTTAGAAAAGTAGTCACGCGTCATATGCCTGATGATGATAAGGCAAAATTTACAACCGTGTTTTCATTTGCAAGATGGTTTATTTATATCATTGTTTTTCTGGTAATATTGGATTCAATAAATATAGATGTCACAGCTATTTTTGCAGCTTCCGCAGCACTTTTAATT
Organism: Olleya sp. KJ81-1; assembly: GCF_055808135.1. Classification (NCBI taxonomy): domain Bacteria; kingdom Pseudomonadati; phylum Bacteroidota; class Flavobacteriia; order Flavobacteriales; family Flavobacteriaceae; genus Olleya; species Olleya sp. KJ81-1. The sequence continues at coordinate 1,582,766 of NZ_CM147854.1, read as the reverse complement.
GGTGTAGGTTTAGCACTTCAAACGTTGTTTCAGGATATAATTTCCGGAATTTTTATATTAGTTGATCAATCGGTTCACGTTGGAGATATTATGGAAATTGATGGTAAAGTAGGACGCGTGGAAGAGATTAAGTTGCGTACAACTAGAGCTGTAACTATAGACGATAAAGTACTAATTATTCCTAATCATTTATACCTAACTAACAGCCTTTATAATTGGACTCAAAACGGAACAAGTACAAGAGAAGGTGTTGATGTAGGTGTTGCCTATGGAAGTGATGTACAATTAGTTAAAAAATTATTATTAGAGGCAGCAACGTCCATCCCAAATGTTTTTAAATTTCCAGAACCTGCTGTTACTTTTACAGACTTTGGGGATAGTGCTTTAAATTTTAGGGTAACGTTTACTATAGATGACAGCTTTAATGCAAGAATACCTAAAAGTGAAATCCGTTTTGAAATAGATAGATTGTTTAGAGAAAATAATATTACCATACCATTCCCTCAACGCGATATTCACATTATAAAGGATAGCAAATAAAAATATAGCAATTAAATAATTATAGATTATATGAAATTACATTTTGGAACCATTTTACTAACATTAACGCTACTATGTGGTGTAAATGTAGCCCATGCACAATTAACAGATTTAGCTAGGTTAGAGTATTCTTATGTGCCCAAAAGTAATTCTGAAGATAGTTTTGATAGATTTAGAGGATTATTAAATTATCCTATCAAAACCAGTGAAGACTGTTATTTAATTGTTGGTGCAGAGTATAGTAGGTTAACCCTAGATTTAGAGGACGATTACCCTTTTCCAACCTCTAATTTAAGACGATTACATATCATAGATTTTAATTTAGGTTACACATTTAAACTCTCAGAAAATTGGCGATTAGGTGCTAAGATTACACCAAGAATAGCATCTACACTTAGACATAAAATCACAGGTGATGATATGTTTTTAAATGGAGGTGTATATGCTATAAACGATAAGACAAAAGACCAAAACAAAAAAAACCATATAGATTAGTATTAGGGCTGACATATAATAGTACAACAGGTATACCATTACCACTACCTTTTGTAAGTTATTTTAGACGTTTAAATGAAAACTGGTCTTATAACTTAGGAGTGCCAAAAACAAATGTGAAGTACTTTTTTAACGAAAAAAACATCGTACAGACCTTTGTCGGAATTGATGGTTATTTTGCCAACACACAAGAAGTATTTACCATTGATGGTAAGGAAGCAGATAGTGTGTCTTTATCAGTAATATTAGCAGGTTTGGGTTACGAGTATTGTTTTACAGACAATTTAGTATGGTACTCATACGTAGGTTATACTTTAAGTATGAGTAACAGATTAAGAGACGAAAATAGAGAAGACGTATTTAAGTTAGACAACGTAAACGCGTTTTATTTAAGAACAGGAATTAAATTTAAAATATAATGCCAAAAATTTTAGTAATAGAGGATGAAGCAGCAATTAGAAGAGTATTGGTCAAAATCCTGTCAGAGGAAAATGATAAATATGAGCTAGAAGAAGCTGAAGACGGATTAGTAGGAATCGATAAAATTAGAAAAAACGAATACGATTTAATCCTATGTGATATTAAAATGCCTAAAATGGATGGTGTTGAGGTATTAGAGGCTGTCAAAAAAATAAAGCCAGAAATACCAATGGTCATGATTTCTGGACATGGAGATTTAGATACAGCAGTAAATACAATGCGTTTAGGTGCATTTGATTACATATCCAAGCCACCAGATTTAAATCGTTTACTAAATACAGTAAGACACGCTTTAGACAGAAAAGAGTTAGTTATTGAAAACAAAATTCTTAAAAAGAAAGTCAGCAAAAAATACGAAATGATAGGAGATAGCGACGCTATTTCTCAAATCAAAGACATTATAGACAAAGTTGCACCAACAGATGCTAGAGTCTTAATTACAGGTCCAAACGGAACAGGTAAAGAGCTAGTCGCACATTGGTTACACCAAAAAAGTGATCGTGCTAAAGGACCAATGATAGAGGTTAACTGTGCAGCAATACCAAGCGAGCTGATAGAAAGCGAATTATTTGGACACGTCAAAGGTGCATTTACAAGTGCAGCTAAAGACAGAGCAGGTAAATTTGAAGCAGCCAATGGTGGAACCATTTTTTTAGACGAAATTGGTGACATGAGTCTATCTGCACAAGCCAAAGTATTACGTGCTTTGCAGGAAAGTCGCATACAACGTGTAGGTAGTGATAAAGATATTAAAGTAGATGTGCGCATCGTAGCAGCAACAAATAAAGATCTTAAAAAGGAAATCGAAGACGGAAAATTCCGTGAAGATTTATATCACAGATTAGCAGTAATTTTAGTTAAAGTACCAGCATTAAATGACAGGCGTGATGACATACCATTATTAATAAATCATTTTTCAGCTAAAATTGCCGAAGAGCAAGGCACAGCCAATAAGACATTTTCTAAAAAAGCAATCAATTTACTAAAAGAATATGATTGGACAGGAAACATTAGAGAGCTTCGTAACGTAGTTGAAAGATTAATAATTTTAGGAGGCACAGAAGTTAGTGAGCAAGATGTAAAACTTTTTGCAAGTAAATAAAACAACATGAAAGACATCAATATTAACGACCATAAAATCACTTCAAAAATAAAGCTAAGCGACCTACCAAGTAAGCTAGATTTAAAAGCAGATAAGGATACCACAGAGGACGCTTTGCGTAAAGTAAGACGCCAATTAGGTAAGCTACAAGACACCATGTATGCACACGGTAAATACTCGGTTTTAGTATGCCTACAGGGTATGGATACCTCTGGAAAAGACAGTTTAATACGCGAAGTTTTTAAAGATTTTAATGCAAGAGGTGTTGAGGTCATGAGCTTTAAAGTGCCAACCGAATTAGAGCTTAAACACGATTACCTTTGGAGACACTATATAAAATTACCAGCACGAGGTAAATTTGGAGTCCACAATCGCACACACTATGAAAACGTATTAGTAACACGCGTACATCCCGAGTATATTTTAAACGAAAAACTACCATTTGTAAACAGTATTGACGATGTAAACGATGCCTTTTGGGACCAGCGTTTTGAGCAAATCAATAACTTTGAAAAACACCTGACACAAAACGGAACACTAATTTTTAAATTTTTCATGAATTTATCAAAAGACGAACAACGTAACAGATTATTACGACGTTTAGATAAACAAGAAAAAAACTGGAAATTCTCAGCAGGAGACTTAAAAGAGCGTAAGTTATGGGACAAATACATGGACTGTTATCAGGACGCAATAAACAGGACAAGCAAGGATCACGCACCATGGTACAACATTCCAGCGGATGACAAACCTACAGCACGATTAATTGTAGCTCAAATTTTGTATGATACTTTAAAACAATATTCAGACATAAAAGAGCCAGATTTGGATGACAAAACCAAAGCTAATCTGCATTTATACAGAGAGCAATTAAATAACGAATAGTATATTTTGGGCGTTACCACAAGGGTCGCGCTTTCCATTATATCTTTTTTTGCCATATATGGCAGCAAAAAAAGGATGTCATTTCAATCGCTAACGCAAACCACATGACCTAAAAAAACAACAGTTAAGGTCAATCAAAATAAAACAAGAGACCTGATAGGATTAATATTCTATCAGGTCTTTTCATATATAAATACTATCTTTAAAGTAAAATTTTCCAACCATGAAAAAACTAACAATTCTTCTAACACTTTTAGTGTCTATTAATGTTTTAGCACAGACAGACCAAGACGCTTTAAAAACAATATATAGCCAATCCTTAACCAATGGTAAAGCATACCAATGGTTAGATTATTTATCAAATCAAATAGGAGGACGATTATCAGGATCTGTAAACGCAGAAAAAGCTGTACAATACACAAAATCCGAACTAGAAAAACTAGGATTAGATAAAGTATGGCTACAAGAAGTTATGGTGCCAAAATGGGAACGTGGCGCAAAAGAAGTCGCACATTTTACAAGTAATAACAACAAGTTTGACGTCAATATTTGTGCTTTAGGTGGCTCAGTAGCGACTGCCAATTCAGGATTAGAAGCTACAGTAATAGAAGTGCAAAGTTTTGAACAGCTTGCTGCACTAGGTGATAAAGTAAAAGGAAAAATTGTCTTTTTTAATGGCGCAATGAATCCAGAATTAATCCACACCTTTGAAGCTTATGGAGGATGCTCTAAACAACGTTATGCAGGAGCTTATGAAGCAGGAAAACTAGGAGCAGTTGGTGTAATTGTAAGATCGCTTAATTTACGTCAAGACGATTTACCACACACTGGAAGTATGGGTTACATGGATTTGCCTAATGAGCAACGTGTACCATCTGCAGCAATCAGTACCAATGATGCTAATAAATTATCCGAAGCCCTAAAAAAAGATGCCAACCTAAAATTCTACTTTAAACAAAACGGTAAACAGTTTGAAGACGTTTTGTCATACAATGTTATTGGTCAAATTACTGGAAGCGAATTCCCAGAAGAAATAATGGTTGTTGGAGGTCACTTAGATTCATGGGATTTAGGAGATGGATCGCATGACGATGGAGCAGGAGTAGTACAATCTATGGATGTAATTAGATTATTAAAAGAAAGTGGAATTAAACCAAAACGTACCATAAGAGTTGTGTTATTTATGAACGAAGAAAATGGATTACGTGGCGGAAAAAAATATGCAGAAGAAGCATTGCGTAACAACGAAAACCATGTTTTTGCGCTAGAGAGTGACTCTGGAGGGTTTACACCTCGAGGATTTAGTTTTGATTGCAGTGAGGCAGCATTAAACAAGGTATTAAGTTGGGAGTCTTTATTTAAACCGTACTTAATTCATTATTTTGAAAAAGGATATAGTGGTGCAGACATTGGACCATTAAAAAACGATAACATTGTTTTAGCTGGCTTACGTCCAGACTCACAACGGTATTTTGATCATCATCATGCAGCAAACGATACCTTTGATGCAGTAAATAAACGCGAGTTAGAGCTTGGTGCAGCAACCATGACAAGCTTAGTGTACCTATTTGATAAATACGGAACAAGTAATATCCCTCAGGTTAAAGAGTTTAAGGATTAGTTATTTAATTTATCGTTTCAAATTTTTAAAAATGAGAACACTAGTGCTTTTTTTATCATTATTAATTACAACAAATATGGTGGCTCAATCAGATTCAAATATTCCTTATTATGAGCTTCCTGAAGCATCAGAGCATTTTACAGCTGGTACTGTTGCAGCTAGACAAATAGATGCACTAGGCTTTAGATTTTATCACGCAACAGATGGATTGTCAGCAAAAGATTTAGACTTTAAGCCTTCAGATTCGGTTAGAACAACAGCCGAAACCATAAAACATATTTATGATTTGTCTAAAATCATTTTAAATTCGACTTTAAAAAAAGCAAATACTAAAGATGCTCTAAAACTATCTTTTGAAGCACAGCGTGTAGCGACTTTAAATAATTTAAAACAGGTTGCAGATATTTTAAGAGGCAGTGATGATATTTCGCAATTCAAAATTATTTTCGGCGAAAGCCAAATCCCGTTTTGGAATAATATTAATGGACCAATCGCAGATTCTATTTGGCATTGTGGTCAAATTGCATCCTTTAGACGTACAACCAATAATCCAATCAGTCCCAATGTTAATCATTTTACAGGAACGGTTAAAAAATAAATAATTATAATTTTATGACTCCAATTCTACATCAAATTCATCCTATACTTCCTGTTCAAAACGTATTAGCTGCTTTGTTTTTTTATACGCAAAAATTAGGTTTTGAAATCGCATTTGCAGACGATTCTAAAGATCCAAAATACGTAGGAATTAAAAGAGACCATATAGAAATACACCTAATATGGAAGGACGAAAAAGAGTGGGATTATACTATTGACAGACCTATGTTGCGCATTGTTACGCAACATGTTGATGTTTTATATCAAGAATATAATTTTAAAAATGTGTTTCCTAAAGAGACTGAAGTTATAAAATCAGATTGGGGAACAAAAGAGTTTTCGTTTTATGATTTATATAACAATGGGTTAACCTTTTATCAAAACAGTTAGTTAAAAAACAATTAGTTTTTAATTTTTAAAATATAAAGTAAAAGTAGTGCCTTGATCTACAATGCTTTCTACTTCAATTTTACCACCAATTGCATCTATTTGATTTTTTACTATAAATAACCCTAATCCTCTAGAGTCTTTATGCTTGTGAAAAACATTATACATCCCAAACAGCTTATCTTTATGTTTGTCTAAATCAATACCTTGACCATTATCACTAATTTTTAATATGGTATATGCTTCAGTTTTGTGGGCCTCTAGTGTTATTTCAGGGTTTACATTTTGTCTTCTATACTTAATTGCGTTTGTTAAAAAGTTTATTAAAATGCTATCCAAGTAAGCAGGTATGGCATTAACAGTTATATTATTATCGATTAATATTTTAACATCAACATTGTTGGATATAGTAGCTGCTGTAATGTTAGACATGGCATTGTTACTATATTTTAATAAGTTTAGTGGTACTAAAGCTTCCTTATCTAAAGCACTGTACAATGCTACTTCATTTAAGTTTTCAATAGTTTCATTTAGATTACCTATGGCTTCTTGCATTAAAGGAAAATATTCATCTTTAGTGTTTTCAGGATAATCTTCCTTTTTTAAAGTTAACAACATTTCTAAATTCCCACCATGTGACCTTAAGTTATGCGAAACAATTCTAGCAAAGTTTAAAAGCCTGTCGTTTTGTTTAGAGCTAATAGCTAATAAATCGGATATTTTATTTTTACTAAGTTCAATTTCAGAAATATCATTAATATTTGCTATAAAATGCTGCGGATGTCCAAGATCGTCTCTTACTATGGTTGCTGATAAATTACAATATACAACCTTCCCGTTTTTATGAAGGTACCTTTTATTAACTGTAAAATTGTCTGATTTTCCGGATAATAGTAAAGCAAGTTCCTTGTTTCCTTTGGATAAGTCTTCAGGATATGTGATGTCTCTAAAACTTAGTTTTAAAAGTTCTGATTCAGTATAACCTAATATTCTACAAATACTATTGTTTACTTTAAGCCAACCACCAGTCAAGCTAACTTTAGCCATTCCTGTTAAAGAGTAGTCAAATAGAGATCTAAATTCTTTCTCTTTTATTAACGTTTTTTTGATTGCAGTGTTTTTTGTGTAATATCCTGAAAAACACCTCTAAGTGCAACACAAACCCCATTTTTAAATTTAGGATGTCCAATGGATCTTACCCATTTTTCTTCTCCTTTTGAAGTGATAATGATAAACTCATCATCAAAATTTTCTCCTTTTTGTAAGGCTTTTTGAAATAAGTCTAAAATTTTCTCACGATGTTGTCCTTTTTTATAAAAGTTAATGGCTGTATCAACATTTGGGACGTAATTGGCAACAACATCATGGATTTTTTTTGTTACGCTACTCCATTTTAAAGTATTTGATAACATATTTAATTCCCAGGATCCAATAGCTAGCGCATCTTCAATAGTATTTAAAAAACCTTTATCAAGGATTTCATCAGATAATATCTCGTTATTATCAGTTTGCATAGGTAGGGAATTTGAGGTAGTTGCTATTAATTGTTAAAAAATAAAATAATTTTATTCTTTATAATGGCTAATCTAAGTAATAAAACGGATTAAATACAATTAATTAGGTTAAAATACATTAATTTTAACTTTTAAGTAGCTTTTAGCTTACAAATATGCTGTGATGCGTTGTCTAATTTTAGATATTTAACTGCAAATAGCTAATTTGATAAAAATTAGCTATTTGTAGGCTTTGAAAATTATTTTTTAAATTTAATCTCAATTTGATTTTGTATTAGATCCTCAAACGTTTCGCGTTTTCTTATTAAATGTGCTTCTCCTTTATATACCAAAACTTCAGCAGGTCTATATCTAGAGTTGTAATTACTAGCCATAGAGTAGCAGTAAGCTCCAGCATTACTAAAAGCTAATATGTCGCCTTCGTTAATTTCAGAAATGCGTCGGTTGTTGGCAAAGGTATCCGTTTCGCAAATATAACCTACTACACTGTAAAATCGCTCGCGACCTTTAGGGTTGGAGATATTTCTAATTTCATGTTGTGAACCATACAACATGGGTCTTATTAAGTGGTTAAAACCGCTATCTACTTGAGCAAAAACAGTAGACGTTGTTTGTTTTACAACATTAACGTTAACTAAAAACTGTCCAGCTTCACTAACTAAAAATTTTCCAGGCTCAAAAGCTAAGGTTAAAGGTTTGCCATAATCCTTACAAAACTGATTAAACCTTGCACTTAGTTTGTCTCCTAACTCTTCAATATTTGTTTCAATATCTCCAGCTTTATATGGGACTTTAAAACCAGATCCAAAATCTATAAACTCTAAATTTTTAAAGTGTTGTGCAGTATCAAACAATATTTCGCTAGCATACAAAAACACATCTATGTCTAGAATATCGCTTCCTGTGTGCATGTGTATACCATTAATATTCATTTTAGTATTTTCTACTATTCTTAAAATATGTGGTATTTGATGTATAGAAATTCCAAATTTACTATCAATATGTCCTACTGATATGTTAGTGTTTCCGCCAGCCATCACGTGAGGATTAATCCTAATACAAACAGGTATGTTTGGATATTTAGTACCAAATTGTTCTAAAATAGATAAATTATCAATATTAATTTGACAACCTAATTTGGCAACACTTTCAATTTCATGCAAGGACACACCATTAGGAGTAAAAATAATATTTTGTGCTTTAAAACCTGCAGCTAAACCTAATTGTACCTCTTGTATAGACACAGTATCAAGTCCTGCACCTAGTTGTTTCATCAGCTTTAATATAGATATATTAGACAATGCTTTAACAGCATAATTAATTTTTAATTGTTTAACACTTTTAAAAGCAGAGGTTAGCCTATTATATTGTTGTGCGATTTTATCTGCATCGTATATGTATATAGGACTATCAAAGTCTTTAGCTATTTGTAATAATTGATCGTTTTGCATCTCAAATTTTTTTCAAAGTTATTTTTTTAAGCCTATTTAAAAATTAAAACATCATAATATTACACATTTAAAACAAATTGTTAATTATTTAACAAAATTAAAAAATGGATTTACTTATTTTTTCATAATTAAATATTAGGGTAAGTAAATGTGATTATTTACTTTTGTAACACTAAAATTTTACTCTATACAAGATGAATTTACACGAATATCAAGGAAAAGAATTATTAAGCAGCTTTGGCGTACGTATTCAACGTGGTATTGTTGCACAAAATGCTGATGAAGCGGTTGCTGCAGCTAAAAAATTAACTGAAGATACTGGAACAGGATGGCACGTTGTTAAAGCGCAAGTTCATGCTGGTGGACGTGGTAAAGGTGGTGGAGTTAAGTTGGCTAAAAACTTAGACGCAGTTAAAACTATCGCTGGAGAAATTATAGGAATGGATTTGGTAACACCTCAAACTTCTGCAGAAGGTAAGCGTGTGCACCAAGTATTAATATGTGAAGATGTATACTACCCTGGAGATTCTGAGCCAGAAGAATATTATATGTCAGTATTATTAAATAGAGCTAATGGACGTAACATGATTATGTATTCTACAGAAGGTGGAATGGATATTGAAACTGTTGCAGAAGAAACTCCGCATTTAATTTTTACAGAAGAAATTGATCCTGCAACCGGAATCTTACCTTTTCAAGCACGTAAAATTGCTTTTAACTTAGGGTTGTCAGGAGCAGCGTTTAAAGACATGACTAAATTTGTAACAGCTTTATATACTGCTTATGATAAGTCAGACTCTTCATTATTTGAAATCAACCCAGTTTTAAAAACTAGTGATGACAAAATAATGGCAGTTGATGCTAAAGTAACAATTGACGATAACGCATTATTTAGACATAAAGATTTAGCAGCAATGCGCGATTTACGTGAAGAAAATGCTATTGAAGTTGAAGCAGGAGAACAAGGACTTAACTATGTTGACCTTGACGGAAACGTTGGTTGTATGGTAAATGGTGCTGGTTTAGCAATGGCAACTATGGATTTAATTAAGCAAGCAGGTGGAGAGCCAGCTAACTTTTTAGATGTTGGTGGTACTGCAGATGCAGCAAGAGTAGAAATTGCTTTTGAACTTATTTTAAGAGATCCAGCTGTTAAAGCAATTTTAATTAACATTTTTGGTGGTATCGTTCGTTGTGATCGTGTTGCTCAAGGTGTAATTGATGCTTACAAAAACATGGGTAACATTAGTGTACCAATTATTGTACGTTTACAAGGTACTAATGCAGATATCGCTAAAAAATTAATTGACGATTCTGGATTAGATGTAATGAGTGCTACAGAGTTCCAAGAAGCAGCAGACAAAGTACAAGCAGTATTAGCTTAATACTTTAATTTATATACTAAAAAAGAGCAACTTAAATAGTTGCTCTTTTTTTTGGACAAAAATTAATTATCCATTTGCCTAAAGTAATTATAAATTACTTATCGTCTCTTTTAGGACGTGTATTGGGCTTATTAAAATTCTTTTTATTGCTAAAAGTTTTTGTTTTCGCTTTCGCTGAAACTTCGCCTTTAGGTTTTTCTCCTTTTTTAGGCATTGGACCTCTTAAATGAATAACTAAACCATTTAAAAAGTTTCGTAAAATTTGATCACCACATTCTACATAATTAGGATGGTCTTCTCTTCTAAAAAAAGCACTCAGCTCTGTTTTTGTAATTCTAAAGTCTACTAATTCTAAGATTTCTACAATATCAGTATCTCTTAACTGATGTGCAACTCTTAGTTTTTTAAAAATATCGTTATTAGTCATTTGTCGTGTTTAAAAAGCAAAAGTACAAAATACAAAGTATAAAAACAGATTCCATAAGTTTAATAGAATTTCAATTTCAAAAATCTATTTTTAAATTATAATAGGTTTAAAATTTATACATGAGATGTAGTTTTAGCGTTTGTAATATTTTAATGTTTTTTAAAAAAGGGATGTATTCAGTTTTATAGATTTTAATTTAATATTTTTACTTAAGTCTCTTAAAATTAACGAATTAATAATTGGGTAATAGCGTTTTAAAGGTCAAATTTAAGGCTGTAATTCATTTTGTTTTTAGAGTTTTAAAATTTAGATTAGACAGAAATATCTAAAAAAACGATGTATAGCCATGTTATTTTCGATAAGCTACGTGCTTTCAACGATTATTAATTATGTTTTATTCTTAACTTTATAAAGTATAATTAATCCCTTATTTATGCCTAACAGAGTAGAGAAGTTAAGTTTATTATCAGAAATGATTGCATTTGCAAAAAGTGATGACAGTATAAAATCTGTTGAATATAATTTTTTGTTAGCAGTTGCGCAACAGTTAGAAATCTCTAGAGAAGATTTTGATTACCTTATTAATAATCCTGTTAATAGAATGGTATTAAAATCGCATAGCGAGCGTATTGTTCAATTTCATAGAATGGTATTGTTAATGCATGTGGATCAAGAACGTACACAACAAGAGTTAGCTAAACTTTATAATTATGGATTACGCATGGGATTAAACCATGAGTCTATTACTAAGGTATTATATCTAATGGAGGGCTTTCCAGATATGATGGTTCCTGCTGAGGTTTTGATAGATATCTTTAAAGTGCAGTATAATTAATATTAAGCATACTTTTTTTAAAACGATTAAATATAACTACGCTTTCAACTCTTCAAGTTTACCTTGAAACATTTTAATTTCGTCACGTAATTTAGCAGCAATAATAAAGTCTAATTGCTTGGCAGCTTCCTCCATCATTTTACGTTTTTCTCTAATTTTCTTTTCTAAATCACCTTTACTTAAATATTCGCTTTCAGGCTCTGCAGCACGTGCAGCTTCCAACTCATAACTATAAGTACTAACAGAGTTTTGTGTTAAAGCACTATCTAAACTTTTATTTAATGCCATAGGCACTAATTTATTTTTTGTATTGTAGGCTATTTGTTTTTCACGTCTATATTCGGTTTCGTCAATAGTTTTTTGCATACTGTTGGTTATTTTGTCAGCATACATAATTGCTTTTCCGTTAAGGTTACGCGCAGCACGACCAACGGTTTGTGTTAATGATCTTGCAGATCTTAAAAAACCTTCCTTATCAGCATCTAAAATAGCCACTAACGAGACTTCTGGTAAATCTAAACCTTCACGTAGTAGGTTTACACCAACCAAAACATCATAAATACCTTTACGCAAATCTTGCATGATTTGGACACGCTCTAAAGTATCCACATCACTATGTATGTAGTTCACTCTAATATTGATTCGGCTTAAATATTTGGTCAATTCTTCAGCCATACGTTTAGTTAATGTGGTAACCAAAGTACGCTCGTCCTGTTCAATGCGCTGTTGTATTTCTTCAATTAAATCATCTATTTGATTTAAGCTTGGCCTAACTTCAATTATCGGATCTAATAGACCAGTTGGACGTATCACTTGCTCTACATAAAGTCCATCTGTTTTTTGTAGCTCGTAATCTGCTGGAGTAGCACTTACATAAATTACTTGATTTTGCAAGGCTTCAAACTCTTCAAATTTTAAAGGTCTGTTGTCCATTGCAGCAGGTAATCTAAAACCGTAATCGACTAAGTTTTCTTTTCTGCTTCGGTCACCACCATACATAGCGTGTACTTGTGACACAGTCACGTGACTTTCGTCAACGACCATCAAATAATCATCCGGAAAATAATCTAATAAACAGAAAGGACGTGTACCAGGCTCACGACCATCAAGGTAACGTGAGTAGTTTTCAATTCCAGAACAATAACCCAATTCGCGTATCATTTCTAAATCAAACTCGGTACGTTCTTTTAATCGTTTTGCTTCTAGGTGTTTTCCTATTTCTTTAAAGTAATCGTATTGTTTAACTAAATCGTCTTGTATAGATTTTATAGCATTTTGTAACACGTCAGGAGAGGTTACAAACATATTTGCAGGATAGATTGTTAGTCTATCGTATTTTTCAACTATTTCGTTTGTTTGAATATTAAAGGATTCAATTTCTTCAATTTCATCTCCAAAAAAGTGAATTCTGAATGCATCATCTGCATAACTTGGAAAAATATCCACTGTATCTCCTTTTATTCTGAAATTTCCATGTTTAAAATCAGCTTCCGTACGTGAATATAAGCTCTGTACTAATTGATGCAATAATTTGGTACGTGAAATTTGTTGGTCAACTTCAATGGAAATAACATTTTTTTGAAACTCGACTGGATTTCCAATACCATATAGACAAGATACTGATGCTATAACGATGACATCACGACGACCTGACAATAGGGAAGAGGTTGTGCTTAATCGCATTTTCTCTATCTCTTCGTTAATAGATAAATCTTTTTCTATGTACACACCAGAAGTTGGTATATAAGCTTCAGGTTGGTAATAATCATAATAAGACACAAAATACTCGACAGCATTATCAGGAAAAAACTGTTTAAACTCAGAGTATAACTGTGCAGCTAATGTTTTGTTATGTGCTAAAACTAATGTTGGTTTTTGTGTTTCTTCAATAACATTGGCAACAGTAAATGTTTTACCAGAACCTGTAACACCAAGTAACGTTTGGTATTTATCTTGTCCATTTAATCCACCAACCAATTGTTTGATTGCTTGAGGTTGATCTCCTGTGGGTTTAAACTCTGATTTGATTTTGAATTTCATAATGTAAAATTACAGAATATTAAGCAGATATTTATTTAAAGGAAGGTTAAGGTTTATAGCCAAAAACTGCTAAGATTATAAAAAATATAATTTTTTATAAAAAACTACACATTTTAACTTTAATTAACTGGTAATTAGTATATTAAAATAGTTTTAATGCTAGGTTTCATTTCATGAAAAAAATTATAGGCATCATATTAATTGTTGTAAGTACCCTTTTTACTTTTGTAGGTCTTGTAAATTTGCTTGATAGTAAACCAAGTGAAGCTCCAATTTGGGCTGAATTAATAACATTATTTATTCTTATTGGTATTGGATATTTGGGTATTAAGCTATTTAAAAGCAAGAATAATTTTAGAGTCAATCGACCGGATTGGGGAGAATTCGGTTTTCTTAATTTGATTTTGGCAGTTGTGTTTATTATTGTTGGTATTATAGCTTTAAATGAAGGCGTAGTGTCAATGCAAATAGCTGGATTTATAGGAGCTGCTAAATTTTTATTTTCATTTGTTAGAGGTTTTTTTCGATAAAAGTAATTTTACTTTATTATCTAGATAATTAGCACTAACGAATTAAACTAAAATGACCTCTGATTTTTTGACCATTAGATCTAGAAACTAAATACCAGTAATCATTACTAGGTAATAATTGGCCATTTAAAGTACCATCCCAACCTGAGGATTGTGGATTTAAAAGATGAATTAACTTACCATAACGATCAAATATTTTAATATCTAAATCTGTATTAAAAGTATCATTAATACCTATTGGTTTCCAGTATTGATTGTAATTATCTCCATTTGGAGTAAAAAATTGTGGAAAGCCTAAGATAGCAATGGTTTGCTCTGACATTCCGCAGCCATCAATTTCTCTAACATAAACTGTGTGTATGCCTGGAGACACATTTGAAAACGAATTAAAGGATTGATATGTCCCATTGTCTAAAGCATATTCAAAATCTCCTGTATTGGATAGCGTAACCGTCACTGTATTGTTGGTTGTTAATTCTGTATAAGCTACATTTTCAATAATAGGTGCTTCAATTGAAGTAACTGTTATGTCTCTGGTGTTTGAGCAACCGTTGGTGCCTGTAATAATAACAGTATAAACTCCTATTTGGTTTGCTTCAATAAAAGAGGTGTTTACTCCTGTATCTACTCCGTTTAATAACCATTGGTAGTAATAGTTATTTGGTAAGTCGTTTAATACTCCTCCATTTAAGGTTATGGTTTCAGGAAAATTATTTAAACAATATTCAAAGCTTTCGTTTTCCGAAATTTCTGGTGTGAAAAGTACATTTAAGTTAACGTCTGTTACAGCATAACAATCCGATCCATTAGTGGTTACTTGTGCATAAATGGTTTGAAAATCTGGAATTGTAGATTGGAAGTTTGTTGGCAACGGATTGTTTTCCGCGAAAGCGTCCTCTTGCGTTAAATAATAATTTACAGTAGCTTCTGCTGGAACTAAAGGTGCAATTTGCGTGCTTACTTGGCTTAAATCAAAAGTGGTTAATCCATCAATTATGGCATCGTCACAAGCGTCTAAATTATAAGTAGGTAAATTATTATTTGAAATTTGTAACGTTATCTGACTTATAGCTGTACAACTGGATAAATTATTTATGACTAAAGCGTAAACCACTTGATTGATGGTAGTATTTTGAAAACTATCAGGCGTTGTTATGGCATTTATTTGTTGTTCTGCATCTGTTAGCGAATTATAAAAACCAATGATAGATAAATCTGGATTACCAACAGTAATGGTTTGATCTGTATCAAATAAATTATAAGTTGTTATGCCATCTTGTTCTAAATCGCATTGGGTTAAGGTTGTGCTTATGGTTGTAGGTGCAGGAAACTGCTCGATCACAATTTCGCCATAAGATATGCAACCATTAGATAAGGTTACCTCTACGTTGTAAGTTCCAGTATCTGCTACTGTTAGGATAGGATTAACTTCTGTAAGAAGCTCTGTGCCATCTTTAAACCATTTGTAAATTATGGCTCCAGTTTGTGTGGCATCTAGGTCTATGCTTTGGTTTTCGCATAGTGCGTTGTTTGTAGACTCAAGTAAGTTTGGACCTAAATCTGTAGTTAATTCAAAACTTCCAGCTTCTAAAAATACAGCAGAATCATATCTGTAGTTTTGTTCATCTGCGATTACCAATTTAACTTCGTAAGTGGTATTAGGTACAGTGTTAGCTACTGCAGACAGGACTTTGGTTTGACCATTAAAGTTAATTGGTGCAGTATTATCATTCCAGCTTCCAAAGTAAAATTCGTTTTCTTCTTGACAACCACCAGGTATTTCTGGATGAACAGTTGTCACTTTTACAGGAACTTGAGTGCCAGGAACAAGTGCAATGTTTTGGTAGTCTGTTGTGCCTATTTCACGAATTAAAAATCCAAATAGGTCAGAATATTGACATGTATTGGCGTTGTTTTCTTGATATTCTTCTGAAGCAAAAATATAATTAAAGCTAATTTGTGTAGCCTCAGAGGTAAACTGAAACTCTAATATGGTTGCATTTAAAGTATTAGTTTCGTCTAGTGCAATCTCCAAATCTTGGTCACCATCCCAACCAGAAGCATCATCATCACTTAAAGAATCGTTAGGACCATCTACATTACTTAAACGACCTGTACTTAAAACAATTCCGCTTTGAAAAGGAAATGTTGTACCTGTGGCGTCAAAATATCCATAACTTTGGTCTGATCCTCCAAAATTACCACCAACAACATTAGTTACTTGTACATTTGTAATACAACTACTATCAATTAAGATATCCTCTACAAGTTGCTGAGGTGTATAGGTTTGAACATCTGTAACTACGTTTTGAGCAGATGAAAAACTTACAATTAAAAATAGAATAATAAAGAGTCTTTTTTGCATGCCTTTTTAATGGTTTGCAAAGGTAAAAAAACAATTTTTGTTAAATGAAATTTGAAATGTTAAAGCTTAAGTGTAAAATGTCCTTTTTTCTGAAACGCTATAGCGCCTTTTTTTATGTCTGCAACGTACCAATAATCACTTGCAGGCATTAAGTTACCATTATATCTACCATCCCATCCAAGAGAAGCATGTGTTAATGTTTTAAGTAATTTACCATAACGATCGTAAATATTAACCACAGTACCTTTAAGTTGGTTTACACCAGTAATATGCCAATAATCAAAATAGCCATCACCATTAGGTGTAACAAATTTTGGTACATCTATTATAACTACCTCTTTGGTTGTTGAGTTACATCCATTTAAATCTATTACAGTTATTGTATGTGGACCAATTGGTACGTTACCAAAAATGTTAGAGTCTTGAGGGTCTAAGTCGTCAAGCTGATATAAATAATCACCAATACCAGAAACGGTTACTGTAATATTATTTGGGTCTGAAAAATCTACTGTTTCGGTAAAGTCAATAGTTGCAGCTTCTGACTCTGAAACGGTAAAAGTCGCTGTAGAAGTACAGCCAAATTGTGATGTAACGGTTACTGAGTATGTTCCAATTTCTGTAATTTCAATATAACTTAAACTACTACTTGTAGACCAACTATAACTGTCTGTTGGGATATTAGTTTCGGCAGTTACTATTAATGGTAAGTTTTCTAAACATAACACTTGGTCTTCAATGTCTACTTCTGGTTTTCTGCTAACAATAGTCGCAAAGCTAGTGGTATTAAAACATCCAGTAGCGTTGTTTTCTATTCTTACATAATATAATGTGTTGTTTTCGGAGTCTACAAGTAAATCTGTTAATGCATTTGTATTATTAATAGCATCGTTTTGTGTTGTAAAATAAGATACACTAAAGTCACTTGGACTTTGTCCAGCTAATGCAAAAGGTGTTTGTTGACTTAAATCAAAGATGGAGAATGTGTCAAAATCATCATCGCAATTTTGTAAATCTAACAATGTACCTAAATTAGGTGTTGGGTTTACTGCCAAAACAAAAGGTTGAATAGTAAAACAAGTACTGCCTGTGTAATTAGCACGAGCAAATACAGTATTATTTGCCACACTATAAACGTAATTTGTGTTTAATGGATTTTGTTCTGCTTGAGCATCTGCTTGAGTAGCATAAAAAGTAATTTGAATGTCTAATGATGTGTCAATCAATGCATTTAGTGCATTGTTTAAATTATATGTAAAAGTAGCATCTTCGCAAATATCTAAAACCACGTTTGGAGTAATAGTAGGAGGCACGTCTACAATTAAATCTAAAGGTATTTGTGCATAGCAATTGGACACAGTATTAGATATTTTAATAAACACAGTCTGTGGATTTGATGTGTTGGTAAAATTAGAAGGATCACTAATTTGATTTGTTCCAAGCTCTAGATCTGAAACAGATGTAAAATATTCAATTACAATATTGTCTTGTCTAATAGATAAAACCTCTACTTCCGATTGTGTTAAATCAAAACTAGTAAAGCCATCTAAATCATCATCACATTGTTGCAATGCACTAGCTACATTAGTTTGTGGTACAGCAATAACGTTAAACTCAAAACTAGTAATACCTTTACAGTAAGTACCATTATCTACAGTAACAAAAATTTGCTGTGGATTAACGGTTGTTGTAAAGTTATTAGGTAAAGGATTAGATTGTGTTTCGGCATCAGCCATATTAAGGTGGTAAGTGATGCTTAAAGTTTCAGGAGAACCTGCACTGATTTGTGTTGAAATTTCTGAAAGATTAAAGGTTTCAAAACCATCATTACTAACATCGTCACAAACAAATACATCTGTAGGATTGTTGTAGATTGGGTTAGAGCCCACTTCTATTTGAAAAGATGAGGTACCATAACAATCTGTATTGGTATAATTTTGAACACGAACATATATGGTTTGAGGGTTTGATGTGTTTTCAAAAACGGTTGTTTTGTCTATAGCATTGCTATTGCTATCTGCATCAGCTTGCGATAAAAAATAAAGAACTTCCTTACCAATTTGTCCATTTAATATTTCTGTGTCTTTATCAATAAAAATAAATTCTCCAATTTGATTACCATCAGTCTCACAATTAATTAATGTTGTTATTGGATTAAAAACGGGTAATGTATTTACATAAATAGTGATAACCTCAATAGAAAAACAACCAGTAATACTGTTTTCTATTCTTGCAAAAACCATTTGCGTATTAGCGTTATAGTTTTGGTAATCTGCTATGGCATCTGTATTACTTTGAGCATTGACTTGAGAGTTATGAAATGTGATTGTTCTGTCTGATGTGTCAGCTACCATTTGATTAATAGTAGTTGATAAATCAATTATAGAAAAACCATCTTGATCGTCATCACAAACCAATATGTTGTCAGGAGTTGTTGTGGTTGGAGCAGGTAATACATTAATTGTTAGGCTTGATGTAGCACTGCAGCCATTCTCGTTTTGTACACGTACATAAACCGTTAATGGATTAACTGTATTGTAATAAAACGCAGGTAAAGGGTTGGAGTTAGATTGACTGTCTGCTTGAGTTTCAAAATAAGAAACCGTTCCACCTGCAATATCTGTTGCAACGTAATCATCAAACGTATGTAAATCGATACTAGTAAAACCATCGTCATCTGTGTCACAATAATCTTGAGAGGTTAGTGTTTGAATATCAAAACCATCGTTGATTATTAATTGTATAGTTGCGTTGTGTGTACATGTTAAGCTATTTAATACAATGTATAATGTTTTTGGCGACGCATTTACGACATATTGTACATTTTGATTAATTGGGTTTATGTTAGCCAATTGGTCTGCTTCAGTTTCGTAAAAGTCAATAGTAACATCTTCTAATCCATTAATTATGGCTTCAGCTACTTGTAATAAATCAAAATCTACAATACCATCGTTTGAAGCATCATCACATTCAAAATAATCTGTTATTTCTGTACCTGTTTCTAATAAAAAAGTGTGAATCTCTAATGGTACAACAGATGCGCAACCAGTTGTATTATCTTCTACTCTTATATATACTGTTTGTTCGAAGTCATTAGTATTAGAAAAGTTGGTCGGATTTGCAATTGGATTAGAGCCACTGTTGGCATCGTCCAAAGTCTCGTGATATGTTACAGTAACATTGGTTAAGCCTTGTAAAACCTCATCAATATTTTGAGTTAAATCAAAAGTATCGTATCCATCTCCATCAGATTCGCAAGCGTCTAGCATTTGTGTATCTGGATTTATTGCAGGATTAATATTAACTTGTATGTCTAAAGTAGTGGTTGTATTGCATCCAGTTGTGATATCTACAATACTTACATATAATGTCTCATTGCTTGTAGTAGGAGCGTATGGCGAAGCTATTGGATTTAATCCACTTTCGGCATCAGCCAAATTATAGTGGTAATTAACATTATAATTACTGTTACCATTTGAAATTTCGTCATCCTTATCTGTAAGAGTTACATAAGCACCTCCTGTGGAACACACAGTTAAAGGTGTAGGATTGGTTATGTTTAAGTACGGATTAATTATTAAGTTAAATGTCCCAATATATACACATCCAGAAACGTCATCTTGAACGCGGTAAAATACAGATTGTGTTGATGTTGTACTTAAATAATTTACTATTGCATTTGTGTTATTTTCTGCTTCGGTTTGATTAAGATGAAACGTTGTAGTATACGATGCGCTTGGTAAAGCTGCTTCAGCTTCCGTTATTTTAGTTGATAAATCAAAGTTTTCTTCTCCATCATTAGACGCATCGTCGCATACAATTATGTCTGTTAATGTATCTGCAAGTTGTATGCTATTAAGTGTAACGTTTACTGAATCTTCAAACGTGCAAAAATCAGCATTTAAAGGTACAGTAATTTCTACTGTATAATTACCGTCAGTATTTACTAATAATGTACTTCCGGTCTCTCCTGTGATAACAGTGTCATTAAATAACCAAGTGTAAGTTGCTAAAGGATTGTCTGTATTAGCATCCAAAGTTACTGTAGCATCACATGTTGTTATATCATCTCCAAGATTTACACTATCTGTAAAACTATTTCCTTCTATAAAAACAGCTGTATCAAAGTTTCGGTCTGTTTGATCTGCTATAATTAATTTTATATTGTATTGTACATTAGGTAATATGCTTGCAGAAGCAGTTAAAACAGTTGTACGACCATTAAAATTTGTATCTCCAATGTTATAACCTTCAAAATAGGCATTGTTTTCTGCAGGACAAAAACCTACGATTTCGTCATGAATTGTATTTGTATTTACAGCAGTAGACGTTCCAGGAACTACTGCAATGTTTTGATAAGGATTACCACTTCCTGCCTCGCGAATTAAAAAAGCAAAACCATCCGAGTATAAACAAGGATATTCAGCAAAATACTCTTCTGAAGCTAGAATGTAATTAAACTGAACATTGCTTGATGTAGAAATAAAATCGAATTGTATAGACGTTGCGTTTAAGGTATTGTCTATGCCTAAAGCAGCTTCTAAATCAGGATCTGTACCCCAAGCAACAGTCCCTTCATTTAAAGGGTTAGTATTTTGTGTGTTTCCTGCTGAAGTAGCGCTACCTGTGGATAGCATTATTCCGTTTTCAAAAGGAAAACCTGAACTTGCATTTTCAAAATAACCAAAACTAGAAAATCCATTAACATTTCCGTTAATGGTAGATGTAATATTTGTTACTTCAACACAACCTTGTACTAAATTATTTTCTACAAGTTGCTGGGCTGTAAATGAGTCGTCTACTGTAATTTGTTGTGCATGAGTAGACAGGCAAAACAAGATAAATGTAGCAATGATTGGGGTTTGTAGGTTAAGTTTCATTGACAATAAGGGAATTTAAATCACGACAAATAACATATTTCATCGTTGTACTGTGCAATAATACATCAATTATCGATTAAACGCAATAATTATCGATTAAAAGTTTAAATTAATTGTTTGTTCCTTAATAGTTTACGTAAACCCAACCTGTTTTTGTTTTATATTTTGGGTCATTTAAATGAAGTACATAAAAATAGGTGCCTACAGGTACTATTTTACCTTGGTTATTTAGACCTTGGTTTATTTGACCATGCCACTTTAAATTATCATCACCTTTAAATATTAAAGTGCCATAACGATTGTAGATTAATAATTCATGATTTTCAAAAATGGTATATAAACCTTGTATATTAAAATGGTCGTTATTAGTATCTTGGTTTGGAGAAAAGCCTTGAGGAATATATGGAGGACAATGTTCTGTAAATAATTCAAATTTAAATATGTCAAAACAAATATCAGTCATAGCTGTAATATATATGGTTTGAGGTGTGTTGTTTGAAAAATAATTACTGGGATTTATTATATTGGTATTACTAGAAATAGCTTCTAAGGTTTCAAAAAATGAAAAATCCTGATAAATGGTTGTGTCTATTTGGTTTAATGTCTTAGTTAAATCGTAATGCGATTTATTATAACCTTCATCACATGCTAATAATGGATTTAATTGTATGGTTTGCGGTAAAGGTATTAGCTGTATTACTTCAAAGGTATCATTGTTAACTTCATTAGTTTCTGTTACAATACCATTATAGGTGCCATCATTATCCACTGTAATTTCTAAAATAAAGTTATCAGGAATAGTATCTGGAACCTGGAAACTGATTTGATTGGTTTCCTCTCCACCAATTAATATTGTATTGATGGTTTGATTTTGTGCTACCAGAATACCATCTATAAAAAAAGCAATAGGTGTATTTGCAGGCAAACTGTCTGTACTATTATAATTAAATACAGAGTAGTTTACAGTTAATATTCTATCACTGCAAGTAACCTGGTAATTATTTAATTGGATAGTAGCGTCTGGCAATTGACTATTTAAAACTGTAATAATATTATTGATTATTATTAAATCGGCTCTAAAAGTTCCAACAGAATCTAAACCTCCTGTTGTTAAGTTAATTGTAACCTCTGTGTCTCCTATAGCGATGTTGTTTTCTATATTGTAAACATCTAAATCTGCATTATAAAAATCAGTAGCATTAGTAAAAGTATTGGTACCATTAAATGCATTGTTTGCTAAATTAAGAGGAGGATTGGATAATACATTACCATTAATAGATAGGGATTCGCCATAGTTTAAGGCATTATCACCTTCCCAAGCTAAAAAACCAATTTTGGCATTGTCATTATCAAGGACATTTACATTTTCTAAAACGATAGTTTTGTTTTGTACGTCTCCATTAATAATTTCTAATCCTAAAAATAGATTTACTTGATTTAAAGGAAGTGTACTGTCTTCAAAAATAACATAAAGACTCCATCCTGCATAATTGGTCCTATTATTACAATATCCAGCAGTTGAGGTTAGTACTTCCGAAATATCTAAATCTGCAAATAAGTAGTCACCATTACCATGTGTAATTACCAAATTGGTAACATCTGCATAGCTAGCAAAGTAAGTAAGCAACCCATCAGATCCAGCATTATAAGTAACATTATATGTGTCTTCTGCAATTATTGTTTGGCTATTTAATGAGACTTCAGTATCTCCTGGTCCAGAGCCTGACCAAAACAAATAAGCAGATATTATGTTACTGTCCATAGGCAAGTTGAGACTTGCTTGAGACGAAGGTAAAATACTACAAAAGGATTGCGATAAATTATTTTCGGCTTGATTTAAAGTGTTTCCAATTGCTATATAATCATAACGACCATTAAACTGCTGAAACAGCGTTATATCTTGCGCAATGGTAAATTGCGTTGATAGGGTTAATAGTATTAAAGCAATAATTGTACGATACATCTAATAGCGTTTCATGCTTAAATGTACGAATAACTAGCGTTTTAATGTAAAATGATTTTTATAAATTAAACCATTACTTAAGGTTACTACAAACCAATAATCGTTAGTTGGCATTGGATAGCCATTAAAACTGCCATCCCAACCAATGCTAGAAGGTTTAAATTGATTTAACAATTTGCCATATCTATCAAAAATTTGAACTAGTGCGTTTTTTTTAGAATTGTCACTTAAACCTTCGACTTGCCAATAATCATTTTTACCATCATTATTTGGTGTAAAATAATCTGGAAATTTTATTAACCAAATTGGTGCTTCGGCAACACCACAAAGGTTTTTATCTCTAATATAAACTATGTGGTTACCAGCAGTTGTGTTTTCAAAAATGTTATCGTTTTGATAAGGACCATTGATGTTATCCAAAGCATATTCATAATCACCCAAACCTGAAACAATAACCGTTATTGTTGTGTTATTTGTAATAATTTCTTCTATATAAGGAATACTTGAAGCTGTAACTGTTACCAATCGGTCTGCATAACAGCCTTCAGGATTAGTTGATGTTATGCTGCTTAAAAGTGTGATTCTTACAATATATTCACCAGGTTGAAATGCATCAATTTGTGGTGTGGTTTCTAAACTTGATAACCACAAAAATGAATATTGATTATGTGGTAAATCTAAATATCCGACATCAATAGTAATAAAATCTGAGACTGAATTTTTACACAAAAAAACATCTTCATCAGCTATAATTGGAGCAGAAACTGTTACTAAATCTAACGTACTTATAGAAAAACAATCACTAAACGTTCCATTTGATAGTGTTACGTAGATTGTTTGGTTAGTACTTGTTGCGTCGTAATTACTAAAATTTAATATATTATTTTCTCTCTGTTGCGCATCTTCTAAAGTTTCAAAATATGCAATATTATAATCTGGACTCAAGTAAGATGATGGTATTGCATTTTGTAGATTAAATAGATTGTCCGTTTCGCAGCTATATAATGGGTCTAAAGTTAAAACAGGTGGTTTATCAGTAATGGTTAAGGATCTGTAAAGGGTTTGGTTTTGACCATCTACAACAAAATTTATAGTAATATTAAAGGTACCATAACTTGAAAAAACATGTGTTGGATTTAGTAATGTTGAGGTGTTGTTAACGCCAGAAGCAGGATCTCCAAAATCCCATTGTATGGCGTCTATGCTTGTACTAAACTCGGTATAAAACTCTGTGACATCACCAAAACATGTATTATTAAATATGTTTGTAGCGTAAAAATAAGATTGAATAAAAGGTGGTAATCCCAATTGACATATCTTGTCATTTAAATTTACAAATCCTGACAATACATTACAATCCACACCAATAATATTAGGATCTGTAATTACAGCCATAGACGTTCGGTCAAACTCAGCAACATAAATTTTTCCATCCAACGCTTGTTGTAAGGCACCAAAAGACCCAGTTCTTTGTCCAACGATAATATCAGATGCTATTATGCTTGACGCAGAATTTAAGCCTAAATTGTATTGATGGATAAAGGAAAGGTTTGTATCATAATTTAACTCGCTAACATAAAGTAATTGGCTATCTGGTGAAAACTCGCAACCATAAAATCCTGGATTATTTGTACTTAAATTAGGAATATAAACAGGATTTGTCAGTTGTCCAGTTAGCGCATTAAAATCAAATACTTCTACTTGACTAACATAACTTACAACCGAAGCTACTTTTTCTCTATTAGGAGAGGCTTTTAAATATCCTATGGTTTGATTAATATCTCCTCCATAATATGTTCCAATACCAGATACAACAGGTGTTGTTGAGACACCTAAATCTGAAACCAGATAACTAACAAACTCGTTACTTTCCCATCTGTGGCTAATAACCCAAATGTCTTCACCATTAGACGCTTCTACAGCTGTAAGTTTTTCTGTAATAGGCGATTCTAGTAAGATGTTTTTATTAGTTGTTACTGCACCTAAACCACCAGATAAAGACAAATCAACTTCAGAAAACCTTAAGCCATTAGATCCAGCTCTATCGTCGACCGTAAAAATATAATAGATGGTGTCACTATTAGGTTTGGGGATAATTATAGCAGACTGTGTGCTAGAGTCATTACCTAGCAAATCCAATCCATTAGTCATTATGTCATGGTTTTTGTTCCATACGGTTGATCCATCAGTGTAGATAATCAAGTTTCCGCTATTGTCAGACATACTAGCACAACCTTCGGTAGTATTTAACTGAGAAGCACCTAAAGGTAAAGGATATCCAGAATTAAAATTAAGGCCAGCATTTTCTCCAAATGTCCAGTTTGCTGTTTCATTTTGTGAAAAACAAATAGTAATACAGAGCATTACGGTTGTATATAATATTTGTTTGTTCATATTTTATCTTTTTAAAGTAAAATGACTTTTATAAAGTCTACCATCTTGTAATTTTACTGTAAACCAATAATCATTTGTTGGGACAGGCAGTCCGTTAAACGTACCATCCCATCCTTTACTTGTAGGTGTAAACTCTGTTAACAATTGACCATATCTATTAAAAATTTGAATTAACGAGTTTGGTTGAAACTGAGACGACACACCATATACTTGCCAATAATCATTTTTTCCATCGTTATTTGGTGTAAAAAACAACGGAAATCCAACTACAGAAAATAATTGATTTACAGTACCGCAATTGTTTTTTGTATCCTTGACATTTACGGTATAAATACCTGGTTTTACGTTATTAAAGATATTACTTTCTTGATAACCAGATGATAAATTTTCTGCGTTTATTATTTCATAAAGGTAATTACCTTCTCCTGACGCTAAAATTGTTATAATATTATTGTTTAAAGTGCCATCAATTACTTCAATATTATCAATAGTAGCTATGTTAGATGCTTCTACAATAATAGTTTTAGTTTTAGAACAGCCATCAGCTGTAGTAGCAGTTACAGTATAAGTTCCAATTGTATTTATGTCTATTGTAGCAGTTGTTTCGCCAGTAGACCAATCATAATAATAGTTATTATTTGTTGGTGTTGATGCACTTAATTGTATTGTTTCAGGAAATTCATTTAAACAATATAAGATGGTTTGATCATCGGATAGTTGAGGTAATGGTTTAACTGTCAAAAATACTTGGTTTATACCGTAACAGGCATTATTGTTTTCTGCTCTAGCATAAATTGTTTGATTATAAGGCGTCGTGTTATTGTATGTAGATGGTAATGCATTTGTTTCTAATAATGCATCATCATAGGTTTCGTAAAAATTTATGGTTATTCCAGTAGGTAGAAGCGTTAGCATGTCTGCCGAAAAATCATTCAAATTAAAGGTGTTTATACCATCTTCAGATCCTAATTCGTCACACACTATTGGTGGATTATAATCCGAAATTTGTGTTACGCTAACTTCTAAAACAACTTCAGAAATTGCTTTGCAACTTGAAGTAGTATTAGTGACAACAGCATAAATTGTTTGCGGATTGGAAGCATTATTATAGGCTTCAGCATTTAAAGGATTAGTTTCTGTTTCCGCGTTGGTCATACTGCTATAAAAAGTGGTACTTGTATTAGTTGCGTTATTTGTAATATCAGGAATGGCTTGATTTAAGTTGAAAGTTGTAAAACCATCCGGAACACCATCCTCATCACATTGAAACAAGATTTGGTTATTAGCTTCTGGTACAGGGTTTATATTAATAACAAAACTTGACGTAGCATAACAGTCGGTATTACTACTGTTTTCTAGTCTAACATATATTGTTTCATTAAAAGGCGTTGTGTTATAATAATTTGTTGGTAATGGATTAGTATTATCATCTGCATCTAACTGCGTGTTATGATAAGAAATATCATAAACAGCAGGACTTAAGGAGTTGTAAACTTGAGCATTATAAGTGGATAAATCTACAGTTGATTGTCCATTTGAGTCATCTCCATCAGTGATATCATCGCAAACAGCCAAATCTACTAGTGTAGCTATGGTAGGCGTATTATAGACTTCTAAATTAAAACTAGTTGTGTCAAAACAATTAGGGTTATTAATATTGTAAACCCTAGCAAAAATGGTTTCAATAGGATTAGAGTTAGTGTATGGACTATCTAATTGGTTTTCGTCTAAATCTGCATCCATTTGAGATAAATAATAGTGCACACTATACTGCATTGGATCTTGACCATTTAATATACTGGCATCCTGTAATTGCAAATCAAATGTTGAGGTTGCGTCATTATTATCGTCGCAAATAATTAAGTCGCTTGGTTGTGTTGCTACAGGTATATCGTAATAACTTACTATGGCTTGACCTTCTTTAATCTCGCAGTCACTAGTGCTTGGATCTATGACGACTTCATAATTACCTGCTTCATCAATAAATAACTCATATGGTATAGTTGGAGTTGGGATAGCGACTTCATCTTTAGTCCAAGTATAAATTGCTCCTGGAATAGCTTCGGCAACTAAAGTATACGTATCTCCAGTACATAAAGGTAATATGACGGTGTTTTGGTCATCTGTTGGAATTATGTCTATTTTTTCTGAAAAGTAAGAGGTTATAAAAGGAGGAAGTCCTTGTCTAGAGGATCGACCCATTAAATCAATTACAGCATGTTGATAGTCTGCTGATTGACCAAGATTGTTAGGGTTGTTAATAACGCTTAAAAACGGAGTCCCTTGGTTGTATGTCGCACTTAATGATCGGTAAATTCTACCATTTGGTCCAAGTTGTAAAGCGCTTCTGTACATTACTCTTTGGTCTAATACTTCTTCTGTTGCACTAATATTAGTGGCAGTTAAATCATATTGTAATAAAGCACCATATTGTGCACTTGGATTATCAAAATTAGAACCACTAGTTTCGTAATAAGTGGTGACGTATAATATTTGATTGTTGGGAGAAAACTCGACACCATAAGGGTTTTGTGGTTTTCCGCTAGGCGAAATATTAGTTGCTATAGTAATTGAGTTACTAATAATACCAGTTGCAGGATCAAAGTCCAGTAAGCGTAGTCCATCACTAATATTAGCCATAGCAATTTTTGTTCCGTCAGGAGAAAATTTTAAATACCCTCGTCTTTGGTTTACAGTATATGGTAATGTGGAAATTACAGGTGTGGTATTAATGCCTGTTGCGCTGACTTCAAAAGCATAAAAGGTGTTATTGTTAGTATCTGTCGCACCTGAATTTGATAAAGCATCATTACTACCAAAAGCTACAACCCAAATATTTTGTGATTCGCAATCTCTTAAAACAGCACTTAGTTTTTCGCTAGCTTTATATAATAAAAATTGATTTTTAGTAGTAACATCACCAAAGCCACTATTTAGTGAAATATCAACAATGGAGTAATTAAACCCATTGTCAGGAGTCCCTTCAAAAGTAGTGTCTTGGGTAAAAATATAGTAAATATTTGGGTCACCAGGTTTAGGGACTATTATAGCAGATTGTGTACTGGATTGATTACCAAATAAACCAGTTCCATTAGGCATAATATTATGCTGTCTGTCATATACATTTTCTCCGTTTGTATAAAATAATAAATTACCTGTACTATCAGATATACTTGTACAACCTTCCTCAGTAGATAATTGTCCATCTGTTAAAGCACTAACTTCATTGGTTGAAGTGTCAAATGTAATACCTGCATTGTTTCCAAAATACCAGTTGGCAGCTTCGTTTTGAGCAGATAACGTACATGCACATAGTACAGCAAAAATTAATAATATCTTTTTCATTTCTTTTTTCTAGCTAATGCTAGTAAAGATATTATAATTTTATCTTAAATATAAATGTCTGATGTTAAAAAGGTTTTATCAATTATAGGTCTCTTTTTTGCAATAGTTTATATGAGCAGTAAATAAAAATTGTAGTCCAAACCGCAACAATACCTATCTCTTGCCAATGTACTGCAAAGTCATAGACTAGATCTACTTTTTCTGGAGACTTCATGGCTACAATACGTCTAAAAGGTTCGTCAATTAATTTCCACATGGATTTTAATGGAAAGTAGTTGTGTATTTTAGTTGCTATATCATCATCATAGTTTTTTAATATAATACCATATATTATCCATTCTACAATAAATAGTATAAACAAGAAGGCTAGTGCAAAAGCAGATCTTTTTATTAACACTGCAGCAAAAAGACACAAGCTAAAAAATCCAATTAGTTTGACAAAATAGGCTAGTAAAAAAATACTTTCGCTAAACATATAGTACGCTTCACTATCGCTATTATAATACAATCCAATTGCTAAGGTTAGTATACCAACAAGCAGTGTGGATATTAATGAAAAAAATAGCAGTGCGTAAAACTTAGACAGGATAAATTCTTTTTTACTTAAACCATCAATTAAATTTTGTTTTATGGTTTTGTTACTATATTCATTACCTATCATGCTTACTACAACTATAGCAAAAAACAGCTTAAATAGTGCAGCAAAAAATGTGGTGATATGCCAGATATACGGAAAATCAAAAATTCCAACGCTACCTAAATCTATGGTAAAAAGCCCAAAGAAATTAATTTTGAACGAGGATAGTAATATGATAAAAAAGGGTAATATAAATGAAAAGAAAATTAAGATTTTGCTAATCCTATTTTCTAAAAGTTTTTGTAATTCTATTTGTAAAAGTCGTAACATGATTGGTTGTTTTGATTGATTAGTTTTGGTCCTCTAAATTGTCAGTAAGTTGAAGAAATTGTTCTTCTAAACTTTCTTTTCTAAGTACTAAGTGTGACAAGGCTATTCCGTTATCAATTAATTCTTTATTAAAAGCCGATGCTGACATTGGTGCATCTAAAAAGGCAGTAATTAGATCATCTGTTACTTTGGTGTTTTTTATATTTGGATGGCTATTTAAATAGGTTACAAGGTGTTCTGGATTATCACATTTTAGTTCAAAAAAGCCTTCGCTAGATATCATTTGGTCTACAGGTCCTTCGTATAATTTATGACCTTTTCTAAGTACAACTACATGAGAGCAAACTTTTTCTACTTCATCTAATAAATGTGATGCTAATAATATGGTTGTGCCTTGACTTGCAATATCTTTTATAATGGCTCTAATTTGATGTATTCCTTGAGGGTCTAATCCGTTTGTGGGTTCATCTAAAATTAAAATTTCAGGATCGTTTAATAGGGCAGATGCTATAGCTAGACGCTGTTTCATCCCTAACGAGAAGGTTTTAAACTTACTCTCTTTTCTGTCCAAAAGACCAACTAATTCTAGTTTCTCGTCAATTTTGTCTTCACTAATTTCTTTAATCTTACAAACTAATTTTAAGTTTTTGTAAGCAGACATGTATGGATAAAAGTTAGGACGCTCAATAATAGCACCTACTTTTTTTAAAGCATTATGCGTGGATGTTTGTCCGTCAAACCAACTAAAGCTTCCGCTGGTTTTATTTACAACATTTAGGGTAATGCCTAAAGTAGTTGATTTACCACTACCATTAGGTCCTAAAATGCCATAGACATTTCCTTTTTTAATGGTAAAGGATAAATTGTTTACAGCGGTTAAATTGCCATATTTTTTAGTTAGATTACTAATGGTTAAAATTGTTTCCAAGAGGTGTGGTTTTTTGATTGGTTTAAAAGTAAGACGATTGATTGGTAAAAATGTTACAATTTAAAAATTAGTTATAAATTTGAATGACAGAAAAACTTATGAAGGATTTAAAAATTTCGAAGAAAAAACCATCCTACCCAATTAATGATAAATTGAGTAGTTATTTGTCTGATTATAACCGAAACTCTAAAATTACAATACTGTATGATGACCTTTTGCGTTTTCAAGGTTCTGTAACCGTTTATGATAAAGATGATAAAGATACGTTGTGGATACGTGTTTACTTTAGTGAATTTGATAGAGTAGAAATTGATTTAAGCCTGAAAAAAGTATACAGTAGACTACATTCTGATGGTAACGAAACCAGTAATGCCTTTTTAAATATTGATGCTATTGATTATTGTACTTTTGGAAATTCTAAACCTTTTAGAATAAAAATCCGAAATGTTTTAAATGACAACTACACCTATTTTTATGTCAAAAAAGCAGATGCTTCTCGTATCTATGGTCTAGAATTAGAGCATATGTTATCTCCATATCAATTAAATTTTATGGTACATGGTAATACTTTAATCGAAGAGCATATTGCAGGAATCCCTGGAGATGTATTTATTGAAACGATGTTGGATGACTGTTCTGAATCTGAAAAATCCCAGATAGCAAAAGAGTTTGTTAAGTTTAACGAGCGTTGTATGATCAGGCTACTTGGTGATATGCGCTCTTACAATTACGTAGTTGTGCCAACCCATGACTTTGATCATGTGGTGTTTAAAATTAGAGCCATTGATTTTGACCAACAATGTTATGAAGGTAAGTTTAAGGTATACAGACCTCAGTTTTTTAAAGAAAATCTGCGCTTGGTAGAGTTGGTCGTTAGTAAGTTTAAAAAGGAGTCTATCGATCAATATAAAATTGAAGAACGCAGTATCGTGGCTAAGCGTATGATTAGTTATAACAATCGTTTGGAGCGATTGCTAGATTGTATGACACATGATGTTATATCTAATGAAGAAAACATAGCGCTATTAAAAACCAAAATCCATGAATATACCATGGATTTAGAGTTTAAAAAAAGTGAAAATATGGGTGGGATTTTAAGAAATGCTCTGGAGTTTGTAAAACGTAACTATGAAGACGTTAATACAAAAGATTTTTAATTCCAGTTTTCTTCAAAGTCCAAATTATCGTAATCATCGATGTTAAAATCGTCATCAAATTCATCATAATCATCATCATTGCTTTCTGCTTCAAATATTTTGTCAGGAGCTTCAGTAGGCACTTGACCTTGCACATACATTAGGTTTGGATAATCAACACCTTCTGCAACTTCAACAATTTCAGCTAATTCAACAAAAAAGGTCCACATATTCATAAAGTCATAGACGTAAATCAATTTAGTTTGTGCTTCATGGACAGTGTCAGATAGGTTAGTTTCATTCATTAATCTAACATCATTTATTCCGTCACTCATGTCAAAAAGGCTAATTTCCTCACCTTGATTCCATTCGTCGTCACTTAAGTAAAACGAAGCGACTTCATTACCATCAAAGCCAAAACATTGCGTAATTACATTATGTAGGTCTTCTAAAGTATCGCTTTCGCGAATTTCAAAATCTCTAAAAATATCTTCTTCTGTATCGTTGTCTAGTATTACTCTAAATCTGTAAATCATAATAATAAAATAAGGGTGTAAAGATACTGCTTTTAGGTGTTATTTACTAAAGCGATGTAACGTAAATGTCATTGCGCTAAGTAATAAAAAGGCACCTACTTGATGTGCAACACCTAACCAAACCGGAACTTGTAATATTAAAGTAAAAACACCTAATATAAATTGAAAAAATACTAGGTACAATAATAGGTTTAAGGCTTTGCGTTGGTAGTTGGTTTCGATATGTTTTTTTCCTTTAAAATAAATTAGTAAAATAAACACAACAACAATATAAGCTAAAGTCCTATGTACAAATTGCACGCCACTTTTACCTTCTGTTAAGTTAGCAAATAAACTATCACGCTCAATATATACGCTTTCATGGATAAATTTTCCTTCGCTCATCATTGGCCAATGGTTGTGTACCCAACCTGCATCTAATCCAGCAACAAAAGCACCATAAATAATTTGTATTAAAAGGACTAACATCCCAAGTTTTACTAACCTGTTAAATCCTGTATTTACAATTTTATTAAACGGAAACATTAAGTCTAATGCAACCCAAAAAGTAGCCGAAAAGGTTATAAATGCTGTGGTTAAGTGCATAGCTAATCTATAATGGCTAACATCAGGTCTATCCACTAAGCCACTTTTAACCATGTACCATCCTAAAAAACCTTGTAATGCACCTAAGCACATTAAACCAATGGATTTTTTAATGGTAGGTTTGGTAAGTTGCTTGGTAATTAAAAAGTATAAAAACGGTAAGAAAAACACTAAACCAATAAAACGTCCAATAACACGATGGATCCATTCCCAAAAATAAATATCCTTAAACTCCTCTATGGTAAAGTGTGTATTTAATTTTTGATATTCAGGATATTGTTTGTATAAATCAAAAGCCTCCTGCCATTCAACATCATTCATTGGCGGAATGGTACCTGAAATAAGTTTGTAATTTGAAATGGATAATCCAGAATGCGTTAGTCGTGTAATACCACCAACAATAACCATAATAAAAATTAATACACATCCTGTTAACAACCAATAGATGACTTTTTTGTTATCTTTTTTCATTGCCTTTTTCTTTTTTTACAATTCTTTTTTAAAACATAAGCTTTCGCTTACACCTTGATATTGTCCGTAATTTTCGGTGATTTGATAATTACATTTTTTGTATAAATTAATCGCTTCAATTTGTCTAATTCCTGTTTCTAAAATACTAAATGTAAAACCTGATGTTTTAGCCCATTGCTCTAATGCTTGCAGTATTTGTGATGCAACTCCTTGTCCTCTGGCTGCTTCTGTGGTAAACATGCGTTTTATTTCGACTGTATTTTTACTAAATTTTTTAAAGGTACCACAGCCAATAGCAGTGTTGTCTTTATAAGCAATTATAACGTTGTTAATGTTTTGCAATCCATTATATTGGTTGTAAAACGCGTGATCATCACCATCTGTGATTTTTAAAAAATCGTCTAATTGTTTGACAAGACTTTTAAAGTCGTTATTATCAGAATTGGTTTTACGTAATTCTAACATCATCCAAATTAATTAACGGTTAGTCCTAGTTGTTTTCCTTTTTCCAACATTAGATTAAAAGCTGCTTCATGTTGGTTAGGAATATCACCTTCCAGAATTGCTTCTTTAATGGCTTCTTTAATTATACCAATTTCTTTTGAAGGCTTTAAATTAAATGTCTTCATGATTTCCTCACCTGAAACAGGCGGTTGAAAGTTTCGGACATGATCCTTTTCTTCAACTTCAATAATTTTTTCTCTAACAATCTTAAAATTGTTATGATATTTTTGAAAGCGTTTAGGATTTTTTGTGGTGATATCAGCCTCGCAAAGTGTCATTAAATCATCTACAAAATCTCCTGCATCAAAGACTAAACGTCTTACTGCCGAGTCTGTTACTATATCTTGCGCTAAGACTATAGGTCTGGAACTCATAAATACCATTTTTTGGACAAATTTCATTTTGTCATTTAGTGGCATTTTTAAACGTTTAAATAAATGGTATACCATTTTTGAACCTTCAAACTCATGACCATGAAAAGTCCAACCTACTTTTTTGCTAAAGCGTTTGGTTGGTGCTTTACCAATGTCGTGTAGTAATGCTGCCCAACGTAGCCAAACGTCATCTGTGTTTTTAGCAATGTTGTCAACCACTTCTAACGAGTGGTAAAAGTTGTCTTTATGGGTTTGACCTTCGACCTCGTCTATACCTTTTAGATTGGTAAGTTCTGGTAAAATGTGATATAACAGTTTTGTTTTTTCTAGAAGTAAAAATCCTTTAGATGGGACAGGACTTTCTAATATTTTATTAAGTTCTACAATTATACGCTCTTTGGTAATTATATCAAGGCGTTTATTGTTTCTTGTAATTGCATTTAAAGATTCGTCTTCAATTATAAAATCTAATTGGGTTGCAAATCTAATGGCACGCATCATACGTAATGGATCGTCACTGTAGGTAATGTCAGGATTTAGAGGTGTTTTTATAATCTTGTTTTCTAAATCTTGTATGCCATTAAAAGGGTCCAATAAATCTCCAAAGTTAGTTTGTGACAAACTTAAAGCTAAAGCATTTATTGTAAAATCACGACGATTTTGGTCGTCCTGTAACGTTCCGTTTTCTACGACAGGATTACGACTATCCTCATTGTAGGATTCTTTTCTAGCACCAACAAACTCTATTTCGACATCCTTGTAGCGCAACATAGCTGTGCCATAAGTTTTAAAAACTTGCACTTTAGGCTTGTTAGGTAATAGTTGTGCAACAGCTCTGGCTAATTCAATTCCGCTACCAACTGCAACAATATCAATATCTTTTGCATTTCCTCTTTGTAACAGGTAGTCTCTAACAAAACCACCAATAACATAGCTGTCTAAATTTAAGTTTTTAGAGGCTTCAGAAATAATTTTGAATATCGGATTTTGTAAGGCGTCTTTATAATTCATTGTAAATTTACTCACGAATAATTTTCACCTCTCCTTTATTAGATAATTTGATAATGGTAGAGGGTTTTGCGTTTTTATTTTCGCTTTGCAAATTTACGACATAATCCACACCTTTTAAAATAGCATCGCTAATTTCTTCAAAGGATTTTGGTGTTGGTTGGCCTGATATATTTGCTGAGGTAGAAACTAATGGTCTTCCTAAATATTTTATTACTTTTTCACAAAATTTGTGTTTAACAATACGTATGGCTAAGGTGTTATCTTCTGCTATTAAGTTTTCTGCAACTCCTGCTGGAGCATCATAAATAACTGTAGTTGGTTGGTCAGCAATATCCAAAATAGTATACGCCATATTTGGGACATTGTCAACATGTCTTTCTAGCATACTATAGTTATTAACTAAACAGATTAGTGCTTTACTGTCTTGGCGTTGTTTTAGTTTGTAAATTTTTTGTACTGCGTGAGCATTAGTTGCATCACAACCAATACCCCAAACAGTATCAGTTGGATATAATATAATGCCACCTTGTTTTAAGATGGTAACAACTTTTTCTATTTCTGAAGACATATTAGCACTCATTTTTATTATATATTTGAATAAACAAAAATAGATGAATTTAATTTATTATAAATCAGAGAAAGGTAATTTTGGAGATGATTTAAATGTTTGGCTTTGGCCAAAAGTATTTAAACAAGATTTGTTTCATGATAATAATGATGTTGCATTTTTTGGTATTGGTTCCATTTTAATTGAAAACTCTGATTTTATAAATAAAGCAGAAACATATAATAAAAAGGTCATTTTTGGGACAGGAGTAAGGTCTATTAATGAGGCTTTTGATTTTGATAATTCGTGGGATGTTAGGTTTGTTCGTGGACCTTATAGTTCCGTTAAACTTACAGGGAAAGCAGATAATTATATAGCTGATGGCGCATACTTTTTAGCGTTGTTACCCGAATATTCAAATTATTTAAAATTACCTAAAAAACATGATATAGGTTTTGTGCCTTATTTTAAGTCTATAGATAAGGTAAATTGGCAGAAAATATGTGACGCATTGGGTTGGAAGTTAATACTACCTACAAATGGTGATGTGGAACAATTTATGAAAGAAATTTCAAGTTGTAATTCCATTATTAGCGAAGCCATGCATGGTTGTATTCTGGCAGATGCACTAAGAGTCCCTTGGAAAAGACTTCGTTTTAATGCTCATTTATTTGAAGGAGAAAAGGTCTCTGAATTTAAATGGAATGATTGGTTATTGTCAATAGGGATTAAAAAAATGTTTTTATTGAAGCACCAATGCCCAAACGACAAAAATTAAATAAGATTTTTAAATCGGCTTATAAAAAAGAAACGGAAAATTATTTATTAAATAAATTAAAATTACATGATGTAGTAGATTTTAACTTGTCGTCTGAAAAAACAATGGAAGACATGAAGATTAAAATGGAAAAAGAAGTGGATAATTTTATAAATGAATACTTGTAGTAAATGCTTAAAAAGCTTAAAAATCAGTTTAAATTATTTCTATTGAAAAAGAAACTCAAGAAAAATAAAGTTTTTTTAATGAAAATGATTTTAAATTCTCCGATAAAAACGTACTAATTATAGATGAAATTATTCCTGAATTTAATAAAGATTCTGGGTCAAGACGCTTAACTGAAATTATAAAACTATTACTAAAAAATAAAGTATCAGTATTTTTAGTAGCAGATTTAAAACAATATAAGTATAAGAGTGATTACATTCAAAAATTTAAAGATTTAGGTGTTAATGTATATCAACCAAGTATAGATAGTAAAGGTGATTTAGTTACAATTGAAGGCTTTATTAAGCAGATGGCACCAAAAATGGATGTAGCTTGGTTACACAGACCATTAATTTTTGATAAGTATCAAGCTTTAGTCAAAAAAGCAAATCCAAAGGTTAAGTTAGTGTTTGATATGGTAGATTTTCATTATATCAGATTATTAAGAGAATACGAACTTAATAAAGATGAAGCATTAAAGACTGAAGCCGAAAAATTTCTTAAAATAGAATTACAAAATTGTAAAAATGCAGATGTTGTTATTGCGATTTCAACGACAGATAAAGTATTACTTAAACAACATTTTAATACAGACGAAAAAGTAGTTTTAATTAGTAACATTCATCAATATATAGATAAGTCTGAAGATTTTAATTCCTTTGAAAACAGAAATGACTTACTCTTTGTAGGTAGCTTTAGACATGATCCTAATAGTGATGCGGTAAAATATTTAAAACAAGATGTTATGCCAATTGTTTGGCAAACACTTCCAGAGGTTACGGTTAATATTATAGGTAGTTATATTACAGACGATATTAAAGACTTAGCTTCAAGCAACTTTAAATTGTTGGGTTTTGTAGACGATTTAAATGTAGTAATCAATAATTCAAAACTATTTGTTGCTCCTTTACGTTTTGGAGCTGGTATAAAAGGTAAAATTGGTCAAAGTTTAGAGCATAGTTTACCCTTAGTTACAACAGATGTTGGAGCAGAGGGTTTTGATTTTGGAAACCAAAAACAGATAATGATTGCCAATAATACTGAAGCAATAGCTAAAAAAGTGGTCGATTTATATATTAACAAAGAGCTTTGGGATGAAGCATCTAATAGTTGTAAAACTATTTTAGAACCGTTTTCATTAAAAGTTACTGAAAATCAATTACTGCAAATAATTAACCTTTAGCTCGCATAGAAAACCTTAAAGAGTCTCCACCTTTAAGTGCTATTTTAAACGGTATTAAATGCTTTTTAGGTTTAAAAATACTTTTAATTCCGTATTTTAAAATTAAGATAATTCTTAAAAACTGATAGTACAACGTACTGTAGTTTTTCTTTATTACATAAAGGTAAGAGACCGTAAATTCGCGTTTTAAAGCAACATTTCCAGAGCTTTTCCCCATGTAATGGATAAATGTAGATTTAGGATAATACTGCGTAATGTAACCTTGTTTTTTTAAGCGTAGGCAAATATCCATTTCTTCATAAAATAAAAATATTTTAGGATCAAATCCACCACATTTTTTATAAGCTTCCGTTTTAAAAAACATAAAAGCACCAGAAACTAAATCAACCGTAAAAGGTTCTGATAAGTCAGAGTTGTATAAATTACTATAATACTTAACTGGTTTTTTTTGATCAAACAAATGGTATTTTAGATCAATAAATTGTCTAAAACTATATTTAAATGGATGTCCATCTTCATTTACTTGTTTTAAACCAACACAGCCTACTTTAGGTTGAGATTGACTGTATTGTAATAACTGTAAAAGCGAGTTTTCAGTCAACTCAGCATCATTATTTACAAATGCTAAATGGTTACCACTAGCATGTTGGTAACCCAAATCATTTCCGCCTCCAAAGCCTAAATTTTCTTTGCTTTTAATTAAAGTGAAATCAGCAGTTTTTAAGTGTGATTCTAACGTTTTAACATCCTCTGGTTTAGATTGGTTGTCAACAACAATAATCTCAAAACTAAGGTCTTTAGTAAATTTGTAAATAGAGTCAATACAATTAATGGTATAACCAGAAGAATTAAAGTTTACAATAATTATAGAGACGTCCATGTAGTTGATTTTTGTGTAAAAATAAATAAAACCAATAGATTGGCTCACTTAAGTTTTAATATTTATTAGTTTTGTTTAACTAAATATTTATAATGAAAAATATTGTTGTTGGTTTTTTAATGTCTTATGACTACGAGAAATTAAAATTGTCTATTCCTCCAGTTTATGAACAAGCGGATAAAATATATCTAGCTTTAGACCATAAACAACGTACCTGGAAAGGTGAAACTTTTGATGTTGATCCTACTTTTTTTGAATGGCTTTCAAATTTTGATAAGCACAATAAAATTGAAATTTATAAAGATAATTTTTTTGTGCCTGAGCTAAATGCTATCCAAAACGATACCAGAGAACGTCACTTGTTGTCCATTAAAATGGGTATTGGTAATTGGTTAGTGCAAGTTGATAGTGACGAGATTTTTATTGACTTCTCTCAGTTTGTTAAAACATTACGTCAACACGATCATTTTTTGGATAATCCTAAGCAAAAGCCAGTTCAGATCGCTGGTTTTTTAATTAATATTTATAAGTATTTAGAAGACGGAATGCTTTACGTTGATGAGCCTACAAAAGTAATGTTGGCGACTAATTACCCAAATTATAAATATGCCAGAAATAGTAAAGAGCGTGTAATATATACCAATAATGTATTGCTACACGAGTGTTTATCTAGAGACGAAGCATCTTTAAAATTTAAACTTGATAATTGGGGACATTCTCACGAGCTTAACGATCAGTTTTTTCCAAAATGGCAAAAAGCAGATAAAAACAATTACAAAGAATTAAAAAACCTGTTTTATTTAGATCCAGAAATCTGGAAAAGTTTAGGCTATTTTCCAACACATGATTTAAATGAAATTAAAAATTTAGTAGAAAAAGACGAAACTTTAGCACCAACAAAGTCTTTTTTACTGAAGAAAAATTTTGGGCAATGGTTTAAATTTTTAAAGATTTTTAATAAAAGTAAAATTGAATTCGAATCTTATTTTTAGTATGAAGCATTTAAAAACAACCTTATTAATAGCTACTTATAATTGGCCAGAAGCATTAGATTTAGTTTTACAAAGCGCATTAAACCAAAGTCAGTTGCCTGATGAAGTTATTATTGCAGATGATGGGTCAACCAATGATACTAAAGCTTTAATTGATAGTTTTAAGACAAAATTTGAAATTCCTTTGATTCATATTTGGCAAAAAGATGAAGGATTTAAAAAAGCCCATATTTTAAACAAAGCAATAGCAAAAGCATCAGGAGATTATATAATCCAGGTCGATGGAGACTGTATCATGCATCCGCATTTTATTAAGGATCATTTACAATTTGTTCAAGACAACACCTATTTATTTGGATCTAGAGTTAATATCCAAAAAGATTATTTAGATACTTTGTTTAAGACTAAACAAACCTCTTTTTCAGCTTTTTCTAAAGGCATAAAAAAACGTACTCGTGCTTTACATATTCCCATGTTAAGTAAATTGTATAAACCAAATGCTGAGTTTTCAAGTAAATTTAGAGGTTGTAATACGTCTTATTTTAAAAAAGATTTTATCGCTGTTAATGGTTATAATGAAGATATAACTGGTTGGGGAAGAGAAGATTCTGAGTTAGTCTTAAGAATGCATAATAATGGTTTACAAGCTAGACGCTTACGTTATAGAGGTATTGTGTTTCATATATATCACAACGAAAAATCTAGAGATAGATTTGAGATTAATGATACTATTGAGCAAAAAACTATTGACCAAAGTATTAAATGGGCTAAAAACGGAGTAGATAAGTATTTACCTTAATCTATATTACGATACATGGTCCATAATTGGATATAGCGTTTAAACACCGAAAACGCATGGACATAACAAATAATAAACCCTTCTTTACCATCTAAAAATCCAAACCTTAAAAAGTATTGGTGCATGAACCTGTACCAAGGTCTAAATAAAAAATGATACAAATTTGGACGTACATTCTTTTTAAATAAAGCTTCTGCTTGTAGTTTACTGTACTGCGTTAATTTTTGATTATAATTATCAAAATCTTTATACGTTTGGTGCTTAACATGGTGTCTTAATTTACCAATGGTAGCAGTAGTTTGTATAGCTTCATGTACTAATTTACCATTATACTTGCAATGATTTTTGTTAAATAAACGGACAGCAATATCTGTTTGAAAACCA
Organism: Olleya sp. KJ81-1; assembly: GCF_055808135.1. Classification (NCBI taxonomy): domain Bacteria; kingdom Pseudomonadati; phylum Bacteroidota; class Flavobacteriia; order Flavobacteriales; family Flavobacteriaceae; genus Olleya; species Olleya sp. KJ81-1. Next base: position 1,541,311 of record NZ_CM147854.1, on the reverse strand, counting down.
CTATATTTAATACGTTTTCCCATAAAATGGTAATCACGCTTTACGCGGAAAGCTTTAGCTGTTGGATTAGACCTAACGGTAGCGACAAGCTCTGTAGCTAAGGCTTCAGGCACTTCTTCATCTAAATCAAAAAAGGTTACCCAATCGTGTTTTGCTAAACTAATTGCATAATTTTTTTGCGAAGAAAAATCGTCAAAAACGCGCTTGACAAACGTGACTTTTGGATGTTGTACTAATGTTTCGGTTTGGTCAGTGCTAAAGGAGTCTACGATAATAATTTCATCTGCAAAAGACATACTATTAATATAGCGTTCTATATTATGTGCTTCGTTATATGTTATTGCTAGAGCAGTTATCATGCAAGAGAAAATCAGATTTTTGCCAAATATAACCATTAGGCTTTATATATTTGTGTGCAGAGTATTCAAATTAAAACAACGTGCCAAAATTACCCATTTTAATGTATCATAGTGTAACCACTCAATCAAATGAGAGTAAAGGGTTGACTATTGATGTCAAAATTTTAGAAAAGCAATTGTTATACCTAAAAGAAAATGGTTATACGACGTTGCATTTTAAAGATTTACAGCAATTTAATTCTGCTAAAGATTTTCCAGAAAAAGCAGTAATAATCACGTTTGATGATGTGTATGTTAATCAATTAGAATTAGCCTATCCATTGTTTTTAAAACACAATTTAAAGGCTTGTTTTTACATTCCGTTTAAGTATGTTAATGGTGTTAATACTTGGGATGAAGGAGAGGAGCCAATTATGTCTGTCCAACAATTACAAAGTTTAAATAGTGATATTATAGAATTAGGTTTGCATAGTTTTGCTCACCAACGCTATGATTTGTTATCTATTGACGCTATCCAAAAGGATTTTGATTTGTGTAAAGATTTTATAGTCAATAACAATCTTGAAATTAATAATACCTTAGCCTATCCTTACGGGAAATATCCTAAAACAGGCGAGGAGCAGCATGCTTTTTTTAAATGTTTGAAAGATAACAATATTGCTTATGGCTTACGAATAGGAAATAGAGTCAATAAGTTTCCGTTTAAAAACCATTACGAAATTCAGCGTTTGGATATTAAAGGAGATGACAGTATTAAGGTGTTTCAGCGAAAGCTAAAAAAAGGTAAAAACTGGTTTTAGATTAAGTTAAAAAAGGGAAGCGATATACATCCAAAAATTATTAATATTAAACCTCCAACCTTAAAGGTTGTTTGATATTTAGTGTACCAATGGTGTTGTGTTTGAGGCTTGTTTTTAAATAATTTTATAATTTTAAATCCAATAAAAACAAAAGAAGTTCCAATTGCTATTTGTATTAATGCTATTATTAAGTATATAAATTTTAGTTGTTCTAACATTATTTAATTCCTTTTTGAAGTAACATTAACTTGACATACCTAGAAAACACACCATAAGCATTAACGCTTGCAACGGTCAATCCAGGAATACCATCCATAAATCCACGCCTTAAAATATAACTACTAAAAAAACGATAAAAGGGTTTAAACGCTAAATGAAAATAAGTCGCTTTTTTTCCTTTTTTAAGCATTTGCTCTGACTGAAACCACGCATAGCTATCTTTTTTGCTTATGTAGTGCAATAAGCCTTTATATGTAAAATGAAGCACAGGATTTTTTAACTGTCCAATGGTACCATCAATAATCAGTTTTTCGTGCACCAGACCTTCAAATTTGCAATTATTGCGTTTTACTAATCGTGTCACATTATCACTGTGATGGTATAAAAACCTATTCATGTAATAATGCGGAAAATTAAGCTTGTATCCAGCATGTTTATTACTACTTATAGCTTCAAAAATTTCTTGTTGCAAGGCATAAGGTATACGCTCGTCAGCATCTACAAATAAAATCCAGTCACCTTTTGCAAATTGTAACGCGTGATTTTTTTGGTTAGAAAAATTGTCAAATGCACGCAAATAGACCTCGCAACCCATTTGTTGTGCAATTTTTACTGTATTATCAGTACTATTAGAGTCCACAACAATTACTTGAGAAGCAAAGTCCACAGATTGGATCGCTTGCGCAATGTAAGCTTCCTCGTTGTAAGTTGGTATAATTACTGTAATAGCATCCATATAAAAACCAAAATTACTAAAATAATTTTATCTTTGTAGCTATAATGAAAATAGATACTTCAATAATAATTAGCACTTATAATTCTCCGGAATGGTTAGCAAAAGTACTGTATGGTTATAATAATCAAACATACCGTAATTTTGAAATCGTAATCGCAGATGATGGTTCTAAACAAGAGACCATAGATTTAATTAAATCCATACAGGAAGACGTCTTTTATCCTATCATCCACGTGTGGCATGAGGATAATGGTTTCCAGAAATCTGAAATTTTAAACAAATCTATCACACAATGTACATCGGATTACATTATCATGTCTGATGGTGATTGTATACCACGTCAAGATTTTGTTGAAGTGCATGTTAAGGAGCGAGAGATTGGTTACTTTTTATCTGGTGGTTACTTTATGTTACCAATGGATATTTCTCATGCAATCACAAAAGAAGATATTTATAAAGCCAATTGTTTTAATCTAAAATGGCTTAAAAAGAATGGCTTAAAAGCATCCTTTAAAAACAATAAGTTAACTGCTAAAGGCTTAAAATCTAAGATTTTAAATACTTTAACACCAACAAATGCTAGCTGGAATGGACATAATGCTTCTGGTTGGAAAAAAGATATTGTTGCAGTCAATGGTTTAGATGAGCGTATGCAATATGGTGGTCAGGACCGAGAGCTTGGTGAGCGTTTAATGAATTTAGGTATAAAAAGTAAACAAATAAGATACTCAGCAATTTGTATTCATTTAGATCATAAACGTGGTTATAAAAATGAAGCTTCAATAGCAAAAAACAGAGCGATTAGAGACGTCACTAAAAATGAGAAAAAGGCTTGGACAGATTTTGGAATTGTAAAAAAGGCTTAGTTTTTAAAAGCTTTTAAGTGTAAATCTAAAAACGGAGTCAATTTTTTTAAGATCATTTCAGGTGTTAACATTTGATATAGTTCGTGCGGATTTTCTTCAATTTTACGTCTTTGTTCTACACTAAACTCGTCAAATAAATTTGGTTTTTCTTCTAATAAATGGATAGATGTGTGTTTTTTACCATCTTCAAAACTAGCCCAATGTTCTTTTAAAACATAAGGCGAAAAAATTGTAAAAGTTGGTTTATTTAACGCTTTGGATATGTGTACAATACCACCTTCGTTACCTACAAGTAGGAGGCATTTATTCATTAAAGTTATAAAACCTCTAATGCTATCTTCATAAATATCAATAATAATATTGGATTTATTTTGACATTGGTCGTAAATATTTAAAGCATCTTCTTTTTGATGTGGTGCATAATTAAATAATACATTAACATCATAAGTTGTTGTAATATGATTTATTAAGCTAACAATATATTGATATGGCATGGATTTTTGAGGTGTACTACCTAAAATACCTAGCATAATTGCTGGCTTATTATATTTTTCTAATTTGTTGTATTGTTGCTCTTTATCGGTTAAAACTATGTGAGGTTCATAATCGATTTTATTTTCAGGTAACGGAAAAAAGCAGTTAAACATATTTATCCTGTCTTCAATAGCTTTACCACTTATATGTTTTTTTTCATCTAATAAAGGGACAGTGTGTGTGTAAAAATTAAACCAAGGGTTTTTACCTCTTTTCTGAAAACCTATTCGCATGCTAGCGCCAGAAAAATAACAAATAATGCGACTTTGTAATTTAGAGTAAGGGTCAAAAATAATATCATAGTTATTTTTTTTAACTCGTCTAATCAAGCGTTGCATAAATTTAAATTGCTTCAATTCTTTTTCATTTACTGCTATAATGTTATCAATGTTTGGATTGTTTTCAATAACACCAGTTGTAAAGTCATACACCAAATAATCAATTTGACTATCAGGAAAAACAGTTTTCATGTTTTGGGCAATTACTGATGCGATAAGCACATCACCAATGCGTTTATTTTGTATGACAAGAATTTTCTTCATTTAAAAATCACGTATTTTTTACGCTGTAGTGCAAAATATAATTTTATCGGCTTTTATTAAAATTTACTTTAATATATCTTTGAACAATCTCAAAATAGATTACTATCATACACTGTCATCCAAAATATAAGCACTTAGAGTCCCAATTAATTGCACTTATCCAAGAATTTGAAACCTCTGGAGAATCCATAACTATTGGGCAACGCAACATTATAAAGTCTTTTGAGGTAGAAGGATTAAAATTAAATGTAAAGTCCTTTAAAATACCCAACACCTTTAATAGTTTTGTATATAAATATATACGTCCTACTAAGGCAAAACGGTCTTTTGAGTATGCTAATAGATTAATAGATTGTGGTGTATCAACACCTTTTCCCATTGCCTACATAGAAAACACATCTATTTTTGGATTAAAATCTAGTTATTACATTAGTAAGCATATTGATTATGATTTTGAGTTTAGAGCGTTAATCCATAATCCTCAATTTCCGGAACGTGTTAAAATTTTGCAGCAATTTGCAGCATTTACCTTTAAATTACATGAAAATAATATTGATTTTTTAGATCATTCACCAGGTAATACTTTAATAACTAAAAATGCTAATGGTTATAATTTCTATTTAATTGATTTAAACAGGATGCGCTTTAAACCAATGAGTTTTGATTATCGTATGCATAATTTTAGACGTTTATGGTTGTCTAAAACTATGATTAAGATTTTGGCTGAAGCTTATGCCAAATTGTATAACAAGTCGTATCAAGATACCTATGATTTAATGCTTAAGCATAGTCGAGCATTTCAACTAAAAATTAATAGTAAAAAATTAAGACGTAGCGGAAGGAAAATGCAGTTTAAGAAATAAATTTTAAATACATAAAAGCCTCTAAATTTAAAATTTAGAGGCTTTTTACATTTTATAAACGGTTACTTTTAATTTTTAAACAGCAACATCATATTCTCTTAAAGCATCGTTTAAAGAGGTCTTCTTATTTGTACTTTCTTTACGTTTTCCAATAATTAAAGCACATGGTACTTGATATTCTCCAGCTGCGAATTTTTTAGTATAACTTCCAGGAATCACTACTGATCTAGCAGGTACACGACCTTTCATTTCAATAGGTGTATCTCCTGTAACATCTATAATTTTAGTACTCATAGTTAATACTACGTTTGCACCTAAAACAGCTTCTTTTTCTACATGTACACCTTCTACAACTATACAACGTGACCCAATAAAAGCACCATCTTCAATAATAACAGGAGACGCTTGTAAAGGTTCTAAAACACCACCAATACCAACACCACCAGATAAGTGTACGTTTTTACCAATTTGAGCACAACTACCTACAGTAGCCCAAGTGTCAACCATAGTTCCTTCATCTACATAAGCACCAATATTTACATAACTAGGCATTAAAATTGTACCTGCAGATATGTAAGCACCATGACGTGCAACAGCATTTGGTACCACTCTAATTCCTTTTTCTTTATAACCTCTTTTTAGTGGAATTTTATCATGATACTCAAAAATACCAGCTTCTAAAGTTTCCATTTTTTGAATAGGGAAATATAAAACAACCGCTTTTTTAACCCATTCGTTAACCTGCCAACCATCGGTTGTAGGTTCTGCTACTCGTAATTTTCCTAAATCTAAAAGGTTAACTACTTCTCTAATAGCTGCAATGGTTTTTTCGTCTGTCAATAACTCTCGGTTATCCCAAGCAGTCTCTATTGTTTTTTGTAATTCTGTCATGTCAATTTTAATTTAAGACAAATATAATTCGTAAAAATTAAAATATGGCACAATATTTAAGGTGTTAAGAGTATAAAACTATAAATTTGCACAAAATTTAATATGGCTCGCATTTTAGCAATTGATTACGGAAAGATTAGAACAGGATTAGCAGTGACTGATGAGATGCAGATTATTGCTTCTGGATTGACTACTGTAAATACTAAAGAGCTTATTACTTTTTTAAAAGACTATCTAAGTAAGGAGCAAGTCGAATTATTTTTAGTCGGAGAACCAAAACAAATGGATAATACGCCAAGTGAAAGTGAGGCGTTAATTATTCCGTTTTTGGTTAAATTGGAAAATGTATTTCCTAAGATTCCGATAAAACGTGTAGACGAGCGTTTTACCTCTAAAATGGCGACGCAAACATTAATAGATAGCGGATTAAAGAAAAAACAAAGACAAAATAAAGCGCTTTTAGACGAGGTTAGTGCAACCATAATCTTACAAAGCTATCTTTATAATCAATAAAAAATTAGTATGATATTACCAATTGTTGCCTATGGCGATCCCGTTTTAAAGAAAAAAGCGACAGACATTACAAAGGATTATCCAAAATTAAAAGAGCTAATTGCAAACATGTACGAGACCATGTATGGATCGTTTGGTGTAGGTTTAGCAGCACCTCAAATTGGGTTGTCAATCCGTATGTTTATTGTAGATGCGACTCCGTTTGCAGATGATGAAGAAGTAATGAGTAAAGCGGAAAGCGACTTTTTAAAAAGCTTTAAGCATACTTTTATTAACCCAGTTATTTTAGAAGAATCTGGTGACGAATGGGCTTTTAATGAAGGTTGTTTAAGTATTCCTGATGTTAGGGAAGATGTCTTTAGAAAACCAAATATTAAAATTGAATATTTTGATGAAGACTTTAACAAGCAAACAATGGAATTAGATGGTTTGGCTGCTAGAGTGTTTCAGCATGAATATGATCATATCGAAGGGATTTTGTTTACAGACCATTTATCTGCTTTAAAAAAGCGTTTGATAAAAGGAAAATTAACTAACATCTCTAAAGGAAAAATTAATGTGGATTATCGCATGAAATTTCCATTAATGAAAAAGAAACGTTAAACGTTTGGAAAACCCAAACTAACATAAGATATTTGCCATCCAATTTTTTTACACTATGCAGTGTCAAAGTGGAAGATAAAAGGATAATTAAAAACAAGAAACTATATGGCTTTAGATAAAGTATTAGCAATTGCAGGAAAACCTGGATTATATAAATTAGTAACTCAAACAAGAGGTGGCTTTATTGCCGAATCTTTAATTGATAATAGACGTATGTCTGTTGGAATACAACAAAACGTTAGTATTTTAAGTGAGATTGCAATTTATACTTTAACAGAAGAAGTGCCATTAAAAGAGGTCTTAAGTAAAATTAAAGACAAAGAAAATGGAGCACAAACTAGTATTAGTCACAAGGATTCTAAAGATAAACTGGAAGAGTACTTTTTTGAAGTATTACCAGATTATGACGAGGATAGAGTGTACCCAAGTGATATTAAAAAGGTAGTACAATGGTATAATATGTTACAAAAAAATAACATGTTAGACTTTGATACTGCTAAGGCTGAAACGTCTGACGAAGAAGAATAAATTGACTTTATTTATAGATATTAAAAATCCAGCTTTTGCTGGATTTTTTTGTTTCTGATTTTTTAAGATGAAACAAATCAACGTACTTTTACAAAAACCTTTTTTATATGAATTCTAGAGCAGACCAATTAAAAGCATTTGACCGTTTATTGACTATTATGGACGAGTTACGCGCGCAATGTCCTTGGGATAAAAAACAAACCATGGAAACCTTACGTCATTTAACTATTGAAGAGACGTATGAGTTAGGCGATGCTATTTTAGAAGACGATTTAGAAGAAGTTAAAAAGGAAATTGGTGATTTAATGCTACACATGGTTTTTTATGCCAAAATTGGAAGTGAGAAAAAGGCATTTGACATTGCAGATGTATGTAATGGTATCTGCGAAAAACTAATCCATAGGCATCCACATATTTATGGCGATGTGACTGTAAAAGACGAAGCTGAAGTCAAACGTAATTGGGAAAATCTAAAATTAAAAGAAGGCAGAACAAGTGTTTTAGAAGGCGTACCTAATAGTTTGCCAGCGTTAGTAAAAGCAAGCAGGATACAAGAAAAAGTAGCAGGAGTAGGTTTTGATTGGGAACGACCAGAACAGGTATGGGAAAAAGTAGAGGAGGAGTTAAATGAATTTAAAGCAGAGGTTGATAAAGGTGATGCTGATGCAATGGAAGACGAATTTGGAGATGTATTGTTCTCTATGGTAAATTACGCTAGATTTTTAAAGATAAATCCAGAAAACGCTTTAGAGCGTACTAATAAAAAATTCTCTAAGCGCTTTCAGTATTTAGAGTCAAAAGCAAAAGCATTAAATAAAGATTTAAAAGACATGACTTTGGGTGAAATGGATGTTTTTTGGGAGGAGGCCAAAAAACAGTAATTGGAACATCTGTGATTTTCAAATACTAAGTTTTTATTGGGAGGAGGCCAAAAAACAGTAATTGGAAAATCTGTGATTTTCAAATACTAAGTTTTTTTGGGAGGAAGCCAAAAAACAGTAATTAGAAAATCTGTGATTTTCAAATACTAAGTTTTTTTTGGGAGGAGGCCAAAAAACAGTAATTGGAACATCTGTGATTTTCAAATACTAAGTTTTTTTGGGAGGAGGCCAAAAAACAGTAATTAGAAAATCTGTGATTTTCAAATACTAAGTTTTATTGATTTAAAATTATAAGAGATTAAGTTTCGTTTTTTTCTGGAATTGCGAAAAAATATTTTAAAATCCTGCTATTGTAGGATTTTTTTATTCAATAAATATTGAAAACATAAATAGCTCGTAATGCTTGCTATTATTTAATTGTGTGCTAAAAACTATGCGTTATAACATGTTGTTTTTTCTAAAATTTTAATTTTTATTCTATTTAAAAAGTCCAAAACTAGAAATGTGTCGTATATACTTATAAATGACATAATCTTTTCAAGATAATATAGTTGATTAATAGCATACATCACTTTGATGTCATTAAAGGAAAATTATTTCTTACAAGCGAAGAGAAGTAATTGGTTAGTTTAGTTAGGAGCCACAATCCTACTTCTTTTTAGGAGTAGGATTTGGTTTTTTATAAAGGTTTTGTCTCTATTATAAAATTGTTTATAACAAAAAAAAGCACTCATTAAGAGTGCTTTTTTTTCTGTAAAACAGAAGTAATTTATTTGATTGATACAATTTCTAAATCAAAAATAAGGTTTGCATTTGGTGGTACTGGACCACGACCTGAAGCACCATATCCTAAATAACCTGGTACAAATATTCTAGCTTTATCTCCAACATTCATATTTAGCATAGCTTCTCTAAAACCAGGGACTAAAGTTGCAGACTCGTTATATGGCATTGCAAAAGGTTGGTATGCACCTTGTTTTGCAGCGTCTTCATTGTATTGGTCATATTTTTTAGCATCAGATTCTATTGTAGAAAAGAAGAAACGTCCATCTTCAAATAATCCAGTACAATCAATTAATACTTGGTCTGACGGTTTTGGTGTAACACCATTTGGATTTGCTTCAACAATCATAACTAATCCAGTTGGGAATTCTTTTACTTCACCTGGTCTATCAGCATTAGCTTTTTTAAAGTTATTAGCAGCTTCTTTAGCTTTTTCTTTCAAAATCTCTTGAGCTTTTACTTCTAAATCTTTTAATTTTTGAGGTAAAAGAGGCTCTTGTTCTGTAAAAACTTTTGCAGCATCAAATGCTTTAGCATCTTTACCTTTACGGATAATGTTTAATTTTTGAATAACTACATCTTCTAATGGTTTGTTGCTTCCTGGTGCAACTTTAACGTTAGAGATCGTATCTTGTACTTCAATACCTTTAACTAATTCTCCAAAAACAGAGTGACAACTTACTCTTGGTGCACCACAGTTTTTTAAACTTCCGTCTGCGTAAAAAGCATCTAAGTTTTGCTTAGGTATTTCAGTAATAAAAAACTGACTTCCATTAGTATCTAATCCACCAGAATTAGCCATAGATAGTATTCCTGCTTTGTCATGACTTAAGTCTGTGTCAAATTCGCTAAAAAATTTATATCCTGCACTTCCAGTTCCAGTTCCTGTTGGGTCACCTCCTTGAATCATAAATTTATCCATAACTCTATGAAAAGTAACACCATTATAAAAAGGTTTACCTTTTAAAGAGTCATCAAGTTTTGGATGTGTACCTTCTGCTAAGCCAACAAAATTAGCCACGACTACTGGTACTTTGTCGTAAAATAACTTGGCAACCATAGTACCTTTATTTGTAACAAATTCGGCATATAATCCGTCTTCCAAATCAGGATATTTTTCTTGGCAAGATGTGTTAGACATACTAACCAAAAGAGCAATCAATAATAGTTTCATTGTTTTAATTAATTTGTTCATTTTAATATAGGGTTTGTTTCTATTCTTTTTTTGTTATTGAATTAACGGTTACTTTACAAACTAATGGAATGTTAGTACCTATTTTATTTTCGTCTCCATAATAGCCATAAGCCTTGTGTGACGGAAACAAAAAGGTTACCGTTTCTCCTGCTTGCATAAGTTTTAGACCTTCACGTAAACCTGTAAAAAGTTCTTGTTGGTCCATTGCGTAACTTTGAGTTTTTAATTCTGCTTGAGTATAAATGGTTTTTCCGTCTAAATCTTTTACATCGTAATTAAAGTTTACAATGTCTGCAAAATCAGGTTTTACAATACTGTCAGTTTCAATTTTAGTATTATAGTAGTACCAAAATCCGTTGCCTGAGGTTTTGTAATCATTTTCTGGTTGACTAGCTATCAGTGTTTCAATTGCTTTAATTTCTTTTTTATTTAACGCTTTGTTTCTAGCAACAGATTGGTCAATAAAAGAGCCAGAGTTAACCGACTTTGGTTTTCTAGCTTCCGGTGTTTTACAACTTAAAACAGTAGTTAAAATTAGTAATAGTATGGCTAAATTACGCTTCATGTAGTGCTGTTTTGTATTGCGGTAATATACTAATAAATTTTTCTGTGGTTTGCTCTAAGTTTACATCGCTTTTTCCTCCAGCAGCATTTGTGTGTCCACCACCTTGAAAGTGGGACCTAGACATTTCATTCACCGAGAAATCGCCTTTAGACCTTAAAGAAATTTTAATGATACCTTGTTGTAAATCCTCTATAAATATAGCAGCAAGTACAACATTGTTTAAAGATAAAGCATAGTTTACAAAACCTTCTGTATCTCCTTTTTTGTAATCAAATTGTTGTAATTCTTTTTGAGATAACGTAATGTAAGCAGCTCTGGATTCTGGTACAACTTTTAAATTACTTAAAGCACAACCTAATAATTGCAAACGGTTATAGCTGTTAGTATCATATACTTGGTTGTGTATCATGGTGTTGTCTGCACCTTTGTCTATTAAATTAGCTATTATTCTATGCGTTGCGCTTGTAGTAGATCTAAACCTAAACGATCCTGTATCTGTCATAATACCAACGTAAATTGCAGTAGCTATATTGCTGTCTATTATAGGTGTGTCCTCTAGCATGTCAATAAAATTATACACCATCTCGCAAGTCGAGCTCATGCTAACATCACTGTACATATATTTTGCAAAATCATCAGGTTGTTGATGATGGTCAATCATTATTTTTAATGCACTACTGTCTGTAAGTACATGTTCCATATCTCCAGTTCTATGAAAAGCATTAAAATCTAAAGCAAAAATAATATCTGCTTCATTTAGTGTTTGTTCGCTTTCTTCTTTTTGACTATCATATTTTAAAATCAAATCCTGACCAGGAATCCATTTTAAAAAATCAGGATAATCGTTTGGTACAATAACCGTAGCTAAGTGATTAGTTTTTGTTAAATAATGAAATAAGGCTAGGCTAGAACCAATAGCGTCTCCATCAGGATTTTTATGGCTTACAATTACAATTTTTTTAGGTGTTTCTAATAACTGATTAATTGCTGTAATGTCTTGTTTTGTCATAGCCCACGAAGATACAATTTTTTAATATTCGAATATATTGTTTTTCTTAATAAATGGCGTACTTTTGCACAAAATTAACAAGCACTTTTAACTATAAAAGGATTGTTGTTTTAAATAAATTAGATAACATTAAAATAAAAAAATGGCAACTAACAGAACATTTACAATGCTTAAGCCTGACTCTGTTGAAAAAGGGTACATTGGCGCAATCTTAGAAAAAATTAACGCTTCAGGTTTTAGAATCGTTGCAATGAAATTAACACATATGACTAAGCAAGATGCTGAAGCATTTTACGCTGTACATAGTGAAAGACCTTTTTATGGTGAGTTAGTTGAGTACATGACACGTGGACCAATTGTAGCTGCTATTTTAGAAAAAGATAACGCTGTTGAAGATTTTAGAACTTTAATTGGTGCAACTAATCCTGCTGATGCAGCAGAGGGAACGATCCGTAAATTATATGCAGCGTCTATTGGCGAAAATGCAGTACATGGAAGTGACAGTGATGAAAATGCAGCTATTGAAGGTGCTTTCCATTTTGCTGGACGTGAAATGTTTTAAGTTTTAAAACTATATAAATTACAAAAATCCAGCTTTTAGCTGGATTTTTTTGTTTATATAATTAAAGACTATAAAGTGTTTTGGGTTTTAAAACAAAAAAAAGCCTCTCTAAATAAATAGAGAGGCTTTAATCTTAAAGATATATGGTAGTTGTTAAATTACTTTAACGTTAACTGCGTTTAATCCTTTTTTACCTTCTTGTAAGTCGAATTCAACTTCGTCACCTTCGCGAACTTCGTCGATTAATCCTGAAATGTGTACAAAATGGTCTTTGTTTACACCTTCTTCTGTTATGAATCCAAAACCTTTAGCGTCATTGAAGAATTTTACTGTGCCTTTACTCATTGTAATAAAATTTAATATTAATTATTTTAATTATTGCAAAGATGGTACCAATAATTTTAATAATGCACTTTTATTTTATTTATTTTCAATTATTTAGCGATTTTAACTAAAAAAGCCTTTCCGTGTGGAAAGGCTTTTTTTGTAATGATTTAAATAGAAAATATATAATTATACTACTTTTACATTTACTGCGTTCATACCTTTTCTTCCTTCTTGTAAGTCGAATTCTACAACATCACCTTCACGAACTTCGTCGATAAGTCCAGAGATGTGTACGAAATGGTCTTTGTCTGATCCTTCTTCAGTTATAAAACCGAATCCTTTAGAATCATTGAAAAATTTTACTGTGCCTTGAGCCATTGTAATAAAAAAATTTGTTAATAATGTCTCAAAGATATAATATTTAATAATACTATAAAGTAAATTTTAATTTATTTTAAAAAATATATTTTGCTGGTATTATTTTTAATTATCTCAATATCAGTTTTTTAATTATTTCTTTACCTAGTTCTTCGTTTAATAACTTAATTATTTTTTGGTTACCATAACTAAGCTCTTCTCTAAGTGCGCTAGAGCTTAGTTGTACATAAAGTATGTCCTTTTTAAGCTCGATTGCTGTGGTATAATTAGTAATACCATTACCCATTAATTTTGCCCAAGCGTCTTTTACATTAACTTTATCCAGTCCTTTTTCCAGGTTATTTTCTGTAACAAAATCTTTTAATGCGTCAGAGATATTAAGTAAGTTGTTGTTTCGTTTTGCCATTAGTCTACGGTTATAGGTGTGTAGCGTTTATATAAATACAAATCTTTATTTTGATTCATAATCTGTAATTTGTCTTTGCTAGCGTGTAAAATAGTTTCTTTCCAGTTAGCAAATGGTGTTTTATAATACAGGTTAAGACTGTCGTTTTCTACTTTAAAAATAAAATGTTCAACATCTTTAGAGGTTTGGTAAGTCCCATTAAAGTTTGGTTTTAGTTTCTTTCTAAACCCAACAGAGTCTTTGTTTATAGTTATATAATCTATTGTTTCGTTTATATTATACACTTTTTTTGTACCATTACTTAAGGTTACTTCGTTTATTTCCCAATAACCTGAAAGGTGTTGCTTTAAATCTTCAGGATTTTTAGAGCATCCCACTAGTACTATTAATAAAAGGTAATACGTCTTTTTCATGTTATAATTTAAATATTTCATACGATTGATGTACTTGTTTAACAGCGTTTTCAGTACGTTCGGCATGTGTGTCACTAATAAAAATTTGTCCAAAATTTTCATCATTAACTAATTTAATAATTTGTGCTACACGTGTTTCGTCTAATTTATCAAAAATATCATCTAATAATAAAATAGGATTATCACCACTAATAGCTTTTATACTATCAAATTGTGCTAATTTAAGCGCAATTAAAAATGATTTTTGTTGTCCTTGACTTCCAAACTTCTTAATTGGATAATCGCCTAAATTAAATTCTAAATCATCCTTATGTACACCAACACTAGTATATTGTAATGCCTTGTCTTTGTTAATTGTTTTTTTTAATAATTGTTCTAAGTTGTCCTCAAATAAGTCACTTTTATAATTTAAACTTACGTCTTCATTATTATTACTTATGGCTTTGTATCTAGCCTTAAATAAAGGTATAAATGACTCTAAAAACTGTTTTCTTTTTTCAAAAACAAGGGTTCCATATTGTTGTAGTTGTTGGTTGTAAACATCTACAGTGTCATTATTATAAGTGTGATTTGCAGCAAAATATTTAAGCAATGAGTTGCGTTGAGATAAAATTTTGTTGTAATTAATTAAATTACTTAGGTAGTTTTTATCGCTTTGGCTAATAACGCTATCAATAAATTTTCGTCTAGTATCACTACCTTCAATAATTAAATCTCTGTCAGCAGGACTTATTATCACTAAAGGTAAAAAACCAATGTGATCACTAAACTTGTCGTATGCTTTACTGTTTCTTTTTATAATTTTTTTTGTCCTTTTTTCAGACTTACTACAATGTTTTCTGTTTTTTCGTCTTTGTCATATTCACCATTTATAACAAAAAACTCTTCGTCATATTTAATATTCTGTGATGCTACAGGATTAAAGTAGCTTTTACCAAAGGATAAATGGTAGATTGCATCCAATACATTGGTTTTTCCAACACCATTATTACCAACAAGGCAGTTAATAGTATGGTTAAACTCGAATGATTTAGAGTCGAAATTTTTATAGTTTAAAAGCGCTAAAGATTTTAAAATCATGTAGTTATTGCTAGGATATAGGGTTTTAAATAGGGTAGCCTAATAAGGATGTGCAAATTATTGAAAATTATCAAATAATAACCTTTTATTTCTGAAGAAAAATTATATTTTTGTGCGCATTAATAAAACTAATATGGCGACTTACAAGAAAAGAGGATACAAACCAAATACTAAAGTAGAAAAGGAAATAGAAGTTGAAGAAAGCTCAACAACTGCTGAAGTTTTTAATACATTAGACGAATCTGCAAACAAAGCAGAGGAGTTTGTTGAAAAAAATCAGAAAAACATTTTTATAATAATTGGTGTTGTAGCTGCATTAGCTTTAGGTTATTTAGTTTATCAACAATTTATAGTTAAGCCTAAGCAAGGTGAAGCAATGAATGAAATGTACCAAGCACAAAAATTCTTTAATGAAGCTGTTACAAATGGTGTAGCACAAGATTCTTTATACAATCTAGCACTTAAAGGAGGTGAAGGTAAATTAGGTATGGTAGATATTGCAGACCAATATAGTGGTACTGCTGCAGGAAACTTAGCTAATTATTATGCTGGTATGGCTTATTTAAATATTAAAAACTACGAACAAGCAATTGTTTACTTAGATAAGTTTGAAAGTGAAGATGAAGCATTAGCACCTATGGCTAAAGGCGCAATAGGAGATGCTTTTGTACAATTAACAGATAATGAAAACGCTTTAGATTATTATACACAAGCTGCTAACTTACGTCAAAACGAATTTACAGCTCCAACATACTTATACAAAGCAGGAATTACTGCTTTAGACTTAGGTAAAGCATCTAAAGCATTAGACTTTTTTAATAAAATTAAAGACAACTATCCAAACTCGCCAGAAGCTACTCAAGCAGAAGTGTTTATTGGAAAAGCGCAAGCAATGTCTAACTAAATAAGCTTATGGCAACAACAAATTTATCAGCATACGATAAAGCATCAATCCCAAACGGAAAGCAATTTCGGTTTGGGATTGTTGTTTCAGAATGGAATGACAATATCACACAAGGGTTGTTAGAAGGTGCTAAAAGCACACTTTTAGAACATGATGTGCAACCAGAAAATATTTTGGTTTGGGATGTGCCAGGAAGTTACGAGTTAATTTACGGTTCTAAAAAAATGATAGCACAAAACGTTGATGCTGTCATTGCAATTGGAAGTGTAATCCAAGGCGAAACTAAACATTTTGATTTTGTTTGTGATGCAGTAGCCCAAGGTATTAAAGACCTTAATGTTACTACTGAGACACCTGTTATTTTTTGTGTATTGACAGATAATACATTACAACAAGCTATTGATCGTTCTGGTGGTAAACATGGTAATAAAGGTGTAGAGGCAGCAGTTGCAGCTTTAAAGATGGCAACACTGCGTAAAAACGCCTAAAATTCTGTTAACATTTTTTAGCATTCTTAAACAGCCTTTCTGTAGTATTTTCAGTATTTTTGGATATTAATCACATTAAAACTGTAAAGGCTTGTTTATTCAAAAGAAAAATAAAAAATTTAACTACCAATCCCGTTTTTCTAAAGAAGAAAACTCAGCTGTAAAGCTAAAAGAGAGTTTAAATACTAGCTGGAATGGTTCAAGAAAATCTAAGACTAACTCTAAAAAAAGTAATACTTTATTTTTTTTAGTTGGAGTTTTACTTTTTTTGGCTGCTTTAATGTACTATTTAGAAACTAAAATTAAGTAATCTTTTACTATGGGATTTCTCTCTAAACGAAAAAATAAAAAATTTGATTATACACCTCGTTTTTACAAAGGTGAGGGTAGTCCATTTGAAATAAAACATAAGTTTGACGAGCATAGGACTACAGTAGGAGACAATCCTAATTTAAAGCAAAAATTTAATAATGCTATCGAAGATTTAAAAAACAATACAGATAAAACTGCCAATAGAAGGATTGTTTTAATTGTAGCTGTTTTAGTGTTTTTATTTTTATTAATTATAGGTTTCGATTTATCTATTTTCTTCCCTAATTAGACTTATGGCAGATATTATTCAACTATTACCAGACCATGTTGCTAATCAGATTGCAGCAGGAGAGGTTGTGCAACGTCCAGCGTCTGTTGTTAAAGAGTTGTTGGAAAACGCTATTGATGCAGATGCAACAGTTATTAAGTTAATAGTTAAGGATGCTGGAAAAACGTTAATCCAAGTTATCGATAATGGTAAAGGGATGAGCACGACTGACGCTAGATTAAGTTTTGAGCGTCATGCGACATCAAAAATTAAATCTGCTGAGGATTTATTCCAATTACATACTAAAGGGTTTAGAGGTGAGGCATTGGCAAGTATTGCTGCAATTGCGCATGTTGAGCTTAAAACGAAGCAAGACAATGAAGATCTTGGATCCACTATAATTATTGAAGGTAGTGAAGTTAAGTCTCAAGAAGTTGTTGTGACACCAAAAGGGACATCATTATCCGTAAAACATTTATTTTTTAATATTCCTGCAAGACGTAACTTTTTAAAGTCTAATACAGTTGAATTACGACATATTATAGACGAGTTTCATCGTGTAACATTAGCACATCCATCTATTAGCTTTTCTATGTTTAGCAATGGAAGTGAGACTTTTAATTTGCCAGAAAGCAATTACAGACAGCGTATTGTAAATATTTTTGGAACTAAAACTAATGAGAAATTAGTCCCTGTAGAAGAAGCAACTGAGGTGTTAACCATTTCTGGATTTGTTGGTAAACCAGAGTTTGCTAAAAAATCTAGAAACGAACAGTTTTTCTTTGTCAATAACCGTTTTATTAAAAGTGCGTATTTAAATCATGCTATTAACTCTGCTTTTGAAGGCTTACTTAAAGATGGTGCACAGCCTAGTTATTATTTAAATTTAACAGTTAATCCGCAAACAATAGATATAAATATTCATCCAACTAAAACCGAAATTAAGTTTGATGACGAACATACATTATACGCTATATTAAGATCTGCAGTAAAACATAGTTTAGGTCAGTTTAATATTGCTCCAGTTTTAGATTTTGACAGAGATGCCAATTTGGACACACCTTACAGTTACCAACAAAAAGGAATGCCAAGTGTGGAGGTGGATCGTACATTTAATCCTTTTAAAGAGGAAACACCTAAAGTTAAAAATGTCTCTAACTATAAAAAAGAACCTGTAACTACTGCAAGTTGGGACAGTTTATATGTTGGTTTAGAATCTAAAGGCACAAAAACAAATACAGAGTTTAGTGAAGTGCATTTTGAAAGCGAACCAAATACCGAGAGCTTTTTTAAAAATGAAAATGAAGTAGAAACAAAGCAATCCACTTATCAATTAAATAATAAATTTATAATAAGTACCATCAAATCTGGAATGTTAGTTATAGATCAGCATCGTGCACACCAACGTGTGTTGTATGAAGATTATCTAAGACATATTACAATTAAAGAAGGTGTAAGCCAACAACTATTATTTCCGTTAGACCTGCACTTTTCTAAGCAAGAAATAGCATTAATAAATCAATTAAAAGAGGACTTGGAGTCTACAGGTTTTGTTTTTCAATCTATTAAAGATGAAACAGTAGAGATAACAGGTGTACCAGTTAATGTGCCAGAAAGTGAAGTATCCATAATCTTAGAGCAATTAATTAGCGATGTAGAAAATGAAGTGCCAGATAGTAACTTTTCTGCAACAGATTTATTAGCAAAATCTATGGCTAAAAGCTTAGCGATTAAAACAGGACAATCATTAACCAATACAGAGCAAGAACATTTGGTAAATCGTTTGTTTGCCTGTAAGGAACCTAATGTGTCACCTACTAACAGAACCACTTTTATTACGATGTCTGTGGATGAGTTAGAGAAAAAATTTATGTAACGTATGATGAGAATAACAGATACTGTAAAACATTTAATAATCATAAACGTACTTATGTTTGTAGGTACAATGACTGTTGGAGATGGTCGTTTGTTTTATGATTTATTTGCAATGCATTTTCCTGCAAGTGATGCTTTTAAGCCTTGGCAAGTAGTAACGCATATGTTTATGCATGGTGGATTTACACATCTATTATTTAATATGTTTGCATTATGGATGTTTGGAGGTCCAGTTGAACAACGTTTAGGTCGAAATAAATTTTTGTTTATTTACTTTTCTGCTGGTTTAGGAGCTGTATTGTTCCAATTAGCAGGTTATTATTGGGATTATCTTCCTGCTTTAAAAAGTTTAATGGAGTCTGGTTTAAGTAAAACCGCTATTAATGATATTATTAATTTTAATATTTTAGATGGTAACCAATACACAGGACAACTTTTACAAGAACAACTAACCGTGTATTTAGCAGATAATAATATTAGCGCAAGTGTAATTAATCAGGCGTCTTATCAGGCATTATTTGAGACTAATGTATTAATCCACAATAGTACAATGGTTGGAGCATCAGGTTGTATTATGGGTGTTTTAGCAGCTTTTGGTATGATGAATCCAAACGCAGAGTTAATGATGATTTTCTTACCTATACCTATTAAAGCTAAATATTTTATTCCAGGAATTATACTATTGGATGTAATATCAGCGTTTACTGGTCAATCCTTTTTTAGCCCAAGCAATACAGCGTACTTGGCTCACGTTGGTGGTGCAATTATAGGGTTTATAATTATGTGGTATTGGCGTAAAACACAATTTAATAAAAACCGTTGGGATAGATAAAGATGAATCAAATAGAGCAACTTAAATATAAATATGCAAGACTTAATGTCTTAGAAAAAATTATAGCACTAAATGTTATTATTTTTCTATTTGCTGCTTTGTTTAGAAAGGTTATACCTGGTTTTTTTTCATGGATATATTTGCCTAGTAATTTTTGGGCTTTTTTAAGTAAACCATGGACTATAGTTAGTTATGGTTTTTTACATTTTGATTTTTTACACCTATTATTTAACATGTTATGGCTTTATTTTTTAGGACGTATGATGTTAAATCTGTTTAGTCCTAAAATGGCTTTAAATATCTATTTTATGGGTATTATAACAGGAGGATTAGTCTTTTTGTTAGGCTATAATATTTTTCCTAATATATTTACTGCTAATGCTTATGTTTTAGGTGCTTCAGCAGGTGTTAGAGCATTACTTATTTTTATCTGTGCTTATATGCCCAACAAGGATATAAGGTTTTTTACGTTTAATCTTAAATTATGGTGGATTGGAGCAGTACTTATAGGTCTTGACATTTTAGGTATTGTAAACGGAAATAACCAAGGTGGTAGTTTAGCGCATCTTGGAGGTGCTATTTTAGGTTATGTATATGCTAAACAATTAGTCAAAGGTCAAGATATTGGAACTGGATTTGGACGTTTTATGGATTGGTTTAGTGTGTTATTTAAAGCTAAACAAAAAGTAAAAATGAAAACGGTTCATAAAAAAAGTAAAGTAGCAGGTTATAAAAAAGAAGAGTTTAATCAATTTAATAACCAGAAAAAAATTGATACTATTTTAGACAAAATAAGTAAAAGTGGATATGATAGTTTGTCTAAAGAAGAAAAAGAATATCTATTTAAAGCAGGAAAGTAGTCACTAATTAGTGTATATGAAAAACTTAAGATTTTTCGAAAAAGTTGTCTTTATCATCAATTCCATTGTGGCTTTTTTGTTACTACTCTCTTATGTTTTACCTAACATTCCTCCAAAAACCTTTGCAATACTTTCAGTTTTAAGTTTAGGCGTTCCTTTATTAATATTGCTTAACGTTTTATTTTTTGTGTATTGGTTGTTTAAAATCAAAAAGCAACTGTTATTATCACTTGTAGTTATTTCTATTGGTTATTTTTTATTTGGATCGTTATATAAATTTTCTAATTGGGAAGAAGACGATGCTGAAAGTTTGTCTATAATGAATTATAACGTCCGTTTATTTAATCTTTATGATTGGATACCAGAAAAGGATATAGATTTAAAGTTAGTTCAATTTGTTAAGGAGCAAAGTCCGCAAATTTTATGTATTCAAGAGTATCATCCTCAGGATAATATTGATTTCTCGTTTTATAAATATAATTATCAAAAACTAGAAGGTAAAAAAACTAAATTAGGTCAAGCTATTTTTTCTCAATATCCAATTATTAATTCGGGTTCTGTTAATTTTCCTAATACAGCCAATAATGCCATATTTGCTGATATAGTTAAAGGTAAAGATACCGTCAGAGTGTATAATTTACATCTTCAATCGCTAAGGATTGATCCTAGAGTTCAAAGCTTAACGACCGAAAATTCTGAAAAATTATTAAACGGAATCGGAAAGACCTTCAAGCTTCAACAAACGCAAACCGAATTGTTTTTAGAGCACAAGAAAAAAGTCCTTATAAAGTCATTATTTCTGGAGACTTTAATAATTCTGCTTTTTCATATGTTTACAATGCTATAAAGGATGATATGAAAGACACCTTTAAGCAACAGGGTAATGGTTTTGGACGTTCTTATAATTTTAAATTTTTTCCGTTAAGGATAGACTTTATATTAGTAGATAAATCATGGACAGTCAATAGTTTTAAGACCTTTGATGTGGAGTTTTCGGACCATTATCCAATAATGACTAAAGTTAGTTTTTAACTATTGTAACTATTAAGCTAAGGCATGATTAAGTATGACTAAGTCAT
Organism: Olleya sp. KJ81-1; assembly: GCF_055808135.1. Lineage (NCBI taxonomy): Bacteria > Pseudomonadati > Bacteroidota > Flavobacteriia > Flavobacteriales > Flavobacteriaceae > Olleya > Olleya sp. KJ81-1. The sequence goes on along the minus strand of NZ_CM147854.1, from coordinate 1,519,640 downwards.
CATCATGCAATCCGTAAAGTCGGCAATAATATGTATAACCAATCCTAATCCAATAATCCTTGTCTTTTTAGGTATTAGTAATGCCATATAAACAATAATCGCATAGTAGGAGTGTAGTGGATGGAAATTAATACTACATCTATTAGGTGCAAAAATAGGAGTGGCTAATAAATGGTCTAAGTCAATTAGCATACCAAGTAGCATAATCCCTAAAGCGTACTTCCATTGTTTTTTAAAAAATAGTAAAGCAACGATTACAGGTGCTATAAAATGAATGCCATAATGTATAATGTCTTTATACATTTAAGGTTGTATTTGGCTTTCTAAATAGGGTAGTGCGTTTGTACCTTCATTAAATAACAAGTCTAAAATACTTAAATTATTAATGTAGCCATGCTTTTCTGTAAACACTTGGTTGTAAGTTTCAAATACATTAGGCTGTTCTTGCCTAGCATTTGTTAAAAAGCGTAAATCGGTAAGTGTTTTTGGTTCTTTTTCAAATGTTGTTGTAAATTTTGGTGTAATATCCAATTGTAAACACTCAGTAATAACCTCAAAACATTTTAAATTATGATCAAATATAAATTCTGACTTTAATTTAAAAAGTGGTTGTAATTCATCTGCATAAAACTCAAAAAAAGGTGACGTACGATAAGCAGACTCTAAACTTTTCCAGTGTAATAACTGCCATTTTTCGCGATCACTTATTTTTACATCCTTGTATAACTGACGTGCTTTATGACTATGAATAACAGGAACGCTTAATTGTAGCTTTCCATTTGCAGCGTATATATAGGCTCTGTTTCTGTAAGACTGTTTTTGATAGTTATCATTAATTTCAAACGTTACACTATTAGCATTTGCTATAGCAGTAAACTGAGCAACGCTTGGAAAATAGGTAGGATGAAGTAATATGTCCATTAATTAGTACAATCTATTAATATTGACTACGCTTTTTTACGTTTTCTGTATTTATTAAATCCATAGACTAAACCTAATAATACTAAAAACGGAATGAAATATGAGGTTAATTTTCCATTACCACCAACAGTAGTAAATAATCTATTCCAACGTATTTTGTTAATACCTTTAGCGTTAGAGTCCCAGCTCATCCAAACTAATACAGGTTTTCCAACGACATGGTCAAACGGTACAAATCCCCACATTCTGGCATCTTGTGAGTTGTGTCTATTATCTCCCATCATCCAATAATAATCTTCAGTAAAAGTATAAGAGTCTACAACCTTGTCATTAATTAATATTTGGTTACCGTTTACTTTAAGTGTATTTCCTTCATAGGCTGTAATAGCACGTTTGTAAAGTGGTAAATTGTCTAAAGTAAGTGCAATAGTTTTTCCTGCTTCAGGAATATATAATGGGCCAAAAAAGTCACGATTCCATGTATAACCTGGTGATTTAGGAAAAATGTTTTCGGTTGTACTATTTGATAGGTCTTTAGTTACCGTTAAAACATCTGGATCGCTAGTCATTATATTAGCTAAATCCTCTGTTAAGTTAACATAAAGTGCTTTTTCAGCAATTTCTAATTTTAATAAATCGAATGATTTTTGATCTAAATTTGATAAAAACCTAACCTCAGTCGAGTCCTGTTTAAGGACTTCTGTTCCAATCTTTTTAACTTTTAAGTAATTTTGAAACTCAGGTTTGTTCCAGTTATCAGTAGGTGTTTTAAATACGTAACGTTCATAATTTTCTGTGATACCATATTTTTGGTAAATGGACTCAGCAGAAACATCGTTAAGAATAACTTTATAAAAAAACTGTAATTTAGCTCTGTCTGGTAATTCGTTTTTCTTACCATTTATGTATACATAACCATCTTTAATTGATAATGTATCACCTGGTAATCCAACACAACGTTTTACGTAATTAGTCTTTTTATCTACTGGTTTATATCTAATACCACCATTTTCATTATTAATATCAACTAGAGTATCTACAGGCCAATTAAAAACTACAATATCGTTACGTTTTATAGATTGAAATGCAGGAAATCTAAATTTAGGTAGTTGTGGGAATTTAAAATATGAAGGTGTTGATGTTCCAGGAATAGCGTCATGAATCATTGGTAAAGCAACAGTTGTTTCTGGCGTACGTGCACCATAGTGTACTTTACTAACAAATAAGAAATCACCAACTAATAATGTTTTTTCTAAAGAGGACGTAGGAATAACAAAAGGTTGTATAAAATAAGTATGTACAATAGTAGCAGCTACAACCGCAAATAATATAGAACTTACCCAGTCACCTAACTCTGTTCTTGGTTGTAAACTTCGGTCTTTAACGTGATGTAGGTCTTTGGCAGCATAGTTTAAATAAAAGCTATAAAAACCTAATGTAAATATGGCTAAAAAAGTATCTAGTGCAGTATTTTTTTAAAACTTCTAGCAATTTCTACCCAAACTACCGGAAACAAAATTAAGTTAACAATAGGTAAAAACAGTAAAATGGTCCACCACCAAGGTCTATTTATAATTTTCATTAAAATAACAGCATTATACACAGGTATAAAGGCTTCCCAAGCTTGTCTTCCTGCCTTAATGTATAGTTTCCAAGTAGCTAAACCATGTAAAATTTGTATGACAAAGAAAAATATAATCCACTGTGTTACGTCCATATTATTTTTATTAAGGTAGTTGTCTAAAAGACTTTGGTTAGTTGTTAGTTACAAATGTTGTTAAAAATAATAAAGTTACCCAATATTTAACACATCTTTCATAGTAAATACGCCAGTTTTATCAATTATCCACTCAGCAGCAATCACTGCACCAAGAGCAAAACCTTGCCTATTATGTGCTTCGTGCTCAATTTTTATGGTATCAATTGGGCTATTATAACTTATCGTGTGCGTTCCTGGTACATCTGTAATACGTTTTGCCTGTATTGCAATACTCTGTTGGTCTTTAGCTTTTTCTAAATCCCATCTCGTGTAAGCCTTATTATTTTGTATGATACCTTCGGCTAAAGTAATTGCAGTTCCACTTGGAGCATCTAGTTTTTGTGTGTGGTGTATTTCTTCAATATCAACTTTATAATCTTCTAATTTAGCCATCATTTTAGCTAAGTATTGATTAAGTTCAAAAAAGATGTTAACGCCTAAACTAAAATTAGAAGCATAAATAAAAGCCCCTTTTTGTTTTTCGCAAAGCGAAACTATAGCGTTGTATTTTTCTAACCATCCTGTGGTACCAGATATTACAGGTACATTATGGTTTATACAATTACTAATGTTATTGTAAGCAGCAGATGGGACACTAAAGTCAATAGCAACATCTGCAGTCGTAATATCGTAATCTTTATCTTGAGACGTTTTGATTACTATGATGTGCCCACGTTGTAAAGCAATAGCTTCTATTGCTTTTCCCATCCTACCATAGCCTAGTAAAGCGATTTTCATGAAATAGTATTTAATTAAAATTGAAAATTTAAAGATAGACCAACGCGTCCAACGTTATCAAATTCTTCAATTTTATAATGCGGTCTTAAACTTAAGTCATTACTAATGTTATATTGAAGCAAGTGCGCGTCAACATTGGCATCTATAATATTTAAAGCGTATAATCCAAAGGTAACTAGTAAGGATAGCTCTTTGTTTCTTCTATAATTTTTTTGTGCTTCACGCAAACCATCATCGGTTAGCCTGTTCTGGAACTCGTCATCACTAAAACCAGCCAATCTTCTTTTATAAGCATCTCTTACACGATTATATTGCTTGTTATTGTCAATATAAAAATAGACACCTGTCCCAATAGCAGCGTACACAATAGGAATTTTCCAGTACTTACCATTGTAAGCCTGACCTAAACCAGGTAATATTGCAGAGTAAAAAGCAGCTTTAGATGGAGCTAATGGGTCATACGCTTTAACTTGTTTTAAAACAGTTGAGTCGATTATGACAGCTTTTTCTTTTTTATTTTTCTTCCTTGTTTTTAATACTTTGGTATCAGGTACGCTTTCTATTTCTACTTTCGTAGAATCAGAGCCTTCTTGCGCAAAAGATAGTGCACAAATGAAACAACATATAATAACAAGTATGTGTGACTTATTTATCACCTTCTACTAACTTTTTAATACGATTAAAATCCTCTTCAGAATGAAACGGAATGGTAATTTTCCCTTTTCCATTACTAGCTACTTTAACGTCTATTTTGTGTCCAAAGTATTCAGAAAAAGCAACGACACCTTTTTTAACATATTTTGGTAATTCTTCTGCTTCTTTTTTAACAGGCGTCTTAACCTCGTTAGTCGTATTGTAGTTTCGTACTAAAGTTTCAGTATCTCTTACAGATAATTTATTGCTTAGTATTTTTTCGTAAATTTCTAACTGTATATTTTGGTCTTCTATGTTTATAATAGCACGACCATGACCCATTGATAAAAATCCATCTCTCATACCAGTTTGGATAATTGGATCTAATTTTAATAAACGTAAATAGTTAGCAATAGTACTACGTTTTTTACCAACACGTTCGCTCATTTGCTCTTGTGTTAGTTGGATTTCGTCAATTAAACGTTGGTAACTTAAAGCAATTTCTATTGGATCTAAATCTTGACGTTGTATGTTTTCAACCAATGCCATTTCTAGGCTTTCTTGGTCATTTGCTATTCTAATATAGGCAGGTACAGTTTCTAATCCTATTAATTTTGAAGCACGAAAACGACGCTCTCCAGAGACCAATTGGTAACTTTCAAATCCTAATTTTCTAACAGTAATGGGTTGTATAATACCCAACTCTTTAATAGAAGATGCTAATTCGCGTAAAGCTTCTTCGTTAAAGTTAGTTCTAGGCTGAAATGGATTCATTTCAATAAAGTCTAAATCTAGCTCGACTATATTACCTATTACTTTGTCTGCGTTTTTATCTTTTGCAGATTGTATATCGTTTTCGGGATCTTTTAATAATGCTGAAAGTCCACGTCCTAAAGCCTGTTTTTTGGTTGCCTTCGCCATAAATTAGGAGTTTTTTGTAATAATTTCTTTAGCTAAACTTAAATAGTTACTTGCACCTTTACTAGAAGCATCATAATTTATAATGCTTTCTCCATAACTAGGTGCTTCACTTAGTTTTACGTTACGTTGTATGATGGTTTTAAAAACCATATCGTTAAAATGCTTTTGTACTTCTTCCACCACTTGATTGGATAAGCGTAAACGCGAATCGTACATGGTTAGTAATAATCCTTCAATATCTAATTCTGGATTATGTATTTTTTGAACACTTTTAACCGTATTTAATAACTTACCTAAACCTTCTAATGCAAAATACTCGCATTGGATAGGAATAATTACAGCATCTGAAGCAGTTAAAGCGTTAAGGGTTAATAGACCTAATGATGGTGCACAATCTATAAGTATATAGTCGTAATCATCTTTTATATCTTGTAATGCTTTTTTAAGCATGTATTCTCTTTGGTCCTTATCCACTAATTCAATCTCAATAGCAACTAGGTCAATATGAGCAGGGATTATATCAAGATTAGGTGTATCAGTCTTGACAATAGCTTCTCTTGCTGTATTTGTATGTTCTAATAATTGATAGGTACCAATGTTTACATTTTCAACATTAATCCCTAAACCAGATGATGCATTTGCTTGTGGATCTGCATCAATTAATAGTACTTTTTTTTCTAGAACACCTAACGATGCAGCTAAGTTAACAGAGGTTGTTGTTTTACCAACACCACCTTTTTGATTGGCAATTGCTATTATTTTACCCATTAATTTGAATTGGTTTTAATTGAAATTTAGCTTTTAACTAAAGCTAAAAGTCCAGCGTAAAAATACAATTATTTATGAGGAAATGAAATGTTAGTTGTTAACACTTAATCAAACTTTAGTGCTAGCAGTTGTAACTATTAGATAATTTGTTGATTTATAAAATTTAAAACAAAGATTTAGAATAGGTTAGGGCTTTTAACTACTTTGTTTTTTTACTAGTTATCTGATTTTTGATATCATTTAATTTTAAACAGAAATAGCTAAGAATAAGCTCATTTTTTATAAGCAACTGTTAGTCAGTGTTTAAAAAATCTTTAATTTTAGTATAATAATCTTCACCATAATATTTTAAGAATTTCCCGTTTGGTTTTATGATAATAAATGCAGAACACATTTCACGCTCAGTAAAAATATTATTTGAGAAGAAACCAGAATCCATGATGAAATTATTTTTCATAGCTACACGATCCATTAAATAAGCATCTTTAGTAAATACAAAAAAGTCTGATAAACCTTGACCTCTTGAAACTTTAGAAGACATTTTTAAATTAAATTTTAAGCTTTTTAAATAATTTGATCCATTTTCACGCATAGAAATACAGTTGTCAGCTTGTTGTCTAAAATGGATTAAAACAGCGTCTTGTGGTGAAATTTTATAAGGCAATTCTTGCTCTATTTTTTTACGGATGACTTCATATTCTTTACTTTCAATTTGCCCATAATACTCTTTAATATGACGTTTGTACTCATTATTAAAAGTTGTATTTATGTTTTTAGTTGAAACAATAGTAGCATTTGCGCTACCAGTACTATTACTACTTCCGCAAGACACTAGTACTACAAACGTAATTATAGTTATGGATAATTTTTTTAAAAGTCCCATGTGATTCTAATCTATTAAAATCTCTAAAATTTTAATCGCAGCTTCGCTAATTTTAGTTCCAGGTCCAAAAACAGCAACAGCACCAGCATCAAATAAATATTGGTAATCTTGTTTAGGAATAACACCTCCTACAATTACCATAATATCTTCGCGACCATACTTTTTAAGTTCTTCAATAACCTGAGGCACTAACGTTTTGTGTCCAGCAGCTAATGATGACACACCAAGTATGTGTACGTCATTTTCTACTGCCTGTTTTGCTGCTTCATGTGGTGTTTGAAATAATGGTCCAATATCCACATCAAAACCAACATCTGCATAACCTGTAGCTACAACTTTTGCACCACGATCATGTCCATCTTGTCCCATTTTGGCAATCATAATACGAGGTCTACGACCATCTTGCTCTGCAAATTGATCTGCCAATGCTTTTGCTTTTGCAAAAGATTTATCGTCTTTAATTTCTTTACTATACACGCCTGAAAAAGATTTAATTTGTGCTTTATAACGTCCAAAAACAGCTTCTAATGCATCACTTATTTCGCCTAAAGTAGCGCGTTCTCTAGCTGCTATTACAGCTAAAGCTAATAAATTTTCTTGACCTGTTTTGGCAGCTTCGGTTAAATTTGCTAGCGCTTTATTAACTTGGTCTGTATTTCTTTCAGCTTTAATTTTTTCTAAACCTTCTATTTGCTGTAGACGTACAGTCTGATTATCAACTTCTAAGGTTGTAATAGCATCCTCTTGGTCTAAAACATATTTATTAACACCAACAATTATATCTTGACCAGAGTCAATACGTGCTTGTTTACGTGCAGCAGCTTCTTCAATACGAAGTTTAGGTATTCCTGCTTCAATCGCTTTTGTCATACCTCCAAGTGCTTCGACTTCTTCAATTAAAGACCATGCTTTTTCTGAAATATCATGAGTTAGTTTTTCTACATAAAAACTTCCAGCCCAAGGATCTACTGTTTTTGTAATATTAGTTTCTTCTTGTAAAAATATTTGAGTGTTACGTGCAATACGTGCCGAAAAATCTGTTGGTAAAGCTATAGCTTCATCTAAAGCATTAGTGTGTAAACTTTGTGTACCACCAAATGCAGCTGCAGCTGCTTCAATAGTTGTACGCGCCACATTATTAAATGGATCTTGCTCTGTTAAGCTCCAACCACTTGTTTGACAGTGTGTACGTAAGGCTAAACTTTTTTCGTTTTTAGGATTAAATTGACTTACCATTTTTGCCCAAAGCATTCGTGCAGCGCGCATTTTGGCAATTTCCATAAAATGATTCATCCCAATTGCCCAGAAAAAGGATAGTCTAGGCGCAAAAGTGTCAATATCCATTCCTGCATCTAGTCCTTTTTTAATATATTCTAGACCATCTGCTAATGTATAAGCCAGCTCGATATCACAAGTTGCACCAGCTTCTTGCATATGGTATCCCGAAATACTTATACTATTAAATTTAGGCATATTTTTGCTAGTGTATTCAAAAATATCCGATATAATTTTCATTGAAGGCGTAGGAGGATAGATGTAAGTATTACGCACCATAAACTCCTTTAAAATATCATTTTGTATGGTTCCAGCTAATAGCTCTGGTTTAACACCTTGCTCTTCTGCAGCTACAATGTAAAACGCCATTATTGGTAATACTGCACCATTCATGGTCATAGATACAGACATTTTATCTAACGGAATTTGGTCAAATAAAACTTTCATGTCCTCAACAGAGTCTATTGCAACTCCTGCTTTACCAACGTCACCAACTACACGTTCGTGATCGGAATCGTACCCTCTGTGTGTGGCTAAATCAAATGCAACGGATAGTCCTTTTTGACCTGCTTTTAGATTACGTCTATAGAAGGCATTACTCTCTTCAGCAGTACTAAAACCTGCATATTGGCGGATGGTCCATGGTCTTCTAACATACATTGTGCTATATGGTCCACGAAGGTTTGGAGCTAATCCAGCAACAAAATCTAAATGACTAACCTCTTTTAAATCATCTTTGGTGTATTCTGATTTTACAGGTATGTCTTCAGCAGTTAAAAAAGGCGTGTTAGTTAAAGGCTTAGCACTTTTACTATCTGTTTTTAGCGTTATATGTTGAAGGTCTTTTCTGGACATTGTCTGATTATGTTTGTTGTGTTTAATAAGCTGCCATATAAATTTAAAACGTAATCGTTTTAATTATGGTTGTGACCTGTGTGATCTTCTTCCTTTTGTTGTTTTATAGGTGCATTGACAGGTCTTTTATTAAAATCTATTGGTTGATCTTTAGGTTGATTAAGAGATAAGTCAACAGTTGTAAAATCTATTGTATTAAATTTTGAATAAAACAAGTCTAATGCTATAAAAATCGCTAAGTTTGAGTCTCTAGAATAAGACGTATTGCTTCGTAATGGTGGAGCAAATATCTCAGAATTCATGCTATTTGTACTTTTTAAAGCATTTAAAGTTTGTTGTAATCCTTTGTCTTTTATACTGTCTATTATACAAGTTATAGCTGTACTATTATAATTTAAATGGTTACCATCCCATAATTCTTGTTTAGATTTTAATACATCATATACCGCTTTGGTATGTGGAGTAACGGTTTGCTCTAAAGCTGTTCTGTTTGAAATATAATTACTTATATATGCTCTATAAGCTCTTAGTTTATTTTTTGTTTTAGGATCGTATTTATTTACTATATCCTGTTCAAAAGCATACAATGCCTCACTTAATAAATCGTCATATCCAGAGTTGCAATTTACTGCTTTAGGTAGGTCTGCGTATTTAAATTCAGCTAATTTTACTTCAGCTTTTTTACAACTTACATTAAAAGTTATAATCAATACTAAGGCTATTTTAAAAATACGTGTGTTCATAATTAAGTAAAAATTTATTCGGTTTTTAATCTGTTTTGTTCTAAAGTTTCAGCAAGTCTTTTTTCTATTATAGGAATAATCAGAGTTTTTCTTGGGTTAGTTTTTAAAAACGGAAATAACTCTAATTCATCTTTCATTTTATCATCTTTATTAGGATGTTTATTAGTTCCTAATAATGTGATTTTACCATTATCAAACAAGTCTTGTTCTTTGGTTGCACTTTCTTTAATTTTTTTCTGAATAATGCCTTCTTTTAACTGAGCAATAAAACCACCATTAGCTTCAATATCTTTAAATAAGGTTAAAGCTTTTTCTGCTAACTGTGTTGTTAAGGTTTCAATATAATAACTACCATCTGATGCATTATTTACAGCGTCAAAATAGCTTTCGTTTTTTAAAATTAAAAGTTGATTACGTGCTATACGCTCTCCAAACTCGTTGTCTTTATGGTAAATGGCATCGTAAGGTAAATTAAATACTGTGTTTGCACCACCAAGTATAGCACTCATGCACTCTGTAGTAGTACGTAACATATTGGTGTTGTAATCGTAAATTGTTTTATTACGTTTGGTAGGAATAGCATTAATAATTAATTGAGCTTGGCAATTGTACTCTGCTGCTAAGGTATTATATAGCGAGCGTAAGGCTCTAAGTTTTGCTATTTCAAAAAAATAGTTAGTACCAATAGCTGTATTAAAAAACACTTTTTTTAACTCCTTACTATTGTAGGTTTTATCGTTAAAGTATTCGTTTAGGTGCGCTAGTCCGTAAGCTAATTGTTGTATAATTGAAGCACCAGCATTTTGATAAGTCGTGGTGTTAACTGTAATTTGATTTGATAAAACAAGCGCATTGTTAGTGGTTTCAAACCAATTTCCTGTAGCTGCCAAATGACCAACAGGGTCAACAATAACTTGTATGTTAGAAGCTATTGTGTTTAGGTTACTAATATATTCTGAATCTGAAAATAGTAATTCTAATTGTATTTTAGTAGCGTTTAAATCTATATTCTCAAGTGTTTTTAAAGCTGAAGTTTCTTTATTTGGAATTATAAATTTAATGGTTTCGGCACCTCTTTCAATAGCATCTATGGCTTTACTGTTAGATGCTTTTTCATTTTGAACAAAAATAATTTGACCAACAGACCATTGTTGTGGTTGTAGTTTTAAAGTATCCAACATTTCGTCTTGATGATAAAAAGGACGTACATCAATACCTTCAGTCGTTTTCCAAATTAGTGTATCGTTGTAATCAGCACCTTTTAAGTCTACTTGGATTTTTTGTTTCCAAGCTTTAGATGATACTTTTTCAAATGCAGAAAAAAGGGATTTAGTCATTGTTTTTAATTTTTAAACTGTCTTCATACTCGATGATATAAATATCTTCGTTTTCTTTTTTCATGTAATATTTTTCTCTTGCAAAAGTCTCTAAACCATCTTCTGTACTTAGTTTTTTTATAGCTTTTTTATCTTTTGCAATTTCTTTTTTATAGTAATCTTTCTCGTCTTCCAGCTTGTTGTATTCTTGGTTGACTTCGTGATGACTTATTAATGAGTTGGTGTCAAAAAAATCATCCATACACCAAAACTGATAAGGATAATTATGTATATGTTTTTGTACCACTTCATTGTATTTGTTATTGTAGTTTTTCGTTAATAATGGTCTTAACAATGTCCACTGCTACAGTATTATACTTATTGTTAGGTATTATTATGTCAGCATATTCCATCATTGGTTGTATAAACTGTTGATGCATTGGTTTTAGTGTGTTTTGATATCTTGCTAAAACCTCGTCTATATCTCTTCCTCGTTCAGTGATATCTCGTTTTAATCTTCTTATTAATCGTTCGTCGCTGTCTGCATGAACAAATATTTTAATATCAAACATTTCTCTTAGTTCAGGGTGTGTTAGTATCAAAATACCTTCCACTATCATAACTTTTCTTGGTTTTGTTTTGATGGTGTCTCCTGTTCTGTTGTGTTTTACAAATGAATATACAGGTTGTTCTATGATTTGTCCATCTTTTAAATCTTTTAGATGTTGTTCTAACAAATCAAAATCTATAGATCTTGGATGGTCAAAGTTGATTTTGATTCGTTCGTCATAAGACAAGTGGCTTGTATCTTTATAATACGAATCTTGAGAAATTATCCCAACTTCGCCTTCAGGCAACTGATTTAAAATTTGATTAACAACTGTTGTTTTTCCACAACCAGTACCTCCTGCAATTCCAATTATAAGCATATTCTATTATTAAATCTTTGGTGACAAATTTAATAATTCTAAGTTATCTAATTGGTATTTTTATAACGTATTAATTTGGTAAAGTGTTATTGTTTACGTCCTGCTGTAATTTTTTTATAAACTTTAGCTTTTGAATAATAAAATAAAGTAAAATGTTTTATAATTTTTGAATAAACTTTTAGGTTAAACGATTGATTTTTAGCTTGTTTTGGTGTTGTTGTCTTACGGTTTTAGAATTTTAATATATTTTCTGGTTTTAGTTAAAAGAAAAGATGTATATTTGCACCTCTAAAAAGGAAACCCTTTGAGGAAATGATAATCAATTCGGGGTGTAGCGTAGCCCGGTTATCGCGCCACGTTTGGGACGTGGAGGCCGCAGGTTCGAATCCTGCCACCCCGACCAAAAAAAAGCTTCAGTTTTACTGAAGCTTTTTTTATTCTAATTTTATATAATTTTCTGAATATATTCTTGAGCCATTCTCGTCCAATTCTACTTGACTAAATCTATTTTTTGACAGTATTAGTTCGTATTCAAAGGTTTTTCGAAGTTTCATTATATTATCCATAGATAATGATCCATATTCAACATGTTCAGTTAGAATATTATCATTAATGTTGTATTTACCAAAAGCAAACCATTCGGTTGAATCTGCAGGTCTTTTTTTACTCCACATAAATTTTCCATCGGTAAACAATTTAATTTGTTTTTGATTGGCATTGGAGATTGTGGAATCTTTGATTTTATCGTTGACATAGTTATAGAAGCTTACTAATTGCCATGCGCCTTGAAGATTTTTACTTTTATTGTCTGTTTTAATTTCTGTAAAATCTTTTTTGCTGGTTTCGCGGTTTATGTCACTATTATTATTACAAGAAAAAAATAGTAGCAGAATTACTGAAAGTAGTATTGTATTTTTCATAATTCGTGAATTAAGTTGTTGATTTAATACAATTTACGAAAAAAATAATGAAAACTTTTTTGTTAGTACAGAATATATTTAAACCTTATTAAAACCATTTGAAAAAGAAACCAGAAATTAATACTGCCACGACAAGCAATAGTAATATTATTACTACAAAGCCACTTGTTAATTTAGTTGTTTTATCTTTTTGTAAAATGTAATCTTTTCTATCTTCGTTTTTATCTTTTATTAAACTCATATTTTAGTTTTATTTGTTAATGTATACTGTTTTTGTGTTTACAAATTCTAATATTCCTTCTTTTGACAATTCTCTACCATAACCTGAGGCTTTTGTTCCGCCGAAAGGCAATCTAGGATCAGATTTTACCATTTCGTTTATAAATAAAGCACCATCAGGGATTTGACTGATATTATCATAAATGCCATCAATATCATTTGTGAAAATCATTGTACCCAAACCGAATCTAGAATTTTTTGCTAGCTGTAAAGCATCTTGTTTATCCTTAGCTTTAATGATTGCTGCTACAGGTCCAAAAGTTTCTTCATCAAAAACTGGCATTCCAGGCGTAACATTAGTAATTATAGTTGGTTGGTACTTTGCTTTTTCTCTGGTATTACCATAGTGCACAGTTGCGCCTTTTTTTAATGACTCGGTTACTTGTTTTTCTAATTCTTCAGCTAAATCTTCTCTTGCCATGACGCTCATATAGGTGTCTTTGTCTTCAGGTTTTCCATATTTTAAAGCGTTTACCTTTTTAGTGAATTGCTCTAAAAAAGTGTCGTAAATTTTTTCTGTAACAATAAACCGTTTCGCAGCAATACAACTTTGACCATTATTTTGCATTCTGGCGCTGACCATTGTGTCTAAATATTTATCTAAATTTGCGTCATCTAATACAACACAAGCATTATTACCACCTAATTCTAATACCGTTTTTTTAAGGCTTTTTCCAGCAATGGCTGCTATACTTTTTCCAGCTTTTTCGCTACCAGTAAGTGTCACTGCTTTTACTATATCATTTTGGATTACCGCTTCTAAATCCTTGTGGTTAATTAGTAAAGCTTGAAAACATCCTTCAGGATAACCTGCATCGATAAATAATTTTTGTATCGCAATTGCTGTACCTGTTGAATTTGATGCATGTTTTAAAAGCCCCACATTACCAGCTGTCAATGTTGGAACAGCAAATCTAAAAACTTGCCAAAAGGGATAATTCCAAGGCATTATGGCTAATATTGTACCTAAGGGATCGTAGCTTATAAAACTTTCTGAAGCTTCAGTTTTAATGATTTGATCAGATAAAAAGTTGTCTGCATTAGCAATGTAAAAATCACAAAGGACAGCACATTTTTCAATTTCGGCAATACCTTGTTCTATAGGTTTTCCCATTTCGGTTGCCATTAATGTGGCATAATCTTCTTTGTTTTCTTCTAATAGATTAGCTAAGTTTTTTAATAATTTGGTTCTGTTAGGAATTTCGGTTTGGCTCCAAGTTTCAAACGTTGTGTTTGAAACAGTTAATATGTTAGAAATTTCTTCTGGTGTGTGATAATTATATTTATTAATTACGTCACCTGTATGCGGATTAGTTGTGATTATTTGCTTTTTCATTGGTTTTATTTTTTGTTAAAATTATAAATAATCCATAGTAATTTCTGATTTAAATCTTATTTTAACATAGATTTATCAATTTATTTAAAGTTTTATTAAGAATAATTAAACGCTTATATTTTATCTTTGTTTCAAGCTGATACAAACCATCAGTATAAATATTAACTATAAAAAAAATAAAATGAGCAAGAACACAAATACAGCGTTAGGACTATTATTAGGAGGAGCAATTGGAGCAACTTTAGGAATATTATTTGCACCAGATAAAGGTGTAAATACAAGAAAAAAACTTAAGGACGACGCAATTGCTACTAAGGATAAATTAGCAGATAGTGCTTTGCATTTAAAGGATCAAGTAGCTAGTACTATAACGTCACAAAAACATAGTTTAGATTCTCAGTTAGAAACTGTAATTTCTGATGCAAGTTATAAAGCAGACGATGTAATTACGACGTTAGAAAGTAAATTAAAAGATTTAAAAGCGAAGAATAAAAAACTTCAAAAATAGATGACTGTTTTTGAATCCATACAAGATACCTCGAATCAAGCGATTGATAAAGGTGAAGAATATTTAAAAAAATCCCATGAGTATTACAAGCTAAAGGTTTTTCAGCAATTGACAATGTCAATTAGTTTAGTTTTAAAATCATTATTAATTGGTGGATTAATACTTATAGGATTTGTTTTTGTAGCGGTTGCTGGAGCAATTGCTATAGGTAACATGTTAGATAGTTTTTCACTTGGCTTTTTAATTGTCGGTCTTATTTTTATGTTATTTTCTGCAGTTATTTATTTAATAAGAAAACAGATTAACAGTAAGGTTATTCAATCACTGTCAAAAACATTTTTTGAATAATGATGAAACAATATAAAACAGAACACGATTTAGAGAATGACCTTAAAAGACTTAGTCTTGAAAAGCAAATTGCATGGGAAGAATTAAAATCTATTAAAGGAGACTTTAAAGAAGCTGTGCAACCTCCAAATTGGTTACAAACAGGTTATAAAATGTTTACAAAATTTGGAATGATGATGTTATTCAAAAAAATAATAAAATAATCTAACCATTAAAAATCAACCAATGACCATATTTGAATCCATAAGAAAAGACCATGATACCCAAAGGGAATTACTAGATCAGTTAGTAAAAACTACAGGAGATAGTAAACAACGAGATAAGATTTATAAGCAGTTAAAAAATGAATTAAATATTCATGCAGAAGCGGAAGAGCGTCATTTTTACAAACCACTTATAAGTAATGACATGATGCAGGAAAAAGCTAGACATGGTATTGCGGAACATCACGAAATTGACGAATTATTAGAGCAATTGGATGATACGGAATATAGCTCTTCAGCTTGGCTTAAACTAGCTAAAGATCTTAAAGAAAAAGTAGAGCATCATCTAGAAGATGAAGAACACAAGTTTTTTCAGTTGGCAGGAAAAGTTTTTAATGACACCCAAAAAACAGCGTTAGCAAAAGATTATAGATCGTATATGGATACTAATTTATAGATTTATAAGTGAAAGCTTTACATACAGATATTTACAATCAAATTCTTTTACAACCAGAACAGGTTATAGAAGAATTTGATTTGGTTTATACCAATCCTTCTCATTTAAAGATAATTAGAGAACGTTTAGATGATGACTTTATTTTTAAACTTAAAAATAGAGTCATCAAGGAGAAAAATGAAATAAACAGAATTAAACAGTTGGTCATTCCTCCAGCGTGGAATAATGTAAAAATTTCTCAGTTAAAAAACGGTCACTTACAAGTGGTAGGTCGTGATGCTAAAAATAGAAAACAATATAGGTACCATCCTAAATGGAGTAAAATTAGAAATCAAACCAAATTTTATAAAATGTATCTTTTTGGGCAACAGTTACCTAACATAAGAGCACAAGTAGAGGTTGATTTGGACCAAACCACATGGACGCAAACCAAAGTATTAGCATTGATTGTAAGATTAATGGAAGAAACACATATACGGATTGGTAACACACAATATGCTAAACGTAATGAAACCTATGGTCTTACTACATTAAGGTCTAAACATGTAAATACTTTTAAGGATAAAATTCAGTTTGAATTTGTTGGTAAAAAAGGTAAAGCACACAAAGTTTCTATTAGAAATAAAAAGCTAATAAAATTAGTTAATAAATGTGAAGAAATTCCTGGTTGGGAGTTGTTTCAGTATTACGATGCTAATGGGGAAAAACAAAAGATTGATAGTGCTATGTTAAATAATTATTTACAAGATTTAAGTGGGACGCTTTTTACTGCAAAAGATTTTAGAACATGGGCTGCAAGTATAATTTGTTTTGAAACCTTAAAGGAATTAGGATACACAGAAGATCCAAAATTAAATAAGGAACATATTTTACACGCTATGGATGTTACATCTAGTCAATTAGGAAATACAAGAAATGTCTGTCGTAAATATTATATACATCCAGCAATTATTGAAAATTACGAAGAAGGTACCATTGTTAATTATTTTGAATCTCCTAAAAAAAGAAGCAAATACCAGATCACTTCACACCCATGGAAAGCGCTTTAATGCGACTTTTAAAATCATATCAGCCAGAATTTTAATTGGGATTTCTTAATAACGTCTTAAATAGCAGTGTGCTTATGTTAAGTGCAGTTAAAGTCTTTGTAAATGCGTGTTAAACAGTATTATATAAGGTTGCATAAATTGTAAATTTGAATAATATTTAAAACAATTAATTATGCGCTGGACTATCTTTTTTATAATTCTTGCATTTATATCAGCTATTTTTGGTTTTGGTGACCTAGCAGGAAACTTAGCATTTTTGGCTAAGCTGTGTTTTTTTGTATTTGTAGCTTTGTTTATTGGTACAGTTTACAAGTTTATATCAGAACATTAAAAACTTTTAAATTAATTATTAGTACCTAAAAGCTGTCTTACTTGAGATGGTGTTTCAATTTTATAAAATTTATCTTCAATTACCAATATAGAATTAGCAAGTACTTCTGGATTGTTTTGTATTACTTTAATCCAATCCTCATCCGTTAATACCGCTTTATTATCATAATTTTTAGTAAAATCTGGATGCTCTTTATTTATTAGTTCAGCTACAGCTATATTTAATTTAGCAGCAATTTCTATCCATTGAGTGTCAGAAACTTTAGTTTTTGAAACATCAATTGTTAACGTTTTTTTTACACTATCTTGGATATATGCTAATGTTTGTTTGTCTACATTAGAGTTAGAATTATAGTAAAACGTATTTTTATTAGTGTTTGTCGCTATCACACCCATTGGTTTTTAAAATTAAATTAGAGTTTCAAGTTAGAATATTTCAAATAAAGTTTTCTTAAAAAAAGAAAAAAATAGACTATAAGAACTCTTTATTCTTTAATAATAACTTTTAATAAGTCTAGTGTAAGTTTTCTTATAAAAATTCTACTTTTGTAGAAGATAAAAATGAATATAATATGTCAGAGAATATAGAAAAAGTAAAATGTTTGATAATAGGTTCTGGACCTGCAGGATATACAGCAGCAATATATGCAGCAAGAGCTAATATGAAACCTGTTTTATACCAAGGAACACAACCTGGTGGACAATTAACAACTACAAACGAAGTTGAGAATTTTCCTGGTTACCCAGAAGGTATTACTGGTCCAGCAATGATGATGGAGCTACAAAAGCAAGCTGAACGTTTTGAAACAGATGTTAGAGATGGTTGGATTACTAAGGTAGATTTTTCTGGAGATGTACATAAAGTATGGGTTAATGGTGAAAAAGAAATCCACTGTGATACCGTAATTATATCAACTGGAGCAAGTGCTAAATATTTAGGGTTAGACTCTGAGCAAAAATATTTAAAACTAGGAGGAGGAGTTTCTGCTTGTGCTGTTTGCGATGGTTTTTTCTACAGAAATCAAGAAGTGGTAATTGTTGGAGCAGGAGATAGTGCTTGTGAAGAAGCACATTACTTATCAAAATTATGTACTAAGGTAACCATGTTAGTTAGACGTGATGAGTTTAGAGCGTCTAAAATTATGGCTGAACGTGTTAAAAATACAAAAAACATAGAAATCCTTTTTAATACCGAAACGGAAGAAGTTATTGGTGACGGTCAGGTTGTAACAGGTGTTAAGGTTTTAAATAACCAAACAAAGCAATCACACTTAATTCCAGCGACTGGATTTTTTGTAGCAATTGGACACAAACCTAATACAGATATTTTTAAAGGCTTTTTAGATTTAGATGAAACAGGTTACATTATTAATGCTAAACCAGGAACCTCTAAGACAAATATTGATGGGGTTTTTGTTAGTGGAGATGCTGCAGACCATGTGTACAGACAAGCTATAACAGCAGCAGGTACAGGATGTATGGCAGCTTTAGATGCAGAACGTTATTTAGCAGCTAAAGATTCTTCTTTTGAGGTTAGTACTTCTACTTATAACTAGTATTTAAATTTTAAAACAAAAAAAACCGAAGCAATTGCTTCGGTTTTTTTTGTTTTTTTATTCTTTTATTTTATTAATATAATAGTCTTATTTTTTCTTTAAAATAGCATTATCCTCAAAGGTTTCAATTGTGATTTTAGAGCTTCCAAAGATTTCTATTATTGAAGATCCTGAGGCTTTTACCACTAATTCTCCACTAACATCTACGTAAGCTTCAGCTCTATTTTCTGTAGTAACAGTTGCGTTTTTTGATGTTAAATTTTGGCCATTAAAATCCGTCGAGTTATCAGCATTTAATATTAAATTAGCTGTATCACCTTCAATTTTTGCATCTGCACTCTCTAACATATCAACGACTATTTTGGACGCGTTAATTAATGCCTCAACCTTACTGCTTCCGTTTAACTCTAAAGTAGCAGCTTTTGCAGTAATATTTAATTCAGCTTTAGCTTTATCATTATTTATTAGTTTAAATAAGTTACTATCTATTGTTAAGTAAGCTTCTGAACTACTTGAGGTTGTTAATGTTAAGTCATCAAATTTTAAGCTAGATTTAGAACTGATTTCTGCATCCTCCTTAAGCTCGATAGTATTTAAAAGCGAATTATAATATATGGTTATTTCAAGCTTTTTTTCTTGTAGCCTAGCAGTTGTCTTTAAACTTAAGGTGTTATCCTGAGACATTATTTTAATGTAATTATGTAGGTTTTCGTCTGTAGTAATTTCAATTCTAGTTGAATCTGCTTGTACTAAATTAACTTCAAAATCTTCTGTTAAAAGTAAACGTTCAAAAGCAGTAACAGGAGTGGATACCTTTGTAAGCACACGACTGCCTTTAACCTTTTCTTTTTTTGTGCAAACGTAAATGTAGTGGTAAGAAGTAAAAATAATGTAAGTAATTGTTTTGACATTTAAGTAAATTGATTTGTTAGTACAAATATAAGCAAAAACCATCCCAAACTTGATTAAAGCTTGAGATGGCTGGTTTTTTTGATTGATTGTTGTTGTAAAATTTGGTCTAAATTAAAACAAAATAGACACGATTGATGATACTAGATACTCGATTAATGCGATCATAATTGTTGGTTTTTGATTTGATTGATGATTGTATGATTTTAATTCTCGTCTTTGTTATTGGTTATGTTAATACCATCTTCTTCATTAATAGTGACTTTTACGTTTTTTGTACTTGCTTTTGCACCTTCGTCGTTAATAATAATATCCATAGTGTCTGTTTTTGCCACTATACCTTCCTGGTTTACAACTATGGTTGAGGTGTTGTCGTTATCTGAAGTCATGTCATTATCGTCATCACAATCCAAACATTCTAATTTAGCACGTTTTACTAGTAAAAAGTGTTCTTCCATTCCGTTATCTAAAATATCGTTATAATAATGACTGTTGTTTCTGTGGTAATTATACGTGCTTTCTTCAGCAAATAATACGCTTCCTTCAGGAAGATAAACCGTTAGTTCTACTTCTTGATCTCTTGATATGTCGTTGTTAGAGACTGTAAAGTAATTGTCTAATATTAAGTTATTGTTATCCAAAGTGTAATTATAGCTTATGTTTTTTGCTCTGTCTTTAGCTTTACTATAGCTGCTTCCTCTAGCTGATTTATCCACTCTAAGTTTAGCAACACTATCTTTAGTAGACTTAACAATTAGTCTAATACCTTGAGAAAACACAATCTCGTTTCCGTTATCGTCATCAGCACGTTGTAACCCATAATCACGTCTAAAACGTTCAGCAAAGGTGTCGTTGTAATTCATGCTAATCACTAAAGTATCATTAGTTTTAATGTTTGCTAATTGTTCTGTTTTAATGTCTGCAGCTTTTTCTTTATAGCTTAAGCCTTGTCTTGTACCAATAATAGCCAATCCAATTATTGCCATAATCCATAATCCAATTAAACTGTATTTAGCAACGTTACCCATTGGTTTTAGGTTGTTTACTAATATCTTTAAGCCTAAGTAAATAAAGAAAATAATTGGGATAACAGATACTATAAATATTAAGACTGGAAATAACCAAAAAAGCCCATCACCATCATTGAAAGTTCTAACATAATCTGTGGTAAAAAAGCCAAAATCGGCATTAAAAAAGGTCCCAAATATTAAACCTATTGCTAAAGCGATGATACCAGCAACGCATGATACTACAAGTGCAATACCAATAAATTTAGAAAAAATTTTAAATAAAGATGAAATAACGTTTCCTAAACCTCCAAAAAAGGATTTACTACTAGATTTGATCTTATTTGTATCTATCTTTTTTACCGAATCTGATATGTTGTCTGACGCTTGTCCAAAGCCTTCTTTAAACTTGTCCGCATGTTTTTGAAAATCTATATTTTTTACATTCTCTGATACGCTATCAAATCCGTCTCTAATTTTTTTTCGATATTAGAAATAGTGACTTCTTCTCCAGTCATGTTTAACTTATCAGCAGTCGTGGTTGCTTCTGGAATAAAAATCCATAATAATATGTACAAGAAAATACCAGTACCAGCTCCAAATACTAGAAGTATCCAAACTAATCTTACCCAAATAACATCAATATTAAAGTAGTGTGCTAATCCAGAACAGACACCACCAACATAGCTGTTATCGGTATCTCTAAATAGTTTTTTAGCATTACTGTTTTTAGATCTTGATGAAGCATGGCTTTTTGGAGTAGGTTCGTCCTCAAAAATTTCGTCATCTACCAAATAATCTTCAGGTTGTCCCATGATGGTAATAACATCCTCAACTTCTTTATTTCCAATAACTTGTCGGTCTGTTTTCATACGTTCAGAAAACAACTCGGCAATTCTAATTTCTATATCAGCGATAATTTCAGAACGACCTTGAGAGTCTGTAAATGAACGTTTTATAGCCTCAAGATAACGTTGCAGTTTTAAGTATGCATCTTCATCGATATGAAAAAATATACCTGCTAAATTTATATTGACTGTCTTATTCATTTTTAGTTGATTTAATTGATGTTACTATATTTACTGCATTTTGTAATTCGTTCCAAGTCGTGGTTAATTCTTTTAAAAAAAGATGACCTGTTTCTGTCAATCCGTAATATTTACGTGGTGGTCCAGAGGTGGATTCTTCCCAACGATAGTTAAGTAATCCAGCGTTTTTAAGTCGTGTTAATAAAGGGTATATTGTGCCTTCAACAACTAATAATTTAGCGTCTTTAAGTGTTTCTAATATTTCGGCAACGTATGCATCTTCGTCCTTTAAGACTGACAAGATGCAGTATTCCAGAACACCTTTGCGCATTTGTGCTTTTGTGTTTTCTATCTTCATAATTCTGTAAGATGTTTCATAATTAAACTGTTCGTTTTTTGATGATTTGATTGATTGATGATGTGTATTATTTGATAAATTTTATTGTAAATGGATATTTGTATGCTTGACCATCTCTTGCTTTTAGACTTGCATTAATTATAAAAATAATTTCTAATATAAAACCAAATACTGCTAGTAGTCCAATGCTACCACCAATATAAAATAGAGGTGACGGTTTGGTAAGATTAATATTAATGCCTTCAAAAGCCTGAAAATCTAATAAGTCTAAATGGTTAAATAAAGTGAAAGCAAAAAACGGTATACATAACGTACCAATGATTAAAGCATACAATAAAATACTAAACTGAAAATTAATAGCTTGTTTACCATGGGCATCAATAAACTCTGATTTATCTTTATTAGCAACCCATAATACTATTGGAGCTATTAAATTTCCGAAAGGAAATATAAACCTAGAAAAAGTTGATAAATGAATAAATGTTGCAAGATTTTTTTGATGACTGGTAACCATAATTCAAAAGTATATAATAGTTTCTTATGCAAATATATATCTTTAAAAAGGTATTATGCAATACAAAGTACTAAAAATTAACATATTTTTAACATAGTGTAATGTCAATTATTTTCGATAATTTAGCTAAAAATTGAATATATAATGAAGATAACTCCTAGTAAACTCAACACCTTTACAATACTTAAGTTACCATCAGCTTTTTTGTGTGGTGTTAGAACAAAAGTTTTAAATGATACACAATGCGTAACAACTGTAAAGCATAGATGGTTTAATCAAAACCCTTTTAATTCTATGTTTTGGGCTGTTCAAGGTATGGCTGCGGAATTTGCAACTGGTGCCATGATGATGAAGAAAATACAAGAAACAGGTAAAAAAGTATCCATGTTAGTCACCTCTAATAATGCTACGTTTACTAAAAAGGCTACAGGCAGAATTACCTTTGTGTGTAATGATGGTTTAAAAGTAGATCAAGCATTACAAAATGCTATAAAAACTGGAGAAGGTCAAACTATTTGGATGCAGGCTATTGGTACTAATACTGATGGAGTAGTAGTATCAACATTTAATTTTGAATGGTCTATTAAAGTAAAAAGCTAAACTCCAATTGTAACAAATTGTACAATTAAGCAACATATAATAAATTAAACCTTTACAAATATGTATCCAAAAGACGAATTACCTCAAAACAGTTTAAATGCACACGACATAGATTATAAAATTTATGGCGAAGAAATGCAATATGTAGAAGTAGAACTTGATCCACAAGAAGGCGTTATTGCCGAAGCAGGAAGCTTTATGATGATGGATGATGGTATTAAAATGGAAACCATATTTGGTGATGGCTCTCAAAACGATTCTGGTTTTTTAGGAAAAATATTTGGAGCAGGAAAACGATTGTTAACTGGAGAAAGTTTGTTTATGACAGCATTTTACAACAACTTGACAGGAAAGCGTAAAGTAAGTTTTGCGTCACCTTATCCTGGAAAAATTGTAGCTATTGATTTGCTAGAATACAAAGGTAAGTTTATATGTCAAAAAGATGCTTTTTTATGTGCAGCAAAAGGTGTTAGTGTAGGTGTAGAATTTAGTAAAAAATTAGGTCGTGGTCTTTTTGGAGGTGAAGGTTTTATTATGCAAAAATTAGAAGGAGACGGATTAGCTTTTGTACATGCAGGAGGAACTTTAGCAAGAAAAGTATTGCAACGAGGAGAGACATTAAGGGTTGATACAGGATGTATCGTTGGCTTTACTCAGGACGTAAATTATGATATAGAGTTTATTGGAGGTATTAAAAATACCGTTTTTGGTGGTGAAGGTTTATTTTTTGCAAAATTAGAAGGTCCAGGTGTAGTATATATTCAATCATTACCATTTAGTAGGTTAGCAGGACGTGTATTGCAAAGTGTACCAAGAGGAGGGAAAAGCAAAGGCGAAGGTAGTATTCTTGGTGGTTTAGGTGACTTGTTGGATGGTGATAATCGCTTCTAATTAAATAATTTTAACGTGTTTTTAACTGTTAAAATTTTGGATGCATCAATTTTGAACCTATTTTTTTGCTACCTTTAATCGAAACTTTTAAACCGTTTGCCTATAGCATACTATTACTTTTTATTTAACTAAACCTAATAATTAATTATGGCAAGAGCAATGTTTGAGTACACTAAAACTGTACTGCAAAAAGTTAGTTTTGATACCACGTTGTTTTGCAAAGAAGTCCAAAAAGCCTTAGAGCGACTTTTACCATATGAGGTAGAAGAGCTTAAAGTGTATATTGAGTCTTTAGTACAGCAAAACCCAAAATTAGACCAATGTTTAATATATCTAAACACTTAAAAATATAAAACTAAAAAGCGACCAACAGGTCGCTTTTTTTATATAAATAACATAAGTAATGTTATAAATTTGAACTAAATGCTATAACTTTGCAAAAATTTATTTTTCCCTGAAAAAACTATTTACAATATTATTGTTTTTATCCTTCGCAATACGTCCTATGTATTACGTTGGTTATGTGGCTTATTTTCAGTTAAATATAGATTACATTATAGATACCTATTGTGTTAATAAAGAAAAACCACAATTAGCCTGTAATGGTAAATGTCATTTAGCAAAACAATTGCAATCACCAATAAATGATGATAATGATAGTAAAGCAATAACTACTTTAGCAGAATCTTTTTTTCCTGTATTTTACTCGGAATACCAATATACTCTAGACGCTTCTTCGCTAGTGTTTTTTAATCAAAAAAATACAACGATTTATAACCAAAGGTATTCTTACAACTTTGATTATTTTCATTTTAAACCTCCAATAGTATAATTTTTTATTTTTCGGCTTAAGCCAAAATAGGCTTAATTACATTCTATTTAAATAAAAAATAACAATACAAATGAAATTATTAAAATACACATTTGCACTATTAGCGTGTGCAATATTTACAGCATGTTCATCAGATGATGATAATAATCAACCAGAAGATTTAACAGGACAAACAGGTGTAATTACACTTAAGTATGACAATGGAGTTGGTGATCAGGATTTTATATTTGGTACCACTTACAATAAATCTAATTCAGAATCTTTTAAATTAGAAACGTTAAAATACATGATTAGTAACGTAAGATTTACGGATTCTAATGGTAATATTTTTGAATACCCAACAGAGGATAACGTATTTATTATTAACGAGCTTGATGGTAATAATGCAGGCGAAATCTTTGTGACATTAGAAGGTGTGGACGCAGCTGATTACGTATCTGTTACTTTTGGTGTTGGTATTGACCAAGACAGATTTGCTTTAGGTGCAGCAGGTCAAGGTACTTTTTTAGACTATGCAACAGACCAAGGTATGATGTGGAGTTGGGCTTCTGGATATAAATTTATTAGATTAGATGGTACCTATTCTACAAGTGCAGTGTCTGACCAACCATTAGCAGTGCATATGGGAAGCGTTGGGACAGCATTAGATAATTATAAGGAAGTAACGTTAAGTTTTCCAAATACAGTTTTGGTTAGAGCAGATAAAACACCAGAAGTACATATTAAGGCAGATATAGCTAAAGTTTTTGATGGTACAACAACAGCTAATTTTGCTGATGGTTATGATCAAGTACATACAGATGTTAATGAGACACCAATAATCGCAACAAACATAGCTACAATGTTTGAGGTACATCACGTACATAACGATTAAAACTTATCTAATAACACCATTAAAGGCTAAGTGCTTTTAATGGTGTTTTAAATCTCATTATTATGAAAAAGTTAAGCCTTATAATTTTGGGCTTGGTTACACTGTTTGCGTGTTCTAATAGTACAGATACAGCAAACTATGTTCCCATACCTTTACAGTTAGATTTGCCATCTAATTTTCCAGATATAACTTATAATTTGGATAATAATCCTATAACAGACGCAGGTTTTGAATTGGGTAAAAGACTATTTTACGAAGGTAAATTATCCTCTAATGGTGCAATAGCTTGTGCTTTTTGTCATGAGCAAGCTTTTGCTTTTACACACCATGGACATAATTTAAGTCATGGTGTAAATGGAGGAATTGGTTTAAGAAATGCACAACCAATCCAAAATTTAGCTTATCAAACATCCTTTATGTGGGATGGTGCAGCATCGCATTTGGATTTGCAACCCATACTTCCTATTACTAGCGAGTTAGAAATGGGTGAAACCTTATCCAATGTTATTGCAAAATTACAACAGGACAGTTATTATCAAGAGCAATTTGCTAAAGCATTTGATGGTGGAGAAGTCAATACGGAAAACATGTTAAAAGCATTGTCTCAATTTATGTTAATGATGATTTCTTCTAACTCTAAGTACGATAAGTATGTTAGGCAAGAAGATAATGTTACATTAACAACAACAGAGTTGGATGGTTTAAATACGTTTCAAAATAAGTGCTCAAGCTGTCATGCTTCAGACCTTTTTACAGATCAAACCTTTAGAAACAATGGTTTGCCAATTAATCCACAATTAAACGATAAAGGACGTTTTAATATACTAGAAAACCCAGACGATTTGTATAAGTTTAAAGTGCCAAGCTTACGTAATGTAGAGGTGTCTTATCCTTATATGCACGATGGACGTTTTTCTACCTTAGAAGTCGTCTTAGATTTTTACGATTCTGGTATTGTGGATAATGGTAATGTAGATGCGTCATTACAAAAAACAGATGGGACTTACGGTATCTCACTTTCAGCATACGAAAAAGAGAGTTTAATAGCTTTCTTAAAAACATTAACCGATAATCAATTTTTAGAAGATGAACGTTTTGCAGAATATTAAATATTTAATAATAGGAGTCGTTTTATTTAGTGTCGCTAAAGCGGAAGCACATAATCCCGTAAACCCTTGTAATAAACATGAACCATTTCAGGTATTATGTGATTTATGTGGCTGTTCTACAAGTAGCGGAAGTTTTGGTTTTGGAACTTTAAGCAATGCTAACTTTGTTGGTTTAAGATATATTTATCAAAATTTTGAGTCTAAAAACGGGATTTTTGAAAACTCTCCAATTAGCAAGGAAACCTTTAATACCATACAATTATGGGCTCAAATACCAATTAATGATTCTTTTTATGTTACTACAAGTCTACCATATCAAGATTTGACAAGAGACTTTAATAACGTAAAAGAAAACCTAAACGGATTAGGAGATGCAAGTGTTATAGGATGGTACAAACACGTGTTTTATAAAAAGAAAGATGAAAACGTCGTAGACTTTAACCCTAATAAAGAACCATCAGGACATAGTCTGCAGTTTGGTTTAGGTGTTAAATTACCTACTGGCCAATTTGAACAAAGATTAGCAGATAATATTAATCCTGGATTTCAAGTTGGGACAGGTAGTGTTGATGGTGTTTTTTCTTTAGGTTATAATTATGGAAGTGACAAATTTGGTGTCAATACGCTACTTAGTTATTATTTAAAGGGCGAAAATAAAAATGACTACCAATTTGGAGATCAATTTAGTTATGCAGTAAACTTTTTTACTGCAATTCCGCGACAAAAAATGAATATCATGCCATTTGTTGGACTTTCAGGAGATGTATATGATTCTATTACACAATACGACGAAACGTTAAGAGATACAAATGGAGATATTTTAAACTTTAGCTTTGGATCCGAGTTGGCTATCGAAAAATTTATCTTTGGAGCTAGCTACACATTACCAGTTAGTCAAAACTTATTTGGTGATAATGTACAGTCTAAACAGCGATTGTCCGTTTATGTCAATTTTGCTCTTTAAAAAAAAAGCGACCATTTGGTCGCTTTTTTTATTTTATTATTTAGATATAGGACTAATTATTTGCACGTTTTGAAAAGCAATAGCACCTCTAACAATACCAGAAATCACGTCTTGCATTGCTTCGATAATTTGCATTTTAAGCTCGCTTTTATGATATATTAAGCTAACTTCTCTTGCAGGTGAAGGCTCTGCAAAATAATGTAGATTCTCTTTATCTCTATCATTTAAGTCTAAGGTATGTAAGTAAGGCATTAATGTCATGCCTAGACCTTCGTTAGATAATTTAACCAAAGTTTCTATACTACCACTTTCTATTTGAAACTTATCGTCACTATGGTTTTTAAAAGCCTTACATAAATTAATAACACCATCCCTAAAGCAATGACCATCTTCAAGTAAAAGCATATCATCTATTTCTAAGTCAGAGGTTTCTAACTTTTTCTTGTTTTTTAACCTGTGATTTTGTGGTACGTAAGCAACAAATGGTTCAAAATATAGGACGCGCTCTTTAATATTTTCGTTTTCTAAAGGTGTTGCAGCAATTGCAGCATCTAAATGACCATCGTTAATTCTAGATATTATTTCTTCGGTAGTTAACTCTTCAATTTTAAGTTTAACCTTAGGATATTTTTTAACAAAATTGGTTAAAAACATAGGTAATAATGTTGGCATAACGGTTGGGATAATACCAATCTTAAATTCGCCACCTATATAACCTTTCTCTTGATCTACAATATCTTGGATTCTGTAGGATTCATTAACTATATTTCTAGCTTGGGTTACTATTTTTTTACCTACTTCTGTTAACTCTATTGGTTTTTTACTTCTATCAAAAATTAAAACATCTAATTGATCTTCTAATTTTTGTATTTGCATACTTAATGTTGGCTGTGTTACAAAGCACTTTTGAGCAGCTTTTGTGAAATTTTGATTTTCTGCAACAGCAAGTACATAGGATAATTGAGTTATTGTCATCGATATAGTTTAAGACTATAAAAATATAAAATCTATCAATAAAACTTATATATTAATTGGTTTATTTAGTTGTAAATTTGAGTAAACAAATAAATTACAATACTATGACTTATAATAGCTTAGGACTAGACACAAAAAAAACTAAAGAATTAGCAGATCAATTAAATCAATTACTGGCTAATTTTCAGATATATTATCAAAACTTAAGAGGAATCCACTGGAATATTAAAGGTAAAAACTTTTTTGGATTACATGTTAAGTTTGAAGAGTTATACACAGATGCAAATATGAAAGTAGATTTAATTGCAGAGCGTGTTTTAACTTTAGGAGAAACACCATTGCATACTTTTGAAGACTACGTTAAAATAGCTAAAGTACCAGTAGGACATAATGTATCTAAAGATGAAAATGCTGTAGCTTTAATAGTAACATCTTTAACAGAATTATTAAAATTAGAACGTGACATTTTGGATGCTTCTGGAGATGCAAATGATGAAGGTACCAACGCTATGATTAGTGATTTTATCTCTGAGCAAGAAAAAACAATTTGGATGATGAATGCTTGGTTAGGTAAAAGCTTATAATGACATTAATTTTTGATTAAAAAAGAGCTACATAAGTAGCTCTTTTTTTTGAAACATAGTTTTTGTAGGTTTGCTAGATATACTTCTATAAAGTAAGTATTTTATGTGTTAATAGTTAAGACAATGAAGACTCCAAAAACACCTTGGCCAACCAAAGCAGCTATGGAACAGGTTTATAAATTAAACCTTTGGGGAAGTAATGCGTCAGAATTTTATTCAGGTGAAGGTTCGCATAATCCGGATTTGGTTAATCCATATATAGAGGTTATTGTGTCTTTTTTAAAAACATTTAAAACACCAATTAGTGTTTGCGATTTAGGCTGTGGCGATTTTAATATAGGAAGTAATTTGTATAATTATGCTAGTAAATATTTTGCTGTAGATATTGTACCAAGCTTGATTGATTATAACAAAAACAATTTTATAGCAAATAACTTGTCCTTTAGTTGTTTGGATATTGCTTTAGACGAATTACCGTCTGCAGATTGTGCCTTAATTAGGCAAGTTTTACAACATTTATCTAACAAAGAAGTCAAAAACATTTTGAAAAAGCTACAGGCTTACAAATATGTTATCATTACGGAACATATTCCATCATTTGATTTTATTCCTAATCTAGATATAATTTCGGGACAAGGTATTAGACTTAAAAAGCAGAGTGGTTTGGATGTTTTAAAAGCACCTTTTAATTTTAAGATTACATCTCAAGAAGTGCTTTTAACTATAAATTTAAAAGAAGGGAAAGGTAAAATTGTAACAACTAAGTATACACTACAATAAATTATTACTTAAAATAGTGTCAGGTTTAGATAGCAATGTTTTCTAATAATATGTCTGCAACTTGTGGAAGTCTATTAATTAAATCTTCTACAACCTTAGGATCGCTTAAATCTGTTCTTATACCAGGAATTAAACTTAATGAAGGATCATCAAAATCTGCACAACCCATACTCCAAATACCAAAAAGTCTAGTCTTTACTGTTTGATCATCAATTATTTTGATTTTACTATGTCTTATATCTCGACGTAAACGGTTTAACAGGTCGTCAATAATATTATGGTCTCCTTCTATGACCTGAACAAATAAACCATCCTTGTGCATTAGCACACCTGTAATATTATCTATTGTGTTAAATGCACGTGCGTCATGTAATAAATCTAATAAATCACGTTTATTAAAATGTTGTGTGGCTTGACTAGAGTAAATTATTCTACGACAGGTCATATATTGATTATTAAGTAGGTTGTTAAGAGTGTTGGTTATCACTAAGTTAATCAAAAAAAGATAATGTTGTAAAAAAATGTAAAATTAAAAAAGCCACGATATAGTGGCTTTATTTTAATTTGTTTTTTGAATAGTCCTAGAAGCGTACATCAAAGTTTAAATTTTCATTAGTTACTTCAAATTTAGCTTCAGAAAAATTAGGAGGACCATAAGATAGCGGATTGTTAGACATACCATAGTTTTCCTGAGGCATACCGTTTTCAAAATCCATACGATTATTTTCATTTTCATCATGTAATACCATTATTGCGTATGCACCAGGTTTTACATTTTTAAAAGTTACCGTTACAGTGTTATCTTTTATCGAGCTATTTATATTTTGTATGCCTTGACTTTTCATCCAAGTATCATTGGTATGTAAAGCAAACATTATTTGTCCGGAGTTGTTTTTTACTTTATTAACTACAACAGTGATAGTTTGACCAGTATCTGTAGTTTCATCAGTATCTACTTGAGCAAAGGAAAATGAAATGCTAAGCATAAAAACTACTAAGCTATTTACAAAAGTTAAGTACTGTTTTTTAGATGTTTTAAAAGTCTTCATAAGGTGTTGTTTTAATTGGTTAACACTTCAAATTTGCAATAAAGACAACTATTAGACTAAAAAACTGTACTCAACTGTTGTTTTTTATAGTTCAATTGTAGAATTAAATCATTGGTATGATTTCTACACGTCTGTTTTTATGTCTGCCTTCTTCCGTATTAGAAGAATCAACAGGAAATTCTTCACCAAAACCTCGCGTTAATAGTTTGGTTTTATCAATACCTTTTGCAACTAAATAATCTCTAACAGCATTGGCTCTAGCTAAAGACAGTTTTAAATTAGTTTCTGCAGAGGACGTATTATCTGTGTGTCCTGATATTTCGTAAGTTTTAATGTTTGATTTTGTAATGTAAGAGGCTACATTATCTAATATTTTTTTGCTTTCAGCTGTGATTTCAGATTTACTTAATTCAAAATAAATTAAAACAGCTTTTGGTTTAGATGTTATTTTTATTTCATTAATATCAGCTTCAGGAGGACAACCATTATTGTTGTTTAGTCCTTTAACAGAAGGACATTTGTCAAATTTGTCTGGTACACCATCATTATCGGTATCAGGTAAAGGACAACCGTTATTAGTTTTGTCTCCAGCAAAATTTGGACATTTGTCATATGGGTCTGCAACACCATCGTTATCAGCGTCTGGACAACCATTTAAAGTTCCAGCGATATCTGGACAATTATCTTCTTGATCCATTATACCATCTTTATCTGTATCTGGGCAACCATTAAACATTGCTAAACCAAATACATTAGGACAATTATCTTCTTTATTAATTATACCATCGTTGTCGTTATCTGTTCCACCAAATTTAAAAATTATACCAACAGAATGTTGGAAGTGGCTTATACCATAATCGTCTAATGCATGTTTATAAATGGATTGACCTGTCAACCCAAAATTATAAGTCAACCAAACATTTAATCCAACACCAGCATTTGCTGTAAGTGATTTACCTAGTGTATCAACCCAAGTTAATCCACCTCCTATAGCAACATATGGGTTTACATTAAAATTATTTATAACGTTATATTTAGCTAGACCATCTAAAGCTATTAATGAAAACTTTTTGTCAACATCAATATAGTTTTGCTTGATTCCTGTCAATGT
The DNA here is from genome assembly GCF_055808135.1 of Olleya sp. KJ81-1. NCBI lineage: Bacteria > Pseudomonadati > Bacteroidota > Flavobacteriia > Flavobacteriales > Flavobacteriaceae > Olleya > Olleya sp. KJ81-1. The sequence continues at coordinate 1,487,328 of NZ_CM147854.1, read as the reverse complement.
TACAGAACCTTCCAAAGATAAATTACCTGTTAGGTGTCTAGAAATTGCGCCTTTAAAACCAGCAGCTTCCCAATTCCAGGTTTTAAAACGTCCTAAATTATTGGGTGCTTTTAGCACAGGGTTATTAATTGCATTAGTGCTTAGACTAGCTGTCCATGGAGAATACACATCTTGCGCTTGTAAATTTTGAGATACAGATAGTAGCAGGACAACAGTTAGTAGTAAAACTAATCGTTTCATTTTTTTAGAATATTGGTTAATAGCATGACCAATATAGTTTAAATAATAATAATATTAAAACTAATAAGATTAACGGTTAGCTTAGGCAGATTAACTCGTACAAGTCGTTTGTTAAATCCAATTTTGATAATTATTATAGTTTAAGGTCTTAGGTTTATTTTATAAAAACTAATTTTGCTTTTTAAATTTACTATGTTTTACATTATAGATATTTTAGGAACAATTGCTTTTGCAATTTCAGGTGTATTGGTAGCGCTAAATAAGCGTATGGATGCTTTTGGTATTTTAATTATCGCATTTGTCACAGCTGTTGGAGGAGGTACTTTAAGAGATGTTTTAATTGGCGAAACACCTGTTAGCTGGATGAAGGATATGACTTTTATTTACGTTGTTATAGCATCTACTATTTTTGCTGTTGTTTTTAGATCTAAAATTGATTATTTACGTAAATCCTTGTTTTTGTTTGATACTATTGGTATTGGATTATATACAGTTGTTGGCGTTGAAAAAGGAATTTCGGCTGGATTACATCCTATTATTTGTATTTTTTTAGGTACAATGAGTGCTTGTTTTGGAGGTGTAATTAGAGATATTTTATGTAATGAAATTCCTGTGATTTTTAGAAAAGAAGTGTATGCAACAGCTTGTATTTTGGGTGGAGCTACCTATTTTGCTGTCATTAAATTACCCATAGCATCAGACTTTGTTTTTGTAATTGCTGGAGCAGTAGTAATAACCGTAAGACTTATTGCTGTAAAGTTTAAAATTAGTTTACCTAATTTATATAAAGATTAATTAGTAACTACTTTTAATCCTACTATAGATATTATTAAAGTGGTAATAAAAAATAGTCTCCAAAAAGTTGCAGGCTCATCAAAAACTACAATCCCTAAAATGACTGTCCCAACAGCTCCAATACCTGTCCATACAGCATAGGCTGTCCCTATAGGTAGTTGTTTGGTAGCTTTTAAAAGTAATAACATACTTATAACTAGACAGATTATAAATCCAATATACCAATAGGTAGCTATTGTACCACTAGACTCTTTTGCTTTACCAAGACAGGCAGCAAAAGCTACTTCAAATAATCCAGCAATGATTAAAATAATCCAATTCATATATTTAGCAGAGTTATTTAATTTTAATCAAAAATAAAGTATTTAAATAGATTTAATATAACAAAGTAAGATTGAATGAGGATAAATAACAATAGAGTTAAAAAGAATCAATTCTGTCTTAAAATTTTATCCATTTTACGACCTCTAGCCAATTCATCGACTAATTTATCTAAGTACCTTACTTGCTGTGTTAAAGGAAACGTTATGTCCTCAATACGATAACCACAAATTACACCTTTAATAAGGTTAGCATTTGGGTTAAGTGTTGCCTCTTCAAAAAAGGTTTTAAATGATACTTTTTTGTCAATTAAGGTTTCAATTGTTTTAAAATTGTAGCCTGTCAACCACTGGATGACTTGATGTAATTCCTCAATTGTACGTCCTTTTTTTTCTACTTTAGTCACATAATGTGGATATACGGAAGCAAAAGTCATTTTAGCAATTCTTTCATCTTGTTTAGCAGTAACTATCATATTGTTAAAATTTTTGAAAGCCTAAATAGCTATCTTTAAAAAAATAATAACCCTATAAATAAGTTTTAGAAACTATAAATAGGGTTATTTTATTAAACTATAATAAATTATTGATTTGTTGTAACCGGAAAACCTCTATCACGCATTAAAGCTTCAATTTTAGCACCTCGACCTCTAAATAAATTATAAGCTTCGGCTGGATCCATACTATTTCTTGGTGCAAATAAGTACTTAACTAATTTATCTGCTAAAGCTTTGTCATAAAAACCATCAGGTGCATCTTTAAATGCTTCCGAAGCATCGCTAGTTAGGACATCTGCCCACATATAACCATAATAAGCTGTAGCGTACCCTTCGCCAGAAAACACATGACCAAAATGTGGTGTTCTGTGACGCATTGGTAACTCTTTTGGCATATTAAGTGTCGCTAAAGTTTCGGTTTCAAACTTAGCAATATCAATATCTGTTGGGTCTGCTAAATGTAATTTCATATCCATTAAGGCAGATGCTAGATATTCTGTAGTAGCAAAACCTTGATTAAATGTTGCTGCTTTTTTGATTTTAGCCACAAGTGTCTCAGGAATTGGTTCTCCTGTTTTATAATGCACTAAAAACTGATTAATAACTTCATCTGTAGATAACCAACGTTCTAATAATTGACTCTGAAACTCAGTATAATCTCTAACACCTCCATTTAATGTTGGGTATTTTACATTAGATGAAAAGAAGTGTAATGCGTGTCCAAATTCATGAAAGAAAGTTTCGGCATCATCCCAAGATATTAAAACCGCTTCGCCAGGAGCAGCTTTTACAAAGTTAGAGTTGTTAGATGCTAATACTGTTTTAGGACCATCAAAAGTGGTATGACTTCTATAGGTTGTAGCCCAAGCACCAGATCGTTTTCCTGGTCTAGCAAATGGATCTAAATACCAAAGTCCAATGTGTTTTCCAGAATCTAAATCTGTAACTTCCCAAACTTTAACGTCTTCATGAAACACAGGTACTTTTCCCTCTTCTACTGGAGTGAATTTATAATTAAATAAACGTCCAGCTGTATAAAATAAGGCTTGTGTTAATTTGTCTAATTGTAAGTATTGTTTGACCTGATCACTATCTAAATCGTATTTTTTTTGACGTACTTTTTCAGCGTAAAAACGATAATCCCAAGGTGCAATTTCTATATTTTTACCAGCAGCATCAGCTACAGCTTGCATATCTGCAACTTCTTCTTTTACTCTTGCAATAGCTGCAGGCCACACAGCTTCCATTAATGCCATAGCGTTTTCTGGTGTTTTTGCCATACGATCTTGCAAACGCCATTCGGCATAATTAGAGTAGCCTAATAATTTTACACGCTCTCTTCTAAGTTTTAAAATTTCTGCGATAAGCGCTTTATTATCATAAGCATCTCCATTATCTCCTCTAGAGTAGTAGTTGGTCCAAACTTGCTCGCGCAATTCACGTTTAGTACTATAAGTTAAAAACGGATCCATTGAAGATCTTGTATTTGTGATAGCATACATGCCATCCTTACCATTATCTGTTGCTATTTTTGCTGCAGATTTTATAAAACCATCACTTAATCCGTCAAGTTGGTCTTTAGTTAAATATGTGATATAGTTTTCTTCGTCATGTAAAACGTTATCTCCAAATTTGTTATATAGTGTGGATAATTCTTTATTTATTTCAGCATAACGTTTTTTCTTGGCGTCGTCTAATTCGGCTCCATTCATCTCAAAACGCTTGTAAACCAATTCTGTAACACGTTGCTGGTCTGCAGGAAGTGGGTTGGTTTGTGAGGCATCATAAACCGCTTTTACGCGTTTAAATAAAGCTTCGTTTTGATTAATTTTAGAAGTATAATCAGATAATTTAGGAGCTAAAGCACTTTGCACATCTCTAAATTCTGGACTACTCATATTGCTACTAAAAATACCATAATACGTAAATACATTATCTAGGCTATGACCTGCACGTTCCATAGCTTCAATAGTATTTTTAAAAGTTGGTGCTTCCGTATTATTTGCAATAGTCTCAATATCAATTAGACCTTGTTCAATGCCTTCTAAAACAGCAGGTTGGATTTGGTCAACTTTCATTTTGTCAAAAGCAGGAACACCACCATAAGGTCCTGTAAAGTCTTTAAGCAATAGGTTATCACTCATAGGTTTAGAATTGTTGTTGGTTGTAGCATCTTTTTTACAACTAGTACTAAGTAAAATAATAGTACAGGTTAGGATGCAGTAAATGGCATTTGTTTTCATAGTTTAATTAATTATAGCTTAAAAATACTTAAAAGTAAGTCACTATTCTAAAATTTTGACTGTTTTAATATAGATATTGGTAAGTGGCCAATCAGACTCGTCAACAGTTACTGCATTAATCTTATCAACAACATCCAAACCATTGATGACTTCTCCAAAAATAGTAAAGTCACCATCTAAATGAAACGCATCTTGTTGTGTGATAAAAAACTCGTAAGGAGAGGCTAATTTATGTGGATTTTCAATATCACTACTAGGCATAGAGATTACACCTCTTTTATGTGTAAATCCACGTTTGGTATCTGTTGGTAATAGATAGTGACCAATTTTACCACGTTTGGCAGCAACTTTTACATTGTCTGTATTACCACCTTGAATGATAAAGTTTTTAACCACACGATGAAATTGCGTATTATCAAACGCACCTTGTTTAGTCAGAAAAATAAAATTGGCACGATGAAACTTTGTAATGTCATGCAATAAAATATCAATATTACCCATGGTTGTTACCAACCGCACTTTGTTTTCTTTGTTATTAGTCTCGTATTCTAAAAAAAGTCCATTGCGTTATCCTCTGTCAAGTAAGGATATTTACGCGTTGGTATGGTGTCTTTCTTTATAGTATCAATAGTTGTTTTAGATAAGTTTGTTGTCGATTTAGATTTGGATTGTTTATCTTCACAATTAAGAAAGATTAAACAAAAACCAACCAATAATAATACGCGCATTTTTAAAATGAATTTTAATGAATTTGTCATAGCGTTACCAAAAATAAAAAATATACCATTGCCAGCCGAAGCATCGCAGCTTAAAATGGTGCCACCTTATAGGCAAGATTTAGTCAAGCAGCAAGGTGATAATATCAAAAATGCCAGACAAAGTGCAGTTTTAGCCTTGTTTTATCCGGATTTGGAAGCGCAAACTAAACTTATTTTAATTTTAAGAAAAACGTATAAAGGGGTTCATTCTGGACAAGTTGGTTTTCCAGGAGGAAAAGTAGAGTTAGAAGATAAGGATTTGATGCAAACAGCATTACGCGAAACGCATGAAGAAGTTGGTGTACATCCAGAATTAGTTACAGTCTATAAAAAACTAACACAAGTTTACATTCCGCCTAGTAATTTTTATGTTCAACCGTTTATTGGATTGGCTTCTCAAACACCAATATTTACTAAACAAGATACAGAAGTAGAGGATTTGTTAGAGGTTTATCTAACGGATTTGTTAAGCGATGGTAATTTAACTTCCAAAAAAGTTAAGACTAGTTATGGTGCTGAGGTTGAGGTGCCTGCCTTTAATTTGAGTAATCATTTGGTTTGGGGAGCAACAGCTATGATGCTTAGCGAAGTCAAAGACTTGTTAAAAGCAACCCTTTAACGTAAAGGTTTTTCTATATTTGTATTTACTAAATGTAAAATAAAACTATGGGTTTATTTAAAAAAATCCTTTCGGACATATACTTTTTGTTAAAAAATGGTTGATAAGAATCCTTGGTGTCTTGACACATAGACGTTATAGAGGGTTTAATGAGTTACAAATAGAAGGGTCTGATATTATAAGAAACTTACCAGATACCAACGTATTATTTATTTCTAATCACCAAACGTACTTTGCAGATGTAATTGCAATGTTTCATGTCTTTAATGCAGCATTAAGTGATAGGCAAGACACCATAAAAAACGTGGGTTATTTATGGAATCCAAAATTAAATTTTTATTACGTTGCAGCTAAAGAGACAATGAAGGCTGGATTATTACCTAAAATATTTGCATACACAGGATCTATTAGTATAGAACGTACTTGGCGTAGCGAAGGTAAAGACGTAAATAGACAAGTTAAAATGTCTGACATTTCGGCTATTAAAAAAGCATTGGATGACGGTTGGGTAGTTACATTCCCACAAGGGACAACCACACCTTTTAAACCAATCCGTAAAGGAACAGCGCACATTATAAAACGTCATAAGCCAATAGTCGTACCTATAGTAATTGATGGTTTTAGACGTAGTTTTGACAAAAAAGGATTACGTATTAAAAAGAAAAATGTATACCAATCTTTTGAGATTAAAGAACCCTTAAAAATTGATTACGAAAACGACTCTATTGCAGATATTGTAGAGCAAATTGAATATGCTATTGAGCAACATCCATCGTTTTTAAAAGTGATACCTCAAGCAGAATTATTAGCGCAAGAAGAACTTAATAAGCAACGTGAGTTTTTAGGGTAATAGTCGTTAGGTTAAATACAGCTTTCAGACGTTTTTACATCTATAACCTGACCTTCAGCTTTTGCTTTTTTGTCCTTTTCGGATCCTAAAGCCATACCAATTACCATACCTATTAGTAGTCCAAAAGTTAAGCTTAATGGTCCTAAAGCCATACCAAACACTAATCCAAGACACATACCTATTGGCATGTATGTATTGGCATAATGACCAATAGTAATTAAATTAAACTTCTGTTTTAAATAAGCTAATAACTGTTGCAAATTTTTAGATAAAACCTTAATGTTTGTATCAGATTGTAAGTTTATTAGCTCCAGCTCATTATGTATCGATTTTAATTCTGCATCGTTAAAATCACGCAGATTTAAATCGTTAAATACTCTAATAAAGTTGTCGTATATACGACATTCCTTTTTTGTAGATAATTCAGTTTTTAAGCCTTTAAAAAAAGCAATATAGTTATCAAAAGTCTGCATTATACTTCTATTTTTTTAAGCTCGTTGTAGTTTCTATTTAATCGTTTTAATAAAATACCATAGATTAGTTTATAAAACAACCAGATTATAGTAACAAAAATAACTGTCACTAAAGTAAACACACCAACCATGACCATAAATTGCGTATTATTAAAATGCTCAATTTTTTCAACTAATTTGGGATCATGTTTACTAGAATAATAAAAACCAAATATCATCGATACAGACGCCATAATTAGATTGTACAGCACATAATACTTAATTACCTTTCTAGTTTTAATAATGCTTTTCATTAAACGTCTAGCATTATCAGTTACAGATATAGATTTGTATGATTTATATAATAAATACACAAATAGTATAATAATAGCGTAGGATAGGACACTTAAAATTATAAACAAATTACTGCTATATAATTCTTCATGTTTAGCACGATACGTATCAGACATTATAAACGGTAGCGCATTTATAACAATCCAAAAAACTAGTTCGGCAACACTTATATAAAATAGCGTCTTAACAATACTAGACGACTTTTTTAACAACATAGGGTAAATTTGCGAGGCAGATTTTTTTCAAATTTAGCATCACTTTTAACCCAATCCTTCTTCAATAATTCTAATTCATCCATAGGTTACGGATTTAAAATGGTTTTTAATTTAGTTTTCACTCGGTTCATTTTCACTCTAGCATTAACTTCAGTAATACCCATTGTTTCACTTATTTCTTTATAATTTTTGTCCTCTAGATATAAAAAAACTAGTGCTTTTTCAATATCATTTAATTGGTGGACAGCATTATATAATAATTTTAATTGGTCCTCTTCTGTACTATCATACTCTTCAGCACTAATTTTAAACTGTACAGTATCAAATTGCTGAGTATTAATAGTCCGTTTAGACTTGCGATATAGCGTAATTGCAGTATTTAATCCCACACGATACATCCAAGTACTAAACTTACTATCACCTCTAAATTTCGGAAAAGCCTTCCATAACTGGATGGTTATTTCCTGAAACAAATCATTGTGCGCATCATAATTATTGGTATAAAGTCTACAAACTTTATGCACAATGTTTTGATGCTGCTCCAGCAATTCGACAAAATTTTGTTCTAGTGGTTTACTCAATGGTTATTTGGTTGGTTTAACTATTAGTAGTTAAAAATATAAAGATGTTACACAAATTTAAAATTATTTTTTTTGGCGTTACCACAAGGGTCGCGTTTTCCGTTTAAATCTTTTTTTGCCATATATGGCAGCAAAAAAAGGATACCACTACAACCGCTAACGCAACTCATCCTTAAAAATCAACATTTCGGGATTGTTTTATTTTAAATCAAGAGTCATCCAAACATCTTTGTACCATCAAACAATCAAAAATCGAACTAAATATTATGAAACCTTTTATTACCATTTTAATCCTATTAATCAGTTTAATCACGCAAGCACAAACCACAATTTTTGGTACAGTAACAGATGTAAACAAACAACCCATACTTGGAGCTAATGTCTACCTAAAAGGAACTTATGATGGAGCCAGCACATTGGCAGATGGTAGTTTTAGTTTTACAACAAGCAACGTAGGACAGCACAGTTTAGTCATCTCGTTTGTGTCTTTTGAGACGTTTATTATAACCAAAGAGGTTGCAGCATTACAAGATTTAAAAATTGTATTAAAAGACGATGTTAATACTTTGGACGCAGTAGTACTATCTGCTGGTACCTTTGCTGCAGGAGATAATAGTAAAATATCAGTATTAAAACCGTTAGATGTAGTTACTACTGCAAGTGCATTAGGCGATTTTGTTGGCGCATTACAAACACTTCCAGGTACAACAACAGTGTCAGAAGATGGACGCTTATTTGTGCGTGGTGGAGACGCAGAAGAGACACAAATATTTATCGATGGTATTCGTGTGTTTACACCATACGCTCCAACCACAAATAATATTCCAACACGTGGACGTTATTCTCCGTTTTTGTTTGACGGAATTACATTTTCTACAGGAGGTTATAGTGCAGAATATGGACAAGCTTTATCAAGTGTATTAGAGCTTAATACTATTAATCAACCAGATCAAGAAAAAACAGATATTGGTATCATGAGTGTTGGTGCTAGTTTAGGAAATACCCAAATTTGGGGTAAAAATAGCCTAAGCGTTAATGCGTCTTACATTAATTTATCACCTTATTTACAAGTGTTTGATGATCGTAACGATTGGAAAAAACCTTTCGAAACCTTTTCTGGAGAAGCGGTTTTTAGACATAAAACAGACAATGGATTACTTAAACTTTATGGTGCATTTGATACTTCAGATTTTAGTTTAAATCAAGAAGATATAAATCTAGAGGATGGTTTACCATTAACTTTAAATAACAAGAATTTTTATTTTAATGGTTCATATAACCAAGTTTTAAATAGCAATTGGACACTAGCCAGTGGGTTTAGTTATACGTACGCAAAAGGAAAAATTAATATTTTAGATAGTAAAATTCAGTCAACTGAAAATTCTGTACACGCAAAAATCAAACTTAAACACCACATTAGTAATCGGTTTAAATTAAATTTTGGTGCCGAACAGTTTGCGACGCAATTCAGTGAAGACTATAACGATCCAATAATTAATAACGTTACTTATGGTTATAACAATAACCTAACAGCAGCCTATACTGAGGCTGATATTTTCTTCTCTAAAAATTTAGCATTAAAAGCAGGTTTTCGTGCAGAGTATAGTGCCTTATTTGATAAAGCTACATTATCTCCAAGAGCGTCCTTAGCTTATAAAACAGGTAGTAAAAGTCAGCTGTCATTAGCGTATGGTAACTTTTTTCAGCAACCCAATAGTGCTATTTTAAAGTTTAATCAAAACCTAGAAGCACAACAAGCGCAACATTACATTTTAAATTATCAGTTTAATGCAGATGGTAAAATATTTAGAGCCGAAACCTATTATAAAAAGTATAGTGATTTGGTAAAATATGATACAGATTTTACAACTTTTGAAACTAACTTTAATAACTCTGGTAGCGGTTATGCTAAAGGTTTAGACTTATTTTTTAGAGATAATAAAAGTATCAAAAATATTGATTATTGGATAAGTTATTCTTTATTGGATACTAAGCGTGATTATAAAAATTTTCCAACAGCTGCACAACCAAATTTTGCTAACACACATAATCTGTCAGTAGTCGGAAAGTATTGGATAGATAGTTGGAAAAGTCAGGTAGGACTTAGTTATAGTTTTGCATCTGGTCGATCGTATACAGATCCAAATCAGATGGGATTTTTAAATCAAAAAACAAAAGCTTATAATAGTTTAAGCGTTAATTGGGCTTACCTTTTAAGTCCTCAAAAAATCCTTTATTTTTCAGTAAATAATGCCTTAGGATTTACTAATGTTAATGGTTATCAATATTCAGATACACCAAATATAAATGGTCAGTTTAATAGACGTGCCTTGCGACCAGCTGCAGATCAGTTTTTCTTTGTAGGTTTCTTTTGGACAATAAGTGAAAAAGGTACAGATAATCAGTTGGATAACTTGTAGGTAAATCACGTTGGTTCCAGAGCTTCGACTTTAGAAAAAATGTATTGAGAATTGTAACAGTTTGAATAACTTCTCGATACAATTTGTTCGTACCTCACAAACCACTCGAAGTGACGTTGATGAAGTGTGATATTTTAGTTTGTATTTTTTTTATTAATTTACAGCATGAAATTATTTGTCAAACTATTTATTATTCTATTTATTATAGATATAGCGTTAGGGTTTTCAATAAGTTATCTAGCAGAACACGTCCTGCAACCCAATAGTATTGTAATACGGTTAATTGATGAAGCTATTTCGTTTCCGTTAACCTTATTTAATCGCTTGTTTCCAGAACAGGGTATTTATAGATCAAGCACAAATTCGTTTTGGTTGGTTGTAACAGTTAACGCATTAATGCAAGCCTTAATAGCGTTTATAGTTATTAAATTAATAAAAAAAGCACGTGCTTAGTTGTGGTTTGTAATCTAAAATAACGGTAAAGACTCAAACTGAGCAATTAAAAATAATTTACCACATGCTCTAGCATCAGATAAAGCATCATGATGCTTTAAAGGGATATTGTGTACTTTACAGCAAGCATCTAATTTAGCAGGTTTATAACCTTTATTGCGATATAGTTTTAAGGTACATTCCCAACGCTGTTCCATGACTAAATCAGCATGCGGAATATTATAATCGCTCATCGTTTTTAGTAAAACCGTTCTGTCAAAAGACTCGTTGTGAGCCACAGTTGTAATTCCCGAAATCCTTTTTTTATCTCAGGATAAATAGCTTTGAAGTTAGGCGAAAATCTAGTGTCATCCTCTGTAATACCATGTACTTGTATGTTGTGGTAATTGTATTCGTTTTTAGGCGGTTGTATTAATGCATGAAACTCTTCTATAATTTCACCATCTTTAAACGTCACAATTCCAACAGAGCAAATATGATGACTTTTAGCAGTTTCAAAATCTATTGCAGCAAAGGTCATGTATTAGGTTTTTTGTAAAGTTAAATTATATAATTTAATTTATTTACTCAAAGCTTTTAAAATGCGTTCTTCGTTAATAACAATGTCTCTAAATAACACATGAGGGAACTCTTTATATTTGGATGTTTTAAAAAAGTCAAAAATATTTGATAAAGTTGAAGCTGTAATTAATGATAAATTCATTTCTGTATCCATTTCACAATCTGTAACAAAATCATCACTAAATTCAGGAGCAACTAGTAAAATTTTGACTATTCTTAAATTGTTTTTAAGCGCAAGGTTTTGATAAGATTTAAGTTGCCTAGAAACAGAACTAAACTTGTTATATCCTCTTTCTTTACTGGTTTTACATTCAACAATTATGATTTCGTCGTTACCTAAGTTTAAAAGAATATCCATCATATCCTTTTTAGTATTTAATTTATTTTTAAAAGAATCATCTACATTAAAACCTAAACTAGTGAACATTGTTTTTGTTAATTCTTCAAACTTTTGACCTAATTCACTTTCCTTTATTAGGATTCCATTTTCTTTTAATAAATTAAGATTTCTGTAAGCTACGTTTTGATAATTTTCTAGATATAAATTTTCAACATCTTTGTAATGTTCCAAAATATTTAAAATGTCATCTCCTCGCTGTTTGACTCCATTATCTTTAATAAATTTAGTTAAATCTTCTTTGATAATTAAATCTAAAATGTCTCTAGGTTTAATATTATAATCTAATAAAAAGTCTGCTTTTAAAACATACTCTTCTTGTAATTCAAATTGATCCTTTATTTGTTTATTTAATTTAGGTAAAGACTGATTTAACTCTGATAATAATTTATCAAATCCATCTAATGAAATACCAACTTTTTCATCACGTTCAACATTATCAAAATATTCGATTAAACTGCTTATTTTTTCATCTAAAGTACTTCCTTTTAAACTACTTATATTTAAACCTTTTTCACAAAGTTCATTTAAGGTTTTTTTCTTTTCGGTTAAGGTACTTCCTGTTTTGTAAATTCCTTCTAAAAGTAGATTAGTAAAAGAAACTCCTTCTTTAATTATTTCTTCAATTTTTTCAGAGTAATTAAGCTTTCTATCAATATTGTGATCTTTGCATATTTGATTTATGATTGGTTCTCTTAATAATTTTAATGTTCTTCTGTAAAATTTTTCGCCAACTTCTTTTTCTCTTATATTTCTTAATATTCTTACCATTTCATCAGCAACATAAATAGTGTTTTCTTTATTTGAAAAAAAGATAACACCAATATTTTTCAACCCTTTGATTACATCTTGTATATCAAGCTTTTTGATTGGTAGAATAGAGTAATTTATTAATTTAATTTCTTCTTGCGAAAGTCCTAGTTGTTTTGAAAGTGTAAGTATTATTGAAAGTTCATCCGAAGAGACTTTTGCTTCTCTATTATTAGCTATATCATTGTTATAGGCTGTATGTAAACAAGATTTGTAGATTTTATAATCCCTTTTTCTAAGAATACTCAATTCAGATTTATCATCTTCAAAATCTGCATTTAATCCTTTAATTTTAGTTTTTAATTGCTTGACTTCAGTTTCGTAAAGACGGGAAAACCAATCTTGTTTCATTATACAGTTACCATCTCTAATAATTATATCAATTAAAATATCTAATTGAGAAGTGATTTCTTGAAATTCACATTTAATATATTCTTGAAATTCATTTTCAGTTAATGCAAAAATCTTCGATATATTTTGATTGTCTACAGATTTTAACCCTTTGTCTGTAGAACTTAGAATTGTGTTAATCTCTTTTATTTGCTTAGGATTTTTAGATATAATGGTATCTATTATCTTAATAAACGAGTTCTTTTCTATCGAACCCATTTTGTCTAATATGTTTTCTAATTTCATAATTATGGTAACTGAGGTTAAAACTTTACTTTCTTATATCAAAACAAAGCTTTTTTTACCAAAAAAGATTACGGGAAACCGTAACCTCATTTAATCTTATCTTAAAGTATAAACTTACACCTATAAGCTATTATATAAAATACGTAGAACTATGTAAATTACACCCATTACAATTCAGCCTAAAAATATAACAGTTGGGTGATTCCCTTTTTTAAAAGATGGGTTTATACAAGATATTTGTCCTGTAACAATAAAACACTTTAAAATGTATAAACTAGCCATTATTATCGCATTATTAGTATCAAGTATGCTACAAGCACAAACCAGTTATGAAAGCGGAATGAATAAAGCATTTGACTTTTGGAAACAAGGTGAAATCGCACAAGCCTCAAATATGTTTGAGCGCATTGCAACTGCTGAAACAGACAATTGGTTACCATCCTATTACGCAGCACAAGTATTAATATTGGATGGATTTTCTAAACTAAAGCAAAAGGATGTTTTAGAGGCTCAGTTAAAAAAAGCACAGGGTTTTGTGGATGATGCCAACGCAATATCTAAAGATAATCCCGAAATAATGGTATTGCAAGCCATGTTGCATATGGTTTATGTAGTAAGTGATGGTGCAACTTATGGAATGACCTTATCTGGTAAAATAAACACATTGTACGCACAAGCATATAAATTAGCTCCTGATAATCCAAGAGTTATGTTAAGTAAGGCAGAATGGGATATGGGAACTGCCAAATATTTTGGAAAAGATACTAAGCCATTTTGTGAGCAAATAGAAAAATCTCTGCAACTTTTTGCTAACTTTAAACCAGAAACTGCGTTTGATCCAAATTGGGGACAAGAGCGTGCAGAACAATTAACTAAAGACTGTAACGAATAATAATGTCAAAATTTTTTAAAGAAATAGGTAAAGCATTTATAGTAGGTGTGCTTGTGTTTTTGGTTAGAATCGTGATAATGTATCTAAACGGTTATACAATACAAGCCAATCAAGAGTTGCTACTAGATTTTGTTTACAATCAAATGTATGCTGTTGTGTTGCACTTGTCTAACGCTTATTTTGTAACGTATATGTTGCAAAAGCATAAAGCAAATCTGTTTAAAATTAAAAACTTAATTCTAGCAGCTTTAGCGTCTGTAGTTATATCTGTTGTTGCCATTTTCTTTTTAAGATTGTTTATAAAAGTGGTCATCTATGGTCAGTCAGTAATGGACTTTTTATACGAGGATAAGTTAGTATATTATTGGTTTTCGTTAACCATAGCAATTACAGTAACTGCAGGATATTACATCTTTTTTTACTTAAAGCATTTGCAAGAAAATAAAGTAAAAGAACAAAAAGTAATTGCAGGTACTGCAAGTGCAAAGTTTGATGCATTAAAAAACCAATTGGATCCTCATTTTTTGTTTAATAGCTTAAATGTATTAACTAGTTTAATTGAAGAAAACCCAAATAGCGCTCAAAAGTTTACCACTAGTTTATCTAAAGTTTACCGTTACGTTTTAGAGCAAAAAAACAAAGAATTAGTAACCGTTGATGAAGAGTTGCAATTTGCTAAAACCTATATGTCCTTGCTTAAAATGCGATTTGAAGACAGTATTATTTTTGATATACCAGATCAAGCTAAGGATCCAGAAAGTAAAGTCGTACCACTAGCATTGCAGTTATTGCTAGAAAATGCAGTAAAACATAATATTGTAACTAGTAGTAAACCGTTGCATATTAAAATTTATGAAACCGATCAAAACCTAGTTGTAGAAAACAATTTACAACCTAAACAAATAGTAAAAAAGAGTAGTGGTGTTGGATTAGAAAACATCAAACAACGCTACCAATTATTAACCAATAAACGCGTAAGTATTAGCCAGAATACAGCTAGCTTTATAGTGGCAATACCTATGCTAAGTAAAGAAGTATCAGTTATGAAACCAATACCAAAACAACAATTAGACGACTCATATGTAAGAGCACGTAAACATGTGGAAGAGTTAAAAGAATTTTATTACAACCTAATTTCATATTGTATAGTCATCCCGTTTTTAATATTTATAAACTATAAAACCAGTTGGGACTACAAATGGTTTTTCTTTCCAATGTTTGGTTGGGCAGTTGGACTATCATTTCATGCCTATAAAGTCTTTGTAAACGATGGTGTGTTAGGTAAATCTTGGGAAGACAAAAAGATTAAAAAGTTTATGGAAGAAGATAACCAACAACGTTGGAACTAAAATATATTACAATGAAAAATGATATTGATACGTATCTAGAAGAAAACCAACAGGCTAGATATGAAAAGGAAGAAGCTTACTTAAGAGCAAAGAAAAAAGTAGAAAAAATAGTTGGATTTTATTGGCATTTTGCAATCTACATTGTGGTTAATATTTTTATAATGTTACTAATATATAAGCAATCTGGGCAACCGTTTTTAAGTATGGCAGTTTGGTCTACTCCAATATTTTGGGGAATTGGTTTAATATTTCATTTTTTAGGTGTTTTTGGTACAGATTATTTGTTTGGTAAAAACTGGGAACAACGTAAAATTGAAAAGTATATGAACAAAGAAAAAGAAAATAAACGTTGGGAATAACCAATTATTAGTCAATAAACAACACTTAATATCAACTAACCAACCAAATTATAGTACCAATGAAAGTGATAATTATAGAAGATGAAAAACCATCTGCAAGACGTTTAAAACGTATGCTAGAAAGTATTGATATTACTACCGAAACGATGTTGCATTCCGTAGAAGAATCGATCCAATGGTTTAATACCAATGCACATCCTGATTTAATATTTTTGGACATACAGCTTAGCGATGGGTTGTCTTTTGAAATCTTTGATCAAGTTGAGGTAAAGTCGGCTATTATTTTTACAACTGCTTATGACGAGTATGCTTTGCAAGCGTTTAAATTAAACAGTATTGATTACTTATTAAAACCTATTGATGATGAGGATTTAGAAACTGCTGTTGCAAAATATAAAACTAGGCTTCCGCAGAAAACTAATATCGCCTTAGACTTTGAGGATATCAAAAAACTATTGGTTAATCCAATTGATAGGGTTTACAAAAAACGATTTTCTGTTAAAGTAGGACAACATTTAAAATTGGTAAACATTGATGATGTCGAATGCTTTTACAGCGAAAACAAAGGAACCTATTTATACACCACTGAAGGTCGAAATTACCTTTTAGATACAACCCTTGAGGCATTAGAAAACGAATTAGAACCTGAGACCTTTTTTAGGACAAACCGAAAGTTTTTTATAAATATTAATGCTATTAAAGACATTATTAGCTACACCAACTCGCGTTTACAAATTAAACTTAATCACTATAATGAAGATGAGGTTATTGTAGCCAGAGAGCGTGTAAAGGATTTTAAAGAATGGTTGGAGTAGTGGTTACTCTTCTTCGTCTTCAATCCTATTATCATCAAAAGCGCTTGGTAGTAATTTAGGGATAAATTTAACGACTAAAGGCAACAGTAGTGCACCACCAGGTAATATAAAAATGGCTAGACTTGGTATAGATTTAAAAACATCTAAAAGTTGATCTTGTACTTTTTTTTGTTCGTCCTTAGTCAAATCTCTTACTGTAGACTGTGTTAGTAAAATTAGTAATTCTTTACTTTCTAAAAGCTCTTGTGTTAGTTTTTTACTGTTTCGTTTAATTAACTTTAATACCATATTGGTAGAGTTATCATAAAACGTTTTTACAATGTTTTTAGAGCCTAAAAGTGGTACTTTTTCTCTGTAATTTTTATAAAAGTCCTCAATAGTTTTTGAAGCTTCATTAGTTTGATGTTGCGTTAAATTAAGTTTTTCACCTAAAGTATTTAAAAAAGATTCTTCCTCATTATCTAATTTGGCATCAGTCCACGTAGCCATAGCAGCTAGATCCAAACAGTAGCGTGCAAATAAATTGGTATCTACTAAGTTTGTAGCTTCACTATAAAGTAAGACACTATCGCGTTGATAACGCAAAGACTGCTCAAACAAATTAATTAAACTTTTGTCGTAATCGGATTTTACTTTTTTACTATTTAAAGTGTTTAAAACAATACTTTCTATAATCGCTTCATATTGTTTAATAACATCATCATCAACTTTTCCAGTTTTTAAATAGGTTCTAAAAGCCAATACGTCTACAAATAATAAGGCATTAGTTATAAAGTAATTAAAACTTTTGTCTATTAGATTATCATCTATTTGTACGCGTTTATTTATAATACGTTCTGCTTGATCTTTTACATCCTTAGATCCAATAATTCCTTGTAAAAAAGAGATTCTTTCTTTATTAATAGTATTGTAAAAATTAGCAACTTCGGTATAAAAATCGTTGGTCGTATTGTGGTTAGTGTAGGTAATTAATAAGGCAATAACCAAATTTATTTTACAAATTTCGTCAGAACTATAATCTTTATTTTTAGTCCAATTATTTACAACTGTTACATTACTTCCGTATATAAAACCACAGTCTCTAAAGTGTCTGTAATACACTTCTAAGTCGTTGTCTTTAAAGAGCTCATGAGGTTTTAGCTCGTTTATAAGTTTTTTAATCCAGCCTGAAGCAGATGGGTTCATGGTTCTATTTAATTATGGTGCCAAAGATACTTTTTTAAAATTATTTTATGTCTTTTTTCTCTTTTACAGAAAATTTATAAAACCAACATTACAAAAGTTGCGTAAGTGTCT
Organism: Olleya sp. KJ81-1; assembly: GCF_055808135.1. NCBI lineage: Bacteria > Pseudomonadati > Bacteroidota > Flavobacteriia > Flavobacteriales > Flavobacteriaceae > Olleya > Olleya sp. KJ81-1. The sequence goes on along the minus strand of NZ_CM147854.1, from coordinate 1,469,416 downwards.
GCGAGAACCAAAAATAATAATTAACAAAAAATCTCAAAAACATTATGAAAAATTTCAAATTTATTTTAGGAGTAGGTGTATTTGCAGCAGCAAGTTTCTTCTTCTTATCAGCGGATCACATTGATGCTCCAGCTGTACAAGGTGGTACAAGTGATATCACAGATTTTTACGCTTTTCAGGGAGAAAACACAGACAACTTAGTATTTGTTGCCAATGTACAAGGTCTTTTAAGTCCAGCAGCAACAGGAAGTGCTAGTTTTGACGAAAACGTAATGATTGAATTTAACATTGACAACACTGGAGACAATGTTGAAGATTTAGTAATTCAAGCTTTACCAAGAGATGGTAAAATGTACTTTTTTGGACCAGTTGCTCCAGGTACAACAGGATTAAGTAGTACAGTTATTGGATCAGGACCACAAACAATAGTAGATATTACATCTTACGGTACGTCTCCAATAGTGCAAACTACTGCAGGAATTTCTGCTTTTGCAGGACCAAGAGATGACCCATTTTTCTTCGATTTTAATCAGTACACAGCAATTATTGGTGGTACAGCTTCAGGATTTAATAATCCAGGAACAGACACATTTGCTGGTACTAATGTAATGTCAATTGTAGTTGAGGTACCAAAATCTATGATTGGTGGATCAGGAACAATTAATACTTGGGTAGAATCTAAGTCTAAATAATAACAAACTTTTAAAACTTACAAATTATGAAAAATTTAAAAAATATATTTACTGTGCTTCTTGTAACCTTAGTAGCCTTTAATTGCTCTAATGATGACGATGCTGCTGTAGTAGGACCAACAGGACCTTCTGGACCTGACTTTACAGGTGTTTACACTCAACAAGATCAAATGGGACGTCCTGCTGTAAATACAGTATTTGTGTCTTCAGGATCTAAAGATATGTTTAACACAACAGTGCCAAGTAGCCAAAATGCAGCGTTCCAAAGTATGTTTGAGACTAACTTAACAGGATTAAGTCCAGCTTATGCTAACCCAGGAGATGCTAATGCATTAGGTTTAGATGCACCATCTTTTACAGGTTTACTTGCAACAGATGTACTTAATGTGTCTTTAGACGGAACAACAACTTTTTATGATGGTACAAATGTTTTAACAGGACGTACTTTAGCAGATGATGTTATTACTGTAGAATTATTATTAATCTTTGGTGGTGAGGATTTTAGTGAAAACCCAACACTATCTAATGATAATGTAGATGCAAATGATAAAGCATTTTCTACATCTTTCCCTTATTTAGCGTCTCCTTGGTAGACTAAAATTTAACCTAGAGTATTGTAAATAGTACTCTAGGTTTTTTATTTTCGCCAATTCCCTTTTGAAACAAACAAAACAATAAAACAACACTATTATGAACACTAAACTATACATGCTGCTACTTGTTATAATTATGGCAACTAGTTGTTCAGAAAAAACAAAAACAGTTACTAATCCAGAGGATTATAATCAGTTTTTAACTTTACAAACTAATACAGAAACTGTTAATGCAACTTCAGATTATAATTTCTGGACTAAAAAATTAGAGGCTACTCCAAATCAATTCTCTTACTTATCTCAAATTGCAGGAGCAGAATCACGATTGTTTAAATCTACAGGAAACATCAAACATTTAAAATCTGCAGAGCAATCACTAATTACATTAAATGAACAAACACAATATAATTCGGCTGGACATTTAAGAGCCTTAGCACGTAATTATATTTCACAACATAAATTTAAGCAAGCTTTAGAATTGCTTAAAAAAGCTGAAGAAAACGGTCAAAATCTAGAGGGTACTAAAAAAATGCTTTTTGATGTACATATGGAGTTAGGAGATTTTGATATCGCCAAAAATTATCTAGAGGACGTTAAGGATTTAAACGATTTTGGATACCTAATCAGATTGTCTAAATGGAGCGATTATAAAGGCGACTTAGCTTCAGCAATTAATTATTTAGAGCGTGCAACGTTAAAAGCAGAGTCTTCTAAATTGGATAATTTAATGGAATGGTCTTATACTAATCTTGCCGATTTTTATGGTCATGATGGTCAAATAGAAAAATCGTATAACTACTATTTAAAATCTTTAGCCTTAAATCCTGATGATGCTTATGCTAAAAAAGGAATTGCTTGGATTGTATATTCTCACGAAAAAAATGCTTCAGAAGCTAACCGTATTTTAGATGCTATCTCGCAATTACATAATGCTCCAGACTATTTATTGTTTAAAGCAGAAATTGCAGAATATGAAAATAATATAGACGCTAAAAACAAGTATTTATCTAGTTATTTTGAAGCTGTTGATAATAAGGATTATGGAGATATGTATAATGTGTATTCTTCAAAAATATTAGCAGATACTAAAAACGAAAAAGCCATTACTTTAGCTAAAATTGAAGTAGAAAATAGACCTACGCCATTATCTTATGATCTATTAGCTTGGAGTTATTATAACAATGGTGACGTTAAAAAAGCATTAACAATAGCAGAGCAGCACGTTTTAGGACAAACTTTTGAGCCAGAAGCACAATACCATATTGCAGCAATATATAAAGCTAATGGTAAATTAAAAGAAGTAGCTGAACTTAAAAAAGAATTACAAGAAAGTAGTTATGAGTTAGGTCCATTAACCACCAAAGTAGTTAACCAATTATAGTATTTAGATAATGAAAAGTATAATCACTTATTTAGCATTTTTAGGTGTTGTTTTAACAGCAAATGCACAAACAGTTAAAGGGTATGTTATGGATAATAACCAACCTTTAGAAACTGCTTATGTGTATAATCAAACCTCAAAAGAACACGCACATACCAATCAATTTGGACAGTTTGTAATCAATAAAACAAAAGTAGGTGATAGCCTAATGGTTGGTTTATTAGGTTATCAAAAGAAAACACTTGTTTTAACGCAATCACTTTTAGACAATACATTTACAATAAATTTAGAGGCTAAAGCATTTGTTTTAGACGAGTTAGTTTTGTCAGAGCCAATTGATGTAATGAATAGTATGATTAAAATAGATTTGGCAACAAGTCCAATTAACTCATCACAAGAAATTTTAAGAAAAGTACCAGGTTTGATCATTGGTCAACATGCAGGTGGTGGTAAAGCAGAACAAATATTTTTAAGAGGTTTTGATGTCGACCATGGTACAGATGTTGGTTTGTCAGTAGATGGTATGCCAGTAAACATGGTGTCTCATGCACATGGTCAAGGCTATAGTGACTTACATTTTTTAATCCCAGAAACTATAAACACTATCAATTTTGGTAAAGGTCCATATTATGCAAATCATGGTGATTTTAATACTGCTGGATTTGTAGACTTTAAAACAAAAGATAAGTTAGAGGATAACTTAATTAGTTTTTCAGCAGGTCAATTTAATTCTTTAAGAACTTTAGGGATGTTTAATCTTCTAGAAAACAAATCCTCTCAGAATGCATATGTAGCTGTAGAGTATATTGAGACTGATGGACCTTTTGAATCGCCTCAAAATTTTGATAGATTAAATATTGTAAGTAAGTATAATGCTTATTTAAATAATGATTCTAAAATAGGAGTAACCCTTAGTCACTTTACAAGTCAATGGGATGCTTCAGGTCAAATCCCTCAACGATTAGTGGATAACGGAACGCTTTCTAATTTTGGAGCTGTGGACGATACAGAAGGTGGTAACACCAATCGTACTAACCTTAATGTGCAATACAGTACAATATTAGATAACGACGTGTCTATGCAGACTAATGCTTTTTACTCTAACTACAATTTTGAGTTATATTCTAACTTCACTTTCTTTTTAGAAGACCCAATAAATGGAGATCAAATAAAGCAAAAAGAAGCGCGTAATATTTTTGGATTTAATACACAGTTCAAAAAAATAAAAACTACGATACGTTTGATATTACTTATAATTCTGGTGTTGGTTTAAGATATGACGATGTTAGTGATATTGAGCTATCGCGTACTTTAAATAGAAAACAAACCTTAGAAAATATTCAATTGGGTAATGTTAATCAACGTAATTTATATGGTTTTTTTAATGCTGAAATTGATTTAGGTAAAGTTAAAATTACACCAGCTTTACGTCTAGAATATATTAAGTTTCAGTACCAAGACCAATTAAGTCCAACATACTCTAACCTTACTGATAGTGAAGTCGCTATTTTACCAAAATTAAGTATTGAGTATAATCAAAATAATAATGTGCAATGGTTTGTTAAATCCGGAATTGGATTTCACTCAAACGATTCTAGAGTGGTTTTAAATCAAGAAATAGATAACGCTTTACCAAAAGCTTATGGATTAGATTTAGGAAACATTTGGAAACCAACAGAAAAGTTAGTCATTAATACAGCTTTATGGTATTTGTTTTCTGAAGAAGAATTTGTTTACGTTGGAGATGCAGGAATTATTGAGCCTAGCGGAAAATCTGAACGTTATGGAGTAGATTTTGGAGTTAGATACCAATTAACAGATAATATTTACTTTAATACAGATGCTACACTTACCAGAGCAAGAAGTTTGGAAGAAGACAACGGAAACGATTATATACCCTTAGCACCAGATTTTACATTGGTAGGAGGTTTGTCTTTTAAAGATTTAAATAATTTTTCAGGAGGAATTAACTACAGATACGTAGATGATAGACCTGCAAATGAAGATAATAGTGTGCAAGCAGAAGGCTATTTTGTAACAGATTTAAATGTTAACTATGCTTTTAATAAACACTGGAGATTAGGAGTTAGTATTGAAAATGTATTGGATACAGATTGGAAAGAAACTCAATTTTTAACTGAGTCAAGATTGCAAAATGAAGTTGATCCAGTGGAAGAGATTCACTTTACACCTGGAACACCTTTTAACTTTAAAACAACATTAAGTTACACGTTTTAAAAATAAATAAAACCTTACTCATTAAAATTACGTAAGTATAGTTGCAATCAGTTTAAGGGAAACAATTAATTGCACAACTAACATTAATTTAAATGCTATGAAAAAGTAAGGTTTGTTTTTTGTTAGTTTGTTTTGAAAGAGTTTGATAATTTATTATCAAACTCTTTCTTTTTTCATCCTGTTTATAATTCACACAAATAGACGTTTTAGTTTAAAGTATTATGAAGTATTTATTACTAACTACTAGAGTATAAGTTTACTCAATTCATTATTAAAAGCAATAGATGATGCATAAGCTTTAAGCAATGTTACTTAGACATAGATTTATCACTTAATCATTGTAATTAGGCGCTTATTTTGGGTATCTAAAATCACAAAAGCTTCTATTTGTTTACTTATGTTTCATTATATTATTATTTATAAGCCAATGGCTATTATTTTGTAAATAACAAAAAAGCTCAAGTGCATGATACTGTATAAATTAGTTTGATATAGTAAAGCAAAAAAAAGACACCTAATAGGTGTCTTTTTTGTAAGTGAATTATGGTTTTATAATCTTATAAGGATGCCAAAGCACCTAAAGTATATAACTGCTCTAATGTTGGAGAAGGACTTCCTCCAGCTGGCTCTAATGTTATACCAAATGCTTGTGATTGATTAGCATTTTTAAGTTTAAAAATCTTATTGTCGTCTTGTATAAAATCGTCAATAGTACCTAAACTAGTTGGTGTTAAAGGATTTAATGTCAAAGACCACACTTGATATACTTTACCTTCTGGAGGCTCTGGTAAACCTTGTAAGTCTAAATAGACGGTATCATCTTTTTTGTCCCAATACACATTAGCAAAAGCTCCAGGAGCTGCAGCTTGACCTTCTAATGGTATATTAATGATGCTCTTATCTCTAATTATATTTAATAAGTTTTTAGTTTCTGCTAAATCTGTTTTAGAAGTTTCCATTTGGATTTCTAAAAAGTCTTTTTCAGTATTAACCGTTTGTATTTGGTTTTCTAAATCAGATTTTTGATTTATTGTCCAAATTAATCCACCTGCTAAAACAACAGCAGCTGCCCAACCAGAATAATTTAACCATTTGGTTTTAGGTCTGTTTAAACTAATAACTTTACTATCTGTATTGTTGTTTAATCTACCTTTTATAGTATTAAAAGCGATATCCTTTTTTGGAGAGACACTTGCAGTTAATTTAACTATAGCAGCCTCTATCTCTAAAACTTCTTTTAGGACTTCGGGATGTTTCAACATTAGATCATATACTTCACTACTTTCTTTTTCAGAAAGCTGTCCAGCAACGTACAGTTCTAATATTCCTGAGTTTATATAGTCGTTAATGTTCATATTATAGTACAGCTTCTCTTAATTCTTTTATACAATTTCTATTCCTAGTCTTAATCGTCCCAATTGGCATGTCTAACTCTTCTGAGGCTTCTTTTTGTGTAAACCCTTTAAAGTATAATAGCTCAATCACTTCAATGCACTTTTTAGCTAATTTATCTACAAATTTCTTGATGCCTATAGCATCAGTACTATCGTCTAAACTATCATGCGACTGGATAATATCTACGAAAAAATCAGAGTTAAGGTTTTTACCCGAGTTTTTAAAGGACTTAGACCTAGTTTTATCTATTGCTGCATTTCTAGCAATATTTATTAACCAAGTAAAGAAACGACCTTTTTTAACGTCGTAACTATCGGCTTTATGCCAAGCTTTGATAAATACATCTTGCATGATTTCTTCTGCAATGTCATTATCTCTAACTATATTATAAATTACACCATGCATACTGTCTTTGTACATATCGTATAATTTTTCAAAAGCCTTTTCGTCTTTCTTTTTAAATTGTACTACTAAATTGTCTATATCCATATAAAAATATCTTGAACTAAAGTATAATAAAAAACATAAAAAAATCGCTTAAAAGCGATTTTTTTTAATCTATTGCTATTGTGGATTACTTAATGATCCCTCCACAACTTACACGTCCACCAGCATCTCCTGTTGGTTGTGTTGTAAAGTCATCTGTACCAGCATGTACAATTATTGCTTTACCTAATATGTCTTTGTTCTCGTCACCACATCCAATACACCACTCATCTGTTTTTAGCATTATTGTAGCATGACCATTAGCGTCTGCTTGTAAATTACCGATGTCGCCTTTATGGTATCCAGCTTTACTTCCCCATTTTCCGTGAGGTGCTCCTGTTGGGTTCCAGTGTCCACCTGTAGATTTTCCGTCATCCGAAGAGCAATCTGCTTTTTCATGAATATGGATAGCGTGTATTCCTGGCTCTAAACCACTAAGCATTGCAGTAAATTTAATTTGGTCATCTTCTTCTGTAAATACAGCATTACCTGTAACATTACTTCCGCTTTTAGATTCTAATTTTAGTTTAACCTTTTTTGCAGTTTCGGCTTCGGTTTTTTCAGTTTCAGGTTGTGTTTTGTCTTCTTTACAGCTTATAAATACTCCAAAAGTTAACACTAATAGTAGTAATGATATTTTTTTCATTTTCATTTTATTTAGATTTTTAAGTTAAGTAGCTCTGTCCAACTGCTTTTTTACTAATATAATAAAATACTATTAGTTTTTTCTTAAAAAAGTGTTGATTTCTATTGAAACGTCTTCCCATGTTTTACTAACACCATCTGCACCTTTATGTAAATCAAAACAAACTTTATTTAAAATACTTAAAGCACCTAAGGCATCCCAATCTTTTAATTGCATTGTCGCAGACATGGCTACACGTCTTTCATCTGTGATTTTTACTTCTAAAGGTAAGTCGTTAGTAACGCCATTCATGGTAATAGAAGCAATGTATTTGTTATCTATATGTTTAATCGTTCCTTTTATAAATTCAGGATTTAACATCTCTCCAAAAAATGAAGTTTTTAACTTTAAATCTCTTGCGTCGTTGTCTGTAAATAAACCACTAATTGGAATAGAAAAGTTTAAATTGTTTAATGCATCCTGTGGAGAATCTCCTGCTTTTTCATCAAAATTTAAAGTGACAAACTGTCCACCAACAGGAACTTTTTCAGTCGTTTTGTAAGCAGTCCATTTTACTGTTGTTCCTTCTGGTTTTACAACAAATTTTTCAGTTTTTGCTACAGACTCAGTTGTTTCTTTTTTACTATCAGAATTTTTAGTGTCGTCCTTACAACTTACAGCAAAAACAAGAGATAATGCCAATACTAATTTTGTTATTTTTTTCATTTTAAAATTTATTTTTTTCGTAATTATTATAATGTTAGATACATAATTTTACTGTTGTAATTTACAAACAATTAATCTAAACTAAAGGTTTTAATTTCATCTATACCTTTGGTCATATTAATTTTAATAATGCTTTGATAATAGGGTTTAAAGTTGGTGTTAAAAAAGGTATTGGTTTTATCTAATGCTAATTTTAAATCTTCTTTAGCATGTTGTAATAAGGTGGTTTCTGTACTAGTTAAACCATTTTGTCTTGTTGCAATATACCAAGAGGCAGTACCTATTCGGTTATTTACACTAACATCTAAAGTTTTAGTTATTCCTTGGCGTTTATCTTGTTTGCCAATGTAAATATCTAATAATTCATCAATTTGTTTAATTATGTCTTTGGATGCTTTTATTTCATCTTTATATTTTTCTTTATCTAAATCCGTTAACTCCGTTTTATATTTTTCAGCTAACTTTTTATTTTCAGCTAATTGCTTAGTGGCATCAGCAGCTATTTGACGGATATTTTCAATCTCTTTTAAAGCAGCATATACAGCATCTGTATTTTTGGTAGATACATCTAGTCTTGGATCTGACGCTACTGTAATAATGGTTTCTGATGTTTGGTCACCATATTCTAAAATAGCTTTGTAGTTGCCTGGTTTTACATCGACACCTCCAGATTCTCTAGAGCTTTTTCTAACAGTTCTAGATGGTCTGTCGCCACCTTTTTCGTCCATATACCAAGTCCATTTATGTAATCCTTTATCTTCTGGAACTTTACGTTTTAAGGTTCTGATTAACTTATCTCCATTGTATATTTTTAATGAAATAGAATCCCATTTAATTTCATTTTTATCGTCATCAGCATCAGAATCATTTGCTTTATCATCATCGTCTTCATTTTTCTCTTCTTTTGAAGCTTTTACAGGATTAACCAAATACGTAAATTGTGCACCACGACCTCTGTTATCTCCATTAAACATAGCATCTGCACCAAATCGGCTTCCTGTTGGTTGTTGGTAAGCTGCTTGATATGCAATAGGAGGAGAGAATAGGGTAATTTTACTGTCTATAACTTGTTTGTTTTTTGCTATAGCACGTAATGGTCTAATATCGTCCAAAACCCAAGCAGCACGTCCAAAAGTCCCAATTACTAAATCATGCTCTCTAGGATGGATTACTAAGTCTTTTACAGAAACAGTAGGGAAGCCTTCCGTCCATTTAGTCCAATTATTACCTGCGTTTATAGATACGTATAAACCATCATCTGTACCTAAAAATAGTAAGTTTGGTTCTTCTAAATCTTCAATAATTGATAAGGTGTAACTTTTAACATCGTTTTCGTCTACAATACGCTGCCATGTTTTACCGTAGTTAGTTGTTTTATAAGCGTAAGGTGTGTAGTTAAAACGTCTGTAATCATTCGCGATAAGCAAAGCCTCACCTTTATTTTTATTACTAGCTTTTATTTGTGCAATCCAACTGCCTTTAGGTAATCCTTTTAGATTATTTGACACGTCGTTATAGCTTTGTCCTCCATTTGTGGTAACATGCACACGACCATCATCTGTACCAACCCAAAAGACATCTTTTTCTGCAGGAGAAGGTTCTATTACTAAAATAGTACAGTGGTTTTCTGCTCCTGTAGCATCCATAGTTAAGCCACCACTTTCATGTTGTTTTAATTTTTCAGGATCGTTAGTTGTTAAATCAGGTGAGATGACTGTCCATGTTAATCCTTTGTCTGTAGATTTATGTACAAACTGACTTCCAAAATAAATAGTATTATTGCTAAAAGGGTCAATGTTTATTGCGCTATTCCAATTAAATCTTAAGGTAACATCTTTATCTGGATGTGTTGGTTGTATAGTATAATTATTACCTGTTTGCCAATCATATCTGCTAACAGAGCCTTGTTGACTCATGGTCCAACCGTAACGCGAATCGTCTTTATCAGGTACCACATCAAAACCATCTCCAAAACTAATCTCTTGCCAATAGCTGTTGCGTATACCTTGTGCACGCCAGACATAAGCAGGACCTCTCCATGATCCGTTATCTTGCATACCTCCATACACATTATATGGATATTCATTATCTACATTAATATGGTAAAATTGAGCAACAGGAAGGTTACCAACAAAACGCCAGTTTTTACCACCATCTTTAGTAATATTTAATCCACCATCATTACCATCAATCATAAAATTACCATTGGTAGGATGTATCCACCAAGCATGATGGTCAGGATGGACTCCATTGTTTGCACCATAAGCAGGCATTAACTGTGTAAAGTTTTTACCACCATCTTCACTAACATTAATATAGGTGTAAACTGAATATACTCTGTTTTCGTTTTGTGGATCAACATATATTTCAGAATAATAAAAAGGTCTGTTTCCAATGTCGCTTTTTTCGTTTATTTTTTTCCATTTGAACCCACCATCATCACTTCTGTAAAGAGCATTCTTTTTTGCTTCAACCAAAGCATAAATAATATTTGGTTTATTAGCAGCTATTGCGACACCAATACGACCTAGTTCTCCTTTAGGAAAGCCTTCTTTTTCTGTTACTTTAATCCAATTTTCTCCACCATCGTGTGTGATATGTAATCCAGAACCTGTTCCTCCAGATTTAAAAAACCAAGGCTCACGTTTATGCTCCCAAAGTGTAGCAATTAATTTGTTTGGATTAGTAGGATCCATAACAAGGTCTGCAGCTCCTGTTTTGTTATTGGCAAATAATATTTTTTTCCATGATTTTCCACCATCTGTAGTTTTAAAAATACCACGTTCTGGATGTTCTCCCCATGGACTACCAATTGCAGCAGCATACACTATATTAGGGTTTGTAGGATCTATAACCACACGATGTATGTGTCTGGTGTTTTCTAAACCCATAAGTGTCCATGATTTTCCTGCGTCTAAAGATTTATAGATTCCATAACCACCATTTAAACTATTTCTAGGATTACCTTCTCCAGTACCTACCCAAATCACACTTGGATTAGATTGTTGTATGGCAACTGCACCAACAGATGCTGTGACTTCTTTTTCAAAAATAGGTTCCCAATTTATACCACCAGAAGTCGATTTCCATAAACCACCAGAAGCAGTACCAACATACATAATACCTGGATTAGCGTGAACAGCATCTATTGCTGTGACACGACCAGACATTCCGCCTGGACCAATGTTTCTTGGTTTCATGTTTTTAACTAAATCCATAGAGAATTCTTGCGAAAACGCTGTAATACAGAAGAGTAATAAGAGGGTAAAGGATAGTTTTTTCATTTTTGGTCGATTAGTTTGCCTAAAGTTAAACAACATAATCTTAAAAAGCTGTTAAGACGTTTATTTTGATGTTAAAATGTCGTATTTTTATACTGCATGAAAAACAAAAATTACAACAGAAAAGGCTTTGTATTTAAACCATACGAAGCACCTTCGCAATCCCCTTTTGAGAAGCTTTTTGATATTTTTAAAGAATTAATTACGCATACTTCTGGAGATTTTGACGAAGCTATAGATTGGCTTCGCGAATTAGATAAAGAATATAAATTAACCACTCCAGAATATTCAATTGACGATTTTATTGAAGATCTTAAAGAAAAAGGTTACATACGTGAAGAAATTAAACCAGACGGAAACAAAGGGAATGCTATTACAGCAAAGACTGAGCGTGCCATTAGACAATCTGCATTGGATCAAATATTTGGAAACATCAAACGTAGTGGTTCTGGAAACCATAAAAGTAAAGGTGTTGGAATAGGAGATGAGCATACAGGCGATTTTAGAAACTACCAATTTGGCGACAGTTTGGATAAAGTCTCGATGACCGAAAGCTTGCGAAACGCACAAATTAATAACGGAATTGGCGATTTTAATTTAACCGAAGACGATTTAGTGGTCGAAGAAACCACACACAAATCGCAAATGAGCACGGTTTTAATGATAGACATTAGCCACAGTATGATTTTGTATGGAGAGGACAGGATAACACCTGCTAAAAAAGTAGCGATGGCTTTAGCCGAATTAATTACAACACGCTACCCAAAAGATACCTTAGACATATTAGTTTTTGGAAACGATGCTTGGCCAATAAAAATTAAAGATTTACCCTATTTAAACGTTGGTCCATATCATACAAATACGGTTGCTGGACTACAATTAGCAATGGATTTATTGCGTCGTAAACGTAATACTAACAAGCAAATTTTTATGATAACAGATGGTAAACCAAGTTGCTTGCGTTTGCCAGACGGAACCTATTATAAAGATAGTAATGGTCTAAATCCATACATTACTAATAAGTGTTATGCGCAAGCACAACAAGCCAGAAAATTGCATATTCCTATCACTACTTTTATGATTGCTCAAGATCCTTATCTAATGCAATTTGTAGAAGAATTTACGCATGCCAATCAAGGAAAAGCGTTTTACACAGGCTTAAAAGGACTAGGTGAAATGATTTTTGAAGATTACGAAACAAACAGAAAAAAAGAATTAAAGGATAATTAATTAGCTGCTAAATATGAAGCAGCTCTCCTCTTATTTTAAGAGGAGAATGAATTTTAAATTTCATTAAAGAAATTTAAAAGAAAGAGGAGTTAAAACAGAATAGAAAAGAACTATGGAAATAAAAAATATAAAAACTTTAGGCGAATTAAAAAAAGCTGGATACAAAAGCAAGTCTATTAAAGATGAATTAAGAGATAATTTAATTGAAAAAATAAAAAGTAAAACAACTGTTTTTGAAGGTGTGCATGGTTACGAAAACACTGTAATTCCAGAATTGGAACGTGCTATTTTATCACGACACAATATTAACTTTTTAGGATTACGTGGTCAAGCCAAAACCCGTTTAGCTCGTTTAATGCTTAATTTGTTAGATGAGTATATTCCTGTGGTTGAAGGTAGTGAGATTAATGACGATCCATTACAACCAATCTCACGTTTTGCAACAGAATTGATTGCCGAAAAAGGAGATAATACACCAATTACTTGGATGCACAGAAGTGAGCGTTTTGCTGAAAAATTAGCAACTCCAGATGTTACTGTTGCAGATATTATTGGTGATGTAGATCCAATAAAAGCAGCCAATTTAAAGTTGAGTTATGCAGATGACAGAGTAATACATTATGGTATGATTCCGCGTGCAAACCGTTGCATTTTTGTTATTAATGAATTGCCAGATTTACAAGCTAGAATACAAGTGGCTTTATTTAATATTTTACAAGAAGGTGATATACAGATTAGAGGATTTAAATTACGTCTACCTTTAGATATGCAGTTTATTTTTACTGCAAACCCTGAAGATTATACTAATAGAGGAAGTATTGTAACACCTTTAAAAGATAGAATTGGATCACAAATTTTAACCCATTATCCAACAGATATTGAGACAGCAAAAACCATTACGCAACAAGAAGCAAAATCTGATGGACGCCAAAAAGAAAGTATTCATGTACCAGAATTAGCAAAAGATTTACTAGAACAAATTGTGTTTGAAGCGCGTGATAGTGATTTTATTGACGAAAAAAGTGGCGTAAGTGCTCGCTTAAGTATTACCGCATTTGAAAACTTATTAAGTACAGCAGAACTTAGAGGTTTAAAAAATGGAGATGATACTACAACCATTAGATTATCAGACTTTTTAGGAATTATTCCTGCTATTACTGGTAAAGTTGAGTTGGTTTATGAAGGTGAACAAGAAGGTGCTGCACAAGTGGCTTATAACTTAATAGGTGAAGCGGTTAAAAGTTTATTTCCTGAGTTTTTCCCTAAGATAGAAAAATTAAAAAAACAAGAAGATGTAAGTCCTTATGATGATATTGTCTCTTGGTTTTTCAATGCTTCTGAAGGTTTTGAGCTATTAGACGGTTTACGAGATAAGGAGTATAAAAATCTATTAGATGCAGTTTCTCCTTTAGATGATTTATTAGCAGAACACCAACCAAAATTAACAAAACAAGAAAGTTATTTTGTAAAAGAGTTTGTGCTTTGGGCTTTAGTGGAATATAAACAATTAAGTAAACACAGATTTACTGAAGGGATTCAGTTTAAAGATCCTTACGGAAGTTTTATTAGTGGTTTATAATTTTAAAACTTAAAACAATAAAAAAGCGCATCATTTTAATGATGCGCTTTTTTATTTAAACCAGTGTGGTAATCACTTCTGTATCGCTATGTAACGTTTTATGCACTGGACATTTATCTGCAATTTGAAGAATACGTTGTATTTGTTTTTCGTCTAAATTACCTTTTAGTTTAATTTCTCTGTTAAAGGTATCTACTTTTATTTCTTTTTGCTCACCATTTTCAACAACTTGTTTGGATACTTTAGTATGTGAAGTGTGCACTTCAATATTTTGTAAATCCCAACCTTTTCGTTTTACATACATTTGAACAGTCATTGCTGTACATGCAGATAATCCAGCAGAAACAAATTCATATGGTGAAGGTCCAAAATTATTGCCACCAAAACTTGTAGGCTCATCAGCCATCATAGTATGACTTCCTACAGTCATTTGTGTAGTAAAACCATCTTCTGCATCTAAACTTGCAACTGCTTGATGTGTTGTTTTTACTATTTCTGTTTTAGGTATGGTAATGTAGCGTTTTGCCCAAGTAGCAATTACACTTCCTACGTAAACAGAATCCTCTTTTTTCATTAATAAATGATCCGCTCCATCTAGCGTTACAAAACTTTTTGGATGTCTTGCTGCAATATAAATTTCTTCAGCATTTTCAATACCAACGGTTGTGTCTTGAGGCGAATGCATGACTAATAAGGCTTTTCGTAAATTTTTAGCAACGTCTGGTAGTGACTTAGTTTCAATATCTTCTAAAAATTGTTTTTTAATTGTAAATGGTCTTCCTCCAATATTCACATTTGCTTTTCCTGTTGCCTTAATTTCTTCAACACTACTTTGTATTAAATGCTTGACGTGTTTTGGATTAGAAGGTGCTCCAATGGTTGCAACCGCTTTAACAGATTCTATTGTAGAGGCAGCAAATATAACAGCAGCTCCACCTAAGGAATGTCCAATTAATAGGGAAGGAGCAGTATAGTTTTCTTTCAAATAATTAGAAGCACTAATTAAATCGTCTACATTTCCTGAAAAATTGGTGTTTTCAAAATTGCCTTCACTTTCGCCTAAACCAGTAAAATCAAAACGTAATACTCCAAAGCCATTTGCTGTTAATTCGCGAGAAATATTTTTTACTGCAGATAAGTTTTTATTACAAGTAAAGCAATGTGCGAAAATGGCAAAATTATGAGGATGTTGATTTATTGGCAGTTCTAAACGACCAACTAATTGTTGACCTTCTGCATTAGTGAAATTTATTTTTTGAATATTCATTGTGTTGCGGTTTTATATTAAGTCGAAAAAAAGTGAAAGCCTTTCAATATTTAGTCATTACCACGTATCTCTAGACTTAATATTGGCTTCGCAAAATTTAATAATCTCTATAATTCTCTTTTCTTTTGTAGTCTCACGTTTGGCTTGGTTTAGCCAATACAAATAACTTTTTCTGTATGAAGGCGCAAAGTTGTTGTAGTTTTTAAAAGCTTTCGGGTTTGCATTAAAGGCTAATTGTAATGCTTCAGGAATGATGCCTTTTTCAACGTCATCTAAGGCTGTCCAACTTCCGTTTTTCTTTCCTGTTTTAATTATTTCTAACCCTTTTGGATGCATTAAATCTTCTGCAAGTAAATCTTTAATATGTTTTTTGTTAAGTGCGCTCCAAACACTTTTAGGGTTACGTTTGCAAAAGTATTGCCTGCGTTTTCCATCTCCTAAACTTTTAACTGTACTATCGATCCAACCATAACACAAGGCTACTTTTACAGCTTCTTCCCAACGCATACTTTCGTTTTTGTGGTCTACTTTGTAAAAGATGAGGTAGATACCATCATCGCTGTCGTGATTGACGTGTAACCATTCTCGCCATTCAGTGTCAGATTTAAAATAGTACTCATCAGTAGTCATTTTTAAAGCGCTTTTACATTCACATAAAAATTACTATCCACTTTTATTTTAGCATCTTTAGATTTTAATTTAAGCGTTTGATTGTTTTTTGTAGGTGTAATCCATTGATTAACACCATTGACTTCAATTTGAATTGGCATTATAAAGTCATCAACTATATTAGTCCATTTGTAGTGTAATTTTTTACCTTGAACTTGATATTCAAAAACAGGAATATTAACAGTGCGTAAATATTGATTGAAAATACCTTTTAAATCCAAACCAGACTCTTCAGCTAAACAGTTTTCAATTTGTTGTGTTGTTACGGTTTGATGATAGAATTTTGAATTTAAAGTACGTAATATTTGTCTCCATTTTTCGTCATCTTTAACCAATTGACGAATGGTATGAAGCATGTTTGCACCTTTGTAGTACATGTCGCCAGAACCTTCATTATTAACATTATAATGTCCAATTAACGGTCTATCATTTTGAATACCTCTTCTTGTGCCAATAACGTATTCTGATGAGGCTTGTTTACCGTAATAATAATCTAAAAATAAGCTTTCAGAATAAGCAGTAAAACTTTCGTGAATCCACATATCTGCAATATCTACATTAGTAATATTGTTAGCAAACCACTCGTGTCCAGCTTCATGAATGATGATAAAATCAAATTTTAAACCCCAACCTGTTTCCGGATAAATCGCTACCCAAATAGCCATTCATATATTTGTTTCCGTAAGTTACAGAACTTTGGTGTTCCATACCTAAATAAGGGACTTCTACCAATTTAAAACTATCTTTGTAAAACGGATAAGGACCAAACCAATGTTCAAAAGCTTTCATCATTTTTGGTGCATCTTTAAAATGGGTTTTTGCTTTTTCAAGGTTGTCTTTTAAGACGTAGTAATTCATGTCTAAATCACCTTTTTCGCCTTTATAAACTTCAGAAAAGTTAGCATAATCACCAATATTAATATTTACACCATAGTTGTTAATTGGGTTTGCTACATGCCAATTAGTTGTAATTGTTTCATCTTTATTTTCAATAATATTTTTAAGTCTTCCGTTAGACACATTCATTAACCCTTTTGGGATAGTAACGCTAATATCCATACTATCAACTTCGTCATACATGTGGTCTTTATTAGGCCACCAAACGCTTGCTCCAAGTCCTTGACAGGATGAGGCTATAAAATGATTTCCGTTTTTGTCTTTTTTCCAAGAAATTCCGCCATCCCAAGGCGCTCTAACAGCTTCACGAGGTTTCCCTTCATAATAGGCTATAACACTATTTGTTGCTCCTATATTTTGCTGGTCTTTAAGCGTTACAAAGTGTGCGTTTCCATCGTGTTTTATTTCTAGTTCTTTATTGTTTTGAGTCACTTTAGTCAGTACTAACGGTTCCTGCAAATCAATTTGTAACACTTGGTTTGGTTTTAAAACGGTATACTGAATTGTATTTGTTCCAGCAATAGTTTTGTCTTCAGGATTAACTTTAATATCTAAATGATAATAGGTTAAATCCCACCATTCGCGCTCTGGAGTAATACTACCACGAAGCGTGTCTTGTCTAGTAAAGTTGTTTTTTTCTTGTAGTAAGCCTTGGGCTTTAGTTGATATACAAGGAGAAATTACAAAAAAAAGTATTAGATAGAGTGTGTTTTTCATTACTATAAAAATTTCTTCTAAATTAATGAAAAATAAAAAACCACTTCACATTGTAGTGTTTTTTAACTATTAAATTAAATAACAAAAAAAAGCTGTTTCATTACAAAACAGCTTTTTAGGGTAATTAAAACTAAAACTTAATTTTTAGAAGCAGTATTTTCCTTCTGCTTTTACTTTTTCTGCAATCTCGATACGTAAATCTACGATATCTGGATAGTTAGCATATTTTGTAAAACGCTTAAGACCCATTAACATCATGCGTTGTTCGTCTCCTTCAGCAAAAGAAATAATACTTTCTTTTCCTTTTTCTTCAACGATATCTACAGCGTGATATAAATATAATTTAGCCATTGCGATTTGAGCAGATTGCTCTTTTTCGCTAGTACGTTTAACGTTTTTCTCTGTTCTTAAAATTGCAGATTCTGCCATATAGATTTCAATTAAGATATCTGCAGCTGCAATTAATAATTGTTGGTGATCTTCTAATTGAGGACCATATTTTTGAACAGCACCACCTGCAACCATTAAGAATGTTTTCTTAAGTTTTTTAATCATTTCTTTTTCTTCTGAAAATAACTCAGAGTAATCAGGCGTTTCAAAAGATGGTATTCCCATTAATTCTTCTTGTACTTTAGAAGCAGGACCTAATAAGTCAACATGACCTTTCATTGCCTTTTTAACTAACATACCAACAACTAACATTCTGTTAATCTCGTTAGTTCCTTCATAAATACGTGCAATACGTGCATCTCTCCAAGCTGACTCCATTGGCGTTTCTTCAGAGAATCCCATTCCTCCAAAAATTTGGATTCCTTCATCTGCACAATTTTGTACATCTTCAGATACTGCAACTTTTAAGATAGAACACTCAATTGCATATTCTTCAACACCTTTAAGTTCTGCTTCTTGATGTGTATTTCCGGCAGCTTCACGCATTGCGATTCTGTCTTCAATATTTTTAGCAGCTCTATAAGTAGCAGATTCACCAGCATAAGCACTTGCAGCCATTTCGGCTAACTTTACTTTAATTGCTCCAAAATCTGCAATAGGTGTTTTAAATTGTTTACGTTCTGTAGCATAATTTACTGCTGTAGATAAGATACGTCTTTGAGAATCTAAACAAGCAGCAGCTAATTTAATACGACCAACGTTAAGTGCATTCATTGCAATTTTAAAACCTTCACCACGACCAGCTAACATATTTTCAGCAGGCACTACAGTGTCGTTAAAAAATACTTGACGCGTAGAAGACGCACGAATACCTAATTTGTGTTCTTCTTCACCTAAAGTAATTCCGTTAGGATTCTCACCATCATATTCAACAATAAATCCAGTAATGTTTTTATCATCTTCTATACGAGCAAAAACAATCATCACACTACAGAAACCTGCATTTGAGATCCACATTTTTTGACCGTTAATTTTGTATGATTTTCCATCTGCAGAAAGCTCAGCAGTAGTTTTACCAGAATTTGCATCAGATCCAGCTCCAGGCTCAGTTAAGCAATATGCTCCAAACCACTCTCCAGATGCTAATTTTGGTACGTATTTTTGTTTTTGCTCCTCTGTACCATATAACGTAATTGGCATAGTACCAATACCTGTATGTGCACCAAAAGCAGTACTAAAAGAACCTGTTCCACTTGAAATATAATCACAAGTTAATACTGTAGAAACAAATCCCATTCCCATTCCGCCATAAGCTTCAGGAACAGCAACACTTAAAAAGCCCATGTCTCCAGCTTTACGCATTACTTCTTCAGTTAATGCATAGTCTTTAGCTTCAAAACGTGCTTTATGTGGTATAATTTCACGGTCATTAAATTCCATTACAGAATCTTTCATCATTGCTTGTTCTTCTGAAAAATCTTCAGGAGTAAACACATCATCACAATTTGTTTCTTTTACTAAGAATTGACCACCTCTTAAGATGTCTTTTTCTAAATCTGCCATTTTATAGTATTGTATTAAGTTCTTTAATTAGTTTAAAAATTCAAATATTCCGCAAGCCCCTTGACCTGTTCCAACGCACATGGTAACTGCACCATATTTACCTTGCATGTCACGCTTACGCATTTCGTCAAAAAGTTGTACCGATAATTTTGCACCTGTACATCCTAATGGGTGACCAAGTGCAATTGCACCACCATTTACATTAATGATATCTGGATTAAGGTTTAATTCTCTAATTACAGCTAAAGATTGAGAAGCAAACGCTTCGTTTAATTCAATTAAAGCTAAATCGTCTTGTTTTAAACCTGCTTGTTTTAATGCTTTTGGAATTGCTTTTACTGGTCCAATTCCCATAATACGAGGCTCAACACCTGCTGCAGCATAGTTTACCATTCTTGCAATTGGCTCTAAGCCTAGTTCTTTAACCATGTCTTCACTCATAACCATTACAAAAGCAGCTCCATCACTCATTTGTGACGAGTTACCAGCTGTAACACTTCCTCCAGCAGCAAATACTGCTCTAAGTTTTGCTAAAGCTTCTTTGCTAGTTCCTGCACGAGGTCCTTCATCTTTAGTTACTGTATACGATTTAGTTGCTTTTTTTCCGTTAGCATCAATATAAGTTTGTTCTACTTCAATTGGTACTATTTGATCTTGAAAACGATTTTCAGCTTGCGCTCTTAATGCTTTCATGTGAGAATTAAATGCAAACTCATCTTGGTCTTCACGAGATACTTTAAACTGTTTTGCAACAGCTTCGGCAGTATTTCCCATTCCCCAATAATAATCTTCATGACCAGATTTTACGATATCGTAATTTAATTCTGGTTTAAAACCTGTCATTGGTACGCTACTCATACTTTCTGCACCACCAGCAATAATACAATCTGCCATTCCAGCTTGTATTTTTGCAGTTGCCATTCCAATTGTTTCTACTCCAGAAGAGCAAAAACGGTTAACAGTTACACCAGGAACATCAACAATATCTAATCCCATTAAAGAGATTAAACGTGCCATATTTAATCCTTGAGAACCTTCTGGCATTGCGTTACCAACAATAACATCGTCGATACGCTTTGGGTCTAAACCTGGCAATTCCTTCATCATATACTTGATGGTTTCTGCTGCCAATTCATCTGTTCTTTTAAAACGGAACACGCCTTTTGGTGCTTTACCAACTGCGGTTCTATATGCTTTTACTATATATGCTGTTTTCATTTTTTTTAGTTTCTTAAAGGTTTACCTTTTGTTAACATGTGCTGAATACGTTCTAAAGTTTTACGTTCTGTACATAAACTTAAGAAAGCTTCACGCTCTAAATCCAATAAATATTGCTCTGTTACGCGTGTTGGCTCTGATAAATCTCCACCAGCCATAACGTAAGCTAATTTGTTTGCGATTTTCATATCGTGTTCAGAAATGTAGTTAGAGTCTTCCATAGAATCTGTTCCAACTAAAAACATACCTAATGCTTGTTTACCAAGTACTAAAACGTCGTCTCTTTTTACTGGTTGTGTGTATCCTGAATTAGCCATTAGCATAGCGTGTTGTTTTGCAACTGCTATTTGACGGTCTTTATTTACAACAACAACATCTTTTCCTTTTTGAAGTAGGTTTAAGTCAAACGCTTCATAAGCAGAAGTCGATACTTTAGCCATACCAATAGTTAAGAAATGCTCTTGTAACACGTTAAGTTGTACGTCTCCTTTTTGGAAAAGATCTTGCGCTCTTAAAGCCATTTCTTTAGAACCACCACCACCAGGAATAACACCAACACCAAACTCTACAAGTCCCATGTAAGTTTCTGCTGCTGCAACCACTTTATCTGCGTGTAATGATAATTCACATCCACCACCTAAAGCCATTCCGTGAGGCGCAGAGATAGTTGGGATAGAAGAATAACGCATACGCATCATACTATCTTGGAAATATTTGATAGCCATATTAAGCTCATCATATTCTTGCTCTGCAGCCATCATGAAAATCATTCCGATGTTTGCACCAACTGAGAAGTTTGCAGCTTGGTTACCAACGACTAAACCAGCAAAATCTTTTTCGGCTAAATCAATAGCTTTATTTAATCCAGCTAAAACGTCACCACCAATAGTATTCATTTTAGATTGAAATTCTAGGTTAAGTATTCCGTCCCCTAAATCTTCAACTACAACGCCAGAATTTTTAAATACTTCGTTTGTTTTTCTAATATTATCTAAAATAATGAAACTATCTTGTCCAGGTATTTTAGTTTGTTTTTTAGTAGGAATATCATAATAATATGAAGCACCTTCTTTTACTGTATAAAATGAAGTATTACCAGAAGTAACCATGTCATTAACCCAAGCAGCAGGCTCTAAACCTTCAGCTTTCATTAATTCGATTCCTTTTTCTACGCCAATAGCGTCCCAAATTTGAAATGGTCCGTGTTCCCAACCAAAACCAGCTTTCATAGCATCGTCAATTTTATAAACATCGTCTGAAATTTCTGGAATACGGTTAGATACATAAGCAAATAATGCAGTGAAGCTTTTTCTGTAAAACTCACCTGCTTTATCTTTTCCTTTTACTAATACTTTAAAACGGTCAACTACTTTATCAATAGTCTTTGTTAATTCTAAAGTTGCGAATTTTGCGCGTTTATTTGGTCTGTATTCTAAAGTGTTTAGGTCTAAAGATAGAATGTCTTTAGTGCCATCTGCATTTCTTACTAACTTATAAAAACCTTGTCCAGTTTTGCTTCCTAACCATTTGTTTTCCATCATTGTATTGATGAAATCTGGTAATTCAAATAACTCTAAACGTTCGTCTTTTGGACAGTTTTCTCTAATTCCGTTGGCAACGTGAACCAAAGTATCTAAACCTACAACATCAACCGTACGGAAGGTTGCCGATTTTGGACGACCAATTACTGGTCCTGATAATTTATCAACTTCCTCGATAGTTAAATCTAAATCTTTAACTGCGTGAAATAAACTTTGTATGCTGAAAATACCAACTCTGTTTCCGATGAAAGCAGGTGTATCTTTAGCAACAACAGAAGTTTTTCTAAGAATTTTTCGCCATATTCATTTAAAAACTCTAATACAGAAGGATCTGTATCTGGTCCTGGAATTATTTCGAATAATTTTAAGTAACGTGCTGGGTTAAAAAAGTGTGTACCACAGAAATGCTTTTGGAAGTCTTCGCTACGACCTTCATTCATGAATTTTATTGGGATTCCTGAAGTGTTGGAAGTAATTAAAGTTCCTGGCGTTCTGTATTTTTCTAGTTTTTCAAAAACTTGTTGTTTAATGTCAAGTCTTTCTACTACAACTTCCATAATCCAGTCTACATCTGCTACTTTAGCAATATCGTCTTCTAAGTTACCTGTAGTAATACGACTAGCAAAAGCTTGACTGTAAATAGGAGAGGGTTTAGATTTTAAAGATGCAGTTAACGCATCGTTTACTAATCTGTTTCTTACGACTTTGTCTTCTAAGGTTAATCCTTTAGCTTTTTCTTTGTCGTTTAGTTCTCTAGGAACGATGTCTAATAATAATACATCTACACCAATATTGGCGAAGTGACAAGCAATACCAGATCCCATAATTCCGGAACCAATAATCGCTACTTTTTTAATTCTACGTTTGCTCATATTATTTTAATGTGTGTTCTTTTTGATTGTATATTTTTTTGTTTGAGATCAATTCATTAATTGTATCCGAAACTTCGTAAAAGCTTTTTAGCTTTTCATCAGATACGTGTTCTCTAATTGCTTCGTTAAAAACTAAAACACGCTCTTTGGCATCTTTACGTTTTTCTTTACCAAAAGGTGTTAGATAAATTAATACACCACGACCATCATTTGGGTTTGGTCGACGTACTATTAAATCTAATTCTTCCATACGTTTTAGGATTCTGGAAAGACTAGTTGCTTCCATACCCATAATTGGACCTAATGAGGTGGAAGGTGTTCCTTCTTCTTGATCAATACTTAATAAAGTAAAACCAGTAGCCATAGTTGTACCAAATTTAGCAGCTTCTTCGTTGTACATTTTATTAACTGCTAACCAAGTGGTTCTAAGGACGTAATCTATGGTTTTGTCTTTCATATTGTAATCATTATAAATGGTTATCTTTTCAAAGATAGTAAAAATTTATTATGCATGCATAATAAATTTAAAATTAGTGCATAAAAAAAGCTACCTAAATTTAGATAGCTTTTTTGCATATAAGATTTATTTTAAAGTATTAATAACCGTAAATATCGTTGTATAATGCTTTATATTTTTCTTTAATTATTTTACGCTTAAGTTTTAAAGTTGGAGTTAAGTGTCCACCTTCTACAGTCCAAGCTTCGGCTGTTAATCTAAATTGTTTAATTTTTTCCCACTTAGCAAATTTAGTGTTTGCTGTGTCTATCTCTTCTTGTATACGAGCTATTACTTCCGGATTAGCAACTAACGCTTCGTTAGTACCTAATGTTTTGTTATGTATTTTGGCCCAATTTCTGATAAATTCAAAATCTGGTTGTATTATCGCTGCTGGCATTTTTTCGCCTTCACCAATAACCATTATTTGATCTATAAATCTAGATTGTTTACATCTGTTTTCTAATAATTGTGGTGCTACATATTTACCACCAGAGGTTTTAAACATTTCCTTTTTACGATCGGTAATTTTTAAAAAGCCTTCGTCGTCAATAACACCTATATCTCCAGTGTGGAAATAGCCATCTTTAATAACTTCGGCAGTTTTGGCTTCGTCTTTATAATATCCCATCATGACCTGAGGTCCTTTTACACAAATTTCTCCATCTTCGGCAATTTTAACTTCAGTGCGATCTAATAATTTGCCGACAGTACCTATTTTAAATCCTCCGTTGCGCATATCATTTACAGATACAACAGGAGAGGTTTCGGTTAATCCATAACCTTCCATAACACCAAATCCTGCTGCATTAAATACACGTGCTAATCTAGGTTGTAAAGCAGCACTACCAGATGCCATTACTGCAACTTCGCCTCCAAGTGCAGCTTTCCATTTGCTAAATATTAATTTATTAGCAAGATTTAGTTTTTGTGTGTACCACCAACCATTTTCGCCATAAGGTTTGTATTGTAGCCCAACGTCTACAGCCCAGAAAAATAATTTTTTCTTAATTCCGGTTAACTCAGCGCCTTTAGCAATAATTTTATCATATACTTTTTCTAGTAATCTAGGTACAGCAGTCATTACTTGTGGCTTAACCTCTTGTGCGTATTCGCTTATTTGGTCAATAGGAGCGTAGTGTATTGAGGCACCACAGTATTGGTATAAATATATAAGCATGCGCTCATATACGTGGCATAATGGTAAAAAACTTAAGGCTTTAGCTGTTCCTAATCCGATAGGTATTCTTTTAAAACTTTCTAAAGCATTGCTAACTAAATTATCGTGTGATAGCATTACACCTTTAGGTTTTCCAGTAGTTCCGGAAGTATATATTAAAGTAGCTAGGTCACTAGCTTTTACATTATCTTTTAACTTTTCAACTTCATTTTGGTTAGATTGATCTTTTCCTAACTCTAATACTTCGTTCCAATTTTTGCAATTTTCTAACTGATCAAAGCAATAAACTTCTATTAACGATGGTACTTCTGCTTTTATTTTTATGACTTTATCATAAACGTCTTGACACGATATAAAACAATATTTAGCTTCTGCATGATTTAAAACGTATGCATAATCCTCTTCGGATATTGTAGGATATACAGGGACATTTTGTGCACCAAGTTGTAAAATACCAATATCCATGATATTCCATTCTGTACGATTGGTTGAGGATATTACTGCTATTTTATCGTTTTTTGCAACACCTAATCTTAGTAGACCTCTACTAATTGTATTTGCTTGTTCTAAGTATTTTTTTGTAGAAATTGATACCCATTTACCATCATATTTTGTGGATAATGATTTTTCAAGATTATATTTTTCAAGTTGATAGTATGGGAAATCGAAGAGTCTAGTTATTTCTATCATTAGTTTATTTGCGAAGTTGTTAAGAGTTGCAAAGTATGAAATTTTATTTCCATTTCAAATAGCAGTAAAAAAAGGAGCTGTAATTAAACAGCTCCTATGCTAACTGATTGATAGCGTGAATATATGCTTTTTTGATTTTTATTTAATAACTAACTATTTTTAAATGAATCCCTTAACTTTCATTTAAATTAAATAAAACACATAAATTCGAAGCTAAATTATGTAAAATCTTTTGTTTAAATGATGTAAAAAATCGTAAAAATTAGAGTTTTAAATAATTATTTAAGAAAATATTCTCAGATTTGAAGTAATCTGAGGGCTTTTGGTTCATAAATAATTTAAAGTCTTTAGTAAAATGCGACAGGTCATAATAAGCATAATACTCTATTAATTGTGTTATTGATGCTTTTTTAGATTCGTATTGCCTCATTAAACTTAAAAATTTATAAAGTTTTATAAATTTTAAAGGTGTTAATCCTATGGTTTTTTTAAACTGTACTTCTAGATGTTTTTGCGAAATTGGAAATATTTTAAGAAGTTCTTCTACATTAATTTTACCTTCCTTTTTGTATATCACCTTAATAGCTTCGTCCACTAATTTTGTGTTTTTACTTTCGTAAATTTGAAGCTTTGATAGTTGGCTTTCAATACGCTGTGCTAATGCTGTTCCGTGAAGGTTTTCTTTAAAAACAGGATATAATAACTCGTATAATTTAGTATCTATTTTAGATAGGCTAATATGTTTATCTGTTAATTTAGAAATATCTGTTTTTAAAATTTTGTATAGTGCAGTTGGATGCAAATTAATCCCAAAATTAAAATAGGGGTTTTGTGCCTTCATCGTGTAAGATTTATAGGATTGCCCAAATACAACGATTCCTTTATTCTTATAAATTTTATTTCTTACGCCTGTTTCTAGTGGTGATTTTGATTTAAAAAATAATATATGCGATTGTGCAGTTGGTATAACTTTAGAAACTAAAGGTATACTGGTTTGCTCAACAGTAAGCTCAAAAAAGTTTTGTACCAACTGGTTAGTGTTGGTACATTCTATATATCTAAAATTCATTAATAGCTTTATGTTCTGAATTATTACAGCATAAACCTAAGAAATTTATTAAAAAAAATATGAATTATCTTACTTTTTATTTTCAATCCATTGCTTCGCATTTGTAAACGCTTCTAACCATGGAGATACTTCATCTTGTCTGTTATCTGGATAGTTAGCCCAATTCCATTGAAAAGTAGAACGCTCTATATGTGGCATCATTACTAAATGACGACCAGTTTTATCACATAGCATTGCAGTATTAAAATCTGATCCATTTGGATTTGCAGGATAACTATCGTAACCATATTTTGCAACAATGTTATACTCTTGCTCTGACTTAGGAAGATTAAATTTACCTTCTCCATGACTTATCCAAACACCTAAAGTCGTGTCTTTTAAAGATGAAAGCATTACCGAGTTATTATCTTGAACTGTTACTGAAGTAAATGCGCTTTCATGTTTTTTAGAGTCATTATGAAGCATTTTTCCATGCACCTCATGTTCTGGATTAATCAACTCTAATTCCATAAATAATTGACAACCATTACAAATACCAATGGATAAAGTATCTTCTCTTTTAAAGAAGTTATTTATGGCTTTATTAGCGTTTTCATTGTATTTTATTGCTCCAGCCCAACCTTTTGCAGACCCTAAAACATCACTGTTAGAAAAACCACCAACAGCTCCTAAAAACTGAATATCTTCTAAAGTTTCGCGACCAGAAATTAAATCTGTCATGTGTACATCTTTAACATCAAAACCAGCTAAATACATTGCATTGGCCATTTCGCGTTCAGAATTGCTTCCTTTTTCACGTAAAATTGCAGCTTTTGGTCTTGGTTTAGCGCTATCTATTATTGGAAGTTTTCCTGTAAAATGTTTAGGGAAACTATACTGTAAATCTTGTTTTTTATAGTTGTCAAAACGTGTTTTAGCTAAACCGTTTGCAGTTTGTTTTTGGTCTAATAAAAAAGATGTTTTGTACCACATGTCTCTTAATCTAGAGACAGTCATAGTAAAGACTTCAGTACCATTTATAACACTTAATGTATCACTATCAGTAACTTTTCCAATGTTATAAAAAGCAATATTAGCGTCTGTAAGTACTTTTTCTATCGCAGCATCTTTAGATTGAAAAACAATCCCTGAATTTTCAGAAAATAAGACTTTACAAGAGTCCTTTTGGTTTAAAGCAGTAATATCTAGTTCTGCACCTAAATTGACATCAGCAAAGCATAACTCTAATAATGTAGTAATTAGTCCACCAGAAGCGACATCATGTCCAGCTATAATTTGATTATCCTTGATTAATTTTTGGATAGTATTAAATACGGTTTTTACGTACTTAGCGTCTTTAGTGTTTGGAGTGTTATTACCAACTTTGTTTAATATTTGCGCAAAGCTACTTCCTCCTAATTTAAAGTCGTCTTGAGATAAGTTTATGTAATATATATCACCACCTTGTCTTTTAAAAACAGGCTCGATAACATTTTTAATATTATTACAGTTTGCTGCAGCAGAAATAATTACAGTTCCAGGAGAAATAACTTCTTCGTTAGGATACTTTTGCTTCATTGACAACGAGTCTTTTCCTGTCGGAACATTGATTCCTAAGTCAATTGCATATTCTGAAATAGCTTGTACTGCTTCGTACAAACGTGCGTCTTCACCTTCATTTTTACAAGGCCACATCCAATTGGCAGATAATGATACAGATTCTAGTCCATCTTTTAATGGAGCCCACATAATGTTAGTAAGTGCTTCTGTAATACTGTTTCTACTTCCAGCAACAGGATCAATTAATCCAGAGATAGGAGAGTGTCCAATGGACGTAGCAATCCCTTCTACACCATTATAATCCAAAGCCATTACACCCATATTATTTAATGGGATTTGTAATGGACCTACACATTGTTGTTTGGCAACTTTACCACCAACACAACGGTCTACTTTATTTGTTAACCAATCTTTACATGCTACAGCTTCAAGTTGTAATACTTGGTCTAGATAATCGTAAAATAAATTTGGGTCATAAGAGACACCACCATAATTTCTGTCAATTGTGGTATCCGTCATTATTGTTTTTGGAGAGCTTCCAAACATATCCTCTAAAGCTAAATCCATTGGTGTATCACCTTTGGTTTTAGATTTAAATGTAAATCTATTGTTTTCTGTTACGTCACCAACAGTATAAATCGGAGAACGTTCTCTTTCTGCAATTCTGTTTAAATGATCTAAATGTTTTTCGGCAATAACTAATCCCATTCGTTCTTGAGATTCGTTACCAATAATTTCTTTAGCAGAAAGGGTTGGATCACCAACAGGTAAGGCATCTAAATCTATAGTTCCACCTGTGTCTTCAACTAATTCTGATAAGCAGTTTAAGTGTCCACCTGCACCATGATCATGGATAGAGACTATAAAATTCTCGTCACTTTCTACCATTCCACGTACAGCATTGGCAGCACGTTTTTGCATTTCTGGGTTAGAACGTTGTACAGCATTAAGCTCTATACCAGAAGCAAACTCTCCTGTATCTGCAGAGGATACTGCAGCTCCACCCATTCCAATACGATAGTTCTCTCCACCTAATATTACTATTTTATCACCTTTTTTAGGTGTATCTTTTAAAGCTTGTTCTGCTTTACCGTAACCAATACCTCCAGCTTGCATGATTACTTTATCGTAACCAATTTTTCTGTTGGTTCTTTTTTCACCATTAATAATCGTGCTTTTTGCTTCGTCGTGTTCAAACGTTAAGACAGATCCACAAATTAAAGGTTGCCCAAACTTGTTACCAAAGTCTGATGCACCATTACTAGCTTTTATTAAAATATCCATTGGTGTTTGGTATAGCCAAGGACGTGCTTCCATAGCTTGTTCCCATGGTCTATTTTCTTCCAATCTAGAATAAGAAGTCATGTAAACAGCAGTTCCTGCTAATGGTAAGGATCCTTTTCCACCAGCTAATCTGTCTCTAATTTCTCCTCCAGATCCTGTTGCAGCTCCATTAAATGGCTCTACGGTTGTTGGAAAATTATGTGTTTCCGCTTTAAGCGAAATAACAGAGTCGTAATCTTTTTTTACATAGAAATCAGGAACATCTGCACGTTTTGGCGCAAATTGCTCCACTTTAGGACCTTTTATAAAAGCAACGTTATCTTTATAAGCCGAAACAATAGTGTTTGGATGTTGCTTGGAGGTTTCTTTAATTAGTTTAAAAAGCGAAGTTGGTTTTTCTTTTCCATCAATGACAAATGTCCCATTAAATATTTTATGACGACAATGTTCTGAGTTGACTTGAGAAAACCCAAAGACTTCTGAATCTGTTAATGGACGACCTATTTTTTTTGATACGCCTTCTAGGTATTCAATTTCTTCATCATTTAAAGCTAAACCTTCTTGTTGATTATAAGATGCTATATCCTCAATATTTAATATTGGTTCTGGTTGGATATTAATTGTAAAAGACTCTTGGTTTAATCCATTATATTTTTCTGAAATCATTGGATCAAAGCCTGTAAAGTCTTTTTGGCAAGCTTCAAATTCTTCAATTCTGATGATGCCATCAATACCCATATTTTGGGTGATTTCTACTGCATTAGTACTCCAAGGTGTAATCATTGCAGCTCTAGGACCAACAAAAAAAGCATCTAATGATGCTTGTTCTATTTTTGGCTGGTTGCCAAATAACCAAATCAATTTAGAAATGGTTTGCGTTGATAATTCTTTTGTTGCTTGAACAGCAAAAAGGTTACTGTTTTGGTTTCCGAAGAAATGAATCATTATATTTTAGTTTGAGTGTTGTTTTTTATAAAGACACAAATTTAGGTTTTTTAGGGTTAATTATAGATAATAATTGCTGCTTAATTTAAGAGTTATTCACTAGGTTTTAAACAAAAAAAAGCGACTTAATTAAGTCGCTTTTTAAATTATAGATTAAGATTTACTTATTCTTTAATCAGTTTTTTAGTAATACTACCGTTTTTGTTTTGTAATTTTAATATGTAGACACCTTTACTTAAGCTAGATAGACTAACTTTATTGTTTTTAGAAGTCACATTACCTTTTAAGATCTTTTTACCTAAAATATCATAGATTTCAAAACTAGAGTTTTCGTTAACTTCAATAGTTAATAAACTAGATTTAATAGGGTTTGGATATATTTTTATTTCTTGTTTATTAAAGTCTGTTGTGCTTAATGTTTGATTATGTTGTCCTAAGTTGGTACATGTGTTAGATGGAGATTCGGTCCATTCATTTAGGTTAAAGGTATTATTTCCTCCAGAAATATTTGGATTTCTTACCAAAGTAGTGTCTGCAGCATAAATCGTATTATCTCCTAAAGTACCAATTATGTCAATTAGGATTCCGTTTTTAAATAATCCTATAGCATCATTACCATTAAATCCTGTAATGGTATTATTAGAATCATCTACAGCAGCTGTACATACTGATAAATTACTATTACCTATAACATACACGTCATTATTATTGATTGTTGCACCATTAGGAAAGTTATAAGTTGCTGTCCATCCCGAGTTACCGTTAGAGCTTAATCTTAGTTCATAACCTGTTAAGTCTGTTATAGCTGCTCCTGTAAAGTTTGCAATTTCCAAAGCTTTATTGTTACTAGAACCTTCTATATATTCAGAAAAGTATAAATCGTTACTTGTACCTGTACTTCCAGCTAATGTTGTTTCAGTAGCTGTTGTACTTAATGCAGAGGTGTTGTCTTCTGCGTCTCTTGCTCTTACAGATAGCGTGTAAGTCGTTTCTGGTGTTAATCCTGAAATAGTATAAGTCGTTGCGTTTGATCCTGTATTTACGTAATTGCTACCATCAAAAACATCGTAACTTACAACAGCTGTGTTGTCTGTGGATGCTGACCAAGTTAAATCAATTGTAGTTGATGTTGGATTAGAAGCTACTAAATTTGTAGGCACTGTTGGAGCTTGTGTATCAGTAGGTCCAGGATTCCATATAGCATTTGCGTACTCTGGATGACTAATAAATGGATTGGCGTTACCTTGAAAATTGTAAGCTGAGTTATTACGTTGTATATCTCTAGCATCTACTGGATCAACATTATTATGCCAATCTAATAACAAACTAATAGCCCAACCTTGAAACACTTGGTCATTAGTACCATTAAACATATCAAAACTGGTATAACCATCAACTGTGTTTTCATAACGTGTCGCAAAGTATAACAAAGCTCTAGCAACATCACCTTTAAACTCGTCAATTGGTTCAAAAACAGTTCCTGAATATCCAGGAACAGCACTTGTTCCTTTTTTAGATCCGTTAGAATATGTATGACTAGCAGAACCCACAATACCAAATGCAAAGCTTCCGCGTCCACCATTAACATAGCCATCTGTTGGATACACGTGATGTATATCATTTTTCATTGGAGAGGCTTCGCCAAATGATGATTGAGGCACTAAATGCTCTCTGTTATAACAAACACCTTCAGCATTGTAATTTCCGCATTGATCAGAGTTGTATGTGTAGCTGTATTGGTCTGTAGCAGTAGGTTTTTCAGAATAAATATCTAAAATTGTATTATCGTTTTCATAATAAAGGTCTCTATCTGTGGTTTCATATCCCAACCATAAACCTGAATAGCCTTGATCAGAATGTCCATTAGCAATAATACTTCTTAATTCTGATTTAAGAGCATAACCACTTAATCCAGTAGCACTATCATAATAATTAGCTGGTACTTGAGCAAAACTAGTTAGTGCTAGTAGTAAGGTTAATGATAATAAGTAAAATTGTTTCATTGTTAAATTTTAAAGGGTATTACAATATGTAAATTAAATTTGTATATGTTATTTTAGTTGAAATACAATTATTTTCTTTCTAAAAGCGCCATGTAAAAGCCATCATAGCCTGATTGGTGAGATAAAATTTTATTATCCTTTATTAAAGAAAACTCTTTACCACTTTCTGAAGCTAAAAATTTGGTTACTTGATCTTGATTCTCTGATGGTAAAATAGAACATGTAGCATACACTAATTTTCCTCCAGACTTAACCATTCTAGAATATGAGCTTAAAATTTCGGCTTGTGTTTTTTTGATTTTTTCAATAAATTCTGGTTGCATTTTCCATTTAGCATCAGGATTTCTTCTTAAAACGCCTAATCCAGAACATGGTGCATCAATTAATACACGATCTGCTTTATCATAAAGTTTTTTAATAACTTTAGTCGAGTCTATGTGTCTTGGCTCAATATTATGCGCTCCAGCGCGTTTAGCACGACGTTTTAACTCTTTTAATTTATTGTCGTAAATGTCTAATGCAATTATTTGACCTTTATTTTCCATCAAACTTGCAAGGTGCAATGTTTTTCCTCCTGCACCAGCACATGTATCTACAACACGCATTCCTGGTTCTACTTGTAAATATTCTGCAACTAATTGAGAAGAGGCATCTTGCACTTCAAAATGACCATTTTTAAAAGCTTCTGTAGTAAATACATTACCACGTTCGGCTAATTTTAAAGCATTCGGATATTTTGCTAATTCTTCAGTTTCAATATCTAAATCAAATAAATCGGATTTAAGTTTTTCTCTAGTAGTTTTAAGTGTGTTTACTCTTAAAATAACATCTGCTTGCTCATTTAAAGCAGCAGCTTCTTTAGTCCAAACAGCTTCGCCTAAAGCTTCAGCAGCTAACTCATCCATCCAATCTGGAAAAGATTCTTTTATTTTTCTAATTTTAGAAAATTCGTCAAAACGACCTTTAATTTTTCTTGTCGGTGTATTTTCAAAATATTTCCAATCAGGTAGTGTAATACCTTTTAGTGTAGCCCAAACCGCAAACATACGCCAGATTTCATCTCTGTTAAATGGTTCTTTTACTTCAGCAATTTCTGCATAAAGTCGTTTCCATCGTACGATATCGTATGTGGTTTCTGCAACAAAACCTCTGTCACGACTTCCCCAGCGTTTGTCGCGTTTAAGTAATTGTTGAACAACTTTATCTGCATAATGACCGTCGTTAAAGATTAATAATAAACCATCAACTGTGGCAAAGCATAAATTTTTGTGTAAGCGCATTTTTTTGTATTTAATAACGTGCAAAGTTACTTAAATAACACCAATTTGTATTACTTTTTAGTATTAAGATATTATAGATTTGTCATTTGAAAAATAATTTTAATTAAATGCGCAAGTTTTTTAAAAGTATTGCATCCAAACTTATTAATAGAATATCTAACCATTTTTGACAGAAACAGATTTTATACACCAGCTTAAGGCTAAAAGTAGCGCCTCTTATGGTAAGCTTTTGGAGGATTTTCAGCACAAAGTGTTTGGGACTTGTCTGTCATTTGTACCAAATAGGGAAGATGCAGAGGATATCGCACAAGAGGTTTTTGTGGAAGTTTTTAATTCTATTCATAAATTTAAGCAAGAATCTAAGTTGTCCACATGGATTTATAGGATTACTACCAATAAATGTTTAGAATTTATTAGAAAAAAATGCTAAAAAACGTTTTGCTTTTTTAGAGTCATTATCAAGCAATGATTATAATCTGGATAAAGCTAGTTACTTTACAGAGATTAATCATCCAGGATTAGTGTTAGAACAAAAAGAAACTAGTGAAATCTTATTTTTAGCTATTAATAAATTACCTGAAGCACAACGGATAGTTTTTACGCTAAATAAAATTGACGATAAAAGCTATAAAGAAATTAGTGAAATTACTAATAAAAGTGTTGGATCTATTGAGTCTTTGCTGTTTAGAGCTAAAAAGAATTTACAAAAAACACTAGAAAATTTTTATAAAAATCAAGAGTAACACAAGTTTTTTAAGACTATTACATCTAAATTAATATGAACACAAATAATAACATTCAAGATAAAATAGATAGCACATTAAATGCTTTAGATACTTTAAATAGTGTCCAAGTTTCTCCTTTTTTTAAGGATAAAACTATGCAAAAAATGTTTGCAGAAAAACAGGTAACTTCTAAATTTTGGAGTTGGTTTACACCGCAATTACAATTAGCAACGTTAGTTTGTGTTGTAATTGTTAACGTATATGCTATCCGTCAAATTAATAGCACAAAATATAACGACGCTATTTCTAGTTTTGCCTCAGATTATGGATTGAACTCAGATTCAGAATCTTCATTTTTAAAATTATAATCATGAAAAAACACACCGTTTTATATCTTTTACTTATTGTTTTAATTATAATGAATGGCTTTTTTCTATTCAATTATATAGGTCGTCCAGGTCAGAATGGACCTAAAGCATCAGGAGATTTTATTGCAGCTGAGTTAAAATTTAATGACCAACAATTAGCACAATTTAAAAGTTTAGAAGCTAAACATCACAATAATATGCGTGCAGTTGGTGATGCTACTAGGTCTTTAAAAGACCAGTTGTTTAGTAATATTACTGCAGCTTCAATTGATCAACAAGAGATAGATAATTTAATAGCAAATATTGCAGACAAAACAATTACAAGAGAACACGAATTGTTTAAAAGATTAAGGGCAATTTATAATTTGTGTGATGATAAACAAAAAGAACAATTTAAATCTATAATAAAAAAAGCGCGAAGATTTGATAATCAAGGACCAAGAAATCCTAATAGACCAGATTAAAACACAGTGTTATTAAAAAATATAAAAAGACCTTCGGTAAATTGAAGGTCTTTTTTTTGTGTTTTGTTTAACATAGTTGGCCACAAGTTATTTTAAAACTAGACATCTAAATACCATAACAAATAAATTTTTAGTCATGAAAAACAACATATTAAGTACAGCAGTATTAGTGTTTGGTTTAACAGTTTTAAGTGTAACTAGTGTTAACGCTCAATCTAGCGATAAACAGAAAAAAGAACCACCAACATTTAGTCAGTTATTAAAAGAATTGGATAAAGATGAAGACGGTAAATTATCTAAATCCGAAATCAAAGGACCTTTAAAAGAAAATTTTGATAAAATTGATACAGATGAAGACGGATTTATATCTGAAGCCGAATTTAAAAAAGCACCAAAACCAAAAAAAGAGAACGTAACTAATTAAATAACATAACCAATAAACCATAAATAATATGAAGTATATAAAAAGCAAATTAAACCTTTTATTAATAGCAGTTATATTTGGTATAACGCTTACAGCCTTTACTTCTTGTAATGACGATGATAGCGTTACAACAACTGAAATAGAGGATGAAGACGTTGGAGTAATTGACGATACTGATTTTGAAGCCACAGATTGGACTTCTGAGACGCACAGTAAAGATGCAGATCCTAATTTTGAAGAGGTATTTGAAGATAACGCTGTAAAAAGATTAGATATAGTAATTACTGAAGCACGTTGGCAATCTATGCTTGATAATATGACAAGCCTTTACGGAACTTTTGGAGCTGGTGCAGGCGGTCCAGGAGGAGGAGCTGGTGGTGGTGTTTTAACAGAAATTGACGAAGATCCAATTTTTGTACCTGCCGAAGTATTTTATAACGGTATTGAATGGTATCGCGTAGGTGTTAGATTTAAAGGTAATTCTAGTTTACAAACTAGCTGGCAAAATGGAATTTTAAAACTATCGCTTAAATTAGATTTTGATGAGTTTGAAGATGATTATCCACAAATAGACAACCAACGTTTTTATGGTTTTAAAAAGTTAAGTCTTAAAAATAACTTTGATGATAAGTCTATGTTGCGCGAAAAAGTAGCGACAGATGTTTTTAGAAACTCAGGATTAGTAGCCTCACATACTGCATTTTATACCGTTTATGTAGACCATGGTGATGGACCACAATATTTTGGACTGTACACTATGGTGGAAGAAGTAGATGATACCGTTTTAGATACACAATTTTCTGATGATGATGGTAATTTATACAAGCCAGATGGTGTTGCTGCTAGTTTTGCTATGGGAACTTATAATGAAAGTGAATACGTTAAAAAAACTAACGAAGATGAAGGCGATTTTGATGATGTTGCTAGTTTATTAGCTGTAATAAATGATGGTTCGAGAACTACAGACCCAGAATCATGGAGAGCAAATCTTGACGCTGTGTTTGATACAGATGTCTTTATAAAATACTTAGCAGTTAATACAGTCGTTCAAAATTGGGATACTTATGGAAGGATGACACATAATTATTTTTTATATAACAATCCCGATACTAGTAAACTAACATGGATACCATGGGATAATAACGAAGCTTTGCAAACAGGAAAAATGGGAGGCTCATTACCATTGGATTTTTCAGGATTAAACAACTCTGAATGGCCATTAATAGGTTATTTGTATCAAGACTCGGTTTACAAAGCGCAATATGATACCTATGTTCAAGACGTAGTAGATAATGCTTTTAATGTTAGCACAATTCAGTCTCTGTACGCAAATTATGCAGCATTAATACAACCTTATGCAACATCAGAAGTTGCAGGTTATAGTTTTTTAGAAAATGGTTCGGATTTCCAAAATGCAGTTAACCTGTTAAATACACATGTATCATCTCGTGCAACAGCAGTTAGTGATTACTTAGATTAAAAATAATTAATTAGTTTTTTAATAGCAGTTAAAGGCTTCATTATGTAAAACTTATGAGGCCTTTATAATAACGATATACTATTAAGACAAAATAAATTCAATATAAAAATATTTTATCACAAGTTTTTTAGAATAAAAGCATCTAAAGCTTATAAACAGTATTTAAAAATGAAAAATAACCAATTAAAAACAGTATTAACAGTCTTTTCAATGCTATTATGTTTTAGCGTATTTGCTCAAAGAGGTGGAGGTAGACAAGGTGGAAGAGGAGGTGAAAGAGGTCAGCAACGTGGAGGAGCACCAGATGCGTCTGAAATTCTTTCAAAATTAGACACTAATAAAGATCTAGTGATTGATAAAGATGAAGCAGCTAGTGATGAAAGAGGGAAAATATCAGAAGATTTTGATTTAATTGACGCTAACGAAGATGGAGTGATTGATTTGGATGAATTAAAAGTGTCTTTAGATGATAGTAAGCCTAGAAAAATTTCAGCTAAAAAAATAATCAAAGCTATTGATGATAATGGTGACGGAACATTAAATGAATTAGAAGTAGCTGCTAAAAATAAAATTGAATTATCTGATAATTTTAGTAAGATAGATACTAATAGTGATGGTGAGTTAGATTTGGAAGAATTAAAGGCGTTTTTTGAAACTGATGATAAGCCTAAACGTAAAAAAAGAGACTGATTTTAAACAAGAATAGCCAAACAAATGAAAAATATATTTAAAATTATTACACTAGTGATTATTGGACTTTTGTTTGGTTGTAATAGTCAAAAAAAATCTACGTCTCATAGTCATGATGGTACTCCAAATCATTCTCATGATACAGATCATGTTGTTACATCATCTGACAATTATTACGGGAATTACGATTTAGAGGATGCTACTTTTGGGACTAAAACTAAAGTTAGTATTGTTGGAGATACGCGTATTATGGTGACCAATTCATTACCAAACCATGACACAGGAGTTTTTCCTAATCCAGGTAATCCAAATACTATTGCGCCTCAGGATATCACTTATTCATTTCCATTAATACCAAAATATACTGGTAAAGCGCAATGGATGAGAGAACCAGGAATTGCTTTAAACGGAATTAAATTTGAGCCTCAAACCGCAGAGGTTGTAGTGTGTGATACAGGAGAAAATTATCGTGTAGAGGCTATTCAGGATGTTATAGATCTTGGTTTAGATTTTAATCATGCACATGTACAACCTACAGGTGCTTATCATTATCATGGGACGCCTACGTCTATGATTTCAAAATTTGATACAGGACAAGATTTGGTTCATATTGGATTTGCTCATGATGGTTTTCCTATGTACTATTCAAAAAGTGGACAGTATAAACCTAGCTTTAAATTGTTAGACGGAACCAGAGAAGGTGAGGATTGTACTTATGATAATCCACATCAGCATATGGATATTGCTGTTGGAGGACATCATGACGGAACGTATGGTTCAGATTACGAGTATGTAGCTGGTTATGGAGATTTAGACGAGTGTAATGGTATTACTATAGATGGGAAGTATATGTATTTAGTGACTAATCAGTTTCCGTATGTTGGTCGTTGTGTAATGGGAGAAGTGGAAGCAGAGCAACATGCACCTCCAAATGGTCAGAAGAATAGTCAAGGAGGACGACCGGAAGCATCGCAGATAATAGAACAAATGGATGCTAATAAAGATGGGAAGCTCTCTAAAAATGAGGTTAAGGGACCTATCGCTGAAGATTTTTCTAAAATAGATACAGACGATGACGGTTATATTACAAAAGAAGAATTAGAAAAAGCCTCAAAAAATGGAGGACAAAGACCACAAGGCGGACGTCCTCAAGGCGGAAGAAATTAATATATATAAAATAAAAAGCAAGTTTTTTTATAACACGCATCTAAACTTTAAATAACCTTAAAACACTAATAGTATGAAACTTTTTTTAAACCATTAACGTACATATCAATTGTTGCTTTAGTATTATTAGCTTGTAATAGTGATGATTCAGTAAGTGATGATTCAGTAATTGAAGCTACTACTGATGATGATGAAGTAGCTGTAACAGAATTACATGCAGCATTTTCAGCATTTAATTCGGATGCTGTTACAGTAATTCTTTCTGATGATGGTACTCAAGTAAATATTGAAACGACAGGATTTCCTGATCATACTTCAATTTATTGGGAACCTGATAATGCACTTTATATTGATGAACCTGGCGTAACTAAAACAACTCAAAACACATATATTGGCGGAGGTCAAGGAGAAGCTGCAAGTTTTACAGTGGATGCGACACCAAATTTAACAGGTGCCTCCGTTACTACACAATTAAACACTATTGGTATTGCTGTTAGTGGTGCGTCTATTTTTAATGATCAGGAAGGTATGGGAGATTTAGATCAAGCAGCTGGAAGTTTAGATTGGGCTGGTGCACATAAAGGTCCTGGTGTATATCACTACCATTTAGAGCCTACACCAATTACTAGCAACGACGATAGCTTAGTGGGTATATTGTTGGACGGTGTATTTATCTATGGAAGACAATGTAGTTCTACAGGTGCAAATCCTACAGATTTAGATGCTTCTGGTGGTCATACATCTACTACACAATACACAAATGGAGTAGAGGAGTATCATTACCATATAATAAACGAAGTATATCCTGCTAGCAATTATGCATACGCACCAGCATATGTATTATTTGCAGGACCATTCCAAGGTTACTAAAATATAAAAGCATGAGACCAATTCTTTTTTTATAATAATAGTATTTACAATATCAGGTTGTAAAGACGCTTCTGATAGTACAAATAGTAATTCCGTCACTAAAAAGGAACAGCCAATAGTTATAGGTAATGTAGAATTATTAAAGGAAGCATTGGTGCTTAATGGCAATAAAGGAAGATGGTATTACAAAGACAAACCATATACAGGCTATTCTTTAAAATATTATCCAAATGGCGTTTTAGAAGAAAAATTAGGTTTTTTTAATGGAAGAAGAGAAGGTGTAGCAAAACGTTGGACTAAAAATAAAAAACTACAACTAGAATCTTATTATAAAAATAATAAGTTAGACGGTGTTTATAAAACATGGTGGGAAAATGGTCAGTTATCTGGGCAGTCGTTTTATGAAAACGGTGTAAAGCAAGGTGAAGAAAAACAATGGTTTCCTGATGGGCAAATGTTTAAATTAAGAAATTTTGCGGATGGAAAAGAGCTTGGTTTTCAAAAAGCGTGGTTAGCTAATGGCAAATTATATGTTAATTACGAAGCAAAAAATGGACGTATTTTTGGTATGAGACGGGCTAGTTCATGTGTTAGATTAGAAGATGAAGTTGTAATCAGAAAAAAAATAGTTTTATGAAATACTTATGCATCATACTAGTGTTAATTTTTACTAGTTGTAAGAAGGACGTTAAAAAAGAAAACATTAAAGTAATTGAAAACAGCAGAGTAGAGTATCTGCCATATTACAACGATGACTCGTTTACACCGCACTGGTTAACACCAAATACTAAAGAGGAAAAGGCGTTTCATAAAATCCCTGACTTTTCTTTACAAAACCAATTAGGAGAAACGGTAAGTCAAAGCACGTTTGATAATAAAATATATATAACCGATTTCTTTTTTACAACCTGCCCAGGTATTTGTCCTAAAATGACAGGTAATATGGCCAAAATTCAGGAAGAATTTAAAAACGATCAGGACGTTTTATTATTATCTCATTCGGTAATGCCAAGTACAGATTCAGTTTCTGTTTTAAATGCTTATGCTACCAATAATAACGTTATAGCTAATAAATGGCATTTAGTAACAGGCGATAGACAACAAATATATGATTTGGGAAGAGATCACTATTTTGTAGAAAGTGATTTAGGAGAAATAAAAAGTATTGATGACTTTTTACACACCGAAAATTTTTTACTAATAGATAAAAATAAACACATAAGAGGTATCTATAATGGATTAAATAGAGCTTCCATAGCGCAATTAATTATAGATATAAAAGCATTAAAAATAGAAGGGTAAATAATTTTGGTTGATTATTTTTCAGTAAAGCTTCGCTGTAATGGTGGAGCTTTTCTATTTTTATAGAAAATTAATAATCATGAAAAAAATAATATATCTAATATTTAGTATTTCGTTTATAATTGGATTAGGCGGTTGTGGTATTGGTAAATATAAAACGGTATCAAAGCCAATTAAAACCACTTTTACAACTGTTGAGATTGAAACGTTAATAGAAGATGATGCTTTAAATGTAAGAGCTATTGAAATTATTGATACTGTTGGTTTAGCCTATTTAACGTCTGAAGGTAAGTTTGGTATGTATTTTAATAATGATTTACCAGGATATAATGCGATTAAAAAGGTATTACCCATTCAGATAAAACATGATACCATTATTCCAAATTTTAGAGCTTTGGCTGTTACTAGTAATAAAGGTTATGGGTTAAGTATAGGGTCACCTGCTTTGATTTTTAATTTAGATGTTGATTTACATAAAAACACAGTCGTGTATCAAGAAAATCATGAAAAAGCATTCTACGATGCTATGGAATTTTGGAATGACCAAGAAGGTATTGCAATTGGAGATCCAACAGATGATTGTTTAAGTGTAATTATAACAAGAGATGGAGGAGAGTCTTGGACAAAACTATCTTGTGAGGTGTTACCAAAAGCAAAAGAAGGCGAAGCTGCATTTGCTGCAAGTGATACTAATATAGCTATTGTAGGTGATAAAACGTGGGTGGCTACAGGTGGTAAGGCTAGTCGTATTTTATATTCTCCAGATAAAGGAAACACTTGGGAGGTCTTTGAAACACCAATTATACAAGGCTTAGAAACTACAGGTATTTATAGTATAGATTTTTATGATGAAAACAATGGTTTTGCAGTAGGTGGAGATTACACCAAAGCGGATGATAATGTGGCTAATAAAATAAAGACTACTGATGGCGGAAAAACATGGCAACTTATGTCTGATGGTACTGGACCTGGTTACAGAAGCTGTGTACAATACGTACCAAATAGCAATGCGCAACAATTAGTTGCAATTGGATTTAAAGGAATAGATTACAGTAGTGACGCTGGTAATACGTGGACGCATTTAAGTAATGATGGTTATTATACTATTAGGTTTATAGATGAAACAACAGCGTATGCTGCAGGAAATAAAAAGATTAGTAAATTAACCTTTAAATAGATTGTTTGAATAGTAGAAATAGCGTCATTCTAAATTTATTTCAGAATCTCATAATTATTCAATCAAAGAATTTAAAATCAAAATAATTTAAGTTTAATGCAAAAAAAGAAGCCTATTGGCTTCTTTTTTTTACTCTTTTTTATTGTCTTTGTGTCTTCCTCTAAACTCTTCTATCATTTTTCTTTTAAAGGAGCGTTCAGCATTAAATAGTAATACAATTTTTTTGTAACTAATTATTTTTGAAAGCTTATCTACGTAAATTTTATAGCTTTTTACTCTAGCGTCTTCCAAATCTTGCATGTCCTTAATTAGGGTTTCAGCTTCTTTGTTAGTTAATTTTGTAACATCAATATCCTTACGTTTGATGTCAGACGCTTCTCTTAATTTGTTTTTTTGTTCTTCAAAGTCATTGTAAACAGGCCAAAAAGCTTCTGCTTCCTTGGAGGAAAAATCTAACTGCTCTGTAATGTGTGCTACTTTTAAAGCTTTAAGTTTTTCGTGTTGTTTTATTTTATCTTTTTGTGCAATTGCACTAAAAGAAAACACTAAAACTAGTAATGTTATAATATGTTTTTTCATTGTAATATGTTTTATTCTTGGTATAAGTCGTTTAAATCTATATCGTCAATATAGTCTTCAACTTCAATTAAATTATAATCTATAAAATCTGTTTGAGATAATTCCGAATCATTAATTAACATGTTAAGATCGTTAATTTCTATTTCATCTAAAATATAGTTTTCTACAGTATCTGTATCTAAGCTGTCTAATGTAGGAGCTGCTTTAAATAGGTTTAAATTAAATAATAGTACTATGGCTGCAGCAACGCTAGATAATGATACAATAGTTTTTTTGTTAAACAGATTAAATACTTTAGGTTCTGGCTTATCTAATTTAGATAAAATATTGTTTTCTAAAGTTTCAAAATAACCATCTGGAACCTTAAACCCAGAGGTTTTAGAATGTGCTTCTAATGTTGCTTGCGCTAGAATGGCATCTTCTAATCCTTCAAAGTAGTCCTTAGGGATTTTAAATCCTGAAGTCTTGATTGTATTTAAGCTTTCTTTTTTCATTATATTATTAAGACTAAAAAAACGTAATTGGTTTAATGTTCTTTTAAATAGGCTTCTATTTTTTTAGAAGCTAAATGGTAGGATGCCTTTAAGGCTCCTTCGCTGGTGTCAAGTATTTCTGATAGTTCGCTGTATTTTAAATCTTGAAAATATTTCATATTAAACACTAATTGTTGTTTTTCAGGAAGTGTTGCTATTGCTTTTTGAAGTTTAAGCTGTATGGCTTCTCCTTCAAAGTAAACGTCCGATTGTAAATTGTTTATTGCTAAATCCTGAGTATCGTGACTAGCAGTGTTTTTTAATTTTGCGTTTCTTTTTAAATGTGTTAAAGCTTCGTTAGTTGCTATTCTATAAATCCAAGAGTATAATTGGCTGTCGCCTTTAAATTTATTAATGTTTTTAAAAACCTTTATAAACGTATTTTGTAAAACGTCATCCGCATCGTCATGAGATTTTACTATATGTCTAATGTGCCAATACAATCGCTCTTTGTATAGCGTGATTAGTGTTTTAAAAGCAGCGTTTTTTTCTGATTCAGATTGTAATTGCTGCACTAAAAGTGTTTCGTTCTCTGACATATTAAATATTAGACTCTAATTTAAGCTAATAGTTTAAAAGTTTTGTTAGAATTTTTAATGATTATTAACTATCTGTAAATCATAGTTTTATACGGAAATAAACGATTAAATGTATGTTTTGTCGGTTTAAAAACAAAATTTACTTGTTTTTTAGTATTATTTGCTTTAGATTTATCTT
The DNA here is from genome assembly GCF_055808135.1 of Olleya sp. KJ81-1. Classification (NCBI taxonomy): domain Bacteria; kingdom Pseudomonadati; phylum Bacteroidota; class Flavobacteriia; order Flavobacteriales; family Flavobacteriaceae; genus Olleya; species Olleya sp. KJ81-1. The sequence goes on along the minus strand of NZ_CM147854.1, from coordinate 1,425,074 downwards.
ATTAAATTTGGTTATGTTGTTGGCCCCAAATCTAGCAATGCACAAAAAAAAGGATAAACTTGGTTTATCCTTTTTTTAATTAATTATTTGTTTTAATTATTCAAAGCTTTGCATTTCTACTAACTTTTTATACATACCGTTTTTATCTAATAGTTCTGTGTGTGTGCCTTGTTCTACAATTTCACCTTTTTGCATTACAATAATTTGATCTGCATTTTGGATGGTAGATAGCCTGTGAGCAATAACAATAGATGTTCTGTTTTTCATCATATTTTCTAAAGCAACTTGGACTAGGCGTTCGCTTTCAGTGTCTAAAGCTGAGGTAGCTTCATCCAAAATCATAATAGGAGGGTTTTTAAGTACAGCTCTAGCAATACTTAGACGTTGTTTTTGTCCACCTGAAAAATTATTTCCAGCATCTCCAACATTGGTTTCAATACCTTTTGGCAACTCGCTAACAAACTCCCAAGCATTTGCAATTTTTAAAGCGTCGATAATTTGATCTTCGGTTGCATCAGGTTTACCTATTAAAATGTTGTTTTTTATGGTGTCATTAAATAGGATAGAATCTTGTGTTACTAATCCCATTAGATTACGTAAAGACTTTTTTGTCACTTTTTTTATGTCATTACCATCAATAGTAATGTTACCTTCATTTACATCATAAAAACGAGTCAGTAAATTAGCTATTGTACTTTTTCCACTTCCAGATTGTCCTACAAGAGCAACAGATTTTCCTTTAGGTACTTTTAAGCTGAATTTTTTAAGCACATTTTCTTCTTCATATCTAAAATTGATGTTTTTGATATTGATTTCGTGTGAAAAGTCTGTTAAGTCAATAGCATCACTATTTGTTATTATAGTTTCCTCTTGTTCTAATATTTCAAATACTCGCTCTGCAGCAGCTAGTCCATTTTTTACAGAATATGATGCTTTAGAGATTGCTTTTGCTGGTGTTAAAATGTTATACGCTAATAGTAGATACACTAAAAATAATTCGCCTTCAAGTGTTTTTTCAACTAATACTAGATTACCTCCATACCATAAAAGAATAGCAATTGTAACAATACCCATAAACTCACTCATTGGTGAGGCTAAGTTGTTTTTGTTACCTATACTATTTGATAATTTTAATAAACGGTCAACAGAATTATTGAATTTTTGTGTGAAACTAGATTCTGCATTGTAACTTTTAACAACCTTTAATCCTGTTAGGCTTTCTTCTACAATTGATATGAGTTTTCCTGATTCTTCTTGAGCTTTTGTTGATTTTGATTTTAAATTTTTACCGATTCTAGAAATTATAAAACCAGAAATGGGCATGAAAACAAAAACAAAAAGTGTAAGATTTACACTAATTTTTAGCATAGCATAAATCGTAAATAGTATTGTTAAAGGCTCTCTAACAATAAGTTCTAAAATAACAAAAAATGATGATTGTACTTGGCTAATGTCACCTAACATTCTAGCCATTATATCTCCTTTTGTGCGATTTGAATAAAAAGGTATTGATAAGCTTATAATTTTTTGATACATTTTTTTACGCAGATCACTTAAAACTCCATTTTTTAAATGCATCATATGAAAGGACGCTAAATAGTTAAATAAGTTTTTGAGTAAAAATGTAGTAATTACTAAACCAACAGCTAACAATAATGAATATTGAGGACCATGTATCTCATTAAGTTTACCAATTTCATAGAAGAATGAATCTTTTAAATAATCAGTAATATTCCAAATGTCAGTATACACAGGTTTTTTTAGAATAGTTGTAGGCTCTGAGTTTTTTTGAAATAGCACTTCTAACAATGGAAACATTGTTATAAATGATAATGTGCTAAAAAGCGCGTATAGAATATTAAAAATAACATTCATCACTATATTAAACTTATAAGGTTTAATATATGGGATTATTTTTTTAGGTTTTGATCCATTTAATTATAACTGCATATCTTTTAATATAGCATCAATCTTGCTTTCCAATTTCTGTTCCGTAGCTTCAAATTCTGACACATTGTCTAAAGTGGTATTAACGCTAATGTAGAATTTTATTTTAGGCTCTGTACCACTTGGTCTTAGGGCTATTTTACTTCCGTCTTCCGTATAATAAATTAATACATTTGATTTAGGTACATCAATAGTACTTGTAGTATTGTCTATTGTATTTTTTGCTTCAGATAATTGATAGTCTTCAATCTTGATAACTTTTGACCCATTAACTGTTGTTAGAGGGTTTTCTCTTGCATCAATCATCATTTGTTTGATTTCTTGCGCACCTTCAATACCTTTTTTAGTCATGGATATTAAACGTTCTTTATAAAAACCATGTTTAGTGTACAGTTGTATTAATTCTTTGTAAAAACTACTGCCTTTAGCTTTTGCTTGAGCTGCAATTTCGCAAGCAAGTAAAGCAGATGTTACAGCATCTTTGTCACGTACAAAATCACCAACCATAAACCCAAAACTTTCTTCTCCACCACCAATAAACTCTTGGTTAGGAAAGTCTTTAATCATTTTAGCAATCCATTTAAATCCAGTCAGACCAATTTTACATTCTACCTTAAAGGCATCTGCTAAAGCAGTCATCATTGGCGTAGATACAATGGTGCTTCCTATAAATTGATTGTCATTTATTTTGTTGTTATTTTTCCATTGTTGCAATAAAAACTCAGTCATCATGACCATGGTTTGGTTTCCGTTTAATAAAATCATTTTATTATCTAAACCTCTAACAGCAATACCAACTCTGTCACTATCAGGATCTGTACCTATAACAATATCTCCATTTACTTTTTCTGCTAATTCTAAAGCCATTTTAAGAGCTTCAGGTTCTTCTGGATTTGGAGATTTTACAGTTGGGAAATCGCCATTAGGCTCACGTTGTTCTTCAACAATATTTACATTATTGTAACCTGCACGTTTAAACGTTTCTGGTATGCTAGTAATGGAAGTTCCGTGCAAGGATGTAAAAACTATATTCAGATTATCTTTGGCAGCTTTGGGTGTATCAAAACTTCCGTTTTTTACTGCTGCATCAATAAAAACATCATCAACTTCTTTTCCTATATATTCTATTAAATCAGGCTTTGCTTCAAATTTTATTTCGGCATAGTCTAAGGCATTTATTATTTTAATAATTTCGGCATCTTGAGGTGGTACTAGTTGTCCACCATCTTGCCAATATACTTTGTAACCATTATATTCTGGTGGATTATGTGAAGCAGTTAAAACAATACCACAATGACAGTCTAAATGTTTTAAAGCAAAAGATAACTCTGGAGTAGGACGTAGGTCTTCAAATAAATAAACTTTGACATTGTTTGATGAAAACACGTCTGCCACAACTTTTGCTAAACTTTTACTGTTGTGTCTACAGTCGTAAGCGATAGCAACTTTTAAGTCTTCTCCTGGAAAAACAGTTTTCATGTAATTACAAATACCTTGTGTGTTTTTTCCTAAGGTATATTTATTAATTCTGTTTGTCCCAATTCCCATTACACCACGCATACCTCCAGTACCAAACTCTAGGTCTTTATAAAAACTTTCTTTAAGCTCAGTAGGCTCTAAAGCGATAAGATTTTTTATATAATCTTGTGTTTCATTATCAAAAGCTGGAGTTAACCAAGTATTGACTCTGTTTAAAAGTTCTGGTTCAATATGTCTCATAGGTTGTGGTCTTAAATTAAGATAAATAATTACCTAAAGGTAGTTATTTGTTTTGTTATTAATTAATAAGTTTAGTCCTTTAAATTTAAGGATTCTTTAATTAAATATCTTTTTTTGTCTGATTTTTGACGTAAAATTATTTCGCCTAAAAAACCAGCAACAAAAAATTGTGATCCTAAAATCATGGTTACTAATGCTAGATAAAACTGAGGTCGTTGGGTGATTAGTCTGCCTGAGGTATTAAAAAATAGTTTGTCTATTCCTAAATACAAAGCAAAAACAAGTCCTAAGCCAAACATAATAACGCCTAATGCACCAAATAAGTGCATTGGTCTTTTGCCAAATCTGGATAAAAACCAAATGGTAATTAAGTCTAAAAACCCGTTAACAAAACGATCCATTCCAAATTTGGTTTCGCCATATTTTCTGGCTTGATGTTGGACTATTTTTTCACCAATGTTAGAAAATCCAGCATTTTTGGCTAAAACTGGTATGTATCTGTGCATTTCGCCATTTACATCAATATTTTTAACAACATCTTTATTGTAGGCTTTAAGTCCGCAATTAAAGTCATTAAGTTGGACACCTGAAGTTTTTCTTGCTGCCCAATTAAATAATTTTGAAGGTAAGTTTTTAGTTAACTTATTATCGTAACGCTTTTTTTCCATCCAGAAACTAACTCAAAACCTTGATTAGTAATCATGTTGTAAAGTTCAGGTATTTCCTCTGGATTGTCTTGTAAATCGGCATCCATAGTGATTATTACATCTCCTGTTGCTGTAGCAAAACCAGCATGTAATGCTTGGGATTTTCCAAAGTTTTTTAAAAATCTAATACCTTTAACGTTATTGTCCGATTTTTGGATTTTTTCAATAATTTTCCAAGAATTATCTGTACTACCATCGTCTATAAACAATAGCTCATAAGAAAAACCATTGGTTTGCATGACATTTGCAATCCAATGGTGTAATTCTGTTAATGATTCTTCTTCGTTAAGTAGTGGTATGACTACTGATATGTTCATAATTTAATTTGAAATATATTTTCAAATATAAAACTATTATAGGTCTTCGTTAGTTTTTTTCATTATTAATGAAACAATAAGTCCAATAACAGCTTGTATTACTAAAAACATGGCTGTAGATTGTATTTGTGGCATTAACGCGAATTGGTTTTTTTGCGCTTCCATAAGATCTAAAGTTTTAGCGATTTCCTCTTCAGGAGCGTTAAAATTTTTCATGATTTGTAATGTTGCTTCAATTGTTTTTTCTTTTAAAGCAACAGCAGCTTCAGGGTCGATAAAATTAAAAACAAGTACGCTTACCAAAGTGCTAATTATTACACCTATTGCAACCGTAATAAAATAGGAACTAAAACTTTCTTTAAATGAAATATAACCACCTAATGATGCTTTAGATTTTGATACAGAAATAATTCCGTAGACAATAATTATAACGAATAATAAAATACCTAACCACCATTTAGTTAATAGGTCTAAGTACAAAGCATAGGCTAATACAGTGATTCCGCCTAAGGTTGCACCAAGGTACAGACCAAAATTAATTGCGATTGATTTTATAGTTTTTTCCATAATTTTGTTGAGTTAATTAGTTAATAATCTATTAGTCTTAAAGTGCAATAATATGTTACAATATTACATAATTATTTTTTTCATAAATTAGTTGCTCATTTGTAAAAAATACTTAAATTTGCACCTCGAATTTAGTTAAGATAAAAAAGCATTTAGCGATGAAAAAAGGTATACATCCAGAAAATTATAGAATGGTAGCATTTAAAGACATGTCAAACGATGACGTATTTTTAACTAAGTCTACTGCAAACACTAGTGAAACTATTGAAGTTGATGGTGTTGAATATCCAGTTATTAAAATGGAGATTTCTAGAACGTCTCACCCATTTTACACAGGTAAGTCTAAACTAATTGATACTGCAGGTCGTATCGATAAATTCAAAAACAAATACGCAAAATTTAAAAAATAATTTTAGCGTTAACTATATTTTAAAAGCCTTTCATTTTTATGAAAGGCTTTTTTTGTTATCTTATTTTCAACTATTTTTGAATGCTAAACACAAAAAGTAAAATGCTTAATTGTGTTTTGATGTTTAAACTTAAAATAAAACCACAATGAATTATATCCTTTTTGATGGACCAGTACGCAACCAATTACTTCCATTTACTTATACTAGACCTGTTGCAGATATCAGAGTTGGTATACTGACTATTAGAGAGAAGTGGGAGATGTATTTACAAACGACTACTACAACAGTAACTGAGGATTATTTGGCAGATAAATATCCTATGGTTGAGTTGGAAGAAAATGTTATGTTAAATGCCTCTTATTTACCTAATAATGAATTAGTTGAATTGATTATAGGGTTAGAAAAAAATCAAGCTATTTTTAAGGATGAGGATATAATTGCTTTTTATACAACAGATACTCAGGAAGACATAGATTTTGATACGTATGAAGCTATTGAGTTTGATAATGATATTACTAAAATTGAACACACTTGGGAGATATTTTCTAAAAACGGAGAAGCTATACAACAAGATTTTGAATTGTTAACTAAAGACAGAAAATCTGAACCAATACCTACAAGTAATAATATTATTGCACCAGAGAATATTTTTATTGAAGAAGGAGCAGTTGTACAGTTTGCAACATTAAATGCTAGTGCAGGACCAATTTATATTGGTAAAGATGCAGAGGTGATGGAAGGGAGTTTGGTTAGAGGTCCTTTAGCTTTATGTGATCATGCAACTTTAAAATTAGGAGCAAAAATATATGGACCAACTACAATTGGACCACATAGTAAAGTAGGAGGCGAGGTTAATAACTCAGTGTTATTTGGGTACTCTAACAAAGGACATGATGGGTTTTTAGGGAATTCCGTAATAGGAGAATGGTGTAATTTGGGTGCAGATACTAATAATTCTAACCTTAAAAATAATTATGTAGAAGTTAAACTATGGGATTATGAAACAGAACGTTTTGCTAAAACTGGGTTGCAATTTTGCGGATTAATGATGGGAGATCACAGTAAATGTGGTATTAATACAATGTTTAATACAGGAACCGTTATAGGTGTTAATGCCAATATTTTTGGTAGTGGTTTTCCAAGAAATTTTGTACCAAGTTATAGTTGGGGAGGCGCTTCTGGTTTTACAACCTATTTAACGTCTAAAGCTTTTGAGGTTGCTAAAGTAGTAATGGCAAGAAGAGGTGTGGAATTTTCTAGTCAAGACGAAGCTATTTTAACTCAAGTTTTTGAAGATTCTAAAAAGTACAGAAAAGAGTAATCATTATTTAGTACAATCTATTGGTGATCAAAGGTTATTCGTCGAAATTGTAAGGTTTTATGGGTTAATTCTGAATTAAATTTTTATATTGATTAGGCTTAATAATCAATATGAGTTTTATTTTTAAAAATACGCTTAGATTTACCATCTTATATCTTTTTCTATACGTTTTAGATTCTTTTTTAAGAATAATGAAGCGTTATATTCCTATAGATACTTTACTAAATTAGCTCTAGGCATTACTTTATTAGTTTTTTATTTATTTAAAACTAAGCAAAAGGACATTTCTAAAAAACGACTGGTAATTTATGCTTTATCTTTATTTATAATTGGAGATGTTTTTTTTATTACCGGAAATTCTGGCGAAATGACTCATTTTGTATTTGCAGCTTTTTTATTTATTGGAGCTAAAATTTGTTATTCGATACGATTTTTAAATAGTAAAGATTTCAAGATTTCTAAATTAATTCCTTTTTTACTTCTTGGTTTTGCTTACATGACTATTATAACAGATTTAGTGTATAATAATTTAGGTCATTATTTTTTTCCATTTTTAATCTACTTATTTGTAGTACTGTTATTAATGCAATTTGCTTATTTAAGAAAATGTGAGGTCAATGGATTAAGTTTTTGGTTAGTCTTATTTGGTGTGTTTTTCTCAATGATAGCAGATAGTATTAATATCCTTAAAATATTTTATGATCCATTAATTGCTTATAATAAAATTACTGTTATGTTTTTTTATTGTTTGTCTCAGTACATGATTATATTGGGAGTACTAAAAGAAAGTAGACCTATAGATAATAATGAAAAACTGAAGGTAAATACATAATTATGGATAAATTAATACGCTATTTTACACCTGTATTTTTGGCTTTGTTATTTTTAGATATTTATGTAAAAACTAATTTGCCTATAATTCCTTACAGGTATTATTCTAAAATATTGGTACTAGTCACTCTTATAATATTTACTGGTTATTGTGTTTACAAGAAAAATAAGTTGAACAATAGGTATGTTTTTTATGGATTAATTATTTTTTTTATTGGTGATATTTTAATTATTGACCACTTAAATAAAGTAAAGTTTATTATTAGTTTAATACTTTTTGTAATTGGTAAATTAATCTACATTTTTAAATTTACACACAAAGAAGACTTTAGTAATAAGCGTTTATTACCATTTTTAGCAGTTTGTTTTTTGTCTGTTGCGTTTTTGTATAATCTAATTTTTGTAAACCTTAAAGGGTATTTTATACCAGTAACGTTATATTTTTTTATATCCTTAGTCATGACTCTTTTTGCCTATCTTAGAAAAGATGTAGCAAGCAACAAAAGCTATTATACAGTTTTATCAGGTGTAGTTTTATTTGTATTCTCTGAGGCTACAATGGTAGTTAAAACATTTTATGGAGATATCCTATTCCAGGATTTTATAGTAATGTTTGGTTATGGCTTTGGTCAATATCTTATAATTTTAGGTTTAATGATTGATAAACCTAACTATGTTGTAAATAGTGATCTTATCTCTAAAATATAAAAATTAAAACTAGTACTTATTGTTTTTTAACTTGCTTTAACTCTAATAAATTGATAGGGTTATTGCCAAGTCCAATAACATTTTTTTGAGTAAATCTAATCACTTCATCATAATATAAAGGTACAATTGGAGCGTTTTTTATAACCAAACTATCCATTTTGGTGTACAATTTAGTTCTTTCAGATACCTCTGTAGTAATAAAAGCTTGGTTGTACCATTTATCAAAATCAGTATTGCTAAAATGAGTATAATTTGGACCATTTGGCGCAAAATTTTCTGAATAAAATAATGATAGATAATTTTGAGCGTCTGGATAATCTGCAACCCAACTAGCTCTAAATAAATCTAATTTTCCGTTGGCTTTACCTTCTTTTAAAGTTGATGCAGGAATGACATCTACCTTTATATTTAAACCAATTTTAATAAGCTCACGTTGTATGTATTCGCAAAAGTTAAGATAATTACTAGTTGTCGTAATTGTTACTTCTGGCGTTTTATTATTGTTTTGTGCTTTGTATTCAGCAATAAGTTTTTTTGCTTTTACGGGTTGGTAAGTGTATCCAATATTAGCATTGTAACCTGGTAACCCTTTTGGTATAAATCCACCATTTGCAGCTATTCCAATTCCGTTACGTAAATAGGTCATCATTTTTTTTCTGTCAAAGCCATAATTTATAGCTTCACGTATTTGTTTGGATTGGATTTCATTTAAATCAGAATCCATATAAAAAGCCAAATATTCTGTATTTAAGTAAGGACCTCTATTTATGTTTATAGCATTAAGGTATTTATCTCTTAATTCTCCATTTGTAGTCAATATTTCATCTTGATAAGAGGCATCTAAACTATTTAAAAAGTCTAAATTACCTTGAATAAATTGCATAAATTCACTCTGCTTATCAGGTAAAAAGGTAATAGCTACAGCTTCCAAATGTGGTAGTTTTTGACCATCTTTAGTAGTTTCAAAATAGTTTTCATTTTTTCTAAAAACCAATTTGATGTTTTCTTCCCAGCGCTTAAATTTAAAAGGACCTGTGCCTATTGGATTTGATCTAAAATCATTACCATAATATTCTGTTATTTCTTTAGGGACTACACTACAATACTTCATTGTTAACAAACCCAAAAAGGCAGGAAAGGGTTGTTTTAAAGTGATATTAAAAATGGTGTCGTTTATCGCTTTAAAGTTATCTACTTTATTAAAAATCCACTGACCTGACGACGCTATATTTTTATCCAACAATCGGTTAAAACTATATTCAAAGTCAGAAGCAATAACTTGTCTTGTGGAATCCTTACCAAATAATTTATGTTTATGAAAATAGACATTGTTTTTTAGCACAAAATTATAACTTAAACCATTATCTGATAGTGTCCAGTTTTTAGCAATGCTAGGTTTAACATGTAAGCTGTCATCCATTTGAACCAATCCATTAAATAATTGATGTATTGCCCAAATATCAGCGTTGTCTTTTGCAAATGCAGGATCTAGTGATCCTATGTTTTTGTGTTCGTTATATCTAAAAACTAAATGGTCATTGTTTACGTTTTTAGTATCCTTACAAGATACTAAAAATGAAAAAATAAAAATTAAGCTATATATAGGTAACGTTTTGTTGGTTATAATAGTTGTCAAGGTGCTGTTATTACTGTTTCTCTTTTTTTAGTGTAAAGACAAGTGCTTTTTTAAAAGTAAAATTATATAGTGTAAATATACATAATATAGCTAATTCTTTTTCTTATAGTTTTAGCATAGTTATAATTAGTATAACGTTTATTTCAAAAAAAACCGAAGGTGTTAGCTTCGGTTTTAATTATGTTTTTATTGTAAAAGTTAGATTCTGACACCTACAGGTAAAAGTTTTTTGTATTGCCTATTGCGCCTCATAAATTTTGCTATTTCCGGACTGGTAGGCATTACGCTTAAATTACGTTCTTCAATATTGTCAAAAACAATTTTTAAAAACTCGTTTACAAAATCTTCATTATCCTGCTCCTCAGGCACTATTAATTTAGTTAAAAAGATTTTTCTTTCTTGTAAAGAGTATTCTATTTTAGCGAAATGATTATCAATTTTCAGTTCAAATTGACGTAAAAAATCATTGTCAACTAACTCAGCTGCATCAATCATAATGTATAAAGTTTTATTAATTATTAGGGGAGTTTCAAAAATAGTACCAAACTATTTTATAGCTTTACAGCGCAAAGATACTCAAAAATCTAATAGCACTGTGTTTGTTTATTGTTAAAAGCTTATGAATCAAGAAGTAATACCTGTTTATCTAATGCCTGGTATGGCTGCTAATCCTACGATATTTGAGCACATTAAATTGCCGGAAAATCAATTTAAAATTTACTGGTTAGAATGGAAATTACCCAATCCAAATGAAACATTATCTAGCTATGCAAAACGCATGTGTGAAGATATAAAACATGATAATCCAGTACTTTTAGGTGTCTCTTTTGGAGGGATTTTGGTGCAAGAAATGAGTAAGTATATTAAGTACAATAAAATTATAATAGTATCCAGTGTAAAGACCAAACACGAGTTGCCTAAAAGAATGCGTCTGTTGCGTATGACAAAAGCATATAAAATACTACCTACTCAATTACTTAGTAATGTTGATTTGTTGGCTAAATATGCGTTTGGTAATACTATAACTAAACGTATTGAGTTATATAAAAAATATTTGTCGGTAAGCGATAAAATGTATCTGGATTGGGCAATACAGCAAGTAGTTTGTTGGGATCAAGACCAAGCATTAGATAATGTAATCCATATACATGGTGACAATGATAAAGTATTTCCTTTCGCTAATTTAGGAGCATGCGTAAGTATAAAAGGAGGTACACATATCATGATTATTAATAAATATAAATGGTTTAATGAAAACTTACCAAAACTAATCGCTTAAATATTAAGTGGTTTGAATAAAAAATTTTAAATTTAAACAAAAGATAAGAAGATGAAGATTGTACAAAAAAGTTTAGCTATTGTTGGCTTAGGCGTTTTAGGATTGTTATTTATTAACGCCTATCAAGACGCTCCTACTGACGAGAATTTTGAGAAAAAAATAATAAACGATTATAATGTATACGCAATTCAAATGCCAAGCTATTTGGAGTTTGCAGGAGAAGCTGTGCCATTATCAAATCCAGATATTTATGAGCGCATGGATAAAGAGCTTTTAGTTAATACCTACTGGCAATCTAATGGATTGTTAATGTTTAAGCGTGCCAAAAAATATTTCCCTATTATCGAGCCTATTTTAGCAAAAAATGGGATACCAGACGATTTTAAATATTTGGCAGTTATTGAAAGTGGTTTAACAGATGCACGTTCTCCTGCAGGAGCAAGTGGATTTTGGCAAATCATGAAAGCAACAGGTCGCGAACATGGACTAGAAGTAAATGATAATGTAGACGAACGTTATAATTTAGAAAAAGCCACAGAAGTAGCTTGTGATTATTTAAAAAAAGCTAAAGAAAGTTTAGGATCTTGGACATCTGCAGCAGCAGCATATAATGCAGGTAATTATGGTATTTCTAGACGCTTAAAAGAACAAGATGTGACTAGTTATTATGATTTGCTTTTAGGTGAAGAAACAGGAAGGTATGTGTTTAGAATAATAGCTTTAAAAGAAATTTTATCTAATCCAGATGCTTATGGATTTAATTTTAGAGACAAAGATTTGTATAAAGCAGTGCCAACCTATCAAGTAGCTGTAGATACTGCAGTAACTGACTTTGCAGGTTTTGCTAAGCAATTTGGCATAAACTATAAAATATTAAAATTACACAACCCTTGGTTAAGAGAACCTCATTTAAATAATAGTTCTAGAAAACAATATTTTATTGATATCCCAAGAGAGGGTTACTACCAAACTAATCCGTAAATGCTTGATTTTTTAACTCAAAATTGGTGGACTATAGCAATTGCTATCAATTATATATTGGTAATAATTGCAGTTGCTACTATTTTATTTAAATCAATAAATCCAACAAAAACACTAACGTACATCATTGTATTGTTAGTGTTTCCTTTTTTTGGATTAGTAGTTTATTACTTTTTTGGACAAGAGTATAGAAAGGATAAAATTTTTAATCGTAAAGACGTTTTAAATAACCATTTAATACAATCTATTAATAAAGATTTAAAGATTCAGCCAGAATCCTTAACGCAATACGAAGCTAAAATTGACGAAGATCAAATTAGATTAATACATCTGCTTCAAAAAAATGATAAATCACCATTAACTAAATTTAATGATGTAGAAATCATAATTAATGGCGAAAATAAATTTGAAAAACTTTTTAAGGATATTGACACTGCTAAAAAACATATTCATATTGAATACTACATTTTAAAAGACGATAAAATAGGTACTAGATTTTTAGATCTATTGTGTAAAAAAGCCAAGGAAGGCGTAACGGTAAGACTTAGTTTTGACGATGTAGGTAGTAAAATTTCTTCCAAAATGAAGAAAAAACTAACCAATGCTGGAGTCCAATATTTTGCTTTTATGCCAGTATTGTTTCCTAGATTTACAGGTAAAATGAATTATAGAAATCACAGAAAAATTGTGATTATCGATGGTGAAATAGGTTATGTAGGCGGAATAAATGTCTCTGATACTTACGTTAATTATCCCGAAAATAAAGACTATTGGAGAGATACACATTTAAAAATTATTGGCGAATCTGTTTTTACCTTACAAACTCAATTTTTAACCAATTGGAATTTTGTAGCAGATACTAGCTTGACATTAAACCGTTCGTTTTTTCCGCAAAACAAGGTTAAAACAATTACTCCAGTACAGATAGCAGCAAGTGGTCCAGATACAGATTGGGCTAATATTATGGAAGCTATATTTTTTGCAATTGTAACTGCCGAAGATTACGTTTACATAACAACGCCTTATTTTATTCCTAATGATCAAATCATTACAGCCATGCAAGTGGCATCAAAAAGTGGAGTAGATGTCAAGCTTCTAATTCCAGATAAATCGGACTCATGGACAGCAAAACATGCCACAAACTCATATCTAGAACAATTATTAGAAGCCAATATCAAAATTTATAGATATGAAAAAGGCTTTATTCATGCTAAAACTATGGTTGTGGATGATGTCTTTACAACTATAGGAACCTGTAATATGGATTACAGAAGCTTTAATATTAATTTTGAAATCAACGCGCTTATCTATAATAAAGAAAAAGCAATTGAAGCTAAAAGCATATTTAATAATGATCTAGAAAGTGCTATTCAAGTTAATTTAGAGCAATGGACAGAGCGATCTAATATTAAGCGTATACAAGAAGCCTATTGTAGACTTTGGGCGCCTTTACTGTAAAAAAAAAGGGTCAAACTAGTTTTAATTAGTTTGACCCTTTTTAATTTTATAAAAGTATAATTATCTACTACGTCTTTTTTGTGCACGTATTGATCCACCTTGACCAAAGTGTTGTTTAGGTGCTTGTGCGCGTTTCATGTTTTCTTTCATCATTTTTATTTGATCAGTTAACATACCTTGTTTATCAAGCTTTTGTGCTTCGGCTAATAATGTAACCGCTTCTTGCTTTCTTCTTTTAGACATTGCAACTCCAGCTAAATTAAGTTTAACCATAGCCATATCATGATCCATAGATAAACCTAATTGCTCTGCTTTTTTAAAATAACGTTCAGCTTCAGTCATATTATCCTGAGAAACCATAATACCATTTAAAAAGTTATAATACCCTTGTTGCTTTTTAACTAAAGCAGTATCCGGATTTTTAATTTTATCTAACCATTTTTTAGCACCAGGAAAATCTTGTTTTCTTAATCTTAAAAAAGCTAATAAAATAAATTCATTTTTAAAATATAAGAAGACAAATATTAGGGCTAAAAAGATGTACATGATACCATTACCGATGTTTCCTTCCACAAATTGCCAGATGGCTACACCAAAAATTCCGATTGCTAATATTAGTTTTATTACTTTATTGTACATTTTTTAAATTTTAAAAGTCTTGTATTACTTGATTTGTAACGTTTTTAAGCGTTATTTTTATTGGAGTACAAAGAAACTAAAAAAATCTTTAAAAATATTTTTTAAATTAGGTTTGTGAAATAAAAAACTCGTTGTATATTTGCGCTCAGTTTTACGTAAAGCATAAAACTAAATAAAACATATACTATTCAGATTTTAAAAAAATAAGACAATGCCAAAAAGAACGTTTCAGCCATCAAAGAGAAAAAGAAGAAATAAACATGGTTTTAGAGAAAGAATGGCTTCTGCTAATGGTAGAAAGGTATTAGCTCGTCGTCGTGCTAAAGGAAGAAAGAAAATATCTGTTTCATCTGAAACTAGACATAAAAAATAATGTTTAACAATTGTTAACATTTTAAAGGCGTTACTTAGGTGTAACGCCTTTTTTTGTATCTAATAATTACTATTTTTGATAATCGAAAAAAACAAACTAAAATGCCAAAAAATCCTAAGTTAAAGTCTATTCTTATTATTGGTTCAGGTCCTATCGTTATTGGGCAAGCCTGTGAGTTTGATTACTCTGGTACGCAAGCACTAAGATCTTTAAGAGAAGACGGAATCGAAACTATTTTAATCAATTCTAATCCAGCAACAATCATGACAGACCCAAGTATGGCTGATCATGTATATTTGTTGCCTCTTAATACAAAGTCTATTGTTCAAATTTTAAAAGAACATCCTCAAATTGATGCAGTACTACCTACAATGGGTGGACAAACTGCACTTAATTTATGTATTGAAGCAGATGAAAAAGGCATTTGGAAAGACTTTGGTGTAGAGATTATAGGTGTCAATATTGACGCTATTAATATTACAGAAGACAGAGAACAATTTAGAGAGTTAATGCTTAAAATAGGAGTCCCTATGGCACCTCAAGCAACAGCTACATCATACTTAAAAGGTAAAGAAATTGCTCAAGAGTTTGGGTTTCCTTTAATAATTAGAGCCTCATTTACTTTAGGTGGTGCAGGCGCTTCATTTGTATATAAAGAAGAAGATTTTGACGAGTTATTAACACGTGGATTAGAAATTTCTCCAATTCACGAAGTCATGATTGACAAAGCCTTAATTGGCTGGAAAGAGTACGAGCTAGAATTACTAAGAGACTCTAATGATAACGTAGTAATTATTTGTTCTATTGAAAATATGGATCCAATAGGAATCCACACAGGAGACTCCATTACTGTTGCTCCTGCAATGACATTAAGTGATAAAACATATCAAAAAATGCGTGATATGGCTATCCATATGATGCGTAATATTGGTGATTTTGCTGGTGGATGTAACGTGCAATTTGCAGTTAGTCCAGATGAAAACGAAGATATAATTGCTATCGAGATTAATCCTCGTGTATCACGTTCTTCAGCTTTAGCTAGTAAAGCAACAGGATATCCAATTGCAAAAATAGCTGCAAAATTAGCTATAGGTTATCATTTAGATGAGTTAGAAAACCAAATTACTAAATCTACATCAGCATTATTTGAGCCAACTTTAGATTATGTAATTGTTAAAATACCACGTTGGAATTTTGATAAGTTTGAAGGAAGTGATCGTACACTAGGACTGCAAATGAAGTCAGTAGGAGAGGTTATGGGTATTGGACGTTCTTTTCAGGAAGCACTTCATAAAGCAACACAATCTTTAGAGATTAAACGTAATGGTTTAGGTGCTGACGGTAAAGGTTATACTAATTACGAACAAATTATTGAAAAGCTAACCTACGCAAGTTGGGATCGCGTGTTTGTAATTTATGATGCCATTCAAATGGGAATTCCTTTAAGTCGTATACATGAAATTACTAAAATTGACATGTGGTTTTTACGTCAATATGAAGAATTGCACCAATTACAAAAAGAAATTTCGACCTTTAAAATAGACACCATCCAAAGAGATTTACTTCTAGAAGCTAAACAAAAAGGGTATGGAGACAGACAAATAGCACATATGTTAGGCTGTTTAGAAAGTCAAGTATATAATAAAAGAGACGAGTTAGGTATTAATCGTGTTTACAAACTTGTAGATACTTGTGCTGCCGAGTTTGAAGCTAAAACACCTTACTATTACTCAACATTTGAAAATGATGTAGAAACAGCTGACGGAACACGTTATGCGCATAATGAAAGTATAGTTTCTGATAAGAAAAAAGTTATCGTTTTAGGATCAGGACCAAACAGGATTGGACAAGGTATCGAGTTTGATTATTGTTGTGTACATGGTGTATTAGCTGCTGCAGAATGTGGTTATGAAACCATCATGATTAACTGTAATCCAGAAACGGTATCTACAGACTTTGACACAGCAGATAAATTATATTTTGAACCCGTTTTTTGGGAACATATCTATGACATCATTAGACATGAAAAACCAGAAGGTGTTATCGTGCAATTAGGTGGACAAACCGCTTTAAAGCTTGCTGAAAAACTATCTAAATACGGAATTAAAATTTTAGGAACTAGCTTTGAAGCTCTAGATTTAGCCGAAGATAGAGGGTTGTTTTCTAACATGCTTAAAGAAAACAATATTCCTTATCCAGAATTTGATATTGCTACAACTGCAGATGAAGCAGCTGCAATTGCAGACGTGCTAGATTTTCCAATATTAGTTAGACCTTCATACGTACTTGGTGGACAAGGGATGAAGATTGTAATTAATAAACAAGATTTAGAAGAGCATGTCGTTGATTTATTAAGACGTATGCCTGGAAATCAACTGCTATTAGACCATTATCTTGATGGAGCTATTGAAGCTGAAGCAGATGCTATTTGCGACGGAGAAAATGTTTACATCATTGGTATAATGGAGCATATTGAGCCTTGCGGAATCCACTCTGGTGATAGTAACGCAACATTACCACCTTTTAATTTAGGAGAGTTTGTAATGCAGCAAATAAAAGACCATACCAAGAAAATTGCATTAGCATTAAATACGGTTGGGTTAATCAATATACAGTTTGCTATCAAAGATGATATTGTTTACATCATTGAAGCTAATCCAAGAGCATCACGTACAGTACCATTTATTTCTAAAGCCTATGGAGAGCCTTATGTAAATTATGCAACTAAAGTTATGTTAGGCGAAAAGAAAGTTACTGACTTTAATTTTAACCCACATTTAAAAGGTTATGCTATTAAACAGCCAGTGTTTTCTTTTAATAAATTTCATAATGTGAATAAAAAACTTGGTCCAGAAATGAAAAGTACTGGAGAAAGTATATTGTTTATAGACGATTTAAAAGATGATCAGTTTTACGATTTATATGCAAGACGAAAAATGTATTTAAGCAAGTAATAAAAATAATCGATTGGTTTTTAGGAGGTTATAATTATTTTTTGTATTTTACAATAAAAGAGATTATGACAAAAAAACTACTATTTATTTTATTTGCTTTTGTAGCTTTAAGCGTATCAGCTCAAAACCAAACAGTTAATATAGATTGGAGTTTCGGCTCTAACTCTAATGCAACAGGACCAAATAATAATGCAGATCGCACCATTGAGGTTGGAGATACAGTTATTTGGGATTGGTATTCTACTGGTACGCATAATGTAGAAAGAACAGGAGGTACGTCCTCAGATAATTTTGTAAGTGGTTTTATGACTACAGGAGCAACGTTTTCGCATACGTTTACATCTGTTGGTACAAATACATACCAATGTAATCCACATCCTACAAGTATGTTTGGTGTTATTACAGTCGTACCAGAAGGGACTTTAAGTGTACCTGATTTTGCAACACGTTTATCTGCGATAAATTTGTATCCAAATCCTGCATCATCGACTTTAAATGTCGAAATACCTTCTCAGTTTAAAGAAGATTTGACTATTGAAGTGTATAATGTTTTAGGAAAAAAATACTATCAAAAACAATTAGTCAATTAAAGACTAGTTTGTCTATTTCTAATTGGAATGATGGTGTGTATTTAATAAAAATAACTTCTGTTAGTTTAGGGACCACAATAACTAAACGATTTGTAAAAATTTAATACAAGTATTTTAAAATAAAAAAGCCTTCATTTTTTGAAGGCTTTTTTATTTTAAAAATTATCAGGTAAATCTATTCTAACTTTGTAATCTTTTAATATTGGCAGGTAATCTGTGTGCGAAAAATCTTCATGATCAAACTCATATTGTCGTTGTTTTTTAGTCTCCATTCGCTTAATAGCTTTTAAAAAGCGTTTGACTTCAACCTTATCATTTAAAATAAGTCCAGCAACTTCCATGGATTGTCCATTATCATCTTTGGCTACCATTGTAAAGTAAGACGAGTTACAATGCTTTACAATACCAGTCTGTATATTTTCAGCCTCTACACGTATACCAACAACCATAGATGTATTTCCAACAAAATTTACAGAAGCTTTCATGGTTACTAGTTCGCCAACCTCAATAGGACTTAAAAAATCTACAGTATCTACACTAGCAGTCACACAGTAGGTTTTGGAATGTTTAGAAGCACAAGCAAAAGCTATTTGATCCATCAAATTTAGTATGTAACCACCATGTATTTTTCCACTAAAGTTAGAGTGTGATGGTAACATTAATTCGGAAATACTAATTCTAGAATCGTCTGCTTTTTTATATGCTTTCATTATAGTTTTTGTTGTTGTATGTAATATTCAATTTGGTTTTTTCTGTAAAATCCGACAATAATTAAAGCCAGTCCAAAAAAGAGACACATGATAATAATAAAGTTATTTAATTCTTCTCTTTTACTAAATTTTCCTGGCTCTATAAGCGTATCAAAACCAAAAGATAGTAGTCCTGCTCCTGCAATAAATATAAAAATATATTTAGCTCTTAAGCTCCATTTGTATATTATATTTTGAGTAGAATCTGTCATAATTAATAATTAGAACGTCGTTCTTTATCTTCTTCTACTTTAGTAATAAAGTACTTAGTATCACCTAACCAAAAGAAGGTTTTGTAACGTTCAAAATATGAAAGTTTTACAAATTTACCTTGTAGACGATTTAAATCATTAATAACCTGTTTCTCTTTATCCTCTACAGAAAATTCAAAAAGTTGAGCTTCAGATACACCTTGACTGACCTCGCCTTCCCAAGTTTTAAACATAACACCTTTACTGCTAAATTTAACTAATTCTCCTGCTCTAACACCTTCACTGTAAGTTGCAAAGTATATAAAACAAAAATATCCCACTAAAATTAGGACTATAATAACTAAGGTTTTTACTAAAAATTTTATCATAATTGTTTTGTGTTAATCGTCAAATTCTGCTCTTTTAATAATGGTTTCGGGTAATGCTTTTTTAGCTTTAGCACCTAATTTTTTCAATTTTTCAACACTTGTAATTAGGTTTCCTTTTCCTTCTACTAATTTATTCATTGCAGAGGAATAATCCTTTTTAGCATCGTCTATTTTTTTTCCAACACCAGTCAAGTCTTTAACTAAACCTTCAAATTTATCATATAAAGCGCCAGCTTGTCTTGCAATTTCGATAGCATTTTGTTGTTGCTTTTCGTTGTTCCACATACTATCAACTGTTCTTAAAGTTGCTAATAGTGTGGAAGGTGTAACAATAACTATGTTTTTTTCGAATGCTTTATTGTATAAACTATTATCGGCATTAATAGCGACTGCAAACGCAGGTTCTATTGGGATAAATAGTAATACAAAATCAGGACTTTCTATATCATATAAATCTTCGTACTTTTTATCAGATAATTGGTCTACGTGTCGTCTTATAGAATTGATGTGGGCTTTTAAATATATCTCACGCTCGTCATCTTCAGCATTCACGTAACGCTCGTAATCTGTTAAAGACACTTTACTGTCAATAATCATTTTTTTATTGTCAGGTAAATGCAAGACTATATCTGGTAGTACTCTTGTACCATCAGCTCTGGTAAAATTTTGTTGTACAAAATACTCTCTATCCTTTTCTAAACCAGATTTTTCAAGAACACGTTCTAAAACTAATTCTCCCCAATTTCCTTGCATTTTACTATCACCTTTTAGTGCTCTAGTTAGGTTGGTGGCTTCTTTAGTCATTTGCTGATTTAAATCTTTTAAACCTAATAATTGCTCTTTTAAAGCACTATGCATACTAATACTTTCCTTTTGAGTATCATCTACTTTTTTCTCGAAGGTTAGTATTTTTTCTTGAAGTGGATTTAAAATATTTTTGATATTTTCTTTATTCTGAAGGGTGAATTTTTCGCTTTTTTCGTCTAAAATTTTAGTTGCTAATAACTCAAAATCCTTGCGTAGTTGTTCTTGACGTAATTCGACTTCTTCCTCACGTTTAAGGTTTAATTGTTGTAAGTTTTCAAAATCGGCATTTTTTCTAGCTAAATCTTCATTTAAAATATCCTTTTCACGACGAATGCCTTCGCGTTCAATTTCAATTTTAGAAATAGTTTGTTTCAACTCTTGTAATTGGGTGTTAAATGTTGCGTGTTGTCTTTCGCTTTCTGCGGAATAAAGCTGTTTTAAGTCAGAGAGTTGCTGTTGTAAATTGGTGTTTCTTTCTTCTAAAGTACTTTTTTCGCTTTTACTTTTAAGTTTAGTGAAAAGCATGCCTAAATAACTACCAATAGCAGCAGCAATTAAAATAGTAATAATTAGTATAATGTTGTCGTTCATTTAATAAAAACGTAGTTTGTTCAAAGATAGTTAATTTGTGACTCAGTGAGAAGTTAAGTGTTTTTATATGCTGAAAGCTTAATTCTTTTTTAATTTAGAAAGTGATTACAAGTCTTTTTATAAAGTTTTACGATAAATGTTTAGCATGACCTGGTTTAGGATTTTTATTTTAATTGAGATGAAGTTAGTTGTAATGAGGATGATTCAAAACCTTAATTAATATGAGATACTGAAACGAGTTCAGTATGACGTGGATTGTTTCTTTGTGATTATAATTTAGATGAATTTGATTTTATAAAAGATGATTCATAATAACCTTAATTACTATGCGATACTGAAACAAGTTCAGTATGACGTGGGTTGTTGCTTTGTGATTATAATTTAGATGAACTTGAGTCTGTAGACGATGATTAAAAACACTTTAATTAATATGTGATACTGATACAAGTCCAGTATGATGTGAATTGTTGTTTTGTAATTTTGAGTATGACGTAAAACTACTTTTTAACCCTAAAACTGCCTGTTTTTTCATCAAAAACAATCATATCTGCAGGAAACAGGTTAGAAAATGCACCTTTTTCGATTAAATTACAAGGTGAGTCACTAACTATTCCATGGTTTGACATGACAATCATACTATCACATAATTGGATGGCTAAATCTATTTCATGAGACGAAAATAAGATGGTTTTTCCGGTATCTTTTGCTAATTTTTGAAGCAGTTTTAAGATGTATGCTTTGTGATACATGTCTAAATGCGACGTAGGTTCGTCTAGAATAATTAAATCTGTATCTTGAGCTAAAGCACGAGCAATCATAACCTTTTGAAGTTGACCATCACTAAGCTCGAAACATTTTTTATGTTTCAAATCTTCAATAGTCGTTTGATTTATAGCTTTATTAATAATAGTTAAATCTGTGTCAGACAAATTACCAACCCAATTGGTATAAGGTTGACGTCCAAGAGCAACCAATTCAAAAACGGTTAAGTTTTTTGCAGCAATAGGCTCTGTTAATACCAAACTTAAAGTTTTGGCAAGCTCTAAATTAGAATAGTTATTTAAACTTTGATTATTTATTAATACATGACCATTTAAAGGTGTTATAACCTTTGTTAATGTTTTTAAAAGTGTGGATTTACCAATCCCATTACCACCAACTAATCCAATTAATTCGCCTTTAGTTAAAGCAATATTAATGTTAGATGCTACAATAGTTTGGTTTTTTTTAGACTGATAACCTACAGTTAAATTATCAGTTTTTAGGATGGTATGTTGGTTGTTTTTTTCATTTTAAAACACCATTTTACGTTGTCTTACTAATAACCAAACTACAATTGGTGCACCAAATAAGGAAGTTATAGCATTAATAGGTAGCATATAATCTGTGTTTGGTAATTGAGCAATACTGTCACAAATTAGCATAATAATTGCACCAAATAAAAATACAGCAGGTAATAATATTTTATGATTGGACGTATTAAAAACTTGTCTAGTAACATGCGGAATTGCTAAGCCAATAAAGGCTATTGGTCCTGCAAAAGCAGTAATAGTACCTGCTAGTAGGCTAGTGGCAATAATAATTAATAATCGACTTTGTTTAATGTTTAAACCTAGACTTTTAGCATAATTTTCGCCTAACAGTAAAGTGTTAAGACCTTTTATAGACAGGATACTAAATAGGATGCCAATACAATAAATGATTGTAAAAATAGTAACCTCGTTCCAGTCCAAATCTCCTAAACTACCAAAACCCCAAAAAATGTATTGCTGTAATTGTTCTGCACTACTAAAGTAGGATAGTACACTAACTATTGCAGCTGTAATACTACCAAACATTAATCCGATAATTAAAATAGCCATAGTATCTCTAACTTTTGAGGATACAATTAGGACTAATAATAACACTAAAAAACTACCTAAACTTGCTGCAATAACTAAGCTCCATTTGGTAAGTAAAAAAGTAGCTAAAAATCCACCAAAAATACTACTACCTAAAATAACCAATGCGACACCTAGACTAGCTCCAGAGGTAATCCCTAAAACAAAAGGACCAGCTAAAGGATTTCTAAAAAGGGTTTGCATTAATAACCCAGAAATACCTAAACCAGAACCTACCAATACAGCAGTAATTGCTTTGGGTAAACGATAGTTTTGGATTATATATTGATGATTGTTTAAATTATCAGATTTAGTAAAAAAACTGTCTATAATAGTATTAAAAGCTATGGATACAGATCCTAAACTAATGTTTACCATAAATAATAGTAAAAGCAAAACTGCTAATACTATAAAGGGAATGGTATAAGATTTGGATGTTATCACTTTAACGGTTTAAAAAAGTAAGTTTGATAATCTGGCAATAAGTCTGGATGACAAATTTTAATGATGTCTTTTAATACTAAATCAGGTCTAGATAAACCAAGCTCATAATATAAAACGCCTCCTGTTTTTCCGGTTGTATCTGCAAAAGTATAGATGGCATTATTTTTATAAGCATCAAATTGTGTGTAATGTGTATTAGCGGTTTGTAAAGCCTCTAGACTTGTATAATAAGATGGACTTAACCATAAATTAGCATGTTTTGCTTTTTCAAAAACAGCTTCAAAACTTAAAGCCAAACTGCCTTGAGATTTAGTATCTGCATATAAATAATCGACATTTGCATCTTTTAAAAATTGAGCTTCGGTACTGGTTCCATTTGGTAAATACCATACGTCCTTATACATTGCACCACTAATTACGGTTGGTCGCTCAGTGACGGTTTGCGCTAATTGTTTTGCTGCTTTGTAATTAGTTTCGATAGTTTTAAATACAGAATCTGCTTGTTTTTCTTTGTTATATAATGCACCAAAAAACTTAATCCATTCGGCTTTAGCCAAAGGTGTTTTTTCTACCCAATCACCATTATAAATTACAGGTATTCTAGCATTACTTATTGTTTTTAAAGATTTACTTGTGCCATCAACACCAAATCCAACGACAACATTTGGATTTAACTCTAATAACACTTCGGTGTTTAAACCTTCGTTTTTACCTAATTCTCTTACGTGTCCATTATCAATACGCTGTCTGATTTTTTCTGAAGAAATATAATCACTGCCAGGAAAACCAATCAACGATTTTTCTTCATTTAAAAGGTCTAAAGCAGGAATATGCGTTGTAGAGGTTACTACTATAGACGTTACAGGAGTAATGATAATGCCATCATATTCATCTTTCATAAACGATGTTTTTGCAGCGTCTTCTTTACTAATTAAAACGTAATTATAGGTTTTTTCTGCTTTCGGCCAAGGGTTGTTTATGGTTAACACTTTAAAATTACTATGATTTGTAATACTAAATCCTTCAGCGTAAGCGATACTATTATCCTCTTGTATTAAAGCAGGAAGTTTCCTGTCAATACCTGGATCTTCCTTACAATTTAGAAATAATAAAAATGAAAGTAATAGTAATAAAAAAGCTTTGTTATGTAACATTTGTAGCGCTTTATCGGAATATTTTCCTTTAAATTTATATAAAATTTTAGTCATGAGAGACGGGTCAAATTTAACAATATATATAGTAGGAGGAATTATATTATTACATTTTTTAATTGGCTTTATTTATTTAATCTATAAAATGAATAAGAAAAATGAAGAATGAATTAATTTAAAATAGTACATTCGCGCTGAATTTTGGTTTGACTTTGTGCTAATGCAAAGTCGATTAAAAGGGAATCTGGTTTAAATCCAGAACTGTTCCCGCAACTGTAAGTTTATGTTCAACATTAGTTGGACACCTTTTAAAGGATGTTATTCAAACTTAGACCACTGTTTTATTAAAAATGGGAAGGTAGAGTAACATATAACAAGTCAGGAGACCTGCCAGAATTTGTCATCTAATACGATCTTCGGGAGAAAGGTCTTTAAGATTTATGAAAAAAACTATTGGATTACTAATTGCTGTATGTTGTAGTGTTGTGTCTTATGCACAAACACAGCTGGATTCTATCCAATATTTAGATGTTATCGAGTTGAGTGATGTCAAGTTGAAACAAAATGCTGCAGGATTTAAAGTTACAGTTTTAAACGACTCTGTTTTAAATAAAAACACTTCTAATTTTACGGATTTATTACGATTTAATTCTAATATTTATTTTAAAGAAAACGGTTATGGCATGGTGTCTTCACCATCGTTTAGAGGGACTAATGCCTCGCAAACTGCTGTGATTTGGAATGGTATAAGTATTAACTCTCAGTTAAATGGTCAAACGGATTTTAATACCATAAATACCAATAACGTTAATAAAGTAGTTATTAGAAATGGTGGAGGTAGTGTGCAATATGGAAGTGGAGCAATTGGAGGTAGTGTACACTTAGACAATACATTAAGTTTTACTAAACATTTTAAAAATGAGGTCAAACTTAACTATGGTAGTTTTGAGAGTAAAAACATTAGTCTAGTTACAGATTATGGACAAGATAAATTTGCTTTTAATTTAGGAGTAAATTATGTAGATTCTGATAATGATTATAAATATTTGGACTCTGATAAAATTAATGAAAATGGTGCTTTTAATAATTTAAGCCTTAATGCTAATTTAGGTTATTTTATTTCAGATAAAGATGTGCTAAAATTATACCATCAGACTTTTTTAGGTGATCGTGAGTTTTCTGGTACAACTGCCACGCCATCAAATAGTAAATATAAAGATGAAAACTCTAGATCAATGTTGGAATGGGTTAGGACTGATCAAACGTACACGTCCAATTTTAAACTTGCCTATTTAAAAGAGTCTTTTGAGTTTTACCAAAACAAAAATTCTGAGTTTTTTACTTTTGGACAAGTCAATACTTTTCTGGCAAAGCATAATTTTAATTATAAAATATCTAAACAGGTAAGTGTTACTAGTATTTTAGATTACAATCTTTTTAAAGGTGAAGGCAGTAGTTTTGGTAATCCAGATCGATCTATATTTTCTGTTACAGGATTATTGCAATATAATCCAAAAACGAATTTAAATTTTGGTTTTAATATAAGACAAGATGTGACTTCTGATTTTAGTAGTCCATTATTGTTTTCAATGGACGCTTTGATTGGTATTACCAAGTTTTATAAAGTCAAAATTAATGGGTCAAAAAATTATAGAATTCCGACATTTAACGATTTGTTTTGGCAACCTGGAGGTAATTTGGATTTAGTACCAGAATCGTCTTATCAATTTGATTTAGGTCATGTTTTAGACTTTGATTGGTTGCAACTACAGTTGAATACCTACTATATTAAGTCGCAAGATTTGATACAATGGAAACCAAATATCTCTGGATTATGGACACCTCAAAATATAGCTGAAGCCCATAGTTATGGAGCAGAAGTAGGCTTGACTATTTCTAAAAAAGTTAATAATCACCATTTGACGTTTAGTTCAAATTACTCTTACACAGTTTCAGAAAATTTAGAAACAAACAAGCAATTAATTTATGTGCCTTTTCATAAAGCTAATGCCACAGTAGCTTATGGGTTTAATAGGTTTAGCGCACTTTATCAGCAACTTTATAATGGAGACGTCTTTACAACTTCCGATAATTTAAAAGGTCCATTTTATAGTTTGCAATCTTATAATGTAGCCAACTTAGGCGTTAATTATAAACTATTACAACAGTTTAATCACGAATTAGAGTTAGGTTTTAAAGTAAATAATCTATTTAATAAACTATACCAAAATGTAGCATTTAGACCAATGCCAAACAGAAATTTTAATATTCAATTACACTATAAATTTTAAATCAAATTATGAAAAAAATCATTTATTCAATTGTAACCTTATCATTATTAGTCTTTTCTTGTTCTAATGACGATGATGCATTTACACAACCAGAACCATTAGGAGCTTATGAAAATGGGATTTTAGTAAGTGCCGAAGGTGGACCCTCTTCAATTTCTTACATATCAAATGATTTTTCTGTAACAGAAAATCAAGTGTACTTTAATGTTAACAATGAAAACTTAGGCGTGTATTTACAATCTATAGGTTTTAGTGGAGATAAGGCTTATATCGTTGTTGATGCAGGAACAATCACTGTTGTTAATCGTTATACTTTTGAAAAATTAGGAACCATAGACACTGGATTAACGTTACCAAGGTACATTGCTTTTGATGGTAATACTGCTTACGTGTCTGATTGGGCTGATCCAAATGATACTACAGATGATTACATTGCTGTCGTAGATTTAAATGCTAATACTGTAACATCTACCATAGCTGTACCTGAAGGTCCAGAGCAAGTTTTAGTTAATTTGGATAAAGTGTTTGTATCACATAAAGGAGGTTATAATACTAACAATTTGATAACAGTTATAAATACTTTGGATAGTACAACAGAGACTATTACTGTACAATCTAAACCAGACGAGATGGTGATTAATAATCAAGGTAATTTGGTTGTGCTTTCTGGAGGTAACGAACCATGGACAGGTAACGAAACACCAGCAGCAATAACAAAAATAAATGTTGCAGATAACGCTATTGTATCATCTTTTGTTTTTGGAATAGGTCAACATCCAGGTTTAATGAGTTATAGTGATGGTAATACTTATTACATTTTAGATAATGCAGTTTACGGATTGTCAGATACAGATACTAGTTTACCAACAGCTTCATTATTTGACATTACTGCTACTAGTGCTTATGGAATGGCAGTAAAAAACAACTTGCTATATGTAACAGATGCTGGTAGTTTTTCAGGTAATAGTACTTTAAAAGTATATGACTTGTCTTCTGGATCAGAAACCAATAGTTTTGACGTTGGAGTCATTGCTTCTAAAGTGTACTTCAACTAGAAAATAGTTAATAAAACCACAAACCAACCATTAAAAAGCCTCTAAATTATTTAGAGGCTTTTTTATATTTTATACCTAAGATGATAGTTACGGAATTAAGTCACAATACCAAACACCATAGGTTTCGGCATCACTTTTACAGATATCATTATCATTGGTATTAGGTGCTTTGTATTCGCGATATACTTTGTCGCCAATAGTAAATGGGATTGGGTTTTTAAAGATTGGTCCATCAAAACAAAAGGTATGGAACTCGCCATTTTCTCCGCAAGGATCAACACCTTCGGGTAGGTTATCTATAAAATTTTCATCTATAATAGTTCCAACAAAATCTTGATCAAAATATTTAGAGTTTGCACAAACCACTATGGTTTTAAAACCAAGCGCTAAAAACTCAGTAATAAGTTGTTTTGTATCGCGTTTCCATAACGGAAAGACGGTTTTTATGTTTTGTGTGGCTAGTTGGTTTTCTCTGTATACTTTTAAGTCCTCTAAATAGATATCGCCAAAGGCACTATGTGTAAAATTGTCATCTTTTAATGCAGACACAGCCTTCAGCATGATGTCTTCATAAGTGTCCATACTTGGCATTTCAGGAAGTTCTATTACACTGGACTTAATACCTAAAGCTTCGGTTTGTGAAGTTAGTAGCTCCAATCTTAAACCATGCATGGTCACACGATTAAAATGGGTGTTAACCGTTGTAATTAATTGCTTAACAGAATAAGTTTCGTCTTGTAGTAAATAATATAAGGCTAAAGCCGAATCTTTTCCTGTGCTCCAATTAAAATATGTTTTATAGCTCAATAGGTTTTGTTTTTTCTTTATTTAAATACGTTTAATCCTTCACTATCAATGTACATGTTGTCTTTTGTAATAGTATTAAGCTTTGAGTAGTCTTTTATTTTTAAGTTGTTTAAAATAGGTTGGTTGCTAAAACGTCCATTACCTGTAATATGCTGAATGGCTCTTGCTAAAAGTGGTTCGTCTTGTTGTCCTAAAACACCATAATTTGCAACGTTTTCTTCTAAAGTTAAAGTTGGGTTCAAACCTGTTTCGTATTCAAAAAAGCCATTAGCATTCTCACTTTTACCAACTAGAGGCTGCATTGCCCAAGTATGATTTGGATTAATACCTGTGGTGCAATTATAATTACAACTTGGACTATCATATAAGGTGGTTGAAAACTCATTTTTACCAACAGTAACATCACCAATATGTATGACATCAAGGTATGGTTTTAAGCAATTTATAACCAACTCGCTAGCAGAAGCAGAACTGCCTTGTGCTAAAATGTACACTTTATTTAAGTTTAAGGTATTTATAGATGTACCATCAGAGAGTTGATTGGTAAAGTATTTGTTAACCTGAGTATCACTAAGGGTTGCTTGTATTTTATTATTCCATTGTTGTTTTAAAAATAGTGCAGTGGTAGGTTCTCCAGCAATCATACTTCCTAAATTAATAGCACTATTAACGCTGCCTCCAGGATTGTAACGTAAATCTAGGACAAAGTCTTGGACACCTTGGGCAATAAACTGACCAAAAACACTATTAAGCTGTTGGTCATAACCACTTGTAAAACGATTATACATTAAATAGCCAACCTTAATACCATCTACTGTAAAGGTGTTTGCTATTAAAATTGGATTTTCTTCATATACTTGTTTAGTAAGTATAACGGTTTCGCCTGTTAGAACAAGATTGTCGGATGCATCTAATTCGGCAAGACCAAGAGTATAAGTATCGCTTCCAAAAAATAATAAGTTTCTATAATTGTTTTCTGTGAGTTGTATTCCGTCTACGGTTAAAAAAAGTTTCCACGTTGTAAGTTGTTTGTGGATGCGCTTGTATTTGGTAATACATACTGTACAACACCAAAAGCATTACTGCCACCATCAATTAAACCAACACCAAACTCCATTCCGTTGCTTTTAGATACACCATTTAAAGCGTTGTTTAAAGCAAAATAATCGTCTACAATCCAACTAAAACGATCTTGGTCAGATAATAAGCTATAAAACATTTGGTCAGGCGTATCAAAACTATTTAAAAACTGAGTATAGTCTGCAGTATCTAAAAATCGATCATCTGCTAAGTCCGTAACTTGATCTTGCCAATAATACCACGTATTTAATCCAGACCAAATAAAATCTTTAATCTCTGTGTCAGCGATTGGGTTGTCATCCATATCTTCATAACAGCCTAAAATAATAAACGGAAGTATAAGGACTAGGTGTTTTATATTAATAATTTTCATAGCGCTAAAGGTTCTTTTTCATTATAAAAGTACTTACTTTATTTTATATTGAAAATAAATTGTAACAATTATAATAGTTGTTCGTCGTAATAGAAACCAACCAACCAAAATGACGCAGTCAGAGTTTTTAAAATTAGTAATGCCTTTTAAAGATAAGGTCTTTCGTTTAGCAAAACGATTGCTAGTCTCTAGAGAGGAAGCAGAAGATGCCACTCAGGAGGTGTTGTTAAAATTATGGCGAAACAAAGGTCAAATAGAAAATTATAAAAATGTAGAAGCATTTTCCATGACCATGACCAAAAATTTTTGTTTGGATAAATTAAAATCCAAGCAATCGCAGAATTTAAAAATAGTACATAGTAATTATCAAGACCACAATGTAGCACTACAAAAACAAATAGAATTAAATGATAGTTTACAGTGGGTAGCAAGGATTATTGAGGATTTACCAGAACAACAAAAAATGGTAGTACAATTAAGAGATATTGAGCAATATGATTTTGACGAAATAGCAAAAATGTTAGATATGAATCCTACAGCAGTGCGTGTAGCACTATCCAGAGCTAGAAAAATAATAAGAGAAAAATTAACAAGTACACATAATTATGGTGTTAAATAATATAGAAGACTTACTAGAAAAGTACGAGAATGGCCAAACCACTCTAGAAGAAGAAGCACAGTTAAAAGACTATTTTAACCAAGAGACTGTCGCTCCGCATTTAGAGTATTACAAAGCAATTTTTAGGTATTATACGGTAAACCAACAGGAGACTTTTACTAAACACGTACCACTAAACACTAAAAAGAAAATCAATTTTAAGTGGTTAAGCGTTGCAGCAGTAGCAGTGTTAATGGTTGGTATTTATCTGACCAGACCAAAAGAAGACGTTATTACAGAAGCCGATAGGATAGCTTATAATCAAGCAAAAGCTTATCTAGAGTTGGTCTCAAAAACCTTTAATAAAGGGACTGCACAAGTTAGTTATTTAGGTGAAATTAATAAAGCTGGCACACAAGTTGACTATTTAAAAGAAATGGAAAACCCAATAGGACGTATTTTAAAAATTAGAAACATAAAATAATATTAAAATTTAAAACCAAATACAATGAAAAAATATATAACAATTACAGTATTAGCCATATTATTAATGCCATTAACAGGTATGGCTCAGGATATTTTTGAAAAATATAGTGATGATGACAAAGTAAGTTATGTGTCCATCAAACCTAAAATGTTT
This sequence comes from Olleya sp. KJ81-1, assembly GCF_055808135.1. NCBI lineage: Bacteria > Pseudomonadati > Bacteroidota > Flavobacteriia > Flavobacteriales > Flavobacteriaceae > Olleya > Olleya sp. KJ81-1. The sequence goes on along the minus strand of NZ_CM147854.1, from coordinate 1,393,591 downwards.
CAGATGTTAGCAAAAATAGATATTAATACAAATGATGCTGAAGCTAAAGCTTATATGGATATGGTAAATAGTATTACCAGTTTTAAAACTATGGCAACAGGTGACAAAACTATAGCTAAGGACATCACTAAATGGGTTGCAACACGCAGCGCAGTTTTAGAAGAATTAATGGAGGTTAAGGACAATGGAGTGGTCATGAAGTTTTATGTAAAAGAAGGTAAAGACAGTGACCATGTAAGTGAGTTGTTAATGTTTATTAATGGATTAGAAGCAGCAATGAAAGATTCTGATATTGAAATTAATGGAGAAAAGCGTACTATCGAAACTGTAGTAATCTCTTTAACAGGTGATATTGATTTAAATCAAATTTCTAAATTAACTCAAAAAATGAATCTTCCAGGAGGAGAGGAGTTAAAAAAGAAAAATAAAAAATAAACCCATGAAAAAAACCTTCCAAACCGTAATAACACTTCTTGCTTTAAGTATTGTTTTAGTAAGTTGTAAAGACCAAAACTCTATACAAACCTATTTTGTAGATCATCAAGAGTTGCCAGCTTTTATGTCCTATGACGTATCTGCAGATGTAATAGATTTTTCTAAAGCTAACTTAAATCCAGACGAGCAAAAAGCATATCAATCTGTAGATAAACTAGACATTTTAGCCTATCGTATTAAAGATAATAATTTAGAAAGTTACAAAACAGAGTTGCAAAAAGCTAAAAAGGTCTTTAATAACAAAAAGTATGAAGAACTAATGGAGTTTAAAGACAAAGGTGTTAACGTTAAGGTTAGTACATTAGGTAACGCAGATACAATTGACGAGTTTTTAGTGCTTGCTAGCTCCAATGATTTTGGATTTACTATTGTACGTATTTTAGGTGACAACATGAAGCCAGAAGAGTTAATCAAGCTAAGCGATAAACTTAAAAATGCAGATGTAGATCAAGCACAACTTAAAAGCTTAACTAACTTTTTTAAATAATAATTAAATTACTATAAACAAAAAGGCTTATCCATTGGATAAGCCTTTTTTATATTATAACAATAAACCTGTTGTTTTTACTTTTTAATTTTTGTTTCAAAAAAGTCATCGTCTCCATTACTGGATTTTTTAACTAGCACAAGGTTTAAAATAACGGTTAAATAAACAATAACAACCAACCCAACGTAAATCGGATTACTTAATAAGTCTGTAATACCTCCAATAAATAAAAGTAATGCGGTTACAGCGCAAAGTATTAAAGATGTCTTGTCATTAAACATGTTATATTCCTGTATAATTACTTGGTGATATGGCTTTTAATTCTGTTTTAATAGCTTCACTCACGTCTAAGGTATCAATAAAATTTGAAATAGAGGTTTTATTAATCGCTTCATTGGTTCTAGTTAATCCTTTTAAAGCCTCATAAGGATTAGGATAGCCTTCACGTCTTAAAATAGTTTGTATAGCTTCTGCAACGACAGCCCAATTGTTTTCTAAGTCAGCTTCAAATTTAGCTTGGTTTAATAATAATTTACCTAAACCTTTAAGCGTTGATCCAAAACCAATTAAAGTATGACCAAAAGGGACACCAACATTACGTAAAACAGTACTATCAGTTAAGTCACGTTGTAATCTTGAAATAGGTAATTTTGCAGATAAATGTTCAAAAATAGCGTTAGCTATTCCTAAGTTACCTTCACTGTTTTCAAAATCTATTGGGTTAACTTTATGTGGCATAGCACTACTACCAACTTCTCCTGCTTTAATTTTTTGTTTAAAATAATCCATAGATACATAGGTCCAAATATCTCTATCTAAATCTATAATAATAGTATTAATACGTTTTAAACAATCAAATAACGCAGCCATATGGTCATAATGCTCGATTTGTGTAGTTGGAAACGAGTGGTATAAACCTAGTTTTTCCTGTACAAAGGTACCTCCAAAAGTTTTCCAATCTATATTAGGATAAGCCACTTTATGTGCATTAAAATTTCCGGTTGCACCACCAAATTTGGCAGCACTTGGGATATCATTTAATAAGTTAAATTGCTCTTCTAAACGTACAGCAAATACTTCAATTTCTTTTCCTAAACGGGTTGGAGACGCTGGCTGACCATGTGTTCTAGCTAGCATTGGTATATCTTTCCAATCTTTAGCAAGACGCTTTAATTCTTTTAAAACATTTAAGTATTCTGGTACGTAAGCCTCATTCATTGCATCCTTAATACTTAATGGGATTGCTGTGTTGTTAATGTCCTGAGACGTTAATCCAAAGTGTATAAACTCTTTAAATTCGCTTAAACCTAAAGCATCAAATTGTTCTTTTATAAAATACTCAACCGCTTTAACATCATGGTTGGTAACCTTTTCAATATCTTTTATAGCCTGAGCATTTTCAGTAGTAAACGATTTGTAAATGTCACGCAATGCTTCAAATTTACTAGAATCTACACCTTTAAGCTGAGGTAGTGGCACTTCGCATAAAGCAATAAAGTATTCAATTTCTACTAAAACACGGTATTTAATTAGTGCTTCTTCAGAGAAAAAATCTTGTAGTTTTTCAATTTTATTTCGGTAACGACCATCAATTGGAGAGATCGCATTAAGTTGATTTAAAGACATAAAAATAGTTGTTTTTTAACAAGCTATAAATATAGTTTTTTTAACGGGAAGACTAAAGGATTACGCTTTAAGAATTAATTAAAATAACAATTTTTATTTTTTAGTTTTATGTAAAATTTGCTTTGCTCTGGCTTTAAAAGCTGCACTTTGAGAAGCAAAATCACGTTCCAAAATGGTTATTAATTCTGGATGGACCCAATCATAGTCCTTACCAAACAAAAATAAAGTATTCATGCTATACGCTTTTGCAGCAACTTTAGCATCTGTAATTAACCAATCAAAACAAGCTTCAATAATTTTTTCCCGATGTCTCGGAAGTAAGGCCTCTTTTAATTTAGAAGGCGTTTTACCATAGTAGGCAATAGCAATATATTCGCAAATTTTTGCAACAGGTCTTTCTGCCGAATCTATATGCACACGACCCATGTTTTCTGTAAATGTATCTAAATAAGGGATTAAGGCATTTAGGTTTTCTTTACACATAAACTCTAAAACCCAAGCAGCTCTTGGAGATATTTTATCATCTACCTTAAAGGTAATATCTAAAATTTTAGGAATCAAACTGGTATTAGCCAATAACATTTGTGCATAATACAAACGCTTTTCACGAGAATGATTAACATAATTTAATTCTTGATATAAAGCGTCAGTCGTCAAAGATTTGTTATTTTTAAAGCCTAAAAATAACTAAAATGAAATTACTTAAAAAGATTGGACTAGTTTTATTACTGGTTTTTATAGTTGCCCAATTTTTTTCGCCTGAAAAAAACCAAGGTAATACAGAAGATTTAACCGCTTTTTTAAACGAAACTAAACCTTCTCCAGAAGTTAAAACCATTCTTGAAACTACCTGTTTTGACTGTCATAGTAGTAATACTAAATATCCATGGTATGATAAAATTACACCAATAAACTTTTGGTTGAATGAACATGTTGAAGACGGTAAAAAACATTTAGATTTTTCTAAATGGTCAGATTACTCTATAAAACGTAAAGACCATAAATTTGAAGAACTTGCAGAAGAAGTTGAAGAAAAGAAAATGCCTTTACCAAGTTATACTTGGACGCATGGAGACGCTAAATTATCCGATTCGCAAATAAAAGCAGTAGTGGATTGGGTAAATCAAGTTAGAATGGGCTATGCATTAGCACCAAAAGCAGAATAAATTTTAATATCTAAATATCCCTCAATTGGTACCTAAAGTTTTAATAATTGGATTTGTTTGGCCAGAACCTAAAAGTTCTGCAGCAGGAAGTAGAATGATGCAATTGATTGAAGTATTTCAATCAGCTAATTATGACATTACTTTTGCTAGTGCTTGTGCTAAATCGGATAATGCATTTGATTTATCAAGTATTGGTGTAACCATAAAAAACATTGTATTAAACGATGCTAGTTTTGATACATTTATAAATGACCTAAATCCATCCATAGTTGTTTTTGATAGATTTATGGTGGAGGAGCAGTTTGGTTGGCGTGTGGCAGAACAATGTCCTGATGCCTTACGTATCTTAGATACTGAAGATTTACATTGTTTACGTAAAGGACGTGAGCAAGCGTTTAAAGATCAAGCTATTTTTGATAAAAATTATTTACAAAATGATACTGCTAAACGCGAAATTGCAAGTATTTTACGTTGCGATTTATCATTTATTATATCACAAGTTGAGGTAGAGATATTAGTAAATCAATTTAAAATAGATGAGCATCTATTATATTATTTACCATTTTTATTAGATCCTGTATCGCCAGAAGCCCAAAGAAATAGTCCTAAATTTAAAGACAGAAACCATTTTATTACCATTGGTAATTTTATGCATAAACCCAATGTTGATGCAGTCATGTTTTTAAAATCTAATATTTGGCCTCTTATTAAAAAGGAATTACCTAAAGCCGAAATGCATGTGTATGGATCCTACGTATCAGAAAAAGCAATGCAATTACATAATCCAAAAGAAGGCTTTTTAATAAAAGGTTTTACGGACAATGTTAATCAGGTTATGCAAGAGGCTAAAGTCTGTTTAGCACCTTTACGTTTTGGTGCAGGACTTAAGGGTAAATTAATAGATGCGATGTTAAATGGTACACCATGTGTTACCACAACTATTGGAGCAGAAGGTATGTACGGAACCTTAAAAGATACCAATGCATTTATTGCTGACGATCCTGTTAATTTTGCTAAGCAAGCAGTGGAGTTGTACTCTAATAAAATTTATTGGAATGGGAAGCAAAAAAATGGATTTATGATTATTAATACATTGTATGATAAAGCTATTTATACCAAGGATGTTTTATATAAAATAGAATTGCTTAAAGCAGGATTAAAAGCACATAGGCAGCAACATTTTTATGGACAAATGCTAATGCATCATACCATGCAAAGTACTAAGTTTATGAGCAAATGGATTGAAGAAAAAAATAAACCTAAGAATTAAATACTAAGGACTAAAGACTAAAAATTTAAAAATTAGTAGTCAAATAATATTAAATAAAAAAGAGCTAAAATTTTAAATTTTAGCTCTTTTTTTATGTGTATTAAGTATTAGCAATTAAGCTGTAACTTCACTCTTTTTAATTTTTCTGTAAGGAAAAGAATTAAAAATACTACGTTTAGCAAAACGTGTTTGCTTGTCGCTTTGAGAAAACTTAATGTATAACGCTTTGTTTACACCAAAGTACTCATAAGTATCTCCATTTAAAAAAGTAACTTCTAATAACAAACCTTTATGCTTCCAATCCATAATAGGACTAGTAACTGTTACTGCATATTCTTCTTTGTTAGCCTCAATAGTTTCTGGAGAGATACTAACTAAAAAGTGGTATCCATCAATAACCTTACGACTCATTAATTCTGCTTCTTGCGCTTTTTCATCACCTGCTTGAAACTTATCAGGATGCCATTCTTTAACCAAATTACGGTAAGACGATTTTAACGTTTTTAAAGATAAATCTTGATCTACGTTAAATAGTTTTTTGTACTCATTAATACGCTTCATAACAGATGCTTTTTTTAAATAAGGCGCGAAAGTACTATTTTGTTTTGAATTGAGTGTTAGAAAGTTATAATAAATTAACGTATTTGTAATTTATAGTCTCTAAAACAGCTAATTAGTCTTAAAAGTTAGTTTTTGCTCTCTCTTTTTTTAATATCTCTCCTGGTAAGTATCATGGCTATAATTATAAGAAGATTAGATACGATTCCGCTAAAGGGTCCATTTTTAATATTATTAAAATCTAGATCATAAATATTAATAATTAATAATACAGTAGCAGCTAGAATAATAAAATTTGTAAAATGGAAGCGTTTCATTTTTGGGAGGTTTCTTTTTAAAATTTAATAAAAATTAAATGTCAGTAAATAACTTTTTAAAACGTTTAGGTAATTGGTCCTTTAAAGATAAGCTTTCATTAGTAAAAGGATGGGTGAATTGTAAAGAATAAGCATGCAGATATAGACCTTTTCCGTTTAATATTAAGTTTTCAAAGCCATAATCTTTGTCACCTAAAATAGGGTTGCCTATACTAAAAAGATGTTTGCGTAATTGATGCCTTCTTCCAGTAAAAGGCTCTAATTGGACTAAATTTAATTTTCCAAAACGTTTAGAATCTATCGTTTGATGTACCTTATATTTTGATTTTGAAGTTTTACCATCTACAGTAGTGGTAATACAACCTTCTTGTTGCATGGTCCCTATAGTTACTGCGTAATACGTTTTTTTTATCGCTCTGTTTTTAAACAAAGTATTTAGGGCACGTATACTGCTACTAGTTTTACCAATTAGTAAAATACCAGTGGTAGGGAAGTCTAATCTATGTACAGGCTGTGGTTTTGTTACGTCGCTAAGTGTGCTTCTAGTTATATTTTGTGTCAGTGCATTGGCTATAGTTTTAAAGCTATTACCATTAACCAAAATACCTGCTGGTTTGTGTATAGCAGCAAGATAATCATCTTCAAATAAAACCTCTAATTTAAACGTTAGACTTTTTCTTGGAGGTGCATCTTGTGTTATGGTTAAGCAAATAGTTTCGCCTCCATTAATATAAGTTGCAGATGTTGCAATGTTACCATTTACAGTTATGTATTGCTTTTTTAAAACTTTTTTTAAAGCAGATTTTGTTAATGCAGCTTCAAAAATACCAACACCATAATCTTGAAGTCTTATTGGTACATGCTGTTTAGGTACAATATGGGTTTGAGATAAATTGATATTTGTCTAAATTATAAAAGGGTTAGAATATTATCGAAGGTACTTGAAATAACAGACAAAATCAAATATTAAATAGAAGTAAATCCACACTTTTTATTACTTTCGCAACTTTAAAAAACAGACTATGATTTCTATAGATAATTTAGCAGTAGAGTTTAGCGGAACCGCCTTGTTTAGTGATGTGTCTTTTGTAATTAATCCAACAGACAAAATCGCTTTAATGGGTAAAAATGGTGCAGGTAAATCAACCATGATGAAGATTGTTGCAGGCGAACAAAAGCCTACAAGAGGTCATGTAAGAGCACCTAAAGACGCTGTTATTGCTTATTTACCGCAACATTTATTGACAGAGGATGACTGTACTGTTTTTCAAGAAGCAGCAAAAGCGTTTAAGCACGTTTATGCTATGCGTGACGAAATGGAAGCGCTTAATAAAGCTTTAGAAACTAGAACAGATTATGAAAGCGATGAGTACATGGCTATCATTGAAAAAGTATCTGATTTAGGCGAAAAATATTACGCTTTAGAGGATGTTAATTACGATGCAGAAGTGGAAAAAGCACTTAAAGGCTTAGGATTTAAACAAGAAGATTTTACGCGTTTAACTAACGAGTTTTCTGGTGGATGGCGTATGCGTATTGAGCTAGCTAAAATTTTATTACAAAAGCCAGATTTAATTTTATTAGATGAGCCAACAAACCATATTGATATAGAATCTGTTATATGGTTAGAAGACTTTTTAGTTAATAAAGCTAATGCAGTAATGGTAATATCGCATGACAGAGCTTTTATTGATAATATAACCAATCGTACTATTGAGGTAACAATGGGTCGTATTTACGACTATAAGGCTAATTATAGTCATTATTTACAGTTAAGAGAAGATAGACGTAGTCATCAAATTAAAGCCTATCAAGAGCAACAAAAATTTATTGCAGACAATATGGCTTTTATTGAGCGTTTTAAAGGGACTTACTCTAAAACAAACCAAGTCACATCACGAGAGCGTATGCTTGAAAAGCTACAAATTATAGAGATTGATGAAGTTGATAACTCAGCTTTAAAACTTAGTTTTCCGCCAGCACCAAGATCAGGAGATTATCCAGTATCTGTACAAAATTTGACAAAAAAATATGACGATGTCGTTGTGTTTAGTGACGCTAATATGTCTATTAAAAGAGGCGAAAAAGTTAGTTTTGTTGGACGTAATGGAGAAGGTAAATCTACTATGATTAAAGCTATTTTAGGGCAAATTGATTATGATGGAGCGTGTAGTCTTGGACACAACGTGCAAGTCGGTTATTTTGCACAAAACCAAGCAGCTTTGTTAGATAATGATTTAACAGTTTTTCAAACTGTAGATGAGGTTGCTAAAGGTGACGCTAGGACTGGAATTAAAAATATTTTAGGTCGTTTTATGTTTAAAGGCGATGATATTGATAAAAAAGTAGGTGTGCTATCTGGAGGAGAAAAAACAAGATTAGCAATGGTTAAGTTATTATTAGAACCTGTTAATTTATTAATACTAGATGAGCCTACAAACCACTTAGATTTAAAATCTAAAGATGTTTTAAAAGAAGCATTAAAATCCTTTGATGGTACATTAGTTTTGGTGTCTCACGACAGAGATTTTTTACAAGGTTTATCAGAAAAAGTTTTCGAATTTAAAGACCAACGTGTTATTGAGCATTTTGAAACTATTGATGCCTTTTTAGAACGAAACCGTATTAAAAGTATTGCAGATATTAATTTAATGAAATAGCTATTTTAGCTTATAGTTTTTAATAGAAAAGACTTCTTTTATAGTTAGAGCATTTAAAGGAAACTCTAAAAATACGTGCAAAAAACTTAAAAAGAATAAAGCAACTAATCCAGTTTTATAGTCATATAAGTATAATGCTACGGAAGCTATCCATATACCTAATATTAAAACCCCTTTTTTAACAGAAATAGCTTTTTGCCAACCTATTATTGATGTTTTTGAAAACCAATTTAAATAATGGTAGGTATACGCAAAACCTATAAATATTTGAATCTTTAAACCTACTTCAGATAGTGCATAAAATTTTCCGTTTTCAAATAGATTTAAAAAGCCTGCTATAGTACTATTTACTCCCATCATATTACTATCTACATAAGTGTCAATAGCACTTTGTGACAAATTATAACCTTTGGCATTTATCGGAATTTGCCAAATAATAATAGGAACGCATAATAATATAAATGCCAATATAAATCCATACTTGCTTTTAGCTTTTAAAGCTCCAAAAATTATAAATAAAAAAGTAAACAGATACACATGTATAAGCGTTGGTAAAAATAGCCCAACAAATAACAAGTATTTTGGTACATACAATGTTAAAGTGAAGGCTAATACTACAGCAATAAATAATATGAGTATTAGATGTTTAACCTTGCTAACAAATATTAATCCTACAGCAAGAAAAAAGCCTATTAACAGTAAAGCGTTTGTGTTTTGGTTTATTAATTTTAAAAGATCATTAAAGCTATTATTTAAGCCTAAATCTAAAAATTTGTAAACAGGATATATAGCCAATATTATGGCAAAAACAGTAAAAAAATACGTCCACTTTATATTTTTCTGTACAAAGTAATTACGTTCTTTTAGCCAATTAATTTCGGTTAAATAGTGCAATGGTCCTAAAATAGCATAAGAAAACAAAAACAATTCAAAAGGAATTTTTATTGCAATCAATAATGATATGGTAATAAGTCCAATATTAAGAAGGTCTATCTTCTTAGTATTCATATTTATTTAGTGGTTGGTTAATAGCGATTATTGATTAAATATATAACACCTTAACCATAATAACTAATTTGATTAAATATATTTAATCTGTTGGTTTTCAATTTGTTTGTTTTTTATAAGCCTATGGTGGATTCTATTTGTTCTACCGTTCGTTTTAAAAAATTTGGAGGCGTAAACCTATAACCAAAATAAAGGCTAGCATAACTTTTATCGTTAACCATACTTTGTGTCAGATCCTTATTAATAGCATTGGAGTCAAAATTAAAACTAGCTCCTGCACTTATCGTTTCAGAAGTATATCCAAATTGTAGTGTTAAATCTAATGCTCGCGATATAAAAGTGTCTTTATTTATAGCAGTGTTTAGTTTTTCGGTAGTAAACCTAACACCTACAGCTGGAGCAATAGACGAGGATATAAACCAATGTTCCTTGAAGGCCCAAGTATAATAGTAAGCAGGAGCAAAGGAAAGGTCAAAACTATTTTCTGCTACTTTTTGATAATCAATAATATTACTTAATCTATTAAAACCGTATTTTAAAGTTGGGACAAAACTACCAGCTGTTTCTCGTTGCCATTCATTTAGATGTGTTAAATGTTTCAACGAAAAATTATCATTTAAAACATAAGAGGTTGTACCAAGCCAACTTGTTGTTTTTAAATCAGGAAATTGAGCTAACAACTGCGCATTGTTTTCTTGATAAAAACCTTTTACTTTTCTATACTCAAAACTTTGTATCCACTGTTTAATAAAGATATTTAATTGCGAATTCAAAAATTTTGATTTAAAATCAGAAGATCTGCTGCTTGGCGAAAATCCGATTTTTAATCCTAAAAATTTATAGTTAGCACCAACTTCTAACCGATAGGTATTATTAGCATTAACAAGAATAGATTGGTTGTTGTTTTGTATTGAAAAGGATTCGTTTTGCGTGTTAATATTTGATTTTAGTAATAGATTTTCTCTAAACGAAAGTACAGCGTTTTGACTAACTACAATTGTACATAAAAACAAAATTAATACTACAAGCCAATATCTCATAATTATAAAACAGAGATAAATGTGTCAATACCCTTAGTAGCAGTTTCTGCAATGACAGTTAAGTTTTTTGAGCTAGAAATTGAAGGATCAGGATCTATAAAAAAAGTAGGTGTATTTTCTGGTACATAATGCATTAAACTGGCAGCAGGATATACTTGTAAAGAGGTACCAATGATTAGCAGCTTATCTGCAGTAGCGCAAACCTCTACAGCTTTATCTATTAAAGGGACAGCTTCTCCAAACCATACAATATGTGGTCGTAATTGATGACCATTACTGTCTAAATCACCAAGGTTTAAATCTTTTTTCCAATCTAAAATGTTAGTTTCGGTTTTAGTACTTCGCACTTTTAATAATTCGCCATGTAAATGGATAACATTTGTACTTCCAGCACGTTCATGTAAGTCGTCAATATTTTGAGTAATTATAGTAATTTTAAAATGTTTTTCTAAGTTAGCCAACTCTAAATGTGCTTTATTAGGTTTTACTTGTAATAGTTGACGTCTACGTTGGTTGTAAAACTCTAGGACTAGTGCTGGATTATTAACAAAGCCTTCTGGAGAGGCTACTTGCATAACGTCATGACCTTCCCAAAGCCCATCTGCACCTCTAAACGTTTTAATTCCGCTTTCAGCACTAATACCTGCACCTGTAAGTACTACTAGATGTTTCATTTTTTTTACTACATTTGAATTTCGATTATAAACTTAAGATTAATTCCCTTTAATATCTTAAAGCTTAGTAAAAAATTTAAGTTATTCATTTTAAAAAATTAATCCATGAAAACCCTCAAGTATCTTTTTCTTTGTATTTCTATTACATTATTTACCAATTGTTCTGATGATGATGCTTCAGAACAAATAACATCTATAGCTTCAGAAATTTTTAATATCGAAGCATTTGGTGATTCTAATATCTTTGGTACAATAGAATATTTTAAAAATTCCAACAGTACAATAACTATCGAAGTTAATTTGGTTGGAACCGAATCTAATCAGTTTTATCCTGCCAAAATCGCTTTTGACACAGCAGCAGATTACGATGGTGCAAATAGCCAAGTAGCAATAAATTTAGTTCCTATTGATGGTAATTCTGGAAAAAGCAGAACCACCTTTTCTACACTAGAAGATGGTACCACTATATCTTATGAAGCCTTATTAGACTTTGATGGAAATATTGTGATCAATCAAAGCGAAACAAGTAACGTTATTGTAACACAGTCAGATATTGGTCAAAATATATTAACAACAAATACTTTTAGTTATCCTTTAAGCGAAGTTGATGTGAGTGATATTTCTGGAACTATAACCTTTACTGAACGCGTTAATGGAGAAGCTCTTGCTGAAATATCTTTAATAGGAAGCCCTGAAGGAGGTGTACATCCAGCGCATATCCATTCAGGAAGTGTCGCAACAGCACCAGGAGCTATTGCTTTTACCTTTAATCCTGTAATTTCTAGAATTAGTAAAACTAATGTGGCACAATTAGATAACGGTACACCATTTGGGTTTGACGATGTTTTTACAGTCAATGGATACGTTAATGTGCACTTAAGCGCAACTAATTTAGGGGTTATACTAGCACAAGGTAACATAGGAGCCAATTAATTATAATATTAAACTATTTAAAAAACCTGATGCTAATACCATCAGGTTTTTTATTTTTATACCATGATAGACTTACAATTATTACAACATCTAGAAACCTATTTAACAGACCATAGATTAGCACGTTTTAAACAAGTTTTAGATCAACGTACAAAACATTTTACTGTCGCAACAGAAGATGTTTACCAATTACACAATACTAGTGCTGTCATGCGTACTTGTGATGTTTTTGGTTTACAAGAATTAAATATTGTAGAAGAAACTAATAGTAAAAGTATTGATGGTGAAATAGCGATGGGAGCGCAAAAATGGGTAGACTTAAACCGTTTTGATACTGTAACAGATTGTATTAAAAACTTAAAACAAAAAGGGTATCAAATTGTAGCAACAACACCACATACAGATGATTGTGATTTGTATGATTTTGATGTCACTAAAAAAGCGTGTTTTTTCTTTGGAAGAGAAACTGAAGGATTATCTGATGCTGTTTTAAATCAAGCAGATAGCTTTTTAAAAATACCTATGGTTGGTTTTACTGAAAGTTTAAACATATCTGTTAGTGCTGCAATTATTTTACAACATGCAACATCTAAGTTAAAAAAAACAGATATTAATTGGCAATTAACTGAAGACGAAAAGTTAGAAAAAAGACTAGATTGGTGTAAAAAAACAATTAAGAGTTATGACGACATAGTTGCGCGATTTTATAGCGACAAATCGTGATTGACTTTAATTTAGTATATAAAAAAAGCTCAAATTAAATTAATTTGAGCTTTTTTGTATTTCTTGTAAAATAGTTTAATTATAGTCTTTTTTTACGACCACGATTTAAAACCTTATATTCTTCATAACACTCACTAATAGCATCTAATATTTGTAAGTCATTAGCTGTTGTTACAAACTCTTCAGAGTAGTTACATTGGCTAACAATTTCGTCTAAATCAACTTTATTAACACCAAGTAATGCTATCAACATTTCTCTGTCAAAGCGTGTAGCTAACGTGTTACGTATATTATCATCCTCTTTCATTTTTTTTAGCTTTCTAAGCTCTTTCCCTTTATTACTAAAGGTATTGTATAAAAAGTCAAGCGGATTAAATATTGATCCTAAAACCTTAGTTACAGCACTAGGTTGCTTTTTTCCGGCTTCATAACCATTAGAAAGACCTGAAATACTATATCTATAATTTGTGTTTATATTTACTTGCTTAATGTCTACTTCTAAATAACCTGTTAATTTTAATCCAGTAACAACAACTTCTTCTAGAGCTAAAGCTAACTCTGTTAGTGTAATAGTAGATTTTTCGATTTGATCAACCCAGTCATTGGTTACTTTAACTTTAATGGATTTAAAACCTAAATAGGATAGGTGAAGGGTATCATTTGCTTGTGCACGCAATTCAAATTCACCTTTATCATTTGTAGCTGTACCTATAACTTGATTTAGATTAACAATGTTTACGTTTTCTAAGGGTTGTCTTGAAGTGGCATCAATAATTATACCTTTGACAGTAGATTCTGCTTTTACAGCAGAAGAGTCAATACTTTTTTTGATAGAAGTTACTGCTTTTGTGTTTTCTTTTTTAGTTTGAGAAAAACCAAAAGTTGTGCTTAAACCAACTAGTAAAATAAATAAGTAGTACTTCATGTATGAAATTTCAGTTATAAAAATAACAAAGAAAACGCTATAAATAGCGTCTTCTTTTATTTTTGACTAAATATTAACAAAAAGGTTTAATTTTAAGTTAACTAGTAGGTTGTATTAATCTTTACGTCTAGAGCGTGTAGGTCTAGAGTGCGAGGTTTTAAACTCTGATTTATCTCTGTTAGAACGACTAGATCTTTCAGAACTACTATCGCTACTTCTGCGTCTGTCACTTCTGTTACCAGAACTGTCATCGCTTCTTCTAGACGATCGTCTTTCTCCTCTTGGTTTATCGTCACGACGTCTTCCGCCACCACTTCCACCATCGCGACGTCTTCCGCCACCTCCACGGTTTCTATCACGACCACCACCACGACTTCCGCCTCTGTCTTCTGTAACTTCTACATTAACAAAACGTCCGTTGTCCTTGTAGTCAGTAAAGAATGCTAAGACTTTTTCTTGGTGTTCTTTTTCAGTATTAAAGAAAGAGAATGTTTCTTTAACGTCAACTTTAAATACATCATCACGACCTAAATCTAAAACTTCTTTTAAGAAATCTTTTAATTTCATCCAGTCATAACCATCTTTTTCTCCAACGTTAATAAAGTAACGTGCAGCACTTCCAGAAGATTGTGATCTTCCTTCACGACCACCATCACGTCCAGAGTCTCCAGCTGTAACGTTTAGGTTTTTAGATTTTTGATAGTAATTAAAGAAACGTGTAAACTCAACAGAAAAGAATTTTTTAATTAACTCTTCTTTAGACGTATCAGCAAACAATGTGTTGATGTCCTCTAAATACTTGTCAATTTCGTGATTAATTTCTGTGTTATGTATTTTGTTTGCTAAAGACATTAATTGTACTTCGCAAATTTCCATTCCGTTAGGAATTTCTTTTAATTCAAATTTTTGATTGATAATACGTTCGATACTTTTTAAACGACGTACTTCACTTTTAGAAACAATTACCATTGATACACCAGTTTTACCTGCACGACCTGTACGACCAGAACGGTGTGTGTAAGTTTCTATTTCGTCACTTAATTGGTAGTTAATTACGTGTGTAATATCATCTACATCAATACCACGTGCAGCAACGTCTGTTGCAACAAGCATTTGGATTTGACGAGATCTAAATTGTTTCATGACAATGTCACGTTGGTTTTGTGATAAATCACCATGTAATGCTCCTGCACTATAACCATCTTCGATTAAGTTTTCTGCTACTTTTTGAGTATCACGTTTTGTTCTACAAAATATAACTGAAAAAATATCTGGATTTGCATCTGCTAAACGTTTTAAAGCTTGGTAGCGATCACGTGCATTTACTAAATAGTATTCGTGCGATACGTTATCTGTACTTTGATTTTTATGACCAACAGTAATTTCTTGTGGGCTGTTCATAAAATCTCTTGCAATACTAGCGACTTCTTTTGGCATAGTTGCAGAGAATAACCATGTGTTTTTGTCTTCAGGAGTACCAGCTAAAATATCTGTAATATCTTCTTTAAAACCCATGTTTAGCATCTCATCTGCTTCATCTAAAACAGAATATTGAATTTTAGTAATATCTACTAAACGACGGTTGATCATATCTTTCATACGACCAGGAGTTGCTACAATAATTTGTGCACCTCTTTTTACTTCTCTTGCTTGATCAGTAATGCTTGATCCTCCATAAATAGCAACAACGTTTAACCCTTTAAGGTGTTTTCCGTAGGCTTTCATCTCGTTAGCAATTTGTAAACATAGCTCACGCGTTGGAGATAATATTAAACCTTGTGTAGTACGACTGTCTACATCAATTTTTTGTAACATTGGAAAACCAAATGCTGCAGTTTTACCAGTTCCAGTTTGCGCTAACGCTACTAAATCTGTTTCTTCGTTTAATAAAATTGGGATTGCTTTTTCTTGTACTTCAGATGGTGTTTCAAAACCTAAATCTGCAATACCTTTTAATAGATCTTCGTTTAGACCTAAATCTTGGAATGTGCTCATTCTTTTATAGTATGTATTTCAATGTCAATCTGTTTGGTGTTACAAATAGAAGCGCATTGAATATACTTAACCTAAACTTCTAATAACACATCCTCTCTCTGAGGAATAAAATAACCCTCTTGGGTTTTTCAAGGTGCAAAGGTACGTTTTTATTTCTGATATTCAATTTTTATTATTTTATCCTCTGTAAGTGCTGTAAATAAAAGGCGTTAGTGTTTTTGTGACTATGATGAATACATTACAAACAGTCATGAAATTAACCTTGAAAAGATAATTATTGGCTTAATTGAATTCAATTTGTTAAATCCTGTAACCTGTTTAAAGATTATTAAGAAAATTGACTAATAATTGTACTGCTTTACCACGATGTCCAATGCTGTTTTTTTCTGTTAAATCCATTTCGGCAAAAGTGTATGTGTATCCATTTGGTTTAAAAATGGGATCGTAACCAAAGCCTTTTTCTCCATGCTTAACTGTAGTTATTTCGCCTTTACAAATACCTGTAAACGTGTCTAGTTTGTTATTTATGTGTAACGCTATGACTGTTTTAAATTGTGCGTTTCTGTTATTTTTATCTTTAAGATTGGTTAATAATAAATCCATATTATCACTGTCGTTGCGTTGTGGTCCAGCGTATCTGGCACTAAAAACACCAGGTTGTCCATTTAAAGCATCTACTTCTAATCCTGTGTCATCTGCAAAGCAATCATAACCATAGTTTTGTTTGATATATTCTGCCTTTTGTATAGCATTACCCTTGATATCTGGTTGGGTTTCTGGTACATCCTCAAAGCATCCAATATCTTTTAGGGTAAGTAGTTTTATGTGTGCAGGAATTAAAGCTTGGACTTCTTTAACTTTATTTAGATTATTAGTAGCAAAAACAAGTTGCATGTATATAATTTTTGATTATTAATTTAAATTGATTTACCTATGATGGTATGGTTCGTTCCTTAAAATGGTAAAGCCACGATATAATTGCTCGATAACAAATAGACGTACCATTTGATGAGAAAATGTCATTTTAGATAGCGATATTTTTCCTTGTGCTTTGGCATAAACTTCTGGGCTAAATCCATAAGGCCCACCAATTACGAATACTATTTGTTTTGCTCCAGAATTCATATGTTTTTGTAAATAATCTGCAAAACCAACGCTGTCAAATTGTTTGCCATTTTCGTCTAGTAATATTAAAATATCCGTAGGTTTAAGTTTGCTTAAAATTAGTTCGCCTTCTTTCTGTTTTTGTTGGTCTTCGCTAAGGTTTTTTACTTTTTTTAAGTCTGGTATAATTTCTAAATCAAAACCTATATAAAAGCCTAATCGTTTTGTATAATCATCAATTAACTGTTGTAGTTGTTTATTGTCTGTTTTGCCTATAGCAAGCAGTTTGATAGTCATATGTTAATTTTAGAATTAGTTTGATGTGTTACTAAAAGCAGTGTTTGCTGTTATGGTAAAATTCATATTTACTAAATATACCTTTTCCTTCGGTAAAATTTTTAGTGTTAGACGCTTCAAGGTCGGCTTTAAATTTTGTCCAATCGTCTGTTTTAAGTAGTTTTTCAAATTTACTATTTGTTAGATGTCCACCACTTAAAAAGTATTCGCCATCAGATTTAATTATTAGTAGGTTATAATTATTCTGAACGTCAAAAAACTTGTTTTTAAAAGCGCCTTGATCTTTAATCCATTCAAAATCCACATAAGTACTTAAAGCGTTTTCTTCAGTTTTGTACATATGAACAAAATCTAATGGATAGCGTTTTTCGTATTTTTCAATACATTTTTCTCTTCTTTTTTGCCAATCTGCTCTTTCTTCTTTAAATATGTCTTCATTAAACGGATGACTTTTTACTTGTTTTACATACACTTTGCCTGAGCTTCTATAAAAAGACTCTGTTATTTTGTGTTTAGCATGAATTTTTTCTGCTCTTTCAAATCCAAAAAGTGAATCATAATATTTTACAACAATGTATTTATTATCCTTAGTATTGTTGGATTGAGATTGTATTAAGGTCTTAATTTGATCGTATTCATCAACCTTTAATTTGCCAAAACGATACATTGGAGAAAGCTTATTTACAGTCAAACTATCTGTTTTGTATTGTAAACATTTTTTTGTAATCCCTTTACATTTTTTATAATAGCTAATAGAATCCATTTTAGTAAAATCTTCATCTATGTAAACTGAGTTTTGACTATGCATAGCAGTGCAAAAAAGAAAAATTAGTATCAGTAAAAAAGTAGAACGATTAAACATAGGCGTATTATTTAGGTTTGAGGCTTACTAACTTAGTTTTGTAAGTGATTAAAAGTCAATAGTGATAGATTTATTTTCAAAAATAATGTTTCTTAAATAATTATTCAACAAGCATTTGTTATTTTTACATCAAATAAGAAACACATGATAAGTCAAGCCCAATTTGATAAAGAAATAGATTTAATCATTACCAACGCGATTAGAGAAGATGTTGGCGATGGTGATCATAGCTCATTATCTTGTATTCCTGCTACTGCAGAAGGTAAAGCAAAATTGTTAGTTAAAGACGATGGTATTATTGCTGGTGTCCAGTTTGCTAAACAAGTATTTAAATATGTAGATCCAAACCTAGTTGTAGAGACTTTGATTGAGGATGGAAGCACAGTGAAATATGGTGATATTGTATTTTATGTTACAGGTGCATCACAATCTATATTAAAGGCAGAACGTTTAGTATTAAATGCTATGCAACGTATGAGTGCTATTGCAACAAAAACAAGACAATTTGTAGATTTGTTAGAAGGCACAGGTACTAAAGTTTTAGACACACGTAAAACTACTCCAGGTATTAGAGCTATTGAAAAATGGGCTGTAAAAATTGGAGGAGGAGAAAACCATAGATTTGCACTTTATGACATGATTATGTTAAAGGATAATCATATAGATTTTGCAGGAGGCATTACAAAAGCAATTGATAAAACAAAGCAATATTTAAAAGAAACCAATCGTGATTTAAAGATAATTGTAGAAGCTAGAGATTTAGACGAAATTAAAGAGATTTTAAAATCGGATGGTGTTTACAGAATCTTGATAGACAATTTTAATTACGAAGACACTAAAACAGCAGTTAAATTAATTGGTGATCAATGTTTAACAGAAAGTTCTGGTGGTATTAATGAAAAAACGATTAGAGAATATGCCTTATGTGGCGTAGATTTTATCTCTTCTGGTGCATTAACGCACTCAGTTTATAACATGGATTTAAGCTTAAAAGCAGTTGATTAATACATCCTGTAACAGTACAATAATTTTATCTAAATAATGTCTCAAGCAATAGAAGAAAAGCTTAGTAAAATCCCTGTGGTTAACCTTTTGGTTAAGCTATTAGGTAGGTTTAAATTGCCTGGACTAGAGGGTTTGTCATTATACGATTTAATAGAGTTGTACATAATTGGTATCGCTAGAGGAGCCTTAACAGCACGAGCAAGTGCAATTGCTTATAGCTTTTTTATGGCGTTATTTCCGTTTTTGTTATTTGTAATTATTGTTATTCCTTATATTCCAATAGAAGATTTTCAAACAGATTTTTTGGTGTTTTTAGAGTCTATTTTACCGCCAACCACATCAGATTTTTTCTCGGATAATATATTTAACAATATTGGCGGAAATCAAAATGGAGGATTATTATCATCCGTATTTTTATTATCCATTTTTTTAATGGCTAATGGTATTAATGCTTTATTTTCTGGGTTTGAAAACTCGTATCACGATCAATTAACACGCAATGTGTTTAAACAGTATTTTTACGCATTAGGCATTGCGTTAATTTTGTCATTTTTACTAATTATAACCGTTGCTGTTTTAGGTTATTTTAATATCTATGTAATAGATAATTTAACCAATCATGGTTATATTGCCAAAAGGCAAGTTAGTATATGGAGTACTTTGGCACAATACGGATTTTTTGTCGTCATGGTATACATAGCAACAGCAGTGTTGTACTATTTTGGTACAGCAGAAGGGAAGTCCTCTAAATTTTTCTCGATTGGTGCATTATTTACCACCATTTTAATTTTAGTAACCTCCTTTTTATTTGGTGTTTATATTGAAAATTTTGCTCAGTATAATGAGTTATATGGATCAATTGGAGCACTATTAATTTTATTATTTTATTTATGGCTTAATGCCAATATTTTATTATTGGGTTTTGAGTTAAACATGTCTTTAAAACAACTACGTAAAAGTTTTTAATTATGAAAAAGAGTATCATTATTGTAATAGTATTAATCTTTGGTTTTTCAGTAAACGCACAAGATATTTTAGGAAAATGGAAAACCATTGATGACGAAACTGGAGAGGCTAAGTCTATTGTTCAGATATACAAAAAAGACGGAAAGGTCTTTGGTAAAATTATCGAGATTTTTAATAAAGAACGACGTGACTTACCTTGCGTAAAGTGTAAAGGTGACGATTATAATAAGCCAATTTTAGGTTTAGATATTATTAAAAGTATGACCAAAGATGGTAAATACTTTAAAAACGGAACTATCGTAGATCCGCAAAATGGTAAAGAGTACGATTTAAGACTAATCGTAACAGATGAAGGAAAACTTCAGGTTAGAGGCTATATTGGTTTTTTCTACTCGACACAATATTGGGAAAGAATACAATAATATATTAATTAAACACAACAGCCTAACCATTGCATTTTATAGATGTCATACTGCCAATACCATTAGAAAAACGTTTTACATATAGTATTACGCAAGCAGAAAGCGAGTTTTTAACTATTGGTATGCGTGTGTCTATCCCTTTTGGGAAAACAAAAATTTACACAGGTATTGTAGCTTCAATACATCAAACAGCACCTGTTATATATGAGGCTAAAGAGATTCATCAAATTTTAGATGAACAACCCATTGTAACCCAAACACAATTACAATTGTGGCAATGGATTGCTAAATATTACATGTCTACAGAAGGCGAAGTAATGCGTGCAGCTTTACCAAATGCTTTTTTGCTTGAAAGCGAAACTATAATAAGTAAAAACAATGCTTTAGATTTAAATGAGAACGATTTAAAAGACGACGAGTATTTGATTTACGAAGCATTGCAGCATCAATCGTCGCTTAAAATTCAGGATATTTCTAATATTTTGGATAAAAAAAATGTGCTTCCTGTTGTTAAGCGATTAGTAGAAAAAGAAGCTATTATTTTAAATGAAGAAATCTACGATAAGTACAAACCAAAATATGTTAGGTATGTTAAGCTAACAGAAGCATACAGCTCTCAAGACGCTTTAAATCAATTGTTAGAAACATTAAGTAATCGAGCCAAAAAGCAACGTGACGTTGTGCTTACATTATTTTCTATTTCGGCAAAGACCAAAAAACCTGTTAAAGTAACAGATTTGATTACAGAAAGTCAAGCGTCATCTGCAACCGTAAAGGCTTTGATAGATAAAAATATTCTGGAGGATTATCATATCCAAACAGATCGCGTCGTTTATGATGGTGAAGATACTGAGGATTCAAAAGCATTAAATCAGTATCAAACTGAAGCATTACAAGAAATTCAGACCAGTTTTCAAACTCAAAACGTTGTGTTATTGCATGGTATAACATCTTCCGGTAAAACAGAAGTATATGTAAAACTAATAGAAGCTGTTATAAGTAAAGGACAACAGGTGTTGTATTTATTGCCAGAAATAGCATTAACAACACAATTAGTAACACGACTTCAAAATTACTTTGGAGAGCAAGTTGCAGTGTTTCACAGCAAGTATTCTGCTCATGAGCGTGTCGAGGTTTATAACCAAGTGCTAAATAATTCCGCGAAAGCGAAAATAATTTTAGGAGCACGATCGTCCATTTTTTTACCATTTAACGATTTGGGTTTAATTATCGTCGATGAGGAGCATGAGTCTTCCTTTAAGCAGTTTGATCCAGCACCACGTTATCATGCCAGAGATGTTGCTGTAGTTTTAGCTTCAATATTTAAAGCAAAAACACTACTAGGAAGTGCAACTCCAAGTATTGAAAGCTATCACAATGCACAAGAAAAAAAATACGGTTTAGTCGAAATAAATCGACGATACAATAATGTGCAATTGCCTGATATCGAGCTTGTAGATATTAAAGATAAGCAGAAACGGAAAAAAATGAAAGGTCATTTTTCTGATAGATTAATAGAAGAAATGACTGAAGCTATTGCAGATGGACATCAGATTATATTGTTTCAAAATAGAAGAGGATATTCTCCAATTGTAGAGTGTAATACGTGTGGACATTCGCCACAATGCCCTAACTGTGATGTTAGTTTAACGTATCATCAATACCGCAAACAATTACGTTGCCATTATTGTGGTTATAATAGTGCTATGCAGCTAAAATGTATGGCGTGTGGTACGCCAGGTTTAGATACTAAAGGTTTTGGTACAGAGCAAATAGAAACCGAAGTCAAATTGCTGTTTCCAGATCTTAAAGTAGGTCGTATGGATTTGGATACTACAAGAGGTAAGTTTGGTTACGAAAAAATTATTACAGCGTTTGAGCAGCAAGAAATTGACGTTTTAGTTGGTACACAAATGTTAACTAAAGGACTTGATTTTAGAAACGTAAAGTTGGTAGGAATTATGAATGCTGACAATATGTTAAACTTTCCGGATTTTAGAGCGCATGAAAGGAGTTTTCAGTTAATGTTACAAGTTTCTGGTAGAGCAGGACGCACCCAAAAACAAGGAAAAGTATTAATCCAGACGTATAATCCTTACCATAAAATTTTGCAACAAGTATCTACTAATGATTATATTGGAATGTATAAGGAGCAACTGGAAGAACGTTATAACTATAAATATCCACCATTTTACAGATTAATTAAAATTACGATTAAGCATAGGGATTATAATAAGGTAGATTTGTCAGGAGATTGGCTAGCAAAAGCATTAACACAATTGTTTAAGCATAATGTTTTAGGACCAGAGTTTCCGCCAATATCAAGAATAAGAAACCAATACCATAAAAACATTTTAATAAAGATTCCGCAAGGTCAACCCTTAGGTAAAACTAAAGAAGCTATCAAAAAAGTACATACTAGTTTTGAGGCTATTGGTAATTTTAAAGGTGTTAGAGTTGTTATTAACGTCGATAATTATTAAGTTTAATTAACTACTAGAAATAAAAAAACCTGCTTTTAAAAGCAGGTTTTTTTAGGGCATTATATTTTGTGATTAGATACTGTTTAAAGCATCTACTAATTGTGTTTTTTTGTTTCTACTTAACGGGATTTCGTAAGCACCAACTTCAACATTTTTACTGTTAAAGCGATCAACCTTGTCAAGGTTTACAATGTAAGACTTATGGATTCTTAAAAACTTACCGTCAGGTAATTCGCTTTCAAAAGCTTTCATTGTAGATAATACCACTAAGCTTGTATCCTCAGTAACTAGTTTTACATAGTCACCAAGTGCTTCAATCCATTTAATATCTCTAATATAAACTTTACGCTTTTTAAGATTACTCTTAACAAAGATGTGTTCTCCTTCTTCTTGGTTATAATCTAACTTTAATTTATGATGCTCTACAGCTTTATCTACAGCTTGACTAAAACGTTCTCTAGTAATAGGTTTTTGTAAATAATCAGTCGCATCATAATTAAATGCCTTAAAAGCGTATTCTGTTTTACCTGTAACAAAAACAATTTGGGGTTTATTGTTAAGTACGTCAAGTAATTCAAAACCATTTAAAACAGGCATCTCAATATCTAAAAAGATAAGATCAACTTTGTGGGTATTTAAACCGTTTTTAGTCTCTAAAGCACTGCTATATTCAGCAATTAAATTTAGATGATTATTATTCTCTATTAATTTTACAATAGAAAGTCTTTGTATCGCTGAATCATCAACTACTACACAATTTAATATCATAGTATATGTTCTTTATAGGTTAAGTTATCGACAATAGTACGAAAAAAGGGATTAAAACCAAAAAACATCGCTAAAATGTAACTTTTAACATTTAGTTAAGACTTTTAATTGGCTGTAAATTAAGTTTAAATTTAGATTAAAAACTATTTGTGGGATTAAATAAAAAGAAGTATTTTTGCACTCATTTTTAACACAAATAAATTAGATTTTTATGAATCATTATGAAACTGTTTTCATCTTAAATCCCGTTTTATCTGAAACACAGATAAAGGAAACAGTACAGAAATACGAAGAATTTCTTGTATCTAGAGGAGCAAAGATGGTATCAAAAGAAGATTGGGGACTTAAAAAGTTAGCTTACCCAATACAAAACAAAAAAAGTGGATTTTATCACTTATTTGAGTACCAAGTAGAAGGAGAAGTAATCAATCCTTTAGAAGTAGAGTTTAGACGTGATGAGCGTTTTATGCGTTACTTAACTGTAACTATGGACAAACATGCAGTGTCATGGGCGGAACGTAGAAGAGTTAAACTTAAACAAAAAGCGTAATTATGTCAAGTATAGAACAACAATCAAAAGGAAAAAAAGAAGGAGAAATTAGATATCTTACTCCTTTAAATATTGAAACTAACAAAAACAAAAAGTATTGTCGTTTCAAAAAGTCTGGTATCAAGTATGTAGATTACAAAGATGCAGATTGGTTATTAGGATTTGTTAACGCTCAAGGTAAAATTTTACCAAGACGTTTAACAGGTACGTCATTAAAGTATCAAAGAAAAGTGTCTGTAGCTGTAAAAAGAGCACGTCACTTAGCTTTAATGCCATACGTAGCAGATTTATTAAAATAAAAATATCATAACAATGGAACTTATATTAAAACAAGACGTTGAGAATTTAGGATTTAAAGACGATGTTGTAACGGTTAAGAACGGTTATGGTAGAAACTTTTTAATCCCTACAGGTCATGCTGTTTTAGCAACAAAATCTGCTAAAAAAGTATTAGAAGAAACTTTAAAGCAACGTGCTTACAAAGAGTCTAAAGAAGTTGAAGAAGCTAATAAAGTGGCTGAAGCAATTAAAGCTTTAGAAATCAAAATCGCTGCTAAAGTTGGTCAAGGAGACAAATTATTTGGATCTGTAAACAACATTGACGTTGCTGAAGCATTAGCTAAAGAAGGTCAAGACATCGATAAAAAATACATTTCTGTAACTACAGTTAAGCGTTTAGGTAAATATAACGCAGCAGTACGTTTACACAGAGCTGTAAATGTTGATTTAGAATTTGAAGTTGTAGCGCAAGCATAACTTAGATTTGTTAACAATACGTTAATAAATTATATCATAATATTAAAGCCACTCTATTAAGAGTGGCTTTTTTTGTTATATTTTTGTTAAATATTATGCACGCATAATGTCTAACAAACACACAACACAATGAAAAAACTAAATTTAACTATAGCTTTATTGCTATTTACAGTATTAAGTTTTGCGCAAGTTACCACAGCTAATATTAAGGGACTTATTACAGAAGATGCTAATATGCCATTATTTGGAGCTAATGTTGTTGCTATCCATGAGCCAACAGGAACAAAGTATGGTGCAATTACAAATTTGGATGGTCGTTACAATTTACTTAACCTTAGGGTTGGAGGACCATACAAAGTATCTATAACCTATGTTGGTTTTAAAGATCAAATTTTTTCTGATGTATATTTAACATTAGGTAAAACAACAAATTTAGATGCGGTTATGAGTTCTAGTGAAGTATCGCTAGATGAGGTCGTAATTACAGGTTCATCTTCCGGAACGTTTGGAAGTGATAGAACAGGAGCAGAAACAAGTGTTGGACGACGTGAATTAACTACGTTACCAACAATTTCTAGATCAGCTTCAGATTTTACAAGGCTAGAGCCTTCATCATCAGGAAACTCTTTTGGAGGTAGAAACGACCAGTTTAATAACTTTACACTGGATGGAGCAGTATTTAATAATCCGTTTGGATTAGATGCAGCAACTCCTGGAGGTCAAACCGACTCGCAACCAATATCTTTAGATGCTATCGATCAAATACAAGTATCATTAGCGCCTTACGATGTGACATTATCTGGATTTACAGGTGCTGCAGTAAATGCAGTAACAAAAAGTGGAACTAATGAGTTTCATGGTACAGTTTATGGTTTTACAAGAAATGAAGACATGACTGGTGGTAAAATAAGAGGAGAAGACGTGTTTCAATCAGATTTAGAGCAAAATCAATACGGAATTAGTATTGGTGGTCCTGTAATTAAAAACAAATTATTCTTTTTTGCAAACTTTGAAAAAGATGAGCGTTCAGATTTAGGAACAAACGGATTTGCTCCAAATAGAGGTACAGGTGCAATTAATGAAAGTCGAGTAGAATTAGAAGACTTATTAACTGTACAAAATGCATTATTAGATTTAGGATATGATCCAGGAAGGTTTGAAGGATTTAATTACGATTCAAACTCTACTAAAGGGTTATTTAAATTAGATTGGAATATTAATGATAATAACCGTTTAGCAGTAATTTATAATTTTTTAAATGCCTCTAAAGAAAAACCAGCCCATCCATCTGCATTAGGATTTAGAGGTCCTAATACTAATACACTACAATTTGAAAATACGGGTTATGAAATTAATAACAATATACAGTCAGTACAAGTTGAGTTAAATTCTACTTTATCAGGAAATGTGACTAATAAATTTCAAATGGGTTATACGCATTTTGATGACTTTAGAGATGCATTATCTTCGCCAGCACCAACGATTACAATTACAGATGGTGGATCAAACTATATAATTGCTGGTCATGAGCCATTTTCAATTAACAATAGATTAGACCAAAAAGTGTTTCAATTTTCTAATAATTTAAATTATGTAGAAGGTGATCATACATATACTGTTGGTTTTTCATATGAAAAATTTCAGTTTGATAACTCTTTTAATTTAGGTGCTTATGGTGCACAAGGTGTTTTCTTCCCAACCACAACAATGGATGATTTCCAAAACTTTGTGGATTCTGGTCAATTACAAAATTTATTTAACGAAGCTGCTGCTGCAGATGCAAGTTTACAAGCAAACGGAGAAGGTGTTGCAGGAGGATTTGCTCTAGCAGAAACTAATGTTGGACAATTAGCATTTTATTTACAAGATGAATGGAATGTTACAGAAAACTTTAAATTAACCTATGGTGTAAGATTTGACAAACCATTATTTTTTGATTCTTCTACTAAAGCACAAGAGGTTATTGACAGAGCATGTTGTTATGCTCCAGGTATTGAGTATACCAATCCAAATACAGGAGAAGGTGTATTTTTAGATAACACTAAAATGCCTTCAAACAAAGTATTAATCTCTCCAAGAGTTGGTTTTAATTACGATGTAAAAGGAGATAACAGTTTTCAAGTACGTGGTGGAACAGGATTATTTACAGGTCGTTTACCATTTGTTTGGTTAGGTAATCAAATAGCTAATCCAGAAGTATTCTTTTACCAAGTAGTAGATCCAGATTTTAAATTTCCACAAGTATGGAGAACAAACATAGGTACAGATTACAGATTTGAAAACGGTATTATAGCAACAGGAGATATCTCTTACACAAAAGATATTAATGGAGCGCATGTACAAAATTGGGGATTACGTAACCCTTCAGGAGTGCTTAATGCACCAGGAGACACAAGACCAATTTATACTTCAGGTGACATTATTAATAATGCTTATGTATTTACAAATTCGGATAAAGGACGCGTTTGGAATTTTACAGCAAAAGCGCAAAAAACATTTGATAACGGATTGTATACAACTATAGCATACAACTATTTAAATTCAAAAGACGTTAACTCAATCGAGGCAGAAATCACTGGAGATGCTTTTGCATTTAACCCAGTAGTTGGTAATGCTAATAACGACGTGTTGTCTTACTCTAAATATGGAGACACACACCGTTTTATTGGTGTAGCAAGTAAAAAGTTTACTTATGGTAAAGACAAATGGGCTACTACAATCTCTACATTTTTTGAATACGCACAAGGTGGACGTTTTAACTACACTTATGGTGGAGATTTAAATGGAGATGGATCTAACTTAAATGATTTATTATATGTTCCAACTTCTTCAGAGCTGCAGCAAATGCAATTTTCTGGAGCTGGACAAGCAGAAGCTTTTGAAGCATTTATCCAACAAGATGATTACTTAAGTGATCGTCGTGGAGATTATGTAGAGCGTTACGGAGCATTAGCACCATGGAGAGGACGTTGGGATTTAAAATTATTACAAGATTATAAATTTAACGTTGGTGGTGATAATTATAACACAATCCAATTTAGCGTTGATATTTTAAACTTAGGTAACTTATTAAATAGTGATTGGGGAGTAGTACAACAACCAACATCTGTACAACCAGTTGGTGTAGATGTAGATGCATCTGGAGTACCAACCTATACATTTACAGGTGTAACCGAAACTTTTTCATACGATACAAGCCTTTTATCAAGATGGCAAGCACAATTTGGAGTTAGATACATTTTCTAGTCCATACGTCACAGATATTTTTTAAATTTGCGCTCCTTTATAGGAGCGCATTTTTTTACACTAAAAAATACAAAAAATAATACTCAATGAAATTATTAAATCGCTTTCGCGGAAATCAAGCCATTAAGCCACTATATTTTTTACTAATTGTAATTAGCTTTATATCGTGCAAGAATAATAAGCAAGAGGTAACGGTTGTAAATGAAACAGCAGTAACAACACCAACATTAAAACCTTCTGCTTTAATTAACGCTTTTAAATACACACCAGACCAAGATGTTATTATTAGTGTGCATAGAGGAGGTAAAGGGTTAAAATATTATCCAGAAAACTGTTTAGAAACCTTAAAGTATATTAACGATAGTATACCTGCTATTTATGAAATTGATGTCGCACAAACTAGAGACAACGTATTAGTATTAATGCATGATAATACACTAGAGCGTACAACAACTGGAACAGATAGATTAAATAAATATACATTTGAAGAGCTTCAGGCTTTTAATCTACAAGATGATTACGGTAATGAGACTACTTTTAAAATTCCAGCTTTAAAAGACGTTTTAATATGGGCTAAACAAAACAATGTTGTGTTAACTTTAGACAAGAAAAAAAGCGTGTCTTTTGATGCTATTGTAGCATTAGTAAAGCAAGTAGAAGCAGAAGATGTATCAATAATTATAACTTATGATATGGAGCAAGCAATAGAAGCACATAAATTAGCACCTAATTTATTACTATCTGTTTCTGCCAGAAATCAAAAAGAATTAGATTGGTTATTACATTCAAGCATACCAACTCAAAATATGTTAGCCTTTACAGGTACTAAGTTATCACCAAATGACTTTTATAAAACAGTACAATCTCATGGTATTAAAACTATTTTAGGAACTTTAGGTAACTTAGACAAACAAGCTCAAGCTAAAGGAGAAGTACCATATACCATATGGAAAGACAAAGGAATAGATGTTTTTGCAACAGACAGACCTTTTGAGGTCGCTAAAGCGTTAAATATTAAGAAATAGAAAAAATGAAGTATTCTAGACTTACAAAAGAACAATTTGAAGAATTACATAAAGAGTTTATAAACTTTTTAGCAACACAGACCATTACAGCAGACGAGTGGGAAACCTTAAAAAAGGATAAACCAGAAGTAGCAGAACAGGAGCTAGATGTTTTTAGTGATTTAGTTTGGGAAGGTGTCTTAAACCAAGTAAAGTATGTGGAGCAAATATCTGCACATAACTTACATTTATTTACTTTTAATGACGACCATATGCACGTCATAGGTATCAAGATAGATGGTCCAATAGATGTAACTACACCAGATGGTTTTAACTGGTTACGCGAAAATTTAATGGACGAAACAGTAACCTTTACACAAGGTAAAAAAGACTATTCTGAGGATAAAAACTTAGATAAATTTAAGCTTATTCAATCAGGAAGTGCTATTACAAAAGGAGAATTGTATGAGTACATGAACAAGTTAATTAACTAAACAAGTCCTGAAAACGGTAGTTTAAAAAATAAATTAAAACCACTATTTTTGTTATTCTGTATAAGTACAGAATACGTTAAAGTAACACAAATAAAACCCTTTTAATAAAAGGAATATATATGGCACAAAAACCAAGTATACCAAAAGGAACAAGAGATTTTAATCCAGAAGAAGTTGCAAAACGTAACTATATATTTAGTACTATAAAATCACAATTTCAACGTTTTGGATTTCAGCCAATAGAGACGCCAAGTTTTGAAAACTCTGATACCTTAATGGGTAAATATGGAGAGGAAGGTGATCGTTTGATTTTTAAAATTTTGAATAGTGGTGACTTTTTATCAAAAGTGGACGAGCCATTATATGCTTTAAAGGATTCAGGAAAAATAACACCAAAAATCTCAGAAAAAGCATTACGTTACGACTTAACAGTGCCATTTGCTAGATACGTAGTGCAACACCAAAACGAAATAGAATTTCCGTTTAAACGCTATCAAATGCAACCTGTTTGGCGTGCAGATAGACCACAAAAAGGACGTTTTAGAGAGTTTTATCAATGTGATGCAGATGTGGTTGGTAGTGATAGTTTATGGCAAGAAGTAGAGTTTGTACAGTTGTATGACAACGTTTTTACAGCTTTAAAGCTAGAAGGTGCGACAATTAAAATTAACAATCGTAAAATATTATCTGGTATAGCTGAGGTTATTGGAGCAAGTGATAAGTTAATCGATTTTACCGTTGCTTTAGATAAATTAGATAAAATAGGAGAGGATAAGGTAAAGGAAGAAATGCTTGGTAAAGGTATTTCTGAAGACGGTATAGCTAAGCTTCAACCTTTGTTTACTTTAAAAGGTGATTTTGGATCACAAATAGAGAGTTTAAAATCTATTTTAAGTACCTCTGAAGAAGGTCAAAAAGGAATAGAAGAGTTAAGTTTTATTAATGAGGCTATAACTGCATTAGGTTTAAAATCTGCTAAATTACAGTTAGATGTAACCTTAGCCAGAGGATTAAATTATTACACAGGAGCTATCTTTGAGGTATCTGCACCAGAAGGTGTAGCAATGGGATCTATTGGTGGAGGAGGTCGTTACGACGATTTAACAGGAATATTTGGTCTTAAAAATGTAAGTGGAGTAGGTATTAGTTTTGGATTAGATCGTATTTATTTAGTTTTAGAAGAATTAGGTTTGTTTCCAGAAACTATTACAAAATCTACAGAAGTATTGTTTATTAACTTTGGTGATAAAGAATCCTTATTTAGCTTAAAAGCAATTAAAGCTTTAAGAGAAAATAATATAAATGCCGAGTTGTATCCTGATAGTGCTAAAATGAAAAAGCAAATGAATTATGCCAATAAGCGTAACATACCATTTGTTGTTTTAGTAGGAGAGGAAGAACTTAAAAATAATCAGTTCACTTTAAAAAATATGATTTCAGGGGAACAGGATAAAGTAAATTTAGAGGTATTAATTACTAAGTTGAAATAATTGTTTCTTGGATTTTTCTTTAGACATAATTATCGATTTTGTTCTTAGATTTTCAGGTCAAACTATAAGATGGTTGTTTTATCTAGGAAAAATTAAGTTTAAAGATTTAAATAACAGTGTTTATAATTATATTTTGTCAGTACTTTTTATTCTGGTAATAGTCATTATTATAAATGCTTAAATAGTATAAAATTAAAAAGCCGAAACATATGTTTCGGCTTTTCTTTTTAGTGAATTATAAAATGATTTGGGGCAATACTTATTCAACTAAAACTTTCTTTGAAATTTCACCTTCGCTCGTTTTTAATTTGATGATATAATTTCCACTACTTAACTCGCCAGAATTTAATTCTATGTAATCTTGTGTGTTAATATCTTTAAAGTTAGTGATGTGCTGACCTAATATATTGTACAAATTAACAGATGCAATAGTGTTTAACTTAGGATTATTAATAACTATACTTTGAAGGTTGTTAGAGTAATAAATGTTTATGTCGTTTGCTAAAATATTATCATCTACACTTAAACTGTCTTGTGGAATACTAAATACTAATTCAAACCTGTTATTATGTTCTCCTGCAGGTAAATTAACTATAAAATCTGATTGTCTTAAATCATGGTAAGTTGCATTTACAAGATCGTGTAAATAGATGTCTAAGCTATTTGGTACATTTTCTAAAGCGTCTAGGGTAAGTGTATTATCACCAGCAGTATTTGTAATTAAACTTATTGGTAACACTGTATTTTGATCTATGACGTTTGTACCTTGTATAATGTAGTCTTTGTTATCAATAGTCCAACACATGTCATCCATTTGAGCATCTTTTTTCTCTCCATCATAAGCCCAATCATATCCTGGAGTAGCATGACTGTCTTGAGTAACTAATAATTGTCTGTGTATTCCGTTAACAGAATTTAAACCTAACCTAATTTTTAATCTAGAGTCAGAATTATAGTTATCTGCGACAGAATTTTCAGCAGACATTCTTACAAACACAGATGATGATCCTTCTTTTTCAAAAACACGTTGGTTATTAGTAAATCTTAGTGTACCTGTATTTTCACTTTTTACAAAAAATCCTTGTGCAACCGGAATATAGCGACCTGGAAGTTTAGAAGGTGTACCACCTGTTGCTACCATAGGATCATTAGTACCATAACTTGCAGCAGGAGTTGCACCTGATAAATTATAGGTTGCATATCCACCTTGATAATCTGCTAGATTATGAGAGCCTCCTCCCCAATGTTCCCAAAAATATAATGTACCAGTCGTTCCTCCTGCTCCTAATATTGTTGGTGCATTATCCATAATAAATTGATGAGCATCTATTGCAGATGCATATGGATTACCAATTAAATATTCGTTTGAAGCAGTTATAGGTAAAGTTATATCACCATTATTTGGTTTTCCTTGTAACACATAATTTTGTTCTAAAGCTACATTTCCGCTTGTGTTTGTAACACCTTTCATTGTAAAGCCTTCACCAATTTGTAAAGATCCTGTACTTCTTACATGTTGCCAATCAGCATAAGCACCAGATTGGTTAGCGTATTTCCATATCCAATAATCTGCAATACCAATTGGTGTTCCAGAAGTACCATTATAACTATTAGTAATAAAGTTGATATTAGTTGGAGCAGCAGGATTGGTACCATCTTTATAAATTGTTGGTAATGTGTAGCTGTTATTATTTGTAGTTGCATTACTAGTTCCAACAGGCGACGACCAATAGTTATAGGTGTATAAATCCTGAGTACCTTGTTG
The DNA here is from genome assembly GCF_055808135.1 of Olleya sp. KJ81-1. Lineage (NCBI taxonomy): Bacteria > Pseudomonadati > Bacteroidota > Flavobacteriia > Flavobacteriales > Flavobacteriaceae > Olleya > Olleya sp. KJ81-1. Next base: position 1,360,502 of record NZ_CM147854.1, on the reverse strand, counting down.
GTCACGCTCTAATGTTCCTGAACTTGTAACATCTAGATCACTATTTAATGTTTGGATTAATTGTGATTCGCCTTCTAAATCTATTTTACCATCTAATTTTAAATAGTGTGTAATAGTCAAACCGTTACCTTGATTTAAACTGGTGTCACCATTGGCAGTTAGTTTATTACTTTCTACAAACAAACCTAAAACTGTTCTGTTTTGATTATTTCCAGAAGGAAGCGTGTTGTTATCTAATGTTAAATTATGGTTGGTTTTAACAATATTCCAATCTATAGTTACACTAGGATCAACAATACTAGCTGTTCCAGGCATATATAACTCGGCTCCATTAACCCAAGTACTGTTATTATCCCAACTACCATCACTTGAAGTGTTATAAGGTAAAGGAGAGGATTGGTACTCTAAAGTAAATTGATTAGGGTCTGTTAGACTACCTCTGTTACCATTACCAGAGACATCGTTAAGATGCGTTCCAATATAAGAATTCATGTTGTAATAAGCCTCTAGATTAGACCAGTCAACAACTTCAATATCATTTTTAGTTATTGCATTTGGGACTACAACACCATTTACAACAGTGCCTGCTTTTTGCAATTCTTGATTCATGACATATCGTAATTGAGTCAATGTTAATGCTTGGTCCCAAATTCTGATTTCGTCAATATCTCCTTTAAAAAAGTCTAAAATATTTAATTTGTCAATATAAATTGCACCAATAGCAAACTCGGCACCATTAGGCGTTGGATTGACAATGGTTTTTGAATTATCTAAAACTCCATCAATATAAAGACTAGCAATGTTGTTATCGTAAATTACAGCTACATGATGCCAAATATCGTTTGGTAAAGTTGTAATAGAATTTATTCGGTCTGTTGGATTGTTTCCTATTGAAAAACTTACAGTATTATTATCTGTTAAGAAAAATTTGTAACCATCTACACCATTATTTTTTGCAACTATTGTTTTGTCGCTAGCTAAGTTGTTAGAACCTTCAGGTTTTACCCAAGCCGAAGCAGTAAAGTCACCAGCTAAATCTACTTTATTACCTACTAAAGTAAAATTATCCACACCATCAAATCCTAAATGTCTAGATTTAACCTCTTCGTGTGCCACACCAAAAGTAAAATATTTAGTACCATCAAAATCATAAGTACCTTCTCTAGTGCCTTGACCGTTAAAAGTACTTGGGTCTAAAAATACCGTTTGTAAGTTAGTTGTAAAACCAGCATCATCTGATACAAGCATAACATAAGCGTCATTTCCTGTTAAAGGTGGTAATCCGGTTAAATCAGTATCAAATACAGATACCTCAACCGTTCCAATATCATCTCCAGCAGTTTCTACAATTTTCCATTTTCTGTTCATTACATCTGTAATAGTTGTAATAGTAGCAGGTCCTAAGCTTACTGTAACAGAAGCACCAGAAGTATTGGTGTTTTGACCATCATTACCCCAAACTAAAAACTCTTTATCAGTACTAAATGAGCTAGAGTTTAAGTTGTTTGTTAAAGCTGTGTTAGTTAATGATATAGCTACAATACTAGGGTTGTTAACGCTTTTAGATTGTTTTTGGATTAAATCCGAATCATCATCACGTCCAATTCCTGCAATATCATAATTAAAACCAGAATTTGCAGACACATCCCAAATTACGTTTCCATTGGAATCTACATAATCCTGAGACGTACCATTAATACCTAAGGTAACACCATATTTGATAGCTAAATAGGATTGGATTTTATTACGTTCGTCTAACAAGTTAGCATCATTTTTTCTTGAAGAAAAAGAGATAATTTCTACAATTCTAGCGTTAGTAGCAGCTTCATAACCTTCGCTTCTTCCAATCCAATAACGCGAATCATTAACATTAGAAAAATCGGCAACGTCATTGTGCACTGTTGCTACATTATTAGCATTATAAAATAACTCTTGTCTAGTTGCAGCAGTATTGTTTCTAGCATTTAAAATACCAACATTATTATAATTTGTAGTCGTATTATTATCTGCGACACCATAACCTGTATATGGAGCCGAATTAGTTGTAGGTCCAACACAATAGGCAAAAACCTCATTAGTAAATCTAGCCGAATAACGACCATATCCAAAACCTGTAACGTCTTCTGTATCTGTAGCTAAATCTTCGTCACCACAGAAAATATCCATGTTTCCAAAAGAGGTGTTAATGTTGTTATCAGGTAAAACAACTGCAAACATATCCTGAGTATAAAAACCAGAATCACTCTTTAAAAAGTCTCCATTGGTATTGTCAAAAGAGTAGTCATTATCTGTAGGAGCTAAGCTGTAAGAACTATCAAAACCTACAACAGCATTAAAGTTAACATTATAACTAGGATGATCTCTGTACGTAGGTTCTTGTCCAGCCACGTTTACTGTGGCATGATTAGTATTAGCTTGATCATACCAAGTTGTTAAAGGTTGGTTGTCGGTAAGTCCTGCTCCATCATTTGCTTTTAACCACGTTTCAAGATTAGATGTTACACCTCCAGGACCTTGTGCTAATGGCGTATTTCCATAACCCTGAACGTAAAAAGTATAAGGATTTTCATTGGAATCGTCATTAGCAATAGTAATTATTGCAGATCTTAATCCATTTGAAGAAGGATCAAAGGTGATGCTAAAAGTTGTATTACTTCCTGAGGCAATTGGAGTAGTTGGAATACTAGCTAAGGTAAAATCCGAAGCATTTGCTCCAGTTATACTAACATAAGGTAATCCACCTGTTAATGATAAAGGTAGTGTACCATCGTTGTTAATAATAAACATATTTGTATTACTACCAGAAGCAACATTAATAGACCCAAAATCTGTGTCATCTGTTGTACTAGGTGTATTATCTCCACTATTAATTGTTGTACCATTTCCTGTAATATTAATTTCAGGTAGAGGCGTAGTAACCGCAGTTAATGAAATATCATCAATAGCCATATCACTTCTGTAATCATTTCCTGTGTTTCCAGAAAATCTTATATTAATAGATTGCCCAACATAAGCGGTCAAGTTTATAGTAACTAAAACCCATGGAGATCCATTATTGGTTTGTACTTGATTACTTTGTGACCAAAGATTAACTGGGTATGTTGTACCACCATTTGTACTTAAATCTACATTTAGGGTTCCCATGTTAGCACCATACATATGATGGTAAAATGAAAATTGAGCAGAAGTCGCTCCTGTTAAATCAAAACATGGACTTAATAAGTTTGCTGTTCGGTTTGTATTATTAGTAGCTTCTGTGTATAAATACCAATTTCCGCCATTAGCGTTAGAAGGTCCAGTGTTATTTGAAGGTGTCCCATTTGAGTTTCTTGTCCAATTTAAATTTTCACTAGTATCCTGTGTCCAACTTCCTAAACCAGATTCAAACCCTTCGTTATAAGGAAAACTACTTACTATAGAAGAGCAACTAGTTGCACAACCTCCAGATACATTAAAAAATTGAGTAACACCTCCTGGTGTTGCTCCATTACCTGAGTTTGTTAATACAGTGGTACCACTAGATGTAATGGTTATATTAGATGTCGTTCCATTCCAACCATCATTATAAGTATCATAAAGTACTGCGTAATAATTAATACCATCTGCTATACAGCCTAAATCTAATGTAGTGCTGTATGAGTTATTAGCACTACCGTTATATCCATTATCAATAGTAGCTAATAAAGCGCCTCCAGGATTATAAATTTCAACTCTGTTTTCCGAGGACCAACTTGGCCAATTTACAGAGACTTGTACAATAGACGTCTGAGCAAACGTATTACATAAAGTAAATAGACTTATCAGTAATATGTGTTTCTTACTGAATAAGTTAGCTAATAAAGCTTTAAAAGTAAAGGTTGTCATAAGCAGGAATGTGTTTAGTTTGGGGACTAATTCAAAATTCGAGGTAAAACTATTGCTTTATTAGGTAAAATACAAATATTTTCGATGAAATGCACTTTTGAAGATTTTTTTGAATCATTTATGGGTTTAAAAGCATAAAAAAGGGTGTAAAGTATTATGTTTTTATATTAAGGTGAAATAAAAAAAACCAAGACATCATGTCTTGGTTTTTTAGTTAATAAGAAAAAAGTAGATTTGGGCTATATTATTCGATTAAAACTTTTTTAGATAATTTACCATTTTCTGTAATTACTTCTAAAACGTAAGTACCAGTGCTTATTTTGTTCGTTTTTAATTCGATTAAATCTGTAGATTCAAAATCATTAAAAGAAACAATTTCTTGTCCTAATATATTATAAAGACTTACTGTTTTTACATTTTCTAATTTAGGGTTATTTACTACTATAGTATTAGACCCATTTGCATAGTAATAATTGATTGTAGTTTCTATTTCAAAATCTTCTGTAGACAATGAGTTAGATACTTGACTAAACCTTAAATCAAATCTATCCAAATACACTCCTGTTACTAAGTCTAAAGAGACGTCGTTTTGTCTAAGATCATGGTAAGTATTTGTAACGTTGTCATAGATATAAATTTCTAAGTCATCTGGAACATTTTCTAAAGCATCAATTGTTATGGTGTTTATTCCATCAGTATCAACATGAATTCCTAGAGGTAAAATAGTTGCGTAATCAATAACATTAGTACCTTGTATTGTATATTTATTATCGCTAATCATCCAATACATATCGTCCATTTGCTCTGTTTTGGCTTCACCATCATAACCCCAATCATATCCAGTAGAAGCATTAGTATCTTCTGTGACTAATAATTGTCTGTGTACAGTGTTAACAGAATTAAAGCCTAATCTAATTTTTAATCTGTCATCTGCATTGTAACTATTAGATGTTGTTGCAGCATCAGAAGTAGACCTAACAAATACTGAAGAAGCTCCTTCTTTTTCAAAAATACGTTGTCCATTATTAAATCTAATGTTACCCGAGTTTTCACTTTTTACAAAAAATCCTTGAGACACTGGAATATAGCGACCTGGTAATTTAACAGGTGTACCACCTGTAGCGACTAATGGATCATTGGTACCATAGCTTGCAGCAGGAGTAGATCCTGATAAATTATAAGTAGCGTAACCACCTTGGTAATCTGCCAAATTGTGAGATCCTCCTCCCCAATGTTCCCAGAAGTATAATGTTCCGGTTGTACTACCAGCACCTTCTATTGTTGGCGCATTGTCCATTATAAATTGGTGCGCATCTAGTGCTGATGCATATGGATTACCAACTAAATATTCGTTTCCTGCAGTAATAGGTAGGTTAATATCTCCATTGTTTGGTTTTCCGTTAAAAACATAGTTTTGTTCTTGTGACAAATCATTACCAGTATTTGTAACTCCTTTTAAAGTAAACCCTTCTCCTGTTAAAAGTGATCCAGTGCTTCTAACATGTTGCCAGTCTGCATAAGCTCCAGATTGGTTAGAATATTTCCATATCCAATAATCTGCAATACCGATTGGTGATCCTGAAGTACCATTATAACTATTTGTTATAAAGTTTATATCAACCGGATTATTAGGGTCAGTACCATCTTTAAATACCTGAGGTAAAGTATATGCATTGTTATTAGTACTATTATTTGTTACACCAACTGGAGAAGACCAGAAGTTGTAAGTAAATAAATCTTTAGTCCCTTGTTGGTCACGTTCTATCGATCCTGTACTTGATGGATCTAAATCACTATTTAAAGATTGAATTAATTGCGACTCACCTTGTAAATCTATTTTTCCGTCTAATTTTAAATAGTGAGAAACTGTTATTCCGTTACCTGTATTTAAATCGTTATCACCATTTACAGATAATGTGTTATTAATAACATTTAAACTTAAAACCGTTCTGTTATCATTGTTATTAGCTGGTAGGTTGCTGTTGTTTAAAGTTATGTCATGACTTATTTCAACAATATTCCAATCTACAGTAACATCAGCATCTACTATTGATGTAGATCCAGGAATGTAATGCGTATTACCATTAGTCCATGTGTTATTATTTGCCCAATCACCAGATGTAGTAGTAGTGTATGGTAAAGGTGCTGTTTGGAAATCAACAGTATTTAAGTTTTTTAAAGCCCCTTGGATATTATTCCCTGAAGCGTCGTTAGTATTAGTATAGGTATAAATTGACATTGGATAATATCCTTTTAAATTACTCCATGGTAATGAAGCTACCTCATTATTTGTTATTGTATTAGGTACTATTTTTCCGCTTGTAAACGAACCGTTTTCTTCAATTTCTTGGTTCATTAAATAGCGCAATTGTCCTTCGCTTAGATTAGTACTCCAAACTCTAATTTCATCAATATTTCCTCTAAAAAATTGATCCGTAGATGTTTTTGAAGCAGCAGCAATTAAAAATGACTCGTCAGTATCAATAGGAGCAGACCTGTTTGCAGATCTATCTAATACACCATCTATATAAATTTTTACATTAGATCCATTATATATTGCTGCAACATGATGCCATTCGTTATCAGGAATTCTTGTTGCACTTGTTAGTCGCTGTCTACTACCATTTTGCCATTCTATTCTTATACGATTGTTATTTAAAATCTGAAAATCATATCCTGCATTAAAAACACTATTACGTTTAGATAATATTGATTTAGTTCCGGAATCTGCAGCATCTCTTTTTATCCAAGCAGAAACTGTAAAAGCAGATGGGTTTAAATCCAAATTATCTTCCATGTCAATATAGTTACTGGCACCATTAAAATATACAGATCTAATAACTTCTACTTGTGATGCGTATCCAAATGTTATGTATTTAGTACCATCAAAATCGTATGTAGTTTCTAAGTTTGTACCATTTATGGTCATTAATCTGTAATCTGCAGTTGGGTCAAAAACTGGAGTGTCTGATATAAACATGTAGTAACTACCTGGAGGAGAAATGTTTCTAATCGCGTTTTGCGGAATGGAAACTTTTACCTTACCAATATCTCCACCATTTTCTACTACTTTCCAAGTACGTTGCATACCTAAAAAGCTTACTAAAGTTGATAAACCTGGTATACCACTACTCATGTCTACACTTATTACTTCTGGAGCTGCATCTAAATCTGCATTATTGTTTCCCCATGTTAAGTATTCACGATTATTTAATGATACAGGATTTGACGCTTTATTTATACTATTTGTGTCGTAAATGTCAGTTAAGCCCATAGTAATTAATCCTCTAGTTTCTCCTGTAGCATCTAATTCCGAGTTTACACTTTTTGATTGTCTCTGGTCTAACTCAGCACTATCATCACGTCCAATACCAGCAATATCATAGTTGTATCCATTATTTGCAGATTGATCCCAAATTACATTTCCTTGGCTATCCACATAATCCTGAGAGATTCCGTTAACACCTAATGTGATTCCATATTTTATACCTAAATAGGACTGTATTCTATTACGTTCTTGTGTAAGGTTGTTATCAGATTTTCTTGAATTGTAAGTAATAACCTCAGCAATTCTACCATCAAAACTTCCGTTCCAATATTGACTTCTTCCTAACCAATATCTACCATTATTAATTGTTGCATATCTAGATATGTCATTAGTTTGATTACCAACTTGTTTGGCATTAAAATATAATTCCATGTTACTATTAGCTGCATTCTGTCTAACGTTAACTATTTGAATTTGATTGTAATCTGTCCCTGAATTTGTATCAGCTATTCCGTAACCATTTTCGGTTGGGTTTGATGGCGTTTCACTAGTCGTACCAATACAATATGAAAGACGCTCATTAACAACCCTTGCTGTATAAGATCCATATCCAAAACCTGTAACATCCTCAGTAAAACTATCTGTTAATGGATCCGATCCAGTAAAAGTATCCAAAGGTATCATTGAAGTTGTAATTTCTGGATCTGGTATTAAGACTACAAAAACATCATTAGTACTAAAACCTCCAGTTCCTTTTAATTCGTCTCTATTATTTATATAGGTCATATCAGATTGAGACGAATTATTGTTATTTTCAAACTCGATAACAGGGTTAAAATTTAAATTTTTAGAGCTATTGTCTCTGTACACTGGTTCTTGTCCTGCAACTACAACTTCTGCATTGTTCCCTTTTCCGTTATCTACCCATTTACTAACGTTAGCACCATCTAAACCATAATTAGAACCATCTAACTGATCTGCTTTTAGCCATAAGTCTAAATTACTTACAACACCTCCAGGTCCAGTAGTTGGTGTATTAAATGTTGTACCAGTAATTGTAATGTTATCTATCATTAAATAATCATTAGTGTCACTTGCATCACATCTTATTCTAAATCTACCTGTTCCTAATAAAGGAAAGTTAAAATCAGTAGCCATTAAGGTTGCTGTTTTACTATAAAAAATAGTCGAGTTACCTGATTGAAAGTCACCATTTTTATTAGCAACACTACCACTAACAAATCGTGCAACGGTTTGCCAACTACCACCTCCAAAGAAACCTCCTGAGCTGTATTCTATAAAAAAGTCTTCGCCATTTTCCATACTATAGGTAGTAAAGAAAAATTTAAAGTCAATTTTGTCGTAAGCTCCAACATAAAAATATGGAGAAGTCATTGAGGAGTTGTCACCTAAATTATCTCTTAACCAAAAACTGGTATTTCCTTCGTAAGCATAAAAGGTATTTGTTGCTCTGTAGGCTTGGGAGGACTGTGTCCAACCTTGAGTTCCAGATTCAAAATCATAAAATCCTAAAGTCGTTTCGGTTTGACCAATTGCAGAATAGTTATTAGCAATACTTAATAATGCTAAAAGAATTAGTAGGGTTTTGTTGAGGGTAATGTTTTTCATAGTTTAAAAGGTCGATTTGAGGGGAATCTTTTTTTGTTAATATGATGTAAAATTAAATTTAAGCAAGCACTAAATAGGTTGACTTTAGTTTGAATGCAATTAACTGTCGACAAATGGATAGTTTCTTGCTTTAGACCGTTTTCAGGCTATTTATTGCTTGCTTGTAGGTTGTTGTTGGTTAAAATTTAATTAGTTTTTGAGTTTGAACAAATGTGTTTTTAGAATCTGAAATACGTAAAAAGTAAGGTGCTTGTTCTAAGCTTTCTAACTGATTTAGTCTAATCTTTCCATTAATAGGTTGCGTTACTTTATTGTATATCACTCTACCATTTAAATCAAATATTGAAACAGATATGGTGTCGTTATTTAAGCGTATTGGTAGTTTAATGTCTATAAAAGCATTAAAAGGGTTTGGACTAATAACAATGTTCTCATTTTCAAATTCAGTAACTCCTAAAGTCTCGGTTTCGTCAGATCCATTGCAGTCCTCATCAATTCCGTTTTGTGGGATTTCGGTTGCTCCAGGATATACAGTGTCATTAGTATCATCACAATCTGTGCTATCCGTTACATAACCAATAGGCTGCGTACATGTTAATATTGAATTACTAGCGTCTCCAAAACCATCTGCATCATTATCTGCATAGTATGTGTTAGTAGCAGTTGTTACAGTGATGTTTAAAGTTTGATCTGCATCACATCCAGAACCAGTTACTGTAACAGATGTATCTCCATCTGCACCATTATATGTTACACTGTTTACTGACCATGTGTAGGTTTCGTTTGAGCAAATAGCAACATTGGTAATTACAGGTTCTGGAGGTGTTCCTGTTACAACCCAAGTACAAGTACTAGAGTTGTAAGTTGCTGTTTCATAACAAGCAGTTGTTGGAGCATCTTGTTGTAATATAGTAACGGTTGCAGTTGCTGTATCTATATTAGCATTTGTGTCTGTAACGGTAAGTGTGACTGTGTTTTCCCCAATATTAGAGCAATCAAAACTGGTTTGTGATAGACTGTAAGATGCAATTGCACAATTATCTGTTGATCCATTATTAACATCAGCAGGAGTAATGGTTGCATTTCCGTCTTGATCTAATTGCACATTTATATTTTGTGTTATGGCAACAGGATTAGTTAAATCTTCAACAATATTTACAGTAAAAGAAGCTGTTTCTGTATTACCAGAACTATCAGTCACGTTGTAACTAATTGTTGTTATTCCGTTAGGAAAAGTATCTCCACTATTTAATCCAGTAGTATCTGTTCTATTAGCTGTTAATGAATTATCACAATTATCCGTAACTGTTGGATCTGTCCAAGTTGGATTATTAGCACCACAAGTCAATGCAATATTTTCTGGTACACTGGCAAATACAGGCTTAATTTGATCTAATACAGTTATAGTCGCTGTACAAGTATCAGTTTGACCATCTGCATCTTCCACAGTTAATGTTACTGTAATAGGCGTACCAACATTAGAACAATCAAACGTATCTATATCAATACTATAGTTTGTAATGGCAACATCGTCTGTTGATCCATTATCTATTTGAGATGTTGTTATTGATGCGTTTCCGGTAGCGTCCAATTGCACATTTATATTTTGACAATTAGCCACAGGTGGAGCAGAAGTCGCTATATCAGAGGTAATACCTAATTTATCAATTGCAATGTCTCCAGACCATCCATCAACTGCGTTAGAGCTAGTTGTAGCACTTAATCTTAACTTAATAACTTGACCATCAAAAGATGATAAATCAACAGTTTGAGTTTTCCAAGCCTCTGTATGGCTAGCTTGTTGACTTCCAGAAAGTGTATAATCACTTAAAGTAACATAGTTTGCACCATTATCTGTACTTACATCTACTGTTAATACGCCAATAAAGTCTCCAAACATGTGGTAATCAAAATTGAAAGATGCATTTTCTCTATCAGAAAAATCAATACATGGACTTAATAAACTAGCTGTTTTGCTAGGAAAGTTAGGGTCTGATGCTTCAATATAAATAAAGTAAGTACCATCTGATGCTACAGAAGGTCCTGTGCCTGTTGATGGTGTAGAATTACCATCTGCTTCTTGTTGTTTAATTGTCCAATTAAAATCGTCAGTAGGTGAGGTTTGATCTGTCCAAGCACCTAATGTATTCTCAAAACTTTCAAAATAGGGGAAGGTCGCAATTGCTGTTCCTGTACAAGGCGCTGATGTAGTTGTTGTAAAATTAGTTATTGCACTGTAACTAGAATTACTAGAAGTACACTTTGTTCTTACTCTAACATCATAATCTGTAGCCTCATCTAAGCCATAAATAGTATACGTATTTGTAGCAATATCTGTAATGGTTGTCCATCCAGCAGATCCAGAACCTGTTTCTCTGTAACGTAAATCGTAAGTTGCTAACACGCCTTCATCCCAATTTACTTCTGCAGTAGCTGTTGTAATATTTGTTACAGTTACGTTGTTAGGTACATTAGGTTCACATGCATAAGTGATGCCTATAATTTTAAAGTCATCAATAAAAAAACCATCATTAGTTGTAGAGTAGTTTTCATTAACATTTAATGCGTCAGTCCTGAAGTTAAATCTGATTTTTACATTGTCAGAATTTAAAATTGAAGCATAATCACTGTCAATAGAAAACTCTTCCATAACCCAATTATCCATTCGGTCACCATCATATATCTGTCCAGAACTATTAGCTTGATAATTAGCATAAGTACTACTTTTATTGTCATGACTAGTTGTGTTACTAGTTGCGTTGGGTTTTGTGTAATTTCCGCAAAGCGAAATCCAATTTGATCCACCATCTGGTGAAGCTAAAACTTCTGCAAAGTCATAATTTCTTTCAATATCCCATTTTGAATAAAACTGAATTATTACTTCATTAGAATTTGTAAAATCAAAGCTATTAGTTGTTGTCAAAGATTTTGAAGCATTTGCCTGATAAGACCCTGTGCTTATTGCACTACTACCATCATAAGAGTTTGATGTAATAGACCAACTTCCAGATTGTGTCCAACCATTTAATCCGTCTGTATCAGGACTGTTTTGAAACAATATCGTAGGTTGATAGTATTTTGTGTATTCAGCTTCATAGATAACTCCATTATCGTTTGATAACGCGACGTTGTAGACAATTTTTTCGTTTGGAGAAATTCCAGTATTTAAATTTAAAGAAAAACTAACATTTCTTTGTTCTAGTACAGATATGCCTACTTCTGTTACTGGAGAAGCTATACTTGAAATGTTAGAAGATATTGGTGTTACAGTTACAGTAAAATCACTTGCTGTTTGTCCAATACGTTCAATACCTAATACAATATCATCACCAATAGCATTGTTAATTGTACTTTGTGTTAAATCGTGTAGCTTAGCATATTTACCTCCATAATACGCAGTCGCTAAGGAAATACGCATGGAGTTTACAGCATTTAATCTTACGTTTGCATTATTAGGCCAAAATCCAGAACTGTTTGCACCATGTTCAGGCGTTGTTGCTAAAATAGCTTGACCAGAACCATTTTTTCCATTATTATCGTTAGCTCCACCCATCATCCAATCATCTGGTAAACCATTAGATTCATAAAAAATAGTTGCTCCATAAAGGTATCTATTATACCTAGTCATTTCTTCATGCCATTTATAAAATTCATTTTCTCTACCAGAACTTAAAGTTGGTACACCACCATATGGATGCGGAACAGAATTAGCATAAGAGTGATTCCAAACACCTGTTTTAAAATTACGGTTAGTAATAAAATCTACCATAATTTGTGTCTCTGGTTCAGAAGCAGCAGATGGACCTCTATATAAATTACTTGTAGGAGATCCAGAAGATCCAACATCGTTGTAATCCCAATAGTAGTCAAAGTTTCGGTTTAAATCTACACCTCTTAATGCAGTCGAATTAGATGTGCTTCCAGTATTTGGTCTTAAGTTTTTACGCTGCATTCCACCTCCTCCTGGACTTAAATGTTGATTCCAACGTAAACCGTCAGGATTAACTACTGGTACAAAATATAACTCGTTATTATCAACTAACTCTTTAATCGCGTCGTTTGTATTATAGTTTTCAATCAAATACCACATAAAATATATGTTATTCATTAAAGCACTTACCTCTCTAGAGTGTATCATAGAAGTAAATAATATTTGTGGTTTTGTACCTTCAGCAGTAGCGCTTTCGTTACCTGTAATACGTATATAGTTAATGGTTTGTGGGTTCCATCTAGATGTACCTTGACCAGAATACGTTAATCCGTTGTTGGTAATTGTATTTTGTGGATTACCCCAAGTTTTTTTATTATTAGATGACGCATCTTGTCTAGCAGATACTATATTTAAGTTATTTGTAGCATCATAGGAATTCATATTATCCAGTTCGGTTAAGACTTCGCTTATTGTTAAGCAATTTCCCATTGATCCAAAATGAAAATTAGTTGGTTCTACCCAATTAAATTCGTCACACCCTGTATATTGTATAATATTGTCTTTAATAATATTAGATACAGAAGCTCTTAATTGACCTTGTGATGCATTACTGTTATAAGTTTGTTTACTGGTTGTAGTATTAATGTCATTTTTAATTCTATCCGCATAAAATTTTGTTAAGTCATCTATCACGACTTCAAACTGTATATTGTTTTCAGATAATATTTCAAGTTCAGTATCTGCTAACTCTAAAGTTAAATTATCATGATCATGAGATGCTCCACAATTTAAATCAATACCTCCAGTTGCAATAATACGTTTTGTAGCAGCGTCTGGATTTGTGATTTTAATTCTAGAATGTTTTTCTTGTGAAAAAGAAAACGTACAAGTAAGTGTAATAAGAATAAGTAATGTAATTTTATTCATTGTTGTTGGTTTGAGGTATAAAGGATTTTATAATTAGACCGCTAAACTAGGAAAAATATTACGAAAATCTTCTTTTAAATGCATAAAAACACGACAAAATGCATCTTTTTAGTCTAATTAGTTGAAAATGTGTAATTTACAAAATGCTTTTTTTATCGATAAAGTGTAATTTTTTGTAAAAATCTTCGATAAAATACACTTTTTATTAACTAAATATTATAATTAGCTGCTCTGAAATCATAAAATTATTCTAATTTTTAGGTAAAAAGTAAGAGGTTTCTTTACTTTTTATTGTCTTTTTTTCAATTGAATTTAATGCTAAAATTAGTCGTCCAATTACCTTGTTTTTTTGTTTAATTAACAAGTTTTAGCATGATTAATTTATAATTTCACGGAATACCGTTAGTTTATTTGTTGCTAAATACCTCAATTTTTGTAGCGTAAGTGTATAACAATAATTTAATAAGATGCATTAACTATGGAAAACGGTATTAATATTAAAATAGAATTAATAATTATAAATCCCTGTTGTCTTCACTATTTCAAACACCAAATCAAAGAGAATTATGTTCCTTTATTTAAGTCGTGATCTTTTAGGTTAACATATTATATAAGACACATTTGCCTTATGATCTATAATTTGTTCTTCTATTACAATAAATTAAATGTTTGAAATCTCAGTATTTTTAGTAGTGTCTTCATTTTAAGTGTATTTAAGTAGGTGAGCACACTTAATTAATGAGTCTTAATCTACAGCTCTAAGAATAACTATCATGTAAATACGTATAGACTATTAGTCCTTTATTGTTAGTGGTTTGCGTTTTTAGCTTAAAAAATGTGTTTTACGATTGTAAACACTCTATGGATATAGTTTAAAAAATATAATTAATACTCTAACAACATAACGTGATTAGGATTACTATGTGTTTTTGAAATATTAAAATCAAAAGCACCAGCAATTTTAAAGCCCATTTTATTATAAAACTGAATGGCTTTTTTGTTTTCTACCCATACGACTAGCCACAAACCATTTTGATTATGTTGTTTAGATAGTGCAATATTAAAATCCAACAATTTAACGCCTAATTGTTTACCTTGAAACGCCTCTAGGAGGTAAATTCTGTCTAATTTGGAGATGTTTTGGTTGATAATATTGGTGTTAGGCGTTTCTAGTTGGATTTTAGAAAATCCAGCCAATTGGTTATCGTAGTACAGTAGATGGTATAACGCCTTTTTGTTTTCAAACTCTTTAAAAATAGTGTCTGTATTGTAGGTGTTTAAAATAAAACGATCAATATCTTCTTTTGGCGCACTATTACCATGAGACTCTCTAAAGGTTTGTTGTCCTAATTTTGCAATTGTATCTGAATCTTCAGAAGTTGCCTTTATAATTTTAATCATTGCTCTTAAATTACTAAGCGGAAGTGTGTATTATTTTTTTTGTAAAATTAGGTGTTTATGTATTATGTACGTTAAAATATTAATTTAGAATTAATGTATTAAGGTAAATTATTTTAATATAAATTAATTGAAAGCTGTCTTTACTAGATTTGTATTTTTAATAGAGACTATTGTCCTTTTTTACTGAAAGACCATTAAGTGCATCAAACATGGTTTCTGCATTACACAAAATAGTAGCTAAAAAATACTGTTGGCATTAGGATAATAGACACTATTTTGAAAATGTTCTTGAAGCGATAGTTTATCTAAACACTATTTGCTTGTATTAAATAAAAGCTTAATTATTGACTGCAATATAAATGGAATTCAACTTTTTTTAATCACTGTATTTGGTGATATTTTTTGTTTCAATTATTATTACTTCAAAACCGTACGCAATATTTTCCAAACATCTAGATTATCTTTTTGAGGTATCAAAAAGGTTTCTAGATCTTCTGGATTATTGACTTGTTCAGACTTGTCTATAAAGCCATAACCCAAGTATATACTATTTTTAATTAGCACAAAAGCTTCCTCTTGACTATGTCTTCCTTGTTGTTTTAATACTACGTTTTCTTTATTGTTATTAATGTAATCAATTGCTGAGGTTACACGTAAATTGTAATTTGTTACACTTTCTTCGTTTGCGCAAACACCTTTACAGGTTGTTATTTTGTAATGCGAACATTGTGCAACACCATCTTGTAAATGACAAAATTTAGGGCATAACGAAAACTTAGTACAGAGTAGCTCTAAATATTGTCTACAGTCTGTAATATTAGAAAACATTTCAATTGGATTTGGTGTAGCTTTTAGTGTGTTAAATGCTAAATGCGTGATGCCTTGTCTGTCTTCATAACTAAAAATAGCATACGCTTTTGGAGTGCGTTTGGATACGACGTTGTATTCTGGGTAGTGCTGCTTGATTGCTGCGTCTTCCATTAGTAAAGCAATAATCTCGCTTCCTGATAACTCAAAGTCTATATCAGCAGTGTTGCGACATAAGTCTAAGGACTTTTGTGCTTTACTGTAAAAGTGACTTAAAACACGTTTTTTAATGTCTTTTGCTTTACCAATATATATAATCTGTCCTTTTTTATTTTTAAAATAGTAAATACCTGCTGAATTTGGTAAATTATTAAAAACTGTGGTCGGTAAGTGAGAAGGTAATGTGGCTTCTTTAGACGATTTTTTAAAAAATTCAGCAAAGACCTTTTCGGTTTCTTCTTGATTAAGTAGCATTTCAAATAAAACAACGGTTGCCTCTGCGTCACCTCTTGCTCTGTGTCTGTCTACAATATTAATATTTAGTGACTTGCATAATTTTCCTAGGCTATACGATTTATGACCTGGTAATAGCTTTCGTGATAAGCGGACTGTGCATAGTTTTTTTCTGTTAAATTCAATACCTAAAGCTTTAAATTCATTTCTAATAACATTATAGTCAAAGTTAACATTATGTGCAACAAAAGTAGTGCCTTCAGTTATTGCTAAAATAGCATTTGCTACTTCTGCAAACGTAGGTGCATCTGCAACAGTAGCATTGTCAATACCTGTTAAAGATGTAATAAAATCTGGGATGTAAACCTCTGGATTAACTAAAGAGGTAAACTCGTCAATAACCTGTGTGCCATCATATTTAAAAATTGAAATTTCAGTAATTTTATTTTTAGACCCACTGGTTTCAACATCAATAATTGTATATATCATTTTATAGACTTCTCTAAAGCTTTTAATTCGACACCTAACTCGTTAAACATACCTAGAATACTACTAATTTTTAATTCTTCTTGTGTGTATTCTTGTGTATTAATACTGCATGTAAATTCCCAAATTTCTAATACTTCATTAATTGGTACACTATAGTCATTATAGGTTTTATTGTCTGATATTAGTAATAATGAGTTGTTTAAATCAATATTATTATACACACGTTTATAAACCATACCGTCATTTAAAGTAACTAAAACATAGGTTCTGCCACTTTTAATTTCGCTTCTATCTTCTACAAAACGACCAATAACAAACGAGCCATCCTTCATTGGTAACATCGAGTCTCCTTTTATAGGAAATGCACGATGTTTTCCTGTAGGAAGAAAAGGTAGTTTTATTTTTTGAAGTTGCTCAATATATTCAGGATCGTCATAACCTGCTAAATATCCAGCCGAAGCTTTAACAGGCACGACTTCAATTAAATTTTCATTATCATCATCAACAGTAATTGGAAATAGGACACGTTGATTATTTAACTCTATAAAAGAGAAATCTTTAGCTTTAGTTAAGTCGTTGCGCAGTAAAATATCTATAGGTATTTTAAAGTAATCTGAAAACGCAATTAAAAACTCTAATGTAGGTGCAGATCGGTTCTCTTCGTAAGAGCCAATTCGCGATCTAGTAACATTTAACTCTTCGGCAATTCCCTCTTGAGATAGCTTTTTGAGATTTCTTAAATGTTTTATGTTTTTAGATATATAATTCATAATACTACAAATGTAAGCAATAATTACTTAAATATGTAGCTAATTTTGTAGCATGCAAAATAATATTTTACATCTAGATTTAGACACCTTTTTTGTCTCATGCGAGCGACTAATAGATAGTCGTTTACAAAAAAAACCTTTACTAGTAGGAGGTACAGGAGATAGAGGTGTCGTAGCAGCTTGTAGTTATGAGACTAGAGTGTTTGGTATACATTCTGGTATGTCCATGAAAGTTGCTAGACGCTTATGTCCAGAAGCTACAGTAATTAGAGGAAATGCTTCGATTTACACAAAATTTTCGCATCAAGTTACAGAGATTATAAAAGAGAAAGTACCTGTATTTGAAAAAGCAAGTGTGGACGAGTTTTACGCAGATTTATCAGGAATGGATAAGTTTTATGGCTGTTATAAATACGCGTCAGAGCTTAGACAAAAAATAATTAAAGACTCTGGATTACCCATTTCGTTTGGATTGTCTGCCAATAAAATTGTATCTAAAGTAGCAACTGGTGAAGCCAAACCAAATAACCAATTACAGATAGATTCTGGTTTTGAAAAAGATTTTTTGGCACCATTATCCATTCGTAAAATACCATCTGTAGGAGAAAAAACCTATCAGGTGTTAAGAGGTTTAGGAGTGGATAAAATTAGCGTCATCCAACAAATGCCACTAGAGATGATGATTAGCGCATTGGGCAAAAATGGACGTACTATTTGGAAGCGTGCACATGGTATTGATAATCCGCCTTTAGTCCCTTTTTATGAGCGTAAATCACTGTCTACAGAGCGTACTTTTGGAAAAGATACCATTGACATGGTCAAGCTTAGAACCACCATTTTTGCTATGGCAGAAAATTTAGCATTTCAATTAAGAAAGGGTAATAAACTAGCAGGAACACTAAGTGTAAAAATTAGATATTCAGATTTTAATACCTATTCTAAACAAATTAAAATATCATATTCTAGTGCAGATCATGTTATAATTCCTAAGGTTTTAGAGCTGTTTGAAAAACTATACCAACGTAGATTATTAATCCGATTAGTTGGTGTAAAAATTAGTGATATAGTAACAGGAAGTTATCAAATAGACCTTTTTGATGATACCGAAGAAATGTTAAGTCTTTACAATGCTATGGATACCATAAGAAACAGATATGGTGACTTAAGCATCATGAGAGCGTCTGCAATGGGAGCAAAAACCATTGGTAGATTTGATAACCCTTTTAATGGCGAACCACCAATTTTATTAGCGCATCGTAACCAATAATGTATTTAAACTGTCACACATATTACTCCTTGCGTTTTGGAACTTTTTCTGAAACCGACCTTTTAGATTTAGTACAAGCTAATGCTTTTGATGCTGTAGCGTTGACAGATATTAATAATACATCTGCTTGTTTAAATTTTGTACGACACGCAAAAAAACGCAAAATTAAAGCAATAATAGGTATCGATTTTAGGGTTGGAGCACAGCAAAATTATGTAGGCTTAGCAAAAAATAATGAAGGTTTTAAAGCCTTAAACCAATTTTTGTCTAAGCATTCCGAGCAAAAAATAAAACTACCTGATATTGCACCAACATTTGATAATGCTTTTATAATCTACCCTTTTGAAAAAGTATTGCAGCAAAATAAAAATACTTTTGCTAAAAACGAGTTTGTAGGCGTGTCAATTAATGATGTGCGTAAGCTTAGGTTTTCAAAAATAAAACAACAACAAAGTAAAATTGTTTTATTACAACCAGTAACCGTTAGAGATAAAAAAGATTTTAATGCACACAGATTATTAAGAGCCATAGATAATAATACATTATTAAGTAAACTTGAAAAAACGGAAGAGTGTAACCCATTGGATAAAATGTTGTCTTTGGACGAATTAAATACAGCTTTAGCTGAATTTCCTTTTATAATAGAAAACACAAAAAAACTAATTAAGCAATGCGATATCAATTTTGGCTTTGGTGATGAGAGAGAATCTCAAAATCAAAAACTATACACAGACTCGTTTGAAAATGATTGTTTACTACTAGAAAAATTATGTGATAAAGGTTTGCCAAAACGCTATACTAATCCAACATCAAAAGTGTTTACGCGTTTAAAAACCGAATTGGAGACTATAAAATCCATGCATTTTGTGTCCTTTTTCTTATCAATCACGATATCGTGTCTTATGCTAAAAGTAAAGGTTATTTTCATGTTGGACGTGGTAGTGGTGCCAATAGTATAGTGGCTTATATTATTGGGATTACAGACGTAGATCCAATCGAGTTAGATTTGTATTTTGAACGTTTTATAAACCCATACAGGGCATCTCCACCAGATTTTGATATTGATTTTTCTTGGAAGGATCGTGAGGATGTGACAGATTATATTTTTAGAAGATTTAAGC
This sequence comes from Olleya sp. KJ81-1, assembly GCF_055808135.1. Lineage (NCBI taxonomy): Bacteria > Pseudomonadati > Bacteroidota > Flavobacteriia > Flavobacteriales > Flavobacteriaceae > Olleya > Olleya sp. KJ81-1. The sequence continues at coordinate 1,340,575 of NZ_CM147854.1, read as the reverse complement.
ACACAGCATTATTAGCAACCTACAATACGTTTAAATATAAAGCAGTTGTTAGAGAGTTAGGTAAGGTTTTTGGTTTGCCAAAAGAAGAAATAGATAAGCTTAGCAAGAATAATTATGATGTCTCTGATTTGGATGATATTTCAAAATTGGTTTTAAAATATGGTAAATTAATTGAAGGTTTTCCAAATCATTTAAGCGTGCATTCCGCAGGAATATTAATATTAGATAAGCCTGTGCATTATTATTCTGCGACAGATTTACCTCCAAAAGGGTTTTCTACGGTACAATTTGATATGATTATTGCAGAAGATGTTGGCGTGTTTAAATTTGATATTTTAGGACAACGTGGATTAGCAAAAATTAAAGAAGCACTAGAAATTATTGCAGAAAATAGACCAGAATTACCACCAATAGATATTACAAATGTGGAGGCTTTTAAAAAAGATCCCAAAATTAATAATTTATTAAAATCTGGTGGTGCAATTGGTGCTTATTATGTGGAGTCACCTGCCATGCGTGGCTTGATGCAACAATTACAAACTCAAGATTATTTAGGTTTAGTCGCAGCTAGCTCGATTATTAGACCAGGTGTATCGGGTTCTGGTATGAAAGAAGAGTTTATTAAAAGACACCGTCATCCAGAAAGACGCAAAGAGGCACATCCAATATTATATAGCATTATGCCAGAAACCTATGGTGTAATGGTATATCAAGAGGATGTATTAAAAGTGGCAAATCAGTTTGCAGATTTAACTTTAGGCGAAGCAGATGTGCTTAGGCGAGGGATGAGTGGTAAGTTTAGGTCAAGAAAAGAATTTGAAGCAGTCGAGGAAAAGTTTATTGCTAATTGCAGAAACAAAGGGTATGCTGACAACTTAATTTTTGAAGTTTGGAATCAAATTAAAAGTTTTGCTGGTTACGCTTTCGCGAAAGGACACTCAGCATCTTACGCAGTAGAAAGTTATCAAAGTTTGTATTTAAAATGCTATTTCCCGTTGGAGTTTATGACTGCTGTACTTAATAACGGTGGAGGTTTTTATAGCGCAGAACATTATTTTCATGAAGCAAAGCAACAAGGCGCAACTATTTGTTTGCCTTGTATTAATAAAAGTGATCATCCTAACAGGTTAATTAATACATCTATTTATTTAGGATTTGGATATTTAAAAAACTTAGAAGATTATACTGTTAATAGGATTTTAACTGAAAGACAATTACATGGTCCATTTAAATCTTTAGATGATTTTATCGATAGGATTTTGATCACTATCGAACAATTAACCATTCTAATAAGAATTGATGCATTTAGGTTTACTAATAAATCTAAAGTAAAATTACTGTGGGAAGCTATTTTTAAATTGAACGCTAAAGAAAAAGAGACCATACAATCCAAATTATTTAAAACAGATCATAAGCAATTTACATTGCCCAAATTAGATAATAATTGGATTGAAAATGCTTATGACCAAATGGAGTTACTTGGATTTCCGTTATGTAATTATTTTGATTTAATAAGTGAAACTATGGCTGATGGATTTTTTGCAGATCAAATGAATCAATTTATTGGCAAAAACATGCTTATTTACGGAAATTTAGTGACCACACGTTTTAACAAAACGTCACAAGGCAAACTAATGCGACTTAGCACATTTGTAGACCAAAAAGGAGCCTATTTTGATGCAGTACATTTTACAGATGTTGTTAATCAGTTTCCTGTTAACGGTCTAGGTGTTTATAGATGTTATGGAAAAATAACAGATAGATTTGGTTTTTACAGTATGAGTGTGGTTTGGAGTAAAAAGCTAGCAATACTTAAAGATCCTAGAAGCGTATAGTTAGCGTCGTAAATTTTAGATGTTTAATTTTTAGTACTCAAATCGTATTCACTTTCGTACACAAATGTAATAATCTGTTTAAAATTAAGCATAAAAAAAACGGATTAGAAGACTAAATCGTTGATTTTTAATGTGTAAGTTTTGTAGAGAGAACGAGATTTGAACTTGCAACCTCTGGGTTATGAATTTCGAAAAAAAACACATAAATACCAGTTTAATAGGCTTTTCAAGCTGCAATTGTTAAAATCGTATGCAGTTTAATCTTGTGATTAATAAAATTATTTAATACGAATTTGCGCAATTTTTGCGCAATAGGCAAGAAAAAACTGCGTAATTTTTTTCATGCTTATATTTTTTATCCAATTGAGGATTCCCGTAAAACATAAAAATTCCAATCATTTAAGTTTGTGTCTTCAAGTCGGAATTATACCGAAAAAAGACTATAAACCGAAGTAGGTAAAACCTAATTAAACTTTTTATTAAATGAAAAAATCGCTTTTAATTTTAATTCTTATTATCACAATAATACCAAAGCAATCTTATGCGCAAAATAAAGGAGAAGCAATTGCAGGTATTGCAGGTGGACTTTTAGCTATCGGAGCAGGAGTAGCAGCAGTAGAACAAATGAAGGAAAAAGCTGAGTTAACAGCTACACAATGGATATTAACAAACAGACCTGAATTAACTAGTTTTTCATTAAAAACATTAGATTTTAATGGTAAAAAACTAAAAGATATGTCAGCAGTATCTGTAATAACATTTAAAATACAAGAGTTTACGCCAGAAGATAAGCCAGAATTAAATGGAAAAAAACAAGTGCTTTTTGGTTTTACTAGTAGTGGTTGGATAAGTGAATATGGTATTGATTTTGAAAAAGTAAGTTGGTATTTAATTGATGACTCAGAGTGGCTTAATATGATGGTAGCTTACGTTAAAGTGTCTTCAGGAGAAAGTGACGAGGTTAATTTAGGGGCTACTTTAAAAGAAGGAAAAGTAGTTAACAAAGGAGTAAAAGTTAAAAGTAAGTTGGTTATTCCTTTTTTCAAATTAACAGGTGATATGTATGTTGTTACAGACTATTCTTCAAAAATGAAACTACTATATAACGAACGTTCTTTAGGTATATTTTTGAAAGAAACTAGTGATCTTGTTCAGATTGGAAGAGGAGATATTATTAAAATTCACGATTTCTTTTTTGATGAAGAGTAAGATATCTTAATAACACTGTTTAAAAGCCTTACGGAAAACCGTAAGGTTTTTTCATTTTAACCATTTATGTTTACACTCACTATTAATCCCAAACATATATCAACCATGAAAAAACTATTATTCGCAACTTTACTAATGTTAAGCTTTTTTTATACTAATGCACAATCATGCCAAGACATGATAGATTCGGTTAAAAAAGACAATTACGGAACTACCTATAACAGTCCTACAAGTGAAGCAATCTCAAAGGTTACATTTTACACCAAACAAATTAAATATCAAACGTACTATTTTGCTATAGTGTGCTTTAAAAAGAAGTATTCTTACAGCTGTTCAGAGTATATATATCAAGTAGCTTCAAATACGCAATTCAATTATTCAATGCATTATTTAGAAAGTGCAGGTAGTGCTTTTTGGGATTACATTAAACCGTATAATAAGTATTTAGACTGTGCTCCTAATTAGTATTATAAAGTGAGATTACCTTTTGTTTTGCTTTTAAGTACAAGTGTTTCATTAGATTAATATATTAGAATTTTTGTGACTTAGTTTTTACGATAATTTACATTCTGTGTTTTCAAAAAAGGTTCTATATTTAACATTCATTTACGGCTCATTCAAATAGTATTATATTCTAACGTTTTGAACGAAAAACAAACAAGAAAAGATTTAATAGACAACCAACTTCTCGAAGCTGGCTGGAATATTAATGACCAGTCTCAAGTAGTTATTGAATATAATATAAGTAAAGATCAATCTGTTAAAGAACCAAATTCTAAATACGATACGAGTCAATTTAGCGATTACGTTCTTTTAGGTAAAAACGGAAAAGCTTTAGCTGTTGTAGAAGCAAAAAAATCTTCAATAGATGCTGAAATTGGGAGAGAGCAAGCAAAACAATACTGCTTAAATATTCAAAAGGAATCAGGAGGAGAGTTACCATTTTGTTTTTATACGAATGGTCATGATATATTCTTTTGGGATTTAGGTAATTATCCGCCAAGAAAAGTAATTGGCTTCCCTAAACGAGACGATTTAGATCGCTATTTATACATTCGAAAAAACAGAAACCCATTAGCAACAGAATTAATCAATACAGACATTGCAGGTCGTGATTATCAAATTCAAGCAATTCGTTCTGTAATGGAAGGCATTGAAAGAAAACGCAAAATGTTTTTATTAGTAATGGCAACAGGAACTGGTAAAACAAGAACTTGTATAGCCTTAGTTGATGCTTTAATGCGATCGCATTGGGCAGAACGAGTATTGTTTTTAGTAGATAGAATCGCACTTCGTAATCAAGCATTAGAAGCATTTAAAGAACATTTACCTAATGAACCCACTTGGCCAAAGGTTGGAGAAAAGAACATAGCAACAGATAGGCGTATTTACGTTTCAACATATCCAACGATGTTAAACATTGTTAGAGATGAATTAAACACATTATCGCCTCATTTTTTTGATTTAATAGTGGTGGATGAAAGTCATCGTTCGATTTACAACACTTATGGTGAAGTTCTAGATTACTTCAATACAATAACATTAGGATTAACAGCAACACCAACAGATGTAATAGACCATAATACCTTCAAGTTATTTGAGTGTGAAGATGGCTTACCAACGTTTGCTTATTCTTATGAAGAAGCCGTAAATAATATTCCACCTTATTTGAGCAATTTTCAGGTCATGAAAATTCAAACGAAGTTTCAAGAGGAAGGTATTAGTAAAAGAACAATTAGTTTAGAAGACCAAAAACGATTGATTCTACAAGGTAAAGAAGTTGCTGAAATCAATTTTGAAGGTACAGAACTTGAAAAAGCAGTTATAAATAAGGGTACAAACGTTACAATTGTTAAGGAGTTTATGGAGGAATCTATAAAAGATCCAGATGGTGTACTTCCTGGCAAAACTATTTTCTTTTGTTCAACAAAAGCACATGCAAGACGTATAGAAGAAATATTTGACGCGCTATATCCTGAATATGCAGGAGAGTTAGCTAAAGTAATGGTGTCAGATGATTCTAGAGTCTATGGTAAAGGTGGATTACTACACCAATTTACGAATAACAATATGCCTAGAATTGCTATTAGTGTAGATATGCTAGATACGGGAATTGATGTTAGAGAATTAGTCAATTTAGTATTCGCAAAACCTGTATATTCTTATACTAAGTTTTGGCAAATGATAGGTCGTGGTACAAGATTATTAGAACCAACCAAAATAAAACCTTGGTGTCCAGAAAAAGATAATTTTTTAATATTAGACAGTTGGGATAATTTTGAATATTTCAAATTAAACCCAAAAGGGAAAGAGTTAAAAGCACAAATACCATTACCTGTTCGTTTCTTTGGATTACGATTAGATAAAATTGAACTCGCCTTAGAACTAGACGAGAGAGAAATTGCAGTAAAAGAAATAAATAAACTTAGAGAGCAGATTTCAGAATTACCAAAAAAATCTGTGGTCATTCAAGATGCTAAGTCAGATATTGCCTTAGTGGAATCTGTAGAATTTTGGCAAAATCTAAACATAAAAAATATAGAATTTTTAAGACATAACATAAAACCATTATTCAGAACTGTTTCACAAGTCAACTTTAAAGCCATGCGCTTTGAAAAAGACGTCTTAGAAGTTTCAATTGCGCATTTGGCAGAAGAAACAGATCAGTTTGATACACTTAAAGAAAACATCATCAATATTGTAGGCGAACTACCTTTAACCATTAATAGTGTAGCTAAACACAAAACCTATATTAATCAAGTCGTAACCAATCATTTTTGGAGTACGGTTAGAGATTCTGGTTTCGATGTTTTGGCTGAAACTATTGCACCATTAATTCATTTTAGAGAACCAACAACATTACCTTTGGGAGCAACTAGACTAAATTTAGAAGATGTTTTAAAAACCAAAGAAATTGTAGAGTTTGGTCCAGAGAACGAAGCGGTAAGTATCTCTAAATATAGAGAAATGGTAGAAGCTAAAGTAAAAGAACTCACAGAACGTAATACCATTTTACAAAAACTAAAAGAAGGCAAAACCATTTCAGAAGAGGAAGCCAATGCATTAGCCGAAGAATTACACAACGAAGATCCGCACATAACCGAAGCTTTATTACGCAAAGTATACAATCATCAAAAAGCAAAATTCATTCAGTTTATAAAACACATTCTAGGTATAGAGGTTTTAGAACGGTTTGATGATCAGGTTAGTAAAGCTGTACAGCAATTTATTACAGAACACACCTATTTAACCACAAGACAAATAGAATTTTTAAACTTGCTGAAAAATTATATTATAGAACATGGTTCTATTGAAAAACGCGATTTAATACAAGCGCCTTTTACAATTATACACGCAAAAGGAATACGTGGCGTATTTTCGCCAAACGAAATAAAAGACATTCTAACATTAACAGAAAAATTTGTAGCCTAATATGAGCTTAATTAATAGCAATCCACAAATTGCATCAAAAATAAATGACCTTTGGAATAAATTCTGGTCTGGTGGTATTTCAAATCCACTAACAGCCATAGAGCAAATCACCTATTTGCTGTTTATGAAAAAGTATGATGAAAATGATTTAGAAGAATTATCTAAAGCAGAATTCACAGGAGATCCTTATACCTCAAAATTTGATGGTACATTTTTCGCGACAAAACAAGACGAAGAAAACAATCAAAACGGAATAGACAAACAAGAATTACGTTGGAGTAATTTTAAACGTTTACCTGCAGACGACATGTTGCAACACGTGCAACGTTATGTGTTTCCATTTATTAAAACTTTAGATACTGATGAGTCACCATTTGTTAAACACATGGCAAATGCGGTGTTTATTATTCCTAAGCCATCGTTATTATTAGAAGCTGTAAAAAGCATTGATGATATTTTTGACCTAATGGAGCAAGATGCTACCCAAAACGGTCAAGATTTTCAAGACATTCAAGGTGACGTTTACGAAATGTTATTAAGCGAAATTGCTTCTGCAGGTAAAAACGGACAGTTTAGAACGCCAAGACATATTATAAAGTTATTGGCAGAATTGGTGAACCCAAAACTAGGACAACGCATTGCAGATCCTGCTTGTGGTACAGGTGGTTTTTTATTAGGTGCTTACCAATACATGGTAACACAATTAGATAAAGAAAAAGAGAAACAACAACCAGATGAAGATGGTTTTATACGCAGTAGCCGAAGCGCATTATTAACTGAAGATGTTAAAGAAATTTTAGGCAGTAGCTTACAAGGTTATGATATAGACCAAACGATGGTGCGTTTAGGTTTAATGAACCTGATGATGCATGGTATAGAAAGCCCACAAATAGATTATAAAGATACCTTAAGTAAAAGCTACTTTGAAACTAGCGAGTACGATGTGGTATTGGCAAACCCACCATTTACAGGAAGTGTAGATAAAGGAGATATACACGAAGAATTAAGTCTTAAAACTACCAAAACAGAACTATTGTTTATAGAGCGTATTTACAACATGCTAAAAATGGGAGGAACTGCTGGTATTGTAATACCACAAGGTGTTTTGTTTGGTTCTGGTAAAGCTTTTGTAGACGCTAGAAAGTTAATGATTGAAAAATCTGAGTTAAAAGCAGTAGTGACCATACCAAGTGGTGCGTTTAAACCGTATGCAGGTGTAAGTACGGCTATTTTAATATTTACCAAAGGAGGTGAAACTGAAAACGTTTGGTTTTACGATATGGAAAGTGATGGTTATACCTTAGATGATAAACGTGCTAAACTAAAAGATAAAGAGGGCAATAACGATTATGGCGATTTACAAGACATAATTACTAACTACAATACTAGAAACTCTGAAAAAGAAAACGACCGTAAAGCGAAACACTTTTTTGTACCTAAAAAAGAGATTAAAGCAGAAGGTTACGATTTAAGTTTTTCTCGTTATAAAGAAGAAGTCTTTGAGGAAATTGAATACGAAAAATCCGAAGTTATTTTAGCCAAATTATTAGGTGGAAAAGATGAAGATGGTAAAAAAATTAAAGGATTAGAATTAGAGATTTCTGAAGGATTAAATGAATTAAAGGAGTTGTTTTAAATGAAATTTATCGAATTACATAAAGTAGCTGATATAAGTGCAGGTCAGAGTGCTCCGAAAAATAAATCCGATTTTAAAAAAGAAGGAGTACCATTTATTAGAGCTGGAAGTTTAGAAAATTTATTATTAGGAAAGAATGAAAATGAGTTAGAATTAGTTGATGAGGAAACTATTAAAAAATATAGATTAAAGGTTTATCCTAAAAACACAATTGTATTTGCGAAAAGTGGTATGTCTGCTACTAAAAATAGAATTTATCAATTAAAAAATGATTGTTGTATAGTAAGTCATCTAGCTATAGTTGCGCCTAAAGATTTAATTAACTCAGATTTTTTAGTTTATGCTTTGCGCATAAGACCAGCTTCAATTTTAATAAATGACTTAGCATATCCTTCGTTAAGTAAAAAACAAATTGATAAACATAAAATACCTTATGAAGAATCTATTGACAGCCAAAAACGCATAGCACAAGTTTTATCTAATTGCGAAAGTTTAATACAAAAACGTAAAGAAAGCATAGCGTTATTAGATGAGTTGTTGAAGTCTACTTTTTTGGAAATGTTTGGGGATCCCATAAGTAATGAGAAAGGTTGGGATTTTAAAACTATTAAAGAACATATAGGTGAAGTTTCTACAGGAAATACACCACCTAGAAAAGATAAAGATAATTTTGGTGATTTTATCGAATGGATAAAGACAAATAATATTGATAGAAATGAAAAATATATTTCTACCTCACGTGAATATCTATCAAAGAAAGGAAAAGGATTAGGAAGAATTGTTCAAAGTAATAGTTTATTAGTTACTTGTATTGCTGGTAGTATTAAATCCATTGGAAACATTGGAATAACAAATCGTGAAGTAGCTTTTAATCAACAAATAAATGCAATTACACCAAATAATGATGTAGATATCGAATTTCTTTATTGGATGTTTTTTATTTCAAAAAACTACTTAGAATCAAAAGCTAATAAAGGGATGAAAAAAATGATTTCAAAATCAGATTTTGAAAAAATAAAATTCCCTAAACCAGATTTTGATTTACAGTTAAAATTTTCGGAGATATCAAAAAAAGTAGAAACCATAAAACAAAACTACCAAACTCATTTACAAGAATTAGAAAACTTATATGGTAGTATTAGCCAAAAAGCTTTTAAAGGTGAGTTGGATTTGAGTAAGGTATTGTTACAAGAAACCAAATATTTATCTACTTATTCAGATAAAACAAAAGATGACTTTATAGATTTTGCCAAAAAAAAGGTGATGAAATAGAAATTAAAAAAGTATCAATAAAAGACCTACTACAGAGCATAACTAATCCTAAAAAAAGCGTGATATCACCAATATGACGATATTAGATTATTATGGAGTGCCTAAAGATTTACAAAATACTAGAGAAAATGCTGAATTTGAAATAGCTGATTGGGATATATATGCTCAATTCTTGCTTAAAGATTCATTTAAAGACAAAAAATTCACCTTAGAGGATATACGAAATCAATTTCAGAGTTTTTTCATTAGTTCTCTAAATATAGATTTTGATAACGAAGCTTGGAAAAAAATAATTTTCAAGTTTCTGGATGCTCAACCACCTTTAATTAAACGTTTTTTTGACGAAACGGATAACACTATAAAACTAAAACTAACAGATGAAGCTTTTAAGGCTTAAACTAAATAGCTCGTTTAGAAGCCTACAAGCTGGCTTTGAAATTGATTTTATCAACTCATCAAACAGTGAAAAGTTGTGGGATTTTATGCCCTATTGCCTTGTAGGAAGAAATGGTTCTGGTAAATCTAATGTTTTAGAAGTATTAGCAGAAATATTTTACCACATAGAATGTATATACTTAGATTTTAAACCTGAAGGGTTTGAAGGAAAAGGAAAATTCAATGAAGAAAACACAAAAGGTTTTTTTGCAGAAAAATCATATCCTGAGGCGTTTGAGTTAGAGTATTTTTATTACATAAAAGGAGATTATTCTAGAATAGATTATAGTTCTGATTTTAACATTGGTTACGATGCTCATATAAAAATTATCAAGGAAGAAAATAAATCGCCAGAAGTTCACTGGCTCAACAGAGAAGAATGTGTTGGAAATTCAAATACTCTACTTGAAAGAAAAGATGTCAAAAATTTTTTACCCGATTTCATAATTGCTTATTCTTCAGGAGAAAATCAGACTGTAAACCTTCCCTTTTTTAAAATGCGTTTTATTCAATACGATGAATACTTGTATCGCTTAATTAAGGATCTAGATTATTCAAAACCTGAAAACAGGTTTCTCTATTTAGATGAGTATTATAATCAGGCAGTTTTATTATCAATATACTTATTAAGAGAAAAAGAGACATTAAAGCCATTTAAAGATGAAATAGGTTTAGAAGATATTAAATCATTTAGATTAGTTATAAAACAAAATAGATTTGAAAAGGCTCATAATGATGTAATAAGAACTCTTTCCAAAGATGATAAAAATAATAAACATAAAACACAACGAGAGTTAACTTCAATAATAAACGCTTCAATAGAAAAGTTAAAATCATGTAGTACTACTTCTTATTTTAATGAAGAATCTAAGGAATGGTTTTTAGACTTTTCTGTTGATGATGAATGTAGAAAAGCATTTAAATATCATTTTAGAAACGACGCTTTCGAATTGTTCACAACCTTTCAAGTATTACTTAATTTAAATAATTATAAGACACCAAATAATGTTAAGAAGAAAGTTTATAATTCTAAGAATATTTATATAAATCAAGACGTAATTCCTTTGCCATACGATGAAGAACGTATCTTTAGGTTTAAAGATGTTGTATTAAAGATGAAAAATATAGATGAAATTATCTATACCAAATCATTATCAGATGGCGAATATCAATTTATACATTCAATAGGCTTGTGTATGTTATTTAGAGATACTAATTCTTTATTCCTTTTAGATGAACCAGAAACACATTTTAACCCAGACTGGAGATCTAATTTTATTTCAACTCTAAAAGATTGTTTACATCAAGATTATTCTAAAGGTTTGGATAATAGAAGAGACTTATTAATAACATCACATTCTCCTTTTATTATTTCAGATTGTCAGCCTGAAAACGTTATTGTTTTTGATAAAGAAAAAAATAAAGTTGTACACAAAACAGCAAAAGAAAAGGGAATAAGAACATTTGGCACATCCGTAAACATAATAACTGAGGAAATATTTGGTAAAACAGCGTCTATTTCAAAACTATCATTAGACGTTATAGAAGAAATAAAAAAGATGCCATTAACTACCCTTGATGAAATTAAAAAAGCAAAAGAAGAAGCGAGGGTATTAGGTGAATCAGTTGAAAAAGTGCTTTTATTTAGAGAGTTAATATTAAAAGAAAATAAAATAATTAAGGAGAATGATTAAATCTTATAAATATTTAATCAGTTGTCATACCATGTTACATAAACATGTAATGGAGTTTTTTGATAGAATTGAGTTTGAATCGGGGCCTTTTCAAAATATTTTTTTTGAATCTGATTTTAATGATATAGTAAGAAGACATCCTACAATAGTAAAAAAGCCTCTAATTGATATTTATAATATCCTTAAAAGATTAAATCAACCTTCTCGTTCTTTAATTATTCAACAAATTAGGGACAGTAATAAGATTCTAGAGATTTGTGAAGGTAGTGTTGTTCCTATTAAATTAGATAATTCTGTTAAAGGATTAAAGAAAATATTACGTGACTTCTTTATTAATTTATATAATCAAGTTTTGGATGGCAATGGTTTTAATGACAAATATAATACACATTTAAGAGAGCATTTTAACGAATTTAGAAGATTAAACAGAAATACGACATTGTGTCCTACCTGCGGAATTGGAGAGTTGAAGATGTCAGAATCAAAGACTAGAGATCAATATGATCATTTTTTACCAAAAGCATTATATCCTTTTTCTTCAGTCAATTTTGAAAACCTTGTGTTGTCTTGTAAAGAATGTAACTCCCCAGATGCTAAAGGAGAGAAAGATACATTAGGAGTATCTTCAGGTTATATATTTTATCCTTTCAATTTTAACCATCAACAGCTAACAGTTGCATTTGATATAGTAACTGACAATTCAAATCCTGAAGATATTATATGGAATATAAAATACACCAGTCCAGAGTTAAAAAATAACGAAATCACCTCTTGGAAGAATATTTATGATATTGATATTAGATATAAAGATTTTGTAAAAGGTAGAGTTGAAAAATGGTATCGATTTTATTGGGAATTTATGAATGATAATGATTTATCTCACATACCAGAGAATGATAGGAAAATAACATGCTTAAAAGCTCTTGAAATTGATGAGAAATTACAACTCTCTTTTATTAGAAGGCCAGTTCTTGATGGTTTTTTAAGGGATTCGGTTATGGCAAGAGCTGAAATTGAAGCAAAACATTATGTTTAAAATGAAACTAACAGAACTAACAAATAAAATTGAAGTTTGGGATAATTGGGTGAATTCCTATAAAAATTATGTTCCTAAGTTTATAGAAGAAGCTTCTACTAAAACAAATTGGGAAGATTGGGATTCGGAAGTATTTGTAGAGTATTTTGAGAGATCTAACAATCAATGTGTATCATCTTTACAACAAGGTTATTTTACAAAAGACGAACAATCCAAAATTAAAAATAATTGGAGTGAACTAGCTACTTTGTTAAAGGTTATTGCTGATAATCAAGAAGAACCTCAATGGGAAACATATCAACAAATTAAAAATTTCATTAGAAGGTTTACTACTCAAAATAGAAAAGCTTCGACTTATAGGTTAATAGCAGGTTTACAACCCAGTTTATTGTGTACAATTGTTAAGGAAAGTAGTTTAAAAAAACTTTTTAAATTCATAAATAAAAACATTGAAGAAGAACTTCCTGAATACCAAAACAATTGGTTTAAGGATAGTCATGCCATTAATGCTTTTTATAAAGAACACAATCCGTCTCTAAATTATATGGATTTAATTTCTTATCCATGGCAATCCTTTGAATATTTTAACAACCCAAATAGCATAAACCAGAATTCTCAAATTAAATACTCATCGTATATTATGAAACAATATATAGATTTACTTCATCATAAAAAGCAAATTATTTTACAAGGTCCTCCAGGAACTGGTAAGACTAGATTAGCAAAGCAAATAGCTAAAGAGTTAACCATTGATACAGAATTTAAACTTACGCCTGAAGTAATTAAAAATAAGATTATTGTAGGAAATAAAATTGCAAAAGCCAGTGGAGCAAAAGATTATTTTACAATTTTAGAAGTTGGTGTTGATTTTGTAGAAATTCAATCTGAACGAAGCAAACCTTGGCGTTCTAGTTTTAATAAAATTATTGAAAGATATAATGATTTAAGCAATGGAATTATACCATCTAATATTGGAGGAACCGATCCGTACGACATAGCAGTAGCAAATCACTTATTTGAAACGATAAAACCTTCTGAAATTGTAATTGAAGAAAATTACAAAGTGATTCAATTTCATCCCTCATATACTTATGAAGATTTTGTGAGAGGAATAACCGTTGAAAATAACGAAGCAGGGAAAATAGAATACAAAACAAAAAATAGAGTTTTAGCGGAGTATGCTTCCAAAGCTTTAAGGAATTATAATGATTTTTATAAAGATAAAACGACATTTTCTAATGAGGTTTTATTGGATGATTATTTTAATCAATTTATTGATCAAATAAATGAAAAAATAGAAAAGAATGAAGGTTTTCTTAATTTGACAGATAGTGTTGGATTAATTAATAATGATGAAGACGCTTTTAGGTATAAAGGAAAAAATGAAGGTTGGTTAAGAAATGGTAATAGAATGCTATTTAAGGATATTAAACAAGCGTTTTTAGATGGTAATACAGAGAGACAAGACTTAAAGAAAAATAAAAATATTTCTGGTTTAGCAAAACAACATGCAAGTTACTATGTGAGAGTATTGAATTTATTTCAAGAGTTTTTAAAAGACAATAATTTGACTTTTAGTAATAAGGAAATACAAAAAGAGCCTCTTAAAAATTACGTTTTAATCATAGATGAAATTAATAGAGCAAACCTTTCTAGCGTATTAGGGGAATTAATCTACGCATTAGAATATAGAGGTGAAGCTGTAGAAAGTATGTATGAAATAAAAGGTGATAGAGAAATAACTTTACCTCCTAATCTCTTTATTATTGGTACAATGAATACAGCAGACAGAAGCGTTGGACAAATAGATTATGCTATTAGAAGACGTTTTGCTTTTGTTGATGTATTACCAAAAGTTTTATCGGATACCGATTTGAACGCAGACAGGAAAGAGAAAGAACCTCAATTGTATTTTAATGAAGATGTTTTCTTAAAAGTAAAGAAGTTATTCTTAGATGAGAACAATAAAAATTCTGAACATTTATCAGAAGAATTTGAAGCTAAAGATGTGCAATTAGGACACAGTTATTTTATATATACTGAAGATAATTTTAAATACAATTTAGATTACGAGATAAAACCAATTTTAAAAGAATATGTAACTGATGGCATTTTGAAATCGAGCGCATTAACTAAAATTGAAGCCTTATAAAATGATTGTTGTAAACGAACATTATGGATATAAGGATAAAAATGCTTTACTAGATTTAAGTGAAGAGCAAAAAATATTGCTGCAAAAGAAAAACTTCAAGCAACAATTTAAACGTTCGAAAAAGAATAAGCAACTTTGTTTTAAAATTCAGTTTAAAGAAGATGAGGGTACATATCAATTAGAATCAACTTATATTGTCGGTGTCAACTGGGTTGTAAAAGGAAAACTACCTATTTATATCAAGCCAAAATTAAATAACGATACTAATGAGGTAGATTATTTATCAATGCTTTTTGAGGCTTTAAAAGAAACGGAAAATATTGACCATTTAGATAATTTATATAGCATAGATTTTAATGCGCCTTTAATCCAAATAGAGCAACAGCAAGACATTTTAAGTCCGTTGTTAATTATAGAATTTCTAACTATTTTAAAACAGATTGTTAAAAAAGGGCTCAAAAAATCGTATTATGATGTCACTCAAAACTTAAACACAAGAGTAAAGGGGAAGGTTTTAGTAAATGCTTCTGTAAAAAAGAATCATACCAAAAGTAAATTGCATTTTAATTACTGTAAGTATCAGGAATTTGGTTATAATTCTATTGAAAACAGATTGCTAAAAAAAACTTTAGAGTTTGCTAAAGCTGTGATAGCTAATCATAAATCGTTATCCTCAACGAGTACAAAACAACTTTTTAACTATATAAGTCCTGCGTTTTCTAATGTATCGTCAGATGTTAGTTTAAAAGAGGTTACTAATTTAAAACACAATCCGTTTTTTAAAGAGTACAAATCTGCTGTTAAAATTTCAAAAATCATATTAAAACGTTTCTCTTATAATATTTCTCAGGTAAGTGAAACAAAATATAAAACACCTCCTTTCTGGATAGATATGACTAAACTTTTTGAATTGTATTTATTCAAGAAATTAAAAGAAGTTTTTCCACTAAGAAATGAAATAATCTATCATAAAAAATTCAATTCATTAGAACCTGATATTTTATTAAATTCTAAAGATGGTAAATACAAAGTAGTCATTGATGCAAAATACAAACCTAGATATGAAGCAGGGAGTATTTCTCATAAGGATGCTGCCCAAGTAAGTGGTTATGGTAGGCTAAAATCTATCCGTAACGAATTGAAGATTGAAAACCATAATTTGTTATTAGATACATTGATTATTTATACAAGTAATGATTCTGAAAATTCAAGTATAATTAAGGAGAACTTACTGGTTCAAGAAGATAGGAGGTATAGTAAACTTTATAAGTATTCAATTGAAATCCCTACAATAGATTAATTAATCATCTAAATTATAAATGATTTAACCTATGTGTTGGATATTAATTAATAATAATTTAATTTTGATGAGTCTAAGTCAAAAATCTCGCTAAGCGACAATCTTAAATTTTTGACCATGACAGAATTACAAATTAAAGAAAATGCTCTAGAAGCATTTAATAATCAAGACTACCCAAAAGCTTTTAATACTTTATGGGATTTAGGTGTTGATGGGTTTTTAGAATATTCTCAAAGAATAGATAGAAGGAAAAAGAAGTTTAATTGGTTAGTTAAGAACAGGACACGAAAAAGTTATAGCTATTTTTGGAATACATTTGTTTTAAAGGAAAATGTGTTTGTAGCTTGTTTTTCATCAAAAAGACCAGTAGAGTTATTACATAGCTATTTTTCTAAAACAGATGTTTTTAATGAGTTATTAGAAACTAAGTTAGCCATAGAATATCCTAGTATTTTTATTGAAGCTATTCGAAAAAACGAAGTGTTTTTTAGAGAGGATCGCATTGATTTTCTGTTAAAGGATGATTTATTAATCGATAAATATCAAATTCATCAAGACGTTTGGGAATCCTTCCAAATAGAAGAATTGAGATATTGGAAAGAAATAGAGTCTACTGTAGCCGAAATTGAAAAACATCCTTTAGAACGTATTTTATTTTTTACTGTAGAATATTTTGAAACAAATAATTTTGAAGCAAATTTTGATATTATAAATCAAAGTATGTTAGCTGATGTTTATAGCTTTTTTATAGACTTGGTATTAAGAAATCCAATTATAAGACAAGAATGTTTGAGTTCTGAACATTTTGAGATGGCTTTTCTTGAAAATGTTTACGAGGATAAATCCCCTGAGCTTAAAAAGTTAGTATTCAAAATACTTAAACTTATTAATAATAGGCAAACCCTAAATTCTAGGTTTTTTCAGCCATATTGTTTTAACAACCAATTTCAGCCCAAATATATCTACGAATCTTTACATTTTTATGAGTCACCTGAATCCCATTATCAATGGAATGTGGATGAATTGCGTTATAAGGTTAGTGAGTTAGCTTATAATATAAAAGGTACTAATATAGTTGAAGCACAATTAAAAAATGGAGCTGTAATTGAAAACAAGAGTAAAAGGAAAGAAGATTATTCAGATAATAAAACTTTAGTATTTAATTTACAAGGGATAATTGAAACTTTAAATGATTTAAAACTAGCTAATTTTTATTTTAAAGATAGTAGTCATAAAGATATAAAAGTTGAGATTGAAAAGATTATAAAGCCATTATGTGTTTATGCTTTTAATAGATATACAAGATATTATAAAGTATTTAAAAATATAAGAAATGCTAACTCAGCATTACTAAATAATTGGCAAAAAGCATACTTGTATTTAGCAACTTCAAATGAAGATAGTTCACAGTTTCCATTTGTTTATAATACAAAGCAGGAGTATTTAGATTTGAATAGTATTGCAGATGAGAACTTTGAAAATAAAACAGGTTTTCAAGTATTAAATCAATTTGGTTTTAATCGCTCTAATTTAAACAAGTTTGATCGGTTTAATGTAAGGTATTCAGTTATTGATAATCCTTTTGTAATTTTAGATGATTATATATTCAGTCCTGTATTATTTTTTGTGAATTTTTCAAGTCAAAATGTGTTTGTGAATTCGTTGCTTAAAAATAATAATAGAAGAACAGCTATTCAAATAGAAGAAAAATTAGAGAGTTTGTTATTAAAGTATGATTTTGATATTTTACGTCCAAGTAACAAAGAAGTGGATTTAATTGATGGTGATGCAGATCTTATTTTATATGATAATGATAACGTGTTGCTAATGCAATTAAAGCGAACTAATCTAAGACTGGATTACAAAGCACAATATTACGAGTACATTAATACAGATATAAAAGCCTCTATCCAGTTAAATAGAGCAGAAAAATATTTGAGTAAAGAAAATCCTGTTTTTAATATTGAAAATAGGAGAGTAACTAAATGGATTGTTTCTAATTCTTTTGAAAAAATAAATACGCAAATTAATAATTGCTTAAAAGTTAATTATTTGGATATCGCTAGTTTTTTAACAAATGATAATAAGAAAACTTTTAATTCATTACCTGACTTTATTTTATTTTTTGAAAATGATAGTTTTTTTAAAATGATTTTAAATCCTCTAATCGAAAACGATGATATGTATAGAAAAATGTTATCCTTAACCAACATAGATTCTCGTAATTTATTATGGAAAGATTTCGATTCAAATAAAGGTGAAATATATCGCCATTTCTATGACAAAGGAATTGAACTAAATAAAAAAGGAGAACACAAAAATGCTATAAAATCATTAAAAAAGTGTCTAGAATTGGAAAATGAAGATATAGAAGTTCATGGAGCCATAGCAAATATATATGCAGATTTAAAGAATTATGAAAAAGCTTTTTTTCATTTCAAGAAAGCTTTAGATATCATTCCTAACAATCCATTTGTTTTGAGGAATTATGCTATTGCATTAAGGGAATCTGGTGACGATAGCTTTTTACAAGTTTATACTCAAATAACTGAGAAATATCCTTTTTTAAATATGTCTTAACAAAAGAAAGATTTTATATCTGTAGAATTAGTATTGATTTAATCATCCATAAGGATCAATTTTAAATTAAATCAATATGAAAACTAATAAATTAATTCCAAGTATAAATTTCCATTTATGGGAACCATGTAACATGCGATGCAAATTTTGCTTCGCAACTTTTCAAGATGTTAAGCAAACCATTTTACCAAAAGGACATCTGCCAGAACAAGATGCTTTAAAAGTGGTGGAACAAATTGCAGCAGCAGGCTTCGAAAAAATAACCTTCGCAGGTGGTGAACCTTTATTATGCAAATGGTTACCAAGTTTAATTAAAAAGGCAAAACAATTAGGTATGACTACTATGCTAGTAACCAATGGTAGTAAATTAACAGATGCATTTTTAAAAGCAAACACCACATACTTAGATTGGATTGCAGTAAGTGTAGATAGTTTAAAGGACGAAAATAATATTAAAATAGGTAGAGCAGTAACAGGGAAAAAACCATTAAACAAAACATATTATTATGATCTAGTAAATAGAATAAAGAAACATGGATATGGTTTAAAAATTAACACAGTAGTGAACAAAGTAAACTATAAAGAAAACTTAACAGAATTTGTAACCTACGCCAATCCAAAACGATGGAAAGTATTACAAGTATTACCAATAGTTGGGCAAAACGATACTAAAATTGATGAGTTTAAAATAACTACAGCAGACTATAATTATTTTTTAAATACACATAAAGATGTAAAAACTATTGTGCCAGAATCCAATGACGAAATAAAAGGTAGTTACGTGATGGTAGATCCTGCAGGACGTTTTTTTGACAATGCAGCAGGAACACATAATTATAGTAAGCCTATTTTAGAAGTAGGGATACAAGAGGCTTTAAAAACAATGAATTATGATTTGGGAAAGTTTTTAGATAGAGGAGGAGTTTATGATTGGGGTAATGATAAAAACCAAGATTTAAGAAAGGAGGGCTTAAAACCATGAGTAATTATATAGCAGGTTTTTGTAAATCAGAACATTTTACTTAGCGACAGTGGGATAGAACTATTAATGATAAAGTATTGAGAGCTATCTTAAAAAATGTGATACAAATAGGAGTAATCCGCATTGTTGGATGGAAAAACGCTTATGGGTTGAAAAACATTTGGGATTGGATGCTTTTAAGAGATTAATATTAACTCATAATAAAGATTTAGTCAAAGGAGATTATATTATTGATGATACTAAAAATTAAGGTGTGGATAAATTTGGAGATAAACATATTCATTTTGGTAGTAAGGCTTTTTTAACATGGAATAAAGTTTTAGATTTTTTAGTGTAGTAATTAAAAAAGACCTTAACAAATTTAGTTTTGACAATGCCATTTTCTTCACATAGTTTCATGTAATAAACTAAATAAGTCTTTAATTTAATGTTTAGTAAATATTTAAATAAACCACATTTTTTGTATCCATATCATAAAATGGAGATTGTCCAAATTGATTTTTTGCTAAATTATTTATAGGTAGATAACGATTAGTGAATAGCGCTTTTAAATCA
Source organism: Olleya sp. KJ81-1 (assembly GCF_055808135.1). NCBI lineage: Bacteria > Pseudomonadati > Bacteroidota > Flavobacteriia > Flavobacteriales > Flavobacteriaceae > Olleya > Olleya sp. KJ81-1. The sequence continues at coordinate 1,320,457 of NZ_CM147854.1, read as the reverse complement.
GCAATATCTTTTTTGGTTGCAGGTTTATTTTCAGATGAGGTAAGTAAAGCTTTTAGACCATCTGCTAGTATATTACCAGCAGCAGCATTTCCAATCCCAGCAGCACTAATAGATTCAGTTTTTGTTTGTTGTGGAGTAGAAGTAGTGCTTATATTTTCAGTTTTTAGTTGAGAAGCTGGTAATGTATTAGGTACAGCTTTTCTATAATGGTAAGCTTTAGATCGACACGTATTGCTACAGTATTTTTGCACGCGTCTACGAGTGGGTTCAAACTCATTGTAGCAATATTCACAGGTGTATAGTTTCATTTATATATAATTTAGCGTAAAACAAACGTTTATTTTACGCTAAATTATAACTTATTCCCGAATATTAAAAATTTGACTTAAAATGGCTTTTTTCGCTTGTTGCTCTGTAACTAACACTTTTTGCTTAGGTAATTCAGTTTTACTAGCCTTATATTTTGTGGTTTGTTCTAATAAATTATCAAAAAAAGCTTTAGTATTAATTGGATGCTCTTTTGAGTTATTAAGTTCTGAAATTTCTTGGTTTGGTACGTTTATATTTGATTTAATGCTTTTAAAGTTAGTTTTAATTAGCTGTAAGACATTTAATCTATCTTCAGGCATTAATTCTGGATTAGGATAAAATTGTTTAATTAAATCTTCAAAATGTTTTCTGTAAGTGTTGAACTGAATATTAAAAATACCTCTGACTTTATTGTCTAAACTCTTAATTTGATTGGTGTTATTTTTAATCCAATTAGTAACAGAAAGACAACATTCTGCTTGTACATAATATTGATCTAATAGGTAGGAGAATTCAAACTCATTTAACTGGCTTTTTAATTGTAAAAGATCAAAAATGATTTTACCTAAATTAGTCATTTGGTTGATGTACTTTGTACCATCAGTATCAAAGTCATATTCATAAATATTCATGGGTTCACCCACGATTAGCAGTTTTTGATCAAAGGTGTTTTTCAACATTTCTTTAGTGCTTTCGTCTAAAGTTTCTAATTCAAAGAAAATATTAGGCACAAAAAACACTAGGTTATTCCATGTTTTAAATGACAACTCAGTGTATGTTTTATGTAAATCTAATTTACTCATTTGTTTTTTAGCATATCAGAATAATCAGTAGGTAGTTCCGCATCAATATCACGTAAATATTTTTCTAAAGCCGACATACTTAAATGACCTGTAATTAACATTAATTTACTTTTTGCTTCAAAAGGAGAAGACTCCTTTACTAAAGCTCTATACAATTTAGTGATATAAGTATGCCTAAAACTATAAAGTCCATAATCTATACCCAAATCAAATTTTTGCTTGACATTTTTTTTAAATCGTTTAGAGTAAAAATCACGTCTGTTATTTAGTTTGGCATCCCAATGACCTCCAATTTGGTCTCCTGCAAACAATAAATCATCAGGATTAAATTGTGTAAGATCTGGTAGCTCTTTCCAAAGCAACTCAGGAATGATTTTAGTTTTTAGGGGACTGTTTTTTGCTTTAAACTGTATTGTTTTATTAGCAATGTTTATATCCTTTATTTGCAGTCGACAAACTTCTATTGGGCGTAAAAAATTATAGGATATAAATTTTATAAATAGCAATAAGACTTGATCATTGTCCTCTAAGTGTTTAAAAATAGCCTCTTGAGTTTCTTGAGTATAAGTTTTATTTCTATTAGGAGTTGTCTTTAATGTTGGAATTTTTTTGACAAAATTTGACTTAATTAATTCGTTATCCTCTAAAACTTGAATAATACTACTTAATTCTGTTCTATAATTATTTCTATTTCTTGCGCTTGTATTTTCTAAAACGCTATTTAAAAACTCAAAAGTGATCTTTTTTGTTAATTCATCAATGTTTTTTATAGTTGGATGAGTCGTATTAATCCATTTTAAAAAAACATCAATGCGGTTTTTATAACCTCTAAAAGTTGTCACACTTACGACCTGTTTTTTATAATTAAGAGCAAAGTCAAAAGCCTCGCGAATTTCCATTTTAGGCTCTTCAACTTTTTCCTCTATTTTTATTGGAGTAGTCTCTATGACTTCTTCAATTACTTTTATTTCAGTCTTAACTGGGTTTAAAGTTATAACAGGTTTTTCTATTTTCTTATTTAAACTAGAGTGCAATTGGCTATTATCTGCAAAAGGCGAATACCCTTGTTGTAAAAATTTAAGCAGTGTTTTTCGGTATTGAGTTAAAACCTGCATACGATCTTCTTTACTTCGATACTTATTTGCATCACCATAAAAGGGAGTGATACGTTTTAATTTACCTGTTTTTGGATTTCTATAAGAGAAATAAACGTACCAACGCTTCGATAAATCACCGTTAGCGTCGTAAATTTTAGGTGTTGAAAATTTCTTTTTTGTGTTCAAATCGTATGCATTATCGTATTCACTTTCGTACGCAAATGTAATAATCTGTTTAAAATTAAGCATAAAAAAACGGTTTAGAAGACTAAACCGCTTATTTACAATCGTTTTACATTTGTAGCGAGAAGGGGGCACGATCCCCTGACCTCTGGGTTATGAATCCAACGCTCTAACCAACTGAGCTACCTCGCCATAATTTTGAGAGTGCAAATATATAAACATTATTCTTGTTGGCAAACATTATTTTAAATAAAAATTTTTATTTGAAATATTTTCTAAACTTATTAATTAATGTATATATTGGACAAAATAAAATTTACAAGACTACAATTAAATGGAAGATAAAATAAAGTACGAGATGGAGTTTGTTGTACATGCTTCACCATCATTACTATACCAATATATATCGACACCTTCAGGGTTGTCAGAGTGGTTTGCTGATAACGTAAATTCTAGAGGAGAATTATATAAATTTATTTGGGATGGTTCTGAAGAGCAGGCTAAATTAATTACAAAAAAATCTGGCGAGCGTATTAAGTTTAAATGGTTAGCGGATGTGGATGAACCATATTTTTTCGAAATAAAAATTCAAGTAGACGAAATAACAAAAGATGTATCAATAATTATTACTGATTTTGCTGAAGAAGATGAAGTTGATGAAGCTAAAATGCTTTGGACCAACCAAATTTCTGATTTAAAACAAGTATTAGGTTCTGCCTAAAAATAAATACATTTAAAGTATATTTGTCCCATTGAAAAATGGGACTTTTTTTATGATAAATTTTAACGGTAAAATTCAAGAAAATAATTTAGTGATTTCTAATAATAATCGTGGCTATTCCTATGGAGATGGGCTTTTTGAAACTATAAAAGCGGTACATGGTAAATTATTGTTTTTTGAAGACCATTACTTTAGATTAATGGCATCCATGCGTATTATGCGAATGCAAATACCAATGGATTTTACAATGGAGTTTATAGAAGAGCAAATTATAAACACCTTAAAGGCTAACGATTTAAATACACAATCTGCACGTGTAAAAATTCAGGTTGATAGAGTGGAAGGTGGGTTATATTTACCTGAAAACAATACGATTAACTTTGTGATAAGTGTAAAAAAAATAGACAGTGATTTTTATCTTTTAAACGAAGAAAATTATGAGGTAGATTTGTTTAAAGATCATTATTTGTCTCCAAGTTTATTGACAACAGTAAAGTCAAATAATAAAGCCTTGAATGTAATAGGAAGCATTTATGCAAAAGAAAATAGGTTAGACAACTGTTTATTAATAAATACTAATAAAAGTGTCGTAGAGGCCTTAAATGGAAATTTGTTTTTAGTAAAAGGTAATATCATAAAAACAGCTCCATTATCTGATGGGTGTTTAAAAGGTGTTTTAAGAAAACAATTAATTGATATTATTAAACTTTTACCAGAATACACCATCGAGGAAACATCAATATCTCCTTTTGAGCTTCAAAAAGCAGATGAGTTATTTCTAACAAACGTTATACAAGGTATCCAGCCTATTACTAAATATAGAAAAAAGGTGTTTAAAAATGAAACAGCAAAAATGTTGTTACAAAAGCTAAACGTGAAAGTTAGAATAGGCTAATTATAACTTGGGTTTTCAGGTGCATTAGACCAAATGGAGTAGTCACCACCTAACTCGACCATTTTTTCTTTCCAAAGGGTTTCATAGCTTTTTTCAATAATATCTTTCTTGTAGGTGTTTTTTGTAACAACCCATGCATTGGATTTAAGTTCAGTTTCCAATTGGTTGCTTTCCCATCCAGAGTAGCCTAAAAAGAATTTGATATCATTTGCTGTGATTTTTTGTTCAGCAATTAAATTAGCGACAATATTAAAATCTCCTCCCCAAAAAATTCCTAAAGAAATCTCTACACTATTAGGGATTAAGTCTGGACGCTTATGTATAAAATATAAATTATCTTGCTCCACAGGGCCACCATTGTAGACTTTAAAAGAAGCATCTAATTCTGGAATTAAATCACTGATGGTATAATTTAGGGGCTTGTTTAAAATAAAACCTATAGCGCCTTCTTTATTATAATCTGTAAGCAGTACTATAGATCTATTAAAAGACATATCTCCTATTATAGAAGGCTCTGCGATTAATAAGTCACCCTTTTCTGGTTTGGTTGTAGTCATTTTAAAAGGATTTGTTTCTTAAATGTAGCATTATTTATTTAATAAACAAAGTATATGATGTATATAAAATAAAAAAAGCCTTCAATATTGAAGGCTTTTTGAAATATTTTAAACAAATACTAGTTAACAGCATTTGCTAAATCAGAACCAGCTTTAAACTTAACTACGTTTTTAGCTTTGATTTTGATAGTTTTTCCAGTTTGTGGGTTTCTTCCGTCTCTTGCAGCTCTTTTAGATACTGACCAAGAACCAAAACCTACTAAAGAAACTCTATTACCTTTTTGTAAAGATCCTTCAATTTCGATTAACGCACACTCTAAAGCTTTCTTTGCAGCTGCTTTAGTAATTCCTGCGTGTTCTGCCATAGCATCGATTAAATCTGTTTTGTTCATAATTTTAATTTTAATTATTAATAAATAGTTGATTAACAGTTTTTGTTAAATCCTTTTACAAATTTATACGGATTATGCTACTATGCAAGTAATAGCAAGGGAAATGCGCACATTTGTTAATAACTTATAGCATTTGTTAATAAAGAGGACGTTTTTTTAATGGTTTATAGCAATATCAGTGATACTAAGGGTTTAGCGAAGTTTTGCGTCTTCGTCAAAATTATAACCATTTAAAAGAGATTTTACTTCCATGTTTCGTTTTCCAGGTAATTTTAATTCTAATATAGTTATAAAACCCTCTTTAACAGCTACTTTAAGTGTAGATTTACTGCTAATAATTGTACCTACTTCTATGTTATGGTCTTCAAATTCTTTTTCAGCTTTATAAATTTTGATGTCTAAAACGTCGTCATTATTATGCAATTCGCACCAAGCAGCAGGATATGGACTTAATCCTCTTATTTTATTGTAAATAGCTTCTATAGGTTGTGTAAAGTCTATTTTGCAGTTATCTCTGTTAAGTTTATATGCTGTTCTAGAAATAGCATCTTCGGACTGTGGTGTAGTTGTAACATCACCTTTTTCAATAAGTTTTATAGTGTCTATTATTAAGTCACTTCCTAACATCATTAATTTATCATGTAAGCTTCCTGCGTTTTCAGAAGGATCAATTGCAATGTCCTTTTGCAAAATCATTTCGCCTGTATCAATTTTTTCGTCAATAAAAAAGGTAGATACACCTGTTTTTGTTTCACCATTAATTATAGCCCAATTTATTGGCGCTGCACCACGATAGTTTGGTAGTAATGAGGCATGTAAATTAAATGTGCCATACTTTGGCATATCCCAAACAACTTTAGGTAACATCCTAAAAGCGACTATTATTTGAAGGTTTGCCTCCAAAGCTTTTAATTCGTTTAAAAAATCGTCACTTTTTAAATTGGTAGGTTGTAATATATTTAAGCCTTTTTGTTTTGCAAATACTTTTACTGCAGACTCATGCATTTTACGTCCACGTCCAGCAGGTTTATCTGGTGCTGTAATAACACCAACGACATTATAGTCGTGATCTAAAATAGTTTTAAGGGTCGTTACCGCAAATTCTGGTGTACCCATAAATACAATTTTTATGTCTTTATTCATATATGTTTTAATTTATAACTATTAGTTTTTGTAAGTTCTACAATGTCATTTTCTAATAGTTTTTTTAGTGTATTGTTTATATCCTCTTCTGTAAAAGGTAACGTTTTAAATAATGCTTTAGAGTTTTTGTCTCCAAATTCTAAGCATTCAATTATTTTATTTTTAACTGTTTTAAAGTCTGTTTTAGGTTTCGCTTTCGCGGAAATACAAACACTGCAAATCCCACAAGGTTGTACATCTTTTTCACCAAAATAAGTTAGTAGTTGTATGCTTTTGCAAAGTTGGTCATTATTGATATAATCCAATACTGCTTGTACTTGTTTTTGTTTTAATGTGTTTTGTTGTTTAATTATGGATGCAATACGATTTATGGTTTTTTCGTCTTCACGAGGCTCTATAAAGGTAATTTGAGCATCTGTTTTATTAATAAGTAATGTAATAACTTCATCTTTAGCTAATTGTTCTAAAACATATACAAGTCTAATTTCTTTAATTCCTGCTTTATCAGAAATAAGACTGCTATTTATTTTTGTACTATGCTCAAAAATTCCGCCATAAGTTCTTAATATAGACTTTATAATAATTTCAAAATCTTTATGTGCGTCCAAGTATTTAAATAAGGCGTGACTACTAATTAAAAATTGGACCTCAATACGTTTATTAAATTGCTTACTAAGCGTAATTATACTGGTATTGTCCAATATATTTAAGGCGTTATAAGTAGTTACAGTATTAAACTTATAAGTTTTGCAAAACTCATTAAAATTAAAATCAAAGGTTTGATATGCACCTTCACCATAGGATATTTGAAAATAGCTACATAGTTTTCTGTAAACAATTTTAACAAAATCTACCGTTGGTAAAACTTTTAAAAACTGATTGTTTAAAGCAGTATTATCATTTTTGTTTTTTAAAATTACAGCATACGCTTTAGCTTCATCACGACCAGCACGTCCCGCTTCTTGAAAATAACTTTCTATACTATCAGGTAAGTTAATATGTATTACTGTTTTTACATCAGATTTATCAATTCCCATTCCAAAAGCATTGGTGGCAACCATGACTTGTTTTTTACTACTTAACCAATCGTTTAAATGTTGGTCTTTAATAGTATTGTTTAATCCTCCATGATAGTAAGTGCTGCTTATGTTTTTGCTTTCTAGGTATTGGGTTATTTCTAATGTTAGACGTCTGTTTCTAACATATATAATAGAGGGTTGTTTGTTTTTAAGTAATATGGCTTCAAGTCTAAAGTATTTATCTTCTTCTTCAAAAACCATATAAGCAATATTAGGTCTGTAAAAAGATTGTTTAAAAACTTTAGGACTAATAAAGTCCAATTCGGTTATAATATCCTCCACCACTTCTGGTGTTGCACTTGCTGTTAAGGCAATAACATTAACCGTTGGATGTAATTGTCGTAATATATTTATGTTTTTATAAGCTGGTCTAAAATCGTTTCCCCATTGACTAATACAATGGGCTTCATCCACAGCAATAAGATTAACATTCATCTGTCTAATACGATCTTGTACTAGCTCTTGCTGTAAACGCTCTGGTGATAAGTATAAAAACTTATAGTTTCCGTAGATACAATTATCTAAAAGAGTGTCTATTTCTTTATTTGGTATTCCGCTAGTTAAAGCAATAGCTTTAATTCCTTTATTTAAAAGGGCATTAACTTGATCCTTCATTAATGCAACTAATGGAGATATAACAATGCAAATTCCCTCTTTAGCTAAAGCAGGTATTTGAAAACAAACACTTTTTCCGCCACCAGTTGGTAGCAATGCAAAAGTGTCTTCGTTATTAATTACAGCATTAATAATATCTTCCTGTAATGGTCTAAAATCCGTAAATTTCCAATAACGTTCTAATATGTTTATTGGATGCGCCATTATAATGCTTTAACAACATCAATTATATGTTGCGCTCTAGTCTCTATACTACCAAACGGAACATCTTGTAAGTGGTAATCGTATTTATTATAAGTTTTTAAAAGGTTTTGATGAATAATTTTTGCTTCTTCAAAACTTTCGTAACGCACAGCATCACTTTGGTAAATTTCCTGCCAAGGTGCTAATATAAAAACGTAGTCGTACACATTATCTTGGCACGATTTTACAAAAGCATCAGGATAATCTTCGTTTGCATAATCCATGTATGCCACAACGTCAGGAACACCTCTGTCTAAAAAAACAAATTCACTATCGCTATTTTCAGCGTCTTTAAACTGTTGCTCGCGACCTTTTAATAATAGCTCGCTAAATAATAACGGTTGCGTTAAAAACATTTGATCAATACCTTTTTCTCTTGCTTCAAGCGTCACTTGACGAGAAATTTCTTCGTAGCAAGTATAGCCACGTTTAGTTAATTCGTTTATGATTGCCGATTTTCCTGTGCTTGGACCTCCTGTAATTACTATTTTTTTTGCTTTCAAAGGGAAATAATTTATTTGTAAAAATCCGAAATATATTCTTTAAAAAAATATAAACAAAATGGTATATTTGTTGCTTATTAAAAAGGTATGAATAAGACACCAAATCCAGAAGAATTTTACGCAAAATTAAAGGCGCAATTACAGGACACAGCGATGTGGCCAAATGAATATTTATATAAATTTATTGTATTATCCGATTTACAAAAAATAGCCGAAATTGAAGCTATCTTTGATAATATGGGATCAGTAATTAGGACAAAAGAGTCTAGTAACGGTAAATATACTAGCGTATCTATTAATGTAACAATGAAAAACCCTGATCATGTTATAGAAAAGTATCTTGAAGTTACAGAAAAAGTAGAAGGCGTGATAAGTCTTTAATTTTTTTTGTATTTTGCACAAGCATTAGAGACTTCAATGCAACACATATAACTTTCTACACTTTTTTTATTTTGATAGACGACATAGAGTATAACACAGAGCGTGAACATTTAATCATTCCAGAGTATGGACGCCATATTCAAAAAATGATTAATCATGCTAAAGCACAAGAGACCAAAGAAGAGCGTAATAAACTAGCTAAATCTATAATAGCTGTAATGGGAAACATGCAACCGCATTTACGCGATGTAGCCGATTTTCAGCACAAATTATGGGATCAGTTATTTATAATGTCAAATTTTGAGCTAGATGCAGATTCACCATATGGAGCTCCTTCAAAAGAAGAGCTGTCAGAGCGTCCACAACCTTTAAAGTATCCTCAAAATTTTCCAAAATATAGATTTTATGGTAATAATATAAAAACCATGATTGACGTCGCAAACACTTGGGAAGATGGCGAAATGAAAGAAGCGTTGACATATACCATTGCTAATCACATGAAAAAGTGTTTTTTAAATTGGAATAAAGATACAGTAGAGGATGATGTGATTTATGACCATTTATATGAATTGTCTGATGGTAAAATTAATTTAAAAAATACAGACGAAGATTTAACAGACTCGACTAGATTAATGAAAGCCTCTAGTGGCAAAAAGTATTCTAACAGTTCTAATAAAAAAACAGGACAAAAGAAAAACAATAATCAAAACAGAAACAGAAAAAGATACTAATACTATTTATGGGAACATTTAAAATTGAAGGTGGTCACCAACTAAAAGGAGATATTCAGCCTCAAGGCGCAAAAAACGAAGCATTACAAATATTATGTGCAGTTTTATTAACTCCTGAAAAAGTAACCATAAATAATATTCCTGATATTATTGACATTAATAAATTAATTACCCTATTAGGTAATTTAGGCGTTAAAGTTAACAAGATAAAAGACGAAACTTATACGTTTCAAGCAGACGAAGTTAATTTAGACTACATGCAAACTGCCGATTTTAAAAAAGAGGGTAGTGGACTTAGAGGGTCAATCATGATGGTTGGACCATTATTAGCACGTTTTGGTAAAGGGTATATCCCAAAACCAGGAGGCGATAAAATTGGACGTCGTCGTTTAGACACACACTTTGAGGGGTTTATTAATCTTGGTGCTAAATTTAGATATAATCGTGAAGACTATTTTTACGGTGTAGAAGCAGATAAATTAATTGGGACAGATATGCTTTTAGACGAAGCGTCAGTAACAGGTACAGCTAACATTGTTATGGCTGCTGTTTTAGCAGAAGGTACTACAACTATTTATAATGCAGCTTGTGAGCCTTACTTACAACAACTTTGTAAAATGCTTAACCGTATGGGAGCAAAAATCTCTGGTGTTGGTTCTAATTTACTAACCATTGAAGGTGTTGATAGCTTAGGCGGAACAGAGCATACCATGCTACCAGATATGATTGAAATTGGGAGTTGGATTGGTTTAGCAGCAATGACTAAAAGTGAACTGACTATTAAAAATGTAAGTTGGGATGATTTAGGACAAATACCTAATGTGTTTAGAAAATTAGGAATTACTGTTGAAAGAAAAGGGGATGATATTTACATTCCTGCACATAAAGATGGTTACCAAATACAAAACTACATTGATGGTTCTATATTAACTATTGCAGATGCACCTTGGCCTGGATTTACACCAGATTTGCTTAGTATTGTATTAGTAGTAGCTACTCAAGCAAAAGGTGAAGTTTTAGTACATCAAAAAATGTTTGAAAGTCGTTTGTTTTTTGTAGATAAACTTATCGATATGGGAGCAAAAATTATACTTTGCGATCCACACAGAGCAACAGTAATGGGTCATGATTTTAAATCACAATTAAAAGCAACCACAATGGTGTCTCCAGATATTAGAGCAGGTATTTCATTATTAATAGCTGCATTATCTGCCAAAGGAACGTCAACAATTCATAATATTGAACAGATTGATAGAGGTTACCAAAAAATTGTAGAACGTTTACAAGCTATTGGAGCCAAAATAGAACGTTTAGAAGGAAATTAATACCTATGAAAAGCTTAAAAACACCATTAATTTTAGTACTAGTATTTACATTATTATCTTTTCAATCAATAGATAAGATATTAGGTAAATGGGAAATTGATAAAGTAACGGTCAATACAGTTGAGCAAGAAAAAGAAGAAGACAGGAATTATATTGAATTTTTAGAAAATGGTATAGTCAATTCATATATAACTAATGAAGGCACTATTGATACTGAACATTCTGGTACTTGGATATATAATGAAGATGAAAAAATACTGACAATTAAAGAAGAATATGTTCCTGAAGAACAATACAAAGTAGTGCAATTAGATAACGAAAATCTTATTATGAAATCAGTAAATAAAGAAGAGGACGTTGTTATTGAAATTTATTTCAAAAGAAAATAAAACTATTATTAAAAAGCTTCAATTAAAAATTGAAGCTTTTTTAGTTTTAAAAAGGTATTAGACTTACTATATATTATAAAAATACTGCTCACTAACTATTTTACCATCCTTAACTTCATAAACACAAACCTCTTCCATTTGTTGTCTTCCTCTGTCTTTAAATGTACAATCAAAAGACATTTTTGCAGTAAAAAAATTACCAGCCACAACAGGTTCACTAATGGAACTAGCATGAAACGCTTCCAGATTTTCTAGACATTCTTTACTTTTATTTCAGATATTTTCTTTCCGGAAGTTGTTTCTCTTGGCATTTCTGGAATTTCTTTACACACTACATTATCTGCATACAATTGTTTTACATAGTCTAGGTTTTGACCTCCTATACACATATTAGGCAACAGCTTCCTTATAAACTTTTAAACAACGCTCTCTTGCTTCTTTATGATCAACAATTGGTTGCGGATAAGTAAGCTCCTGATAGTCCGGAACCCATTGTTTAATATAGTCATGTTGTTTATCAAATTTATCAATTTGAGTTGTTGGATTAAATATTCTAAAATAAGGTGAAGCATCGACTCCTGATCCAGCTACCCATTGCCAATTACCAACATTACTAGACATATCATAATCATGTAGTTTTTCGGCAAAATAAGCTTCTCCCCAACGCCAATCAATTAAAAGATGCTTGCATAAAAAACTACCCACTAACATACGTACGCGATTATGCATAAAACCTGTTTTGTTTAGTTGGCGCATGCCAGCATCTACTAATGGATACCCTGTTTTACCCTCACACCATGCTTTAAATTCGGTTTCATTATTACGCCATTCTATACGATCATATTTTGCCTTAAAAGCTTCTTTGTGAGTGTGTGGAAAATGCCATAATATTTGCATGAAAAATTCTCGCCAAATTAGTTCTTGCCAGAAAATTTCATTGTTTTCTGCAATAGCTTTTTTAATCATTTTTCTGACACTTACTGTTCCAAAACGTAAATGTGGACCCAATTTAGAGGTGGCATCTTTAGCAGGAAAGTTTTTAGTAGCTTCGTAATTTTGAATTAATGTTGGTGTAACTGTGTAATCTTCTATTTTTTGTGATGATTGTTTAAAACCAATATCGGACAAACTTAAATTAGGCAATCTTGTATGTTCTACTAAATTGTTTAGGTAGGAATTTGTATAATAAATTTCTAGATTATAAGATTTAAAGTTTTCTTTCCATACACGCATATAAGGTGTGTAGACAACATAAGGGTCACCATCTTTTTTTACAACTTCATCTTTCTCAAAAATAACTTGATCTTTATAGGTCTTAAATTTAATCTCGTTTTTTGATAATAAATTTTCTATTTCCTTATCTCTTTTTGTAGCATAAGGCTCGTAATCGTGATTTGTAAAAACAGTATCGATAGTATACTCATCCATCAAAGTTTTAAAAACATCTTTTGGATTATCATAATACATTGCAATACTACTTTGGTGCTCTGCTTGTAATGTGTCACGCATGTTTTGTAAAGTATTATATATAAAACTTACACGTGCATCGTCTTTAGGTAATTGATCTAATATGGCTTTATCAAAAATAAAAATTGGTAAAACAGGATGGTCAGATCGTAACGCGTTAAAAAAACCAACGTTGTCGTCTAATCTTAAATCGCGTCTAAACCAAAAAATGTTTATAGGTGTTTTCATGTATTAATATTTTCCAAAAAGTGCTTCCAATTTTTTCGTTCTGTGATTAAAAATTTCTTCCAGTTTAGGTTTAACTATTATGGGATGTACTAGCTGTCCTAAAACGCCAAAAGGGACTTTGTAATCTATGATGTCTTCCATTTCTACACCACCATCAATTTCTTTAATAAAATGTTTATGATGCCATAAGGCATATGGTCCAAAACGCTGTTCATCTACAAAATATTCACCCTCTTTAACGTGTGTTATTTCTGTTACCCATTTTGTTTTTATGCCTAAAACAGGTGTGACAATGTATTGTATGATTTGACCTGCAAACATGGGTCTATCTGCTCCAGACAAGATATTAAATCCCATGTAATCTGGAGTTATTGTTTTTAGGTTTTTTGGGTCTGATAAAAAATCCCAAGCTTGCGCTTTAGTAATTGGTAAGTTTTGTTTTTTATGTAATCTATAAATTTTCATAATAATTAGTCTAATTATATATTAAAATATAAGCGTTTAATGATGTAGCAATTATTAGCCATATGATATATGGAAACAATAAATAACTTAGATTTTTGAGTGTTTGTTTGTACTTAAAAAATAGATATAAAATGACAATAGTTAATGCTACAATGACTATTAAAGCTATAAACACTTGATGTAAATTGAAAAAAATATAATTCCAACTAACATTTAAAAATACTTGTAAAACATAAACAAAAATTAATTTTTTACTTTTTACAAGTGAAAATAATTTGGATAGGTAAACCGAAAAACACAGCATTATCAACGTCCATGCTACACCAAAAACCCAACCTGGTGGTGTCCAAGGTGCTTGATTTAAATTAGTGTACCAATCTGATAAAGGACCATTATCCATTAACCAACTTCCAAAAGCTAATCCACCAAAATTAATGACGCTAAATATTAAGAAAAGTAAAAGTTGCTTCATTTTAAATATTTAGTGATTTTTGAGCTATTTGGATTAGAAGTAGAGTATAGATAGTCTAATAATTGACCCTCTGGACTAACAATGTATTTTTGAAAATTCCACTTTACTGATGAATTACTTTTACCGTTTTTTTGTTGTTGTGTAAGCCAAGAATATAAAGGATGTTGGTTGTGTCCTTTAACATCTATTTTTTCGGTAATTAAAAATGAAACTCCGTAATTTACTTCACAAAATTCTTCTATCGCATTAGCATCTCCAGGTTCTTGATTTCCAAATTGATTACATGGCACTCCTATAATTTGTAATTTATCTTTATAAGTATCGTGTAAGATTTGTAAATCTTTGTATTGTGGTGTAAAACCACATTTGGAAGCAACGTTAACAAATAAGATGTGCTTGCCTTTAAAAGCACTTAAATTAATTGGTTGTCCTTGCAAACTATTAATTTTAATATCGTAGATGCTTGGTAGATTTTTTAAATCAATTTTAGGATTACTTCTAGAAAAAAAGTAGCAACAAATGCTTTAAATGGATTCATGCTATTAGATTTTAAAACTTACTATACCGCAATCCATTTCAAAGACTTGACCAGAGATTGATAACGCTTTTTCTGAGGTTAAAAATTGGGCCATATCTGCTACTTCTTGAGGATTTAAAAACTTTTTAAGAGGATGCCTATCTGTTATATTCTCAATCATTTTCTCATTGCGTAATAGTTTAGAGGCCAATTGAGTGTCTGTAACCGTTGGTGCAATAGCGTTAATCCTAATTGTTGGAGCCATTTCTGCTCCTACAGATTTAACTAGTCCTTCTATTGCACTTTTTGAGGCAGCAACGCTAGCATGAAAAGGCATACCTAATTTTGCAGCGACAGTACTAAATAATACAATGGACGGATTGTTTCCTTTTTTTAAAGGGTCAATGTACTTTTGTATTGCTTTAACTGCACCAATGACGTTAATTTCAAAATCTGCTCTAAAATCATCTAATTTTAGTCTACCTATAGGTTTAAGATTAATACTTCCTGGACAATAAATTAGTGTGTCCACTGCTTCTATATCAGGTAATGCTTCAGTTAGTATGTCACAATTATGATGTATAAGGTTATCATGCTCAAAGTCAGGTTTAGTGCGACTTATGTTTATTACCTTGTGCGTGTTTAAAAAGTTTGTGTAATGGCTTTACCAATACCTTTACTTCCTCCTATAATTACTAAATTTTCCATGTTTTTTTGATTTTTAGGTATAAAAAAAGTGGTATCAATAAGATTGCTCCTATTAATTAATACCACTTAATATGTCATTTGGATTATAATCTAGTGCTTATGCAGCAGACGGTCTTCCTTTTAGTCGTTTTTCAATCTTTTGTTTGATAGCAGTCAAATCTTTCATAATATCCATTAACTTAGGATCTTTGTTTTCTTTGTAAAGCTCATTCACACCAAGTATTAAATCTTTAGCTTCTCTTGACGCAAGAATACGATCACTTGTTGTAATAAACTTGTGCTTTTTTTCTGTAAACTCTATTGCTTTTTCTACGATACTCATAATGCTACTCTTTTAAATAATTTTGTAATTCGGCTATTTTTTCTGGTGTATTAAATTTTCCACCATAAAAAGTCGTCACTGTTGCAGAAGTTTCATCTTTAATGCCTCGTGACGATACACATAAGTGTTTGGCATCAATTATAACAGCAACATCATCAGTTTGCAATGCGGCTTTTAGCTCTTCTGCTATTTGGTTTGTTAAGCGTTCTTGTACCTGAGGACGTTTAGCGAAATACTGTACAATTCTGTTTAATTTTGATAAGCCTATAACTTTCCCTGAAGAAATATAAGCTACATGAGCTTTACCTATAATGGGTACAAAGTGATGCTCGCAATTGGAGTAGAAAGTAATGTTTTTCTCCACCAACATTTGATTGTATTTGTATTTATTGTCAAATAACGCAATTTTTGGCTTATTTTGAGGGTTTAATCCAGAAAATATTTCATCAATGTACATTTTAGCCACTCTTTTTGGAGTGCCTTTTAATGAATCATCTGTTAAATCTAAACCCATAACATCCATTATTTCTTCAAAAAGTATAGCTATTTTTTCTTTCTTTACTTCATCAGAAAACTTGAAAGCGTCACGCTTCATAGGTGTTTCAAGACCTGTGTACATGTGATCGTCTCCAATGTCTTGATAGTCAATACCATTAAGGTCTTGATGGTTTAGGGCTGGCATTATGTCTTGTTTAATCATTTTATCTTTTTATATGCTGTATTTGGTCAATCAAGCCAAATCAAAGCAGTTTTTGTAAATATCTAACGTTTAGATATTTTATTGTGAGTAATTTGTTTTTGTCTTGAGCATTTAAAACGTCCATCCTCAAACACTCTTTTTTTGCTGTGTTTTGTATTTCTACCTTGCACTCTGGCTCTCCATAATCTAAAACTACTAGGTTTCATTTCACGACGCATTAAGGTAATAACGTCTTGCTCTTTTAACCCAAATTGAAATGTTATAGCATCAAAAGGTGTGCGATCTTCCCATGCCATTTCAATAATGCGATCTAGTTCTTCAATTGTAAATTCTTTTGTCATTTAAAGTGGCGAAAAATTAAATTGTTCGTCATATTTTATCTTCTCATTCATTAATTTATCAAAAAACTTTTTATTCTCTTTAAAGGTTTTATTATTTCTAAAATGAATAAATTTTCCGTTAGAGTGAATACTAGATCCATTTGTTTTATACACTACTAATTGGTAATAGGGTATGGCCCAAGTAAAATTTTTCAAGCCTTTTGTTATGTGTATTAGGATACCAATTGGTCTTAACTCTATATTCCCATAATTAGTATCACTAACTGTATTCAAAATTGATGCCATATTAGGACTAACTTCGTCAACAATCATTCTTTTTGATCCTACTCCTCTCATCTTAATAGATTGTATAAGATTAAAAGGCTTACCAACGATGTCATCAATTAGTTTGTTGTTCTCCTTATTAGTATGTGTTGTATTTAGTAACAAAAGTTGTTTTCCGTTTAATTATACTCAAATATACAAAATGTTTAACCTTTTTAAGTTAATGTTAAACAATATTTAACATATTGAATTTAATTATCCTTAAATAGAAGTAACTTATTGATTGCGAAGTAATTTATTACGGTCACTTAAGGTATGTCGTTTTAAGATACGATAACTTTCTTTTTTAACTAGAGGATTGTCTTTCATGCTCCATAACCTGTCACTAGCAAAAGTTCTAGTTTGTTTCTCGTCAATTATTGGATAAGGATAATCTGTGCCAAGCTGAAAGCCTGTCAGTTGTTGATCAAAATATGACATTTCGCTAGGATTGTGGATAAATGGCGCTTCTAAACTAGCCAATTCCGGAACCCATTGTTTTATAAATTGACCATCAGGATCATGTTCGATACTATTTTTTAATGGATTATAAATACGTAAGGTGTTAATTCCAGTTTCTCCTGCTTGCATTTGTATTTGTGGATAATGTATGCCTGGTTCAAAGTCTAAAAATAAACTTGCTAGATGCTCGCTCATATCCTGCCAAGGTTGCCATAAATTATGTGTAAAAAATGAGACTACTAATGCTCGCATTCTAAAATTTAAATACCCTGTTTCTTTTAAGCATCGCATGCACGCATCCACCAAAGGAAATCCGGTTTGTCCATTTTTCCAAGCCTCTTGATAGTTTAAGTTTACGGGTTTATTAAGTTGATGGTACCCTTTGTTTACACTTTTAAATTCCATAAGATGTTCCATCTCAAATTTTTGGATAAAGTGGGCTTGCCAGCGTAATCTTGATACAAATGCATTTAAGTGACGTTTGTATCTGGTGTGCTTTACAACGTCTGAGGCGCCATTAATAACTTGTTTTATGGATAGATTGCCCCAAGCTATATAAGGCGATAGCCTGCTGCAACCCGTTCTAGCATCTAATGGTTTTGAAATGTGGTACATGTAATTATGATAGCGTCCGTTGTAAAACGATCGCATATATTTTAAACCTGTAGTTGTGCCTCCTTTTTGGAACTTTTTTGTGTAGTCCGTTTTCACGGAAATTGTGTTTAGTTCCGATTCAAGAGTTTCAATTTGATTTATGTTTAGTAATTGATTTGGTTTCGGTTGAAACAGAAACTCGGCTTGCATCATATAATTATCCCAATTCTGATACCATGTTTTTCTGTTGGTTAGTCCACGTTGCACACCATTATTGTCATTTTCTAACCAAACAATAGTGTTTTTGGCTGAAAATTCCGCGAAAGCGATATCCCGTTTAAACGTAGATAAAATACCGGTTTCTTTATGAGAAAATATGTGTGTGACATTATACGTAGTGTTGATGGTTTTAATAACCTTTTGGATGTTATTTTGGACAACCAATATCTTGGTGTTGTACGGTTTTAATTGACTATTTAAATCCTGTAAAGATTGTTTTACAAAATCCCAATGACGTTGGCTGTAGTGTTTGTCTTGTAACAAAAAATCTTCAAAAGTGTAGAGTAGGAGTGTGCTTTGTCCTGAGTTTAAAGCATTGGTAATGGCTTCGTTGTCTTTTAATCGAAGGTCGCGTTTTAGCCAAACTATGCTTAGGTTTTGTTTCATTTTTATTGTTTTCTTGTTTATCTGCGTGTTTTGCGGTAACGTCACATCGAGTGGTTTTTAGTTTTTTTACTAAAAATTGTATCGAGAGGTTTTTAAGTTGTTTTATTGCTTCTCGATACGATTTGTTCGTGCCTCACAAATCACTCGAAGTGACGGTTGTGTGACTGTTTTGTGTTTTTTGTTTATTTAATTTCTACATGTTTTGCGGTAACGTCACATCGAGTGGTTTTTAGTTTTTCACTAAAAATTGTATCGAGAGGTTTTTAAGTTGTTTTATTGCTTCTCGATACAATTTGTTCGTGCCTCACAAATCACTCGAAGTGACGGTTGTGTGACTGTTTTGTGTTTTTTGTTTATTTAATTTCTATTTTTTTTGCGGTAACGTCACATCGAGTGGTTTTTAGTTTTTTTACTAAAAATTGTATCGAGATGTATTTTATTTTATTGCTTCTCGATACGATTTGTTCGTGCCTCACAAATCACTCGAAGTGACGGTTGTGTGACTGTTTTGTGTTTTTTGTTTATTTAATTTCTATTTGTTTTGCGGTATCGTCACATCGAGTGGTTTTTAGTTTTTTTACTAAAAATTGTATCGAGATGTTTTTGTTCTATTTGTTACTTCTCGATACAATTTGTTCGTGCCTCACAAATCACTCGAAGTGACGGTTGTGTAACTGTTTTGTGTTTTTATTACTGTTTTATGTACGTGTTTTGCGGTATCGTCACATCGAGTGGTTTTTAGTTTTTCACTAAAAATTGTATCGAGATGTTTTTAAAAGTTATCAGGATTGTCAATAATTTGCTGTGCTCTTTCTTTTAGGTTACTTAATTGTTTGGTTTCCATTTTATCTAATAAGCTGTACATCATTTTCATTCTGAAATTATCACCTAATTGTTTGCGCTTATCATCAAGAAAATTCCAATACAAACTGTTAAATGGACAGGCTTTGTCACCCAGTTTTTCTTTTTTATTATAATGGCAACTATCACAATAATTACCCATTTTATGTATGTAACTTCCGCTAGATACGTAAGGTTTTGTGGCTATTTTTCCGCCATCTGCAAATTGACTCATCCCTCTGGTGTTAGGAAGTTGAACCCACTCCACAGCATCCACATAAATACCCAAATACCAAGCGTCCACTTGGTCAGGATTAATTTGTGCTAACAATGCAAAATTACCTGTAACCATAAGACGTTGGATATGGTGTGCGTATCCATTGTCTAAACTATTGGTAATGGATTGTTTAAGGCAATTCATTTTTGTATTTCCTGTCCAATAAAAATCCGGTAAATTGTTATTATTTTCAAGATAATTAAGCGTTTTATATTCTGGCATTAAGGCCCAATACATGCCACGCATATATTCTCTCCACCCTAAAATTTGTCTTATAAAACCTTCTACTTGGCTAATATTAATATCCTCGCCATGTTTGCGCCAATAATTAAGGACTGTATCGACTATGTTTTTAGGCGAAATTAATTTTAGATTCATTGCAAAAGACAATCTAGAATGAAACAAATAGACTTGGTCTGTGTGCATGGCATCTTGATAATCTCCAAAATGAATCAGTAATACTTCGCAAAAATATTTTAGTTGTTCAAGCGCTTGCTGTCTGTTTATTGGATAACTAAAAGTTTTGGTGTCTAAAGTGCCAATGGTTTTAATGTCTTCTTTTTCTATCAGAGATATAATATCTTCAATATCGTTTTTGAAATATTTGTAAGGCGGAATTGGATGTTCGGCTTTCCATTTATTTCTATTGCTTTTATCGTAATTCCATTTACCACCTTCGGGTTGTCCTGCAACCATTAAAACATCGTGTTTTTTGCGCATATCACGATAAAAATTTTCCATTAGGTATTGCTTTTTACCTTTAAAAAACTGTTTTAAATCTTGACGTTTTGTATAAAAATGTTCTGTTGAAAAAGCTTCTGTATCAATGTCTAAAGTGTTACAAAAAGTATACAATTGATGGTCTAATCTGTATTCGTCAGGTAATTGATATTCAAATTTAGTAATATTATGTTCTTCTATTAATAACTTAAGGTTGTCTGTTAAATTTTGAGTGTTTTTAGTGTCGTCTAATTTAAAATATTGGACGGTAAAACCTTGGCCTTTTAAATGTTGGCTAAAATCTCGCATGGCAGCAAAAAACCCAACCACTTTTTGGATATGATGGGTTACGTAATCTGTTTCCTGACGCATTTCAAATAGGCAATACACTGTGTTTTCTGGACTGTCTTTGTACCAGCTGTGTTTACTGTTTAGTTGATCGCCTAATATTAATCTTAATGTTTTCAATGGTTGGTTGTTTTGTTATGTCATTGTTTTCGGTTACGCGCAAACGGTCAATAGTGTTGTACTTCCTGTTTTATGTCTCACTGAGCGCAGGCGAAGTGTTTGTTTAATTTTGTTATCTATTTTTAAAGTGCTTCGCCTTTTTTGGTCAAACCTTCTGAGTTTTCTAAAGAAAACCCACCTTACTTTAGTTAAAGGAAGGCGTGTGTTACGGGACTATTAATTTTTTTAACTGACGTGAGTTAAAATAGGGTGTTTTGTAACCATAAACGCTGATACTTTCCGTTTGGATCATAGCGTTCTGATTGTAGTTTTACATTAAACTTTCTGTCTCTTGGATCGTTTCCAACGCCTGCAACGTACATCCAGTTTCCGTAGTTGCTGTGTACGTCATAATCTATAAGCATACTTTCAAAATAACTAGCTCCAATGCGCCAATCTAATTCTAAAGATTTTGCAAAATAACTGGCAACATTTTGTCTTCCACGATTACTCATCCAACCTGTTTTTTTTAGTTCAATCATATTGGCATTAACAAAAGGTTCTGCAGTGTTACCGTCAATCCATTGTTTAATTTTTGTTTGGTTTTTAGACCAATCGTATTCTTTATTTAAAATACCACCTATTTTAAACAGTTGGTTTCCGTGTTTTAGGGAGACGTATTTAAAATAGTCGCGCCAAATCAATTCAAAAATTAGCCAATAAGTAGATTCATTTTTTACATGCTCGTTTTCAAAACGTTTGACTTGGTAATAAATTTGTTTTGCAGACAAACTTCCATTTGCTAACCATGCCGAAAACTTGCTACTAAAGTCCGTCCCAATTAATCCGTTTCTGGTTTTTTTGTAAAAGCCTAGTTTTTTGGTTTTAAAAAATAATTATTTAAGCGTCTTAAAGCCTCGGTTTCCCCTCCTTTAAAAGGAAATGCGTTATTAGGGTGTTGTGTTACAGCATCTAATCCTAAATCTTTTAAAGTCGGAATTGTTGTGTTGTTTGTTATGTTGAAGTTTTCAGCTGTAGCTGAATTAGTTACGTTTAAAGGTCTGATAGTACTCAGTTTTTCGCACTGTTTTCTAAATTGCGTGAACACGTTTGGCAATGCTTCCGTTTTAAACGGAATATCTTCCGGATGGTATAAAAACTGGTCATAAGTTTCAATAAAAGAAACGTCATCAGAAATGTTGTTTTTTACTAAATTGATAGTAGAAACTTCTTCGTCTGTCCATTCTTTTTGAAGATAAATAGCCGAAATATTATGTAGCTTAACTAAATTTTGGATAGCATGTTCTGGAGTTTCCGTGTAAACGAACAACGGAATATTAAGCTGTTTGAGTTGTTGCTTTAAATCTGTTATGGTTTCAATTAAAAACTGCCCTCTAAAGTTTTCTGTCTTTTTAAATCCAAAGGGAGATAATTTAAACTGTCTTGGGTCAAAACAGTAGACAGCAATAGTAGATGTGCTGTTGTCTATAGCTTTTTTAAGCGAAATATTATCTTGAGTTCTTAAGTCGTTTTTAAACCAAACTAAGCTGTTTTTGTTTTGTTTCGTCTGCATTTTTCACTACAATATTTTACGTCATTCCAACTCTTTTCCCATTTTTTACGCCAAGCAAAAGATAATTGGCAGGTTGGGCATGTTTTGGTTGGAAGGTTTTGTTTTTTAATGTTTTTAGGCATTGGCTAATTTGTTAATCATCCCTTTAAAAATAAAGCCATGAAAGGGAAGTACGCTATACCAATACAAACGTCCGGCTAAACCACGTGGTCTAAAAGTGGCGCGTTGGTAAACTTTACCTTTAGCAACTCTAAACTCTAACCAAGCTTCTCCTGGTAATTTCATTTCGGCAAATAAGATTAGACGTTTTTCGTCTTTATCTGCTAAAAGTACACGCCAAAAATCTAATGCATCTCCAGTTTTAATTTTTGTTTTGTTGGTACGTCCACGACGTAAACCAATACCACCAACTAGTTTGTCTAAAAAACCTCTGATTTTCCATAAAAAGGTACCGTAATACCAACCGTTTTCTCCACCAATAGCCCATATTTTTTCAAGTGTACGTTGTTCGTCATTAACTTGGCGCTCTTTGATGTCTGTAAAACAACCGTGTTTTGGTACTTTTAAATATTGTGTGGATGCTCGTTTTTTAAATCGGCTATTAATAAGTGCATCTTTCCAACTTGAGATAATATCGTTGCCTTCAATTTTGACAAAAGCTAATTCTACAGCTTTTTGATACGACATTGGGTTGACGTCTAATAATTTATTAATATTACTTTTTTCGCCTATAATTTCAATTCCCATACTATTTACTAGCGATGACGCTAATTTATAGGATGTAGATGTTACAAAGTATAACCAATAACTAGACA
Organism: Olleya sp. KJ81-1; assembly: GCF_055808135.1. Taxonomy (NCBI): domain Bacteria; kingdom Pseudomonadati; phylum Bacteroidota; class Flavobacteriia; order Flavobacteriales; family Flavobacteriaceae; genus Olleya; species Olleya sp. KJ81-1. The sequence goes on along the minus strand of NZ_CM147854.1, from coordinate 1,297,174 downwards.
GTTTTGGTGTCATTACTGGTACGGTTAAGATGTAGCGTTTTAATTTTCTGGCTTCAGCAAATTTTAATAACATTTGCTTGTATGTCATAACTTCTGGACCAAAAATATCGTGAGATGTGTTGTACAATTCAGTTTTACCTAAACCTTTAGTCAAAAATGCTAAAACGTCGCGTACACCAATGGGTTGTGTTTTTGTGTTTAACCATTTAGGAGCTACCATTACTGGAAGTTTTTCTACTAAATCTCTTATAATTTCAAAACTAGCACTACCAGAACCAACTATAATTCCGGCTTTAAAAACCGTTAGACCATAGTGATTTGATTGTAATGTGGTTTCGACATTTTTTCTGGATAATAAGTGTTTTGATAATTTTGTATCGTTGGTAATTCCGCTTAAATATATGACTTGTTTGACACTCGTGGTTTCAATATAATTTTTGAAATTTACTGCGCAATCTTCTTCCATTTGATGGAATTGATCTACAGAATTTGACATAGAATGAATCAAATAATAAGTAGCATCAATATCTTTTGGAATATTATTTAAGGTTTCTGGTTTAAGAAAGTCGGCTTCAATCACGTGTAAATTTTCTTCTTCAGAATATTTACGTTCTGTACGTAATTTACCTCTAACAGCACAAACTACCGTGTGACCTTGCTCTAATAGTAACGGGATAATGCGCTTACCAATGTAACCTGTTGCTCCTGTTACTAATATTCTCATGGGTTTGGTGTTATGTGGTTTGTTGTTCTCGATACAATTTTTTTCATTCTTCAAAAAATCACTCGAACTGACGTTGTGTTTATCTATCGTTTTCTTACTTTTTAGGTCTTTGGTATTCTAAGCGTTTTTCTAATCTAGGGATTGTGTATCCGTCTAATCCGTTAATAGCAGCAATATTTGCTTTGGATAGATTTATAAATCCATCGTCTTCTAATAAATCACCATTAATATGTAAGCCTTGTATTTCTCCGATTACTAAAATGGTGTCATTTGCTTTGATTAGATAGTCTTCAACAAATTTCATTTCTAATTGAATTGGAGCGCCTTTAACAAATGGTGCTGCACAATTATCTTTGTATTCTGGTTCTAAATCTGTTTTATCAAATTCGGATATCGATTGATCGTATTTGGCAGATGTATGATGTGCGTCTTCAAAACTGTCTAAATCAATGTGATTTATAGTATAAATGCCTGTCTTTTTTATATTGTCATACGTGTGACGCGTTACGGTTGTTGGTCTGCAAAAAAAGCCCAATAAAGGTGGATTGCTTCCAATGTGTGTTACCGAGCTAAATACAGCTACATTTTCTTGTCCTTCGGCAGATTTTGTACCAATTAAATTAGCACTTTTAAAACCAGAGCAACTGTTAATTAAATTTATTTTGTATAAATGCTCTAATTCCTGGATCTGTTTTAAATTAAAATAAGCCATTTATAACGTTTTGTAATTGTTAATTTGAACGTCTTTTGCTTTTAAATCAAACATTAAATTATACAAACCAAAGAAGGTTCTGTTTATGTAAATAAAGTGCTTAGAACCTCTGTTACCATTCATTTTTCTTAACTCTGTGCTTTTGCTGTAACGTTGTCCCATTTCTGAAATAGCATTAAAAAATTCTGGATCAGAAAAATCGAAAGTATCCTCATGAAAAGGCTTTGTAAATAAGCTTAATAACTCATGAAACATTGCCGAGAAAAAATCTAATTCTTCTTGAGTGTCTTCTTCTCTTAAAATCTCCAACTCATACATTTTAGCAGTAAACGCGTCTTTATTATTGATTACTTCTGGTTTTGCTAATTCAAAATAAGGCACATAAAAATCTTGTGGTACTTCTTTCATACATCCAAAATCTAACGCAATTAAATCGCCTGTTTTAGAGACTAAAAAGTTTCCAGGATGTGGATCTGCATGTACTTTTTTAATCACATGCATTTGGTACATATAAAAATCCCAAAGCGCTTGACCTAATTGGTTTGCTTTGTTTTGATCTGTGTTATATGCAGTAAATTCAGAAAGGTGTTCGCCTTCCATCCAATCCATAGTTATAATACGCTCGGAAGATAATGCTTCGTAATAGTTTGGAAACTTTAAATTAGGGATGTGCTTACAAGCTGCAACAATAGCTTTACTTTGCTCAACTTCTAAAATGTAGTTGGTTTCTTCTACTAATTTGTTTTCTACTTCTTGAAAGTATTTATCAGAGTCCTTTCCTTTAATATTAAACATTTTTATGGCAATAGGTTTTACCATAGCCAAATCGCTAGCAATGCTATCTGCAACACCTGGATATTGAATTTTCACAGCAAGTTTTTTCCCATCCTTTTCGGCTAAATGCACTTGTCCAATACTGGCTGCATTTACAGAATTTAGATTAAAGGTGTCGTAAATTTGGCTTGGTAATTTCCCGAAATATTTTTTAAACGTTTTGCTAACTAAAGGTGCCGAAAGTGGTGGGACAGAAAATTGTGCCAACGAAAATTTCTCTACATAAGCTTGGGGTAAAATACTTTTTTCCATGCTTAACATTTGTGCTACTTTTAGCGCACTACCTTTTAATTGCTTTAAACCATCATAGATGTCTTCAGCATTGTTTTCGTTAAGTCTCGCTTTAGCTTCGGCTTCAGTTTTGGTGATTTTATCACCATAATATTTTAAATAATTTACACCAACTTTTGCTCCAGTAGTGACTAATTTAGTCGCTCTTGATATTTTTGAAGTTGGTATTTTGTCTATCGTTTTCAATAGTTGTAGGTTTTAGTTGTTCTTGATACATTTTTTAGTACCTCAAAAACACTCGAATTGACGAATGTTTTAATTAACTCATCTTAATTTTTTCTTTAAAGATGAATTTTCCAAAGTCAATAATACTTTTTAAAGGCATGACATTTAATACATCAAAACTTGTGTTTACAGATTTTTCGATAAAAATGTCTGTTTTTTCAAATGAAGCCGAAGTATCATCCATCCAAAATTTCATGGTTAACAACAATTGTAACCAGGCAGTTTCTGTAAGCCCTTTGTCTTGAATTTTATTTAGCTGTTCTTGCTTAACATCAATAAGCTCGATTCCTAAATCTTTGATGTAGTGTGTAAAACTTGCTTTAAGCTCAGATAATGCAGCAAATCCTTTTAAGCTGTTTTTGTGTTTGTGCAAAGCATATATTACATAACTTCTGTTAGCAGTAAGATTTTCAAAAAAGGTAAAGTAAAAGCTTAATAATTTGTTTCTTGGCTCAAAGTTTGCGTAATCGTTACTAGCCTCTAAGGCGTTATGTGTATTGTCAAAAAAGGCTTTGAAGATGCCTTTTTCTATCGCATCAAATGTTCCGAAGTGTTCATAAAATTTAGATTCCTCAAAATTATTATGCTTCGCAAATGCGTATACTGATTTTGGTTGCTCGTTATGTTCTAGGACATAATCCATGTAAAATGAAATGATGTCGTTACTACTTATGTTTTTCTTTTTTGCCATCCTATAAAAATTTGGTAGCATAAAGATACAAAATGTTTAACGATGTTTAGTTATTGTTAAACAAAATTTAACATGACTTTGTGTATGTTGGTCAAAAACGATTAAATACCAACTAGTTTACTACGTCTTTCAAGAATTATATTGTCTAGCCAAACACCATCTAATTGTCCTATTTTTTCTTTGTAACCTACTATTCTAAAACCATTATTAGTGTGTAATTTTAGACTTGCTTGATTAGCTTTCATTATTCCGGCTTGTAGTGTCCAAATATTATTTTTTTCGCTAATTTCAATTAGTTTTTTAAGCAGTATATCGCCAACTTTTTGTCCTCTAAAGTGTTTGTCAATATAAATACTGACTTCAGCTACACCAGAATAAACTTTTCTTTTTGAAACAGCACTTAAAGCTGCCCAACCCAAAAATTGGTCGTTTTTTATTGCTAAAATACGACCAATAGGTAAGTGGTTATTATTCCAATATTCCCAATCAGGTACAACGGTTTCAAATGTTGCAACTCCAGTAGCAATTCCTTGTTTATAAATGGATTGCACTTTATTGAAATTAGTTATATTTATGGGTATAATATTCATTTTAGCAACAACCTGATCCTGGAGCACAAGAGTCTCCTGCCTGCATGTCTGAAAATTGTAGTTTTTGTTTTGGTTCCGGAATACCACATTTATCTTTTGCAAGACAATCCGTTACTAATGATGTTAGTTGGAAAGTATTGTTTTTAAATTCTAATCCAAATTTTTGAATGGTTTGTTCTCCTTGATATTCTACTTCAATATCTAAACCTTCTAGGTTAAAAATATCTTCTGATAGCGCTATAATTTTAGCTAATTTTTCAGGATGTAACCTGTGGTCATAGTCATCTGCATTCCAAAGTTGAAAACTTACTTTTTTCTTGTCTTACAGTTCCGCCACAATCAATAAAGTGTTTAGCGACTTGTCCAACTTCAGTAACATGAAAATGGTTTGGAACTAAACTACCATCAGGCAGTGTAAAAGAAATAGTTTCTAATTGTGATAAGTGTTTTTTAATTTCTGAAAGTGTCATAATTTAATGTGTTATTATGATTAATATTTTGTTTTTAGCAACACGAGTTGCTGTCTAAATTGTTGTCAAAAAAGCCATTTAAAAGTGTTTTCATGGCTGTCCAATTGTCCTTGTCTATACAATAGCAAACGCTAGTACCTTCAATAGTACCTTGTATTAAACCTAAGTTTTTTAGTTCTTTTAAATGTTGAGATATAGTGGGTTGTGCTAATCCAATTTCTTCTACTAAATCACCACATACACAAGCATTAATTTTAAACAAATGTTGTATAATGGCTACTCTAGCAGGATGTCCAAATGCTTTTGCAAAAAGTGCAATTTGGTTTTGTGATTCTGAAAATTTTTCGGTTTTAATTAATCCCATAATGTTCGCATATTTGTACATCGCAATATTACGATTAATTGTTTGATTTTAAAAATAGATTACTCTTTTTTTAAGGTTTTATTAACAAACAAGGTTATACTTATGCTTAATTTTACGTTAATTAAAATCAAAAAATATAACCATGAAAAAATTATTTACATTAATTATGTTGCTAACAGTATCATTTGCTGTTAATGCACAAATTGAGACGCCTCAACCTAGTCCGTTTCAAAAGATTGAACAAAAAGTTGGTCTTACAGATGTTACATTAGAATATTCTAGACCATCAATGAGAGGTCGTGAAGTTTTTGGAAACTTAGTGCCTTTTGGACAATTATGGAGAACAGGAGCAAATAAAAATACTATTATAACTTTTAGTGGAGATGTAACTGTTGGTGGTCAAGCTTTAAAAGCTGGGTCTTATGCAGTATTTACAACACCAAATGCAGCTAGTTGGGACATTATATTTTACAACGATACTAATAATTGGGGAGCACCAAAAACTTTAGATGAATCAAAAGTAGCTGCTAAAGTATCTGCAGAAGTATATACTTTACCAATGGATATCGAAACGTTTACTATGTCATTTGATGACTTAACAAATGATTCTGCTGTTTTAGGAATTATGTGGGAAAAAGCTTATGTAGCTGTAAAATTTGAGGTTGCAACAGATAAAGTAGTTACTGACGCTATTGCTAAAACAATGAATGGTCCTAGTGCAGATGATTATTATGCAGCAGCACGTTACTATTTTGAGTCAGGTAAGGATATCAATCAAGCTGTAACTTGGATGAATACTGCAGTAGATATGTATAAAGATGCTCCTAAGTTTTGGGTGTTACGTCAACAGTCTTTAATTAATGCAAAAGCAGGAGATAAAAAAGGAGCTATTAAAGCTGCTAAAGCGTCTTTAGCACTTGCTGAAAAAGCAGGTAATGCGGATTATATTAAGATGAATACAGACTCTTTAAAAGAATGGGGAGGATTATAATCTAAGGATTCTTAAATTATAAAAAAGTGCAATCTATTAGATTGCACTTTTTTTTAAATTAACTCTATATTCTGAATTTAAAGCAGTCTTATTATAGACATGTTTTTATAATTCATTTTGATTAATTATAGTGTAGTAAGGCTATTATTTTACAGTCTATATGACTGTTAAATTTAGTTGTTACTCACTGGCTTAATTTCCGCGAAAGCGCTATTATTGTTAAAGTATTTGTTTTTTACTGAATACATTGCTTTGCATTATACTTCTATTAGAATTTTAAGTATAAAAAAATCTGTAAATATAAGTTTACAGATTTTTGATTTTTATTGCGATTAATAGTTTGTACTAGCTATTGCGATGTTTATTAAGTTCGTCTTGAAGTTGGCGTCTTACTTTTTGTTCACGCTCTAAGGCATTACGTCTATGTTCTTCAAACTCTTCTTCAGTTTCTTCCAATCTTAATTTAGCTTCTTTAGTTACAGCATTACTGTTTTTAAATTTATAGATAAAGAAAAATAGAAAGGCTAGTAATCCTGCAATGATTGACCATAGTAATGTGTTGTATCCAACTTTACTCATTTGTAATCCAAATAGAGACATGCTGTCTTTTTCTTGGTTTGTTTCTTCTAAGTTGGTTTTTGTATTACTTAAGCTACTTTTTAATTGCGTTACTTCTTGACTTTGAGAAGCTACTTTATTTTGAGTGTCTAATAATTCTTTTTTTAGTGCTTTTAACGAATCTAAAGTGTGCGATTTAATTTTTTCAATCCATTCGTTTCTAATAACTTCATAAGACTGTCCACGTGCATCTCTCCAGTTGTTTGATCTTTTTGTTAGATATTCAAATTGGTTTTCTAAAGTTCCCGAATCTAATGATAGTTTGTCATCTTCTTCTTCGGTTTCAGTTTGTGCAGTAGCAGTAAAAGTAAAAAGTAATAGGAAAAAAGCTGCTAATAGAAAATTTGTTTTATGCATTGTATTGTGTTTGTTGTCTTTCGTCTTTGCGAAAATATAAAAAAAAGGTTTGCTATAAGGCTTAAATATAACAAAAAGCCTCACAATTGCGAGGCTTTTATATATACGTTTGTAATTAAAATTTGGATGTTAGTAGTATGTAAAACGTCTTACTTTAGCAATATGCTTAGCTAATCTAATTACTTGGTGGCTGTAACCATACTCATTATCATACCATACATATAGTATTGCATTTTTTCCATCTTTTCTAACAATGGTTGCTTTGCTGTCGTAAATAGAAGGTGCAGAGCTACCTATTATGTCTGTAGACACTAACTCGTCACTCATTTCGTATTTAATTTGCTCAACTAAGTCGCCTTCTAATGCATATTTTTTTAATGTTGCATTAATACTATCAATACTAGCTTTAGAGCTTAATTCTAAATTTAAAATGGCTAAAGACCCATTTGGTACAGGTACACGAATAGCGTTAGAGGTTAACTTACCTTCAAAGCTTGGTAATGCTTTAGAAACCGCTTGACCAGCTCCAGTTTCGGTTATTACCATGTTTAAACCAGCAGCACGACCACGACGGTATTTACTGTGGAAGTTGTCTACTAAGTTTTGGTCGTTTGTGTAAGCGTGTATCGTTTCTAAGTGTCCGCTTTTTACACCATAGGTATCTTCCATTGCTTTTAAAACAGGAGTAATCGCATTTGTTGTACAAGAGGCAGCAGAGAAGATGTCTATTTTATCAGGATCATTTTCTAGATGGTTAACACCATAAACAATATTAGGAATTCCTTTTCCTGGAGCAGTTAATAATACTTTATCAGCACCTGGAGAATTTTTTAATCTTGTTAATGCTTCTTTATCTCTAAATACACCTGTATTGTCAATGATTAGTGCATTGTTAATCCCATATTTGGTATAATCGATGTCTTCTGGTTGGTTAGCATTAATTATCTTTACAGTTGTCCCATTAATAATTAAAGCTTCGTTTTTGATATCTGTAGTGACAGTACCAGAAAAATCACCATGTACAGAGTCGTTACGTAATAAAGCTGCACGTTTTTCTAATACAGTAGCATCTAATTTACCACGTGTTACTATAGCACGTAAACGTAATTGACTTCCTTTACCAGTACGTGTCATAAGCTCTCTAGCTACTAAACGACCAATACGACCAAATCCATAAAGTACTACATCTTTAGGTGTGATATCTTTAGTTTTACTAGCACCTTTAAGCTTGTTAGATACAAAAGCTAAAGCATTGCTGTATTTTTTTTCTTCTAAATGATACTCATACGTTAATTTACCAATATCTAATTTAGCAGGAGGTACATCTAAAGTTTTGATAGCCTGGGCAATCTCTACAGAATCAAAAATTGAGATTGGTTTTTGTACAAACTCGCCAGCATATTCATGCAGGTTTAAGATTTCGGATACATTTCTGTCAATTAATTGGTTTCTAAAAATCACCAATTCGATAGATTTGTCATACCATAAATCGCTAACAATTTTAATAAATTCTACGGTAGCTCGTCTTCTGTCTGCTTGAAACGCTAATTCGTTTTCGTAAGTTTCGTTAATGGACATTTTAAATTATTTAGTGTGTGTTGTTAATTTATTATGTAAATTTTCGGCAAAAGTATTGATTTCAAACGATTTCGTAAAGGAAAAAGTATAAAAAAATAAAAGCACTTAATTTTACTAATTAAGTGCTTTCTATTTAGGTTGGATAATTAATTATCTTAAACCATATCTGTTTTTCTCTCCTTTGGAGTTTATTAGCTCGATACTTAATGGTTGATAGGTGTCTCTGTTTTTTAAAACGTTATCAACATCTTCAATAGTATTTACTTTTACGTTATTAATGGCAGTAATTATGTTACCAGCTTCAATACCTTCCCTTTGTAAATATTGACCATAGGTACCATTTACTTTAGTGATTTTTACACCATTTTTAGTTTTGTATTTTTTTAAGTCTTCTGGTTTTGCATTTTTAATAACACCAATAACAGGTAAAATATAGGTGTTGTTTTTTAGTAAAGTAACAGCAACCTCCTTAGTTTGTCCATCACGTAATAAAGTTACGTTAACAACATCATTAGGACGTTTGGCATCCAAAAAGCCTCTTAAATCAGAGAATTTTTTAATTTTAATATTATCAATCATTTTAATAATATCACCACTTTTAATACCAGCTTCAGCAGCTCCAGTGTCTTCCTCAACATCATCCACGTAAAACCCTTCGGTTTCTGCCACACCTAATTTTTCTGCATATGTACTATTTAATGATCCTCCAATAACTCCCAAAATACCATTTTGGACATTACCAAACTCCATAATATCTTGTACTACTTTTTTAGCAATATTACTAGGTACAGCAAAAGAGTAACCAATATAAGATCCTGTTTGAGAAGTAATTGCTGTATTAATACCAATCAATTCTCCAGCAGTATTAACTAAGGCTCCTCCAGAGTTTCCTGGATTAACAGCAGCATCTGTTTGGATAAAAGACTGTGTGCTTTGTCCACTTAAATCTCTAGATTTAGCACTAATAATACCTGCAGTAACTGTGGATGTTAAGTTAAACGGATTACCAACAGCTAAAACCCATTCGCCAATTTTAGCAGTATCACTATCACCAAACGTTGTATAAGGTAACTGCTCGTCACTTTCTACTTTTAATAAAGCAATATCTGTTTTTGGATCAGTACCAATAATTTTAGCTGTTAAGGTACGATTGTCATTTAAGGTAACACTTAATTGTTGCGAGTCCTCAATTACATGATTATTAGTAATAATGTAACCATCAGGAGAAATAATTACACCACTACCAGTACCAAGTTGCCTTTTTTGAGGTACACGACCATAAAATAGGTCTTGTAATGTAGGTTGTGCTGTATTTAATGCCACATTTTTAACGTGTACCACAGCATGTACTGTTTTGTCCGCAGCATTGGTAAAGCTAATACCATCATTAGCAGCTAAAGCAGTTGTGGTTGTTTTATAATTGGTAGGTAAAAAAACAGGATTATCCTGTAGCGTGTTAGTTGCAATTTGTGCGTTGTCTTTTTCAAGAAAGGTTTTGTATGTTCCTAGGGTAATTGCACCTCCTAATACCGAAACTAAAACCAAAGTTAACATCTTCTTCATAAAATACTTAGTTTAGATTTATTAGATAACGATTAAAATTAATTAAATATTGAATGTCTATTTCAACTTTAACGACGTTTTAACAACTGAAAAAACTTATATTTGTCATTCAATTTTTCAGCCCAATGACATTGACTTTTTATAAATATCAAGGAACAGGTAATGACTTTGTCATGATTGATAATAGGCAAAACTTATTCGACAAAAATAATACCAAACTTGTTGCATTTTTATGTGATCGTAGATTTGGAGTAGGAGCAGATGGGCTAATTTTACTAGAAAATCACCCAACTGTAGATTTTAAAATGGTGTATTACAACGCAGACGGAAACCAAAGTACAATGTGTGGTAATGGTGGACGTTGTATTGTCGCTTTCGCGGAATTTTTGCAGATTGTAAAACATGAGACCACTTTTGAAGCGATAGACGGTTTGCATTATGCAAAATTGACAGATGGTTTAATACATCTACAAATGAAAGATGTTGATACCATTGAAGTCTTTAAACAACACCAATTTTTAGATACAGGATCGCCACATCACGTTCAGTTTGTTGAGGACTTAGTTAATTTTGATGTTAAAACGGAAGGGTCAAAAATTAGATATGGACAACCTTATAACAAAGCAGGAAGCAACGTAAATTTTGTTGAAAAAATTAACGAAGATACTTTTGCGTTAAGAACCTATGAAAGAGGAGTAGAAGATGAAACCTTATCTTGTGGTACAGGTGCAACAGCAGTCGCTATAGCCATGCATCAGACAGGTCAAAGTAAAGCGTCCACAGTAAATCTTAATGTACAAGGTGGACAGTTAAAAGTGTCTTTTACAAAAACAGAAAATGTTTATAAAAACGTCATGTTAATAGGACCTGCAAAACAGGTTTTTAAAGGCGAAATTACATGCTAACATTACAAGGTAAACATATAAATTTAAGAGCCTTAGAGCCTGAAGATTTGTCATTTATACACCAAATAGAAAATGACGAATCCATTTGGGAAATTAGCAACACGATAACACCATATTCCAAATACCTTATCAAACAGTATTTAGACCACGCACACAAGGATATTTACGAAGTCAAACAATTACGTTTAGTCATTTGTAATAAAGATCAAGATGCAATAGGAATGATTGATGTATTTGATTTTGATTATAAAAACAGAAGAGCAGGTATTGGTATTTTAGTAAAAGATACTGCTAATAGACAAAAAGGGCATGGTAAAGAAGCTTTGCAATTATTGACTAATTATTGTTTTAAACATTTAGATTTACATCAATTATATTGTAATATAAGTGAGGACAATACTGCAAGTTTAGCGCTTTTTAAAAGTCAAGGCTTTAAAGAGATAGGATTAAAAAAAGACTGGAATTATTTAAACGGTCACTTTAAAAACGAATATTTATTTCAATTGATTAATACAGATGTACATTAAAAAAATTTTATTAGCTATTGCCTTAATTGGATTAGTCGTAGCAGCTTATTTTGCTTATTTTATTTATGGAGCCATGTTTGAAAAAAACACAGCTTTTAATAACGACAAAGCTTATATATATGTTCCAACCAATGCAAATTACGATCAAGTAAGAGCGCAATTAGTCCCTTTGTTAAAAGATATTGACAGTTTTGATGCTTTAGCAAAGCAAAAAAAATACACCACTAATATAAAAGCGGGACGTTTTGCTATTACTAAAAACATGAGTAATAATGATATTATAAACTCAATTAGAAGTAAAAACATTCCAATTAAATTAAGTTTTAACAATCAAGAACGTATACAAAATCTTGCAGGTCGTATAGCACAACAAATTGAACCGGATAGTTTACAGCTTTTATCTGTAATGACGGATAATACTTTTTTAACAGAGCATAAGTTTACTGATGCAACAGTTTTAAATATGTATGTACCTAATAGTTATGAGTTTTTTGGAATACGTCTGCCGAAGGTTTTAGAGAACGTATGTTAAAAGAATATTATCGTTTTTGGAATACCACTAGACAAACAAAGCGTAAAGCTTTAAACCTATCCGTTAACGAGGTTATGACCATAGCATCCATCGTACAAAAAGAAACTGCTAAAGTTGACGAAAGACCACGAGTAGCTGGAGTATATTTAAATAGAATAAAAAAAGGAATGCCATTACAAGCAGACCCTACTGTGATTTTTTCTAAAAAATTAAAAGAAAACGATTTTGATCAAATTATTAAACGTGTGTTATATAAAGACCTTGAAATTGATTCGCCATACAACACGTATAAATATGCTGGTATTCCTCCTGGACCAATAACAATGCCTGATGTATCAGCAATTGATGCTGTACTAAATCCAGAATCTCATGATTATTATTACTTTGTCGCTAATGTGCAAAACTTTGGTTATCATAAATTTGCTAAAACCTTAAGTCAACATAATGCCAATAAAAACGAATATGTACGTTGGATTAATAGTCAAGGAGTTAACAGATAATTTTTTTGAATAAAATAATCACTTTATTACTTTTTTTGACTTCAATTTTAGCTTTAGGGCAAATTGATGATGATTCGTTTTTTAAACCCAGTGACACACTTAATACAAAACGTAAACAAGGTGTAATAATTACTCAAACCAGTTTGGCCACTTTGTCAATTGTTGGTTTAAATACGTTATGGTATTCAGATTATAAACGTTCAAAATTTCATACCACAAACGATAATTCTGAGTGGTTTAAAATGGATAAATTAGGTCACAGTTTTTCTGCCTATCAACTTGGTAAATTTGGAGCTCAAACTTTAAATTGGTGTGGTGTTAGCAAAAAAATCAGTTGTTATATGGCGCAACTATAGGTTTTTCTTTTTTAACTGCTGTTGAAGTTTTAGATGGTTTTTCAGAAGAATGGGGTTTTTCTTGGGGAGATTTTACAGCAAATGCAGCAGGAGCAGGTTTGTATATTGGACAACAATTACTTTGGGATGAACAACGGATTCAATTAAAATACTCTTTTAGTCAAAGTCCTTACGCTAATCAAAATCCTGAAAAATTGGGTAAAGGTTTACTTGAAGAGATTATTAAAGATTATAATGGACAAACCTATTGGTTAAGTGCCAACATACAGTCGTTTTTTAAAGACACAAAATTACCTAGATGGTTAAATGTAGCAGTAGGTTATGGTGTTGATGGCTTATTGTATGGTAATGCTAGTCTTCAAAATTTAGAATTTACTAACCAAAAACGAAGCAGACAATTTTATTTAAGTTTAGATATGGACTTAACCAAAATTAAAACTAATTCTGCATTTTTAAAACAAGTATTTAACCTTGTAAACGTTGTAAAAATTCCTTTTCCTACAATTCAATTAAATGACAATGGAAAGGTAAAAGGACACCTTTTGTACTTTTAACATAAGTTAACATATTGATTATCAGTATTTAATTTTTTTTCGTATATTTGCACGCTGAAATTTAAGTCTATCCCTTAATAATTATTAGACTTTTAAATCAATACAAATGAAAAAAAATATTGGAAAGTTTATATCATTAGTACTTACCATTTCTATATTAGTTTTGGTTGTTTTTGATCAAACAGAAGGTAATGCTAAACTAATAGAGCGATACGATATTAATGATTTAGATAATCAGGATTTAGCAATAAATCAACAAAAAATATTTTCGCCACACCTAGGAAAATCATTTACAGGTTTTAAAGAAGCTTTAGGTTTTAAAGAGTCTCAAAATGATTATTTTAGGGTTAACCAATTTGGTTACTTAGGTAAATATCAATTTGGAAAAAGTACCTTAAAAGTGTTAGGCATCCATCATCCACAATTCTTTTTAAACAATCCGGAATTACAAGAAAAAGCATTTATAGCAAATACACAGCGTAATAAATGGGTTTTGCGTAAGGATATTAAACGTTTTAAAGGAAAACTTATTAAAGGTGTGAAGGTAACCGAGTCTGGTATACTTGCAGCTGCACATTTAGCAGGTCCAGGTAGTGTTAAAAAATTTCTTAGAAGTTATGGCGAAACTGGTTTTGCAGATGCAAATGGTGCAACTATTAAGTATTACATGAAAAAGTTTTCGGGTTATGATACCTCGTTAATTAAACCTGTTAAAAAGGTTAGAGTAAAATATGAAAGCGCTTAAAAGCTTTTGTGTATTATAAATAGTGTTGGTCTTTTATGTAGGTCAACACTATTTTTTTTCCATTGATTTACTGTTTTTGTTTTAATAAACTCAGTAGGTAATGTTATATCACACGCCACGCAAATTTCTGTGTTTTCGCTTAATATGTTACATAAATCTTCTAATAATTTATTGTTTCGATAAGGTGTTTCAATAAAAGACTGTGTCTGGTTATGTTCAAAACTCAAACGTTCTAAGCGTTTTAATTCTGCTTTACGCTCTCCTTTATCAATAGGTAAATAACCATTAAAAGCAAAACTTTGACCATTCATACCAGAAGCCATCATAGCAAGTAGGATAGAGGATGGTCCAACTAATGGTACAACTTGGATGTCATTTTTATGAGCTAAACTAACAACGTCAGCTCCAGGATCTGCAATTCCAGGACAACCAGCATCAGATATTAAACCAATAGTTTTTCCCTCTAAACAAGGTTGTATAAAATTAGGTAAATCTGCAGCTTCGGTAAATTTATTTAATTCAAATAGGGTTAAGCTAGATTGTGGTTTTTCAGGAGCTATAGATTTTATAAACTTTCTAGCTGCTTTAGAGTTTTCAACAACAAAAGTATCCAAACTATCAATAATCGTTTTTACCTGAGCAGGTAAAACATGAAATGGATTGGACTCGCCAAGTGTACACGGAATTAAATATAATTTACCTTTTGTCATAATTTTATAAATATATAAAACGTAGTTTATTTTAACCTAATTTTAATTTTATTACATGCATCATCAAGCATATTAAATACAGTTTCAAACCCTTTGTCACCACCATAATATGGATCTGGTACGTCTAAATTTAGATTTGGTTGACTTTCGTTTAATATTAGATTTACTTTTGATTTTTGAATATCATTTTCTGCTAAAGCTATAATATTATTATAGTTAGAATTGTCCATAGCATAAATAATATCAAAATCTAAAAAATCTTGTTTTACAAATTGTCTAGCTTGTTGTTGGGTAATATCGATACCTTTTTGCTTTGCAATAGCAATGGATCTAGGGTCTGGTTTGTTTCCTATATGGTAACTGCTTGTTCCTGCAGAATCTACAAAATATAAATGATTATCTAATTTAGATTGTAGGATGCCTTCAGCCAAAGGAGAACGACAAATGTTTCCTAGGCAGACCATTAAAATTCTAGTCATTTAAAATAAAATTAAACCGAAAGTTTTTTCGTTAAATCTTCCACGTATTTTCTAAACTGCTTGTCTGTAGTTGATAAATTATCAACCGTTTTACAAGCATGTAATACTGTAGCGTGATCACGTTTTCCTATCTGAGAACCAATACTAGCTAAAGAGGCTTTAGTAAACTTTTTAGCAAAAAACATGGCTAACTGTCTAGCTTGTACAATGTGACGTTTTCTAGTTTTAGATTGTAAAGTATCCACATCCATTTGGAAATAATCTGATACTATTTTTTGTATATAATCTATTGAAACTTCACGTTTTGTGTTTTTAACAAACTTCTCGACAACCTGTCTAGCTAACTCTATATTAATTTCTTTTTTATTAAAAGAAGATTGAGCTATTAATGAAATAATGGCACCTTCAAGCTCTCTAATATTAGATTTTATGTTTTTAGCAACATATTCAATTATATCTTCTGGCATTTCTACACCATCTCTATATAATTTGTTTTTTAATATGGATACACGTGTTTCAAAATCTGGAGTTTGTAACTCGGCAGATAATCCCCATTTAAATCTTGATAATAAACGTTGCTCAATATCTTGCATATCTACAGGAGCCTTGTCACTTGTTAAAATAACTTGTTTTCCGTTTTGATGCAAATGATTAAAAATGTGGAAAAAGACATCTTGTGTACCAGACTTACCAGATAAAAACTGTACATCATCAATAACCAATACATCTATTAATTGGTAAAAGTGTATAAAGTCATTACGATTGTTCTTTTTAACCGAGTCAATATATTGTTGCGTAAATTTTTCAGCAGAAATATATAAAACAGTTTTTTCTGGGTATTTATCTTTTATATCAACACCAATAGCGTGTGCTAAGTGTGTTTTACCTAAACCAACACCACCAAAAATTAATAAGGGATTAAAAGATGTTCCACCTGGTTTTGCAGAGACTGCTAAACCTGCACTACGTGCTAAACGGTTTGAATCACCTTCTAAAAAGTTATCAAAATTATAGTTTGGATTAAGTTGAGATTCAATTTTTACATTTCTAATTCCAGGAATTATAAATGGATTTCTTAATTCCGGATTTTTATTATTTAAAGGTACGTCAACGTTTTGCGACTTGACAGCACTTCTATTTGAACTCGGAATTTTTTCTGTAAAGGGTTGTTTATTACCATACGTGTTTTCCATTTTTATAATGTACACTAGTTTGGCAGTTTCACCTAACTCTTTAGTTAAAGAGACTTTTAATAATTTAACATAATGCTCTTCTAACCATTCGTAAAAAAATTTACTAGGGACTTGAATACTTAATGCATTGTCTGTTAGTTTAACCGCGACGATTGGTTCAAACCAAGTTTTGTATGCTTGTGGTTGGATATTATCCTTTATAAAAAGGAGACAATTATTCCAGACCGTTTGCGCAGTTACACTCATGTTAATTTTAAAAAGTATTTTTTATTAGTTAATTTGTCCCTATAATAGCAATAAGACAACTCTGATTGTTAGCTTGGCAAATATGTGAACAAAAAACGTAAAAAAAAATCATTTACTATTGAATTTATAGTTTTTTTTGTGCATGTTAACCAACCATTCGAAACTACAAAAAAAATCAAGACTATGGACATAATGCAAGATGAAATTGAAATAAGAGTACGATATGCAGAAACAGATCAAATGGGAATTGTACACCATGGTAATTACGCAATATATCTAGAAATGGCTAGAATTGAGTGGTTGCGTAAATTAGGAATTTCTTACAAAAAAATGGAGGATGAAGGACTTGGTTTACCAGTTGTATCGTTGTCTATAAATTTCAAAAAATCAGCATATTATGACGACGTAATTACAGTAAAAACTACGTTAAAAAAAGCGCCAACTGCTCTGGTTGAGTTTGAATATATTATACTGAATGATTTGCAACAAGTTTTATGCACAGCAACCGTAGTTTTAGCTTTTTTAGACATGAAAACTAGAAAACCTACTAGACCTCCTAAATATTTTTTAGAAGCGTTAAATAGCTAAATCTTTGATTTTAACCTCGTAAATTGTATCAAAAATTTCAAAAATAGTTTGCGCCTCTTTTTTTCTAACAGAGATCGTGATTTGGCAGTCTAGTTCTAATTTTTGGTTGATAACTTTTAAGTTTTTCTCTTTAATAACACGCATGACCTTATTCATGTTTTTGTAGTCAAAACTAATAAGGTATTTAATATTAATGGTTCGTGTTACAATTTTTGAAGCTTCTAAAGCCATTTGGGCTCCAGTTTTGTAGGCATTAATTAAGCCTCCAACACCAAGTTTAACACCTCCAAAATATCTAACAACAACAATCAGTACATTAGTGACGTCAAAAGACTGTATTTGACCATAAATAGGCATGCCAGCACTATTATTTGGTTCGCCATCATCATTTGCTCTGTAGGCAAAGGTTTCTGTACCTAGTTGAT
Organism: Olleya sp. KJ81-1; assembly: GCF_055808135.1. Lineage (NCBI taxonomy): Bacteria > Pseudomonadati > Bacteroidota > Flavobacteriia > Flavobacteriales > Flavobacteriaceae > Olleya > Olleya sp. KJ81-1. The sequence continues at coordinate 1,279,406 of NZ_CM147854.1, read as the reverse complement.
AGGCGTAACACCAGTGTCTTGCTTGATGGTGTTGTTTTTTTAAGTCTTCAATATGTTGCTTAACATCTTCTTCTGTTTTTACAGGAAATGCATACCCAAAAAACTTAGAATTTTTATCTTTAAATAAGACTTCTTCAGATGGTTTAGTAATTGTTTTATAAGTGTCTTTTTCCATAAATTATGATAGTGTCACTAATATTATAGACAGTATGGCAATTGCAATACCAATCCAGTTTTTAGTTAATAAACGCTCTTTAAACATCAATAAACCTATTAATGTGGTCAGCATGACTATGGCTACATTATTAACCGTAAAAATGGTCGAGCTTTCAAAATTTTCGGCATTTAAAGCCTTTAATAACATGTAAATTGAATAGTAATTAACCACACCCAAAATAATACCAGACACGATGCTTTTAGGGTCAAAAGTAAATTGTTTTTGTATCGCTTTCGCGGAAAGCAAGCCAATCCCAATCACTCCAGCTATAAAAAATATGGTAGCTGAAAAAATAGGGATTCCGTTGTCTGCTAAATAAGTCGTTTCGATATATTTAATAGACGTATCAATAGTACCTGATCCTAAAAATAAGACAATAGGCAACCATAGTGTTTTTATGGAAAAACGTTGATCAGTTTTTGTTTTATAGGATGCTAAGTAAACTGCTACTAAAGCCAATATAATACCTAATGCTTTTTGCCAACCCAAACTTTCGTTATAAAAAAATAGGCCAAATATAATAGGAATAACAACGCTCATTTTACTAGCAACAGAAGCTACAGATAATCCATTACGTTGAGCTGTTAAAGCCATTACATTAAAAATGGCTATAAATAAAAATCCTAAACCTATTGCGCCAAAAAACCATTTGGATTGTACAATATCACTAACTATTATTGGAGAATCGTAGCTTAAAATACCATGGGTAAAAGCAGTAAAATAATTAAAAACTATAGTTTGTAGTGTATTTATATTGCGTTTTCCAACAACTTTAAAGATGACAAAAATTAATGTAGACGCACAAATACTAAGTAGTAAATACATTAAAATAAGTCTTTTTTAATGGTAAATAAATCTATAATATCTTCTGTTTTTGGATTGTTATTCCAAACGTTAATCCCTAAATTACTAGCAGTTTCTGTGTTTTCAGAAGTATCATCTATAAACAGGCATTCTTCTGGTTTTAGGTTGTTTTCATTTAGTACAAACTGAAAAATATCTTTGTTTGGTTTACGCAATTGTATTTCGTGTGAAAGGTAAAATTTATCAAACGCATTTTTAAATTCGTCATAAAACGATACCTGATTTTTAATACAATCAATATGCAACTCATTAGTATTACTTAGTAATATTAGATTGTACTTTTTGTCTTTTGCTAATTGTTGTATAAACTCTAAACGTTTAACAGGAAAATCACAAATAATGTAGTTCCAAGCTTCAACGATTTGTTGTTTGGTTAATTTTGGAAAATTACCCATGTAAAAATCTATAAACTCGTTAGTATCTATCAGACCTTGTTCGTAAAAACTATTAAAAGCGACGATTTCTTCGGATAACTCATCAACGTCAAACAGCTCTAAAGCGTTGGTCATTGCACCTTCTTTATCTAAATTAATAAAGACATCTCCAAAATCAAATATTAGGGTTTTAATCATAGGGTTAGTATCATTTTGCTAAAGCAAAACTTAATTAGTGTTTTTGTAAATATATAGTAAGTCGTCTAAAATGGATGACTGATTAATTAATTCTCCTTGCAACTTAGGTGCTTTTACACCTTCGGTAAAAATAGTTTTACCCTTAAAAACTCTAGCTTCGTCCCAAAGTCCAGCATCTATAAAAAGTTGTAATGTTTTAGAGCCACCTTCAAAAATTACAGAGTTGATGTTGTGTTTAAATAGAGTGTCACAAATTTGTTGCGCTTGAGATTCTTTTTTACTAAAATCAATTCCTGAATTTAAATCTCCAACCATTGTATTGTTTGGTGGATGGATAGACCAGGTTGTGTTTTGTAAAGCCTCTTGAGTTGTGTTGTCTTTATTGTAAATTAATAAGCTTTCCGCTTTAGCGTTAAAAACATGGCAGTCTGCTTTTAAGGTTTTATTTTTATCTAGTACGACACGTAATGGATTATTGCCAGTCCAATCTCTAACATCTAGCGTTGGATTGTCTTGTATGACGGTATTAGTGCCTACTAATATGGCTTGCTCTTCAGCTCTCCATTTATGAACTAATTGTCTAGAATACGTGTTGGTAATCCAAACAGGTTTTTGTTCATTTTTAGATTTTGGTGCGATAAATCCATCGTTTGATTCTGCCCATTTTAATATAATATAAGGTCGTTTTTTATTATGAAAAGTAAAAAAACGTTTGTGGTGTGCTTTGCATTCGGCTTCCAAAACACCAACTTTTACATTACGACCAGCTTCTAATAATTTTTTGATACCTTTTCCAGCAACTTCAGGATTATCATCAATACATCCAATAACTATATTTGGTATTTGATGGTGGATAATTAAGTCGCTACAAGGTGGTGTTTTTCCATAATGACTACAAGGTTCTAGCGTTACGTAAATAGTAGCATCTTTTAAAAGGGATTGATTTTTTACACTATTTATAGCATTTACTTCTGCATGATTGCCACCATATTTGCTAGTGTATCCTTCGCCAATTATACGATTGTTTAAAACAATAACGCAGCCAACCATAGGATTTGGACGTGTTTGTCCTAATCCACTTTTGGCTATTTGTAACGCGCGTTTTATGTAAAATTGATCATTCAAAATTATAACTTTATTTTAATGTCCTCTGTACGATCCACTTGGTAAGAATGAGAAAAACCTAAAATCTTGTATTTAATATCTCCAAGGTATTGAATTTTTATTTTTTTGCTAAAAAAACTACCTAATAAACTGCTTAAGTTTTTATTGCTTAGTAAGCTGTCTGTTGGTATTTTAGCTTGAAGTGGTATTGTAAATTCTTGTCGTGAAGGTACATCAAAACTAACGCTTGAAACAGCACCAATATGATTGTTGTTTACCAATACTTTGATGCCATCAGTTTTAATTTTGCCACCAATACTATTAGGATTTAAAAAAAGAGCATCTGCTGTGATAGTGATAAATTTTGATGAAGACTCTAATACTTTTATGTTTTCAACTCTAATAAATTCTGGTTTTTCAGTCACTTTACAGTTAAAAAAACAGGTTAATATTGTTAATAAAATAAGTACTTTCTTCATGGGTCTTTTTTTGGATTTAATGTATCTTCATCCTCTAAAATAAGGCGCAAAAATACTATATAAAAGTGAGTAATACTATTATTGAAATAAGAGAAATCCAGCCACATGATAATCCTCAAATAGAGGCTGTCATTCGCGAGGTTTTTATAGAATATAATTTGCCTTTAGTTGGGACAGCATATGCAGATCCTGAGACACCAAAAATGTTTGAAGCCTATGCAGACCCAAAATCGACGTATTACGTCGTAGTGGTTGATGGAAAAGTTGAAGGAGGAGGTGGTTTAAAACCTTTACATGGAATGGAAGAGGAGGTATTTGAAATTCAGAAAATGTATTTTTCTAATCGCTTACGCGGAAAAGGTTTTGGTAAAAAACTATTTCTGAAATGTCTGGAAAAAGGTAAAAATCAAGGGTTTAAAAAGGCGTATTTAGAAACTATTCCTATTTTAAAAGAAGCCATACATATTTACGAATCTAACGGTTTTAAGCATTTAAATGGTCCATTAGGTAGCACAGGACATTTTAATTGTGGTATTTGGATGGAAAAACAATTGTAATATCAGCCTATGTTAATAAAAGATTTAAAAGCATTATTCCACAAAGAACTAGATGATATTTATGGTCCAGACGAAGTCTTTACCTTTTTTTTATGTTGACAGAGCATTATTGTAATATTTCTAGATTGGATGTAGCTTTAAATACTAATTTAAGTGTGACAACAGAAGAGAAAATTAGGATATTTAAAGCTTTAGAAAGCCTAAAGCAGCAACAGCCCATACAATATATAATAGGTGAAACTGAGTTTTTTGGAATGCCTTTTAAGGTTAACCCAAACACTTTAATACCACGTCCAGAAACAGAGGAGTTAGTGCAATTAGTTTTAGATAGTTATGACAATAAAAAACAAGGACATAATGCTTCGATTTTAGATATAGGCACTGGTAGTGGTTGCATTGCTATTAGTCTGGCCAAAAATTTAGCTGAAGCAACTGTTTTTGGGCTTGATGTTTCCGCGAAAGCGATAAAAACAGCCACAGAAAATGCCTTATTAAATAAAGTAAACGTGGATTTTATTGAAGCTAGTATTTTAGAAGATACTGCTTGGAAAAGTGTTTTTAAGGATTTAAAATTTGATACTATTGTGTCTAATCCTCCTTACGTGAGACAATTGGAAAAGCAAGCAATGACGTCTAACGTGTTGGATAACGAGCCACATTTAGCCTTGTTTGTGTCTGATGATAATCCGTTAATTTTTTATAAAGCGATTACAAAATTTGCTTCGCAATACTTAAAAACTAATGGCGAATTATTTTTTGAGATAAATGAATATTTAGGTAAAGAAATGATAGCTTTATTGACCGATAATGGATTTAAAAATGTACAATTAAAACAAGATTTTTTTGGTAAAGACCGAATGATTAGTGGTGTTAAACAATAATGAAAGTAATATATTACATACTACTGTTTGTGTTAGTTTTAGGTTGTAAAAAAACCGATAAACAAATGGTAACGCCTGCTGTTAAAAAAACAGTGGATAATAGTGCTTTTATTGACCGTTTTGAGGATGAATTTTTAGGTAGCGTAGGATATGTTGATCTAAAAAAACCACATTTAATTACTTCACGACTATTTAATACGTTTAGTATTTTTTCTGAAGAAGATAATAAGGTACTTGAAACACAAAAGTTATTTAATACTCAGGATACAATTACTAAATTTGGAATGGCTTTAAATATAAATTTTAGTAAAGCATTTAAAGCGTTTGTAATTTACAAGTTTATTGAAGACCAAGTCATGGATTATAAATTAGTTACCTACACTAATAACTACCAATTTATAGATGCTATTGATGTGTCTTATTATAATTTGACACATAAAATTAATCAAACCGAAACTTATGTTTATAATAATAAGTTATTTGTTCATGACAAACAGCTTAATAAGGTTATCCATTACTATTTAAACCCTAACGGAACTTTTGAAAAGCAAAGTGATAGTATAAAATTTAATTATTTACCACTAATAGATTATCAAACTTTAGATTATTTTAAAGTAAACTTTGATCAAAGGATTGTAAAGTCCAAAAACGGTTTAATCATTAGGGATAGTTTGGGTAATAAAGTAGGTGAGTTTGAGTATTTAAAAACTGTTTCTGTTATAGAATATTCGGATAATAAAACAAAAATTATAGATAATGATCAAGTTGTTTATAGTCGCAAAGCTAAAGTGATTATTAACCCTGAAGTTTTAAAGAAAGACGAGAATTTTTATATTGATAACACCAATATAGGTTACGTACCTGAAGCTTATTTTTTCAAAACTTATAGCAATGATGGTAATCATTATAATTATGATGGCTTGTCTGTTAAAGGAAAAAATTTACAGCCAATAGCGCTTAGTGAGTTATTTGATGTAAAGCAAGTTGCTATTAATGAGTATAAAAACCGAGTTTTATATCAACCCAATAGTATAGATGTTACTAAACTTTACAAGAAGGATAACGTATTAACCTTATTGGCAGAAAATGGTAAAAAAGTAGTGTATAAAGACACGACTTACAACTCTGAGTTTAGTCCAACAAAAACATACAGTGTCTTTAAAAATTCAGGTTTTAAAGATGTGTTTTTGGTGCATTATCACATGGTTTTTGATTATCAACGTTTTGATTTTATTGGTCAAGAGACAGGAGAATTATTAGACCAATACGCAGGAGGTTATCCTCATGTATCGCCTAAAAAAGATATAGTAATTTCTATAGATTATGATACTGAGTGTCCTAGCCAGCGTACATTATTTATAGACAAAATAGTGGATGGTAAAATCATAAAGGCTTTTGAGTTATATTATAATTTGGAAGAAAACTATGACTACATAACTTTTGAAAAAAACTCTGATGACATGGAAGTTTATTGGTTAAGCAATAAAGAATTTATTGTGAAATTTTGGGGAGCATCAGAGTGCTATTCGGATTCAGAAAATTATTTTTATTATAAATACAAGATTAAACAGCAATTTTTAGAATTGCTAGAAGGCATATAATATGAGCATACAATTAAAAATAAACGCATTAAGAGAACAGTTAAGAGAGCATAATTATAATTATTATGTTTTAGACAGTCCGACAATTAGCGATTATGATTTTGATATACAATTAAAAGAGTTACAAGCTTTGGAAGAAGCGCATCCTGAATATTTTGATGCAACTTCGCCAACCTTACGTGTAGGAGGTCAAGTGACTAAAAATTTTAATACACTTGTGCATAAGCATAGGATGTATAGTTTAGATAATTCGTATTCTCTTGAAGATTTAAAAGATTGGGAAGCACGAGTTAAGAAAATGGTAGATGGTGAGATAGACTATGTGTGTGAATTAAAATACGATGGTGCCTCCATAAATCTAACATATCAAAATGGAAGTTTATTAAAAGCAGTTACACGAGGTGATGGTATGCAAGGAGACGAGGTTACTGCTAATATAAAAACAATTAATTCTGTCCCTTTACAATTAAAAGGTAGTTTTCCTGAAGAGTTTGAAATTAGAGGTGAAATTATTTTACCCTTTGAAGGTTTTAATAAAATGAATGAGGAGCGACTTGCTAATGGAGAAGAGCCTTATAAAAACCCACGTAACACAGCTTCTGGAAGTTTAAAGTTACAAGATAGTGCAGAGGTTGCAAAACGACCTTTAGATTGTTTGTTGTATGGTTTAGTAGGTGGTGATTTTGATTATAAAACGCACCTTGAAAGCTTAGAAAAAGCAAGACAGATGGGATTTAAAGTCCCAAATGAAATTAAATTATGTAAAACCATTGACGACGTATTTGCTTTTATAAATCATTGGGATACTGCTAGACATGAATTACCTTATGAGACTGATGGTGTTGTAGTAAAAGTTAATAATTTGCATCACCAAGACGAGCTTGGTTTTACATCCAAAGCGCCACGTTGGGCTATGGCATACAAGTTTAAAGCAGAACAGGTTAGTACTATTTTAAATACTATTACTTATCAGGTTGGTCGTACAGGAGCTATAACTCCTGTTGCAAATTTAGAACCTGTAGAATTGGCTGGTACAATTGTTAAACGTGCATCGTTACATAATGCAGATCAAATAGAAAAACTGGATATAAGAGAAGGTGATACTGTGTTTGTTGAAAAAGGAGGCGAAATTATACCTAAAATTATAGCAGTCAATTTTTCTGAAAGACCAGATAACTCTGTACCTACAAAGTATATAACACATTGTCCAGAATGTAATACATTATTACAAAGGGAAGCAGGTGAGGCTAAACATTTTTGTCCTAATTATAATGGTTGTAATCCGCAAATAATAGGACGTATTCAGCATTACATCTCTAGAAAAGCAATGGATATTGAAGGTTTGGGAGGCGAGACTGTCGCGCTTTTAGTGCATGCAGGATTAATCCATAATTATGCAGACTTGTACGATTTAACTAAAGACCAAATCTTACCGTTAGAGCGTATGGCAGATAAAAGTGCAGATAATTTAATTGCAGGTATTGAAGCGTCAAAACAAATACCGTTTGAACGAGTTTTATTCGCGTTAGGTATCAGGTTTGTTGGAGAGACGGTTGCAAAAACGCTAGCTAAACATTATAAAAGTATTGATGCACTTGCTTTTGCATCTGTAATTGATTTAGAACAGGTTAATGAAATAGGTATCCGAATTGCTGAAAGTGTAGTCGACTTTTTCTCAAATCCAGAAAATCAAAAAGTCATTGATAGACTTAAGCAGTGTGGTTTACAATTAGAAATCTCTGCAGAAAAGTTAGCCAACCAAACAGATAAGTTAAAAGGACATAATATTGTAGTTTCAGGCGTATTTTATAAAGTATCACGTACTGAGTTGAAAAAGCTTATTGAAGATAATGGCGGAAAAGTAAGTAGTTCTATCTCTTCAAAAACAAGTTATATAATTGCTGGAGACAATATGGGACCAAGTAAAAAAGACAAAGCCGATAAGTTAAATATAGACATGATTTCAGAAGATGATTTCTTAAACAGCTTAGAATAAATGTGTTAATAGTCGATTAAAAGCTTATTTTATCGTTTAATAACAAATTATTTGTATATTTGTCATCCCAAATAAATAATAATGAAGTTAACAAAGTTTAATTTAGTATCGATAATTTTAGTGATTCTCGTAATACTTACTATGGCTGGACGCATATTTGATGCGCCAACATTGTCTGATTATTCCTGGATTTTGGTGTTTCCTTTTTTTGCCTATTTATACTATAGTCAGACTAAGCAAACCAACCATTATTTTGGTTTTTTTCTTATTGGATTTTCTTTAGTAGAAATTTTGAAAATTGTCTTTTACGGAAATGATACTATGGCTTATTATGTTGCTAATTATCTAGTAATAGCTACTTATACTTCCTTAATTATTTTTCTAGTTAAAGACTTTAATATCAAGTTGTTGTTAAAGGAATTTAAGTTGCATATAATTGTCTTATTAATATTTAATGCATATATAATTTATGTGTTAAATCAGATGATAATGCAAGATGCAAAGTTAGCAGTATACTCGTTAGATTTTATCATAGAAGTAACATATAATGTATTGATATTGTTAGTACTATCACTATCATTAATACATTATTTATATCACGAAACCAAACAAGGATTACTATTGTTTTTAGCCAGTGTTTGCATCGTTTTTTCCGAAATGGTACAAGTCGCTTATTTGTTTATATCTTCAGCATATTTACTTCAAATGGTATACACTGCTTTAATAGGTGTAGGCTTTTACTTTCTATACGTTTACATTAAAATTAAATATAAATCCACTCAAAAAAAACTGAAATCGCTTAGTTTTAAACAATAATAGAAGTTCCTTCTGCTTTTTTAGTACTATCTGCATCAAAGTAAAAGTCTATTTTACCTAAATTTATACCATAACAACCTACTTGGTTAACTAATACGTTTTTACCTTCTAAATTTTGCGCAACGGTTGGCTTAGGTAAAAAAGTATGTGTGTGTCCACCAATAATTAAGTCAATATCTTTAGTTGCTTTAGCCAAACTTAAATCGCTTATTTTATCAGGTGTTTTGCTGTAATTGTATCCCAAGTGTGACAAGCAAATAATAAGATCGCATTTCTCGTCGGTTTTTAAAATACGTGTCATTTCTTGTGCAGCTTCAATTGGATCTAAATACTCAGTTTCTTTGTACATTTTTTTGTCAACTAAACCATCTAATTGAATTCCTAATCCAAAAACACCAATTTTAATACCTTCTTTTTTAAATATTTGATATGGTTTTACATGAGTGTCCATGACTGTATTTTTAAAGTCATAGTTAGCAGATACAAATCCAAAGCTAGCATGAGGTAATTGGGCATATAATCCATCTATACCATTATCAAAATCATGATTCCCTATTGTAGCTAGATCGTATTTAAGTTTACTCATTAACTTAAATTCTAATTCGCCACCATAGTAATTAAAATATGGTGTGCCTTGAAAAATATCTCCAGCGTCTAATAGTAATGTATTAGGGTTATCTTGTCTAATGTTTTCAATTAAAGTTGCACGTCTAGCCACACCACCTTTATTTGCATTTCTACCATCCTCTGGTCCAAAAGCATCAATGTGACTGTGCACATCATTAGTATGTAAAATCGTTATTTTTTTAGATTTTGAAGATGTTGCAAACGATTGTAATCCATAACCACCAACTGTAATTAAAGCTGTAGCTGCTGTTGCTTGTTGTATAAAATCTCTACGTTTCATTGTGTGGTTATTTAGTTTGGATAAATCTATTGTCAATTACAGGTTTGATGGTATCAGTCTTTTTAAAGTAGTCTATCATCGCATTTCTTATTTTATAATCAAGAGTATATAGGCTATCATTTACCTGAAAAAATCGCATTCTGTCTCCTCCATTATAAAGGTAATCATTAGTCGCAACGTAATAGGTTTTATCCTTTTCAATGGGATTGTTGTTTATTAAAGCTTGTGTAATATTATACGTTTTATCCAGGGTTAATTGTATTCCGCTTACAGGATGTGCACGCTTAGCCTGACTTAAATAATGTGTCATGCTATCTATTTGTTGTCCTTTTAGTGCGACTACTACAATACTGTTTTCAAAAGGCATAATTTCAAAAGCAGTTCTAGTGGTAATATTTCCTTTAGAAATTATAGATCTAATACCACCATGATTTAGGATAACAGCATCTATATTTTTTCCAGTACGTTTGTTAAAAATAGGATTACTTTCTTGCATAACAGCATCAGCCATAAGATTACCAATTGCAGTATTTAAATCACCATCACTTTTGCTATAAGTTTCTGGAGCGTAAGACAAAACAGCGTCCATGTCCTTATTTATGCTTTCGCGAAAGGGTTTTACAAAGTCATCGATAGCTTTATCTGTTGCTAAAGTGTCTGTAATTGTAATCTGTTTGCCTTCTATTTTACTCAACGAGTAAGTGTCTTGCTTACAAGAGTTTAAAACAGTAATTAAAAGCAAGATGAAAAGATGTTTGTATTTCATATTTAATGTTGAATAATTTAAAGCTAATATAGTTACAATTACTACATTTGTAATAAAGGAATAAAGATAAATGATTTTAAAAGGTTTTAAAGAAAAATCTAATAAAAAGTACATTATTAAATGTGCTCAAAGTCGTGTAATTGCACCAAACGCAAACAGGATTAAACATGTTGGAGTCCTAGTAAATAGTCATGAGTTTTCTGATCCAGAATGGATTAATAGTTTGTCAGAGCAATTAAAAATTAACGCTAAGGACTTAAAAATCTTATCTCTTTTTAATGGTAAAAAAAACGAAACGTCTGTTTATAACCATATTTTTTCTGAAAAAGAACTTGCTTGGAAAGGACAATTTAAATCACAAACAGTTAAAGATTTTTTAGCCAATAAATTTGATTTGTTGATTAACTTTTATGAAACCGATTCCTTAGCTTTGCAAGCTGTTAGTGCATCAGCCAATGCTGACTTAAAGGTAGGTCTGCATAATGCTAATCCTGACGTAAATGATTTAATTATAGATATTACAATAAAAGATAAAAACATCTTTAAAACCGAAATTATAAAATACCTAAACATTTTAAATAAATTAAGTAATGAATAACCCTTTTTTAGGCACAGGAATAGCAATTGTAACGCCATTTAATGATGATTTATCAGTAGATTACAAAGCGCTAGAAAATATTGTAGAATATAACATTACCAATGGTATCAATTATATAGTTATAAATGGTACAACAGGAGAAAGCGTTACAATTACAAAGCAAGAAAAACAGGATATAGTTGCTGCTATTATTAAGTATAACAAAGGACGTGTACCATTAGTTTTAGGTATTGGAGGTAGTAACACTGCACAGGTTGTAGAAGAAATTAAAGCTACTGATTTTACAGGTATTGCAGGAATACTATCTGTATCGCCTTATTACAGTAAGCCAACTCAGGAAGGTATGTATCAGCACTTTAAAGCGATAGCTCAAGTCTGTCCAATTGATATAATTTTATATAACGTTCCTGGCAGAACTTCTAAAAATATGACACCAGAAACAACGTTGCGTTTAGCAAAAGATTTTGATAATATAGTTGCAGTTAAAGAAGCTGGTAATAATGTGGCTCAATATTTAGAATTGTTAAGAGATAAACCAGACAATTTTTCTGTTATATCAGGAGACGACGACTTAGCTTTAGGTATCGTTTTAGCAGGTGGAGCAGGAGTAATATCAGTAATTGGACAAGGGTTACCTAAAGCTTTTTCTACAATGATAAATCTAGGTTTAGAAGGTAAAAACAAGGAAGCGTATCAACTTCATTTTAAAATGATGGATATCGTTAACATGATTTTTGAAGAAAATAATCCAGCAGGTATTAAGGCGGTATTAAATAGCCTTGAGTTATGTAATACAACCGTTAGATTACCTTTAGTTACTGCTACAACACAATTACAAAGTCGTATAAATACTTTTATGACTAATTTTAGTAAAAGTTAAATTATACTTAAACCTAAGTCCAACTTGATTTCTTCAATTAATTTAGCAATCAAATTATATTTTTAAAATCCATTTAAATAGCGTATTTTTGCGCTTCGTTAAAATTTTATGAAGAATTTACTTTACATCTTAATTACATTTTTAGTTTTCACTTCTTGTAGCGAGTATCAAAAGGCATTAAAGTCTGAAGATGTTGCTGTTAAGTTTTCAATGGGTGAAAAACTTTATAATGAAGGTAAGTATAACAAGGCAAGTCGTTTATTTACTCAAATTGTTCCTGCTTACAGAGGGAAGCCTCAAGCAGAAAAATTGATGTTTTTAGATGCCGATAGTTATTTTCATTTAGAAGATCATTATTTAGCAGGATATAGATTTGAGCGTTTTGCATCTGCGTATCCAAGAAGCGAAAAAGTAGAAGAAGCATACTATAAAAGTGCATTAAGTTATGCGCAATTATCTCCAGTGTATTCTAAAGATCAACACGATACAGATCATGCACTAGAGCAATTACAATTGTTTGCTAACTTATATCCAGACTCGCAATACATGCCAAAAATTAACGAGTTGGTTAAAGAGTTACAATACAAATTAGAATTAAAAGCATATAGTATTGCTAAGCAATACAATCATATTTCAGATTTTAAAGCTTCTATTAGTTCATTTGATAATTTTATTGCAGATTTTCCTGGTACAACCTTACGTGAAAAAGCGTTGTATTACCGTTTTGATTCTGCTTACCAATTAGCAATGAAAAGTGTAGAGTATAAAAAAGAAGAAAGATTAAATACAGCTATCGCATATTATAACAACTTTAAAAAAACAAATGCAGAGTCAGAGTTTATTAAAGATGCAGATAAACAGGTAGAGGATTTAAAAGAACAATTAGAAAAATATAGTACTAAAAGCTAATATATTATGGATTTAAAAAAAATCGACGCTCCTTTAACAACAACGACTTACAATAGAAACGAGATAGATGCACCAACAAATAACATCTATGAAGCTATTTCTGTAATTGCAAGAAGAGCAGAGCAAATTAATTCTGAAATTAAAAAAGAATTAATAGAAAAGCTTGAAGAGTTTGCTACATATAATGATAGCTTAGAAGAAATTTTTGAAAACAAAGAACAAATTGAAGTGTCTAAGTTTTACGAAAAATTACCTAAACCTCATGCTTTAGCAGTACAAGAGTGGTTAGACGATAAAATATACCACAGAAATACAGAGCAAGATAACCAAGACTAAACCTATGTCTATATTAAGTGGCAAAAACATACTATTAGGCATCAGTGCTGGTATTGCTGCTTACAAGACAGCCTCATTAGTCAGAGCATTTATAAAAGCAGGTGCAAACGTACAAGTCGTTATGACACCTGCTTCTAAAGACTTTGTGACACCACTCACACTGTCTACGCTTTCCAAAAATCCATTACACTCAACATTTACCAACGATCAAGATGATAACGCTATGTGGAATAACCACGTAGAGTTAGGGCTGTGGGCTGACTATATGGTTATTGCACCAGCAACAGCCAATACACTATCTAAAATGGCAAATGGTACGTGCGATAATTTATTATTAGCAACATATCTTTCTGCAAAATGCAAAGTCTATTTTGCACCAGCAATGGATTTGGATATGTATGTTCATCCCTCTTCAGTTAACTCATTTAAGACACTTCAAAGCTTTGGTAATGTTATGATTCCTGCAACATCAGGAGAATTAGCCAGTGGACTTGTTGGTCAAGGTCGTATGGCAGAACCAGAAGATATTGTCTCTTTTATAGAAAATGATATTATCAGTGGTTTGCCACTAAAAGACAAAACGGTTTTAATTACTGCAGGACCAACCTATGAAGCTATAGATCCTGTACGTTTTATAGGTAATCATTCCTCTGGTAAAATGGGATTTGAAATTGCCAAAGCAGCAGCAAATTTGGGAGCAAAAGTTGTTTTAATTTCTGGTCCAACACATCAAACTGTAAAACATAGTTTAATAACAGTCATACCAGTAATTAGCGCACAAGAGATGTATGATGCAGCCCATTTGCATTTTAACAGTGCAGACATTGCTATTTTATCTGCAGCTGTTGCAGACTATAGACCAAAAAATATTGCAACTCAAAAAATAAAAAAGAAAGAATCTACGTTAACCTTAGAACTAGAAAAGACCAAAGATATTTTAGCCTCTTTAGGACAAATAAAAACAACTCAATTTTTAGTTGGTTTTGCTTTAGAAACTAATAACGAATTAGAACATGCAAAATTGAAGCTAAAAAAGAAGAATTTAGATTTAATTGTTTTAAATTCGTTAAACGACAAAGGTGCAGGTTTTAAGTCAGACACTAATAAAGTAACTTTGATTAACAAGGAAGAAGAAGCTACTGTGTATCAATTAAAATCTAAAACAGAAGTTGCTAAAGACCTTTTTAATACTATAATAAATACATTAAATGCGTAAACTTTTATTTCTATTTTTAATTTGTTTTAGTGTTTCATTACAAGCTCAAGAGCTTAATGCAACAGTAGTTGTAAATGCACAATTAACAGGAGACGAAAATTTACAGCAATTTAAAACACTAGAAAAACAATTAAAAGAGTTTATTTCTGGTACAAAATGGACAAACAAAAAAGTTGAGCCTCAAGAGCGTATTGATTGTAATTTTGTAATTAATATTGGAGAATATTCTGGCAATAGCTACAAGGCAACTTTACAAGTCCAATCGTCAAGACCTGTTTTTGGATCAAGTTACACAACACCTATCTATAACATAAATGATAAAGATTTTACTTTTGAGTATGTCGAGTTTCAAAATCTAATTTATAATCCAACACAATACGCTTCTAATTTAATCTCTGTTTTAGCTTTTCATATCCATATGATTTTAGGTATGGATGCCGAGTCTTTTAAACAAGAAGGTGGAGATGAGTACTTTAGACAAGCACAAAATATTGTAAATTTTTCTCAACAAGAAAATTATTCTGGTTGGAAGCTAGAAGATGGTTTACAAAGTCGTTTTGCTTTAATAGATAATTTGTTATCACCAACATTTAAAGAGTTTAGAACCGTATTATATAATTATCATAGACGTGGTTTAGATACTATGAGTGATAATCAAAAGGATGCAAAAAACGAAATAGCTATAGCTTTAAGCTTATTTAATGACATGAACAGAAGACGTCCAAACTCGTATTTACTTCGTGTATTTTTTGATGCAAAAGCAGAGGAGATAGAACAGATTTTTAGCGAAGGTCCAAGTGTAGATATTGCTAATCTGGTCGATACTTTAAATAAAGTTGCGCCAATGCACTCTTCTAAATGGAGAAATATTAAATTTTAGACACTAATTATTTTCATTCTTAAAAAGCGTAAAACCAAAACTTTTCACTTTTTAAATTTTAACCTTTCACTTTAAGAATGCTTACTGGATTAACCATAAAAAATTACGCACTAATTGATCAACTTCAAGTTAATTTTAATGATGGCTTTACCATTATTACAGGAGAAACTGGAGCTGGTAAATCTATACTTTTAGGAGGCTTATCATTAATTTTAGGTAAACGTGCAGACTTATCTAGTTTACGTAATCCTGAAAAAAATGTATAATAGAAGCCTCTTTTGATATTTCTAAATACAAACTTAAAAACTTGTTTAAGGATCAAGATTTAGACTACGACACACAAACGATTATTAGACGAGAGATTTTACCATCAGGTAAATCTAGAGCGTTTGTAAACGACTCGCCTGTAAACTTGTCTAATTTGCAAGCGTTAGGAGAACATCTTATTGATATTCATTCGCAAAACGAAACATTACAGTTGGTCGATGACGCATTTCAATTTCAGGTTATTGATGCATTGGCAAATACAGAAGCTAATTTAGAAACCTATAATCTGCATCTAAAAGAGCATAAAGTATTACAAAAGCAGCTAAAACATTTACAGCAATTTCAGGCCGAAGCTATAAAGGAACATGACTATAATTCGTTTTTATTAAATGAATTAGTTGCTGCAAATTTAAAAGAAGGCGAGTTAGAAACTCTAGAAGAAGAGTATGAACTTTTAAATAATGTAGAAGCTATACAACTTAAACTAGAAGAAGTTAATGCGCTGTTAAGCGAAGAGCAAGCAGGTGTTTTAACATCACTTAGAGAGGTTAAAGCAGCCTTTCAAAAACTAGCTTTAATATCAAATACTTATCAAGATTTATTAGATAGGGTTACTAGTAGTTTAATTGATTTAGATGACGTTTTGGTTGATATTGAACGTTTTGAAGACAAATTAGACGCTGATCCAAATAGGCTAGAGGTTGTTAATGCTCAACTTATGACCATAAATAACCTAATGCAAAAGCATCTAGTCAAGTCTATTGCTGAGTTAATAGATATTAGAGAAGCATTATCTAAAAAAGTAGAGGCAACTGAAAATGCTGACCAAGATATTATAGATAAGCAAGAAGAAATTAAAGCATTAGAAAAATTATTAGATACCCAAGCTAACAGTATTACAGATAAGCGTAATAAAGCTATACCAGAATTAAAAAAACAATTAGAAGCGTTGTTAACGCAATTAGGTATGCCAAATGCACAGTTTAATATAAGCTTAGAAGCATCCAAAACGTTTTTATATAACGGAAAGGATAATTTAAACTTCTTATTTTCTGCCAATAAAGGTGGTCAATTTAACGTGTTAAAAAAAGCAGCATCTGGTGGAGAATTATCAAGAATAATGCTAGCTATTAAGTCTATTTTATCAAAATACGTTAAGCTTCCAAGTATTATGTTTGACGAGATTGATACAGGTGTTTCAGGAGAAATTTCTAATAAAATGGCAGATATTATGTCACAAATGAGTACTAAAATGCAAGTCTTTAGTATTACCCATTTACCACAAATTGCAGCTAAAGGAAACACGCATTATAAAGTTTATAAAGAAGACGTTAATGAAGTGACCACAACTAATTTAGTTAAATTGGACTATGATGAGCGTGTTGTAGAATTGGCTCAGATGTTGGGAGGGACTCAATTATCAGATTCGGCAATAGCACATGCTAAACAACTATTAAATTAGTGGCTAAATTTCCGCGAAAGCGAATTAAAAAAATTTTAAATACTATCTTTGACAGATAATATAATAAACTAACATATCAACTGATAAACTATAAGTTATGTCATACAATTTATTAAAAGGAAAAAGAGGAATCATATTTGGAGCATTAGACGAAAACTCTATAGCATGGAAAACAGCAGAACGTGTCCATGAAGAAGGTGGTACTTTTGTACTTACAAATGCACCAGTTGCAATGCGTATGGGTCAAATTAATGTTTTAGCAGAAAAAACGGGCTCTCAAATAATTCCTGCAGATGCAACAAGCGAGGAAGATTTACAAAATCTTGTTACGCAAGCAATGGAAATCTTAGGAGGTAAAATAGACTTTGTATTACACTCTATTGGTATGTCAATTAATGTTAGAAAAGGAAAACATTATACAGATCAAAACTATGCTTGGACACAAAAAGGAACAGATGTTTCTGCAATGTCTTTTCATAAAACAATGCAAACGTTATACAAGCAAGATGCAATGAATGAATGGGGAAGCATCGTGGCTTTAACTTATATGGCAGCACAACGTGTTTTTCCTGATTATAATGACATGGCAGATAATAAAGCCTATTTAGAAAGTATAGCACGTAGTTTTGGTTACTTTTTTGGAAGAGATAAAAAAGTTAGAGTTAACACAATATCACAGTCGCCAACACCAACTACAGCAGGTAGTGGAGTAAAAGGATTTGATGGATTTATCGCTTACGCGGAAAAAATGTCGCCTTTAGGTAATGCTACAGCTTTAGATTGTGCAAACTACACAGTATCGTTATTTAGTGATTTAACTAAGCGTGTGACTTTACAAAACCTGTTTCATGATGGTGGTTTTAGTAACATGGGAGTTAGCGATGCAGTAATGAGCGCATTTGTAGATGGTATTGATAAATAGACACTACTAATACAATTTTAAAAAAGCCTTACAGAAATGTAAGGCTTTTTTTATGTAATTAAACTACTGGTAATCAGTTGTGTGTAAAAACTTACAATTCTATTAATTACATTTAACATAAGGTTAATGGTATTTTAACCCTTTTTTAAGACTTCTTGTCGATTTGATGTATATGATAGTGCTAGGTTAAGAATAAATCAATATTTTTAGAAGATGATTAATTAATTACTAACTTATACTAAACTTATGATGAAAAAAATTACTTTATTATTTTTATTGATGCTTTTTGCTTTACAGTCCTTTTCTCAGGTCTGTTCTAGCTTTACATCAACAACCACTAACACTACTACTTTTATAGATGCTGTTAGTACCACAAACGGTGTAGTAAATATCTCTAATACAGGATCGGGATTAGATTCTGGAGATGCAACTATTCGTTATGTTAATAATTTTGATACAATGTCAGTATCCACTTATCCAGGTGGTACATTTGACTTTAATGTTGTAATACAAGGAGGTACCGTTGGTTGTGCTGTATGGGTAGATTGGAATGGTGACGATGTTTTTGATATTGCTACAGAAACAGTATTTAACACAGTATCGTATGGTAGTGGTCCTTTTACAGGGAGCATAACAGCACCATCATCTACTATAGATGGAGATTATGTTATGCGTGTCATGATAGATTGGAATGATTCTAATCCAAATGATAACGCTTGTTCTTTTGAATTTGCCTCAGGAAGAGGAGAGGTTGAAGATTATAAAGTTACAGTTGATGCTGCATTAGCACCATCGTGTATTGCACCATCTGCTCTTACATTTGAAGCAACTACATTAACTACATCAGATCTTAGTTGGTCAGAAAATGGTACTGCTACAAGTTGGAATGTAGAATTGGTTAATGTAACTGAAGGAGAAACAGTTACAGGAATAGCTACAGCTACAGGAGTAACTAACCCTTATTCTGCTTCAGGATTAACTGCAGGAAATCAATACGAGTTTTATGTTCAGGCGGATTGTATTGCAGATGGGACTTCAGAATGGTCTGGACCTTTTTCATGGACTCAACCATTAGAAGGTGATGTTTTTAGTTTACCATTAGCTATTATACCTTCAGAAGTAGGAACTGCTTGTGAAACTTCGAACTATACTTTTTCTTATGATTTTTCTACAGGAATTACTGATAGCGGAATGAGTAGCACTTGTGGGACGACTTCAACATTTGATATGTTTTTCTCATGGACAGCTACAAGTGATGGACTAATTTGGAATGATGGCGCGTCAAATCCTGGAGTTGCAGTTTATGACGCAACAGGGACGCAAATAGTTTGTTTAGGTACTTTTGCACCAGTAGATTCTCAGTTAAGCGGTTGGGCAATTGGAGATGAATTAATTATTCAGGTTTACGATTTTGGAACAACTGGAACTAATCCAGTATCTTTTTGTTTAACTCAGTACAATTTACCTGATTTACCAGAGTGTGCAACTAATACAACGTCAACACCAGATGCTACTTGTGGTAGTTTAGATACAGTATTATCTTGGGATGCTGTGGTACTTGCAGAAGGTTATAATTTAACGGTTGGTACTACAACAGGAGGTAATGACATTCTTGATAATGTTGATGTTGGAGATGTATTATCTTATAGTGTAGGTAACCAAACAGAAGACACTACTTATTACTGGACATTAACACCTTATAATGTTTCAGGTTCTGCAGAAAATTGTACAGAAAATAGTTATACTACAATTGCTGTTGGATGTTATTGTGTTTCTACACCTTCAAGTAATGATGGTACTGGAATAGGAAATTTACAAGTAGGTACTACAGATTTTCCAAGTGCAGGTGATGTAACATATGAAGATTTTACAGGTACACCTGTAGATTTAGGTCAAGGAATTACAGCTAATGTTGTAATTACGTTTATGACTAATTATACATATAACACAAATATTTGGATTGACTTAAATGATGATTTAGTTTTTGATGATGCAACTGAATTATTATATTCAGGTGAATCTCCAGATAGTAATACAGGAACTGATATTTTAGATGCATCTTTCTTAATGCCAGCTACTGCTACTTTAGGACAACACAGAATGAGAATTGGTACTGCAGACACTGGTCAAGCAACTCCAAATTCTTGTTATAATGGTACTTATGGTGTAACTATGGATGTAGATGTTAACATAATAGTTGTATCATGTATTGCGCCAACTGGAACAGCAACTTTAGTTACCGATTGTGATAATACACAATTTTATGTTGATGTTGATGTAACAGGTTTAGGGGATGGAACATCTCAAATTAATGATGGAACAAATACTTATCCTGCAACTGCTTTAGGTGTGGTGCAAGTTGGACCTTATGCAGATGGAACATCAGTGACATTAGTGTTAGAAAATGGTACAGACAGTGCATGTGATACAGCATTAGGAACTTTTAATTATTCTTGTCCTCCTGCTAATGACTTATGTGGTGGAGCAATTGATTTGACAGTTGGTTTTGCTTTTGCAGATAATGCAATTGTAGGAACTAATACAGCAGCAACTGGCTCTGGAGAATTACCTTTACCAGGTTGTGCTTCTTACGATCCTGCAGATGCTTCGGGTAATGGAGGAGATGTTTGGTTCAGTGCTATTGTTCCTGCAAACGGAATGCTTACATTAGAGGTTAATACAGAAACTGGAGGTATTACAGATACAGGAGGTGCTGTTTATTCAGGATCTTGTGGTTCTTTAACATTAGTTGAATGTAATGATGATGGAAGTGCTAATGGTGCTCATCCAATTATAAATATTGATGATATGGCTTTAGCTGGTCAAACTGTATATTTTAGAGTTTGGGAGTATGGAGGTGATAGTGCTGGAGATTTCCAAGTTTCTGCATATTCTCCTGTACCTAACGACGAGTGTACAGCTGCCGAAGCATTAACAATAGGAGTTGAAATTACAGGAGATAATACTGGAGCAACAGATTCTGGTGTAGCTGCAGATTGTTTTACAGGTGCAGTTGCTGATTTATGGTACTCATTTGTAGCACCTCCTTCAGGAGAAGTTACAGTGACTACAACTGCTGCTCAATATGGTGTTTATACAGATTGTGCTGGTACAGCAGTTGGTGCTTGTAATACATCAGTAGTTGGTGGATTAACGGATGGTACAACTTACTACGTGAGAGTGAGTGATGATGGTACTGCAAGAGCACAAGCTCCAGGATCGTTTACTTTATTACTTTCTGAGTCTTCTTTAAGTACTGCAGAGTTTAATACAGAAGCTTTATTCTCTTACTATCCAAACCCAGTTAATGACAACTTAACATTAAAAGCTCAAAAAGAGATTTCTAATGTATCAGTTTATAACATGTTAGGACAAGAAGTGTATAGAAACGCACCTAATAGTGTAGATAACCTAGTAAACATGTCTGACTTACAGTCAGGAGCATACTTTGTTAAAGTTACTATTGGAGATGTTACTGAAACAATAAAAGTAATTAAGAAATAATCTTAAACTTTAATACAATTAAAAGCCACCTTTTTAGGTGGCTTTTTTTATACGTTTAACTTACATTTGTTATATGGAATTAAGTTTTTCGTTTATTATACCTGTTTATAATCGTCCTATTGAGATTGAGGAGCTATTAGAAAGCTTTCTAACCTTAAAAGGTAACTATAGCTACGAAATTGTAATTGTAGAAGATGGATCTACCATTACGTCTAAAGCTATCGTAGATAAATACATGGATAATCTTGATATATCCTATTATTTTAAGTCAAATTCAGGACCAGGAGATTCCAGAAATTTTGGAATGCAACACGCTAAAGGTAATTACTTTATTATTTTAGATAGCGATTGTTTATTGCCAAGTCACTACTTGCAAGAGGTAGAAGCTAGCTTAAAACTTAATTATGTAGACTGTTTTGGCGGACCAGATAAAGCACATCATTCGTTTTCAAATCTTCAAAAAGCGATAGATTTTAGTATGACGTCTGTAATTACAACAGGAGGCATTAGAGGTAATAAATCTAGTTTGGATAAGTTTCAACCTAGAAGTTTTAACATGGGATTATCAAAATTAGCATTTGAAGCTACCAAAGGATTTGGTAATATCCATCCTGGAGAAGATCCTGATTTGTCTATTAGACTATGGGACTTAGGATTTAAAACAACTTTATTTCCAGAAGCTTATGTGTACCATAAAAGACGTATATCTTGGAGTAAATTTTATAAACAAGTTAATAAATTTGGTTCCGTAAGACCTATTTTAAATAAGTGGCATCCACAAACTAAAAAAATCACCTATTGGTTTCCAACAGTGTTTTTTATTGGAGTTATTATAGCTTTGGTTTTAACACTGTTTAATCTATTTTTACCATTATACTTAGTGTTATTTTATTATTGTCTAATCTTTGTTGTAGCAGTATTAAAAACTAAAAATATTATTATTGCTTTTCAGGCTTTATTAGCAGTATCCATCCAGTTTTTTGGATATGGTTACGGATTTTTAAAGTCAACAATATTATTACATTTTAAGTCAGAAAAACCAGAAGTAATTTTTCCTCATTTATTTTTTAAAAATTAAGGCATGCAAAAACTTAAATTGAAAATATTAGGATTGTTTAAAAGTAAAAAGATCAATATATTTTTACTGTTTTTTGTTTTAGCTTTTTCAATTTTAGTTTTAACAAAATTATCTAAAGTATATACAGCCACATTAGCCTTTAAAGTAAAACCTAAGGATATTAGTGATACGCATGTTATAGTAAATTCAAACAATCCAGAGCTTGATATTACAATACAAACTACAGGTTTTAATTGGCTTAGGTATGCTATTAAAAGACCAGAATTAGATATTAATTTTAAAACAGACATTTCAAAAAAAGATTCAACTTTAATTTGGAGTGTTTCCAAAGGGTTTTCAAATATTAATAAACAGTTTGATAAAGAAGAAAAAATTATCAGTATTAATCCGGACACACTACTTTTTAGATTTGATGTCAATGATGTAAAATATGTACCAATAATCTTAGACTCTAAAATTCAATATGCTAAAGGGTATAACACTTTAGATACTTTAAAAACTGTACCTGATAGTGTTAAGTTAATTGGGCCAAGTTCTGTTTTAAAAACAATTAGTAAAGTAAAAACTCAGTATTTAGAATTAAAGGAGGTGAAATCCGATGTAAATAAAACGTTGTTACTGCAATTGGATAGTTTAAATAAAAATATTAAAACCAATATAAAGCAAGCTAAGTTGATGGTTAATGTTTCTAAATTCTCTGAAGGCGTTTTAGACATTCCAATCCAAATAATTAATATTCCGGAAGGTGTAAAAGTTAACTATTTTCCAAAGCAAGTGTCCTTAAGTTTTACCACAAGCTTGGAAAAATTTAATACAATAAAGTCAGAAGATTTTAATATCGTTTGCGATTATAACGATGCTTCTGGAAATACAACTTTAGCACCAAAATTAATTAAACAGCCAAATAATGTTAAAAACATTAGGTTATTGCAACAAAAAATTGAATTTATAATTACAGAATGACACCAACAATAGTAGGCTTAACAGGAGGTATAGGTAGCGGAAAAACTACAGTTGCTAATTATTTTAAAGCATTAGATGTGCCAGTTTATATTGCTGATAATGAAGCCAAAGCATTAATGGATCGTTCTAAAGTTATTAAACGTAAATTAATTAAGCTTTTTGGTGATAGTGCTTACGTTGAGGATACATTAAATAAACCTTTTATTGCTAGTCAGATATTTAGTAATCAAGCTTTACTAAAAAAAATGAATGCAATTGTGCACCCAAAAGTTGCAAAACATTTCTCTAATTGGGTAAAAAAACAAAACGCTCCATACGTTATTAGCGAAGTCGCTATAATTTTTGAAAACGGAAGTCAAGGCAAATACGATTATATAATTACTGTCGTAGCACCAGAACAGACTAGACTAAATCGAGTAATTAAACGTGATAACTCGTCTGAAGCTAAGGTTAAAGCAATCATGAATAACCAATGGACTGACCAACAAAAGACAGAATGTTCAGATTTTGTAATTAATAATACCGATTTAAAAGACACAAAACTTCAGGTTCAAAATATTCATAGTAAACTCTTAAAATCTATAACAAAGAATTAAATTTTAACGTTTTTGTTAATGTAAGGTTAAATGGTAACATTGCTAAATGTTAAAATCTTAATTTTGGATGATGAACAAAAGGATTTTTTTGTGTTAGTCGTTTTAATGAGTTGTTCCCTAATAGGAATCATACTAGTTCAGGCGTATTATATAAATAATTCACTTCAAAATACTGAAAAGCAGTTTAACTTCAATGTAAGAAAAGCACTAAGCTATGTGTCTAACATTGTAGAAAATGAAGAAAAGGAGGATTATTTAAGAAAGTTTAATGATTTATTAAGCAATGGATCAATTAATGTAAATGATACAACTGCAATTATAAACATTTACATTAAAGAGGATAATCCTGATACAAACGAAACAGTAATTTATCGAAACGGTATATTAGAAGAAAATTATAAAGTATCATCAGCGCTCTTTGACATAGGTTTAGATAGTTTAAACGTAAAACGTATTTTACAAAAAAGAGAAACCGAAATTATTGAAAACAACTCTATAGATGGTAGTAAAAACCTATCATCAATGCTTGCAAGGTTAAGTAAACTTAATGAAAGTACACGTATAGCTTTAGAGACTGTTTATAAAGATAAAGCCTATTTAAAACCAATACACAAACGTGTTGACGTGGACAAAATCAATAGGTTACTAGCATTAAAATTGTTAGAAAATGATATTGATATAGGTTACGAATTTGCAATATATAGCAACGATTTAGCAACAAAAATTAAAACTCAAGATTTTCAGTTAAATCCAGCATCTACGTTTAGTGTACCATTTTTTTATAATGAAAATGATAAAAGTAATTACAGACTATTAGTTAATTTTCCAGAACGTAAAAAGTTTATATTATCATCAATTTTAACGATGCTAATATTATCTATAGTTTTTACTTTAATTATCGTCATAGCTTATTCTAGCGCATTATATCAATTAATAAAACAACGTCAAATTTCTGAAATTAAAACAGATTTTATTAATAATATGACGCATGAGTTTAAGACGCCAATTGCGACTATTAATTTAGCATTAGATTCCATTAAAAACCCTAAAATAATTGACGACAAAGAAAAAGTCCTACGTTATTTAGGCATGATAAAAGAAGAAAATAAGCGTATGCATGCGCAAGTGGAAAATGTACTAAGAATATCTAAACTTGAAAAAAACGAACTAAACATTAGTAAGGAACGTGTGGAACTTAACGACTTAGTAGAAGATGCTATATCACACGTAGAGTTGATTATTGAAGATAGAGGTGGACATATTGAAACACATCTTGATGCCGAAAAATCTTCGGTTTTAGCAAACGAAACACACTTTACAAATGTATTAGTAAACGTATTGGATAATGCAATTAAGTATTCTCCAGATGCACCAAAAATTATTGTCACTACAGAGCTGGCAGGAAATAATATATTAGTGCATATAAAAGACCACGGAAGTGGTATGGGTAAAGCAGCTCAAAAACGTGTGTTCGAAAAATTTTATAGAGAGCATACAGGTAACATACATAATGTTAAAGGTCATGGATTGGGCTTAGCATATGTAAAACGAATAGTTGAAGACCATCATGGTCATATATCAGTAGAAAGTGAAAAAGAAAAAGGAAGTACTTTTACAATAAAGCTTCCGTTAATCTCGTAGTATTATGGATGAACAATTAAAAAGAATATTATTAGTAGAAGATGACCCAAATTTTGGAACAGTCTTAAAAGATTATTTATCAATGAATGATTACGAAGTTACCCATGCAAAAAATGGTATGGAAGGCTTTGAAAAATTTAAACGTGGTGATTTTGATTTATGTATTTTAGATGTCATGATGCCATATAAAGATGGATTTACTTTAGCTAAAGAAATTAGAGAGAAAAATGCAGAAGTGCCTATCGTATTTTTAACTGCTAAAGCCATGAAAGAGGACGTGCTTAAAGGTTATAAAGTTGGTGCAGATGACTATTTAAATAAACCTTTTGATAGTGAAGTCTTATTAATGAAGATAAAAGCTATCATGCAACGTAAAGCAAACGATACAGTTGCGGATAGTAAACAATTTGAATTTAAAATTGGAGGATTTGATTTAAACTCTAAGCTTAGATTTTTAACATACAATGGAGGAGAACAAGTTAAGTTATCTCCTAAAGAAAACGAATTACTACGTATGTTAGCATTGCATGAAAACGATTTAATGCCACGTGAGTTAGCATTAACTAAGATATGGAGAGATGATAATTACTTTACATCTAGAAGTATGGACGTGTATATTGCTAAACTTAGAAAGTATTTAAAGTTAGATCCAAATGTGGAAATTTTAAATATTCATGGAGAAGGATTTAGATTAGTAGTTAATCAAAACGATTAATTATCAAATATATATATTAAAAAAAGCTAGCATTTATGCTGGCTTTTTTTGTTTAATAAATCGAGTCTAAAATAATTTTAGCAACATTAGGTTTATAATGGCTGCTTTCAAAATAATTACTAATAGGCTCTGTTAAATTATTTTTCCCTGAAAAGTCATAGACTTTATCTTTACCAAAAATAGAATAGAGTAGTACTAATTGTTCTTCTTCCATTGGGATTTGATCATACAAAGGCGAAACAACGATTTTGTAATTAGTATCATGTTTATTAAATATAGATTTTATTTTATTAAGTAAATCTATTTCTCTTTTAGTTTTTTGTAATGTAATATTAGATTCTTGAGGTCTTTGATAAAATACACCTTGTTGTTTCAATTTATTATAATAGCCTAAACTGTCTTCTTTAATCTCTTTAGCTAATCCGTAATACGAATCATTGAAAATTGGTGTAAACGTATCTGGATATTTGTCCATACGTACATAATTTTTCATATAAGTTCTATATGTTTTAAATAAAGTAAAATCTGTGTAAGCCATCATAAATCGTGGATTTAGATTTGCTAAAATATAACTACTATAAAATTCGTATTTAGAAACATCATTAAACTCCACTGGGTTGATGTATAAATGATTTAATCTTTTTTTGTTCCAGCCAACACCTCGCGATCAATAATAATTAATGCATGGTTTATTGACGAACTTAAATGGTCTAAAAATTCTAATTTTTTATAAATACCATATAAATCTTCACTATGTGCATTATAATGAAACGGAACCGATTTTTCTGGTAAGTAGTGCTTCCAGATTGGAGTCTTAAAGGCTTGAGATCTTGAGCTACCAAAAATAAAACTATCATAATTTACACTGTCTTTATTTTTTTGAAAAATCTTTGTAGATACGTAAGTTCTATTTAATGTAGTTATATCTTGATTATAATAGTTATCATAATCTTTAAAAATTTTAAAAATATCTAAGGATAAAACTATTAGTACATAGAGTATAATAGGAATAAAAAAGAATGCTAATTTTTTTAAAAAAATTTTCATTCTATCTCAGATTCTATTTTGGTAATTATAGTGGTCAAAGGTGTTTGATAGTCAAACCAAAGGGTTTCAGGTTTTCTTCTAAACCAAGTTAATTGGCGTTTTGCAAACCGTCTAGAGTTTTTCTTAATTTCAGAAACAGCAAAATCTAATGTCCAAGTTTTATCTAAATAATTAAAAATTTCTTTGTAGCCAACAGTGTTAAGACTGTTTAGATTTTTAAAGGGAAGTAAGGACTCTACTTCTTTAATTAACCCATTAGCAACCATAATATCCACTCGCTGGTTAATTCTGTCGTAAATAACATTACGATCAGCCTCAAGTCCTATGGTAATTGTTTTAAATGGTCTTTGGTTTTTATCTTTATTTAAAAAGGAAGAATAGGGTTGCCCACTGCCAATACAAATTTCTAAAGCACGAATGACACGTTGCGGATTATCAATTTTTATTGTGTTATAGGATTGCTTATCTAAAGTTTTCAGCTTAAGCTGAAGTATTTCCAAACCTTCCGTTTCTAATTGTTTATTTAGTTGCTCTCTTATCTTTTTATCGACCTCAGGAAAATAATCTAAACCGTTAGTAACAGCATCAACATACAATCCAGAACCACCAACCATTATAACAACGTCATTAGTTTTATGTAGATTTGTTATGCAGTCGATTGCTTCTTTTTCAAAAGCACCAACATTATAGTCTTCTGTTATAGATTTATTATGTATAAAATAATGTTTAGCAGCTGCTAATTCTTCTGCTGTAGGAGCAGCAGTACCAATACTCATTTCTTTAAAAAACTGCCTGGAATCTGCAGATATTATTTGGGTATTAAAATGATTAGCCAACTTAATACTAAGTGCAGTTTTACCAATAGCTGTTGGTCCAACAATTGAGATTAAATATTTGTTAGCGTGTTTCAAATTTATTGTAATTAAGTAATTGTTTAGTGTAGATTGTTACCGCAAACTCTGCAAAAGTTGGCATCATCGTCATGATTGTCTTCATGACAATTAGAGCATCTTTGTGTATTTAAATTTAGTTTCTTACTTGTTGGATTAGAGGGTTGGTCCTCAGATTTTTTTAAGCTTTTGGAATATTCTGCAGACACAATTCCTGTAGGTACTGCTATAATACCATAACCTAAAATCATGATAATAGTGGTAATAAATTGTCCAAGTGCAGTTTGTGGTGCAATATCCCCAAAACCAACTGTAGTTAATGTTACAATACACCAATAGACGCTTTTTGGAATGTTTGTAAATCCGTTATCTTCACCTTCGACCAAATACATAATGGTTCCAAAAATTACGGACGATATTAATACAGCAAATAAAAACACAAATATCTTTACACGACTAGCAATAATGGAATCTCTTAATTGGTTTGATGCTCCAAGATATCTTGCTAATTTAAGTATTCTAAAAACACGTAGTAAGCGTAACGCTCTAAGAGTTACTAAAGCGTGTGATCCTGCAAAAATAAACGAGATGTACATTGGTATTGTAGATAGTAAATCTAAAATACCGTAAAAGCTAAAGATGTATTTAAATGGCTTTTTTACTGTAATTATGCGTAAAATATATTCGATACTAAAAAAGATAGTTATAATCCACTCGCCAACATATAACGCGTTGTGGTACTTTTTATCAATGTGATTTACACTTTCTAACATAACTAGTAGTATACTAGCTAAAATTAAAATAAGTAAAACGACGTCAAAAAACTTACCAGCAGGCGTGTCTGCTTCATAAATAATTTCATGAAGTTTATCTTTCCAATAAGTTTTATCGTTTGTTGGGCTCATGTGGTAAAAATACTAAATTAACATTAGATATTTTTTTCTAAAACTATAACCGAGTTATTTTGAATATTTACAATGTTGCTAAAAAAAGATTTTAGTTCAGTATAGTAATTAGTTGGGTAAATTGTATTGTAAAAATTAATCCTAAAAGATAAATCAATGTTACCATTTTTTGGTTGAGTTAAAAAATTAAGTAAGCCAGAGTTATTTGATAATTCAATAGTTTTATCTAGAGGCTTATCAGCAATTTTATACTTATCATTTGTGTCAATTTGAATGTAATAAATAAGGTTGTTTTTATATCCAAAATCAATAGGATATGTCCTTGTATTAAGTTGTAAAGGGTTTTTTGTAAAAAACTTAAATATAAAAGGGTCCAAGTATATTTTATCGCCAATTACAGTTAATGGACCTGATATTGATATGGTCTCTGTATATATTGCTTTATCGTTTTTATTTGTGTCTACTTGACTATTTTCAAAAGTTAAATCAGGATATTTTTCTCTGAAGTACTTTAAATTATTAAGATTGTTTTTTTTGTACAATTGACGCGCATCCAAAGCATCATATCCTAATTTTGTTGTTGTTAATGTTCCAGAAAAGGTATTATCATCATTAATTTTGATATTAACTTTATGTTGTGTTGTAGAATTGATATTAGTGTTTAGGTCTATCCAACGACTATCATTGTCAAAATCCATTTCGCGACCATACTCATTTAAACATTTAAATGGAATTTGTCCAAAGACTAATAAAGGGTCTGTTGCATCTAAAAAATAAGATTTTCCATTAATTTCGGCTCTTAAAATCACATAATTAAATTCTGAAATTACAGGATACAGTGTAGTGATAAATCCGTTTTCTCTTGTAGAAATTAAAACAGGATAGGTTACTATATCATGTCTTTTTAAAAGGTTATATAGAAGTAGGTTGATTTCGGCTACATTACCTGTTTTTTCCTCAATAATATCTTTAATGGACACATCTTTAAAAATTCGATAATAGCCATTCCAAGTATAATTATTTTTAACATAATTAAAAATGTATTTAGCTTTATCTAAATCACTTTTTTGATCCAATAAGGTTGGGTCTATTAGTTTTTTTACTAGACTTTCTTTTTTTAGTTGTTTTCCAAAATCTTCATTTTGTTTAAGTTCATCATCCGCAGTTTCCCATGTTTTGGTAATGTTTTGTACAGAGCCATCAAAGCCTTTTATTACTTTTAATTCATATTCCATTCTAGAAATATAATTTTTAGAAGCAGTCGTGTAATCTTCTTCTATAAAAGCAGGTATATCTTTCATTACATACTTACCTATGGTACAGTCTGCACTTGCACCATTGTCTAATTGGATACAGTATTTTTTTATATCACTTTGATTGACGCTTAACTTAAGCTCTCCTACAAGCTTTATATTATAATCGTAGTTTCCTGGTATGCTAGTATTGTACTCGCTGTATAGCTTTGGTATGTCTTCTTGAAATTTCCATGAGTTAAAATTGAATAAAAATGGACTTTCAAAGGTGTAGCTATATGTAATAACAGACCCTTCTTTTATATTAGGTAAAACAAATTTAAATATGGTGTAATTATCGTTAACCTTTTCTTCAAATACTTGAGAAGGATCTAAGTTAATTCGGGTAACTTTACCATCTTCAATATTAGTTGTTGTAGCAACTAAGTTTGTGATTTTTTCTGATTTTCTATCAGAATTGTATAAATTAACCTCAATATTAGCTTGGTCAAATCCGTTACGGTTTAAAATTTTAACTTTCTTCTTATAGTCTAAAACTAAGTTGAACGTTTTTTTATGAATTTCGGCATCTCCATATTCATAAAGTACTATGGCATTTGCAGTGGTGTCTTGTTTAAATTCATTTAATTCTAAATCAGCTCTTGTCGTCGTTAAATTTTCAGTATTAAATTGGCTTTGAGCGACTAAAAATTTTGAAAAGAGTAGCGTAATAAGAAATATTTTTTTCATTATAAATCTATAATTTTTATGCGTTTATTTTTTCTTAGGTAACTTTGTATGATGTGTTGTTGATCTCTATTATTCTCCATTGGAGTAATGATAGACTCTAGAATGTCCAAATTATTAATTTGGTAATTTAAATTATAAAAGCCAAAACCTTTAAATATTCCATTCTGAATTAAAATGGCACTACGCTCATCTACCTCTCGACCACGATCAATAATGACCATGTTTTTGTTTTTGTAGCTGTATTTATCTAATAATTCTTGTACACGTTTATTATAATCCTCTGGAGATTCCTTTTGTATGCATGCACCTGCACATGTTTTTACTTCATAATGGAAGCAACTGGTTTTGGTTTTATAAATACCTGATAGTTTTTGACACAAATTAAATTGTTCGACCATTTTTTCTAAAAAATGACGTCCACTTTGTCTAGTGCTAAAGGTTGTTATGCAAGGTTTTCTACCATCAGCTTTATCAATGGTAAGATTAATATAACCGTTATCGTCTATAAAACTGTATAGTGCATGTGTAAAAATACTTCTGCGTAAAGCTCTATTTAATATAGGTTTATTACGCTTAATCTCTTCGCTTTCTTTTAAAAGCGCCACTAATTCACTTCCTGTAGCTTCATATTTTACAGCTGCTACTTGTGTTTGCATTTTCTTGGACTTTGGTGTAGTACCAGTAAAATGTTGATTAACGCGATTTTTTATGTTCTTACTTTTTCCAATATAGATTAACTCACCATCTGCTTTATACATGTAGTAAACTCCAGTAACAGAGGTTAAATTATCAATAATATCTATTAACCTAGGCTCCATCTGGAATTTTGGTTCTTTTTTAATAGATTCCTTAATAATTGTTTTGTTAGTATCCTTAGTAAGTAATAGCTTAAAAAGTTTAACGGTTGCTAAAGCATCTCCAGAGGCACGATGCCTATCTGTTACAGGTATACCTAAAGATCTAACTAGTTTACCTAAACTGTAAGATTTTTGATCAGGAATTAAATCTTTAGACAACTCAACTGTGCAAAGGGTTTGTCTTTTAAAAGGAAATCCAAGACGTTTAAACTCGGTTTTTAATATACGATAATCAAATTGCGCATTGTGAGCCACTAAAATAGTGTCTTCTGTAATTTCAACGATTCGCTTAGCTATCTCGTAAAATTTAGGCGCATTTTTAAGCATTTTGCTATTTATACCTGTAAGATTAACCACAAAGGGTTGAATCTCTCGTTCTGGATTTACTAAACTTATAAACTGGTCTACAACCTCATGACCATCAAATTTGTAGATAGCAATTTCGGTTATTCCTTCTTCATTAAACTTACCACCAGTGGTTTCTATGTCGACTATTGTGTAAATAAAGTTTGTTTTTTAATTATAATTTCTAGCACCAAATATACTACTTCCCACTCTAACCATTGTGCTACCACAATCGATTGCTAATTGATAATCACCACTCATTCCCATACTAATTGTCTTTAAACTAGGATGTATTGTTTGCAGCGAATCAAACGTAGTTTTAAGTAAATCAAATTCTTGTTTAATCTGATTTTGGTCTTTAGTAAATGTAGCCATTCCCATCACGCCAATAACATTAATATTAGTTAAAGCTGAAAATTCTTCAGATTTAAGTAAACTAGTTGCGTCTGGTATAGACATTCCAAATTTAGAATCTTCCGATGCTATTTTAATTTGAAGTAAACAATCGATGCTTCTATCGTGCTTTTTAGCTTGTTTATTAATTTCTTTAAGTAATTTAAAGCTCTCCACACCATGTATTAAATCTACAAACTCAGCCATATACTTTACTTTATTAGTTTGTACGTGACCAATCATGTGCCATTTAATGTCCTTTGGCATTTCTTGATGTTTATCTGCCATTTCTTGGATTTTGTTTTCTCCAAAAATGCGTTGACCAGCATTGTAGGCTTCCATTAAATCACTAACAGGTTTTGTTTTAGAAACCGCAACTAAAGTTACATGATTAGGAAGTGTAGCTTGTATTTGATTTAGGTTTTGTTTAATTGACATTTGCTTTATTTTTTTGCTTAAAACTCGTAAATAGTAACACCACTTCTAATTTTAGGCTCGATATAAGTACTTTTTGGTGGCATTGTTAATCCGTCGTCTGCAATTTGCTTCATCTGAGAAATTGTTGCAGGAATCATACCAAAACCAACAGTAAATTCTTTACTATCCACCTTACTTTTTAAATTTACAATATCTTTTTTACCACTAAGGTAATGTATGCGATTATCGTTGCGTAAATCTGTGATTCCTAAAATAGGCTGTAATATGGTTTTAAAAAGTACTTGTGCATCTAATTCGTCCAAAGACGTATCAAATGTATATTCTGTTTTTCTTAAATATAATGAGTAAAATTCGCCATCTAAATACATACTAAAGTGATGTGATTTTGAGGGTTGGTAAGGTGTTAATCCTCTGTTTTCAATTCGATAAACGGTATCTAGTTGAATTAAAAATTCTTCTTTAGTTAAGCCATTTAAATCTTTTACTAAACGGTTAAACTCGTGTATGCGTAATTCGGATTCCGAAATTAAATAACTCATAAAAAAGTTATAGCTTTCTTGACCAGAATGATTTTTGTTTTCGTTTTTTAAATCCTCACAAAGTAATTGTGAAGAGGCAGACCTATGATGTCCATCTGCAATGTACAACGTTGGCATTTTGCTAAAATTAGTTGTAATAGCTTGGATGTCTGTGTCGTTTTCAATTAACCATAAATAGTGCGTGTCTCTGTATGTTGTTGTAAACTCAAACTCGGCACGCTCTTTTTGTTTTTCGGTTATAATTTTAGAGATCGTATCATTATCAGGATAGGTTAGTAGTACAGGTTCTGCATTAAAACCAACGGTTTTTAAATAGTCTTTAAAAACGGTTTCGCGAGAAGCGATAGTATCCTCATGTTTTTTAATAATATTATTGTTATAATCGTCTACGCTAGCAGCTGCAACAATACCATTAAATACTTGAGAATCACGATCTACTATTTTGTAAATGTAAAAACAAGGTTTTTGATCTTGCTTAAATACACCATCTTCTTTAAATTCAGAATATCTGTTTTTAACTAACTTATAACGTGCTTCTCCAGAGATTTCTTTATCATATTTGTAACCAGGATTTACAATGTGTAAAAACGAAAATGGATTATGGTCTAAACGTGCTTCTCTTTCGGGTTGCGTATAACTTTGATAGGAACGTGAGGCTACTAAACTAACCTTATCTCTAGTAGGTCTAACCGCTTTAAATGGTAGTATTTTAGTCATTGTTATTGCAAATAAATCAAGAAAGATTAGACAGTTGGTAAACTTTAAAAAAAATAAAAGGCATAAGATTGCAGGTTAAAACTGTTAATCTAAATATGCCTTTTATTGTTAATTATATAAATTGCTGAGATACTTTTTCTGCCTTTCTGCTTTCAGAATAATCATAAAAACCTTCACCAGATTTAACACCTAATTTTCCTGCATTAACCATATTAACTAATAAAGGACATGGTGCGTATTTAGGGTTTTTAAATCCATCGTACATGACATTTAAAATAGAAAGACATACATCTAATCCAATAAAATCTGCCAGTTGCAAAGGACCCATTGGATGTGCCATACCTAACTTCATTACTGTGTCAATTTCTTGGACACCAGCAACACCATTGTATAGCGTCTCAATAGACTCGTTAATCATTGGCATTAAAATACGGTTGGCAACAAAACCAGGATAATCATTAACCTCAGTTGGTATTTTACCTAATTGCTTAGATAATTCCATGATAGTATTAGTTACTTCATCGCTTGTATTATAACCACGAATAATTTCGACTAATTTCATGATTGGCACTGGATTCATAAAATGCATTCCAATAACCATATCAGGTCTAGAGGTTACAGCTCCAATTTGTGTGATAGAGATAGAAGAGGTGTTAGTCGCTAAAATCGTGTCATCACCACAAGCTTGGTCTAATTGCTTAAATATTTTTAGTTTTAAATCTAAGTTTTCTGTTGCAGCTTCTACAACTAGGCTTGCATATTCAACACCTTCTTCAATATTAGTAAAAGTGCTAATATTACTTAAAGTTTCAGCTTTATCTGCTTCAGATATTTTTTCTTTAGCGACCATGCGATCTAAATTTTTAGAGATGGTATCCATTCCGCGTTTTAATGACGCTTCGCTAATATCTATTAATTGTACTTTAAATCCAGATTGTGCAAAGGTATGTGCAATACCATTACCCATTGTTCCTGCACCTATAACTGCTATGTTTTTCATTAAAATTTATTGTTTTTGTGTCCCACAATTATGGGCTTTTATTATTGTTTTACTTTTTTTCTTACCACCAAATAGCACGTTGACAAAAAAATCTACAATATATTTTAGCAACGATTTTTTGTTTTTATCTTTTTGATTGGTCATAATTTAAAAGGTTTTAAAACTGATCTATAATCATAGTGGCCACACGTAAAGCTTCTGTACCATCGTGTAAGGTTACTATTGGAGTTGTATTATTGTTTATGGCGTCAGCAAAGGATTCTAACTCGTCTAAAATAGCGTTGTTTGCAGCTATTTCTGGGTTATCAAAATAAATTTGTTTTTTAACACCTTCTGCATTTTGTAAAACCATGTCAAAATCACCAGGTGTTTCTGGTGCATCTTTCATTTTTACAACCTCACATTTTTTCTCTAAAAAGTCTACAGAGATATAAGCATCACGTTGAAAAAAACGTGTTTTACGCATGTTTTTAAGCGAAATTCGGTTGGCAGTTAAATTGGCAACACAACCATTAACAAATTCGATACGTGCATTAGCAATATCAGGTGTATCACTTATCACTGAAACTCCGCTTGCAGATACATTTTTAACTTTAGATTTAACTACACTTAAAATAACATCAATGTCATGAATCATTAAATCTAAAACCACAGGAACATCAGTCCCACGAGGGTTAAACTCGGCTAAACGATGCGCTTCTATAAACATTGGACTGTCCAATTGGTCTTTAACTGCAATAAATGCAGGATTAAAACGCTCGACATGACCTACTTGACCTTTTACACCATTTTCTGCAACTAAAGCTCTAATACTTTCGGCTTCATGAACTGTATTGGTTATTGGTTTTTCAATAAATATATGTTTACCTTTAGATATAGCTTGCTTAGCACAATCGTAATGCGATAGGGTAGGCGTTACAATATCTACAACATCTACAGCATCAATTAAGGCTTCAATGGTATCAAAATATTTGTAACCAAATTCGGCTTCTACTTTTTTAGCGTTGTCCGCATCAGCATCGTAAAATCCTACTAATTGGTATTTATCTGATTGATTTAATAATCTAAGATGAATTTTTCCAAGGTGACCAGCACCTAATACACCAGCTTTTAGCATAGTTTGTTCTGTTTTCAACAAAAATAAGTTTTTTTATACACTATTTAATATCAATTTGATAATTATATGCAGGATTTAAGACAAAATTATAAATTGAATGAAAACCTTTTCAGGGTTATATTTTTGAAGTAATTTTATGCTCTAAACTATCCATTACCATTGAAAGACACTTTTAAACATCAAGGCTTACGACAGCAACTAGTAGCTGTTTTGAAGGACAAAGGAATTACTAATAGCGCAGTTTTGGCTGCAATTGGCAGAATACCAAGACATTTGTTTATGGATTCTAGTTTTTTAGATCATGCGTATCAGGATAAGGCATTTCCTATTGCAGCAGATCAAACCATTTCTCAGCCTTATACTGTAGCTTTTCAAACCGAATTAATGCAAGTTAAACGAGGTGATAAAGTGTTAGAGATTGGTACAGGTAGTGGCTATCAGACTGCTGTGCTTTGCGAACTTGGTGCTAAAGTATATAGCATTGAAAGACAACAAGAGTTGTTTAAAATTACGAGTCGTTTTTTGCCAAAATTAGGCTATAGAGCAAAAAAACTAATTTTTGGAGATGGTTATAAAGGTTTAAAAACCGAAGCACCTTTTAGCAGTATTATTGTAACTGCAGGAGCACCTTTTGTGCCTAACCCTTTACTAGCACAATTAGAAATTGGAGGACGTTTAGTAATTCCTGTTGGAGATAAAGTGCAAACTATGACGCTTTTTGTTAGAAAAGGTCCAAAGGATTTTGAGAAAACAGAGTTTGGCGAGTTTAGATTTGTTCCGCTTTTGGAGGATAAGAATTAGTAGATTAAGTTCTAGTCATTTTCGTAATCATGAACAAACGTAATATGACTGCTGCTTGCCATTAAATTAGGGTTTGTACCTTTAATACCTTCTGGAATTGATTGGTTGCGTGCTTTATAATATTTAACCCAACTAGTCATTGGCTGACCAGAACTATCATTAAAAGTCATTGGGTGTGTAAGAAATGGGATGGAATCTTTAGGTAAGTCTTGAGTTGAAAACATTTTGTAAACTAGCTCTGAGCAATAATAGGAGGTGTCATCCCATAAAAAAATATCATCATAAGGTGTGTTAACTCTGGTAATACCATAGTTTATAGCTGTTTTTATATAGGGCTTATAGTAGTTGTTTAGTCTGGCTACTGTGGTTTGAGATTTATTAAATTTATTTTTATTCCTTTCTAAAAATTTAGCTATAGGTGTTATGCAAACGCCTTGTTTGGGTATTGCTTCCACCACAAACCATTTGTTGTCTTTTTGCATAGCCATACCAACATGAGAATAATTTTTTGCAGATGCGGTTGCTGTAACGTCCTTTATAGCATTATCAATGTCGTCTGATCCTGTGTTTTGAAACAGTAAATCACCTTCTTTTAACTGAAAACTTGTGTTGGTTTTTGTATTGCAACTTAACAAAATACATGATAGTAATAAAGTGAATGCTATGCGTTGTAAAAATTTATTCATTATTTATAAGTGTTAAAACTAATTGTCAAAATTACGTAAATACTGTATTTACTTAAAGCAATACTATAAAAAACAAAAGCTATTTCTTTTTTTGAAAGTTAAGATAATACTTAAAAAATGTTAATAGCTACTAATAATAAGCCACACATGTTGTTTCTTTGTTTGCTTATAAATAAAAATAAATTATGACTTTTTTTATATGCTTACTATTAGGTTTTTGTATTGCTGCATTAGGAAGTATTACACCTAGTTTTCTAAATTTAACGGTAGTAAAGTATAGCTTAAAAAACGGTAAAAAATCGACATTTTATCTAATAGCTGGTTATGCTACAGTTTTGTTTTTTCAAGCCAATTTAGGCGCTTATTTGGCTAATATTTTAATGAAAAATTCTGAATACATAACCTTAATTCAAAAAATAGGAACAGGTATTCTGTTTTTGTTGTCTATTAATTTTTTTAGACTTTATTTTTCTCCTAAAAAGGAAGTTAGTGAGAAAGAAATTCCTAAATCTAAATCCTATTTTTACGGTATTTTAATGTCCTCATTAAATATGATGGCTATACCGTTTTACTTTACATTTATTTCGTTATTAATTGGTTTTAAATACTTTGAATACACTGTATTTAATGCTTTTTATTTTTCAATCGGTTCTACCATTGGTTCTTTTACTTTGTATACGATTTATGCGATTGTTGCTAAAAATATTGAACATAAACTAACTTACATTGCTTCTAAAATGGATTTTATCTTAGGTTGTTTAACTGGTGTTGTTGGTATTGGTAACGTGATCTATTTGTTTAGTAAGTAGTACAGGTAGTAGGCCTATATTAAAAACTAAACCCAAACATAAAGGTATCGTTAACCAAACCGCTTCCTTGGTAGGCACGCACATAATCTACACGTAAAAAACGCATTTTACCCCAACCTAAATTGCTTAATCCAAGCGAGTATTCGGTGTATGGTTTGTTTTCTTTAGTTGCTGCTGCATTAAATCCAGCTACCAAATTAAAATTAAGCTTATTTAGTAACGGAATTTTGTTTAAAATGTATCCTTTAAAGTTGTGTTCTGCATGAAATTCGGCGTAAGCCTTATTAGTACTTAAAGCGTAATATGGTAGTATTTTAAAGGCATTTATGTAATTGCCATCTATAACCGTATTGGTTTGATTACCATTAAAATGGTGGTAGTCTACAAAAGCAATATCGTCTGCATTATTAAATATTCCTCCTTTTGCTAAGTAAGTTAAATCACCTTTGTTACCTAGGTTTAAGCTTTGGTAAATTTGAGCTTTAAATTGATCAAAATTATAATCAGCGTTACTACTTCCAAAACCTTTTTCGTAACCTAGATATAATGTCGGTATTTTACTATTAGGAAGGTTGTATTTTCCAAATGGGTAACTCATGTAATTTTGTCCAAAGTTAATACGTGTATTAAGATTAAACTTCATGATATTGTGCGCATCAAAAGAGGCTACACCATTTGCAGTTGGATCTAATGGATTGTTACTAGT
The DNA here is from genome assembly GCF_055808135.1 of Olleya sp. KJ81-1. Classification (NCBI taxonomy): domain Bacteria; kingdom Pseudomonadati; phylum Bacteroidota; class Flavobacteriia; order Flavobacteriales; family Flavobacteriaceae; genus Olleya; species Olleya sp. KJ81-1. Next base: position 1,239,447 of record NZ_CM147854.1, on the reverse strand, counting down.
GTAGTCTCTGTTATCTTGAGGTTGCCAAGTTTGATCTGTAGTGTTAAATAATGGTTTACGATCATTATAACTTAGGTCAGAGTACACATGTAAACCGTTTAGCAACTCTTGACTATAATTTAATTGTGCAAAATTACGATCGTAGATTTTTAGATAATTTTTTTCGGCCCAAAGGGAATATGATGTGTTTAAGAAATCTAAACTAGTTAGGCTAGGATTAAACTGCTCAACTTTACTACCTCCTGATAAGGACACAAATGCTCTGTTTTTTTTATCAAATCTGTAATTAATAATTCCTGTAGCTCTTAATCTGTCCTCAGACTCGCCATAATTAATAGTAGATGACATATTAAAATACTCTGGACTATCGTCTTTAAAACGCTTAGTATAGCTTGCGGTTAATGATCCATTCCAACCTTGTACTGTGTTAAAACCTAGTTTAGTAATAGGAGAGGAGATATTAAAATACGTTTTGTTATACGAGTCACGATAACTATAACCACCTAAAATATCACTAATTTTAAACTTGTTGTCAACTTGGTCAACAGAGTCTAAATAGGTTTTTGATTCTCTGATTAATTGTATGCTATCCCTTCTAACATAGTCATTAGCCTCAACAGTAGTTAAAGGGACAGGTCTTTTTGTATCCCAATATAATGAGTCTTTTTTATTGGCATTATCTTGAAACGAAAGTACTTCTCTTGTAAAATTCTTTTTATCAAAATTAGGGTTAAAATCATAATCACTATAAGCAGCTGTAAAACGACCATCACCATTAAAGCCAAATATTCCAAACTCAAAATCAAATAATTGTGTGGTTTTAACCCATTGTTTTTCTTGGTCGTAATAGGTAAAGGTTTGTTTAATTTTAAATAGGTCCACAGCTGGTATTTGCGCTTGTTGTCCAGTTAGTGTAACGTCTGTACCAAACAAACTCCATTGGTCTTCTACGATGTATATAAAGCCTCCAAATGCTTTATCATTTTTACGTTTAGCAAGTAATTCAATTTTATTAATAAGGTTGCCTAAGTCGTCGTAAAACGTACCGACTAGTTTGTATTTGTAATAGTTAAAGGCAAAGTCAGCAATAGGAGATACAATCTCGCTACCTAACTCAAAGGTGTTTTGATAAAAATTAAATTCGACGTCAGTTGCATTATTAAAACTAAAACCATTGCTGTCTCCACTAATTTTAGAAGCGACAATAGTTTCTTTGATAGGTTTAGGAGATTGGTATTCTAGTTTGGATATTGTCTCAGATAAATAGACAATACCAGTTCTGGTCGAGTCTAATGCACCATCCAAATCACCAACCTCTTGACCCATAATTTTTTCTGGGACATTGACCATTTTTAGTAATCCTCTTGAGTAAAACTCGGCTTTAAACGATTTAAGTTTATTTAGATTTTCTTTACGTTTAGCAATAGTCTGTCTGATAATTGCATTTGCTGGATTTTCATCCGAATTTATTACAACCTCATCTAAGTTAATGTCTTCTTCTACTAAAACAACATCAAGCACAAACGGAAACTTTGTAACATTAACTTGTTTTTTTATAGTCTTATAACCTAAGTATTGAAAGGTAATGGTGTACTCTCCCGTTTTTGAAAGGTCCAATATGTAATTACCATCATTATTGGTTGTAGTACCAGTGTACGTGTTTTCAATAAAAATATTGACTACAGGCAGTGGGTTGTTTTGGTTGGATGTTACAGTACCTGTAATTTGTGCAAAAGCAAAACTGCTAACTAAAGTAAATAGTGTAAGTAAAGAATATTTCATTTTTTTAAGTTGGTTGTTTAATAGTATAGACGCACATTTTTATAAAAAGGTTGCCTAGCCTCAAACATATAACTTATTGAAATTGAATATTGTTATAAAAATTATAAAGTTTTTCTTGAAGAAAAATAAAAAAAGAAAGGTCTGCTATTTTTGTTTTAGTCGAAACTAAAGCATAAAACGGAAGCAGCATAAGTAAAACTAATGTTTAGTTGAAAGATTTTTTAATACGATCTAAATCACGTTTATTATCTCTATCCTTAAGCGTTTCGCGTTTATCGTAAAGTTTTTTTCCTTTAGCTAAAGCAATATCTAATTTAGCTAACCCTTTTTCATTTAAAAATAAACGTAACGGAATGATTGTTAAACCAGAGGTGTTTACCTCTTTTAATAATTTTTTAAGTTCACGTTTGTTAAGTAACAATTTACGTTCTGCTTTTGGTCTATGGTTATAATAGTTACCAAATGCATATTCCTGGATATTCATGTTAATAACAAACAATTCGCCTTGCTCATTAAACTCGCAAAAAGATTCGGCAATAGACGCTTGACTGTTTCTAATGGATTTAATCTCTGTTCCGGATAAAACAATTCCAGCAGTGTATTTGTCTAAAATTTCATATTGAAATTTAGCCTTTTTATTAAGTATGTTTATCTTTTTTTGCATTAGTGCAAAGCTAATAAAATTGAAGTTAAAGTAATTATAATTGTTTAGTCATTTTATGCATGCCTCTAAATTGATCTAAAATTAAATCAAAATCTAATGTATAAGAGTCCACGATTTTAAAACCACATTTTTTATAAAAGTGTAACGCCTGTAATTGTGTGTCCATAGCTTCTAACCAAATGGATTTGGATAGATTATCTGTTGCTATGTCATAGCTTAATTGCATTAATTGTTGGCCTAAACCTAAACCTTGATACGCTTGGTCTAAATATAAGCGATGTAGTTTTGTGGTCTTTAATGGTTTTTGATGCACTAATCTTAAAATGCCAATGGTTTTGTTATTGTATTCTACAAAATAATAATTGGCGTTTTTGTCTTGTAACTCTGTATTGAGTTGTTTTAAATTATATTGCGAGTTTATGTACCAGTTACAATCATTGTTTATCCATAAGTGTTGGTAAGCAGGAGGATAAATGCGTTGCATTAATTGCAATAATGCATCGTGTTTGGCTAATGTAATGGGTTGTAAATGTAATTTCAAACGATCAGTTTTAAGCTAACTCCAAAGCAATATCTATCATGTCTTTAAAAGTAGTTTCGCGCTCTTTACTAGTTGTTTTTTCTCCAGTAACTAATGAGTCTGATATGGTACAAATAGTTAAAGCATTAACATTGTGTTTGGCAGCTACGGTATATAAACCAGCAGTTTCCATCTCGACACAAAGCACACCAAATTTACTCCATTTTTTATAGGACTCAAAATCGTCTGCATAAAACTCGTCAGAAGTAAAAACATTACCAGCTTTAATAGTAATATTTTTATTTTTAGCAGCTTCTACTGCTTTTTGAAACAATTCAAAACTAGCTGTAGGTGCGTAATCCGCTCCTCCAAATCTAAGCTCGTTTACACCAGAGTTTGATGAGGCAGCCATAGCCAATACGACATCTCTAATTTTGATGTGTTTTTGGTACGATCCAGCACTACCAACACGAATCAGGTTTTTTACGCCAAATTGTGTAATCAACTCATGAGCATAAATAGATATACTTGGTACACCCATTCCTGTTCCCATTACAGAGACACGTTTACCTTGATACGTACCAGTGTAACCTAGCATACCTCTAACTTCGTTAAAGCAAACAGGGTTTTCAAAAAATGTTGTGGCAATCCATTTAGCACGTAAAGGGTCTCCTGGTAATAAAATAGTTTCTGCAACATCGCCTTTTTCGGCTCCAATATGTATACTCATGTTTTTTTTATTTAGTTGAAATGAATAGCCTAGTGTTTAATAACTTTTATCTCCTGATGCCTTGCCTGTCACAATTGCAATTCCGTTGGACGTTCCAATACGGTCAACACCTAGATTTATGTATTGTAATGCAGTGTCAGTGTCTCTAATACCTCCAGAAGCTTTTATTTTTGTAATACCATTATTAATGGCTTCTTTCATTATAGTTATAGCTTCAATAGTAGCACCAGAAGTACCAAAACCTGTTGAGGTTTTTATAAATTCGGCTTTAGCCTTAATGGCTAATTTACTAGCTTCACTTATTTCTTGGTTATCAAGATAACAAGTTTCTAAAATTACTTTTAATGTATTGTTTGGCATCGCTTTTTTTACAGCCTCAATATCTTCAAATACAGCCTCAAAAGCTTCACTTTTAAGTAAACCTATATTTAAAACCATATCAATCTCATCTGCACCATCTTTTAAAGCTTGTTTAGTTTCTTCAACTTTAGCAATAGTACTCATGGCTCCCAAAGGAAAACCAATAACACTACACACTTTAACATCGCTATCTTTTAATTCGGCTTTAGCCAAACTAACATAACAGCTATTGACACAAACAGAGAAAAATTGTTGTTGTATTGCTTCTTGACACAATTGTATAATATCTGCTTTAGTTGCAGTTGCTTTTAAAATGGTGTGATCTATGTATTTACTTAATGGTTTCATCTAAAAAATATTAAGATATAAAGTTAGTTGTTTTTTGATTAAATAAGTTAAAGCATTTTATCAAACTACATGCTGCAAAAACGTTAAATAAACTTACTTAAACAATGACATAAGTCAGCTTTTGTGTTTTAAGTCTCACTTAAATTTGCAGTATACAAAAACAACTAATTTAATTTATTATGAAAAAAATAATTATACCCTTTGTGTTACTATTACTATTATCATTTAGTGTAAAAGCGCAAGATGCACCTTCTAACGATTCTGATTTTAATACTTGGCAAGCTCGTTTTAGAGTAGCAACTGTAATCCCTTCTCCTGGAGATAATCTTGAAGGCGCAGATGTTGATATTTCTACGACTGTAATTCCAGAGGTTGACTTTACTTATTTTTTTACCAAGCATTGGGCTGCAGAGCTTATTTTGGCAACCACTAAACATGAGGTTGAGGTTGAAGGTTTGGATTTAGGTCATATTTGGTTATTACCTCCAACTTTAAATGTGCAATATCATTTTTATTCAGGAGATTTTAAACCTTACGTTGGAGCAGGTGTAAACTATACTATTTTTTATGGAGAAGATGCTGGAGATGTTGTGGGTATGGATTATGAAAACTCGGTAGGCTTTTCATTTCAAGCAGGAATTGACTATAATTTAAACGATAAATGGTTTTTAAATTTAGACGTTAAACAATTATTACTTAGTACAGATGTGACGGTAAATGCAGGTGAGGCTGTAATACCTGTAGAGGTGGATATTAACCCTTTAATTATTGGTTTAGGGATTGGTGTAAAGCTTTAATTTAAAAATACACTATATAAAAAAAGACTACAATTTGTAGTCTTTTTTTGTTTCAAACTTATTTTCTCGTTTGACTTATTTATATTTAAAAAAATATAATTTGGAATGAGCAAAGCTAAACTAGACAGTACACAGGAATACGATTTAATTTGTGTTGGAGGCGGAATTATGAGTGCTACTTTGGCATTAATGTCCAAGATTTTAAAACCGGATTTAAAAGTGTTGATTGTCGAGCGTCTTAGTGAGGTGGCTCAGGAAAGTTCTGCTGCTTGGAATAATGCAGGTACAGGACATTCTGCACTCTGCGAACTTAATTATTGTCCTGAAGAAGATGGGAAAGTTGTTATTGATAAAGCCATAAAAATTTGCCAACAGTTTGAAGAGTCTAAACAGTTTTGGAGCTATTTAGTAGCGCTTGGTTTAATAGACAATCCTGATAGTTTTATTGCTGCAGTTCCACATCATAGTTGGGTTTTAGGTGAAGAAAATGCTACATATTTAGAGCAGCGTTTTAACACCATGAAACATCATTTTATGTTTGATACGATCCAGTTTACTAAGGATAAAAATAAAATGAAAGACTGGTTTCCGTTAATTATGCATAACAGAGATGAAGATGAGGTTATGGCTGCGTCCAGAATTGACAGAGGTACAGAGGTTAATTATGGGACGTTAACAAAAACATTATTCAATATTTTAGAAACCAAATTTGATACACCAGTGTATTGTAATATGGAAGTTAAAGATATTGATCCAAGTCCAGATATTGATTGGACGGTAGAGATGGAGAATCTTGAAACTAACCAAAAATATAATCTAGAATCTAAACATGTTTTTATTGGAGCAGGAGGAGGAAGTCTTCTTTTATTGCAAAAAGTAGAAATTGAAGAAAAAGAAGGATATGGTGGTTTTCCTATAAGTGGAGAATGGTTAGTTTGTAAAAATGAAGCTATTATTAACCAGCATAATGCTAAAGTATATAGTAAGGCTGGACTTGGTGATCCACCAATGTCCACACCGCATTTAGATACACGTTATATAAACGGAAAACGCGAATTGCTATTTGGTCCTTTTGCGGGACTTAGTCCTAAATTTTTAAAAGAAGGGTCTAATTTTGATTTATTAAAATCGGTTAAATTTGATAATATCTCACCTTTATTAGGTGCGTTTTGGCATAATCTACCTTTGACTAAATATTTGATAGAGCAAGTAACATCCTCTCATGAAGACCGCATGAAGGAATTACGCAAATTTGTTAAAGATGCTAATAGTGACGATTGGGAAATTTTAGTAGCTGGACAACGTGTTCAAATTATTAAAAAGGACGAATTTGAAGGTGGTGTTTTACAATTTGGTACAGAAGTAGTAAGCAGTAAAGATGGAAGTGTTACTTGTTTGTTGGGAGCGAGTCCAGGAGCATCAACAGCAACGTCAGTAATGTTACAAGTATTAGAAAAAGCCTTTCCAGAGATTTTACATTCAAATGAAGGTAAGGCTGTTATGGATAAAATGATTCCTTTTTATAATGCTGAGGTGACCGAAGTATTGTTTAAGGCGCAATTAGAAAAAAGTAAAAAAGCACTAAAATTGTAATACTGTAGTTAAGTACAGGTATTATTTTTCTTTCAAGGAAGTGCAAGTGGTTTGTTGTTTTGTTTAAGTGCGTCATTAATCCAGAGTATAGCATCGCTTAAATTTTCAAAAACACTAAAAGGTTTATTATGAAATTTATTTTCAAACTCTGAGGTTTCACGCATTTTAGCGTCATTTGTTATAACAGCAAAGACAATTAAATTATCTATTTTATTAGCTTCGGAATAAGTTAAGGGGTTAATTGTATAAGAGGTTACACGATTAGAAATAAATCCAAATTTTTTAGATTTAAAATGTTTGTCAATTATTTCTACTAATTGCTTAACATCTTGTATGTCTATAAACACACCTTCTTTTACTTGTTTAATTATAAAATCATCAAAAACGTAAATTTCTGTATTTCCAATATCGTAAAAATGAAATAATCCCATAACTTGTAAGGTGTTTAATAAAAAAGTACACGTTTAAAGAAAGTAATTTAATGGGAGTTAGTAAAATATGATATTAAGTTTTTAATCTTTAAAAATAGAATTTAATCATTAAAATAACGGACTTGCTTTATATATAACTCTCGGTTTTCTCCATCCAATTTAAACTCGATATCCAAACCAAAGTCTAAATACTTCTGTTTGGATTTATACACGTTATAGTAATAGTGTTTTTTGATTTTTTCTAATTGTTCGGATAGTGTAATAATTTCGGCTTCAGTCATCACTAGTTTACCATTGTTAAGGTTAGAGTGTGATATGATTTCGACAATACGTTTTTCGTTATATAATTTAGAAGACGATCCAGAGTAGCATATAACTTGATCGCAGGTCACACCATTTTCAGGTTTAACAACACTAGCATCTCCAACTTGTACATTTATAACATTACCTAAGTAGTTTTTACGATATAAATTTTTGGTAATAGCAACACCATTGGCTTTCTCGTTAGGGAAGGAGCGATGCACTAAAATACCCATTGCAATACTATTTTGGTCAATATTGAAGTAGTCACGTTCTAAAAAGGCACGTTTGTACCATAAACTTGACCATACTTTTTTGATGGCTTTTTCAATCGATTTTTTCTTACTACCAACAATTCCTGTTTTAGAGTCGTACAATCCTGCTCCAGAAAACCCAACAATATCTTCTGCGTTTGTCGAGCTTCTAAATCGCAAGCGTGTTTCGTCTCCTAAACTTTTAATTTTAGCATCGACTTTAGATATTAAATCAGGATCTAAAGTTGTTTTTTTTATTAGTTTTTGAATTGTTTTTAATTGCTCGGTTAATTTATTAACATCTTGATTGATTTTAAAATCATAAATCATTTGTTTGACTAAAGTGTCTGCTCCAGATGTTTTTAGATGTGTTTCATAATAGTAAAACGGAATGGCAAAAGCAGATTCTGGAATTTTAAAGGCTTCTTTTTTAGCTAAGTCATATAAAACACCAAAGTTAGCTGCTTTGCCTCCAACAGTGTTAATTGAGTTTTGACTTAAATTGTCAGCATTAATTAGTGTTTTTACATCTAAATTTTTTTCTAGAAATAAAGGTGCTTTTTTCTGTTTCTTTGTTTTTCTTTCAAACAGTTCTTTAGAGATTGGTTTGATGTAAAAGGTGTCTAAAGCGACTTCAAAAGAGACGTATTGATTGTCAAAGTTTCTTAAAACATCAGATTGCATGGCTTTAGTATAAGCTGCAATTGGAATTTGTCTATTTTTTCCTAAAACGGAAATGTGACTTAAAGGCGTTTGAAGAATAGTAGTTATAACACCAGCGGTTATTGGCAACTCTAAGATAGGTTGGTTAATGACAATAATATCATGTTTACCAATGTTGTTTTGTTTTAACGAATCAACATCAACAAACTTTAAACAGCCATAGCTTTTTTGTACACTTACCGCCTGATACGTTTGGTCTCCATATAAATCTGAAGCTGATATTGTAGGAATGTCCAAAACAGCATCTAGTTGTTCTAATCTTGCAGTATTTAAAAAGAAATTAAAATTTTTGAAATAGGTTGCTTTTTTGATGGCTTCAAAAAAGATTTTTACATCTGCGATTTGCATATCATCAATAGGAGAAAGCTCTAGGTTGTATGTGTCGTTTGCTAAATAGTGGTTGATGTTTCCTAATAAAAAGCGTTTATTTTTATGTTGTGCTTTGTAATTAGAATTATTAAATTCTTTTAAGGTTTCTGGTATTTCCAAATAGCCTTTACAAAAATGGTAATGGTATTTGTAGTTTTTACTATTAATAAAATAGAGTTGTTGTTCTTTAATATCAAAAACGACTTTTAACGCATCAACATTTCCGTACTTATTAGTATTTGGTGTTGTTTTTAGTGCATTAAAATCGGTTTGTGACGTTAAAACACGTTTAAATTTAGATTGAGATAAAACAAATGTTGAGGTTAATATGAAAAGAACGACAAGATGTTTTTTAATTTGGGATGTAATCAAGCTAAGTGGTTTTTTATTAGAGAATTACAATATAGAACAAAAAAAGCAACACGCCACTTTTGTAAAGTATTGTGTTGCTTTTCAACTAACCAACCATAATTAAAACGTACTATTTTACGGTTTATTTTATGTTAACAGAACTTTGTGATTACAGTTCTTCAGTTACTAAATCATTTTGATTTCTAAAGACTAATTCGCCATCAAAAGCATCTAGTAAAATAATGCTGTCTGTTGTTACTTTTCCTGATAAAATCTCTTTACTTAATTGATTAAGTACGTCTTTTTGTATTACACGTTTTACAGGTCTTGCACCATATTCTGGATTATAACCTTTGTCTGCTAAATATGCAATAGCTTCAGGTGTTGCATCAAATGTAATCCCTTGTTTTGCTATCATTTTAGAAATACCTTTTAGTTGTAATCCTACAATTTGGGTGATATTATCTTGCGTTAAAGGTGTAAACATGATGATGTCGTCAATACGGTTTATAAACTCTGGTCTAACCGTTTGTTTTAATAATGCTAAAACATCTACTTTTGCACCTTCTATTGCAGTATCTACATCTTTTACAGCATCAAAACGCTCTTGTATTATCTGACTACCCATATTGGATGTCATAATTATAATAGTGTTTTTAAAATCTGCAATACGACCTTTATTGTCCGTTAAATGTCCTTCATCCAATACTTGTAATAAAATATTAAAAGTATCAGGATGCGCTTTTTCAATTTCGTCTAAAAGTACTACAGAATAAGGTTTACGTCTAACAGCTTCGGTTAACTGTCCACCTTCGTCATAACCAACATATCCTGGAGGTGCCCCAACTAGTCTGCTAACCGCATGACGTTCTTGGTACTCGCTCATATCAATTCTAGTCATTGCACTTTCATCATCAAAAAGGTATTCTGCTAATGCTTTAGCCAACTCTGTTTTACCAACTCCAGTGGTACCTAAAAACAGGAAGGTTCCGATTGGTTTTTCAGGGTTTTGTAAACCAGCACGACTACGTCTTACAGCATCACTAACTGCAACAATAGCTTCTTCTTGACCAACCACACGTTTGTGTAATTCGTTTTCAAGATTTAATAGCTTTTCGCGATCGCCTTGTAGCATTTTGGTAACAGGAATACCTGTCCATTTAGCAACAACTTCGGCAATATCCTCATAAGTAACTTCTTCTTTAATTAAAGAATTTTCAGATTGGTTATCAGCCAAATCCTTCTGTAATTTTTCTAAAGCTTCCTGCGCTTCTTTAATCTTACCGTAACGCAACTCGGCAACCTTACCATAATCTCCATCACGTTCTGCTTTTTCAGCTTCAAGCTTAAAGTTTTCGATGTCTTGCTTTCTGTTTTGGATGTTATCTACAACTTCTTTTTCGCTAATCCATTTTGCATTAATCTCGTTGCGCTCTTCTTTTAAGTTAGCTAAATCAGATTGTAATATTTTTAATTTACTTTCGTCTTTTTCACGCTTAATTGCTTCAATTTCAATCTCTAATTGCATCACTTTTCTGTCTAAAACATCAAGTTCTTCTGGTTTTGAGTTGATTTCCATGCGCATTTTAGCAGCAGCTTCATCCATTAAATCAATTGCTTTATCTGGCAAAAATCTGTTAGTTATGTAACGTTGAGATAACTCTACAGCACCAATAATAGCATCATCTTTTATTCGTACTTTATGGTGTGTTTCGTATTTTTCTTTAATTCCTCTTAAAATAGAAATGGCACTTTCTGTATCAGGTTCATCTACCATTACTTTCTGGAAACGACGCTCTAAGGCTTTGTCTTTTTCAAAATATTTTTGGTACTCATCCAAAGTGGTTGCTCCAATAGCGCGCAGTTCTCCACGAGCTAAAGCAGGTTTTAAAATGTTTGCAGCATCCATTGCACCTTGTCCGCCACCAGCACCAACTAAGGTGTGTATTTCGTCAATAAATAGTACAATGTCACCTTCGCTTTCCGTTACTTCTTTTATAACTGCTTTAAGACGCTCTTCAAATTCTCCTTTAAATTTAGCACCTGCAATAAGTGCACCCATATCTAGCGCAAAAATTTGCTTATCGACTAGGTTTTCTGGGACGTCACCATCCACAATTCTGTGAGCTAAACCTTCTGCAATAGCAGTTTTACCAGTTCCAGGTTCACCAACTAAGATTGGATTGTTTTTAGTACGACGGGATAAAATTTGAAGTATTCTTCTAATTTCTTCATCACGACCAATAACTGGATCTAATTTTCCGTCTCTGGCTAATTTGTTTAGATTTTTAGCGTATTTGTTAAGGGAGTTGTAGGTTTCCTCTTGGCTTTGTGAGGTAACACGATCTCCTTTTCTAAGCTCGTCAATAGCTGCTTTTAAACCTTTTTCTGTTACGCCTTGGTCTTTTAGCATCTGTGCTATTTTGCTTTTGGATTTAAAGACTGCTAGAATAAAATGCTCTATAGATACATAGTCGTCATTCATTGCTTTGGCAATAATAGACGCTTCGTTTAGTGTTTTGCTAGCTTCACGAGACAGCATTAAATCTGCTCCTGTAACTTTTGGAAAACTTTCTAGTTGCTTATCTAATGCTAGTTCTAAAACATTAAGATTGACATTCAATTTTTTTAAGATGAATGGTAATACGTTTTCATCAACCTCAAAAATGGCTTTAAAAAAGTGTTCATTTTCTATTTGTTGATGACCATAACTTTGCGCAATCTGCTGTGCGCGCTGTATGGCTTCTTGCGATTTGATTGTATAATTATCTGGGTTCATATATAGTATGTGTTTTTTAATTTCCGCGTAAGCGAAAACCTTAAGTTTATTATCGTTTACGAGTGCTATATTTCAATTACCTTACCAATTGTAATTGCAAGACAAAATGTCGCTTTAGCGTGGTTTTTAGCTGACTTTTAGTCAGTTGGTGGTTTCGTTTTATTTCTATGTAAGTTAATCAAAACCTTTCGACATAATCTATGATATGTATCATAAAAATGATATTTTTGTTTAACTTATAGCCTTAATTTGCTAAAAAGAAATTATTATGTTTGGAAAATTATTTGGAGGATCAAAAGCGCCAAAAGAAGAGAAAGTATTACCATGGAAAAATTTAACCGAAGTGTCTCAGTTATCAGAGATAGAGCGTTTATCACTTGGTAAAACACAGGTTATATTTAAGCATTCTACACGTTGTGGAATAAGTAGTATGGTTATGAACCAGTTTGTTGCTGCGTTTGACGTGGATGCTAATTTAGATTTATATTATCTAGACTTATTAAGCTACAGAGAAGTCTCTAATGAGACTGGTTATAAGTTTCAGGTAATGCACCAAAGTCCACAATTATTAGTGATAAAAAATGGAGTAGTGGTGGCACATGCTAGTCATGGTGCAATAAATGAGATTGATTTAACTAAATTTATTTAAAATTATGAGATATGTATTGCTTTTTATTATCGTGTTAGTCACTTTTAGTTGCGAAACTGAACAGGAAGACGTCTATGTAGCTTCTAATAATTGGAAAGCGATGCAATGGAATAAACCACTTAGTGACTCGTTAGTTTCTGGGTCAACATATTTATCTGTGTACTCGCAAATATATAGTGTTACAGAGCATAAACGCCATGATTTGACAGCAACTGTTAGTATTAGAAATATTAATAAAAAGGATACTATTTTTATAAAAGAAGCAGATTTTTATAATACAAAAGGGGATTTAATTAAAGTGTATTTTACCGAAACGATTTATGTAAATCCAATGCAAACTATTGAAATTGTTATTAATGAAAGAGATATAGAAGGTGGTACAGGTGCTAATTTTGTTTTTGATTGGTTAGCGTCTAAAGATGCAAAACCGCCTTATTTTGAAGCAGTGATGATCTCTACCTCAGGACAACAAGGTTTGTCTTTTACAACTAAAGGTGTTGAAATCGAGTAATAAATATGAAAGACATTTTAACAACTATATTATTTTTAATTGCAGTAATTGATCCATTAGGATCAGTACCTGTTTATTTAGAAGCTACTAAAAATTTTGATAAAAAATATAAAAAACGTGTGGCCATCAGAGCTAGTATTGTTGCGTTTTTTGTACTTCTGTTTTTTATGGTTATTGGTCAATTTATTTTAGAAGGTATGCAAGTCACTTTAGATGCGTTTCAGATTTCTGGAGGTGTGATCTTATTTTTGTTTGCTTTAACAATGATTTTTGGAGATGGTAAACCAGAAACCGAAAAACATTTAATTAAAGATTATAAACACGTCACTATTTTTCCTGTAGCTATACCATCCATAGCGTCTCCAGGAGCCATAATGGCTGTGGTTTTAATGACCGATAATCATGTTTATACAATAGAGCAGCAAACCATAACTATTTTATTAGTTTTAGTTGTTGTTGCAATTACATCGCTATTACTTTTAGCAGCAAATGTTGTGCAAGAAAAGGTTGGCGAGTATGGTATTACCGTAATAAGTAAAATTATGGGATTAATATTAGCCTCATATGCAGTACAAAGTATACTGAGTGGCTTAAAAGATTTTTTTGCTTAACTATTAATTAATTGGCTTCTGATATTATTTGGGAGTTTATATGTTTGATGTAACACATTAAAACCAAAGTACTTCTGAAATTAATGGACAGTATCTTATTTTATAAACTTCTTCATTCAATCATACCATTAATTTTTATAATTGTAGGAATATATTCCGTAATAACACAATGGAAAAATAAAATTTCTGTGATAATATCTTGTGTTGCGATTTTAATTGGTGGTTTTAATTTAAAAAACACACTTTATGATTATCCAAACTTAACTGAGTCAGAAAGACATTACACTGATTTTAAAATATTAAATGCTACTGATTTAAAAGAAATATTAGTTACGAGCAAAATCATAAATGGTAAACCAGAAATAAAATCTAAAGTTATTTTAAACGAAAATAAGATTAAAGAGATTTTGAGTTGTATGGACTACAATAAACTACAAATTTTTGAATTTAAAGATTGGAGTCCAGAAAATTGTTATACTCTAAATTACGTTACGAATGAAAATATAACATATAAACTCTTTGTTTGCGAATCAGAGGACGAAAGAAGTTATATTGATTTTCTGTATCTGAAAAACGAGAAGTTTGTGACAATTGGATATTATAGAAATGATGTGATTAAGAAATTAGATATATTAGGACAAAAATAACGTGTTACAACACCGTATATAATTTATTGCTAGTTCTAGCTTGCTTACGAAAATTCTTCCGAATTTTCTATTCCGTTTTTATTTGCTAAATTAGTTGTTTACACACGCAACAAACCATATACAAAACCGTTGGCAACAAGCTGAACAGAAACCTATGACAAGAAAATTAACCTTCATTTTATTCATTTTAATATCAATAACAAGTTGCGCTCAAGAAAGCGTTGTTTTCAAAACTAAATTCAAACCAAACAAAAAATATAAAACCCAAGTCAAAACAACTTCTCATACCGAAATTGAATTTGTTGCAGATAAAGAAATAATTGACAGAATAAAAAGTCAAGGAATTGAATTGCCAATGATTACGGAAAGTGAAACAAATATGGCGACTGATATTATCACTCAAAACCTTGATAAAAACGGAGAATTTCCTGCGACAATGGAATATGGAAAAATGATTTCTAAAACAACAATCAGTGGAAAAACAACGACTGAAGAAAAGCCATATTCTGGAATGAAAATTTTAGGAAAATATGACATTGAGAATAAGTTCAAAGTAGATACTATTATTGGAGACAAAGTTTCTCAACAAATGAGAAATATATTGAAGACAACTTTGGCAAGTGTTCAACAGACAATTAAATTTCCCGAAAAACCAATGAAAGTTGGTGACAAATTTAATAGTGAAATTCCAATGACAATTCCAATGGAAGGTATGAACCCAATTTCTGTGAAAATAAATATGGAATATTTACTAACTGAAATTAAAAATGGAAAAGCATATTTTGACATTAAACAAACTGTAGGTTTGGATATGAGTCAAGAGCAATTAAACATAATTGCAAGTGGATCTGGAACAGGAATATCGGAATTTGATATTGAAGAGAATTATTTGACAAAATACAAATCCGAATTACCAATGAATATGACAATTAAAGTCAATGAAAAAATGACTATGAAAATGAAAATGACTACTACATCTGAACAAAATGTAGTAATTGAATAATAAAAGCCAGTTGGCAACACTGTATATAATTTATTGCTAGTTCTAGCCTACTTACTAAAATCCTCGCGGATTTTCTATTCGGTTTTTATTTGCTAAATTTAGAGCCTAAACCACGCAACTTTCAATATACAAACACGTTGCCAACAATACGAAAAATGAAAATCGGATCTAAAATATTAATCCTTTTTCTGACTTTTAATATGCTTTCCTGTAAAGGAACTGCTCAAGAATCGGATACTCAAATACCAACCACTGAATTTGATTTCTCAACAATTGAAAAATTCCAAAAAACAAAGCTTGAAGGTCTAATAATAAACGATTATGACAGTATTTTTAATCCTTTACAAAGAAAGGAACTATCTGATATCATTTATAACTACAATATCGAAACAACAAGACAAATAGTTATTGTAACAATTGACAGTATTTTGCCCTATAATGATATTCAAAAATATGCGACTGATTTAAGTAATTATTGGGGCGTTGGAGATGAAGGAAAAAATAACGGACTGACAATCGTTATGTGTAATCCTTGTCGACAAATCGGAATTGCAACTGGAACTGGAACCAAACTGATTTTAACTGACAAAATTTGCAAAAAAGTAATTGAAGAAAAAATAATACCTGAATTTAAAAACGGAGAATTTTATAGCGGAATTAAAAAAGGTGTGTTAGAATTAATTGAAAAGTGGAAATAAGTGCTGTTGGCAGCATTGTGTAAAAATAATTCTAAATTAGGTGCGTAATCGAGAGTCCATGCAATTTTGTTACATCTGATTTTCCTTCGGACAATCCTCGCACACAAAACCTTACTATTCTTATAAGTAACCGTTGTAAAACTATTAAAACAAACATTCTGCTGAATTGAAAAAATTAAAATCTGACTTAACGATAATGGAAATTGGGAAGTTCCGATTTTATAGCGGAATCGTTATTGGAATTGGATATTGTATTATTTTCAATTCACTTTTACGAATAAGTTTAAAATTGTGTAATATCGGAGATAATATTGAGGCTATGAATTGGCTGAACATTATTAATTACGAATTATCATTTAATTATCTCACTTTAATCGGATTTGCATCGGTTGGGTTTTCGTTTTGTTTTACAACATATTTATGGATGAGTAAACCTTTTGCAACTGATAGAAAAAAAACCAAAAGGTTGAGAATGGCACAAATTAATCCAATTTGGATTTTATTTGGAACATTATTGTTCTTATTGAGATTATTTTGGTTTTTTGCTGGAATTGAATTGACTATTGAAAAAGACTTTCCGTATTTAGGTTTTATGATACCAATTTTTATTTATTTGTATTGTTGGAATTTAATTTCGGATATTTATAAGACTAAAAAACCGTTTATATATACAACGCTGATTTTTATAATAGTCGGATTTATTTTGAGCGGAATTTAAGATTGAGAATAAAAAACATTGGACAACAAAGCTTATAATTAATGGCTAGTTTTAGCCTACTTTTAAATGTCCTCGCAGATTTTCTATTTGGTTTTTATTTGCTAAATTAGACGCTTAAACCACGAAAAAAGCACACACAACAACGCGATACAACATTAAAAAATGAAAACGAAAAACATATTTTTATTGACTTTAGCATTAATTTGCTCAACTTCTATTATTTGGGCTCAAGGTGCGGAAGATAGTTTAAAAATAAGGAAAATTATTCATGCAAAATACAGTACAAATAGATTTTCAGAAATGCCACGAGATTCTGCATTTAAAGACGACCATTTTGTAAAGTATGAAGTGTATGATGACAATGAAAAGATAATTGAATACGGTCAATACGATGGCAAAGGGAATATTTATAGGGTTACCAAAATTCAAAAAGACGAAAGTGAAAAACAAATAAAAAAAACAATTTGTGATTTAAAAGGAAACTTGAAACAATATTATATTATTACAATTGACGATAACGGAAATGAAGTAGAATTAAAAAATTATAACAGCAAAAATAAATTATTTTATATCCAAAAAAACGAATATGATAAAAACGGAAATGTAATATCAAAAATTGGAGGCGTCCCTAAATCGGATAAAGTTTCTACAACTGAATTTGAATATAATTCTAATAATGAAATGATACAAAAAATACATTACGATTCATATGGAGGTAACGAAACTCAAACATACATTTATGATTCAAATGGAAATGAAGTGATTTCCGAATTTTTTAAAGCCAATGGTGATTATACAAAATTTATTTCTACTTATGATAAGCAAAACAATATCTTAACACAACATTGGTACGACAAAGATGGTAATCAAAAACAGTGGAATAATTGGGAATACCATTATGACAAGCAAGGACATTGGATAACAAAAAAAGCTATACCAATGGAGAGTTAGGTTTGGTATGGGAAAGAAAAATCGAATATCAAAAATAACGATATACAAAATCGTATATAATGAATTGCTGGTTCTAGTCTAACTACAAAAATCCTCGTGGGTCTTCTATTGGGCTTTTATTTGCTAAATTAATGATAAACCAACGCAACAACTCATACACAAACACATTAGCATACAATAGTGAAAACTGAACAAACATTTAAAACTAAAACTGGATTTTGTCACATTACTGAGGATAAAATTATTCTGACTCGTGATGGAATTATTGGAAATGTGGCCGAGTTGACAATTGGAAAAAGTATCTATCGTATATTAGGAATGTATGGTATTATGGCTGTTATCTTGTTCTATATGGCTTACACCAAATTAATAAAAAAAGATTGGATTGAATTAGCTATGTATTTCGGAATTGGAGCTTATCTAGTGTACAGTATGACTAAAAGTATAAATTTAAGTGCAATACCAATTATTGAGCGGGATAAAATAAAAAACGTGGAATTTAAGTCTGCTAAAAAGTTTTTGACTAGAAGTTATTTTAAAGTGAATTTTGAGCAGAATGACGGAAAAATAAAAAGTCGCCTTATTATGCTTCCAGGATCATTAACTGATGGAATAAATGAAACAGAAAAAGCAATTGGGATTATGAAAAATGCTGGACTGATAAAAAATAACGTTGGGTAGCACTATATATAATCTACTGCCAGTTTTATCTTACCAACAAAAACACTCACGGATGTTTTATCTGTGATTTATTGGTTAACTTTAGTTTGGAAACACGTATCTAAGTCGTACATCAATACGTTACCCAATAGAAGAAAAAAACATCAAAATGACTAACAAATTTATTTATAATCTTAAAATAGTAATTATCCTTTTGTTAGTCACCTCTTGCAAAGTTGAAGATCAATATTATGATTTAAGTCAAGAAGGTAAAGCATTACTAACTTATGAAATAGGCGAAATTTTTCAATTGAAAAACATAGAAACTAATGAAATTATTTCTTTTTCTGTTAACTCAAAAACTATAGAATATATTGCTGATGGTCCTAACGAATCATCATTTATATTTGGCTCTTCTTCAGACGATTTTATAGAAGTTGGAAGAATTTCGTTTATTGATAATTCAAATTGCTATAAAGGAGAGATTACTGTAAAAAGTGATAGAGATAATGACTTTGAATTTACAGCTTATCTTTATGATTGTTTTGGAGATGATTTTTACTATTTCCAAAATGAATTTATTGACACTACAAGTGTAGAAGGTGTTGATTATTCAAATATATATATTCTTAGAAATTATCCTAAAACGCTTTACTATTCAAAAGAAAAAGGAATTTTAAAAATTCTTGACGTCGATGAAAATACATTGTTTGGACTGATTGAATAAAAACGTTTGGTAACACCAACAACAAAAGGCACGTATTTTTTATTCTGTAATTATTTGATAAGTAACTAACTCAAAATATGCGACCTAACTAAACAATTACATGAGTTGCAATAAAATAGAGACTGTAACATTTTGATAAAACATCTATCTTTAATAGAAACAATCACAAATGAATCAAAGTAAATATTTAGTAATTTTAATAGTTTTTTGCATAATTCCAAACATAGTATGCGCTCAAAATTTAGAAACCAAAATTGATAAATTATATAAAGTAGAAGCAAATGAACCTGGATTTTCGATTGCAGTCTTTAAAAATGACCAAATTTTGTTTCAAAAACAATATGGAACAACAAATTTAGATTACAATATCCCTATTTCCAGCAAAACGGTTTTTGATATTGCTTCTATTTCTAAGCAATTTACAGCAGCAGCTATTTTATTACTTGAGGAAGAAGGTAAATTAAATATAAAAGAGCCAGCATATAAGTACATAGATAAACTTCCGCGTTATAAAAAAGGAAATCCTACTATAGAACAACTGCTAAATCAAACTAGTGGAATTAAAGAAGTTGATCCTTATTTTGGTGTTATTGATTTGTGGTTTAACGACTATATTGATCAACATCAAATGATTAACATTATTACTAAAGTTAGTGACCTTCGTTTTAAACCTGGAGAGCATTTTTATTATTCCAATGCCAATTATATACTACTAGCATCTATTATAGAAAAAGCTTCTGGCGAAACGTATAGCAATTATCTACAAAAAAACATTTTCAATCCACTTAATATGTCTAATACAACTATTAAGGACAATATTTATAAGTCCATAAAAAATAGAGCAATTGGGTATATAGAAGATGATGGTCAGTATTATAAAACACATTTTCATGCTGTAAAATTTGTTGGAGATGGACAGATTTTGACAAACCCTGATGATATGCACAAATGGCACCTTAATTTAAGAAACGCTACAATTGGTTCGCCAGAATTATGGAAAAAAATGCACACAAAAGCCACATTAAATAATGGTAAAAAAATAAATTTTGGTTTAGGTGTAGAGTTTGAAACCTATAATGGACATGAAGCTGTCGGATTTGATGGAATGAGTGCTGGTGGCTTTGTTTCTAAATATCTTTATTTTCCAACCTTAGAAATCGCCTTTTTTACTACTCAAAATAAATTTGAAGACGAATTTAGAGATACTTTTTTTGATTTTGTAGACTTATATGTAACTCCAAATCCTAAAAACGAAACTTTAGACGAAACATATAATTTTATAACACTTTCAAATGACCAATTAAAGCAATATGAAGGACACTACTTATATTACTATAATGATGACGATAAGAAAGCAAATTCAATTCAAGTAAAAAACGATAAACTTATTGCATATACATTAGATGGAGATAAAATTGCAGAGCTAAAACCTATCGGAAATAATGAATTTATATTTTTAATGGGTAACAGTAAAGCGCTTGTTAAGTTTAATTTAGAAAAGGGAAATACCTATTTTACTTATAATGAATTTAATAATGATAAGCCTTGGGTATTTAACCAATTTAAGCCTTATGCACATTCTGAAAAAGAATTAAGTCAATTTGAAGGAGAATACTATAATGCAGACTTTCAATTAGCAAAAAAAATTAGTTTAGATAATGGGTCGTTATATTTATATTATAAAAATGGAGCATACAAAACAGAATTGACATCAATTTCTAAAAACCTATTAGAAATATCTATTAGCCCAATAGCATTTGAAAGAAATGAGAAAAACGAAATTATCAGTTTTACATTAATGGGAATCCAATTTGAAAAGCTATAAAGACTGTGGTTAACATCATTTATACTTTTTGTAACTATATATACTAGTCAACAAATTCCTCGTGGATATTTATCTGTTTTTTTCTAAGTTATAAAAAAAACAAAACAAGAAATAATACCATAAAAGTGCGATTTAGGTTAATATTTCAATTTTAAAAATAAGTCTGAAGGAGTCTGTTATAATTAAATAGCAATTGTATTATGAATAAAATTATTCTTTAAGTATCTTACAATTCATTAGTGCCTTTTCAATTTTAAAATTATAAATGAGTACACCAAAAACTACAGCAATTGCTATCATTGGATGTGGACCAAGAGGTCTTTCAGCATTGGAAAATATAATGATTGCATTATCAAATACTAAATTAAAAACACTTCCAAAAATTTTAGTTTTTGAAAAATCTGCTCAACTAGGTTGTGGTTCTATATATAATTTAGATCAACCAGATACTAACTGGTTAAATATTTCGGAACGTGCTTTAACTATCGCTAAAAGACCTGTAATACAAATTAAAAACACTAAAATTGAAGGCTTTATGTCTTACCATGATTGGACAGGTAAAAGCCAAGATGCTATTTATAATAATAAACATGAAGTGTTTCCTAAACGTTCTGATGTTGGTAAGTATTTAAAAGCGCGCTACACTAGTATTGCTCAAACGTTACAAAAACTTGATGTACTGACCGTTTTTAATTCTGAAGTTACAGCAGTAAAAAGTAACAATCAATCCTTTACAATTACTGTTGACAATGGTAACAATTATAATGCAGACGAGGTCGTATTGACTATTGGACATCAGGAAACCAAAACATCCAAACAATTAAAAGATTGGATAAATTATGCTCAAAATAATAACACAGTTAATTTGTATTTAAAAGCGTATCCTATAAAACACTTACTATCTATAGATTATAAAAACAAAGCTCATACAGTTGGATTTAGAGGTTTTGGACTAGCAACCATAGATGTTATTAGGGCTATAACCAAAGCAAATGGTGGTTTTTTTGAAGTTATTGATACCAACACAAACAAAATGAATTATCATCCAGGAAAAAGCACCTTAAAACTTATACCTTTTTCATTGGATGGTTTACCTATGGCTTGTAAACCTTTAAACTCCAAAATTGATGCGTTATTTACACCAAGTGATGCTGAAATTTTAAGTTTTAAGTCAGAATTATTACAAATTAAAGAGGATGAAAATTATAATAATGGCAACACTTTTTTAATTAAAGCTATTGCGACTATAGTTGCCAATCAATACTTAAAATTAGGAAATCAGGCTTACCAACATAATTTTTCTGTTTCAGCATTAAAAACAATAACAGAAGCCTATCTAAAAGACGAAAATTTTAAACACGAGTTATTACTATCTCACGATAATGCGCCAGAGGTTATTATTCAAGCTTATGTAGATATGGCTACTGCAAAACAGCCAATAAGTTTAGATTATTGCTTAGGTCAAGTTTGGCGTCATTGCCAACCAACATTATACGCAATGATGTCTCACTCAGCTTTACAAGAGGATATAATAAGCAAAGTTATCGCGCTTGATGAGCGTATAAAACGTTACGCTTTTGGACCACCTATTGAAAGTTTACAACAGATATTAGCCTTAACTTATCAAGGTACATTAGATTTAAATTTTGTCAACGATCCTGAAATTAATTTAACAGATAATGGCTGGCAATTGCAAAAACATAACCAAGAAATTACAGTAGACACCATGATTAACGCTGTTTTAGACAGTCCAAAAATCGAAAAAGTAATTTCGCCAATTGTAACCAATTTATTAAATGATAATTTAATACAAGCCATACATAGTAAACTTGGCGTAGACACAAAACAAAATGGATTAGTAGTCTCTAAAAATAAAAAACAAACACTTAATCTAGCAGTTTTAGGTAGGCTTGCAAAAGGAAGCGTTGTTGGTGTTGATGCTATTTTAGAATGCTTTGGACCCAGAATTAAAGATTGGGCAGACGGTTTAGTAGAAAGATTAAAAACAGATCATCCAGCTTAAAATATTTGATCCACATTGACGATTAAAATTATAGATCAAAAAAATAAAAATATGATATGAAATATGTAATCTGCTTTGGCTTTTTAATTAGTAGTTTATTTAGTTATGGACAAACGACAGAAAAAGGAGATATAGAAGTTACTCCAATTATAGGATATAGTGATTCTTACCAATTTTATTCTTTCCTTTTTGGCTCATCATCTGTTTCTGGTATTCAATTAGGAGTTTACGGAAATTATTATTTTAACAACAATTGGAGTTTACGCTCAGGTTTGCTTTATCAAAAAATGGGAACTAACAATGCTGACTTTTTAATTTTTTCTGACAAATATTCCGAAAGGACAAAGTACATTACTGTTCCATTAACTATTAATTATCACTTTGGAGCAAAACAAAACTGGTACATAAATTATGGAATTAGTGTTGGATTTTTAACTGAAGCAGAAGCAAATTATAATGATGGAAATGGTTTTATTAGTATAAATGACTTGGCTAAATCAACTCAATTTGGAATTAATGGAGGTATTGGATATAAATTTCAAATATTACCCAATTTTTTAATGGTCGTTGAAAATTTTAATCTGATTGGACTTACCGACACTACTGAACAAAGAGGTGGAAAGAATTTTTATATGAGTTTTAATGTTGGTGCTGTTTTTAAAATCTAAAAATCACTAATTAACTCTGTGTGACAATTACACAAGCTAATTGACAGAATTTTGAAATTTAATAAACAAATTAAAAACTAAAAATTTAAAATAAATGGAAAAAAAGGACCAATGCCAACCTTTAAAACTATAGATGACTATATTGATAGTCAAGTATTAGAAGCACAATTAATTTTGCGCGATCTAAGAAGTTTAATAAAAGAAGCTGTTCCAGAAACAGTGGAAATCACTAACTATAAAGTGCCTTCTTTTACCATTATTCCAAAAGTAAAACCACAGCAACAAATCATGATAGTTGCTTATGCTAAACACATAAGTTTTTATCCTTATCAAGCAACAGTAGACCACTTTTCAGACCAGTTAAAAGATTTAGAAGTAGGTAAGGGGACAGTCGTTTCCGTTAAACAAGCCTTTACCTAAAGACTTAATTAAACGAATGGTAATTTTTAGAAAAGAAGAACTTTTAGGTAAATAAATAATCCACAATAGTGCATACTAAAAGCACGAGAAATAGAGGTCTATGAGAATAATAATTTTACTTTTAATGGTTATTTTTACTTTACAATCCTGTAATAAAAATGAAGCTAAATTAAGGGATGAAAACTTAAAATTAAATGATGAAATATCTATTTTAAAATCACAAATTGATTCTTTAGGAAATTTACCAACGATACAATTCGAGAAATTAATTTCAGAAGATTTTTCGTTAGACGCTTTAAGGAAGAAAAACTTTTCAGAGTATGTATCTTATTTAAAAAACAACGAATTAAAAACAAAAGATTCAATTTTAATAGAAAAATACTTAACGTTTGCTAAACAGAATAAAGAGTCCTTTTATTCAATGTACGCAATAGATAGAATAAGAGGGATTAATTATCAAAACCACAATTAAACATAAGTCAAATAATTGGAAAATGGCAATGGGAAACTATGACAAATCTCTTACAACCCTTTAAAGGAAGTAAGGATGAACAGATACTATTTCAAAAAGATAAAACACTAAAAATTTTCAATAATGGTAAATTAGTTTCAAATGGTAAATTTGAGCTTATCAGACAAGGTTGGGGAAATTATTATATTGAATTTGAATGTAATAAACTGTATTCAATACAAGTCAAACAAAATGGACTATTAACTTTAACAAAGGGTAAAGGATTTTGTATTGACTGCGGAACAGATGTGTATAGGAAAGTTGAATAAAAAAATCATGATCCATTTCGTGTAAAATTAATTTTTTAGTTTAAGAGTACTTATTTAAATCTTCACAAATATTCTATCTGTAATTTATTTGTTAGTTTTAGTGTATAAATATGCTATTAAATCATCCACAAATTAGTGCTAACTTACTATGTCGTAACTTTTATCCAATTTTCTTGTAAAATTTTATAATACATGTCAAACAACAACCAGTATATTAACAGGGTAGCAAATATTTAACTGAATGAATAAATTAGGAATTATAATTGGACTGTTAATAGGATTGGGTCTTTTTGGTGCCTATAATGTAAAAACCAAAGCAAAACTAAAATCAAATCAGGAGGTATCAGCAACTCAATTTGTGACAAAAATTGAGGAGTTGGGTTATTATAAATACACTGAAAAAAAATATAGACAGTTTAAAAAATGAACTAATTAAAAATTATGATCCAACAAACGAGTTGGTTTCCATTTGGGATGATCAAACTGGTGTTCCTCTTGATTATAGATATTATTGGTGTGATGGCGAAACCGTCTTTGAACTTGGTGGATTTACAGAACTATTAGAACAAGTTAAACCAACTTTTAATAAAATTGGGTTGACAATAAATATAACGGACCATATTGAAGAATGGGATGATAAAAATAAATGGTTAAATCATAGGATAACAATAAACGGAACTAAATATGTAATTTTTAAAAACTTTAAAAATTATGGTTGGGGAGAATCAGTGATGAGATTTGCTCAAATAATAAACCAAGAAGCAGAAAAACAAGGCATTAACGAAAGGGTTTATTTAGCTTCTGGCGCAAATGATGGTCGACTAATCTTTTTAACTAAAGCCTTGTACGATTATATTTATAAAATTTACACCAATAAGCATTGGAAACCTTTAGAAGTGACAGAGTGGATTAAAGTTATGGAAGTTAAACCAATGGAAATAAATTAAAAAACTAATGTCTAAACTATGTATATACAATGATTGTGCTTTATGTCAAAACGAAAGGACAAGTTTTGAAAACGGTCTGACTTGTATTTTGACTCAAAAAAAGCCTAACTTTATAAATACTTGCTCCAAAATTAAATTTGATGAAAAATTTCTAGAAAAATTAGAAAGGACAAACCTAGAGTTGGTAATATTAAGTAATAATAAAAACTCAATTCATCTCACTATATTTTGGACTAGTATTAGTGGGTTTTTATTAATAATTGGAGGGTATAATTTTTAAAAATGGACAATACATAGCGTGTTTATATGGTCAGTAAAACTTGGAATTATTGTAATGGGTTTTACTTTTTTAGGAATGGCGTACTCTAAACTTAAAGCGTTTAAAAAACAAGAAACTAAAGCAAAATTTGAGAAATTAAAAATCGACGAAATATTAAAAAAATACAAAATTGACTATCATCCTACTTTTACTTTTGAAAATAAAACTCACGGAATTCAAGAAGTAAAGGTTAATTTAGAATTTAAGAATTGGATAAAAAATCGAACGACAACTGCGTATAAAATTAATGTTTAAATTTATCCTTAATAAATTATAGTAAAAGAGTCTAATTATCTGATCTTATGAAAGAATATCATAATAGTTTTGAATTTCAAATAAATTATAACGCAGTAACAAAGGACAAGCTTATTCACTATTTTGAAAAAAATAATCTTAAAATTATAAAGGATGAAACCGATCTTGTTTTTGAGAAAAAAGGGTCAATTTTTGATGGCTGGAAACTAAATGTTCTAAATTGGGAATCTAATATTAGAGTCAAAAGTGCTGATAATCATAAAATTGTTATCCATCATACAGTTAAAACCTATGGTTTTGGAGTTATTACACCAATAGCTTTTTTATCTATTTTTGAAACATATATAGACAATTTAAAACAGTATATTATTAGTAATGAATCTTTTGAAAAAAAGAATAATGAATTAGTAAAATTAGGAAGAATTAAATTACTAAAATATTTAGTCATTTTGATCTTAGGTATTTTAGCTGGTTTATATTTTGGAACTGTTTTGAAAAATTTGACTCATATGAAACTATTTGGATATCTCGGGATTTTTTGTGGCGCTTTAATTACTCAAATAGTAATTAACAGTTACCTAATTAAAAATAATAACTCAAAACACCTTGTTTAGCTTTCTGCTAATTAGGGATTAAGCTTAGCTTTCAGTAAGACTTTTAGTTTATACTTAATGATGGCTATGTATGTTGTAGCTAATTTTTAGTTTTCTTGCACAAATTAACCTAATAGGAGTTTAATTACTGACAAGGCTAAAAAGCCATATTAATAGTTACTATTACTAAAGCATTACTAAGTATCCCAAAGGATTTTATAGGCAATTTATATAGTCAGCCAGATGTTTAAAGTGTTCAAATGCCACTTCAAATATATCATTGATTTAAGGGATAGTAAATTAAACATTTTTTAAATAATTACGTTTTCATTTTTATATATCTAGAATTTTCGATATGTTAGCATTATGAATTTGAAAATAGCAACAGAAATTGGTAAATGCTTATCTAATCAAATCCGATTTCAAATATTAGAATGGCTAAAAGAGCCAGAAAAACATTTTCCGCCACACGAAACATTAAAGCATTTTAATGATGGTGTTTGTGTTACCTATATTCAAGAAAAAACAAAATTATCTCAATCTACTATTTCAACGTATTTAACAAATATGGAAAAATGTGGTCTTTTAATAGCTACAAGACATGGAAAATGGTCCTATTTAAAACGAAACGAAAAGACCATTAAACAGTTCACGGAATTTTTAATTTAAAAAAATTAAGCTGTCATATCTATATTTCGCAATATAACAAACTATGAAATTACTAATTGATATTTTAGGTTGGACAGGTTCAGGATTTATAATCTTGGCATACGCATTAACCTTATTAAAAAATAAAAAATGGTTAGATTATGGTAAGTATTTAAATTTGGTTGGAGGCCTTTTTATAGCCATAAACTGTTATTTCTATAATGCAATACCTCCATTTGTGACCAATTTACTTTGGAGTGTGATTGCTACTTTGTCCATTTACAAGTCAAGAAGTAACAACGATAATTGCAATAAAAATCAATGTTTAACTTAAAAAACAAACTATGAAAATTTTAATAATAGGAGGAAACGGAACAATAGGAAAAACTGTTGTTGCGCATTTTAAAGAAAACAACCAAATAATAATCGCTGGACGAAGCAATAGCGATGTAACTGTGGATATTGTAGACAGCAAGTCAATAAAAGCTATGTTTGAACAAATTGGAAAATTAGATGCCATTATTTGTATTGCAGGAGAGGCAAAATGGGACGATTTTAATAATCTTACTGAAGACGATTATTATATTGGATTAAAAAGTAAATTAATGGGACAAGTTAATCTGGTGCGTATTGGACAACAGTATTTAAACCCAAAAGGATCAATAACCTTATCCACTGGTATTTTAGCAGACGATCCTGTTGTTAAGACAACAAGTGCTGCTATGGTAAATGGTGGTATTCATAGTTTTGTACAAGCTGTGGCTCTAGAAATTGAAAACGGAATTAGAGTAAATGTGGTGTCTTCAGGAATGGTAGAAGATGCTTATAAAAAATACAAAGACTATTTTCCTGGCCATAATCTAATCCCTATGAATAAAGTTATAAATGGCTATGTTAGAAGTGTAAATGGAAAGGGAAATGGCGAAATAATTAGAATTTACAACTAACATAAATCAAGTTAATTCCCATTTTTTAAATGAATAAACTAATAATTACACTTATACTTTTAATTAATAACGTCTCATTTGGACAAGATTTTAAAGTTATTAGTAAATATTAAAAATCAGGACAGTTATTCAACATAATAAAAGAAAGGCAAGGGTCGATAAACTGTTGTACAACCTTCCTGTTAATATTAAAAATCAAGTAGTAGCAATAATAAAAAACTCCCAAAGTTATTTGGGAGTTTTGTTTTGGTATAGCACATAAGTTTAACCTCTAAAACTATATCTTGTTATAATATCTTTTAATTTGTATTTTAAGTCTTCTCCAGTGTCATAAACCATTTGTTCATTACTAGGAAAGTGTATAAGTTGGTTTTTTAATAATTGTAAATCTTCAGTATTTAAAGCTCTGCGATCACCTTTTACAGTTCCAAAAGTGTTTTCAAAAACAAACTCACTATCTATTAAAAAATTATCTATTATTTGATTTTGCTTTAAATCTGTATAAACAACCTTAGCAATAACTTGCGTAGATTTAAGTTGATTAACTTCAAAAAATCTAGCTTTAATATTTATAATTTTATCTTGTTTAACATCATTACCTAAACTGTCTTTTACAACATTTCCGTTACTGTCTAAAATATACTCCCAACCATCAATAATATCTTTTTGACGTAATAATTGTCTTTCTGTAATATGCTCTGGAGAGATATTTATACGTTGTAATTGTAGCTCCATTGCATAATCGTAATCAATGGTATGATCTTGATTAGCATGATATGCTGTCCAAAACTGATTAAGGCCATAAGTATCAAAATTTAATAAATCGGCTTCCAAACGTTGTGGTAGTATCTGACGTGTCTGGTTTTGTACAGTAACTAAAACAAAATCTGTCCCATTTAAATGTGCCTCACTTAATAAATCTCTAACATTTTTGTAGTTAGGATTAATCGCTTCAATGGACTGTAACAACTCATAAGCATCACGATTGTAAAACTTATTATCTGTCGTCATTAATTGCTTAGCTTGTCCGTATTTATACTCAGATACTTTAGTTTTATAGTTAATTATTTCATCACTATAATCATTAAAATTAAGTTCTAAATTTTGTCCACTAATTTGTAAAGGTAAAACACGTTTGATTGCATTTTGACGACTATCTAAATCTAAATAGGTGTTATATATCGTTTCATACAACTCTGGATTTCCATCTTTAGTTAAATGGTTTAAATTAGTATGATCTTCGTCAACCACTTTGTAATAGGCATCTTGAAGCATCATTACGTAGCTTTGCTTACGCTTTTTATCTTTGTTGTTTTCTAACTTTTTTAAAGCATTACTAATGGCTAAATCGTAATCACCAGAATGTAATTGTTTCTCGATTTGTTTTCTTCCAACACAAGATGTAAGTACTAGAAGAACTACTGAAATAAGTGTAAATTTTCTCATCTTTTTTGGATTTAATTGGTTTCTATATATATAGAAATTCAATTTACGTGCCAAACCCAAAAAAGAAACCCTTAAATTTTTAAATTTAAGGGTTAACTATTTGATATTTAATAAGTTGTTATTTTGCCTTTTTAGGCTCAAACACTGGTAATAATTTTGTTTTAACTTCTCCAAATCCAATTCTAGTACCATCTTTTTCGCAGTAACCTCTCATAATAACGGTATCATTATCATTAATAAATTTACGCTCTGTACCATCATTAAGTTTTACAGGTTTTTCACCTCTCCACGATAATTCTAACATCGATCCATAAGTATCTGGTGTTGGTCCTGATATAGTACCACTTCCCATCATATCTCCAGAGTTAACTGGACATCCATTTACAGTATGATGCGCCAATTGTTGCGACATACTCCAATACATATGCTTAAAGTTAGATTTACTAACCACAGTTTCTTTAGCCTTTTCAGGTTGTATAGCAACTTCTAAATTAATATCGTAACTCTTTTTACCGTTTTGTTGTAAGTAAGGTAAAAGCTTTTTAAGTGGTTTTGGGCTGTCAGCTTTAAATGGCTGTAACGCGTCTAAAGTAACAATCCAAGGAGATATTGATGACGCAAAGTTTTTAGCTAAAAATGGTCCTAATGGCACATATTCCCATTTTTGGATGTCACGTGCAGACCAATCATTAAATAATACTAAACCAAAAATATATTCTTCAGCTTCATTAACCGGAATTGGTTCTCCTAAATCATTCGCATCAGTAGTAATAAAAGCCATTTCTAACTCAAAATCTACTAATTTACTTGGTCCAAATACTGGCTCAGTTGCTCCAGCAGGTAAGGTTTGACCTTGTGGTCTGTGCACTGGTATTCCAGATGGGATGATGGAGCTGCTTCTACCATGGTAACCAACAGGTATGTGTAACCAGTTTGGTAATAAGGCATTGTCAGGATCTCTAAACATGGTCCCAACATTAGTAGCATGTTCTATACTAGAATAAAAATCTGTGTAATCACCAATTTGCACTGGTAACTGCATTTCAATTTCGTCTAATCTAAATAAAACAACTTCTTTATGTTTTACATTATTTTTAAGCGAGTCATTGTCAGCATCAAATATTTCAGCAATTCTATTTCTAACCAAACGCCACGTTTTGCGTCCATCAGCAATAAAATCGTTTAAGGTGTCTTGAAGAAAAATATCATCTGTTAATGGGATGCCTTCAAAATAACCTAATTGGTGTAAAGCGCCTAAATCAATTGCTGTGTCTCCAATTCGTGTTCCAATGGTAATAATGTCGTCTCTAGTTAAGAAAACACCAAAAGGAATATTTTGAATAGGAAAGTCAGAGTTTTTATCGACGTGTAACCATGATTTTCTGTCTGGATTATTTGCGGATAATGGCATATATATAATTGTTGATTTGTTGTTTATAAATTCTAAGTAAATATATGTTTTTTCAATTATTTACAAGCAGTATTTCTTATTTTTGATAAATATTTAACGATAAAACTATTTTCGCTTAAAGCGGAAATTTAAAAACATACAATTATGCAACGCGACGAACAAATTTTTGAACTAATTCAAGCAGAAAAAGAACGCCAACTAGATGGTATAGAATTGATTGCATCCGAAAACTTTGTCAGTGACCAAGTTATGGAAGCAGCTGGATCTGTGCTAACTAACAAATATGCCGAAGGGTATCCTGGTAAGCGCTATTATGGTGGTTGCGAAGTGGTTGACGAGGTAGAACAAATCGCAATTGACAGAGCAAAAACATTGTTTGGTGCAGCATATGCAAACGTGCAACCACACTCTGGAAGTCAAGCAAATACAGCAGTTTATCATGCAGTATTAAAACCTGGTGATAAAATCTTAGGTTTTGATTTATCTCATGGTGGACATTTAACACATGGCTCTCCAGTTAACTTTTCAGGTAAACTTTACAACCCAGTTTTTTACGGAGTAGAAGAGGCTACAGGTGTTTTAAACTATGACACGATTCAAGAGATAGCAACGCGTGAAAAGCCACAATTAATTATCGCAGGAGCATCTGCATATTCTAGAGATATAGATTTTAAACGTTTTAGAGCAATAGCAGATAGCGTTGGTGCTTTGTTATTAGCAGATATATCGCATCCAGCAGGATTAATTGCAAAAGGTATTTTAAACGATCCGTTACCACATTGTCATATTGTAACAACTACAACACATAAAACGTTACGTGGACCAAGAGGAGGTATGATTTTAATGGGTAAAGATTTTGAAAACCCATTTGGATTAAAACTTAAAAACGGAAATTTAAAAATGATGTCATCACTTTTAGATTCTGGTGTATTTCCTGGTAATCAAGGTGGTCCATTGGAGCATATAATTGCAGCAAAAGCAATTGCTTTTGGAGAAGCATTAACAGAGCCATTTATGCATTATATGCTACAGGTTAAAAAAAATGCATCAGCAATGGCAGATGCTTTTGTTAAGCGTGACTACAAAATTATATCTGGTGGTACAGACAACCACATGATGTTAATTGACCTACGTAACAAAAACATTACAGGTAAAGATGCTGAAAAAGCTTTAGTAAAAGCTGACATTACAGTTAATAAAAACATGGTGCCTTTTGATGATAAATCACCATTTGTAACCTCAGGAATTAGAATTGGTACTGCAGCAATTACAACAAGAGGTTTAAAAGAAAACGAAATGGAAGCTATTGTAGAGCTTATTGATCAAGTAATCATGAATCATGAAAACGAAGAGTTATTAGATGAAGTTGCAATTAAAGTTAATGCAATGATGAGTGAATTACCATTATTTGTAGCTTAATTAAATAGATGATTTCGCTTTCGCGGAAAAAAAGCCAGCTAAAAAGCTGGCTTTTTTTATATAAAATCACATATTAATGAGGACGTTATAGATAGTCTTCAGAGTCAGAAGTAGAAATGTTAGTCGATTTGTAAAATGGGCAAAAAGCTGTAACACTAGCAAATAAAAACATGGCGGAAACGATTATAATTATAAAAGCTATCAGACCATTAAATTCTCCAACATATAATATTGCTATAAGCAGTAAAACCACAATAAAACGGACTAATCTATCAAAATTGTTCATATTTCTTTTTAATTTTATCATGACTAAATAATTGAGGGTTGTTATTTAGTTCAAAACTAATTGAAAAAGCTAGTCCTATTTTATTCTTTCGCTCAATCTAAAAAGTGATATGTTGAAATGCACCTAAGTCCGGACTAGTGGTTCTGTTAACGCCTAAAATATCATTTGGGACTTGTGCAGCAAATGCGGTGTTACCTTGACCATTAGCAGCTGAGTTTTCACCAATAATCATATCGTTTTCAAAAACATCTCTAAAATCAGGATCTTGGTTAAAAATCATGTTTTCATAATGTGTGGCATCATCAAAATCATAATTAGGACTAGAAAAGAAATTACTAGAATCTTGAAAACGTAGTAAACAATTAGTAAACTTAAAGTTAAAAACTACAGATGCGTCTTCAATTTGATCAATTAATAACTCAGGATTATCATTTCCGTAAATAATACAATTACTAAAATTAGCTTCGGTTAAATCCGAAATAAACGCAGTGTTTTCTTCATCGATAACAAAATTATTAATTAATAAAGCTGGAAATTGTCTAAAACTACTGTTCCAATAATTAGCAATAGTGGAGTGGGTGACATTGTATTTTCCACCTAAAGTGGCACCAAAACTAGCTTGTCCAGCATTATTTAAAACAATATTATCTGCTTTAATCGACGTGTTTCGTCCTAATATACCAAACGTACTTATGTTAAATATCTGAGAGTTTGTAATGGTTAATTTATCGGTTACAGCATCTGCATTACCATCGGATAACACACCTACGGTTGCATTTTTAATTGTAGCATGATTAATAGTATTATTTTGACTGCCTTCAAATAACCAAATAGTTCCCCATTGTCCAGGTACATCACTGTATATTGGCTCTAAACGGTCACCTTCAAAAATGACTTCGTTTTCTAATACTTCTGGGTCACTACTTAAAGTACCATTAACATTTAAAGTAGCACCTTCGGATACTAATAAACCTGAGTTTGCATGAAAATGAACGCGTGCACCAGCATCTATGGTTAGTGTTTCTCCATTTGGTACAGCTGCATAGCCATAAATAACGTATGGTTTTTGATTAGTAAAAGTTAATTCTTCAGGTAGTAACTCGCGACCTTGTATATCTGTTGCAACAGATTCACCATCAATAGTTAAAGTCAAGGTTTCAATTATGCCAGTTGTATTGTCCTTATCAGGATAAATAAAAATAGCGTCTTTAACTAAAGTTACTAAATCTACATCTTGAAGATTATCTCCAGAATCAAACAATATTTTATCTGTATATACAAACTGATTATCAATAATAGGTGAGTTGTTTGTATTAAAAGTCGTTTCGATAAATATAAAAAGACTGTCTTTTGCTAGGATTTGCACGTCTTGAAAACTTTTTCCAGCTTGACCATCTACATTTAAACGATATCCAGAGTTTTCTCCGTTTTGTAAAGATACATTAGGTATAGATATATCGTCATCACTAGTGTTGTATACCTTTAAGTTGTACGTACTTGATCCAATATTTGCAAAAATAGTGTCTAAATAAATGGTGTCCTTAGAAAAACCTAAACTTCCAGTACTAGCCTGAAATTCAAAATCCTTACGACATGAACTGCAAAATAATATAAATCCAAGACAGCAAATAAAATATAGCGTACGCTTCATAAAATGTAATTGTAACTTTGGTTGACTAAAATAT
Organism: Olleya sp. KJ81-1; assembly: GCF_055808135.1. NCBI lineage: Bacteria > Pseudomonadati > Bacteroidota > Flavobacteriia > Flavobacteriales > Flavobacteriaceae > Olleya > Olleya sp. KJ81-1. The sequence goes on along the minus strand of NZ_CM147854.1, from coordinate 1,204,599 downwards.
AACTTTTTTGAGGGGTAAATAGTATATGACTTTAAAATTATTGAAAAATAGAAATTATGTCGTTTGTGATTCTTGCAGGTTTATTAGTCTCCGCATGTATTAAACACCATTTGGTTTCGGAATACGCACAAATTTTATCATCAACCAAAACCTCTACAACACGAACAGATTTAACACCTTGGCAAGATTTAATGTAGGTTTTAAGTGTTACTGTATCACCCAAAACAATTTGATGTTTATAGTCAATATGGTGTGACAGTAATACCCAATAAAAATCATTTTGCATTTTAGTTGGTGCTTCTTTTTGCCAATGTGTTTTTGCAATGTGATTTACCCATTCAATATAGCGCACATTATTAACGTGATTTAGCGCATCTAAATCATCAAGAGTAACTATTAAATTTTTATTATAGGTTTTCATATTTTTAATTAAGTACTAAAATACCACTTATTGTTGGTTTTTAAAGTCAGCAATAATTTTATTAAAGGTCTTTCCTTTTTGCACAAAAAGCTCTATCAAATCTACTTCTTTATCTTTTTTTAAAAGCTCGCTATCAAGCCTGTTTTTAATAACAAATTCAAAAAACATAGGAATGTATTCCTCTTCAATTTCTAAATCTTGAGTTAAAAAGCGTCTGTTAAATACTCTAGAATTTTCAAACACTGTTTCTAAATCTTCGTAAGTCATCTCAATAAAAGGTGGCTCGACATATTTGTCCTTATTTTCAAACAATTTAGCAATCAGTCCAATAACTTGTATAATATCAATTCCACCAGTTGTAGGTTGTTTAGAGTACAAATGAGGATTATTTTTTATGTCTGCCAAAATCTGGTTTTTAAGCTCAATTTCAACAACATTAATATCCGCTAAAATCTCTTTATAAGGTTCAATAAGTTTAACCTCGTCTAGGTTATTAAAAACCTGTTTAAGCTCAATAACTACACTTTCGTGGAAATGATGCCCTTTTAAAACTAACTTTTGCTCATTATAAAATAAAGAACTAACATGAAGCGTGTCTCCAATGTTTCCTGCTATTGAAAATGTTCCGTTAGCATCGGAAGCTGTCATTTTTTTGGAAGTTAAGTTAGTTATTTTAATATTTTCTATGGTAGAAATGGAGTCGTAAACAATACCATTTACCGTTTGTGCGGATGCAAAATAGCTTGTCAAAAAGACTAATAAAAGCGTAAAATTTTTCAATAGTTGGTTGGTTGATTAGTCTCAAATTTAGATTTATCAATGACATGAAAAATTTAATTAAGAGACTTTAACACCTAATTTATAATCTTTTAACTTTTATAAGACGACGTTAATTGTCCAAGATTTTAACCTCAAATAATTTGTCCCAACGTTTTCCAGTTAAGAAAAACGTTTTTGTTTCTGGATTATATGCAATACCGTTTAAACAGTTTTCGTTAATAGAAAAATTAGGAATTTGTTTGGTTAAAATAGTACAGTCAATTACAGCCTCTACAGCACCATTTTTAGGATTGATAATTGCAATTCCGTTTTTCTCCCAGATGTTAGCGTATAATTTGTTATTTGCGAATTCAATTTCGTTTAATCTTCCAATTTTTCCTTTTGTAGTGCACACTTGTATGTGGTCTTCTTCAATTAGCGTATCAGGATTTAGGCTCCAAATTAAACTAGTCCCATCACTTTTATACAGGTTAGTTCCGTCGTTAGCAAATCCCCAACCTTCTTTACTTTTTCCGTAATTAAAGCTGCTTTTCTTTTCAAGGGTAGTGGCATCATAAGTAAATCCTTTTTGACCTTGCCAAGTTAAATGGTAAACGGTATTATTAAGTACAGTTATACCTTCTCCAAAAAAAGCATCAGGAATGGCAACTTGGGTAATGACGTTACCAGTTTTATAATCTATTTTTCTAATTTTAGATTCGCCACGTTGTCCAGTACTTTCATAAAGCACACCATTATTAAACTCTAAACCTTGAGTAAAAGAAGTGTTATCATGCGGAAACGTATTTATAATTTCTATCGTTAAAAATTTTGGAGCCACATCACTTAACAATGCAATAGTTTGATTGATTTCGGCAGTTTCGCCATCAAAATTAATGGTAGCTTTTAAATTATGTTCTCCTAATTTAAAGTCAGAAAGCGGTTGTTTAGCCTCAATTGGTTTGCCATCTAATTGATAACTTGCAGAGGTTATTGGTATGTTTTTAGGATTTTTTAAAGACACTTCTAGCGTTTTGTCAATGCTAATTGTACCATTTTGAGCGTTGGTTGTTACCGAAAAGCTCTTTTTTTGCGCTTCTACGTCGTCACCACAAGAAAATAATGTGATTGCTAAAAATATGATTGTAAGGTATTTAAATGCTTTCATTTTGTAAACTTATTTGAGAGCAAGTTATTTATTAAAATTCATTATAAAAAATGATTGCAAGAAAATAAAATGTGTGTATCTTTGCACCTGGCAAGTCCTACACAACCAGCTCCTGTTGAATCCTCCAGGTCGGGAACGAAGCAAAGGTAGATGGTCGTAGCGGTGTGATGTAGGTAGCTTGCCTTTTTTTGATTACTCTAAATCCTTTTTTAAAAAGAGATTTAAAAACATAAAATAAAGATTTGTTAGTTAATTCTAGCAAATCTTTTTTGCTTTTACGATGTTTTCTCAGAAGCATTATTAATTTTACAGTTCTTAATTTATTATTTACAAATCATGTCTAAAGTTGTATTAATTACAGGAGGTTCTTCTGGAATAGGAAAATCTATTGGTGAGTTTTTAACCGAAAAAGGGTGCATTGTTTATGGTACCAGTCGTAATCCGTCTAATTACGCCAACAGTAAATTTAAGTTGGTAGCTTTAGATGTTAATGATACGGTTACTATTGCAGCTGCTGTAAAAACAGTAATAGACGCAGAAGGTAAGTTGGATGTGTTGGTTAATAATGCAGGTGTTGGTATAAATGGTGCGATTGAAGAAATTCCGCAAGAGCAAATCCAACATAACTTTAATACTAACTTTTTTGGACCTATAAATGTTATTAAAGCGGTGTTGCCTCAAATGCGAGTGCAACAGTCTGGTTTGGTTATAAACATTACATCCATTGCTGGATATATGGGATTGCCATATCGTGGTATTTATAGTGCTAGTAAAGGAGCTTTAGAGCTTGTAACAGAAGCGTTACGCATGGAAACTAAGGATTTTGGAGTTAAATTTACTAATATAGCTCCTGGTGATTTTGCTACAAATATTGCTGCCGGACGTTATCATGCACCAGTTTTAAAAGACTCGCCTTACACCAAATATCCAGACGTACTTAAAGATATTGACGATCATGTAGATAATAGCAGTAGTCCAATTGCTGTGGCTAAAAAAGTGCATTTGGTTATTAATACTAAAAATCCGAAAATACATTATAAGGTTGGCGCGCCAATGCAAAAATTTTCTATTGTTTTAAAGTTTTTATTACCTGATAAAATGTACGAGAAACTATTATTGAATCATTATAAATTATAGGAAATCCCAAATAACAAATTCGAAATTTCAAGTTCCTAAATTAATTTAATCGGTTGGAATTATTTTTAACTTCGTAAAAACATTTGACTTTGAGTAAAATGTTAATATCATTTGATATCATTATTTTACTTGCAAAAGTTAAATTGTAACTTTGCATTGCGTTAAGGATGGAAGTGGCATCCTTTTTTTGCTGCCATAAATGGCAAAAAAAGATATAACGGACAGCCTGACCCTTGTGGTAACGCCCAAATAATTAAATATACACAACTTAAATATTTTTTAAATGAAATTTTTTATTGATACTGCCAATTTAGACCAAATTAGAGACGCTCAGGATATGGGTATTTTAGATGGTGTTACAACTAACCCGTCTTTAATGGCTAAAGAAGGGATTACTGGACATGATAATATTATGAAGCATTATGTTGACATTTGCAATATTGTGGATGGTGATGTTAGTGCGGAAGTAATATCTACTGACTTTGAAGGTATGGTTAGAGAAGGTGAGGCACTTGTGGAATTACATGATCAAATCGTGGTTAAATTACCAATGATTAAGGATGGTATTAAGGCTTGTAAATATTTTAGCGATAAAGGTATTAAAACTAATGTAACGTTAGTATTTTCTCCTGGTCAAGCATTATTAGCTGCTAAGGCTGGAGCAACTTACGTGTCTCCGTTTATTGGACGTTTGGACGATATCTCTACGGATGGTTTAAACTTGATTGCTGAGATTAGACATATCTATGATAACTATGCTTTTGAAACTGAAATTTTAGCTGCATCTGTACGTCACACAATGCACGTTATTGACTGTGCTAAATTAGGTGCTGATGTTATGACAGGACCTTTAAGCTCTATTGAAGGGTTATTAAGACATCCTTTAACGGACAGTGGTTTAGCTAAGTTTTTAGAAGATTACAAAAAAGGAAACTAGTTTTAGGACTTATTAAATAGTGGGCATTTTTGTTGCTATTTATTACCATAAAAAAAATCCCATGTGTTATACTTGGGATTTTTTATGCTTTTTATTTTGCTATTGTAATTAGGTTAATTATAAATAATAATGTCCAAATTGCTGTTCTGATCCAGTTTTTGGATACTAAATCTTGTAGTGTTTTTTCTGTACTTTTCCCGTTGTTAATTGTGTTGTGTAACGGAACAAATATTGCAAAAGTGGCTATCCAAGCACTAATAGTTAAAGCACTTCTAATATAAATAGAGGTGTTGGGTTGCGTAAATACTAGATATAAATACAGTATTAGCTGTCCAAACATTAACGGTATGACAATACTGGCGATTCTTACCGTGTATTTGGCATGCCATTTTAAAAGCGCTTCTTGATTATAGTATTTAAAGCTTGGATAAATTATAAGTTGTACCATCCAAATTAATACGACTAATCCAAAATCAAAGAGTAAACTTATGATGTGTAGATTACTCATTATCAATTAAGTCGTTGTTTGTAGCTTCTTCGTCGGTTCTTTTCCAAATGTGTTCCGAGTTTAAATAAAAACTGCCAATAAAGTCAAAATTGCATTGCTCTGGAGCAATAATGGATAAAAAGGGTTGTCCTTTTTTATCTCTATATAAATGATACGTGTCGCCAATTATGGGCTGAAAACTAAACTTAGCATTATAAACTAGATTATTATATTCTAGTTCTGCCATCATTTTTTCGTATTCGGCTTTTAACTCTAAATACTTGGCTTTAATTTGCTTATTGGCTTTGTGTACGTTTTTGTTTTTCCAGGTAACGTTTTCTGTTACTTTTATGGCAGGCGCACCAACGTTTGTTGCATACGGTTTTAAGGACGCATCGTATTTTTGTGTCTCTGGATTAAAAACAATATTATCAGGTTTTTTAGTGTCTGACATTCTTTTTCTTTTTTAACAAAGATACTAAATAGCTATTATTTAATAGATTTACGCTGTATGTTATCCGTTAAATGTTTGCTAAACTTTTGTTGTAATAACTTAAGTTTTGGATTAATATAAGTTTTACAAAACGGTTTATTTGGATTGTTTTTATAGTAGTTTTTAAATTGAATTTCTGACGGTTTAAAGTCTTTAAAAGGAAGTGTTTTGGTAATTAGTGGTGTATCAAATTCTGATTGTAACTTAATTAGAAGTAGGGAAGTAGCTTCTTTTTGAGCTTCTGAAAAATAATAGATAGCCGATCTGTATTTTGTCCGCATTGAATGGTTAGAGCTACTTTTATGCGTGTATAAATGTATTTGAATTAAGATATCAAGTGTAATTATTTCCGAATCAAAATGAACAATAACAGCTTCTGAGAAAGTTGTGTTACTTTTGGTTGAAGCTATAAAACCTTGGTCGACTTTATTTACACCTTTTAAGGCTTGAAATACTGCTTCTGTACACCAATGACAACCACCTCCAAATGCTATTTTATTGTTCATTGTTTTCTTTTTTTATTTAGCTCTCCTCTTATTTTAAGAGGAGAATGAATTTCTGCTTTGAAAAAAAGCAGGAAGAAAGAGGAGTTAGATTGTTATTTGTGTTTATTTTTTGTTGTTTTAAAACTGCTGCGCGTTTTAGGTCAAACTCTCCGATTTTTTCTGAAGTAAAAACCACCTCTCTTTAGCTAAAGAGAGGAGCTGTTTGCTATTTTGTTTTTGGTTATAGTTTTAGCTTTTGTTATTGCTTTTGTAATATCGTTACTCTATTCTTTTTTTGTTTTTCTCATTTTTTTTAGAGGAAAATGAATTTCTGCTTTGTAAAAAAGCAGGAAGAAAGAAGCGTTAAACATAATATATTTATAAAACTAAGAGCTACAAGATAACATGGAGCAACCAACCTTGTGTCTAGCCCATTCTGGTCGTTTTGCAAACCATTTTTCGTGTTTTGGCTGCTCTGCGTAAGGTTGTTTTAATAAGTTGAATAAGTCATCAATAAGCTTGTAATCACCTTTGTTAGCATCGTCTATTGCTAATTGCGCCATGTAATTACGTAAAACGTATTTTGGGTTTACGCTGTTCATGTTTTCTTTTTTCGCTTTCGCTGAAATTGGGTCGCGTTCCAAACGGTCTGCATAACTATCAAACCATAAATTCCATCTGTCTTTTACAGCTTCTGTTACAGATTTTATGTCGTAAAAAGAATCACGAATAATTTGTAATCCATTAGTCGGATTTGCACCATCAAAATCTGATAGATTACGGAAAAAGATAGTCATATCTGTTTCTGTTCGTTGCAGACAATCTTCTAATTCTTGAATCAGGTTGGCGTCTAATTGTTCTTCGGATGACAATCCAATTTTACTACGCATCATTTGCAGGTATTGCATGTCTTTTTGCTCGGCATAATTTGCTAGTACTGCTTCTAAACCTTCTGCCTCTTCAATTAATGGATATAACGCATTTGCTAATTGGTATAAATTCCAAAGGACAATATCTGGTTGTGATCCATATTGGTAGCGTTTGTTTTGATTGTCTGTCGTATTTGGCGTCCATCCAGGCTCAAAACCTTCTAACCAACCGTATGGTCCGTAATCTATGGTTAAACCTAGGATTGATAAGTTATCGGTATTCATAACACCATGCACAAAACCAACACGTTGCCAATGGATAACCATGTCTAAACTACGCATGGCTACGTCATTAAAAAACTGAACGTAAGCTTGTTTGTTTGGTGTGCCTAAATGCGAAAAATGATTTTTTATAGTATAGTCTACTAGTGTTTTTAAGGTTTCTGTATCCTGTCTTGAGGCTAAAATCTCAAAACTTCCAAAACGTAAAAAGCTTGGTGAAATTCGGGACACAATTGCGCCTTTTTCGTAAGCAGGATTACCATTATACATGACGTCACGTAATACTTGGTCTCCTGATAATGCTAAGCTTAAAGCGCGTGTAGTTGGTACACCTAAATGATACATGGCTTCGCTACATAAATACTCTCTGACTGAGCTTCGCAAAACAGCTAAACCATCTGCTGTTCTAGAATACGGAGTTTCACCAGCTCCTTTTAATTGTAGTTTCCAGTTTTTATTATTGTGTTCGACTTCAAATAAATTAATAGCACGTCCATCGCCTAATTGTCCGGCCCAATGTCCAAATTGGTGCCCACCATAACACATCGCATATGGCGTTGTGCCTTCAAACACGTTATTACCTGTAAACACATTTAAAAACTGTTTTGTTTTAGCATCGTTTTCTGACAAACCTAAGGTGTCCAACATCTCTGGAGAGACATGGATTAACTCTGGTTTTGCAGTCTGTTTAGGAGTCACAAAACTATAACAGGCTTTAGTGACTTGACGTCTACTATTGTCTGTAATTGGGTCTGCTGGAAGTTGTGTAGTAAATGTGTTTTTTATGTTCAGTTTCATGTCAAGCCTTTATATGACAAAGATACGGAATTGCTTGTCATAATAAGAGGTGTGCATTTTATTGCTTAACGGAATATATTTTAAGTCTTTGATATTTGGTTTTTTAAGACGTCTTTCATACTATCGTAACCAATTTTATAAATAGCATCTATATTTTTTTGTCAAAAAGTGCAAATTGACTTAGTGCTTGAGGTGCTATTAAAATATCACAATTTGAAAACTTTTCCATATCTGTTTTTACAGCACCTAATGTAATGGAACGCTCAATAATATTATGAAAATGTTTTAATTGCGCTTCTGTTTTTGTGTTATATAAATTTAAATAAACGCCAATAATTTGATCGCATTCTTTTTGTAGCACGTCCACAGGAAAGTTGTTAAGTACACCACCATCGACGTACAAGCCCTGTTTCATTTTTATTGGAGAAAATAATCCAGGAAAAGCTGCCGATGCTAAAACAGGTTTAATTAATTCACCTTCATTAAATACTTCTAAATCACCACTTAAAATATTTGTAGCAGTTATAAAAAGCTGTTTGTTTAATGCTTTAAAATTATCCTCTGGAAACTGTTTTTTAAAGTAGTTATAATATTTTTCGGCATCAATAAAACCAGGTTTACTAATAGCAAATTTTTTGTAGTTAAAAAGTTGGGTAGTTTTTAAAAATTCCATCATTTGTTGGCACGAAAAGCCATATGCATATAATGAACCAATTATAGCTCCTGCGCTTGTACCTGCAATATGTGTAGGGAAAATATTGTGTTCTTCTAATGCTTTAATTGCACCAATATGTGCAGCACCTCGCATACCACCACCAGAAAGAACTAAGCCTATATTCATCTTTTAAATTATTCGTGAAGCACTAAAAAGGGTACATCTGTTTGATAGCTAATGTCTTCAACTTTACTATGAAAAAGTATTTGTTGAAAATAGTTTAGATTTTTAGCTACCATAGCAATCATATCAATGGAATTTTCTTGTACAAAGGATTGTATTGCAGCTTCAATTTTTGTGTTAGTAAGGTAATGAAAACTATGCTTGTTAGCACTAAAGTAATCTGAAACAAACTCTTTATTCTTTTTTTGATCATTATTTAATACAGAGTTTTTCTTTGTAATATGAAGTACTCTTAATGCTGCATTAAATTTTTCTAAAATATCTACAACAGGTTGTAATGTTGTTATACCGTAAAATTGTAGAAAATCTGTAGGAAATGCAATCTGACTGAGAGTTTTAAAGGTTGCGTTTTCAGGTACCACTAAAGTATTGCATTTTACTTTGGTAATAATATCTGCGGAGTTGCTACCTAGGATTAGCTTTTGTAATCCGGAAGCTCCTTTTGTACCCATAACTATAAGGTCTATCTTTTTTCTAAAACTTGTTTTCTAACAGCGTCTATAAAAAAATCGACTTCGTTTATAGTATAAAAAGCATGATTTGGGTTATTTGGATATTGATTAGCTATTTTTTTTAAAAATGCGGTTAATTGTTTTTTAGCAGTAGCAGTATACGTCTCTTCAATAACAGCAGTATTAATGTTGTAATCCATTGTGTCCACAGAAACTTCTGCTAATCTATTGACATGCATTAAATAGAATGTACATGGTGTGTTTGCACAAAACTTAATTGCATATTCAATAGCGTTCCAAGAGTTTTTTGAAAAATCTGTAGGTAATAATATAGATTTCATTTAATTTTTATCTTATTAAAAACAAATCTATGCGTAACACTTGTTTTAAAAAATGATAAAAATCATATACCCTTTATTTAATAAGGCTATTAGTTAACTTCTTTAAGTTTTTCGATATCAATAATTTTAATGTTTCGACCTTCAATTTCTATTAATCCTTGTTTTTTAAAGGATGAAATAGTCCTAATTAAGGTCTCTGTTGCTATTCCAGCTACACTTGCTAAATCGTTTCTAGAAATTTTAATGGGCTCTTTAGGTTTGCAATTTAATTTGTCCGCAAATTTTAAAATTGTAGTTGCTGTTTTTTTGTAAACAGAACTGTAAGCCATTTCTAATAATTGATTTTTTACACCAGAAATATCATCTGTAAGTAATTGTATTAACTCTAAAGTTAATTTATGATTGGTATTTAAAATATTGGTTAATTCGTTTTTTGAAAGCCCAACTAATGATGTTTCACTTATAGTTGTTGCGGTTTCTTGATATGGTATGTTTTGTGTAAAAGAGGTATAGCCAAACAAGTCATCTTCTTTATGTAAAGCAGTGGTCAGCTCTTTTCCTTTTTCGTCTAATTTATGGCATTTTACTATACCTTTAAGTATTAAATAAACGTAGTTAGAGTTTTGACCTTCTTTGTAAATCTGCTCATCTTTACCATAATCAAACAGGTCTCCATTATCATCAAAAAAGTTTTTTAAGTCATTTAAATTTCTAAGCGTATCTGTTTTATCTGATTCAGGGTTTTGGGCTTCACGACGATCTTTTAAAATAGCAGCTTTAGCTAATCTACTTTCTATAGCGCTTATTATTTCATCCTCTTCAAAGGGTTTTGTAATATAGTCATCTGCACCTAAATCCATACCTTTTCTTACATCTTGTCTTTCGGTTTTTGCACTTAAAAAAATAAAAGGAATGTGCATTGTTTTTTCTTGCTTAGACAAGCCATCTAATACACCATATCCATCTAGTTCTGGCATCATTATATCGCAGATAATAATGTCTGGTGTGGTTGTTATTGCAGCTTCTAATCCTAATCTTCCGTTTGATGCAGTAGTCACGTGGTAGTCAGAAAGCTCTAAAAGTTCTTTAGTGTTTTCTCTTAAAACAGCGTCATCTTCAATTAAAAGTATGGTTTTCATTAGTTTGGTTGGTTTGGTATGGTAATGGTAAATGTGGAACCTATATTTTCTTCACTTTTAAAACCTATCGTTCCTCCTAGGTTTTCTAAATGTGTTTTCACAATATTTAATCCTATTCCTGTGCCTTGATTTAACAACGCATTTTCAGCCCTAAAATAACGATTAAAAATGTTTTTTTGATCGTTTTCTGGAATTCCAATTCCGTTATCAATAATTATAAAAGTTGTATTGATTGGATCTTGTTTTACTTTTAACTGAATGGTAGTATTTTCTGGCGAATATTTAATTGCATTATGCACTAGATTAGACAATGCTAATTCCAAAGTTTTCTCATCTTGAATTAGTGACATATCATCAATATCTTCTGGATAATTTATTTTTTGACCTTCTTTTAAAAGCATATTCGCATTATAAATAACTTCATTTATAACCTTACTTAATCTAAACTCTGTAAACCTATAATTTACTTTTCCAGATTCAAGTTTTTCTACAGATAAAAAGTCATTTAAAATATTATTAAGGTAGTGTACTTTACTATTAATGGTATTTATATGCTTGTCTCGTTTATCTTGTTGTTCTGCTAATTTGTATTTGCTTAGTAGCATAGACGAGGTTAAAATTCCGGTTAAAGGTGTTTTAAACTCATGTGAAACAAGAGATAGAAACTTTGTTTTTAAATCATTTAATTCCTTTTCTGTAGCTAAAGCTTCGGTAAGTTGTTTTGTGCGTTCGATAACTGTTTTTTCAAGTTTATCGGTATAATTTTTACGTTCTGTAATATCAATAGCCAATGCCATTACATATTTTTTTTCAGAGACATTAAATGGATTTAAACCAACTTCAACAGGAAAAGTACTGCCATCTTTTCTTGCAGCAAAAAGTGCGCGTCCTTTACCCATGGTACGTTTTTCGCTGTTTTTATAATAATTATTAAAATGCTGTCCATGACCTTTATGGTAGGTCTTAGGTATTAAAGTTTCTAGTGGTTTGTTGTTTAACTCATCTTTTTCATAGCCAAACATCTCTTCAGTGGACGAGTTTACAGCTATAATAATTTGGTTTTCGTCCACTATCAAAATACCTTCAGATATGGCTTCAGACAGTATTTCAAAAACATCTTGATTAGTTTTAAGCATACAGTGTTTTAAGCGTATTTATTAATGAAAATAAAATTACAAAAAAAAGTGGGAGTGCTCTACTTTTTGATGATTTATATCATGAAATAAGTTAAAGATTCGGCTTAATTTTCCGGTGTAATATTTTTGAATATGAAAAATGAAGATCATACCCTGAAACTATTTTATCAAAACCTTGGTAAGTTGTTTTACGCTATTGCTTGTATAGATGGGACAATTGAAGTTGATGAAATTAACGCTTTAAAATTTACAGTAGAAAAGGAATGGAAATTAACCGAAGATACATTTACAATCATTGATAGTTTTAGTTGGTTACATAGGGATCATGATTACAATGCAGACACCTGTTTTAAAAGTTTTTTGAATTTTATGAACACTAACAAAACGCTATTTACTGAATCACGAAAAGCATTAATAGTAAAAACAGCAAATGCAGTAGCAAGTAGTTTTTCTAATCGTAATAAATCAGAATTAATGCTGTTAGCTAAATTAGATATTGAATTAAAAAAATATGAAAAATCTTGTATTAATAGGTCTTGTTTTATTGCTTTTATCTTGCAATAGTAAAACAGAAAAGATGTTTCCGATAGCTCAAGATTTAACCCAATCTGTATACACGTCTGTAACAATACAACCGGATAGTCTATATCAAGCGTATGCTATTGTTGCAGGTATTTTAGATAAAAATTTTGTTGAAGAAGGTGATGTTGTTAAAAAAAGCCAAGCGATAGCTCAAATAATAAATAATGCACCAGTTTTAAATACACAAAATGCTAAACTGTCTTTAGATTTAGCAAAGGAAAATTATAATGGGAGTGCAGCTATTTTATCAGGGATTAAAGATGAAATTGAAGCAGCAAATTTGAAGTATAAAAACGATTCGATTAACTTTTTTAGGCAGCAAAACCTTTGGACACAAAATATAGGCTCTAAAGCCGATTTTGATGCAAAACAACTTAACTATCAACTGTCACAAAATACTTTAACATTACTTAAAAATAAATATTACCAAACTAAAAATCAATTAAATACAAGTGTAAAACAAGCGCAAAATAATTACCAAACGTCTTTAATAAGTACTAAGGATTTTACAGTAAAAAGTGCTGTAAATGGTAAAGTTTATGCGCTTTATAAATCCTCTGGCGAGTTGGTTAATACCATGGAACCTGTGGCATCTATTGGAAGTGCTACAACTTTTATTATTGAAATGTTAGTGGATGAAGTGGATATTGTAAAAATTGTAAAAAATCAAGATGTATTAATCACTCTAGATGCGTACACAGGAAAAGTATTAGAAGGTAAGGTGTCTAAAATATATCCTAAAAAGGACGAACGTAATCAAACATTTAAAGTCGAAGCCATTTTTGTAAATCCTCCCGAAGTGTTATATCCAGGACTATCAGGAGAAGCTAATATTGTAATCTCTAAAAAAGAAAACGTGTTAACCATTCCAAGAAATTACCTGATTAATAGTAACCAAGTAAAAACAGCAGAGGGTTTAATTACCATCAAAACAGGTTTACAAAACATGGGATTTGTGGAGGTTATTGACGGAATTACTAAAGAAACCTACATCTATAAACCAGAATAATGGTAAACTGGACCATCATATTAAATATTGCAAAAACGCATTTGCTAACAAAATTTAAGCAAACTGCAATTGCAGCCTTAGGTGTTACTTTTGGTATTGGAGCGTATATAACTTTAGTTAGTTTTATGACAGGTTTAAATGCTATGTTAGACGATTTAATTTTAAATCAAACACCACATATTCATGTTTATAATGAGATTGAACCCTCTAAAAAACAACCTGTAGAGCTTTACGATGCTTTTAAAAATAGCATTAACGTAGTACATTCTATTAAACCAAAATTAAGTCAGAAAAAAATACACAATGCTTTACCTATTATTAAATTTTTAAATGAAAAGGAAGACGTAAAAAGTGCCATTCCGCAAATAAAAACGCAAATATTTTATATTTCAGGATCCATTGAAATTGCTGGTAATATTACTGGTATCCAACCTGTAGAGGAGGCACGACTATTTAACTTTAGAGATTATATTATTGAAGGCGCTCCAGAAAAACTAAAAAATACAGAAAACGGAATTTTATTAGGTTCTGGAATAGCAAAAAAAATGTCCTTACAATTAGGAGACCGAGTGCAAGTTAGTACAATAAAGGGTGATATTTTTCCTTTAAAAATTGTTGGAATTTATCAAAGTGGTGTTGCAGATATTGATGCTATCCAAAGTTTTGTAAACCTAAAAACAGTCCAACGGATTTTAGGAGAAGCCGAGAACTATATTACAGATATTAATGTCAAGCTTTTTGATATTGATAAAGCTTTACCATTATCCAAAAAAATAGAGCAACAATTTAATTTAACTGCTATTGATATTAACACAGCAAATGCTCAGTTTGAAACAGGAACAACCATTAGAAACCTAATTACCTACGCTGTATCAATAACGTTATTAATAGTTGCAGGCTTTGGTATTTATAACATTTTAAATATGCTTATTTATGAGAAAATGAATGATATAGCTATTTTAAAAGCCATAGGATTTTCAGGAAAAGATGTACAGTACATTTTTATGAGTCAAGCTATGATTATTGGTCTGGTTGGTGGTGTTTTAGGGCTATTAATAGGATTTGTTTTTACTAACATAATTAGTACAATTCCGTTTAAAACAGAAGCTTTGCCAACCGTAGATACTTATCCAATAAATTTTAATGGTTGGTTTTATATTATAGGTATTGTATTTGCTATGATATCTACCTTTTTTGCTGGTTACTTACCATCCCGAAAAGCTAAAAAAATAGATCCAGTTAAAATAATAAGAGGTCAATAATTATGAAAACAGTTCTGGAAGCAAAAAACATAAATAAATACTTTAAAAAGCCTGTGCTTTTTCATGTTTTAAAAGATATTAATTTTAAAATTAATGAAGGCGAATTTGTTTCCATAATGGGAAAATCTGGTTGCGGTAAGTCTACCTTATTATACATTTTGTCTACCATGGATTCAGACTATGAAGGTGATTTATATTTAAATGACGATTTATTAACAGGTGATAGTCCTAATAAATTATCTTATGTAAGAAATAAACATATAGGCTTTGTCTTTCAGTTTCATTATTTGCTTTCCGAATTTACAGTGCTAGAAAACGTAATGCTTCCAGCTAAAAAATTAGGAGAAAAAAGTTTAAAAGAGATTGAAAAAGATGCACTAGAAAAATTAAGAATTTTAAATATCCAACATTTAGCTTATAAACGTGCTTCTCAAGTTTCTGGTGGCGAAAAACAACGTGTAGCAATAGCTAGAGCACTTATAAATAATCCGTCTATAATTATGGGAGACGAGCCAACTGGTAATTTAGATAGCCATAATGCAGATAACGTGTTTAATATTTTTAAAAAACTAAGTGTAGAAGAAAACCTTTCATTATTAATCGTAACACATGATACAGATTTTGCAAATCGAACAGATCGGATAATCACTATGGAAGATGGTCAAATAATTAGCTAATTATTAATGCCTTAAAACTGATTTTAATCATATTATTCTTGTAAATTTAAGAGTAAATTTATTGTTATTAAATAAGTTAGGTATGATAACAAAGCAAGAGCTATTAACCCAAATCACACAATTAACATCTAATATAGAAACCAATTATCCCGAATTGTACACCTTTTTGTTGGAAGAACCAATTACGATTCCTTCTGAAAAACATCCACATATTGATATTCCAGAATTACAGGACTATTTAAACACCTTAAAACAGGAGCTTAAACACCATATAGAAAATCATAAAACTAAATAAATGGCAGTTATAGATTATTACAAAACGTTGGGTATTGCCAAAACAGCTTCGGAAAAGGACATAAAAAAGCCTACAGAAAACTAGCGCGTAAGTTTCATCCAGATTTAAATCCAAACGATAAAGAAGCTGAAAAAAATTTAAGGAGATTAATGAAGCCAATGAGGTATTAAGCAATCCGGAAAATCGTAAAAAATACGATCAATATGGAGCGCATTGGCAAAATGCTGAAGCCTATGAGCAGGCAAAACAGCAACAGCAACAACAAAGAGCATATCAAGGACAAGCAGGAAATTCTGGTAGTTATAGCGAACAAGATTTTGAAGATATGTTTGGTAGTATGTTTGGTGGTCAAGCATCTGGAAGACAAAGAAACACTAGATTTAGAGGTCAAGATTTTAATGCAGAGCTTCATTTAGATTTAAAAGATGTTTATACCGATCATAAACGCACACTTACTGTTAATAATAAAAACATCAGAATCACCATTCCTGCTGGAGTAGAAAATGGACAAACCATTAAAATTAAAGGTCATGGAGGTAAAGGGGTTAATGATGGACCAAATGGTGATTTATACATTCAGTTTTCTATTCAAAATCATTCAAAATTTAAAAGAGATAAAGATAACCTTTACACAACTGTAGATTTAGACTTATACACTGCTATGTTAGGTGGAGATTTAATGGTGGATACTTTTAATGGTAAAGTAAAATTAACGGTTAAACCAGAAACTCAAAACGGAACAAAAGTTAAGTTAAAAGGTAAAGGGTTTCCTAAGTATAAAAAAGCAGAACAGTTTGGAGATTTATATATAACCTATCAAATAAAAACACCGACAAACCTTACAGATAAAGAGAAAGATTTATTTACCCAACTTCAAAAATTAAGATAATTATGGAAGTAACAGATTTAATTTCTATAACAACTTTTTGTACGCATTACAACGTGCCTACAACGTTTATAAATGATTTAAAAGATTATGAACTAATTGAAATTGTGGTTTTAGATAATGATAATTACATTAAAATAACACAAATTAGTGAGGTTGAAAAATTGATGCGTTTACACTTTGATCTTAATATAAATTTAGAAGGTTTAGATGCAGTTTATAATTTATTACAACGTGTAGAGGACATGCAAAATCAAATAACATCGCTTAATAATAAACTAAGATTATACGAAGATTTATAGTTGAATAATGGAGAAAATAAATCAATGGTTTTTAGAGTATCCACTATTGCAAAGTATAATTAAATATATTGTAATAGTTGTTTTTGTATTGCTTTGTGTACAATTTATTAGACGCTTTTTAAAAAAGAATATTGCTAATACTTCTGTTAGATATAAATCTCAAAAAGGGATTGAGCTAATAGGTTATTTTCTGTTAGCTTTTATTACAGTTTTATACTTTACAGGAAGCATTAAAGATTTTACAGTTACGCTAGGTTTATTGTCTGCTGGTTTAGCATTTACTCTGCAAGAATTAATTTTAAGCATTGCAGGATCCGTGTATATTTTTGTTGTAAAAGTGTATGAACCAGGAGACAGAATAGAAATTAACGGAATCAAAGGAGACGTCATTGATGTAGATAGTATTTATACCACAATGATGGAAATTGGGCAATGGGTAGAAAGCGATAATTATACAGGCCGAATTGTAAAATTAAGTAATGCATTTGTCTTTAAAGGACCTGTTTATAACTACTCTAAAGATTTTCCATTTATTTGGGACGAGTTTAATTTACCAATACGTTATGGTTCTGATATTGATTTAGCAAAATCCATAATTATAAAAGCAGCAACAACAACATTAGCAGAATATACAAAAGCATCTAAAGATCAATGGAAAGAAGTCGTTAATAAATATTATATAGAAGATGCAATGGTAGAGCCTACTTTAGCAACCACACTTACAGATAATTGGATTAAATTTAATTTAAGATATATCGTAGATTATAAAAAACGAAGAATAACAAAACACATATTAAATGATTTAATTAGGACAGAAATTGAAGCAACCAATGGTAAAGTTGTTTTAGCTTCTCAAACTATTGAGTTAATTAAAATACCTGATTTAAAAGTAGAAACAAACACTAAAAAACACTAAGCATTATGTTTAAAAATCTAGAAGAAAAAGAAATAGAATACATTTTAGAAAACAATTATATTGGACAATTAGGTTATATATATAACAATACTCCGTTTGTAATCCCAATAACCTATTTTTTTGACAAAGAAAAGCATGCAATTATATGTTACTCTGGAGATGGTCATAAAATGAATGCTATGCGTAAAAATCCAACAGTGTCAATGTTAGTTTCTGATGTAGAAAATGTTACTAATTGGAAATCTGTATTAGTACACGGTAAATTTGAACAACACTTTGGTAGTGATGCTAAAGCCTATTTGCATAAATTTTCTTTGGGAATAAAAGATATTATTTTAGAAAAAGAACATAGTAAAGCTAACTTTATAAGTGATTTTTCTAGTAAAATTTATAAGGATGATATTCCTGCTGTGTTTTTAATTAATATAGAAGATATAACAGGAAAAAAAGACTAGACTTTAAAGCCTAATATTAAAATAGAATATAAAAAAAGAGCTATTAATAAATAGCTCTTTTTTTAAATTAAAATCGGATTAATTATTTAAATACCTATTAAATAAGCTAATTTGTAAAGCTTTTTTAGCATCGCTAAATAATTTTTTAACCTCAGTTATAGATAATTTTCTAACTACTGCAATCTCTTCAAAGGATAAATGCTCATTAGTAAATAACTCAAAAACTTGACGCATTGCATTTGGTAAATTTCCAACAACAAAAGCTGTGTGTTTTTTTGATTCATCTTGTTTTAAATGCTTATCAATTTTATTAATAAAATCGACTTCATTCTCTTCAATAAAAATAGGTTTTAATTCGTAGTCATTATGATTGTAAGAGCTATCAGACAACTCCTCAATTAGCAATAAATCACCATCTGCATCCTTAGTATATTTTTCTTCCATAGCATCCCATTCAGGTTTAGAATAGGTGTCAATATTTTTAAAAAAGAAGTCATTAAATTCTTCTTCAACTTTAATGTCTTCCATTATTTGATCGACTTTTAAGTACAACCAAGCATAAAAGTCTTTTTCATGTTTAACGTCTTCAATATGATCGTAAATTTCTATAAAAAGTTGATCTATTATATCATCACCTTTATATTTTCCTTTGGAAAAATGTCCTTGACTAATATAAACATTAAGTTGTCTATTAATGTAATTCCGTAAAACAGGTAATATTTTTAAAACTAAATTATTAAAGGCGTCTTTATCACCTTCATTTTTAAATTGAAGAAGATCAGAATGTGATTGTTTAACAAATAATCTAAATTCATTTTTACTTTGATAATACTTAATATTTGTATTCATAATAATAAGTTTACTATAAAATTACTTAAAATGTATACATTAAAACATGATATTAATCACATAAAATAATCTGTTAAGATTACTTTAATAATATAATGCTTACAATTAAAAAATACTAACCATACAAAAACCAAACATGTTGAATTTATTATCAATTTAATAGTATATTTATTGGCTAACAAAAATTATTTAAATGAAAAAAAGTGTTTTCTTACTTCTAATTGCAGCTGTATCAGCATTAGGAGGTTTATTATTTGGTTATGATACAGGTGTTATAAATGGCGCTCAATATTATCTTACAGAACATTTTCAATTAAGCGATGCTTTAAAAGGATGGGTTGTTGGTAGTGCACTATTAGGTTGCTTTGTTGGAGCAATAGTAGCAGGACCATTAAGTATAAAAACAGGTAGAAAATGGTCTTTAATTATTTCGGCATTATTATTTACACTATCAGCATATGGTTCTGGCTTACCAGAAATTTTTCCACAATCAGTTAGTATGCTAGTGTTTTTTAGAATTTTAGGAGGATTAGGTATAGGTGTAGCATCTATGAATGCACCAATGTATATAGCAGAAATTGCACCTTCTAACATAAGAGGTCGTATGGTAACGTACTATCAATTAGCGATAGTTATAGGCTTTTTTGTAGTGTTTTTAGCAACTTATTATATAGGAAACAATTTAACAGTAGCTGAAAATATAGAATTTGGATGGCGTCGTATGTTTTGGTCAGAGTTAATACCAAGTGGCTTATTTTTAATACTATTATTTTTTGTGCCTAAAAGTCCAAGATGGTTAGCTTTAAAAGGAAAAGATAAAGAGGCATTAATTGTATTAGAGCAAATTAATGATGCCGAAGTAGCGTCTAAAGAGATGTTACAAATTAAAAAATCTTTAAACCAAAATAATGATGGTATTAAGGTTAGTTATTTTTCTAAAGCTATATTAATAATCATAGCAATAGGTACTGCTTTGTCTATGTTGCAACAATTTACAGGTATAAATGCAGTGTTATATTATGGTGCAGATATTTTTGAAAAAGCCTTAGGTTTTGGAAAAGAAGATGTTTTAGCACAACAAATATTATTAGCATTTGTCAACTTAGTCTTTACTTTTGTAGCCATGTTTACGGTAGATAAATTTGGACGTAAACCTTTATTGTACATAGGATCAATAGGGATGATAATTGGATTTTTGCTATTAGGAGTTACATTACAACAAGAAAGTGTTGGTATGTTATCATTAATTGGTGTTTTAGTTTTTATTGCATCTTTTGCTTTATCAATGGGACCTGTTGTTTGGGTATTATTGTCAGAGATGTTTCCAAATAAAATACGTAGTGTGGCTATGTCAGTAGCTGTAGCAGCACAATGGGCTGCAAATTATGTAGTATCTCAATCTTTTCCAATGGTTATGGGAAGTGAGACTAATAACAGTGCTCCATGGAATGGCTCTTTACCTTATTTTATATTTATTGCTTTTATATTAATTATAGTGTACGTAACCTATAAATTTATACCAGAAACTAAAGGTAAATCTTTAGAAGAGATTGAAGGGTTTTGGGAGTAATGTCAAAACTTATAATTTTAAAAAGCCATAACAGATTAAACGTTATGGCTTTTTTTATATTTCAAAATCTAATAGAATAAATAGGATGGTTTTTATAAAGTATTAAGTCTAATGTTTTCATCGCATTTTTGTCACAACTTTTAAGTATGTTGTATTAATAAGCTTATTTAAGAAAATTTTAATGTAATATTTAAATTATTGATGCTTAAATACACTAATTTAAAGACTTAATTATAATATCTAAAACAACTTATTATGGATGATCAAATGCATTTGGCAGCTCAGTATTTAGCTGCAGCTGGAATTAGTTTTCTTGAAAAGAAAGACGACGACAGTCACACAAATTTTGGATTTAGTATAACAGATAAGTGTTTATATACGCATTCACTTTCTATAAACGAAGATGTCTTAGGTTTAGATTACGACAACTTCGCATTAGTATGGAAGTCTAAAAAAGGTAAAACAAGTTTTAGTTTGGATGGTGTCTCGCATAGCACTATACTGAAGTGGCTTTCGAATATGTCTAAAAGCAATCTTAATAAGTTGTACACCTATAAGTTTCATTATACGTTGCCATATAATATAAACGCAAGTTACACTTTTAAATTGTCTAATTTAGATCGTCTAAAAACATTGACAGCTCAACGTGTAATGGCAGAAAAAGTTATTGAAAGTATAAAAGCAAATTATAAATTGGCAGCACCTTGCAGAGTATGGCCTCATCATTTTGATACTGGTATTTATGCTAAGATACCAGATACTAATTTAACCATTGGTTTAGGACTAGCGATTCCGGATAATGTATCTAAAACCCACTATTTTTATATCTCTGGATATAAAAATGATAAAATAATTAAACCTTATAATTTTAATGAATTAACAATAGGAGAGTGGAGAACAGAAGATTTTACTGGTGCAATTTTAGAATTGTTGGACGTAAAAATAAATGATGCTATATCATTTTTTAAAGAAGCTATTAAACAATTTAAATCAAAATAGGTGTAATAAATATATCAATAACCATAAGTAAATAAGGGTAAAAGGTTTTTAAAAAAATATAGATCTCTGTATAATTAATAAAATCAAAAGTTGATACAATAAAAAAAGCCTTACATAAAATGTAAGGCTTTTGCGGAGAATGAGGGATTCGAACCCCCGGAGGTGTGACCCTCAACAGTTTTCAAGACTGCCGCATTCGACCACTCTGCCAATTCTCCTTGAGTGTCTCATTGGATATCCTCCAATTGCGAGTGCAAATATAGATATGATTTTAGTTATTTTCAAATAAAAAATGCATTATTTTTTAAAAAGTTGTTTATCAATATGATAACAAGTAATTAAATCTTACATTATTTAAAAATCTATAGGGCTTTATGTGTTTTGCATGATTGATAAGCTTTATTTTTGCTTAAAAAAGGATATTATGGATATAATTGAAAAACTTAACTGGAGATATGCCACCAAAAGTTTTGATTCAAAAAAAATAATTGCACAAAGTGATATTAAAACTTTAACTGAAGCGTTTAATTTAACTGCAACATCTTACGGTCTTCAACCAATAAAGTTATTAGTTATAAAAGATAAAACTTTACAAAAGCAATTAGTGCCTTTATCATTTAATCAAAAACAGGTGCAAGAAGCTTCTCATTTATTTGTGTTTTGCATTGATTCAAAAATGGATACACCTTTTGTTTTAGATTATTTTAATAGAGTTAAAGAAATTAGAAACACTCCTAATGAGATTTTGGATCCATTTAAAAATTTTTTAGTTCAGGATTTTGATGCTAAAACTCAAATTGATAAAGAAACTTGGGCCACTAAACAAGCTTATTTAGCTTTAGGAAATTTAATGACGGTTTGTGCGTTATTAAATATAGATGCTTGTCCTATGGAAGGGTTTTCGACTAAAGATTATGATGCTATTTTAAATTTAGAAAAGTTAAATTTAAAATCTGTCCTTATTATGCCAATAGGATATAGGGCTGAAGATGATTTTATGTCTAAACTTAAAAAAGTTAGAAAACCTATTGAAGAAAGTGTAATTATTTGGAAATAGAATTTCGTGGCAAGATTATTGTTATTTCAGTAAAAAGAATATTTTTGTAAAGCCTAACACACACAATATGAAAAAATTAATATTTTTATTTGTCTTATGTATCTCTTTCGCTGTTTCTGCTCAAGAAGAAGACGAAGACATGTCAAACTTAAATTGGTTGACGGATTTAAATGAAGCAAAGACTGAGGCTATTTCATCTAAAAAACCAATATTAATTTACTTTACAGGTAGTGATTGGTGTGCACCTTGCAAGATGTTGAAAAAAGACTTTTTTAATACAGAAGCTTTTGAAGAAAAAGCAGAACAGTTTGTGTTAGTTATGATTGATATGCCAAGACGTACAGATATAATTTCTGAAGAACAACAAAAGAAAAACAATACTGTGGTTAGTAAATACAATACCAATGGAGGTTATCCAAATTTAGTAGCATTAAACGATCAATTAAATATTATAGGCGAATTATCTGGTTATACCTTTTTACGTGAAACAGACAGACATTTTGCTTTTATTGAATCTATTTTAGAAAACTACTAGTAATATAAATACCATCTATAAATTATTAAAGCGTCTAAATTAATTTTTAGACGTTTTTTTATTGCTTATTTTCTGTTAGATTTGGAATATTAACAAATATTATACAGATGCCAGGATTTGAAAGCTTTGGAGCTTTAGAGAGAAAAGAAGTAGAGGATGTTTTAGATAATGGTGTTTTGATGCGCTATGGTTTTGATGCCATGAGAAATGGACATTACAAAGCACAATCTTTAGAAAACGAAATTCAACATACATTAGAAGTTAATCATGCACAATTAGTTACCAATGGTACAGCTGCTGTATCTGTTGCGTTAGCGCTAGCTGGTATTGGAGCAGGAGATGAAGTTATTATGCCTTGCTTTACATTTGTAGCTAGTTTTGAAGCTATTATGATGTTAGGCGCAATCCCTGTTTTGGTAGATATTGACGATACGTTAACCCTTAACCCTGAAGCTGTATCTAAAGCAATTACCAGTAAGACTAAAGCTATAATGCCAGTACACATGTGTGGAAGCATGGCTAATTTAGATGCTTTGATGGCTATAGCTAAAGATCATAATCTTAAGCTAATCGAAGATGCTTGCCAAGCTATTGGAGGAACTTATAAAGGAAAATATCTTGGTACTTATGGTGACTTAGGATGTTTTAGTTTTGATTTTGTAAAAACGATAACTTGTGGAGAAGGTGGAGCAGTAGTTACTAACAATGCACAATATGCTAAAAACGCTGATTTGTTTACCGATCATGGTCACGATCATATTGGTAGTGATAGAGGAGCAGAATTACACCCATATTTAGGATATAACTTCAGAATATCAGAGCTTAATGCAGCTGTAGGATTGGCTCAAATAAGACGATTAAAGGATTTTATCGCTATTCAGAAAAAAACTACACAATATTAAGGGAAGCACTGTCTGTGTTTCCTGAGGTGACTTTTAGAACGGTTCCAGAAGGAGGAGAAGAAAGTTACGCGTTTTTAAACTTTTTCTTACCTAATTTAGATACTGCCAGAAAAGTAGCTTCTACTTTTAAAGAAAGTGGTGTTGATGCTTGTTTTCATTATTATGATAATAATTGGCATTATATTAGAAAATGGGAGCATTTAAAAGATATTAAAACCTTGTATCCAGTATCTAACGACGTTAAAAATGGTTTAGCGTACTTACAAACTAAAACATTTGATGCTTCAGATCATTTTATTGGTAGAAACATATCTTGTTTGATAAAGTTATCTTGGACAGAACAACAAGTCCGTGAGCGTGCTCAACTTATGGTAGACGCTATAAAACAATCACTATAATCTTTAATTTATTATCACAATCCCTTAAACCAACCACTAAATGAAAAAATTCGCTATACTATTTATTTTGCTAAGCTTTTATTCGGCTTTAGCCCAAGATAATTATGATCAATTTTGGCAAGAGTTATTAAGTAATAATCGTGTTTCTGCTACTGAAACATTAAAGAATGTTAATGACAATACTATTCAAAATCTTATTGTTAATGAAATGCTTAGGGTAGAGAATGGTCAATTTAGAACCAATAAAGAGTTTTTGCCTGCATTTTTAAATGATGCAGATTATCAGTATTACTTATATGCACTTTGGAATGAAAATTATTTATTTAATACGTATCTAGAAACTGGTTTTAATAGCAAAAATATAGGAGCAATTCGAAGCGTTGCCAAAAAAATCCCACTCATAGCACTATCAAAGATGCTATAATTTACCTAGAGTCTGTATTAGCAAGAGACAGTAAAGACTGGAAGACATATAATTCTAAAATGAACAATATACCATCGTTTAGACATTGGCAGTATTGTGGTGTTTTTGAAAACTTAAATAAAAGTGGTCTTGATCGTGTATATGGTCCAGAAACAAACGCTAATAGTGATGCGCCTTTTGATGCAGAAAGTAATGGTTTTGTTAATTGGTACACTGCAAAAAACCAAGAAGAGGCTTATCAGTTTTTTACAAATCACGAAGAGTATGGCTCTGGTGTTAATTATGCGCAAACATTTGTTACTGCATCACAAGACGAAACAGTAATTTTACGTATTGGAAGCGGATCTGCTTTTAAATTATGGTTAAATGATGTAGTAATCTTTGAAAACAAACAAGACGTTGTTACAGACCTAGATGCGTATCAAGTCAAAGTAACGTTTCCAAAAGGTAATAATAGGTTATTAATAAAAACCGCAGAGAGTGATTATGGTAGCTACTTTATAGTTAGTCCATTAAATTTAGATGGCTCACATAATACTAATCTAAAAGATACTGCAAGTTATGCTGACTATAATAAAAGTACTGTAAGTCAACTAAATGCAAAACCAATTACTAATAGTTTTGAAGCTTATTTTTTAAACAAACTTGATCAAAACCCAAATAACTTTTTTAATGCCTATTGTTTAGTAAAAACGTATTTAAGAAACTCTAAATATGAAGAAGCTAAAAAAGTATTACAACCATTTTTAGAGCAATATCCAAAAAGTAGTTTGTTAAGAAAATTAATGATTTCTGTGTATTCTTTAGAAGAAGATTATACTAGCATACAAGAAATTAATAAAAATATGGAACTGGATGACGACTCCTATTATCTGCCAGTTTTATTAAAAGTTATGTTGTTTGACGAGTTGACTAGAATGAGTCTTACTGAGTTAGAAGAATATCTGGAGAAACTTAAAAAAACTATTGATTTAGAAATCATGCACGAAACTGCAGATTTTATCTACAATGCACGTCAAGAAAATAAAGCTAAAGTCAAAAAAAACCTAGATAAGTTAATGAAGATGGCAGATGGTAATACTAAGTTAGTATTACGTTATGCACCTTTATATGCGTCATTGTTTGAAGAGGAAAATAAGACCATTAGTATATTAGAAGATTTAGAAAAAAGCACCTTTGACTTAGCTTTAGTTAGACAGCTAGTGTCTTATTACGATAGACGCAATCAAAAAGATAAAGTCATGGATATGTTAACCAATGAGATTGAATATTTAGGGACAGATAATTATTACTTAAGATCAATTATTAATAAATTACATCAATATCAAAAACATAAAGAATCTTTAAAATATATTGATCAAGGATTATCAAATTTTCCAGACTCGTTTGTTTTTCAAGAGTTAAAAGGGGATGCTTTACTTCAAATAGATAAACAAAAAGCAATTACTGCGTATCAAGCATCATTGGCTCACAATAGCAACGATAAATCCTTAAGAAAAAAATTAAAAGATTTAAATAACGAAAATAACGTTTTAAAAGATTTAGTAACAGAAGATGCTTACGGATTAATTACGGACACTAGAGGTAAGATTTTAACCAATAATTATGGGTTTAATATATTACATGATAATAGTACTGTAGAGTTGTATAGTGAAGGTGGTGGTAATTATAGATCTGTTTTTATCTACGAAATTACTTCAGACAATGGAGTAGAACGTTTTAAAGAATATGATTTAGGTTTAAGCGGAACATATAATATTAATAAATCAGAAATTGTTAAACAAGATAAAAGCATCGTACCAGCAGATAAAAGTGGATCTAGCTTAGTATTTAACGGATTGTCAATTGGTGATGTTATTTATTTAGATTACGAATATTCGTTTTCTAAGTCAGGTCGTTTTTACAAAACGTATTCTGACCGTTTTATGTTAGGTTCTTTTCATCCTACTGCCTCTTCTTCAGTTAAAGTAATTGCGCCAAAAGATTATAAATTAAATTATAAAAGTGTTAACGGTAATACACAACCTAAAATTACAACTAAAGGCGATTCTAAATTATACGAATGGACTATTTTAAATAATCCAGGATTACCACAAGGTGAAGACTATATGCCAAGCGATAGTGATGTTGCAGAGTATGTTCACTTTAGTACAATAGATAGTTGGAACGAAATTTCTATATGGTATTCTGACCTAGTTAGAAGTGTTATGGAGGTTAACGCGACTGTGCAAGATACATTTGACGCATTATTTCCGGAAGGTTACAAGCATTTATCAGAAGACCAACGTGCTAAAATTATCTACAATTATATACGTAATAATTTTACCTATAGTTATGTTAGTTTTAGACAAAGTGGATTTGTACCACAAAAACCATCTAAAACTATCAAAACTAATTTAGGAGATTGTAAAGACTTTTCTACTTTATATGTAACGTTGGCTAAAAAAGCCGAGTTAGACGCTAATTTAGTACTTGTTTTAACCTCAGATTACGGTTATAACAGTTTAGTATTGCCAAGTACAGATTTTAATCACTGTATTGCAAAAGTTAAAATTGATGGAAAAGATCAGTTTTTAGAATTAACAGATAAGTATTTACCGTATAAATCTTTACCAACATCATTAAGAGGTGCTACAGCTTTAGAGATTCCTTTGGATAGAAATGATACTAAAACGTATGATTTATTTAAATTAAATAATTTATCAAGAGAGCAAGCGGTCTCTAAAAACTTAGTTACATTAAATATCGATAATTCAAAAATTGGTATGGTAATAGACTCAGAATATAGTGGTCACGTTAATTCTTATTATTCTAGTGTATTTGCAGAGCCAAATGCAGAGGTTGTTAAAAAATCTGTTTACGAAGATTATGATAATAGATTATCAGATGACTTTACTTTAAATAGTGTGAATAATATAGAAAGACTTAATGATGACATGTTGATTAAGTATACTTCAGATATGACATTAAATAAAAAAATAAATAAAATAGGATCTACTAATGTGTTGCAATTACCAATGGTATCTAATCCTTATACCAATAGTATTGTTAGTTTAGAAAAACGTGAGCATGTAATTGATTATACATTATACGAAAACATGGATGTTTACCAAGTAGATTATATTGTTAATATCCAAGCCGATCAGTCTTTTACTGAAATTCCTGAGAATGTTAGTCTAACTTTTAAAGACCATTCCTATAGCATAAGTTATAGTAAGTTAAAGGCTAATCAATTAAAGGTTGAAATCAAATCAAAGCCTTCAATGAAACGTATTCAAGCTGCTGACTATCCAGAATTTAAGACCTATGTAAAAAATGTATTAGATGCACAAGACACTTTTATAGGTTATAAGTAGTAAAATAACATCCAAAAAAAGCTCCAATTAATAAATAATTGGAGCTTTTTTTATTGTAATAAAGTTATTAATTAATAACCTACGTATTCTATAATTTCTAAACCATAACCAATCATACCAACACGTTTTGTTTGCTGAGAGTTAGATATTAATTTTAGTTTATGAATATTTAAATCATGTAAAATTTGCGCTCCAATTCCAAAGTCTTTACTATCCATTGCAATAGCAGGAGCTTTAGCAACAGTGTTTGGCTTTTGCGCGCTTTTTAAAACAGACAAGCGTTGTAGTAAATTCATAGATTCTGCTTGTTGGTTTATAAATAATATAGCTCCACGACCTTCGTCATTAATTACACGGAACATATCATCTAATTTCTCGTCTGCGTTATTGGTTAACGTACCTAATATATCGTTATTTACTAAAGTAGAATTAACTCGTGTTAAAACGGTATCTTCACTAGTCCAATCGCCTTTAGTTAAAGCTATATGTACTTGGTTATTCGTCGTTTGTTGGTAAGCTCTTAATCTAAAACTACCAAATCTAGTTTCAATCTGAAAATCTTCTTTTTTAGCAATTAAAGAATCATGATCCATTCTATAGGCAATTAGGTCCTCAATAGATACTAGTTTTAAATCAAACTTTTTAGCAACTTCAATTAGTTGAGGTAAGCGAGCCATAGTACCATCTTCGTTCATGATTTCTACAATAACTCCAGCAGGTTGTAAGCCTGCTAATCTTGCAAAATCTATAGCAGCTTCCGTATGACCTGTTCGTCTTAAAACACCACCTTCTTTTGCCACTAAAGGAAAGATATGACCTGGTCGTGCTAAATCAAAAGGTTTAGTGTCAGGATTAGTTAATGATAGTACGGTTTTTGCTCTGTCACTTGCAGATATTCCTGTGGTAACACCATTTCCTTTTAAATCTACAGATACTGTAAAGGCAGTTTCCATATGATCGGTATTGTTAGTAACCATCATATGTAAATCTAACTCTTCACATCTATGTTCTGTTAAGGGTGTGCAAATTAATCCTCTACCATGAGTAGCCATAAAGTTGATCATCTCTGGCGTAACTAATTCTGCAGCAGCTAAAAAATCACCTTCATTTTCTCTGTCTTCATCATCGACTACGATAATAACTTTTCCTGCTTTTATATCTTGAATTGCTTCTTCTATTGTATTTAATTGAAAAGAAGTTTCTCGTTCTGTTTTTGTAGTAATCATAACATTTGTGTTGTACTGCAAAGATATTGCATATTTCTTAGTTAGTATAACTAAGTGTCTAGTTTTTGAGTTCTAAAGTAATGCGTGTAAGGGTAAAAAACAGCTCCTAAAGCGGTAACTAATGGGTTGTCTTTTACTACTATTATTTTAAGTAGTTTTCTGTATTCAACGCTTGCTTTTATATAATTAAAAAGAAACACTAAAAATGAAATTGCACTTATCTGAATACTAGCTTGTGAGAATACAGGAAGCTTGTTGTTTTTAAACACAAAAAACAAAATAAATAATACTAACGCGATTGTAAAAAATACGTAACTTAATTTAGATATTATTTTATAATTTTTAATATCACTAGCTTCCAAGGTAATTGGAGTAGTGGTTGCTATGTCTTCTGTTGTGCTATTTGGTAAGATATTATAATCTGTTCCAATAGTAAGTTTTTGAACTCTTAATATATATATTAATGGATAAATAACTATACCTATAATGGTTTGTATTACAGGTTCTTTTTTATCAGAAATTAGGTTGTGTAACTTATTAAAGCTTAAAGTTGATTTTATATAATTAAATAAAAATACAATAAATGAAACTAAACTAATCTGTATACCAGCTAAAGCTACAACTGGTAATTTGTTGTTTTTAAATACAAAGTATAAAATAAATAGAGCAACACTAATTATGTAAAAAGTAATACTAAGTGTTGATAATGTTTTATAGCTAGCTTTTTCAGTTTCTGGCAGATAGATTGTATCAGAGCTTAATGTATCAGCTGTAATTTTAGTTTTACCAAATTTAGCATTGTACCAATTTTTAATAGGAACTGTAATATGGTCAAATTCAAAAATACCTCTATCTTGAGTTGCGCGTTTAGTCAAAAATATACTTAAAGGCAACATGATTAACGTTGAAAACCAAGCAGAGAGTACAGGGTTTAGTTTTCCGTTTTTAGCACTGTTTTCGGCAAATAAACCTATAAAGTGATAACTTAAAAACAAGACTATAGCAATAACCATTGGTAATCCTAAACCTCCTTTACGTATTAAAGCACCTAATGGAGCTCCAACAAAAAACAGAATAATGCAGGCTATACCTAATGCAAATTTTTTGTGCAATTGTATACCATGTTTATAAATATTAGAGTTCTTTATTTGTAAAGCTGTGGTCTTAGATTTTAATATCTGTTGAGTACTCGATACGCTATTAACAGCATAATCTAATACTTGTATTTTACGTTTGGTATTAAAAATGTCTAAAATATCTCCACCATAAATACTATCTTTTATGGATTTGATGGTCAAATTTAAAGTTGGTAAATTAGTCCTATTATATATGGTGTTGGAAAACTCGCTAACCACGCCATTACGTTCTGTTTTAAGCGAGTCTATTGTGTAATTTAACTCTGATACGTTAAGCATCGTGTATTTGTTCTCAACATTTTTTTGGTCTAAATCAATATTATTTAATTCAGATAAATCTAGAGATAAAATATGTTTTTTAAATTCTGCTTTACTAAAAGGTTTTTTGTTTCGTTCTTCCGCTTTTCTAGGTGGTGTATCATCATAATAATATCCATCATACAAAACTAAATTAAGCACGTTTGAATCCTCTTGGCTTGCCAATTCTCCATGGTCTGCAACAATTGTGGTAAAGTTACCAGACATGCGACTAGAGCCTTTTTTATGTATTGTTATACCTTTAAGAAATTTACCATTTTTACCAGACTTTTCTTCAACCTTAATATTAAAAGCATCACCAATATCATTAAATTGACCTTCTGCTATAATCATAGCAGGTTTTACATTAGCAATGTTTCTTCTTAAATTAAAACTATTATATTCTGCCCACGGAATAACATTATTACTGAAAAAGAAGGTTAATACACCTAAGCCTACAATAAATAGACCTAATCCAGACATGGCACGTTGTAATGAAATCCCTGTAGACTTCATTGCAGCAAACTCATAGTTTTCAGCAAAATCACCAAAAACCATAATGGACGCTAACAAAATTGTAAGCGGTAAAATTAACGGAATAAGGGTAGGAGTGATATACATTAAAAACTTTAAGACGGTAACAATGTCTAAGTCTTTTCCTGCTAACTCTTTAATGTATAGCCATATAGCCTGTAAAACAAAAATCAGCATGAGTATTACAAACACGCTGATAAAGGTTTTAAGATATGTAGTTAATATGTACCTATCTAATATTTTCACTTAGAATTAATCCAGTTTATTGATGTAATAGTCCTTAAATTTATTTTTGTCAAAGGTAAATAAGGATTTTGATAAAGTCTCATTAGTTTTAAAAGAATTAACAGTCAAAGTTGTTTTTGTTCCGTTATTTCCAACTTCTATTAATCTGTAGATGTGTTTCGTCTTAGTATCAATACCTAACAAAACATATTTAATTTCGGAGTTAGAATCCATTGGTGTTAGTTTAATATATTGGATTTTTCTACCATTAACATCTTGTACAATATCCATTTTAAAAGTAAAACCTTCCTTGTAAAACGTTAACATTTTACTAGGTGTAATCGTGCTTTCATCTTGATCACTTCCTTTAGATACAGTAACCTCTTCATCTTCTGGACTTATGCTATAAATGTTTTGACCATCATAAATACGCGTAATACCTAAAATATTTAAACGGTATTTATCACCTTGCATAACAACGTCACCTTTGGTTTCTTGTTTTATGTTTTCTTCAGTATTTTCTAAAACGTATTTAAAAGCAATAGAAATATTGTTGTAACTTTTAGCTTTGTTTGAAACTTCGTTTAGAAGCGTATTTGCTTGGTCATCCTGTGCAAAAATGCTACTTGTAGCTAATAAAAATAATACTAATAATTTTTTCATTTTAAGTGTAATTTATTTTTTTTCGTTTTCTAATAGTTGATCAAGAGCTACTAAATCTACAACTAAAACCTGTCTTGCTTTACTACCTTCAAATCCGCCTACAATTCCTGCTGCTTCTAATTGGTCAATTAAACGACCTGCACGATTGTAACCTAATTTTAATTTGCGTTGTAATAAAGAAGCAGACCCTTGTTGAGCTGTCACAATAATTTCGGCAGCATCTTTAAATAAAACATCTCTTTCAGATATATCTATATCAAGACTTGTGCCACTTTCTTCACCAACATACTCTGGTAATAAATAAGCATCTGGATAAGCCTTTTGATTACCAATAAAATCTACAATTTTTTCAACTTCTGGAGTGTCAACAAAAGCACATTGGATACGTATCATATCATTACCCTGTGTATATAACATGTCTCCACGTCCAATTAATTGATCCGCTCCACCTGCATCTAATATGGTTCTAGAATCTATTTTACTAGATACTCTAAAAGCAATACGTGCTGGGAAGTTAGCTTTAATTATACCTGTAATAACGTTTACAGATGGACGTTGAGTTGCAATAATTAAGTGAATCCCAATTGCACGAGCTAATTGTGCTAAACGTGCAACAGGTGTTTCTACCTCTTTTCCTGCGGTCATAATTAAATCTGCAAACTCATCGACTACTAAGACAATATAAGGTAAGTAAGCATGACCTTCGTTTGGATTTAATTTACGCGCTTTAAACTTGGTGTTATATTCAACAATGTTACGACATAGTGCGTTTTTAAGCATTTCGTAACGATTATCCATTTCTATACACAGCGAGTTTAATGTGTGTATCACTTTGGTATTGTCTGTTATAATAGCTTCAGCCTCATCCGGAAGTTTTGCTAAATAGTGTCGTTCTATCTTATTAAATAAGGTTAACTCTACCTTTTTTGGATCGACTAAAACAAACTTGACTTCAGCAGGATGCTTTTTGTATAATAACGATGTTAGTACTGCATTTAAACCTACCGATTTACCTTGACCTGTTGCTCCAGCCATTAGTAAGTGTGGCATTTTAGCTAAGTCAATGACTAAAGTTTCATTACTAATTGTTTTACCAATTGCTATTGGCAAATGCATTTCGGTTTTCTGAAATTTTTGAGATGCAATTACAGAGCGCATGGAAACGATGGTTGCATTTTTATTAGGCACTTCAATACCTATGGTTCCTTTTCCAGGAATTGGTGCAATAATACGTATACCTAAAGCAGACAGTGATAAAGCAATGTCATCTTCTAAATTTTTGATTTTTGAAATTCTGATTCCAGCTTCCGGAACAATTTCATATAACGTGACTGTTGGTCCAATGGTAGCTTTAATACTAGCAATTCCAATTTTGTAGTTATTTAAAGTGTCAACAATTCGGTTTTTATTTTCTTCTAATTCTTCTTGGTTTATGGTAACACCTTCGTTATCATACTTTTTAAGTAAGTCTAAAGGCGGAAATTGATATTTACCCAATTCTAAAGTAGGATCAAACTGCCCAAAGTCTTCTACTAACTTATTGGCAAGATTATCAGTTTCTGATATTTCTTCTGTAACGGATTCTACCTCAATTTCTACTTGAGGTTCTTCTATTTCAATCTCAGGCGTTGTTATTTCTGTTTTTATTTCTTTTGAAGACACCTCAGGCTTGCTAACTTCTTGCGTTAGTTCTATATTATTTGTGGTTTCTATTTTTGAATGGTTTGAAATTGTAGGTTCTACTTTTTTATCCACTTCAAAAGCAGACTTCATAGCTTCAGCTTCGTCTGAATACGAATTATCCACAGGAACAAAATCATCTTTAAAATCGTCCTTAATATTCTTTCTAGCATTTTTAAAGATAGCTGCTATGCGTTGTGGTGTAAATTTAAAACGAATGGCTAAATAGCTAATAAAAGCAAAAGCTAATAATAATATAGTACCAATTTTACCAATATAATCTTGGAAAAAGCTATTAATTTCAAACCCAATAGTTCCGCTTAATACATCATTTTTATGAGCAAAAAAGCCAAATAAAACTGAAAACCAAATAACAACTAAAATGCCCCAAAACCAATGTTTACGTAATTTAGTTTTGTTTAGGTCAGTAAGCACGTAGACTCCTGATAAAAAGGTAAGACCAGAAAATATAAAAGCTGCTATACCAAAACCACGTTGGATAAATAGATCGCTAATCCAAGCACCTAATTTACTTAACCAATTTTGGGTTTCTACCTCTCTAGAAGAAAATTCGGTTAAGGCACTTTGGTCAATTTTACCTGTAAATAAATAGGATAAAAAGGATATAAAAAACAAGACACCTAAAATTATTAAAAAGCTACCCAAGACTAGTTTTTGTTGACTAGTTAGGGTTAAGTCAGGTTTTTTAAAACCGACTTTCTTTTTTGTTTTAGTTTGTTTTTTTGCTTTCGCCATTTTTGGGTTTAATTTGCGTAAAAATACAAATAGTTAACGTTTATCCTAATGGATAATTG
Source organism: Olleya sp. KJ81-1 (assembly GCF_055808135.1). Taxonomy (NCBI): domain Bacteria; kingdom Pseudomonadati; phylum Bacteroidota; class Flavobacteriia; order Flavobacteriales; family Flavobacteriaceae; genus Olleya; species Olleya sp. KJ81-1. The sequence goes on along the minus strand of NZ_CM147854.1, from coordinate 1,169,747 downwards.
TTTAAAATAGCTTTGGGATATAAATAATCAAACCAATGATTGTAGCAGCTATGGATGCAATAAAAACAGCACCTGCAGCAATGTCTTTAATAAAACCAATTTTTTCGTGATGTCCTGGATGTATAAAATCTGCAATTGCCTCAATAGCAGTATTTACACCTTCTACACTCATGACCAAGCCTATTGCAAAGCATTGCATAATCCACTCGGTAGAGGTGATGTTTAAAACAAAACCAGCGATAGTAACAATAATAGCAATACAAAATTGTATTTGTATACTGGCTTCTGTTTTTAAAAGTAAGAGCATGCCTTTAAAGGCATACCCAACACTTTTTAAACGATTAATTATAAATGGTTCTTTTTTACTCATCTAATAATGCGTAAAGTGACGCTTTATAATTAGGCTCGTCAGCCACTTCTTGTACTTGTTCCGTATATTGTACAATTCCATTTTCATCTAAAACCACAACACATCTAGAGTGTAACCCTTCAAAAGGACCAGATGCAAATTCTAAACCGTAATCTTTACCAAATTGTCCCGTTTTAAAATCAGATAACATCATAACGTTATCAATACCTTCTGCACCACAAAAACGTGCTTGAGCAAATGGTAAATCTCTAGAGATACAAAGTACTTTAGTATTATCCATCTCTGCAGCTTCTTTATTAAATGATCTTACAGAAGTTGCGCATGTACCAGTATCTACACTCGGAAAAATGTTTAAAACCACTTTATGACCTTCAAAGTCCGATAATTTTTGAGTCGATAAGTCGCTAAGTGTTAAAGTAAAATCTGGAGCTTTTTCTCCGATTTTTGGTAATTGTCCTATAGTTTCAACAGGAGTGCCTCCTAATGTTATTTTAGCCATTTTTATTGATTTTATTGTTAAGCAAGTAAAAATAAGTAATAATGAGGTGTCATTATCAATGTTAGCAAAATATTATCAAATAATTTTAAACTATCGAATTTTATATAGTCGATAAACAAAACCTATTCTAAAATAGTAACAATCAATTTTTTTAATAGTAAATTTATAAGGTATATATCTAATTTTATCTCAAATTAAATCTAAAATAAATACTATGGAAAATAATCCTCATTCAAGTCATCAGCCAAATGGTAAAAACTTTGATATTAATGAAAGTTCAACAAATTGCCCTTTTTTAAGTGGAACAGTTAAACATACTTCTGGTGGTGGAGTAAAAAATAGAGATTGGTGGCCAAACGAATTAAAACTAAATATTTTACGTCAAAATGCTTCTAAATCTAACCCAATGGGAGACGATTTTGATTATGCCGAAGCTTTTAAAAGTTTAGATTATGAGGCCTTAAAAGCAGAACTTACAGCTTTTATGACAGACTCTCAAGACTGGTGGCCTGCAGATTATGGACATTACGGAGGATTAATGATACGTATGGCTTGGCATAGTGCAGGAACGTACAGAGTTGGTGATGGTCGTGGAGGAGCAGGCGCTGGAAACCAACGTTTTGCACCAATTAATAGTTGGCCAGATAATGGTAACTTAGATAAAGCTCGTTTATTATTATGGCCTATCAAACAAAAATATGGAAATAAAATTTCTTGGGCAGATTTAATGATTTTAGCTGGTAACTGCGCCTTAGAGTCTATGGGTTTTCCAACATTTGGTTTTGCAGGAGGTAGAGCGGATGTTTGGGAGCCTGAACAAGATATATATTGGGGAAGTGAAACAGAATGGGGAGCAAATGAAGATAGATATAAAGAAGGCGATCTAGAAGATCCTTTAGCAGCTGTAATGATGGGTTGGATTTATGTTAACCCAGAAGGTCCAAACGGAGTTCCAGATCCAATGGGTTCGGCACATGATGTGAGAGAAACCTTTGGTAGAATGGCAATGAATGATGAAGAGACTGTAGCTTTAGTTGCTGGTGGTCATACTTTTGGTAAAGCGCATGGAGCTGCAGATCCAAATAAATATGTTGGTAAAGAGCCTCATGGTGCATCAATCGAAGAAATGAGTACTGGTTGGAAAAATAGTTTTGGTACAGGTGTTTTAGACGATACTATTACTAGTGGTATTGAAGGTGCATGGACACCAAATCCAACACGTTGGGATGCAGATTATTTTGATGTATTATTAAATTACGATTGGGAATTAACTAAAAGTCCAGCTGGTGCACACCAATGGAAACCAACAGCAGAGTCTAATGCCAAACGCGCTCCAAAAGCAGGTGACGCTAACGGAAGACAAGATTTAATGATGACGACTGCAGATATTGCTTTAAAAGTAGATCCTAAATATTTAGAAATTTCTAAACGTTTTCATGCAGACCATAAAGCATTTGAAGACGCATTTGCACGTGCTTGGTATAAATTAACACATCGTGATTTAGGACCAACGTCTAGATACTTAGGACCAGAAGTGCCTAAAGAAGAATTATTATGGCAAGATCCAATTCCAACAGTGGATTATACATTAAGTGATGCTGATATCGCTAACTTAAAAGTTATGATTATCGATTCTGGTTTAACAGTTTCACAATTAGTAACAACCGCTTGGGCTTCAGCTTCAACATTTAGAGGATCAGATAATCGTGGTGGTGCTAATGGAGCACGTATTGCTTTAGAGCCACAACGTAGCTGGGAAGTAAATAATCCAACCGAATTAAATAAAGTCCTTGATGTACTAGAAGGTATTAAAACTAAATTTGAAGGCACTGTTTCTTTAGCAGATTTAATAGTGCTTGCTGGAAATGTTGGAGTAGAAAAAGCGTTAAAAAATGCAGGATACAATCAGGAAGTAGACTTTTTACAAGGTAGAGGAGATGCTACACAAGAGCAAACAGATATCGAGCAGTTTGGGTATTTAGAGCCTTTAGCAGATGGTTTTAGAAACTACATTAAAGGAAATTTAAAAATTGCTGCAGAAGATTTACTAATTGATAAAGCTAATTTACTAACGCTTTCTGTGCCAGAATTAACTGTTTTAGTTGGTGGTTTACGTGTGTTAGGTGCTAATTACGATGGCTCTAATAATGGTGTGTTTACAGATAATGTTGGTAGTTTAACTAACGATTTTTTCAAAAACATTTTAGACTTTACATACACTTGGAAAGCAACGTCTTCAGACGATAGATTTTTTGAAGGTAGTAACCGTAATACAGGTGAAGTTAAGTTTAAAGGAACTAGAGCCGATTTAATCTTTGGTTCTAATACAGAGTTAAGAGCAATAGCAGAAGTTTATGGTGCAAATGATGGTCAAGATCGTTTTGTAAAAGACTTCGTTGCAGCTTGGACTAAAGTGATGAATTTAGATCGTTTTGACGTGAAATAAAAGACGATGATATATAATATAAAGGAATGGATTTATGTAAAGTCCATTCCTTTTTTATTGATTATTAATAATTTAAATGAAGTTTTTTTAAGTTGAAACCTAAGGTTTTATATTTTGAATCACGTTAAGAATATAGATTCAAACAGCTTTTAATAACAGTAAAAATGAAACAAAATGAATACAGATAAAGTTTTTGAAAGCATAAAAAATAATGATACTGCTACCTTAAATGTATTATTAAATGAAAACCCAAAATTAGCCGAAGCAAAAGACCAACGTGGATTTACACCATTAATCTTAGCAACCTATTTTGATAACGAAGCTGCAACCAAAGTTTTAGTACAACATAATGCGCCTATTAACGCTAAAGATGCGTCTGGGAATACTGCTTTAATTGGTGTTAGTTTTAAAGGAAACGTCGCTTTTGCGAAGTTTTTAATTGAAAATGGAGCCGATTTAAATGAAGTTAATAACAACGGAACAACAGCATTAACCTTTGCTACACAATATAATAAAGTAGAGATTGTAAAATTGTTATTAGAACAAAAAGCAGATACTACCATTAAAGATAACGAAGGTAAAACAGCTTTAGATTATGCAAAAGCTAAGGATTTTAGTGAGATTGTTGCGCTTATAAGTAAATAGAAAAATATAAAAAGCACCGAAAATAAAGAAACAGCTTATTGCTGCATTTTCGATTTAAAAATATCTTGAAGTATTTCTAATTCTTTTTTATGTTTTAAATCCGTTCTAGAAGCAAAGTATAAAGTGTTTTCGGTGTTTACTTTACCATCCCAAATACGTTTAATAGATTTTGTTTTTACAGCTTCGTTACATAAAAAATCAGGTACTAAAGCTAATCCACTTTCATTAGCTAGACATCTAATAATAGAAGTAATGTTGGGTAAAATGTAATTGGGTTTAAAGGCAGGTTTTTTATTGAAATTCTCAAACCAAAAGCGTCTAAAGTGTTCCATTTCATTAGATGAGCTATACCACATGTGTTTTAGTAACTCTGCTTCTAATGCCTTGAATTCTTTAGTGTTTATAAGTAATTCAATAGTAGTAGTGTCTGTTTTATTTCCAGCAATAAGCACAATGCGTTCTTTGGAAAAGGCTGTATATTCTACCAACGATTTTTTTTCATTCTGCACCTTAGGAGTGATAACCAAATCTAAAATACCATTATTTAAATCTTTAATTAAATTAGTGTGATCGCCAAACCTAGCGACCAAATCAAATTCTAATTTAGCAATTTCAGGTTCCACAATAAGCTGAAACATTTCTGAGCACATTCCAATATTTAAGGATGGATTTTTGTCTTGCGTTGTTCTTTTAAAATGCTGTTCTGCAGTTTCTAGAGTTTTAATAGATTCAATAATATACTCATATAAAAATTTACCTTCTTCTGTAGGAATCATTTTTCTTGACGTACGTTCAAAAAGTTTTTTACCTACATAGGCTTCTAACGCGTTCAAATGTACACTGACACCTGGTTGCGATGCGTATAAAGCAACAGAGGCTTTAGTAAGTGTTCCATTTTCATAGATTTCCTTAAAGGTTCTGTACCATTCTAAATTCACCATAGTATTAAAATATTAATACAAATGTATGATTTATATTATTTTTATAATGATAAATAGTGTTTTAATTTTGCTGAAAACAAATACACATGAAACATATATTTATTATTAATGGAGGTCATCCTTTCGCACATTCCGGAGGAAAATTTAACCAAACCTTATATCAAAATACGATATCTCATTTTCAAGCTTTGGATGATTTTGAAGTGAAGCACACACAAGTTGGAGATGACTATGATCCAGCAGCAGAAGTAGAAAAATTTAAATGGGCAGATATTATTATTTATCACACACCAATTTGGTGGTTTCAAATTCCGTTTGGTTTTAAAAAATATATAGATGAAGTCTTTACAGAAGGTCACCAAAACGGAATTTATAGTAGTGATGGAAGAAGTCGGTCTAATCCAGAGATTAATTATGGGACAGGTGGATTAATGCATGGGAAACAGTATATTTTAACCACAAGTTGGAACGCTCCAAAAGCTGCTTTTACAAAAGAAAACGAATTTTTTGATCAGAAAAGTGTCGACGAAGGTGCTATGTTTGGTTTTCATAAAATGAATGCCTTTACAGGAATGACTTGTTTAGCAACCCATCATTTTCATGATATGGAAAAAAATGCAGATGTCCCATTGGAGTTGGAACATTATAATGCTTTTTTGAAATCAATAGTATAGAAATTAATAGCAAAGTTTTAAAACAAATAACCTCAGAATATTCTGAGGGTTTTTGCATGTCGTCTACTTGTATTAGTAGAGAGGCTATTTTAAAAAAATAACTATAGATTTAAACAGCGCAACGGTTTACAGAGTTTTAAATCGGTTTTGTGACGATGGTGTTTTGTATAAAGTAGTTGCCGAAGATGGAAAACAGTATTTTGCTATTTGTCTAAATTGTGAAGAAAAACAATGGAAGAACAGCATTTTCATTTTAAATGCACAAGTTGTAATACTATTGAGTGTCTTCCTGTTGCAGTAAATTTTACAGTGCCAAATGGTTATAAAGTAGAAGGGATTAATTGCACTGTAACTGGAGTTTGTAAGGCTTGTGCCTAGTTTGTAAAACAATAAAACCCCAGACAAGTCTGAGGTTTTATAAAATTTATAGTTGTTTCTTAATTAAAAGAAGCCCATTGGTTTCTTGTCGTAAGAGATTAGCATGTTTTTTACAACACGGTAATGATCTAATGCCATTTTATGGTTTTCACGACCAAATCCAGATTCTTTAACACCACCAAAAGGAGCGTGAGCAGGATACGTATTGTATTGGTTTACCCAAACTCTACCTGCTTGTATTGCACGTGGTACTTGGTATAATTCGTGAGCATCACGAGACCAAACACCAGCACCTAATCCATAAGGTGTGTCGTTTGCAATAGCAATCGCTTCTTCTGTAGTTTTAAACGTTGTTAAGGCTACAACAGGTCCAAAAATTTCTTCTTGGAAGACTCTCATTTTGTTATCTCCTTTTAAAACGGTTGGTTGTACGTAGTAACCATCGGCTAATTCACCTTCATAGTTACCAGCTTCACCACCAGCTAATACAGCAGCACCTTCTTCAATACCAATTTTAATATAGTTTAATATCTTTTCGTATTGTGCTTTAGATACCTGAGAACCAATCATCGTTTCTGGATCTAATGGGTTTCCTGGTTTTACTAATTTTAAACGTTCTTGCATTTTTTCAACAAAACGATCTGCAATATCTTCGTGCACTAATATACGAGAAGGAGATGTACAAATTTCACCTTGGTTTAAGGCAAACATTAAAGCGCCTTCAACTGCTTTACTAAAGAATTCATCGTCTTGATCTGCTACAGATGGAAAGAAAATGTTTGGTGATTTACCACCTAATTCCATAGTTACAGGAATAATGTTTTCGGCTGCATTATGTAATACTGTACGTCCAGTTTCTGTAGATCCTGTGAATGATAATTTAGCAATTCTGTTTGATGTTGCTAATGCTGCACCAGCTTCTTTACCAAAACCAGTAACAATGTTTAATACACCTGCTGGTAAAATATCACCAATTAATTCCATTAATGCCATAACACTTGTAGGTGTTTGTTCTGCTGGTTTTACAACCGCTGTACAACCTGCTGCTAAAGCCGGAGCAATTTTCCAGGCTAACATTAACATTGGAAAGTTCCAAGGAATAATTTCACCAACTACACCAACTGCTTCGTGTAATACAATACTAACCGTATCTTTATCGTGTTCAGAAATACTACCTTCATCTGCACGAATTACACCTGCAAAATAACGGAAGTGATCGATACAGTAAGGAATATCTGCAGCGCGAGCTTCACGAATTGGCTTACCATTATCAATAGTTTCTAAGGTTGCTAAATACTCTAAGTTATCTTCCATAACCTGAGCAATTTTTAATAACGCATTACTACGTTCTGTTGCCGACGTGTTACTCCAAGCAGGAAATGCCTCGTGTGCTGCATCTAAAGCAAGATCGATATCTTCTTGTGTTGATCGTGCTGCTTGTGTAAATACTTTACCATCTACAGGAGATCTGTTTTCAAAATATTGCCCTTTTACTGGGTCTACAAATTTTCCTCCAATAAAGTTTCCATATCTTTCTTTAAATTCGGGTTTTGTTACATTTGCCATAATTATAAGTTTTTTTAATGTGAATATATGCTTTGTGACAAGCATTTTAATTATGGTACAAAGATAGAATGGAGGAGAGGCTTTGTATTTATTGATACGGTTCAATAACTTATGAAAACAGTCCAAATAGTAAAAATCAGTGTTAATTAAATCTTAATTAATTATTAAAACATTGATTTTCAGTAATTTAAAATAAAATAGAAATATTTAGATTTCGGTTGGACTAATTCCGAATTTGTTTTTAAACGCCACACTAAAGTTAGATAGGTTGTTATAACCGACGTCTAAATAGATATCAGACGCTTTTAAATCGCCTCCTTGTAGTAACTCTTTTGCTTTTTGTAAACGCTTATCTTTTAACCATTTTCCTGGAGCTTCTTTATATTCTGCAGTAAAATGTCTTTTAAATGTAGACAAACTCATGTTGCATAAAAAAGCAATTTCCTCTAATTTTAAATTCGAATGCACGTGATCTTCTACTATATTTTTAAAAGGTGATACTTCTTTAGAGATTAAAGCATGTAAGTAATGCTCAAACTCACTACCATATTTGTCTAGTAAGTACAATAGTATTTCGTCAAATTTAAGCGCTAATATTGCATCGCAATATGGAGAATCTTCAAAAGTTATAGAAGACAACGAACTTATAAAAGACGCAATATAATCATCATTTTCAATAACAAAATATGGCACTTTTTCTTGGTAAGGCTTAACGTTTTTGGTGTATTTGCTTAAAAAATCGGTTAGTTTTTTTCTGAAAAAAAGAAGAGTTTACAATAGTAAATCGCTTCGGTATCTAACAATTCTGTCCAAAGCCAATTTCCTTTTTTTAGTAATAAAGATTGCTCGCTATTAACAGCTTTTGATGTGTTTGCAAAATGAACTTGCTTTTTACCAACTTGCAGGAAGCTAAACATATTCATGCTCAAATTCACTTTACTTTTAACCACATCGCTAGTCATTTTAAAATCGTACACAAAAATGTCTTTGCTTTTACTAGGATTGTCAAAGTAAATTTCTGGAATGTTTTCTATTGCCATTTTCTAGTTAATTTGAGATTACAAAGGTAGTAAGCTATTTTTTAGGTCTGTTATTCCAATCCCGTTTTCTCAGGATTCCAAAACGGTTTAGTTTTTATTTGTTTGCTGTCCCAATGTAATTCTTTTCTGAAATAATGATTTAAAGCAACGCAAACTCTGCTATCTCCTGCAATATATACCATTTTTTTCCTTTAAGATTTGGTAGTTGTTCTTTTACTTTTTCTAAAATACTATCGATAGCATTTTCGTCTAATTCATAAAATTTAAAAGGTTTAGTACCATCAACATCTTCAAATAAATCGCTTAGTGTATTATTATAGATAATGCTTTCCACAGGTTTATTTTCTAAACTTCTATTTATAATATATAAATGCGATAAAGCACATAAATCTCCAATCATTAAATAACTATCAGCAGAAGTATCTAACGTAAAAGTTCCTTTTTTTGTTTTGTAATAAACCGTATCTCCAACATTACAATTTTTTACCCATTGTGCTCCAATACCATTGCTATCCGTAGCTATAGCTAGACTAATTGTATTGGTATCTTTATTAATATCCCAAATGGAATAGCTTCTAACCATATCTTTTTTTGAATTGGTGTTTGTGCCAATACCAATACCTAATCGTATAAAATAACCAGCCATAAAATCCATAGTTTTTATCGCATCGCTTGTAATATCTATTTTATAAACGCTATCTGTTAGCCTTGTTTTGGATGTAATCTGGCCTTTATCCATTATTTTTTTCATGATGGTTTCTAATAATGCCATAATTTTATTTTTTAATTTCTTTTTAATTTTAATTACCAGTCCTGTTAGTAGCGCAGGAATGCTTAGGAATACAATAACTTTTACCAATGGTAATACATAAATTAACCAGGATTGTATTGGTTTTTTAGCATTTTCAGTGGTGTTTTTAGCAGCATTTAATGTGATTTGCTGTGCCCAATTAGAGTATTCAATCCACCAAATTCCTAAAGACAAGATTATACTTAAAGCTAGTAAAAGCAATAATGCCTTACGCTGCTCTTTAACTACAGTTGCGATTTGTTTTAAGTAGTGTAAATCTGCTATTAACTTTAGTTTTTTTATGGATTGGACAATCCACTTCCAATGTAATGCTAAATGAATACCTAAAAAAGCAATAAATAAAGTAGCCGATAAATTATGGGTTGCTGTCCAAAAGGCATTGGTTTTAAAATGAATACCAAAAACAGGTAATGCAGCTTCTGAAATTACAATTCCGGAAACCGTTACTACTAACATTAAAAGATATAAAAGCCAATTAAAAACATAATCAAACTTAGTTTTCTGAATTTTATTTTTAATTAGTTTTTTAGAATGGTTTGTAATCCAATTCCAGTTAACTAATAAGTGTAAAAAGAAAGGTAACAGAATAACAAAACTTAACCATTCGTGTATTGGGATACCTGTACTTTGCGGTATCAATACTAAAACCATAAGGATAAAAAATAACAGGTCTAGAATGACACGTAATTTTGCTGAATTTTTGTTTGACTTTTTCAATATTTTTTTGGTTTTATAATTAAAAAATAGATGGCAGAAAGCAAGTATTCTCTAAAGTTTTATTTTGTGTCATTTTTACGTATTGCAAAGTGTTGATTAATCAACAATTATTATAATTTTTTTATTCTATGTGATTTAATAATTTATTTAATAAATTGTTTAGCGTTTTGGCTTCCGTTTCTGTAAAGCAACTTAATGCTTCCGTAACTGTTTCTTTAGAGGCTTCTTTAAAAACTTGTACTACATGCTCGCCATCTTTGGTTAATGCAATAGTATTAGATCTTGCATCTACACCAGATTTTCTAATCACCAATTGTTTGTTTTCTAAATTATCCAACATACGTTTTGTAGCAGCTCTATCTTTATGTTGCAATTTGGCAATTTGGCTTTGGTTCATGTCACCTTCGTTAGAAATTAAAACCAATAATAGCCATTGTTCTGGAGTGGTATTTAAATCTAAAGTATTAAAACGACCTTGCAGTTTTTGTTTTAATATTCGTGATATGGTCGTGGTTAAATACCCAACCGAATCTGTAAATATATATTTTTTAGACATTTGCAAAACTGTTGATTAGTCAACAAAATTACACAATAATTTGAATACACTATTTTTTTTAAGATAAAAATATGATTTGGATGTTTTTGAGGTATTAAAACGAACTAAAACAAGGTTAACACAAAACCCAATAAAGCGCCACCAATAACAATAAAAGCACTATTTACTTTTTTAAATATAAAAACACAAAGGATGCTAACCACAGCAATGACTATAGTGCGCCAATCCGTTAGCGTGTCTTGTCCCATAGCTACACAAACAGCTATAATAACAGCAACAGCAGCAATATTTACCGCATCTAAAAAAGCTGAAATAACTTTAGATTGTCGCATTTTAGGCACAAACGGATTTAATATAGCAACAAATACAAAGGAAGGCAGAAAGATACCAACAGTTGCAGCTATTGATCCCCAAAAACCTCCTAATTGCCAACCAATAAAAGTCGCAGTAGATAATACTGGTCCTGGTGTAAATTGTCCAACAGCAACTGCATCTATCAATTCTTGTCTGGTTAGTAAGCCAGTAGAAACTAATTCGGCATCCAGAAAACCAAATAATACATAACCACTTCCGTATAATAAGGCACCAACTTTAAAAAAGGTCCAAAGTATTTTTAATGTGCTTGGAGTTAATGCTACTTGAAGCACCACAAGAGGTGTAAAGCTGTTTAGGTTATTTTTATTGTTTTCAAAAAAGTATAATAGTAAACCTAAAAATCCGCAGGCAAACAACGCTACAATTTCGTTAGCACCAAGTAAACATGCAATTAAAGTTAATGCGCCTAAAATACCCAATTTAACGTTTTTAAGTGCTTTTTTACCAAGTCTATAAACTGCTCCCAAAATAATAGCAATTACAGCTGGTTTAATGCCATAAATAAAAGGTTCTACTTTTGGAAGTTGTCCGTATTGTTGATACAACCAAGCAAAAAGCATGGTAATAGTTACCGCAGGAAACACAAAACAAAAACCAGCTACAATTAGTCCTTGCCAACCTGCTTTTTCATGTCCGCAATGCATGGTCATTTCGGTGGAATTTGGGCCAGGAATTAAATTAGTAGCACCAACCAAATCTAGAAAATGTTGCGGTGTCATCCATTTTCTTTTTTTAACTACTTCGTCTTCCATCATCGCAATATGCGCTGCAGGACCACCAAAAGCAATGCTCCCTAATTTGAAAAACAGTTTTGCAACTTCTTTAAGGTCTTTTTTGTTGGGCATTTTTTTATATGTAGTTGATAATAAGTTTTACTTCTTTTAGAAATGGAAATATTATTCAATTTTTTATTTCTAATATTCTAACATACTTATCTAATCCGCCAATTTTCACAGTATCTCCAACAGATTTTCCGTTTAAAGCAACTCCTAATGGTGTTTTTATATTTATTTTTTGAATTCCATTTGATTTTTCAAGTTTAGACACAATCTGGTCTACTAAATGAACTTTCAAATCTTTGTTAATATTCAAATAATTTACTTTTACTTTACTATTGACAGTAATAGTTTCTTTAAATAATGTTGTTTGAACTTCCTCTTTTTTACTAACAGCTTCAATAGTTTCTTTTAATTCCTTTTTTAGGTTTGGTGAAACTTTAGAAAGCTCATTTTCGATTATCGTAATATTATCTGTAAATGCTAAACCTGATTTTGATTTATCTTCAAAAATTGAAGGACTACTATTTTCAATACTTCTTATAAATTCAACTAGTTTTTTTGTTTCCTTTTGAGGGTTTCTCCACCAATTTGTACTCCATATTCTATGAAATACAAAACCGTGTCCTTCAAGAATCTTTTGTCTATGACTATCGTGTAAATATGCTTCTTGACTTGAATGATAAGCAGCTCCATCGCATTCTATTGCGATTTTTGGAAGTCCAATATGTTTCGTGTCGTAAACCATATCAATTCTAAATCCTGCAAATTGAAGTTGAGGAATTATATTTTTTTCGTCAAAATGTTCGGTTAGAGCTTCATAAACTTCCTCCTCGAATGGTGATTCGAGATCTTCATTTAAGTTGTCGATTGTGGTACTTTTTGTAGAATTTTCTGCTAGTGTATTTAAAACTGAAATTCTTGCTTCATTATCTTGCTCACTAACAGCTTTTGAGTACGCTAAATAAGCGTATAACGCACCTCTTCTGTTATTTGAACCTTCATTTATTAAGTGTTCTTTATAATTTAAAAACACATCTTCTGGGATTGAAGAACATACATATACTTTGTATTTTGCTCTTGTAACAATAACATTTAAAAGTTTGTATCCTTTTTGATGATTTATTGAGCCAAATCTTTGTGCAAATTTCCCTTCTTTATTAATTCCATAAGTAGTTGATAGAATAATTACATCTCTTTCGTCTCCTTGAATATTTTCTAAATTTTTGACAAAAAATCCGTTTTCTTCTAGTTCAACTATTTTGTCATTAAAATTTCTATATTTTTCAAATTTTCTTCTTTCATTAATCTTTCCTAAAATTAGGTTTCTTTGATTGATGTTGAAAGTTGCTACTCCAACTGTTGGGTATTCTCCGTTTGGAAGTCTTGAAATATTGTTATCAATAATAGACAGAATCGTTTCAGCTTCTGCGTCATTTGAAGTGTCGGAATATGTGCCATTTACGGGAACATAATTTATTGGAATGTAATCAAAGCTGTTTGGTAGTGGTTTTAATCTTTGATTATAAAAGGCATAATTTGAATAATCAATTAGGTAAGGATGTCTTGAACGATAATGAAAGTCTAAATGTTTTTTCTCGAAACCTAATTCTGATGCAAAATCAAGAAGTGATTCACAATCTGAAAGTGAATTGCTTATATCGTTTTTAATTTTATCCATTTCGTCTTCAAATTCGTCTTCATCATCAATCAAACCGTCAAATACTTTGCTGAAATAATTTGAAGGTGGCATTTGGTGTTCATCTCCAGCAATGATTATTTGTTTCCCTTTTAAAAGTGCAGGTAAATTATCTTCTAATTTTAATTGACTTGCTTCGTCAAACATAACAATATCAAAATATTGATTTTTGCCTTTAAAGAGATTACTTGCTACGTCTGGTGTTGTTAGAATTATGGGAAAAAAGGTTGTGAATAAATCCATATCCAACTTTACAATTTCTCGCAATGATAATCGTTTATGTCTTTTCCCTGCTCTTTTATTGTATAGATTTTCGACAGCTAAATTTGGATTCTTATTGTCAAAATCTCTGGTTGCATCTATTTGTTTTGAGAACCAATATTCTTTAATGTATTTAATCTGTTCCTTTTCAAGTTCAGATAAAGATTTTCCTAATTCAATATGGTCGTTGTCATTTGTTGGTAAATCTGTGTTCGCAGAATTTACAAGCATAGAATTAAGATAGAATATTAAAAATGTTTTTCTCCAATTTGTTTTTTTCCTTAATTGATCAATGATTAGTTTATTATTTGTTGATAATGAATTGTAAAATTGAAACCACTTAAACTCAATAGAAAAAAGGTCATTTTCATTTGCGAAAAATTGTTCTTTTGAATCTAATAAAGTCTGAATTTGAGAACTTAAAACGTTGTGAGAATCTCCATTCAGTTCTTTGTTTGTCCAATTTTGTTCTTCTATTTTAGCTTTTAAATTACTGAAATTTGTTTTTATTGTTTGTAGTAATTTTGTGTCAAATTCCTTTTCAGTTGATTTAATTAAGTTTAGGGATTTGTATTCATTTTCTATCTTTTCTTTAAATTCTTTATCAATTCTCTCAATAATTAACTTGTAATCTTTAATGGTATCTTGATTAATTTTAATTGATTTAGAGAAATCTATACTATCAAAGTCCTTACTTTGATTAATTTTTGAGGAATATTCTTGAAAAAGTGTATTTATTGTTTGTTGGTCAGTAAGTATAGTTTTCTTTTCTTTTGAAAAGATTGAAATAGTTTTAAATAAAAATCTATTTGTTTTTTCTTCATCAAAAAAATCGTTGTTTACTTCGTATTTTGTTAGGATGTTTTGAATAGAATTTTCAATATCACTAATTAAGTTTTTTTGCAAATTAAATTGCTCATATCTAATTTTATAATATTCTTCTTCATAGCTTGAAATGTCATCTAATATGATTTTCAACTCTTTTTTATAGATTGTAAAATCTTCTTCAATCTGTTGTTCTATAATAAATGGATTGTCTCCAACTAATTTTGCAGCGTTAATAAAAGAAAGGTTTGAATGAGGTCTAAACTCGTCATATAAATTCTGTCCTTTTCTTATTAGTTCTAATAATTGATTTAATTCAGTTGATTCATAACTGAATGTGTCTTTTGCTAAATCAAGATTGTATTCTTCTGAATTGTCTTTTAATTCTGATAAAAGTGAACCAACAACGTGAGTCCAATTTTTATTTCCGACTAAATTCGTTCCTAATTTTTTGTGTTTCTTATTTATTGAATCAATTAGGTTCTTTGACTTTTCTATTATATTATCTAAAGTTTCTTTGGAATGAGTATATCTATATCTACGATATGAGGAATTATCGACTCTGTCTCTTACAGAATCAACTGCAACTCTTCTGTCTTTAACAATGTCTTTAAGCAAAACGCATTGATAATTAAGACCTTTTTCATTTAGTGCATTGTGAAGCACTTCTAAAGCTGTTCGTTTTTCACAAACAACAATTGTTTTTTTATGATTTTCTAAAGCATTTACTAAAATAGCTGTAAGCGATTGACTTTTTCCTGTTCCTGGTGGTCCTTGAATTAAGATATTTCTAGATGCCTTCAAAGAATGTAAAATTCCTTGTTGTGATGGGTCAGTTTCAACTGATGATATTGGTTGAAAAGTGTGTTCTTCCATATCTTCAAGGTCAATTGCAGCACCTTTTAACTCTAATAAATTGCCATAATCGCGAATAATATTTTGCTTCTGAACCTCGAAAATTGAAAAAAGTCCACCAAAATCTATAAATGAATTATTAGATGTTAATGGTAGCTTTTCGTAATATTTCTTTTCTGGAATCGATTTTACTTCATTTAGTTTTTTCTCAAATGTTTCACGAAGGTCATCTGGAATTGAGCTATTTATGGATTCCATGATATTTACACAAATATCTAAAAGTTCACTTTTATTAATTAAACCATCATCTAAAAACTCACTAGAAATTTGATTGATTTCAATTTTGGAATCATTTTGTAAATGATTTATTAGAACCTCGTTTATGTAAATTGGGTCGTCTTCTGTTCGCAGTATTTCCCAAGTATTAAATTCTTTTGTTCTTCGTATTCTTAATGACCAAATTAAAATAGGTGCAACTGTTAATTTGTTATCTGATTGGTCACGTCTTACAAGTATTGGAAAACCAAAACCGAATGTATTTATTCCTTTTTCTGATTCTATAGCATCAGTTTGATTGATTAGATTTTCAAAAGACTTTGTGATTTTGACCAATTGTGTTTGGTCATCTTCAAAAAGTGAATTCAAATCAGGAACATTATCTTTCCAACTAATTTTAAATTTTAAAGGTAATTCGGTTAATAATGCATTAATAAAATTTGTGGGAAGGTTTTCGTCAATGTGAGATAATCGCGTTAGGTCAAACTTGTATCTTGAACGAGCTGGAATTGCATTTAAATGTACTCCTCTTCGGCTACCAACTTTTAGTCGGTTTTGTAATTCAATCAGTAGCTTTTCGGTTATCTCCATATTTTATTTTTAAAAATATGTTGTTTCTTCTAAAACTTTTTACGGTTTACCTCAATTTACTTTAAAAAAATAAGTAAAACTGCTTTATTTAGTCATATTTAGTTTCTGAAATATGACTAAAAGTTTTCAGAAGTTTCCCAACACATTAATTAATAGCCCAACGAAGTTACCAAAAACCGAATGAAAATCAACGATTATTCCAAACAAAAAACCACCAAGCTGTCGCTAAGTGGTTTTCCTATTCATGTTTCTAAAATATTATAAAAAACTAGCTCTTACTTCTGCAACTAATTTAGTACCATCTGGATCGGCTTTTGTTTTAAGATTTGTAAAATCTTCAGCCCATTTTGAGGTACGTAAACGTAAAGGTGGGTTTTCGTTTTGTGCAACTTGTAAAGCTACATTTGCGACTTCTAAACCAGTTTGGTACACTTGTGTTGTACTTTCTTTAGCTCTTTGTTGGTTTCCAGCCATGTATGCCTCAAAAATAGGAGCGTACTCGCCAGTTGCAAATTGACCTTCGGTTACTGTTTTGTCTATAGCAGAAGTCATAAATTCGGTTGAAATTCCGCCTGGTTCTAAGCAGGTAATTTTTATATTAAACGGATCGCTAACATAGGTTGCTAAGCCTTCCATAAAACCTTCTACTGCAAATTTTGCTCCACAATACAGCTCATTGAATGGTTGACCAACCAAACCACCAACAGAGGTAATGCTTATAATTTGTCCCGATTTTTGTTTTCTCATGTGTGGTAAAACCGCTTTTGTGCAATATACTGTACCCAAATAGTTAACATCTGTTACCCATTTAATTTCTTCTTCGGAAGCTTGTTCGGTTGTTTTTGCAAAACCAGCACCAGCGTTATTATAAAGCACGTCAATTTTACCATCGTTTTTAATAATGGTATCTACAGCAGCTTTTATGGTTTCGGTTTTTGTAACATCTAAAGGCAATAGGTGGATGTCTAAATTATCGTTTTCTATCTGCTCTTTTAAAGCAGTGGCTTTGTCTAGGTTTCGCATGGTAGCATAGACTTTAAAATTGTTTTTTGCGAATAGGATGGCGCTTTCAAAACCGACTCCTGTTGATGTTCCTGTAATTAATACGTTTCTTTTCATAATGTTTGTTTTATTGGAGTGAATGTTCATTCCAAATTAATATTAAATTTTTTTATGCTTTGATGGCATCCCAAAGCATGTGCAATTGATTATTAAGTGTGACTTTTTTAGTATGGTTTTGACTAAAATACCAACGTAAATAGGATAAAATAGAACCACCAATAAACATTAATAATTCGTCTATATTTATAGATTTAATAATGCCATCTTGTTGCCCTTTTACTAATAATTTATTGACCTCTGTAATAGATTTTCCGCCTTCGTTTCTGCTCTCTTCTGTAATAATAGGAGAGGCTTGCAACTGTTCCATAAATTTGAAATAGGTAGGATTTGCTATAAAAAAATCGATCATAGCAGCGTAATACGTTTCAAATTGTGTTTTAATGGATTTGTTAGCATCGAAATCTGAAAATAGCTCTTTTTCTTGGTGTTTTATACTAACGTAAATAGTATTTATTAAAAGTTCCTTGTTAGGGAAATAGTTGTAAATAGTACCCATACCAGTTCCTGCAGCTTTAGCAATAGCAGACATTGGTGTGTTGTGTACGCCTTTTTCAGTTAGTAACGTAATGGCAGCAGATAGTATGGCTTCTTTTTTATTCACAAGGCAAAGGTATTCGTTTTGGAATGATTATTCCAAAATTTTAACTTTAATTTAAATATTTAGTTTCTAATAACGCTAAGTTCGGTTTCTAAAGTGGCTTTAGCATTGGCTTGCTCTTCCGTTAATGTCGTGTTTAGTAAGTTAATGCTTTCGTAAGGATCGTTATTAAGATTGTAAAATTCTTGTGAGCCATTAGCGTATGTTATCAACTTAAAGTTTCCGTTGTTTATCGTCCAATTATTAACATTTCCATCGTCTTTTTCAGCATATTGAAAATCTCTTATCGTAGTGTTTTCAGTCAGTAACGATTTAAAACTTTTACTATCGTTAATTTGACTTGTTCCAACACCTGCTAATTGGGCAATGGTTGCAAACAGGTCTGTGCTAGTAATTAAATTTTGATCTGTTCCTGTTCTGGTTACACCATATCCAGAAACAAAAAGCGGTACATTTATTCCGCCTTGATATAAGGTTCCTTTGGTAGTTGTGGTTAAATAAGGTGTTTGTGCGACTTCATTTGGCGTACCATTATCTCCAATAAAAATAATAATAGTATTGGCTTTTTCGGTTTCCGATAAGGTATCTAGTAAACGACCAATTTGGAAATCCATAGCCTCAATAGCTGCCATGTAATAGGGTGTTTCGTCCATTCCGTTAGCATATTCTGGCAGATTGCCTTGCGAATGCATGTTGCTTGGTGGTACATGAAACGGTGTGTGTGGTGCATTATAGGCCAACCACATAAACCAAGGTTTATTTTGTTGTTGTATCCAGTTTATGGATAAATCTGTGAAGGCAGTTGTGCTATAATCGGTTTGTAAAGTACTGCTTCCGTCTTCTGTTAAGAGCCAGTTGTAATAACTTTGTGGTTCGCCTCTAAGTAATCCAGCATAATAATCGATACCAAATATTTCGGGATTAAAAGTACTACTGTTGCCTGCCAAATGCCATTTACCAACAACTGCAGTGGCATAACTGGTACTGGTTTGATTGTTAATGTATTGTTGTAAACTGGTTTCGGAATTTTGAATAACGTCTCCAGCCCATTTTACATCGGTACGGTAACCATATTTTCCAGTTAAAATGGAGGCTCTGGTTGGGGAGCAGGTTGGATACGACCAAAAGTTATTAAATGTTAATCCTGCATTACGGATAGCGTTTATATGTGGTGTGTTGGGTTTTATGCTGCCTTCCGTGTAACCATTTATAGCATCTTTACCTAAGTCGTCAGCAATAATAAGCAGAATATTTGGTGTGTTTTGTGTTGGGTTTTCTGTTGGGTTTTGTGTTTCTACGGAAGTGGTATTATCGCTACTACAGCTAAATAGTGTACATAGGATAGTGATTATAAAAAGGTGTTTCATATTAATCTATAAACGGATTGCTATATTTTTCATCAGTAAGCATGTCGTTGTCTGTTAATGTATTTAGAAAAGCGACTAATGCATTTTTTTCTTCTTGATTAAAATTAAATTGTCCAACTTCTCCAGCATCATTTACTAAAGGCGTAATTAAATTTTGATGGTTTTGAATGCCAGAACTGTAATGCTCCACAACTTCCATTAAAGTGGTAAATCTTCCGTCGTGCATATAAGGCGGACGCACACCAATATTTTTTAACGATGGGAATTTAAATTTACCAATATCGTTGCTGTTTCCTGTGGCTTCGCTAACACCTAAATCTGTTGTAGAGGTAGCGTCTAAACCATTGGATGTTGCAAAAGTTGTAAGTGGAAAATTAGTGTTTGGAAAAGGTCCAATAAAGGCTTCGGTTTGGTGGCAACCAACGCAGTTTCCGCTAACACCATTGGTTAACGTTCGTGGTGCATAAAATAGGGTTTTACCTTGGTTTTCTTGGTCTGTAAAACTCGGGAAGTTAGCCATAGGAGAGGAGACTTCGCTTCTGGCAACATCATATTTTGAAGTGACGCTAACTAGGCTACGTATAAATTGTGCTAAGGCTTTAGAAATTTTATCGCTTGTAATAGTTTGATCGCCAAATGCATCCTGAAATAATTGCAGATAGTAATCTTGACTATTAGTTATATTAACTAATTCTTGAAGCGTTAAACCCATTTCTACGTCGTCTTGAAAAGGCATTAAGACTTGTTCTTCTAAAGTGTTGGCACGCTCGTCCCAAAAGAATTTTCCGCCAGCATAAAATCTAGCATTTACAATGCTCATGGAATGTCTTCTTGTTAATCCACCTTCAAAACCTTGACTTAATGTATTCCCATCCGAAAAACCATGTTCCGCTTGATGGCAAGAAGCACAAGCAACTGTACCATTACCACTTAATTTTTAATCATAAAAAAGAACACGACCTAAGGTTGCACCTGCATCTGTTATTGGGTTGTCTGCAGGAGTATTGTCATAAGCTGTTACTGCTTGAAACTGAAATTGTGGCGGGAATTCGCTAGCGGTATAATAACTAGGTAATGCAATGTTTGCGTAGTTAAAATAGGCGTCAGGTAGGTTTAATTGTGTTATAGTATTGTTGTCTGGAATAGGAATGTATTCTTCTGAATCTGAATCTGAATCGGAACAAGATGAAGCAAAAAACAATAAAGCGAGTAATCCACAAGATAATAAATGGTTGGTTTTCATAAATTAAAAATAGTTAGGTTGCGCTATTTGGACTTAAAAGATGAAAAAAGGTTTAATTTTAAGGAATTAGTTTTTGTTTAATAGACGCTTGTGTCCAACTGTTTAGCACAATCTATAACCTTAGTTATGGTTTTGTTGACTTCGTTTTTTCGCCAATGAATAAATAAATCAATGGTTTGATCGATGTCTATAAAACGCACATTATTAAATTTTGAATATTTAAAAGAATGTGGTAAAATAGAAATACCAAGTCCTTTGGACACCAGATTTAAAATCATACCACCAAAATCAGATTCGATGCTAATTTTAGGTTCAAAACCATACTGATTAAACAAATTACGTAATAAAGACGAAAAATAGGTGGTTTGGTGTAAACCTGAAAGTATAAAGTTTTCGTGTTGCAGTTTGTCTATAGTGTTAATGGTATCTGTATTTAACCAATGGTCGTTGGGAACAGCAATGCAAATAGGCTCTGTAAATAATTTAAGCGATTGTATATTAATATGCGAAATAGAATCGCGACTAAACGCAATATCTGTTTTGTAATTTAGGAGTAGTTTTTCGTGGTTTTCATCGGTAAGTTCGGCTAATTCTAATTTAAGATCTGGTAAATTGGTTTTAATAAGATCTAGAAAATTAGGAAGTAGACTAAAGGTGATGGAACCAGGATAGGAGATAGACACCACACCAGCATCACCTTGATTAATTTTTTTGGCTTGTTGGTAAATGTGGTCTAACTCGTTAATGGTTTTGCTCCAATGTTGTTGCAGGAATTTACCAGCATCGGTTAGTTTTACGTTTCTTTTATTTCTTTCGAATAGTGAAAAACCAAGTTCGTCTTCCAACGCTTGTATTTGTCTAGTTAATGAGGATTGTGAGATGAAGACTTTTTCGGCAGTGTTCCAAAAATGAAGCTCTTCGGCTAAAACTAAAAAATATTTTATTTGCTGTGTGGTCATAACAAATGCGTTTTTTGCATTACTGAATCAAAAATATGTATTTTTTAGCACTTATTATCATGGTTTCTTTGTATAACATTTTTTTATAATCCGTAAACTGAAATAGTATGTTAGGCATCGAGAATTTTATAACCTTTATGGTTACCGCTTTATTTTTTGTAATGACACCAGGAATTGATACTGTATTTGTGTTAAATAAATCTATTGGTCAAGGTCGTAAATCTGGAATAGTGTCAGCAATGGGTATTAATACAGGTGTTTTAACGCACACGTTTTTGTCTGCAATTGGTTTAACTGTTTTAATTGCAAAATCTGCAATAGCCTTTATGGTTATTAAGTATATTGGCGCAGCTTATTTGGTTTATATTGGTGTAAAAAAGTATATGGATACTTCTGCTTTATTTACAGAAAATACGGTAAGTAAAGCTAAAAACAGTTCTAAAAACGACTTTTGGTCTGGGTTTTTTACAAATTCTTTAAATCCTAAAGTTGCATTATTCTTTTTGGCATTTTTTCCGCAGTTTATTACACCTTCAAAATTAGAAGATCCTGTTCCTTTTGTTTTATTGGGTTTTACGTTTGCAATTATAGGTGTGATTTGGTATGTGATTTTGACCTTGTTTGCTAGTACGTTTTCAACTAAAATTAAAGGCAATCCAAACTCTGGGATTTGGCTTAATAAAATAAGCGGATTTGTATTTGTGTTAATGGGATTACAGATTGCTTTTGGGTAGTTGTAGTATAAAAACAAAAAAACCACTTGATATAAATGAAGTGGTTTTTTTGAAATATAATGTTATAATAAGTCTGCTGTGTAGCTACTTGGGTAATACTAAGTGCTGTTTTAAAAAGGAGCAATAGTATCTTTAGGGCCATCTGGCAAACTCCAACGTTGGCGGGCAGTTATTTGCTCTGGTGCATTAACAGTTGCGGCTGCATCGTTACTATTACCGTAGCTGCTTGTGCTACCTCTTGGGATTTGCATACGATCGCCATACAGCCAAACGACTAAATTATTACGTTGTCCTGTTTTTATAGCATGTGTTGCATGCGGAACATTACCACGATGAATTATGGCTTTACCAGGCTCAAAAACCGCTTGTACAGTTTGTTTTGTCGTTTTATCAAAGAAATCTACTTCCGATCCTGTAAATTTTTCATCAGGTAAGTTAATGTTGATATTTAAGGTTGCAGCAGAGGCATCTGTGTGTGCTTGTAAATCCTTGTCTTTATCTGGATTGTACTGAATAGAGAATCCAAAGGTTTGGTTATCATATCCATAAGTATCAAACAATAAACGCGAGATAGGACGCATGTAACGATCCATCATGTCATTATAAAAAGCTTGAAAATTTGGTGCAGCAAGATGACCTTCCGAACGTGGATCTAACATAAAACCATAACGGTTTAACTGGATACCATAAGGCGGACGCGCAGGTATTTTTGAATTTGCAACAGCTTCTAAATAATTACGGAATTCTGCTAAGCGTTCAACATCAAAAAATTGGATAGAATATACATCAGGAATTATTTCTTCCCATAAATCTGCAATCACATTTTCTTTTTCTGGGTTTTCCCATGCATCCTTTACAGCTTGGCGTAATTTAGGATCTAGTAATGTTTCGTCAGGAATTAATAAAGTGTCTTTGTTTTCTATTTCCCATTCTACCCATGCATCTTCCAATAGCTGTCTGTTATTGTTCCAAAATTGAGTTACAGTTGTATCACGTTTTAGCATAGCTTCTCGAGATGGTATTTCGAGCGCACGAACTTGTGCGAGTGCATTATTATTTTTCATTTTAATATGTGTTTTAATTATGGTGTAAAGGTAGAACCACAATGCACCTTTTTTTAGGTAATAAAAAGGGCTTTTTTAGTATAAAACGAAGATTTTAAGGATGAATTTGGCAAAAAAACACAAATTGAGTGATTGGAAGTTAATTTATAGGAAATGACTTTGAATTGGTTTATGGCTGTTAAACTAAAAACCACTTTACATTTGTAAAGTGGTTTTGGTAAATATTATACTAAGTGTTTTTAATCGTTTTTAGCAAAATACCCATCGTTAGAAACAGCAGTATCACTTACAGATATACTTCCTGTTTTAAACCAAACTTCGGCATAGTTACCATCCGCATATTGCTTTTGGATGTCACCACCATGTGTTTCTGCACCAGAACACCAGTTTTTATTCACTTCAGGAGATTTTCCGTTAGTCTGATTGTAACAACCAAGTTTAAAGAAACAACCTTCGCTTGTATAGGCTTCTGGACGTTCTACACCATCTTGTCCAATTGGAAAAAACAATTTTTTAGTTTGCTCTGGTATGTCTGATTTAGTAGTGTATTCTGAGAGTATTAAGTTTTTTGTAAAGGTTTTGGTTTCATGATTAGGACTTGTAAAAGTTAAATTCATTATACCATCTTTTACTACGATTTGGTAACTAAATTCTTCTCCTAATTCTATTCCTTCTTTTGGTTCTTCAGGGAAAGTAGAGGCGTCACTACCAACAACAGAAAAGTCATTACCCCAAACAGCAGAGGAGTAGTCCCAACGTTTTGCATTGTCGTCTCCTGCGGTATTAATTTCGTAATGCCAGAATACAGAACCTTTAGTTTGACCAGGGTATTTTTTGTAAAATATTTTTAATGGCTCGTTTTCAAAAGCATCTGCACTATGTATTTGGCCAACTACCACGGAGTGTGATGCAGCCACATTTGCATCTCCTGTTGCAGATACATTCATTACTTTTAATGTTGCAGATAATTTATCATTGGCAGTTTTTGGATACCATTTTTTTGTTTGGGCTAATTCGGTTCTAGTATTATTTGATGTCCCGTGGGTATCACCACCATTAGGCGATTTAAATACTACCCAGTTGTCTTTTCCATCGTTTGCAGTGTAGAAAAAATCTTTGTTTTCAAAATCAGTTGCTATTCCAGCATTTGAACCATCACCTAAAATAAGTTTCCATTGGTCAAAGAACGGAATAACACTACTAGCGTATACTGTTTTAGAAACTTCTGTTTGCTCTGTTTTAGTTTGATTTTTACTATTTATTTTGTCTTTACAGCTATTAAATACTAATATAGTAGTAATTATAAAGCAGTAAGATACTTGTGATAAGTGATTTTTGATCATGGCATTGGTTGTTTAGGTTTGCAATACCTTGTAAGGTACTAAAAATTGGTTAACCAATTAATTGTTAGATATAAAAAAACCACTTTAGTATATAAAGTGGTTTTGATAATTCTTTTTCTTTCTCTTAAGCTTACTTATCAATAGAACCTAAAACACGTTTCATAAAGTTGTTTACAGCCTCTTTTTTAGGTGTACCATCTTTAATCATTTTATTAACTTCAATTGCGCCATACATGTTAGAGATTAGCTCTCCAATAACGTCTAACTCTTCATCTTTTAAAGATGGTACTTCGGTTAGTGCTTCTAGAGTTTCAATAGTTTCAACGATGTAATCCTCGTCATTGTCTTCTATAAATTGAGCTAAATGTTTTATTACAGGTAATTTCATTGATAATTATTTTTTTTAATCCGATTGAAAATAGCCGAAGTATTTTACGCTTCGACTATACTCAACCTGACTTATTTGTTGTTATGCTACTTCGTCAACTAACTCTTTTAAAACGTCAAATTTGTTAGTCTGTGTTTGATTTACAAATTTTCCGCCTTTAAAGGTTGCGAATGTTGGTAAATTATCGACAGTAGCTAATGTTCTTGATTCCGGAAATTTTTCCGCGTCAGCGATAACAAACGTTATATTTTCCAACTCGCCAGCTAATTTTTTAACTTTTGGTTTCATGATACGACAGTTACCACACCATGTAGCCGAATATTGCACTACTACAGTGTCGTTGTTTGCTATAATTTCGCTTAAGTTATCTTGACTTAGTTCTTGTAACATAATAATTTAGTTTACGTGGTTTGCTAAATAAGCTGCAGTACCTTTAGCGTTAGCTTGCATTGCATCTTTACCTTCTTCCCAGTTTGCAGGACAAACTTCACCTTTTTCTTGTACGTGCGTTAAAGCATCTACTAATCGTAAGTATTCTCCAACGTTTCTACCTAATGGCATGTTGTTGATACTTTCGTGTTGTACGATACCATCTTCATCAATAATATAAGTTGCTCTGTAAGTTACGTTGTCACCTTCTACTTGTACAGTTCCAGTAGCTTCATCGTAAGTTTCGTTTTTGATATCTAAAATACCTAATATGCTAGATAAGTTACGGTTGCTGTCTGCAAGGATTGGGTAGGTTACACCTTCGATACCACCATTATCTTTAGATTGGCTTAACCATGCAAAGTGTACTTCTGGAGTGTCACATGATGCACCAATAACGATTGTGTTTCTTTTAGCAAACTCTTCTTGAGCAGCTTGAAACGCGTGTAATTCTGTTGGACAAACAAAAGTAAAATCTTTTGGGTACCAGAATAAAACTACTTTTTTATTGTTGTTTTTTGCTTCTTCAAGAACGTTGATTTTAAAAGTATCTCCCAACTCGTTCATTGCGTCTACGTTTAAATCTGGAAACTGTTTTCCTACTATTGCCATTTGTTTAAAATTTTAAAATTAATTACTTTGTTTTTACAGTTTGCAAAAGTACAGCATGATATTAAAAAAACAAGCCTAATAAAATTTTTAAATCTTATTAGGCTATAAATTTTAATTATAGTTTATTTGAAAAGGTATAATTTATAATGATTTATCTTTTAGCATTCTTATTTTAAGATTAAGAGCAGCAAAAAATAAGGTTGTAAATGGGCTAAGCCAATTAAAAATAGCATACACAAAATACTCACCAACACCAACACCTAAAACTCCCGATTGGTATGCACCACAGGTGTTCCATGGGATAAGTACAGAGGTTACAGTTCCAGAATCTTCCAAAGTACGACTTAAGTTTTCTGGCGCAAGTCCTTTATCTTGATATGCTTTTTTAAACATTTTACCAGGTATTACTAACGCTAAATATTGGTCGCTAGCAATAGCATTTAAGCCTAAACAACTAATAACAGTACTAGCAAACAATCCAAAAACTGTAGTAGCTAATTTTAAAAGTGCTTTAGTTAATCTAGATAATGCACCAATTGCATCCATGATACCTCCAAAAACCATAGCACAACAAATTAATAGGATGGTCCAAAGCATACCTTGCATACCACCAGCACTAAATAAGTCGTTAAGTTTATCGTTATCTGTAGTGATTTGCGTGTCTGTTAAAATAGATTTTATAATGGCAGTAAAGTTTGAGTCTGCTAATCCATTTAATACGTTTGATTGAAATATAAAAGCAAAAATAGCTGCTAGAATAACTCCAGTAACTAAGGCGATTAAAGGTTTAGTTTTAAATAATATTAAAACAATTACAACCAATGGTACAATAAATAACATTGGTGTGATATTAAATGTGCCTTCTATACTAGTTAATAAGCCACTTATATCAGCACTTCCTGTGGTTTCTATTGTCGCACTCATAATTCCAAAAGCAATTAGAGTGATTATTATAGTTGGTACAGTTGTATAGGTCATGTACCTAATGTGTGTAAATAAATCTGTTCCAGCCATAGCAGGAGCTAGGTTTGTGGTATCACTTAAAGGAGACATTTTATCTCCAAAATAGGCTCCAGATATTACAGCACCAGCAATCATACCAGGACTAATACCTAACGCGCTTCCAATACCTATTAAAGCAATACCAACGGTTGCAGAGGTTGTCCAAGAGCTTCCTGTTGCTATGGATATAATAGCACAAATAATTACAGAAGCTGGTAAAAATATAGCAGGACTTAACACTTGTAGTCCATAATATACCATTGCAGGAATTACACCACTGACTAACCAAGTACCAGCTAAAGCGCCAACTAAAAATAAAATCATAATAGGAACAAAAACACTTTGTAGGTTTTCCCAGATTTCTTTAATCATAGGTTTAACAGAAACTTTATTAAATAATCCTACAACAGTTGCAGATGCACCACCTAAAAGCAGTATAATTTGGTTAGTATAAGTTCCAAACCACTCTTGACCTTCTACAAAAAAATGTTGTATGCCAACATTGCCATAAGTATCACGACAGGAATTAGAGCTTCAATAAAATTAAGTTCTTTATTTTCAACTATATTTTGATCGTTTGCTTTAAATTCTGAAATATTGTCGTCTTGCATGTTAGTTAGTTTTTTTAGTGTTGTAATGTTACGATTTTACAATAAGTTATGCAAATGGATTTATGTACTGAAAATTAGCAAGTTAAAAGTAATTGGCAACAAAATTTATTATTCTACTAACTTCTGATTAATATTTATGTGAATTTGGAAAGGGTAATTTAGCATTGAATTTAGGTTAATTTGAAGTATAATTACAAGCTTTAATACATGTTATTTTTGTACTTTTTTAAATGAAAATATAAAAGCCTGAACATTGTATTTGCTCAGGCTTTTATTAAAAAATTACTAATCAAGTTATGCTGTTTCTAATTGTAAAACACCAACTTCAATCATACATGCTTTTATCATGTTAAAAGTACGCTCTATATCGTCATCCAATCCAATAGAAAATCTAATTAGACCTTCGCTTAATCCCATTTCTGCTTGTTCGTCTTGTGGTATTTCTGAAGATGTAGAGGTTCCTGGAGCACTAAATAAGGTTTTATAAAAACCTAAACTTACCGCTAAATAACCTACGTTTTTTTCTTGCATTAATTCCATTAACGCATTGGCTTTATCTAAAGATCCTGCATCAATAGTAAGCATACCTCCAAAACCATAGGCTTCATTCATCATAGATTTAAAAACGTCATGAGATGGGTGAGAAGTTAATCCTGGATATACTGTTTTAATGCCTAGTCCTTCAAATTTTTCGGCTAAATAAGACGCATTTTTACTGTGTTGCTTCATTCTGATATGCAGTGTTCTCATATTTTTTAAAATCGAAGCAGAGCGTAAACTGTCCATAGAAGCACCAAGTAGCATACTTGCACCATCAATGACACTTTTTAATGAGTTGACAAACTCACTACTACCACATACAACGCCACCCATAGTATCCGAAGATCCATTTATAAATTTAGTCAAACTATGTATTACTATATCTGCACCTAATTGTGCTGGCGAAATAGATAAAGGTGAAAACGTATTGTCCACAACTAAGGTTAAGTTGTGCTTTTTAGCCAAAGCAGCTAAACCTTTAATGTCTGCAACTTCCAATAAAGGGTTACTAACAGACTCGCAATACAAAACTTTTGTGTTTTTATTAATTGCAGCTTCGACTACGTCTAATTTTGTAATGTCTACAAACGATGTTTGGATATTCATTCTAGGTGTAAAATTCTTTAAAAACGCGTAAGTACCACCATAAATCGTTCGGCTAGAAACTATATGATCACCAGCACCACAAAGTTGTAATAGGGTAGGTGTTATTGCTCCCATTCCTGATCCTGCAACATTGGCACTTTCTGTCCCTTCCATAGCAGCTAATGCTTCACCTAAATAAAGGTTTGAAGGTGTAGAGTGTCTAGAGTATAAATAGCATCCATCTGTATTACCCTCAAAAGTATCAAACATGGTTTTTGCTTTTAAAAAAGTGTAGGTAGACGAGTCTGATATTGAAGGGTTTACTCCTCCAAATTCCCCAAAATATTGTAAGTCTTGAATATTATCTGCTGGTTTAAATTTCATTTGTGTTGGTTTTAGTAATGATTACATCAAATATCAATGATGTTAGATTAATAATCAATAGATATGGTTAAATTTAGATTTTAAAACTAAATATTGTTAATTATACAGAAAATAAATTATGTATATTTGATTTTAATTTAATTCCACTGAAAATTTTTCGATTATGACCTTTGATGCAATTGATAAAAAACTACTACAATTATTACAAAACGATAGTAAACAGACTAATAAAGAGTTGTCTAACAAGTTAAATTTATCCGTAACTGCTGTTTTTGAGCGTATTAAAAAACTTGAAAACAATGGCGTTATTAATAAATATGTCGCTTTAGTTAAAAAAGAAAAGGTGGAAAAAAGTTTTGTTGCTTTTTGTCATATAAAACTATCGCAACACATCCAAGAATATGTGGTACAGTTTGAAAAGGAGGTAACCAACTTAACAGAGGTTTTAGAATGTCATCATATTAGTGGTGATTATGATTACTTATTAAAAGTTATGGTTAAAGATATGGAAGCATTTAGGGAGTTTATGGTAGAAAAACTTACCAATATAAACCACATTGGAAGTACACATAGTATGTTTGTTATCAGTGAAGTAAAAAGTACTACTGCCATACCAATTTAATTTTTTTTATAACTTGTTTAATAATTAATCGCTATTAATAATTTTTAAATGAAGTATTCACAAATCAAGGAACTATATAAAAATATATTTAAATCCTATGAAAAACCGTCACTAGAAACACATATTAAAAAAATGATGGAATTGGATAGTTACTTACCCTATAGTTCCACCTTTTTTTGCGTAACCAATACACAGGATTTAAAATTTGAGTATATCAGTAAAAATCTTAGTTCTTGCTTAGGTATAGATCCTAACGTATTAAAAACACAAGGGATGCGCTATTTTTGGAGTCGCATTCATCCAGAGGATATCGAAGTTTGGTTAAGTGCAATGAACCAATTAATGGAGTTTACATTATCTGAGATTAAACCAACAGACAGGAGTAAGGCTAACTATACTTGGAACTACAGATTTAAAAACGGTAGTGATACTTACGTTAATATTGTACAAAATACAACACCATTATCTTTTGATTTAGACATGAAGCCAATAATTGGATTGGCGCATTACACGGTTTTAGACCCAAAAATAAAAATGCAAATTACAGCTTCAGCTAAATTACTAAATGCTAATAATGAGTATGAAACAATATATTTTAATAACTTTTCCCAGAAATTATTAAAAGAGTCTATTAGTAATAGAGAGCGTGATGTTATTAGATTATTAGTGTTAAACTTAACAAGCAAGGAGATTTCAGAAAAATTAAATATCAGCTCACATACCGTAGACACACACAGACGTAATATTCTAAAAAAATTAAAAATTTCTTCTACTGGCGAGTTAGTGGGTATGCTAAAATTTAATAAAAATCTAATTTAAAATTAAAATTACTCAATTTAAGTATTGTGTTAATTATCAGTATTGTGCAATTTTACAATGCTATTAATCTTAAGGGAAACCTTCATAACAAGTCTGTAATTAGTCAAATAATAATTTGATTAATATGGACTTTTATGTTTTTAAGACCTACTGTTAAGCGTATATTAAAATTAGGTGTTTCTGCTTCTTTATTACAGTCACAAATCGTACTTTTGTTTTAAATTATAACAATTATTAATTTCCGCGAAAGCGAAAAAACAAAATATATGAGTCAATACGACGTAGCAATTATCGGTTCAGGTCCTGGTGGATATGTAGCAGCAATACGTTGCGCACAATTAGGAATGAAAACTGCAATTATTGAAAAATATTCTACTTTAGGTGGAACATGTTTAAATGTAGGATGTATACCAAGTAAAGCACTATTAGCCTCTTCGCATCATTATGAAGAAGCAACTAAGCACTTTGAAGATCATGGGATCGAAATTCCGGGAGATATTAAAGTGAATTTAGAAAAAATGATTGGTCGTAAGCAAGCAGTTGTAGATCAAACTACTGGTGGAATTGATTTTTTAATGAAGAAAAACAACATCGACGTTTTTACAGGTGTTGGTAGTTTTAAAGATGCTACTCATATTGTTATTGAAGGTGAAGAAACAACTACAATCGAAGCAAAAAATACCATTATTGCAACAGGTAGTAAGCCATCAAGTTTACCATTTATAACTTTGGATAAAGAGCGTATTATTACTTCTACTGAAGCTTTAAAACTTAAAGAAATCCCTAAGCACATGATTGTGATTGGTGGTGGTGTTATTGGTTTAGAGTTAGGTCAAGTTTACAGACGTTTAGGTGCAGAGGTTACTGTTATCGAGTATATGGACAGAATTATTCCAGGAATGGATGGAGCTTTATCTAAAGAGTTGAATAAAGTCTTTAAAAAGGCTAAGTTTAACATGATGTTATCTCACAAAGTACAGTCAGTAGAGCGTGTTGGAGATGAAGTAATCGTAAAAGCAGAAAACAAAAAAGGAGAAGTTGTTGAGTTTAAAGGAGACTATTGTTTAGTATCTGTTGGACGTAAACCTTATACAGACGGTTTAAATGCTGAAGCTGCTGGAGTTAAATTAACAGACAGAGGTCAAGTAGAAGTTAATGACCACTTGCAAACTAATATATCTAACATTTACGCTATTGGAGATGTTGTAAAAGGTGCAATGTTAGCACATAAAGCAGAGGAAGAAGGTGTTTTTGTAGCTGAAACTTTAGCAGGTCAAAAACCACATATAGATTATAACTTAATTCCTGGTGTGGTTTACACATGGCCAGAAGTTGCTGCTGTTGGAAAAACAGAAGAAGAGTTAAAAGAAGCAGGTGCAGATTACAAAGTGGGTCAATTTCCGTTTAGAGCGTTAGGTCGTGCTAGAGCAGGAGGTGATATAGACGGATTTGTTAAAATTCTTGCAGATAAAAAGACAGACGAAGTATTAGGTGTACACATGATTGGTGCACGTTGTGCAGATTTAATTGCAGAAGCAGTAGTTGCTATGGAATTTAGAGCATCTGCCGAAGATATTTCACGTATGTCACATGCACATCCAACATTTGCAGAAGCGGTAAAAGAAGCTGCTTTAGCTGCAACGGATGATCGTGCTTTACACGTTTAAAAATTAAATTAATATTCCGCTTTCGCGGAAATAAAAAAAGCGAACCTAATAGGTTCGCTTTTTTTTGTTAAAACTGTAACATATAATTATTTGCAATCTCTTTATTAAGTAATTAATCAAGTAATGCCTAACCAATAACAATTAATCATGAAAATTAGCATAACTAAAAGTCTTATTTATTTACTATTATTAGGAGTAATAAGTTCCTGCAAAATTAAAACCGTTATAAAAGTAGACAACGTAAAGCCTCAGGAGATTGTAAATAAAACCTTGTATAATACAATTTTAGAGCAAGATCGTATTTATTTTGAAGCTTATAATACATGTGATTTAATCTTACAAAATAAAATGATTCCTGAAAATTTGGAATTTTATCATGATAATGGTGGTTTAATGACTTCTAAATCAGATTATATGGAAGGCTTAAAAAATAATATTTGTGGTAAAGTAACTAGACAATTGGTAACGGGAAGTGTTGAGGTATATCCAATTAATAATTTTGGAGCAGTGCAAATAGGTATGCATACATTTTATAATAATCAAGAACCTAATGCCATATCCAAGCCTAGTAAGTTTATAGTGATATGGAAAAAAGAAGCAAATATATGGCAAATGAGTCGTGTGGTTAGTTTACATTAAAATTTGGAAACTTATTTAAATAAAAAAAGCGAGCTAAATAGCTCGCTTTTTTTATTTTTTATTACGTTTATTGTAATTTTTATCACCTCTTGTTTTTGGCTTTTTATACTTGGCAGCAATTTTAAATTTATAACTACCACCTAAATTTTCTTTACTATTTTTTTCTGATTTTTCATGAAAAGCAGGTCCAGGTGCATCAATGTCTTTACGTTTGGTTGGATTGTTGCGTTCTTTAATTACAGTACGTTCTTCTTCAATCAACTCAGTAGAAATTTCAACTTCCTCTGGAATTTGTAATTCCGGAATGTCCATTTGCATTAGACTTTCAATTTTTTCAAGACTGTCTTGTTCTTTTTCGGTACTAAAAACAACTGCTTGTCCTTCGCGTTCTGCACGACCTGTTCTACCAATTCTGTGCATGTAGTTTTCAGGATAGTCTGGTGTATCAAAGTTAAAAACGTGTGTTACGTTATCAATATCTAATCCACGTGCCATTACATCAGTAGCAACTAAAACACGATTTATACCTTCTCTAAATTGCTCGATACTACGTAGTCTGTAGTTTTGCGTTTTGTTTGAGTGGATAACACATAACTCTTCTTTAAAAAACTCGTCTAAAGCTTCAAAAAGTCTATCTGCCATACGTTTATTAGATACAAAAACTAATACTTTATTATACGTTTCAGCATCTTGTAATAAGTGTACTAATAAATTAAGTTTAGTGTAATAATTAGGGACACTATATTTTGTTTGTGCTATGTTTTCTAGTGGAGTACCAGAAATAGCAATAGATACTTTTTGTGGTGCTTTAAAAAAGTCAGTAATTAATTCGTCAACATCTTCTGTCATTGTTGCAGAAAACATAATGTTTTGTCTACGTTCTGGAAGGATATCAAAAATATTAATTAACTGATGTCTAAACCCTAAGTCTAACATAACATCAACTTCGTCAATAACTAAACGCTCTAAAGATTTAAGTTGTAATACACGACTAACTGCTAAATCATACAATCGTCCAGGCGTTGCAACAATAATATCTTGACCTTGCGCAACTGCTTGTTTTTGTGTGTTAATGTTGGTTCCTCCATAAACACCAAGCACACGCGTGTTTATGTATTTTGCTAATTTTTCAATCTCATCAACAACTTGCACTACTAATTCTCTAGTAGGTACTAAAATTAAAACACGAGGATTATCTTGCTTAGAAAATTTTAGGTTTTTAAGTATTGGTAACATATAGGCAAAAGTTTTACCAGTACCAGTTTGTGCAATACCAACCATATCTTTACCACTTGCAACTACATTAAAAGCTTCTGCTTGTATTGGAGTTGGTTGTGTAAACCCTAGGTCGTCAATTGCGTTATATAAAGGGGTATTTAAATTTAAATCTCTAAAGCTCAAAACGTGTTATTTTAGCCTACAAAATTACCACTATTATTTTGTTTACCCTAAATGATGCTCATGTATTTGTATACTGTAGCTTGCATTAAAGGTTTCATTTTGTGGTAATTTAATAATACCTTCTTTTTCGATTAGTTTTTGTAATGTGTTTTCAGCGTCAGCAATACCTAACCAAGGTTCTATACAAACATAAGGTGCGTTTGGTTTAGCCCAAATACCCAAATAATTAAAGTCTTTATAGGTTACATTTAGTATTTCGCCATGAGTTTTACTCACTAAAGCCACTTTTCTGGATTGTAAATCTTTAAAAATAAGCGCATCTTTATTAAATAAATCTGGTTTTAAATTGATGCTGTTTTTAGTATTAAAAACTGGCTTTGTTTGATTGGTAACTAAACCATTATCCATATTTAATACATAGGTTTGGGCTGTTTCTTCGTTTTCAAAAACCAAACTGTAATCAGTATAATTTTCATTGTTATAAACAGGACATTTAAAAGCAGGATGTCCACCAATACTAAAATAGATTGTTTTATTATCTAAGTTTTTAACGGTGTGTTTGATATCTAAAGTGTTGTTTTTTAAAGTGTAAGTGATTAAAAATTCAAACTTAAAAGGAAACTGTTTCAATAAGGCTTCATTATAAATTAAGCTAAAAGTTAAGCTATTGTTGGTTTGCTTTACTAATTTTATATCGTCATTATGCCTTACAAATCCATGCTTTGGCATGTTGTAGGTTTTACCTTCAAAAGTGTATTGGTCATTTTTTAATGCTCCAATTATTGGAAATAAGTTTGGTGCAAAACTTCCCCAAATGTCAGGATCTGCATGCCACATAAATTGATTGTCATTTTTTACGGAAGCAATTTCGCATAATTCTGCGCCTTTAGGTTTAACCGAAATTTTTAATACGTTATTTGTTAACTGAAACATCTGTCTTATATTTAATCTCATGACTAAAATACTCGTTTTTTTAACATTTCTGTTTAACTTTACGCAACATTTTACTTCGTGAGAACAACTACTATACATAAACTAACTAACCCTGAGGACTTCAAACAAAATTTATTGTCTTGGAGCCAACAATTTGACGATGTCGTTTGGCTGGATTCTAATAACTATCAACAACAATATTCAAGTTATGATGCAGTATTGGCTGTAGACGCTTTTACAGGAATCCAAACCGATTATCATAACGCTTTTGAGCAATTTAAAGAGTATCAGTCGCTTACTAACGATTGGGTTTTTGGTTATTTATCATACGATTTAAAAAATGATGTCGAGCCTTTAAAATCTGCTAATTATGATGGTTTAGGATTTCCTGAATTATATTTTTTTCAACCTAAAAAAATCTTTTTATTTAAAGGAGACACTGTGGAACTGCAGTATTTAAAAATGGTTGATGATGAAGTGGAAACCGATTTAAATGAAATAAATAGTTACAAGGACGACGAAAGAAACAATTTTTCGATTGAAAACGACCCTATTAAAATAAAACTCAGAATACATAAAGAGGCGTATTTTGATAAGATTAAAACCATGTTAAGTCACATACACAGAGGTGATATTTACGAGGCTAATTTTTGTCAAGAGTTTTATGCAGAGGACACCGTTATAAACCCGTTAGAGATTTACAATAAACTTAATGCCATTTCAAAACCACCATTTGCGACGTTTTTAAAGCTAAATGATAAATACTTATTGTCTGCGTCACCAGAGCGTTACATTAAAAAAGAGGATACTAAAATTATATCGCAGCCTATTAAAGGGACTGCAAAACGTGAGGATGATTTTATATTAGATTCTATTTTAAAAAACAATTTAGTATCGGATCAAAAGGAACGTAGCGAAAACGTAATGATTGTCGATTTGGTGCGTAATGACTTATCGCAAACCGCAACAAAAGGGAGCGTAAAAGTTGAAGAATTATGCAAGATTTACACCTTTGATCAAGTACATCAAATGATATCTACAGTAACCTCTCAGGTAGATAAAAACACACATCCAATAGATATTATTAAAAGTACGTTTCCTATGGGAAGTATGACTGGAGCACCAAAAATTTCGGCAATGAAAATTATTGAAAATTTAGAAGAAACCAAACGCGGTTTATACTCTGGTGCAGTCGGCTATATTTCGCCAACAGGCGACTTTGACTTTAATGTCGTAATCCGTAGTATTTTATACAATGCCAGTAATAAATACGTGTCATACTCGGTTGGAGGTGCCATTACTGCAAAATCTGATCCTTTAAACGAATATGAAGAATGTTTGCTTAAAGCCAAAGCTATGAGGACGGTTTTAGAGAGTTAAATAGAAATCTTTACATTTATACATGCAAGAACACTTCCAGAATCACATAAACAACACGCTTCCTTTTCTTAGAAGCAGCAAACTATTGCTTGCTATTTCAGGAGGTTTGGATAGTGTTATTTTAACGCATTTGTGTAAAACATCTGGTTTAGATATTACATTGGCGCATTGTAATTTTAATTTAAGAGGTATTGAAAGTGATGGTGACCAAAAATTTGTTGTGGATTTAGCCGATAGCTTGGAATTAGAAGTATTTACTGAAAGTTTTGATACTAAGGCTTACGCCAAAAGTAATAAGGAATCCATCCAAATGGCAGCAAGAACATTGCGTTATGATTGGTTTCAGGATTTAGCTGAGAATCTAGATTTTGACTACATTTTAACTGCCCATCACGCAGATGATAATTTAGAAACGTTTTTAATTAACTTGACTCGCGGAACAGGTTTAGAAGGTTTAAAAGGTATTCCGGAAATAAATGATAATATTGTTAGACCATTGTTGCCATTTTCTAGAGAAACTATCGAAGATTTTGCGGTGTCAAATCAGATACTTTGGAGAGAAGATAGTAGTAACGCATCTACAAAATACCTACGTAACAAGTTAAGACATGATGTTATTCCGGTTTTAAAAGAATTAAATAATAATGTTTTAACCAATTTTAAAAACACATTAAATAATCTTAATGATACAGCAGATATTGTTGAAGAAAGTGTGCAAGCGGTTTTAAAACGAGCAATTATCGATATTGATGATATTCAGGTTAGTTATAAAATATCAGAGTTTATTAAAGTCAGTAATCCTAAAGCTTATTTATATGAAGTTTTTAAAGATTACGGATTTACACAATGGACAGATATTGTTAATTTGTTGACCGCACAAAGTGGGAAGCAAGTGTTTTCTGCAACACATCAATTACTTAAAAATAGAGAGACTTTAATTTTAAGTGAATTAAAAACGAAGGAGGATCTACATCAAAATGAAGGGTCTGTTATAATCAATAATTTGGAAACCGAAGTAAATGTTTTGTCAGGTGTTTTATCTTTTGAAACAGTAACAAATATTGATAAATCTGATGCATCTACCGTGTTTATTGATAAAGAAACGTTAAAATTACCATTAACTGTAAGACATTGGCAAGAAGGAGACTATTTTTACCCTTTAGGCATGCTAGGTAAAAAGAAGTTAAGCAAATATTTTAAAGACCAAAAGTTATCGATATTAGAAAAACAGAAGGTCTTATTATTGTGCAGCCAAGATAAAATTGTTTGGGTTATTAATCATCGTGCGGACGATAGATTTAAGGTAACCAATCAAACTAAATCAATACTAAAAATTAAATTATCATAATGAAGCATATAACCGCTTTTATACTATTTTTTATCACTATTTTAAGTGTTAATGCACAGGTTTTAAAACCAGTAAAATGGAGTAACGAAGTTCAGAAAATATCCGATCAAGAGTATGTTTTAGTGTATACAGCAAGTATTAAGGAGCATTGGCATTTATATTCTCAACATTTAGACGAAGGTGGTGCGTTACCAACCGAGTTTGTTTACGATTCTGTAAATAAAACCAATAATTATGAATTGATTGGAAAAGCGTTTGAAAGCGAATCTATAACGCAATTTGATAAGGTGTTCCAAATGGATTTAACCTTTTTTGATGGCGAAGCAACTTTTGCTCAAAAAATCAAATTATTAAATCCAGAGCAAAAAACAATTAAAAGTGAGGTTGCTTATCAAGCATGCGATGACTCAAAATGCATTTATGAGTTTGAAGAAGTTGTTTTTAATATTGCTGAAGCCAAGCCAATATCAGAAACAGTTAACGCATTAATATCTACGGAAAACATTTTTAGTCCAACATCTAAAATATTTGATCCTGTAAGTTGGAAAACAGGAGTCAAAAAACTAAATGACACGCAATATGAATTAACATATACTGCTGTTTTAGATCCAAAATGGCATATTTATTCTCAGGATAATAAAGAGCCAATGGGTCCAATACCTACTGAGATTACATTTAAAAATGAAAATAAAGATTTTAAATTAATAGGTGATTTAAAAGAATCTGAAACGGTTGAAAAGTTTGAAAACGCTTTTCAAATGAATGTAAAATACTTTGAAAAACAAGCAGTTTTTACTCAAATAATTGAAGTGTTAAATCCAACGTTAAACACTATTCAAGCCGAAGCGTATTATCAAGCTTGCGATGACGAAAAATGTTTGGCTCCTGCTTTTATAGATTTAGATATTAATTTAAACGGTTTAGCCACAGAGGACACTAAAGCAACTAATAATAATGATGATGAAAGTAATGACAACAAAGGACTATGGAGTATCTTTTTTATAGCGTTCTTATCAGGATTTGCAGCGTTGTTAACACCATGCGTGTTTCCTATGATACCAATGACAGTTAGTTTTTTTACAAAGCAAAGTAAAAGCAAGGCGTCAGGTATTAAAAATGCTATAATTTATGGGTTATGTATTATAGCTATCTATTTACTTTTAGGTACAGCGGTTACAGCTATTTTTGGTGCAGATGCTTTAAATGCATTAGCAACTAATGTTTGGTTTAACCTTATCTTTTTTGGATTATTAGTTGTATTTGCGTTTTCGTTTTTAGGTGCATTTGAGATTATGCTACCAAATTCTTGGGCAAATAAAGTAGACTCGCAAGCTAATAGAGGAGGTTTTATTGGTATCTTTTTTATGGCATTAGCTTTAGCAATCGTTTCTTTTTCATGCACAGGACCAATTGTTGGTACATTATTGGTGGAGGCAGCCTCTAAAGGTGGTATTGCACCAATTATAGGTATGCTTGGCTTTTCTTCCGCTATAGCGTTACCATTTACATTATTTGCAGCGTTTCCAGGATGGTTAAACTCGTTACCAAAATCAGGAGGTTGGTTAAATACTGTTAAAGTCGTTTTAGGATTTTTAGAGTTAGCTTTAGCATTCAAATTTTTATCACAAGCAGACCTAGTATTGCAATTACATTTGCTAGAGCGTGAAGTATTTATAGCTATTTGGATTGCTATTTTTGGGACTTTAGCCTTGTACCTTTTCGGAAAAATACAATTACCACATGATTCGCCTTTACCACATATTTCAGTTGGTAGATTAAGTCTTGGATTGATTGTTTTAACGTTTACAATTTATATGATTCCTGGACTTTGGGGAGCACCTTTAAACCTAATTAGTGCTTTTCCACCACCATTAGATTATAGTGAGTCGCCTTACGGAGTAGGTAACTCAAAAGGAGAACGCAATGCTAGTAACACTCATGATGATTTACCAGAAGGTGCGCATTTATTAGCACCACATGACATATTAGCATTTAATGATTATGATTTAGGTTTAGCGTATGCTAAAAAAGTGAATAAGCCAGTTATGTTAGATTTTACAGGTTGGGCTTGTGTTAATTGTCGAAAAATGGAACAAAACGTTTGGCCAAAAGGGAATATTTTAAATGTCCTAAAAAATGACGTGGTTTTAATCTCATTATATGTTGATGATAAAAGAGAATTAGAAGCAGATGAAATTGTAGACTCTAAATTAAGACCAGGTAAAAAACTTAAGTATATTGGTCAAAAGTGGAGCGAATTTCAAACCATTAAATACAAATCTAATACACAACCCTATTATGTGTTAATGGGTCACAACGAAGAGAATTTAAATACTCCAGTTGCTTATACTCCAGATTCCGACACCTATTACAATTGGTTAAAAGAAGGAATTAATAATTTTTAATTGAATAAAACTATCCTGCAATTGCAGGATTTTTTTTACTGTTATATAGTACAACATGAAAACAATACAAGGACAAATAGTAGACATACAAAACAAACTTATTTTTAGTGGAGAAATCACTGTGGATTCAGGTAAAATACAATCTATCACAGAAAAAGAACACGATGTAAAACATTATATTTTACCAGGTTTTGTAGACGCGCATATACATATTGAAAGTTCGATGTTAGTACCATCAGAGTTTGCTAAAATAGCAGTTAAACATGGAACTATTGCTACGGTTAGTGATCCTCATGAAATTGCCAATGTATTAGGTGTCGCAGGTGTCGAGTTTATGATTAAAAATGGTAAAAAAACACCCTTTAAATTCAATTTTGGAGCACCAAGTTGTGTGCCAGCAACTACTTTTGAGTCGGCTGGAGCAGTTATAGATTCGGATGACATTAAAACCCTAATGGCTAATCCAGATATTAAATATCTAGCCGAAATGATGAACTATCCTGGCGTACTGTTTGATGACGAGGAAGTACTAAAAAAAATAGCTTGGGCAAAACATTATAACAAACCCGTAGATGGTCACGCACCTGGTTTAAGAGGTGATGATGTTACTAAATATATCAATGCAGGAATTAGCACAGATCACGAGTGTTTTACCTATGACGAGGCGTTAGAAAAGCTTCAAAAGGGAATGAAAATCTTGATTAGAGAAGGTAGTGCAGCCAAAAACTTTGAGGCTTTAATATATTTATTACCTGAGCATTATCAAAATATGATGTTTTGTAGTGACGATAAGCATCCTGACGATTTATTATTAAATCATATAAATGCACTTTGTGCTAGAGCAGTAGCAAAAGATATGGATGTTTTTAAAGTGTTACAGGCAGCGTGTATCAATCCTGTAAAACACTATAATTTAGATGTTGGATTACTACAAAAAAAT
Source organism: Olleya sp. KJ81-1 (assembly GCF_055808135.1). Lineage (NCBI taxonomy): Bacteria > Pseudomonadati > Bacteroidota > Flavobacteriia > Flavobacteriales > Flavobacteriaceae > Olleya > Olleya sp. KJ81-1. Next base: position 1,128,311 of record NZ_CM147854.1, on the reverse strand, counting down.
GATGATGCCGATTTTATTATTGTCGAAGATTTAAAAGACTTTAAAACATTACAAACGTATATAAATGGTGAGTTAGTGTTTGATAACGGAACGTCTTTAATTAAGCACGTTGCATTTAAAAATTTGAATAATTTTGATACTAAGAATAAAACGGTTGAAGACTTTAAAGTCGAAAGTACAGCCAAAAAAATACGAGTAATTGAAGCTTTAGAAGGGCAATTAGTAACTAATCAATTAATTGAAGAAGCAACAATCCAAAACGGAAACTTAGTATCAAACACAACTACTGACGTGCTAAAAATGACAGTAGTTAACCGTTACAAAAATGATGAGCCATCGTTAGCATTTATTAAAAATTTCGGTTTAAAAGAAGGTGCAATTGCAAGTTCTGTTGGACATGATTCTCATAATATAATTGCGGTTGGTGTTAGCGACGAAGCCATTTGCAAAGCAGTTAATTTAATTATTAAAAACAAAGGTGGGATTTGTGCAGTTTCTGATACAGATCAAAAAATAGTATCGCTTCCTGTTGCCGGAATTATGAGCGATAAAAATGCAGAAACTATTGGTCACGCTTACGCGGAATTGGATGCGTTTGCTAAACAATTAGGTACAACATTAAATGCGCCTTACATGACCTTATCTTTTATGGCTTTATTAGTAATTCCTTCATTAAAATTGAGTGATAAAGGCTTGTTTGATGGCGGAAAGTTTGAGTTTACTAGTTTAGAGGTTTAGTGTTTTATAGTCGTTTAACAATTGTCATTTTGAGCGCAGCCGAAAAATTTGAGATTTCAGGTTTTGTAGCATTCTGATTACGCTCAATGTGACAGTTTAAAAACAAGTATTGCTTTAGTAGCTAAATAGTTGTCATTTTGAGCGCAGTCGAAAAACTTGTAACCTTTGGTTTTGTAGCATTCTGATTACGCTCAATGTGACAGTTTAAAAATAGTATTGCTTTAGTAGCTAAATAGTTGTCATTTTGAGTGCAGTCGAAAAATTTGAGATCTTTGGATTTGTAGCATTTCGACTGCGCTCAATGTGACAGTTTAAAAATAAGTATTGCTTTAATAGCTAAATAGTTGTTATTTTGAGCGCAGTTGAAAAACTTGTAACCTTTGGTTTTGTAGCATTCTGATTACGCTCAATGTGACAGTTTAGAAATAAGTATTGCTTGAGTAGCTAAATAGTTGTCATTTTGAGCGCAGTCGAAAAACTTGTAACCTTTGGTTTTGTAGCATTCTGATTACGCTCAATGTGACAGTTTAAAAACAAGTATTACTTTAGTAGCTAAATAGTTGTCATTTTGAGCGCAGTCGAAAAACTTGAGATTTCAGGTTTTATAGCATTTCGACTGTGCTCAATGTGACGTTTTTTTTAATAGAATCAATAAACAACAATAAATGCCAATCCTAAAATCCACATATAAACCCAAATTTATCTTCAGAAATGGACATATTTCTACTATTTATTCTGGTGTAATGCGCAAGGTAGAAGGCGTAACTCAAAAACGAGAACGCATTACTTTACCAGATCAAGATTTTATAGATTTAGATTGGAGTTTCGCAAACAAAAAAACCAACAAATTACTAATTATTTTGCATGGCTTAGAAGGTAATGCACAACGCCATTATATGCTAGGATCAGCTAAAATAGCTAATCAAAATAATATGGATGCGGTTTGCGTCAATTTTAGAGGATGTAGTGGAGAGGTAAACAAAACCTTTCAATCGTATCACTCAGGTAAGACAGACGACTTAGCTTCAGTCATAAAACATATTACGACTCAGTTTAATTATGACACCATTTATCTAAACGGATTTAGCTTAGGTGGTAATGTTATTTTAAAGTATTTAGGTGAAACATCTGATTTGCCAAAACAAATTAAAGCAGCAGTAACAGTATCAGTTCCTGTGTATTTAAGAGGGTCTTTAGAGCAGTTAATGTCCTCTAAAAACTATGTGTATTCTAAGAAGTTTCTAAGAAATTTAAGAACTAAATTAATAGAGAAACAACACTTATTTCCGCAGAAAATTAACAATCAAGATTTAAGTGCTGTCAAAACTTTAAAAGATTTTGACGATGTGTATACTTCAAAAGCGCACGGTTTTAAAGATGCTTATGATTATTACGAGCAAGCAAGTAGTCTACAATATTTAAAAAATATTGCGATCCCGACGTTATTAATAAATGCTCAAAACGATTCTTTTTTGTCAAAGGAATGTTACCCAATTAATGAAGCCGAGCAAAACGCTAATTTTTATTTAGAAATGCCTAAATATGGTGGGCATGTTGGTTTTTATGATGAACAAAATACCTATTATTCGGAAAAACGAATGCTTCAGTTTATTACTAATTTATAGTATAGTAATGTAATTTCAATTTAGTAATAAAATACCTATCTTTAGTTTTTTAAAATCAAAAATTAATGAAACGTATTCTTCTTTTACTAGCCATAACGCTAGTGTTTTCGTCTTGTAAAGACCAACTAAAATTAGACACCGCAACTTCTGAGGTCGCAAAAGACACATTTATTGTTGCTGAACATTACAATAAAAAAGAAGTGTCAATTGCTATGCGTGACGGGACAAAATTACATACCACAATTTATTCGCCAAAAGACACTTCAAAACAATATCCTATTTTAATGCAACGTACACCTTACAGTTGCAGACCTTATGGCGAAAACGAGTTTAAATCTACAATCGCTCCGAATCAATATTTAATGAAAGAAGGTAATATTGTGGTGTATCAAGATGTACGTGGACGTTGGAATAGTGAAGGTGTTTATGATAACATGAGAGCCTTTATTCCAAACAAAACAGGCGAGCAGTTTGACGAAGCTAGTGATACGTATGATACTATTGATTGGCTAATTAATAACGTAGAAAATAATAACGGTAATGTGGGGACTTGGGGAATTTCTTATCCAGGTTTTTACACAACTTATTCTGCATTATCAGGACATCCTGCTTTAAAAGCAGCGTCGCCTCAGGCTTGTATTAGTGATTTCTTTTTTGATGATTTTTTCCATAATGGTACTTTTTTATTAAGCTATTGGAGAGCAACATCGCTTTTTGGACACATGAAAGACCAACCAACAAAGGAAGCATGGTATAAGTTTCCGGAGATTGGTACAGAAGATCAATACCAATTTTTTTTAGATGCAGGACCACTTAGTAATTTAAACAAATATTACGGAGAGGACAATGTGTTTTGGAATCAAATAAAGAGCCATCCAAATTATGATGAGTTTTGGCAGAGTAGAGGCATTATTCAGCATTTAAAAGATATCAAACCAGCAACTTTAATTGTAGGAGGTTTGTTTGATGCAGAGGATTTATACGGACCGTTTAACACGTATAAAACTATCGAGAAAAACAGCAAAAACTATAATGGTGTTGTTTTTGGACCTTGGAGTCATGGTGATTGGGCTAGAAATAAAGAACGTCAAGTGATTGGAAATATTCATTTTGGAGATAATATTTCGGATGATTTCCAGAAAAATATTGAAACTAAATTCTTTAATCATTTCTTAAAAAATAATGGCGAAGGGACTTTAGACTTACCTGAAGCGCACTTTTTTAATACAGGAACAAAACAATGGGCAGATTTTACAGCTTGGCCACCAGAAAATAGTGTTAAAGAAAGCTATTTTATGCAACCAGATCAACGTTTAACGCAAAAAGCAAATCGTATGATTGCTTCAAGCGATTTTATTAGTGATCCTAAAAAGCCTGTACCTTATAGTGAAGATGTAAAAGTAGTATTTACACCACGTAAATTTATGACCGACGATCAACGTTTTGCATCAAGACGTCCTGATGTTTTAACTTTTGAAACTGAAGTTTTAGAAAACGACATCACTTTAGCAGGCGATATTTTAGCTAAACTACAGGTGTCTACAACAGGTACTTCTGCAGATTGGATTGTTAAGGTTATTGATGTTTTTCCTGCTGACACAGAAAATACTGAAGACGTACAAGACCACTTAAAATTAAGTAATTACCACATGCTAATTAGAAGCGAAACCATGCGTGGACGTTTTAGAAATAGTATGACTAATCCAGAACCTTTTGTACCAAATCAAAAAACAGCTGTAAACATAACGTTGCAGGATGTGTTACACACCTTTAAAAAAGGACACAAAATACAAGTACAAGTACAAAGTACATTTTTTCCTTACATAGATATCAATCCACAAACGTACGTGGATAATATATTTGAAGCTAAAGCTTCTGATTTTAAAGCGCAAACGCACAAAGTTTACAACGATTCTGCAATAGAGTTTACGGTATTAAAGTAGAGTATTGAAACTTTTTTCCTACTTTTATTATCTAAACTAACCATTTTATGCTAAGAAAAGTTTTTGGAAGTGCTGTCTTTGGTGTCGAAGCCACAACAGTAACCGTAGAAGTTAATATAGATAGTGGTATTGGATACCATCTTGTTGGGCTTCCGGATAATGCCATTAAAGAAAGTAATTTTAGGATTGCTGCTGCACTTCAAAATAATGGGTATAAAATTCCAGGTAAAAAAATAATTATAAATATGTCACCAGCAGACCTTCGTAAAGAAGGATCTGCTTATGATTTGACTTTGGCTATGGGTATTTTGGCTGCGTCAAAACAAATAGCTGCGGATAATTTAGAGGATTTTTTAATCATGGGCGAGTTGTCCTTGGATGGTACTTTACAACCTATAAAAGGGGCTTTGCCAATTGCAATCAAAGCCAGAGAGGAAGGTTACAAAGGTTTTATACTACCTATACAAAACGTAAAAGAAGCAGCAATTGTTGATGGTCTTGAGGTTTATGGAGTAGAAAATATAAAACAAGTCATTAATTATTTTGATAAAGGAGAAGCTTTAGAACAAACTATAATTGATACAAGAAAAGAATTTGAAAAAAACTTAGACTTTCCTGAGTTTGATTTTAGTGATGTAAAAGGTCAAGAAAGTATAAAACGTTGCATGAAAATTGCAGCAGCTGGTGGACATAATATTATTTTGATAGGTCCTCCAGGAGCAGGTAAGACTATGTTAGCAAAGCGTTTGCCTAGTATTTTACCACCAATGACTTTACATGAAGCTTTAGAGACTACAAAAATACACAGTGTAGTTGGTCGTGTTAAGGACACTGGTTTGATGGCTCAAAGACCCTTTAGAAGTCCGCATCACACCATTAGTGATGTAAATAATATGTTGTGGGGGTAAGTTGTTTGTTGTAGGTTTGTGTAAATTAAAGACTCTATTCCATGTTAGCCATATACACAAGACTATCTAAAGAAGATACAGATTCTACTTCCATTTTAAACCAACAAAATGAAGGAGTCAAGTTCGCTGAAAAACAAAACATGTCTTATAGACTATTTGATGAAGGTGAAGGGATTTCAGGTACTTTACCCATGGAACAACGACCTGTTCTGATGGAGTTGGTTTCACAAGTTTCTTCTAAACATATTACATCAATTTGGATGCGGAATCAAAACAGACTATCTAGAAACGAACAAACATACCATGGTTTTATAGCTATAATGATGAAGTATAAGGTGAATTTATACTTCGATAGTAAGTTGGTCGATTTTTCAGACCCAACGCAGAGTCTAATGGGGTCTATCATATCTAGTATAAATACTTATCAAGCAAAACTTCAAGGATATCAAACTAAGAAAGTACTAAAGAACAATGTTGAGAAAGGTAAAGCTTGGGGAGTAATACCTTATGGATATACTACAGATGAAAATTCTATGTTGATGATTGATGAAGATGAAGCAAAGGTTGTGAAAAGGATTTTCAATATGGCTCTTAATAATCATGGTGCTAGATATATTTCAAATCAATTAAATAAAGATGATGTACCTACAAGATATAATAAGATAGGTAAACCAATTAAACGTAGGAATAAGTACACAGGTAAAATCTCAATCCAAGACCCTAGTTCTATTAAATGGGTCGATAAAACAATTGTTGACATTCTAGGAAATAAATGGTTTATCGGTGAGCGCATATACGGTGGTATCAAGTATAATACACCGAAGATTATTGATAAGAATTTATTTGATGATGTTCAAAGTATTATCAAGAAAAGGAAATATAAACGAAAAGGGGAAACTAAATACAATTACCTGCTTAAAGGAAAAATACGGTGTACTTGTGGTAAGAACTATTATGGCAAAATCAAACCGAATAAAGGGGACTATAATTATATATGTTCTTCTAACAGGAACACCCATACTAAGTGTGGTGCAAGTGGTATAAACATATTTAAACTAGAATCATTCATTATAAAACATCTTTTCAAATCAAATGATTTAATGAATCACTTGATGAAAGTTGTTAATAATACCGACTTTATTTCTGATTATAAAAAAGAATTAGAATCGATTAATGCCGAACATAAAAAATTAGAACGTGCTGTTAAAAAATATGCAAAATTACTAGTGGATGAATTAGATGGTGATACAACCATACTTGATTTTTATAAGAAGTCTAAAGTTAAACTTGAACAATTGACTGATAAAAGGGACAAAGTACAAAATAAGATTGATATTAACTCATCTTCTAAAGGTCTTGATGATTATGAACAACTTTATAAGAAGTTTAATAATCCGAAATATAAATTTAAAAAAGAAGATTTTAATGTTATTCGTGATGCTGTGTGTACAATAGTTGATGAGATTATTATAGATTCTTATAAGAATGCGAATAATCAAGTTTGTTTTGATTTGAAAATGACTTATAATTATATAGACACTTCAAGAAATGTTGTTGTTTGGAGTACGAAAAGACCTCTTAATAAATGGCATGTCATTATTAAGATTGATGATGTTAATGCAGAATTATTAAGTGATGATATGATAAGTTTTCTTAAAGCTATTGGTTCTGATTTAGATGGTAATATAATTGAGAGTTCTTTTGAAACAATCACTGTAACTAAAGATGAAATGTATAAGTTTAACTAGTACATTAAATTATTATGTTAAAATATTTATTGGTAATGTAGGAGCAATTTCATACAATACTATTGTGTAAGATAATTCAAATCCTTAGTTAACTAAGATAAATGATAAAATATACTTTCGAATAATTAAAATATTATAAATTAGTGAATGGGAAATTAATTATAAGCCAGTTATGAAATTAATAATAGCATCTGTAGATTCGATATTTAAGAAAGGTACTACCGAGTACTTTGATGGCATTAAAGACGCTTTAAAAATATTTGAAAACCATCAAGAAGGTAATAAAGTTGTCATTATATCTATAAATAAAAATCTGTTAGACCAGTTACCTAATGACTTTCAAAAACAACTAATAAGAAATACTCTTAGAAGAAGAGGAGAATTAATAAATATTATTGTTGAAAACACAAAATTTGACTTTAAAGATATTTTCATTCTTGGGTCAAAGGATACAGATATGCAATTAGCTGCAAACGCTAAACTTATTCTCTTGACAGCCGATTATGCCAAAGAAAACAATCCAGATGATAGAATTTATACAGAAGGATATGGAATCGGAATTCTCAGCCCCGAAAGACTGGTAAACTTTACAACTAATTACCTTGATATTGATAAGCCTTGGTTTTATTCATTAAAAATTAATGATAATGCGAGCTTGTATGGACTTACTGATGCAATGACAAATAATCAGCCTGATGCAGAAGTTAAAGTAATCTGCGAAGAACTTAGAACCTTTTTAAAACAACATAATATAAGAAACAAAAGCCCTTTCTTTATTTATTCTTTATTGAGTATATATCAGTTGTATAAAGAAATGGAAGATGTTAAATATTGGGGATATTATCCATCTTCTAAAACAGAACCAAATCAAGACCTTTTTGAATTAAAAGAGATTTTAAGAAAATCGTTTAACTCATCCCGTAACCAATATGATATTTTAATTAGACATAAAAATTCAATTGAACGTAAGAAAATGAGTGCGGCTAGCAGAATTTCTGACGGTTGTAATTCTCAGTTTGACTCTATATATTTAAATCCATGGTTTAAAGGTAATATTGAAAATACTCATGTATGTATAATTGATGATTTTACTAATCATGGTACATCTTGTGAAACTACACGAATTTTACTAGAAAAAGCAGGAGTTAAAAGAGTCACTTTTATAACTCTCGGAAAATTCAGATATGATTATAAAATGTATGATTATGAAATAGAAGGTGATATATATAAGCCAAACGGATATACGTTCGAGAAGAAATCAGAAGCAAAAACGATAAAAGGTTTAGTAAACAACAAATCGTCTAAAGAATTATTGATAGCCCTAAAGGATTTAGTTAATTGAAAGTAAACATATCACATAAAAATATTATCATTCTTACATATCTTACTAATTATAATATTAGAGTGATTAAGGATTATATATCCCTGTATAACAATTTTGATGTTTTGTTAGAAGTAATATCTAAAAATTTCAATTATACAGACAAAGCTATACTAGAAGCTAAATCAAAAGCTTGTACAAGTATTGACAAACTTAAATATCACGATATACAATCTATATCTATCTATGATGATAATTACCCTAAGCTTGTTAAGAGAATTGCAGATGCTCCCCCAATACTATATTACAAGGGGCAATTGAGAGATTGTGATTTATCAGCTATTGTCGGTAGTAGAAATGTTTCAAAACATGCAAATAAAATAACTTCTGAGATAACTGATTGGTTAAACGAGGTCAACCATGGTGTTGTATCTGGTCTGGCATTGGGAATAGATTCTTTTGCACATAAAAGAGCATTATTAAATAATCAATATACTGTAGCTGTATTACCAAATTCACTGGATTCTATATATCCATCGGAGAACTATGATTTAGCTAATCAGATTTTGGATAAAAAAGGATGTCTCATTTCCGAAATGATTTTTAACATCAATAGAGGTAAGCGAAGTTTTGTTCAAAGAAATAGAATTCAATCAGCTTTGTCGCAAGCAGTGATTCCAATTGAAATGGGAATTAACTCAGGAACAATGCACACAATAAATTTTGCTAAAAAGTATGGTAAAAAAATAATGTTGTTCAATCCAACTCCGATGTTAAAAGATATGAATGAATACGAAGGAATACTGCATTTAATAAATAACCCTCACAAGAACCAGAGAATTTTTAATAACAAAGAGGAGTTTATACTGCGAATAAATTCTAGCCTCAGAGATAGTCAAATAGGAATGAATTTTGATTAACTATGTTCTTATATAGACAGAAAATAAAAATCTTTTAAATAAGATGTTTTTTTATAATCAATGTTTAACTTATTTAATATGTAGAAGAAACATTTGTCATTGCTCCCTTTACCTTATATATATAATTAGGTGAACATTCAACAATCCTTGCAATCTTTCTGACACCTATATCTTCATTAAGCAACGTCATTATCTTTTGAACCTTAGGCTTCGATAAGAAGGTCTCAACACTTTCTGTGCTACCAGTTTTTCGTCCTTTATATTTACCATCTAATTTAGCACGTTCAATTCCTGCTAATGTTTTTTCTCTAGTCTGGTGATATTGGAACTCACTTATTGAGCTTAAAATATTAATTAATAAATTAGACATTACGCTCTCTTTACCATCGATAAGAGTAGTTATACCCTCGTTTTGTGATGTGATAGGCACATTATAACTATGGATAGTTTTAATGGTTTTAAGCATGTCTTCTAAGTCTCTTCCAAGGCGGTCGATACGAAGAACGATTACTTGATTTATCTTACCGTTTGCAATATCATCAATGAGACGTTTACCACTTGGACGTTCAAGGAATGGGATACGCCCGCTGACACCTTTATCCTCGTAAATTTTCCAACCCTCTTCAATTTTATCCACCTGTGTTCCTATGTTCTGGAGATAGTGAGAGGTTCTCATATAATATGCAATTTTGCTCATAAAATGTTATTAATTTAGGTTGTGTTAAATAATAACACTAATATAGTGATAATTCCCTGACAAGTGTATGTTTACGGCATTTATCTTATGGTGATTATGTATATTGAATAGAGTAGACTTATAAATAATAACATTACAAATCTTGACCTGTGATTATACTTTAATTAGTAATCTAAAAGCACAGGTCACAATTTGTAATACAAGTTTTTAATTTAATTATTAATACAGAGTGTTTATGACTGCCATATAATTGGTATGAGGTTGCTATCTATATTAATAATGGATAGTTTGCTCAATTAATTAAATTATATAGGAATCTTTTTTATTACCGTATAATTCCTACAAGAATTTAACTTATCTGTTTTATTAAAATTATTCAGTTTTTCAAAGTTGTAATTTTGAGGACTCACCATTTTAGATAAAATACCTTTATCACTTAATTTTGAATGTAATAATTTCATGCTTTTTTCTATTATCACATCTTCTGTTCCGTTGTTAATAATTGCATAGCAAAATTTACTTCTTTTATTCTCAGGTTTTTCTCTAAAATCAGATAATTCTTTATTGTATTTTAAACAAAAATCGGTTATACTAATGGATACGGTTTTGTTAGAATTAAAGTTATCCTTTTCTATTTTATAATCAACTAATATATGTTGATTCAATCCTTTTTTAGGATATTTCTCAGAAAGCTCCCTAAGAAGTTTTTCAAATAAATCTGCATTACTTAAAGAGTTACTATGCATATCAAACCCTAAAAAACTTAAAATAAGGGAATCATTGACATCTGACTCAATTTTCCAATTACTCTCTAAAATATTCAAACTCTCTATTTTCAATTCTTCCCTATCTGTCTTTGAGGTAGAAGTTTTATATAATTTGAGAAAAGAGTCATTAACTTTATTGATAATATGTTCTTTAAAAAAATGTTGAAATTGTGGTTCACTTATAACCTTAACATTTTGATAATTAGCTTTTATTAATTCATCAGAAAGATTCTTTGAAAAATGAGAGCTTATTTCATTTGGTATAATTGAATTAAGGGTGTTTTTTAAAGTTATCTTATTAATACAATCTCCTTTTGAGCTAATAACACTGTCTGTCATTTGTGTTATTATGCTATCTTCATGAATGGTTTTATAAGTGTTTATATAATCTACAATTCTTTTGTCTATTGCTTTTTTACTTGATGTATTAATAATAAAATTGAAAACGTCTTTAAGTTTATCTTTTTCCCTGTAATAATACATTAAGGTGTTATAACTCCTTCTTATTTTTTGTAATAATGGATGAAAAGCAGAATGATACGCACATTGATAATACCTAATTTCGTCTCTAATTTGTAGGCTATTCTGGTCTAAACTAAATGTAGGCTCTATTTTATCAGCAGTTGATTGTAGTCCTTTTTCAAAATAAATTCTTTGACCTATATCTAAAGTTAGCAATTCATTAATGACATTCAATGAAAATTCGTTTGATAAATCTCCTGTTTTCAATTTTGAGTTTCTTGTATCTGAATTCAACACATAATAAACCTTACAGTCATGAGTTACTGCTTGTTTAATAAAGGTATCCAATCTCTTTTGTTCTGTGATTAACTGCTCATTTAGTTCAAGTGTAGCTGTTGCACAATCTGATACTTCTTCAAAATGACTAAAACTCACCTCACTATATTTAGTGCTTTTTGCTAGCGTTTTATTTTCATAAGTTTTATCTAATATATTCTTATCAAAGATAGAATTGACTTCATCGTTTTTGATTGCAGGTTTATTAATTTTGAACAAATTAGGATTTGAAGTATCCATCAAATTAGAGAAACAATGTATTTCAGTTAATCTAGAACGGTTTCTAAATAATAATTGAATTTGCCCTATAGCTGTGTCATAGCCATTATTAGAACTATAATCAAAAATAAAACTTACCCCTTTTTCTACCCCTGATGATATGTTTACACCAACATTTAATACAGAGGTACTATACATTACATCTACATTAAGATTTTCATTTTTCACTAATTCTTTATAAAGGTCTAGCTCTTTTGATTCTGATGAAACATAACTTCTTGAAGGAGGTTTAATCCCCATATCATTACAGTATTCCTCTAACTTGTTCCATTGTAAATTTATTTGATTTTTATTTTCACAAAAAATTACAACTTTCTTTCCTTGGTCTAAATCAGATACTACTTGCTCAAATATTTGTATATCTTTTTTTACCCTCTCTGTATGACTAAAATTATGTATATATAAAGATGGAATCTCTTTATGAGATTTGACAATATTTAAAAGTTTAAAATCATTTCTATGATATTTAGATATTGTCAATAATTCTATACTAGGAGTTGCAGATAATAAAATAAATTTTGCCTCTGAGTTTTCTTTTTTAACTTCTTCAATTTTTAAAAATGATTTTGGAATTGCTTCTCTATAAGAATCTGAAGTTAATAAGTGAGCTTCGTCAAAAACAATGTAATCATATTTAGAAACTAAATCATTTGGAAGATGAACAAATTGGTCATAGGTTAAAATTACAGATTTAAGATTATTTTTATCATCATATAATTTTTCTGAATTATTGCCAATTGACTGAATATATTCAATACCATCATTAGTTTTAATTTTTTTATCTCCTGTAGACGCAACTATTTGACATAAACCATTTGCTGTTAGAGCTTGTTGTTCTACCATCATTTTACGAGGTACTATAAATAAAACACTAAAATCTTTCGTTAAGCCATCTATATTAGGATTGTTTTTACCCAGAAAGGTTGTTGTTTTTCCTAATCCACAACCTGCATATATATAGTTTATATATGATGTACAATTGTTGATGATTAAATCTGTTGTTAAAAATCCTTCAACCTTTAAAGTTGTACATATATCAGTATTTTTAATTATGTCAAGGACAGGATATTCGTAACCTGTGGATTTATATGTTCTATGAAGAGATAATTCAATATCACGTTCTATTATTCCTAATAATTCTTTTGCAGTAGTATCTACAACTTCAAATTTACCATTATCGTCAATATTAAAAGAAGTAAAAATTGTATTTGAACCAATGATTTCATTTAACTCTACTAATGAGTAAGCTTTTTCAAGACTCTCCATTGGATGGTCATAAAATTTATCTTCATCATCAATCAATTCCCAATTATTTAGAGCAGATTTTGAATCAAATACATCTTTGTCATTTTTTTCTTCATAAATACTCTTAACATTATTATAAGCCTCTCTGGAATCGCCATTAAATTCAAGTTGAGACAATAAATCAAATGAGGTAGAACCCTGAAGACTTTCAGAGAAACATTTAAAAGTATTGTACTTATTTGACAGTGATATAGAATCATTTTTCTTACCTGTCTTTGATAATTTAGAAAATCCTTGAGAATTTTCTTCTTTAGTTATTTCATATCCATTGTTCATGAATATTTCATGACAGAAATGTTCCTTGTTATATTTTTTAATTAATGGTTGATTGTTATATTTTTGATTATAAACATCATCTGTGTATGTGTATGTTGATTCCTCTCTTTTATTTTCATGTTTAACTTCATTTAGTTCTTTATCAAATTCAATAGACTCAATTTTAAATTCGATAGCATCTTTATTTAATTCTATTTTATCCCAATTATATCTGTCATTGTTACTATAAAACTGAACAGGAAACGAACGTCCTTGAGTAAACTGAGCTTGAGCTTCATCAAATTTAATTTTACAAGGTAGGTCTAGTTTATTATTAATGTAATCATAAACTGCAATGCCCATACTTTTATGACGTCTATTGTTAGTTACATTCGCTAAACTAGGAACATACATAATACCACAAATACCAAGTCCACTTGCTGACCTAGCTGTTATTAATGCGATAGTTTTTAAATACTCAAACACTTCGGTATTTAACTTATTAGGTATTCCATCGCTTGTATATAGTTTTATGTTTTCTTTTGCCTTAACATCTATATCAAAAAATAAAAATGGAGACCCCTGACAAATAGAATTAGATTGTGTACTTATCCCTCCTTGCATTAATCGTTTTGAAATAACTAATCCCTTGGCTTTGTAATTGTACTTTGGAGGTGTTTCGAAATCAAATCCTTGTTTAATAGACTTGTTCTTGAGATTTTCCAATTCCTTTTTCATAGAATAATGATGAGAAATATTTTGAGCAGAAAATGCATTTAAAGCTATAAGCAACTCATTAACACTATAATGCGCATATACACCATCAACATGAAAATCTTTTTCCTTCCTAGTTCTATGCTTTTCTATTTTTGCCTCATGTTCGAAGATGGATAATTCAGCTCTTTTAGCCTCCTCTACTTCGGACTGAAATCTATATTTAAGAGAAGTACTTCCGTAGAATAACACTTTACGACCAAAATCCTCAATATCTTTCTTGAATCTAGCATTGTAGTCAGTAAAGTATTTTTTATCATAATCAATTGGTACATAGTCATTTTTATCTTTTCTAACTGATGTTATTTTAAATTGAATGCTTTTATGTGTCATATTTATATTGTTGCAAAAATTTAAGGGTTACGTTTCATGAATACTTCCAAAATTCAACCCTTGCTAAAGTAATATTTTGAAAATATAGTTATTCACTAATTATTGATTCTTATATCTAAACTTATCTACTTACTACTAAATCATATTAGCTTAAAGTATATATATAGTATAACGCAATAAGAAATATAACAAATATGAAAGAAAAATTATATACACGTAAAGAGCTTCAGTCTTATTTTTCAGTATCTATATTCACAATAGACAACTGGATAAAAAAAGGAGAGTTAAAAAGTTACAAAATCGATAATACCGTAAGAATATCTGAAGGTCAATTATCAGAATTTCTAGGAAATATAAAAAACAATAAAGATGAATAAAGTAGAAAAAGCAAAAGAAATATTATTTAAAATATTAAGGGAAGAAGACATGTCTGGTGATTCTTCGGAAATAGCACAATTCCATTGGAAACGAAATTATGGTGTTTATAAAGATTTACCTTTTTATGAATCTGATAACTCTTATTATTTTGAGGAATCTAAAGGTATTATTCCTTACAATGAAAGGAATGAACATTGTGTAGATTATCTTGAATGGTTTAAACCAGAATTTGATAGAGGAAAATTATTATTTGTTCCACATATTACTATATTTCATAAAGGAGCTGTAAAATATGTTCTTATTATAGTCGATGGTAAGGATACACCACATTCTGAGTTAAAGGTGATGGATGATTTTTTCTCTGGATATTGGAATTGCTATCAAATAGAAGCAGATGATATTTTAAATTGTGAAAATTTAGAATCTATTGATAGGATAAAAGTTAAGACGATTGTGGATTGGTGGGGAGAAGATATAGGAGAATAATAATTCAGCTATCTTATTCCAGAAAAATTATTAAAGAAAAATTTGGTACAAAAAAACCACTCAAATACTGAGTGGTTTTTTTGTTTTAAGCTTTGATTATTAATCTACAATCCAAAGAGTATAACAGCACCTCGTAAAACTTGATTAAATTGAACCATGACTTCTTTTGTGTCCATGTCTAACAGTTGCATAAAGTCGTAATAGTTGTCATCATTATTATCATATAATGCTTCTACTTTTTTCTGAAGAGCTTGCCCCTTTTTAGTAGCGTCATAAGCTGTTTTAGTTTTACTTCTATACTCCGCTATTTTATCCACAAGATAATTCATCTCTTTCTTATAGATTTTCATTTTGTTAACGATGGTTTTTTCTTTAGAAGTAAGTTTTTTAGGTTTACGTTCTACAGCGTAAGGGTCATAAATATCAATATTACTATTATAAAAGTCCGTACCAGAGCCATCAACACTTTTAAAATAATTATAGATGCTATATTTAGAATAGTCTTTATCTCCTTCTAGTATTTGGTCTTTGTAAGTATTGTCGTCAGGATTATAAGAATAAGAGACTTTTATTCTGTCTGCTATGTAATAATCTCCTTTTATATTTGATTTGTCTCCCAAATAAATAAGCTTCTTAAATGTTACTCTCTTTTTAGGGATTTTATTTAGCAGTTCATTTTCTGTTAAATGTTTTGCATTCAAATTTGTCCCTTCTATTTTCTTAAGCACTTTTTTACTTTCTTCTAATAAACTGGGACTATTAAAATCTACTCCTACAAAGTGCCATTTTGATTTTAATCCATTAAAGTAAGGTGCATATTTTGATAGAATTTCTGATTTTCTAATATTCAACGATTTTCTAAGTTTTCGCCCCTCTTTACCCTTTAAAGTTTCAGCGTAATCTAAATCAATTAAAATATCTTTATAATTTACTATAAACTCTTTTACGCCTTCATTATAAATACCTTCATACATTGGGTTTTTAATTTCCGCATCATAATCAGGCATATACAATGTCACTTCTTCTATGGTGTAAACACTATATCTACTAATGTCTCTAAGTTTAAAAGTTTCTTGACTAATACCCTGTAAGTAATTGAATAGAAGTAGAACAATTAAAATTTTGTATTTCATATTTATGTTAATCTATTTTAGTGTATGTTTCTTCTACTAAGATTCCGCCATCATCAAAACTAATTATTAAGGTAGTGTCATTTAATTCATTTACTTGATAAGTGTCTGTTGATGCATCATCATAAGCAAACACAAGCGACTCTGCATTTATCGTAAAATCACCATAATCAAAGTCCTCATTGCAATTATCGTCAAAATATCTTTCTGTAAACATATTGTCTTCATCAAAAATGTAGCGTTCTCTTTGATTGTTACAAATTACTTGGGTTTCACTATCAACTCCGTCATGTGTAACATTACTCTCTTCCCATGTTCCTTTTAAAAGGTCTAGTTGTGTTGTTGGTTCTGCTCTTTGCTCGGTTGTATCGTCATCAGAACAAGACATAGTAAATAAGCTTGTTGCCAATAAAAGCATACTAAAAGTGATTGGGTTGTTTTTCATTATTATAATTTATTGATTAATATTTTAAGGTTTTCAAATATATTAAAGCAGGTTTTACCTTCTTTATGGTTTTCCGTAAAACCAAAGTTTAATTACACAAATGTAAAATAAAAAAAGGTTGTATTCAACCCATTGCATACAATTGGTTAAAAGTAACTAATTGTAAGCAAATTTGAATATGATAAAAAGAGAGCGAAAAAAAGACATTCCCGAATTTTGTATTCAGTTAGGCAAACACATTAGGACTTTGAGAAAAGAAAGGAATTTATCCATTGAAGAAATTGCTTTTAAAGCAGAAATTGATGCGCAAAACCTTAGGAAATATGAACTTGGCAAACAAGAAATGAAAATTTCAATGCTAAAACGTATAGCCAATGCTTTTGATATTTCAACCTCACAACTTCTGTCTTTTGATAAGTAACATATAACTATTGTTTTTCTTTTTAAATTGTAATTTGACTAGATTTAAACAATAAATTATATCTTTAACACTCCCTTAATTACTCTAATAGTTTTATGAATATAAATTCTATTTTATTCAAAAAACGTTCTAACGATGTTTTTGAAGAATAGATGGAAGTCATTATGGCAAGAGAAGACTATTCTAGAGAATAATCTGAAGACGACACCTATTTTTAACTTCCAGAAGAGTCTAAATTGGACACTCTTAAAAACAACCCTAAAGAATTGATATTATTTTAGATATAGAAATAATTAGATGATAAGACACATGGGCTGAAGTTGTAAAAAAATACGTTTATTAAAAAATGAATTATAGAAAAAAAGTAAGTGAAATATTAAGAAACAGAGCCACAACTCTACCTCAGAAAATTGACCAAATTAAGCGTAATGTAAATTCAGGTCAATTTAAAGAAGCTCTTTCTCTTAATCCCTCGTTCAAACAATTTTTATACAAAACCCCCTATTTTAAATCAATTGAAGATATACAACTGAAAGAGCCTTTTACTTTTTCTGAAGATTTGAAGATTGAGTTTAGATGGCTAACTAATATTTTAGAAAATTATTTTGGAGAAATAAATGAGTTCATAAAATTGAAAAATCATTTTGAGACACAATTAATATTAGATAAGTATGATGAAGCCAGATTAATAGTTGAAGAAATAGAATCTAAATTTGGAATTAGCCTTTGGAGTATTGAAGCTAATTTATTGTTAGAAGATAATATAAATGGGACTGAAGCCAATTGGAATTTGCTAAGTAATTACCTTACTAAGATTAAGAATCCTATTTATGAATTCATCATTAACTCCAGTAGTAAAAGAGTTGAATCTAAGATGAATTTTGAGAGCTTTTTAAATCAATTTCAAAATGACATTGACACTATAAATGCAGATGGAATGATTGAAGATTTTTTTGTATTTAAAAATTTTAATTATCCTTATTACGAGTATTCTTATAAAAATTTAGAAAGTGTTTATTACGTAGCAAATACACTATCTATAGTAGACCAATATTTGATTTTAATTGATGCTATTATTTACAATATACACAATGTAAGTAAATACGATAGATTCTATCAAGTCTTCCTTAAAAAAGCTAAAACAATTATTCATAATGACGGTAGACTAATAAATCTTTATAATTTAGTAAATGATAAAGGCGATTATGATAAAGCTAATGACAATGAACTTTTTTAAATTGTTCGAACTCTTATTACAAGGGGTTATTTAAAAAGACTCTTGAATTGTCTACAGAAGGATTAAAAGAAAACCCATTAGAGTTTGAATTTTACGAATTTTACTGCAAGTCTTTAATTAATTTAGAATCCGATTTTATTGAGATAGGTATTAGTGAAGGTGTTGACAAAATTCTTTTTAGTGTATTTCAGATATTTAGGTTTGAAAATGATGAAAAAGAACATTTTGATTTCCTGTTAACAATTGCATTAAAATATATGAACACAAGTTTTGGGAAACAAGTATTCAGTTTACTTTCTGAAATAGAAGCAAATAACAATAGACACTATATTAGAGGTTTGTTTTCATCTAGTTATACAACATGTAAATTTCTTTTCTTCCATCATACAAGGGAGAACATTATAAAAAATCTTGAACCTGTTAGAGATAATTTATCATTCCAAGTAGCTGAATACAAATTAGGTCTAAACACCAATTTAAAAGGATTGATTTCAAACGATTATAGACAAAATAAGACTTTTGAAGCTATAAGGTATTTTAGTAAAAAAGAATATGCTAAAGTTATAGGATTATTAGAAAATGAACCAAAACTTGATGCAGTTAATTATTATAAAGAAAGAAAAGTTAGTTTGCTTTTCAGCGCTTATCTTCATCAAAATTTAATAGGCAAAGCATTAAAATTATATGGACTTGTTTTTTTTGATGAGAATTTTAGTTCAAGAAAAATTAACACATCCCTTTTATTTACTAAAATTAAAGAGTGTAAAAATAAACAAGAGTTTGAGGCGCATATTGAGTTGCCTATAGTGATGTCATTACACAGTAAAGAGTTTGACCTTTATGAAATTTATGATGATTTTTTATTCGCAAATGATATTGAAGACCTTAAAGATTTAGATATTAAATCTTTTGTACATCGTTTTGGTTTAAGAAAAACTATCTATTTCCTTGAAAATGTATCAATAATTGACACCATTAAATATTCTTCAGACTATGGTTCTATTAGCGAAGTTGAGGAGGATAGAGTTATGGTACTTAAGATTTTGATAAAATTAAATAAAGGTTCCAAATTAGAATATGAAAAGGAAATAAATGAAATATTAAGAATCAATTCAGTTAGAAAAGTTTTAAAAGAGGTAGATGAAGGACGATTATATATTGACGTGGACAACCTTAAAAAGAATCAGATTAAAAAATTTAAAGATGATTTTAAAAGATTTAAAGAAATAGAACAATCCTCATCAGTTCAAAAATTAATTAGTTTTAACTCTTCTAATAAACAAAACTGGGACACTTTATTGTCTTTTAGCAATACCGAAGTTAACTCATTTAACTCGGCTGAATATTTAGCTTTTAAGAATATTTATTTAGAATCAAGAGAAAATTTTTTATTCAGTAAAGAACATGGGCTTGATAGTTGTCTAAGTACAAGAATTCGCCATGGGGCTCTCAAAAATCATTTAAGAAGTGTTTTTGAAAAATTAAATTTAGTTACATCTAAATTAAAGAGTGAGTACAAAGACAATGAAGTTTGGGAGCAACAATTAAATAATAATTTTGTAGAAAATATTAGAGTTCAAAAAGCATTAAAGAGCTTCTCAGCTGAAATAGATGAATACACAATATTCATTGTTGATAAGCTTATACAAATTAGAACTGAAAAATCTATTGATAAAGAATACGGGATTTTTGAATTTTTGACTAATGATGAAGTTCTTCTAGATTACTACATGAGAAATAAGGCAAATTTTGATAGTACTGAGAAAATTATTGATATGTTATTAGTCTCTTTAGTAAATCACACTTTAATTACTCTTCAAGAGGATATTGTAAGCAGGTTTAATGGAGAAATCAGACAAGTATTTCAAAGTATAATTGATAAATACATCCAGGAAATAAGAGGGTATAATTTACCTCCAGATTGTGAGCTAATACCAAATTTAATCAAATCTGGTACTGAAATTCAAAAAGAATTAGAAGTGATTTCAAATTGGTTTTATTTAAATACTACAGACTCTAAATCATTACTGAGTATAAAAACAGTTATTGATGCAAGTATTGTTTTAACTAATGGTATTAATCCAAATTTCCCTATTCAACCAATAGTAAAATGTAATATAGAGCCTTTTGGGGTTTATTCTAGTTTAATCTTTGTTTTTAATATTTTTTTAAACAATATCATATGTCACTCAAAATTAAGACCAGAAGAAACATGTATTAATATTACTATAGAACAATTTGAAGATTCATTCGCAAAGGTCTCCTTTCGAAATAATTTAAAGAAGGGTCATGACTATTCGTTGAATTTTAATAGACTACAAAAGGTTAAAGACAATTGGAATGACCATACTAATATCGATAGGTCAAATAAAGAGGATAAGAGTGGGTTTGATAAAATAAAAAGGATTTTACTATATGAGACTTATTCTAAAACAGATAAATTCGACTTCAGTATTTCTGAAGATGAATTATCTATAGATTTATTCTTTAAAATAACAAAAACGAATTCTAATGAATAAAGTATTAATTATAGAAGATGATGTAACTAAAATTGCTCGACTAGTTAAGTATTTTTCTAAAGATGACATCACTTTAGAAGAATCATTTCAAGGAGGTGTTACCAAATTGAAAAACAATTTTAAAGACTATGATTTTTTAATTTTAGATATGACTATTCCTTTATGGGAAAAAGGCAAGAATGATTTAGGTGGTAATTATGAGCAATTTGGAGGAGAGAAAATTCTTCGGGAAATGAAAAGGAAGAAGTACTTTTTACCTACAATACTGTTTACGATGTTTGATGTTTTTCCCACAAATAATGGAGCTATAACATTTAAAGAACTAGATAAAAGGTATAAAGAATCTTATGAAGAGTTTTATATTGGTGCAGTTCTTTTTAAGACAAATGAAGATAATTGGATTGAGAAATTGAATGAATTGATAATCAAGATAAAAAAATGAGTTTTATAAGTATTCTTATAGTTGACGATGATATAAACAAAATCACTTCGATTATAACCGCAATAAAAGAAGAGGTTACGGAAACTTTATCTATAAACCAAGCATCTTGCGTTCAAGAGGCAATTGAATATTTACAAAGAAAGGAGTTTCATCTTTTAATTACTGACTTAAAAATGCCGATTAAACATGATGATTCACCTGATGATTCAGGAGGAGAGTCATTAGTAAGAAGTTTGTATAAAAGGAGAACAAAAGCAAATGTCCCAATGTACATTATAGGTTTAACTCAATTCATAGAGTTAAAAAAAGACTTAAAGAATGTTTGGAATGTTTGGTATTATGATGCAAGTGAAGAGAAATGGAAAGATAGTTTAAGAGATTTAATATTTCATATCAGTTTAGTTAAATCAAGGATAAACGTCGAAAAAATAGAAACCTTATTTGTAGAAGGAACAACTGATAAGAAAATAATTGAATTCACTATTTCAAAGTTTTATCCTGATAAACAAAAGCTATTATTCATAGACACTATAAAATATGGAGGAGGAGCTTCTTGGGTTGAAAGGCAGTTATTTATTTGGGGGAAACAGTTAGCTATAAAACCAAATGATAAACAATATTTAAAAGCAATTGGACTATTTGATGATGATAAAGCAGGTAAAGATTCAATTGATAAACTAAGAAGTCTTATCGATATAAACTCTGCTGAATCTAAAACATTTCTAATAAGAAAATGCAGCGCTAAATATTCTCCAATATTAAAATCCATAAAGAAAAAGGGGATTACATTCCCTACTGTTATTGAGGATTTGCTTTCTGAAGGCATTTGGGAACAAGCTAAAACGAATGGGTGGTTAGAAAAAAGAGATTTAACTAAGTTGGTATTTGATGATACAAAAATTAGTATATCGATTAAAAAGGATATTACCGAAAAGGAATTAGAGAAATTAGGATTTACTAATTTGGAATCTCTTATTATTTTATATAAAATCGATGATGATTATAAAAAAACATTTGCAAACCTAATTCTTGAATTTGAAAAGGAATCACTTATGCCCATGAAGTATCTTGTAGATGATTTTTTTGAATCATTAAATTTATAATTTTAATAGGTCTTTAGGGAAATAATAACTAGCAGAATACTGTAGTTCTTCTCCTGTATTTACAAATTCACTAAAAGCTTTATTGTACCATGATGGGTCGGAGGGCTTACATGAATAGTCATCATATAATTTCACACCAAAATAATGATTATCAGAATCCCATGGTTCGATTCCGTATATACCAATTCTTAAATTCTCTACTCGAGATAAAAGAACTTTAAAATCTGATTTTGTAAAATAATAAATTGAAGATGCATCCCAACCTGTATTTAAATTAGTTAGTCCTTTGTAAATATTTTCTGTTAAGAATTTTTCTTTTTGTTTATCAGTCATCTATAGTCTCTTTTTTAAGTAAATAATCTACAACCAAATTCCAATTTTCAAAATTCTTCTGACCAAAATGGATATGTTCTCCAGAAAAACGGTCTACACCATTAGCTAACCTATCATCAATAAGATAATGACCTATGTTTAAATGTTTATTATGTGATAATATTAATCGCTTATAGGCTAATTCAGGTAAATACTTTTTAACCCATGCTACTTTTTCTGATGCTGCTGTTTGGTTGTCCCAAGGGCTGGTGGAAAGAATGTATACATCAAAATGCTTTGCTAATATTTCAAAGGATTTAATTGCGTTCTTCATTGGTTTCATAAGAGAAAAAATCCCTTCTATGTCATCCATATTATTTTTAAATTTCTCCTTTACAGTATCGTCTAAAAAAGGGAACGCTGAACGGAAGTCTACCAATACATTGTCCATATCAATGTAGAGGATTTTTTTGTTTGTTTTATTCAAATATTACTCTTTTTTGTTAGTCTTAAAAATACAAAAAACTACACAAACATTATAGCAAACTATCCGTTTTAATTTTTGATATTGTTTGCCATCAACGCACATGATTTGGTGGCAAATAATGCCATTACTTGCAAGTTTGCCGTCTTTTAGCTAGCAATTTTATGGATATTGACAGATTTATGACATATACTTCTTTGGTATACTATTGAAATATAGATTTTTAAAGGCAAATTATTTGTTTCTGGCATGTTGATGGCACGTAAGTGGCATCTGTAAAAAACTAATAATAAGGGTTTTGTTGTCTGTCTGCCATATAGTAAAAAAGCATAATTATTTTTGATACTTTACAAATACACTTTAAAATTATTATTCAAAATAATGTATTTTGTTAGACACTTAATTTGGTTCTTAGTTTAACATATTTAACTTTGTAATATTCCACTAAGTATTTCACAAATCTCAATAAGACAAAATTTGATTTCAGAATTAAGGGTTAAGCAAAAGGAGTATTCTAAAAAAAGGTAAAGAATCTCAAAAAGAACTAGGTCAATATTTTACGGATGCACCTATAGCTTCATTTATGAGTTCGCTTATAGATGT
Organism: Olleya sp. KJ81-1; assembly: GCF_055808135.1. NCBI lineage: Bacteria > Pseudomonadati > Bacteroidota > Flavobacteriia > Flavobacteriales > Flavobacteriaceae > Olleya > Olleya sp. KJ81-1. Next base: position 1,104,340 of record NZ_CM147854.1, on the reverse strand, counting down.
TGGGTCTTTAAATCCCGAAGATGTTAAATTATTAGACTGTGGTGCAGGTCATGGTATGTTAACTGTCTCAACTGCTCTATTTTTATTAGATAATGATATTAATAATATTAGTGCAACGATTTACGAAATTGATAAGGATATAATCGATGAACTTCGTAAAATTTTAAATGATGTTAGTGTTATATTTAGAGATAGAAGTAAAATTTTTAATTTTACTATAATTAATAAGGATTTTGTAAGCTTACGACCAGATTTGCAGGATGAACAAAGGTTTGATGTATCGGTTATTAATCCGCCATATTTTAAATATTCCGTAAAAAATTCTATTTATTCAAAGAAAACAGCAGACCTTTTTAAAGGAGACCCTAATATTTATGCATCATTTTTGGCTGTAACGTTGTCGTCAATGGCTGTGGGCGGTCAAATTATTGCTATAACACCACGCAGTTTCTTAAATGGTCTTTACTTTAAAGGTTTTAGAAAATATATTTTAAATAATTCTAAACTTGAATTAGTGCATATATTCAAGTCTAGAAAAGATGTATTTGTTGATTCTAAAGTTTTACAAGAAAATATCATTTTTAAAATTGTTAAGAATAATGATACGTATTCTAAAATAAAAATTTCGAGTTGCTTCGGTACTTCTGATTTAGAAAACTCAATTCTTGTAAAATATCCAAAGAGTATCATAGTGGATAAATCTAATGGAGAAGAAATAATAAGAATACCAGAAAATCAGAATGATTTTGATATATTAAAAAAAGCTGAAAACCTTCCATCTTCATTTTCACAGGAGGGGTATTCCATATCTACAGGTCCTGTAGTTTTACACCGAACTAGACAATACCAATGTCTTAAACACAATGAGAACACTGTACCTTTATTAAAAGCTCATAATGTTAAAATTAATGGTGTTTTATGGAATGGTGAGGATAAAAAAGATTTTTCTTTTAAGCTAATTGATGATTATAGTAAGCACATTTTACCTAATAAGAAGTATGTTATTTTGAAACGATTTACTTCAAAAGATGAGAAAAGAAGACTTGTAGCGAGTGTATATAATCCTTATAATTTTAATGATTATATCGGTGTAAGCAATAAATTAAATTACATAAAACGGAAGGATTCGGAGTTATCAGATGAAGAAGCCTTGGGGTTGTCTATACTATTTAATTCTGAGTTTATGGATAATTATTATAGATGTATTTCGGGTAATACACAAGTTAATTCTACGGATGTTCGTATAATGAAAACACCAACTAGGAGTGAAATTATAGCACTTGGTAAATCAGCTGAAGGAATAAATAATTTGGACTATAATACTATTAATATTTTGATAAACAACATTTTAAATGACTGATAAACAAATAGAAAAGTTAGAAGATGCTAAAGCTATTCTAAAAGCTTTAGAGTTACCGAAAAAGCAAACAAACAATCGTTCTGCTTGGGTATTTCTTGCATTGGCAAACATTATTCCTTCAATAAAATGGAACGAAGCTAAAGCATTACTATTACCTACCCATGCTATTATGGAGTTTATAAGAGTGCATTATGATATGGATTATAAACCAAATAGTAGAGAAACTATAAGAAGGCAAACTTTACATCAGTTTGAGCAAGCTCGTATTATAGATAGAAACCGAGATAATCCTAAAAGAGCTACAAATAGTAAGGATAATAATTACTCTTTAAATAAGGAGATAATTGAAATGCTACAAAATTATCCTGATGGTGATTGGGAGACCAAAATAAAAGAGTTTTTAGTTCTGTCACCTAGTTTGCGAGAGGAATATCAAAGAAAAAGGAAATTGGAAAAGATACCTGTAACGCTTCCTGACGGTAAATTAATTACACTGTCACCAGGAAAACATAATCAACTACACGCTGATATCATTCACGAATTTTGTCCGAGATTCGTAGGTGAAGGTGGAATTGTATTATATATAGGGGACACTGCAAGTAGTAGAATTGGTGAAGGTGGTAAATTAATGCACTTAGAAATGGAATATCTAAAAGAGCTAGGAGTTTCGCCTATGTCTCACGATAAACTACCTGACGTTGTTGTTTACGATAGTGAGAGGAAGTGGTTGTTCCTAATTGAAGCCGTTACTAGCCACGGACCTGTTTCTGCTAAGCGTTGGACAGAACTAGAAGAAGCTCTTAAAGATTGCAAAGTTGGTAAGGTGTACGTTACTGCATTTTTAGATAAAAAGGAATTTAAAAAGAATGTCAGTGATATTGCTTGGGAAACAGAAGTTTGGATTTCAGAAAACCCTGACCATATGATTCATTTTAATGGTGATAGATTTTTGGGACCTCACGTTAAGCAGGTTTAAAATCTTTATAGGTAGTGTTGAGGAGTTTTGAATACAAGTGATTTTTATGATTTTAGGCTTAGTTATTTGCTCTATGATATAATACAGTCATTGGCTCTTATTATGCGTTTTTTAGTTAATTAAAGAAATTTTTTTATGTTTAGTTATATGTTTCAAGATTACAAAAAGAAAGTGAAATTTTAATGAAATATTTTTTCAAACTAAATTATTACCCTATAAACTTATAAAAAATTGATATGTTTTTATTCCCCCCACAAAACAATTTACACAGATGTTGCACTTGTTGGTGGTGGTGCATATCCACAGCCAGGAGAAATATCACTATCACATAATGGTGTTTTATTTTTAGACGAATTACCAGAATTTAAACGTGGTGTTTTAGAAGTCATGAGACAACCGTTAGAGGATAGAGAAGTGACCATTTCTAGAGCAAGATTTACAGTTACGTATCCATCATCGTTTATGTTGGTTGCTAGTATGAATCCTAGTCCTAGTGGTTATTTTAACGATCCTGATGCTCCTGTAACTAGTAGTCCTGCCGAAATGCAACGTTATTTAAGTAAAATTTCCGGACCGCTTTTAGACCGAATTGATATTCATATTGAAGTCACACCTGTACCTTTTGAAAAATTGTCTGAAGAACGTAAAGGCGAAGCTTCTGTAGATATAAGAAAACGGGTAACTAAAGCACGAAAAATCCAAACCACTCGTTTTGAAACTTTTGATAATGTACATTATAATGCACAAATGTCTACCAAGCAAATTAGGGTATATTGTAAGTTGGAAGAGGCTTCAAAACAATTACTTAAAACAGCAATGGAACGCTTAAATCTTTCCGCAAGAGCGTACGACAGAATATTAAAAGTATCTAGAACCATAGCTGATTTAGAAGGTAGTGAAGATGTTAAAGGTAATCATATTAGTGAGGCAATCCAATACAGAAGTTTAGATAGAGATGGTTGGTTGGGATAAATGTTTAAAGTTTAATAGATTTTCAGTACTTTCGTAAACAGCTATTAATAACTATAAACCTTATTTTAAAATGTCAGAACCAACTGGAAAAATTTCGGCTACAGAAGCCGAAACACTAAGTCAAGCGTGGACTAAACTACGTCAAGATGCTAACAATACTGCTGCAGGTCAGGAAGATAATAGGTCTTCGTGGTATTCTCTTGAAGATATGCAAGCATTTTTAGAAATGATTAAAGAACAAAATCCTAATGTAAATGGTGTAAGATGCTATTTAGGTGTGCAAACCGATAAGGAAACATCTAAAGGATTAACCACTATATTTATGGTACCAACAGAAGATGTTAATGGTAAAAACATGGATATAAAAGATGCTGATGGTATTGATAGAGGACAAGGAGGAATGCCTCCAGGAGCTGGTTATCCAAATTAATTATTATGGAAGAATTTTTAAAGGACAATTATAGTATTTTAACTAAATTCTTCATTTTAGTAGCAGTTGTTTCTGGTCTTGTAACTTACAAGAAACATAAAGGAACACCTGCTACTTTTTTTGTTAAAGTTTTAATCTATTTTTTAATTGTAGAATTAATAGGTACTTACTCTTCGTTGTACAAAAATTTTAGCTTTTTAGAGCCAATATATAATTCATTATTTAGACAAAATTATTGGTGGTATACTATTGCTTTTGATATTGTTGGTATTGTATTATTTTCGCTTTTATTTCAAAAAGTTATTCCTAATAAGCTTTTTAATAAGGTGTTAAAATATAGTACTTATGGGTTTGTTCTTTTTTCTATACTATATATTATTTATAATCGTGATTTGTTTTTCTTTCAGTTTTTTCCCGTAATTCAGATAACAGGAGCCTTAATAATACTTAGTTGTAGTGTCTTTTATTTTATAGAATTATTATTGAATGATAAAATTATAAAATTTTATAAGTTTCTTTATTTTTATATAGCTATAGCCATTTTTATATGGTGGATTGTCGTGACACCATTAACGTTTTATGATGTTTATATGGTAAATGGTGATTGGGATTATATTTTATTAAAGTGGGAAATTTACTTATCTCTAAACTTTATAATGTATATATCATTTGCTATTGGTTTTTTAATCTCTGAGCCAGAAAATTTGATTAAACTAGACTAGTAGCAGCCTTACAATACAATATTTAATATGTTTTCTTATTAGATAGTTTTCTATGTAAAAGATAGTTAGCTAATTTTTTTATTACTTTTAAATTGCTATTAACCAACTTTTAAAACAAATGAAAAACTTAGGCAGCTTAATCTTAGGATTAATTATTGGCGCATTGGTAATGTACTTTTATTCAAACAATTTAAACGGATCTCACGTTACTGACCCAATTATAAAACCAAGAGGTGTAATTACACCAAATCAAGCAATAGTGTTAGATTCTACCTACAATTCTAGACATACTTTAATTAGCGACAGTATTGTAAAACGACCTGATAATCGCTCAAGCTGGTGGTCCTTAGATGATGTTACTAATTATATAGATTATGCTAAAAACCAATCTGATAGCTTAGGTTATAATATGAGTGGATTAAGAGTGTATTTAGGAGCTTATCCAACAAGTAAAAATCAGGTTGGATATACTACTATGTTTATGGTACCAACGGGAGATGTAAAAATGGTTGATGGAAGTAAAGGTTTTGCAGCATCAGCTAATACTGATATTGAAGGAGCTAACCCTTTAAATATGGGAACTGCTGGGAATCCTCCAAATTCTAATTATCCTCATTAATTCCGTATTGTGGAAACATTTTTGAAACAAAATTATAGTTTAATAACCCACAGTGTAGAGTTATTGGCTGTGCTTATTGCTTTATTATGCTATAAAAAATACAAGTTAACTTCTGGTAAGTATTTTATATATTTTCTATTCTATGTTTTTGTTATTGACCTGTTAGGAGAATATCCTTCGTTTTACAATACGTTTGAGTGGTTAACTACTGTACAAAATTCTGTATTTAGATATAATTATTGGCTGTTTACAATTTTTTACATTTTAGGAAGCATAGTGTTTTATATGTTTTATTATCATAAGATTTTAAAAAACAAAACACATAAAATTATAGTATTGGCAGTAGGGATATTAAGTTTAGTAATTTCAATAATCTATATAGCGTGTAATACAACTCAGTTTTTTAATGGCTTTTTACCTTTAATAAGTGTTTTAGCTGCTTTTTCTATTATAACATTTACAACGTGCTATTTTATCGAGTTGTTACAAAGTGATAAAATGCTTAGGTTTTATAAAATATTAGATTTTTATATTAGTCTAGCGTTGCTTTTTTGGTGGTTAATTACAACACCAGTTATCTTTTATGGTATTTATAATTCTGATCAAGATTGGAATTTTGTAATCTTAAAATGGCAAATATTTTTGTTTTCAAATATCATGATGTACTTAACTTTTACTTTTGGATTATTAATTTCCAGGCCTCATGAAAACGATTAAATGATAGATTTTATAACCAAACATTTTAATTTTATTGTTTATTTTTTTGAATTAATTGCGCTTATAACAGGCGTTATTTTATTTAAAAAGCATAAAAGTAAAGCAACAAAAATTTTTATATTTTTTTTAGCTTACATAGTTTTTGTCGAGTTTGTGGGATGTGTCTTAACTTATCTTAAAGGTAACGCAATAGTGCACTGTGTAAGACAATTGGGCTTAACAACCCGACTATGGTATAATGTGTTTTGGTTATTTGGAAGTATCGTTTTTATCTTATTTTACTATTATAATTTGTTTAAAATCAAGATGTTTAAGGCTATAATTAAATATATAAGCTTAATATATGTTTTAATTTTTACTATACATGTAGTCCTTAATTACGACGCCTTTTTTAATGCGCATCATACGTTTTATTTTATTTTAGACGCCTCAATAATTTTTATATGTGTAACGCTTTTTTGTTTAGAATTACTTAAAAGTGACGACCTTTTAAATATTTCAAAATCTTTTAGCGTATACGCTACTTTTGGATTGTTTTTATGGTGGCTTGTAACAACTCCAATTATTTTTTACGAAAGTTATAATACCACTGCAGACTGGGATTTTGCAAATTTAAAACGTCGCGTATTTCTATTTGCTAATATATTTATGTATACTTGTTTTGTATTGGGTCTAATAGCTTCTAAACCTCAAAAAAATAAATGAATAATACTTTAAATTTTATACAAACACAGGCAACCTCTACACAGTCAGAACGTTATTTGCTAATTTATATGATTGGTGTGCTTATTGTGGTTACCACCTTGGTAGTATTGTTTTTTATAGTATTTCAAAAAAGAAAAAACACATTACTGTTAGATAAAATTTTACAACAACGGGCTTTTGATTTAGAGCTATCAAATGCACAAACCGAAATACAAGAGCAAACCCTAAAAAATATTGGTTGGGAGCTACACGATAACGTAGGTCAGTTGTTAGCAGCAGCTAGCATGCAACTTAATATCCTTAAAACTAAATTAAATGTTGACGGAAACGAAAACTTTGCTGAAGCCTCAGATTTTGTAAAACAGAGTTTAAAAGAAGTTAGGATGTTATCACGATCGTTAAATAATGAGGTGATACTAAATATTGGTTTTGAACAGTCCATTACCAATGAGTTAAACCGACTTAAAAAAATGAAATTTGCTTCTGCAGAATTACAAGTAAAAGGGATAGTAGTTCCTTTTAATGATAAAAAGCACGAGATTATTATATTCAGAATTTTACAAGAGTTTTTTTCCAATACAGTTAAATATTCTGAAGCAAAAAACTTGACAGTAACCTTAAATTATCTAGCAGATAAACTAATTTTATTAGCAACTGATGATGGTAAAGGATTTGATATAAATACAGTAAAAGAAGGATCAGGCTTATTAAACATGAAAAGTCGTGCCCAGCTTATTAATACCACCTACAATTTAACTTCAAAACCAGGAAATGGTGTTAAGTTGCAATTAGAGTATCCCTTAATAAAACAAGCTTAATAGACTACTATTATAGCCATTTTAAAGCCTTTCTAATAAAGTTTAACTTATCCTTATAAGGCGCATAACGCACAGGTATATCCAACCAATTAGCTTTTTTAACAACACCTTTTTTATGACTAAACGTGTCAAAGGTGTACTGTCCGTGATAAGCACCAAGTCCACTATTACCTACACCTCCAAACGGTAATCTATGATTAGCAAAATGTACAATGGTATCATTAATGCATCCTCCTCCAAACGAGAATTTTTGTATTAATTGTTTCGCTTTCGCGGAATTTGAGCCAAATACGTATAAGCTTAACGGTTTATTGTATGACATGATAATAGTGTCTAATTCCGAATCTTTTTGATAAGAAATCACAGGAAGAATCGGACCAAAAATCTCATCTTTCATCACTTCGCTATCAAGCTGTGGCTCATCAATAATAGTTGGCGCAATGTACAAATCAGAAGCATCAGTTTGTCCGCCAATAATGCACTTTTGATTAACTAACATTTTTGCTAAGCGCTCAAAATTTTTGGCATTTATAATTCGCGCAAAATCTTTAGATTGTTTTGGAGTAGAGGAGTATGCTAATTGTATTTCATGCTGCATAGCTTTATAAAAAGCTTCTTTTTTACTATCATGTATTAAAACATAATCTGGCGCAATACACGTTTGACCTGCATTTACAAATTTACCCCAAACAATACGTTTTGCTGCTAGCTTTATATTTGCTGTATTATCAATTATACAAGGGTTTTTTCCACCCAACTCTAATGTAACAGGAGTTAAATTTGGAGCAGCAGCCTTAGCTACTATTTTACCAACTGCGACACTACCTGTAAAGAAAATATAATCCCAATGTTGCTCTAGTAATTTGGTAGAGGTATCTACACCACCTTGCACAACAGCAACATGTTCAGGTTTAAAAACAGTTTTAATAATATCGCTAATTAATGCAGAGGTGTGTGGTGTTAACTCACTAGGTTTTAAAATGGCTGTATTTCCTGCTGCAATTGCACCAACTAGTGGTGCCAATGCTAATTGATAGGGATAATTCCAAGGTGCTATAATTAAAACACTTCCATAAGGTTCTGCATACAAATAATCAGTGGACGGAAAGTTTAATAACGCTGGTAATACGCGCTTTGGTTTTGCCCATTTATTTAATTTTTTTATAGTGTGTTTTAAATCCTGAATTACAATTGCTGTTTCGGTTAAAACACTTTCAAATTCAGGCTTTTTAAAATCGTTATATAACGCATCTATAATCTCGTGCTCTCTAGTTTCTAATTGACTTAACAACGATTTTAAAAGTGTTTTTCTGTAGGGAACACTTAATGTTTTACCTGTTTTAAAATACGTTTTTTGATTGTTTAATAATTCAGGAATCATAGTAGTGTTTTAATATTAAAGATAAACTATTTTATTGATTTGCTGCTCATGCGTTAGTGGTAGTAATGGCATCCTTTTTTTGCTGCCATAAATGGCAAAAAAAGATATAATGGATGACACGACCCTTGTGGTAACGCCCAAATATTACAAACAAGCGTCCCAAATAGGATCTTTAGGTAAAGGTGCTGTAATGTTTAAATCGTCTTTAGAGACTGGATGAGTAAATTGTATGTTTCTTGCGTGTAAGCTTATGCTTGCGTCTTTGTTACTGCGATCAAATCCGTATTTTAAATCGCCTTTAATTGGAGAACCTATACTAGACAATTGCGAGCGTATTTGATGATGACGTCCTGTTTCTAGATTAACTTCAAGTAAAAAATAGTTATCTAGCTTTTTGATTATCTTGTAATGCAGGATTGCCTTTTTGCTATCTGGTACTTCTTTTATATACGCTGTAGACTTGTTGTTTTTTGGATTTTTCTTTAACCAATGGATCAAAGTATCAGCATCTTTTTCTGGCCTATTTTTAACTAAAGCCCAATAGGTTTTAGAGATGTCTTTTGATACAAACAACTTATTTAATCTTGGCAAGGCTTTACTAGTTTTTGAAAATATAACTAAGCCTGTTGTTGGTCTATCTAGTCTATGGACAGTCCCTAAATACACATTGCCTGGTTTATTGTATTTTTGGGCAATGTAATTTTTAATAACGTCACTTAATGGTGTGTCTCCTGTTTTGTCACCTTGCACAAGGTCTCCAGCACGTTTATTAACGACAATAATATGGTTGTCCTCATAAATAACTTGAAGGTTGTCTTTATTAGATAAAACTTTTGACATTAGGATATATAATAGTATTGCAAATTAGTCTTAATAGCTAAAAGTTATTAATACTGTTCGTTATCGTTAGGGAAGTCTCCACTTTTAACGTCTTCGCCATATTGAGCAATTGCTTGACTCATTTCTTCATATAAATTCATGTAACGACGTAAAAAACGAGGGTTAAACTCATGCGTCATACCTATCATATCATGTAAGACTAGTACTTGACCATCAACACCATTTCCGGCTCCAATACCTATTACTGGTATTGACACGCTTTGTGCAACCTCTTGAGCTAATTTTGCAGGAATTTTTTCTAATACAATAGCAAAACATCCAATGCGCTCTAACATAAGTGCATCTTCCTTTAGTTGGTCTGCTTCTTGTTCTTCTTTAGCTCTTACAGTGTAAGTTCCAAATTTATATATAGATTGAGGTGTTAAACCTAAATGTCCCATAACAGGTATTCCAGCATTAAGGATTCGTTTAATAGAGTCTTTAATTTCTTTACCACCTTCCAATTTTACTGCGTGTCCACCAGACTCTTTCATGATTCTAATAGCACTTCTTAAAGCTTCTTTTGGATCACTTTGGTAACTACCAAACGGTAAATCTACTACAACTAAAGATCTGTCAATAGCACGCACTACAGAGGATGCGTGATATATCATTTGATCTAAAGTAATAGGCAATGTTGTTTCATGTCCAGCCATTACATTACTAGCAGAATCACCAACTAAAATAACGTCTGTACCTGCACCATCTACTATTTTAGCCATAGTATAATCGTAGGCAGTCAGCATGGAGATTTTTTCTCCATTTTTTTCATTTCTACTAATGATTTAACGGTAACGCGTTTATATTCTTTTTTTGCTACAGACATGTTTTGTTATTTTATTATAGAATGTAAATGTACTAAATTAAAGGCTTATTCTGAATTTTAATTTATTTTGAAAGACTTATCTTTAGCTAATAATTGTAATATTTTTTTATGAAATTATTTAGTCTTGTCCTATTTGTAATGTATAGCAGTTTTAGTTTTTCTCAAAATGATGAACAAGAAAAAGCAATTAAAACTATTGCTACTTTTTTTGAAGGGTTTCATAATCAGGATTCTGTAGTAATTAAAAGCGTTGTGTATAAAGCTGTTGTTATGCAATCAATAAGTGAAAATACTAATGGCAATTTGAAATTAACGACCTCTAATTTTTCTGATTTTATAAAACAGATTGTTGCTATTCCAGAAGACCAAACGTTTTCTGAAAAATTATTAAGCTATAGTGTGCAAATTGATGGCAATATGGCAAATGTATGGACGCCTTATCAGTTTTGGTACAATGACAAACTTAGTCATTGTGGCGTAAACTCGTTTCAATTGCTAAAAGTTAATCAAGAGTGGAAAATCTTTTATTTAGTAGATACTAGATCAAAATGCCAAGAATAAACGGTTAACAATCTGCCATATTAACACGTACAGCCAATCCACCTTCGCTAGTTTCTTTATATTTAGTGTTCATGTCTTTTGCAGTTTCCCACATGGTATCCACTACTTTGTCTAAAGGTACTTTTACGTTTTTAGGATCGGTATCTAAAGCTAATTCGGCTGCATTAATAGCTTTAATTGCTCCCATACTATTGCGTTCTATACAAGGGATTTGTACTAATCCTCCAATAGGGTCGCAGGTTAATCCAAGATGATGTTCCATTGCAATCTCTGCTGCAATCATGACTTGTTCTGGGCTACCTCCAAGTAATTCGCATAAGGCTGCTGCAGCCATAGCGGAAGACACACCAATTTCGGCTTGACATCCACCCATTGCAGCACTAATAGTAGCTCCTTTTTTAAAGATGCTACCAATCTCGCTAGCTACTAACAAGAATTTTTTAATGTCTTCAAAATCTGCATCATGGTTTTCTATAACCATATAATACATAAGTACAGCTGGTATAACACCAGCACTTCCATTTGTAGGTGCAGTAACCACACGACCAAGAGAAGCATTTACTTCATTTACAGCCAAAGCAAAACAGCTTACCCATTTTAATATTTGTCTAAATTTAACTTCACTGTTTCTAATGCTTTCTAACCATTCTTGAGGTGTAGTGTATGGCATTTCAATGTTTAAACGCTTGTGTGTGTCAAAAGCACGACGTCGTACGTTTAATCCTCCAGGTAAGTTACCTTCGGTATGACAACCAATAAACATACACTCCAGCATGGTATCCCAAATGCGATGTAACTCGAAGTCAATTTCTTCATCGGTTCTAAGAGAGCGTTCGTTTTCTAAAACTATTTCAGAAATACTTTTATTATTGTTTGTACAAAACGTTAGCAACTCGGTTGCTTTGTCTACTGGATATGGAAACTCTTTTTTTAATTCTTTATTTTCGGCATCGACCGTACGTTCTTCTTTTATAACAAAACCACCACCAATGGAGTAGAAGGTTGATGTATGAATTTCGGTTTCCGCGAAAGCGGTAAACTTAATTCCATTTGCATGAAACGGTAAAAATGCTCTGTTAAAAATAATGTCTGATTTGGGAGTAAACGGAATAATACGCTCGTTATTTAAAACTAACTTTGAGGTATTATTAATAGATGCAATAATAATGTCAATAGTATCCGTTGGTATACGTTCTGGATCTGCACCACTTAAACCCAACATGACTGCTAAATCTGTAGCATGACCTTTACCAGTTAAAGATAAAGAGCCATATAGGTCGATGGTTACCTTTTGAATACTGTCAAAAAGGTTAGCTTCTTTTAGTTCATAAATCCATCGTTCTGCAGCTCTCCAAGGTCCTAAAGTATGAGAACTAGAAGGTCCTACACCAATCTTAAGCATGTCAAAAACCGAAATACACTCCATATCACTAAATCGTTTTAGTATTGAGCGACAAATATAGTTTTTTGTTGCAGATATAATAATTAAAACTATTTCAATTTTGATAGATTTCTGCCATCATGTCAGTCAACTTGTTATGGCATAATCATTGACTTATTGTCATCGTAACAATTACAATACAAAATTTAAAATTATATAAAATTATGAGTAAGATTATTGGAATCGATTTAGGAACAACAAACTCTTGCGTTTCTGTAATGGAAGGTAATGAAGCTGTTGTCATCCCAAACGCAGAAGGTAAACGTACGACACCTTCAGTTATCGCTTTTGTTGAAGGAGGCGAAATTAAAGTTGGTGATCCAGCAAAAAGACAAGCAGTAACTAACCCAACAAAAACAGTTTATTCTATTAAACGTTTTATGGGTAACAAATATTCTGAATCTAAAAACGAAGCAGAACGTGTACCATACAAAGTAGTTAAAGGAGATAATGATACACCACGTGTTGATATTGATGGTCGTTTATACACACCTCAAGAATTATCTGCAATGATTCTTCAAAAAATGAAGAAAACTGCTGAAGATTATTTAGGTCAAGATGTAACGGAAGCAGTAATTACTGTACCAGCTTACTTTAATGACTCGCAAAGACAAGCAACTAAAGAAGCTGGTGAAATTGCAGGATTAAAAGTACGTCGTATCATTAACGAGCCAACAGCAGCAGCTTTAGCTTACGGAATGGACAAAAAAGGGACTGACCAAAAAATAGTAGTATTTGATTTTGGTGGAGGAACACATGATGTATCTATCCTAGAATTAGGAGATGGTGTATTTGAAGTATTATCTACAGATGGAGATACACACTTAGGTGGTGATGACGTTGATCAAAAAATTATTGATTGGTTAGCAGACGAGTTTAACAATGAAGAAGGAATGGACTTACGTAAAGATCCAATGTCTTTACAACGTGTTAAAGAAGCTGCAGAAAAAGCGAAGATTGAATTATCATCTTCTGAGCAAACAGAAATCAATTTACCATACATTACTGCTACAGCAAGTGGACCAAAACACTTAGTACGTACTTTAACACGTAGTAAATTTGAGCAATTAATTGACGATTTAGTAAAACGTACTATTGAGCCTTGTCAATCGGCTTTAAAAGCAGTAGGTTTATCAAAATCTGATATCGACGAAGTTATTTTAGTAGGTGGATCTACACGTATTCCAGCAGTACAAAAAGCAGTAGAAGCATTTTTTGGAAAAGCACCAAGTAAAGGTGTTAACCCAGATGAGGTTGTATCTTTAGGAGCAGGTATCCAAGGAGGAGTTTTAACTGGAGATGTTAAGGATGTATTACTTTTAGACGTAACGCCTTTATCATTAGGTATTGAGACTATGGGTAACGTATTTACTAAGTTAATCGAAGCAAATACAACAATCCCAACTAAAAAATCTCAAGTTTTCTCAACAGCAGCAGATAACCAACCATCAGTAGAGATTCACGTATTACAAGGTGAACGTGCTATGGCAGCAGATAATAAAACCATTGGACGTTTCCATTTAGATGGTCTTCCACCAGCACAAAGAGGTGTACCGCAAATTGAGGTAGCTTTTGATATTGATGCTAACGGAATCATTAAAGTTTCTGCTACAGATAAAGCAACTAACAAGACACAAGATATTCGTATTGAAGCGTCTTCTGGTTTAACTGAAGAAGAAATTAAGAAAATGAAAGCTGACGCTGAAGCAAATGCTGAAGCAGATGCAAAAGCAGCAGATAATGCTAAGAAATTAAACGAAGCAGATTCTATGATTTTCCAAACAGAAAATCAATTAAAAGAATTTGGTGATAAATTATCTGATGATAAAAAAGCACCAATCGAAGCAGCTTTAGCAGAGTTAAAAACAGCTTATGAAAGCAAAGATGTAGCAGTTATCGAGCCAGCGTTAGAAAAAATTAACGAAGCTTGGAAAGTAGCTAGTGAAGAAATGTACAAAGCACAAGCAGATGCTCAAGGTGGACAACCAGGACCAGAAGCAGGAGCAGATTCAACTGAAGGTAGTGATGTTGAAGATGTAGATTTTGAAGAAGTAAAATAATTATAAATATCTAAACTAGTTTAGAATTTAATAATATTAAAAACGCAATCATTAATTTGATTGCGTTTTTTTTGTTTAAAACCGTTCTAATATTTGTTTTAATTTTAGGATTAAATAAAAAATATAGGACAATAATTCATTTTAATAAACTATGCATGCATAATAAATTTATTGTTATATTTGTTTAAATAACATAATAATTATGCAAACTAAATTAACTCAGCTTTTAAATATAAAATACCCAATTATTCAAGCGCCAATGTTTTTGGTGTCTAATGTAGCAATGGTTACGGAAGGTATGAAAGCTGGTATTGCTGGATGTATTCCAGCACTTAATTACCGTACTTTAGATCAATTAAGAGAAGCAATACAAGAGTTAAAAGCTAATAAAGTAGAAGGTGGATCTTTTGGGTTTAACCTAATAGTTAATAAATCTAATATAAAGTATAAAGAGCAACTTAGAGTATTATGTGAAGAAGGTTGCGATTTTATTATAACGTCTTTAGGAAGTCCAGAAGAAACCATTAATCAAGCTCACAAAGCAGGTATTAAAGTGTTTTGTGATGTGACAGACCTACGTTTTGCTAAAAAAGTAGAACAATTAGGTGCTGATGCTGCAATTGCAGTTAATAATGAAGCAGGAGGACACAGAGGTAATTTATCGCCTCAAGAATTAACTAATCAACTTAGTAAAGCTTTAAATATACCAGTTATTTCAGCTGGAGGAGTAGGATGTAAAGCAGATATTGATAAAATGTTAAGTTATGGAGCAGAAGGCGTATCTGTAGGAAGTCCATTTATTGCATCTGTCGAAGCTGGTGTTACAGATGAGTATAAGCAAGCATGTGTTGATTATGGAGAAAAGGATATTATCATGACAGAGCGTATTTCTGGGACACCATGTACCGTAATTAATACACCATATGTTCAAAAAATTGGTACTAAACAAACGTGGCTAGAACGTGTATTAAATAAAAATAAAAAATTGAAAAAATGGGTTAAAATGATTCGTTTTTCAATAGGTATGAAAGCTACTGAAAATGCAGCTAAAAAAGCAACGTACAAAACCGTTTGGGTAGCAGGACCAAGTATTGAACATACTAAAGCTATTTTACCTGTTAAAGCTATTGTAGCTAATTTAATAGCCTAAATTAAGTTAATGATAATTCAACCTAAATCTATTAAAAAGGTTTTGCAGGTTGCCTTAGCAACTATTATTGTATTAGGTGTAGTCATATTTATATCAATTTTATACGAATCTAAGAAAGACATTTCTGATGATATTAGATTTTCAAAACTTTTAAACACACCAATTCAAGTTAGAAGTACAAGTACAATACGATGGAATAAAAATAATATTCGTTTTAAACATTATACTCTTAATCAAAACGAAGACTCTAACTATGATTTAGAGGATGTTAAGTCTGTTAAAAAATATCAAATTGGTGATACTATATATTTTTATGCAGCTAAATCCTATAAAAGTATGCATGTCGGAGAAAACTTTTATTTAATAGGTCAAGACACTTTAAATAATGGCGATATTATAGAATTTGAATATTATACAGCTTCAGATTATTCTTCAGAAATTTGGGAAACGGAAAAAGAATTTTTAAAAAGGGTTAGGGATTAATTATCAAACAACTAAATTTTAACTTAATTTTTATATGTCAAGTTTTTAAAATTTAAAGAGTTGTTATAACTTTAAAGCTAGCATATTAACCAAAACCTCATTTCTATTGTTAAAAAAAGTAATTTACTTTTTAATTGTAATACTTGTACTATTTATAGGTATGATGTATTGGTCTACTTCCTCAACAGATCAAACATTTAAAACGTCTCAGTTAGTTAATATTAATAATGTTAATGACATAAATTTTCATGATTTAGATTCTGTATTAGTTGCAGCTAGCGCTTTATATAAAGCAGATGAGATTAAAATACTTTTTCAAGGAGAGCAATATCGCGCTGCTTGGGCAACACCAATTAAAGCACCTGTATTATTTTTAGATACTTTATTTGGAGGTGTTACAATAACTAAGGAAGGTGGTGGTAAGCAAACCCATTCTTTAAAACTAGAAACTAAAGAAGGTGTTGAGTTAACACTTAGAGGTATTAATAAAGATCCAAAACAACTTATTCCTGATCTAGTAAAAACACTAGGTTTAGAAAATATTATCGTAGATGGTATTTCTGCGCAACATCCATATAGTGCTATATTGGCTGCTGAGCTAGCTAATAAATCCGCTATAATTAATACCAAACCTAAAGTGGTATTTCTTCCAAAGCAAACGCTATTGGGAGACTATAATAACAAATATGGGAATAGATTATTTTTATTAGAGTACGAAACAGAAAGTAAGACCAATTGGACACATTTAAGCAACGTTACTGAAATCGTTGACACCAAAAACCTTCAAGAATTAAAATTAAGTAATACTAATAATATATTTATTGATAAGTCTGCACTTATCAGAGCTAGACTGTTTGATCTATTAATTGGTGATTGGGATAGGCATACAAAACAATGGGGTTGGGCTATACAGCAAACAGATCAAAGTAACATAGCTATTCCAATTGCAGGAGATAGGGATAATGCTTTTATAAATTTAGAAGGTATTATACCATCTATTTTATCCAATGAAAATGTTGTTGAACAGTTAAGACCATTTGATTACGAAATAGATTTTATGCCAGGATTAGTCTATCCATTTGATCAATATTTTTTATTAAACACGGAAGAAAGTTTATTTATACAACAAGCTAAACAACTGCAATTACTTCTTAATGATGAGGTTTTACTAAAAGCTTCAAAAGTTTGGCCTTCTCAAATTTTAGAAATTGATGGAGAAGAAATCATTAGTAAAATAAAAACAAGACGAGATAATTTAGTGTCCTATGCTAAATTATTTAAAACAACCATAGATAAAAAAGGTTTGGTAACACAACGTCTAAAAGGCTCTGAAGATTTAAATCTTCCAGAACAACTTCAAGCATGTTTTGAGTGTTATACTAAATATTAAATTCTTTAAACGTATTAGTTTTAATAGTAAGCCATTCGTTATTTAAAATACCATAACAACATGTGCTTCGTCTAAAACCATCAGTCATTACTGTGTCTTTGCGTAATATGCCTTCTAATGTTGCTCCTAATTTTGTGACTGCTTTTCTAGATTTAATATTACGCTCATCAATTCTAAATTCTACTTTTTCAAAATGTAACGTTTCAAAAGCATATTCTAGCATTAAAAATTTCATATGACTATTTAGACCTGTTCCTTGAAAATCATGTCCTATCCAAGTCCAACCAATATGTAAGACTTTGTTTTTATGGTTAATTAATCCAAATCGAGTGCTACCTGCAAAAGCTTGTTTTTGTTTGTCATAAACAATAAACGGTAGTGTGGTATTATTATAAAAACCTTCAACTGCAGTTTGTACATAATCTTTTAGAGACTCTGGAGTAGAAATGATATTAGGCGAATAATAAATTAAATCAGTCTCTTTAGCAATAGTAGCTAAATGTTTATAATTACTTAAGTCTAAAGGAATTAGTTTTACACGATTGTTTTCAAGAGTTGGAGCTGTCATTTTAGCGCTAGGTTTTGTATTTTTACATTAAAATTAAAGATACATGAAGTATTCTAAAGCACAAGTGTTAGCAATAGCAAATAAGGCAAGTAAAAACACTTTAATGGAAACCCTAGAAATAGAAGTTGTGGATTATGGCGAGGATTTTTTAGTCTCCAGAATGCCAGTTACATCGCGTGTGCATCAACCAGATGGAGTGTTGCATGGTGGCGCAACAGCAGCATTGGCAGAAAGCGTTGGTAGTTTTGCATCGCATATATTTTTAGATTCAGAAAACTTAATGATTAGAGGTTTGGAGATTACAGCCAACCATTTAAAAAGCGTTAGCTCAGGCTATGTTTACGCTAAAGCTACATTTTTACACAAAGGACGTACAACGCAATTGTTAGATATTAGAGTAACGGATGATGATGATAACCTAATTTCGTTATGTAAATTGTCAACCATTTCTTTACCTAAAAAGAAATAAGATATGACGTCTTCCGTTTTTTTTGATCAGCTTTCGCAACAGTTTGACAAGCAACTTCCTTTTGTGGCTTTTAAAAAACCTAATCAGGAAACTGTAAAAGCAATGCTTCAAGATAGCAATCAGCTTCATTTTACCCAAAATTTTAAGGAAAGTGGTTTTGTGTTTTCACCATTTAAAAATGAAGACAATACGGTACTGTTTCCTTTAAATAAAAGTCAAACAATATCATGTTTGTATGATAATACTTCGGTTGATGCTAAAAACCAGTTAAGTAGCACTATAAGTGTTTCAGCGAAAGCTAAACATATACAAATTGTTGAAAAAGCGATATCAGATATTGAGAATGGAAGTTTCAAAAAAGTAGTACTATCTAGAGTTGAAACCGAAGCTTTTCCAGAAGCCAATACCATTTTATTATTCCAAAAACTGTTATCTACTTACAAAACTGCAATGGTCTATTGTTGGTATCATCCCAAAGTAGGGCTGTGGTTGGGTGCAACGCCAGAAACCTTATTAAAAGTAGAAGGTAACCGCTTTTTAACCATGTCTCTTGCAGGTACGCAACAATACAAAAACACAGTCGATGTCCAGTGGCAGTCCAAAGAGCAGGAGGAGCAGCAATTAGTTACAGATTTTATTGTGGGCAGTTTAGAGACTTCTGTCAGCAGTATTAATTTAGGAAAAACAGAGACTATAAAAGCAGGGAATTTATTGCATTTACAAACCAAGATTTCGGGACTATTAAAACTGGAAAATGGATTGCAGTCTGTTATTGCTAAATTGCATCCAACACCTGCAGTTTGTGGGTTGCCTAAAGAAAACGCTAAACAATTTATCTTAAAAAACGAAGGTTATAATCGCGAATATTATACTGGTTTTTTAGGCGAAATAAATATTAAACAAGCCAAAACAAGAAATACCAATCGCAGAAACGTAGAGAATAACGCTTACGGATCTGTTAAAACAATATCGCATTTGTTTGTTAATTTAAGATGTCTTCAAATTAAGGATAATCAAGCATTAATCTATGTTGGTGGCGGAATTACTAAAGATTCTGTACCGGAAAACGAATGGGAGGAAACTGTTGCAAAATCTAAGACTGTTAAAAACCTCTTATAATGGTTTTAATTAGGATTTGGGTTTTGTATTTTTGTAACACACATGAAACACCCAAAAATACCCTTAGCGCAAACCGTTATTCAGCTTTGTAAAGCCAAGAATATCCAACACATTGTACTGTCTCCAGGAAGCAGAAATGCACCTTTAACTATTGGATTTACACACGACCCTTTTTTTAAATGTTATAGTATTGTGGACGAGCGTTGCGCAGCGTTTTTCGCGTTAGGTATCGCACAACAGATTAAGCATCCCGTAGCAGTGGTTTGTACTTCGGGTAGTGCGCTTTTAAACTATTATCCAGCGGTATCAGAAGCGTATTATAGTCATGTTCCATTAGTGGTTTTAAGCGCAGACAGACCTAAATACTTGGTCGGAATAGGAGATGGGCAGACTATAAACCAAGAGGATGTATTTAAAAATCACATTCAATATTCGGCTAATTTAAAGCAAGATTTAAATCCTGAAAAGGAAAACGCTTTCGCGGAAGACTTGCCAATAATGAAAAGTATTGAGAATAAAGTCGAACGCTTTTTGGGTCTACAACAAGGTATCCAACAGCATAACGAAACCGAAATTAATAAAGCCTTTAATATTGCGATAACAACGCAAGGACCTGTGCATGTAAATATTCCGTTTGACGAGCCTTTATATCAAATGGTGGACCAGCCTACGGTTACTCCGGAAGTAATACCGACACCAAAACTTAATATGGTTAGTGAGGATTATAACGCTTTCGCTGAAATTTGGAATAACTCAAAACGAAAGTTAGTATTAGTAGGTGTTTTGGCTCCAAACAGTGTCGAGCAGCACTACATTGACGTTTTAGCAGAAGATGAAAGTGTTTTAATACTAACCGAAAGTACGTCTAACTTACACCACGATAATATTTGCCCAAGTATTGATAAATTAATTGGCGCACTAACGGAACAGGAGTTACAAGGCTTACAGCCTGAAGTACTATTAACTTTTGGAGGATTAATAGTATCAAAAAAAATAAAGAAATTTTTGCGCTCACATAAGCCAACGCAACATTGGCATGTGGCCATAAATGGAGCAAATGATACCTTTTTTGTTTTAAACAAAGTGTTTAAGCAGTCTATAAATTCGTTTTTCCAATCTTTTATACCATTAACGACGTCTTTAAAAAGCGAGTATAATCCGTATTGGAAAAATCAAATGGATATTAGAAGAGAAAAACATGCGCAATACATGGGTTTGATTCCATTTTCTGACTTTAAAGCATTTGATGTCTTATTAAATAGTATCCCTAATCAGTCGCAATTACAAGTTGGTAATAGTTCTGCTATTAGATATACGCAGCTTTTTGATGTTAATCCAACATTGGACGTTTTTTGTAATAGAGGTACTAGCGGTATTGATGGAAGTACAAGTACAGCAATTGGAGCAGCAACAACAAGAGACAACCCAACGGTCTTTATAACTGGAGATTTAAGCTTTTTTTACGATAGTAATGCGTTGTGGAATAACTACATACCTAAAAACTTTAGGATAATAGTTATAAACAACGAAGGTGGAGGTATTTTTAGAATTCTGCCAGGACATAAAAACACAGATAACTTTGATTATTTTTTCGAAACCAAGCATCATTTAACTGCTAAGCAATTATGTGACATGTATGGTTTTGAATATACTACAGCGTCTTCAGAAAGTGAGCTTTCAGTAGCATTGTCTGATTTTTACAACACTTCAAAGACACCTAAATTATTAGAAGTATTTACACCTTCTAGAGATAATGATGCTATACTATTAGATTATTTTAAGTTTGTTAAATAATTTCAACGAAAAAATTGGATGTTTATCGTAATTGTAATATTATTTTTTTTAGCTTAAAAAGAGATATAAAAAAATTGTACCTTTAAGAAGCTAAAAATATTAATCTAAATTTAAAATTATGAGTAAACGTGATGAATTAATCGCAAAGTATGCAACAGACCTAAAAGATAAGTGTGGTGTAACTGCAGATATGGATTTTTTAACTAAAGTAACTATAGGTTGTGGTCCATCAATATATAACAAAGATTCTGCAACTGTTTCTGGTTCTGATGCATCAGAATTAGCGACTGTAAAAAACAATTTTTTAATTAAAAAATTAGGCTTAGCAGATAGCGAAGATTTAGATAAAGCTATAGATTCTGTAATGGAAACTTACGGAAGGTCTAATAAAAATAAATACAGAGCAGTAGTTTATTATTTATTAGCTAAACATTTCAAAAAAGAATCTGTTTATAAATAAAATTATAAAAAAATACATAAAAAAAGCGTTACAGTTCTGTAACGTTTTTTTTATATGCTTACATTTGCAAAATGATACAAATAGGACAATTCAATACACTTGAGATTTTAAGAGATACAGAACCTGGATTATTTTTAGGCGATGCAGATAATAATGAGGTTTTATTACCAAATAGATATGTTCCAGAACATTTTGAAATTGGTGATAAATTAGAGGTGTTTGTATATTTAGATAATGAAGAGCGTATCATCGCAACAACCACAGAACCATTTATTTTAGATGGTGAGTTTGCTATGTTACGATGTAATGAAGTTACCAAATTTGGAGCCTTTTTGGATTTTGGATTGGTTAAAGAATTATTCTGTCCTTTTAAAGAACAAGCTTTCCCTATGAAAAAAGGAGGTTGGTACTTGGTACGTTGTTATCTAGATGAGGTTACAGAGCGTTTGGTAGCGTCTAGTAAAACCAATCGTTTTTTAGATAATAAGGAGTTAACAGTAGATCAATTTGACCAAGTGGATATTATTGTGTCGCATCCAAGTGATCTAGGTATGAATGTTATTGTAAACAACAGACATACTGGATTAATTTATAAAGACAATATCTTTCAGGATATTAGTGTTGGTGATAAATTAAAAGGGATTGTAAAAAAAATACGACCTGGTAACAAATTGGATATAAGCTTAGGAGAAATTGGTTACAGAAATATTGAACCAAATGCTGATAAGATTATGCAAGAACTAACTGATAACAATGGGTTTTTAGCATTAACAGATAAATCTAATCCTGAAAAAATTAAAACGGTATTACAAATGAGCAAGAAAACCTTTAAAAAGGCTATTGGGACTTTGTATAAACAAAAACTGGTTGATTTAAAAGACGATGGTATTTATCTTAAGAAGCAAGAGTAGTATTATTTACTAAATTGTTTTTAATTTTAGCCCATTCTATGGCTTCATATAAGTCTTCAAAACGTTTGATTTCTACTGCAGAGAATACCTTTTCCATTAGAGCATTAAACCAACTTTGTTCGCTTTTTGTGACTACAGCGTAACCATTTAACACGTTATTATTTTTATAAAACTTTAGCCAATCAGATGGTTTGACTGAGTAGTTGTTTACGCGGTTTGAGATATAGCAAACACTAATAGTCGGTCCATAAAATTTATGTACAGCCTGAATCACTTTTTTAGCTTCTTCCCATGAGTAAGTAGTGCCTTCATTTATTTCTGATATAACCATACCATCAAGAAAATAAAAATTACCTTGATCTGTGATGTGAACATCAAGAATAGAATCTGCTAAAGTTGAATCGATGATTGTCATAATATTAATAGCTATAAAGCTAAATTATAAAATAACTGATTGATTAATAATTTGTTACATATTTTTAATCTGCTTTTTCGACAAAAAATTGTATAAATAGGTTAAACGACAAAAAAAAGCCACCTAAAAGAGGTTAGGGCTCTAAAAGGTAGCTATTTAAGCATTTAATTAAAATGCCTTAGGGTATATCAAATGTCACGCTATCATCGGTTGAATTTAATATATAATCATTAATTGTGTTGTAAGCTTTTGCAATGTTATCAAAATCTAAAACTGGTATTTTGCTAAATTGTTTTTCTAAACTGATGTTGATATCATTAAAGTTAGTATATCCAACTACGCCATAAAGTTTTAAATTAGGCAAATTCTTGCTGTATTTAGGTAAATCTAAAACCTCTATGGAGTACTTGTTTAATCTATTTGAAATAATACCAAATGGTTTTTTAAATGCTTCATAATAATCATAAATACATTTAAAAGCTATTTTGGTGCTATCAAAACTTACATGTTCGCCTTCATTAACTTGTGCAATAATCATATTTTCGAAGAAAAATAAATCACCCATAGGAAACTTGTGTACTTCTTTTATTTGATTATAAATTTCAGAATTTATTATATTCATTATAGAGGGATTATTAATTCTATATCAAAGATAATAAGTGGTCCTAAAATCTGAAACCAAATATAGTGTTTTATTTTTCAAATAGACAAAAATCTAATAAATCAGTCAAAATACATAGTTTTGAATCTTGTTTAAATCGTTTAATACTTATTATTCAGTGGGTTATTTCTTTTTTAGGAATTTTTACGCTGCATTAATCATTATATATAATTACAATTATTCGGTTTCTTAAAATCAATTTTAATTCTGATAAAAATTTTTATTTGCGTATTTTTATGCTCTTAAAACTTAATGAGATCTTATGGAGCAAATTAAATGGATAAAGGCTAAAGAATATGAGGATATAACTTATAGCAAATGCAATGGAGTTGCCAGAATTGCATTTAACAGACCAGATGTAAGAAACGCTTTTAGACCAAAAACGACAAAAGAATTATATGATGCTTTTTATGACGCAGGAGAAGACACATCAATAGGTGTAGTGCTATTGTCTGCAGAAGGTCCATCGTCTAAAGATGGTATTTATAGTTTTTGCTCTGGAGGAGATCAAAAAGCAAGAGGTCATCAAGGTTACGTTGGAGAGGACGGTTATCACAGACTAAATATATTGGAAGTGCAACGTCTAATTAGGTTTATGCCTAAAGCTGTTATTGCAGTTGTGCCAGGTTGGGCTGTTGGTGGTGGACATAGCTTACATGTGGTTTGCGATTTAACTTTAGCAAGTAAAGAACACGCTATTTTTAAACAAACAGATGCAGATGTGACAAGTTTTGATGGTGGTTACGGATCTGCCTATTTGGCTAAAATGGTAGGACAGAAAAAAGCAAGAGAAATTTTCTTTTTAGGTAGAAATTACTCTGCTCAGGAGGCTTATGATATGGGAATGGTAAATGCTGTTATTCCGCATGATGAGCTAGAAAGCACAGCTTATCAATGGGCTCAGGAAATTTTAGAAAAATCGCCAACCTCAATCAAAATGTTAAAATTTGCAATGAATTTAACAGACGATGGTATGGTAGGTCAACAAGTGTTTGCTGGAGAAGCAACACGATTAGCTTACATGACAGACGAAGCTAAGGAAGGTAGAGATGCGTTTTTAGAAAAACGTAAACCTAACTTTCCAAAACAATGGATTCCATAATATATGAAAAACTTAAAAAAGTGGTTGTCGGCAATGCGTTTACGTACTTTGCCTTTATCCATATCAGGTATTATTGTAGCAGCTTGTTTAGCAAAATATAATGGTGTATTTGATTATATAATTTTTGTATTTGCTATACTTACAACACTAAGTTATCAGATTTTATCAAACTTGGCTAACGATTATGGTGATGGTGTAAAAGGTACAGATAATGATCAAAGAATAGGACCTGTAAGAGCTTTACAATCTGGAGCAATTACTAAACAGCAAATGTTTAATGCTATTAAAGTTAATGTTTTAATAAGTATAGCTTTAACTATTGGTCTTATATTTTTTTCGTTTAAGGCGCAACATCTTCTATTAGCTTTTGTGTTTTTTATATTGGCATCTTTATCTATTTATGCAGCGATTAAATATACTGTAGGGAATAACGCTTATGGATATAAAGGTAAAGGAGATGTATTTGTATTTGTATTTTTTGGTTTAGTTAGTGTTTTAGGTTGCTATGTTTTGTTTGCTAAACAAATTGACTATATCGTTATTTTGCCAGCAATAGCAATAGGTTTGTTAAGCACAGCTGTATTAAATCTTAATAACATGAGAGACATCGTGTCTGATGTTACTGCTAACAAAATTACATTAGCAGTTAAATTAGGAGCTGTTAAGGCTAAAAAATATCACTATGTTTTAATTATTACTGCTATTGTTTTATCGGCATTATTTGGTGTATTGTATTACAAATCACCATTTAATCTTATCTATTTTATAGCCTATTTACCATTAATATTGCATCTTAAAACAGTGAAGTCGGTTACTAATCCAAAGGATTTTGATCCAGAGCTTAAAAAATTAGCCTTAACAACGGTATTACTTAGTTTACTATTAGGTATAGGTCAGTTATTATAATTATCTAACCTGACTTTTTATCACAAAACGATGTAAAAGCCTTGGAAAAAAGCGTTTTAAGTAAACACCAAGTATTTCTTTTTTTCCAATATAAGCTTCAAACTTTTCTTGCTTAATAGCTTTAAGCATGCGTGTACTAAACTCAGTAATGGATAATCCATTTTCAGTAGCCTTATCTTGACTGTTTTGTAAAGATCCATCGCCAATTAAAGCATTTTTAGCAATATTAGTATTGACAAAACCAGGACAAATTAAAGTCACCTTTACATTATCTTTTTCATGTTCCATGCGCATTGCATCAAAAAAGCCATGCAAAGCATGCTTTGCTCCACAATATCCAGAACGATAAGGCGAACTAAACTTACCCATCAAACTAGTTACTACTGCATAGTGACCAGA
Organism: Olleya sp. KJ81-1; assembly: GCF_055808135.1. Classification (NCBI taxonomy): domain Bacteria; kingdom Pseudomonadati; phylum Bacteroidota; class Flavobacteriia; order Flavobacteriales; family Flavobacteriaceae; genus Olleya; species Olleya sp. KJ81-1. The sequence goes on along the minus strand of NZ_CM147854.1, from coordinate 1,078,046 downwards.
TTGGTTTTTAATAAAGTGTGGTAATATGGCTTTGCTTAAAGCAATGGTTCCTAAATAGTCAATCTCCATCAATTTTTTGTCTACACTAATGTCTGTGTCTATTATTAGCGATCTTTGGCTAATTCCACCATTATTTATTAATAGGTCAACAGATCCAAATAGACTTATAGCTGTAGTTACAATAGGTTTCATGTTTTCGTAATTAGCCAAATCAAAGGGTAAGATAGCAATGTTTTCAGGTTTAGGACATAACTGTTTGATTAGGTTCAAATCGGTTTCTTTTCTGGAAGAAATTATTATTTGACAATCTAATTTGGATAAGGCTAAAACTAACCCTTTTCCAATTCCGCTAGAGGCACCTGTAATCCAAACAACTTTATTTTTAAAGGTCATGTAATCGTAGTTTTTTAGGTGAAATTACGAAAATATTTAAGTATTTTTGAAATCCTTATGAAAGCATCGTATTACAAACATATTTTAGAATTTAAACAACCAAGCGGAACCTCTAGAGGTATATTAAAAACAAAGGAAACTTGGTTTATAATTATCGATAAAGATGGAAAACATGGTATAGGAGAATGTGGTATTTTAAGAGGTTTAAGTGCAGATGATAGACCTGATTATGAGGCACAACTTAAGTCCACTTGTTTAGATATTAAAAAAGGTTTAGATTATTTATATGCTAAAAATAGTGAGTTTCCTAGTATCCAAATTGGATTAGAAATGGCCTTTAAAAGCTTAGAAAGCACAAATCCTTTTGTTTTATATCCTTCAGATTTTACAAACGGAAATGCTTCGATTGATATAAATGGTTTGATTTGGATGGGTGATCAAGCCTTCATGAAACAACAAATTGAAGATAAAATTGCTTCAGGATTTAGTTGTATTAAATTAAAAATTGGAGCTATAGATTTTCAAACTGAATTGGATATTTTAAAGGGAATCAGGCAAAATTTCAGCGAAAGCGATATAGAGCTACGTGTTGATGCAAATGGTGCTTTTAGTACTACTGAAGCTTTGGAGAAACTTAAGCGTTTATCAGACTTTAATTTACACTCCATTGAGCAACCCATTAAAGCTGGTCAACCAGAAGATATGGCTAAATTGTGTGAGACAACACCTTTAGCGATTGCTTTGGACGAAGAGCTTATTGGTGTTTTTAACGATGATGATAAAAAACAACTGTTAGAGTATATTAATCCACAATACATTATTTTAAAACCAAGTTTTATAGGTGGATTTAAAGGTAGTGATACTTGGATAAATTTAGCAAAACAACAAAATATTGGCTGGTGGATTACTAGTGCTTTGGAGAGTAATGTTGGATTAAATGCTATTGCACAATATACTTTTAAAAAAGAGAGTGATTTACCTCAAGGTTTAGGTACAGGTAGCCTTTTTACTAATAATATTACGTCGCCTTTAGAGGTGAAAAATGGAACGTTACAATATAATATAAATACTAATTGGGAATTTAATTTTTAAACTATGGATTTTATAAAACAAGCCTTTAATGTTAAGCACGAGTTTTGGCGTTATTTAGTAGGATCTTTAATTATTGCAATTTTTGCAGTTATTGGACAATTCCCCTTTGCTATCGCTGCAATGATTAAATATGTTAGTAATGGTGGCTCTATTGATGCTATGGATGAGCAAGCATTAATGAGTGTTTTAGAGCCTAATTTAAATTTATTTTTATTGTTATTATCCTTTGCTTTTGGATTTTTAGGACTAATTATTGTTGTAAAATATTTACATAATCAAACAATGAAATCGGTTACGACTGCCAGAAAAAAATAGATTGGAAACGTGTACTATTTGCTTTTTTGTTTTGGGGTGTGATTACTTCTACAATGATTTTAATAGATTATTTTGCTAGTCCAGAGAGTTATGTATGGAATTTTGAGTTAAATCGTTTTTTAATTTTACTAGTAGTGGCTGTATTATTAATACCAATACAGACCAGTTTAGAAGAGTATATTTTTAGAGGATATTTGATGCAAGGTTTTGGAATGTTGGCAAAAAACAGATGGTTTCCATTAATAATGACTTCGGTTATTTTTGGAGGAATGCACGTTTTTAATCCAGAAGTAGGTAAGCTAGGTTATGGTGTGATGGTATATTATATAGGTACAGGATTATTTTTAGGTATAATAACTTTAATGGACGATGGTATGGAGCTTGCATTAGGCTTTCATGCTGCTAATAATTTATTTGGAGCTTTATTAGTGTCTGCAGATTGGACCGTATTACAAACACATTCTGTTTTAAAAGATGTGTCAGAACCTGGACAAGGCTATGGTGATATTTTTATTCCTGTGTTTGTTGTATTCCCTATTTTACTTTTAATTTTTGCAAAGGTATATAAATGGACTAATTGGAAAGAAAAATTATTTGGAACAATTGAAGCACCAATCACTGAAGATTATAAAGTTTTAGATTAAAAATGACACCAAGTTTTAATAAAGTACACAGTAAATTTAAGTTAAATGGTAATTATTATTCTTTTGAAGAACTAAAAGAGGTTGCGTATAGTTTTATTAAAGAAGGCTTGCCATTTGAGCAAGAGATTGGTAATTTTTTATCCCATTGGCTAGACAATAATAATTTTATTTTAGTCAAAACATCAGGCTCTACAGGTCAGCCAAAAACCATAAAATTACAAAAGCAAGCGATGGTTAATTCTGCTATTGCAACTGGTGATTTTTTTAAGTTGCAACCTGGTAACACTGCTTTGTTATGCTTACCAGCAACTTATATTGCAGGTAAAATGATGTTGGTTCGCGCTTTAGTTTTAGGATTAGAAATTGACAGTGTACAGCCCACTACAAACCCTATTTTTGATCCTGAAAAGCATTATGATTTTGTGGCTATGATTCCTGCGCAAGCAGAAAAAACGTTACATAGACTTAGCAATATTAAAACTCTAATTATTGGTGGAGCTCCATTATCTATTCCCTTAAGATTAAAATTAGAAAACTTAAAAACAGGTGTTTTTGAGACGTATGGTATGACTGAAACTATTACGCATATTGCACTTAAGCAATTAAAAAGTAGTGGACCACAATACTTTAATATATTACCAAATATTAAAATTTCACAAAATGACAAAGCGTGTTTAGTCATAGACGCACCACTTTTAACCAAGGACCAAATTGTAACTAATGATGTGGTTAAATTACACTCTAAAACCACTTTTGAGTGGTTAGGACGTGCAGATCATGTTATTAACTCTGGAGGTGTTAAATTGTTTCCGGAACAGATTGAAGCAAAATTGCAATCAAAAATAAAGTCTCGCTTTTTTATAACTTCAGAAGAAGATAAAACTTTTGGTAGTGTTGCAATATTAGTAATTGAAGCAGAAAATACGTCTTTAGATGCTCATGTGTTTTCTGACTTAAAAGCTATTGAAATGCCTAAAAAAACGTACGCTATTCCAGCTTTCGCTGAAACAAGTTCTGGTAAAGTTAACAGAAATGAAACACTTAAATTACTTAAAAAGTAGCGTTGCCTAATTCAAAATAGCGCTTCCCTCAATACTGGTTTTATAATCCTTAGTTTGGTTATAGGTTTGTTTTAAACTTTAAAACTACCTTATCATGAAAACAGGATTAAATTTAATAATTGCACTATTTATGGTAGTACAATTACATGCACAACAAAAAACGGTATCTGGTGTTATTACAGATCAAAATGGTTTGCCATTACCATCTGCTACAGTATTACAAATGGGAACAGCTAATGGGACAACATCCGATTTTGATGGTAACTATAGTATTTCTGTTAAAGTTAAAGATGTTTTAGTATTTAGCTATTTAGGTTACAATTCAGAACAAGTTGTGGTAACTGATGCCAATACAATCAATGTTGTTCTGCAAGAAAACGGTAGTTTAAATGAAGTATCAATTACTATGTTAGGGATTTCACGCTCAACAGACGAAGTAAAAAAATCTGTGACAACCATTCAATCAGAGGAAATTATACAAGCGTCCAACCCAAACGTAGTCAATAGTTTAGCAGGTAAAGTATCTGGTTTAAAAATCAAAACTAAAAATAATGGTGTTAATCAAACTACAAGAATTGTATTAAGAGGTAATAGATCTTTATCAGGTACAAATGACGCACTTATTGTTATTGATGGTAAAATATCTTCGGCTGAAAAATTAGTCAATTTAGCACCAAAAAAAATTACATCTACTCATGTTGTTAAAGGTGCAGAAGGATCAGCTTTATATGGGTCACAAGGTGCCAATGGTGTAATTATAGTCACGACAGTAGATGGTAATAAAGAAAATGCCAAGATTTCAAAATTTGTACAAACAAATAAAGAATTGCAACATAAATTTTTAAACGAAAGCTATACTAAAATTCATGAAAATAAATTTAAAATAGCAGCCTCAACACCTTTATCAACCTTTTCTATAGATGTAGATAAGGCTGGTTATAGCAATGTAAGACGTATGATTAACAATGGACAATTAATTCCTGCAAATGCGGTTAAAATTGAAGAAATGGTTAATTATTTTGACTACAATTACCCACAACCAAAAGATGAACATCCTTTTTCTATCAATACAGAAGTTGTAAAAACCCCTTGGCATAAGGATACTAAGTTGGTTAAAATTGGTTTACAAGGTAAAATTTATGATAATGAAAACTTACCAGCTGCCAATCTTACTTTTTTAATTGATGTTTCAGGATCAATGGGTAATCAAAACAAGTTACCACTTTTAAAAGAGGCTTTTAAATTATTAGTTAATCAATTAAGACCACAAGACAATGTCGCTATTGTAGTATATGCAGGAGCAGCTGGAGTAGTATTAAAGCCAACATCAGGGAAACATAAAACAAAAATTATTGAAGCTTTAGATCAATTAAATTCTGGTGGATCTACAGCAGGTGGTCAAGGTATTGAGTTAGCTTATAAATTGGCACAAGAAAATTTTAATAAAAAAGGCAATAATAGAGTGATATTAGCTACTGATGGCGATTTTAATGTTGGTGCCTCTAGTAATGATGCTATGGAAAAATTGATTGTTAAAAAAAGAGAATCAGGTGTCTTTTTATCAGTTTTAGGTTTTGGTTATGGAAACTATAAGGATGATAAACTAGAGATTTTAGCAGATAAAGGTAACGGAAATCATGCGTATATCGATACCATGCAAGAAGCAAGACGTATTTTTGAAACCGAATTTGGTGGGACTTTGTTTACCATTGCTAAGGATGTGAAAATACAAGTAGAATTTAATCCTAATCATGTACAAGCTTATCGTTTAATTGGTTATGAAAACAGATTGTTAGCAGATGAAGATTTTGTTAATGATAGCATTGATGCTGGAGAACTTGGTGCAGGACACACAGTAACCGCTTTATATGAAGTGCTTCCGGTTGGCATAGAAAGTGGGTACGCTAAACAAGCAATAGATTTAAAATACACACAAAATGAAGCTCAAAAAAACCAATATAATGATGAGTTGTTTACTGTCAAATTTAGATACAAAAAACCTAATGAAGATAAAAGTATTGAAATGATACATGTACAAAAAAATGAAACAACAGAAGCTACTGAAGACATGAATTTTGCTAGTGCTGTTGCGTTGTTTGGAATGCAGTTAAGAGAGTCTCAGTTTTATAATAATACTAATACCCAAGATGTAATTGCGTTAGCAAATAAAGGTAGAGGTGAAGATAAGTCTGGATACAGAGCAGAATTTGTTAGATTAATAAGCACTTTTAAGTAATCCTGTCTTTGGTTATTTCAGGATTATTTAAAATAAAAAGGAACACTATTTAGTGTCCCTTTTTTTATGATTACAGTTTTAAAACTTATTCAAACTCATGAAAAAAGCTTAGTAATATTTGTCTGTTTTTTAATAACTCTTTTGCTTTTTTATGATTGTCTTCAAATGTTTCTAAGTTGGTACCTTTACATATTCCGTAGGAATAATGGTATTTAATAATCTCAGTATCAAAATCTGATAATTGATAATCATTATCATGACTACCAGAAAAAAGTGCTTGTTGTCTATACTTTGGTTAAACTCAAAATACCCTAATGATTTTATAAAATATTTTTTTAATTCTCTTAAGCGTAATTTAGGTGTAAAAAAGTCTTCCTTTATAAGTCTAAGAGATAATCTATAAATTTGATTTTTATTGTTCCAATGCATATAATAGTCGGATTTCTTATAATTACTGATTCTTGATTCGTACTCAAAACCATCATTGTAATAAACAACATAATTAGAGTCTTCGACATGTTTGACTTCTTTTATGGATAAAGAATCAACGTTCTGTAAAGTCTTTTCGGCGAAAGCCATAAATTCTTTTTTAACTTTTTTATCTACAGAATTGGAAAAGAAAATAGCAATGTCTTCTTTCCAATATTTCATGGTAGTTTTTTTGCTAACAGAATCTTTGTAGTGATTAAATGCTATGGTTTTATACACGTCTAAAAATGTAGAGTCTTTATACTGGTAAGGTACGCTAACGCCAGGTTTTCGGACATAATCCTTTACAATAACCATGGTGTCATTATTTACATAAACAAAGTTTAAAGTGTCCTTTGCAGTTAATGGCGTTTTATATTTAGCCTTAAACTGTTTTAAAGACATCCTGTATTGGACGTTTTTTGGTTGGTGTGGTGTTTGTGCCTGTACTAATTGCACTAAAGTTAGTGATATGATGGCTATAAGTAGTGATTTAGTCATTGGCTAATTGTATGTAATAGTTTTCTAATGCTGAAAAAACAGTATAGTCTACTTTAAATTTATATAAGTTTTTGTAATGGTATTTAAGCAGCACAATATCAATTGCACCAAGAGTTGAAAAATTGGAGTTGGAAGATGATAATATAGAGGTGTTGTCATAAACACGATAGTCTTTAGACTGTATTAATGAGATAAAAAATACTTTTTTAACGTTATCCAATAATTGTGGATCGTTAATATAGGATGGACTAATTTGTAATACACCAGAATACATTTTATAATTATAATCACCATTCCAATCGTGTATTATTTTAGAAAAAGGATAGGTGTCAATTAGGTCTTTTGGCGTTTCTGCTTTTTGCTTGTCGGTTAAAGCTGATACCTCTTGATTTGCTATTTTGATGTAATAATTAGCTTTGTTTATATCTTTGCTAATAGTTATGTTTAAATTATCTATTTCGGGAATTGATAAAATAAACTGACTTATATTTTTTGTGATTTCCTGCGGAATGTTGTGGTCAAAGTAAACAACAATAGGTTCTTTCCATTGGTAAATTATTGCACTAGTATCTTGCTTAAAAATTAAGCTTTTATATTGTCTTAAAAAGTAATTATTTTTAAATAAATCAAAATCCTTAACAAAACTTAAAGCAGTCGTATCCTTACTTTTTATGGTTTTGTCTCTAGTAACGTTAGTGTGTAATGGGTATTTGACATGAAGTGTATCTACATTTTTTTTAATGGTATAATCCGTTTTTAAAAGGGGTTTTAAATCTGTAGATTGAGAAAAACTGGTAGCAAAAGCAAGTAGCGTAACTAGAAAAACTATTTTTTTATAAATCAAAGTGGTTGTTTTTGTTTTTAAAGTTAGTATTTAAAAACGTGTTTTAAAAATTAAATTTTCATTAATATCATACGCTTTCCAAGTGCCAACTTGTTTGTCTTTTCTATATTTACCCGAAATTTTTAAATTTCCATTTTGATAATACGCTTTGTAGCTACCATGTTTTAATCCATCTTTTAGTTCAACAGAAAAACGTGGGTTTCCGTTAGAGTATTTTTTTGTAAAAATTGGAGCAGTTAAATCAGAAGGATATAATTCTGGAATGTTAAAAACGGTATCTTTATTAATGTTCTCTTCTGTAAGACTAATAGAATTTGTAATAATTGTTTTTGGTTTATCATCCTCAAAAGTATAGCTAGACTTAACTTTTTCTGGCGTTTGATACTCTAGTATTAATTGGCTTTTAAAGTCGTTTTTGCTTGGTGTTAATTGTATGCCTATTTGCGGAAAACAGATAAAGTAATCTTTATTAGTTTTTAGCTGTTTTTTAGTTGCAATATCTACAAAGTCATAAGCTGTGTTATATAAATTAGGTGTGTTAACGTAAGCAAACACACTAGACCTATTATTAAACCTGTTGTCAAAGTCATTAAAGGCTTTAAAATAGTTTAAGGTCTCTTTGTTTGTGTAAGCATTAATTATACTTTTTAAGGTATTGGGCTCATTACTAAATATTACATAATCGTCAATAATTGTAAAATAAGGTTTTTCAATATTTGAAAATAAATCGCCTAAAATGATTTTGAAAAAACCTTTGATAGACATAAAATTTATGGCGTATCCTTTGTAATTAACTTCTTTAAATTTTACTGGTGTACGTTTTCTAATTTGTTCTAATATAAAATCTAAGTTGTCTTTAGCATCGTCAATCGCTTTTGTTTTTAATATTAATGCGACATCTTTTTTTGAGTCAGATACATTAGAGTGAAGTTGAATTAAAGCAATCTCATCATCAATCCAACTCATAAAATGGGTTTTGAGATTTATTTTTAAAAAGCTTTCTATTTGAGAAGTACCTTCAGCATAACTTTTAAACTGTTCAGGATTTTCTTTTTGAATGCTTTCAAAATTAGAATAAAAGTCTTCAAAACTTTTAAAACCGAAGCTTAAGTAAATTGCAGTATTATTAGGAACTACGTTTTTAATGGTACGCTTACCTTGTCCTGATTTTTGAAGCGCTTTTAAATACGTTGAAGCTTGGTCATTAGTATTTGTAATACCATTAGCTACAATAGCGTTTTTTTCTAAATCAAAACTAAAACCACTAAATTCTAAACTTTGACTAAGTGTTTTGGTTAAATCTCCAGGTGTATCTGAAAAAACATTAACAAATTCATCTAAATAATCATACTGAAAGTATAAACGAAACATATCGTTATAACCAACATGTTTTTTGACTTCAATAAAATTAAGATTTCTACCAATCTCAGGATTACTATATTGATCAATTGAGGCTTCAACTAAAGTATGCGTATAGGACGCAATCATTTGGTTTTTAATAAAGCTTATATAAAGGGTTTCGTGTTTTTTAACGTCGTAAATCTCTGTGATTTCATTTTCCTTATAATAGCGTTTACTAACTTTATAATTACTATTTATAACAGTATTTAAGTTGTTTTTAATAACATTTAGCTTTGCTATTTTTTGTAAATCGACTACATATAAAAAGCCATATTGTTTTGGAGCATAAACGTGTGCCGAAATTAAAATTTCTCTGTTTCCAATACGATTAAAAACCCCTTGCTTTTGCTTAAATATAGTATCTAACTTATTTAAGTTTGTGGCAAGGGTATTAAAATATGTGTTTGTGTTTAAATGTTTCCAAATATCATTTTTACTTATAGCATCCCAATTGTTTATTGGCTTTTGACTTTCTATAATGTAAACTGCATCCTTAGGTACTAAATAAATAGACTGGATGTTGTCATTATTATCAAAATAAAATACATAGACTTGGTAAAGTCCAAAGCTGATTATAAAAGTGATAATTAGTAAAAATAAACTACGTTTTTTCATTTACCTATACTTGTAAAACACCCATGTTAAAAGGTTTTTCGATAGGAGCGTGGTTTGCAGCATCAATTCCCATGCTAATCCAAGTTCTTGTATCTAATGGATCTATTACACCATCTGTCCAAATACGTGCTGCAGCATAGTAAGGTGATACTTGGTTATCGTATCTAGCTTTAATTTTATTAAATAACTCGTCTTCTTTTTCTTTAGTAATCGTTTCTCCTTTCTTTTTAAGCGATGCAGTTTCTATTTGTAATAAAACTTTTGCAGCACTATTACCACTCATAACTGCCAGTTCTGCACTTGGCCAAGCAGCAATTAATCTAGGGTCATAGGCTTTTCCGCACATAGCGTAATTACCTGCTCCATAACTATTACCTAAAATTATAGTAAATTTTGGCACAACACTATTACTAACAGCGTTAACCATTTTGGCACCATCTTTTATAATACCAGAGTGCTCACTTTTACTTCCAACCATAAAACCAGTGACATCTTGTAAAAAGACTAATGGGATTTTTTTCTGGTTGCAATTAGCAATAAAACGTGTCGCTTTATCTGCACTATCATTATATATTACACCTCCAAATTGCATTTCTCCTTTGGCGTTTTTAACTAAAGTACGTTGGTTAGCCACAATACCTACAGCCCAACCGTCAATTCTTGCGTAAGCAGTAATAATAGTTTTTCCGTAGTCCTGTTTATATTCATCAAATTCTGAGTTATCAACTAATCGTTTGATAATCTCTTTCATATCATATTGATCTGCTCTAGATTTTGGTAAAATTCCGTAAATATCTTGTGGATTTTCTTTTGGTTTTTGTGGCTCATTTCGGTTAAAACCAGCTTTGTCATAATCTCCAATTTTGTCTACAATACGTTTAATTTTTTCTAACGCATCTTTATCGTCTTTGGCTTTATAATCTGTAACACCACTAATTTCGCAATGCGTGTCTGCACCACCAAGTGTTTCGTTATCTATTGTTTCACCAATTGCAGCTTTAACTAGGTAGCTTCCTGCTAGAAAAATACTTCCCGTTTTATCTACAATTATAGCTTCGTCACTCATTATTGGTAAATAAGCACCACCAGCCACACAACTTCCCATGATTGCAGCAATTTGGGTAATTCCCATACTACTCATGATAGCGTTATTTCTAAAAATTCGTCCAAAATGTTCTTTATCTGGAAAAATTTCGTCCTGCATTGGTAAGTATACACCAGCAGAATCTACCAAGTATATAATTGGTAATTTGTTTTCAATTGCTAATTCTTGAGCACGTAAATTCTTTTTTCCTGTAATAGGAAACCATGCACCAGCTTTTACTGTAGCATCATTGGCAACAACAATGCATTGTTTACCTTTAATGTAACCCATTTTAACTACAACACCTCCAGAAGGACAACCACCATGTTCTGCGTACATATCTTCTCCTGCAAAAGCACCAATTTCGATACTTTTTTTATTGCTATCTAAAAGGTAATTAACACGCTCTCTTGCGGTCATTTTACCTTGTGCATGCAGTTTTTCTATACGTTTTTCTCCACCACCTAACTTGACTTTGGTTAGTTTGGTTTTAAGTTCAGAAAGTAATAATTTGTTATGATCTTCGTTTTTATTGAAGTTAATATCCATTGTAGTTATTTTGTTTGTTGTAAAAATACAAAAGAAAATAGTCTAATAAAACTACAATTTTTTAATTGTACGCTATATTCAATAATTCTGCTATTAATTACTTAACACTATTTAAGTTAATTTGTTTCGTTTTAAATATTAAACAAGGGTTTAGTTTCCATGTAATATATATTTTGTATATTTGTATTAAATAAATTTACAGATGAAAAATATAATAGCATTTGGAGCAAGTAGTAGTAAGACTTCAATAAATAAACAATTAGCAACATACGCATCTTCTTTATTAAAAAATACAGAAGTTGAAGTTTTGGATTTAAACGATTTTGATGTACCAACATACAGTGTGGATTTAGAGGGTAAATCCGGAATTCCGGACAATGCGCAACACTTGTTAAATAAAATAATTGCTTCGGATGGTTTAATCATTTCGTTAGCAGAGCATAATGGTGCTTATACAGCAATATTTAAAAGCTTGTTTGATTGGATGTCTAGGATTGATGTCAAATTATTTAAGCAAAAACCAATGTTATTAATGAGCACGTCTCCAGGAGCAAGAGGAGGACAATCAGTCTTTGAAATTGCAGAAAACAGATTCCCAATTCATGATGCAAACATTGTTGCTAAATTTAGCTTACCATCATTTAATGATAATTTTAAAGAAGACAAAATTGTTGATGCAGACTTGAAAGCATCATTAGTAGAAGCTGTTAATACTTTAGCAGAACGTATTTAATACATAAATAATAAATTAAAAGTCATGGGTGATTTTGCCAAAGACATTAATTCTAAGTTTGAAAATAACAGAATAAAAGCCATGCTAAATATTCTGTATACAGCAAATTATATTACTAGTTATCAAAACGACTTTTTTAAAACCTACGGTTTGTCTCCGCAACAATATAATATTTTAAGGATATTAAGAGGAGCAAAGGAGCCAATAAAAGTGCAAACTATAAAGGAGCGCATGGTGGAACGTGCACCAAATTTAACGCGTTTGACCGATAAACTTTGTGATAAAAAACTAATTAACCGTATTGCTTTTCCAGAGGATAGACGTGTAGTTTTAATTGAAATTACTAAAAGTGGATTGGATTTATTGGATAAAATTAAGCCCAACAATCCATCACATAATTTAATTGACAAGTTAACGGAGGACGAAGCTGGTTTACTAAGCGATTTACTAGATAAAATGAGATAATAAATTTTTAATTATGAAAACAATACTACATAAAGCATCAGATCGTGGTTTTGCAAATCATGGTTGGTTGCAAGCTAATCACAGTTTTAGTTTTGCACAGTTTTATAATCCCGAAAAAATTCAATTTGGAGCCTTACGTGTTTTAAATGATGATGTTATCGCACCAAGTATGGGCTTTAGTACGCATCCACATGATAATATGGAAATTATCACGATACCTTTAAAAGGGACGCTTAAGCATAAGGATTCTATGGGAAATAAATGGGAAACCATTCAATCTGGAGAAGTACAAATTATGAGTGCTGGTAGTGGATTAATGCATTCAGAAATGAATGCTAAAACAGACGAGTTTTTAAGCTTGTTTCAAATTTGGATTATACCAAACAAAACTAATGTTACTCCTCGTTATGATCAACGTTTTTTTAATGCTGAAGATAGACAAGGTAAGTTACAGACCATAGTATCATCTATTTATAATCAAGACGAAGGTTTAAAAATACACCAAGATGCTAAATTGTCTAGAATAGATTTAGCCCAAGGTCAAGAGTACACTTATAAAACCATAAGTAAATCACACGGAACATACGTAATGACAATCTCTGGAGATGTTGTTATTAACGATAATGATTTATCGAGTAGAGATGCTTTAGGTGTATCAGATACAGAAAGTTTTACAATTAATACTAAAAGCAGTGCACAATTACTTTTTATTGAAGTCCCTATGGCGTAATTTTGTGTAAATATTATCAAAAAAGCATCCTAAATAGGATGCTTTTTTTGTTAAAATAAACGATATTTGTAATTCACATTTTACTAAAAACAGATTATGGCAATGAATAAAAATACTGTGTTAGCTTGGGCTACCACAATAATGATAATAGTAGGATTAGCATTAATAGCATTAGGTGCTTTTAGATATGACGATGTTGCTGGATGGGGTTTTGCAGCTGTAGGTGTCGGTTTTTTCGCTGTAGCATGGGTGTTTAATGCACTTAAAGGTCGCGTTTAAAGCTTTTTGACTTAAATAAATAGCAATTAAAAAATAAATTAAAAATTATATGTCTGACGATAAAAAAGTAATTTTCTCAATGTCTGGTTTGACCAAGACATTTCAAAGTGCTCAAACACCAGTACTTAAAAATATATACTTAAGCTTCTTTTATGGCGCTAAAATTGGAATTTTAGGTCTAAACGGTTCTGGTAAATCTACATTACTTAAAATTATAGCAGGAGTAGATAAAAATTATCAAGGAGATGTTGTCTTTTCACCTGGTTATTCAGTAGGATATTTAGAGCAAGAACCTCAATTAGATGACGATAAAACAGTTATGGAAGTGGTGCGTGAAGGTGCTGCAGAAACCGTAGCTATTTTAGAAGAATACAATAAAATTAACGATCAGTTTGGTTTAGAAGAAGTCTACAGTGATGCAGACAAAATGGAAAAACTTATGAATCGTCAAGCAGAGCTTCAAGATCAAATTGACGCATCTAATGCTTGGGAATTAGACACAAAGTTAGAAATTGCTATGGATGCGTTACGTACTCCAGATGGTGATAAAAAAATAGGTGTATTGTCTGGAGGAGAAAGACGTCGTGTGGCTTTATGTCGTTTATTACTGCAAGAACCAGACGTTTTATTATTGGATGAGCCTACTAACCACTTGGATGCAGAATCTGTACATTGGTTAGAGCACCATTTAGCACAATATAAAGGAACTGTAATTGCTGTAACGCACGATAGATACTTTTTAGATAACGTAGCAGGATGGATTTTAGAATTGGATAGAGGTGAAGGTATTCCATGGAAAGGAAACTACTCTTCTTGGTTAGATCAAAAATCTAAACGTATGGCTCAAGAAAGCAAAACAGCATCTAAGCGACAAAAAACTTTAGAGCGTGAGCTAGAATGGGTTAAACAAGGTGCTAAAGGACGTCAGACAAAACAAAAAGCACGTTTAAAAAATTATGACAAGTTAATGAGTCAAGATCAAAAACAACTTGACGAAAAACTTGAAATTTATATACCAAATGGTCCACGTTTAGGAACTAACGTGATTGATGCGATTGGTGTAAGCAAAGCGTATGATGATAAATTATTATACGAAGATTTAAATTTTAATTTACCTCAAGCAGGAATTGTTGGTGTTATTGGTCCAAACGGAGCAGGTAAAACTACAATTTTTAGAATGATAATGGGTGAAGAAGCGCCTGATAAAGGTGAGTTTAAAGTAGGAGAAACTGCTCAAATTGCTTACGTAGATCAAAAACACTCTAATATTGATCCAGAAAAAACCATTTGGCAAAACTTTAGTGATGAGCAAGAGTTGATTATGATGGGAGGAAAGGAAGTAAACTCTAGAGCTTATTTAAGTCGCTTTAACTTCTCAGGAGGAGAGCAAAATAAAAAGGTAAAACTATTGTCTGGTGGAGAGCGTAACCGTTTACACTTAGCAATGACACTTAAAGAAGAAGGTAACGTATTACTTTTAGATGAGCCTACCAATGATTTAGATGTTAATACATTACGTGCATTAGAAGAAGGACTAGAAAACTTTGCTGGTTGTGCAGTAGTAATCTCTCACGACAGATGGTTTTTAGACCGTATTTGTACGCATATTTTAGCGTTTGAAGGCGACTCTCAAGTCTATTTCTTTGAAGGTGGATTTAGTGAGTATGAAGAGAATAAGAAAAAACGTTTAGGTGGAGATTTAATGCCAAAACGTATCAAGTATAAAAAATTGGTAAGATAAGTTTACTAATTTTTAAACATAAAAAAAGCAGACTAATTAGTCTGCTTTTTTTATGTTTTCTTTTTATTGATATAAATGACCATCAGTAAAATCTGTATAGTTATTACTATCTTTTTGCGATTTTAATAACGTTTCTATTTTTTTATTCTCCAGATCAAGCGCAATTTCTTTTCTATCTATTTTTATTTGTTTTTTCATTAATAAAACATTAATCAAAACAAATGCAAAACAAAGCATCCAAAAAGTAAGTATCATCCACAAATCCATGTTTATATTTTTTTTAATTTAGTATTAAGTGGGTATTCACTTTAATAAATATGATTATTATTAGTTTTGTAATTGAATAAATCGATACTTTCAATTTCGCTGTTTTTAAAGTCAAATTGACGTAATGCTTTATTCCATTTTCTTTTTAAAATAAAAGATCTATAAATAGGCAAGAAAAATACTAACGTATATATTAGAATACAAAATATTATTTGAACAGCAAGAATCATGATTATTTAGTTTTAAGTCTTTTAATCTCCTTTTTTAGTTGGTATATTTTATAAATATTTAGAGCAACTAAACTAGTCATTGTAATTAAAGCAATAGCAAGAATTGTAATTAGTTTTTCATTAGGCAGTTTTGCGGATGCTTCTGCTATACTTTGTAAAATAAATAAAAATTTAGACGTCATAAAATGTTAACTTGGGGATATATTAGTTCCAAATATAATAATTATTTTTCAGGATACCATTGTAGTTGTACAACCTCAATATCAGGATTACCTTCATTAACTAACGTTTTAAATTTAGCAACATCACTCAAACCATCTTTTCCTCTGTAGTGAAAAGGATACACTTGTTTAGGTTTAAAATCTAAAACAGCACTAGCAGCACTATCTACAGTCATAGTGTAAGGTAAATTCATACATACAAATGCTTTATCAATATTTTGTAAAGCTCTCATTTCAGTAATATCCTCAGTATCTCCAGAGATGTAAACACGTTCTCTACCAAAAGTTAAAATATAACCATTTCCGCGTCCTTTAGGATGTCTAGAGGTCTCGTCTTCCGGTAAATTATACATTGCAATTGCTTCTAACGGTATGTCTTTTACCACAGCAGTTTGTCCATTAGCTATAATTCGCATCATAGGCTTAAAATCTGCTTCAAATGTATCTGCTACTGCTTGAGGCACAACTAACAAAGCATTGTTTAGTTGCAACTCTTTTAAAGTGTCAATACTTAAATGATCACCATGTATATCTGTTATTAAAATAATAGTTGGGTCTTTTTGACCTTCAAACGCTTTTTTTCCTCCTGTAGGATCTACATATATGGTCTCGTTACCATAATTTAATACCATTGTTGCGTGACTAATAGGTGTAATTTCTAAAGTTTTACTAACAGTTTCTGTAGTGTCAACATCAGTTTTTACAATTTCCGTTTTAGGTTCACCTTTACAACTTGTTAATAGTAAGGCTATTGTTAGTATAGGTAGTGCTAATTTTTTCATTTTAAAAATTTTATTATAAAGATACTTACTTTTTTATTGGTCAAAATTATTTGTAACATTTTTATAACAATTAATACTTATAATATGAGCAACAAATATTTCCACAACTAATATTTTTTAACGAAATTGCTTACACAAAATTTGTCCAACCTTAAAAACAAGAATATATATGTCTGATGATTTTGATTTATTAGAAACAAACGCTAACGAAAAAACAGAGAAAGTAGATGTCAATTGGGGAAAAGCAATTGATACCATGAAATCCAAATTAGCACAAGAAGACGATCCAGAAAGTCGTCAAAAAATCTTAAACGCAACGTTGGACGACGTTGTCGGTATGGCAGAAAAAGATCGTACCACACTTTTAGATGCTATTAAAGATTTAACAGATTACCAAGACGAGGTTGGTATTTTATTTGAGCGTTTTTCATCATTAAATGACAAAGAACAAAAAGTAATCGACGATGCTCAAAAAGCATTAGAACGTTCTAAAATCGAGTTAGAAGACGCACAAAACAAACCTGACACATGGTGGAATAACCTTTGGGGACGTAAAAGCAAAATTAAAGCTGCTGAAAAAGCTTTAGAAGCAGCCGAAAAAGTACGTGCAGGAGCAGACAACAAAGCAAAAGCAATGTTTCAAGAACGTATCGAAAGTGCAGACATACAAACACTATTAAGTGAGTTATCATACAAGTCTCAAGCAGCAGTAACACGTCTTAAAAATCGTGAGGTAGAAATCAAAGAAGTAGAAGATAAGTTACAAGATGCAATCGTAGAAGCGTCTAAAAACCATACCAAAGCATTAGAGAAAAAAGCCGAAACTGAAGCTAAACTAGAAACGCAATACGCATTACTTAAACAAGCACGTCAAGCACTAGAAGAAGTTGCAGATAAACAATCTACAGAATACTCTGAAGCGTTATCAAAAGTAACTAAACTAGAGCAAGAAGTAGAAGAGTTAGAAGGACTTAAAAACGCCTATACAACCCTTGCTGCCTCTAAAGATAGTTTTGTACACAAGCATAATTTAACAATCAAAGTATTGACTTCATTACGTAGTAATTTGCAAACACATCGTGCTAAATTAAAGTCAGATACAGAAGAGCGTCTTAAATATTACGACGGTTATGTAGTAGCTTTAAAAGCACGTACAGATCAAGAGTTTGCTGCTATTTTAGAGCATTTAGGAGTTAAAACAGACGAGCATATTGGAGAGACTTTAGCATCAATGCATACCGCAAGTGCAAGAGCACGTCAAGAGATGATGGACAACATTCCAGTGCACGAAAAAGTTATGCAAGGTGTTTATCGCAGTTATGCCGAGGCGTTGCATGAGATTAGAGCAAAAGATGTGGATATCCAAAAGAATTTTGCAGACCGTTACGGAATTGACATGAAAGAGATTTTTGAAGAGTATTACAACTCAGATAATACAACACCTTCAGGAGACGATGCACCAGCAGGAGCACCAAAACCAGAAGCATCAAACGACGATTTATTGTCTTAAAATTAGTTTAGCGTTACCTACTTTAGCTTTTAAGGGCTAAAGTAGGTCAGGCTTTACGTTATATCTTTTGCAAAAAAGCAAAAGGATGCCACTTCAATCCTTAACGCGCTTACTCAAACCTTAAAGCGCAAATCAAAAATAAAAGTCAATAGTAAAATGTCAAAACAATTAAGACTAGTAATTGCAATTATAATCATGATAGGTTTTGTTTTAAATGGTATTTACATCCTAAAAATCAGTAATACATTTATAGGTCAAATAATAGGTTGGTCTAATATTATCTTTTTTCCAGGTTTTCTAGTTTGGGCTTTCATTAAATATATGACCAAAAAAAGGTTAATCACAACTAAAACAATCAAGTTATAACAGACTTAAAACGGACTATAACAACTGAATATTGAACATTTAAAATGAGTATAAACCACATTGTCACACCATTAGATTCATCTATATTAGATAGTAAAGATCAATATGTGTTTTATCACAAAAAGGTAGATTTTGCCTTAAAAGAATTAATTGTTGGCGTACAACAAAATGGCTTATGTACTCCACAAGAAATTGTTTTCTTTAAACAATACTGCGACTTACTACTATACTCCATAGAAGCCATGCGTGTCAAATACATGTACGATGAGGAAGACAACATGAAGGTAGACGTTACAGATTCTGGTTTTCCTAATTATTTAGAGTTTAGATACCTATATAACGACCTGTCTTTACGCGACAACTATTTAAACAAATTAAAAGATGTGTCAGAACTTCAAGACGAATTTCTGGACCAATTATTACGCAAAAAACAACCTGTTAGACGTGATAAATTATTTCAAGCAGCATCAATAGTATATTACACATCAGTAGAGCAGCAATATATATTTAACCGTTTTGTACAAGGTAAAATTATAAAAGCACCAGAAGGTAGTCAGGCAACTTACATGACCAGTTGGAGTTTTTACGATGTCTCCTTAAACCGTCCCTTTATTTGCTATATGTATTTTGATTATGATGGTAAAGATCCAATAAAAGAAAAAGAAGACATATATGACACTTTAAAAACAGTGGCAGATCGTAAAATGAATATGGATACTATGGCTTATGGTATTGATAGACGATTAAAAAATGTATTTCCAAAACACATAAAACGTTTGGATATAGGTGCTTTTCATAACGTGTTTGCAAAAGACGATAACGATTTAACGCACACCATTCTAGAAGCAATAGGTAAAAAAGAAATTCCTTTAGAAGCTTATGCTTTATCTTTTAAAGTACACGAAGTATTTACAGGAGGCCAATTTAAAGAAGGTGGATATTTTAGCAAACAAACACTTCAAAATTGGAGTACACCAATAAAAGAAGGTTACGTATTTGCACCACATCGTATCATCCAATTACTATACAATAAAAATCCAAAGATTATGAATAAGTTGGCAAAACCACCTTTTCAGGTATCAGATTTAAAAATTGATAAAAATTAAAAACAGTTTACAATCGCAGTCTCAGTTTTGTAGTGTTGCGATTTTAAAAAAATAAATATTTAAAGTTTAAGAAGCGTAAGCATTTTGAGTAATCACTGTATACTGCGACGACAAACCGAAAACTAAAATTACATGGAACACAACTCAACCTTCCCTATAAAAAAATCAGAATTAGACGTTTTACGTGACGAAGCTTCATCATACTTAAAAAGTATCAGTTGGGAACAAGGATCTCGAGCAAAAAATAAAGATAAAGACGCTAAAGATGAGTCAATATTATTATACCTGTCTAAAGCAAATAATGGATCGTCTGCATCAATCACTTCGGTTTCAAAAACCATTTTAGCTTTAAAAAAACGATTATTACCAGATTCGGTAGCCATACCAATTCTTTTAAATCAAACATTATACGCAGTACAAGAAGGATTAACTTTAGGGATTTGGATAAAAGACAGTTATTATGATGCGTCAGGTTTATCTAGTCTAAACGAGCGTAAATCGGCTTTAGATAATGATGGTAGACGTGAGTATGAAAGTAAGATGCAAACAGCAAGTGCGTTTATGTTATTTGCGACTGCTTATAAAATTTTACACTTGTTAAAACCTCATGCTTCTGACGATTTAAGTGTTATGAAGCAAAAATTTGCTGGTATTCCAGAAGTCTCATTACTATCACCATTAAAAGGTGTCTCTTGTGCGTTATTTTATTATGATAAATATTTAGCACATCCAGATATTGTAAAATCAGACAAAGACGTTGCAGATTTTACTGTGGTATATTTTGAAGCTTTGTTAACCGAAATCAGTTTACGCAGAAGCAACTTAGAATATACTGAGACTATCGTTGACAGAACCTATAAATTAGAAAACAGTGATTTTGCTATTTCAGGATGGGAAAACACCTTTCAAGGTACCGCAAAAAGTGTTGAGTTTAATAAAATTCAATTCGAGCAAATTGTAGGTAACAGAGATGCAAAACACTTTGCAAGACGTTTGACGGAACGTATGTTGAGTTACGATTTTGAAGCAAAGAAAAACCCCTTTCAAGAGCTTGGTGGTTTTATGCCAGTTTTTATGGGTTATGGTATTCCTGGAACAGGAAAAAGTATGTTAATTGCTGCAATTGCAACTAGATTAAAAGAACATTGTGACCATTTAGACATTCCGTTTTTATTCCACCCAATGCCAGATACCTTAATTAGTACATTTCAAGGTGGATCTGCTGAGAAGATGGTGGATTGGATGAAACCAATGCAAGATCCTTCAAAATTAATATTTGCACCAATTGATGATGCTGAAAATAACCTGCAAGAACGTACAGCACAAGGTGTGTCTGCAGGTGTAAAAGAGGTCATTGGTGTCTTTTTAAGATATACAGAAGGTGCTTACGCAGTTAATTATGGTAACAGCTCGATTGGGTTGTTTACCAACCTTCCAGAAATGTTAGATAAAGCAGTTATATCACGTGTCCAAGGTCGTTTTAAAATTGATGGAGCACGTAGTGAACATGATTTTTTAGATCAAGATCATTTATGGTGGAGTAAACTGGATAAGACTATGCCAGAGTTTGTTAACATGCAAGGACCTGTAGATTATAAATATTTACAGGATCAAGGACTAGCAACAAATATGGGAGAAATCTTAAACGTGTCAGATAAACCAACGGAATTACGTGTTTTAGAAGCTTACGATAAAGCAGAAACACAACATAAAACAAACTCGCACCAATTTTATGCGACTTTATATAAAGAGATTCAGAAGATATTTCCATTTTTCTCTTCCAGAGATGTACGTAATATCCAAAGTGCAGTATCACTACGTTTAACAGATTTTGATTTGGAACAAAGCTGGTTTGAAAATCCAGAAACGTATTTCAAAAAAGATTATGATACTAAATTTAATATGTTACAAGAATTAATGAAATCTAACATGAAAGGTCTAAACTTTTCAGAAATTAGAAGACAAGAAGTTGTTAGATATTTAGATAATGTAGCAACAATTGCAGATACCGACTTTAAACGTAAAGTAGATGCTAGAATCAACCAGTTAAATATAGAAACTAAAGCACGAGACTTATTTAGTAATGGGCAATAAAATAAAAAATGTAGTAATAAATACCTTATATAAAGGTTGGGCAACGTTAAACGAGGTATCGTTTTCATATAAAATGAAAAATGAATCTTGGGTAAATCAAAAGCGCGAATCTTATGATAGAGGTGATGGAGCAACAGTTTTATTATACAACAAGGTTAAAAAAACGGTCATTCTGACAAAACAATTTAGAGTGTCAACGTTTTTAAACGGAAATGATTCTGGATTTGTTTTAGAGACTTGTGCAGGTATGTTGGATAACGACCAACCAGAAGCTTGTATTATCAGAGAGATTGAAGAAGAAACTGGTTACAGAGTAAATTCGGTAACAAAATTGTTTAAAGCATATTCTTCACCTGGTGCTTTAACTGAGATTTTACATTATTTTATTGCAGAATACTCAGAAGACATGAAGGTTAATGAAGGAGGAGGTTTGGATAGTGAGCATGAGGATATTGAAGTGTTAGAAATGCCTTTTGAATTTGCAGTTAATATGATAACTACTGGCGAAATTAAAGATATAAAAACCATTTGTTTGTTGCAGTATGCACAGATAAATAAGATATTTAACAACAGTTAGTATAAAGTATATGAGCAATAAAACAAATGATGGTAAATTATCGCAAATTGGATTACAAGACTATTTGTCTATCGGTTATTTATTTTTACTAATTTTAGGTGTTGTATACGAGTCTATTTACTATAAGTTTTTAGGAATTAACATTTTAGAATATTCCTCTGTTTTAGATGTATTAATTAGCCCAATAGCAGTAATGACAGGAAATTTAATCTTAGGTTTAGCAGTCATATTTAGCATGATTATGGCTTATTTTATGGTTAAAATCACACCTAAATATTATAAATGGTTAAGTAAAAAACCAAAGTATCAATCAGGGAAAAATAAATTAAAATTAGAAAAAGCACAAACCAAAATCAAAGCTAAAGACGCTGTTATTACAATGATAGCTTTTTACGTATTCTCTGTTTTTATAGGTTTAGGCATAGGAAGTGGATATAAAACTAACAAACGAGTAGAAACTAACGATTATAAAATAACTCATAAATTAATCTTTGAAGACGGATTAACTCAAGATATTAAAATGCTAGGTAAAAACAGTTTGTATGTATTTTATGTACTTAAAGATGATAAAGAAGTGATTATATCTCCTATTGAAGGTAATATTAAAATGATTAAAAAATTTAAGAAAGAAAAGAATTAGGTATAATGCAAAAACTAAAATTAGCAAACCTTTACAGAAGTGAGCTTATTCCAATTAGTGGTAAGTTGGTAGACCGTTATAATCTATGCCTTCAAAAATTAGGGTTTACACCAACAAAACTGACCCATTTTTCAATTGATGGTATTGGTTATAGTCCAGAGATTGCAGAAGAAAAAGGAACAACTATGTATCTTAATAATGGCGAAGCTAATCCACATGCCATTATTATTTCACCTTTGCAAAAAGGAAAACCTGTCTATTCGCCTTTTCATAGTTTTGATAGAGAGATGATGAAGCAGGTGTTTCAAGTTCATGGTCAAAAAATCAATGACATTACAAGGGATTCTGCTATATGTATAGATTTTGACCAAGATATTGATGCTTTTTATGAACCACTAGATGTGCTTAAATACGATAAGGTTTATATCAAATTTCATTTAATAAATAACTTAGATCAAATACAAAAGCAGCAACAGCAATTAATTGATACTTTTAAACAAGGTAATAATTTTATTGATGAAGATTTACATGCAAAACTTTTAGAATCAGCCCAAACATATGGCGATTTACGTGGACGCGATTTAAGCTTACATAGTTTGCAATATCAAACAGATTCATTTTACACAAAGTCGTTTGGAGGTGTTTATGTTTTGCGTGATTTTATTTCGCCAATTATTGTTTTTGAAAATCTTAAATGGTACAAAGAAGCTATTAAAGACACGGTTCACGACATTACTATTTTTCATATTGAGCAGCCAGAATTAATGGACAAATTGCGTAATCATGTTATTATTGAACACGATTTGGAAGAAGCTTTAAACACAGACAGATACCAACGTATTAAAAAAATGGAATTTGCTATGGCTTTAAAAGATACGCAACATCCATTACGTGATATTTTAAATGATGCAGTATTGTTTAAAAGTTACCTAAATAAATTAGATATTGATACTAGAAAACGCATCATGGGTGTGGAGTTGTATTTGGATAAACTTGAAGTTAGTAACCAATACAAAATAGCAGATATAGTAGATTCTAATTTGTTTAATGCATTGCATTTACCACACTCTTCATTAATAGCAAAGCATCAAGATTTAATATGGAAATTATTAATTAATGTGTCTCCAAAAGATGTTTTATTCTTGTATTGGTATGATAAAGAAGAGTTTTATAGACAATATAACTCATGGGATGAATCATTTAAAGATTGGGTTATAGAAACTATAAGTAACAATATTTAAAAATTATAGACTAATTTAGTAAAGGTTGCAATCAAACACCTTTTTATTAATCAAAACACAATTAAAACCATGGGTTTAGAAATTATAATATTTTTTGGAGCAATTCTTTTTGGGATTTTTATTTATTGGACAGAGTCTAAAAGTAATGCAGTGTATCGCTTTTTTAACAAAGTATTTAATAGTAAAGAACTGCAGATGAAACCAGGAAATCCAAAAGGATTTATTTATAAGCAAGCTATTTTGCCTAGAGTATTGTTTGTTGCATTTACATTTTTAATTGCAGCGCTAATCATTCAGTTTTTAACTCCAATAGCTATTTTTAGTACTTATTATGGTATTTCAGCATTTGCTTCTGCTATTTTCGGGACTTTAATAGGGACTTACGTAGCAAACTTTGTACTTAAGTCTGGTGAGGTGATTGAGCAGCAATCAGACAGTCTTGAGGATGTTGTTAAAGACGGACTAAACAAAGGAAAAGAGTTTTTAGAAGACTTTAAAAATAAGGATGCTAAAGTTGTAGAAGCAGCTAAAAAAGAAATAAAAGAAACACCTAAAGCACCAGAAAAAAGCGCTAGAGAACGTCTTAAGGATAAAGGACTAATGTAATTTTTAGGAATTAAATAAAAATAAAACACAATTCGGTTTTTAGCAAAAGCTAATCACCTAAATTATAGATATATGATTAAAAAGTATTGGAATCAAGGCGGAAAGCAAAAAGCAGTTGTAATTATTGTAGCAATAATTGTAATTGCATTATTGTTTTTTTTAAGAGACGATTATCAGCCTGTATTGTTATTTATCCGTAAATATATTTTTGTCATTTTATTAAGTGCAATACTATTATTTTTTGGACTTCGTAGCTTCCGAAACTCGGCATCTATAGGTAAACGTCTAGGTATCCTGGCAGGATTATTGGTCTTTTTTGGAGTGCTTTACACAGCAGGTTGGCACTATCAATTGTACGATTATATGAAAACGTATAACGTATTTAATAATTTAAATAAAGTTGAAATTAACGAACTACCTTTAACCCAAAACGAACGCATTCAGCCTTTACGAAACATTTTTTCTATGGCTAATGAAAGCGTCGGAGAAACCAAAGATGTCTCATTACCACATTTAGTAAGAGTGGATGACGAGAACAAATGGACTATGGCGATTCAACCTACTGAAAAATATGTGTGGCAAGGGATTAGTGATAATACAGAAGAAGTGTTTTCAGTCTCAAGTACGACACCTTTTCCTCGTTTCTCTAACGAAAACCGAATTTCAACCACATTTTCTATTGGTGAATCTTTAAAATTTAGCAGAAACACATACAATGCAGTAGTACAACGTTTTAATCCTTGGATGCTATTTAATTACGAACCAAGTGACACGTTTTATATGAAAAATGACAACGGTCAATGGGTGGAAGTGGTAAGTTTAATTAAATGGAAAGGTTTTTTCTTCCCTTATCCAACCTTTGGAGGTGTAATGGTAATAGATAGTGGTGCACATGATTTTAGCGATTATATTGAGCGTGTTACGATAGGTAAAGGAACCTTTATAGCACCAGAAGATATGAAAAATCATCCTTATTTAACACGTCAAAACACATTATCAGAAAAAGTATCACGTTTACAAGCCGAATCGCTTAAGTTTTTAGGTGGATTTAGTGATCCATTACCTTGGAACATGGAAACAGCTGTTAAGATACCTAATCTTCCGGATGATCAAAACCAACAACCATTTGTGACGGATTTTGATTTTTCAGACTCAAAATCTGATGCTTATAGTGGTTTGTATCATTGGTTTGGTCTGGAGCCTGTTGGCGATGAGCGTACAAGTTTAACGTTTAGCGTGTTTGTGCCAGCTGATGGAACAAACAAACTATATTATTATGATCATGCCTCAAAAAAACAAGGTTATGCTGGTGTTTCGGCAATGCCTTTAAAGGTTATTGAATCTAGAAAAGAATATGATTGGTCTGTAAATAAGCCTGTCGAGTTTAGACCATACATTAAAAATATAGCAGGTCGTAAACGTATGTTTTTTTTAGGGACTATATCTTCAATAAAAGCAGAAGGAGCACAATTTGATGGTTCTGCAACACCAGATTTAGCTTTAATTGATAGCGAATATAGAGATGTTGTTTGGATAGATGCCAAACACCCTAGCCAGTGGGAAAAATCTGTTTACGATCAATTAAATGAAGCTTGGCGAGCAAGTGAAGGTATTGATGATTATTATATGGACGATGAAAAAGCAGTAGAAGCTATAATGAAAGATTTAAACGATCAATTTATAGCTATTGATACTACAGATTTAAAAGGTAACACCATAAAAGAAAAAGAATCTCTAAAGACTTTACAGCGTAAATATGACTCTATAGTCAAGCAAAGAGAAGCAGACGATATTGCTAAATTAAAACGCAAAATAGACTCGTTGGAAAATAAGTAAAAAACTAATTAATTATATTAAGCCTGTTTATAATATTGCTATTGTAAACAGGTTTTTTATTGTAAGAAAAAAACGACCAATGGTAATTAAATTGGTACAAATGGAACTTTTTTTAACCTTTTTAAATATATTTTTGCAACTGCAATAATGTAGCTATTATTTCAATTTTTATTAAAATCTAATTAAAAACCCCTTTCCTAAATTTTGCCGAAAATTAATTTTTAAGGCTTAAAAATTCGCTTATGAAACAAATTTACAATTTATTATTTTTAGTGTTTGGTATCTTTACAATCAATGCTCAAACAACTGTTGTGACAACTGGTACAACTAACCCTTATAGATTATCATTGTCTGGTAACGACTTGTACATATCAGAGTTTAATAGTGGTATTGTCTCTAAATTGGATATTACTGCTCCATTACCAACGACTAAATCAAATGTTATTACGGGATTAAATAGACCAATGGGTATTGTTGCAACAGGTAACTTTATTTATGTGGCAGAACATTTTGGTAATAAAATATCTAGAATTGATATTTCTGCACCAACAGCAACTATGTCAACAGTAATTTCTGGTTTAAATAATCCAACAGGATTAGCTATTAAAGGAGACGAACTTTATTATGCAGAAACAGGTAGCAATTCAATCTTTAAAATAAACCTAACAGATGCAGTGCCAACTGCTGTTTTAGTTGCTAACGCATTTAATGCACCTTACGGAATCTTTTTTAAAAATGATATACTGTACATCGCTGAGTTTTCCGGTAATAAAGTGTCCACACTTGATGTAGCTTCAGGTGCAACAACAGGTACAGATTTTATTACTGGCTTTAATTCTCCTATAGATTTAACTATAAGTGGAAACACGTTATATGTAGCAGAGTATGCAGCAAATAAAGTTTCAAAAGTTGATATTTTAGCAGCAGTACCAACTAAGGAAGATTTAGTGTCTGGAGTACAAACTCCTATTGGTTTAGCAGCTAATACTAGCGAAGTTTATATAGCTGAATTTGATGCAAATAAAATTTCTAAATACAACTTACCGACTTTATCTGTAGATGGGTTTGTTTTAAGCAAATCGTTACAATTATATCCTAATCCTTCTAGCAAATTTATTAAAGTGTCTAACATGGAAAAAGCTTTAAACTATACTGTTTATAATAGTTTAGGACAACAAGTGTTAAAAGGTAAAGTTGAAAAAAATGAAAGTATAGATATTCAGAATTTATCTAGTGACTTATACCTATTTAAATTAGAAGATGGTAATACTTTAAAGTTTGTTAAAAAGTAAACGGTTACTTAATATGTTATAAATTAAAAGCACTAAATTTTTTAGTGCTTTTTTTATTTTTTTAAGTCAAATTCCATTTTTATATCAGCACGTTTATATGGTGTGTTTTTTTCTAACACGACTTCTTTAAAACCAAACTTATGATATAAATAAATGGCATTTTCTAATTTACGATTAGAGTAGAGTAGTAGTCTTTCAAAGTTTTTGGCTTTAGCAAAATTAATACAATGCTCTAGTAGTTGTTGACCAATTTTATGACCTCTTAAACTAGGTGATACAGCCATTTTTGTTAATTCATAACCAGCTTCATTTTTTAAGGGCATGAAGGCATAAGTACCAACAATTTGATCTTCAAATTTGGCAAAAAATATATAACCACCTTTGTCCATGATGTATTGGTCAGGTTTGCTTAAAACCTCTTCGTCATAAGGTTCAACATAAAAATAGTGTTCTAACCATTCTCTGTTGAGTACGTAAAAATCCTTGGCGTATTTTTTATCAAAAGGGATAATGTTAATAGTAGGTTTCATTTTTACTTTAAAATATAAATTGTAAATAATAACAATAAAATTGAAATTACAGATATAAAAAAGGTTAGGTTAAATATAGACTTGTCTGCTACTTTTTTTCTAAATAAATCAACAATCATCCAAATAGGAATTGCAATACTTAAACCTAAAGCAGGCATGATCATAACACTTGATAATGTTGTAAACCAATTTAAATCAACTTGATTAATATGTAAAAAAAGAAGTGTAATTATAAAAACAAATACTAGTAAAGCTAATGTTAGTCTAATGTATTCTATTTGTAGTTTAGTCATTTTTATTAGAGTTTGAGCGTATAAAATCTGTAATTAAATAGCTAATTAGTTTACCAACTTGTGAGGCCTTTTTATTTTTAGCTACAGCTTCACAGATATGTAAATATTTAACATTGTCAAGTGCAGCAAAATAATGTAAAAATTGTCTTGTTTTTTCTGCTGAAAAGCCACTAGATGTTTGCGCACTACTAGGAGTGTTTATAATAGCATCGCAATCTATTTCAATTCCAAAATGGGTTGTATTTACATGTTTTTTGGCACGTCGTAATTCTTTTTTAAATTTTGAATTTTGTCTGACAGCTAGTGCTTCATAAGTATTAAAATCTAAATGTTTATTATCTTTAAATTGAGTAAATACTTGTGATGATGTGTAATTTTCGTGTAACCCAAATGCAAAATAGCGTTTTAAAAAACCTTCAGCGTAAGCGTAACTAAAACCATTACCACTATGTCTACCTTCTAATGCTCTAAAATCTGTATGTGCATCAAAATTAATACTATTTATGGGTTGTTTTAAAGCTAGACTTGTACCTTTTATCATTCCATAAGCATTATTGTGTCCACCACCAATTGCGATGGGTATTTTACCTGCTTTTACAATATTGGACACTAAATCTACAACGTGTGTATCCATTTGAGCCACTAATTTTCTGGCTTTAGCGATATGCTTAGGATCATCTTGATTTAATTTAGAAAGCTGTTTTTGCTCTTCTGTAAAATCTAAATGGCCAAGGACCAAAACATTTTTGGCATTAGTAAAAGCATTGCTTTGGATATTTAACAAAACTTTAATTGTAGCATCCCAAGCGGTTGAAGTGCCTGATTTTCCTAGATTTGCAAACACACCAATAGCTTCTGGTATACCAAAAATAACGTACTTGACGTCCAAAGGTTTAAGAGAATCGTATATATTTGAAACGCTGGTTAACGTGTTAGTATGTTCTCCAAATTTAGTTTCGCCAAGACGAGTATTTAGTAGATTATTTATAATTGAGTTATCAAATAAAACTAATTTATCCATTTACTTTTTATGTAGTTTTGAAAAATTAAAATTACGTTTTTATTATTAAAAAATAACTAGAAAATTAACGATTACCATTTAAAAACAAATAATTATGGCAAATAAAACAGCAAGTACAGGTTTGAAGGTTGCATTAGGTATAGCCTTAGCTTTATTTATCGGAACCGGAATTTATACATCGACTTTGTATAAAGACAAACAACAAACTGAGCAGCAATTAACACAAGAAAAAAATGACGTTTTAAACGACTTAAATACAATGGTTGCTAAATATGATGTCGCTTTAAGCGAAAGTCAAGTGACTAACCAAAATTTAGTAGAAGCTAGAGAGCGTATTCAAAGTTTAATAGACTCGTTAAAAGTATCGGAAAACAACGTTAGTAGTTTATGGAAATACAAAAAGAAGTATTTAGCATTACAGGATGAAATGGATGTTTTATTATCTGAAAACGATAGATTAAAAGTAGAAAATATGCATTTAGCGACTACTTTAGATAGTACTAATATTAGATATGAAGAAAGTAGAATGTTTAATGATTCTCTAGTTGTACAAAATACAGCGCTTGCTGAAGTAGTAGAAAATGCTGCAGTTTTAACAACAGCAAACTTAAAGGGTTTTGGAGTTATTGAACGTAATAATGGTAAACTTATTCCAACAGAAAGAGCAGGAAGAAGTGATAAAATTAGAGTATGCTACACAGTTGCTAAAAATAAATTAGTACAGTCAGGAGATAAAGAATTGTATGTACAAGTTATAGATCCTAAAAACAATATATTAGGTGTAAATCAACAAATTAAGTTTGGTGAACAAACACTTAATTATAGTATTATAAGTAAGTTTAATTACGAAAATGGAAATCTAGATATCTGTGAATTTATAGTAAATAGTACAGATGATGATTTTGAAAAAGGACGTTACCAAGTAAACGTTTTTAACTCAAACGAATTGGTTTCAAGCTCTGAGTTTACACTTAGATAATAGCTTGAACTAATATTAATTGTTTATTCCATAACAAAAAACCTGAAGGCTAATGCGTTCAGGTTTTTTTATATTTAAAACATAAGGTACTTATGGTTTACTAGATTATTTCACCATTAATTATTACTATTTCTATATGGTTATCACCAAAAGCATAGGGTAAATAATTATAGCTTGATATAGGTTTAGTAATTATTATATTAGCTTTTTTTCCTTTGGTAATACTACCATATTGTTTTGATATTCCCATTGCATAAGCACCATTTAGTGTTGCAGCATTAATGGCTTCTTCAGGCGTTAACCTCATTTTTATACATGCAGTACTTACAACAAAATTCATATTTCCAGAAGGTGTTGAGCCAGGATTATAATCCGTAGCTAAAGCTAAAGGTAGTCCAGCATCAATTAATTGTCTTCCTGGTGTGTAGGGTATACTTAAAAAGTAAGAGCAAGAAGGTAACGCAACTGGCATTGTATTACTGTCTTTTAAAGCATTAATGTCTTCGTTATTTAATTCTTCTAAATGATCAACACTTATAGCATTGTGTTTTACAGCTAAAGCAATACCTCCAAAAGCATTAAATTGATTAACGTGTATTTTAGGAATTAAATTATAGTCTTGTCCAGCCTTAAGTATTTGTGCTGTATCGTCTAAATCAAAATATCCCTTTTCACAGAATACATCAATATATTGCGCTAAATTTTCTTTAGCAATTTGAGGTAACATGTCATTAATTATCTGATCTAAATAACCTTGTTTATTATCTTTAAACGCTAATGGTAATGCATGAGCACCTAAAAAGGTGGCTTTAACTTTTATTGGAAAATCTTTTTTAAGTCGTTTTATAACACGTAGCATTTTAATTTCTGCTTCAGGAGTTAAACCATAACCAGATTTTATTTCGATTGCACCTGTACCCAAACTCATAACAGCTTTAAGTCGTGTAACAGATTGGTTATACAGGTCATCTTCACTAGTGTCCTGCAGTGTTTTTGCGCTATTTAAAATACCACCTCCACGATTAGCTATATCTTCATAACTTAAACCATTAATACGATCTACAAACTCTTGAGATCTGTCGCCAGCGTACACAATATGTGTATGCGAGTCACACCAAGTAGGTAAGACCAATTTACCTGACGCATCAATAATTTGGTCCGCATTTATACCTTTAACGTCAGACATCTCTCCATAATCTACGATTGTGTCATTATCAATTAATAGGTAGGCGTTTTTTATAGTTGGTAATTCCTTCATTTGTAAACCAGAAACTTTTAAAATAGTTTCATCTCTTACTTGAAGTAATTCCTTGATATTTGTAATAAGTATGGTCATAATTGGGCAATAATTTAAGTTCAAATATAGATAAAATGCATAGTACTGAATAATTCTTTTTGCATTACTTATTATATTAATATTAATGCGCTACATCGAAAATTTATAGGCTTCATCATTTAAAATGATACATTTAACCTGTGTGTAAATAATTATTATGGTAGCTGAAAAGCCAATGTATTACAATGAAATTAAATCTTATATAACATCATTTTATCCAATATCCGAAGCGTCTTTTAATTTGGTTTATGAAATTGCTCATATTAAGCAAGTTAAATCGGGAACTGTTTTAGTAAATATAGGAGACGTTCCTAATAAAATATATATGATAAATAAAGGGGTTATGCGCTCCTATGTTAGATTAGAAAATGGGAAAGAGGTAACAAAATCAATTTTTGTACCCAGAATTATTTTAGCGTCATTTCGTGCGTTAATTAATCAAACGCCTTCTGAGTGTATTTACGAGTCTTTAACCGACTGCGAAATTTACGAGGTTGACTACTTTAAGTATAAAGCACTTTGTGAAACTAATGCAGAGGTACTTGGTTTTCATGCTAAGTTTTTAGAACAATTATTGTGTCAGCATGATGCTAAACATATTGAGCTACTAACAATGAATGCGAAGCAGCGTTATTTAAAATTAAGAAAAGTTATACCAAATATTGATAATTTGATACCGCAATATCAAATTGCAAAATTTTTAAGTATCACTCCAGTGCAATTAAGTAGGATTAGAGCAAAACTATAGTATTTATTAACATATGTTAATGAATAGAAATTTAATTAGTTATAAACTTGTAATGGTTATTTAAAACCATCCCTATTTATAATTAATAACTAACTAACAAAAAACCGATAAGTAAGCTTATCGGTTTTTTAATTTAAGATATATTATAATGTACTATTTTAAAGCACCAACCATGTCTTCTGGTTTAACCCACTCGTCATAATCTTCAGCAGTTACATAGCCTAAGTTAACAGCTTCTACTTTTAAAGTTGTTCCGTTTTTATGCGCTGTATTAGCAATTTCAGCAGCTTTATAATATCCAATTTTAGTATTTAAAGCAGTTACTAACATTAATGAGTTATTAAGTAATTCTTTAATAACTTCATGGTTAGGTTCTATTCCTGCAGCACAGTTTACATCAAAACTAACACAAGCATCACCAATTAATTGCGCAGATTGTAAAATATTTGCAGCCATCATTGGTTTAAATACATTCAATTCGTAATGTCCTTGTGTACCACCAACAGTAATAGCAACATCGTTACCCATTACTTGTGCACAAACCATTGTTAACGCTTCGCATTGTGTTGGATTTACTTTTCCTGGCATGATAGAACTTCCTGGTTCATTTGCTGGAATAATAATTTCGCCTATTCCAGATCTTGGTCCTGAAGCCATCATACGTATATCATTAGCAATTTTGTTTAATGATACAGCTAATTGCTTTAAAGCACCATGACTTTCTACAATTGCATCATGTGCTGCTAATGCTTCAAACTTATTAGGAGCAGTTATAAATGGTTGTCCAGTAAATTCTGCTATATATTCTGCTACACGTTTAGAATACCCTTTAGGTGTATTTAAACCTGTTCCAACAGCAGTACCACCTAAAGCTATTTCGCTTAAATGAGGCAAAGTGTTTTCTAAAGCTTTTAATCCATGGTCTAATTGAGAGACATAACCAGAAAATTCTTGACCTAAAGTTAAAGGTGTTGCATCCATTAAATGGGTACGACCTATCTTAACAACGTTTTTAAAAGTTTCTGATTTCTTTTTTAAAGTATCACGTAATTGTTTTACACCTGGAATTGTTGTTTTTACAATCTTAGTATAAGCAGCAATATGCATTCCTGTTGGAAACGTATCATTTGATGATTGCGATTTATTTACATCATCATTAGGTTGGATAGTTTTTTCGCCTTCTCCAACAGTTTTTCCTGCAATTTGGTGTGCTCTATTTGCAATAACCTCATTAACATTCATGTTAGATTGCGTTCCAGAACCAGTTTGCCATATTACTAAAGGAAATTGATCATCATGTTGACCATTTAAAATCTCATCACAAACTTTAGCTATAAGATCTCTTTTTTCAATTGGTAAAACACCAAGTTCGCAGTTGGTATAAGCAGCAGCTTTTTTAAGATACGCAAAACCATATACCACTTCTAAAGGCATAGAGGCTACGTTACCAATTTTAAAATTATTTCTAGAACGTTCTGTTTGTGCACCCCAAAGCTTATCTGCAGGTACTTTAACTTCGCCCATGGTATCTTTTTCTATTCTATATTCCATTATAAAGATTGATTAATTTTAAGATTACGAAATTACGAAAATTGTAGAGTTTAATATCCTCTGTTTATAAAATTTTATTAAAAATAACTTTGGTGAATTATAGTAGAAAAAAGACCAATATTGCTAGTTTTTTTATTGATTAATTTTAGTTATACGACGTGTTTATAATCTTCTAAACCCCACGTATCCATACTTTTTAAAATAGTCTCTAATGATTGTCCGCGTTTACTAAGTTTATACTCTACTTTAGGAGGAACAACAGGAAAAACGGTACGTATTATTAAGCCATCTTTTTCCAATTCTCTTACCGTTTGAGTAAACATTTTGTTAGAGATGCCTTCAATCTTACGTTGTAACATTCCAGAACGTAAACCACCATCTAATAAGTGAAACAATATTAAGGGTTTCCATTTAGTACCAATCAAACCCATGGTATAATTTAAAGGACATTTCATTATTATAATCTAAATATTAATTATATGTTTCTTATAATCAATAATTTACTCGTTTGGGTAACTATGTTACTTTTAAGTAAGTTATTGCCTATAAGGCAAATATATAGTAATTTTGAAAAAAATATAAATTATGGAAACAATAAAAAATTATCCAAAATCATTTTCTCATGTAGGCATAACGGTTCCTGATATTAAGGAAGCTGTTAAATTTTATTCTGAAGTTATGGGATGGTATGTAATTATGGAACCGTCTATTGTTAAAAAAGAAAAGGAAACAGCAATAGGGCAGATGTGTATAGATGTTTTTGGAGATGATTGGACTACTTTTGAAATTGCGCATTTAGCTACGTCTGATGGAATAGGAATAGAATTATTTTCTTTTCCAAATGGTGTAAAGGAAGCTCCAGAATTTAGTCCTTTTAATACGGGTTTATTTCACTTTTGCGTTCAGGACCCAAATATTGAAGCGTTAGTTGAAAAAATTGTGGCGTTTGGAGGAAAACAAAGAATGCCAATTAGAGCGTATTATCCAGAAGACAAACCGTTTAAAATGTGCTACGTGGAAGATCCATTTGGTATTGTGTTTGAAGTGTACACACATAGTTACGAATTAACGTACTCATCAGGTGCATACGCTAAGTAAAAATCGACTAATATCTGAAGTAATAAAGGATAATTTATAAGGTTATTAACAACTATGTTAATAATTTTTGACTTTGTATTGTATAAAAAACAAGTTTACTTTATCTTTGCAGTAATAATAAACTAGAAATTAAACACATTATGTTCGAATTTGACCAATATTTAGGCTTTTTAGCATTTTTAACTATCTTAACCATAGGGTTTTGGTTAATGATATTTTTAATAACTTTTGTAGTTCCTTATTGGATTGGAGGAAGTTTAATAGAGCGTTTAAACGAGATTAAAGAAGAGAAAAAAGCTAAGCGTAACGCTTAATTTTAATCAATTATATAAAAAAAGGGAAATTCTAACGAGTTTCCCTTTTTTGTTTTTACAATCTATTTTAGATACTAATTACTCAATCAAAAAAAATGTTGCTAATAATTATTAGCAACATTTTTATTTTTGTAAAAGTACGATATACTATCCTTCAAAATCATCGTCTCCACCATAGCTTCCACGTTCTACACGTTTTTTCTTCTGGTTAAATCTGTATGTAAAGGCTAAGTTAAAACTACGCTCTCTCCATTGGTACTCGCTGTAAGCATCAAAAGTTGGAGTAGAAGTGTTTTGTTGACGTTTTCTACTATTAAATAAATCATTAACGTTAAAGGCTATAGAAGCACTATCTCCAAATAAATCTTTACTAAAAGCCATAGTAGTTGTAAATATACCTTCAGATTTAGTTTGGGCATCTTCACTTGGGCCTCTATAATTTAAGTTAGTTTGCCAATCAATTTCTCCTGGTAATGTATATTTATTATTGATACGTGCAAACCAGCTGTTGTTTGTGTTGTCTAAAGATAATCCGTTTGGAGTTGTTCCTTTTGTGTCGTTTTGAAAAAAGTTGAAGTTACCATTAACTCTCCAATTTCTAGATGGGTTGTAGGTTAGTGTAAACTCAAAACCATACCTGTCTTCTGTTGCTAAATTAATAGGTGTACGTTGTATGATTGGTAACGATTCTCCATTTACTATAGCAGTATCTCCTGTATCAAAACTTACAAAATTAAATACGTCTGTAGCGTGTGCATAATATAATGACGAGTTAAATGTAAATTTTCCAAAACGTTTTAAGTAACCTAAGTCAAATTGACCAGAGTAACTTGGGTTTAAACCAGGATTACCTTGAAAATAATTAGTTACACTTGATCTAGAAGGAAAAGGATTTAAGAAAAATCCACGAGGACGTCTTAAACGTCTTGCGTAACCTAAAGTTAAATTTTCTCTATCACTAAACTCGTAATTAAGATTAACGGTAGGAAATAATCCTGTAAAGTTTCTTTTGTTGTAATCTCCTGTTGTAGGTTGATCAATAGTTAACTGTGTATTTTCTAAACGAAGACCTAATAAAAATGAAAATTTATTAATTTTAGTACCATATTGTGTGTATACAGCATTAAGATATTCTTTAAAGTTTAAAAGGTTAGTAAGATCTGTACTTAATTCAAATTGATTAGTATCTGTATCTAATAACTCTACTTGAAAGTCTGTAGATGTGGTGTTAAAATTACCTCTATAACCTGCTTCAAATTGGCTATTTTCACCAATAGGTAAAACGTAATCTGTTTGCAGTAAAATTTGTTGTTGATCTTCTAGAGTTGCAACACGTTCTGATATTACGTTATCTACTTGTACTAATGAGTTTTCGTTTTCTGAGCTATCTTCATATTGAAAATCAAAAGTTAAAACGTGTCCACTATCGCTATAATTTTTTTGAAAATTTAAAGCGTATTGTATTGTTTTGTCTTCTTCAAACTCTGGATCTAATCTAACGGTTGTAGACAGCAAGTTTCGGTTTGGGTCAAATTGTTCTAATAGGTTGGTCGTACTGTTTTCATCATCACTATCTCTGTACAAAACAGATGTTGTTAATGAAGCAGAATCGTTAACATACCATTCTACACCAAAATTAGTAGTAAGTCCTTTTCTAATACGATCAAAAGTATTTGTTTCGTCTAAAAAATTTCCAGATGATTTGTATTGTGTTGATGTAAACGAGTTTCCTGGAGCTTCTCTATAGCTGTAACCAGTAGTATTAAAGATATTAATATCTCCAGTTCTGTAATTTATGTTTCCATTAATTCCTGCTGAAGGATTGTAACCAACATTAGTTGTGATGGCACCATTTAAACCTTCTAACTTACTTCTTTTTAAGATGATATTAAGTATACCTGCTGTTCCTTCGGATTCATATCTAGCAGAAGGCGAAGTAATAACTTCAACTTTTTCAATAGATTCGGCTGGTAATTGTCTTAATGCATCGGTAGAATTTAATCCAACTAATCCTGATGGTTTACCGTTAATAAGGATACGTACGTTATCATTTCCGCGTAAAGCAACATTACCTTCAACATCAACAGATACTGATGGTACGTTGTCTAAAACGTCACTTACAGTTCCACCACGTACAGTTAAATCTTTTCCTACGTTGTATATTTTTTTATCCAGTCTAATTTCAACAGTTGTCTTTTCAGCAATAATTTCAATTTCATCTAAAGCTTCAGCATCAATGGATAAGTATTGCGTTTTAAAGGTTTGATTATCTGTTATGGATTTGTTTGGTAAAACTTCGGTTTTAAAACCAATATACTCAAAACTAATATTGTAGGTTCCTGATTTAATTTCGATTGAATAATTACCAGATGCATCAGTAATACCTCCAGAAAGATCTGCTGGATTAGTTGTATTTTTAAATACTACTGTGGCATACTCTAAAGGTGCATTGGTATCTTTTTCAAGTATTTTTCCTTTAATGGTTACCATTTTTTGATCATTATTTTGTGCCAACGCAAGATTCAGGCATAAAATTAATACGCAAAATGAAATAATTTTTTTAGTCATAAGTTTGGTTTTCTTAGTATGACCGCAAAAATACCGATAGGTTTAAGTAGGTTTGGTTAAAGGTTTGTTAAATAAAAAACGAGTAATTATAGTGTTGCTTTTTGCTGCGGAATGATATCAAAAATACGTTTTGCAGGTTTGCCTATTACAGCTTTTTCGCCATTTATAACTATTGGTCTTTCAATAAGATCTTGATACTCAATCATTATATCTATCAAGCTGTCATCATTAAACAGGTGACCATCATCTTCTAAATGTTTAAAGTTTTCTACCCAAATTTTACTTTCTTTTCTAATAAGCTCTTCAGGTTTAATGTTAAGTATGTTAATTATTTTAACAAGTTTAATTTTATCTAATGGCTTATCTTGATATTTTATGACCTCGTGATCGTGTTTATGTGTTTCAAGTATTTTTAAGCAAGCGTTTGAGTCTGAAGACTCAGGATTGTGATATATTACTATCATTAGTTTAAGGGAAATTTTGGTTGCTATTAATAATTTTATACTATAAAATGCTAGAGATTAACTCTGTTGGTCGACCTATAACAGCTTTGTCTTTATTAGTAACGATTGGTCTTTCAATTAATTTAGGGTTATTAATTAAAGCCTCTATTACTTGGGCATCTGTTAAGGTTTTGTTTTTGTAGTTTTCTTTCCAAATAGCTTCGTTTTTTCTCACTAAATCTATTGGTTTTATTTTTAGAAGTGATAAGATTTCCTTTAATTCTTTTGCTGTTAAAGGGGTTTCTAGGTACTTAATAACTTCAAATTTTTTATTAGAATCTTCTAATAATTGTAATCCTTGTCTAGATTTACTACATCTTGGATTATGATAAATTTTAATCATTTTTAAAGGTTTTCGTTATCTACTTCTTGTTGTCCCATCATCATTAAATAGGCTTTTAAAAAGGGCTCGATGTTACCATCTAAAACAGCGTCAACATTACCTGTTTCGTGACCACTTCTAACATCTTTTATTAATTTGTAAGGATGTAAAACGTAATTACGGATTTGACTTCCCCATTCAATTTTCATTTTACCAGCTTCAATATCTTCGCGTTGTGCTAATTGTTTTTGCAATTCAATTTCATATAATTGCGATTTTAGCATTTGCATAGCTCTAGACCTATTATCGTGTTGTGATCTAGTCTCTGAGCAAGAAATTTGTATGCCAGAGGGTTTGTGCGTTAATTGTACTTTGGTTTCAACTTTATTAACGTTTTGTCCACCTGCACCACTTGATCTTGCAGTTGTAATTTCTATATCTGCTGGATTTATTTCAATTTCAATAGTATCATCCACTAAAGGATATACATAAACTGAAGCAAAACTAGTATGTCGTTTTGCATTACTATCAAAAGGAGATATGCGCACCAATCTGTGCACTCCATTTTCACCTTTTAACCATCCAAATGCATGGTCTCCTTCAATCTCAAGGGTTACTGTTTTTATTCCTGCAACATCACCTTCTTGAAAATTTAGTTCTTTTACTTTAAAACCATTTTTTTCGGCATACATTAAATACATACGCATTAACATATTAGCCCAATCGCAACTTTCTGTTCCTCCAGCTCCAGCTGTAATTTGTAATACAGCACTTAGACTGTCACCTTCTTCAGATAACATGTTTCTAAATTCTAAATCTTCAATTAAAGTTAGCGCTTTGGTATAGCGATCTTCTACATCTGCCAATGTAGCTTCGTTTTCTTTAAAAAATTCAAAAATAACTTCTAAATCTTCAATTAAAACTTTTGATTGGTTGTAATCATTGATCCACTTTTTCTTTTCTCGGATGGATTTCATTACCAATTCTGCACTTTTAGAATCGTTCCAAAAACTGGGATCAAAAGTTTGCTCTTCTTCATTTTGAAGCGCAATTAGCTTAGCATCAATGTCAAAGATATTGCCTTAATGATGTCAGGCGAGTATTAAGATCTTTTATATTCTCTAAAGTGATCATATATTAATTTTGGTTTACAACAAAAATAGAATTATTACTAACATTTAAAAATATTTGCCAACAATTTTTAATAGTTTTATACTGTAATAAAATATTTAATATGACTATAGATTTAAGAAGCGATACAGTAACTAAACCTAGTCCAGAAATGTTGGAAGCAATGTTATCTGCGCAAGTAGGAGATGATGTATATAAGGAAGATGAAACCATAAATGCTCTTGAGGATAAAATTGCTAAGTTATTTGGCAAGTCTCATGCCTTATTTTTTCCTAGTGGTACTATGGCTAATCAAACAGCCATCAAATTACATACTAATCCAGGCGACCAAGTTATTTGCGATAAGTATGCACATATTTATAATTATGAAGGTGGAGGAGCCTCTTTTAATAGTGGTGTATCTTGTAATTTGTTAGATGGTACACAAGGAATGTTTACTGCAAAACAAGTGATTGAAGCCATTAATCCACCCGATTTTTACCATAGTCCATTAACAACTTTAGTCGAAATTGAAAATACAACCAATAAAGGAGGTGGAGCGTGTTGGGATTTTAATGAAATATTAAAGATAAAACAAGTCTGTAAGGATCATAATTTAGGTTTTCATCTTGATGGAGCAAGGCTTTGGAATGCCTTAGTTGCTAAAAACCAAACGACTTTACAATATGGAGAAGCATTTGATACTATTTCGGTTTGTTTAAGTAAAGGATTAGGGTGTCCAATAGGATCTGTTTTAGTTGGAGATGAAACTATAATGAGCAATGCAATTAGAATTAGAAAAATTTTAGGTGGAGGAATGAGACAAGGTGGTTTTTTAGCTGCAGCAGGATTATATGCTTTAGAAAATAATATTGAAAGATTAGCTGAAGACCATAAAAAAGCAATTGAATTAGAAGTTGCATTAACCAAATCTTCATTTGTTAAAAAGGTAGAACCTGTTGAAACAAACATTGTAATTTTTGAGCTTAATGATAAATATTCAGAAAAAATATTTTTGGAAGCACTTTCTGACAAAAACATTAAGATAATTGGAATGGGAAGCAATAAGTTAAGATTGGTAACGCATTTGAATTATGATGATAATCAGCACGATAGAGTGTTAGAAGTGATAAGTAAATTGTAAAATTTATTTTTTAGTAATTTTTTTGATTTAATATATGTTAAAAAACAATTGTTGTTTAACGCTTTTATTTACTCTTTGGCGAATTTTAACTAAATTTTAAGAATTAAAAGTAATAATAGTTTGATATGTATTTTTTTTGCTTGAAATTAGTGAACAGTCGTTATTAGTTCGGCTATATATTTATCAAATAACCATTTAAATTATTAAAAATGAAAAAAGTATTACTAACATTTTTATCTTTTGTAGTCTGCACCATTGCATTCGCACAAGATTTACCAACAAATCCTGAACCAGGAAAATGTTACAAACGTTGTGTGACTCCAGATGTATGGGTTAACCAAGATGTAACAGTGCAAGTTGCTCCTGCGTACAAGAAGCTAAAAGTTGTTCCTGCTCAATACAGAACAGAGAATGAGGAGTTTGTTGTACAGTCTGCAGGACAAGAATTATCTGTAGTACCTGCACAATACGAAACTCAATCTTTTGAAGTAGTGACGCAAGAAGCTTCTCAGAGATTAGAGAAAGTTGCTGGATCTACAGATACTACTACAGAAGAGATGATGACTCAACCAGGTTATCAAGAATTATCAGTAGTACCTGCAAAATATGCTACAGAAAATTTTCAAATCGTATCTAATGATGCTGCACAATCTTTATCAGTTATTCCAGCTAAGCTAGGATCTGAAAGTTTTGAAGTTGTTGTTCAAGAAGCTAGTCAACGTTTAGAAGTTGTTCCAGCTCAATATGAAACAAGAACAGAAACTGTTGTTGTACAAGCTGCTTACACTAAGTTAGAAACTGTACCAGCACAATACGAAACAAGAACAGAAACTGTTGTTGTAAATTCTGGAGGTCA
Organism: Olleya sp. KJ81-1; assembly: GCF_055808135.1. NCBI lineage: Bacteria > Pseudomonadati > Bacteroidota > Flavobacteriia > Flavobacteriales > Flavobacteriaceae > Olleya > Olleya sp. KJ81-1. The sequence continues at coordinate 1,035,754 of NZ_CM147854.1, read as the reverse complement.
ACGTTTAGAAGTTGTTCCTGCTAAATGGACAACTGAAAATGTTGAAGTTGTTGTACAACCTGCATCTTCTAGAGTAGAGATAGTTCCTGCTCAATATGGATCTGAAAGTTTTGAAGTTGTAGTACAAAATGCTAGCCAACGTTTAGAAGTTATACCTGCAAAATGGGGAACTGAAACATTGTCTTATAAGAAACAAGAATTTGGATCTACTTTATCTGTAGTACCTGCTAAGTTTACTTCTGGTTACCAAACTATCGAAGTTAAGCCTGCAACTGCTAAATGGGGAATGAGTGATACTCCAGCTGTTGATTGTCAATCAAACGATCCTAACGATTGTAGATACTGGTGTTATAAAAATATACCAGCTCAAAACATTACAGTTAACACTACAGAGTTAGCTAATGATGCTCAAGTTATTACTAAGCCAGGATGTGATCAAGGTGAGAACAATGCTGAAGATTGTGGTATGGGTACTTACACTAGACGTGTAGTTCAAACGCCTGCAACAACAAGAGTTATTGATATTCCTGCTGTTACTAAAACAGTTAAAAAGACTGTAATGACAACACCTCCTACAACAAGAGTTATTGATATTCCTGCTATTACTAAAACAATCAAAAAAACAGTTTTAGTATCTCCAGCAACTACAAGAGTTATTGATATTCCTGCTGTAACTAAAGAAGTTAAGAGAACTGTAATGGTAACTCCTCCAACTTCAAAAGTTATTACTATTCCTGCTGTAACTAATGAAGTTAAGAGAACAGTAATGGTAACACCTCCAACAACAAGAGTTATTGAAATTCCTGCTGTAACTAAAACAATGAAACGTACTGTGGTTTTAGAACCAGCTACAACAAGAGTAACAGCTATTCCAGAGGTTACTGCTACTATGAAGCGTACAGTAATGGCTACACCTCCTACAACAAGAGCGACTGATGTACCAGCAAAAATGACTACAATCAGAAAAACTGTTATAACTCCAGAATCTACAAGAGTTGTTGATATTCCTTCAACGTCTACTACAATGAAGCGTACAGTAATGGTAACACCTCCAACAACAAGAGTTATTGAAGTGCCTCAAAAAACTGCTACGTACAAGAAAACGGTTTTAGCTAGCGATGCTAGAGTAGAAGAAGTAACTGTTCCTGCGGTTAACAAAACTGTAACTAAAGAAGTACTACAAACTAAAGGTGGGTTAACATCTTGGGCTGAAGTAGATTGTAAGTTAGTAGCTTATAATGATCTTAATGTAAACTGGGAATTAGGTTCTGCTACTTTAACAGCAGCTTCAAAAAGAGAAATCGATGCTAAATTATTACCAGTTTTACAAAATGGTGTATCAGTAGAGATTGCTTCTCATACAGATTCAAGAGGTTCTAAAGAGTCTAACAGATCTTTATCAGAAAGAAGAGCTCAAGCTGTAACTAACTACTTAATCTCTAAAGGAATCAATTCTTCAAGAATTGTATCTAATGGATTTGGTGAAACTAGATTAACTAACAGATGTTCTGATGGTGTATCTTGTACAGAAAGAGAGCATTTAGCAAACAGACGTACTCAATTTAGAGTTATCGATGCTGAATAATATTTAGTAAATACTTTTCATAAATAAAAAAAGGAAGCCAATTTGGCTTCCTTTTTTACTTTGTATAAAATAAATTATTTAAACATATCCATTCCTGGAATGTTAGGCATTCCGTCTTTAGCGACAGCAGCAACTTCAGCTTCATTTACATTAGTAGCTTTAGTAATAGCTTTATTAAGTACTAAAATTAAATAATCTTCCAATTGTTCTTTATCTTCTAATAAAGCATCATCAATTGTAATAGATTTAATTTCGCGATTGGCAGTCAATGTTACTTTAAGTAAATCGTCTGTACTTTTTTCGTCAATTAAAACGGTATCCATCCTTTTTTTGTAGCCTCTACTTTTTCTTGGGTTTCTTTTAATTTACCCATTAAATCTCCAAACATTTTATTTGATTTTAAAGTTAATCCTGCAAATTTATTAATTATAAGTAAATATTAAGTGTAATTAAATATCAATAAAGTATAATTCAAACTAATTTTAAGTTTTACATTTGTGCTCTTCAGAAAAATAAGAATTAAAATGATGAAAGTTAGCACTAACGTTTCTGCACCTATTGCAAAAAAAATAGAAAAAAACTTAGTATACATAATGATGTTAGAGTAGATAATTACTTTTGGTTAAACCAAAGAGAGGACCAAGAGGTTTTAGATTATCTAAATGCTGAAAATACTTATACTGAATCTGTTTTAAAACATACAGAAACTTTTCAAAAGTCTTTATTTGAAGAGATGAAGTCAAGAGTTAAGGAAGATGACCAAAGTGTACCTTACAAATTAAATGGGTATTGGTATATAACTAGATACGAAATTGGAAAGGATTACCCAATTTACACTAGAAAAAAAGATAATCTTGATGCTGAAGAAGAAATTCTTTTTGATTGTAATAAAATGGCTAAAGGCTATAGCTATTTTAAACTAGGTGGTATCTCAATAAGTCCAGATAATACATTAGTAAGCTATTCTATTGATACTGTTAGTAGACGACAATACACATTGTTTATTAAAAACTTAGTTACAAATGAAGTTTTTGAGGATAAAATAGAAAATACCACAGGAAGCTCGACTTGGGCTAATGATAACAAAACACTTTTTTATTCCAAAAAAGACGAAGTTACTTTACGATCGGATAAAATATATAAGCATAAACTAGGTCAAAATAGTGTTGAAGATACTATCGTTTTTCATGAAGAGGATGATACCTTTAATACATTTGTGTATAAAACCAAATCTAAAAAGTATTTAGTAATTGGTAGTTCAAGTACGCAAACTACAGAATATAGGTTTTTAGATGCCAATACACCTGATGGTGAATTTAAAATTTTTCAAGAGCGCGAAAGAAACCTTGAATATTCAATAGCGCACTATCAAGATAATTTTTACATCATTACAAATAAGGATGAAGCAACCAACTTTAAACTTCAAAAAGTAGCCGAAACCAATACAGATAAGGCTAATTGGGAAGATGTCATTCCGCATCGTAAAGATGTTTTGCTAGAAGATATAGAGATTTTTAAAGACTATTTAATTGTAAACGAACGAGAAAATGGTTTAAATCAGTTAAGAATTATTAGTTGGGATGGTAAAGAAGACTATTATTTAGATTTTGAAAGTGAAACATACACAGCAGATATAGGTAATAATCCAGATTTTGATAGCAACTATTTAAGATACTCTTTTAATTCTTTAACAACACCAAGCTCTATAATCGATTATGATTTAAAGACTAAAACAAAAACGGTAAAAAAAGAGCAGCAAGTATTAGATGATTCATTTAATAAAGATAATTATATATCACAAAGAGTTTGGGCAACAGCTAAAGATGGCGTAAAAATACCAATGTCTGTAGTGTATAAAAAAGGAACAAAACTTGACGGAAATAGTCCGTTGTTACAATATGCATATGGCTCATATGGAGCAACAATAGACCCTTATTTCTCTTCAATACGACTTAGCTTGTTAGATAGAGGTTTTATCTATGTAATTGCTCATATTAGAGGTAGCGAGTATTTAGGACGTCCTTGGTACGAAGACGGAAAACTAAAATCCAAATTAAATACATTTACAGATTTTATAGATTGTTCTAAATTTTTAATTGAAAACAAGTATACCTCTAGCCAACACCTTTATGCAATGGGTGGAAGTGCAGGAGGATTATTAATGGGAGCAATAATTAATATGAATCCAGAATTATACAATGGTGTTATCGCTGCAGTACCTTTTGTAGATGTTGTAACGACTATGTTAGATGATAGTATACCACTAACTACAGGAGAATATGACGAATGGGGAAATCCAAATGAAGAGGATTATTACAATTACATGAAGTCATATTCACCATATGATAATGTGACACCTCAAGCATATCCAAATATGTTAGTCACTACAGGTTTGCACGATTCGCAAGTGCAATATTGGGAACCTGCAAAATGGGTAGCTAAATTAAGAGACTGTAAATTAGATAAAAATATTTTACTACTTAAAACAGACATGGATGCAGGACATGGTGGAGCTTCTGGACGTTTTGAAGCATTAAAAGAAGTCGCTTTAGAATATGTATTTTTATTCGAATTGGAAGGAATCAATAAATAATCAAAAAAAATGCTTATTTTTGCGAGGTTTTGAGTTTCAAAACTCAAAATAAGTAGCTTTTAAATAGCATTTATGGAACAAAATAAACAAGTTTTTGATAGTGTATTAGACCTAATAGGTAATACACCAATGATAAAACTAAAAAAAATTACTTCAGGTTTTAAAGGTAATTATCTAGCAAAAGTTGAAGCCTTTAATCCAGGTCATTCATCAAAAGATAGAATCGCTTTATACATTTTAGAGCAAGCAGAAAAGCAAGGTATACTTAAACCAGGAGACACAATAATTGAAACTACATCTGGTAATACAGGATTTAGTATTGCAATGGTTAGTGTAATTAAAGGTTATGATTGCATCTTGGCAGTTAGTTCAAAATCTTCAGCAGATAAGATTGACATGTTAAAAAACATGGGAGCTAAGGTATATGTTTGTCCTGCAAACGTTAGTGCAGATGATCCAAGAAGTTATTATCAAGTAGCAAAACGATTACACGAAGAAATTAAAGGATCTGTTTATATTAATCAATACTTTAATCAACTAAATATTGATGCACATTACAATTCTACTGGACCAGAAATATGGAACCAAACAGAAGGTAAAATAACGCATTTAGTTGCATGTAGTGGTACAGGAGGAACAATTTCTGGAACAGCTAAGTATTTAAAAGAGCAAAATCCAAACATTAAGGTTATAGGTGTTGATGCTTATGGTTCGGTATTAAAAAAATATCATGAAACTAGAGAGTTTGACGATAAAGAAATTTATCCATACAGAATTGAAGGTTTAGGAAAAAATTTAATTCCTACTGCTACAGATTTTGATACAATAGATGAGTTTATTAAGGTCACAGATGAAGAAAGCGCACATACTGCTAGAGAGTTAGCACAAACCGAAGGGTTGTTTGTAGGCTACACATCTGGTGCTGCAATGCAAGCCTTAAAACAACTTAATGAATCTAACACTTTTAAGGATACAGATAATGTTGTTGTTATTTTTCCTGACCATGGTTCTAGATACATGAGTAAGATTTACAGTGACAAATGGATGAGTGATCAAGGCTTTTTTGATAGTAAAAATGAAGAGGCTGCGCAAAGCATTCAATATATTAAGTAAATAATTAAATAATAGACAGATTAGTTAATCTTAGTTGTATTAAGATTAACTTTTTTTGTTAATAATACATAGGTTATTTGTTATGCACGTATAATAAAATTGCATAATTTTGTAGCATCTAACTAAATTTTAATAGCTTAAGCTAATATGTCTAACAATAGTAGCTTAAAAATCGCGTTTTACAATGAAAGATTTATTTGAAAAAATATACAAAGATAAAGGACCACTAGGTAAATGGGCTGCACAAGCAGAAGGTTACTTTGTGTTTCCTAAATTGGAAGGTGAAATTTCTAATCGTATGAAATTTCAAGGAAAAGATGTAATTACATGGAGTATCAATGACTACTTAGGTCTTGCTAACCATCCTGAAGTCCGTAAGGTTGATGCAGAAGCTGCAGCACAATACGGATCTGCTTATCCAATGGGAGCACGTATGATGTCTGGTCACACAGATTTACACGAGCAACTACAAAACGAGCTTGCTGAGTTTGTACATAAAGAAGCAGCTTACTTATTAAACTTTGGTTACCAAGGTATGGTGTCTACCGTAGATGCCTTAGTTGGTAAAGATGATATTATTGTGTATGATGTGGATGCACATGCATGTATAATTGATGGTGTAAGATTACACCACGGAAAACGATTTACTTATAAGCATAACGATATTGAAAGTTTAGAGAAAAACTTAGGTCGTGCTACTAAAATGGCAGAACAAACTGGAGGAGGAATCTTAGTGATCTCTGAAGGTGTATTTGGTATGAGAGGTGAGCAAGGACGCTTAAAAGAAATTGTTGCTTTAAAGGAAAAATATAACTTTAGACTGTTTGTAGATGATGCACATGGTTTTGGTACCTTAGGTAAAACTGGTGCTGGAGCAGGAGAAGAGCAAGGTGTACAAGATGATATTGATGTGTATTTTGCAACTTTTGCTAAGTCTTTAGCTAGTACAGGTGCATTTATTGCTGCTGATCAAGAAATTATTGATTATTTAAAATATAATTTACGTTCGCAAATGTTTGCTAAATCATTGCAAATGCAATTGGTTGTAGGTGCATTAAAGCGTTTAGATATGTTACGCACAATGCCTGAGTTAAAAGAAAACTTATGGAAAATTGTAGACGCGTTACAATCTGGTCTTAAAGACAGAGGTTTTGATATTGGTACAACACAAAGTTGTGTAACTCCAGTATATTTAAATGGAAGTATTCCAGAAGCTATGGCTTTAGTTAGAGATTTAAGAGAAAACTATGGTATTTTCTGCTCTATTGTTGTGTATCCAGTAATTCCAAAAGGATTAATACTTTTACGTATGATTCCTACTGCAACGCATACATTACAAGATGTGACTGAAACTTTAGATGCTTTTGATGCTATTAGAGAACGTTTAGAAAACGGTACTTACAAGCGTATGTCTGCTGCTTTAATGAAAGCAATGGGAGAGTAACAAAAATAAAATTTAGTTAAAAATCCGATTCATTTGAATCGGATTTTTTTGTTTTAATAATTAAATGTATCATTATATAATTCATCTTTGATTAAATATAGTTATTTCTTAAAATAATTATTTAAAAAAAGAGCTTATCTATTAATAGTAAGCTCTTGATGATTTATAATTCTTTTTTAAAAGTACAACGTCTTATATATACCTCTGGATCAAAGTGTTTCCAAATTTTATGTATAGCTTCATTATCCTCTAATTCAGGTGTTCTATAACAGGTTTGTATTCCTCTTTCAGTAAACGTGTTGTAATATTCGTTAAAAATAACAGCATGTACACCTTTATTTTGATAATCAGGATGGACACCTATTAAGTAAAACATAACGTCTTTGCTTTCTTTTTTAGCTTTTAATAATTTTAAAAATCCAAATGGTAATAATTTACCTTTCATTTGTTGTAATGCATCCGCAAATCTAGGCATAACTACAGCAAATGCTACCAATTTGTTGTCTTTGTCAATAACAAATTTGATATATTCTGGATTAATAAAACTTATAAACTTCTTTTTAAAATATTCTTTTTGAATATCTGTAATCGCAACAAATGAAGATAGTGAGGCGTAGCTTTCATTAAATAAATCAAACATTTGATCTGCATAAGGCATGACTTCGGATGTTTTTTTTAAGTCTAAAGCTTTAAGCTGATAGCGTCTTTTTATTAATTCTTGTGCTTTGTAGAAAAATTCGGGTTTTACGTTTTTAAAAGGAAAACGACTTTCAGAATATTTTTTCTCAACAGAAAAACCATGTGACTGATAATGGTTGACATAGTAGGCGTGATTATACCAAGTAATCATGTTACCTATCGCATCAAATCCTTCTGTAACAACTCCAACTTTATCTAAGTTAGAAAAACCTACAGGACCTTCCGTATAGTGTAGCTTATTTGCATGACCAATAGTGTAAACCTCTTGTAAAAGCGCCTTACTAACATCTAAATCGTCAATAAAATCAAACCAACCAAAACGCATTTTTTTTATGTTTTGGTCTTTTACTTCTAGCCAATTTATAATTGCAGCGATACGACCAACTACTTTATTGTCTTTATAGGCTAAAAACAGTGTTGCTTCGGCATCATTAAAAATAGGGTTTTTCTTTGCATCAAATGTTGCTAATTCTTGACTAATAATAGGTGGAACCCAATATTTAGAGTCTTTGTATATTTCAAAAGGAAATTTAACAAACGCTTTATAATCTGCTTTTGATACTACTTTTTTGGTTGTAATCATATAAAAAAGAAAGGGTTAGTTTTCGTCATCAAAATCAATCTCTTGAGTTTCTTTTTTTCGTTTACCTGAATCTTCTGGTGTGTCAGAATCATTATCTTTTTTATTCTTATTTTTCTTTCTATTCGCTTTTCTTTCGTATTCTTCAAGTACATCAGTACCATTATCTATATCAGCTTCAGGATCTTTATGGAAATCTAAACGATAAGATGCGCCAAAGTTAAAGCTAAAAACCGAAGGTGTGTCCTTTGTGTTAAAAGTAATTGCAGTATCTAACTGAAAATCCTTACTCCATAAATATGCTCCACCAAATCTAAATAAATTGTCTGCATAATAATCACTTTTTATGCCTTGAGTTTCTCCAAATAAAACCCATTGATCAGTAATGGACTTGGTTAAAGTAACTATGTATTGAAAATCTGAAAAATCTGACCCAATCCTGTCTTTGGCAAAATTCATAACTAAAACCCAACCACTATTAAAGTTGTTTTGTGTTGCAACCATTACTTTAGGTGTAAAACCGCCTTCGTAATTTGGACTTGAAAACGGATTGCTATAAGGCACATAAATATTATCTTTAGCATCATAGTTTACACCAGCATATACAGCTACAGCAGGAATTAAATTACTCCATTTAAATTTTTTGTTAGCATGATAGCTGTAAATATTAGGTTTCTCCTCACCACGTTTTTTATATGGATCGTACACTAAGTATTTTGCACCTAATGTTAAATATTTAAAATTTGCACGATCAGTTTCTATTGGAAATAAGGTAGATCGATTATCTGTAAATGTATCGTTTTGGTAAGTACCTTCTATATTTAATTCTAGTTCTTCCCAGACTAAACCATAACGCGCTGCAAAGTCAATACCAAAACCTGAAGCTTCATTTTTTAATGGTGTGTGCTCTTCTTTAAGCATATAAGGTCCAACCTCAAGCTGAGCCACATTTTTTCCAACTGCAAAAGCACTTCTAGATACACCTGGTCTGTTAGAGTTGATTACTTCAGTATATTGTGCATTAGCAGTAAAACTTGCTAATAAGAGTATATACGTTACAATTAATTTTGGGTTAAGCATATATTTTTGTTTAAAGTCAAATATAAGATTTTATATTTTTTTTAAGTATTTAAAACTCAATTTAAAACTCAAGAATTGTATTTTTGTTAAAGAATAACTTTACAAGATGAAATTTATACTATACTTATTATTATTTTATTTCGCTATAAAAATCTTATCTCGATTGTTTGCACCTGCATTATTTAAATATGCAGCTAAAAAAGCAACCGAGCGTTTTGGAGGTGCGTTTAACCAACAAAGACAAGAGCCAGCTCAAAAAGAAGGCGAGATAACTATAGATAAAATGCCTAATAATAAATCTTCAAATAAAAATGTAGGAGAGTATGTAGATTACGAAGAAATTGAGTAATTTTCAACCTCATACTTTTTAAAACTTTTTATGCAATTTTCTTTTAAAAAAATCTTACCTCATCTTTTAGTTTTGGTAGGGTTTATTGTTTGCTCTTTAGCCTATTTTAGTCCTGTTTTACAAGGAAAAGTCATTTACCAAAGTGATATTGTTCACTACACAGGAATGGCAAAACAACAAAAGGATTTTAAAACTAATTCTGGAGAAGAAACCTATTGGACTAATAGTGCATTTGGAGGTATGCCAACCTACCAATTAGGAGCAAAATATCCACACAATTATATTAAAAAGTTAGACCTGTCGTTGCGTTTTTTACCACGACCAGCTGATTACTTATTTCTTTATTTTGCTGGATTTTATATACTGCTTTTGGTTTTAAAAGTGGATTGGAAATTAGCAGGATTAGGTGCTTTGGCATTTGGTTTTTCTACCTATCTAATCATAATTTTGGGTGTAGGACATAATAGCAAAGCACATGCAATAGCTTATATGCCATTAGTTTTAAGTGGTATTATTCTAACGTTTAGAGGTAAGTATGTTTACGGTTTTATCCTGACAGCCATAGCTATGGGATTAGAGTTGGTGGCTAACCATTACCAAATGACGTACTATTTAATGTTGTTAGTCTTAGTTTTAGGTATCGCTTATTTAGTAGATGCCTATCGTAAAAAGATGTTGCCTCACTTTTTTAAAGCTGTAGGTGTGTTATTTGCTGCAGTAATCTTGGCAATAGGTTTAAATGCAACTAATATTTTAGCTACACAAGATTATGTTAAGGAGAGTACACGTGGTAAAAGCGAGTTGTCTATCAATGCGAATGGGTCCAAAAGAGAAAACACAAACGGTTTAAGTAAAGAATATATTACAGAATATAGTTATGGTAAACTAGAAACTTTTAACCTATATGTACCTAGATTTTTAGGTGGTGGAAGCGGAGAAGATGTAGGCGAAGATTCTGCAGTATATAAATACATTGTTGATCAAGGTGTGCCACCAGCAGACGCTAGAGAATATACTAAAGGTCTACCAACATATTGGGGAAGCCAAACCATAGTAGAAGCACCAGCTTATGTTGGAGCAGTTGTAATATTTTTATTTGTATTAGGCTTGTTTTTAGTCAAAGGTCGTTTAAAATGGTGGTTAGTAGGGGGAACTATACTGTCATTATTATTGTCTTATGGTAAAAATCTAGAATTCTTAACAGATTTATTTATTAACTATGTACCATTATATAATAAGTTTAGAGCAGTCAGCTCAATACAAGTAATTTTAGAATTATGTATTCCTGTTTTAGCTGTTTTTGCTTTAGTTAGGTTGTTTAATGATGTTGTTAAAACCGAAGAAAAACTTAAGGCTTTAAAAAACACAGTTATTATTACAGCAGGTTTAGCAATCCTATTTTTATTAGGAAAAGCTGTTGGAATAATAGATTTTGTTGGTGGTATTGATGGACGTATTAGAGAAGGTAATGGACAAGCGTTTTTGGATGCTTTAAGAGAAGATAGAGCTAGCTTTTTTACACAAGATACGCTTAGAACCTTGTTGTTTGTTCTATTAGCAGCAGGCGTTATCTATTTCTTTTTGAAAAAGAAACTAAACGAAACTAAGGTTATAGTCATTCTTGGATTATTAATTATAGTAGATTTAGTTAGCGTAGATAAACGTTACGTTAATAACGAAGATTTTGTATCTAAGTTACAAATGGAGCGTCCTTATCAAGCCAATAAAGCAGATTTAGAGATACTTAAGGATAATACTAATTATCGTGTGTATGACTTAACGTCTGGAGGAGCTAAAACTAGTTATTTTCATAATGCATTAGGTGGTTATCACGCTGCAAAACCAAAACGATATCAAGATTTATACGAATTTTATATCTCTAAAAACAATATTAATGTATTAAGTATGCTTAACGCGAAATACATAATTGGTCAAGGAGAAGATGGTAGTCCGTTTCCGTTTGTAAATAACGACGCTAATGGTAATGCTTGGTTTGTAGAAAATACTAAAAAAGTAAGTTCTGCTGATGCAGAAATTTTGGCTCTAGACACATTAAATACTAAAAAAACAGTTATTTATTCTGAAGGTGTTTCTGATAAAACTAATCTTCCTAAGACGTTTGTTGTGGATTCTTTAGCTTCAATAAAAACTTTAGATTACAAGCCTAACTATATTAAATATCAGTCGAATAATGTAAATGATGGTTTTGCTGTGTTTTCAGAAATGTATTATGGTTCTGGATGGAATGCTTATATTGATGGTGTGTTAAAACCGCATATTAAAGTAAACTATGCGTTAAGAGGTTTAGAGGTGCCAAACGGTAAACATATTATTGAATTTAAGTTTGAACCTGATGTTGTTAAAACCGGAAGTACGATCGCGTTAGCTAGTTCTATTTTACTGATATTATTAGTGCTTGGAGGTTTGATTTATGGTGTGAAAAGGATGAATAAGATTAGTAAGGAGTAATCACACGAGGCTCAATTTCCGCGAAAGCGTTACATTATGGATAAAAAAAGGTGCTAATTATTACGTATTATTGGCCTCCTGCAGGAGGACCAGGTGTACAGCGTTGGTTAAAATTTGTAAAATATTTACCAGATTTTAATATAGAGCCTGTTGTATACTGTCCATCAAATGCTAATTATCCAATTATAGATGCGACTTTGCAAAGTGAAGTTAATCCAAGTGTTACAGTGCTTAAGCAACCAATAAAGGAGCCTTACAAATTGGCACAATTGTTTTCAAAAAAAGTAAAACGATTAGTAAAGGGATTATTGCTGAAAAAAGTAAACAAAGCCTTATGGAGCGTTTAATGTTGTTTGTTAGAGGTAATTTTTTTATTCCTGATGCCAGAAAAAACTGGGTAAAACCGTCGTACAACTACTTATCTACTTACATTTTAGATTTTAATATTGATACAATTATAACGTCTGGACCACCACATAGTTTACATTTAATTGGTTTAAAATTAAAAGAAAACCATAGTGTCAATTGGATTGCAGATTTTAGAGATCCATGGACTACAATAGGTTATCACAAGCAACTAAAATTAACTAAAGTTTCAAAAAATAAACATAAGGCATTAGAAAAAAAAGTGCTTAATAATGCTGACAAAATTATTGTAACTAGCCCAAGTACTAAAACCGAATTTGAGGGTATTACAAGTCAACCTATCCATGTAATTACTAATGGTTATGATAACGAAAAAGTAGTTGTAAATACCTTAGATAAAAAGTTTACATTGTCACATATTGGGTCGTTATTATCTAAACGAAATCCAGAAGTACTTTGGAAAGTGCTTAGCGAATTGATGATTGAGGATACTAGATTTGCAGAGGATTTTCAGTTGAATTTAATTGGAGAAGTAGGCAAAGATGTTATACAATCTATTAAAACACATGGTTTAAGTGGTAGTTTAAATTATGTTGGATATGTATCTCACAATAAAGCTATTGAGTTTCAAAAAAATCACAATTATTGTTGTTGATTGAAATAAACTCGAAAGATACAAAAGCAATTATTCCTGGTAAGTTGTTTGAGTATATGGTTGCTAATAGACCAATTGTTGCTATTGGACCAAAAGGAGCAGATGTAGCTTCAATTATTACAAAAACTAATACTGGTCAATTTTTTAATTATGATGATTATGATGCTTTAAAAAATAGTATTAAGCAGTATTATAAAGCTTACACTGAAAATAATTTAAAGACTAATCCAATAGGATTACAAGGTTACTCAAGACAACAGTTAACAAAAAAGTTAGCAGATTTGATTAATCAGTCCTAAAATATAAATGGTATAAAATATATGGGAATAGTCGTTAATCAATCTATTAAAAATACTATTATAACTTATTTTGGGTTTGGTATTGGTGCTGTTAACGTTATATTTTTATATACTCAATTTGTTAGCGAAGCTTATTTTGGTTTAATCACTTTTATCTTGTCTACAGCCAGTATTTTAATGCCTTTTATGGCTTTTGGCGTGCATAATACAATTGTTAAGTTTTATTCTTCGTTTAAAACCAGACAATCACAAAATAGCTTTTTAAGTTTAATGTTGCTTTTACCATTACTTCTAATAGTTCCGTTAGGATTAATTACGCATTTTGCTTATGATTTGATTACCAATTGGCTATCTAAAGAAAATGCTATTATAAAGGACTATACTTGGTTAATATACATTTGTGCAGCAGCTTTTGCCTATTTTGAAGTGTTTTACGCTTGGAGTAAGGTGCAATTACAAAGCGTATTTGGTAATTTTATGAGTGAGGTGTTTCACCGATTTGTTACCATGTTGCTGCTGTTAAGTCTTTATTTTGGTTACCTAAATGTAGATCAATTAATTTATGGGATTGTTATTACATACATTGTCAGAGCCTTAATTATGAAACTATATGCTTTTAGCCTTAGGATGCCAGTTTTTAAATTAACTAAGATCCCTAATGTTGGAAATATTTTAAAATATTCTGCTTTAATTATAATCGCAGGCTCTGTGGCTAATATAATATTAGAGATAGATAAGTTTATGCTTGGTCAGTTTCAGGCGCTAAATAATGTTGCCTATTATGGTGTAGCTATTTATATTGCTACGGTTATAGGTGTTCCTGCTAGAGCAATGCATCAAATAGCAAACCCTTTAACCTCTAAGCTTTTAAATGAAGGTCATAAGGCTGAACTTAAAACGCTTTATCAAAAAAGTTCTATTAACTTATTTATTATTAGCGGATTTATATTTTTATGTATTATAATAAATATCAATAAGTTATATCTTTTAATTCCGGAAAATTATAGCGAAGGCTTTTTGGTTGTTTTAGTGATTGGTCTTGCTAAACTATCAGACAACCTTATTGGAAATAATAATGCCATACTTTTTAATAGCGATTATTATAGGGTAGTGCTAGTCTTTGGGATTTTATTAGCTATACTAACCGTAGTTTTAAACCTTGTTTTTATTCCGTTGTATGGAATAAATGGAGCTGCATACGCAAGTTGTATTACTATTTTTACATACAATACTATCAAACTATTGTTTGTGTATAAAAAATTTAAAATTCAACCGTTTACATTGGCTACCATAAAAACAACACTACTAATATTGATTTGTGGTTTAAGTTTGTTTTTTTGGGAATTTAATTTTAATCCCATTATTAGCATTGTCGCTAAAACGTTAATTTTAATTATAATCTATGGATTGACTGTTTTTAAATTTAATTTATCAGAAGATATTTCAAAAATATTAAATCGCTTTATTCCATAATTAGCCACAATTTGACAACAACGACCATACAATATATATTTTCATCTATTTCAATTACATTCATTTCAATGCTTTTTGGAATGGGAGTTAATGAACTTATAAAGAAAAAAGAGTTTTACGAAAGTATTTCAAATCTTGAATTTATTAAAAATGAAATTATTTATAAATTCATTGGAATTAAATACATCAAATGGCTTGTTTACAAAACTTTTTGGAAAAACTTTAATACAAAATTAAAAATAAAATCTAAACCGAATTTGAACGAATTGAGTTTATTAAAACGAGAAATGACTTATGCTGAAATTAGTCATTTAGTAGGTTTTCTTTTTGTTCTTATTATTTCATTAATCTTGTTAATTAAAAATAAAACTGAATTTGGAATAATATTAATTATTTCAAATGTTATTTTCAATTTATACCCATCTTTATTACAACAGAAAAATAAAAAGAGGATTGATAAACTGATTAATAAAAAGGAAATAAAAACTGTGGCTAATAATGTATAAAATTAATTGCTAGTTCTAGCCTACTTAAGAAAATCCTCGCGGATTTTCTATTCGGTTATTATTTGCTAAATTTAGTACTTAAAACACGCAACTAATCTTATATAAGACCGAAAAAAACCTACTTAAAGTTGCTTTAGGGCAAACAACCTTAGTAGGAATTCTATTCAATCGACTAGTTAATAGTCTTTTCTAATTTCTAGATCTAGTGCTTCTTCTTGACGAATCAGTATTTTGTCTTGACGATGTATTTCTTGAAGTCGTAGTTCTAGGTTTAGAAGTTGTACGTTTATTAACCTGCGTATTACTTCTATTTGTTCTTGTATTTACTTTAGTATTAGTTCTGGTTCTAGGTTTAGAGGTTGTTGTTTGATTTCCTCTAGTTCTAGGTACACTTGTAGTGTTACCTCTAGTTCTAGGTGTTGCTGTAATCACTTTATTGTCTCTAGTTTTTGTGTTAACCGTATTACCTCTTGTTTTAGGTTTAGTATTTACAGTATTATTTGTTCTAGGTCTAGATGTTGTTGCATTACCTCTTGTTCTTGGTGTTGCAGTTGTAGCCCTATTGTTTCTAGTTCGAGGTGTAGTAGTAGCTCTTGGTGCTCTTCCTTCTGTTCTAGAG
This sequence comes from Olleya sp. KJ81-1, assembly GCF_055808135.1. Lineage (NCBI taxonomy): Bacteria > Pseudomonadati > Bacteroidota > Flavobacteriia > Flavobacteriales > Flavobacteriaceae > Olleya > Olleya sp. KJ81-1. Next base: position 1,019,924 of record NZ_CM147854.1, on the reverse strand, counting down.
GCTAAAGCTCTATTTCTTGAAATCGTATTACCTCTTCGACTTGCTACAGCAGTAGTACGTCTGTAATTATTAACGTAAGGTCTGTCGTATCTATATCTAATTGGTGTATAATGTCTTCTATATGGTGTTGTATAAAGTACACAGTAGTTTACTGGTGGAATTACATAATATGCATGCCAAGGTCTATAAACATAAGCTCTGTTGTAAATATTTATAAATCCAGTACTATGAGAATAACGATTGTAGCGGTTGTAGTGTACATATAATCCTCCAACACGACTAATGTAACCTCTGTTATTGTAGTTAATATAAACATTTCCTACTTGATTAACACGACCGTAGTAGTCATAGTAAATAGGTGTGTTTTCAACTTGAATAACAGCTCCAAACTCGTCATATTGTACATATGCGCCATAATCATATCCTGTATTAAAGCTAATATTTGTGTTTCTATTATTAATTTCTACACTAACTTGAGGTCCATAACTAGGCATATAAAAGTCAAATTGACCATCTGCATAAATAGAAAACTCAATTCCTGCTTCAGTAAAAATGAAAGAATTACCATAACCTTTGACATAAGAGTTATTAATCACACCATTATCTATCGTTGTGTTTGTGTCTGCATTAACAGAAAACCCACTAAGGAGAATTGCTGATAATAATAGGAATACTTGTTTCATAATTATTTGTTTTAAGATTGAACACTTACATAATTACAAGCATCGTGCCAAAAACAAAAAACTCAATATTCACAAGGGATTAAGGTTGTTTTTTAATTTATTAAAGGGGATAAAAAAAGCCATAAACAAAAGTTTATGGCTATAAATAATATTTATAAATTAGATTTACTACCTATTTTTTTAGCTGAGTAGGTTGTGTATCGACAGTTTGTCTGTAATACATTGTATCATTATTATTATTACTAGTTTGGTATTGATAATGACCATTATTAGTTTGACCTATATAATGATTAGAATTACTTCTGTTAACTTGACCAATAGTTTTAATTAATTGTCCTTGTCTATTGTAGTATAAACGCATACTTCCAATTTGACTAACTAAACCTTGACGGTTGTAACTAATGTAAACAGAACCTAAACGTTTAATTTGACCACTCCTGTTATAATTTAAAAATACATTTTCTATGCGTCTAACTTTACCATCACGATCATGTGTTATTATCATACCTCTATCTCTAGGATTATTGTAAGTTACTTGTGTACCTGGAGCACCATTTGTAACATTTAATGCTCTTCGTTTTGTATTGGTGTTAGTGCGTCTGTAATAATAGTCTCCTTGGGTGTGATTTATTGCTGTGTTAAAATCAAAACTTCCGTCAGGAAAAATTAAAAATTCCACACCACGTTCTGTAAACAAGATTGGTTGTGCGTAATAATTTCTGTTTAATACTAAATCTTCACCTTGCGATGCAGATTTAGCTTCTGCTGTTACAGTCGTTAATCCAATTAACATACCTGTAAATAATAGTACTAGTTTTTTCATAGTATTAAGGATTTAGATTGTATCAGTTATTGTTTGAAATTATTATGAAATAAAATTTTGATTTTTGTCTTTATACAAGTAATAAAAATCAAACATAGCCTTAGTTATATTTTCTTTTTCTTACGAAGTAGAAAGGGAAAAAGGACTTTTTATTATAATCATTTCAAATGATATCTGATATTATGCCTACTAATTAAGCGTTTCGGCATTCGCTATTTTGACTAAGTAGTTCCAATAGCTGTGCCAAAGTTGTTATGCATTGATTTTACTGCATATACAAGACGTTTTTTTAGTTTATTTTAATTTAATTATATATTGAAAAGTATATAGTTGATTAAAATATTTACTTTTATAAAAACTACTAACTAATGTCCTTAAAGTATACCACGTGTAAAAATTGTGATAGCGATTTTAAATCAGGATTCCCATTTTGTCCACATTGTGGAATGAAAGATAAAGAGGAATTAACACTTGGAATATTATTTTACAATACCTTAAATAATTATCTGCTGTGGGATTCTAAATTTTTAAAGAGTTTTATTCCGTTAATGAGTAAACCAGGATTTTTGCCTAAAAGATTTATTGAAGGTAAACGTCTATCTTATTTGCATCCTGCACAATTATATTTATTTGTTACGTTTGTGTTTTTCTTTTTGTTTTCCTTTCAAATGAATAAAGTAGAAGAAGATTTAAATGAAGATTTTAAAGCGCAATCAACAAAAGTTTTAAATGAAATTGAAAGAAAAGAAATGGACTCTATTGAAAGAAGTGAAATTAGAGCCACGTTAAATAGTAATAAGTTGCTGTCCGGAATGACAGATAAACAGATAGATTCTATTGTAAAACAAAAAGAAATTAAGTCAAGTAATAACGTTTTGTTTGGGTACGAGAGTCAAAAAATAGACTCATTATTAACTGTTGGAGCGTCAAAGGAATCTATTTACATAGCTATGGGAATGGATGATAATCCAGGATGGTTTGATAGGATGTTATATCCTAGACTTTTAAAGTTTCATCAGGATAGAAAAGCTGGTACGATTTGGATGTCCATGATAAATACAACACCAATAGCATTATTTATTTTATTACCAATTTTTGCTTTCTTTTTGAAACTATTTTTTTGGAAAAAAGGAAGATATGCTTACCATTTGGTGTTTTCTTTTTACTTTTTCGCCTTTATTTTTACAGTGTTTAGCATTTTATTAATCAGTAATTTTATTATTGATGTACCTAATTGGATAGACTTTTTAATAGCCTTGTCCACATTTATATATCTAGTAATTGCTGTTAAACAGTTTTATAATCAACGTTTATTTTACAGTATTTTAAAAAGCGGAATTGTGTCTTTAGTTTTTTTACTAGTGTTAGTACCTATTGCTTTTTTGGTCTTAGGGTTTATTTCGTTTTTGTCTTATTAAATAAAAATAAAATACTAAAACGGTTATAATTTGTCTTTTAAATACTTAGCAGTCACACTGTTTTTAACTTTAATAACGTCTTCTGGAGTACCAAAAGCAACCAAATGACCACCATTTTCTCCACCTTCAGGTCCTAAATCTATAATGTGATCTGCACATTTAATAAGTTCTAAATTATGCTCCACAACAATAATAGAGTGTCCTTTTGCTATTAGCGCATAAAAGGATTTTAATAATTTTTGTATGTCATGAAAATGTAAACCAGTAGTAGGCTCGTCAAAAATAAACAACATTTTTTCTTTAGTAATTCCTTTACCTAAAAAGGTTGCTAACTTTATACGTTGGGCTTCACCACCAGATAGGGTAGAGCTGCTTTGTCCTAAGGCAACATAACCTAAACCTACGTCTTGTAAAGGTTGTAATTTGTTTTTAATCTTAGAGACTCCGTTTTTATCAAAAAAGTCAATAGCGTCATCGATAGTTAGATTTAAAATATCATCAATATTTTTATCTGCAAAAGTGACCTCTAATACTTCTTTTTTAAAACGCTTCCCTTTACAAGTTTCACATTCTAAATGGACATCAGCCATAAATTGCATTTCGATAGTTACTTCACCTTCACCTTTACAAGTTTCACAACGTCCACCATCCACATTAAAACTAAAGTGTTTAGCAGCGTAATTGCGTATAGTACTAAGTTTTTGTTTAGCATACAACGCTCTAATATCATCATAGGCTTTAACGTATGTTACAGGATTAGATCTAGAGGATCGTCCAATAGGGTTTTGATCAATAAACTCTATATTTTTTATTATACTATAGTTTCCTTTTAACTCACTAAACTGTCCCGCTTTATCACTAAAGCCAGTTAAGTGTTTTTGTATGGCAGGAAATAATATTTTTTTAACCAAAGTACTTTTTCCACTTCCAGAAACTCCAGTAATAACCGTTAGCATTTCTAATGGAAATGATACATCTATGTTTTTTAAATTGTTTTCTCTAGCTCCAATAATGTCTATGCTGTACTTGCTAGTTCGACGTGTTTTAGGTACTTCAATTTTTAAAGTTTCGTTTAAATATTGTGCAGTTAATGATGTTGATTTTAAAATATCAGCATACGTACCAACAGCAACAACTTGACCTCCTAAAGTCCCAGCTTCAGGACCAATATCTATTATTTGGTCGGCTTCTTTCATGATGTCTTCATCATGCTCTACCACAATTACTGTATTACCCAAATCGCGAAGTTGTTTTAATACTTGTATTAAACGTTCAGAGTCTTTTGGATGTAATCCAATACTAGGTTCGTCCAAAATATACATGGATCCTACTAAGCTGCTTCCTAAAGAGGTTGCTAAGTTGATACGTTGACTTTCACCACCAGAAAGCGTGTTAGATTTTCGGTTTAAGGTTAAATAATCTAAACCTACATTATGTAAAAAACTTAGTCTGTTTTTAATTTCTACTAAAAGACGTTCTGCAATTTTTGCATCATATTCATTTAATGTGATAGTATCAAAAAATATTGCTAATTTACTCAGCGGTAATTCTACTAATTCTGTTAAAGTTGCATTACCAACTTTTATATAGTTTGTTTCTGGTCTTAAGCGTTTACCATGACAGACTTTACATTGTGTTTTACCTCTGTATCGAGAGAGCATTACACGATTTTGAATCTTATATGCTTTGCTTTCTAACTCGGCAAAAAAGCTATTTAAACCTTCAAAATATTGATTTCCTTCCCAAATTAAAGCTTTATGTTCTGGACTTAATTGAAAATAGGGTTTATGTATTGGGAAATCAAATTTATGAGAATTGTTTACCAATTGATCTTTATACCAACTCATGCTGTCACCACGCCAAGGAAAAATAGCATTTTCATAAACAGAAAGTGCTGTATTTGGTACAACTAAATCATCATCAATACCAATAACATCACCATAACCTTCACATTTTGGACAAGCACCATAAGGATTGTTAAAACTAAATAAATGCACGTTTGGTTCTAGAAACTGTAAACCATCCAATTCAAATTTATTACTAAAATGACGACTGGTGTTATCTGCAAGAGTTTCTATATAACAATTACCTTTTCCTTCAAAAAAGGCAGTTTGTATGGCATCTGCTAGTCTGTTATAAAAATCCTCATCGTCTTTAGTAACAATTCTGTCTACTACTAAAAATAAATCTTTAATAGACGTTAAGTCCTTAGCATCGTCAATTCTTATTACAGAATCTTTTACTTTTATTCTAGCATACCCTTGTGCATTTAAAGCACTTAATTTGTCTTGTAACTCACGACCTTCCTCCAAAACAATAGGAGCCAATAACAACAGTTTTTGGTTTAAGGCTAAACCTTTTATGTAGTTAATTACGTCTGTAACCGTATCTTTTTTAACTTCTTGACCTGAAATAGGCGAGTAGGTACGACCAACTCTGGCAAATAGCAGTTTTAAATAATCATAAATCTCGGTTGTTGTTCCAACGGTTGATCTTGGATTGGTACTATTTACTTTTTGCTCGATTGCAATAGCTGGAGCAATACCTTTTATATAATCTACTTTAGGTTTATTTAATCGTCCTAAAAATTGTCTAGCATAACTACTTAAACTTTCTACATAACGACGTTGACCTTCTGCATACAAAGTGTCAAAAGCTAAACTTGACTTTCCAGATCCTGATAATCCCGTTATAACAACTAGTTTGCGTCGCGGAATAACAACATCAATGTTTTTAAGATTGTGCAATTTAGCACCTTTTATTATAATGTTTTCTTTTGGATTTACTTCAGAAAGCGGTGTTGTCATAGTCATTTTACGTCTTGACTACAAAGATAACATAACTTAATCATCTAGTAAAAAAGATTATTGTGCAATAAAATGTTAAAACTTTAGATTTTTTTGCTTTTTCGGAATGATTGTTGTTATATTTGATGCATATCAATGACCTAACTTAATTTTTGCCTATAGTACAACATTACTTTTTTTTATAAACCCCAAGCCAGAGCCTTTTTTTGGTGTCCAAAAAGTAATGATTATGCAAAAAGTAACAATCACAGATGCTATTCTTGTTAGTAACTATATTAAAGGAGACGAGTCTGCTTTAGAAGTATTGATTACTAGACACAAACAACGTATTTATAGTTTTATTTATTCTAAAGTATTTGATAGAGATATTGCTGAAGATATTTTTCAGGATACCTTTATTAAAGTCATTCGTACTTTAAAACGTGGTAAATATAATGAAGAGGGTAAGTTTTTACCTTGGGTTATGCGTATTGCACATAATTTGGTAATTGATCATTTTAGAAAAAATAACAGAATGCCAAAATTTGATAACTCTGGTGATTTTGATATCTTTTCTGTTATTAGTGATACGTCTTTAAATGCTGAAAAAGTGATGGTTAAAGAGCAAGTTGAGTCAGATGTAAGACGTTTGATAGACGAGTTGCCGGAAGATCAAAAAGAAGTATTAGTAATGCGTATGTATAATGATATGAGTTTTAAAGAAATATCAGAGCGTACAGGTGTTAGTATTAATACTGCATTGGGTCGTATGCGCTATGCATTAATTAATATGAGAAAGGTTATTGAAAAGCACAATATAGTATTGACTAATTAAAATACAATAAAGTATAATTTTGCTCGTTATTTGTTTATACCTTAAACTAATATACATGGCAAAAATTTACTCTGAACATTCTAATACCCCAAAAAAACACGGTTTTAAACTAAAACCTAAAGATGAAACCATAAGTTTTATCTTAAATTATAGCAAGGCTTTAAGTGTTATAAATTATAAAAATTTGAAGTTTGAAGCACTTCAAAACTAAACTTGGAAACGTCCTGATAGTCTCAGGACGTTTTTTTTAAGAGTAATTGTTGGTAGTTATATGTAGACAAATATTGTTTACGTAAAGCTTCTAGGTATTGTATTATAACTTTTTGATGCTTATAATCTTCTTTAAGGCAATTTTTAAAATCATCATCAAAAACAGTTAAAGCAATGTAATATTTGCTAGATTGGCTAGTATGCGCCTCACTTAATAAGGCGTCATTTCCGTTTTGATTTCTCTTGCCATCTATTACAATAGGGATTAAATTTAATGTTTCAGTATCCCTTGCTATTTCATAAAAAGATAAATAGTAGTCTGTATTATTTATTACAATCTTGACATTACTATCAACATTATTATGGTTTAACTCAAACTTTGTGTTTATATAATTATAAAATTCGTTTGCGTTTTTAGGATCTTCAAAAATAAACGATTGCCATTTTGGTAATGCTTTATTAAATTTTTTACCTGTGGTAATCTTATAACTTTCAATTTTAGGCGCTATTTTGGTTGGTATACAAGAGGTTAGTAGTATAACAAGAATACATATAATGGTCGATCTCATAAAGATTTGTTTTTAAAAAAAGTAACAAGTTTTATGCTAATATTACTTTTTCGCATATTCTTTTAGGACAGACGCTCTCCCAATAGTCTTGGTTATAATATCTTTTTCTAAATCCCAACCTCTGGCAGGAGAATACTCGCGTCCATACCATATTATTTGAAGATGTAAATCATTCCAGGTATGTTCTGGGAATAAACGTTTGGCATCTTTTTCTGTTTGTTGCACACTTTTACCATTAGTTAAATTCCATCGATACATTAATCTATGTATGTGCGTGTCAACCGGAAATGCAGGAACACCAAAAGCCTGACTCATAACTACGCCTGCAGTTTTGTGACCAACTGCTGGAAAGGTCTCTAAAGCTTCAAAAGACTGTGGTACAACACCATTGTAGTCTTCGACTAGCATTTTTGATAATCCGTATATACCTTTACTTTTCATTGGTGATAAACCACAAGGTCTGATTATTTCTTTAATTTCTTCCACACTCAACTTAATCATATCGTATGGATTATCAGCTTTTGCAAACAATATAGGTGTGATTTGATTGACTCTAACATCAGTACATTGTGCAGATAATAAAACAGCAACTAATAAAGTGTAGGGATCTTTATGATCTAATGGTACAGGGATTTCGGGATATAGCTTATTTAACGTATTTATAACAAAATCTACCTTTTCTTGCTTATTCATTAATTGTATTTTTGAATGAAACCAAAATTACAACTATGAATACATTAAAACAAGGTGATAAAGTACCAAATTTTACAGTTAATGATCAAGACGGAAACCCTGTGTCATTATCCGATTATAAAGGAAAAAAATTAATTGTTTTCTTTTATCCAAAAGCTAGTACACCTGGTTGTACAGCAGAAGCTTGTAATTTAACCGATAATTATAAAGCCTTACAAGATAAAGGTTATGAGATTTTAGGAGTAAGTGCAGATTCTGAAAAAAGACAGACTAATTTTAAAAACAAATACAGTTTTCCGTTTCCGTTATTAGCAGACGAAGAAAAAGAAGTGATTAATGCTTTTGGTGTTTGGGGTTTAAAAAAGTTTATGGGTAAAGAGTATGATGGTATCCACCGAAAAACGTTTTTAATTGATGAAGATGGAGTAGTAGCCCACGTTATTGATAAGGTTAAAACTAAAGATCATGCAGCTCAAATTTTAGAGTTGTAATACAAACGACACATAATAAAATTAAAAAAGCGACCAATTGGTCGCTTTTTTAATACTTATAAGATTAGATTACTCATCATCATTATCTGTTTCTTCCATGGTATGATATACATTTTGTACATCATCATCATCGTCTAATTTTTCTAATAATTTTTCAACATCAGCAGCTTGTTCTGGTGTTAAAGCTTTTGTTACTTGTGGTATGCGTTCAAATCCAGAAGATAAAATTTCAATTTCACGTCTTTCAAGTTCTGCTTGGATAGCTCCAAAACTTTCAAAAGGTGCGTAAATTAAAATACCATCGTCATCTGCAAATACTTCTTCTGCACCAAAATCTATAAACTCTAGTTCTAATTCTTCAGGGTCTAAACCTTCAGCAGCAACTCTAAAGTTACAAGTATGGTCAAACATAAATACTACAGATCCTGATGTACCTAAACTACCATCACATTTATTAAAATAACTACGTACGTTAGCTACAGTTCTGGTATTATTATCTGTTGCAGTTTCAACTAAAACAGCAATTCCATGAGGTGCATAACCTTCAAAAATTACTTCTTTAAAATCACCTTGACTTTTGTCGCTTGCTTTTTTAATAGCACGCTCCACATTGTCCTTAGGCATGTTTACTGCTTTGGCATTTTGTATAACTGCACGTAAGCGTGAGTTACTAGCTGGATCTGGTCCACCTTCTTTTACAGCCATTACAATGTCTTTTCCAATGCGTGTAAAAGCCTTGCTCATTGCAGACCAACGTTTCATTTTACGTGCTTTTCTAAATTCAAAAGCTCTTCCCATGATTATATGTTTTTATAGTTTCGCTGTAGCGAAAACCTAGATTATTTTATTGAATCACAAATTTAAAAAAATATGTGAATAAAGTGGTATTAGTCCTCTTCCTCTTCAACAATATGCTCAATTGCTAAGGCTAATTTAAAATCTTTATCTGTAACTCCACCTGCATCATGTGTTGTTATTGTAATTTTAAGTACATTATATTCGTTAGTCCATTCTGGATGATGGTTTAATGCTTCGCACTCAAAAGCAATTCTGCTCATAGCGCTAAAACAGTCTTTAAAATTTTCAAATTCAAATTCTGCATGGATTGCATTATCATAATGTTCCCATTCTGGTAGTCTAAGTAGACGTTGTTCTATTTCTGTTTGTGTAAGTAGTGCCATATTTTTTATTTAAAAATAATAAATTAAACTTCTAATTCTGTTAAAATTTCTTGACTTAATAACTGTAAATGTTTAGGTAGCTTGTTTTCTTTAGACAGGACTGCTAAATACCTGTCGTCATTGGTTGTGTACACTTGTTTTAAAAGTGGGTTTTTTATGTTTAGCGATGCGACAATTTCTTTAATAAAATCGTCATGATGCACTAAATCTTCACTACCTAAATGGAATATGCCTTTTTTATTTCGGTTTATTAAATAATGAATTTGTTGTGTGACCTTAGTATCTGTGGTGACATTCATAATCAAATTAGGAAATACTTCAAAAGGTATTTTTTCTTTTATATGAAATTTAATCTCTTGTATTCTTGGAGATTGCGCTCCAAAAACCATTGGTAGTCTTATGATTGCATAATAATGTTTTGGTAAACGCAATAGCATGTTTTCTATTTTTATTTTAAAATGACCATACATACTATGACTTAATGTTTTGTCATTTTCATAGCTAGGAAATTTGCTATAGGCATCAAAAACATTGGCTGATGATAAAAATATTAACTTACTATTGTTGGCAATAATGTACTCGGTAATATGCTGGTGAGCAATAATTTGTGCCGAAAAATTACCTCGTATCGCAGAAATTACAATGGTAGGTTTTACGATATCTAGGATTTCAAAAATATCATCTTCTTCAATGTTGTATTGAAAGTAATGTTGGTTTTTATTAAAGGCGTAATTGTCTCTGGAATAGGTCCCAAAGGTTCTAAAATAGCCACATAGCTCTTTGTATAAAGCTTGTCCAATAAAACCACTGGCACCTAAAATTAGTATGCGATGTTTGTTATTTATCTCTTTCATTAGTAAGGATAACGTTTAGAAAATAGATAAATTGGTCTGAGTTGTAAATTGTTCTAACGCTTGCATTCCAATTAACGAATTACCTTTAGCGTTTAGACCTGGACACCAAGTAGAAATTATAAAATGGTTAGGTAGTAAGGCAACTATACCACCACCAACACCACTTTTACCAGGTAGTCCAACTTCAAAAGCAAACTCACCAGACTCGTCATAAAAACCACAAGTTAGCATGATTGCATTTATACGTTTGGCTTGACTACTGGAAATATGTTGCTTATTATTTATGCATTTACCTTTGTTAGCAAATAAATAAAATGCTTTAGCCAATTGAGAGCAAGTCATCTCTAGAGCACATTGATGGAAGTAAAAATCCATGACATCCTCTACATCGTTATTTAAATTATTAAAAGATTTTAAAAGGTTGGCTGCAGCATAATTGTTATATCCCGTTTTACGTTCTGACTCGGCAACTTTATAATTATAATCAATAGTTTGGTCGTTGGCAATATCACGTACAAATTGTAAAAAATCGGCTTTTGGATTTTCAAATTTAGAGCATAAAATATCTGCAACTACTATGGCACCTGCGTTTATTAAAGGGTTTCTAGGAATACCATTTTCTAACTCTAATAAAGACAAATGATTAAAAGGGTTTCCAGACGGTTCTACATCCACACGCTTCCATATATCATTGTTTTCAAAAGCAATCGCTTTGGATAAGGATAAAACTTTAGAAATACTTTGTATAGAAAATGGGACTTCTGCATCACCAACCTTAAACGATCGACCGTCCATGTGTTGCATGTAAATGCCAAATTGATTGACATCTTGTTTTGATAATTCTGGTATATATGAAGCAACAACACCCTTAACAACGTTGTCTTTTAGGTTATTATGGATGTTGTTTATTATTGTGTTAAAATCTAACATAAAGTATAATTACACTTTGTAAAACGGAAGTTTTACAACAGTTGCAGGTACTGCATTTTTACGTATTTGTATATTTATTTTACTGTTTACATCTGCAAAAACTGTTGGTACATAGCCTAAACCAATACCTTTATTAAGCATAGGTGACATGGTTCCGGAAGTAACTTCACCAATTTTTTTGCCTTGTCCATCTACAATGTCATAGCCTTGTCTAGGGATTCCTCTTTCGTCTAATTCAAAAGCGACTAATTTACGATCTACACCTTTGCGTTTTTGTGCTTCTAAAGCATCACTATTAGTAAAGGTTTTAGTAAATTTTGTTACCCAACCTAAACCAGCTTCAATAGGAGAAGTGCTGTCATTTATATCATTTCCGTAAAGGCAGTAACCCATTTCTAAACGTAAAGTATCACGAGCAGCTAAGCCAATTGGTTTTGCACCAGCTTCAGTAACTTTATCCCAGATTTGTTTAACCTCGTCATTTTTACAATAAATTTCAAAACCACCACTACCAGTATATCCAGTTGCAGAAATAATAACATTGTCAATTCCAGCAAAATCACCAACTTCAAAATTATAAAACTTAATAGCTGATAAATCATGACTTGATAAAGCTTGCATTTTTGATACAGCATTAGGACCTTGAATAGCTAATAACGAGTAATCCTCTGACAAATCACGCATGTCAGCACCAACTGTGTTTTTAGAGGTAATCCAATTCCAATCTTTTTCAATATTACTAGCATTAACGACTAGTAAATATTGCTCTTCTTTTAATTTGTAAATAATTAAATCGTCAACAATTCCACCATCGTCATTTGGTAAACACGAATATTGTGCTTTACCAATTGTCAATTTAGACGCATCGTTACTGCTTACGCTTTGTATTAAATCTAATGCTTTTGGACCAGAAATTAAAAACTCTCCCATATGTGATACGTCAAACACACCACAGTCTTTTCTAACTGCTTCATGTTCTATATTTACACCATCATATTGTACAGGCATGTTGTAACCTGCAAAAGGAACCATTTTTGCGTTTAAGGCTTCGTGAGTTGCTGTTAAAGCTGTATTTTTCATGAAATATATTTTTGTTTTACCGTCAAGCGGAAATTTTTAAAAGTTTGCCTAACAAAAGTATTGAAAATTATTGAGTTGCTTTTAGGTTTAGAAATAATATCAAGTTAAAATTTACTTAGTCTTTTATTAAGATGCAGAATGCTAATCAATTATTTCCATTGTCATTAATCTACCATTAAAAGCAATATCATGTTTTAATATTTTTCTGGTAGTAACATCAATATAGTAAGTGCTAATGGTTTGATTTTTAGAGATGTCGTCTGTTGTTTGCACTTTCCAAACTTTAGTTTCTTGACCATTTAAGTTTAATATTGCCTGTTCAGTTTTTTTAATAGTAGCTGTTATAACACCTTTTGAAGTAGTAGGATTATAGTCAAAAATGGCAATACTATTTTGATAACCTTCCGTTAACGGTAAAAACCTAATAATTTGTGGGTAAAAATTACTATCAAAATAAGGTTTAGATGTAGCTTCATTAATTGCTGTTTTAGTATCGGTTTTTTTATCTAAATAATAACCAGTAACCTTAGCGTTAAAATGTAATACCATATCACGTTGTTGATTGTATGACGAGTGGTATATAGGTTTAAAGTTTTTAATAGATACAATTGTGGTGTCTACCCATTTAGTTGTGGCTTGGGTCATGTCCACAGTAGTAACGACGTAAAGGTCTTTTTTGTCTTTTTTAATTAGAGTATTTACTTTTCCAATAAGTACTTTAACTGTGTCTTGGACAATATACCAGTTCATATTAGATGATTCTGGTTGGACAAGTGATGTATCTGCTGTATTGTTATTGGGACTTAAAGGTTGGTCTTGACTATATCCTAAAAAAGAAGACCCAAAGGTTAATAATAGTAAGTAAAATGCTGTTTTCATAATAGTTAAAGTTGTTTTTTAATTAGTGGTTTAAACAAGGCATTTGTTACATTTTTTTTAAATCTATTTAAGTTTAAAACAAAAAACATCCCGTAATTTACGGGATGTTTTTATTAAAAATAGTGGTAAACTTAGTTAACTATTATTGTATTACAACAGGAAATACAGCTTGCACATCAGTTTCTCCACCTGCGTTTGTAATGTCTCCATCGCTAACACCTACAGCAGATTTGCTTGGTTCATGACGTAAAGTAATTGTTAGATTTCCAGTCATTGCTGTAGCAGCTGTAGTTAAAGTAAACTCTAAACCTAAAGGATTTCCGTTATCATCAAAATCCTCGTAAGTAAAAGTAGCAATGCTATTTGTTACATTATAAAAAAATTGGTGGTCATTACTTTCTTCTTCAATTTCTTCATTTATTTCTTCAGCAGGAGATTCAGTTTCGTTTAACAAAACTAGACTACCATTATATACAGTGTTGGCCACTAAGTCTGATGATACTGTTATTACTGGAGCATTTGGTCCGTCACCATCTAAATCACGTGTTTGCATTGTAACAGTTGTACCTCCACCAACAGGTATAAGTGTAGCAGTTAAGGTTGTAATTACTTCCTCTTCATTAACAGGTTCTGGGTTGTTTGTATTGTCATCGTCGCTTGAACACGCTGTAAATGCTATTGATATTAAAAATAATAGCGATAATTGTTTAATTGTTTTTAGTGTTAAATTTTTCATTGTTAATGTTTTAAATGTTAATAGTTTAATTTTAATTGTAACATTATATTCCTTCCTACATCATCAGCAAAATAACGTAATCTATTAAGGTTTTCTCGGTAATTTGTATTAAAAATATTTGTAATATTTAGCCCAATATTTAAGTCTGTAGACTTGGACATTTCCAATGTGATATTACTTTGTAAATGCAACAAATGGTAGGCTGGAGGTGTAGTACTAACATCTACCAATTCCATTTGTTCTGTAGTTGGAATAAATACTTCAAAATTATTATTTGGGTAATCATTTTGTCTAAAAACCCACTCACTTTGTAATTCGGTTTTAAGATCTAGCCATTTTGGATTAGAATACCCTATGATATTTACAGTTTTAAACGAAGGCATATCAATTAACGCTTGATCTTGGCTAACATCCTTTCCTTTTGTGATTGAGGATTTATTATTTAAAAACCAATGGTCATTAAAACTATAATTAGCAGTAAGATCTAATCCATATAAAGCAGCATTTGTTTGATTGTAACTCCAAACTGGGAAGGCACCACGAATGGTTTGTTCTGTTCCAGTAGGCTCTATAAAAATGTAATCTTTTATATAATTATAAAAAGCTTCAATGTTTAATGATAAATTGTTTTTTTGAAAATTATAGCTACCAGAAATACGATTTGATGTTTCTTGCTTTAAACGTAAATCTCCTAATTCAATTCTAGCTGCCGAGTGATGTAAGCCATCACTAAATAACTCGGATGGGTTAGGAGCACGATTAGATAATCCATAATTAAATATAAAACTATTATATTCATTTGATTGATAAGCAATACCTGCTGATGCTGAAACATTGTGGTAATTAAAAACTGGATTAGTCAGTAATTGTGTGCCTAAATCGTCAATCACAATATTTCCAAAATCCGAATCATAGTTACGCTCATTCCAACGACTAGTTAAGTAGTATTTTTTAGCATCAATTTGATTAAAATCATAACGTAAACCAAAATCCATAGATAGGTCATTATTTAATTTTAATTCAGTAACAATAAATGCTCCTAAATCATACTTGTCATAATCCGGAATTAGTCGTCTAACACCTGTATTTGCTGCAAAATTATTTTGATATCCAGCATTTACTCCAAAATTATAAGAAATATTGTTTTTAGAATCCAACGTCACGCTAGTTTTTAAAGTATGTGTTTTTAGAGTTAAATCTATAGCAGGTTTATCTCTATCATCACCAACACGAATATCATACTCAAAACGATGATTGTTTTGGTAATCATACTGTATGTCTACACGTCCAAATTTTTTAAAACGTTTAAAAAATTCAGTTTTAAAAACATGATGTGTAACGTCCTGTTTAGGCGCATTAATATCATAACTAAAATCTTCAATTACTAATGGTTGTGGATTGTTAATCGCATTAACTAAATCTTCAATGTTACCTATATGAGCTGCTCTTAAAATAGCTATTTCATTATCTAAATAACTATAATATACATTAAAGCCTTTTTCAAAAGTTTTAAAACCACCATTAACAGAAAAACCTTTAGTGTTCAAGCCAGTATTGGTTAAACTATAATCTGGTGCTTCCATATCACCTGAACGTTTTAAAGAAGCCTGTGCACCTAAATACCAACCTTTTTTGTACGTTTTTGTTAATGAGGTATTTAAATTATAACCTTTACCATTGGTATTACCACTTACTATTGTTTTTCCGTAAAGTGAATCTTTTAAACTGATGTTAGAAGGTTTTAAAACGATTACGCCTCCAATTGCATCACCACCATAAGCTAGTGCATTGGCACCTTTAATAACGTTTATGCTACCAGCAGTGTTTAAATCTATATTTGGTGCATGTTCTATTCCCCATTCTTGATCCTGAAGCCTTACACCATTAGTCATTACAATAATTCTGCTACTATGTAAACCGTTAATTACAGGTTTAACAATACTATTACCAGTATTTATGGAAGATACACCACTAATCTGTTTTAAAGCATCACCTAAATTAAGTGAGCTAAAACGATCAATAACATCGGATTTTAAATGAGTTTCTTGTGCAGTTTTAGTCAGTTTAATGCCAGAAGCACCAGTAACTTTAACCTCATTTAGCTCTTCTATATGATGCTCTAGGTTAATTTCTATAAAGGTATCGTTAACAATGTTAACGTCTACTGTTTTGGTTTCGCATGCAAGATGGCTAACCTCCACAACTATTAGAGAATTACATAGATTATCTATATTAAAACGTCCATTAATGTCCGTAGTGGTATACTTATTAAGGCTTTTAATAAAAATGGTAGCATTTACTATTGGTGTACCATCATGAAAATCATGCACTTCTCCTGAAAAAGTAGCATTGCAATCTTGACTTTGTGCCCAACAGAATACACAGCAGCACAAAACCATTAAATAATATTTCATTGTAAAAAAATTTAGTTTAAATAATAACTTATGTTAAACTAAAAAAGGAGGACCTCGAAGCGAGTACGATAATTGCTGATGATTATACTTAAAGTTATATAATGTATTGTTTATTTTTAAGAAATTATCTTCTATATTTAAAAAAGAAATTTCAAAAAATGTATAGTACTGAGTGTTGAGTTTAAACTTGTAAAATTCACATTCTACATCAGTTTTATGCATGTGGGTTGTGATGTTATCCAAACACACTTCATGCTTATGATTTTCAAAAACATGTGTAAACTTTACAGCAGAAGGTAGCATTACAGCAAGTAGTAAAACTATTGCTATATATTTAAATGCTATGTGCTGTTGTTGTTTCAATTAATCTACGAATTTACCTAAACCAAAACGTCTTATCATCTTTTTTTCAAATTCCCAAAAGAATTTGTGTTGACCTGACAGCCACCCAAAAAAGACTAACATTATTTGATAGAAAATTAGCCCAATGATAATATATAAAATCCAATAGACCACAATATTTAAGTTTTCTTTAGTAATTCCTAACCAATATATTATTGGTCTTCCTACAAATAAAGAAGAGCTACCAGTAACCGCAAATACTATAAATATGCGTATCATTTCCCATTTATAAGTGACTTCCCACTTGTTTTCTAGTTTTTTAAACAGAAATAATATAAACTTTAATAATACTGAAGTGGTTATTATAGTAAAAGTAATGACTAAGAATATGTTGTTGTCAATCATTTTATTAGCAAGCTTATAGCTAGAATACGCTAGTGCTAAAAATCCTAATACAGGAAATAATAGTTGCCAATTTTGTTGGATTTCCCAACGTTTTTTAAATTTTTCCATTGCAATTTTTATCGTTGCAAAGATATAGAAAAGGCTTTAATTAGGAGGAATACGACCACCTAAAAGATTTTGTTTATATCTGTTTTGAAAATAAACAAAATAATTATACAACTTATAATTTACGTCATAACCATAATCTATGTTAGATTGGTAGTCAATTTGAAGTTCGTATAAGTTTGGGTTGTAGCGTTGTGGCTGTAATGCACGATTGTTCCAGGCTGATACATATATTACATTTTTATTTTCTAGATATTGTTGTGTATAATAGCCTTCCGGTTTAGCTATAGTTTGTAACCAAGTATTAAAACCTGGCTCTATAATAATAATATCATATTCTGTTTTGTCACTTGATATGGTAATAGTATCACCAGGTTGAGCTAATGATAAATCTTTAGAGCTAGCAACTTTATTGGTGTTACAGCTAAAAGCTATCATTAATAATAGAGCAAATAAAAGTATGTTTTTCATGCGCTTCTTTTTCTTAAAAATACAAAAAAATAAGTTGATATAAGTCACAAAAAAAAGCCAAACATAGGTTTGGCTTTATATAAATTATAAAATGAAGGTTTATTTTCCAAAAAGGCCACCTAATAAACCAGATAATCCTCCTTTTTTACTAGTTCCACCACCAAGTACCATTCCTGCAACATCATCGATAATGCTACCATCACCATCTGCATCTAATATTTTTTCTAAAAAGCTTTGTTCGTTTTTAGTTTCGTTTCCACCAAGTAAACCACCAAGTAAACCACCTAAGTCATTTGTAGAGCTTACGTTGTTTTGACTTGCTTGTTTTCCTAAAACACCCATTAAAATTGGAGCTGCTACTTTTAATATGTTTGCAACTGATCCAGAATCTAAGCCAGATTTTTGTCCTATTACTTGTTGTACACCATCTCTTTTAGCACCTAATACATGACCTAAAATTTTGTCACCATCATTAACAACTTCTTCATTTACTCCACCTCCAAAAAGGTCTCCTAAATTATCTAATATGCTACCATTGTGCTTTCCTTTAATAGCTCCTAAAAGTCCTTCTGCACCTTCTGGTGTTGAAGCGTTACGTTCCATTGCTTTCATTAATACTGGTAAAGCCATTGTTAAAACGCTTCCTGTTCTGTCTTGGTCTGTTCCTGTTGATCCAGATACACCACTGATAATTGTTTTTCCTAAATCTGAGTTTAATAGGTCTAAAATTCCTGCCATTTTATATAAAAATTAATAGTTAATACGATTTGATAGTTGAAAAGTACAAAAAAAAGCCACATTTTAACAATGTGGCTTTTTATAAATTCCGTTTTAAATAAGTAAACGTTTAAATGTGTTATTTATCCGTTTAAAAGTATATTTTTAATTTGTGTAGCTAACTCTGTACCAATTCTATCTTGTGCTTCATTAGTTGCAGCTCCAATGTGTGGCGTTAAAGAAATTCTACCATTCATTAATAATTGTACTGCTGGAGTAGGTTCGTTTTGAAACGTATCCAAACCTGCAAATGCTAGTTTTCCGCTTTCAAGCGCACTTACTAAATCTACTTCATTAACAACACCACCTCTTGCAGCATTAATTATAGCAGATCCATCTTTCATGACATCAAACTCAGGTTTACCTATAACGTAGTCTTTTTGTGCTGGTACGTGAAGTGTAACAAAGTCTGATTGTTTTAAAACATCCTCCATTGTTTCAGTTTTAATATTAAATGTTACTGATTGTCCATCAAAAAAGTCAACACTAACATCTGCAGCTTCTATAAATTTATCTGCAGCAATAACTTTCATTCCAACACCTAAACCAATTTTTGCAACTTCTTGACCTATACGACCAAATCCAATTACACCAAGCGTTTTTCCTCTTAACTCAACTCCTTTAGCGTAGTTTTTCTTTAATTTTTTAAATTGTGTGTCACCATCTAAAGGCATGTTTCTGTTAGCGTCGTGTAAAAATCTTACTCCACCATATAGGTGAGCAAAAACTAACTCGGCAACAGATTGCGATGATGCTGCTGGTGTATTTATAACGTGTAAGCCTTTTTGTTTGGCATAGTCAACGTCTATGTTATCCATTCCGACGCCACCACGTCCAATAATTTTAAGATTAGGACAAGCGTCGATTAAATCTTTTCTTGCAGTTGTAGCGCTTCTTACTAGTAAAACACTAATGTCTTTATCGTTTATGTAATTAATTAACTGCTCTTGGGCTACTGTTGTTGTGTTAACTTCAAAACCTGCAGCTTCTAAAGCGTCAATTCCGCTTTGTGAAATTCCGTCGTTTGCTAATATTTTCATTTTCAATAATTTTATGCTTTACTTTCTAATTCACTCATTACTTCAACAAGTACTTTAACGCTATCTAAAGATAAGGCGTTATACATGCTTGCTCTGTAACCTCCAACGCTTCTATGTCCATTTAATCCACTAACGCCAGCTTCTTTCCACATGGTGTCAAAAGTTTCTTTTAAATCTTCATTAACTAATGTAAAGGTAGCGTTCATGTCTGATCTGTCTTCTTTAGCTGCAAAACCTTTAAATAATGGGTTTAAATCAATTTCAGAATACATTAATCTTGCTTTTTTGTCATTTTCTTTTTCGATAGCTTTAATACCACCTAAATCCTTTAACCATTGTAATGTTAACATGGAAGTGTAGACTGCAAATACAGGAGGTGTATTAAACATACTGCTTTTGTCTATATGTACTTTATAGTCTAACATTGATGGTATTTTACGCGATACTTTTCCTAAAATATCTTCTTTAACAACAATTAGGGTTGTACCAGCTGGTCCCATGTTTTTTTGAGCTCCTGCGTAAATTAAGTCAAATTGAGAAAAGTCTAATGAGCGTGAAAAAATATCGCTACTCATATCGCATACTAAAGGTATTGGTGATTTAGGAAAACTTTTCATTTGTGTTCCAAAAATAGTGTTGTTGGATGTACAATGAAAATAATCATGATCTTCTGGAATATCAAAACCTTTAGGAATATAATTGTAGTTAGCGTCTTTAGAGGATGCTACTTCTACAATATCTGCGTAAATTTTTGCTTCTTTAATAGCCTTGTCTGCCCAAGTTCCTGTGTTTAAATAGGAAGCCTTTTTTTCTAATAAATTTTGAGCGACCATTAAAAATTGCATGCTTGCTCCACCTTGTAAAAATAAGGCTTTGTAGCCTTTACCTTCTAGGCCTAATAACTCTAATGCTAAAGCTCTAGCTTGTTCCATCACATCAACAAAGGACTTACTTCTATGCGAGACTTCGATTAAGGATAATCCGTTATCAAAATCTAATAAAGCTTGTGATGCTTTTTGTAATACTTCTTGAGGTAATACGCATGGTCCTGCGCTAAAATTATGTTTTTGCATGGTTACAAATTTAGTTTTCTGGTTAAACAGAAATTATCTTTTTTTATCAATTAACAAAGGTGCTAATTATTGATTTAAATTAAGTTAAGAATTTAATAATTTATCCTTTAGATTTTTAATAAAAATGCAATTGTGTCAACATCGTCTGCATAATCTGAAAGTTCTGGTTGTTGTGTTTTTCCAAACGAAACTTCTGAATCATCAAAATTATTAGCGACAATACATTGTATTAAATCTTTATCAAGTTGTAATTTTTGTTTTAAAGTTTCAATAGAATCATAATACTCATAAAACACAGTAGCTATTGGTGATGCGTAGCTTTGGTCTTCTTTAATCATTAAAAAACCATTTTCTAGCATATCAAATTCGCTCATTATATATACTGCTTTATTATAGTCGTAATTGTTAGCGTATTTGGCTTCGTTAATAATAGGATTCCATTTATACATGGCATTAAAAAAAGCATCAAAATTATAATCTCTAGGGATAAACATTTTAGAAACATTTCTGCAACCTAAACCATAGTATCTAAATATATCATCAGATAAGGCGTCTAACTGTTCTGGAGTTTCAGATCCTGTTAATATTGCAGCCGAGTTTCGGCTTTTTCTAATTATTGAAGGTTTATTCTTAAAGTAAAACTCAAAATAGCGTGCTGTATTATTGCTTCCTGTAGCAATTACTGCGTCAAAGTTTTGTAGTTTATCTTCTGTAAAGGTTATTTTTCCTTTTAAATCGGGAGTTACATGTTCTAAATATTTGGCTAAATAGGGTAGAAGGTGTTTGTCGTTAGAAGATTGTTTAACTAATACGGAATGTCCAGTTAGTAAAACACATAAAAAATCATGAAAGCCTACTAACGGAATATTACCAGCCATAATTATGGCAACGGTTTTAGGATTAGTAGTCGTTAAATCGTACTTTTTTAACCAATTTTGAAGCGTTGCTTTAGTTAATTGGTCACTCCAACCTTTTAAAGCATATTGAATATTTTGTTGTGTAAACCAACCATTATGTTCTTTTGCTAACTTAATTTGATGTTTAAAACCATCAAAAAACAATTCGTTATGTAATATGTTTTCTTTTTTCTCAGGAGTTTCTGTAGTAAATTGACTAATAAAATGGCCTAATTGTACAAATGCTTCCGTTATGTGATCTTTGTTACTCATTATTATTTGTATAACACCTTTTTTGGCTTTATTTTTGCACCACAAAGTTAAGTAAACAAAAAAGATTAAAAATACGCTATGGCAATTATTATAACAGACGAATGTATTAACTGTGGAGCTTGTGAACCAGAATGCCCAAATACAGCAATTTATGAAGGTGCTGATGATTGGAGATATAAAGATGGAACAAGTCTTAACGGTAAGTTAGTGTTAACGGATGGTAAAGAAGTTGATGCAGACGAAGCACAAGAGCCTATTAGTGATGAGATTTATTACATTGTACCTGATAAGTGTACAGAATGTGTAGGTTTTCATGAAGAGCCACAATGTGCAGCAGTTTGCCCAGTAGATTGTTGTGTACCTGATGATGATCATGTTGAGAGTAAAGACACTTTATTAGGAAAACAAAAATTTATGCATCCTGATGGATAATATCTGTTAGAAGCATATACTTGATATAAACTAAATTAAACCTAAGCACTGTCTTAGGTTTTTTTATGCTATTTTTTGAGCCACTACAGCGTAACAATCAAACATATAAGCTGGCTTGTCAATACACTCTAATACCTTAAAATTATTAAGGTGTAGCAGAAGTTTCCACTCATTTTTAATAAATGCTCTTACTTCTGATTTATCCTCTGCTATTAGTGTTTTTTTGTTTTGTTTAATTTGAAAGTATTTAGAATCCCAATCAAACATAAAGTTGTTTGATGTATTTGTGTTTAAATAGCTGTCTCTAGTATACTGATTGTTATTAAATGATGCAGCATGATGTATATGTTTGCCATCTTTTATCATTTTAAAAAACCTGTTAGCATCTATAAAATCAAAACATAATATACCATTGTCATCTAAGTTTAAATAAATAGATTGTAAGGCGTTAGTTACGTCTAGGTTTGATAGTAAGTAGCTAGTCGACCGTCCTGTAATAATAATACTTGCAACAGTGTTATTAAGTTTAAAATCCCTCATGTCACCTTGCTTAAAATGACCATTTGGCAACTTTGAGGATGATAAATCTACCATATCTTGACTATAGTCCAATCCTTGATAATTAAAGTTGTTGTCTATAAAATGTTTAGCTAAGTTACCTGTTCCAGAACCTATTTCTAATACACTATTTTTATTATATTTTTTAAGTATTGTGTTGTAAAATAGATACTCATCTGTATAATTTATAAAGGTTTGATACATAGCGTCGTATATTTTTTCAAATCCATTTGAGTATAAACTTTGCATAATTTATTTAGTGTGTTAATTAACTTATTAATGGAATAATACTAATTAAAGATAAAAAAATACTGCTCGAAAAGAGCAGCATTTTTTTATTAAAACTAGTTTGAATATTAAAATTTATAGTTTAAAGATAAATTAAACATTGTTCCTAATTGACTAAAATGATAACCATCATAAGTCATTTGAGAGTAACGTTGGTTAAATGTTATTAAATTAGATTGATTTTGTGTAGCTGCTGGGTCTGCTAATATTGCATCTCCTGCAGCATTTTCAGCTTTAAATTCCCATTCAGGTAACACGTTTAGTAAATTGTTTACGTTTAATGCAATAGTTAACTTTTCTGTTGCACTATAGTTTATACCAAGATCCGTAACAATTTTTGGTGTAAATTCAGTACGTAAATCATTACTCATACCTTGTTGTTTAAAAGTTGTTTTACCAAAATAGGTATTGTTTAGTGATAATCCCCATTTGTTTATTTCATAATTTGCACCTAAGATCCATTTAGATTTTGGTCTAGAGGTGAAAAATAATGCTTCTTGTGTTGGATTTACAACAGATTGTCCTGAGTTAGCAACTAACGGAATGTCTTTAACAGCACCATCTCTTTCGTTTTGGATAGTATAATTTCCTGATAAGTTTAAGTCTAAATCTCCTTCACCTAATTTTATATTTCTTTTACTCAATACAACATCAATACCAGATGTTCTAGTATCTATAGCGTTTGAGAAAAAACTAACATCACTTAAGTTGTTGTTTGTTAGAAGTATATCTAATGGATTAGCAGGATCGCCACTTGCTCCAATTTCAGAACCTAAAACTATTCTATCTTTTACTGCGATATTGTAATAGTCTAAAGTAAAGCTAATTCCGTTATCAAATTTACCACCAAGACCAATTGTGAAGTTGTTAGAAGTTTCTGCGTCTAACTCTGGAATGTCTAGTAATTTAGCTTGAGTAGATACGTTATTAATTAAACCTCCAACTTGAATTCCTTGACCTGGAATAAAGCTATATTGTGCTTTTTGGGTATAAATTTGGTGTAATGTAGGCGCTCTGAACCCTGAAGATATTGAGGCTCTTGTAGATATTTGATCCGTTATTTTGTAACGTGTACTAAATTTGTAAACAAAAGTGTTTCCAAAATCAGAATAATTTTCTGTTCTAACAGTACCACTTAATAAAAAAGCATCACTAACATCATAATCCATTGAGAAGTATGCACCAATGTTATATCTATTAAATTTACCTGAGTTTTCTGGACTATTTCCAGCAAAAGAATCGGCTCCACCACCATCATAAGATGCTAAACCTCCTTCAATAACTTCAAATACTTCGTTTCTAAATTCTGCACCAAAACCAATACTAACTTTATCTGATAATAATCTATTAATATCAATATTACCAACATTATGAGAAAATCTAGTTCCTCCTGGATCAAAAGATTGTGGGCTATTTGCTCTATATAATTCGACAGGTTCAAATTCTTCGCCTGGATCAGGTTGACCATTACCATTTGCGTCGTTAAAGCTTGGTGCAAAAACAGCATTTCTGTTATGCGACTGATTTACTTTATAGGTTTGGGTGTTTCCACCAGTTGTATAACTTAAATCAACATTCCAATCATTAATTTTAGTTTTTATTCCAATTGTCCCATTATAGTCGTTAAGTAAACCTTCAAAAGTTGGTACATAACCATCATAACCTCCTGGTGTTAATGGGTTGTTTCCAGGGAAAAAATCGCCTAAATATGAATAGTAGTCAACGCCATCAACCTCACTAGGGTCTAAACCTTGTGCTCTTCTCCAATATGGTGTTCTGTAATTAGCAAAGCTATTTACTTTTTTGTAAACGTAAGCTGCGTTGAAATACAATTCAGTATTTTCAGCGATATCTAAACCACTATTAATTAAGAATTTTGAAGCTGCATTTTCAGGAGAACCATTAATATTTCCTGCATCAGGACGACGAGATAAAAATTCATTTACAAGCGCAACTTCTGCAGGAGTTCCACCTGTAAAATCTGCAATTTCACCAGCAGCATCTACTGTACCTGGTCTATTTGCTAGATTAGTTTTAGAAAAATCGATGGTATAATTAATAAACCCTTTATCGTCACCAATAGTTGACCCATTGTTTACAGCAATTCCAATCATTTCTCCATCACCTTCGCTAGTGATTCCACTTCTTAATGTTGCAGATCCTTTATTAACTTCATCCTTAAGTATAATATTCATTACACCTGCAATTGCATCAGATCCATATTGAGCAGATGCACCATCACGAAGGATTTCAACACTTTTAATAGCGTCTGTAGGTATTGCAGAGATGTCTGCTCCAGTTTCTCCACGACCAGGAGAAGTTTGGGTGTAAAGTAGGGCACTTAAGTTCTTACGTTTACCGTTAATTAAGATTAAGGTTCTACTTGGACCCATGTTTCTAATTTCATAAGGATCTAATAAAGAAGTCGCATCGTTAACAGGTGTTTGCACTGTGTTAAAGGATGGTATTCTGTACTGTAGTGCTTTGTCAAAAGTTGGTTGCCCAGTAGAATTTAATTCTTTAACACCAACCACGTCAATAGGTAATGCGCTATCTACGTTACTTCTAGGGGCTGTTCTTGATCCTACAAGCACTACTTCGTCCAAAGCTTCTCCACTAGCCAAAGTAACATTAACTGTAGATTTACCGTTTACGGATACTTCTTTACTTTCATAACCAACGTAACTAAATACCAAAGTAGCATTGCTTGACACGCTTAATGAGTAATTACCATCAAAATCCGTTGTTGTTCCATTAGAGGTTCCTTTTTCTACAACATTAACTGTAGGTATGCCAAAACCATCGTCACCTTTAACAGTACCAGTTACATTAGTTTGTGCACTTGCAAATGCTACAGACAGCAGAAGTAAAAACAATAATTTAAGTTTTTTCATATTTTAAAGATTTTAAGTTGATTAGACGCTAAATTATGTTAAAATTTTAACAAAACGATGCTGTTTATTTAAAAACTTTAGAAAATTTGTAAGAAATTATAACTACTATTGTTAAAACATTAACATAATAATAGGTTTTTGTAAAGTGAATTAAAAATAAAACAACAGTGATTTAGTTGGTAAGATAGTACTATATTTGCAGCCTTAATTTGAAATAAATTTTCTTTACATGAAAGCAGGAATTGTAGGATTGCCTAACGTTGGTAAATCAACATTATTTAATTGTTTATCAAATGCAAAAGCGCAAAGTGCTAACTTTCCGTTTTGTACTATAGAGCCTAACATAGGTGTAGTAAATGTACCAGACCCAAGATTAGAAAAGTTAGAAAGCTTGGTTAATCCAGAACGTGTATTACCAGCAACTGTGGAGATTGTTGACATCGCAGGATTAGTAAAAGGAGCAAGTAAAGGTGAAGGTTTAGGGAATCAGTTTTTAGGAAA
Source organism: Olleya sp. KJ81-1 (assembly GCF_055808135.1). Lineage (NCBI taxonomy): Bacteria > Pseudomonadati > Bacteroidota > Flavobacteriia > Flavobacteriales > Flavobacteriaceae > Olleya > Olleya sp. KJ81-1. The sequence goes on along the minus strand of NZ_CM147854.1, from coordinate 993,287 downwards.
CATTAGAGAAACAGATGCTATCTTACATGTTTTACGTTGTTTTGATAATGATAACATTGTGCATGTTGATGGCAATGTAAATCCAATTAGAGATAAGGAAACTATCGATATGGAATTACAGTTAAAGGATCTTGAAACTGTAGATAAAAAACTAGAAAAAGTTAAACGTGCTGCAAAAACAGGTAATAAAGAGGCTCAAAAAGAAGAGGCTGTGTTACTAAAGTTAAAGGCTGGTTTAGAAGCAGGTGTGTCTGTTAGAGCTTTAGAGTTTACAGAAGATGAATTAGAAGAATTTGTTAAGCCATCGCAACTAATAACAGGAAAACCTGTATTATATGTTTGTAATGTGGATGAGGATAGTGCTGTCTCTGGAAATGCTTACGTAGATTTAGTTAAAGAGGCTGTTAAAGATGAAAATGCTGAAGTATTAGTATTAGCAGTAGGAACAGAAGCAGATATTAATGAGTTGGATGATTATGAAGAGCGTCAAATGTTTTTATCAGATATTGGACTAGAAGAGCCAGGATCTGCAAAATTAATTAGATCTGCTTATAAATTATTAAACCAACAAACTTACTTTACTGCAGGAGTTAAGGAAGTTAGAGCATGGACTATAAATGTTGGGTCTACTGCACCACAAGCTGCAGGAGTGATTCATACAGATTTTGAAAAAGGTTTTATTCGTGCCGAAGTGATTGCTTATGATGATTATGTTACTTATGGTAGCGAGTCAAAAGTTAAAGAGGCTGGTAAAATGAGAGTAGAAGGTAAAGGATACACTGTTAAAGATGGAGATGTAATGCATTTCTTATTTAACGTGTAAGCCTACTAAAATAAAGTTTTTTACAACGCCATAATGATGCATTTCATTATGGCGTTTTGTATTTTTACAGTAAAGTAATTAATATGCCTTTAATACAACTTAAAACAGTTATACATGCGCGTTTAAAAACATGTTTTGATTTGTCCAGAAATATAGATTTTCATAAGGATTCATTAAAACACTCAAATGAGAAGGCTGTTGCAGGTAAAACCTCTGGCTTAATAGGTTTAGGAGAATCGGTAACATGGGAAGCTACTCATTTTGGAATCCGTCAGCAACTAACCTCTAAAATAACACATTTTGAATCGCCTAATTACTTTGTTGATCAAATGGTTTCAGGAGCATTTAAAAGTTTTAAGCACGAACATATTTTTAGCACAAAAGGAGAAGATACCATCATGATTGATATGTTTTATTTTCAGTCGCCTTTTGGTATTTTAGGTAGATTAGCTAACGTGTTATTTTTAACTAGTTATATGAAAAAATTGCTTGAAACTAGAAATCATTATCTAAAAATTAAGGCCGAAATCATACAAAATCAACAATCTTAACACTAATAGTTATACATTGTTAATTACTTTATCTATGCAGTGTTTCATTTTTTAAAGGGTTATATTATATTAGCAACGTATCTCCAAATTGCATCAAAATTTTATGTCAGAACAAACTAAATATACCGAAGATAATATACGATCACTAGACTGGAAAGAGCATATTCGTATGCGTCCAGGAATGTATATTGGAAAGCTTGGTGACGGATCGTCTCCAGATGATGGTATATATATTCTGCTAAAAGAGGTGTTAGACAATTCCATTGATGAATATGTCATGGGAGCAGGAAAGACCATAGAAATTTCGATACAAGGAAGCAAAGTTATTGTTCGCGATTATGGACGTGGTATTCCTTTAGGAAAAGTAGTGGATGTTGTATCTAAAATGAACACAGGAGGTAAGTACGACTCAAAAGCCTTTAAAAAATCTGTGGGATTAAATGGTGTCGGTACAAAAGCAGTAAATGCATTATCATCTTATTTTAGAGTAGAGTCTTCTAGAGACGGTAAAAGTGCTTCTGCAGATTTTGCTCAAGGTAATTTAATGGACGAGGAGTTTTTAGAAGAAACAACGCGTCGTAAAGGTACCAAGGTATCCTTTGTTCCTGATGATATTATATTTAAAAACTACAAATACAGAAGTGAATATGTAGTAAAAATGCTTAAAAACTATGTTTACCTAAACCCAGGATTGACTATAGTTTTTAATGGAGAAAAATTTTATTCTGAAAACGGATTAAAAGATTTATTGGCTGAAAAAATTGCTGAATCAGACTTGTTATATCCAATCATTCATTTACGTGGTGATGATATTGAAGTAGCATTAACACATAGTAAAACACAATATAGCGAAGAATATAACAGTTTTGTAAATGGTCAAAATACCACACAAGGAGGTACGCATTTAAATGCCTTTAGAGAAGGTTTGGTAAAAACCATTCGTGACTTTTTTGGAAAACAATATGATGCTTCAGATATACGTAAGTCCGTTGTAAGTGCTGTAGCTATAAAGGTTATGGAACCTGTTTTTGAGAGTCAAACAAAAACAAAACTTGGATCTACAGACATGGGAGGAGAGTTACCTACTGTTAGAACCTATGTTTCAGATTTTCTTAAAACACATTTAGATAATTATTTACACAAAAATCCAGAAACAGCAGATAAACTACAACGTAAAATTTTACAAGCAGAACGTGAGCGTAAAGAGTTATCTGGAATTAGAAAATTAGCAAAAGACAGAGCTAAAAAAGCGAGTTTACACAATAAAAAATTACGCGATTGTCGTGTACATTTTGGTGATATTAAAAATGAACGTAACCTAGAAAGTACCTTGTTTATAACAGAGGGAGATTCGGCATCAGGAAGTATCACAAAATCTAGAGATGTAAATACTCAAGCGGTATTTAGCTTAAAGGGTAAACCATTAAACTGTTATGGATTAACAAAGAAGATTGTTTACGAAAACGAAGAGTTTAATCTCTTGCAAGCTGCTTTAAATATCGAAGAGTCGCTAGAAGATTTAAGATACAACAACGTCGTTATTGCAACAGATGCCGATGTCGATGGTATGCACATTAGATTATTATTAATCACTTTCTTTTTACAATTTTTTCCAGAAGTCATTAAAGAAGGTCATTTGTATATATTACAAACACCTTTATTTAGAGTTCGTAATAAAAAAGAAACCATTTACTGCTACTCAGAGGATGAACGTAGAGAAGCAATAGAAAAACTAAAACCTAAACCAGAAATCACTCGATTTAAAGGTTTAGGAGAAATTAGTCCAGATGAGTTTGTTCACTTTATAGGTGAAGACATTAGATTGGATCCAGTAATGTTAGATGATAATATGTCTATTGAAGAGTTATTGTCATTTTACATGGGTAAAAACACACCAACAAGACAAGAGTTTATTATAGATAATCTTAAAGTTGAACTTGATTTAATTGAGGAGGATAAATAGATGATAGAAGAAAACGACGACCTAGCTAACGACAATTTAGAAAACTTAGACAATCAAGAACCTCAAGAAACCATTACCAGGATTACTGGTATGTATAAAGAATGGTTTTTAGATTATGCCTCATATGTAATTCTGGAACGTGCAGTTCCAGCTATTGAAGACGGTTTTAAACCTGTACAACGACGTATCATGCATTCCATGAAGGATTTGGATGATGGACGTTATAACAAAGTAGCCAATATTGTTGGACATACCATGCAGTATCATCCACATGGAGATGCAAGTATTGCAGATGCTATGGTCCAAATTGGTCAAAAAGACTTATTAATAGATACCCAAGGAAACTGGGGAAACATCCTAACAGGAGATCGTGCAGCAGCAGCACGTTATATTGAAGCCCGAATTTCTAAATTTGGATTAGACGTTGTCTTTAATCCTAAGATAACAGAATGGCAAGCGTCCTATGATGGTCGTCGTAAAGAGCCTGTAAATTTACCAGTAATGTTTCCTTTATTGCTAGCACAGGGAGGAGAAGGTATTGCAGTAGGACTTTCTACTAAAATATTACCACATAATTTTATTGAGTTAATTGATGCATCTGTAAAACATCTACAAGGTAAACGCTTTACATTGTTTCCTGATTTTCCAACAGGAGGTATTGCAGATTGTAGTGACTATAATGACGGATTGCGTGGCGGAAAAGTACGTTGTCGTGCTAAAATTAGTCAGTTAGATAAAAACACATTGGTTGTTAATGAGTTGCCTTTTGGTACTACAACCTCTTCATTAATAGATTCTATATTAAAAGCTAACGACAAAGGAAAAATTAAAATCAAAAAAATTGAAGACAATACAGCTGCAACTGTAGAGATTTTAATTCATTTACCTTCTGGTTTGTCTCCAGATAAAACCATTGATGCCTTATATGCATTTACAGCTTGCGAAAGTTCAATTTCGCCTTTAGGCTGTGTTATTGAAGATAACAAACCACTATTTGTGGGTGTGACAGAAATGTTACGTCGTAGTACAGATAATACTGTAGATTTATTAAGACAAGAGTTAGAAATTAGACTAGGTGAGTTTGAAGAGCAATGGCACTTTGCGAGTCTTGAACGTATTTTTATCGAAAATAGAATTTATCGTGACATTGAAGAAGAGGAAACTTGGGATGGTGTTATTGAGGCTATTGATAAAGGATTACAACCACATATAAAACATCTAAAACGTGCAATTACAGTAGATGATATTACGCGTTTAACAGAAATTAGAATCAAGCGTATATCTAAATTTGATATTGATAAGGCGCAACAAAAAATTGACGCATTAGAAGCACAAATAGCTGAGGTTAAACATCATTTAGCAAATTTAATAGACTATGCAATAGCGTATTTTACAAGACTTAAAAAAGAGTATGGCGAAGGTCGTGAGCGTAAAACAGAATTGCGTGCGTTTGAAGATGTAGATGCTACTAAAGTAGTGATCAGAAACACCAAATTATATGTAAACAGAGAAGAAGGTTTTATTGGTACATCACTAAAACGCGACGAGTATGTTTGCGATTGTAGTGATATTGATGACATTATTGCTTTTACTGCAGATGGTAAAATGATGGTTACTAAAGTGGATAGTAAAACCTTTATAGGTAAAAATATTATACACGTAGCAGTCTTTAAAAAGAAAGACAAGCGTACCATTTATAATTTAATTTATCGTGATGGCACAAAAGGTCCAGCATACGTTAAGCGTTTTGCAGTGACGTCTATTACACGAGATAAAGATTATGATTTAACCAACGGAAACAAAGGGTCTAAAACCTGGTATTTTTCTGCTAATCCAAATGGAGAAGCTGAGGTAGTTTCTATTAGTTTACGTCAGGTTGGTAGTATTAAAAAGTTAAAATGGGATTTAGATTTTGCAGATATTTTAATTAAAGGTCGTGCGTCTAAAGGTAACGTGGTGACTAAACATGCTATTAAATCTGTAGAGTTAAAAGAAAAAGGAATTTCGACTTTAAAACCAAGAAAAATATGGTTTGACGACACTGTACAGCGTTTAAATGTTGACGGTAGAGGTGAGTTAGTTGGCGAGTTTAGAGGAGAAGATAAACTGCTTATTATAAATCAAAAAGGTGTTGCCAAAACGGTAACTCCAGAAGTAACACTTCATTTTGATGACGATATGATTGTCATGGAAAAATGGTTACCTAAAAAACCTATTTCTGCTATTTATTATGATGGCGAAAAGGAACGCTATTATGTTAAACGTTTTTTAATTGAAAATGAAAACAAAGAAGAGTCCTTTATTACAGATCATCCTAATTCGCAATTAGAAATTGTATCTACAGACTGGAAACCTGTTGCCGAAATTGTTTTTGCTAAAGAAAGAGGTAAAGATAGAAAGGATAACGAAGAAGTTAATTTGGAAGAATTTATAGCAATTAAAGGGATTTCTGCTTTAGGAAACCAACTAACTAAAGACAAAGTAAATGCCATTAATTTATTAGAGCCTATTCCTTATGAAGCACCAGAAGAAACTCCAGCACAAGAAATAGAAGTGAAGGAGGAGGAGAATATTTCTGAAAAAACTGAAAAACAATCAGAGTCTAAAACTGATGAAAAATCTAGAAAAGATGATGATAATCAGGATTATGGCTTAGATGATAAGGGTCAGGTGACTTTGTTTTAATTGTTTCCCCAAACAATAATACAATTTTTGCTTGAGCTATATGGTTCTTCGTTAATTAGTTGAGAATTTGGAATGATCCCTAAAAGTTGTTCTTTTGTATAGGAATTAAAGGATATAGGATTAATATTATTAAAAATCATATAACCCCTTTTAGAGTTTAGAATGACTTTATTTAAGTATACGTCTTGAATGTGACCTGGGAGTTCTGAAAAAGCATAATTACTAATAATTAAGTCATAGCTTTCTGTTTTTAATTCATTCATTGTTTTATATCTTGTAGAAGTATTTAAAGCGTATTTATCAAGATAAGTTTGTGTTAACATTAAAACTTTTTTAAGATCTACTAGGGTGTATTCTTCAGTTTTACTAATGCTATTAATTATTCTACATTGACCTCCATAACCAACACCAATTTCACAAATTTTAAAATCATTTAAATCTTTAAATAGTCTTAGCAAATCTTCGTAAACATTAATGTAACGTAAAGTTGATGGAGAAATTAAGCCTATATTTTCATAATTAAATCTCCTTGGATTTCCCCAAATATCATTTTGTTTAAAAAGTTCAATGTTTTTTTCTTGAATTAACGACTTGTTATTTCTTGCTATCTTTTCGATATATAAGTGGCCATCCTGCTCTGTGGCATGTTCCAAAATCCTATTGTAGGCATATTCTCTTTTAAAATTATTAAATAATTTAGAATCTAAACTTGCTTTAGCGCAAAAGTCAGGGTAGATTTGATTATCAGAGATGCTTGTTGAAATTTTAATTTCACCATACTTGTATAATCGTATTTTCTTATACAATTTTATAAATGATTTTGGCGCAATTTTTTTTAAAGTTTTTATCATTAAATTATATTTCTGATTGATCAATTATTTCTATTTGTCTTTGGGCACAATTTAAATTATAATTTGGAATTAAGCTGTTTTTATTTGAGTTAAAAATTCTGTTATTATATTTTTTAGAACGTTAACAATATCATAAAATTTAAAATATTAAAAACTGCTTTTAGAGTGTTTACGTAGATACTCATAAACCAATAAATATTTTAAAATTATGAAAACATCAAATTTAGCAAAAAACACAATGTTATCCCTTTTCGTTTCCGCAGCACTAGTATCTTGTAGTGATGACGATAACGACGCAATAGTAATTAACGATGGTGAACCTACTTCAGTTAAGTTATATACTTCTAATAATGCAGATGGTAATATTACAATTTATGATGTTACAGATCAATCTGCTGTAACGTCAAAAACATTAATTACAACTAGTATTGCTGCAGATGGAGTATACTATGATGCAACAAACGATTTTTTATTACAAGCCTCTAGAACAGATTTAGGATTAGAAGGTTATAATAATACAAGCAGTTTGGTTTCTGGCGCTACTTTAACAGTTGATGTGGATGGAACCAATGACATGCAAAGTCCAAGAGAAGTTGCTGTTAATGGTAATTTTATTGTGGTTGCAGATAATGCAGATGTGGATGGAGACCCATTAACTCCAGACGGAAGATTATACGTTTACACAAAAGATGGTAACACCATTACATTGCGTAACACTATTACAACGTCGTTTAAATTATGGGGAATAACGTTTGATAACAATAACCTATATGCTGTAGTGGATGCTACAAATGAGTTAGCAGTGTTTACGGACTTTTTATCTAACACAACAGATATGTCTTTAACAGCTTCTAAACGTATTGTTGTAGAAGGAATTGTTAGAACACATGGTTTAACTTTTGATGCTAATTCTGATGTTATGATATTAACAGATATTGCAGATGCTGCAAATGGTCAAGATGATGGAGGTTTTCATTACATCGAAAATTTTACATCAAAGTTTAATGCTGTAGCTAATGGTGGAACTCTAGAAGTATCACAACAAGTTAGAGTATCAGGAGCTTCAACATTATTAGGTAATCCTGTAGATGTTGCTTATGATGCGTCAACACAAACTGTTTACATTGCAGAAGCAGGTAATGGAGGCGGAAGAATTTTAGCTTTCAATAATTTTGAAGCTGGAGGAAACATTACTCCTTTTATTAATAATAGTTTAGCAGCTGCATCAGCAGTATATTTGTCTAAATAATTTAAACTTATTAAATAAAAAAAAGACCATCATTAGATGGTCTTTTTTTTATTCCTTTTTTTATTTCTTTTTAGAAATTTTTTGATTTAAAAACTCTATAAATAACGAAAAGGCTATAGCAAAATACAGGTAACCTTTAGGTATAGCTCCAACCGTTTTGTCAAAAAATGTGGTGTGCGATAGGTGACCAGCTTCGGTAATTAACATAAAGCCTATTAAGATTAAAAAAGATAATCCTAAAATTTGAATACTTGGATTGGCATCTATAAAACGTCTTATTTTATTAGCAAATACAATCATTATAATAATAGATATCACTACAGCAATAATCATTAATATTAAATTATGATTGTGGTTAGTAGATAATCCATTGGTCATACCAACTGCTGTTAAAATACTATCTATTGAAAAAATAAAATCTATAATTAAAATCTGAACAATAGCTTGTTGCAAGGATTTAATTGGTTTGCTTTTTACTTCATCTTCATCATGTGATGGTGTTTCTACTTTCTCTCTAATTTCCGAAGTAGATTTATATATTAAAAATAATCCTCCAAAAAATAAAATTAATGCTTGCCAACTTAATTCCAAATGCATCCAATTAAAATCTATTTTGTAAAAAGGCTCGGACAATCCTACTAAAAAGGATACAAAAAACAACAAGATTATACGTTGTACCATTGCTAGTAGTAGTCCAATGTTTGTTACTTTGTTTCGTTGGTCTTCTGGAAGTTTATTTGCAGCAATAGAAATGAAAACAATATTATCAATCCCTAATATTATTTCTAAGAAAGTTAAAGTTAATAATGCAAAAATAGCATCACTAGAAAGTAGAAAGTCTAACATGTTTTATTTTTTAATATAAGCTATACCTTTTTGCTTATTGGTCTCTCCAACATAAGAATATTCAAAAGTATAAGAAGTATCTGTAGTGACTAAAACTTTAAGATGTACATCTTTACGTTCAGCCATATTTTTAGGATTTATCGTTTTGTAAATGACTTCACAATCATTAACCCATCTTACTAATGTACTATCAACTTTACCTTCATATGTTTCTATTTGTAAACTATCTGTTCTAGTAAAGGTAGATTTATAAATTACATCTCCAACTTTAACTTCGCTATAAAATTGACCTGTTTTAAAGTCTTTGCAGTTTCGTTCCACTTTGTAGCAGCTAAAAAAGCTAGTTAAAATGATAAGGTATATTAGTTTTAATTTCATCGCATAAGGTTTACAACAAAATTAATTAAAAGTTTGATTATAATATCAAAAATTCAACCTTTCTATAATTCGCGTATTTGAAAATTTTATGTACCTAACTACAAATTCGCAAAATTTGAAAATGGCGACAAAAACTTGAAAAGGTGAACAAATTTAAATTTTTAAGAATTTATGACGTTTGCGTTCATTTTTTTTAAAATTCACAAAACAGAAATTTTATTCAAAAGAAAATGAAAAATAAAATAGAGGAGTCTTAATTAAGAATTTTCAAAATTTGAAAAACTTCCATCAGAATAAAAAATTACGATGCGTTCAATAATTTTTCCGTTAGTAGATTTTTGATTTAAATTTTGTAGTAAATCAGAATTTTTAGTTTCTACTGGATTTTCATTTTTTGTATTAGAAAATAAATCTTGATCTTCATTTTTAGAAATTGGTGCAATTGGTGTTTGTCTGTTTTTAGTTTCACTTTTTGGAAATTCACCCTTTCCATTCATCAACCAATACAATTCTACTTCCTCAAAAGAGGAGAGAACTTTCAATACAAATTCTAAACTTGGTTTGTTTCGACCTGATAATATATGTGATATGCTAGAGCGTTGCACACCAATTTTTTCGGCAAAAGAAGAGGCGTTCTCACCGTAATAATCCATGACTTTTTGAAGTCTTTTAGAAAAATCTGCATTGTTTATCATAACGATACAAATGTAAACATTTAATCTGAATACTTGATGTTACAAATGTAAATATTATAACTATTAAAGGTTAATTAACATAGGTATCGTGTAAATAATATTAAACTAAAACTTTAAATATAACACTTTAACTCTCTGAAAAATAGTATTTTAAAATAGTTTTGTAAGAATTAGAACTAATTGGTTCTTAGCGTTATAGTATTTGCCTTTTAAATCACCATAAATGTTTACATAAGTAAATTACAAATGTAAATTTTATTGGTTACAATTGTAAATAACTATTTGGTTACATTTGTAAACTAATAAAATGACTATGGATAATCAATTATTAAATACCTTATATACTACCTATAAAGCGACTACTTTGTTTGGACGTTATATTCAGTTAAAAGACATTACTCCGCTTATAAATAATCTACCTGAATTTTGTAAAGTAGAAGTTATTGGCCAATCTGTTTTGGGCGAAAGTATTTCTTCCATAACAATTGGTAATGGACCAATTAAAGTGTTAATGTGGTCACAGATGCACGGAAATGAATCTACGACTACAAAAGCGGTATTTGATATGATAAACACTTTTAGTGATGCTAGTATGCAGTTTCTTTTAGATGCGTGTACACTAAAAATCATACCTATGTTAAATCCTGATGGCTCTGCAGCTTATACTAGGCTAAACGCTAATGCTATCGATTTAAATAGGGATGCACAGGATTTATCCCAACCTGAAAGCGTTGTTTTAAACACTTGTTTTAAACGCTTTAAACCCGATTATTGCTTTAATCTTCATGGACAACGTACTATGTTTAGTGTTGGTGATACTAATAAACCTGCTACTTTATCTTTTTTATCTCCATCGCAGGATAAAAATAGAAGTGTTACTACAACTAGGCAAAAAGCTATGCATGTCATAAGTGCTATTAATATGGGTTTACAAGGTGATTTACCTAACCAAATTGGGAGGTATGACGACGGTTTTAATATTAATTGTGTTGGTGATGCGTTTCAAAGCTTAAATGCGCCTACAATCCTGTTTGAAGCAGGACATTATAAAAATGATTACAATAGGGGAGTGGTACGAGGTTTTGTTTATAAAGCGCTTTTACTAGCTTTAAATTACATAGTCAGTGAGGATAAACAGCGCTTTGATGTGACACATTATAATGCTATCCCAGAAAACGGAAAGCGATTTTACGACATAATGATCCGTAATGCACAATTTAAAGATCAGATATTAGATATTGGTATTAATTATCAGGAGCGATTGCTTAATAATACAGTAAAGTTTATGCCTAAAGTTGTTGCTATTACAGATTTATCTAAATTTTATGGTCATAAAGAAATAGATGCTAACCACAATAAGGTTCTAAATCACGATAATAAGTTGATATCTGTAGATTACGAAAACGATTTCGTTGTTATTAATAATGTGAAATTATCATTAAATCTTTAAAAATTTACAATTTTAATGTATAAAATTCATTAAAAATGTTTTAATTTTGTCTATTATTTAATAAAAACATAAAATGGCAAAGTTTAAACTAGACGAAATTGATCATCAGATTCTTGATATGTTGATAGAAAACACAAGAGTTCCTTTTACAGATATAGCTAAAAAATTATTAATTTCAGCTGGTACAGTTCACGTTAGAGTGAAAAAGATGGAAGATGCAGGAATAATTAAAGGATCGTCATTAACGCTTGATTATCGTAAATTAGGGTATTCATTTATAGCTTACGTAGGTGTATTTTTACAAAACACTTCTAAAACGTCTTTTGTTTTGGAGCGTATAAACGAAATTCCTTTTGTGACTGTAGCGCATGTTACTACAGGCAAATTTAATATCTTTTGTAAAATTAGAGCTAGAAACACTGAGCATGCAAAGGATGTAATCTTTATGTTAGATGACATAGAAGGTGTTTACAGAACAGAAACAATGATATCTTTAGAAGAAAGCATTAACGATAAAAAACGTTTAATGCACAGTATTTTTAACGAATTATAATTCATTAAAAACACTTAATAAAATTTAAAACGCTTCAATATTGAGGCGTTTTTTGTTTATTTATACTAAATTTTAAAACTATGACCATATCAGATTTAAACGACACGGAATATATTCCTTATTTTAAAAGGTATATTGATAATGCTAAAGGACTTAAGTTGTTGCCAGGATTGCAATCTAGTTTTGACGAAGCTATTCTTTTTTTCAGTCTATTGATGAAGATAAATTAAGTTATAGATATGCAGAAGGTAAGTGGACTATCAAAGAGATTATTTGTCATTTAATTGACACTGAACGTATATTTTGTTACAGAGCATTGCGTTTTGCTAGACAAGATAAAACAGTGTTGTCGGGCTTTGATGAAAATGAATATGTGGAGTATTCTGGTGCAGATGATAGGACTATTAATAGCTTGTTAGAAGAGTATAAAAGTGTTAGACAAGCTAGTATAGCGTTGTATAATAGCTTTAGTCAAACAACGTTGTTATCCAAAGGTGTAGCTGGCTCAGGACATGTATCTGTTAGAGCATTAGGCTTTTTAATAATTGGTCATGAAAAACATCATATACGTATTATTAAAGAGCGTTATTTATAGCTTTATTCCTCTTCATCAGATAAAATCAAATCGCTGTCAAGTTGTTTTTGGTTAAAATCTACAACAACATGACCTTCGCTATTTGTTTCTAAGTTAATTTCAGAATCAAAATTTGTCATCGTGTAATGTAATTTACAGCTAACCTTGACTAAATAGATAGTGTCTTTAGTTTGGACTTCAACAGCTTCAATAGTCTCATTGTGGTGATTGTCAAAGGTGATAATATCTTTATCGCCATAACCATCCGGAAACTTTTGAGTAAGTAAATTTAATACCTCAGGTGTTAATTTTTTATAATCTACAATAACTTTTCGCATACCAATATATTTTAAATTAAACTGGTTAGAATAGTTCTGTAACATAGCAATTAACTAAAATTACAAATTATTTTGATGCAAACGTGTTATTCGTTATAAAATTTAAAAGAATTGATTATCAAGTCATTATCTACTATGCAATTGATTTTTGGTTGACCGATAGCTTCTAATAACACAAAATTGATATTACCTTTTTCGTTTTTCTTATCAAACTTCATCAAATCAATAATAGCCTCGAGATCTTCTGTTGGAATTTCTACTTTGCCATATATCTTTATTAAACTGTTTTTAATGTTGGTAACCTTTTCTTCAGGAAAGTCAATTAGTTTTGAAGATAAGTAAACTTCTAAAATCATACCTATTGCTATGGCTTCTCCATGCAGTAAAGCTTTTGTCTCATGGTTTAAATAAAACGACTCAATTGCATGACCTAGCGTATGTCCAAAATTTAAAGATTTTCTAAGGTTTTGCTCGGTTGGATCTTGTTCTACAATTGCTTTTTTAATCAAAACAGAGTCATAAATTAGCTGGTCCAAGTCTTCAAGTGTTAATTTAGATAAGGCTGTTAATTTGTTGTAGTACAATTCATTGTGTATTAATCCGTGTTTAAGCATTTCTGCTAAACCAGAACGCATTTCTCTGCTTGATAAAGTAGAAAGGTAGCTAGTGTCGATTAATACCATATTAGGTGTTTTAATGATGCCTATTTGATTTTTTATGTGATCTAAGTCTACGCCATTTTTACCTCCAATTGAGGCATCAACCATAGATAAAAGTGTGGTCGGAATATTTACAAATTGTATACCTCTTTGATAAGTACACGCCACAAAACCACCTAAATCCGTAACAACACCTCCTCCTAAATTAATCATTAAAGATTTTCGGTCTGCGCTTAACTCGGATAACGTTTGCCAAACACCCAAACAAGTTTCGATGTTTTTGTGTTTTTCGCCAGCTTCAATTTCAATTATTTCAATAGTCAAATCTGTTGTTAATTCTGATAACAACTTAGGTAAACAAAGGGTTGACGTATTGCTGTCTACTAAAATAAAAATATTTGAAAACGTATTTTCAGAGATATAAGTATTTAATGCAGAGTAGCTATTTTGATTAAATTGTATGCTGTAATCTTGGGTTTTAATAGGAGTCATAAATGCGTAAAAACGTTAATGGGTAAAATTAATAGTTTTTTTAAAAAATAAGACTAATGAGTAGTATATTTGTGCTGTCAAAATTAAAATTATTATGTTGGACAACACTATTTTTGAAAACACTGAAGTTGCATTTAAGCTTAAAAGCAATACTGAGTTAGATCGTGCTTACTTTTTGTTTAAAATGATATCTAATCAACCCTTAGTTAGAATAGGTACAGCAGCTACAAATTTTGCTTTAAAAGCACATTTACCTGTAGAAGGCTTGATTAGAGCGACTGTTTTTGATCATTTTTGTGGTGGAATAAATGAACAAGACTGTTTACCAGTTATTGATAAAATGTATACTGCAGGTGTTTGTTCGGTTTTAGATTATTCTGTTGAAGGTAAAGCTATCGAAAATCAATTTGATTCTGCTAAAGAAAAAATAATGAAGCTTGTCGAGTTTAGCGACAAGAAAGACGCTATGCCAATTGTAGTCTTTAAACCAACAGGTTTAGGACGTTTATTTTTGTTTCAGAAAAAAGGAGAAAGAAAAGCTTTTACTGATGCTGAGCAGCAAGAATGGGATAGAGTAGTAGCTAGATATCACGCCATTTGTAAAATAGCAAAAGAAAGAGATGTTGAAGTTTTGATTGATGGCGAAGAAAGTTGGATGCAAGACGCTGCAGATGATTTAGCGGTAGAAATGATGAAGGTTTATAACACAGATAAACCTATTGTTTATAATACTTTACAAACGTATAGACATGATCGTTTAGCCTTTTTAAAAGTATCACATGAGCGTGCTAAATCTGAAGGTTATACTTTAGGTTATAAGATTGTTAGAGGTGCTTACATGGAGAAAGAGCGTGAACGTGCTAATGATAAAGGTTATGAATCACCGATTTGTAAAGACAAAATCACGACCGACAGAAACTTTAATGATTGCTTATTGTATATTTTAAATAATTTAAATACAATCTCAATATTTATTGGTACTCACAACGAAGAAAGCTCTTTACTAGCCTTAAAACTAATGACAGAATTAGGAATAAGTAAAGATGATAATCGTGTTTGGTTTGGTCAATTATATGGTATGAGTGATCATATTAGCTTTAATCTGGCTGCTCATGGTTATAATGTTGCAAAATACTTGCCTTTTGGACCAGTTAAAGACGTGATGCCATACTTAATTAGACGTGCAGAAGAAAATACTTCTGTTGCTGGACAAACAGGACGAGAACTTACTTTGTTAAAAAAGGAGCGTAAAAGACGAAAATCTAATTAATCTAAAACTTTTATAGTTTGCAAGGTTGCAATGCTATCACAGTTTTCTATATAAAATTCGTAGTTTTTACTGTCTTTAGTTTCACCATAAATAAAATACATACCACAAGGTTCTTTTCTAGGTTCACTTTTAGAAAAATCTACATCTCCTTTTTTTAGGATGTAACTTATTGCAGAGGTGTCAATAGCTTTTGTGTCTAAAAGCGCTTGACTGTCTGCAGAGAAGTGTAGTGTTTTTGTGCGTATATTCTTTAAGACTCTTCCTTCTGGACCATAATTATACTCGCAAGAGACACCTCTTCCGTTTAAGAAAAAAGCTAATAAAACTAAACCAATAGAGAATCCACCTAAATAGTAACCAATTCTGTGTAATATTTTCATTCTAATAAATTGAATTGCAAATTTAGAATATTAATAGGTTTATATCACTATGATTTAAGTCAAACCATTCGCCAACTGCACGACTTGTTAAAATTCCGTGATAAAAATACAATCCATTTTTTAAACCTTTATCAAATCTAATAGCGTGTTCTAAACCTCCATTATCTGCAATTTCTAGTAAATAAGGCGTAAAAATATTACTAATAGATGCCGAAGCGGTTCTAGAGTAGCGTGCTGGAATGTTTGGTACACAGTAGTGTATTACGCCATTTTTTATATAGGTTGGATTATTATGTGTTGTAATTTCGCTAGTTTCAAAACATCCACCCATGTCAATGCTAACATCTATTATTACAGCGCCTTTTTTCATGCTTTCTACCATGGTTTCAGACACAATAATTGGTGCTCTGTCTTTTCCTCTTACAGCTCCAATGACTACGTCACAGCGTTTTAGGGCTTTGCTTAAATATTTAGGCTGAATTGTGGATGTGTACAGTGTGCGTCCAAGATTGGCTTGTAAACAACGTAATTTGGTGATAGAATTGTCAAAAACCTTAACATTAGCACCAAGTCCAACTGCGCTTCTGGCAGCAAACTCGCCAACAGTTCCAGCACCTAGAATAACCACTTCTACAGGAGGAACACCACTAATATTTCCAAACATTAAACCATTACCATTACTAGAATTACTCAATAACTCTGCAGCAATCAGTACGGAAGCAGTTCCAGCAATTTCGCTTAAAGCTCTAACCGCAGGATATGCACCATCCGCATCACGAATAAATTCAAAAGCTAAAGCAGTGATTCGTTTTGCAGCTAGTTTTTCAAAATATTTTTTAGATTGTGTCTTAATCTGTAAAGCAGAGATTAAAGTGGTTTGAGGATTCATTAACTCTAATTCGTCTAAAGTAGGTGGTTCTACTTTTAAAATCATTGGACAAGAATACACTTTTGCAGTATCTTTTGTGACTTCAGCTCCAGCTTCGCTATAATCTTTATCGCTAAAATTAGAGCCTTTACCAGCTTCAGACTCAATTAAAACACGATGACCATTACTTACAATTGCTGATACAGCGTCAGGAGTAAGGCAAACACGTTTTTCTTGAAATGCTGTTTCTTTAGGAATACCTATAAATAAACTGCTTTTATGTTTAAAAATCTCTAAAGTTTCCTCTTGAGGTAATAATTCTGCTTTTGAAAATGGAGACAGTGGTTTAGACATTATTAATGTGGTTTTAAAACTGAAACAAATTACAAATTATTGTAATTAAAGCATTAAAAATAAAGTCTTATTTTTTCCCAAAAGGTTGTAGGCTTTTTAAAAAGCTCTTCCTCTTGTTCTTCTAAGGTTTTATCAGCCTTAGCATTGCTAAATAAATTTTGAATAAAACTATTAATAATATAGTAGGTTTTAAGCATTTTGAAGTAGGGTAGTATGGGGTTTTTTAGGGTAGTATTAAAAATATTGTTTAATCTTTCCCCAAAACGTTTTTGGTTTAAATGTTAATTCGTCTTCTAGGTCTTGTATGGTTTTGTCAACCGTATTTAATCTATTAAATATTCTAGCTCTAACTAAATAGATTGATGGAATAATTATTGCCATAAATGGCAGCATATGAATTAAATTAAATTCATCAAAATAATATGTGTTATTTAAGGCAAAATGTATTAATTGATAACTATACATCATAATTGGTACTAGTAATGCATGATACCACCAGTGTCGACAGGTAAAGAACCAAATAAATAGCAGTAGTAATGGAATTAACTTACCTGTTATTGTCCAAACAACAATTTGAACATTTTCGTAAACTGCACTATTAAATTTGTAAAAAAAAGTGTCCCAAACTTGTTGGTCTGGAACACTTTCATAAATGTAAAACAGATAAGGAGTTAAAGCAATGAATGTTGCTATAATCGAACCTGAAATTATTATTTTTCTATTAACCTGCTGGTGGGATTTTGATTTTTCTTCCGTCGATTTCTGTTGTTTGTTGTCCATTTAAATCAATAAGATTTGTTGCTTGTGCAGTGAATAATACACCACCAAAAATAGCTAATGCTATTACGTACTTTTTTGTTTTCATTTTGTTAGGGATTTAATTAATTATACCTCTAAAGTATATAAAATCTCTAATCAAAAATCGCCCAAATGTTAAAATTATGTTAAAATCAAGCTTTTTTTAATTTCTTGTTGTGGTTTAAACCACACTTGGTCAAAAATACACTATTTATTGAAAGAAAAAAGAGATTTTTTTAATCATTATTGGTTAGCGTGAGCTCGCGAGTCGTATTTTCTGACAATACAATCTGAATCGTGGTAAACTGGTCTTGTAGCAAGGGTTTTAGTAGATTTGGCCATTCTACAAAAATGTAATGATCTGAGTATATATAAGTTTCTATACCAAAATTGTATAACTCTTCCTCATCCTCAACACGATAAAGGTCAAAATGAAAGATGTTATCATTTAAACCTTTATACTCATTAACTAATGAAAACGTTGGGCTGCTAACTAGGTCGTCGCTACCTAATAAGCTTACAAGTGTTTTTATTAATGTTGTTTTGCCAACACCCATGTCACCTTCAAACAATATTATTTTAGAGGTTGCTGCTTCTAAGACTTGTTTTGCAACTGTTTCTACTTGTTTTATATTATATTGTATAGTCACTTTAAACTTTTTTTGCAAAAATATATTATTTAGGACTTAATACTACAAAAGGTATAATCATTTCTTCTAGAGATACACCACCATGTTGGTAAGTGTTTCTGTAGTAACTTACATAATGATTGTAGTTATTTGGGTAAGCAAAAAATAAATCGCTTTTTGCAAATATAAATGAGCTATTCATATTAATAGAAGGCAAGTGGATTGTTTTTGGATCTTTAGCAGCTAGAACATCTTTGTTTTCGTAGCTTAAACTACGACCTGTTTTGTAGCGTAAGTTTAAACTTGTGTCTCTGTCTCCAATAACTTTTGATGGGTTTTTAACATTAATGGTTCCGTGATCTGTTGTAATTATAAGTTTAAATCCCATGTGTTGGGCTTGCTGGATCATTTCTAATAAAGGTGAGTTTTTAAACCAACTTTGTGTTAAACTTCTATAAGCTTTATCATTAGAGGCTAATTCTTTGACGACATCCATTTCTGTTTTAGAGTGCGAAAGCATATCTACAAAGTTATAAACCACAACTGTTAAATCGTTTTCTTTAAGACCTTTAAAGTTATCTGCTAGTTTTTTTCCAGACGCAAGATTGGTAATCTTATAATATTCATGTTTAAGGTTAGTAAGTCCTAAACGCTTCATTTGGGCATTTAAAAAGTCAGCTTCATGTAAGTTTTTACCACCTTCATCTGTATCGTTTTTCCAATATTCTGGATGTAGTTTTTCCATGTCACTTGGCATCAACCCAGAGAAAATAGCATTTCTGGCGTATTGAGTGGCTGTAGGTAAGATGCTATAAAAGGCTTCTTCTTTTTGCTTTTTGTAATGGTTGTTTACAAAAGGTTCAAACGCTTTCCATTGGTCGTATCTTAAATTATCAACGACTACTAATAAGGTTGGTTGCTCTTTGCTTAGTTCTGGCGCAATTTTTTCTCTAAATAAGGTGTGTGATAATACAGGAGCATCAGTATTAGGCTCAAACCATGAAGGGTAATTTTTATCAATAAATTTTCCAAACTGTGTGTTAGCTTCGTTTTTTTGTGACTCTAAAATTTCAAACATACTAGGGTCTTCAATGTCTTCTAACTGAATTTCCCAATAAATTAGCTTTTTGTAAAGGTCTACCCATTCTTCATAACTATTTACCATGGACATGTCCATCGCAATTTTTCTAAATTCTTGCTGATAATTAGAGGTTGTCTTTTCGGACACCAATCTAGAATGGTCTAAGTTTTTCTTTAAACTAAGTAGTATTTGGTTAGGGTTTACAGGTTTTATTAGGTAGTCAGCAATTTTATTACCAATAGCTTCTTCCATAATATATTCTTCCTCACTTTTAGTAATCATCACTACAGGAAGTGTGTCTTGTTTTTCTTTAATTTCGTTTAAAGTTTCTAAACCACTTAATCCAGGCATGTTTTCGTCTAAAAAGACAATATCAAATTTTTTCTCATCTAAAATTTCTAAAGCTTCTGTTCCGCTATTACAAGTGGTTACTTTATAGTTTTTTTGTTCTAAAAAGATGATATGAGGCTTTAATAAATCTATTTCGTCATCAACCCAAAGAATATTTATATTGTTCATGTATATTTGTGTATATTAATTAAATAAAGGATTAAGCTTGAAAGCAAGTAACAAACTTAAAATACTAAACGATCCAATTTACGGATTTATTACTATACCAAATTCTATAATATTTGATTTAATAGAGCATAAATACTTCCAACGACTGCGACGGATCTCTCAAATGGGTTTGTCCTATTTAGTATATCCAGGTGCGCACCATACACGTTTTCATCACGCTATTGGTTGTATGCATTTAATGCAAAAAGCAGTACAAGTGCTTCGTTTTAAAGGGGTTGAAATTTCTGAAGACGAAGAAAAAGCGCTTTATATAGCTATTTTATTACACGATATTGGTCATGGACCATTTAGTCATGCAATGGAACATAGTATTGTAAGTGGTGTTTCTCATGAGGAAATATCGTTGTTATTTATGGAAGCTTTAAATATAGAATTTAACGACGATTTAACACTTGCTATTCAGATTTTTAAAGGAGACTATCACAGGACCTTTATGTTGCAATTAATCTCTAGTCAAATTGATATGGATCGCGCAGATTACTTAAAACGTGATAGTTTTTATACTGGTGTGTCCGAAGGCAATATTAATAGTGAGCGTTTAATAACAATGCTTAATGTTAAAGATGATCAATTAGTTATTGAAGATAAAGGTATATATAGTGTAGAAAAATTTTTAGTAGCTAGACGCTTAATGTATTGGCAAGTCTATTTACATAAAACAAGCTTAGTCGCAGAGCAGTTATTAATACGAGTGCTAAAACGTGCTAAAGAATTGGTAGCAAAAGGTGTGTATCTAGAAGCAAGTAAACCGTTATCCTTTTTTTACAAAATGAAATTACTATTGATAAGTTTGATGCAGATTGTCTAGAAACATTTGCTAAATTAGATGATTATGATATTGTTGCAGCAATGAAAAATTGGCAATATCATGATGACTTTGTTTTAAAAAATCTTTGCGAGATGATTATAAATAGACATCTTTTAAAAGTGAAAATAAAGAAAAAACCAATTTCAAAAGACGTTTTAATAGCACATAAAGCTAATTTGCAATCAAAATATAATATTACTGATGCAGATGCAGACTATTTTGTGTTTACAGGACAGATTAGTAATCAAGCATATTCAAGAAAAAAACAAAATATAAATATCTTACATAAAAATGGTAAAGTTGAGGATATAGTTAAGGCTTCAGACCAACTTAGCTTAAAAGCGTTGTCAAAACCAGTGACTAAATATTATATATGCTATCCAAAAGACCAACTTTAGCACATTTTTTCTATTTTTGTTGACAATGAAATTTACCGCAGAACAAATAGCAGGTATTTTAGATGGTGTCGTAGAAGGCAATCCTCAAGTAGAGGTATCTAAATTATCTAAAATAGAAGAAGGTGTAGAAGGCGCTTTGACCTTTTTGGCAAATCCAAAATACACACATTATATATATACTACAAAAGCATCAATTGCTATTGTAGCAAAAGACTTTGTACCTGAACAAAACGTTAGTTGTACCTTAATTAAGGTGGATGACGCGTATAAGTCATTTTCAAAATTATTAGAGTATTACAATCAAGTAAAGCTAAATAAGTTTGGGATTGAACAGCCAACATCCATATCTGATACAGCTAAAGTTGGAAAGGATATTTACATTGGTGCATTTACAGTAGTAGGTGACAACGTAAAAATTGGAGATAATGTAAAGATTTTTCCTAATTGTTATATAGGAGACAATGTTACAATCGACGATAATACAGTGTTGTTTTCTGGAGCAAAAATTTATTCAGACTGTGTGATTGGTAAAAACTGCGTAATTAATTCTGGAGCTATAATTGGAGCAGATGGATTTGGTTTTGTACCTGATGATCAAGGCGAGTATAGTAAAGTACCACAAATTGGAAACGTTATACTTGAAGATTTTGTTGACATTGGAGCAGCTACAACCATTGACAGAGCTACTTTAGGGTCTACAATAATTAGACGAGGTGTAAAATTAGATAACCAAATCCAAATAGCACACAACGTAGAAATTGGAAAAAACACAGTAATAGCTGCTCAAACAGGTATTGCAGGTTCAACCAAAATTGGCGAAAATTGCCAAATAGGAGGTCAAGTAGGTTTTGCAGGACATTTGACTATTGGAAACAATGTTAAAATACAAGCACAATCAGGAATAGGTAGAAATATTAAAGACAATGAGGTTTTACAAGGTTCGCCAGCATTTAGCTACGTGGATTGGAATAAATCTTATGTGTATTTTAAAAATCTTCCAAAATTAGCTAAAACAATAAACGAATTAGAAAAAAAGGAAATGGGAATAATTAGTACTGACATAAAGCAAAAAACAATACTTAAGGAAGTATCCCTTAAAGGTGTTGGCTTACATACAGGAAAAGAGGTAACATTAACCTTTAAACCTGCACCAGTAAATGCTGGATTTTCTTTTAAAAGAATAGATTTAGAAGGAAACCCTGTTATAGAGGCAGATGCAAACTATGTAACTAACACACAGCGTGGGACTTGTTTAGAAAAAAACGGAGTTACCATTCAAACGTGCGAACATGTATTAGCAGCTTTAGTAGGTTTAGATATAGATAATGCTATTTTAGAACTAGATAACTCAGAACCACCAATTATGGATGGATCTTCTAAGTTTTTTGTAGAAGCATTAGAAAAAGCAGGTATTGAAGAACAAGATGCCTTTAGAGAAGTGTATGAGGTAAGCGATGTTATCTCTTACACAGATGAAGAGTCTGGTAGCGAAATTTTAGTAATGCCAGCAAAAGAGTATCAAATTACAACAATGGTTGATTTTGGGACTAAAGTATTAGGGACACAAAATGCAACATTAAATAATATGTCCGATTTTAAAAAGGATATATCAGATTCTAGAACGTTTAGTTTTTTACATGAATTAGAATCATTATTAGAGCATGGATTAATTAAAGGAGGTGATTTAAATAATGCTATCGTTTATGTAGATAAAGAATTGTCTGATTCTACAATGGAAAAATTAAAATCAGCCTTTAATAAAGATGCGATTGCTGTTAAACCAAATGGGATTTTAGATAACTTGACGTTACATTATCCTAATGAAGCAGCAAGACACAAA
This sequence comes from Olleya sp. KJ81-1, assembly GCF_055808135.1. Lineage (NCBI taxonomy): Bacteria > Pseudomonadati > Bacteroidota > Flavobacteriia > Flavobacteriales > Flavobacteriaceae > Olleya > Olleya sp. KJ81-1. Next base: position 970,175 of record NZ_CM147854.1, on the reverse strand, counting down.
CTACTAGATGTTATTGGTGACTTAGCTTTAATAGGAACACGCATTAGAGGTAAAGTAATTGCGAATAAACCAGGTCATTTTGTAAACACTCAGTTTGCAAAAAAAATGTCCAAATTAATAAAAAACGAAAGACGTAATAACGTACCAAATATTGATTTAAACCAAACTCCGGTTATGGATGTTAATCAAATTATGGACATGTTACCACATAGACAACCTTTTTTGTTACTAGATAAGGTTTTTGAATTATCAGACAATCATGTTATTGGTCTTAAAAATGTGACCATGAACGAGGAGTTTTTTAAAGGTCACTTTCCAGGAGCACCAGTAATGCCAGGCGTTTTAATAGTAGAAGCTATGGCGCAAACAGGTGGTATTTTAGTTTTAAGTACCGTTCCAGACCCAGAAAATTATTTAACTTTTTTCATGAAAATGGATAATGTTAAATTCAAACAAAAAGTAGTGCCAGGTGATACGTTAATATTTAAATGTTCATTAATAACACCAATAAGACGTGGTATTTGCCATATGCAAGGTTATGCTTATGCAAACGGTAAATTATGTGCAGAAGCAGAATTAATGGCACAAATAACAAAAGTAAAATAATACTAAAAAAATGAACCAACCCTTAGCATACGTTCATCCAGGAGCGAAAATCGCAAAAAATGTGGTTATTGAGCCATTTACTACTATAAGCAATAATGTAATTATTGGAGAAGGTACGTGGATTGGTAGTAACGTAACAATTATGGAAGGCGCACGAATCGGTAAAAATTGTAATATTTTTCCAGGTTCTGTAATTTCTGCGGTACCACAAGACTTAAAATATAATGATGAAGATACACTTACAATCATAGGTGATAATGTTACTATAAGAGAGTGTGTTACAATTAATAGAGGTACAACTGACAGAATGAAAACTGTTGTTGGAGATAACTGTTTAATAATGGCATATTGCCATATTGCTCATGATTGTATCGTAGGTAATAATTGCATATTTTCTAATAATTCAACTTTAGCTGGACATATAAATATAGGTGACTATGTTGTTTTAGCTGGTATGACAGCTGTACACCAATTCTGTTCAGTAGGTAGTCATGCTTTTGTAACAGGAGGATCTTTGGTGCGTAAGGATGTACCACCTTTTGTAAAAGCAGGTAGAGAGCCACTATCTTACGTAGGAATCAATTCTGTTGGTTTAAGACGTAGAGGTTATACCACTGAAAAAATTAGAGAAATTCAGGATATATTCAGAATTTTATACCAAAAAAATTACAACAACTCGCAAGCTGCTGCTATTATTGAAGCAGAAATGGAAGCAACGACAGAAAGAGATGAAATTCTTCAGTTTATAAAGAATTCTCATCGTGGAATCATGAAAGGGTATTTCAAATCAAATTAAAAATTAAAAATTAAAAAATAAAAATGGCAACTACTTCAGATATTAGAAACGGACTATGTATTAGATATAACAATGATATCTATAAAATCATTGAATTTTTACATGTTAAACCAGGTAAAGGACCAGCTTTTGTTAGAACAAAAATGAAAAGTGTAACTAACGGTAAAGTGTTAGATAATACGTTTTCTGCAGGTCATAAATTAGAAGATGTAAGAGTAGAAACACATAAGTTTCAGTATTTATATAATGATGGCGAATTTTATCATTTTATGAATGAAGCGGATTATTCTCAAATTAGATTATTAGAGTCTGCTTTAGATACACCAGATTTAATGAAAGAAGGTGAAGTGGTTACTATTCAAATCAATTCAGAAGACAACATGCCACTTTCTGTAGATATGCCAGCAACCGTAATTTTAGAAGTAACAGCTACTGAGCCAGGAGTTAAGGGTAACACTGCTACTAATGCAACAAAACCTGCAACGGTAGAAACTGGAGCAACTGTTAACGTTCCTTTATTTATTAATGAAGGCGATAAAATAAAAGTTGAAACAGACAAAGGGACTTACAAAGAACGTGTAAAGGAATAGTCTGGAGTTAAATGAAATTTCCAAAACCATATACATTACAAGACATTGCAAAAATTATAGACTGTACGTTTGTAGGAGATGCTAATTTTGAGGTGCTAGGCATGAACGAGATTCATGTGGTAACACCTGGAGATATTGTTTTTGTTGATCACCCAAAATACTATGACAAAGCCTTAAATAGTGCAGCTAGCATTGTTTTAATTAACAAAGAGGTGGATTGTCCTGAAGGTAAAACATTGTTAATTAGTGATGATCCTTTTAGAGATTTTAATAAACTTACGTCATATTTTAAACCATTTACTAGCTCAAATGTAGCGATATCAACATCAGCAAAAATTGGTGTAAATACAGTAATACAACCAAATTGTTTTATAGGTCATAATGTTACTATTGGAAATAATTGTGTAATCCATTCTAACGTTAGTATATACGACGACACGGTTATTGGAAACAATGTTACCATACATGCAGGAAGTATTTTAGGTGCTAGTGCTTTTTATTATAAAAATAGACCAGAAGGATTTGATCAATTAAAATCTGGAGGTAGAGTAGTAATACAAGATAATGTAGATATTGGTGCATTATGTACTATAGATAAAGGGGTTACAGGAGACACGACCATTGGAGAAGGCTCTAAATTAGATAATCAAATCCAAGTTGGCCATGATACCGTTATTGGTAAAAAATGTTTAATTGCCTCTCAAACAGGTATTGCAGGATGTTGTATTATTGAAGATGAAGTTACACTTTGGGGACAAGTAGGAACAACCAGCGGAATTACCATAGGTAAAAAAGCCAATGTTTTAGGTCAAACAGGTGTGACAAAATCCATAGAAGGCGGAAAATCCTATTTTGGGACGCCAATTGAAGAATCAAGAGTAAAATTAAAAGAGTTGGCATATATTAAGCGAATTCCTGAAATAATTAAACAATTAAAAAACAAATAGATGTCAGCCAGAGCAATTGTAAAAGCCTTTTATAGTTTAGATTTAGCAAAAGCAGATAATGCGATTGAAATGTTTGATAAAAACTGTCAATTGCATTGGAATAGCAGTCAAGGTTATACAGCCTTAGATTATAACGGTATTGACCAAAAGCTAAAGGAGGTTAGACAATCATTTGTGTCATTTACTTATAAATTAAGTCATTTATTAAAAGAAAATAATACCATTACAGCGAGATATACAGCCTATGCAGCCACAATTGAAAGGCCTGATAAGGTGGAGCCAATAGCTCATTTTATTTCAATTTGGGAAGTAAAGGATGGACTTTTATATAAAGGATACGAAATAAGTCAATTATTTGATGAAAATCCTTCTAGTTTATCATCATATTCGTAAAATAAAATTTAAAATACTTTTAGTAATCGCAATCAAAAACTTACTTTTGCATAGCAAAGAACAATTCAACATAAAATTTCTTAATCAATACAAAACATGAGCGTTTTAGTAAACAAAGATTCAAAAATAATAGTTCAAGGATTTACAGGTAGTGAAGGTACTTTTCACGCAGGTCAAATGATTGAATACGGAACAAATGTAGTAGGTGGTGTAACACCAGGTAAAGGTGGTCAAACACATTTAGACAGACCAGTTTTTAACACAGTGCAAGAAGCTGTAGATAAAGCAGGAGCAGACACTACAATCATTTTTGTACCACCAGCATTTGCAGCAGACGCAATAATGGAAGCTGCTAACGCAGGAATTAAAGTAATTATTTGTATTACAGAAGGTATTCCTGTAGCAGATATGATTAAAGCAGCAGCTTATATTAAAGACAAAGACTGTAGATTAATTGGACCTAACTGTCCAGGTGTTATCACTCCAGGAGAAGCTAAAGTTGGTATTATGCCAGGTTTTGTTTTCAAAAAAGGAAAAGTTGGTATCGTATCTAAATCTGGTACATTAACGTATGAAGCTGCGGATCAAGTTGTAAAACAAGGATTAGGAATCACTACTGCAATTGGTATTGGTGGAGACCCAATTATTGGAACAACTACAAAAGAAGCGGTTGAGTTATTAATTAACGATCCAGAAACTGAATGTGTTGTTATGATTGGTGAAATTGGTGGTCAATTAGAAGCAGATGCTGCTAATTGGTACAAAGCGTCAGGAAGCAAAAAACCTATCGTTGGTTTTATCGCAGGAGAAACTGCACCAGCAGGACGTACAATGGGACATGCAGGAGCAATTGTTGGTGGATCTGATGATACAGCTCAAGCTAAAAAAGCAATTATGAGAGAATGTGGTATTCACGTTGTAGATTCTCCAGCAGAAATTGGTAAAAAAGTAGCCGAAGTTATGGCTTAAATTACTTAACACTAATGTGTTAAAATAATCCAAATAAATAAACGTTTAAAGTTCGTTAGCTTAATTTAGCTAACGAACTTTTTTTATTAACATAATCAACCAAAAAATGAAACATTTAAAACTAATTTTGGCTTTAGCTGTTATTACTTTTGTTGCTAGCTGCAAAAAAAGTAATTCGGATACAACTGTAGCTAAAACAGAAACACAAAAGGATGCCAATGGATTTAGTTATCAAAGCGTAGCTAATGACCCAACAGGACTAAGATTGTATACCTTAGATAATGGTCTAAAAGTATATTTAAGCAAAAACACCGATGAGCCTAAAATTCAAACTTACATTGCTGTAAGAGCTGGTTCTAATTACGATCCTAAAGAATCTACTGGATTAGCACATTATTTAGAGCACATGGTCTTTAAGGGTACCGATCAGATTGGTACAGTTAATTGGGAAACAGAAAAAAAATATCTAGACACTATTTCTAATTTATACGAAAAACATAGAGCTGAAAAAGATCCTGATAATAAACTAGCCATTTATAAAGAGATTGATCGAGTGTCTTTAGAAGCATCAAATTATTCAGTAGCTAATGAGTATGATAAAATGTCAAGCTCTTTAGGTGCAACTGGTACTAATGCTTATACTTGGTTTGAGCAAACAGTATACACAAACAAAATTCCTGCTAACGAATTAGATAAATTTTTAGCTTTAGAAAGTGAACGTTTTGGACAAGTAGTCTTACGTTTATTTCATACAGAATTAGAAGCTGTTTTTGAAGAGTTTAATAGAGGTCAGGATAATGATGGTCGTAAACGTTATGCAGCTATGCTGGAAGGTTTATTCCCTAATCATCCTTATGGTCAGCAATCTACTATTGGTATTGCAGAGCATTTAAAAAATCCATCTATGATAGATATTAATAACTATTTTGACAAATACTATGTACCAAATAATATGGCAGTCGTTTTAGTAGGTGATTTAGATTTTGAATCAACCATACAAAAAGTGAACAATACCTTTGGTAAGTTTGAAAGAAAAGAAGTAGAGCATCCTGTATTACCTAAGGAAGAGCCATTAACTGCTATAGTAGAAAACGAGGTGTATGGACCAACTGCAGAAAGTATTTCTATAGCCTACAGAACAGGCGGAGTTAATACTGAAGAAGAAAAACTTGTAACCTTAGCAGATATGATTTTGGCTAATGGTAACGCTGGTTTGATGGATTTAAATTTAAATCAAAAGCAATTAGTGCAATATGCTGGATCTTCAACAACATTTTTAAACGATTATGGTTACCATTCTTTAAGTGGATCACCTAAAGATGGGCAGTCGTTAGAAGAGTTAAAAGGTTTAATGTTAGACCAAATTAACAAACTTAAAAAAGGTGAATTTGAAGATTGGATGATTGATGCAGTTATCAATGACCTTAAAAAATCTCAATTAAAACAATTTGAAAGTAGTACAGCTGTAGCAGATGCTTATGTTGACGCGTTTATCCATAACGAAAAATGGGAAGATAAAGTCCGTTTTTTAGATGACTTAAAAAAGATTACAAAACAACAATTGGTGGATTTTGCTAATTCATTTTATAAAGATAATTATGTTGTAACGTACAAACGTAAAGGTAATGACGACAAAATCGTAAAAGTACAAAACCCAGGAATTACACCTGTTAATCTTAACAGAGGTGCTAATTCTAAATATATCGAAGACTTTAATAAAATGGAGTCAGAAGCTTTAAAACCTGTCTATGTAGATTATGCTTCAGCTATTAAAACAACTAAAACTGATAGCGGAATTAAAGTATCATATATTGAAAATGAATCTAATGATTTATTTGACTTAAACATCATTTTTGATATGGGAAGTGATAATGACAAAAAATTAGATTTAGCAGTTGGTTATTTAGAGTATTTAGGTACAGATAAATATTCAAATGAAGACTTGAAAAAAGAGTTTTATAAATTAGGAATAGATTATTACGTTAATACAGGTAATGAGCAAACTTTTATTGGTTTAAATGGGTTAAAAGAAAATCTTCCAAAAGGTCTTGAGCTATTAGAAGAATTATTGGATAATGCTGTACCAAACCAAGAAGCATATAGTAAATACGTACAATCTATTGCTAAAGGAAGACAAAATAATAAAACTAATAAAGGTAGTATTTTAAGAAGTGGTTTAATGAATTATGCTAAATATGGCGAAAATTCTAGCTTACGAAACATCATTCCTGTAACAGAATTAAATAGTATTAATCCTCAAGAATTAGTAAATCTAACTAAAGATTTAAAAAACTACAAACAGCGTATGTTTTATTATGGTAAAGATGTAGATAATGCAATTTCAGCTATAAATAAATCTCATAAAGTAAATCAAGATCTTAAAGATTATCCTGAAGCAGTTGCTTTTACAGAAAAAGAAACTGGAGGAAATGTGTATTTTGTAGATTTTGACATGGTACAGTCCGAAATGATGTTTTTAGCAAAAGGAGAGCCTTTTAAAGCAGAAAACATGGCTGCATCTACATTATTTAATACTTATTTTGGAGGTGGTTTATCTTCAATAGTTTTTCAGGAAATTAGAGAATCTAAATCATTAGCATATTCTGCATGGTCTAATTATAGTACTGCTAGAGAAAAAGACGATTCTAATTACGTAATGGCATACATTGGTACTCAGGCAAACAAAATGCCACAAGCAGTGGAGGCTATGATGGGATTAATGAATGATATGCCAGAATCTGAAGCTCAGTTTAATGCAGCTAAAGAGTCTACTTTAAAGCAAATAGCAGCACAACGTATTAATAAATCTAATATTTTCTGGAGTTATGAAAGACTTCAAAAATTAGGAATCTCAGAGGATAACAGAGAGGCTATGTATAATGCAATTAAAGATATGACTTTAGCAGATTTACGCGAGTTTTTTAATAAAAACATAAAAGGAGAAGATTATAACGTTATGGTAATTGGAAACAAAAAAGATGTAGATTTAAAAGCTCTAAATAAATTAGGAAAAGTACAAGAGATGGATGTTGATTATTTATTTAATTACGAAAAACAAGAAGACGTTAAAATGTAATTAAAACAACATAAAGAGACTGCAAGAAGTCTATAGATTAAAACCTCATAATTGTATAAATTATGAGGTTTTTTTATACATAACAATTTGTAATTACTATATTTGAATTAGTAAACTAACAATATATTTTCGATTAAATCGAAAAGCAAAAAATAGATCATAAATGAAACTTTTAGAAGGGAAAACAGCAATTATTACAGGTGCTTCCAGAGGTATTGGTAAAGGTATTGCTCAAGTATTTGCTCAGCAAGGTGCAAATGTAGCATTTACTTACAGTTCGTCTGTAGAGGCTGCAAACGAGTTAGAAAAAGAATTAAATGCTTTTGGTGTAAAAGCAAAAGGATATAAAAGTAACGCAGCAAGTTTTGACGAAGCACAGCAATTAGCAGAGGATGTTTTAGCAGAATTTGGTAGCATTGATGTGTTAATAAATAATGCAGGAATTACTAAAGATAACTTGTTAATGAGAATGGGTGAACAAGATTTTGATCAAGTAATTGAAGTTAATCTTAAGTCTGTTTTTAATATGACAAAAGCAGTACAACGTACTATGTTAAAGCAACGTAAAGGATCTATAATTAACATGAGTTCTGTGGTTGGTGTTAAAGGTAACGCTGGACAAACTAACTACGCAGCATCAAAAGCTGGTATTATTGGTTTTTCTAAATCTGTAGCTTTAGAGTTAGGCTCAAGAAATATTAGAAGTAATGTGATTGCACCAGGTTTTATCGAAACTGAAATGACTGCAAAGTTAGATGAAGAAACCGTTAAAGGATGGCGTAATGCTATACCACTTAAGCGTGGTGGTACACCAGAAGATATTGCTAATGTATGTGTGTTTTTAGCATCAGATATGTCTGCCTATGTAACTGGACAAACTATAAATGTTGATGGTGGAATGTTAACCTAAAATAGGGTTAACCACAAACTGTCTTACAATAATTAAACCATGAAAAACATTGTTTTTGTATTGACGCTTTTTTTAGTGTCAACTTTAAATGCTTCAGCTCAAGAATGGATTGACTATAAATCCGAAGAGCATGCATTTATTGCTAAATATCCTGAGCAACCTGTACAAACACTTGAAGTGATAGATACGGAAGCAGGACCTTTAGATATAAACATGATTATGCATGTGGCAACTTCAGAAAATAGTACTAACGTTGTTTATTCTGTTATAAAATCAGCATATCCAAAATCTCAATTTGAAGATGTAGCGGATAATTATGAAGATGAAGTCCTTGATGCAGCGGTACAAGGTGCTGTGCAAAATGTTAATGGTACATTAATATTTGAAAATAAAGTAACTCACAATGGTTATCCAGGAAGGAGTTTTAAAATTGAAATTGAAAAGGCATTTATTTATATGAATGCTTATTTAGTAGATAATATAATGTATATATCTCAAGTAATATGCTTGACAGAAAATGATAATAATAAGGATATCAAACGTTTTATGGACGCTTTTGATATTATTAAAGTAAAAGAAGATTAAGTGTCTACAGATACTATATTATATATCATTTTAGCAGGAATAATCGCTGTATTATTAGCCTTATTTCAGTATTATTATAAAACAAAAAGCGCATCAAAGGATAATGCGCTTTTTGCTTTTTTACGTTTTATCACCTTATTTTCAGTCTTATTATTACTAATAAATCCAAAATTTGAGCAAGTAGAATATTACACTGAAAAACCAAACTTAATATTAGCGGTAGATAATTCAGCATCGTTAAAGCATTTAAATCAAGCAGATAAGGCTAAAACATTCACTAACTATGTTCTAAAAAACACTCAGGTTACTGATAAATTTAATGTAAAACTGTATGCTTTTGGAGAGGATATAAACGTTGCAGATAGTTTTACTTTTGCAGATCGTCAAACTAATGTTGATAAGGCTTTTAAATCCTTAACCCAAGTATATAAAAACACAGTGTCGCCAACTATAATGGTAACAGATGGTAATCAGACTATTGGTAATGATTATCAATTTTCTGCAAAAAAATATAATCAAGCTATTTACCCAATAATCCTTGGAGATACAGTAGTTTACTCAGATTTGCAGATTAGTAAGCTAAATGCTAATAAATACGCATATTTAAAAAATAATTTTCCTATTGAAGCTATAGTAGTCTATAATGGTAATCAACCAATAACTAGCAAGTTTATAGTCACAAAAGGAAATGCTACCGTTTTTTCCAAACCAATAACTTTAGATAAATCAAATAATAGTCAAGTTTTAAATTTTACTTTACCTGCAAATGATGTTGGAGTGCAAGATTACAAAGCACAAATAATTCCGTTAGATACTGAAAAAAATAAGACCAATAACTACAAAAATTTTGCTGTAGAAGTCATTGATCAAAAATCTAAAATTGCTATTGTAAGTACTATTTTACATCCTGATTTAGGAGCTATAAAAAAAAGCATTGAAAGTAATGAGCAACGTGAAGTTGTGTTTTTAAAACCTAATAAAATTTTAAATCAATTAAATGATTTTCAATTAGTTATAATGTATCAGCCAAATGCTTTATTTAAGTCTTTGTTTGATGAATTACAAAAGCAAAACAAAAATAAATGGGTTATTATTGGAGCAAAAACAGATTGGCAATTTTTAAATAAAGTGACTAGTAGTTATAATTTAGATTATACCTCGCAAACCGAAGATTATCAACCTTCTTTAAATAAAAATTATAACCCTTTTATCGTTGAAGATATAGATTTTGAAAATCTTCCTCCTTTAAAATCTACTTTTGGTGAGTCTATTTTTAATCAACCGTTTGAAGCAATATTATATAAAACAGTATCTGGTATAAAAACAGAACAACCGTTATTAGCCACTTTAGAAACTAATGGAACTAGGGAAGCAGTATTGTTTGGAGAAGATATTTGGAAATGGCGAGCACAAAGTTATATTAACGAAGACAGTTTTTTAAAATTTGATAATTTTGTTGGTAAATTAGTTCAATATTTGGCATCTAATAAGCGTCGCAATAGATTGAATATTGATTATAATTCATTTTACAACGGAAGTGATAATATTGTTATAAACGCTCAGTTTTTTAATAAAAATTACGAGTTTGATACTGATGCATCCTTGGTGATTTCATTAAAAAACACAAAAACCCAAGCTGTTTTAAATAGACCTTTGATTTTAAAAGGAAATAGTTATCAAGTTAACTTAAATGGATTAGAATCTGGAAACTACAACTTTACGGTAAATTCAGCTTCAGAGAATATTTCAGTTTCTGGTACTTTTAAAATTATTGAGTACAACGTAGAGCAACAATTTTTAAACGCAGATGTAACAAAGTTGCAACAATTAGCTACTAATAGTGGTGGTGAAGCATATTTTATAAATAGTTATGAGGCTTTAATCGATAGTTTATTGATGGATAATCGTTACCAACCCATTCAAAAAAGCAATAAAAGTGTTGTACCTTTGATTGATTGGTCATATTTACTATTTATTATCGCTTTAAGCTTAGCGTTAGAATGGTTTATCAGAAAATTTAAAGGATTAATTTAAAATAAAAAAATTATGGAAAAATTACCAAAAGGAGCATTTCCTTTTATAATAGCAGCAGTAATAGGATTAATTATTATGGCTAAATCGGTTAAAACAATTGATTCTGGTCATGCAGGAGTATTGTATCAACTTGGAGGTGGAGTAGATCCAGATAGCGAACCACTTGGTGAAGGTATAAATTTTGTAGCACCTTGGAACAGTGTTATCGATTACGAGGTTAGACAACAAGAGTTACCAGAAAAAATGTCTGTGTTATCTTCAAACGGTTTGGATATTAAATTAGATGCTTCTGTATTATATCAACCTGATTATAAAAACTTAAGTAAGTTACATAAAGAAAAAGGTAGAGAATATGTAAGCAGAGTATTGCAGCCTGCCATACGTAGTGCAGCTAGAAGCGTTGTAGGACGTTATACTCCAGAGCAATTATATTCTAGTAAACGTGATGCTATTCAGGATGAAATTTTTGAAGAAACTAAAAAAATCGTCGAGTCACAATACATACAATTAAATAACATTTTGATTAGAGATGTGACTTTACCTCCAACTATTAAAGATGCAATTGAGCGTAAACTTAAACAAGAACAAGAATCTTTAGAGTATGAGTTTAGATTAGTTACTGCAGCTAAAGAAGCTGAAAAAGTAATTATCGAAGCTCAAGGTAAAGCTGATGCAAACAAAATTTTAAGTGCGTCATTAACCGATAAAATATTACAAGACAAAGGGATAGAAGCTACTGTAAAGCTTTCAGAATCTAATAATAGCAAAGTAATTGTGATTGGATCAGGAGATAGCGGAATGCCTATTATTTTAGGTAACCAATAAATTGAGTATTAGAATTTTTATAAAAACTTAAAATTATTTTATAATAAATTTGGTTTTTAAAATTAAATTTAACAATCTTTGTACAGAACAAAAAAAGACATGAACTTTATTCAATTACATCATCATCATTTCCATACTAGCACTCAAGCCAGTTAGAAATGTATTGAATAAAATCAAAATATATTTAAAACCGTTTGAGTAAATCAAACGGTTTTTTGTTTTTATACACTTTCCTAAAGATTTACTCAAATTTTCAAAAAAATCTAAAAAATTTAAAAAGAAATAAAATGAGTAAATTAAAAATTGCAATTCAAAAATCAGGAAGATTAAACGAGGATTCGATGCAAATCCTTAAAGATGTTGGTATTTCTATAGATAATGGTAAAGACCAATTAAAAGCTTCAGCAAAAAATTTCCCTTTAGAGATTTTTTATTTACGTAATGGAGATATTCCACAATATTTAAAAGATGGCGTGGTAGATGTTGCTATTATTGGAGAAAATGTTTTAATCGAAAAAGGAAACGATATAACAATTGCTGAAAAACTAGGGTTTTCAAGTTGTAAAGTTTCTGTGGCAGTGCCAAAAGGTGTTAAATACAATTCTGTAAAAGATTTAGAAGGAAAACGCATTGCAACATCTTACCCAAATACAGTTAATCAATTTTTAGAGAAAAACGGAGTTAAAGCCAATTTACACATCATTAATGGGTCTGTAGAAATTGCTCCAAATATTGGGTTAGCCGATGCTATCGTAGATATTGTATCTAGCGGAAGTACATTATTTAAAAACGGTTTAAAAGAAGCAGAAGTTATTTTAAAGTCAGAAGCTGTATTAGCAGTATCTCCTCAAATTTCTGATGAAAATCAGGCAATTTTAAACAAACTGCAATTCAGATTACAATCTGTTTTAAAAGCTAGACAGTCGCGCTACGTACTTTTAAATGCACCAAATAATAAGGTTGACGATATTATAAATATTTTACCAGGAATGAAAAGTCCAACAGTTTTACCATTGGCACAAGAGGGTTGGAGCTCAATCCACTCTGTAATTAACAAAAATGATTTCTGGGAAATTATTGACGAACTAAAACTTAATGGAGCAGAAGGTATCCTAGTTTGTCCAATCGATAATATGGTATTATAATGAAAACTATAAACAACCCAGAAAAAGAAACGTGGTCAGACATTTTGCAACGTCCAACACAAACCGTTAATGATATAGAAGCTACGGTAACTCAAATTTTTGAAGATGTACAACGTAATGGTGACCAAGCGGTCGCTAAGTACACGCAATTATTTGATGGAGCAGAATTAAAAACAAATATCGTTAAAGTTGAAGAAATTGAAGCAGCAAGTGCTAAAGTTTCAAAGCCATTAAAAGAAGCTATTCAGCAAGCAAAAAGTAATATTGAAGCCTTCCACACCGCACAAAAGACAGAAAAAGTGAGTGTGCAAACCACAGAAGGTGTTAACTGTTGGCAAGAAAAAAGAGCGATTCAGAAAGTAGGGATTTATATTCCTGCTGGTACAGCGCCTTTATTTTCAACGGTTTTAATGCTAGCAGTGCCTGCGCAAATTGCAGGTTGTAAAGAGATAGTATTATGTTCTCCCCCAAATAAAGACGGTAAAATTGCTAACGAAATTTTATATGCAGCACAACTTTGTGGTGTTACTAAAATCATTAAAGTTGGCGGAATCCAAGCTATTGCTGGTTTAACATTTGGTACTGCAAGTATTCCTCAGGTTTATAAAATTTTTGGACCTGGAAATCAATTTGTAACTGTTGCTAAGCAATTATCAACTAAATTTGGTGTAGCTATTGATATGCCCGCAGGTCCAAGTGAGTTGTTAGTCGTTGCAGATGATACAGCAAATGCTAGTTATGTGGCTTCGGATTTATTAAGTCAAGCCGAGCATGGAGCAGATAGTCAAGTCATTTTGGTGTCTACCTCTCAAAAGTTAATTGACGCTGTCGCGGAAGAGATTCAGCTTCAGCTAAAAACACTTCCAAGACAAGCTATTGCACAACAAGCTATAGATAATTCTAAATCTATTTTAGTTGAAACTGATGCCATAGCATTAGATTTAATCAATCAATATGGACCAGAACATTTTATTGTTTGTACGGATAATAATGACTTTTATGTCGACGGAATCGAGAATGCAGGATCAGTATTTATTGGTAATTACACACCAGAAAGTGCAGGAGATTATGCATCAGGAACTAACCACACTTTACCAACTAATGGATTTAGTAAAGCCTATTCTGGTGTGAATTTAGATAGTTTTACAAAAGCGATTACCTTTCAAAATATAACAAAACAGGGATTACTAAATATTGGTAATACTATAGAGTTAATGGCTGAAGCCGAAGGATTGCAAGCGCATAAAAACGCGGTGACTATTCGATTAAAGGATTTAAAATAATGCCACGTCATACTGAACTAGTTTCAGTATCACGCAAGAATAACAATCATGAGACACTGAAATAAATTCAGTGTGACGTGATGGATTAAACAAGATTTAAGAAATAAGAATCATTAATCATGAAATATAAATCATAAATTATTAATCATAATTTATTAAAGATTAAACCTTATCGCCACGTCATACTGAACTGGTTTCAGTATCACAAAAGTAAAATAATGAGACACTGAAATAAATTCAGTGTGACGTGATGGTTGAAACAAGATTTAAGAAATAAGAGTTATTAATCATTAATCATGAAATATAAATTGTGAATGATTATTTAAAGATTAAACATTATCGCAACGTCATACTGAACTCGTTTCAGTATCACACAAAAATAATATAACAGATTATTACCAATACATTCAGTATAAAAAATGGACAAAAATTTCAACATAAACAACCTTGTTAGAGCTAACATTAAAGCTCTAAAAGCCTATTCTTCTGCAAGAGATGAGTTTAAAGGGGCTGCAGATGTTTTTCTTGATGCAAACGAGAATCCATTTGGAGATTTAAACAGATATCCAGATCCACAACAAATAGAAATAAAACAAAAGTTATCTGCTATTAAAAATGTAGAAACTGATCAAATTTTTATTGGTAATGGTAGTGATGAAGTTATAGATTTAGCATTTCGTATTTTTTGCGAACCTGGAAAAGATAAGGTCTTAACCTTTACGCCGACCTACGGAATGTATGATGTATCAGCCAATATTAATAATATTGAGGTTATTGAACAACCGTTGATTAACGATTTTCAGATTAATTTAAATCAGCTACAACCGTATTTAGATTTTGAAGATTTAAAAATCATTTTTATCTGTTCGCCTAATAACCCAACAGGAAACAGTTTAAATACTGAAGATATTGAATATATTTTGGATAATTTTAATGGTATCGTGATTGTGGACGAGGCTTATATTGATTTTAGTGCGCAAGCTTCTTTTATTAAAAACATTGATAAATACGATAATTTAATTGTTAGTCAAACCTTTAGTAAAGCTTGGGGTTTAGCAGGTGTTAGAGTAGGTGTTGCTTATGCAAGCCAAGCTATAATTGCACTTTATAACCGTGTAAAACCACCTTACAATGTTAGTACATTAAACCAAAAAGCGGTTTTAAGTAGTTTAAATAACTTAGAAGAAGTCACTAAAAATATTGATACTATTCTGGAAGAAAGAGCGAAGTTAAAAGACGCTTTAATTAAATTGGATATAGTAAAGAAAATATACCCTACAGATGCTAATTTTTTGTTAGTTGAAGTTGATGATGCTAATAAAACGTATCAATACTTAATCGAGGAAAAAGTAATTATTAGAAATAGAAATACACAAGTTAAAAACTGCGTTCGTATAACTGTTGGTACACCAGAAGAAAACAACAAATTAATTAAAGCATTAAAAAGAGTATAACGCGTTATTCTGGACGTGTTTCAGAATTGCATTACAAAAAATAGCAAATGAAAAAAGTATTATTTATAGACAGAGACGGAACATTGGTATTAGAACCACCCGTAGATTATCAACTAGATAGTTTAGAGAAGCTAGAGTTTTACCCAAAAGTGTTTCAATACATGGCTAAAATAGCTTCAGAATTGGATTACGAGTTGGTAATGGTTACTAATCAGGATGGCTTAGGAACAGATTCTTTTCCGGAAGACACCTTTTGGCCTGCACAAAATAAGGTAATAACTGCTTTTGAAAAGGAAGGCGTTGTGTTTACGGATGTGTATATAGATAAAACATTTCCGCATGAAAATGCGGAAACGCGTAAGCCTAGAACAGGTTTATTAACGCAGTATTTTGATAAAGAAAAGTACGATTTAGAAAATAGTTTTGTTTTAGGAGACCGCATCACTGATATGGAATTAGCTAAAAATCTAGGAGCAAAAGGTATCTTTTTGTCTGAAGATCCAGAATTAGGTGCTGATGAAATTGAAACGTCAAAACAATCTATTATGGATTGTATCGCATTGACAAGCACAGATTGGGAAGCTATCTACGAGTTTTTAAAGTTAGAAGATCGTGTTGAAGAAATTACTAGAAATACTAACGAAACTAAAATTTACATTAAAGTAAATTTAGACGGTTCTGGTAAAAATAATATTGATACTGGTTTATCCTTTTTTGACCATATGTTAGATCAAATTGGTCGTCATGGTGCAATGGATTTAACAATTAAAGTAGAAGGCGATTTAGAAGTTGACGAGCACCACACTATTGAAGATACAATGATTGCTTTAGGTGAGCTGTTTAATAAAGCGTTGGGTAATAAATTGGGTATAGAGCGTTATGGATTTTGTTTACCAATGGATGACTGTTTAGCACAGGTAGCAGTTGATTTTGGTGGTAGAAACTGGTTAGAGTGGGACGCTGATTTTAAGCGTGAAAAAATTGGAGACATGCCAACCGAAATGTTTTTCCACTTGTTTAAGTCGTTTACAGATGGTGCAAAATGTAATTTGAATATTAAAGCAGAAGGTACAAATGAGCACCACAAAATAGAAGGTATTTTTAAAGCATTTGCAAAAGCTATGAAAATGGCAGTGAAACGCGATTCTAACAAAATGTTTTTACCATCAACAAAAGGGATGTTATAATGAAACTAGTAATTATAGATTACGGAGCAGGCAATATAAAAAGCATACAATTTGCGTTTAAACGCTTAGGGTATGACGCTATATTATCTAATAATCCTGTAGAAATTAAAGCAGCAGATAAAGTGATTTTTCCAGGAGTTGGAGAGGCTAGCTCAGCAATGGGTATGCTAAAAGGAAGTGGTTTGGATGTATTGATTCCAACATTAAAACAACCTGTATTAGGAATTTGCTTAGGTATGCAATTAATGTGTAAATCGTCTGAAGAAGGCAATACTGAAGGTTTAGGTATTTTTGATGTGGCTGTCAAACGTTTTGACAACTCGGTAAAAGTGCCACAAATGGGATGGAATACTATTACAGATTTAAAATCTGACTTGTTTAAAGATGTAAAAAACCAAGAATTTATGTATTCCGTACATAGTTTTTATGCCGAAAATTGTAAAGAAAGTATCGCAACTACTACTTATAGTATAGATTTTGCTTCCGCTTTGCAACATAATAATTTTTATGGGGTACAATTTCACCCTGAAAAAAGTAGTACTGCAGGAGAACAAATATTAAAGAATTTTATTGAATTATAATTCTTCTTGGTGTCACCTTGAGCGTAGTCGAAAGGTTTTAATTTAAAATAAATAGTAACAAAATAAATAATTTCCACTTTTGTGGGCAAGAGATATGAGAATAATACCAGCAATTGACATTATAGAAGGGAAGTGTGTTCGTTTGACTAAAGGAGATTACAATACCACAAAAATTTATAACGAAAATCCATTAGAAGTCGCTAAACAATTTGAAGATGCAGGAATAGAATATTTGCACATGGTTGACTTAGAAGGTGCAAAAGCATCTCATGTAGTAAACTATAAAGTGTTAGAGCAGGTAGCTTCTAAAACCAATCTTAAAATCGATTTTGGAGGTGGTTTAAAGTCTGATAATGATATTATAACAGCATTTAACTCTGGAGCAAAACAAATTACAGGAGGAAGTATAGTTGTTAAAAATAGAGATGCTTTTGAAGGTTGGATACGTAAGTATGGTTCTCAGAAAATTATTCTTGGTGCAGATTGTAATAACCATAAAATTGCAATTAGTGGTTGGTTGGAAGAGAGTAGCTTGGAGGTGATTCCGTTTATAAAAGATTATCAAAAGCAAGGCATTCAATATGTAGTTTGTACAGATATTTCTAAAGATGGGATGTTAGAAGGTCCTTCTATAGAGTTGTATAAAAATATTATTGAACAATGTAGTAATGATAGTTCTGGTCAGTCCGTTAAGTTGATAGCTTCAGGAGGAGTAACTACTATTGAAGACTTAGAAAAGCTAGCAGAGATTGGATGTGAAGGTGTTATTATTGGAAAAGCACTGTACGAAAACAGAATTACTTTAAAAGAATTAGAACGCTTTATATAAGAGTGATTAGAATGCTATTGTAGCATTGAAAATTAGAATTTTGACGTCACACTGAGCGCAGTCGAAGTGTCTCTAAAATGAAATATAGTAGTATAATAATTAATAACAAACCTTGATTTCGAGGAACTAAATATGCTTACAAAACGAATCATACCATGTTTAGACATTAAAAACGGAAGAACCGTTAAAGGTGTCAATTTTGTAAACCTACGTGATGCAGGAGATCCTGTAGAATTAGCAAAGCAATATGCCTTAAAAGGGGCTGACGAATTAGTCTTTTTAGATATTTCGGCAACATTAGAAGGTCGTAAAACCATGATTGATATGGTTTTAAAAGTAGCAGAACATGTTAATATTCCGTTTACGGTTGGAGGTGGTATTTCTTCAATAGCAGATGTTGATGTGTTATTAAAATCTGGCGCTGATAAAGTGTCTATCAATTCTTCAGCAGTAAAAAGACCAGAATTAGTTAACGAATTGGCCAATAAATTTGGGAGCCAATGTGTTGTGGTCGCTATTGATGCAAAGCAAATTGATGGCGAATGGATTGTACATTTGGCTGGTGGAAGTATTCCAACCGAGTTAAATTTGTTTGATTGGGCTAAAGAAGTTGAAACTAGAGGTGCAGGAGAGATTCTGTTTACATCTATGAATAACGATGGAACAAAAGCTGGTTTTGCAAATGAAGCGTTAGCGAGATTATCAGAAACTTTAAATATTCCAATAATAGCTTCAGGAGGCGCAGGGACAGTACAACATTTTGTTGATACGTTTAAAAAGGGTAAGTCTGACGCTGCTTTAGCTGCAAGTGTGTTTCATTTTGGTGAAATTGCTATCCAAGATTTAAAAGAAGAATTAAGAGAAAATAATATAGAAGTTAGATTGTAACACACGTCATACTTAAAGCAAACAAAACATAACGTCACTTCGAGTGATTTGTGAAGCATGAGCAAATTGTATCGAGAAGCACAACAAAAAAGGTTCTCGATACAAAATTGCAAAAAAATCAATTTCACTCGAACTGACGACACGATAAAAAACATAATGTGTCACACTGAACTAGTTTCAGTATCACATAAAGCAAAGCATAAAAGAGTAGTTTGCGCCAATTAAAACAGAGCAAACAACATAACGTCACTTCGAGTGATTTGTGAAGCATGAGCAAATTGTATCGAGAAGCAAAAGAAAAAAGGTTCTCGATACAAAATTGCAAAAAAAAGCAATTTCACTCGAACTGACGACAGGATAATAAACATAATGTGTCATACTGAACTTGTTTCAGTATCACATAAAGTAAAACATAAAAGTGTAGTTTGCACCAAATAAAACAGAGCAAACAAAACATTACGTCACTTCGAGTGATTTGTGAAGCATGAGCAAATTGTATCGAGAAGCACAACAAAAAAGGTTCTCAATACAAAATTGCAAAAAAAGCAATTTCACTCGAATTGACGACACGATAAAAAACATAATGTGTCACACTGAACTTGTTTCAGTATCACATAAAGCAAAGCATAAAAGAGTAGTTTGCGCCAATTAAAACAGAGTAAACAACATAACGTCACTTCGAGTGATTTGTGAAGCATGAGCAAATTGTATCGAGAAGCACAACAAAAAAGCTTCTCGATACAAAATTGCAAAAAAAGCAATTTCACTCGAACTGACGACGCAATAATAAACATAATGTGTCATACTGAACTTGTTTCAGTATCACATAATGCAAAGCATAAAAGAGTAGTTTGCGCCAATTAAAACAGAGCAAACAACATAACGTCACTTCGAGTGATTTGTGAAGCATGAGCAAATTGTATCGAGAAGCAAAAGAAAAAAGGTTCTCGATACAAAATTGCAAAAAAAAGCAATTTCACTCGAACTGACGACAGGATAATAAACATAATGTGTCATACTGAACTTGTTTCAGTATCACATAAAGTAAAACATAAAAGAGTAGTTTGCAACAATTAAAACAGAGCAAACAACATAACGTCACTTCGAGTGATTTGTGAAGCATGAGCAAATTGTATCGAGAAGCACAACAAAAGGAGTTCTCGATACAAAATTGCAAAAAAAGACAATGTCACTCGAACTGACGAAACAATAATAAACATAATGTGTCACACTGAACTTGTTTCAGTATCACATAAAGCAAAGTATAAAAGAGTAGTTTACGCCAATTAAAACAGAGCAAACAACATAACGTCACTTCGAGTGATTTGTGAAGCATGAGCAAATTGTATCGAGAAGCACAGTAAAAAAGGTTCTCGATACAAAATTGCAAAAAAAGACAATGTCATTAGAATTGACGACACAATAATAAAACAACGTCATACTGAACTTGTTTCAGTATCACATAATTAATAAATGGTTGCTAAAAAGCACAATGTTTATAGCAATACCAATACATAACAAGATGACTATAGATTTCAACAAAAACAATGACGGTTTAGTACCAGCAGTAATCCAAGATGCCACAACAAAAAACGTGTTGATGTTGGGTTACATGAATGAAGAAGCATTTAATAAAACAAAAGAGACTAAATTGGTTACTTTTTTTAGTCGCACAAAAAACAGATTATGGACTAAAGGTGAAGAAAGCGGAAACGTTTTAAACCTTGTAGATATAAAATTAGATTGTGATAATGACACGTTATTAATACAAGTTAATCCAAAAGGGCCAACGTGTCACAAAGGGTCGGATACGTGTTGGAACGACACTAACTCTGAAAATTTCGGTTTTATTTCAAAATTAGAAAACACGATTGAAAGTAGAGTAGCAGCAGGAAATACAGAGAAATCTTATGTTGCCTCATTATTTGCTTCAGGTATAAATAAAGTAGCACAGAAAGTAGGAGAGGAAGCTGTAGAGGTTGTTATTGAAGCAATGGACAACAAAGACGATCTGTTTTTAAGTGAAAGTGCAGATTTACTGTTTCATTACTTAATGTTATTACAAGCAAAAGGGTTTAAGCTTAATGATGTTGTGGAGGTTTTAAAAGGTAGAGAGAAAAAATAAACATATAAAAACTGTCGCTAATTTTTTAGCGACAGTTTATCTAATGATAAAATAGAAAGTTTAATCGTGCATTAGAACCACGTAAAACAATTATATGTAATTAATTAGATGTGTTTTTTATTATTGCTAATGTTTGCTCTAACCAGTCTTTACCAAAGTCTAAAGCAATTTCTGGAGTGACACCTTTCCCTTCGTAAGCTAAATACTTATTAAATTCCATGTCTGTTGGTGTCATATTAAAATTACCAGAAGGTGTATTATAATTGTACCCATAATTCATTCCGTAAGCAATAATACCGCGTGTTGTCTGTCCTAAATGGTTTGCATTTTTAAGTGCTTTTAGTTTTAAAGTAAATTGCTCGCCATTACTTCCTGTAAAGCAATTGGTTAAAATATACACGTTTTTCTTTTTTAATAATTTTAAAAAGGGATCAGATAGTTTGCTGTTTCCGCCACCATTACTTCTTAAATCTACAACTACATTTGTTGCAGTTAGCTCTTTTTTCGCTTTAGCGTAAAAATCTTTAAATGCTTTTCGATTAGATTTACTAAACGAACTAAAGTTACCAAAGTACAAATATTGAGTATCTGGTGTTAATTGTTTAAACTCCCAGTTAGATTGGTCTTTTATTGGTAATTCTTCGTTATTAGTATTAGTAGCTTTTTTATATATCCAAAGTCTTCCATTTTCAAAAGAAATGCTTTTAACAAAACCAGGAGTTCTAGTACTTGGGTTATAGTAAAACAGATTATATTTTATTCCTGTAGTGTGCGTAGCATAGACTATAATTTGTCCAGCGTCCCATTGAATTAGGTTACTTTTTAAAACAACACCTACTAAGGTATCACTATCTTTTTGTTGGTAAATTCCAATTTTAAGTTCGTCACCATAATTATAAACACCTTCTAATTCTTGTTCGTTTTTTTTAGATAATTCAGCCTCCAAATCGTTTAGGTTATATTCTGTTTTTGGATGATTTTTAAAAGCATTACTAGCTTTAAAGTCATTTAGTTTTGAAGTATCGTTTAAATCTTCCTTATTAATTGGTGTTTTAATATAGGTTAATGAAGCATGCACATCATTAACTAAAACCATTTGTTGTAATAACATTTTATAGCAATCCTCTATTAAAATGGGCTGCTTCATTTGGTTGGATAAGTTTGTGTATGTAGTTTCAAATTCGGTTGCTTTCTCACCTTTAATTTGTGTTTTAAAAGAAGGCATTGCTTTTATTTTTTCAACAACAAAATCTAAATCGGTTTTACAGTCGCAAGTTTCGGTTTGAGAAAAAGTAAGCTGAATAGAAGCTAAAAAAAGTACTAAAATTAATGTGAAATTTTTCATTGTAACGGGTTTTTATTGATTAAACTTTCTGAAGCAAAGATATATTTCAAATCAAATAAAAATCAATTATAACAAGGGTTTGGGGTGAGATACCGTTATGCTGTGGCGAAATTTAAAGCACTTTTAATAGCTTCTAAATAAGTTTTGGATATTGGCACTTCTATGTTATACGATAGTACTAAAAAGTGTTTTCCTTTTTCGGTTTTCCAAGACTGAAAATGATAAGGATTTATAACGTAAGAGCGATGTGTGCGTTGTAATTCTGAAAAAGTAGTTGTGATAGTAGATAATTTATTCCTGATCAAACTTTTTTTAAGAATAGAACCAGAAATATAAAAAACCTCAATATAATTATCTGAAGATTGTACCGCAATTAAATCGTTTAAATGAAGCTTTAAACTTTCATAATTACCTTCTCCTTTAATCTCAATTTTTTTATCCTCTAGTATTTTTTCAAAATATTTTCCAAAAGCAAAACGACCAATAATTATAATTGGTAAAATAATAGCTAATGCAGGTAGTAAAAGTGACATAAGCATATAGCCTAAAGTATGTGGATTGGCTTGACCAGCGACCACAACATATAAATAATAAGACCTAGCTAAAATAAGAGAAACAACAGACAGGCTTAATAAAAACAGTATTTCGTGTTTTAGTAACCAATTATTTTGTGATTGCTTATAAATGTAATTTTGTAGCGGTAAAAATAGTAAATATGATAGCGTCGCAATCAGACTATAAAAAGGTAGGTACTTTAGTTTTTCTGTGGTATTAAGTTCGCTTATGTCTAAAGGCTCAGTAATAAATAAAAATAAAAAAATCCATAAAGCAAGACCAAACCCAATAATAACGTGGTGTTTTAAATAAGGATCGAAGGGGTATTTTAAATTCAAATTAAAAAAGAATTAAAAAGCATCAATTACATAATTGATGCTTTTGTGTGTATTGATTAGGTTTAAGATATCCATCCTTTTTTAGTTGCATGATTGGCTAGCCATACTAAAGCCATTCCAACAATCACTATCATTGGTGTCATTGCATTAGCCATTTTTAGTACAAATACTAAATAATACATTTGTGCTAGTGCTGCAATTAACGAAATTAATAAAACATGAAAAGCCCATTTTTTTCTTATCACCAATGCCAAGCTTCCAATTGCTCCAGCAAAAACAGCTATTGCAAAAGCACCAATATACCAAGAGGGTAAGTTTGCATACATCTCCTGTTCTGCTTTTGGTAGTTGTTCTAATACTTCGTCAGTCATCATAGATTGCCCTATGTAAGCAAATACGCCTAAAAGGTTCCATATTAAGGCAATAATACTAATTACTAAAAACCACATAGGTGGTTTTTGTGAGGTTACATTTGTCATAAAGTTAGTTTTAGTTAGTTATTAAGGTTTCAAGGTATAAAATTTTTGCGAAATGATTACAAAGCAGTATTTTCGGCATTCATAAATTATCATGCAAAAAAAGTATTTCTACGTCATTACAATTCAATATTTAGGGTATAGGTTTCATGGTTGGCAAAAGCAGCCTAACTTAAAGACCTTACATTTAATGATTGACAGAACTTTAAATTTCATTTTAGATAAAAAGAAATTTAAAACCTTAACTTCTGGTCGTACAGATGCTATGGTAAGTGCAGAGAGTGCTGCTTTCGAGTTGTTTTTAGAAGAACCTATTGATGATTTTGATGCATTTATGGCCTTGTTTAATTATAATCTACCACAAGATCTTCGTGCTTTGACAATTAAAGAGGTGGATAGTAAATTTAATATTATTCAACATTCAAAAATAAAAGAGTATTTATACGTTTTTGCTTTTGGAGGTAAGTTTCATCCTTTTTGTGCACCAATATTAACTACAATTTTGGATCCTTTAGATATTGAGTTAATGAAAAAGGCTGCGAGACTGTTTGAAGGAGAACATTTTTTAAAACACTATTGTTATAGACCAACAGATAATGGTATATATAATAGGACTATTTTAAAATGCGAAATTGTAGAAAACACCATCTATACTGCAAACTTTTTTCCAGAACAAAGTTATATACTGCGTGTAAAGGGAAAGGGGTTTATGCGCAATCAAATCCGTTTAATGATGGGAGCATTGATTGAAATTGGTCAAGGTAAACGCACATTAGCAGATATTGAAGCCAGTTTAAAACCAGATTTTGAAGGTCATAATCACTACATAGCTCCTGCTTCTGGATTAATTTTAAAGGATATCGAGTTCGAGTAAAAGTTGTCAAATTCTTCATAATTTCTACATTTTAACACTATTTTAATATAAAAACCTCTGTTTTATAGGTGTTTATTGAAATTCTATAACATTCTTAAAAAATCATATAACATGCCAACTGGATTAGTGTTGCATCTTTGTATCAAAGAAATTAACAACATTAAAAACAGAACACATGAATTATTTGAATATGCAAGATGAGAAAATACTACCTGTAGTTGTAGAGTTAAATACGTTACTAGCAGATTATAATATATACTACCAAAAATTAAGAAGTTTCCATTGGAATGTTTTAGGAAAAAACTTTTTTGATTTGCATGAAAAATTTGAGAACATGTATAACGAAGCGAAATTAAAGGTAGATGAAATAGCAGAACGCATTTTAACTTTAAGACACCATCCAGTAAGTAAATTTAGTGATTATTTAAAAATTTCGTCACTATCCGAAGCCTCAAGTATGATTACTGATCAAGAAATGATAGAGGAACTACTAAATGACCATAAGACCATGTTAGCGCAAATGTCTCAAGTACTTAGTAAAGCAGAAGAAGCAGGAGATGAGGGAACAATTGATTTAATTGGTGCATACATTAGAGAGCTTGAAAAATCAAGTTGGATGTTAAACGCTTGG
The DNA here is from genome assembly GCF_055808135.1 of Olleya sp. KJ81-1. Lineage (NCBI taxonomy): Bacteria > Pseudomonadati > Bacteroidota > Flavobacteriia > Flavobacteriales > Flavobacteriaceae > Olleya > Olleya sp. KJ81-1. The sequence goes on along the minus strand of NZ_CM147854.1, from coordinate 944,733 downwards.
TCTAAAAATACCTCAGAGCAACTAAAAAAAGTAGTAACTAACAGTTAATTAAAAGTTTAAAACCATTACCTCTTAATTAACTTAATAAAACCATATGAAATCTCAATTATCAGAAGCATACAACCTATTAATCGACAAGTTAGAATCTTGGTTTAATGCTATTGTATCCAATATACCAAATCTAATTTTAGCCATAGTTGTATTAATTGCAGCTTATTTTATAGCTAAATATGTAAATAAATATGTTACAAAATTAGTGTCTAGAAAAATTCAGCAAAACTCTATTACTAACATGATAGGTAGTCTATCATCAGTAGTTGTAGTATTAGCAGGACTATTTTTAGCCTTAGGTATTTTAAACTTAAGTAAAACCTTAACCTCTTTACTAGCAGGTGCTGGTGTTGCAGGTTTAGCAATTGGTTTAGCATTGCAAGGAACATTATCTAATACGTTTGCTGGTATTGTATTGTCTTTTAGAAAAAAATACAAATTGGACATTGGGTAGAAACCAATGGATTTTCAGGAGAGGTTATAGATATTAATTTGAAAGATTTTACCATAAAGGAAGCTGACAATAACATGGTGATAATCCCAAATAAGATGATCCTTGATAATCCCATGAAAAATTACACCTTAACCACTAAAATGAGAGTTTTCTTAGAATGTGGAGTAGGCTATGAGTCGGATTTAGATCATGTAGAACAATTAACTAAAGAAACCATTTGCAATACATTTGATCAAATAGAAAAACCAGAAGATGTGGAGTTTTACTACACAGAATATGGAGGAAGCTCAATTAATTACCTATGTAGATTTTGGATAGATGCAGAAAATGCTTTAGAAAAAATGAGATCAAAAAGTAAAGCTATTATTGAAATAAAGAAGGCTTACGACAAAGAAAATATAAACATACCATTTCCAATTAGAACACTTCAATTTGATAACAAACTATCATTTGATATGCCTAAGGAAACCGAGAATTCATTCTCAAACAATTAAAAGTAAAGCGCTTTTAGTTTAGTATTAATCATTAAAAACCAAAAATTATGTTACGTTGGACAATCACATTTATTATTATCGCAATTATCGCTGGAATCTTAGGATTTGGTGGAATAGCAGGAGCATCTGCAGGAATTGCTAAAGTATTATTCTTCATTTTTTTAGTGTTATTTGTATTGACACTATTAAAAAAAGCTTAAAACTAATAACAAACTAATAAAAACTAATCAGCTTTTAACTGATATTTTAAGCAAAAATAAGTAAGCTGATTAGTTTATTAAACCGTTAAAACCAAAAACAATGAAAAAACTTTTATATACATTTCTAATCCTATTTTCACTTTCAATAGCTGTAACAGGATGTAGAGAAGAAAACAAAACGACTGAAGAAAAAGTTGAAGAAACTATAGATGACATAGACGACAACCTAGAGGACGCCTCAGATGATGTTGATGATGCTATGGATGATGTAGAAGATGAAATTGAAGAAATAGAAGAATAAAATAACCACTAACAACCAAAACAATGAAAAAACTAGCACACACATTTATCTTGTTATTTTCAGTATCATTACTATTAACAGGATGCAGAGAAGAATCTACAGGAGAAAAAGTTGAAGACGCAGTAGAAAACGTTGCAGACGATGTAGAAGATGCAGTAGATTAAAACAAAAAAGAATAGCTAAGAAAAAGAAAAAATTAATTAATATATTTTAAATGTATTTGATTAATAGCAACAAAAGTCCTAATTAATTTTAGGACTTTTGTATTTTTAAACCATATCACAAATTTATGAGTATTAAACTAGCAATAGCGTTTCTTAAAAAATTAGAAAAAAATAATAATCGCGAATGGTTTGCAGATAACAAACCAGAGTATGACAAGGCGTTAAAAGCAACTAAATTGGTTTTTAATGACATATATTCAAAAATGCAAGTGCATGATGAACTTGATAAAATGAAGCTGTTTAGGATTTATAGAGACGTCCGTTTTTCTAAAAATAAATTACCTTACAAAAATAATTTTGGAGGCACGTTTCATCGTGTTAAACCAAGATTAAGAGGTGGATATTATGTGCAAATACAACCAGGAAATAATTTTATTGCTTGTGGTTTTTGGGATCCTAGCAAAGAGGATTTGTTAAGAATTAGAAAAGAATTTGAAATGGATGATAATGAGATTAAATCAATCATTAATGATTCAAAATTTAAATCTGTTTGGGGAACACTAAAAGGTGACGAACTAAAAACAGCTCCAAGAAATTTTGACAAAGATCATGAAGCTATTGATTTAATTAAGAAAAAGCAATACATATTTTCTATACAATTTACAGACGCAGAAGTCATCTCAGAAGACTTTGCTCAAAAGGTCAATGACTATTTTAAAACCATTAGACCCTTTTTTGATTATATGAGTGATGTATTAACTACAGACTTAAATGGTGTGTCTTTAATACAAGATTAAGCAACTTCTGTAACCGTATATTTAGTACCGTTAAATTCAAAAGTGTCACCTGCAGACTTTTGTTTTAATAATTGCCCAATAGGTGATTGTAATGAAATGGCATAATAATCTTGATTATCAATCTGGATTTTACCAGCACTAATGGATATAAAAAAGTGAAGACTGTCTGTCTTAACTAAGCTTCCTAAAGCTGCACTAGTGCTTAATAAATTGGCTTTTACTAATTTTAAATAATCTTGGGTTTTTCTAGCATCGTTTAGATAACCCATATTTTTTTCTAAATCATTTAAAAGTTTACCGTTTCCAGAATCATCATCATCAGAGCCTCCTTTATCATTACTCTCTATAGACTCTTTTATAAGGTCTATTTCGTTTTTATAATCTGTAATGCGTTTTTCTACCTGTTCGTTACAAATTTGCAGAAGTTGTTGTTTTATTGTCATTGGTTATATTAAACTGCTTTTAGTATTTCTGGTTTTTCAAATAGCTGAATATTACTTTGCAAACGCTGTTTTACAATGGACATCATTCGTTTATTTAAAGCGGACGAATTTAGAATATATTTTTCATATTCTTCTGTAGTAAATTGACCAATTATCATTCCTTTTATACTATTTCTAAATTTGATGTCTTTATGGACAGCATTTTCAATATAATTTAAACGTTTTTCAATGGTTAATTGATAAAATACATTTTTATGTTTAGCTATATAATTTCTAAAAACTTGAATAAACAGTTCGTTTTGTAATTTTATAATTGGTCTAAGGGTTATGTTCTGGAAACGCTCCTCATCACTCATATTTTGACTAATGATAATACTTTTAATTATGGGTCTGATAGCTAGTAATTGTGTGTCTCTGGTAGTCATAATATTTAAGTTTTATTAAAAATATCGATAATAAAGACTAATGATGGTATAGTTAAATATACTTTTTAACTGTGTTGTTAACAATCAAGATTTTTTATCTTTGATTAAAAGAAAAAAACATGAGATTTCACACTAGAAAATGGGTAAAACCCGAAGATTTAAATCCTAACGGAACATTATTTGGAGGACAATTATTAGCTTGGATTGATGAGGAAGCTGCACTTTATACAATAATACAGTTAGAAAACAATAAAGTGGTGACCAAATACATGAGCGAAATTAACTTTATGAGTAAGGCTGTTGAAGGTGATATAATTGAAATAGGTATGGAAGTTAAAAAATTTGGAAGTACCTCAATATCTTTAAATTGCGAAGTAAGAAATATGCGCACCAGAGAAACCATTATTACAGTAGATAATATTATTATGGTTAATCTAGACAAGGATGGTAATTCAAAACCACACGGAAAAACTAAAATTGAGTTTGTAAAGGATAGGTTGTCAAATTAGTATTTTAGTGCATCACACTATTGCAAACTTATTTTAAGTATTTTTTATCTACGTAAAAAGTGCCAAAAGGCAATATGGACGCCAATAATACAATACCAAAGACTTTATTTGACCATTTTTGTTCTGGCTTAATTAAAAAAGCTAGAGCAATGTATCCAACAAATAATAAACCATGTGGCATTCCTAATAATTGGACGTAATAATCGTCACCATCTGGAAGTCTTTTGTAAATAGCAGCAGCCATTAATAATAAGTAAGAAACACCTTCTAATAAAGCAACGATACGAAATGTTTGAAGCATAATATTTGTCTTTTTTACAAAGATAATTATTGTTTTTTTAATTACCATTTATATAGGATTAATCATTAATTTCGTTTAAAATTAATCGTATGGATAGTACTAGAAAATCAATATTAATTGTACTTGCTTTTTTCTCTATTTACTTTATTTGGGGTTCTACATATTTGTTAAATAAAATTATGGTGTCAGAGGTCGAACCATTTTTTTTAGCAGGAATAAGATTTTTTAGTGCTGGAATATTGATTTTTATAATTGCAAAATTTTTAAAAATATCACTTAAAGCTACCAAAAGACAATTATTAAATTCAGCTTTTGCTGGATTTTTATTTCTGGTATATGGTAATGGAGTCTTTGTTTGGGCCTTAAAGTATGTAGATAGTGGTTTTGCTGCATTAATAGCAGCTACACAACCATTATTTGTTATATTTTTAATGCGAATATTGCATGGTTCTAAAATTAAAACTAAATCTATTATTGGTGTCATTTTTGGCTTTATAGGTATGTATCTTTTAGTAAGTCAAGAAGCATTAGCACTTAATAAGGACAGTATTATTGGAATATTAATGATATTTACATGTGTATTAAGCTGGAGTTACGGTAGTATTTTTGTTTCTAAATCTAATTTGCCTAAAAACTTTTTTGTAGCAACAGGTTATCAAATGCTTTTTGCTAGTCTTTTATTATTTATATTAAGCTTAGCTTTTAATGAGGCTTGGTTAGCGCCAACAAAATGGAGTCTAAATGCCAAAGGGTCTATGTTATTATTAATTGTCTTTGGAGGCGTTGTCGCGTTTACAGCATTTAATTACTTGTTAAAAGAGGTCGCTACAGAAAAAGTTTCTACTTCTGCCTATGTAAATCCTGTAATAGCATTGTTTTTAGGTTGGTATGTACTAGACGAGCAAATTACGATGCAATCTATAGTTGCAGCATTAACTTTATTAACAGGAGTTTATTTTATTAACTCTAAGAAAAAACTAGTCATTTTTTCACGATTTAAAAAGCAATAATTAAGGCTGTTACATAAAAAAAGCTAATTAGCCTAAAGACTTAATATACAATTATTTAAAAATTTACTATCTTTGTAGCTCATTTAAGCAAGTAAACCTTTCCTTAATCTTTATTTTAAGTACTTTAGAATCGTTAAGCAGAACATAGCTTTTAATTACTTTCTGACAAATGAATTCATTTAAAACACACATTTAATAACGCTAATGGCTAAATCGCAACAAACATTTAATAAAAGTGAAAAAGAAAAAAACGCTTAAAGAAAAGAGAAGATAAGCGCAAGAAGATGGAGGCACGTAAGCTTGACAAAGAAGCTAATGGTGGTTCTGATGGTATACAGTTTGCATATGTAGACTATAATGGTAATTTGGTAGATACTCCACCAGATCCAGAATTAAAGGAAAAGATTGATGCAGAAGAAATCGTTTTAGGTGTTCCTAAAAAGGTTGAAGGAGAGGAAGAAGATCCAGTAAGAAACGGTAAAGTATCATTTTTTGATACATCTAAAGGTTTTGGTTTTATTATCGATACAGAAAACAACGAAAAATATTTTTGCCACGTTAGTGGATTGATTGATCAAATTGCAGAAAATGATAAAGTGTCTTTCGAGCTTGAAAGAGGAATGAAAGGGATGAACGCAGTTAAGGTTAAAAAAATATAATCGACCATAATTTAAATTATAAACCCATTAAGAGCAATCTTAATGGGTTTTTTTTATTTAAAAAATTACAACATAAATTTTAGATGCTTATCAAATAATTTTTGCTAAACATTTTATTATATATATCCAGACTAAACATATAAAGTTGTGAAGGTTTTTTGGATACGCCAACTTGCTTTTCATCTAAAGCAATAATGTATTTTTTGTTAATTAGCTTGCGTCTAAAGTTGCGATTGTCTATTTCAATGCCTAAGATAGATTGATATAGATCTTGTACTTCATTAATTGTAAATTTATCAGGAAGTAATTTAAATATGATTGGCTCTGATAAGCATTTAACTTTTAAATCTTCATAAGCTTCCAATATTATTTTTTCGTGATCAAAACCTATTTCAGGCAAGGTGTTAACAGGAAACCATTTTGGGTTGAAGGCGTTGTTTTCTAAATTAACATCTTCTGTTTTAAGTAAAAAGTAATAAGCTATTGTTATTGTTCTTAAATTAAAAGCTTCATTTTCAATCCAAATTAGGTCTTTTGGATTTGTTAATCGATCTGGATCTCCAAAAGCTTTAAACTGCTTTTTGTATTGATTTGTTAATCCTGTTAATTCTTTTAAAACTCTAGTGGCTGTATCGTCCAAAGTTTCGTCATTATATACATGATATCCCGTCAATACAAAATCATCAACCAAAATTTCTTCAGTTAATTTAGATTTTAAAAATCGGTTTATTAATAAAACATTCAACGACTTGGTGTTGGTGTCATAACCAAATACCACACAATCTACCGATAGGTTTAATATTTTTTCTGTACTCATAGATTTATTTTATTTATTAAAATAGGCACGTTAACGTCTTTGTTACGTTAAATAATATATGTGTATCCAATACAATATACTTAAGTTTTTGGTAATATAGCATATATAAAAGTTAATATAACATATTTTTTTACGAATTATTAGGTTTTTATAAATTATTTATGATACATTTGAAAAACAAACGTAATTATGACGTTTAAAAATATACTGAATTTTAAAACATAATAAAATGACAATTAGCCAATTAACCAAACATACTATAAAGTCTGAAAAGCTTGGTAATAAAAATCTACTACTATTATTATTGTTTGGTTTTTTTATGCTTAGTGTTGTTCCAGATGTTTTTTCTCAAAATCAAGAGGTGTTAGAGGAAGACAACCAAAATAATGTAGAAGATACAGAGCAGGATTATGAGCCATTTAGTATAGGTGCGCATGTAAAGAATATGCACACATGGCATGGTTTTGTGGTGCATCCAGGAGCATTATTTACTGCTAACTTAGAATACAATTCAAAAAACAAGAAGTTTACTTTTGGTTTTTGGGGAGGAGCAAGTTTTTCTTCAGTAGATGTAAAAAACATTAACACTAACGAAAATGAAAGTGCTTACTATAAAGAGTTTTCAATTTATACCAAATACCGTTTTTCAGATAAGTTTTTTATTGAAGCAGTATCACATAATAATTATACAGGTGTAGAAGAAAGAGGAGATAAGCTTCACTATTGGAGTTATGATAAAACACAAGGTTATAATTTTGTGGATTTAAATTTTGGTTACAATATTACGCCTAATACCTTATTGTATTTAGCAACAATTATTAATGGAGGTTCTGGTGATTATCAAGTGCAATCCAATGGTGACCTAGAAAACTCGTGGACACATTATTTTGAAATTAATAGTAAAGTGTGGCAAAACAAATCTTCAAGCTTGTCTTTATTTGCTGGAGGTGCATGGTCTTTTATTACAGATAAAACATTTTATACAAAAGGATCTGGTAATATCATTAATGTTGGTGCTACCTTTAGTAAAAAGCTTAAAATCAGTAATTATAATATACCAGTGGATGTTACTGCAATGTGGAATCCAGAGCAAGAAAAGACCGTTTTACAATTAGATATAACATTGTTTTAAATTAAAGCTAAATCAGTAATAATTAATGTATAACGATAAAGTGTTAACTTACATAAAAAGACAAAAATCTTTAAGTAATATTTAAAATCATGAGAATAAAAAACTTAAAATTCGGACTAAAATTTATAAGTATGCCAATGTTGGTTCTCTTATTTAATCTATCGCTATACAGCTGTGTAGAGCATTTAGACGCAAGTCAAAATAAAACAAGTGGTACAGAGGTAGAAGGAGCGCTTTTTAATAGCGCTATAGATCTTACAGGTAAAAAAATAGGCTACTGCACACCATCATTAAATGCGCCTTACTACCAAGCTCTGCTACAAAGTATTAAATCTACTACAGAAAAAAATGGTATGATTTTTTTATCAGCAGACGGTCAAGATGATATCACCAAGCAAATTGCTGCGGTTGAGGATTTAATAACTAAAGGTGTTGATGCCCTTTTATTAAATCCAAAAGATCCAGATGCTTTGGTTGGGATTACAAAAGTAGCTAAAGCTGCAGGAATTCCGGTTTTTATAATTGATAGTTCTATAAACCCTTCCGCAGATTTTGTAACAACCATTCAATCTAATAATCTGGAAAATGGTGCATTAGCAGGAGAGTGGTTAGCTAAAAAAATGGGTAACACACCAATGAATATTGCTTTGTTAAGTGGTAACGCAGGAAACCCTGTTGGACGCACACGCAAACAAGGTTTGTTACAAGGTATAACAGAGGAGCAATTACGTACGCAAGGAAAAATTAATTTAAATGTAAAAACCCAAGCGTATACAGAGTGGTCTTATGCAGGTGGTTTAAAAGCTATGGAGGATATTTTGGTAGCTCATCCAGATATTAATGTGGTGATCACTGAGTCTGATGTGTGTGTGTTAGGTGCTATTAAAGCTATTGAACAGGCTGGTAAAACAGATGATATATTAATAGTTGCTGGTGCTGATGGACAAAAAGAAGCTATTAAGTACATTATGGAAACTGATTTTTATGGTTGTACTGCAATGAATAGTCCAGTGCAAATTGGTAAAAATGCTGTTAAATATGCAATAGAATATATAAACGGAAAACGTGATTTTGATAAAAAATCTTATACAGCACCTTTATTAATTACAAAAGAAAACGCTGCTAAATATTACAATCCTGATGCTTTATTTTAATAGCTAATATCCATTGATATGAAAAACTTAAAAAATGAATATCGTCTTGAAATGTCAGGAATATCCAAAAGTTTTGGTGTTGTTTCCGTATTAAAAGATGTGACTTTAAAAGTTAAACCAGGAGAAATTCATGCTTTATTAGGCGAAAACGGAGCAGGAAAATCAACACTTATAAAAATATTAAGTGGTGTACATCATAAAGACTCTGGTACTGTTCGCTTAAATGGCACAGAAATTAATCCTAAAAACACACATGAAGGTCAGGTTTTAGGCATAAGTGTGGTGTATCAAGAGTTGTCTTTAGTTAATGATCTGTCTGTTGCCGAAAACATCTATTTACACAAATTAGGAGCAAGTAAGTTTTGGATGAATTGGGATAAGATTACTAAAGATGCTCAAGCTTTAATAGACTCTTTAGGCTTTACAATTGACGCTTCAGCAAAAGTTAGAAATTTAAGTATAGTCCAAAAACAAGTAGTCGAAATTGCAAAAGCATTATCTGAAGACACTAAAGTATTGGTTTTAGATGAGCCAACAACTGTTTTTGATCCTACAGATACAAAAAAACTGTTTGACAACCTTTTTAGATTAAGAGATCAAGGAATCTCAATAATATACATTTCTCATCATTTAGACGAGATTATTAAAATAGCAGATTCTGTTACAGTACTTAGAGATGGTGTTGATACAGGAAGTATGGCTATTAAGGAGACAGATACAGATGGTATTATCCGATTAATGATTGGTCGCGAATTGAAAGATTTGTTTCCCATTAGAGATGCTAAAATAGGAACAGAACCTATTTTTGAGGTTAAAAATCTAACTGCAAAGGACACCATGGTTCATGATGTTTCTTTTTCAGTACGTCCAGGTGAAGTACTTGGTATTGCAGGATTAGGAGGTAGTGGAAGAACAGAAACCGCTAAACTTATTTTTGGAGCAGACAAAAAAAATCTGGAACTTTAATTTTAAACGGTAAAGAGATTAAAACAAAATCTCCGGTAGATGCTGCAGCGCATCAAATTGGTTTTGTGTCGGAAGACAGAAAAGAAGAAGGGGTTTTTCTACCATTGTCCATAAGAAGAAATATTAGTGTGACTAATTTTAATTCTATTTCAGGAAAATTAGGATTTATTAATGTGGACAGCGAGTATAAAAAGGTATTAAGTTTAATTGATAAATTAAACATTAAAACCACAAGCTCAGAGATTGATGTTAAAAACTTAAGTGGTGGAAATCAGCAAAAAGTAGCTCTAGCTAAGTGGTTAAGTATAGATAGTAAAGTTATTTTTATTGATGAACCTACTAGAGGTGTAGATGTTGGTGCTAAAATTGAAATCTACAATCTTATAAACGAAGTCGCTAAAAAAGGAGTTGGTGTAGTTGTAATATCGTCTGATATGCCAGAAATTATGGGTATTTCTGACCGTATTTTAGTCATGCATGAAGGGACTATTTATGGCGAGTTACAAAAAGAACAATTTTCCGAAGAAAACATATTGCGTTACTCGATAGGTAAAGCATTAAAACAATCTAATTAAATATTAAAAATTTCATGTTATGGCTTTAACATTAAAACAACAACTTAGCAGTCCAAGTGGTATTCTTAAGTTTTTAGTAAAGTATAATACAATATTCATTTTTATTTTACTGGTAATTTTTTCAGCATTGATATCCGATGTGTTTTTTACTTCAGTAAACTTGTCTAACTTATTAAAACAAGTCTCTGGTATTGGTATTATTAGTATAGGAATGTTAATAGTAATATTAACAGGAGGTATTGATTTATCAGTTGGCTCCATGGTCGCATTGCTTGCAGTTACATTTGCTATTTTAATTAATGTAGTCATACTACCATTAGCTATTGTTTTTACCATTGCTATAGGTTTTGGTTTAGGTAGTATTTCGGGTTATCTAGTAGCTTATCAAAAAATGGCTCCTTTTGTTGCAACTTTAGCATTAATGACTATTGCAAGAGGATTAGGTTTTATTTACTCTAAAGGGTCTCCAGTTACTTTTAAAACTGCAGGAGGTGTATTTATGTCAAATTTTGCAAACAACTCTACATTAGGTGTTCCAAATATTGCTATAGTCTTTTTTTAATCGTAATCGCTACTATGGTTATGTTGCGTTATAATGTATTTGGTCGTTTAATTATTGCTATTGGTAGTAATGAAGAAGCCTCACGCTTATCCGGAATTAAAGTTAACAAGTATAAGTTTTTGGTATATGCTATTTCTGGTGCTTTAGCTGCTACTGCTGCAATAATAGTGGCATCCAGAACTAATTTAGGATCACCAAATATGGGAATGTCTTGGGAGTTAGATGCTATAGCAGCTGTTGTGATTGGTGGAGCTAGTTTAAATGGTGGTAAAGGGACTGCTATTAATACGTTAATGGGTGTGCTTATTTTAGGATTAATAGGAAACATTTTAAACTTACTAAATGTACCTTCTTATCCTCAGCAAGTTGTTAAAGGAGCCATAATCATTTTTGCAGTATTACTTCAAAGATTTGAGAGTAAATAATAAAATTATTAAGATGAAAAATTACAAATTAAACGCTGAAAATCTTTCAAATATATCTGAAAGAATTACAGTACCACAATACGACAGAACGACCATAAAGACAGGAATAGTACACGTTGGTATTGGTGGTTTTCATAGATCACATGAAGCTTTTTATACAGACCAATTATTACAGAATCCAAACAACAAGGATTGGGGAATATGTGGTATTGCATTATTAGATTTTGATAGCAGAATTTATAATACTCTAAAAGATCAAAATGGATTGTATACTTTAGTGGTTAAAGAGTTAGATGGTACTCATACTAATCGTATTATTGGCTCTATAGTGGAGTATTTATATGCGCCAGAAAATCCATTAGCGGTTATCGAAAAAATGGCAAGCCCTGAAGTAAAAATTATATCATTAACTATAACAGAAGGTGGTTATAATTACAACGAAGCGACTAAAACATTCGATTTTACAAACCCGTTAATTATTCACGATTTAGAATATCCTAACACACCAAAAACCATTTTTGGATATATCACGCAAGCATTAAAGTTAAGGCAATCACTAGGTTTAAAAGGTGTAACTATTCAGTCATGCGATAACATTCAAGGTAATGGTCACATGACAAAAATGATGTTACTAAGTTATGTTAGAAAAGCTCAGCCAGATTTAATCGATTGGATTGAGTCAAACGTATCGTTTCCAAACGCTATGGTAGATAGGATAACACCAGCAACGACACCAGAGGATATATTAAATTTAATTAAAACTACAGGAATTCATGATGCTTGGCCAGTAGTTTGCGAGCCTTTTAAACAATGGGTTATAGAAGATAATTTTATTGAAGGAAGACCTGCTTGGGAAAATGTTGGAGCACAGTTTGTAAAAGACGTGGTGCCATATGAAAAAATGAAACTAAGCTTATTAAATGCTGGTCATTCAGTAATAGGAATTTTTGGTGCATTAATGGGTTATAATACCATTGATGAAGCGGTTAACAATCCAAATATAAGAACTTTTCTAATGCATTATATGGATGAAGAAGTGACACCAACTTTAGGCGATTTAGAAGGTGTTGATTTGGATGCCTATAAACAATCGTTGTTAGAGCGCTTCGGAAATATCAATATTAAAGATCAAATTGATCGTATTTGTTCAGAAAGTTCGGCTAAGTTTCCCATATTTATATTACCGACAGTAAACGCACAATTACAAGATAAAGGTGATATTACTAGTGCTGCAATTGTAGTAGCTGCTTGGGCTATATATAGTTTAGGTAAAGATGAGAAAGGAAATGGTTTAATAATAAAAGATGCTATGCAACCGGTATTACATGCAAAAGCACTGGAAAGCACTGCTAATCCAGAAGCATTTTTAGAAATAGAAGCAATTTTTGGTTCATTAAAAGACTCAAAGCCATTTGTTGAAGCTTACACAACAGCATATAATGATATTTTAAAGCATGGTGTGGAGCAATGTGTATTTGATTTAAACGCTAATATTTAAACTAATATAAATGAAAAATATAGTTTGTTTTGGAGAAGTGTTATGGGATGTTTTTCCTTCACATAAAAAAATTGGAGGAGCACCTTTAAATGTTGCTTTACGCTTAAAGTCTTTAGACAATAATGTATCAATTATTAGTAGTATTGGAGACGATAATAAAGGTAATAAAATAAAAGATTTCATTTTAAGTCAAGGTGTAAATATCGATAATTTACAAGTGGATGTTAAGTTAAAAACTGGTAAGGTTAAAGTAATGCTTAATGCAAAAGGTTCTGCTTCTTATGATATTATGTTTCCTAGAGCTTGGGATAATATTCAAATTACATCGCTTAATAAAAGTGTAACACAACAAGCTGATGCTTTTATTTACGGTAGTTTAGTTGCAAGAGATGAAAACTCTAGAGAGACTTTATACCAACTTTTAAAATATGCAAAGTACAAGATATTTGATGTAAATTTAAGAGCGCCATATTATACAAAAGAGGTTTTAAATCATTTAATGAATGAAGCTGATTTTATAAAATTTAATGATGAAGAAATTTTTGAAATAGGAGAAACATTAAATTCCAAAACACATTCTTTAGAGCAAAATATAAAATTTTTAGCGGATCATACAAACACCAAAACTATTTGTGTAACAAAAGGACGTCATGGCGCAATTTTATATTTTAATGATACCTTTTATTACAATAGTGGTTACCATATAGAGGTCGTTGATACTGTTGGTGCAGGAGATTCATTTTTAGCTACACTAATAAGCAAATTACTTAAAGGTGACAATCCTCAAGATGCCATTAATTATGCATGTGCTATTGGAGCATTGGTTGCGGGAAGTCAAGGTGCTAATCCTAAATTTAGTATGGAAGATATTAATACGTTTATTAACCCTTAAGCTATTTTACGGTTTTTTTAAAATTGATTGATAGTGGTTGATAAGGCTTTATGTTTACATAAAGCTTTTTTTATTCATTTAAAGCCCAATAATTCCATTGATATTTATTTAAATTTTTAGCATCTTTGTATGATGTATTCTGCTATCATAAATCATATAAATAATCACGTATCTCCAAGTTTGGAGGATATTAAATTATTTAATGCTGCTTTAAATCAAATATCTGTATCTAAAGGGCAGTTTTTACTAAAACCTGGCACACATGTTAAGCATGAATACTTTGTTGTCAAAGGCTGTCTAAAAGCATATTACATTGACGATAAAGGTGGTATTCATATTATTCAATTTGCTATTGAAAATTGGTGGATTGGAGATTTTGATGCTTTTTATAATCAAGGTTCATCCATCTTATATATTGAAGCTATTGAAGACGCCACACTATTGGCAATAAATTACGACGTGCTGCAAGAGTTATACACAAAAGCACCAGTTTTTGAACGTTATTTTAGGGTATTAATAACCCAAGCTTTTATCGCACAGCGTAAGCGTATTTTATCTACACTTGAAAAAAATACTAAAGAAAGGTATTTAGAGTTTTGCGTGTCGTATCCAAATATTGAAAACCGAGTACCCAATTATGACATTGCCAATTACCTAGGTATTTCTCCTGAAAACCTAAGCAGAGTAAGAAAACAATTAAAAAGTTAAATCTGTCTTAATTGATGTAGGTCAATTAAATTGATGTTTCTGATTTGTAAATTTGGTGTTATTAACATAATACAGTTTATAAACATGAGCAAACAACCTTTATTACTACCATATAACAAAAGCATAAGTTTAAATAACAGAGTCGTTATGGCTCCTATGACACGTAGTCGTGCAAATAACGATGGTAATGTACCAATAGATCAATTACACGGATTATACTATGAGCAACGTGCTTCTGCAGGCTTAATTATTACAGAAGGATCTCAAGTATCAAAAAAAGCTGTCGGTTATATCAATACCGCAGGAATACATACAGATGCGCAAGTAGAAGGCTGGAAAAAAGTAACCAAACGTGTGCATGATAAAGGCGGAAAAATCTTTATTCAATTATGGCATGTTGGTCGTATGTCACATCCAGACTTTCATAATGGAGATTTACCAGTATCATCTTCAGCTTTAAATCCAAACGCAAAATCGTATACACCTGATGGGTTTAAAGATACTGTGACACCTAAGGCAATGACTATTCAAGAGATTAAACAAACGGTTAAAGATTTTCAAGATGCTGCAGCAAATGCAGTAAAAGCAGGTTTTGATGGTGTAGAGATTCATTCATCAAATGGATATTTATTTCACCAGTTTTTTAATAATTCATCTAACAATAGAACAGATGAATATGGTGGAAGCATAGAAAATAAAACACGTTTTTTCTTTGAAGTTTTAGATGCTATAAAAGAAGTAATTCCGCAAGAAAAAATTGGAGCACGTTTTAACCCATCCTTAGATGGTCTTTTTGGTATGACAATGGATGAAGAGACCATTCCTACTTTTGAATATATTATCAAAAAATTAAATAACTATAATCTAGCTTACGTACACTTATCAGAACCTTTTAATGATGTTTCAGAGATTCCTTATGCAGTCAAAGAGATTGCTAAACATTTTAGACCATTATACAATGGTACATTAATGATTAATGCAGGTTTTGATCAAGAAAAAGGAAACAAAGTTATTGAGGATGGTGATGCAGATTTAGTCGCTTACGGTAAGTTATTTATTTCAAATCCAGATTTAGTAGCACGTTTTGAAAACAATTTAGAGCTGGCAGATTGGGATGAAGATACTTTTTACACAACAGGAGAAAAAGGATACACTGACTATCCAACAGCGTCTAAATAATTATAGTTTAACTTAAATCATACAAAATGAAATTTACAAGAAAAGCAAATGCAGAATGGAAGGGAAGTGGTAAAGATGGACAAGGAAGTCTAACCACAGGAAGTAAAGTTTTAGATAAAACACAATATTCGTTTCATACACGATTTGAAGATGGTGAAAAAGGAACAAATCCAGAGGAGTTAATAGGAGCAGCACACGCAGGATGTTTTGCAATGCAATTAAGCTTTTTATTAAACGAAGACAATTTTACAGCAACAAGTTTGGACGTAGATGCTACGGTTACTTTTGAGGATGGAGCAATTACTAAAATAACACTAAACCTAGAAGGTGATGTTCCAGAAATTGATGCCGAACAATTCCAGCAAATAGCACACAAAGCAAAGGAAGTATGTCCAATTTCCAAAGTTTTAAATACAGAGATAGAACTTAAAGTAACACTTAAAAAAGCATAAAAATGGCAATGACAACAGTAAAAGCATATGGTGCAACTTCAGCAACCGAAGATTTAAAACCTTTAGATATTCAAAGACGTGCTGTAGGTACAGACGACGTAAAAATTGATATTACGTATTGTGGTGTATGCCACAGTGATATCCATACGGTTAGAAACGATTGGAAAGGATCTACCTATCCAGTAGTGCCAGGACACGAAATTATTGGTCGTGTTACAGAGGTTGGATCAGCAGTTAGCAATTATAAAGTTGGTGATTTAGTAGGTGTAGGATGTTTAGTAGACTCTTGCCAATCTTGCGCATCATGTGATCAGGATTTAGAACAATTTTGCGAAAAAGGTGCAACGTGGACCTACAACAGTCCAGATAAACATATTGAAGGTAAACAAACTTATGGTGGATACGCATCGTCAGTAGTCGTTGATAAAAAATTTGTATTAAGTATTCCTGAAAATTTAGACGAAGCAGCAACAGCACCTTTATTATGTGCTGGAATTACAACATGGTCCCCTTTAAGTCACTGGAAAGTTAAAAAAGGAGATAAAGTAGGTGTTATTGGTCTAGGTGGTTTAGGTCACATGGGAGTTAAATTTGCGAATGCTTTAGGAGCGCATGTTGTTATGATTACAACATCTCCAGAAAAAGGTAAAGATGCAAAAAGATTAGGCGCACATGAAGTGTTAGTGTCTAAAGATGCAGACGACATGAAAAAACACCAAGGTAGTTTCGATTTTATCTTAAATACCATTCCTGTAGGTCATAAAATGGATCCGTATTTAGGGTTACTTAAAATAGACGCTACGATGGTTTTAGTTGGTGCAATTGAAGCATTAGAACCTTTTCATGGTGGAAATATTATAGTAGGTCGTAAACGTATAGCAGGATCTTTAATTGGAGGTATAAAAGAAACACAAGAGATGTTAGATTTTTGTGGAGAACACAATATTACCAGTGATATTGAACTTATTGATATGCAAGATATTAATAAAGCCTACGATCGTGTAACAAGTAACGATGTTAAATATCGTTTTGTAATTGACATGAATTCGCTTAAAAATTAAAGCACTTTTTTAATTATATAAAAAACAGCTTCTAAGTTATTTAGAGGCTGTTTTTGTTTTTAGGCTAAAGCCGAAAAATTCTCGTCGATAGATTACCCGATTTCGTATAGTTAAAACCCTCAAACGTCTATCGCTTTATAATAAGATAGTATATAGTTTCACCTTTGAAGTGTAGAATTAAAACACCTTTTAAAATGAAATTATATTTAATCATAGTCAGTTTATTTTTTGTGCAACTGTCGTTTGCTCAAGAAACATCAACTAAAGTTTGGTCGCTTCAAGATTGCATAGATTATGCAATTGAGCATAATATTACGATCAAAGATGCCACTTTAGATAAAAACCTTGCCGAAGTAGATTACAGCAAAGCAAAGTCATCTAGACTACCAAATTTATTTGGTAGTGCATCGCAAAATTTTTCTAACGGAAGTACTATAGATCCTATTACTAGCGATTATGTTACAGATCAAATCCATAGTACAAATGTTGGTATTAATAGTTCGATGACTTTATTTCAAGGGAATCAACTTAGCAACCAAATCAAGCAAAACAAGATTTTGTTAGAGCAAAGTATTTTTCTAGAAGAAGTCGAAAAAAACAATATTGTTTTAAACATTCTAGAAGTGTATCTACAAACGCTTTATAGTAAAGAAAGTATCGCTATAGCGGAAAACAATGTTGTTGCATCAGAAAAAGAAGTTGAAAGAGCAAAAGCAAGGTTAGATGCAGGAACTATTGCTTTAGGGGATTACACCGAAGCACAAAGTCAAGCAGCTACTAACAAATTCAATGTCATATCTGCTAAAAATGATTATCAGCAATACATTATTCAACTGAAACAATTATTAGAATTATCACCTTTAGAAGATATTCAAATTGAAACTATTGATGAAAACATGGATTTAATTAATCTAGACATCGATAAAAATCAACTTTACAATAATGCTATTGGTTTTCTGCCAGAAATTCAGGCAAGTAATTTAAATATTGCAGCAAACGAGAAAGAACTTGACATTGCTAAAGGTGGTTTTTTACCAACCTTATCCTTAACAGGAAGTATGGGTTCTGGTTACACAAGTATTAACGATAATACGTTTTCAGATCAGTTTGATGTCAACTTCAATCAAAAATTAGGGTTGTCGTTAACCATTCCAATATTTAATAGAAATCAAACTAAAGCAGCAGTTAAAACAGCATCAATAAATATTGATAAAGCGCAAATACAAAAGCAAAACACAGAAAAGGAAGTTTATAAAAAAGTAGAAACTGCTTACCAAAATGCAGTCTCTGCACAAGAGCAAGTTATAGCTGCTGAAGCCTCTAAAGTAGCAGCAGAACAAAGCTATAACCTAGCACAAAAAAAATACGAATTAGGTGCATTAAGTACTACAGATTTGGTAATAAGTCAAAACACATATACCAATGCACAACAAAACTATTTACAGTCTAAATACTTAAATATTTTGTACCACGAGTTATTACAATTTTACCAAGGAAACGATATTAAACTTTAATCAAAACGATCATGAAAAATAAAAAAAACATAATCATAACTAGCATTGTAGTACTTGTACTTGCATTTGTAGGCTATAGCTTTTTAAAAAGCGATGATGCCATAGTAATAGAACCTAAAACGGTTACAGCAAAAATAAATAACGTAACCACTATGGTTACTGCAACGGGAACTATTGAGCCAATTACACAAGTAGAAGTTGGTACACAAGTTTCTGGGGTTGTGGAGAAAATTTATGTAGATTATAATAGCGTAGTTAAAGAAGGTCAGCTTATTGCAGAATTAGATAAAACAAATTTAAATGCTGCAAAAACACAAGCACAAGCAGCTTATGATAATGCTGTAAGCCAAAGGAATTACACCAAAACAATTTACGACAGACAGCAAACATTATACGATAATCAAGTCATAAGTAAATCAGATTTTGATGATGCTGCATTTAACTATGCAACCGCTAAAGGTACAGTAACACAACGTTATTCAGACTTACAATCGGCTAGAACCAATTTAGGTTATGCAAATATTTATTCGCCAATTGATGGTGTTGTATTATCTCGTGCTATTGACGAAGGACAAACCGTTGCAGCAAGTTTAAGCACGCCAACCTTATTTACAATTGCTCAAGATTTAAAAGAAATGCAAGTAGAAGCAGATGTAGATGAAGCAGATATTGGAAATGTAAAAGAAGGACAACGTGTAACCTTTACAGTAGATGCTTATTTAGGCGAAACTTTTGAAGGTGAAGTCACACAAGTTCGTTTAGATCCAACAGTAACATCAAATGTCGTAACCTACACAGTGGTTATTAAGGCACATAATCCAGATTTAAAACTAAAACCAGGATTAACAGCAACCATTTCAATTTATACTTTAGAACTAAATGATGTGTTAACTGCGGAAGCTAAAGCCATAAACTTTACTCCAGAAACTGAAACATTAACGTCTTATAATACACATCATAATTTATCAAGTAGTGTTAGTACTGCTTCAAAAAAAGAAACTACACTTTGGGTATTAGGAAAAGATAGAAGTATAACACCAAAAACAGTAACATTAGGCGCTAGTGATGGTGTAAATGTACAAGTTTTAAGCGGAGTTAATGAAGGTGATGAGTTAGTATATAGTTTAAAAGGTGTATCAAAAGCAGAAGCTTCAGGACCAGCAGGAGCAAACGAAAGTCCGTTTATGCCACAACGTCCAGGAGGAAACAAGAAAAAATAAAAGCCATGAGTAAAGACATTATTAAAATAGAAGACTTAAAACGTCAGTTTACCATGGGAACCGAAACGGTACATGCCTTAAAAGGAATTTCGTTTAATATAAAAGAAGGCGAATT
This sequence comes from Olleya sp. KJ81-1, assembly GCF_055808135.1. Classification (NCBI taxonomy): domain Bacteria; kingdom Pseudomonadati; phylum Bacteroidota; class Flavobacteriia; order Flavobacteriales; family Flavobacteriaceae; genus Olleya; species Olleya sp. KJ81-1. Next base: position 924,655 of record NZ_CM147854.1, on the reverse strand, counting down.
TGTTACCATAATGGGATCTAGTGGTTCTGGAAAAAGTACGATGCTTAACATTTTAGGGTGTTTAGATCAGCCAACCTCTGGTGAATATGAAATTGATGGAGTAAGTGTTAAGGCTTTAAGCCGAAATGAATTAGCAACCATAAGAAACGAAAAGATAGGATTCATATTTCAATCTTATAACTTATTGGCAAGAACATCTGCAATAGAAAATGTAGAATTACCCTTGTTATATAACAGTAAAGTGTCTACTGAAGAGCGCAGAGAACGTGCTATAAAAGCATTAGAAATGGTTGGTTTAGGAGATAGATTGCATCATACACCTTCGCAGCTTTCAGGTGGACAACAACAACGTGTTGCTATAGCAAGATCCTTGGTAAATAACCCAGTAATGATTCTGGCAGATGAGGCTACAGGAAACCTAGACACAAGAACCTCGTACGAAATTATGTCGCTGTTTCAAGAGCTAAATAAAAAAGGGATTACCATTACTTTTGTTACACACGAGCCTGATATAGCCACTTTTAGTAGCAGAACTATTGTATTAAAAGATGGAAGTATCATGCAAGATTATAAAAATCATAAAGTACAATCTGCAGCAGAGCAATTAGCTAAACTGCCTAAACAAGACGATTAATTATGAGACTATTAAATTTAATAAAAATTGCTTTTAAGGCAATTGTCCTTAATAAAATGAGAACCTTGCTGACTATGTTAGGTATCATCATTGGTGTAGCGTCAGTAATTGCTATGTTAGCTATTGGTGAAGGTTCTAAAGAAAGTATTCGTTCTACCATTTCAAATATGGGTTCAAATATGATTACCATACAACCAGGAGCAGACGATAGAGGTCCTGCAAGAGGTAGTGGAGGAGATGTGCAAACATTAACGCTTCAAAATTACGAAGTGATTAAAGCGCAAGCCGATTTATTAAGTTATGTAACACCAGTCGTTAATGGTGGTGGACAAGTTATTAATGGCTCAAACAACTGGCCTTCTACAATTTATGGTGTAAATCCTGAGTATCTAGATATTAAGGTTGTTGGTTTACAGAGTGGTAGTATGTTTACAGATGCCGAAGTTAAATCGGCTTCTAAAGTTGTAGTAATTGGGCAAACGGTTGTCGACAATGTGTTTCCAGATGGACAAGAACCTGTTGGACAAATGATTCGTTTTAATAATATACCGTTTAAAGTTATTGGTGTTTTAGAAGAAAAAGGAGAAAACACCTTTGGTCAAGATCAAGATGATGTAGTTATTGCGCCTTATACAACGGTTCAAAAACGTATTTTGGCAATAGACCATTTAAATCAAGTTATAGCATCTGCAATTAGTGAAGATGATGCTGCAAATGCTGTGACTCAGGTTACAGAAATTTTAAGAACTGAGCATAAATTATTAGATAATGAAGAAGATGATTTTAGTGTGCGTTCTATGGAAGAGTTAATTTCAACGTTTAGCTCTACTAGCGAAATGCTAACCGTACTTTTAGTTGCAGTAGCAAGTATATCGCTATTAATTGGTGGTATTGGTATTATGAATATTATGTATGTTTCTGTAAAAGAGCGTACTAAAGAAATTGGTTTACGTATGGCTGTTGGTGGTAAGGGATCGGATATTTTAATGCAGTTTTTAATCGAAGCTATTTTAATAAGCATCACTGGTGGATTACTTGGTGTAATCTTAGGACTTGGAGCCACGGTTTTTATCGAAAATTTCTTAAATTGGCCTACAAGTGTTGCGCTGTACTCAATAGTAATATCATTTGCAGTATGTGCAGTTACAGGTATCTTTTTTGGATGGTATCCTGCAAGAAAAGCTTCAGCTTTAGATCCAATAACCGCTTTACGTTACGAATAAAAAACTCATGATTAAAAATAAAAACATAACACTGTTATCGCACATTCTAGTATGGTTTGTATTGTTTAGCATGCCTTACTTATTGTCTTACGGTCAAGAGCAAGACATAAATAGAGTGGTTATACATTTTTGGATTCCGTTAGTGCTATCTGCTGTTTTGTTTTATCTCAATTATTTTGTGCTAATAGATAAGTTTTTATTCACAAAAAAAACAGTTTGGTTTGTAGGTATTAATGTGATTTGCATAGCGTTATTCATTTATTTTAAAGAAACAGTTGAAGGTGCATTTTTTCAGGATATAGCAAAAAAACGACCAAGTAGTGATAGTTCTGGTCCACCATTTAAGATGTTTATTTATGTTCAAATGGTATCTTATATGGCACCTTTATTGTTTTCAATTGCAGTTAAAACAACAAAACGTTGGGTAAAAACAGAAGCAGAACGTAAGGAAGCTACCAATTTTAAATTACAGTCAGAATTACAACATTTACATTACCAATTACAACCGCATTTCTTTTTCAATTCGTTGAATAATATTTATGCTATGGTAGATATTTCACCAGATCAAGCCAAAACATCAATACATAGTTTGAGCAAATTAATGCGTTACATGTTATATGAAACAAGCGAAGAATCTATAGCTTTAACTAAGGAAATAGATTTTATGAAAAAGTATATCGAGCTTATGAAGCTTCGTGTGTCTGACAAAACAGTTGTTAATTATAGTTTTCCTTCAGTTGAAACGGGAATTAAAATTGCACCTTTATTATTTATTTCATTAATTGAAAACGCTTTTAAACATGGTGTTTCCGCTAGTAAAACAAGTACTATTGACATTAATATGACTTGCGATAATCAAACGGTTTTATTTACTATCGAAAATCATAACTTTCCGAAGAAAACCGAAGATAAAAGTGGCTCAGGAATAGGACTTCCTAATATTAAAAAACGATTAGAGTTGTTGTATCCTAACAAAAACAGTTTTAAAACCTTTGTAAAAGAATCGCGTTTTGTAGCCCAATTAGAAATTGAAACCAACTAAAGTATGAGCAACCTAAAAATATCTTGTGTTATTGTAGATGATGAGCCTATGGCTTTAAATTTAGTAGAAAGTTATGTGGAGAAAACACCTTTTTTAGACCTAAAACAAAAGTGTAGTAGCGCAATTGAAGCTATGGAGTTTATTAAAAACAATCCTGTAGACTTATTGTTTTTAGACATACAAATGCCAGATTTAACAGGTATTGAATTTTCTAAAATGTTACCTAAAGATACTCGCGTTATTTTTACCACAGCTTTTGATCATTATGCGTTAGAAGGCTTTAAAGTAGAAGCTATAGATTATTTATTAAAACCTTTTGATTACCCTGAGTTTTTAGCTGCAGCCAACAAAGCAGCTACTTGGTTTGAATTAGTAAAAGGGAAGAAGCAACCTGTAATTTCTGAAGCAAAAGAATTTCTTTTTGTAAAATCGGAATACAAACAATTGCGCATAAAATTAGCAGATGTTTTATATTTTGAAGGCTTAAAAGACTACATTAAAATCTGGTTAAAAGATAACCCAAAAGCTATTTTAACTTTAATGAGTTTAAAATCTTTGGAACAAGAATTACCAGAAACGCAATTCATGCGTGTGCATCGTTCTTTTATAGTATCACTTAAAAATATAGATGTTATAGAGCGTAGTCAGATTATAATTAACGACCAACGTATAACGATTTCAGAGCAATATAAGCCTAAGTTTTTAGAGTATATTAATAATAATTCTTTGCATTAATTTACTAGGATTTTGTCTCTTCAAAATAATCTCATCTATAAAAATTTTGGTTTAGTAGATACAATCTAGCTAACGGTCTATTTTCATTTTTTAACAGGAATAATTCAAATACCTTTAAACTATTAATACTAAAAAACGTCTTAGTATTAATAGTAAAATAAAGTTGAATTTTAAATCTTTAAATTATGAAAACATTTATAAAAGCATACATATTGCCAGCAGTATTACTGGTAGCATTTGCAACACAAACAGAAGCACAAACAAGAAGAACTACAAGTAATAAAAAGGTTGTTACAACCACAACAACGACTACTAAACGTACTGTTGCTGCGCGTGTGCCTAGTACTAAGGTTACTTATAAAACACCAAAACGTAAAGTGGTTTCGGTTAGAACTGTACCAAACAGAACAGTTGTAGTACATAAAGGACAAAATTATTACTATGCTAACAATAAGTATTATACACAGTCTAGAGGTCGCTATATTGTAATAGCGCCAAAGGTTGGTTTTAGGATTAAAACCTTACCAGTAAATTATAAAAAAGTACGTTATAATAATCGTAATTATTACAATGCTTATGGTGTATTTTATACTCAAATAGGTAATGAATATGAAGTAGTAGATCCAGAAGTTGGAACTATTGTTTATGAGTTACCAGACGATTATGAAAAGGTTGTTATAAATGACGAAACATATTACGAATACGCAAATATTTTATACGAAAAAGTACAAATAGATGGTACCAGAGCTTATGAAGTGGTTGGTATTATAGAAATGGAATAAATGATTTTTTGATTTGGTTTGTTGATAGTGAGAAAAGGGGATAATTGAAAAATTATCCTCTTTTTGATTTATATAATTTATTAAATTAAATAACTGTTTAAAAGGGATTCTAAATCGCATGACATAAATCTATTAAACCAATAAAACTCCACTATATTTGCATAAAATTATATTTTATGTCACAACAATTTTTAAGTTTAGGTATTCACGCAGCATTGCAAAGCACTTTAGCAGATTTGCAAATTACAAAACCAACAGATATTCAATCTAAAGTAATACCTGTAATACTAAACCAAACTGACGATATTGTTGCTATTGCAAAAACAGGAACAGGAAAAACTGCTGCTTTTGGATTACCATTATTACAATTAATAGATAGTAATAAAAGTGATATTCAAGTAGTTATTTTAGCTCCAACAAGAGAGTTGGGTCAGCAAATATTTAAAAATTTAGAAGCATTTAATTCATCTCAATTAAACGTGTCTATTGCTGGTGTTTTTGGTGGTATACCAATAAAACCACAGATCGAAGCACTTAAAAAAACGACACATATTGTTGTAGCAACTCCTGGACGTTTAGCGGACTTAATAGAGCGCAACGCTATAAATATAAAAGAGATTTCATATTTTGTTTTAGATGAAGCAGATGAAATGGTTAGTGCACATAAAGAAGGTCTTGATGCTATAATTAAGGTTTTACCAAAAAGCAGAAGAACGTTGTTGTTTACTGCAACTATGCCAGGAACAATAAAGCAATTGGTTCAAAACAGTTTATCTAAAAAAGTGCTGACTATTGAAGCTGATATGGAAACCGTTGGTCACCAAGGTATAGATCATCAATATGTGGTGGTTGAGCCTATAGAGAAATTAAATGTGTTAATGCACTTTTTAAACGCCAATGATGGTCAGCGTGGTATTATTTTTTGTAAAACAAAAGCAGCAGTTAATAAGTTAGCTAAAAATCTAGCGATAAATAAATTTTCTTCTGGAGCTATACATGGTAGCTTAACACAAGGGATTCGAGATCGTATTATGGGTCAATTTAGAGAAGGTCACATTAATATACTTGTAGCAACAGATTTGGCTGCTCGTGGAATTGACGTAAAAGATTTAGCTTTTGTAGTTAATTATCATTTACCTGATACATACGATGCTTATGTGCATAGAAGTGGTCGTACAGCTAGAGCAGGAGCAAATGGTCTTGCATTAAGTGTTATCCAAGAAGACGAGGTACAAGACATTCCGGAGTTTGAAGCAGAACTAGGTATTAATTTCAAACAATATCAAAAAGCTGATGCTAAAAGTATAGAAGAAAATAATGGATTACTTTGGGCTAAAAAAATCTTTAAAACTAAGGTAAACAGAGATATTCCAGAAGATTTTAAAGCGAAAGTAAAAACTATTTTTCATCATTTAACAAAAGAAGAATTAGTAGATAAAATATTATCTAATTACATAGCAGAAAATAATACCATTGTTGATAAACAAGAGGTTATAAAGAAAAAAAGAAAAAATAAACCATGAGTAGCTATTTAAAAGTACAGCAAGATATTTTAGATAAATTAAATATCAAGGCACTTAATCCAATGCAGGAAGAAGCTTTGTTATCTATTACAAATGCTGAAAACACAGTGTTATTATCGCCAACCGGAACTGGTAAAACACTAGCCTTTTTATTGCCTACCATTACTGCATTAAATACAGATTGTAAAAATGTACAATTACTAATATTAGTACCTTCAAGAGAATTAGCCATTCAAATAGAACAGGTTATTCGCACTATGGGAACCGGTTTTAAAGCAAATGCTGTTTATGGAGGTAGACATTTTAGTAAAGATAAAATCGACTTAGCGCATACACCTGCGATTTTAATAGGTACTCCTGGTCGTGTGGCAGATCACTTAAGACGTGAAACCTTTATAGTGGATGATATAAACACGTTTGTTTTAGACGAATTTGATAAGTCTTTAGAAGTTGGCTTTGAAAAGGAAATGAGTGAAATAATAGCTAGTTTGCCTCATATTAAAAAAAGGATTCTAACATCAGCAACTCAAGACATGGAAATTCCGCGTTTTGTAGGTCTTGAAAACGAATTGATTATTGATTATTCTGATACTAAAGTTTCAAATTTAGAAATCAAGCAAGTTTTGTCTCCAGATAAAAATAAGCTTCAAACGTTAGTCGATTTATTACATGATATAGGTAATAAACCAGGTATTATATTTTGTAATTATAAAGATACTATACAATTTGTAAGTGACTTTTTAACTAAAAATAATATTGGACATGGTTGTTTTCAAGGTGGCATGGAACAAATTGATAGAGAGCGTGCATTAATTAAATTTAGAAACGGTACACATCAAATTATAATAGCCACTGATCTTGCTGCACGTGGTTTAGATATTCCTGAATTAAATTACATTATTCACTATCAATTACCTTTAAAGGCAGAAGAGTTTACACATCGTAATGGTCGTACTGCACGTATGAATGCAGAAGGGACATCTTATGTTATTCAATGGGAAGGAGAGCGCCTTCCGGATTTTATTAAATTTGATGATACAGTAACGCCAAAAGGAACAGTTAATATTTTAGCAACAGATTGGGTAACACTATTTATTTCTGGTGGACGTAAAGATAAAATATCTAAAGGAGATGTTGCAGGTGTGCTGTTTAAACAATGTAATCTAGATAAATCCGAAATTGGAATTATAGAACTTAAACAAGATTGTGTGTTTGTAGCTGTACCAAAAACAAAAGCAACCATTATTATCGATAAAATTAATAACACAAGATTAAAAAAGAAAAAGGTAAGAGTTTATTCTATTTAATTATTGCACGTAGTTTTAACCTATAATTATATATGATTTAACTTAAATGTATTACTACTTATTGTTTAATCAATTTAAAGGCTAATAATTAACAATTTATTAATAAAACCGTTAAAAATTTTAATATTAATATAAAACGTTTATATTTGGTAAACCAGTTTGGTAAACCAATTTCTAAATTTTTATATTTTTATAATGAAATTCGCTTTTTCTTCAACCGCATTTGTATTAAAAACAGCTTTGTTTTTAAGTTTATGGATGTCTTGTTCATCGGTTGATAATCCAGAGGATAACAATACGACGACTATTGGTCAAATTCTCGAGACTGAAAATAGCACACCCATTATAGACTTTACAAATTGGAAATTAACGTTACCAGTAGATTTAAATAATAATGGTTCTCCAGACGAGTTTCAACCAAATCAATTAGTAGATTTTGGTTATCAAAATATAACAGCTATTCAACCATATTTATATGACGATACTTCAGACAATAGTTTAGTGTTTTATTCTATTCCTGATGTTTCAACCTCAAATAGTTCGTATTCCAGAACAGAACTAAGAGAATTAATCAATCCAAATAATGCCAAGCAAAATTGGTCTTTAAACGATGGAGGCGAAATGATTGGAAGATTGCAAGTGGTATCTATTTCAGAAGATGAAGATACTAGTGCAAATTTTCATAAGGTAATCGTAATGCAGATTCATGGTATAATTTCCGAGGAGGATATGGCTATTCATGGATTTTCTTCTAATAATGGACCTCCTTTAATTAAAATATATTGGAAAGATGGTTATATATGGTCACATAAAAAATCATTAATAAATCAAACAACTTCTGGTGATGCACTTCTAGAAACTTCAAGTGCTACATGGTTTGATATTAAACACAATCTAGGTTACGTTGGCTTTGAAGCTTTTGATTTTAGGATTTTAGCCTCAACTGGTAGAGTAGAAGTGCAGTTAAATAATCAAGAACCACTTGTTTATACAGACGTAAGTTTAAATAAATGGCCTTTTCACAACTACTTTAAAGCTGGAAATTATTTAGGTACTACAAGCCCAAACGGTTTTTCGTACATCAAATATTTTAGTTTAAACGTGATACATTAAAAATTATAACAGCAACAAATTAATCAATTTATAGATGAAAAAAATAATAACATTTTTACTAATTACCATAGTATTAGTCTCCTGCGGAAACACAGAAATTTCTAATAATATTAAGGTGAATTCTATTGAAGAATTGCAAAATGCAATTAAGGATAGTAAAGCTGGAGATAACATTGTATTAGCAGATGGTATATATAAAGATGTTGAAATTGAATTTTATGGTAAAGGAACTTCAAATAAGCCAATCACGCTAAAAGCGGAAACTCCAGGAAAAGTAAGTATAGAAGGGATTTCAAACTTAAAAATTGGTGGAGACTATTTAGTAGTAGAAGGGTTACATTTTAAAAACGGTCATACGCCTTCAGAAAATGTAATACAATTTAAAATTAATGATACTTTAATTGCTAACCACAGTACAGTAACTAATTGTGTAATTGATGCTTTTACGCAACCAGATAGAGATGTTAGTGATCATTGGGTTGAGTTTTGGGGACGTCATAACCAATTAAGTAATAATTATATTACCGGCAAATCAAATTTTGGTCCAACCGTAATGGTAAGATTAGATGGTAACCAACATGTAAAAAACTACCATCAAATAATAAACAATCATTTTGGACCTAGACCAAGAAAAGGTGGTCCACATGGCGAAACTATGCAAATAGGAGATAGTGGTACATCTATGACACCATCACATACCAATGTAGAAAATAATTTATTTGAACGTTGTAATGGTGAAGTTGAAATTATCTCTAGTAAATCAAACAATAATACATTTAAAAATAATGTGTTTTTTGAAAGCGAAGGCTCTTTAGTTTTACGTCACGGAAACTATGCTACAATAGATGGAAACGTTTTTATAGGTAATGATAATTCGCAATTTATTGGTGGAATTAGAGTGATTAATACAGGACATTGGATTACAAATAATTATTTTTATAACCTTAAAGGTGAAACGTTTAGAGCGCCTTTAGCTATAATGAATGGAATTCCTAAATCGCCATTAAATCGTTATAATCAAGTTACAGATGTTGTTATTGCACACAATTCTTTTATAGATACAAAAACACCTTTTCACTTTAGTGTTGGGTCAAATGTTAGTCAAAGTGACGTGTTACCAAAATCCGAAATTCGTTCTGCTAGACCAACTAGAACAGTAATTGCTAATAATGTTTTATACAATCAAACACCTTTTGATTTTCCAATTAGAAATTATGATAAGGTAGATGGTGTTTTATTTAAAAGTAATTACACTAATAGCGATAATAAAAGTGAGGTAAAACCTGAAGGTTTAATTACTACTAATATGGACGTTACAGCAGTGTCACCGCAATTAATGGTGCCAAAATTAGCAAATGGTAATGTGTATTCCGGTTTTGATTTTGAAACTATTGATACTGATCTCTTCGGAAATAAAAGAACTGCAGACAACACTACTGTTGGAGCAATTATTAATACAGGAAACCACAAAGTATTATACGATAAATCTAATTACGGAACCGATTGGTATAATACAAATAAGGCAAAAACCGAAGCTAAAACGATTAAAGTTAGCACATCAGTCCAATTGGTTGAAGCCTTAACAAAAGCTAATTCTGGAGACACAATAAGCTTACAACCTGGAGCATATCTAGTTAATCAAGAATTACCAATTTCTAAATTAATTACATTAAAATCTACAGATAAAAATAATAAAGCAGAAATAAGTTTTACATCAAATATTACAGCTTTTTCAATGCAGCCAAAAGGTGTGTTGCATATCGAAGACCTTATTTTAAAAGGAAACCAAACCCAAGCAGCCTTTAAAACTTTAGACAAAAACATGAGTAGCGCTTATGGTTTGTGGCTTAATAATACAGAAGTTAGTGAGTTTAACAGCGTATTAGAAGTGTCCAAAGGGTCTTTTGCAGATACCGTTTCGGTAGCTAATTCAATTATTAAAAATTGTAAGAGTGGAATTCAATTAAATAAAGAGACTAACGACAAAGGTGATTATAACAGTGAGTTTGTTTACGTAACTAACAATACTTTTATTAATGTAGATGCTAATGTTTTAAATTATTATCGTGGTGGTTATGACGAGTCTACCATTGGTGGAAACTTAGTATTTAAGGATAATACGGTTACAAATTGTGGACAATCTGAGACAGAAAACATCTTGATTAAAAATAGAGGTATTGTTAATGTGGAATTTGCTAATAATACCTTTAAAAATAATCCAGTTAAGATTGTAGCTGTTCTTTGGGGAGAAAAAGATCAAAAGCCTGAAAATAATACGATTACCAATTCTGGTGAAATTAAAGTTGTGCAAAATTTGAAACTGAAATTAATGTATTAGTATGAAAGTCTTTTGCTTCAATTTAATAATATGCCTAGGTTTTGTCAACCTTTTAGATGCTCAAAATATTCCCTCTGACAAAGTAATACCTATTCCAGAACTGAGTAATTATTTAACTAAGTCTGTAAAAAAACAGCTTATTGCAAATGGTGACCTATCAGAACAAAGATTGGCTGAGTATTTTAGAGAAAAATTTTCAGAGCGTTACTTTTATGATTGGAAGACAAATGAAGAACGATTTAAAGAGTATCAAACCATTTATCCCGAAGCGGAAGCTGGACATACAGAGCGTGCTCTAGATCATTTAGCAAAATTTGAAGCAAATGCACAATGGAAACTTCCTTTTAACTATCAAAATGGTCAGCCAGTAAATGCTTATGCTTTAAGGCATTTGGCTAGGCAGCATAAAATGATAGATATAGGATACTACTATTTTTATCAAAATAAAAACCAAAAATATTTAGATTATTTCACACAGCAATTAGCGTCATTAAATTTAGCATTAGCTAATAATCAATTTGAAACTCTTCCAGATGGCAATGGTGTTTATGAAGCTTTTAGGTCTGGCTATCGTGTTATAAATTGGTTACAATTACATAGTTTATTTTTGGGTCAATCGGGTTATTCTGATCAAGAACAACTTGTAACAATAGCTACTTTTTTGCAACACGCACAACATTTATTTGAAAATAACCAAGAATTTGTACCTGGTAATCATCAAACTAGAGGGCTAACAGCTTTAGCAATGATTGCCATTATTTTAAAAGATTTTGAAGGTGCTGATCAATGGTATAATCATGCAATGACACTTTTAGGAGTGCATTTAAATAAAGAAATTAATAATGACGGTTTCCAGTTTGAACGCACAGTGCATTACCACATTAGCGACATTGGAACTTATTATTATGTCTACCAATTAGCTAAAAAAAGTAAACTACCTATAGATTCTGTTTGGGAAAGTAAACTAAAGTCTTTATTTACAACGCTTTCAAAAATTGCTTTTCCAGATAAATCAGCTCCTGTATTGTCAGATGATACAGATACACCTTGGGCAGAAACTAATGATATTTCTGGAGCCATGACTTTAGGGTATCTTCTTTTTGAAAATCCTGAGATTGGTTATTTTGCAACAGATCAATTAAGTACTAAGTTTTATTGGACAGCTAGTCAAACTCAGTTAGATAAACTTAAAAACAAGCAATCATCACCTCCCAAAGCCTTATCCTTAGATTTTCCAGATACTGGTTACTATTTAATGAGGGAAGGTTGGGATAAACATGATAATATGATGGTTATTTCGGCAGGAGTAGACCCTGTAAAACCAGACCATCAGCATGGAGATGTACTTGGTGTTCAAGCTATGGCTAATGGTAAGGTGGTTTTACCTAATTATCAAGTTAGGTATTCACTTTCAGACCTAGAATTGTTTAAAAACTCAATGACTAAAAATGTTGCTTTAGTGGATGATCAGTTACTAGGAAAGCAATACACAAGTAATAAAGGAGGTAGTGGTTTTGGAAAATTTAAAAAAATAGCGCAACCTAAAACACTTACATGGTTTAATAATGCTGTAATGGATGTTTTTGTGGGTACTCACGATGGGTTTAATAACATTAGTGTTGATTATGTAAGACAAGTGATAGCTATAAAAAAAGAGTTTTGGATAGTAAAAGACAATTTTAAATCAGAAAGTAATCATACTTATAAACAAGTTTGGCAAGGACATTATACCAAAGAAAATGGACCAAATTTATTACGTGCTTCGTTTGATAACGGTTCAGGATTAGATATTTTACAATTAAATACTATAGATTCAGTAAAAACAGATGGAGCCAGAGGTAAACAATGGTCTGTCGTTTCTAAAAATAATCAAAACTCATTTAATTTTATAAGTGTCATTTTTCCTTTTAAAACCTATGATAAACGTATTGACGAAACAGAAGCAATACCTAATATTAATAATTGGAAATTAAATCAGTCTGACTGGAAAGCTAGTAATAATGACGCAGTCTCGTTGACTAAAGCAGAGGCTTCTTTATTCTTTTCTGTGCAAACAATAACAAACAAACAGGTATCTATTATGTTTTCTCAGACTTCGGATATTTATATTTTTAATACTGATGATACCATAAAAATACAATTACTGTCTCAACCTTACAATGATTTATATATGCAAGTTATGGTTGATGGTAAACCATTAAAGACTGTAAATAAAATAGCTTATAAAACTGGTAAAATTCCTGTAAAAGGAAATCAAGTGTATCAATTAGAAATTGCCTTAAATTAAATAACGATGACTAAACAAATAGCCTTAATCCTTAAAAGCACAGCATTAATACTGGTATGTATTATGTTATCGTGTAATAATAATGAGTCAACAGTAATTCAAAAAAAGGTTGAAAAAGATAATTACAACGCTAAAAGCCATCCAAAATTAATTTTAACTGCTCAAGGCGTAAAAGATATTAGAGCCCAACTAGGTAACATTCCAATTTTTGATAAAACATTACAACTGGTTAAAGAAGAAGTTGATGCCGAAATTGCTTTGGGTATCGACACACCAATTCCGGTAGATTATTCTGGTGGATATACTCATGTAAAACATAAAAGTAACATGATTATTATGCAAAAAGCTGGTGTTTTATATCAAATTTTAGATGACCAGAAATATGCTAAATATGTAAAAGATATGTTGATGCAGTATGAAGCATTGTATAAAACATTACCATTACATCCAAAAACAAGGTCTTATGCCAGAGGTAAATTGTTTTGGCAGTGTTTAAATGACTCTAATTGGTTAGTGTATGTTAGTCAAGCTTATGATTGTATTTATAATTATTTAACTAAAGAAGAACGCAATACGCTGGAAACCAATTTATTCAGACCATTTGCAGATCACATCTCAATAGACAGTCCACAATTTTATCAAAGAGTACACAATCACAGTACCTGGGGAAATGCAGTTGTAGGAATGATTGGTTTAGTTATGGATGATCAAGAATTGACAGATCGTGCATTATATGGCATTAAAGATTTAAAATTAGACTCTAACAAAAAAGACGACGATGGTGGTTTTTTAAACAAAGATGGAAAAGCTGGTTTTTTAGCAAATATTGAAGAGCCTTTTTCGCCAGATGGTTATTATAATGAAGGACCTTATTATCAGCGCTATGCTATGTATCCTTTTTTAATTTTTGCTGAAGGATTACACAATGTAAAACCAGAGTTAAAAATATTTGAATATAAAGATGGTGTTTTACTTAAGTCAATTAATGCATTATTGAATTTATCTGATGCAGATGGAGATTTTTTTCCTTTAAATGATGGTCAAAAAGGGATGTCATATTACACAAGTGCGTTAGTCACAGCAGTAGATATTTCGTACCATTTTGGAACACAAGACCCTGGGTTATTAAGTATCGCTAAAGCACAAGATCGTGTCTTATTAGACGACTCTGGATTAGCTGTAGCACTTGGTATTAAAAATAATAAAGCCGCACCTTTTTCTAAAAAATCTATTAACCTATCTGATGGTCCAGAAGGAACACAAGGTGGTGTTGCAGTTTTAAGAAACGAAACTATAGAATTAGTATTTAAATATGCAGCGCAAGGATCAAGTCATGGGCATTATGATAAGTTATCCTATTCTTTATATGAAAATGGAGAAGAAGTTATACAAGATTATGGTTTAGCTAGATATGTAAACATTGAGCAAAAAGGAGGCGGAAATTACTTAAAAGAAAATAAAACTTGGGCAAAACAAACCATTGCACACAATACGATTACTCAAAATGAAACCTCTCACTTTGACGCAAAATATGAAGTTGGTAGTCAGTATCATTCTGTTTTAAATTATTTTTCTTCAGATAATAAAAATGTACAAGTAGCAAGTGCAAAAGATAGTAATGCTTATCCAAATACAGAACTTTTACGCACTATGGCAGTCATTAAAGACGAAGATTTTGAAAAACCATACGTATTAGATATAATGAAGGTGACTTCAGACAAGCCTAATAAATATGATTTCCCATATTATTTTTTAGGACAATTAATTCAGACAAATTTTGATTATAAAACACCTAATACATTAAATCCATTAGGTAGTAAAAATGGATATCAACATTTATTTGTTGAAGGTACAGCAAAAGCGACTAATGAGAATAGTCAACTATCATGGTTAAATAAAGGTAAGTTTTACACATTAACAACTTTGACAGAAGCAAATGATAACTTGTTGTTTACTAGGATTGGAGCAAATGATCCAGAATTTAATTTAAGACGTGAGGCAGCATTTATGGTCAGACGTAAAAATGCTAAAAACACCATTTTTGTATCCACTATAGAAGCACATGGAAGTTACAGTCCAGTAACTGAGTCTGCTATAAACTCCAACAGTAATATAAAGCAATTAAAGGTAGTCTTAAACTCGGAAGCCTATACAGCTATTCAAATTACAAATGTAAAGGGTATTACTAAATTATTTATAACAGCTAATACAAATGCTATAGTAGACGCAAAACATAAAGTTACAATTAACGATAAGGATTACGAATGGTCAGGTTCTTATTATTTTAAATAAAATAATTAAATACAAATAAAAATGAAAAGATTTAGCGAAAAGTACATTGTCGCAAAAGACATGGAATGGGAAACACTAGGAGGTGGTGTCTCCAGAAAATTTTTGGGTTATGACAATCAAATTATGATGGTAAGTGTAAAGTTTGAAAAAGGAGCTTTAGGTGCGCCTCATCAACATTTTCATACACAAGCTACGTATTGTGTTTCTGGAAAATTTGAATTTGAAATTGATGGCGTTAAGCAAATTGTTGAAGCTGGTGATGGTGTTTATATTGAACCAAATCTATTACATAGTGCAATTTGTTTAGAAGAAGGACAGCTAATAGATACTTTTAGCCCTGTGAGAGAAGATTTTTTAACAGGTGTTGGACCGTCGTATTTTTCGGATAAATAAGCATTATTATTTCTTATTTACCTACATGTTAGAAGGTTTTGGTTAAAAAAAGTAGTAATAGCGCAACGCACATTTATTTGCTATTTTAACACTAACATCCTCTATTTTAACATTTAAATTTTACGAAAACGTTGTAATTAACAAAATTTTATATATATTTGGTAAACCAGATTGGTAAACCAATTTGAATTATAGTAAATAAACAAAAAAAGGACAAGTTTAAAACTCATCCTTTTTATAAAAATACTTCTTTGACGGGAAGTTATTATGCAAAAACATAACATTACAAAAGTAACAAACATATTGATACTTGCCTAATATTTATGTTTTTAGTGAAACAAATTAATTAACTAAAACTTAAAAATTAATTATGAATTTAAAAGCTAAATCGGCACTATTTGCAATGCTCTTTATGTGTATTGCAGCTTTTGCGCAAGAAAAGTTAACAGTAAAAGGGGTAGTGGTTGACGCAGAGTACAATATGCCATTACCTAACGTTAATGTTATTATTGTAGGCACCAATACAGGAGCTAGTACAGATTTTGATGGTAATTATCAAATCGATGCTAAAGCTGGAGACGTTTTACAGTTTTCATATATTGGATATGCTGCTCAATCAGTAATTATTGATAAGCAAACACAAGTTAATATATCTTTAACTGTTGATGCTAATACTTTAGAAGAAGTTGTTGTAATTGGTTATGGTACTCAAAAGAAAAGCCATTTAACGGGTTCAATATCTAAGGTTGTAAATGATGATTTAGATCAAATCGCAGTACCTAGAGTTGATGATGCATTAATTGGTCAAGTGTCTGGTGTTAATATACAAGCAACATCTGCTGAGGCTGGAGCAGCACCAACCATTCGTATTAGAGGAACAGGATCTATTAATGCTAGTTCTGGTCCTGCTGTTGTAGTAGACGGAATTGTTGTTAGTTCTGATTTTCTTGGTAGTATTGATATGAACGATGTAGAGTCTTTTGAGGTTTTAAAAGATGCAGCATCTGCAGCAATATATGGTAGTGAAGGTTCAAACGGAGTTATAATTATTACAACAAAAAGTGGTAAGGATGGAAAAACTAAGTTTAGTTATGACACCTATACAGGATTTAAAGAAGCACACGATAGTGATAACTATAAAAAAAGCGTAAGTGATTGGGCTGCTAAAGAATTAGCCGAAACTGGTGAACTTTCAGAAAGAACACAGTACATGCAATTATTAGTTAGTACTTTAGGTGTGGACAGAGATTGGCAAGATGTGTTTTTTGATGGAGGTAAAATTACTAGCCATTCGCTTTCTGCTAGAGGTGGTAACAAAAACACAAAGTTTAGTACAGCATTAAGATATTCTCATGATGAAGGTGTTGTATTAACAGATGACTATAAAGTATATAGCTTTAAACTAAAAGTAGATACAAAGCTAAACGAAAAATTAAAATTTGGTGCAAGTCTTACGCCTTCTTACTCTAAAAGAAGAGCATTACCAACATCAATTCACAATCCTATAAGACAGTCTCCTTGGTTACCAATTTATCATACTGAAGAGTCGCTTCAATTTGTAAATCAAGACGATCCTTCTGCAAATTACTATTTTCCAGATCTACAAGTAGGAGATTACTTTTTAGAAGATCATTTAATGGAGCTTGATTTAGATGGAGATGGTAGTTCTACTAGACCACGTACATCTGGAGATGCTAATGCTTACGCACAGTATGCTGAAAGAGAGCATTATGAATTTAACAATAAGCTTTTAGGTTCTACATATTTAAGTTATGAAATTTTAGACGGACTGACAGCTAAAACATCACTTGGTGTTACGTTAGAAGGAAGAAAAAGAACGCGTTGGAATGGTACACAACACCACCAAAATGGAGCAAGTAGAGCATCTTACGAGTTGCAAAACAGAGAATCTAGACGTATAATATCAGATAACACTTTATCATATTCTAAAGATTTTGGAAACCATGAGTTTGATTTCCTTGCAGGTTTTACAGTTCAAAACCGAAGAATTGAAAACAGTGCAGTAGAAGGTTCTGGTTATACTAATGACTTAATTAAAAATCTTAATGCAGCAACTACTATTGCTAGCTACGGAGAATATAATATCGAAAAAAATAAAATCGGTTATTTTGGAAGGGTAAACTATGCATATAACGACAAGTATTTGTTATCAGCGTCATTTAGACGTGATGCAAGTTCTGTATTTGGAGCAAGTACAAAATGGGGTAATTTCCCAGCATTATCTTTAGGTTGGAATGTATCTAACGAAGATTTTTTAAGCGAAAGCGATGTTGTAAACAACTTAAAATTAAGAGTAAGTTACGGTCTTACAGGTAATGAAAACTTTGATACAGGAAGTGATCTTACAGATTGGTACGCATACTTATCTTTATTAAACGACTCAAATGCTATTATAGATGGTAACGTTACTACAGGTTTTTCTCCAGCTAATATTGCAAATGCAGAGTTAAGATGGGAAGCTTCAAAAGAGTTTAATCCAGGTATTGACTTTGGATTATTTAACAACAAAATTAGTGGTTCTTTAGATTATTATAAAAGAACAAGTAATGACTTATTGTTAAACAACCCAGTATCTTACACGACAGGTTTTTCTGAAGGTATTGTAAACTTAGGAGAAGTTGTAAATAGTGGTTTTGAATTAGAGTTTAGAACAAAAAATATTTCGACAGAAAACTTTAGATGGAACACAACTTTAATCGCTTCAACAAACAAAAATGAATTAACTGATTATGGTGATTCAAATGGTGCAACTCCAGAAGATACATTTGGTAGAAATTCACAATGGATAAACCTAGTAGGTAACCCAATATCATCGTTTTATGGTTATGTAGTAGATACAGAATTAGCAAACCAATACTGGGAGTCTCCTTACTTCCCAATTAATGGACAATCACAAGATGTAATTGTAAAAGATTTAAATGGTGATGGTTTAATTACAGAAGAAGATAAAGCAATCTTAGGTAATCCTTACCCAGAATTAGTTTGGAGTTTAACTAATGAGTTTAGTTATGATCAATTTGATTTTTCATTCATGGTTCAAGGTAGTCATGGTGCAGAGGTTAAAAACATTGGAGACCAATATTTTGCTACACATTGGCAAGGTGCAACGACTAGTCCGCAAGAAGTAGTCGATGCAGGAATTATTCCAGATGCTTCATTTTTACAAGAAAGAGTATTAACAGATGACGTGGTACAAAGTGCATCTTACTTTTCTTTAAGAAACATCAACTTAGGTTATACTTTACCAGATGACATAACAGAAAGAATTGGTTTATCTAAATTAAGAGTTTATGCTACTGCTCAAAACTTATTATACATTACGTCTAGTGAGTATAATGGATTTAACCCAGAGTTTGTAGATGATGATACACCAACACAATATGGTGCACAAAGAGCAGGTACACCTATTTTTAAAACTATCTCTTTTGGTTTAAACGTAGACTTTTAATTAAAAAAAACATATAAATTATGAAACATATAAAATATATAGCGGTCTTAGTTTCAGGAATGATGTTATTTTCTTGTAACGATGATTTTCTAAACCCAACGCCAGACTCAGTAGTAGTAGTTGATCAGTTTTTTAATAACGATGACGATGTACTTGCTGGAATTATCGGAATTTACGATGCTATTCAAGGCGTAAATGAAGATACCGAAACTAACTCTTCAAATTTTAATAGAGGTGTACAGTTTGAATATCTTTTAACAGAAATGAGAACTGATAATACTAGATCTGCTACAACAGAAGGATCTAAAGCAGATTTTCATAGATATCTAGTAGATGCAAATAATGTGGAAGTAGAGGATTACTATGCTAGTTCTTACGAAATCATTTTTAGAGCAAATACTGTTTTAAATTATATTGAAAAAGCAGATGCAGCAAATAGAGCATCTTACACAGCTGAAGCTAAATTTTTAAGAGCATACGCTTACTTTAACCTAGTACGTTTATTTGGTGATGTACCATTAATTACATCTGTAGTTGGTCCAGAAGAAACAGATGTACTTTTTACAAGAGTTAGTACTTCAACTATTTACACTGTTATAATTGAAGACTTACAAGAAGCAATATTAAATTTAAATAGTACTTATAAGTCAAGAGCATCTACTGCAGCTGCACAAGCATTATTAGCTAAAGTATATTTAACTAAACAATCACCAGATTATTTAGGCGCTCAACAATTATGCGAATCAATAATACAAAGCATGCAATTTTCATTAATGCCAAACTTTCATGATGTATATTATTCAGAATTAAACGATGAAATACTATTTGCAATTGGTTATGTAGCAGGTAACACTGCAGAGAGTCAAGGATTCTCATCAGAGTTTACAACATCTGTTGGTAGACAAGATGGATTAAATGTAATTAATGATAATTTAATTGCGGACTTCGGACTTTATGGAGGAGATAGAACAGCAGAATCTTACATTACTGTTGGTTCTTTCTACGAAGTAGCTAAGTTTTTACCTAATGGTTTTGGATTAGCAGATAATTATGGTCCAAATCCACGTCAAGCAGGAAACGATTGGATTGTATCACGTTATGCAGATGTATTATTAATGCATGTAGAAGCTATTATGGCAGGTGGTGCGCAAACAACAGTACAAGCAGCAAGAGATTCTTTTAACGAAGTTAGATTAAGAGCTAATATGCCAACGATAGATGCTCCAGATGCGATAACTAAACAAGATTTAATTAATGAAAGACGTGTAGAATTGGCTTTTGAAAACCATAGATTCTTTGATTTAGTAAGATTTGGAATTGCAAACTCAGTATTAAGTGCACATGCTACAGAGATGGACTACACTTTTAATACAAGAGATTTATTACTACCTATTCCAGCTAGAGAAATTAATATAAGTAATGGACTTTTAAGTCAAAACCCAGGATATTAAAACATAAAAAAATATGAAAAACAAAGTTAATATTATTCGTACGACTACGTTTTTACTTGTAAGCATGATAATGTCATTCACTTTTACAAGTTGCGAAGATCAATTTGAGTTTGAGTTACCAGACGCTAATTCAAAAGTAGACACTGTTTTACCAACTGCAAATTTTACATATGCAGCAGATATAGATGATTTTAAAAAGATTTATTTCTCTGATTTATCATCAGAATCTACAATGTATTTGTGGGATTTTGGTGGAGGTGTAACAACAACGGATCAAGATCCTACTTATACATTTGAAGCAGGAGAAGGGACTTATCCAGTTACTTTAACAACAAGTGACGCTAATGGTGCATCAGACACAGTAACAATAGATGTTGTGGTGTTTGAACCAGAAGAGCCTTTAGCTATCATACCTGTTATTTTAGAACCAAGTTTTGAGGATAATACATTACCTGATGGTTCAGGAGATGGTCGTGATTCTTGGAAAAACTCTAACTTAGGTGGTGTAATTCAAATTAATACAAGTAGCACTGTTCCAGATGGTGGACAAGCAGCTAAATTTCCAGGAGCAGGAGACAGAATTGGTTACCAAGAAATTGAAGTATCTCCAAACACAGATTACGTGATTTCTTACTCTTATAGACTAGAAGCTGCTGGTGGATCATGTACAGTTGCAATACTTGCAGGTGGTGGATTTACTACACAAGCTGAAACAGATGCAGCAATCTTACAATCTTTTACAGGATCTGCAGAAGCTTACACGCCAGTAAACATTATGTTTAATTCTGGTGCTAATAACACAGTAAGTATTTACATCACAAATCAAGGTGAAGAGGCTAGAGTAGATAATTTTACAGCCGATTTACAATAATTAATAACATTCAATAAATATTAAAGACTGAAACTTATGCGTATAAAACTTAAATTAATAGTCTTGTTTGTTTTTGTTTCAGTCTTCAATGCTAACTGTCAATCTAATAAGGTTGTTACAGAGTCTAAAGTTGAATCAAAAAAGAAGAAGAAAAAAAGAAAAGAAATAGATATAAACTACCAAACATAGATTTAACCCATTGGAAAGTAACAACTCCTGCTGGTGATGGTAAAAAGCCACAAGAAGTGTCTCCTCCAGAAATTATGGATTATGCTACAAATGAATCGTTAAAACCTTATATGTATAACGATTCTACAAAAGGAGCAATTGTTTTTTATGCATTTCCAAGTAGCGCAACCACTGCAAATACTAAATACTCTAGGTCAGAACTAAGAGAGCAAATGGTATCTGGAGAGAATAATGTTAATTGGACATTCAAGCAAGGTGGTTATATGAAAGGAAAATTAGCAATAGATGATATTTCTAAAGATAGTGATGGTAAATATCATCGCACTATCATTATGCAAATTCATGGTAGATTGACTAATGAACAAAGAGATTTAATAGGAGAGAAAGATAATAATGCACCACCAATTCTTAAAATTTATTGGGACAAAGGAAAGATTAGAGTAAAAACAAAAGTCCTTAAAAACTTAGATGCAACAGAAGAAGAAATGTTACATGAAGATGCTTGGGATGATGACGAAGGATTTAATTTTGAGCAAGAAGTAGGATTCAAAAAATTTACTTTAGAAGTGGAAGTTTCTGACGGAAAAATGGTGGTTATTTTAAATGAAAATGAATACAAAGTTTACGAAGATATCCACATGAAAAAATGGGGTGTTTTTGAAAACTATTTTAAAGCAGGAAACTATTTGCAAACCAGAGATGAAGGGGCTTTTGCAAAAGTTAGATATTATGATTTAGAAGTCAAACACTAAAAATATTTGATTAGTCTTGTTGTTAAGTTAGGCTTTATAGGTCATTAAAAAGACCGTAAAGTTTAGCTTAATAATTAAATAAAAGTCTACTCAGAATTCTTAAATTTGACATGAAAAGTTAAATAAATAAAATGTTATTTATATGAAATTGGAAATCCTTACAAAAAACGAAAATTTTAATATTCAGAAGACAATAATTGCTAACATCAGAGATTTAATTAATAAAAAAAATCTTGAACCTGGAGATAAATTGCCAGCTGAACGTATGTTATCAGAAATGTTTGAAGTTTCTAGAAGTAATGTAAGGGAAGCCATTCAAAAATTAGAATTTTATGGTCTGTTAAAATCAATTCCGCAAAGCGGAACATTTGTAGCAAATATTGGAGTCATAGCACTTAATGGTATGATAGAGGATATTTTAAGATTAGAGGATCCTGATTTTAAATCGTTAGTCGAAACCCGAATTTTGTTAGAATTAAAAACGGTTAGATTAGCAGCTTTAAGACGTACAGATGAAGATTTAGAAAAAATGAAATCTGCCTTAGATGCTTATAAAAATAAAGTAGTTAATAAAGAAGATGCAGTTCAAGAAGATTTGTTATTTCACTTAGCTATTGCAAGAGCTAGTAGAAATAGTACAATGAATACTTTTATGTTAATCATCACTCCAGAAATAATTACAAATTTTGAAAAGTATCATGTTTGTGATAAAAATCTATCTCAAACAGCTATTAAAGAACACGAATTAATTTTTGAAGCAATTAAAAATCAAGACCCAATTGAAGCTAAACAAGCAATGAAAAATCACTTTAACGAACTGTATAAATACTGTTATAACTTATAAAATAAACAGATGATAATTTAAGATCGTTAATTCTCAAATTATTTTCAATCAAAAACAATATAAATTAAGTTAATCAACTGATAATGAGTAGTTACTTGTTATTCGGTTTAGACTTTTATTTTTTTAAATTAAAAAAAACATGAAATTAAAAGGACTTAGATGGTGGGTAGTTGGACTTGTAGCTTTGGTTGCAGTTGTTAACTACATAGACAGACAAGCTTTTGGAGCACTTTGGCCTGAAATTGCTAAAGATCTATTTCCAGACATGGATCAAGATGGACATAAGTTAATATTTGGAACAATATCAACAGTTTTTATATTATCATATGCTGGTGGTCAGGCATTGTTTGGTAAAATCTTTGATTGGATTGGTACCAGAATGGGATTTGCACTTTCAATAGGTGTGTGGTCTATAGCAACAATGTTTCATGCATTTGCACAAGGTATGCTAAGTTTTTCAATTTTTAGATCAATATTAGGTTTAGCTGAAGCTGGTAATTGGCCAGGAGCAGCTAAAGCAAATGCAGAGTGGTTCTCCTACTAAAGAGCGTGCTTTAGCACAAGGCGTATTTAATTCTGGAGCTGCAATTGGAGGTATTGTTGCCTACCCTGTTATAGGACTATTATCTGCTTATTTAGAGTGGAAAGCTATATTTATAGTTGTAGGTGCTCTTGGATTATTATGGTTAATCCCTTGGTTATACATTGTAAAGTCAGGACCAAAAACACATCCATGGTTATCTGAGGATGAAAGAAAATACATTCTTTCTGGACAAAAAAATCAAGACTTAGATGAAGACGGAAATTACGATGATGGTTATGTACCAACAACTGCACAACTTCTTAAACATAAAGAAAGTTGGGGAGTAATTATTGCATCAGCAGCATTAGATCCTATATGGTGGTTATTTATAGTATGGATACCAATTTATTTATCTGAAGTCTTTGGATTAAACGTTAAAGAAATCGCATTTTCTGCTTGGTTACCTTACGTTGGTGCTATGATTGGTGCTTGGGCTGGTGGTCTGATAGCGCAAAATAGATTAACAGCAGGTTGGTCAGTGGATAAAACTAGAAAAATGGTAATTACATTAGGATGTTTAATTATGATTCCTTGTTTCTTTTTACTTAAAGCACCAGGATCTGCTACAACTGCAGTAATTATAATGGCAGTGTTACTTTTTGGATTTCAAATAGCAATCGGAAATATCCAAACGTTACCTAGTGATATGTTTGGAGGAAAAATAGTAGGAACATTATCAGGTTTTGCTGGTATGGCTGCAAAATTAGGTGCTGCAGGATTAACTCTTTTAGTAACGTTTATAACAACAGGAGGTAATTATACTCCCGCTTTTTTAATAGGAGGCGCTTTAGCAATAATTGCATTATTGGCTATTTGGATATTATGTCCTAAAATAGAACCTTTAAAACCAAGTAATTAATTAAGCATATAGATTTTTAAATATAGAATAACAACAATAAAAACAATTAGAAATGAGTAATACAAACGGAAAAGTAGCTATAGTAACAGGAGCCACAGGTGGAATTGGTTTTGAAGTAGCAAAACGATTAGGAAAAGATGGCTATACTGTAATCTTAAACGGTATTGATGATGCAGCTGGAGCTGAAAAACTAAAAGAATTAGTAGGTTTAGGTATCACTGCAGAATATTACGGTTTTGATGTTACAAGTGAAGCCCAAGTAACAGAAAACATCGTTAAAATTGGAGAAAAATATGGTCGTATTGATGTACTTGTTAATAATGCAGGTGGATTAGGTGGTCGTTCTAGATTTGAAGAAATGACAACTGAGTTTTACAGAAACGTAATGGCATTAAACTTAGACTCTGTATTTTTTGCTTCTAGAGCTGCAATTCCTTTTCTTAAAAAAGGAGAACATCCTTCAATAATAAACTATACATCAAATGCAGGATGGACTGCAGGTGGACCAGGAGCAGGAATTTATGGTACGTCTAAAGCAGGTGTGCATGCCATTACAAGAGCATTAGCTAAAGATTTAGCAGAATACGGAATACGTGTTAATGCTGTATCTCCAGGTACAATTGATACACCTTTTCATGCACAAATTAAAGCGACTAAGCCAGAAGTATTTGCATCTTGGGCAAATAATATTATGTTAGGTAGATTAGGTCAGCCAGAAGATGTAGCAGGTGTAATTTCATTCTTAGCTAGTAAGGATGCTTCATTTATCACAGCAGAAACTATCCAAATTGGTGGTGGTCAAGCATTAGGTATTTAATAACCTAAATTTATAAAGTCAGATTGTTTTGTTTAGTCAATTGATTATCTTCACGGTAATACAATAGATTTAAGCAAAACAATCTGGCTTTTAATACAATTAATAGAATAGTAATCAAATTTATAAAATGAGTAAAATTGTCACATTCGGAGAAATAATGCTTAGACTTTCAACAGAACGTCATTTGCGGTTTTCTCAAGCAAAAACATTTGCTGCCTCTTATGGTGGTGGAGAATTTAATGTAGCAGTATCATTAGCAAATTATGGTATTCCTGTTGAATTTGTAACCCGATTACCTGATAACGAAATTGGCGCTTGTGCACTTAAAGAGATGCGCAAATTTAATGTCGATTCTAAAAACATAATTTATGGAGGTGATCGTCTAGGTATTTATTATTTAGAAACTGGAGCAGGTACACGTGGTAGTAATGTGGTTTATGATAGAGCTCACAGTTCTATGTCAACTATTCAAACTGGATCCATAGATTGGGAAGCGGTCTTAAAAGATGCGACTTGGTTTCATTGGAGTGGTATAACACCTGCAATATCTCAATCTGCTGCAGATGAGTGTTTAATCGCCTTAAAAGTTGCTAATAAATTAGGGATTACAATTTCTTCAGATTTAAATTATAGATCCAAATTATGGCAATATGGTAAGACTCCAGATCAAATTATGCCAGAACTTTTAAAATATAGTAATGTAATTTTAGGCGATATTGATACTGCATTTTTTATGTTAGGTAAAGATAAAGTAGACCCTAATTATCAAAACGAAAAATCGTTGCCAGCTTTATACGACCAATTATTTAAATTATGTCCTAATTTAAAAACTGTAGCGACTACATTAAGATATTCGGTTAGTGCATCGCACCAACGTATTGGAGGCGTATTATATGACGGAAAAACAATTTATAATGCAGATGTTAAAGAGGTAACTCCTGTTGTAGATAGGGTAGGAAGTGGAGATGCATTTATGGGTGGATTGATTTATGGTTTAGTAAATGACGATACAGATAAACAAAAAGCATTAAATATAGCAGTAGCAGCTTGCTGTTTAAAACATACTATTTCTGGTGACCTTAATTTAGTAACACTTAACGACATAGAAAAATTATTAAGTGGTGATTCATCAGGAAAAGTTTCAAGATAAAAAACAATAACATGGCACAATATTCAAGAATAGAAGTTGCATCAGTAATGCAAAAGACAGGCTTAGTTCCTTTATTTTATAATGAAGACATAGAAGTCAGTAAAAAAATATTAAAAGCATGTTACGATGGTGGTGCAAGACTTTTAGAGTTTACAAGTAGAGGAGACTTTGCTTTTGAAACCTTTGCAGCACTAAACAAATATGCTATTGCTAATTTACCTGGAATGATTTTAGGTGTTGGCTCAATTACAGATGCTGCAGCTGCATCATTATATATGCAATTAGGAGCAAATTTTATTGTAACACCAGTATTAAGAGAGGATATTGCTTTAGTATGCAATCGCAGAAAAGTATTATGGTCTGCAGGTTGTGCAACATTAACAGAAATAGCTAGAGCAGAAGAGTTAGGTTGTGAAATAGTAAAATTATTTCCTGGTAATGCTTACAATCCAAGTTATGTAAAAGCAATAAAAGGACCATGTAGTTGGACTAGTATTATGCCAACTGGAGGAGTAGAACCTACACAACAAAGTTTAGAATCTTGGTTTAATGCAGGAGTAACGTGTGTTGGTATAGGCTCAAAACTAATAGCAAAAGATAAAGATGGTAACTATGATTTAGACACCATTACTAACCTTACAAAAACAGCAATTAATATTATTAAAACGCTTAAAAAGTAAGTTTTACTACCTATAAATTTAGCATTTACAAGTATATTTGCACTATAAAGCAGCTTCTAAACAGGCTGCTTTTAATATATGACTAAATATGAAAGTCTAAATAATAAAAGTATGCAAAAAAAAGCAATATTTTATATGACTATCAGCGCATTAGGATTTGCACTATTAAATGTTTTAGTCAAACAATCTAGCCATTTTAATGTTAATCAAGTGGTATTTTTTAGATCCATTGGGACCTTATTTTTTACTGTTCCGTTTTTACTAAAAAACAAGATAAATTTTTTAGGAAATAAAAAAGGTTTATTAATTGCTAGAGGAGTAGTTGGCTGTATTGCTATGACATTGTTTTTTATGTCTCTTAATCATCTATCCATGGGATCTGCAGTATCCATTAGGTATATTTCTCCCATATTTGCAGCTTTTTTTGCAATATTTTTACTAAAAGAACATATCAAATACTTTCAATGGATATGTTTTTTTATAGCCTTTTTGGGAGTAGTTATACTAAAAGGATTTGATAATAATATTGATACTTTAGGCTTATTATATGCATTATTATCTGCTGTTTTTACTGGATTAGTTTATATTATAATCCGTAAAATTGGAAGCCATGATCATCCCATTGTTGTAGTAAATTATTTTATGATTATTTCTGCAATCATTGGAGGCGTGTTAAGTATAAACCATTGGACAAATCCACAAGGTATGGAATGGGTTTTATTGCTAAGCTTAGGAATCTTTGGTTATTTTGGACAACTATACATGACTAAAGCTTTACAAAATGCCGAAATTAATCAAGTTGCACCATTAAAATATATTGAAGTTGTATTTACAATGATAATTGGAGCTATTTGGTTACAAGAAATCTATACGCTAATTAGCTTACTTGGTATAATTTTAATTATTCTGGGATTAACTTTAAATATTGTTTTAAAAACGAAATTTAAATAAAGTATTCTATTTATAGTTTATCGTCTATAAATTAAGTCGTCGATGAATATTACTTTTTAATTTGAAGTAATTGATTTACAGTATATCGTTTCAAATTCCGAATAAAACTATTTATCATGTATTTCTAACAATAGAAGAGGTTTTGAAATATTCTATTTTACATAATATAAATTATAGTACATTTTTATAACAATTAGCGAATAGCACTTTTTTGTGCTATTTTACATAGTTGCAGATATAATGTCTTTAGACTTATATCGATAGATAAATCGACTTCAGGAGATTCACGAACTCCAATTTATTTAAATATAAAATCGTGAGTAATTATGTAAAAGCTAATTGTGGCTTCGTTAGATTAATTTAGATCTCTAGCTTTTATATTTATGCTATTTGTATAAATTAAATATTCTGTACAATCATTCAATATTTTTTAAATACGCGATTCTCAGGAGTGTGAATTTTCATACAATAAATAGCGAATCAAATTTTAATAGATTTGTTACAAATTATGTAAAATAGAAATAAACGATATGTTCTTCAAAAATTATAAAACAAATAGCTGTTTAATAATACAATCTAAAATCAAGTAGTTTACACAATTTGTAATGTCTTTGATGTAATTCTTCCACAACATCAAACATATTATCATCTTCTTTAAATAAATTAAAAAAGGCAATATCAAGATTAGAGCTGGTTATTCCGTTATATTCATAACCATAACCAGAGATAGCTTTTGCTCCAGTAATATCTAAAAAATATTGTGCTTCTTCTTCATCTAAATCCAACACTTTAGCATTGGAAAAATGTAGAATCTTGCCTTGTAATCTTCCTTCAAAAAGCTCTGCAACTTCTTGTAAACTATAATTATAATCGTTTAGAATAATACTATTAGCTTCGCCTGGAATTACTAGATAAATTATTTCATAATCATTAAAGTTATGATCGTCCAAGACCAATGCATTTAGGTTAGATTCTAAACCTTCAATAGAGTCGCATGTGTTATAAATACTGGCAACACCATACTGTGATGTTAATAAGTCTAGTTTGTTTTGCGTTTCTGTTACAGTTTCAATCTCTTCATCTTCAACTGCTTCAAGACAGTAAATAAAATAGTCTGTTTCTAATACTTGTGTTTGTGGTAATTGCTGTTTTTTATCTAACAAATCTTATTTTTTATGCTTAATATATTGACTACAAAAATAATACATATCTTCTGTTTTTTAGGTGATTTTAACTTAGTCATAAGACTACTTAAAACTTTAAAATTTAGAGCACACGATTATAAATTATCCAAAACACCAAGTGCAGCCTTCTCTCCTGCTATCATAGCAGCATTTAAAGACCCATTTAATTGTATATCTCCTGCTAGAAAAATTGTATCAGTCAAACACGTTTGTGATGGTAAAAGGTTGTACTGTAAATTTTGTAATTTAGGTAAAGACATTGGGATTTTATAATGCTTGATAAGTTTAATCACATCAATACCACAATACTGTTTTAATTCGGTTTGAACACGTTGTATCAATTTATCTGAAGACAAGTTTTGATTATCTACAACAGTAACAGATAGCAACTCTTTATTACCCTTTAAATCGGAAGCAAGGCTAGTGTGATAAAAAATGTTATTTATTACTGTATCTTTTTCAGGGATTAAACCAATTAAAGGTTTATTAATAACTCTACTTTCAGTTTCAAAATACAAAGTATCACAGCTTTGCCAGTCTGTTACTTTTTTGTTTAGTTTATTAACTAATTTACTAGGTTCTGTTGCTATAATGGTAAAATCACTTTTAATCTTTTGCCCATCTTCAAGAGTTATATCGCTATCATTAACAGTTGCCACTTTTGTATTAAATTTAAACGTGGTACGCTTTAAATTATTTGATAGTTGTTTTGGTATGGCTTGCATTCCTCCTTTTGGCAACGCTGCGTCACCTTCACCAAACATTTTATATACAAATTCAAACATCCTGCTAGAGGTTTCTAATTTTTTTCTAGAAAGATTCCGCTAAAAAAAGGATTAAAAAAGTCATTTATCATTTTTGAAGAAAAACCAAAATCTATTAAATAGGATTTTGTGGTTTGTTCTTTGCTTGAAAATATTTCTGAAAGTGATTTTTTCTTTAATTTAATATTAAGTTTCAGAATCTTTAATTTATCAGAAAGGGTTCCTACTCTAGCAAATACCGTCGATAATAATAATGACTTATCTCTTAGAGGATCTCCAATACTATTTTGTTTTCCATTTTTAAAAATTGAAGCTCCTGGAATAAACGTTTGTAATTGTAAGGCTTCAAGATTAAGATATTTTTGTGCAGCAGGATAAGCAGTTAATAATACCTGAAAACCATGATCTAATTGATAACCTTCTACAATATCTGTTTTTACTCGGCCTCCAATACTGTCTGTTGTTTCAATAATAACAGGAGAAAATCCATTTTTTTCTAAAACAGTTGCAGCAATTAAGCCACTAATTCCAGCTCCAACAATGTGTATTTTATAATCCTGTTTATTCACTATACGTTTTTTTTGTTTAATTATTTTTATGTAAAGATAAACAAAATTAGTATTTTTGAGAGTAGTTATTTAAAGTTATAAACCAATAAAGCCATCATTATCATGAATTATTTAATTATTACACTTCAAATTATAGTAGGTATAAGTATACTTAACGTATGGCTATTACAGTATAACAAGGCTACCAAATGGCGAGGCGGAAATGCTAAAACCTTAATGGAAGAGTTTCGCGTTTATGGATTATCAAAACAAATGTGTTACGTCATTGGTTTTTTTAAGTTAACACTTGCTGTTTTATTAATTTGTGCTATTTGGTTTCCTGCTTTAAAACAACCAGCAGCTTTAGGATTAGCTGTACTTTTATCGGGATCTGTTGTGATGCACTTTAAGATAAACGATCCATTAATTAAGTCTTTTCCGGCAGCTTTGTTTTTAATGTTATGCCTTGTTATTGCATTTGCATAATGCTGACTATGAGACTATTTTGTAATAATATTGTACGCTTATATATAAATTTATAACTGCGAATAATAGAGATGGTAGGGATCGTAATATGCTATCCTTAATTTTTATTCTAACTAAAAAGCCTAAAAACATTAAAATTGATAATCCTGCAGCAGCTATTACTGTTACTATTGGAAATAAGAAATAACCTAAAATTAGACCTAACGCGCCTAACAATTGTAATATACCTGTTAGCTGTCTTTGTTTGTCTAAACCAAATCTGACAAACTCGTCTTTCATTGTTTGAGAAACAAGGCAATTAATACCGTAAAATAAAAAGGCACAGCTAGATAATAGTATTGCTAAATTTAAAAGACTCATTTAAAGTATGTTATAAGATGTTTAATAAAAAAAGCTAGAAACCTTATTTAAGGTTTTCTAGCTTTTTCATAACTTCTTCAGCTTCAAACGTTTTTTGGTCACTTAGTTTTCTGTTTGTAGTAGATAACGTGTGGGCTTCTTTTAAAAGCGTTTCATATTTAGCTTGTAATTTTTCTTTTTCTGATTTCTTTTTAAATATTCCGAACATAGATTTTAATCTTTTATACTAATAACACCTTTTATATTATTGTATAAAGATACAATATGTTTAACTATACATTGTTAAAGTTAAACAAAAGTATTGAATAAAATTTCTTTTTTTAGTAGACCCTCTGCTCTTATATTTTTAATACCTTAATAAACCATAATTTTCTTAACTAATTGCTTGTTTCCATGTTTTATTTTTACAAAATATAGTCCATTTGATTGGTTTTTAAAGTCGATCAATGTATCCTCTATTTCTTTAATGGTATTGATTACTTTAATGGTTTTACCAGTTATTTCAAATACTTCTATTTGGGACAACTTATTATCAAATTGTTTATTTAAAAGTTTAACCACTCTATCCGTTGGACTGTATACTATTTTTAATGCATCTATTGTAAATTCAGTATTGCTTAACGTATAATTACAAGCATTAAATATATCGTATATGTTCTCTCCTGAAGCGTTAACCGTTATTAACCTATTACCTCCTGATACTGTTGCACAAGAGTCGTCAGGTCCTGGTGTTTCGTCATTCCCCCAACCTGCTGCACTCAAGTATTTGTATTCAAATGTTATTGGATAGTCTGCAGGTGTTGGAAAACGTAATGTAGCACTATGAATATTTGAGTTAGCATTTGGAAACGACAATACGCTAGGATTCCAGTCAGTTAACCAACCTGCCATATGTACATTTCCGGCAGCAATAGTCCCTTCACTTGCCATATCTACATTAAAAGTAACTTCAAATCCTGTTCCTGATGTATTACAACCGTTAAAAGGTACTGGTTCTAAAATAACATCTAAGTTAGAATTATTAATATACAAGTATCTATCACCATTTGATGGTGCACATGGGTAATTTGCAGACTCTTCTGTTCCCCAAGTATTCCCATTTAAAAATTTGTAACGATGCCAACCTTCATTTAGTGGTATGGTTACAGAATAGATACCTGTTGCGCCTTCTTCCGTAAGCATAGTAGCATCTGTAGACCATCCATTAATTGTTCCTACAACATGAATTCCGTCTGCACTTATTGTCTGGCCAGTCATATCTACCTTTAGGGTAACATTAACTTGTGAAAAACTTTGTATTGATATTAAAATGGTAAGAATTATTAATCCTTTGAAGTAATTTTTTTCATAATAATAAATTGTTTAGATTAATAAACTAGTGTCTGCATAGCATGCGGTAATATTGTATTTTGAATTTGCGAACCACCAACAATTAATTTATAATCAATTGGACTGTCTGTTTTATTCATTAATACTGTTACAATTTGTCCATCAGGATTTTGAAACGATGTACTTTCAATTGTACTTCTGCTAGTAGTTGTACTAATTCGTTTTGCTTTTGACTTTATGAATTTTGAAAAATGACCTATATAATAATACGTTGGTGTATATATAAGTTCGTTATTTTGAGTGTCTGCATGTATTGGTGCAAAACAAAAATTTTGAACATGGTTTGGTCCTCCTTTTTCATTTAATAGGATGTTCCAATCGGTCCAACCTACTGTTCCACTATTAAAATCATTAATCATAGAGTTACCATAACGCTCTGCATTAGACCAACGATTATATTGAGTGGGATCAAATTTTTCTTGACATCCTTCGGTAAACAGTAAATTCATTTCAGGAAAAGATGCTTTAATATTTTTTAAATTATCGTATTTAGGTTCTCCACCAGTCCAAGTTTCATACCAATGAAAACCAATTCCCCAAGCGTATTTTATAGCTTCTGGATCTTCAAAAATCGTATTAGCTCTATGCGATATTAAATCTCTATTATGGTCCCAAACCACAATATTTTTATCACCTAAATTATTTTTTTCAAATGTTGGGCCTAAATTATTTTTTAAGAAATCACGCTCCTCCTCTGCTGTATAAATACAAGATTCCCAGCGTTGTTTAGCCATGGGTTCATTTTGGATTGTTACACCCCAAACAGGTATACCTTCTGCTTCATAGGCTTGAATAAATTTAACAAAATAGTTGGCCCAAGTTTGGTAATATTCTGGTAATAATTTTCCTCCTTGTAGCATGTGATTATTAGATTTCATAAATGCTGGAGGACTCCATGGACTAGCATAAAACACAAGATCGTCTTTAATTATTGCTTGTGCTTTTTTAATCATAGGAACACGTTTTTCTAGATCTTTTTCAATAGAAAACGTTTTCAAATCACTATCGCCTTCTTCTATATAGGTATGGCTTCCCAATCCAAAATCGCTACTATGAATACTAGTTCTAATAATATTATAGTTAATACCTTCTTCTGAATAATAGGCCTTAAGTAGCTCGTCTTGTTTATCTTTACTTAATAATGAAAAT
Organism: Olleya sp. KJ81-1; assembly: GCF_055808135.1. Classification (NCBI taxonomy): domain Bacteria; kingdom Pseudomonadati; phylum Bacteroidota; class Flavobacteriia; order Flavobacteriales; family Flavobacteriaceae; genus Olleya; species Olleya sp. KJ81-1. The sequence goes on along the minus strand of NZ_CM147854.1, from coordinate 890,490 downwards.
ACTTCTGCAGACGCATCTGTAATAGCGCCACCAATACCTAAAAATTCTTGAAATTGTTTTTTAGGATTAACAAATATGGCTACTTCCGTTTCTAAAGGTTGTTGTGCGTTATTAAAAGTCTTTAAACTATCTAAAGACAACCTTTTATCTGTGTTTTCTGCGGTAGTATAAACTTTTGCGTCTTTACCCAATAAGTTAATTTGCTGCTTAGCAACAGTTTCTTTTTTAACCGATTGAGTGTTATCGTTTTGACTTTGAGTATCTGCGTCTACGTTTTTGCAAGCAAATACTGTAGCGACTACAAATAATATATAAAAACAGTTTTTAATCATTTTATTTTTTTAATTACCAAACAAAAGTTGCTACAGCACCAGCTGGCATTGTAACTGAAATTGGTTGAGTTTCTACGTTTATATTAAGGGATTTTTGTACATCAGAGTTATTTAGTACAATAACAACAATCTTATTATCAGGAGTTTTATAAGCAACATTAGGAAATTCAAAAGACGTATTAGATTCTATTCTAACAGAACCTGCTGGTACAAATTTTGAAGCATGTGCAATAATATAATATCCAGGATTACGTTGTACTGAATTCCCATCGATAGTAATGGCACCTAAACATTCTGTACAACCTCCATCAGTATGAGGGTTATTGTTTGGATCTGCAGCTAAATTCCATTGTAACACGTTTTTGCTCCAATGTCTTGGTGCTCCAACAATTAACTCTCTAACATGCCAACGTATATCAGAATAGAAGTCTCCTGGTGCTTGTATCCACTGCTCTGTGAAATACACATTTTTGTCAGGATGTGCGTTGTGAACAAGAGACATATTACTTATTTGACCTGCATATAAATGAAACGCTGAACCATCAACATAATTTTTTGCTGAAGCATCATTTAAAATAGAAATCGGGTAATCGGGATTATCTAAATTATGATCAAATAGAATAATTTTAGTAGAGATGTTTTCCGTTTGAAATACAGGTCCTAAGTTATTTTTAATAAAATCTTTTTGTTGGTAAGCACTCATTACCATACTTGGATTATTGTATGGGTTTTCTGGTTCGTTTTGTATTGTAATGGCATCTATAATAATACCTTGAGCAGCCATAGCCTCTATATATTTTACAAAGTAATTAGCATAGGTATTATAATACTGTGGTAATAATACTCCTCCTATTGTTGAGTTGTTGTCTTTCATCCATGTTGGTGCAGACCAAGGTGTTGCTAGTATTTTAATATTAGGATTTATAGCTAAAATCTCATTTAATACAGGAACTAAATTGGTCATATCTGGATTTATTGAAAAATTATCTAAATTCTCATCCGTTTGACCACTTGGTAAGTCATTATAACTAAATGTGGTTGCATCCAAATCTGATGCTCCAATACTAATTCTTAAATAACTAATACCAATACTGTTATCTCCTGAACCAAAAAGTTCTTGTAATAATTCAGATCTTGAACTAGTGGACATATTGTTAATTAACATAGCACTTCCTCCTGTTAATGTATATCCAAAACCATCCATTTCTTGATAGCTTGTACTTTCTGTTACGTTAATAGTAAAGTTAGAGTTTGCTACCATTGGAAACAACCCATTTGTAGTTGCTTTAAGTAGATTAGCTTGGTCTGGTGAAGTTAAATAAAAATCAACGTTAACATCTGCTATTGTAGGTGGTGGATACGTTTTAATATCATCTTCGTTGCAAGCTTGAAAGGCAACTAGAAGAAGCAAAGTAATGTAAAATTTCAAATTATATCGTTTTAATAAATTCATAAATATTATCTTTTTATTGTGCAAATTCGTAGGTTCCTGTTTGATAATCATCATTTAAAATTATGGTTACCGTATAAGATCCATCTGTAGTAATATTAAGTAGATTGGATCCACCTCCATTTATAAGGTTTCCGGTTAATGCTGTTGGATTATCACTACCAAAATCTAAATCCCAAGGACTTATAAATTTGCTATCATATCCTGCTGTCAGATTTGTGGTTACAGTATATGTATTAGGATGATTATAAGTCATTGCAATCTCTTGGCGATCATCCCAAACTTGCCAATGAAACAATTTAATGTTGTAATACGTCCACGTCAAAGTAGGAGCACTAAAATCTATACTAAATTGTAAAGCTCTGTCAGTGATGACTGAAAAAGTATTATTACTCTCTATCAGAGTTAAAGTATCAGAAACTAAATCGCCATCTGGTGTCGTACTATCTGCAAGAGGTTGGTTAATCGTATAGGAAGTTCCGCTACCATCTGCTGCACTATTTAAACTGTAAACATTATTAGCTTGCATAGGTATGTAGTGGTTTGAACTAAAGGTGTCACCATCTAATGAAAATTCTTCTATCATATTTCCGTTTTCAAATAAAAACAATTGAGTTGGCGTTACTATTGGCTCTATAATTGTATCATCTATTTCAAATGAATAATTATAATTGTCTGCAGATAAATCTAACGTCACAAAATATAACCCTAGTGGGTTGTTTGATATATCTTGAACTGATACTCCTTGACTACTAGCATCAGCTTCTAAAACAAGCGTATTGGTTGTACCAACAATTTGTTTTAATAAATACGACCAATCTCCATTAGCTCTAAATACAAATCCACCAGATTCTAACAGGTTTATTGAAGCTTTCCATACACTATTACCTTGATATTCTAAGGGTTGGTCTCCTCCCCAACCACCAGTAATAGGTGTACCAACCATACTCCAAAAATTAATTTGTAATAACTCGTAAGTGTTTGTGTCAAGATCTACTTTTATTCTAAACTGTCCAGAAGTGCTAGCTACTATTGCATCACCAAACGGAACTATATTACCTTCACTACCACCAAATTGCAAAGCAGGAAGAGAGCGCTCACTATAAAATTTATAGTTTTCTCCAGCAATTAAACTGGTGTAAACCTCATAAATATTAGATAAATCTCCATCACTATTTGTTAAACGCTTTAATGCAATTGCTTGAGATAAATCGTTATTGTTTTCGGTTGCTGTTCCTGAAATATACAAGCTTTGTGGTAGCATATCGTTTTCAAAACGCGTCATATTAACATTAGTAAATGCCATACTAGTTTTACTTAAACTAGTGGCTTGTACAGCTACGGTTAATGATGCGTTTTCGTTAGCAGGAAAACCTGAAAAAGCTAAAGCCTGATCTAAAGCTTCATAACTAATGGATAATGAAGTGTTGATTCCGTTATTTGAGGATTCTGAAATAAAAATTGGTTCAGAAAAATCCACTGTACCTTCTTGTAATAACATTACCCTGTAGGTAACAGCGTAACCTAATGATGACTCTGCTGCTTCCCAACTAAAAGTAACAGATTCAGTAGGTGTGTCTTGATCTAAAACAATACTTTGCTCAGATGTTGGTGTTAAAATTACAGGAGCACTTAGGTCCCATTCTCCCTCAGGTTGTAAGTTTCCTTCAGTTTCACAGGAATAATATGTAAAACTAAGTAGTATGCTAAATATTACAATACATATGTTTTTTGTTTTCATAGCTAATTATTAAAGTGGGTTTTGTGTTAGAGCTGGGTTTCTATCTAATTCTTGTTGCGGAATTGGTAATAATTTTTTAGCATCAGTCATATTATAATTTACCTGATTACCAGTTCTTAAGTCAATTTCTACCAAATTATTCATTGTTGAAATTAAAGCATTATATCTAGCAAGATCATCCCAACGTTGACCTTCTTGAAATAATTCTAATCGTCTTTCTTTAAGTATGGTTTCTCTTAAAACTTGTTGAGAGTTACTTTGTGCATTAGTTAAATCAGGTAATTCAGCTCTAGATCTTATTCTATTTACTTCTGTTATTGCAGCTTGAAGTTGATTGGTTTCATTTAAGGCTTCAGCTTTAAGTAAAACAATATCACCATAACGAATTAGATAGGTATTATCAGAACTTGCAAAACCATTGGCATTTTTCCATTTATAACTAAATGGAATTACAGATCCTTGTGTATTCCCCCAAAATTCGTCAACCCATTGGACTGACTCAAATAAAATAGAAGCATTTTTTCTAACAATATCACCTTCAGTATCAAAAGCATTAATTAGGTCTACAGATGGAGTAACAAATTTTCTCCAGGAATCACCACTTACAGATGGTGGTAATAATAATTGTGGTCCATAATTACCTTCATTACCTCCAAGATATTGCACCTCAATTATTGATTCTGCGTTATTATAATTATTACCACTAAATAAATCGTTATATGCTATTAATTGATAGTTAGCGCTACTAGTCTCTACAGCTTGTATGTGTGATAAAACAGCATTATAATCTGGATTAGGTTGTTGTGCATATGCTTTAGCTGCTAAAGCATGAGCTGCACCAGATGTCGCTCTAGCTTTATTTATACTAGCATCATTACTGTAGGTTTCAGGTAATAAGGTTGCTGCTAGCTCTAAATCTGCTATTATTTGTGCATAAACGGTTTCTTGTGTTGCTCTTGGGATATTAACAGCATTTGCATCTGTTGATGTTATTGTATTAGTAATTAATGGAACGCCTCCCCATAATTTAACTAAGGTAAAATAATGGTAAGCACGTAAAAAGATGGCTTCACCTTTTATTTGGTTTTTGCGTGCTTCAGTAAGTAAAGGGTCAGAAATATTACTAACACGCTCAATTACCAAATTAGCTTTTGAGATTGCATTGTATAGATTAGACCAATGTGTAAATATTCTAGAATGTGTAGCAGGAATTGTAATATTATCTATTTGAAAAACCTCTGGATTGTCACCACCTGCATAACAATTATCCGAACGTACATCTTGAAACAATAAATAATCCCAAACATAATATTCTGAAGATTGAAAGGACTCATAAGCACCTACTAATGCTGCCTCTATTTGGCTTGCTGTTTCATAGGCATTACCACTAGTTTCCTCTGAAATAGGTTGAAGGTCTAAAAAGTCTTCACAACCAACCATTGTTGTTAGCAGTAATCCTAAAGTTAATATTTTAAATAGTTTCATAACTGTAATAATTAAAATGTTGCGTTTATACCAAAAATTAAGTTTCTAGTTTGAGGATAGGTTCCAAAATCTATACCTTGTACAGTGTTACTTCCGCCAAAAGCATTAACCTCTGGGTCAAAACCAGAATAATCTGTTATTGTAAAAATATTTTCTCCTGTACCGTAAATTTTTAGGGCAGTTATACCTAGCTTGTCAATTAGATTTTTAGGCAAATCGTAACTTAAGGTTATGGTTTTAAATCTTAAATATGAAGCGTCCTCGATAAAACGTGTTGAGACCCTGGAATTATCACTATTACCAAAACTAGCTCTTGGTATATCTGTAATATCTCCTGGTTGTCTCCAACGATCTAAAACTGCAGTAGATTGATTTTTAGGATCTATCATACCTTCGGTTTCAATTCGTGTAACATTTAACATGTCGTTACCCTGAGATCCTTGAAGAAAAACAAATAAACCAAAGCCTTTATAATTTAAAGTATTAGTTACACCATAGTAAAAATCTGGGTTAGCATCACCAATAATTGTACGGTCTTCTGGTGTAGGATTGAAGGTGGAGTTACCTTCATTATCAATATAATAAGCGTTACCAGATGCTGGATCAACACCACCAAAAATATAACCATATAAAGTACCCAAAGGTTCGCCTTCTCTTACTAGACTAGCTTCACCTCTACCTCCTGTTATACCACCTTGTAATAATTCTTGTCCAACAAGACTAACCACTTCATTACGATTAAAGGATATATTAAATCCAGTATTCCATGAAAAAATATCAGAATTAATGTTTACCGTATTTAAAGCTAATTCTATTCCTTTGTTTTGTATTTCTCCAATATTTCTAATTGCATTATCAAAACCAGAAGTCGTTGGTAATGGCGCGTTTAATAATAAGTCATTAGTTTTTTTAATGTAGGCATCAGCTGTAACAGATAGTCTGTTATTTAACATAGAAAGGTCAAAACCTATATTTGTTTGTTCAGACTCTTCCCATTTTAATGTTAAGTTTTCAATAGATCCCGGAAATGTACCAGGTTGTGTGACACCACCAAATGGGTAATTTGCTCCAGATCCAACACGACCTAAATAACTATAAGCGTTAATATTGTCATTACCAACAAGTCCCCAACCTGCCCTAAGTTTAAGGTCATTAATTAATCCGTCTTTATTAATAAATTTTTCGTTTGAAACACGCCATCCTAAAGAGAATGATGGAAAATATCCCCATCTTTTGTTAGGTCCAAAAACACTTGATCCATCTGCTCTAAAATTAGCAGTTAACAGATATTTATCGTCAAAACTATAATTAACTCGACTTAAAAAGGAAGCATTCGCTCTTTCTGATTTCCAAGCAGAAGCATCAAAAATTTCAGAGCCTCCATTTGGTGTTGTAACAGATTCACTAGCAAAATTTCTAGTCTGAATAGAACTGTTTTCAAATGTAAACTTTTGATTGACAGATCCCACTAAGGCTTCAACAGTATGTTTATTAAATGAATTATTATAACTAAATGTATTTTCAACAATATAATAAGATTTTTTATCTGTATTATTAATACCTTGACCACCAATAGCAGCACCAAAACCTGTTCTGAAAGGATCTAAAAACGAATCAAATACGCCATTACTATTATCAATCCCATAGTTAAACTTGTATTTAAAATTTTCAAGAAATTTAGCTTCTAAATAAATATTTCCTAAAAAACGGTTGTTATTATATTCTCTATCTAAACCGTCTGTACTAGCCAATGGGTTTTCCCAATTTTGAAACGGATTACTAGTAAACATTCCAGCGTCATTGTATACACCAATTATAGATGGTGTGGTTAAAGCACCCAAAAGGACACCTCCTTGATTTACGTTGTTATTGTCATTAATATCCACATCTTTATAAGAAGTATATGCTATTCTGGTACCAACTTTTAACCAATCATTAATGTCTTGATCAATATTAATTTTAAAATTACTTCTTTCAATTTCAGACGTTCTTACTGCTCCTTCTTGGGTTAAATGACCTCCTGAAATAAAATAACTAGTTCCTTCAGTTTTACCAGATACTGAGGCTTGATAATTTTGAGAAAATCCATTTTGAAATATCTCTTCTTGCCAATCAGTACGTGCTGTAAAGCTGTCCCAATCTGTTGACAATCCCATTTCTGTCATTAAATCTCTATATTGTTCACCATTTAATACTGGTAAAGTGTTCCAGACTTGTGACACTCCGGAATAGATATCTAAACTTACTTTTGGTTTAGAAGTTGTTCCACGTTTAGTAGTAATTAAAACCACACCATTTGCTCCTTGAGCACCATAGATAGCAGCCGAAGAGGCATCTTTTAACACTGTTATAGTGTCTATATCACTAGGATTAATTGATCTTGTGTCTGTTGTAGGTACACCATCAACCACATATAATGGTTCGCTGCTTGCGTTAATAGAGTTTGTTCCTCTAATACGTACACTAAATCCACCTGATGGTTTACCTGATCCAGATATGACTTGGACACCTGCAGATTGTCCTTGTAATAAGGAACCTACTTGAGTGTTGGGTCTAGATTCAAAAGAATCGCTGTCAATTGTAGAGACCGATCCTGTTATATCTTTTTTAAGTTGCGATCCATAACCAACAATTACAACTTCATCTAAAACACTTGTATCTTCTTGCAAATCAACATTAATAACAGACTGTCCTTTTACTAAAATCTCTTGTGTTTTAAATCCAATATAGCTAAATACTATAACTGAATTTTGATTTACACCTTCACTTAAGGTGTATTTACCATCAAAATCTGTACTAACACCAATTGAAGTTCCTTTTAATATCACTGAAACTCCAGGTATAGGTAATCCATCTTTCTCTGTTACAACACCTGTAACTTTATTTTGTGCTACACTTTTACTTGTACACAATAATGAAATGAAAATTACCGTAATGAAAACTAATTTTTTATAAATCATTTGCCTCTATATGTATTAATTTATGAAGTCAATAAAATGGTTTAGCAAATTACCCTGAAATAACAGCAACTACAATAGAGAAATCTGTAAAAGTGGATTTTATAGTGTGTAAATATTTGTTAAAATATTTAAAATCAATAGCTTATAAATTTTAAACAGAATACGAAAAGTGGATTTTATTGGATGATTAAAGAGTTTTATATCCGAAATCAGTAATTTATAGAGGGTATTTTTGATAATATTATTTAATATTTAGATAGATTTTATCATCTTCTCAAAATTTGTTTTATCAATTGCAGATTTATTAATAGCTGCTCTGTAATTATAAATGGTATTTACAGAATACCTTAAGATTTTTGCAATTCTTGAACTATTATCAATTCCTAATTTGATAAGTGCCAAGATTCTTAATTCTGTATTTAATTGGTTTATATCTGTTAATTCAATTTGATGTTCTGGTTTTAGTAACTTATTGACTTCTGACAAAAAATTTGGATAAATATGTAAAAATGAACTATCAAAATTGTTGTTAAAAATTTCTAATTCTTCATCAATTAGTCTTTTAGATTTTGATAATTTAAGCAACGCATTCATTTGATTTGCATTAACATATTTGCTTACCAATTTCCTGTAAACATCTAATTTAGTAATATATTCTGAATACAGATTTACAAAATTACCAATGTAATGTTCCTTAATTTTATCTACTTCTGAGAGCTCTAAATAAAGATTTTTAAGTTCTTCATTAGATGTATTAAGCTTTTTATTAAAAACTATAAGTTGATTATTAGCAATTTTAAGTTTATCCTTGGCTTCTGACACTTTTTTGACTTGCTTATAAACCATATAAATTGCTATTAGTAAAAACGCAGCTAAAACACTAATAAAAACTAAAGAGTATTCTAACTTTTGCTTTTGCTTTGCAGTTTTTTGTTCATAGGCTTTTGTAATTAAAGGCATATTATTAGCAATATCTACAAAACGTAAACGCGAATTATAAAACTCAGCATCATTGTAAGAAAAATTAATGTATTTATGTGCTCTGTCAATATCACCTTCTGAAAAAAGTATCTTAGCTAAAGTCCCCATTGATGCATTATCCTTTACAGACGCTTGAATATCTGATATTGCAGAGTGTACTAAATACTCTTTTTGTTTAGTTAATTGGTTGTTTAACTCATACAACAAGGATCTTTCAAAAGTTATTAAAGAGTATAAACGAGAACCTAATTTAACTTTTCCAAGTCTTTGCGAGTTAACTTTAAAAGCCTTGTCCAAATTTCGTTTATCTCTATATTCCTTTTCTTTAAGTCTTAAGGCTTCCTCAGAGTCAGGTTTAAGTCTATCATATAATGAATCTTGATAGGCTTTGTATAGCTCTAAATATATTAATTTATTGCTATTTACTGCTGTATTATAGGATAGACCTGAATAACCTTCTTTATGAGCAATAAAATAATTATTTAGTAAAGATTTTGGTAGTGAGTTTCTTTTTATTTTACTTAAGGCATCAATTGATTCTTTAAATCGTCCTGTGTTAACTAATAATAATCCCATTTTTAGGATGGCTTTATCTAGTAACTCATCATTATTAAGCAATTTTCCAATCTCTATGTTTTTTTCTATATAATCTAAAGCTTTATTAAAACTGTAAAATTGATACTCCTCAAAAATAGCATTGTTAATTATGTACTGGTCATTGAGGTTAGAAGTATTACTTACTTTTTTAATTAAGCTATCTATTTGTGCTTCCTTTTCTAAATCATACATTTTATAATTACGCATCCTAAATTCTAAACTACTGATAATAGAATCTAGATTTTGAGACATAAGGTTATTTTGAAATAACAATAGAAATAAGATATAAAAAGTCGACTTCAAATTAAAAAGATGTTTTAGAAAAAATTATAGCGAATTTAACTCTAAAATAATGATAAAAAAGGATCTTTTAATATTTTAAAATGTTGCTACTAATTTTTGAAAAGCACCATTATTTTAAAATAAAAAGATTATGACTAAACTTTAGACACGAAAATCGTTTAGTATTTAAATTACAATTAATCCACAACAACAGCATCAATACAAGTCCATCCTAAGGAGTTAACATCTTTAATATCTGTTGTCTCATCCGTAAATTTGTCTACCGTTATTGTTTGATTTGGTTTTAGAGTGTCTGATATTTTAATAAGCAATTTATGTATAATAGTGTTGGTTTTGGAATAATATTGAACTTCTATTGTACAATCCTTATAAGTTGTATATTTAGAAGTGTTAGTAAGCATCAAGCTTAATTGGTGACTAGCTTGTGTTTGCCTTTTACGATAGCTACCTGTGGCTTCAATTTTAGGTTTAACCAACTCTTTTTCGGAAGCCATTTCAAGTTGTATTTGTGCAGTTTCTAATTGTTGTTGTTTTGATTTTTCACTTTCGCAATTGCATAATGTAAGTGCAAGTAGTAACAGCGTAATGATATGCTTCATAAAAAATAACTCGAGTTAATTACAATTTAGGTATTTATTTTGGTGTAAAAAAATACACAAGAGTTATATTATACAATAGATTTACTTATAAAAATAGGACTGGTTAATATAATTATTAGTCCGCAGTTTATATTAGTTTTTTAATAACGTAAAATAAAAAGTAGTTCCAATGCCTTCTTGACTGTCAACCCAAATAGCCCCTTTATAGTAAGTAATTATTTTTTTTACAATGGACAAACCTATACCAGAAGATGATCCTGTACTTTCTAATTTAGTAAAGACTTTAAAAATTTTGTCGTAATAATCAGATTTAATACCAATACCATTGTCTTTGACAAAAAACTGATAATGATCCTCATGATCTGTATAACCAACTTGTATAGTTCCTTTTTCTGGATTACCATATTTTATGGCATTTTGTATCAAGTTTTGAAACACTTGTTTAAAACGCCAAGCGTTACCATATATACTTGGTAAATTATCTTGTACTGTAATAGTAACGTGGCTTGGTACTAATAAAGTTTGAATAACCTCGTCCACGATAAGATTAAAATCAATAGATTTATCTTCTGTCTCAAGCCTGTCAATGGTAGAGTAATCTAAAATTCCTTTGATTAAAAAATCCATCTTCTCTACATTAAAAATCACTTGATGTAATGGTGTTAATGCTGCATCATCCAAAACCTCTTTGTTATCATCCATAAACCAACTTATTAAAGTGTGGATATTAATTAATGGTGCTTTTAAATCGTGAGATACAACATGAGCGTATTCATTTAACTCTTCATTTTGACGTGATAAAAACTGTAATAATTCTTCTTTTTTAGCCTCTTGCTCCTTAAGACGTTCTTCATTTTCTTTTCGCTGTATAATGTTGACTAACATATTAGCAAAAACAAATAAGATTTCTTTTTCGTGGTCATTAAATTTATTGATTTGTTTAACGGAGTCAAATCCTATAAAACCTATCAATTCTTTGTTTTTAAACTTAGGTATCGTTATTAAGCTTTTAATGCCTTGTGGCTCTAAAACAGCACGTAAACCATGCTCGCCATCTTTTGGTAATAAACTGACATCTTCCACAAAAAAGGCTTCTCCTTTTTTATGTGCTTCAACCCATTGCGGAAAATAATCTAATGGGACTTGCTGTAAATTATCCAATTCTGGTTCAATACCTTGTGCACACCACTCATAAGTATTAGACGTGGTGTTGTCTATAAAATTGTATGAAAAAATGTAACTTCTGTCAGACTCTACAAACTCGCATATTTGTTGTAAAGAAGTATTAATTAAATTATCAATGTCTGATAAATCAGAGTTAATATATTGTGTAGATATACTAATTAGCAACTCTTGAAAACGAATTTGTCGCTCTATAATTTTATCTTTTTCTAATTGTTTTAAATAATTTAATTTATTGGTTTTAAGTTGTTCTGAGTGGGTTCCTAAAGGGTCTTGATAATCATTTTTCATAGCACTAATCAGAATTTTAAATGCGGTTAAGTTAGTTTGGTTTTACTAATATAATATTTACATTTTTAAAACTAATATTATCCATGTTCAAATTAACATTTTTTTTCCTACAATCTTTTAACGACGCTAGTTGACTTAAGTATTTGATTAGCAAATTAGTCCGTATTTACACCAAGAGATTAACTATTTTTAAAGCTACTTTGTATAAAAATCAAGTATATTTGTACAGGTTGAAATTGAAGTAAAATAGCTATAAATTCAATCTTTCTTTTTTACATAAAATAATTTTCAAATCAAACAATTATGAAACAATTTGGAATAGTGTTAACAGCACTATTAATTAGTGGTCTATCATTTGCTCAATTAGAAGTCTCTTTAAGTACAGGTTATGCTGTTGGAAGTGCTGGAATGAAATTAGGAGAATCTATTAACCTATCAGAAACAGAAAACGCTTATGGTAGTTATGGTGAAGGTGCAAACGTGCAATTAAGAGGTACTTATTATTTTAATGAATCTTTTGGTGTAGATTTAGGTTTAGGATACTTACATGGTACAGACCAAACGGTATCTGAAATTAGCGTACCAAACCGTGAAGTAGATGCTGTTGCTAGAGCTCGTGCTTTTGGAGCATCAACATCTATTGTCTATAAATTTACAAACAATATTTATGGTCGTTTTGGTGCTTTATTAAAATTAGGTGGAAAAACTGAAGCTGTAGTCTATGATAAGTCAACACTTAGTCAAGCTGAAGCTGATGGTTTTGGAATCCCTTTAGGGTCTTATTCTGAGACAAATTATAAAGAAGATTTTCATGGACATTTTCCGTTAGGATTTGTAGGTGCTTTAGGTTATAAATTTAATTTAAATGATAACTTAAATTTATTTGTTGAAGCTGAGTATTACGGAATTAGCTTAAAGCGTAAAGATTCTGAAATTACTGAATTCAATACAGACGTAGTATTACCTGATGGTACTGTTGCATTTGCTGGTTTTTACAATATAGATAATTTACCAAATGGTTATAATAAAGAAACAACTTATGTTGATAATTTATCTAATACAAATACAGATTCATCTAGAAAATTATCTCAAAAAGTACCTTATTCGTCATTCGGAATTAACTTCGGAATTACTTATAAATTTAAAAGTAATTCTAAAAAACAATAAGTCTTTTAGAAAGTACATATTAAACAAATAAAGCCTATTAAAACGTGATTTTAATAGGCTTTTTTATGCTGAAAATTTAAAGTCGTTTAATTTGAAATACAAAATTACTTGATTGATAATTATAATGTTAAGATCTTAAAATCGAAACTATATTATTAACAGTATGCCTTGCTGTTTTGCCAACACCGTAAATAGTCGCAGATGCAAATCCAGTCCAACTACCATAACCAACTAACCATAAATTTGGTAACTTTTTACATTTTGTATAACTGGTCTCTATTTTATTATTTTCAATAATATCCAAGGACTCTAAATGTTTTAAGTTAGCCTTAAAACCAGTGCACCAAATCACTGTGTCAAATGCAGTTTTATCTCCATTATCCCAAACAACTCCATTGTCGTAAAATGAAGAAAAAGGACGTTTAGACGTTAGTACACCTCTACCTCTAGCCTCTTTTACGCTTTGCACCATGACAATATCGCTTAATGATGTTTTTAAACCAGCATTAGTATTACCTGTTTTTCCATAAAACTTATCTGTAGCATCATTAAATAAATAGCGACCATCAATATCATCAGGTAAAAAATTAGGCTCAGTTATAGTAACCCATTGGGTTTTTGCAACTTTAGAAACTTCTGCTAAAACTTGTGCTCCCGAGTTTCCGCCTCCTATTATTAATACACTTTTGTTATTATAGGAATCTGCATTTTTATATTGTGAAGAATGTATCATGGTTCCTAAAAACAATGCTTGCTTAGGATATGTTGGTATAAAAGGGTTTTGTGCAGTTCCTGTAGCACTAACTAAGGTTTTACAGTAATACGTTCCCGTATTTGTTTCAAGTTTATAGCCAAACGCTGTTTTATGTACAGTGGTTACTTTAGTACTTCTTTTAATATTTAAATCGTAACGTTTTTCATATTGTTTTAAATACTCAATAAAACTTGTTTTACTAGGATATTCGGTTTCGCCTTCAGGCATTCCCCAACCAGATAATGAGCTGAATTGTGTTGGAGAAAACAACTTTAAACTGTCCCAAGTATTTGTCCATGATCCTCCTGCTTGATCTTGATCGTCCAAAACTAAATATTCAATTTTATAACGTCTTAAAAAATAGGCAACAGACAAACCTGCCTGACCACCACCAATAACAAGTGTTTCGTATATTTTCATTAAAACTAAAAGATTAATTAGTAAAGCTTCATCATTAAATGTACAAAAGTTAGAGCTAATCAGTATTTAGCTCATCCATAATTTCTGCAAATAATTGATACGATTTAATACGGTCGTTAATATCATAAATATTAGTAACAGCAATAAGCTCGTCAGCTTTAGTCTGCTCCATAAACGCTTTAATTTTAGGCTTTACAGTATCTTTGCTACCAATAAAAGAATACTTTAACATTTGATGTACCTGAGGATTTTTTAAAATCTCTTTGTAATACTCTGTCATCTCTGTTGGTGGTTGCACTGCTTGTCTTTTGCCTGTAAACAAGCCAACAATCATGCTAATTAATGACGTAGATAGACGCTCTGCTTCTTGATCAGTATCTGCAATAATAATGTTTACACCAGCAATAACATAAGGTTTTTGCAACACTGATGAAGGCTGAAATTTAGTTCTATAAATATCTAAAGCATCCCATAAATGAGTTGTCGCAAAGTGACTTGCAAATGCATAAGGCAATCCCTTTTTAGAGGCTAAATGTGCACTATCTGTACTTGATCCTAAAATGTAAATAGGAACAGTCACACCTTCTGCAACCGTAGCTCTAACTTTAGATGTTGCATTATCTTCAGAAAAATATTGCTGAATTTGTCCTACCATATTAGGAAATGCGTGTGCAGCTTCCATAAAATCAGATCTAATAGCTTCAGCTGTTTCACGATCTGTTCCAGGCGCTCTACCCAAACCTAAATCAATACGGTTAGGATATAACGTGGCTAATGTACCAAACTGCTCTGCTACTATTAATGGAGAATGATTTGGTAACATAATTCCTCCAGATCCAATAGTTATTGTTTTGGTGCCTTGTGCAACATAACCAATTAAAATTGAGGTTGCACTACTACCTATATTGGGCGAGTTATGGTGTTCTGCCAACCAATATCTTTTATAACCAAAGTCTTCCGCTTGTTGCGCTAAATATAACGCATTATCATAGGTTTGCTTTAGTGTATGATCTTGAGACACTAACGCTAAATCTAAAATAGAATATGATATTTTTTGAGTTTCCATAGTTTGTATATGTGCTATTATAAGTCTGTTTTAGACTTTAAATATTACAACTACAAAGTTACATAACATAGTACTGCTAAGGTTGTATGCATCTATTAAACTTTTGCTAAAGCCTTCTTAATAAATTATAATAGTTGTGCGCATTAAGAAAGACTTAAGTGTTTATAATAGTTGTATTTTTGTGTTTTAATATCCAAAACACGGTTGTAACAAGAAAGTATTAAATACATGATTATACCTAAACTACATTATATAACGCAAGGCGAAACTACTAAACAAATTTTAGAAAATGTCCAAAAGGCATGTACTTCTGGTGCAGAATTAGTACAATTACGTTATAAAAATGTGTCTGAAAAAAAGTTTTTAAAATTGGCTGAAGCGGTTATAAAAATAACATCTCATTATCAGACAAGATTAATTATAAATGACCATTATAAAATAGCTAAAACTATTAAAGCAGATGGAGTCCATTTAGGACCTTCAGACACTTGTCCAACTATTGCTAGAAAACACTTATATACTTGGCAAAGTATTGGAGGTACTGCTAATACTTTAGAAGACTGCGAAACTTTAATCACTAAAGAAGTTGATTATATTAGTTTGGGACCTTTTAGATTTACTGATACTAAAGCCAATGTAGGACCAATTCTAGGTTTAGAAGGTTATACTGCAATTATGGATGTATTAAATACAACAACGCCAATTATTGGTGTTGGAGGAATTACAACTTCAGATATTGAAGCTATTTTAAAAACGGGAATTTCTGGAGTAGCTGTTTCTAGTCAAATTACTAAAAACTTTGATAGTATAAAAACATTTAACCAATTGCTTAAAGCATCTGTTATAGCAGAACAACGTCATACTTTTGAATAATTTATAATAACATTAAGTT
This sequence comes from Olleya sp. KJ81-1, assembly GCF_055808135.1. NCBI lineage: Bacteria > Pseudomonadati > Bacteroidota > Flavobacteriia > Flavobacteriales > Flavobacteriaceae > Olleya > Olleya sp. KJ81-1. Next base: position 874,270 of record NZ_CM147854.1, on the reverse strand, counting down.
TTATAAAACAAAAAAGCTATCATAATTTTAATTATGATAGCTTTTTTTAAGTTGTAATTTAAGGATTAACTAATTAGTTAATCTTAATAGTTAATACACCTCTTCTGTTTTCTGCTCTACCAGCAGCAGTTGTATTAGTAGATGCTGGTTGCGTCTCTCCTACTGCTGTAGTCGTAATAACATCTGAAGCTAATCCTTTAGATACTAAATAATCTTTAATAGTTTGTGCTCTTTTTACAGATAGGTTGTAGTTATAGTTAACACCACCTTTGTTGTCTGCATGACCAACTATAGACACGTTGTATGAAGCATCTTTAGTCATATCTGTAGTTAATTGATCTAAGATTATTTTAGCATTTAAATCAAGCTCTGCACTATCATAAGCAAAATATACTTTTCTTTCGCCTTGAATAGGGTTAGCCACTGGCTTAACGTCTTTAACAACAACAGGACAACCGTTATCTGTACCTTTTACCTCAGGACAGTTATCTTTATTATCAGGGAAACCGTCACCATCAGTATCTGGACAGCCACCAAATTCAACAAGACCTTTTACTTCAGGACATAAATCGTCTTTATCAGCAACACCATCACCATCTGTATCAGGACATCCACCAAGACTAGCTAATCCTGCAACTTCTGGACAAACATCATACTCGTTTGGTACACCATCTCCATCACTATCATTATTCACTTCTTCCTTAGCGTTTCCATTTCCTAATTTATACACGATACCTAAGCTATGTGCAAAATGTTTTGGTAAGTAATCTTTAAACGCATGCTTGTAAGTGGTTTGTAAGTTTAATCCAAAATCATCATTGATACTATATTTTAAACCAACTGCACCATTAACAGTACCTGCACCAACTAAATCTGAACCGTTAGCTGCATAAGATGTATTATAAGGACCTTCTTCAATCCAAGTATAACCACCACCAACTGCTAAAAATGGTTGTAAATCGTTTTTACCAAATGCATAGTTAATCATACCATCTAAACCGTAATACTTAAGGTTATCTACTAAAACACTTTCATCTGCACTACCTAAATCACCCCATTTAGTTAACTCATTTAAAGTCCCTCTTGCAGTAATAGATAAGTTTTTATTGAAATTTTTAGTTACACCAACATATACACCTAAATTCCAGTGATCGTTAAGGTTAAAAAATTCGTCAAAATAATCACCTTGTGGCGCATTTTCTCCAACAGGATAAACATCAATAGCACTTACACCAGTTTCAAAAGACCAACGTTTGTCGTTTTTAGAATCTGTAACTGACATGTCAGCACTGTTTTCTTCCTTAATAGTATCTTGATTTAAGCTATAAACTAAACCTAAACTGTGTGCCCAATGTTTAGTTAAATAGTCCTCAAATGAGTGTTTATATGAAGTCTGTAAGTTAATACCAAATCTATTAGAAACGTTATAACGTAATCCTAAAGCTCCATTTACAGTACCAGCACCAACTAAGTCTGATCCGTTAGCAGCAAAAGAAGTGTTGTATGGACCTTCTTCAATCCAAGTGTAACCACCACCAACTGCTAAAAAAGGTTGTAATTTACCTTTACCAAAAGCATAATTGATCATAGCGTCTAAACCATAATATTTAAGGTTATCCACTAATACACTTTCATCAGCAGCACCTAAATCACCCCATTTGCTAATTTCGCTAAAAGTACCTCTAGCAGAAAGTGATAAGTTATTATTAAAGTTTCTAGTAATCCCAACATAAACACCGTAATTCCAGTGATCGTTAAGATTTAAAAATTCGTCTAAATAATCTCCTTGAGGAAAATCTTCTCCTACAGGATAAACATCAATTGCAGTAAAACCAGTTTCAAAAGACCAAGTCTTTTCTGTGTTTTGTGCAAAAGAAAATTGCATACTAAATACTAGTATAAGTGTTAATGATAAAATGTTGTAATACTGTTTCATATTCAAATTATTTTTTATTTTAAAAATTAATTAAGCCGGCAAATTAACAACAATTGAAATCAATAAAAGACAAAAATTTTAATGAAATAATTAGCTGTCAAAACCCACAATTATCGAAATAATAATGTTTTTGAATTAGAGTATAGAATCGTTAATTAATTATGTTTAAATATGGTTTAAGTCCAATGTTTTTAGTGCTTAGCTAGTAAATGCATAAAAGTTAAATTACTCATAAAACCGAAAAAAAGTGTTTGCATTATTAGTAGGAAATTCCATTCAAACGATTAACAGTAAAAAAGTCCGTTGTAGTAAAAATCTTATCAAATTTAAAATATATTTTTTTGATTAAAATTTAATTTTTGACTGTGTAAAACGTTTAAAAATATCAGTTTTAGTATTTCAAAATCTGTTAAAAAACTATATTCGCAGCATGTGGATGTATTTAGGTTTATTAGCAGCTCTTTTTTTAGGATTACATAATTTGTGTAAAAAGCATGCAGTACAAGGTAATGAGGTTTTTCCCGTACTTTTAGGTACTATTGGCTCTGGCTTTTTATTTATTCTTCCGTTTTTTATTGGTTCTGTTTTTTTTCCAGAGGAAACCAAAAACTTAGGATTTTATATTACTAGTATTCCTTGGCAAACGCATGGTTTTATATTTATCAAATCAATGATTATGGCTGCGTCATGGATATTAGCCTATCAAGCGTTAAAACACCTACCCATAACTATTGTTACACCAATCCGATCCGCAGGTCCTTTTTTTACTTTTATTGGTGCCATAATTATTTATAACGAAACGCCTAAGTTTTTACAATGGATAGGTTTTTTCTTATCATATTTTCTGTTATCCTCTACTCTAGAATTGGTAAAAAAGAAGGTATTATATTTAAAAGAAACAAATGGATCTTTGCTATTATTGGAGCAACATTTTTAGGTGCTTCTAGCGGTTTATATGATAAATTTTTGATCCAGAGTTTAAGCCTTAACCCTCAAACGTTGCAATTTTGGTTTTGTTGGTATACCATCCTAATTTTAATAGTTATTTTATCTATTACGTGGTTTCCGTATAAAGCTAAACGACAAGCGTTTAAATGGCGTTGGACTATTATTGCTGTTGGTATTTTATTACAAGCAGCAGATTATTTTTACTTTAAAGCACTACAAGATCCTGATGCATTAATCATGTTATTATCTGCTATAAAAAGAAGTCAACTTATAATTGCAGTTGTAATTGGAGGTATTGTTTTTAAAGAACATAATAAACGCAAAAAACTAGTTCCTTTATTTGGGATATTATTAGGGGTCTTTTTGATTTTATATTCTTAAAACCAAAAGTGGTTTATAAAAACACAATGGTATTAAATAGATTTTATAGCTGCTTGTATTTGTATTCTAGCCATATCATAAACTAACTTAGAGCTTGAGGTATTAATAACAGATAACTCTGTGCATGCTAAAACTACAATTCCATTTTTGGTATACTTATTAAGCAAATCATTAAAAATATTTAATTGCTTAGGATTTGCATCACCATTATAAACAGCAATTCTTATATTATCTATTAGTTGCATATCTGCATCAGTAGCCTTAATAATATTAATGTTTCGCGCAGTAAATTGAGATGTTACGTAGTTGGACTGCATGGTATATAATGTGCCAAAAATGGTGGCATTAACATGATTACTTCTAGTAATTTTGGAAATTGTTTCTTGTATAGCGTGTATTACATTGGTTTTAATTTGTAGCCTATCTATAGTTTCATGTAAGGTAATATTTGGAACTATAATATTGTCTACTTTTAAAGCTTCAATTGTATTTAAATGCGTTTTTACAATAGTATCTAAGGTATTGGACGTATTTGGTAACAGCTTATTTATTGCATCAAAATCTACATTTAACAGTGTAAAAGGACATGTGCTAAATTCACCATATTTTTTGTTATACATAGCATTAAGCGTTTTTATGTAAAACAATGTAGAATAACTTCCAAGTCCCAATACGCCTAATGTGCTCATTCTATTTCAAGGATGTAGTTAGCAAAATAGTTGTTACTATCGCTTAATTTATTTTTTATAATGAATTGAGTATTGGTGATAATATTATTTAGAATTTCATCATTATATTTTCTCGAAATTTCTAAATGAATTTTTTCGTTTTTAACAAAGCTGAACGTTTTATTTATCGCTTTAATATGGACGTCTTGATTTATGGTACTTGTTATGTAGCTTTTGGCAATACCTTCTTTTTCATTATAAGTTGGTGTGTGTATAAAGTTGTTTCTGTTAAAATCGGCATCTAATTCTTTATTAATTCGGTCTAATAAATTTAAATTAAAAGCTGCTGTTACACCTTGACTGTCATTATAAGCAGGCAAAACAATGTCTTGAGATTTAATTAAATCTACTCCTAAAAAAAGTTTGTCTCCTAGGTTTAGATTAGCGCTTAGGTTTTGCATAAAAATTGATGCAATAGCATCATTCATATTACCAATATTAGATCCTAAAAATAGAATTACCTTAGGATGTTTACTATGCTTTAAAGACTCTAAAACCTCAAAATAATCACCTTGTTTTGTCTTAACAGAAACAGCAGGTAATTCTGTTTTTAGGGTACTTTCTAAATTATCTAATGCGTTTTGAGAAATATCAATAGGAAGATAACTGTAATCAAAACCTTCTTGACTTAGCAATTTAAGGAGCTCTTTAGTTTTTGTACCATCTCCAGCACCTAACTCTATCAATTCAAAATAAGTGTCTTTCTTTAATTTTAAAGATGCTATAATATTAGACGTTTGGTTTTTAAAAATATCATGCTCTGCTCTAGTCAGATAATATTCTGGCAAACCCATAATTTGGACAAAAAGGGCATCACCTTTTTTATCATAAAAATATTTTGAAGGTAAGTTTTTATGTTGTGCGCTTAAACCGTTGTTTACTGCGTCTTTAAATTGTTGTATCATGTATTATTTTACTAATCTAATTCCTGTGTATTGCCAACGCTCTAGTGGGTTGAAAAAATTTCTATACGTATTCCTGCTATGGTTTTGAGATGTCGCTACAGATGCGCCACGTAATACCATTTTGTTACTCATAAATTTTCCGTTATACTCACCTACTGCTCCATTTGCTTTTTCAAAATTAGGATATGGTAAATAGGCACTTGCTGTCCATTCCCAACGTTTTCCCCAATGCAATGTGTTAGACGCTACTTCCCATTCAAACTCTGTTGGTAATCGCATCCCTTTCCATTCTGCGTAAGCATTAGCTTCATAAAAATTAATGTGACCTAAAATAGCATTTTTGTCTACTGGTTGTAAACCTGCTAAAGTATAGTAATGCCAAATTTCATCTATTTTAAACCAATATAAAGGTGCGTTTATGTTGTTTTTGTTTACCCATGACCAACCTTCATCCAACCAAAGGTTGAAATCGGAATAACCTCCAGCTTCCATAAATGCTATATAATCACCATTTGTGACTAAAAAATTATTTATTTCAAAATCATTAATAAACACTTTATGTACTCCTAGTTCGTTATCATAACAAAAATCCTGTCCTTGGTAACCAACTTGATAGATTCCTTCATTAATTTTGGTTGTGTCCAAAGCTATATTATGATCTTTTAAAAGATTATAATCTTTTTTATAAACCGGAAATAGTGGATTGTGACCAAACATATATTTTACATCAGTAATCAGTAATTCTTGATGTTGCTGCTCATGATTTAATCCCAAAACAATTAAATCTGTTAATTCCTTATTAGAGTTTTGATCTAAAAGTTTTAATACATTTTTATCTACATAATTCCTGTAATCTAAAATATCGCTAGTAACTGGTCTAGACATATTACCTCGATTAGACTGCAAAACACGTGTGCCTAATGTATTGTAGTAACTATTAAATAGAAAGCCATAATTAGCGTCAAACGTTTTATAATTGGGTAAAAAAGGTTTTAAAATAAACTCTTCAAAAAACCAAGTCGTATGTGCTAAGTGCCATTTTGGAGGACTAGCAAATGCTACAACTTGAATTGAATAGTCCTCAACATTTAAATGACTACAAAACGATACTGTTTGCGATCTGACCTGTTTAAAATGTGCTGTAATACTCATATATATTTAATACATCATGATGTTTTGAATTGTGCTTTTGGTGTCTACTATATTTTAAATTAGTGCATTAAAGTCTTACCATGATACTCAAATTTAAATAAAATGATTGTAACAGACTATTTATAATATGGACATTATGACTTATTAACTGTGGTTAAGTCGACTTTAGCGTTATTACTTACACACTATTTGAATTTTAACTATTATTTTTAAACGCTTTAATTATGGAAAGTGTAGATTTATGTGGTCTTCCGGAAGCTTTAGCGTAATCTGAAGACACGTTGTAAGCATCATTTAATATGCCTTCATAAATTCCTGCAATAACAGTTCCTATAAAGTTACCTAATGCTGCTTTTCTTTCTTTAGCATAATCTTCAACTGTAACAGAGTTAAATATAAGATTTGTGCCATAAACTTGGTTTATATATGTTGCCAATTGACTTTGTGTGATAGCCTCTCCAACAAGATTGTAAATTTTATTATTATGCTTGTCTTGGGTTAACATTTTTGCATAAGCAAACCCTAGCTCATCCCTACTGGTATACGTGCACTTGCCAGACGCTGCACAATTAGTAATTTTGCCTTCTTTTGCATAAGTATCGATATATTCTAAATCGGGCTCAATGTAAATTCCGTTTCTACCAATAACCCAATCCAAACCTGAGTTTTGCACATCTGTTTCTGTTTGTCTATTAGTTTGTACTATAGGACTAAAAGCATTTCCAGTTTCTGCACCAACAATACTTGTGTAAACAATTTTTTTAACACCATTTTGTTTTGCTGCTTCAATAACATTTTGGTGCTGAATTATACGTTTTTCTGGTGCATCCATACCAGAAACTAACAATAAAACATCTATACCTTTTAAGGCATTTACAAATTGTTTTTGATTGTTGTAATCTCCTTCTCTGATTGGTACACCTAAAAATTTTGCTTTTTCTGGTGTTCTTGCAATACCTACAATATTGTCCTTTCCTATTAATTGAATAAGATTTTTAATTATTGAAGTCCCTAACTTACCACTTGCGCTTGTTACTGCTATTTTCATTATAAATTTATTTTGCTACCACTTTCTAATATTTTACTACTTGAAATAATAACTACGTGCTAATTTTAATGTTTTACAACTACTTTTTTAAATATTAGTACATGGTATTATTGTGAGCCGATTTTTCTGGTATTTGCTGAATGCTATCCCAATGCTCCACGATCTTTCCTTCAGGATTAAATCTAAAAAAATCCATAGTGACGTATTGGTCATTATCTGGCCAAATTTGATGCGTATGTAAAGCTACTAAATCCCCTTCAGCAACACTTCTGACAAAATCCATAGACTTTACAGGATATTCTTTTTGCATGCGATTAAAATAATCAATAAATGCTTGAGGTCCATCTGCAACCATAGGATTATGTTGTATATACTGTTCTCCAACATACAGTTCTACTGCTTTTGTTGGATTGCCTTCATATGCCATTTTATAGAAAGCAATAGCATTCTCTTTGTTTTTTTGAATATCCATAAGTTGTTTAGTTTTTAAATTTTAATGCTTCTATCTCTTTTTGTAAAGCTTCTGCTTTATCCTTAAATTTTTGCATTGCTTTTTTAAGTTGCTCTATTTTTTTAAAAGCATCCTCATCTTGAACTGCTTCATACAATTCAACAGTTTCTTTAACTTTATATTTTGCTTTTGCACCACAAGTTGGGCATATTTTTATGTCTGACATTAGATTTTTTTTAATTATTAATAGATTTAATTTATTTAAATAATAAAAGGCCACCATAGGTAACCTTTTATATTTGCTATCAATCATTTTTTATTACTTTACTAAGTAACGAGACATTTTCATAGTGCTACCATCAATCATGTTTGCAAATTTTGCTACAGATTCATCTTTCATAAATTTTGTCATAGAAGCTTCTGCATCTTTCATTGACTTCCATTTGGCTACGACCAAAAACGTTTTTGTTTCTTCGTTGTATGCACTTTCTCTACTTATATAACCAGGTTGTTTACTTGTGTAATTAGTGTCTACTTTTGCGTCTTCAATCCAGTAGTTTTCTGTACTTACTGAGGCTTTAATTTTATAAGTTGTTACTTCAATAACATAAGAATTTTTGTCGTTTTCTTTTTTTGAAAAACTTAATAAGGTAAAGCTTGTTAATAGAATTAATAGATATTTCATAATTTTGTTATTTTTTGGTTCTTACTTGTTTACAGGTCTTTATGTGAACAAATTTAAGATTTAACAAGATTATGTTAAAGATGAATATGAGTGTAAAAATGGTAAATATCGAACCTAAAATTACAAATAGTTCTTTTTGAATTTATTTGGTGTAAACCCTGTATGCTTCTTGAAGTATTTTACAAAGTTTGTAGACTCTTCAAAGCCCAATGAATAAGCTAATTCTGTACTTTTTATTTCAGAGTTTATAAGTAATCGTTTAGCTTCTAACACCACAAATTGATCTATAAATTGCTTTGCAGTAATAGCTATTGTAGCTTTACATATAGTATTTAAGTGTTTGTAGGTAATATTAAGCTTTTCTGCGTAAAAATCTGCATTTCTACTAGTTTTAAAATGAAGGTCTAAAAGAGATTTGAAATCTAAAAAAGTATTAAGCTGTTTAGATTGTTTTAAATGAATTGTTTGATATTGTTTTAAGCGTTCTAATTTTGAAAAAATTATATTATGAAGGGATTTGTACGTGTTTTCTTGATTATAATCTTCTTTCTGATTATGGTATTCTTCAAATAATAATTCAATATAATGAACCACATTAGAGTCTTTTGGTACTTGAATAATTGGAGAAAACAAGTGCGCATTAAATAATCTAATTAATTCATTTTTTGGTAACGCATTAATTTGTTTTAAAAGATAATCTTCAGTAAACAACAAGATGTAACCTTTAAGATTTTTAGTAAACTGAAAGGCATTAATTTGACCTTTAGATATATGTATTATCGTATTTTTTTTAACCGTGTGCCATACAAAATCCACCAATTGTTTACTTTCTCCTGCAGTATACACTACAATCATATTAAAAGCTACTTGGTGTGCTTTTTCCGGATGATGACTTACAACTTGATCTTTTCTATTAGCAAGGTTTTCAATAGATAAAATTTCAATTCCGCTATTATTTGGTTTTTTAGAATTAAAAACAATTTGAGGAATATCCTTTGGCATTACATTTTAGTATTAAAATTTTCTAATGCTTTTCTAATATGTTCGCTGTCCCAATGGTTATCAAAATCTACAATACCTCTTTTAAAATCTGCATCTAACAATTCTTCTTGTTCTTTAAGCTCTTTTCTTGCTTTAAATATATAATCTTCATCACGTTTAGGTCCTTTTGCCAAGCGTCTTAAACTGGTTTCGTCGTATTTAATAAAGTTTTTAACCTGTCTATTAAGGGTGTATTTTCTAAATCCTAGCTTATGCAATACATCACTAGCTAATGATAAAGAAGTGTCCAGTGATTCTCTATAAAAATTTTCAAGTCCAAGGTTTAACAATTCGTACGCATCTTCTCTATTTTTAGTACGAATCATGAGCTGTATATGTGGATATTTTTCGTTTACAATTTTACTAATAGCCTTAGTTACACTTAATTTGTTGGTAGCAATAATTAATATTTTAGCCTCCGCAATTCCTGCAGATTCTAATAAATCTAAACGTGTTGCATCTCCATAATACACTTCAAATCCCATTTTACGTAAAAAATCAACACGATTTGAATCCTGATCTAATACTGTAGCTTCCACACCATGTGACCTTAAAAAGCGACCAACTGTACTTCCAAAATTACCAAACCCAACTAAAATTATTTTTTGAGATTTTGCAATATGGTCCATAGGTCGTTTAATTGATTCTTTAGTACCTACTTTTGGGAGTATAAAGCGCTCGTTAATTATACTTAAAATTGGTGTTAATCCCATACTTAGAGCTGTAATAACTAAGAGCATATCCATTTGTTGTTGCTCCAAAATATTAAGTCCAAAAGCAAAAGATAACAATACAAAAGCAAATTCTCCAACTTGTGCTAAACTGAAAGTTAAAAGTAACTTTTGATCTATTTTTAGATTAAAAACACGACCTGTAATAAATAAAACGACAGCTTTTAATACCACAATTGCTATTAAAACGCCTCCAATAGTAAGCGGACTTTTTGCTATTACTATAAAATTAATAGAAGCTCCAACTGCCATAAAAAATAAACCTAATAGTAAGTTTTTAAAAGGTTCTAATGTACTTTCTAATTCATGTTTAAATTCACTGTTAGATAGTACTACTCCACCTAAAAAAGCACCTAAAGCAGGACTAATACCTACTAACTCCATAATAAAAGATATACCAAAAACAATTAAGAATGCTGCAGCTATAAGTAATTCTCTTACTTCCGTTTTAGCAACTTTTCTTAACATGGGCACAATTATATAGCGTCCTAAAGCAATAATAACAACTACCGATAGAATAATAGCTATTGTTTGCAACCCAAGTGGTAAACTCTCTATTAGGCTTAAAGATTCACTGTGATTATTGGTTTGTGCTTCTGTTTTAGAATTAGATAATAAAGGCATTGCACCAATCATAAAAATCACGATTATATCTTGAAATAATAAAATAGAAAATGCGGAAGTCCCAAAGGTAGTATCCATCAATCCTTTTTCTTTTATGGTTTGCATAGCAATAGCTGTGGACGATAATGCTACAGCCATAGCAATTACTAATGCGACTTCCCATTTATATCCTAAAAAGGTGAATAGTAAATAGGTTAACAACATGGTGCCACCTACTTGTATTCCTCCCATTCCGAGTATGGTTTTACGCATATTCCAGAAGTTTTTAGGTTCAATTTCTAACCCAATAAGAAATAGCATCATTACGACACCAAATTCTGCGAAATGTAAAATATCTTGACCTTCTTCTCCAATAAAACCTAATACATAAGGTCCAATTAATACACCTGCTAATAAATAACCAATAACAGAACTTAACCCTAATCGTTTAGCAATAGACACGCATATAATCGCTCCTGCTAAAAACACTATGGCTTCAAAAAGTAAACTTCCAGTCATATTTTAAGTGATTTTAAGTTGTGGAATGTCATTAATAAATGATTTTTTCTCAAAATCATGTAGCGTTAAATCGGCTTGAAGCAAATCTATTAATTTACCATAATTAATTTTGTAATCATTTAATTTTTCATCGGAAAGATTATGAGTTCCCATTACTGCAAATGGCGGTAAATAGGACATGCCACATAAATTTGCAGTTTGCTCAAAGGGTCTTAAAAATTGCTCAACCGTGAAGCTGTTATATCCTGCTGAACAATACACTTCTTTGGATCCACCAGTTGTTATGGCATTTAAACACGTTTTATTGTGCAAAGCTTTTCCTTCTGGACCATAAGCCCAATTAAATTCTAAAACCATATCAATCCATTGTTTCATTAAAGGCGGACAACTATACCAATAAAACGGATGATGCCATATAATAATGTCGTGATCTTGTAAAAGTCTCTGCTCTCTAGGTACATCTATATGAAAATCGGGATACTCATCATACAAATCATGAAGCGTCACATTTTCTTTATCTTTTATATGGTTGATTAAAGCCAAATTAGCTCTAGATTTTTCAAATTTTGGATGAGCAAAAAGAATTAGAATTTTTTTCATATTTTGAAATAACTTCAATTTAAGATTTAAAATTACAGTTTTAGTATATTTTAGGTAATTAAATTGAAAGACAACTTTATACCTTGAATAATCATACCTGTTCCTATTATAGCTATAATTAATCCCATAATTTTTCCAATAACAGAAATTACATTATTACCAAAAATTTTGACAATTATATCACTTAACCTAAAAGTGAAATAAGTTAATAAACTCATTAAACCAAAAATAGAAATCACTAATATTATATGTACAGTTTCTACATTTGCGACAAAATTCATAGCAGTTACAATAGTTCCTGGTCCAGCTAATATTGGAATTGCTAATGGTGAAACAGCTATGTTTTCATCTATATCTACATTATCTATGGTTTTTACATTGGATGTTTTAGATTGTAACATATCAAAACCTATGAAAAAAATTAATATGCCTCCAGTAATTTTAAAAGCAGGAATACTAATATTGAATAACTCGAAAATATACTTACCTAAAAGTACAAAAACAGCAACTATAATAAATGCTATAAAATTTGAACGTCTGTTTATATCATGCTTTGTTTTTTTATCTGCACCTTGAGTTAAGGATAAAAAAACCGTCATGTTTGAAATTGGGTTTGTTATTGCAAAAAATGCTGTAAAAACAGCAATAGAAAAGGTAATTAGGTTATCCATTTAGTTTGAAATTAATCGTACAAGAACTAGAATATCTTTTAACAAAAAAATAAATTTTCTATAATTTAACAATTAAATTTAACTTTTAAACCAAACTGTTGGTTATATCTAACAAGGTTTCAATTTTAGCCTCATCATAAGCATCTGGATGTGCTGAAGCAAAATGACCAATACTTTCACCTTTATCATTATCAAAATACTTACCAGAAGCGTCCTTATAAGCATCAGATGTTGCTAAATCGTATAAAATATTCACACCTTTTTCTGCTGGAGACCAATGTTGGCCATAAGCTTCTTTTGCCATTTTAGTGTTTAATAACGATCCTGGATTTACAGCAATTGTTGTAATATTTGGGTGTTGTTTTGCAAAATGGAAACTCCACATGGTTAATGCTAATTTACTTTGCGCATAAGAATCGCTTGCGTTAATAGAAACCTCTCCTGTTAAAATACCTTTCTTCACTGTGGATTGAGCAGCAGAACTTAAATTTACCATTCTTGTTTCTGTTCCTTTTTCTAAAACTGGTAAAATATTTTCAGTTAATACATAAGGCGCCAAATAATTAACAGCCATTCTAATATCTAAACCAGCATCTGTTTTCACTGAAGCGGTTTTAAAAATTCCTGCATTGTTAATTAAAATATCCAAACTTGGGACTTCGCTTTTAATTTGTTCAGCAAGTTGTTTTACAGCATTTAAATCTGAAAAATCTGCAACAAATCCTTTTACATTCTCGTTGTTTGATGCTTCTTTAATTTCTGCAACTACGTTGTTAACTTTAGCTTCACTTCTACCGTGAATATAAACTGTATTGCCTTCTTTGGCTAATTTTAGAGCGGTTAGTTTACCTATTCCGTCTGTACTTCCTGTGATTAATATTTGTTTATTCATGATGTTTATATTTTTTTATTGATAAGAATTCTTATTCTATCTTTTTTCTATTACAAAGTTACTATGAATTTGATTGCTTTATAAGTAGTAAAAATGGTTGTTTAGGTAATTTTCAAGGTTTGTTTTATAATAACAAAAAAAATGCCTCTAAAAAGAGGCATTTTAAACTACTAACCAACTAAATGGATTTTATAAAAACCCATAAATTTTTTAATTCTCAACGACTACTTTTCCAATAGCTTTTCCGCTTGCTAAATGTGCATAAGCATCGCCAACTTGTTCTAATGAAAATTGATTTTCATCTACAATTGGAGTTAAGTGACCTTCGTTAGAAATTTTAGCTAATTTTTCTAAAATATTACCATGATTTTCTCTATTGAAGTTATGTAACATTGGAATTAACATAAACACCACGTGTAACGATGCACCTTTAAAATGCAACGGAGTTAAATCTATTTCTAATAAAGAAACTGTTGTAGAAATGTGTCCGTTTAAGGCAACCGCCTCCATAGAGTTAGTCAGGTTTGGACCACCAACTGTGTCAAAAACCACATCAAAACCACCATCTGTATATTTAGCAGTATAATCTGCTACTTTTTCAGTCATGTAATCAATAAACGTAGCACCAAATTTTTCAACGATTGCTTTTTGATTATCTCCAGTTCCTGTTGCAAAAACTTCTGCTCCAAAGTACTTCGCTAATTGCACTGCTAAGTGACCAACACCACCAGAACCACCATGTACTAATACTTTTTGTCCTGCTTTAACTCCTGCTCTAGTTAACCCTTCATAAGCTGTAATCGCTACTAACGGTAAAGCTGCAGTTTCACGCATAGTCAAGTCTTTTGGTTTGTGACCAATTAAACTACTATCTGCAACAATGTATTCTGTTAATGTACCAGGTAAATCTGCTAATCCACCAGCACAACCGTACACTTCGTCTCCAACTTTATAACCCTCTACTCCTTCTCCAACAGCTTCTACTGTTCCTGAGAAATCCATACCTAATAAGGCTGGTGCAGCTGGTGATAATGGTAAATCTGATCCCATATTTTTAATCATCATGTCAATAGTATTCACACTAGATGCTGCTATTTTTACTAATACGTGATTTGCTTTTACTTCTGGTTTTGCTATTTCTGATACTTCGAAATTTCCGTTTTCTCCGTAGTTGTTTATAAGCATTGCTTTCATATCTATCTTCTTTTATTTATTATAATTTTTATTAATTTACTGCTTGAATATCTATTACCATTTGTTCCCAATTCTTTTGGTTCTCATGGTCAAATTGCGCACCATTATCATCTGCATATTGAAAACGTTTTACAGCTGGTGTTTTACTTGTCGCTTGAAATAATTGATACGCTTCTTCTTTTAAAGCTTCTTTAATTGGTAAATCTATAGATGCGTATACTGCACGTTTAGAAGCTGCAATAGAATCTGCTGGAAATTGAGAAATACGTTGTGCTAAAGCATCTACATAAGCACCAATTTCATCAGCATCTAAAGCTTTGTTTATGGTACCGAATTTTTCAGCTTCATCTGCATCCCAATCTCTTGCACCTAAAATAATTTCTAGTGCTTTTCCTAAACCTGCTTGTCTTGCCATACGAGAAGCTCCACCACCACAAGGTAAAATGCCCATACCTACTTCCATTTGCATAAACTTCGCTTTTCCTCTAGCTGCAAAACGCATATCTAAGGCTAATGCCATTTCGTGTCCACCACCTCTTGCAAAACCTTCAATTTTTGCTATGGTTGCTTGGGGTACATTGCTTAATCTTTCTAATATAGCTTGTAAGTCTAATAACTGAATTTCGTTTCTTGGAACTGCTTCTGTAGATAAATCTTTTAATAAATCGGTATCATAATGACATACCCAATATCCTGGATTAGACGATTCAAAAACTACAACTTTTACGCTTCTATCACGCTCTAATCGTAAACATAAGCTGCTTAAATCGGCTAACATTTCTTGTCCCTGTACGTTTACTGGTCCGAAGTTAATGTCAACTGTTAAAATTCCTCCGTTTTGTTTTGCTGTAAATGTTTGAAAGTTCTTGTAGTCCATAATATCTTATTTTAAATTGTTTTGTGTGTGTATTAATTACACTGCAAATTTAAAATAGAGATCAAGGTTTTATTTGGTAGAAAACGAAGCGGTATTAGTAAAAAATAAGGTTTCTGTATGAAATTATACTAAACTTGCCCTAAAAGCACTTAAACCTGTGCCTTTATAGCTTTGAAAGGTTTTGTTTAAATGGCTAGAATCTGTAAAACCAAGTTCTGATGCGATTTCAGAATATTGCAAATCGGTATATTTTAATCTAGTTTCAACAAGCTTTAATTTATAATTGATGATGTACTTTTTTAAAGAAACATCTGTATGTTTTTTAAAGTATTCACTGATGTAATTATCTGCCATATGAAATTCTTCTGCCAAACTTTTAGTAGATAGTAAGTCAGAATTATAGATATTAGAATGGATATAATTGATGATTTGTTGAATTTTAGAAGATTTTATTTCTTTTACAGAATCTGATCCATTGATAAACTGAATATTTCGTGCAATTAAATGTAAAATAACGGACAATGAATTCTGAATAATAAAAATATCGAAAGAGTGTTTGTTTAAATATTCGGTAGCCACCATATTTACTAAAGCGACTAGATGCGAACGATCTGCTTCGGTTTCAAACTGCATTTCACGAAGTTCGTGACTTTCACTATTTAAGATTTCTTCTATTTTACGAAACCAATCGTTCACAGGAAGTGTTTCGTTTTGTGAAGTCGTATTTCTGAAAAAACTCTTTAAAAACTTAATAGCTACAGTTGTTGTTGCTGTTTCGGGATTAACAATATAAATATCATCAGGAATAAATACAAAAATGCTATTGGCTGAATAATTTACCGTTTTACCATTAATTTTTATGGTTCCTGATCCTTTTTCAAAATAAACAATTTCAAAAAAACGAATGGTTGTGTATTTACAAAACTCAAAAAAAGTTTGTTCCTGATATTTCGCAATCACAATGTTTTCGATAATCGTTCTGGCCATAATATTTTTATTATAAAGTTACAACTTATTTAAAATAGAAAAAGCCACAGTTTATCGTGGCTTTTTCCTGCTATTAATCAATAATTAGGGATTCAATTATTAATATATTTATTATCTAAATGAAACACCTTCAGCAATTGGTTTAAACCTAAAAATATAAAAAGGTTTTGTAGATAAATCTTTACCATCATTAAAAGGAGCTCCTCTGTTTACTTGCGCTGCAGAAACGTACATATAGCCATCAACATGGTTGTAACTTACACCGTCTGGCCATACCATATTTTTATCTTGTACCATTGTTTTTACACTACGGTCTTTGGCTAAAACTACAGCAACACTTTTGGTTTCTAAAGCAGTTAAATATAAGTTACCTTCTTTATCGATAGACATTCCGCCATTGTTTGGTTTGTCTGAGTAGGTTTCAATTTTGCTATCTAAATCAGCATCTGTGAAATCTTCATTTACTAAATCCAATGTTTTAATTCTATAGATTTTTGGTCCGTTTAACGGTCCGTAATAAATGTATTCAAAATCTTTATCTGCTGTAATTCCGTCATTACCAACCAATAAATCCTTACCGTTTACTGCCAAATGCTTACCATCAATTATTGTTGGTGTGTTTTCTGGTAGTGTAGATCTTGTGCCTTCTAAAACACGACGCGTTTTACCGGTTTTCATATCTACGATAATAAAAGCTGCTTTGCTCCCATCACCACCATTACCAATACCTTCATCTGCAATAATAAAATAACCATTCTTGGTATCTACCACCATATCATTAGGTTGCGCAATGGCTGGCACACTAGATTCTGGTAAGTAATATATGCGCTCTAATTTGTCGGTTTTTGTATTCCAACCTACAATTTTAGGCGTTACGTTATTACGCTGCGCCATATCTATCATCCAGATTACACCATTTTCATCATTACGAATTCCTAAAACATTACTCAAGTAATTATCGTCGGTATCTCTAGGTGTGTTCCATTGCAAATTAGGGAAAGGTCTAGTTATATTTGTCTTTTTATCAAACTTTACTACTCTAATTTCTGGTCCAAAAAATGGATGATGACTGTACACTAAATCGCCATCATTGGTGAAAGCAATATTACCTACTGCTTGGTCTACGGTTGTATACGTTTCTACTTCCGTTAACGTATTTTGTGCTTGTATTGCCATAACCGAAGTGATTAAGCTAAGTAGTAAACTTATCCTTTTCATAATTACTTGACTTTAAAATCTCCGTTACTACGAATGTAAATCACAGTTTCTTGATCTGTAGTAATAATAGATTTAGAATCTTCTTCGACTCCAAAATAAGATCCAGGCGCTAATTCATTTTTATCTCCTTTTTTAGAAAACTGGTGTGTTAATCCTCCAGAAATAACAACAGCTCTAAAATTTGGACTCAAATTTTTAATTTTTCCTTTAAAACCTGCTGGTAATCTTAAAAGCGTTGCACGCAGTTGATTCTTTTCGTGACTTCCCCATAAAAAAGCAGTTTCTACATTACTTTTTGAAGCTACCCATTCTATATCGTTGGCATTTAACCAAACCATATTCGATTTATCTACATTTACTGGACGCTCTCCATTATCAAAAGCTTCTGAAGTTGGTTGTACCAAATACGGTCCTTCTTGAATATCTAAAAACGCCATATTTTCCTGATCATCTGCAGCAGTTATATGTGCTTCACCTGCTGGTTGTTGCCAATAGGATCCTGCTGGCAACCATTGTTTTTCGGCTTGTTCATCATCATTATGTAATAAACCGTGAATTACTACTCCACGATAGGTAATGTTGTGAATGTGTGGTGGCGAAGAAAATCCTTTGTTGAATTTCACTAAAAAACCCGCAGGTTCGTTTTTGGTACGATCTCCCCAAAGTTTTCCGGCAGCTGGACTTTTATCGCCTCGTAGCGGATTTAACCAACCCCATTCCACATTGTCTGCGGTTACTACTTCGTTGACAGATTTAATATCGTCTGTTGTTGGTGTCTGCGCGTTTGCAAAAATTCCAGTGACTAATGCTAATGCGAGTAAGATATTTTTTTTCATTTTGTTCTATGTTTAAATTAATGATGTCAGTTCGAGTGAAATTCTTTTTCAGAATTTTGTATCGAGAATTTTTGATTTTATGACTTCTCGATACAAATTTCTTATATCTTCAATCAAAATATATTTTGATTTTCAATAACTCAAAATTCACTCGAAGTGACGCGCTAATCTTGTTTTTCTGTCTTTTTTAAATAATCTGGTAGCTCTTTAGATAACCAATCTTCACGCACAGGAACGTGCACATCTAAATCTACAGTTTCTTCTAAAGCCCAAAATTCGTGAGGTACATTTTCAGGAAAAACAATCACTTCTCCTGCTCCAACTTCTACAAATGTTTCTTTTCCGTCAATAATGGTTTTTATTTTAACCTTACCAGACATAATATAAGTAATTTGCTCGTTTGGGTGTTTGTGCCAAGGAATATGTGCGTCTTTTTCTAAATTGAAAATCGTCATTTGTCCTTTTTCTCCGTGAAACCATTTGCGTTTTATGCCTTTCCCTATGGTTTCCGATGCCATATCGTCAAAATTGAAATGTTGCACTTTTGAAGTGGCTACAGAATCTATTGTATTTACTTGTGCATTTGCAGTATTACTGGCAAATATTGCAGTTACAGCTAGTGCTGCTAGTGTGTTTTTCATTTTTATATTTATTAAATACGTCAGTTCAAAAGATTTTTTTAAAGTCATTAGTCTCGAAAAGCAAGCGTGTACCTAAGTTCTCGATACATTTTTATTTCCATTCTATTTCAATAAAAACACTCGAAGTGACATTGTTATTTATTGATAGTTAGTTTGTCAGTTCGAGTGAAATTCTATTTTCAGAATTTTGTATCGAGAACCATTTTTATCTATTAGGCTTCTCGATACAAATTTCTCGTACCTCAAAATTCACTCGAAGTGACGTAACATTGTTATTTGACTCATAGAGCCTAGAATCCTTCTAAAACAATTTTACCTTTAGCTTTTCCTGTTTCTAAAAAAGCGTGTGCTTTTCTAAGGTTTTCAGCATTGATTGTTCCGAAGTTTTCACCTAGGGTTGTTTTAATGGTTCCGTTATCAATTAATTGGGAAGCTTTGTTTAAGATATTGTGTTGCTCAATCATGTCCTCCGTTTGAAACATAGCACGTGTAAACATTAACTCAATATGCGTAGAAACTGCTTTACCTTTGAAAGGCATCACGTTTAACGATTTTGGATCGTCAATAAATCCAAATTTACCTTGTGGTTTAATCAGCTTTACAATTTCATCTACATGATGCTCTGTAGCATTTAAACTAACAACATATTCTGGTGCAGGAAGGTTGTATTTCTCAAACTCTTCGCTCAACTTATTTCTGTGATTGATTACAGTATCTGCACCCAATTCTTTTAACCAAGACGTCGTTTCTTCACGAGAAGCCGTACCAATAATGTTTAATTTTGTCAGCTTTTTAGCTAATTGTACTAAGATAGAACCAACTCCACCAGCAGCACCAATTACTAAAATAGATTTGTTGGCATCGTCTTTAGACACTTGCAATCTATCAAACAACATTTCGTATGCTGTAAGTGTGGTTAATGGTAAAGCAGCAGCTTCAGCATAGGACAAGCTTGAAGGTTTTTTGCCAACAATACGCTCATCTACAACTTGAAATTCTGCATAACTCCCTTGACGTGTAAAATCTCCTGCATACCAAACTTCATCTCCAACATTAAACAAAGTAACATCTTCACCAACTTCCTTTACAACTCCAGTAGCATCCCAACCAATTACTTTCCAATCATCACCTTCTACAGGCATATTGGCACGTACTTTATAATCTGCTGGATTTACAGAAATCGCTTTAATTTCAACAAGAATATCTCTTCCTGTAGCTTTTGGTGTTTCTAATGCTATGTCTTGTAAAGAATTTACATTATCTATTGGTAAATTCTCTTTATATCCTATTGCTTTCATCTGACAAAAAATTTGAAATTATATTATTGTGAAAGTTTCGCTTTCTGGTAATCTAGATTTTGGTGTTTTATCCGTAGCATTGAAATCAGATTCTGCATGATATCCTAAAGACACAGCGACTAATGATGTATATCCTTTTTCTCTTAATCCGAATTCTTCATCTAACGCTTTTACATCGATTCCTTCCATTGGTGTCGCATCAATTCCTAAACTAGCAACACCTAATAAAAAACTACCAATATTTAAATACACCTGTTTTTCCATCCAATGTTGTAGGTCTTTTAAATCATACTTGTGAATACCTGCAAAAGTTTTGACAGCACCTAGAAAACCATTTTTGATATCTTCATTAGGGAATCTACCATCCTTATCTTCCCTATCTGCAATATGTTGGTAATACTCATCATCTGCATCAATTTTTGAACAAAATAAAACTACAGCTGAAGCATTAGTTACTTTAGGTTCGTTAAAACTGAAAAAGCCTTGTGTTCCTTTTGCAACACGCGCTTTACCTTCTGTCGTTTCAGCAACTATAAAGTGCCAAGGTTGTAAGTTGACGCTTGAAGGACTCATTCTTAGTAGGTTTTTGATTTCAGCCATATCTGCATCAGATATCTTTTTGGTTGCATCGTACTCCTTAGTTGTGTATCTCCAGTTTAAAATTTCTTTTAAATTCATTTGTATGTGTTTTTATGAGTTGATTAATAATTACTCTGCAAAGGTATATACACATACTTCTTTTTTTAGTGTACAAAAAAAGGTAATACAGGTACAAAAAGAGGTTTTTTAAGGGTTTTTTCTTAAAATTTTCATAAAACGGGTAATAAACAAGGTTTTTTTACGCTTAAACGTACATTAAGTAAATGTTAAACCTTTATTAATACAATGTTTAAAAATTTTAAACAATCCACCTGAATGTAAGATTTATCCTAGGTGATATTTGTTTTGCTGTTTTTGGAATTTTATGTTTCCAATTTTCTTGTGTAGCGCCTTGCATTAATAGTAAACTGCCATTTGCCAAAGGAATATCTACACGTTTTAAATCCTTACGAGAGACGTGTTTTAGCTGAAAAGGTCTTGTTGCACCAAAAGTGACAGAAGCAATAACAGTATTTTTACGTTGGGCTCCTTTATAATCTTGATGCCAATCTACACTGTCTTTTCCGTCACGATAATAATTAAGCAAACAACGTGTAAATTTGATGTCGACTTCTTTTTCAATTCGGTTTTTTATGAATAACAAATCGTCATTCCATAAGTGCATTTTACTTTTGGTGTTGGTGTACTTAATGTCTTTACTAATATCACCATACCAAGCGGTAAGCCTTGGATAATCTACCAATTTACCGTGAATCGTAATCTGTTCTTGTTGCCAAGGTGTGTTTTTCAGTAAATTTTTATATAACGTATTGCTTTCTTCTATACTGAAGAAATTTTCGAATAAAATAACATCTGCTCCAGGTAAATCGTATACTCTTTTATGGACTTCTTCTGTAGAAAATAAATTTGTTTGATTGAATAAATCCATAATAATCTTATTCTAAATTATTAGCTTTTAGTCGTTTTTTCCTTAAATCCTGTATAAAAAAGCCAAACATAATAATGATAAAAAATGAAAACGGTAAGGACGTTATAATTAATAAACGCTGCACAGCCTCTAGAACATTGACATTGGCTTTAATGTTTCCTAAAAGGATTAAAGCAATGGTTGCTAATAAAATGAAAACAGACCAAATAACACGATGTGTTTTACTTGGATTTTTAGAGCCTTTATCTGTAAACATACTCAACACAAATACAGCAGAATCGACCGAAGTGATTAAAAAACTAATTAATAAAAATATAGAAGTGATGTTTAAAAATGTAGCAAATGGATACTGCTCGAAAAACACAAAAATAGATGAGAATACATTCCCGAATTCGTTATTATATGTTCCCCAAGTTTCAATTAAATTGAATGCTGAAGCGCCAAAAACAGAAAACCAAAAGAAGGTTCCGATAGACGGAATAATTAAAACACCTAATAACAATTGCCTAATAGTTCTTCCTTTAGAAATACGTGCAATAAAAATGCCTGTAAA
The DNA here is from genome assembly GCF_055808135.1 of Olleya sp. KJ81-1. Taxonomy (NCBI): domain Bacteria; kingdom Pseudomonadati; phylum Bacteroidota; class Flavobacteriia; order Flavobacteriales; family Flavobacteriaceae; genus Olleya; species Olleya sp. KJ81-1. The sequence continues at coordinate 851,847 of NZ_CM147854.1, read as the reverse complement.
AGGTGCCCAAGCTAACCAAAATGCCCAATAATAAAAGGTCCAACCGGTTAAAAACTCTAAACCAGGATTGTAATCTCCAAGCGCCAAACTAATTGGTACAAAGTCAATAATATAATGGTATGTTACTGTAAAAAAGGAAACCAAAATACCTTTAACATCACTAGTAAAAAAGATGAAAAACAGAATAACCAAAGTGACAATAATATTTAATTTTGAAAATATTTTAATCCCTTTATTTACACCTTGCCAAGCAGAATAACAGGCAATTGTTGCGATTAAAACACAGAGAATTATGGTTGTAGTTATCCCAAAATTAGCATTAAAAACATGATTTAATCCGCCATTAATTTGTGTGGTTCCTAAGCCAATTGCTGCTATTAATCCAAAAATTGTGGTGATAATCGTTATAATATCTACACTTGCTTTTAAGGGTTTATTTTTAATACGATCTTCGATGGTGGCACTAATTCTGACTTTCTTTTTTTAACATGCAAAGCATAACCAACAATAACTGCAAATAGTCCGTAAAATGCCCAAGCTGTAATTCCCCATTGATAGAATGTAAATTCTAGCGCAAGCGTTTCATTAGGTAAATTGGATTTAAAAGGTGGGTTTTGTTGCATAAAAACAGGCTCTTGCACTGCTCGTAACAAAATACCAGATCCCATTCCTGCACTGTATAACATGGCAATCCAAGACCAAAGCGAGTATTCTGGTTTGGTGTTTGGTTTACCTAGTTTTATTTTTCCGTATTTAGAAAAAGCAACCAATAACAATGCTAAAACACAACCAAAACCTAAGTATAAATAGAAATATCCAAAATAATTTCTAACCCATAATGAAGCGGTTTCAATTGCATGATAACTTGCTTCTGTAGCAAAAAACACAATTAAAGTGCAAATAAAAATGATACCTACAGAAATAGATAAAATAGAATGTTTTTGAATGTATTTTAAAAACAAATGGATATTTTTTTGTAAAAATAGACATTTCTAGGTGAAATCGATTCTAGAAATTCAAGGTTTTAAGGTAGATAAAAAGGAAAATTATGTATCTAAAAAGGTTTGAATAGTGAATTAATAGTTTTTAAATCAATAATTCTCTAGATTTGTACTTGATTATCCATAAAACATATCATTATGCAAGTATTAGAAGCCTATAAACCTTTTGAAATACAAGAAATAGAATTAACAGAATGGAAACAACGTCCTGTTAAAAACAACTTTTTTGAATTGGTTTTAATTAAAGATGGCGAAGGTACGCAGTGTATTAATTACAACGATTACAACTATACAAAAAACAGCATGTTTTTGTTACCACCATTAAAATGCCATTCTTTTACTATTGAAAAACCGACACGTTTTGTGTTTTTAAAATTTACAGATTCGTTTTTTAAAAATGTAAACAGAATTACTATTGATAGAAACGAATGGTTTAAAGAAGCTGCTTACATACTCTCTAATTACAACCAATTACCAGGAGATATTATTAAAAATGAAATGGACAGGAACCATTTAAACAGCCTAGTAACTATGATTTTACAAGAATCTAGAAATTATGGTGAAGAATCTGTTAACCTAGTAACTAGTTTAATGACAAGTGTTTTAGAGTTGTTAATACGAAATATAAAAAAAGGAAGTTATTTTGAAGTTCCTAAAAATAATTCGGATGATAGGATTACAAAAATGCTAACTTATATTAATGAAAACATTGATAAAACTGAATTGCTTAAAGTTGAAAATTTAGCCGATGTTTTTATGATGTCTTCTACTTACGTAAGTGAATATTTTAAGAAACAAGTAAATATGTCTTTAAGAGAATATATTATTAAAGCGAAGCTGAAATTAGTTGAAATACGCTTGTTAAATTCAGATTTCACATTAACACAAATTGCAGACGAGCTTGGTTTTACAGATGTTAGCCACTTATCTAAAACGTTTAAGCGTTACGCAGGTACTTCTATACGTGAGTTTAAAAATAATGGTGAGTATATGTTGTTAAAACGCGGTAGTTGCGCGCCAACTATTAGAGCCTAACGAGTAGTTAAGCTATTAATTCCATTTTTTTAGATTCGCGTATTAAAGCAGCAGCCAAAACGGTTGTTGCATCAATAATTAAGCTGTCTTCAATTTTTTGATATTGAATAGCAAGCGGAATTTCAGTACATCCTAAAATTACAGCTTGTGCGCCTTTTCTAGATAAATAAGTTGCTGCCATACTTAGGTTTTCTTTTGCTTTTTCGTTTACCGGATTTGAAAATGCTTTAATTCCGTAAGATGTATCATAAATTGAAGGATGCACAAATAAATCCTGAATATCTTCGGAAGGTTGAATGACTTCAATATTGTATTTTGCTAGAACTTCAGGATAGACTTTTGCTAAAATAGTTCCTGTAGTTCCTAAAACACCAACTTTGGTAATTTCTGGATGCTTTGTAGAAATATGAAGCCCAACTTCTTCTATTAAATTAACTAAAACACAAGATTCTGGTATACTTTTTTCAATTAAACTTAAAATTGGTTTAGCGTGTGCTGTATTGCACGGAATAGCAATAATAGACGATCCACTAGCGATTAAAGACGCAATAATTTCTGCTATAGCAATACCAGGATTTATTTCAGTTTCGCCTAAAAGATATTTAGTTCTGTCAATAATTTTATGAGGCACAGAGAGCATTGACACTGGTAAATGATCTTGATCTGAAGTCGCTTCGGTTAAATCGTATACCTTTTTAATTAAGTCAATACCAGCGTAACTACCTACACCACCAACTATACCAATCATTTTGTTTATCATCATAAGTTCTTCTTATAAATTATAAAAGAATAAGACGCCAAATTAAAGCTGTTTAAATCAAATTTTATCTAAAATAAATATTAAACTTTAAATTTATTTAGTTTTAGACTGATTATAAATTAACAAAACAGGTATATGTTGATAATCATTTAATTATATTTGAATGTAATCTATTACATTTTGTAATGTTTAAAATTAAACCTTCTTTTTTTGACATCCTTTTTTTATTGCTGTAATAGCAGTATTGATTATGAGTGTCTCACTTACATCTAAAAAAGATTTGATTTATATCTCTCCTATAGTTATTCTAATTTTAATTTGTAAATATGTAAGTGTTACTAAAAAGAAAGCCGATCCTAAATTTTTACTAGCTTTACTGGCTTTTCTGGTTTTAAATATAATTAGTTTTTACGCTTTTAATAAATATTTTAATACCATTAGCTTATTAACTTCAGGATACCTTATACTTTTTACCTTGATTTTAAAAAAGTATTTAATAAAAAGTAAATTAAAATCTTATCTGTCATTATCTGTTATACTTGGCGTTTTTTTAGTTGGATATGTAATTTATGCAGTGGTAGATTTATTGATTGATCAAATCCCGAATTACAACATAATATTCATGTTTATTTGTGCGTTGTGCTTATTTATTTATGCGATCACTTTTGCTATGATTTATATTAGTGATAATTACCCTACTGGTACAATTTTGTTAGCCTCAGGTGTAGCCACAATTTTCAACCTTGGCTTATCTCCAATCAATGAATATTTTCTTTATAACGAAATTTTCACCTTATTAATATTGTTTTGTCATTACTTGTCGCTTTATCTTTTTATGACATTTATTTTAAAAACTAAAGTTGTCAAAGACAATGATATTTCTAGTAAATATTTTTAATTATAAACAACTGTTTTTAAAACTATTACACAATCCTACTTAACTAATCACTTAATATAATCGAACTTGTGAAAACAGTAGTTTTTAATCAGGTTTTCAACATAATTTATCTCTTATATTTTTATAAATTTTAACGTATTTTAATATTTTGGTATAGCTTTATGCTATACATTTGCCGACTTAAATAAATTATCAAGAATCTCAATAAAAGGAGATAGCAACCTGCAATAACAAGCAAGGTGCTAAATAGATAAGCCAAGTATTTGGAACAAATGTTAAATCATATGTCTTTTATTTGCTGCTATTTCCTTTTAAAAATGAAAAGGAAACATGGCAAAGTCAAAATCAATTACTCCAAAATTTTCAGCATTAATACCATTATTCGTATTTGTATTTACGTTTTTAGGTGTTGGAATTTATCAAAACGATTTTTACGCATTACCAGCTCCAATTGCTGTTATAGTAGGTATAATTGTGGCATTTTTAATGTTTAAACAATCCATAACCTCTAAAATAAATACGCTGCTTAAAGGTTGTGGTGATGATAAAATATTAACCATGTGCCTAATCTATTTATTGGCTGGTGCATTTGCAACTATAACTAAAGCTACTGGAAGTGTAGACGCTATTGTAAATCTTGGATTGGATTATATTGCTATACAATACATCTATTTTGGCGTGTTTATAATAGCAGGTTTTTTATCTGTATCTACAGGTACATCTGTTGGTGCAATAGTTGCATTAGCTCCAATTGTGATTGGTTTTGCAGATAAAAGCAATGTAGATTTAGGGATATTATGTGGTGCATTACTTGGTGGTAGTATGTTTGGAGATAATCTTTCGGTAATATCAGACACAACTATTGCAGCAACACAGTCATTAGGTTGTAAAATGAGTGACAAGTTTAAGCAAAATATTAAAATCGCTTTGCCTGCAGCTTTAATCACTATAGGTATTTTAATTATACAAGGTTTTGGATTAAAAGCTGTACCGACAGATGCTATTACCTACACCTACTCCATTATAAAAATCACGCCTTATCTATTGGTTATCCTACTTTCTATTATTGGTATAAATGTATTTGTAACGTTGCTATTAGGCGTTATTGCTGGTGGACTATTAGGAATTATTTATGGAGATTTCACATTAATAGAGTCTACTAAAATCGCATACAACGGTTTTACCAGTATGACTGAAATCTTTTTGTTATCTCTATTAACAGGTGGATTAGCTGCTTTAGTGGACAAAAATGGAGGGATAAACTATATTCTTAGTAAAATTAAAACTTTAATTCAAAGTAAACGTTCTGCACAACTAGGTATTGCTGCATTGGTTGGTACAATTAATATGGCAATTGCTAATAATACAGTTTCTATTATAATAGCTGGTCCAATCGCAAAAACAATCAACGATCAATATCATTTGGACAACAAAAAAACTGCTTCTATTTTAGATATTTTTGCTTGTATTATTCAAGGAATCTTGCCTTATGGCGCACAAGTCTTAATGATACTTAGTTTTGCAAATGGTAAAATTGATTATCTAGATTTAGTTGCAAACACCTGGTATTTAGCGTTGTTATTCATTTACACAATCATTTATATTAGCTTTAAGCCTTTACGTTTACGCTAGTGTTACTATGATTTGATCTTTTGGTTTTATACTTAAATCATCATAAATTAAATCTTTGTTAAAAAAAGAATGAACATTCATTTTTGCATATCTTTGCACAAGAATTTAAACAGAAATGGCAAAACTTCAAAAAAGTATAGATAAACGTAACGCATTGGTAAAGGCGACAATCGAGTTGGTTAACAACAATGGTTTTCATGCGACACCAATGAGTAAAATAGCAAAAATGGCTAATGTCTCACCTGCTACAATCTATTTGTATTTTGAAAATAAACAAGATTTAGTAAATAAGACTTACGTCGAAGTTAAAGCAGACTACACAAAATATGCTTTTGAGACTTATAAAGAAGATATGCCTATTGAAGCTGGCTTTAAACTAATTTGGAACCGTATTGCAGACTTTAAATTAAAAGAAAGTGAAAACGCAATGTTTTTAGCACAATGTGATAACACTCCAATGATTGACGAGATAAGCAGACAAGAAGGTATAAAACACTTACAACCACTGCTGGACCTTTGGGAACGCGGAAGACAAGAAGGTATTATTAAACCTTTATCTGATTATTTACTGTACGCCTATGCTATAAATCCATTATCGTTTTTAATGATTACCCAAAAACGTGGTGTTTTTCAATTAGATAAAGCCCATTTAGAAGAAGCCTATCAATCTGCTTGGAGCAGCATAAAAGTTTGTAATTAAAATGAAAAAAACAGCAATTATATTAGGTGCAACAGGTTTAACTGGAGGTATTTTACTTCAAAAATTAATTGAAGACAAAGACTACTCCAGCATAAAATTGTTTTCACGATCTAAAATAAAAGGATTACCTAGTAAGGTAACTCAATACATTGGAGATTTATTAAAACTAGAAGATTTTAAAGACGATTTTACTGCACATCAAGTGTTTTGTTGCATTGGTACAACTAAAAGTAAAACACCAGATAAATCACTTTACAAAAAAATAGATTACGGGATTCCGGTTGCTGCTGCAAAGCTTGCTAAAGCTAATGGTATAGATACATTTGTAGTTATATCTGCAATGGGAGCCAATGCAAAAAGTAACATATTTTATAATAAAATTAAAGGCGAAATGGAGCAAGATGTCCTAAATCAAGACATCAACCGAACCTTTATTTTAAGACCTTCATTAATTGGAGGCCAACGAGAAGAAAGACGTACGCTTGAAAAAATAGGAATCTCAATTTTTGAAGCATTAAAACCGCTATTTATAGGTTCCTTAAAAAAATATAAAATTATTGAACCAGAAACTATTGCTCAAGCCATGTTAAACCTAGCTAATAGCACCAATCATGCTAATACTATTATAGCATCAGATGCAATACAACGCATTACTAAAAACAACTAAAACAAACATTGAATATATGGAATTATTAGATAAATTAAATTGGAGATACGCAGCTAAAGCCATGAATGGCGAAAAAGTAGCAGAAGATAAAATAGAACGTATTTTAGAGGCTGCACGCTTGGCTCCCACGTCTTCAGGATTACAACCTTTTGAAATATTTGTGGTAAAAAACCAAGATATTAAAGAGCAAATTAGACCAATTGCTTGGAATCAATCTGTAATTACAGACTGTTCTCACCTTTTAGTATTTGCTGCTTGGGACCATTATACACCAGAGCGTATTAATTATATGTTTGATTTAACCAATGATATTCGTGGTTTTAAAAACGAAGGTTGGGAAAATTACCGACAAATGTTATTAGGTATGTATCCTCAAAAAGATCCAGAAGAAAACTTTATTCACGCATCAAAACAAGCTTACATTGCATTTACTGAAGCGTTAACTGCTGCAGCTTTTGAAGGTGTGGACGCAACGCCTTTAGAAGGTTTTGAGCCAGATGCTGTAGACAAAATTTTAGGCTTACGCGAAAAAGGATTACGTAGTGCTGTTTTATTACCAATTGGTTACAGAAAAGAAGAGGAAGATTGGTTAGTAAATCTGGTTAAGGTTAGACGACCTATGGATGAGATTGTAACCGTTATTGAATAATATAAAACTTAAATGAAATTGAATATGAAAACGATAGTATTAAAAAGCAGACCTGAGGGACAACCTACACTTTCTAATTTTGAATTTGTCCAAGACGATAAATCGTTAACCATAGCTGATGGAGAGATTTTATTAGAAGCAGCTTATGTTTCGGTAGATCCTTATTTAAGAGGACGAATGAATGATGCAAAATCTTACGTTCCACCTTTCAAATTAAACGAGCCTGTACACTCTGGTGTTGTGGCTAAAGTTTTAGATTCTAAAAACAAAAAATTCCAAGTTGGAGATTACGTTTCTGGCATGCTAAATTGGTCAACACAACAAGTGTCTAATGGTGAAGGTTTAAATAAAGTAGATCCTGAAAAAGCTCCTTTAAGTACCTATTTAGGTATTTTAGGTATGACAGGTTTAACTGCTTATTTAGGATTAACCGAAATAGGAAAGCCTAAAGCAGGCGAAACCATAGTAGTCTCAGGAGCTGCAGGTGCTGTTGGTAGTGTTGTTGGACAAATAGCAAAAATATTAGGCTTACGCGTTATTGGAATTGCTGGTACAGATGAAAAAATCGAAATGCTAAAAAGTAAATTCGGTTTTGATGAAGGTATCAATTACAACACCACAAAAGACATGAAATCTGCAATTGCTGAAGCTGCACCAAACGGAGTGGATGTGTATTTTGATAATGTTGGAGGACCAATTTCGGATGCGGTTTTATTCAGTATAAATCAATTTGCAAGAATTATAATTTGTGGTGCCATTTCGGTTTACAATGAAACCGAATTACCTACTAGCTTAAGCGTACAGCCATTTTTAGTAAAAAACAGTGCCTTAATGCAAGGTTTCATTGTGTCTAATTATGCCGAAAAATTCCCAGAAGCCATCCAAAAATTATCAGGTTGGTTAGGTGAAGAAAAATTAACCTATACCGAAACTATCGTTGATGGTTTTGATAATATTCCTCAAGCTTTTATCGATTTATTCGAAGGTAAAAACAAAGGAAAAATGATAGTAAAAATATAATAACCAAAAGAAAAAGAAGATGAACAATTTTGAATTTAAAAACCCAACCAAAATTATTTTTGGAAAGGATACGATAGAACAATTAAAAAATGAAATTCCTTCAGACGCAAAAGTATTATTACTTTATGGTGGAGGAAGTATTAAGAAAAACGGAATTTACGATCAAGTAAAAACTGCTTTAGCAGACGTTAATGTTACTGAGTTTGGAGGTATTCCTGCAAATCCAGAATACGCAACATTAATGGACGCTTTAAAAGTTATTAAAGATCAAGACATTACGTATTTACTAGCAGTTGGTGGTGGATCTGTAATTGACGGAACTAAATTTTTATCTGCAGCTGCTGTTTACGATGGTGATACACCTTGGGATATTTTAACTAAAAATATCAGAACTGAAAAAGGAATGCCATTTGGAACTGTGTTAACCTTACCAGCAACAGGATCCGAAATGAATTCTGGAGCAGTAATTACACGTGAAGAAACTAAAGAAAAATTAGCAATGGGAGGACCTGGTTTATTTCCAGTGTTTTCAATATTAGATCCACAAGTAATAACGTCTATTCCAGAACGTCAATTAGCAAATGGTTTAACAGATGCTTTCACACACGTTTTAGAACAGTATATGACGTATCCAATTGGAGCGTTATTACAAGATCGTTTTGCAGAAAGTATATTACAAACTTTAGTAGAGGTTGCTCCAACAGTACTAAAAGATCCTACAAATTACCAAGCAGCATCTAACTTTATGTGGAGTTGTACTATGGCATTAAACGGACTTATACAAAAAGGAGTACCAGGAGATTGGGCAATCCACATGATGGGTCACGAGTTAACAGCTTTATTCGGAATTGATCATGCACGTACGTTAGCTGTAATTACTCCAAGTCATTACAAATATAATTTTGAAGCTAAAAAAGAAAAATTAGCACAATATGGAGAACGTGTTTGGAATATTACTGAAGGTAGTACAGACGATAAAGCCTATGAAGCTATTGCTAAAACCGAAGCATTTTTCCATCAGTTAGGTATTGATACTAAATTATCTGACTATACTAAAGACTATGAAGGTACTGCTGAAGAAGTTGCTAAACGTTTTAAAGCTAGAGGTTGGAAATTAGGCGAGCGTCAAGCTTTAATGCCTGAAGATGCAGAAAAAATTGTAAAAATGGCATATTAAACATACTATCATTTTTGGGTGTAGTTAAAGTGCTATAACAGCAAAAATTCTAAGGTTTTTAACTGCACTCAAACTGATATTATTATTATTATTAAATATACTCAGTAATATTAAAATGAATTTAATAAAAACATTAGCCTTAACGCTAACCATTGTTACAGCAACTAGCTGTAAGGATAAAACAGCTTCTAAAAGCGTTTTAGAAGTAAAAACAGAAACTAAAAAAGAAAAAACTATGAACGTATTATTTGTATTAACATCTCACGATAAATTAGGAGATACAGGAAAAAAAACAGGATTTTGGGTTGAAGAATTCGCAAATCCATATTACACATTAGTAGACAAAGGTGCTAAAATTACTATTGCTACTCCAAATGGAGGTGCAGCTCCAATAGATCCAAGTAGTGACTCACCAGATGCTGCTACTGAAGATACTGAGCGTTATAACAAAGATGAAGCAACACAAGCATTAATTGCTAATACACATAAATTATCAGACATGAATGCTGACGATTTTGATGCTGTATTTTATCCAGGAGGTCATGGACCATTATGGGATTTAGCAAACGATAAAACGTCAATCGCTTTAATCGAAAAATTTAACACACAAGAGAAGCCTGTAGCATTTGTATGCCACGCTCCTGCTGCATTAAAAGATGTAAAAGGAACAGATGGAGAACCATTAGTAAAAGGTAAAAAAGTAACAGGATTTACAAATACAGAAGAAGATGCTGTTGGTTTAACAGAGGTTGTTCCATTTTTAGTGGAAGACATGCTAAGTAAAAATGGTGGAATCTACTCTAAAAAAGAAGATTGGGCAGCTTACGCTATTCAGGATGGTAATTTAATTACTGGACAAAATCCAGCATCATCTGAGTTAGTTGCTGAAAAATTATTAGAAAGCTTAAAATAAGCTTCGCTTTAAATATTAATAAAAAAGGTTGTCCATTTGGACAACCTTTTTTTGTTTGTAATTTTATGCCAAAATAAATCTATTAGATAACTTAACCTTTTCAGTCCTTTGTTTAAATAGATCTTAAATTTAGCGCATAAAAAAAGGCTGCCTTTTTAGGCAACCTTTTTCTTGAATTGTACTGAATATATATCTTAGATAACTTTTACGTTAACTGCGTTTAATCCTTTGTTTCCTTCTTGTAAGTCAAATTCAACCTCATCACCTTCTCTAATCTCATCGATTAATCCAGAAATGTGTACAAAATGATCTTTGTCTACTCCTTCTTCAGTAATAAAACCAAATCCTTTTGTGTCGTTGAAAAACTTTACTGTACCTCTACTCATTGTAATGTAATTTATTTATTAATACTTAATATTATGCAAGTATAGTGCCATTAATTAGATAATGAGTTATAATTCTCATTTATTATTTGATTTTCAATGAAATAAAAATTAATATTTATGTAAAAAAACGAAATAACTAATCGTCATCTTCATCAAAACCAGGCAATTCCAAAGCTTTTACAGATTGTATTGCATTTCCAGCAATACCTTTAATAGAGCCATACATATCTATGGTATTGGTCACTACTTTCTCGATTTGCTTCTCTCTTTGCTTCCAAATACGTTGCATCGATCGTTTTTCACTCTCTAAATCAGACTTCATTTGTGTAAAACCTTCCACAATTGCTTCAATTTGCATTCTAAAGGTGTTACTAGTTAGGTAATCATATAGTAAATCCATTTTATCACCTTTATTTTCTTGTGTGATAATGGCGTTATTAACTTGTAAAATCCCTTCTCTTAACACAGCACACAACCCTTTAAACTCGTCGTAATTACAAATCCAAATACCATCCTTTAAACCCATTCGGTCCATATCTGATGGCATGACCTCAGTCACTAATACACCAATATTGGCTCCTCGATCTCTAATGTCTGCTTTAAATTTTTCTATCCAGCTAGGCTGAAAATCTTTTGTACGTTTACTCTCGTAGTAAATAGTACCACAGTTTTGTTCTGTTCTAGTATGTACAATTTGGATACAATCTCCACCTCTGGCACCTTTTTTAATTTCCTCGATAGTATCTAACGGAAACTGAGCTGCTAACCACTCCTCTATTGCTAACTCTTGCACTTCACCTTGCAGTTGCATAGAGCCTTGCTCCTGCTTACGTTTCATTTCTTCGGTTAGCTTTTTCTGGTCTTCCAATTGCTTTTGCATTTCTTTAAAACGCAATTCGTTTTTGTCTTCCTCAGATTTTTTAATCTTCTCTTTTTCAGCTACTAGAATTTCGTTCAGCTTTTTTTGTGCTTCCGCCTCAGCAGCTTCTTTAAGTTCGCCTTTTTCTCTTTTAAGCTTTTCAATTTCTGCTTTAGATCGGTTTAACTCTTTAACCTGCTCAGACTTTTCGTTTAATTCCTTTTGTAAAGCTGCAAACTGGTCAGATTGCTCTTCCTTTAACTTAAGCTTTAGCTTTGCTTCAATTTCTTTTTTATCTTCTTTAAGCTGATTTTCTAAACGTTCTTGAAATAACACGTTCTCGCGCTTTTTCTTTTGTTCAAAATCTAATTTTTCTTGTTTTAATTGCTCTTGCTGACTCTCGTATCGTTTTTTCTCGGCAGCAATTTGCGACTGATACTTTTGTTTTATTTCCTCTTCTAATTGATGCGATAAAATATCTTGAACATCTATGGAAGTCCCACAATTAGGACATTTTATTTGATTTTCGTTTTTCATTTTAATTCAATTTTTCTCTTAAAATAGAAGTATATAGAGATTTTTTTCTACTTATAAACCACTAAAAAAGACTATAATTATGATACAATAAGAACTACAATAATTATAGTTGTTTAGAAAAATTAAAACTACAAAATACATAGGGATTTAAACAAAAAGGATTGAATTAAATTTTAAACTAATTCCTTCTGATTTTTAAATGTGAGTGATTCATGTTATCCAAAATTTCACATTAAACCAAAAAAAAGACCAAGCTTTTCAACTTGATCTTTAGTATACAATAGCTGTAACGCTATTATAATTTATTTGCTATTATTCAACATTATAGATTTAGAATTTACAAACTCTCTGATACCAAATCCACCATGTTCACGTCCATAACCAGAGTCTTTAATTCCTCCAAATGGCATGTTTGGATGTGCTAATCCGTAAGAGTTAATGTTTATCATTCCAGTATCAAAATGGTCTTTTGCTAATTGGATGGCTTTGTCTTCATCTTTACTAAAAATTCCGCCTCCAAGTCCAAAACGACTGTCGTTAGCTATGCGCATAGCATCTTCGTTATCTTTTGCTTTAATTAGTGAAGCAACAGGTCCAAATAGCTCGTCACTATATGCTGGTTGTCCTGGTTTTACGTCACCTAAAACGGTTGAAGGATAATAATATCCTGTAACCTCAGGTATTGTACCACCACATAAAATGGTTGCTCCATTAGTAACACTGTCTTCTACTTGTTGGTGAATTTTGTCTCTTAAATCTTTTCTAGCCATAGGTCCTAATTTTGAGTCTTTGTCCATAGGATCGCCAAAATTAATGTCTTTCATTCCTTTAACAAACGCGTCTTTAAACTGGTCGTACACCTTGTCTACCACCACAAAACGTTTTGCTGCTACACAAGTTTCTCCGTTGTTATACGTACGTCCTTGTATGCTTGTTTGTACTGCTAAATCAATATCGGCATCGTCTAATACTAAATAGGCATCATTACTACCCAACTCCAAGACTGTCTTTTTTAATGCTTTGGCTGCTTTTTGTGCTACGTACTCACCAGCTTTAGAACTTCCTGTTAGCGTTACACCTCTAACTGCTTTATGTTCGATAATTTTATCAGATGTTTCGTGATCTATAATTAAGACTGTAAATAGGTTTTTTGGTAATCCTGCTTTTTCAAAAACGTCTTTAAGTTTTAGTGCAGAACCAGTCACGTTTTTAGCGTGTTTTAACAACACTCCGTTTCCTGCCATAAGATTAACTATCGCATAACGAATGGCTTGATATAATGGAAAATTCCATGGTTGAATACCATAAATAACGCCTAAAGGTGCTTGTTGGATGATTCCTTTTCCACCATTTTCCATGGTACGTACTTCATCTTGTAATTGTTTGATACCTTCAGTTGCTGTGTATTCACAAATTCCAGCACAAAGCTCGATTTCGTCATGACTTTGGCTAACTAATTTACCCATTTCTTGAGTCATTAATTCGGCATATTCATCTTTAACCTCCAATAGCGTTTTACCAACTGCTTTAATAATGGTTGAACGATCTTCTAACGATTTTAGTTTCCAATCTAAAAAAGCTTCATAACAATTGTCCACAGCTTTAATAGCTTGGTCTGCTGTCATGTATTCGTAATGTTTTATTGTTTGTTCTGTTGCTGGATTAATCGTTTTAAATCCTTTATCTGTGGTATTACTCATGTAAATTTATATTTAAGTTAGTGATACGCTTAGCAATGTCCAAGTCGGACTGTAATATGAATAAGCGTGCTTTTAAAATGCCTTTAATAAAAGGCTAATCGTGTTGTAGGATTATTTTTTTAATCCTAAGGTTTTAGGCTTCTCCTCTAGCAGGATAATCTGCTTTTAGTATGTAGTCAATACCACCTAAAACATCATTAAAACTTGGTCTTCCAAATGGCATGGATTGGATAGATTCCCAATACACGGTTTGATCTGGAGTTATTAAAAATAGTCCAGGTTCTGTAAATAATTCTGGTTCGTCTTTAATTCCTGAAGAAATAAATAATCCCCATTTTCTAGCTTCGTCAATTGAAAAATCGTAGCCTAACGGAATGTTTGAAATGTCCCATTCTTTATGTGTTGCTTTTGCGACGTCCTCTGTATCCGAACTAATGGCAATAACATTAACACCACGATCCGTAAACTTGTCTAATTTTTTTTGAAGTTCTTCTAACTGACTTTTACAAACAGGACAATGTTTACCTCTATAAAATAATACTAACGTGAAATTTTCTGGCGACTGATCGCTTAATTTCCATGCTGTATTGTTTACTAATTTGATTTGTAATTCTGGTGCTTTTTCTCTTGGTTTAATCACAGCTTTTATGTTTTTATATTAATTAAATAGTGATGTGTTTTAAACACTAATTTTTAATTAATGGTTTGCATTTGTTTTACACAAAGGTCAGAAAAAAGGTAGCTTTACTTGTTACACAATTATTGTTGTCCTTTACAATATTGACACATTAGTCCACTATTACGCACCTAATATTAATCCTTAATAAAGGTATTAGCATAGGTTTTTGTAAAATGTGCACCATACAATAGTATTAAGCTAGTATAAGACACCCAAAGCATAATTAATATTATAGAACCTGCTGCTCCATAGGTGGATCCTGGTTGCATGGTATTAAAATATATAGCTAAAAGATATTTACCTAATAAGAATAGTAGTGTGGTTAACAATGCACCTACCCTAACCGACTTCCAAGAAATGGTTGCAGATGGTAAAAACTTAAACATAGCAGCAAATAATACGTAAATGAATCCAATAGAAATTATAAAGTCAAAAGCAAACAGGTATTCCACGACATTATCCGGAAGAAAGCGTTGTAATTGATTGCTAAACGTACTTAATAATGAGGTTAGTAAAAAACTAGTTAGCAGTAAAAAACCAATAATTAATATAAACCCAAAGCTTTTAAGACGACTAATAAGGGTTGCTATAAACCCATTGGCATAATCCGCTTCATTATCCCAAATTTTGTCAAAAGCAGCTTGAAGCTGAAAAAACACTCCTGTTGCACCATATAATAAGGTTGCAATACCAACAACTGTTGTAAACAACGATGTGGTTTCATTACCACGACCAACTATCATTAGTCGAATAGTTTCGGCAGTGTCAGGACCTATGGCTTTAGCGATTTCATCTAACAATTCACCTTGTACAATATCACGTCCCCAAACAGATCCAACTAAATTTAATATGATTATAATTAAAGCTGGTAAGGATAAAATGGCGTAATACGCAACGATTGCGCTACGTTGGAAGGGTTCGCTTTTATACCAAGACTTAGCTGTGGTAAACAACAGTTTTGGTAAACTTGCAAGTTTAAATGTTTTTGTGGTTGTCATGATGGTATTTGGTTATAAAACTACAAAAGCCCAACATGGTTAGTTGGGCTTTATTAACTATAGGCAATACTAATTTATGATTGTTCCGTTTGCTCTAAACTCGACATCCTTATTTTTACCTTTTTGTTTAAACTCTACGTCATAGAATTCGCCTTTTGACGCACTATCAACATGCTCTACTTCGGTAATGTCTTCACTACCATATTCGTTTTTAATAATGTCTCTGATAGCTTTAGGCAAGTCGTCTTTTTTAATACTAGATTCGGTTTCAATCCAATTTCCGCTAGGACTAAAATCTGCTCTATATTTTTCGCCATTTTGTTTAAATTGAGCTTCATAGTTTCCGTTAGCATCAACCTCCCAATCTGGATTATTTTCGTTTGGATACTTAGCTTCAAATGCTTGTTTAACAACCTCTGGAGTTTGTCCTTTAACTGTATTTTGACAACTAAACGCGATAAGTGCGATTAGGGCAAATTTTATGTTTTTAAATGCTTTCATAATTTATTGGTTTATTAGGTTAATAGATACGACTTCAATTTCGCTGTAGATGTTATCCTCTGTACTTTGTTTTACAGTTAAATTAAAGGCTTTACCAACGTGTTTATTGGCTTCTAGATTATAATTATTTAAGGTTTTACTTGCGTTAATATCTTCAATAATAATTGTGTTATCTTTTATATCTGTGAAGTAAAAAATTCTTCCATCATAGCCATCATAAACGACTTGTTTTGTAATACCTCTATCATCAATAGTATTAACAGCATTAGAGTTTACTACTATTGTGGAAGCAAAAAATAGACTGAATAATATGCTTATTAGCTTCATAATTTTAGTGTTGAATGGGTTACTAATTGTTATACTACAAAGATTGATATAAACACCACTTAATCCATTATACAATTATCTTAGACCTTTACAATATTTACATATACAGTAATTGTAAAGCATAAAAAAAGCACAATGATTACATTGTGCTTTTAAGTACTATATACAGTGAGTGGTTATATTTTGTTTCCGTATATATCCAATTGTACCACAGGTTTCCCTAATTTTTTAACTTCCTCAAATTGAGTGGCTTTGTCACCAACTACTAGATATACCATTTCAGACTCGTTTAAATATTGGTCTATAATTGCTTGGTAGTTTTCCAAACTCATAGATAATAATTCGTCTTGATCTGTGTCTAAAAAATTGTCGTCTTTATTGTATTTACTAATGCGTCTTAAAATACCTAATTGTGCGCCTAAACTTTCATAAGCTCTAGTATTACCTTTAAGAATTTTGTTTTTGGTTAACTCGACTTCAGTGTCTGTGAAGCTATCTTTATAATCTTTAACCATGTTTTTAATGATTTCTAGAGACTTTAAAGTTGCATTGGCACGAACACTAGATCTAATAGCAAAAGGACTAACAGCTTCACGATTTGTAATACCAGAATACGCACCATAAGTATAACCCTTACCTATCCTTAGGGTCTGAAATAAGCGACCACTTGATCCACCACCTAAGATTTCGTTTGCAAAATCAAGATTGTTAGCGTTTTCGTCTTTTCCAGATAACGCTAATTTACCAATATATAATACCGATTGTTTAGCATCAGGAACGTCTACAAAATATAGTGTTCCGCCTGTATTAGTTGATTGAACCGCTAATGTTGGTACATTTATAGTCTCTCCTTCCCATGCTTTTAAAGGACTTAAAGCAGCTATGGTTTGCGTTTTGTTAATCGCTCCAGCAATATGGAATGATGCCTTTTTAGGAGATAAATTTTTATAATAAGCTTTTAAATCCTCCATTGTAATGTCCTTGGTACTTTGTAAAGTTCCAGAACTATTAATTCCAAAACGGTTATCCTTACCATACATTAATTGGTCAAATATATTAGATGCAATTGCATTTGGATTGGCTTCGCTACCTTTTAAACTGGTTTCTAACGCTTGTTTTAGTCTACTAAACTCACTAGCATCCCAACGAGGTTCTAAAATAATCTCTTTAACTAGTTTTATAGTCTCGTCTAAATTTTTAGTTAAACACGATCCTGTAATATGAAAATCCTCATTTGCACTATACATATTAATATTAGCACCTAATAAACCAATAGCCTCTTCTAAATCTGCAGCAGTTTTTGTTTTTGTCCCTTGCATCATCAAATCGCTAAATAAATTAGACACACCTTCTTTTCCTTGTGGATCTAATAATTGTCCACCAGGAATTGTAATATCAAACTGCACTAAAGGGACTTCGTTATTTTCTATACCATATAAAGCCATTCCGTTTTCTAACTCACCTTTCCAAATAGCAGGTGCTTTAAATACCGGAAGTTTACCAAAATCAGGTTCGCTTCTATCAAATTTACTAGGCGTTTTCTCGTAAACCGCTTCTTCACCTTGACTCACCTCCTCGTTAGCGACGTCTTGTTTAACCTCTTCAATCCAAACCGTTGCTTCTTTACTTTCAGCTACAGCTAAATCTAATTGCCCTTTAGGTACAACGCTAGTCATTACAGCATGTTTACCTTTTAAGTACGTATTGTACACACGCATAATATCTGCTTCTGTAACAGCATTAGTTAATTTGGCACGTTCTGTAATAAAACTAGGATCACCATTAAACTCGTTATCCTGAACTAATTGAAATGCTTTATTTAACACAGTACTTACACCTTGATATAAATCTGTTTCTAATTGAGCTTTGATGCGTTTTAAATCTGCCGAATTTACTCCGTTAGTTTCAAAGCGTTTTAAACCATCATCAATAGCAGACTTAACTTGATCTAAATCTGTTCCTGCATTAGCACGTACTCTAAAAACAAACTCGCCTGCTAATTCACTGCTATTTTGATAAGTGCCAACGTTAGGTGCTAATTTTTGTTCTTGAACAATCACATTATATAAAGGTGATTTTTTACTTCCGCTAAGTAATTGACCTAAAATATCCAATGCATAAGTGTCTTCATGATAGTTTTTAACTGTAGGATACACTAGTCTTATTTCTGGTAGTTTAGCAAAATTGTCTTCAAAGTATAACGACTTAGTTTCGTTTAATACAACAGGTTCAAAGTTTTGCTCTTCAACTTCTGGTCCACTTGGGATTTCGCCAAACCATTGTTCAACCAATTTTTTAGTTTCGGCAACATCAATATCTCCTGCAATAACTAAAGAGGCATTTTTTGCACCATAATACTGTTGGTAAAAGGCTTTAACATCATCGATAGTTGCTGCTTGCAAATCTGGTAAAGCACCAATAACTGTCCAACTATAAGGATGTCCATCTGGATATAGGTTTTTTCTAATAATCTCGTCTGTATAACCGTAAGCTGCATTATCAACACGCTGACGTTTTTCGTTTTTAACCACTTGCTTTTCGCGCTCTAAAGCAGCTTCTGTCACAGTGTTAATCATATAACCAAAACGATCTGAATCAATCCACATGATTTTTTCAAATGCGTCTTTAGGAACAACTTCATAATATACAGTATAATCATTAGAAGTTCCACCATTACGACTTCCTCCCCATTCTGGTATCATTTTACGATTGGCTCCAACAGGAACATTCTCTGAGTCGTTAAAAGACATGTGCTCAAAAAAGTGAGCAAATCCTGTTTTACCTGGTTTTTCTCGGTTAGAACCTACATGCATTAAGGTAGCAACAGCTACAATTGGGTCAGAATGGTCTTCATGAAGGATTACTTCTAAACCATTTTTTAAAGTAAATTTTTCATAATTGATTTTAAAACCTTCGGTTTTTGTAGTTTCAGTGGTACCTGAATCTTTGCAAGAGATTACTGTTAAGGACATTAGCAGTAAAGCAATTTTAATTGTACGCATTATTTAAAGTTTTTTTGATTGTGGTTTAAAGATAATCAATAATTTTTTGTCTTAAATTTTTAATAAATTAAATGGAAATGAAATTGAATTTAATTATCTTTAAGTAATCTTAAAATCTAAATATATGGATATCAATTTTGAATATGACAAGGTAAAAGCAAGTGAGGCTTTAGAGGAATTTACCACTGAAAAAATCCAAAAACTTTTTAATAAATATGAATTTATAGTACGTGCTGATGTATTTTTTAAATTAGAAAATACTAATGACGATAAATCTGGTAAAATTGCAGGTATTAGACTTAGTGCTCCTGGTCCTAGATTATTTGCTGAAGAAAGCAAAGAGACTTTGCACAAAAGTGTTAGTGAAGTTGTCAATCAATTAGAAAGACAATTAGCCAAACGTAAAGGAAAAATGAATACGCATTAATTAATGCTAAAATGTATATAAAAAAAAGCGACTTAATAAAGTCGCTTTTTTTATGCATTATTATTAAACAGATAACTGTTTAAACTTAATACCTAAAGTTGTTTCTACCTTTTTAAGATCATTATGCTCATTACCTAAAATTAAGGCAATAGATTCTCCTTTTTTACCAGCACGTGCTGTACGACCACTTCTGTGTGTGTAATACTCAGTATGTTCTGGTAATTGATGATGAATTACAAATGCTAAATCATTAACATCAATACCTCTAGCAGATACATCTGTAGAAATTAATAATTGTAAGGTTGTATTTTTAAAAGCACGCATGACTTTATCACGCTCTTTTTGT
The DNA here is from genome assembly GCF_055808135.1 of Olleya sp. KJ81-1. NCBI lineage: Bacteria > Pseudomonadati > Bacteroidota > Flavobacteriia > Flavobacteriales > Flavobacteriaceae > Olleya > Olleya sp. KJ81-1. The sequence goes on along the minus strand of NZ_CM147854.1, from coordinate 831,633 downwards.
TGCATATCACCTTCTAAAGCACCAACGTTAAATCCTTCGGTTTCTAATTGATGTCTTAGTGCTTGTGCACCAGCTTTTGTTTTTGTAAAAATTATTCCACGTTGGTTTTCTCTGTCTTCTAAAAGTCTAATTAATGTAGAAGATTTTTCGTGCAACGTCGTTTCAACAAAATAATGAGATATATTTTGGTTTACTACACTACTTCTGTCTATCTCTAGTCGTATAGCTTCGTCAGCTATGTAACGCTTAACAATATCCTTTAAATCGTTAGACATTGTAGCACTAAATAACCATGTGTTTTTTTGACCAGTAACGCCTTTTAAAATAGTAGTTAAATCATTTTTAAACCCCATGCTTAGCATTTCATCTGCTTCGTCTAAAACAATTGTTTTAACTTGAGATAAATCTACAGCCTCACGCGTCATTAAATCTACTAATCTACCTGGAGTAGCCACTATAATGTGTGTGGTTCTAGCAACGTTACGTAACTGAATGTCTATTTTTTCACCACCATATACACCTTCCAAAAATATTTTAGAGTTGTTATACTTGGTGAATTTAAATAGTTGTTTTTTAATTTGCTGAACCAATTCTCTAGTAGGCGCAATTATTAACGCTTGTACAGCATCTTTTTTGGGATTAATTTTATGTAGTAATGGCAGTCCAAAAGCAGCTGTCTTTCCTGTTCCTGTTTGTGCTAAACCAATAAAATCGGTTGATGATTTTAATAACATAGGAATCGCTTGTGCCTGAATTTCGGTTGGCGATTTAATCCCTAATTCCTTAAGAGATTTTATATAGTTTTTATCTAAACCAAGGTCTTTAAAAGTCATAATTAAATAGTAATTAGTCTGTGTTATTAATATGTTTTTACAAAAGTAAGCAACTGCAAACTGCGACTGAATACTGTTACATTTAAGATTTAATCTTCTGGTGGAAAACCATTGATTTCTTCAAAAATCTCATCAAAATTAGTACGTAAATAGGCGTTTAATTTTTTACGATAATCGTCTTTTAACCATTCTACAAAGTTAAACGTACTTTTACTAATACACTTAGTATATCTAGAAATACGGTAATCTATATCGTCACCCAATAATTTAGCTAAAGCTAATGCATCCCATAAATCCTCACTATTTTCTGTACAAATATGTGCGTGATGTTGGATGGAGCGCTCTAATACAACTTTAGAGCTTTCTCCTGCTCTAATACTATCAATGTAGCATTTTTTAATATCAAAATACACATGGTCAGATTTTTTAAATTGCTCGCGCAAATCCTCTGGCATTTCATATCTAAAATTGTTTTCAAGTTCTTCATCACTTAAAATACCATCTAAATAATAATTTGGAGAACGGAAAATTTTGTGCCAATCTAAGTCACTTCCCCAAGGTCCAAATCTGTGTAAGTTGTTACCTAAATCGATAACTATAAACTTATTTTTATTTTTTAATATACGCGATCCACGACCAATCATTTGGTAGTATAATGTCAACGACTTGGTTGCTCTGTTAAGCATGATACAGTCTACTGTTGGCTCATCAAAACCAGTGGTTAAGATACTTACCGATGTTAGTATGGCATCTGGCGTTTCTTTAAACCATTTAAGTATGGCTTTACGCTCTTTTTTAGTATTATTATTATCTAAATGTGCTACAGGATATCCAGCACGTCTAAAGGTATCATATACGTGTAATGATGTATTAATACCATTATTAAATATTAATGTTTTTTTACCTTTACAACGTTCTTCATAAGCTTGTATTAGCTTAGTTAGCATATCTGTATTGGTATATAAATCTTCTGATGATTTTACGGTATAATCACCATTAGCTCCAACCACTAAAGAGGTTAATCCAACGTTGTATGAAAATATTTCGGCACGTGCTAAAAATTCATTCTCAATTAAAGATTGGATGGTTTCTCCAACGATTAGCTCGTTATAATTATCCTTCATTGGAAGGTTAATATTACTACTTAAAGGTGTCGCAGTTACACCAAGAATAAACGATTTTTCAAAAAACTTAAATAACTTAGTAAAACTATTGTAATGTGCCTCATCAATAATTACTAGTCCAATGTCTGAAATATCTAGCTTATTATCTGTTAAACGATTATTAAGTGTCTCCACCATTGCTACAAAGCAATTAAAATCACCTTGATCACTTAAATCTGCTTTACTATCTACAATTTTATTACTTACACCAAATTCTGAAAGCATATTTGATGTTTGCTTACATAATTCTATCCTATGTGTCATTACTAACACTTGTTTTTTGTGGTGTTTTAAGTATTGTCTTACAATTTCAGAGAAAATAACTGTTTTTCCACCACCTGTAGGTAGTTGATATAATAGATGATAATCTTCAGGCGCTTCTTCAAAACATTTAAAAATCTTATCGATTGCTCCTTTTTGGTAACTATAAAGACTTTTTCCTTCTGTACGTTCTTGTAATTCTAGAGTTTTAGTAGACATTAATTAATTGCAATTTTTAAATTTTAAGATGTGCAAAAATACAACGATTTAAAGGGTTTCAACGACTATTCTTCAAAAAAATTATTATACCTATTTTTACACAACCATATGAGCGATAAAACCGATAACTTTCAGGCCCAATTTAGTGGCTTTTTTAATACACCACATTTATTTTTTTCTGAAATAAATACTATGCAACCTTTTGTTAAGCAATTAGATAGATCTTTTGTTTTTAATAGAAAGGTTAGACCTAATATTAGGTTAGGACAACGTGTAGAACAATTTGTGTTTGAGGAGTTAAAGCATTTTGATGACATTTCTGTTTTGTCAGAAAATATCCAAATACAGGAAAATGTTAACCAGACTATTGGCGAATTGGACTGCATAATATTAAATAATTCGGAACCAATACATTTAGAAATTCAGTTTAAATACTATCTATATGATGCCAGTTTAGGAAGCACTGAAATAGACTGTTTAATTGGACCTATGCGTCGAGATAGTTTAATTGAAAAATTAAATAAACTTAAATTAAAACAACTACCACTACTCTATAATACTGCTACAAAACCTTACTTAGATAAATTACAATTAAATGTCGATACCATAAAACAGCAAATATATTTTAAGGCGCAAATTTTTGTGCCTTATGGAAGTAACATTACGTTTAAAACGTTAAACAACACCTGTATTTATGGCTTCTATTTTAATTATAAAGATCTAATTTTGTTTAAGGATTGTAAATTTTATAAGCCTCAAAAAACCGATTGGTTATTAGACGTGAATAGTCATGTTAATTGGTTGACTCTAGATCAAATAGAGCCACAATTAATCATATATCAATCCGAAAAATATTCACCTTTATTATGGCTAAAGTTTCCTAATGGTCAAATAACAAAATGCTTTGTGGTCGCATGGTAATTTGATTTATTAGAGTAGTTTTGTAGCCTTAAATCTTTTTCCCTAACTAATATTAGTAATTAATCCGGTTTCTTATTTTTTGAAAACACACAAATACATCAGGCTTTTAACAGTTGCTTTGTTATTACTTATTCAGATTGTTTTTTTATCCATGATAATTAAAGAACAATACACAGCAAATAATGTATTGATTAGTACTGCAATTATAGTAGTTATCCTATCTACCTTTTTTGGTTACCGCTATTTAGATTTACATCATCACAAGTATAATTATGAAAGGTTGTCTGTTGTAATTTGGGTTCCGATAGGTGCATTACTGTGTTATATAATTAATATATACCTTGGTTTGGGTAGTGTATTGGCAGCAGGAATTATTGGTGTTTTAGCCTCATTTACACCAAAAATAAATAGCCAATCCAATTATCTAAAAAAACTACCAACAGTAATATATTGTGGTGCTTTTGTTGGCATGTCCAGCGCACAAATAACACCATCTATAAGTTTTGTAATTGCTGCAGGTAGCATTACTGGGTTGTTATATATGCTGTCTAAAAACTTGTTTCTTGGAATTGGAGGTAAACTTGGTGCTTTAGCTTTTGCAGGTGTCATTATTGTATCATTAATACACTGGTTATATTTATGAATGTTATACTTATAATATTAGCTAGTATATTAGGAGCTACTGTAACGTTTTACGTAAGCGAACAGTTAAAACAAGGTCCAGTCAGGGCGTCTGCCTTATTATCTTTAATAATTGGTTTGTTTTTTTACTGCTTTCCTAATGTATTAAATGTGTATCTCACTCAAAATATTCCGTTAGTATTTATTGGAGCCTCATTTATTGGAATGGCTTCTCCAAAAGGTAAAAACAACTATTTATTGTTAGCTTTTGCTGGCCTTTTATTTAGTATAGTTTTCATAAATAAAAGCGCTTTTTTTAAAGGTTATGGTGGTGCTTTAGGCACATTAGCTTTTATTGCATTAATAACAACACTGTTCTTTGCACATTTGCTTACTCATAAATCTAAAATGCTATCTAAATTTAAATGGATGAAAAATAAAGTGTTTAAAAATGAAAATAATTAATTGTTTTACGCAATCGTCTTATTAATCACACGCACTTATTAAATAGTCTTTTAATTTTATTACATTGTAGGTCATTAATGTTTTAATTGAAATTTTAAATAATGAAAAAACTAGTATTCTTTACTCTTTCCTTACTACTGCTAGCGTCATGTAAAACAAATCAAAACGGAAGTAGCGAAACAACACAAGTTGCCTATCAAAAATCCCGTTTGTATGATCAGGAAAATAATAGAATAAGTGAATCTAAATTTTACAATCAACTATTAAAAAACCAAGATTTATCATGGGCTTATGTGTCCAATAAAACAAAATTTGATAAACAATTAGTACCTGCTCAAAAACATGGTGTAATATCAAATAAAGCAACTATAATAAAGCAATTAAACAATACATTAAATATTGATATTGCTAGTGACAAACCTATAGTGATTATTTATTACCCAGGAAAAGACCCTTGTAATTCTAGTGGGTCTGCAACAAAACAAACAAGAGCAAAAGCACAACAAGACTTTGAAGATAAATTACACACATTAGCACAAATAAAACCTATCTATTTGTATAAAAGTATTGATGGTTTAGCGGATAAATATGATCTATCTAAATGGCATCAAGATCCAGATGGTTTAATCGAAAATTTATTTTTTGAATACCATTATCCATGTTCTAGTTATTTAGTGATTTCAAAAGATGGCGAATTTACAAGTAACTTTGGAGAAATTATTTATTCTGAAATATTAGCAACAACCAAAAGGCTTAATCAATAGTTAATAACTACTAACAAAACCCTTTTATTTAGTTAACTTATTCACTTATTTTGCGACTTTAAAAACTGAAAATTAAAGCCTAATTTTGGCGCTTTAATATATTAGCGCAATACACTAATCCTTTGCGCTTTAATAACTAATAGACCTTATAAAATGAAAGTCTGTATTGCCGAAAAACCATCTGTAGCTAGAGAAATAGCTCAAGTATTAGGTGCCAACTCTAAACGTGATGGTTATTATGAAGGTAATGGCTATGCAGTAACCTATACTTTTGGTCACCTTTGTACCTTAAAAGAACCAAACGATTATAAACCGTATTGGAAAAGTTGGGATTTAAACAACTTACCAATGTTACCAGAAAAATTTGAAACTAAAGTCACCAAAGATTCTGGGATACAAAAGCAATTTAAAATTGTTAAAAGCCTTTTTGACAAAGCAGATGTGGTTATAAACTGTGGTGATGCAGGAACAGAAGGAGAATTAATCCAACGTTGGGTTATTGATCAAGCTAAGTATAAAGGCGAAGTACAGCGTTTATGGATTAGCTCTCTTACAACCGAAGCAATAAAAGAAGGTTTTGAAAAACTAGAACCAAGCAAAAAATACGACAATCTATATTACGCAGGTTTTTCGCGTGCTATTGGAGACTGGCTACTTGGTATGAATGCTACCAGACTATATACAGTCAAATATGGTGGTTACAAGCAAGTATTAAGTGTTGGACGTGTACAAACACCAACTTTAGCAATGGTTGTAAACCGTTGGAAAGAAATTGAAAACTTTAAGCCTCAACCCTATTGGGAACTGCAAACCATGTATCGCGATACCTTGTTTAGCTATGAGGAAGGTCGTTTTTTAAAAATGGAAGATGGAGAAAAGTTAGCTAATATTGTAAAAGCACATGACTTTGAAATCGTCTCTATTACCAAGAAAAAAGGTAATGAATATGCGCCAAAATTATTTGACTTAACAGGATTACAAGTGTATTGTAATACCAAATTTGGATTTTCTGCAGATGAAACCCTTAAAATTGTTCAAAAACTGTATGAAATGAAGGTGGTTACCTATCCTAGAGTAGATACAACCTACTTACCCAACGATATTTATCCAAAAGTACCAGGTATTTTAAAAAACCTAACACAATACGCGACTTTAACAGCTCCTGTTTTAGCTAAAAAAATTAAAAAATCTAAAAAGGTTTTTGATGACGCCAAGGTTACAGATCACCATGCCATAATCCCAACTGGTGTACAAAGTAATTTACAATATAACCAACAACAGGTATATGATATTATTACACGACGTTTTATTGCTGTGTTTTACGACGATTGTAAAGTGGCTAATACCACAGTCATAGGAAAAGCCGAAACCGTAAACTTTAAAACCACTGGTAAAGAAATACTTGAAAAAGGATGGCGTGTTGTATTTGAAACTAAAAATAGCACAACAAAAGAGCAAGGTCTATTACCTACTTTTGTTAAAGGTGAAAAAGGACCACATGAACCTAGTTTTTTAGAAAAGCAAACCAAACCGCCTAATCAGTTTACAGAGGCAACACTACTTCGTGCTATGGAAACTGCAGGAAAGCAAGTGGACGATGACGAGCTGCGTGATTTAATGAAAGAAAACGGTATTGGTAGACCATCCACACGTGCAAATATTATTGAAACACTGTTTAGACGTAAGTACATAAAACGTAATAAAAAACAAGTATTACCAACCATTACAGGCATCCAATTAATAGATATTATTAGTAACGATTTGCTTAAATCAGCCGAGTTGACTGGTCTTTGGGAGAAACAATTAAAGGATATTGAAAAAGGCGAATATTCTGCTGCTGCTTTTATTAAAAACATGAAGCATATGGTAGATCAATTAGTCTATGAAGTACGAAGCGAAAAACTTGAAGCTAAAATAAGCTACACTAACAATAAATCAGAAAAATCCACCAAAACAAAATCTAAAACCAAAACTGGTACTAAAGGTATTGTTGGTAAAGCTTGTCCTAAATGCAAACAAGGACAAATTTTAAAAGGAAAAAAGGCTTATGGGTGTACCAATTATGGTAAAACATGTGATTTTGTATTACATTTTAGTTTTGGTGAAAAGAATATATCCGAAAACCAATACAAACGTTTATTGGACAAAGGATCTACCGTTAATTTAAAAGGTTTTAAAGTCGAAGGTGCAACTGTTGAAGGTTTGCTGCGTTTTGATGATAATTTTAAACTTAAATTAGAACCTAAGCAAAAAAAGCCTGCAAAAACAAATACAGCTTCAGAGACTAATCCATGTCCTAAATGTAAAAAAGGAACGATTATAAAAGGAAAAACAGCTTATGGTTGTAGTGATTATAAATCGGGTTGTGATTTTAGATTTAGCTATGACTTAATTCGCGAAAAAGCTAATGGACAACAACTTACAAAGGATTTAGTTTTCAAAATTTTATATGGACACTAAGCACAAACACTTTAAAATATACAAACCTTATAGAATGCTAAGTCAGTTTTCTAGCAATGCTGCTAAAGAACAGAAAAAGCGATTTTTAGGAGAATTGGGTGATTTTCCGGAAGGCATTATGCCTATTGGTCGTTTGGACGAAAAAAGTGAAGGTCTACTCCTACTTACCACAGACGGTAAACTAAGTGACCATGTTAACCAATCCGGAATTGAAAAAGAATACTACGCCTTAGTAGATGGCGACATTTCCGCGAAAGCGATACAACAATTATCCGAAGGTGTAGAAATAGGATTTAACGGTAAAAAATATATTACAAAACCTTGTAAAGTCACAAAATTAAAGGAATTACCTGAGTTACCAGAACGTTCCAAAAAAATAAGAGATGCTAGACATGGTCCAACATCATGGGTCTCAATAACTTTAACGGAAGGTAAATTTAGACAAGTCCGCAAAATGACTAGTGCTGTAAATTGTCCAACCCTACGTTTGGTGCGTGTTAGAGTTGGAAATATCACTCTTGACAACATGCAAGTTGCAGATGTTTTGGCAATTAAAAATCTAAACCAACTACTTTAACGTATCTTTAGTTTTTATAGCAAGAGTAATTGTTAAAAACATAGTACTTTTGTTTTAAATATTAACCTATTTCATGATACAATACGCACATTTTTTTTACGATTATTTTAGAGATTTAGGACTAACTAGAGTTACATCTAAGTACTTAAATATGTTGGTGTTATTGATTTTAACACTAATCTTTATTTTAATTTTAGATCTATTAGTTAGAAAGGTTTTAAGGCTGATTTCGGCTAAAATTGCATCACGAACAAAATCAAATTTTGACGACTTATTAATTACTAATCGTGTCCCTAGAAATATAGCGCATATTCCAGCTTTATATACTGCAATAAAAAGTATTCCGCTAGTATTTAATGACTTTGCTAATCTGCATTTGCTTTTTGAAAAATGTATGCAAGTGGCAGGAATCGTTTTAGGGCTTTGGATTGTAAGAAGTATACTTAACACTTTAAAAAATTACTTTAAAACTTTACCTAGTTTAAGGGATAAACCAATAGATAGTTACATACAAGTTTTTATGATATTTGCATGGATACTTGGTGCTGGATTGGCTATGACTGTTCTGGTTGGAGGAGATTCTCTATGGAAGTTTATCACTGGTTTTGGAGCTGCAACTGCTATTATATTATTAATATTTAAGGATACCATTTTAGGTTTTGTAGCAAGTATACAAGTGTCTATAAATGATATGGTTCGTATTGGTGACTGGATTACTTTTGAAAAATTTGGTGCAGATGGAGATGTTATTGAAATTAATTTAGCAACGGTTAAGGTTCAGAATTTTGATAATACGATTACGACTATACCAACGTATGCTTTAATATCAGACTCGTTTAAAAACTGGAGAGGAATGACAAACTCTGATGGTAGACGTATCAAACGACATATGTTAATCAAGCAAACGTCTATCAAATATCTAAATAATGAAGATATTGAACGTTTAAAAGAAATTGAAATCATATCCACTTATCTAAGTACCATGCAAGACAAGATTAATAATTTTAATACATCTCATGGTATAGATAAATCTTCATTAATTAACGGTCGCAATATGACTAATATTGGTGTTTTTAGAAAATTTATACAGACGTATTTAGAGCAACATTCTGCTATTAATAATAACATGTTGTTAATGGCAAGACAACTACAACCTACCTCTCAAGGTGTGCCTCTAGAGATTTACTGTTTTAGTAAAGACAAACGTTGGGAAAGTTATGAGTACGTTATGAGTGACCTTTTTGACCACTTCCTTGCTGCTGTACCTTACTTTGATTTAGAACTTTTTGAATTGCCTAGCAACAGTACTTTTAAGTAAATTACTTTTATAATTTTTAGAAAAAGTTAATAAATAGTTAATGTGATTTCATTTGTAATAGTATTACTATTATCTTTGCAATCAAATAATTATTTATGCATAGTTTACTTTCAAATTTAAAAATTAATATAAACGACAAAATTTACCTTAAAGATCCAGAATCTTCTGATTTAGGTAAGCGTATTGTTGAAAACAGTATCCAATTAATTGATGAGATTGGATTTGACTTATTTACGTTTAAAAAATTAGGTACTAAAATTGGATCTAACGAGAGTAGCATTTATCGTTATTTTGAAAGCAAACACAAACTACTAATCTATCTTACCTCTTGGTATTGGAGCTGGTTAGAGTATCAATTGGTTTTTGCTACTAATAGTATTGCAAATCCAAAACAAAAAATTGAAAAAGCTATTGAGGTCCTAGCACAATCTGCAACTTTAGACTCTAATTTCTCTCATATTGATGAGGTACTTTTAAAACGTATCGTAATTAACGAATACTCTAAATCATACCTAACTAAAGAGGTTGATAACGAAAATAAGGAAGGTTATTTTCTAGTATATAAAAGACTGGTTACACGACTGCATGATATGGTATTAACCATTGATAAGGATTATCCTTATGCCTTTAGTTTATCAAGTACTGTTATTGATGGTGCATTGCATCAGCATTTTTTAAAAGACCATTTTACAACTATATCTGATCTTAAAAAATCAGACGATCCAACTAACTATTTTAAAGATTTAGTTTTCAAAACCCTTAACATCTCAACAAATGAGTAAAAAAATCTTAACTGCTTGGCAACGCTTTATTAGCCTACTTAAATTAGACAAAAAAGACGTCAGACAAGTGTTTTTCTATGCCATTTTTGCAGGATTAGTAAACCTATCGTTACCGCTTGGAATACAAGCTATTATTAATTTATTACAGGCAGCTCAAGTTAGCACATCATGGATAGTATTAGTCGTATTAGTGACTTTAGGTGTTGTTTTTGTTGGTGTACTACAATTAATGCAAATAAGAATTATAGAAAATATTCAACAAAAAATATTTACAAGAGCCTCTTTTGAGTTTGCTTACCGTTTTCCTAAAATGAAAATGAGCGAATTAAATGGTTATTATCCACCAGAATTAGCTAATCGTTTTTTTGACACAATAAATGTGCAAAAAGGTATTGCCAAAGTAATGATAGATTTTCCGGCTGCAGTATTACAAATTGTATTTGGATTAATGTTATTATCCTTTTATCATCCCTTTTTTATAATTTATGGCGCTTTACTTTTAATCTTAATTTACGTAGTATTCAAGTTTACTGCAGAAAAAGGGCTAAGAACAAGTATCGACGAGTCTAATCATAAATACAAAGTAGCACATTGGTTACAAGAGATTGCTAGATCTATTGTTAGTTTTAAATTATCTGGTAAAACAAGTTTAGCACTTAATAAAAATGACAAATTAGTTACTAATTATTTAGAAGCTCGTGAGAGTCATTTTAAGATATTGGTCGTGCAATTCATTCAGTTAATTGGTTTTAAAGTTCTAGTAACTGCAGGATTATTAATGATTGGTGGTGCTTTAGTACTTAACCAACAAATGAATATTGGTCAATTTGTTGCTGCAGAAATTATTATTCTATTAGTAATTAATTCTGTTGAAAAACTAATATTAGGACTAGAAACTTTTTATGATGTTTTGACTTCTATTGAAAAATTAGGTAAAGTCGTTGATAAAGAATTAGAACCTCAGGATGGCGAAATTTTGGACGTAGACCATAATGACTTTAATATAGAATTAGATAATGTGTCTTACAGTGTTAAGGACAGAAAAAAGCCAATTTTACAAGATGTTTCTCTAAAAATTAATGCAAAAGACCGCATCTTAATTCAAGGTAATAGTGGTTCTGGCAAATCTAGTTTGTTAAAATTAATAGCTGGAGTAATTAGTCCAACAAATGGTAGTGTTTATGTCTGTGACAAATCGCTGACTAGCTTAAATATAAATAGTTACAGACAAAATATTGGTCAAACTCTAGTTGAAGAGACCCCATTTGAAGGCACCCTTTTACAAAACATAACCTTTGGAGATACAGACATTACAAGCCAACAGTTGGATTGGGCTATACAAAATGTAGGCTTAAAAGACTTTGTAAAACAGTTACCAAATGGTTTAAATACAATGATTTATCCAGAAGGAAAAGGCGTATCCTTTACCATATCTAAAAAAATCATGTTAGCTAGAAGCATCGTTAAAAACCCTAAATTACTAATGCTAAAAGAGCCTCTTGATCAATTTGAAGCTAAAGAAGCACAACAACTAGTCAATTTTTTAAGTCAACCAGAACATCCTTGGACACTTATAGTAGTTAGTCAAAATAATATTTGGCATTCTAAATTAGACAAAGTTATCATTTTAGAAAAAGGTCAAATAATTAACACAAAATAGCATGTTAAATATTTCAACAAATAGCGTCAATAAAAATGTTGACATCAGTCGATATACTTCGGTACAAAGGGCATTAACCAGAAGACATTACAAGCATTTTAATCGTTTACTTATCATCTTTGGAGTAATTGGTATCATTATATTGTTTCTTCCTTGGACCCAAAATATAACAGCTTCAGGTTTAGTAACCACTTTAACGCCTGACCAACGTCCTCAAACCATACAATCACCTATTCCTGGACGTATTGAAAAATGGTTTGTTAAAGAAGGGGACTTTGTAGCTAAAGGTGATACGATTTTATTTATTTCGGAAATAAAAAACGAATATTTTGATCCTAACTTGGTTGAAAGAACAAGTCAGCAAATAAAAGCTAAATCATCATCAGTACAATCTTATGTTGGTAAAGTCAATGCTTTAAACAATCAGATTTCGGCTTTAGCCAATGAAAGAAAATTAAAACTTGAACAAGCCGAAAATAAGTTGTTACAATCTAAATTAAAAGTAAAAAGTGATAGTATAGATTTTGAAGCTTCTAAAACTAATTTAGGCATCGCACAAAAGCAATTTGAACGTACACAGCAATTGCAAACCGAAGGTTTAAAAGCAGTTACAGACGTAGAAGAAAAACGTTTAAAATTACAAGAAACTCAGGCTAAATTAATTTCGCAAGAAAACAAATACTTAGCTGCTCAAAACGAGATTATTAACGCTAAAGTAGAGTTAAATCGTATTAGTGCTGAGTATTCTGATAAAATATCAAAAGCACAAAGCGATAAATTTACTGCAGAATCAAGCGGTTTTGATGCAGAAGCACAAGTCACAAAATTAGAAAACGATTTTACTAATTACTCGATGCGTAATGATATGTATTATATTAAAGCTCCTCAAGATGGCTACATAAACAAAGCTATTAAAGCTGGTATTGGTGAAACATTTAAGGAAGGCGAACAATTGGTTGGTATATCACCTTCAAATTTTGATATTGCTATTGAGACGTTTATAAACCCAATAGATTTACCTCTAGTACACGAAGGCGAAGTTTTTAGGGTTCAGTTTGACGGTTGGCCTGCAATTATATTTAGTGGCTGGCCTAACGTGTCCTACGGAACATATGGTGCAAAAGTTGTAGCAATAGAGCGTTTTATTAGTCCTAACGGGAAATTTAGAGTGCTTTTAGCTCCTGTTGAAAATGAGCACAAATGGCCTGAAGCTATTCGCGTTGGTTCTGGTGCCAGAGCTATTGGATTATTAGAAGATGTGCCAATTTGGTTTGAATTATGGAGACAATTAAATGGCTTCCCTCCTAACTATTATCAACCAACTGATAATAAAACAGCTAAAGCAGACAAAAAATAAATATGAAAAAAGTTATTTTATACATAACAATTATTATCCCATTTGTACTGCATTCTCAAACGTTGGATAGTTTAAGTTATACCGAATTTTTAGGCTATGTTAAGCAATATCATCCTGTTGCTAAACAAGCCGATTTATTACTTGATAGTGGTCAAGCTTCTTTAATGAAAGCACGAGGTGGTTTTGACCCAAAGCTTGAAGCCGATTTTAATGAAAAAGATTATAAAAACACCGAATATTATGAGCGTTTAAATGCAACATTTAAAGTCCCAACTTGGTACGGAATAGAACTTAAAGCTAACTTTGAGGAAAACACAGGCTATTATCTAAACCCAGAAAACACAGTCCCTGAGGATGGATTATTTAGCGCAGGAATTGGATTTTCTTTAGGACAAGGGTTATTGATAAACAAGAGAATGGCTGACGTTAAAAAAGCTAAGTTTTTTAAAGAGCAAACTCAAGCAGAACGTAAATTACAAGTAAATCAAGTCCTTTATGACGCATCAATAGCTTATTTTGATTGGTTACAAGCTTATAATGAAACTAAAATTTACGAGCGTTTTTTAGCTAATGCTAGCATAAGATTTAATGGTATACGATCAAGCGTTTTAGCAGGAGACAAAGCAGGTATTGATAGTTTAGAAGCTGGTATTGTTGTTAAAAACAGAAAGCTTGAACTTGAACAAGCAAAAGTAAAATTATTAAAATCGCGTTTGGAGGCTTCTAACTTTATTTGGTTAAACAATACGCCTGTTGATATTAATCAAACCGTAAGTCCTGTGACCACTTTGGAAGCAGATATTGACCTAGTTTTAGGCATCAACACTATCCAAGGTTACAATTTAGATAACCATCCAAAATTATTAGCTTTAGGTAGTAAAATAGATGGTTTAGATGTGGATAGACGATTAAAAGCTAACAAACTTTTACCGGTTATTGATGCTCAATATAATTTTTTGTCAGAAACTCCAGATCAAGTAAATACGTTTAATGCTGCATCATATAAAGCAACGATAAATGTTGCATTTCCTTTATTTTTAAGAAAGGAACGTGGTGATTTAAAATTATCTAAACTAAAATTACAAGATGCCCAATTTACATTTGCAGACACCCAACTTCAAATAAAAAACAAAATTGAAGCTATTACGCAAGAGTTAGAGTCTTACAAGACTCAAAACCAATTAATTAAAACAATAGTTGCGGATTACAAAACGTTGCTTAACGCAGAAGAACGTAAATTTAGCTTTGGTGAAAGTTCAGTGTTTTTAATAAATAGTAGAGAAAATAAATTGATTGAATCTCAAGTAAAAGCAATACAATTAAACAATAAATTTTATGCTACAAAAGCTAAATTATTTAATAGTTTAGGTCTAGTACCTAATTAAATTATTCGTCGTTTTTTGGATTTGGATCAGCTTCAGATTTGTCTTCTACCTGAGATTTTAACTTAAGCACACTACCCTCTTCTTTAACAACAACAATGGATGCTTTAACACCTGTTGCTAGATTCCATTGGTTTGAAACAATAACATTCCCATCTTTATCCAACACCTGAAACTCTGCTGTATTTGGTCCAGAAGTTCCTTGGTTTAAAGCCTGGAAATCTATTTTATTAATACCTTCATCTAAAGATATTAATAAGCCATTAAACCCTGAAGTTAATGTCACACTTGGTACCATAATATCATCATTTAAAAAGACACGTATAGCATCGCCATCAGGATATTGATGATCTCTGTAGATTATGTTAACAACTTTAGCTGATGTTTTATATTCTCCTAAAAATTGATTAACTAAGCTTCCATTATTAGATTTTTCGTCGTCTTCCTTAAACTTAAGTTGCTTTTTTAATTGTTTATTAAACAATTCTGCTGGATTTCTAAAGTTATTATCCTCTTCAATCATCGAGAACTCTTTTTTAGGCTTAACAGCAGTTTGCACCTCTTTAGGCGCAATAATTTCATTGTTATTTGCAGCATCAGGTTTAACTGTTTCTGCTTCTGGAGCAGGCTCTATAATTAATTCTGGATCATCTTTAGGGTCTTCAGATTCTATTGCAGGAATGGCAAAACCATTACTCTCACTATCTATTTGGGCATAACCCAATAGTGAAACGCTAAAAAGAATAAAAAAGAAATGTAAAATTTCATGGTATTATTATCTATTATTCATCGAAAATAAACCAAAAATCATACCTAAATGCTAAAAATATATTAATACTCTAATAATTTTAGTAATTCACCTTCAAATTTATCTCTAGAAAGGTATTGATCTTCTAATTGATTTATAAATGGTATTGGTGTATCTAAACTAGCGACACGCTTAACAGGAGCGTCTAATTGCTCAAAACAATGCTCCATGATTAGTGCAGATATATCACTTGCTATTCCACCAAATAACGAGTCTTCTTGTAATATAATAGCTCTACCTGTCTTTTTAACTGACGCATAAATAGTATCTGTATCTAAAGGTTGTAAAGTTCTTAAATCAATAACATCTGCTTTGATATTTGGATGTTTTTCTAGTGTATTTAATGCCCAATGTACTGCTGCACCATAAGCTATTACAGTAACATCGTTTCCTGATTGTAAGGTTGCAGCTTTACCAAACGGAATTGTAAAATAATCGGTTGGAACCTGTTGTCTAATACTTCTATATAATGCTTTATGTTCAAAAAACAAGACAGGATTTGGATCGTTAATAGCAGTAGCTAAAAGTCCTTTAGCATCATACGGAAACGCTGGATACACCACTTTTAAACCAGGTGTTTTTGTAAACCAAGCTTCATTTGTTTGACTATGAGAATGGTCCTGCTGCAACACCTGCACCACATGGCATTCTTAAAACTACATCTGCATTTTGGTTCCAACGGTAATGTGATTTTGCTAAATAATTAACTACAGGATTAAAACCTGAGGTCACAAAGTCACTAAACTGCAACTCCACCACACTTTTAATTCCTGCAATACTTAAGCCCATTGCAGTTTCGATAATAGCAGATTCACAAATTGGAGTATTACGTACTCTGTCTTTTCCAAATTGCGCTACAAAACCATCCGTTATTTTAAACACACCACCATATTCGGCAACATCCTGACCCATAATTACTAAATCATCATGACGCTCCATAGATTGTTTTAATCCTTCAGATATAGCATCAATTAACCGTAATTCTTCAGTATTACTATTTTCTTTAAATTCTTGATATTCAAATTTTTGAAACACATCATTTAATTCATTGCTTTCAATAGGCGTGATTGGAGTTTCCGCGTAAGCGATATCTAAATTATCATTAATTTCTTTAATTATTTCTTCTTTTAAATCTGCAATAATTGTGTCATTTAAAAGCGATTGTTGTATTAAATACTCTTGAAAATTCTCGATAGGATCTTTAGCTGCCCATTGATCCATTAAGTCTTGTGGCACATATTTGGTACCACTAGCCTCCTCATGTCCACGCATTCTAAAAGTTTTAAACTCGATTAAAACAGGACGCGGATTTTTACGCATACTTGTTACAATTTCATTTAATTTAGTATAAACTTCTAAGATATTATTACCATCAATTATATGGCTTTCCATACCGTAACCAATAGCTCTGTCTGCTAAATCTTTACAATTATATTGCTCTGTGGTTGGTGTAGATAAACCGTATCCATTATTTTCTATACAAAATAATACTGGTAATTGCCAAACAGAAGCTACGTTTAACGCTTCATGTATATCACCTTCACTTGTTCCGCCTTCTCCTGTAAATACAGCAGTAACTTGATTTTTATTTTTAAGTTTTGATGCTAATGCAATCCCATCTGCAACGCCAAATTGAGGTCCTAAATGGCTAATCATTCCCACAATATTAAACTCTTGTGTTCCAAAATGAAAGCTTCTGTCACGACCTTTAGTAAAACCATTAGCTTTTCCTTGCCACTGCGAAAATAATCTGTGTAATGGAATGTCTCTAGTCGTAAAAACACCAAGATTTCTGTGCATTGGTAAGATGTATTCTTCCTGATCCAAAACCGAGGTTACACCAACAGATATTGCTTCTTGACCAATACCAGAAAACCATTTACTAACCTTACCTTGACGTAATAAAATTAGCATTTTTTCTTCTATTAATCTTGGTTTTAGCATACGCTTGTAAAGGTTTAAAAGCGTAGTGTTATCTAGAGTTTTTTTATCAAAAGTCATTATGGTCTTTTCTAATACTGCTGTTTTCATAAATAGCGTTTGTCAAATATAGAATAATTGCTTAAAAATAAATGAGCACTTTAAAAAAATATGACTATCATTTTTCCAATGTTTTCGCTACATTTGTATATATTACACTTATAAAATAATAAAGATGAATAGCATACCTAGCGTTAATTTAAAGGATTTTACATCTGGAGATCCTGTTAGAAAACAAAAATTTGTTGCTGAGATAGGGAAAGCCTATGAAGAAATTGGGTTTGTAGCCTTAAAAGGACATTTACTTGATGAAGCCTTAGTTGACGATTTATATAAAGAAATAAAAAACTTTTTCTCTTTACCATTAGAAACCAAACACAACTACGAAATTCCTGGAATTGGAGGACAACGTGGTTACGTGTCTTTTGGAAAAGAAAGTGCAAAAGGTAAAAAAGAAGGAGATTTAAAAGAGTTTTGGCATTTTGGACAATATGTTGAAGATGATGCTGAACGTGCAAAGGAATATCCTGAAAATGTTACGGTTAATGAGTTGGCTCATTTTAATGAAGTCGGTAAAAAAGCCTACCAAAAATTAGAAGAAACTGCTAAATACGTGTTACGTGCTTTAGCGTTATACTTAGGTTTAGAAGAAACGTATTTTGATAATTATATCCACAACGGAAACTCAATTTTACGTCCTATCCACTATCCTCCTATTACACAAGAGCCTGATAATGCTGTACGTGCTGCTGCACATGGTGATATTAATTTAATCACATTATTAATGGGTGCACAAGGTCGTGGATTACAAGTGCAAAACCATAAAGGCGAATGGATTGATGCTATTGCAGAACCAGACGAATTAATGATTAATGTTGGTGATATGTTATCTAGACATACCAACAACAAATTAAAATCTACAATACACCGAGTAATTAATCCGCCAAGAGAACTTTGGGGAACTTCACGTTATTCAATTCCTTTTTTCATGCATCCTATTAGCGAAATGAAACTAGATGTTTTAGATAGTTGTGTAGATGATGCTAATCCAAAACAATTTGAAGATATTACTGCTGGAGAATTTTTAGACGAACGTTTAAGAGAACTTGGGCTTAAAAAATAAGTTAACAGGCATTAGACTTTAGTTGATAATCATTGACTAAAGTCTACATATCTGTAAACGGAATACTACTACAATGGATTTAAAAGATCAATTAAAAAATCTTTTTCCAGATCACGAGTCGGAAAATATCGAAGAACAAGAAGACAATAGTGCTATCTGGCTACAAGACGACCCTATACTTTGTAAATACGAAAAACGTAAAGGTAAACCTATTACAATTTTGGAAGGGTATACTGGAGCTACAGAAGATTTTAAACTTTTGGCCAAAGAGCTAAAACAAACTTTAAGTGTTGGTGGAAGTTTTAAGGATGATAAAATTATTATCCAAGGTGATTATCGCGATAAAATAATGGCTATTCTAAAAGATAAAGGCTTTAATGTTAAACGAGTTGGAGGTTAAAATGAGTCAAACTAGTCTACATATTACCAATGGATCTAATGTTACAGATGTCCTTAAAAAATTAAATTTTGAAGGCGACATGTTGACTTGGCACGAAATGCTGTGTGAAGGTCCTACCCTAAAAGACTTTGACACACCTAAGTTTTTTGAAATTAGACAAACGTTTCTAGAAAACACCTATGATGTCGAGTATGATATAGATAGTATCAAGACTGAGTTTAATAAACTAAACGATGTCTCTAACTACAGCCAAATTATTTTATGGTTTGAATATGACCTATTTTGTCATATTAACTTAATAGCTGCTATTAGTTTAATTAAACAAAAAGGAATAAAGTTACCTTTATATTTAGTTTGTAGTGGTCGTATTGAAGGCGAAAAGGACCTAAAAGGACTTGCGCAATTATCTGAAAAACAACTATTAAAAGAGTTTGAAAATAAAATCAAATTAAATGTTGATGATATTGCAACTGCACAAAAAGCATGGCGAATATATTGTGAGGAAGACCATAATTTATTAAAAGAGTTAATTGTTAGACCTTCTAGTTTTAAATATTTAAGCAATTGCTTAAAAGCACATTTACGTCGTTTTCCGGATACAAGAAGTGGTTTAAATACCTTAGAGTACAATACTTTAAAATTAATTAAAGAATACAAAATTAAATCACGCCATCACCTGCTTGGATACTGTTTACATTATCAAGGCTATTATGGTTTTGGGGATTTACAATTAGAACGTATGATTGATAGGTTACACCTATTTTATGACGAAACTGAAGAGACATTGACGCTTAATAGAAATGGGCATTTAGCATTAGAGCATCAAAAAAACTTCTTTAAAATAATTGATACCAATTTTAGATTTGGAGGCGTTAATAAAGCGGACTACCAATACAATAAAACAGAAAATAAATTAATACATACCATATAAATGGCTATACAAGAATCAGAATTAATTTTAAATCCTGATGGTAGTGTTTACCATCTTAATTTAAAACCAGAGCATATTGCAGATACAATTATTACTGTAGGTGATCCTGATCGTGTTTCTGGAGTAACAAAATACTTTGATTCGGTTGAGTTTACAACTCGTAAAAGAGAGTTTCATACTCAAACTGGAATGTATAAAGGTAAACGTATAACCGTTATATCAACTGGAATTGGAACTGATAATATCGATATTGTGTTTAATGAGTTAGATGCATTGGTTAATATAGATTTAAAAACCAGAACCATAAATAAAACACACAAGTCTTTAGATATTATTCGTATTGGTACCTCTGGTTCTATTCAAAAAGACATTGCTATTGATACCTTTGTAATAAGCGAAAAAGCTTGTGGATTTGATAGTTTACTTCATTTTTATAATAGTAAACACATACAACAAACTGATGTAGCAGATGCTTTAGTTGCGCATACAAATTGGGCTTCAGAAAAATCAAAACCCTATGTCGTAGCAGTAGATAAAGACTTAGCTGCAAAATTAGAATCTGATCAAACCACTAAAGGCTTTACAGCAACAAATGTTGGTTTTTATGGACCACAAGGTCGTGTATTAAGATTATCCATTCAGGATAACGATTTAAACAATAAACTTGCTAGTTTTAATTTTAACAATCAACCCATTACTAATTTAGAAATGGAAACTGCCGGAATTTACGGTTTATCTAAATTATTAGGTCATCGTGCAGTATCTATGAATGCTATTATAGCCAATCGTGCTACAGGAGAATTTAGTAAAGATCCTAAAAAAGTAGTAGATCAATTAATTACATATACGTTAGATAAAATAGTTAGTTAAGATGAAACAAATTAATATTGGTGGTGTACCAGAACATTTTAATCTAGCTTGGTATTTAGGTTTAAAAAATGGCGAATTTAAAGAGCAAGATATCAACTTACGTTGGAAAGACTATTTTGGAGGTACTGGAGCCATGTGTAAAGGCTTAAGAGATGGTGACATTGATATGGCAGTAATCCTGACAGAAGGAATTATTAAAGATATTATTGATGGCAATAAGTCTAAAATTGTACAAGTTTTTGTAAAAACACCATTAATATGGGGAATTCATGTTGCTGCAAACTCTGACTATAATAAGATTGAAGATTTAAAAGGAACTAAAGCTGCTATAAGCAGATATGGTTCTGGATCGCATTTAATGGCATACATTAATGCAGAAAATAACGGTTGGGATTTAGAAAAAGATTTAGATTTTGAAGTTATAAAAAACCTTGAAGGTGCTGTAGAGGGTTTAACCCAAGGTAAAGCAGATTACTTTATGTGGGAAAAATTTACCACAAAACCATTAGTAGATAATGGTACATTTAGACGTGTTGACAACTGTCCTTCACCTTGGCCTTGTTTTGTTATAGCTGTTAGAGAAGAGTTTTTGAAAACCAATAAAGACGATGTGAAGGCTATTTTAGACATAGTTAATGCTACAACCCAAGAGTTTAAAGATATACCAAGTATTGATCGTATGATTGCTAACCGTTACGAGCAGGAATTGGAAGACGTGCAAGAATGGTTAGGCTTAACAGAATGGTCGCAAGAAAATATTTCTAAAAAAACAGTACAAAAAGTACAAGACGAATTGTTTGCATTAAATATTATTCCTGAAAAATGGAAGTATGAAGATTTAGTCGCAGATGTATAAATTATAAAAACGCCTCATATAACATGAGGCGTTTTTATTTATACTTTATCTCAAATACATTAGCACAATCATACACAGCTCCTCACTTTAGCTAAAGAGAGGTGGTTTCGGTTTAACCGAAATCGGAGTGTTTGACATAAAACGCGAAGCAGTTTTTAAATCAATAAAGAGCAAACTCCTCTTTCTTCCAATTTCTTTTAAGTAGAAATTAAAATTCATTCTCCAATTAAAATCAAGAAGACAGCTTCATCACAACAACTTCAACTATAGTAATACTCTCAAATAACAACTAAAATCACAATCACACTCAACTCCTCACTTTAGCTAAAGAGAGGTGGTTTCGGTTTAACCGAAATCGGAGTGTTTGACATAAAACGCGAAGCAGTTTTAAAACCAATAATAATCAAACGCCTCTTTCTTCCAATTTCTTTTAAGTAGAAATTAAAATTCATTCTCCTCTTAAAATCAAGAAGACAGCTTCATCACAACAACTTCAACTATAGTAATACTCTCAAATAACAACTAAAATCATAATCTTACACAGCTCCTCACTTTAGCTAAAGAGAGGTGGTTTCGATTTAACCGAAATCGGAGTGTTTGACATAAAACGCGAAGCAGTTTTAATTCAGTTAAAAATTAATATTATTTTTTTTTGATTATTTTCAACAAATGTTTCGACAAAAAATACATAATAAAACAGAATTAAAACAAATCAGATCAATATTAAGACAAAGCCTAACTCCTGCTGAAGCCTATTTATGGACAAAACTAAAAGCAAGACAATTCAATAATATAAGATTTAATAGACAGCATAGTATAGGTTATTACATTGTAGACTTTTATTGTGCTGAACATAAATTAATAATTGAGTTAGATGGTGAAATCCACAACCTTCCTGAACAAGTTGAAAAAGATAAAATAAGAACTAAATATCTTGAACAATTAGGTTTTACAGTTTTAAGATTTGAAAATAAAATGGTTTTTGATTTTTTACCATCTGTATTTATGGCAATTAAAGAACATGTTGTTCAGGATGTGTAAATACTTAAACTCCTCTTTCTTTCAATTTCTTTTAAGTAGAAATTAAAATTCATTCTCCTCTTAAAATCAAGAGGAGAGCTTCATCATAACAACTTCAATAATAGTAATACTCTCAAATAACAACTAAAATCATAATCACACACAGCTCCTCACTTTAGCTAAAGAGAGGTGGTTTCGGTTTAACCGAAATCGGAGTGTTTGACATAAAACGCGAAGCAGTTTTTAAATCAATAAAGAGCAAACTCCTCTTTCTTCCAATTTCTTTTAAGTAGAAATTAAAATTCATTCTCCAATTAAAATCAAGAGGAGAGCTTCATCATAACAACTTCAATAATAGTAATACTCTCAAATAACAACTAAAACCACAATCACACTCAACTCCTCACTTTAGCTAAAGAGAGGTGGTTTCGGTTTAACCGAAATCGGAGTGTTTGACATAAAACGCGAAGCAGTTTTAAAAAACTACAACAATTATAAATCTACCAATCTATCAAATCCAACCCATCAGATACTAACAAACTGTTAGTCTGACTAAAATGTTTATTACCAAACCAATACCCACGATTAGCACTTAAAGGCGAAGGATGTCCAGAGGTTAATATATGATGTTTTGTACCATCTATTAACTTCGCTTTTTTCTTAGCAAATCCTCCCCAAAGTAAAAACACAACATTTTCTTTTTGCTTGCTAATAGTCTTGATTACAGCATCTGTAAAGGTTTCCCAACCTTTGTTTTGATGGCTACCTGCTTCATGTGCTCTAACGGTTAATGTGGCATTTAGCAAAAACACGCCTTGTTTAGCCCAAGGCTCTAAATTTCCGCTTGACGGATAAGGTTTACCTAAATCTGTTTCAATTTCTTTAAAAATATTTACTAAAGATGGTGGATGCTTTACACCATTATTAACACTAAACGACAATCCGTTAGCTTGGTTGTAATTGTGGTAAGGATCCTGACCAATAATAACGACTTTTAAAGCCTTTAAAGTACAGGTGTTAAAAGCATTAAATATTAAATTTTCTGGTGGAAAGCAAGTTTCAGTTTTATATTGACTGTCTACAAATTGGGTTAAATCTTTAAAATAAGGTTTATCAAATTCGGTTTGTAAATAATTTTTCCAACTTTCATGGATAGCGACGTTCATATGTTGTTTATTTTTGTGGCGTTGACTTGTAATAGTATGCTAAAAATAATACTATCTTTAATAACACTAAACCAATATAAAAAATATTAAATAACCATTTAAAGCTTAACTTTTAGTAATCTTAAAAACTATTTTAATTTATTTGAAATAGTGTTTGATTTTCAAAAAGTTGAATAAATAATACATGAAAACACTTAAATTTCCTTCTGCACAAACCATTTTACTAATTATTGCTGGATTAGTAACGCTATTAACCTGGTTAGTTCCTGCTGGTAAGTACCAAACTTTGGGTTACGACAAAACATCTAATCAGTTTACTAGAGTTAGTACAGAGCAATCGGTTACCTTACCTGCTACTCAGGAAACGTTGGAGACTTTAAATATTAAAATTCCGTTAGAAAAATTTACAAATGGTGACATCTACAAACCTATTAATATTCCAAATACCTACCAACAGCTGGAAGCCAAACCACAAAGTTTTTACGACTTTGTAAAGTCGCCAGTTAAGGGTATTATTGAGGCTTCAGACATTATTTTTCTTGTTTTAATTATTGGAGGTTTAATTGGTATTATTAATAGTACAGGAGCTTTTGATGCTGGTATTGGATGGTTAGCAAATGCTTTAAAAGGTCGCGAGTTTATACTTATTATATTAGTGACTGTTTTGGTAGCTGCTGGAGGAACAACGTTTGGTTTTGCTGAAGAGACTATTGCCTTCTTCCCTATTCTAATTCCTGTGTTTTTAGCAGCAAAATATGATGCTATGGTTGGTATTGCTTGTATCTTTTTAGGAAGCTCTATTGGTACCATGTGCTCTACTATAAATCCTTTTAGTACTATTATTGCTAGTGATTCGGCTGGAATTAGTTGGACTACAGGATTATGGATACGTATTTTTATGTTGTTTGCCTGTCTGACTATTGCTTTAATTTATATTATTAGATATGGTAAGCGTGTACAAAAAGACCCTTCAAAATCTATTATTTATGATCAACAACAGCAAATTGCTGCCTTATTTACACAAAATAACTCAAAAACGGTAGCCTTTACTACTAGATTAAGATTATCCTTAATTGTATTTGCGCTTTGCTTTATAATCATGATTTATGGTGTTGTCGCTTTAGAGTGGTGGTTTGTGGAAATGACTTCTACTTTTTTAGTGGGATCCATCATAATTGGTATTATTGCTAAGATTAAAGAAACCGATTTTATAGACACCTTTGTAAAAGGTGCAGGAGATTTATTAGGTGTTGCCTTAATTATTGGTATTGCACGTGGTGTAACCGTAATTATGGCAGATGGTTTAATTAGTGATACCTTATTACACTATGCTAGCGGAATGACACAAGGTATGAATAAAGGTGTTTTTGCTAGTGCCTTAACTGCTATTTATGCTGGTTTATCCTTTTTTATACCAAGTAGTTCTGGTATGGCTGTACTAACTATGCCAATCATGTCGCCTTTAGCAGATAGTGTTGGTATTGGTAGAGAGATTGTGGTTAATGCCTACCAATTTGGTTTAGGATTATTTTATTTTATTAATCCAACAGGTTTAATTTTAGCCTCATTAGCAGTTGTTAAAGTTGGATTTAATAAATGGCTAAAATTTATAATGCCATTATTTATCATCCTTATTATCTTTACTTTAGTAGTCATGACAGTGACTAGCTACATGTAATCGCTTTAATAATCAGATATAATTAATTATCTGTTTTAAAGCAGATATTTTAAATTATCGTATTATAAGCAGATATATTTGCATATCGTCTTAAAAACAGATATCTTTATAAAAAAT
Source organism: Olleya sp. KJ81-1 (assembly GCF_055808135.1). Lineage (NCBI taxonomy): Bacteria > Pseudomonadati > Bacteroidota > Flavobacteriia > Flavobacteriales > Flavobacteriaceae > Olleya > Olleya sp. KJ81-1. The sequence continues at coordinate 805,901 of NZ_CM147854.1, read as the reverse complement.
AGTAGTACTATGATTGCAGTTTTAACAGGAGATATTATAAATTCTAGACAAGGTAATGTCTTGCAATGGTTGGATACTTTAAAAAAAACGCTTAATCAATATGGTCAAGAGCCACACGATTGGGAAATTTTTAGAGGAGACAGTTTTCAATTAATCACCACACCACAAGTTGCATTATTAGCTGCTATACATATAAAAGCAGCCATTAAAGAAAGTAAATTATACGATGTCAGAATCGCAATTGGTTTAGGAGAGCAAACCCATAAGGCTAAAAAAATAGCCGAATCCAATGGACCTGCTTACGTTAACTCTGGTTTAGCTTTTGAAAACCTAAAAAAGCAAACACTAGCCATAAACGCAAATCAACCAGATTGGGACCAACCCTTAAACATCATGCTAAATCTAGCCTTATTAACCGCAAATAACTGGAGCAGCACTGTTGCCAATGTTATTGTAACGGTTATGGAGCATCCCACAAAAAACCAAAAAGAAATAGCAACACTATTAGGCAAATCGCAAAGTAATATAAGCGAAGCCTTAAAACGAGGTGGCTATGATGAGGTCATGCAACTAAACACCTACTACCAACAACAATTACAAAAATTATGATGTTATTAGTCCTAAAATTAGTCCTAGCACACGCAATTGGCGATTTTGTCCTGCAACCAGACCAATGGGTAAAAGACAAAAACATAAAAAAGCACAAGTCCAAATACCTATATTTTCATGTGCTAATCCACGCCTTAGCATTACTAATATTACTACAATTTAATACCAACTATTGGATAGGAATAATCAGCATAGTCGTCTCTCATTACATAATAGATGTCATCAAACTTAATCTAACCAAAAAAATAAACCCAAGATTACTATTTATATTAGATCAAATAGCACACCTAATAGTCATTGCAATAGTCGCATTAAGTTACACGCAATATAGCTTTGACATCAACACATTATACTCTAAAAACGTCTTAGCATTACTACTATCCTTAATAGCTATAACTAGTATCGCATCCGTAATCATGCGCTTAGTCATGAGCAAATGGATCCTGGACGAGGACGATGCAAACGACTCTTTAGAAAAAGCAGGAAAATACATTGGTATACTAGAGCGATTATTTGTGTTTGGCTTTATAATCATCAATCAATGGAGTGCTATAGGACTATTAATAGCAGCAAAATCCGTGTTTAGATTTGGCGATTTATCCAAAGCCAAAGACCGTAAATTAACCGAATATATTTTAATAGGTACACTACTTAGTTTTGGAATAGCCATAAGCGTTGGACTACTCTACAATTTTATAATAGCCTAACCACAAGTTAATAGTATAACGCTTTCGCGGAAATAAAGCCATAAGCCATAATTGAAACAACTTCATAAAATAACGATATTGTAATAAGTTAGATATCAAATGTTTGAAAGTCGGACAGGTTTAACAACTATAATAATTCATTTTTTCCTTTTTTGATTCCTTATTTATTTGGTAATTTCGATATAACAATTATTTGCTAAAAACAATCAACCAAAACAATAAAATGAAAACAAAAATTACTTTTACCTTGCTTTTTTTAATTGCTAGCATTAAACTAGTTGGTCAAGAAGAAACCCAATTATCAAACAAAGATGGCGTTAAAATAACTTATCAATTATTATTAGAAGACCAAGGAAAGAAAAAAGACAGCTACCTACTAATTGTAAATGCCACTAATACAAGTGATAAAGATTTATATTATAAAGTAGCTTTAAATCAAAATCAAAATGGCCAATTTGAATTACCATATGCACCTAGTGAAAGAGGTTTTACAAAAATTACAGTCAGAAATTCGACTGGACTTTTTGGAGACGGACAATCCATAATAGGAAATGAAACAAAATTAATGACAACCGATAATGAGTTGTTATTTAAAATAGGCAAAGGAGATATTTATAGTCAAGAAACTACTTTTAAAGTAAAAAAAGGTATAAAACCTTTATTAACAAATTTATTCAATAAAACACTTCAAGTACTAGAGGATTTTGACCTAAAAATTAGTCAAGATATGCTAGATGGAAATTACACATCTAATTGTGGTGATTTAAAAGTGAACATTGCAACACAAAATTCTGAAGAAAAAGGAGAACACTTAATACAAACTACAAATGGGAAACAATTTGTATGGTTACAAACAACCGAATCTACTTTTGAAAGAGAAAATAACACTGGATATACCTTAGTATTTAATAAAAAAAATAACACTTACACTTATGCCACTTCAGATGGTATAACTTGTACTTGGACTAAAAATTAATAATCAAACAATTATTTAAATAAAAAAGTACAAACCCTTACGTTTGTGCTTTTTATGTTTATAACTATTTACTTAAATTAGCTACCTAACCTATTCAAGTTACCGTAAGCTAAACAAAAGCGCTATAATTTGCTCAATACAACAACCCAATGATTATAGATCAAGAACAAATATTTAAAGACGTACTTTCTAAATTAGAAGGTAAAATTAACGAACAAAGTTTTTTTAATAAGTTCTTGGAGTTATACCCAGAAGTTTGGAAAAAACATAAAACAAACTATTCAAAGTTTAACCGAAGTAAACAATTTGGACAAACCATTCCGCTACCAAAACCTGAAGTTTCTTTGCGTAAAGCCATTAGATTGTGGTTACAAAAACAGTAAACAGATAAAACCCAATTACACATAATATGCAAAAAGTCATTTTTATAGTATTGTTTCTAATAACAACCAATAGTTTTAGTCAAGAGTTAAATTGTTCAGCATTTAAAAACGGAACATTTACTTACACAGATCCAGATTACGCAGACTTACTAACTATCAGGACAGACTCTATACAAATAGACACTTACCCAAAACTAAATTTAGAAATGACCAGCACTGTGACTTGGCTTTCGGATTGTAAATATCAAATGGTTTACACTAAAGTTAACGATCCTAAAATGCAACCCATAATTGGTGTCAAATATGTTATTGAAATCATTGAGATTAACGACAATAAAATTATATGTCAAACCGACTCTGGAGACGTTATAGTAAAACAAGAAATGATTAAGTTAAAATAGTAACCTGAAATAGCTAAAATGACCAAAAAAAACATCCTTCAAAATCCGACAAAAACTAACCTGATCGGTTTTACTTTATTATGGATGGTATCTGTAATTTTAATTACTTTAAGTGTAACAGACTTATTTACAGAAAGCGTTTTTCAAAAAAGATATATTCCTATTTATATTATAGTTTTAGCGTCTTCTAGAATGGTAGCTAAATTGTATTATAATTACTTTAAAAATTAAAAGATCTAATCTATCGCTACTTTAGGTGTTTCTTGTACCAGATATTTATTAATAAGGAATAATCAAATCTTAAAATGATAAATAACTATTTAAACTATAATTTAAAATCCCAACGCAATTCCGTAAATTTGTAATGCTAAAAAAAGAATAATTAACGCTTATTACCAGTTTTTCGTTGTCACGAAAAATAATATAGATGATAAACATTCACGAAAAGACATTACAAGATTTAGAGTTTTCTACCGTTTTAGAGCAAGTAAGCGAGTATTGCGTTACTGCTTTAGGTAACCAAAAAACACTAAGTATTTTACCATATAAAGACAAAGAAACGCTACTTAACGCATTACAGTTAACCAATGAGTATCTATCGTCTTACTATAATGATAATCGCATACCTAATCATGGTTTTGACACCATTACTAAAGAGCTGCAATTATTAAAAATAGAAAACACCTATTTAGAAACCCATAGTCTTAAAAAACTAATTTCTATATCCTTAACCGCTAACGATATTGTCAAATTTTTAAAAAAGTTTGATACCTATTATCCAGGTTTACACCAATTCAGCACACAAATTGAAGTTACTACTGCTATTATTGAAAAAGTGGATAGCGTTGTAGACCGTTTTGGAGATGTAAAGGACAATGCTTCGGTATTATTACAAAGCATCAGACAACAAATTAATAAGTTAAAAGGTAAAATTAACTCTAGCTTTACCTCTGCCTTAAACCAATATCATAATCTAGAATATTTAGATGATATTAGAGAGTCTGTGGTGGACAACAAGCGTGTACTAGCTGTAAAAGCAATGTACAGACGTAAGGTTAAAGGTGCCATAATGGGAGGAAGTAAAACAGGAAGCATCGTTTATATCGAGCCTGAAACCACGTTACAACACACCAGAGAACTTAATAATTTAGAATACGAAGAAAGCGAAGAAGTCGTGCGTATCCTAAAAGAAGTGACCAATTACATTCGTCATTACTTACCGTTATTAGAGTTATATCAAACCTTTTTAACCGAAATGGATGTGATTTCCGCGAAAGCGAAATATGCTAAATCCATGAACGCTATTTTACCCGAAATTAGCGAAGACAGAGCCTTATACTTGCGTGATGCCTACCATCCACTACTCTATTTAAACAATTTAGAGAAAAAAGAAAAAACGTTTCCGCAAACCATTGGACTTAAAGAAGACAGTCGCATTATTGTGATTTCGGGACCAAATGCTGGAGGTAAATCCATTACATTAAAAACCGTTGGTTTACTGCAAGTCATGTTGCAATCCGGTTTTTTAATTCCTGTGCATGAGCGTAGTAAAGCCTTTTTATTTGATCGTATTGTTAGCGATATTGGAGATAATCAATCCATCGAAAATCATTTAAGCACCTATAGTTACCGTTTAAAACAGATGAATTATTTCTTGAAGAAAATTAACAAGAATACGCTGTTTTTAATTGACGAATTTGGTACTGGATCTGATCCAGAATTAGGAGGAGCTTTAGCTGAAACTTTTTTGGAAGAATTTTATGCTAGAAAAGCCTACGGAATTATTACCACACATTACGCTAACCTAAAAATGTTGGCTAATGAAAAGGACGAAATGATTAACGCTAACATGATGTTTGACGAGCGTACCTTGGAACCAATGTACAAATTAGCATTAGGTCAAGCTGGTAGTAGTTTTACGTTTGAAGTCGCACAAAAAAATGGAATTCCGTATAGCTTAATTAACCGTTCTAAAAAGAAGATTGAACGCAGTAAAGTCCGCTTTGATGCAACGATAGCCAAGCTGCAAAAACAACGTGCTAAGCTTGAAAAAACAAGCGAATCGCTAAAGGTTAATGAAAAGAAAAAACAATCTGAAGCTGATAAATTAGAAGAAATCAATGCTAAGGTTCAGAAAAAACTAGAAAACTATCAAGAGTTATATGACAGCAATCAGCGACTGATTTATTTAGGTCAGAAAATGAATGATATTGCAGAGAAGTTTTTTAACGATAAGAAGAAAAAAGAGTTAATGTCAGAGTTGTTTAGATTAGTACAAATTGAAAACTCTAAACGAAAAAAAATAACTGCAAAACAAGCTAAAGCCGAAAAAGCTAAAGAGAAGCAAGTTAAACAGGAAGCCGAAAAAACAGTAGAAGTCATCCGTAAAAAGAAGAAAGACGCTAAAGAAAAAGAAAAAAATAAACCTGTAGCACCAAAAGCAATCTTAAAAGTTGGTGATCGCGTAAGGATGAATGATGGTCGTGCTGTTGGTACTATTGATAAGTTTGAAAAAGGCAAAGCAATTGTAAACTATGGTATGTTTACCACTAACGTCAATGTGGATGTTTTAGAGCTTGTTGAGGCTGTTAAAAAGAAATAGTAATATAATAATATAATAAGTAACATAATGCTCCACATCGTCACTTCGAGTGGTTTGTGAGGCACGAACAAATTGTATCGAGAAGCGCATTAAATCAATAAAGGCAAAAGAATAAGTTCTCGATACACTCCTCCTACGTTGAAGCACTCGAACTGACATGATATGATTACTTTAAACTAAAATGTAATTAACTCATCTAATTAAACCTTACAACTCAAAAAGCCACAACGTCACTTCGAGTGATTTGTGAGGCACGAGCAAATTGTATCGAGAAGCGCATAAAATCAATAAAGGCAAAACAATAAGTTCTCGATACACTCCTCCTACGTCGAAGCACTCGAACTGACGTAATGTGATTACTCTAAACTGAAATGTAATTAACTTATCTAATAGAAATATAACCTGCAACTAAAAACGCACTACGTCACTTCGAGTGATTTGTGAGGCACGAGCAAATTGTATCGAGAAGCTTAACAAACAATCTATATCAATCAAATAATACGTTTATATTTTATATATTTAAATATGAAATTATCGTATGTCTATATATTAAAATGTTCAGATAACACCTATTATACTGGTATTACATCAAACCTAAGTAATCGATTAATTGAACATCAAAACGGTAAACATTTAAAAAGTTATACGTATTTCAGGCGACCTATTGAGTTAAAATTTTATGCTGAATTTACAGATATTAACATCGCGATTGCTACAGAGAAACAAATTAAAAAATGGTCTAAATCAAAAAAGCTAGCTTTGATTAATAATGAATTTGATAAGCTTCCAAATTTAGCAAAGAAGACTTTTAAATGAAATTTTAGATGTTGAGAAAAGTTCTCGATACACTCCTCCTACGTCGAAGCACTCGAACTGACGTGATGTGATTACTCTAAACTAGAATGTAATTCAATTATCTAATTAAACTTTACAACTCAAAAAGCCACTACGTCACTTCGAGTGATTTGTGAGGCACGAGCAAATTGTATCGAGAAGCTTAACAAACAATCTATATCAATCAAATAATACGTTTATATTTTATATATTTAAATATGAAATTATCGTATGTCTATATATTAAAATGTTCAGATAACACCTATTATACTGGTATTACATCAAACCTGAGTAATCGATTAATTGAACATCAAAACGGTAAACATTTAAAAAGTTATACGTATTTCAGGCGACCTATTGAGTTAAAATTTTATGCTGAATTTACAGATATTAACATCGCGATTGCTACAGAGAAACAAATTAAAAAATGGTCTAAATCAAAAAAGCTAGCTTTGATTAATAATGAATTTGATAAGCTTCCAAATTTAGCAAAGAAGACTTTTAAATGAAATTTTAGATGTTGAGAAAAGTTCTCGATACACTCCTCCTACGTTTAAGCACTCGAACTGACATGATATGATTACTTTAAACTAAAATGTAATTAACTCATCTAATTAAACCTTACAACTCAAAAAGCCACAACGTCACTTCGAGTGGTTTGTGAGGCACGAGCAAATTGTATCGAGAAGCGCATTAAATTAATAAAACAATAAGTTCTCGATACACTCCTCCTACGTCAAAGCACTCGAACTGACGTGATGCGATTACTCAAAACTAAAATGTAATTAACTCTTCTAATAAAACCTTACAACTCAAAAAGCCACAACGTCACTTCGAGTAATTTGTGAGGCACGAGCAAATTGTATCGAGAAGCGCATTAAATCAATAAAGGCAAAAGAATAAGTTCTCGATACACTTCTCCTACGTCGAACCACTCGAACTGACGTGATGTGATTACTCTAAACTAGAATGTAATTCAATTATCTAATTAAACCTTACAACTCAAAAAGCCACAACGTCACTTCGAGTGATTTGTGAGGCACGAGCAAATTGTATCGAGAAGCGCATTAAATTAATAAAACAATAAGTTCTCGATACACTTCTCCTTCGTCGAAGCACTCGAACTGACGTGATGTGATTACTTAAAACTAAAATGTAATTAACTCTTCTAATAAAACCTTACAACTCAAAAAGCCACAACGTCACTTCGAGTGATTTGAGAGGCACGAGCAAATTGTATCGAGAAGTACATTAGAATAATAACAGTAAAACAATAAGTTCTCGATACACTTCTCCTACGTCGAACCACTCGAACTGACGTGATGTGATTACTCTAAACTAGAATGTAATTCAATTATCTAATTAAACCTTACAACTCAAAAAGCCACAACGTCACTTCGAGTGATTTGTGAGGCACGAGCAAATTGTATCGAGAAGCGCATTAAATTAATAAAACAATAAGTTCTCGGTACACTTCTCCTACGTCGAAGCACTCGAACTGACGTGATGTGATTACTTAAATAGACTACTTACCAAATAACTTGTACATAACCCAAGCTGGTCCAACTAATAAAAACTGTAAATCATCAATAAAACTAGGTTTTTGACCTTCTACCTTATGACCATAAAATTGACCAATCCAAGCTATAATAAATAACGCTAAAGAGAAATAAACTAAAGGAACATATTGCGCAATAACATAATTAAGTACAAGACAAAAAGCCGAAAACAATAACATTTGTATCCCAACCTTTACAGACAGTCTAAAATAAAATAATACCAAGGTTATAACTAATAAAACAAATGCCCAATTAGCAATGATAGGATGCGGTAAAATATTATTTAAAAATCCACTAGGTATAGACATAAACAAACCAACAACACTAAAAAATATAGCTGGCACACATATAAAATGTATAGAAATGTTTGTCGGATTTTGATGACTGACAGCATAACTATCAAACCATTGTTGTAAAGTTCTCATATAATTGATTTTTGTAAATATATTAATTTATTTTTGTGATATGCAAAATTTACCAAACGACAAATCGCTTATTCTTTTTGATGGTGTATGCAACCTTTGCAACACATCAATACAATTTGTTATAAAACACGATACAAAAAACAAGTATCTATTTGCTCCTTTACAAAGTAATATTGGTCAGTCTATTATCCAAAAATATAACTTGGATACAAGCAATACAGACTCTATACTACTCTATTCCAATACTAAAGGCTTAAAGGTAAAATCTACTGCTGCTTTAGTAATAGCCACACACTTGGGATTTCCGATAAATATGTTAGGTGTTTTTTTTATAGTGCCTACATTTATTAGAAATTGGGTGTACGACTTTGTAGCTAAAAACCGTTATAGATGGTATGGTAAAAAAGAAGCTTGTATGATTCCTACTCCAGAATTAAAAGCTAAATTTTTAGATTAATAAACTTTGACTCATTCAAAGGTATGCTTCCCTCATTAAAAACACCTGTTTACTCAATTACAATTTTATAACACTAGCTAGTCTATTAACTTTGAGTATGAGGTTGGTTATAGCCTCAAAACAGTTACGTTAACTCAAGCCTAACTTCTGTTAGTTAGGAATAGATTGCGTTTTAGTTTAAGGAATGTCTAACCTTAAATTAGCATAGTATTATACTTAGGACAAAAAACTGTTTTGAGGCTTTTTAATTTTGCCCTAAAGATTAATCAAAATTTTCTAAACTAGGCTTTTAGTATTTTTTTTAATAAATTATAAGCAGCTTTTTCCATTTGATCCATCTCACCATCTGCAAAAGCCATAAGTTTTATATCTGCAAATAGATCTGCAAAATCATTGCGATAATAATCATGAGTTTTAACTGCTTCAATTATATTTTGAATACTTTGATAGTCGTTATCTTCTTCAAATTTTTCGTGTACACGATTATAAACGTCTTTATTAACTCTAGAAAGAATATAATTTTTTTCTTTTTTAGTTTCGTCTAAATCTGAATGTGCTATAAATATTAAAATATAGGCTAACAATTCATCCTTAGTCCATGTATTTGGTTGTTTCATTATTGAAGATTTTAAAGTTCCGTATTCTGTCCACGATCCATCGTAAACACTATTATTATAACCTATAATTGTTGCTGCCAAGCTTAAAACAGATGCTGTAATACCAGAACCACAGCTAAATACCAAGCGTTGATTCTGCTTTAAAATAGTCTCAAAAATCAGACGTAACTCCTCTTTAGACTTAAGCTTGTAACCCTCTAAAATAGCATCGTGTGGTAAATTTATCGAGTTTGGTATTGTACCAGATCTTAAACCTGCTCTAGGTTCTGTTACTTTACTAGTAAATCTATCATTTGATCTAGCATCAATAATTGTAAAATCTGAATCTTTACTAATAGCTTCAATCGACTCAAAGTATACAACATTATTTGGATTGTATTTAGCTGTAAAATTGCCAGATTTAAAATCTATTTTATATTTATTTTCTGTAGCATAACCGCTAGCTTCCCATTCTGGCAAACCACCATCTAAAACCGCTACTTTATTATGTCCAAACGTTTTAAAAAGCCACCAAGCTCTTGGACTAGAATAGATGCCTAAAGCATCATAAACCACAATAAAACTAGTGTTATTAATTCCAAGTTTTTGGGCTTCTGTTTCAAATTGTATCTCTGAAGGTATTGTATTAGGAAATGTTGCGTTAACATCACTAAAAGCGTTTTTTATATCAAAAAAACGGGCTTTTGGAATATACTTTTGATTCGGTTTTAAAGATTGACTTCCTACTTTTGGAATAGACGCATCTAATACGATTAGCTGGTCATGATTAATGTTAGCCTTTAACCAATCTACCGAAACAATAGTATCAAATCCATCCATAATTACTTTATTATTTATATGTATTAAACCATTAAGCGTATTAAAATTAGTAGTTTATTTTACATTTTCATAATTATCATCCCATTCTTTAGCCTTAGGATTATCATGTAATTTACCTAAAGACTTAGCTACTAACATAGATACAGTCGCATCTCCTGTTACATTAACTACCGTTCTACACATATCTAATGGTCTGTCAACCGCAAAAATTAAGGCTAACCCAATAGGTAGTAATTCTGCAGGAAATCCTATAGCTTCTAATACAATAACTAACATAACCATACCAGCACTTGGTACTGCAGCACTACCAATAGAAGCTAATAAAGCAGTACCTACAATAACTAATTGATTTGTAAAAGTTAGTCCTTCAGGCCAAATAACTTGCATAATAAATACAGCAGCAATACCTTGGTATAAACTTGTACCATCCATATTAACTGTTGCTCCAACTGGTAAAACAAATCCTGCGACTTCTTTATCAACACCTAAATGCTCCTCTACACGCTCCATTGTTACTGGTAATGTAGCAGCACTACTTGATGTAGAAAAGGCTAATAATTGCGCTGGACTAAATTGTTTTAAAAACCATAAAGGTGATTTTTTAGTAACCACTTTGACTAGCATTAGGTAGAAGCAAATCATTAAAAATAAACCAAATACTACGCATGCTGCATAACCCAATAGTTTAACCAATATCGTGGTATCATCAAATGCGATAATTACATTTGCCATTAGTGCAAATACTGCATAAGGAGCAAACAACATAATTAAATCCACCATTTTCATAACCACTTCATTTAAAGAATCAAAGAAATCAATTAATGGTTTGGCTTTTTTCTCCGGAATTAATAGTAAGCATATACCCACAAATAAAGCAAAGAATATAACTTGTAACATCGCTGGCTCTGCAAACGAATTAAATATATTACTAGGAAAAATATCTACTAATGGTTGTAATGGACCAGCTTCTTTAGTCACTTTGGCTTTACCTATCATAACATCTGCATTACCTTGGTATGCTGTTTTGATGTTCTCGATTGTATCTTGAGGCATTCCTTCGCCTGGTTTAATAATATTAACGATACTTAAACCAATAACTATAGCTATAACAGTTGTCCCAATATAAATACCTATGGTACGTAAGCCCATAGATTTAATTTTAGAGATATCTTTTAGGTCAGAAATTCCTTTTATTAGTGATGCTAATATTAACGGAACAGCAATCAATTTTAATAAATTAATAAAAATAGTTCCAAAAGGTGCTATCCAATCTCCAACAAAACCTCTACCTCCATCAACGCTATTCATTAAAAATCCAAAAATGATACCTAATACCATTCCTATTATAATTTTCCAGTGTAATGCAAGTTTTTTCATATCTTTTGGTAGTTGTTCCTTTTAAAAAGTACTTTTTTTAAGTTATTAAATTAGTTTTTCTTCCTATTGTTTTATGTCTCCAAACTTCGTAAAGATGACATGTTGTATGTTCTTGATTTGGATTATCTAATGGTAATTGCGTTTGTATTATTTTTGCTTTATCATAGTCCGTTATTAAACCATAATCATTTAAATCTGAAGGTAAAAATGTAGTATCAAAACCTCCTGCATTTGATAAAGCACTAGTATCTCCAGTAACGTCAATTAAGTCATAGCCTACAAAATCAAAATATGCTGTTAAGTTAGCTTTTTCACTATTAGGTTGTTTGACTATTGCTAACAAATTAAAATATTGCAACGCTTTTACTTTTTCAAGCACATAGTCTAAATCATTAAAATAAAACATGACCATGCCTTGATTTGTAATAATATGATCCCAATCCTTTACCGAATCTAAATCAGGCATAAAAGACAACCTATTTAAGTTACCATCTAAAGATACTAATTCTGTTAGATGTGTCAAATCAGAATAAGCTATAAAATCGACCCAACTAAATCCCATTTTGCTTTCAGGATCAAAGGTATTTAAAGCAGTATAATAAATTTGAGGGTCCATTTAAATATTATAAACTAAGTTATTAGACTATATTTTATTTAAGAATATGTCTTATTGATCAATAAATAATCCGCTAATACTAAAGCTGCCATAGCTTCTACAATAGGTACAGCTCTTGGTACCACACAAGGATCATGTCTTCCTTTTCCTTGCATTTCTACTATTTCACCATCTCTATTAATGGTTTCATATTTTTGTATTAAAGTAGCCACAGGTTTAAATGCAACTCTAAAATAAATATCCATTCCGTTACTAATACCACCTTGTATACCTCCTGATAGGTTAGTTTTTGTGCTTCCGTCAATATTAAATAAGTCGTTATGCTCGCTACCTTTCATTTTAGCACCACAAAATCCGCTACCAAATTCAAAACCTTTAACAGCATTAATGGATAACATTGCTTTACCTAATTCGGCATGCAGTTTATCAAAAACAGGTTCGCCTAAACCAATTGGTACATTTTGAAGCACACAAGTTACTGTCCCTCCAATAGTATCACCTTCTTTACGGATTTGTTTAATACGTGTAATCATTTTTTCAGCTATAGCTGAATCCGGACAACGCACAGCATTGCTTTCAATTTTAGTAAAATCTAAATCTTGATACGGTTTGTCTATAAATATGTCTCCAACTGAAGACGTAAAAGCATTAATTTTTACATTTTTTAAAACTTGCTTAGCAATTGCGCCTGCAACGACACGACTAGCAGTTTCTCTGGCAGAACTACGACCTCCTCCTCTATAATCTCTTAAACCATATTTTTTTTCGTAGACATAATCTGCGTGACTTGGTCTATAACTATCTTTGATGTGCGAATAGTCATGAGATTTTTGATTAGAATTTTCGATAATAAATCCAATTGGCGTACCTGTTGTAACGCCTTCAAATATTCCTGACAAAAATTTAACTTCATCTGGCTCTTTACGCTGAGTTACAATTGCAGACTGACCTGGTTTACGTCTATTCATTTCCGTTTGGATAGCCTCCAAATCTATTTCAATTCCTGGAGGACATCCATCAATAATTCCTCCAATAGCTACACCATGAGATTCTCCAAAAGTGGTGAGTTTAAATAAGTTTCCGAAGCTATTACCTGCCATAAATAAATTAATTTACGCTAATGTAATCATAAATAATAGTCAAACAAAACCAATATAATTTCAACTTATAAAAATTGGTAATGATATCTTAACAATTAGCTTATAATTAGATAATTATGCAATAATGTTAGATTAACACTACAATTTGATATTTGCATTAGTAATCAAGAAACTAAACCGTATTGAAATTAAAAAGAAAAGTTGAAGTTGTAGTCATATCAGATGTCCATTTAGGTACTTATGGTTGTCATGCTAAACAATTGTTGACTTACTTAAGTAGCGTTGATCCTAAACATTTAATACTAAATGGTGATATTATAGATATCTGGCAGTTTAGCAAACGTTATTTTCCTAAATCACACATGCAAGTTATAAAAAAGATAGTGTCTTTAGCTGCAAAAGGTACCAAAGTGACTTATATAACTGGTAATCATGATGAAATGCTGAGAAAATTTACAGACTCAGAGATTGGAAATATATCCATTGTCAACAAATTGGTACTAGAATTAGACGGTAAAAAAGCATGGTTTTTTCATGGTGATGTTTTTGACGCGTCCATACAAAGTGCCAAATGGTTAGCTAAATTAGGCGCTTACGGTTATGACCTTTTAATATTAATTAATAAAGTCTTTAATTGGATATTGGTAACTTTAGGTAAAGAACGCTATTCGTTATCTAAAAAAATAAAAAGTAGTGTCAAAGGTGCTGTACGCTTTATTAGTAATTTTGAAAAAACTGCTACAGACTTAGCCATAGAAAATGGTTATGATTACGTTATTTGTGGTCATATCCACCAACCAAAAAATGAAATAGTTGAAACTAAAAAAGGCACCACAAACTACTTAAACTCTGGAGATTGGGTAGAAAATTTTACAGCTTTGGAGTATCAATTTAAACGTTGGAAATTATATAGATATAGTGAGGATAAATTATCTGCTTTTTTTGCTGATGAAGACATTAAAGAGATGTCAGAGCAAGAATTGATTGCAGCTATAACCATTATGAAGCCTTTTAAAACATCTAAGTAAGCGTTAATTTTGGAGTTTGTTATAGTTTGTGTTAATTTGTTAAAAATTACATACCTATGACTTTTTCTAAATTTGCATCTTTAATAATTTTAAGTATTATTTTAGTTGGCTGCTCTAGCGACTCTATCGATGATAGTCCTGCGACGTCACAACAACAATTTGAAGGCGATTTTTTTCCTTTAAACACATTAAATTCTTGGGATTATAATGTTGTAAATACCGACAATAATACTGGCTTAGATACACCAAGTGAAGATGAATTAATGGTTGAAAGCCAATCCTCAAACGGTTACACATTATCTGTTAACCAAGGTGGAATCGCTAACGGAACCATGAGTGGTATATTGACTAGTGGCGAATTATCTAGAACCCAAACGACTTTAGCTGCTAACGGTACGGTAGCTTTACCTATTGATGGTTTTGATTTTCAAATTGAACTTGACAATGCATTATTATACAATACACAAGCAAATAACGGAACGCAATTATCTATACAAACTGGGTCCTTTACACAAGATTTAGAAGGGTATCCTGTAACCATAAATTACACTTTAAAAAGTAAACAATTACAAAACTTAAATAGCCTAGATGTAAATGGTGTAACCTATAATACAGTGACGTCTTCTAATATTAGTTTAGAGTTATCTGTGACCACTGAAGTTACCATTATAGTAGCTCAAACCATTTCAATATTAGACACACAACAAGTCCTATCTGTTAATAGTTTTTATGCTGAAAATATAGGTTTAATTAAAGCAGAAGCTAATACTAATTATCAGCTAAATTCTGAAACTGCCACATTATTAAATCAATTAGGTGCAGATTTAGGCGCTTTACAAACCTCACTTTCTATTACTAATACACAAGTTATATCAGATTATAACGTATCAGAATAACTATAGCAAAGCCTTTTTTAATATAGTAACTGGATGGTATGCAACGCGTTGTGTACCATCTTTTATTTGATGCCTACAACTTGTACCATTAGCACTAATTATTGTAGTTTCAGGTGCTTTTCTTACAGCAGGAAATAATGTTTGTTCACCTACTTGCATACTTATCTCATAATGCTCTTTTTCGTAACCAAAACTACCAGCCATACCACAGCAACCACTAGGTATTATAGTTACTTTATAATTTTTTGGAAGATTTAAAACATTAAAACTATGGATTTGGTTTGATTGTGCCTTTTGATGGCAATGACCATGAAATTTAATCACTTCTGCTTCAGATGTAAATTGATCTGAAGTAATGTTTCCTATAGCAATTTCGTTAGATAAAAAGGCTTCAATTAAAAAGGTGTTTTTGGCTATTGCTTCCGCAGAAATTTTATCCTCAACTAGTCTTGGATATTCATCTTTAAAAGTTAAAATTGCTGAAGGTTCAATACCTATTAAAGGCGAATTTTTAGTGATTATATTTTTGAATAAACTAACGTTTTTTTCGGCTACTTTTTTAGCTTGATCTAATAACCCTTTAGATATAAAAGCACGTCCTGATTCCGCGTTATTAATTAGTTTAACATCATAGTTTAAAGCATATAAAAGTTGGATAGCATCTTCACCTATGTTAGCATCTAATTGATTAGTAAACTCGTCATTAAACAAATAAACTGTTTTTATTTTTTTATATACAAAAGTCTTATTTTTATATGATTGATATACTCTATCTAAAGTACTACTTGATAACAAAGGTAAACTTCTTTGTTTAGCAATTCCTAGACTTTTTTTAATTAATGATGCAGTAATCTTATTAGAAAACATAAAATTAGTGATGCCTTTTACTGGTCTACCAAATTGATTTAATTGATTATTAAATGCAAATAATTTAGTCCTAATTGAAACGCCATTTTCCTTTTGATATTGATACAAAAATTCTGCTTTTAAACTAGCAACATCTACACTACTTGGACACTCACTTGCACATGCTTTACAACTTAAACATAAATCAAAAACAGACTTTAATTCTGTGTGATTAAACTTATTTTTTTTATCAGAATTTGTTAAATATTCACGTAGTGCATTTGCTCTTGCTCTTGTTGTATCTTTTTCGTTTTTAGTTGCTCTGTAACTTGGACACATAGTACCACCAAACTCAGGTAGTTTTCTGCAATCACCAGAACCATTACATTTTTCTGCTTCTCTTAAAATACCTTCCGACTTAGAAAAATCCAGAAGAGTTGTAATTTTAGGCACCTCTTTATCTGGTTGGTATCTCAAGTTTTTATCCATAGGATAAGCATCCACAATCTTTCCTGGATTAAAAATATTTTTAGGATCAAAACTTGATTTTATTTGTCTTAATAATTGATAGTTATTACTACCAATCATAAGCTCAACAAACTCACCTCTAACAATACCATCACCATGCTCTCCACTAAAGGATCCATTATACTTTTTAACTAAATGCGCTACATCTGTTGTAATTTGCCTAAAAAGCTTAACGTCATCGGATTGTTTTAAATCTAAAATTGGACGCAAATGCAATTCTCCTGCTCCTGCGTGCGCATAATACACAGCTTTTTGGTTATAATTAGCCATTAATTGTGTGAAATCTGCTATATAATTAGCTAAATCAGGTAATGCAACAGCAGTATCCTCTATACAAGCTACTGCTTTTTTATCTCCAATCATATTACCCATTAAGCCCAAACCTGCACTTCTTAGATTATTAGCCTTATCAATTTGGTCTTCTATTAATATAGGGTAAGCATAGCTTGCTGTATTTGATTTAGATATATTAATTAAGTCATTAGCTTGTTGTTTTGCTTGCTCTAATGTTACTCCTCTAACCTCACACATAAGAATTGCTTCGGGATCACCTTGAATAAAAAACCGATTGTCTTGTTGCGTTTTATTATACTTGGTTAAGTCTAAAATGGTTTTATCCATCATTTCGCAAGTATATAAGTCATGCTCCATTACTGGCTGTACAGCATTTAAACACTCTTTAATAGAATTAAAATGCATAGCAACCATAATCCTATTTGCAAGAGGTAAATCATCTAATTGTAATGTTATTTGCGTAGTAAAAGCTAAGGTACCTTCGCTTCCTGCAAGTAATTTACAAATGTTAAACGTTTCATCTTTGATTAATTCATCAATTGCATAACCTGTATTACGTCTATGGATTTCTGGTTTTGGAAAGTGCTTTATTATTTCCGCTTTAGCGTTATCATTAAATAAATTGCTTTGTAATTGTCTATATATTTGCCCTTCTAAAGTATCAAGTTTTAATTTTTCTTTGATACTAGTTTTAGTAAGTCCTTTAAAGGTAACTAAGCTACCATCACTTAACACCGTTTGTAACTCTAGCACTTTATCTCTGGTAACTCCATATTTTATTGATGTCGTACCTGACGAATTATTACCAACCATTCCACCAATCATACAACGATTTGAGGTTGATGTATTTGGACCAAAAAACAATCCAAAAGGTTTTAGATAATTATTTAAATGGTCGCGAACCACTCCTGGTTGCACAGTTACCGTTTTGTTTTTTTGTCAAAAGAAACAATAGCGTTAAAATATTTGGATACATCTACTATTATACCTTCTCCAACACATTGTCCTGCTAGAGATGTACCTGCAGTCCTAGGTATTAATGCTGTTTTATTTTGTGTAGCAAACTTTATTAGCAATTTTAAATCGTCACTATTTTTGGGGTAAGCTACAGCTATAGGTAGCATTCTGTAAACCGAAGCGTCTGTAGCATAAATAGATTTGGTTAAATCATCATAAAACAAATCACCTAACAAGCTGTTTTTTAGACTATTTAAATCCATAAAACTAAATAAAACTAAAATTAAGTTAAAAAAAACGGTGTTTTAGCGCATTAATAATACACTTTATCGATAACCGTTATTAAGTTATCTAACAAAAATACTAAAGCTTATTAGAAAAATATCTTTGTATTAGTAATTATTAACTTAAAACAATAAATAAATGGCAACAAATCTATTAAATCTATTTAAAGATCAATTATCTGATGATGTACTTGGTAACGTTTCTTCACTTTTAGGAGGAGAACAAAAGGACACCATCCAAAAAGGACTTATGGCTGCAGCTCCTGCTTTGTTGGGAGGAATAATGGACAAAGCCTCTTCGCCTGAAGGTGCTAAATCTATTTTTAGCATGTTAGGAGACGGAAGTACTGTTGACAACTTAGCAAGTACAATTGGAGTTGGTGGCGCACAATCGGAAGGGTTTTTAAACAAAGGATTAGATTTTGTCAAAAATATATTAGGAGAAAAAGCTTCAGGAGTTATAGACTTGGTAAGCTCTGTATCTGGAATGGGTAAAGATTCATCTTCATCTATTTTAAATGTTGCAGGTTCTGTTTTAGGAGGAGTCTTAGGAAAGCAAAAAGCTTCAGGGATGGATTTAGGAAGCTTTGTAGGTTTACTATCAAATCAAGGTAGTTTTCTTGATAAGTTTGCTCCTGCTGGATTAGCTTCATTATTAGGTCTAAGTTCATTTTCAGGAATTTCTGATAAATTAGGAAGCTTGGCTAGTGGTGCTTTAGGGTTTGCTGGCAACACTGGAAAAGCTGCTGTTGATGGTGCTGGTAAAATTATTGGTGGTGCTGCTGGAATAGCTGGAGATGCGGGAAAATCCGTTATTGGTGGTGCAGGTAAAGTTGTAGGAGGAGCTGCAGGATTAGCTGGTAATGCAGGTAAAGCTGCTTTTAGTGGAGCAAGCAAAGTTTCAGGAGCTGCTGCTAACACAGCTAATAATGCTGTGAAGTCGGGAGGATCTTTACTAAAAAAGATTTTACCTTGGGCAATCGGTATTATCGGATTGTTACTAGCTTTCTTTTTAATAAAAGGATGTGATAGTGAAAAATCTATAATGGATAATGTAAAAGATGCAGCTAATGAAACTACAGGAGCAATTAAAAATACTGCTAATGGAGTAACTGATGCTGCAGGAAACGTTGTAGATGCTGCTGGTAACGCTATTGGTAAAACAGTAGACGCAGCAGGTAATGCTGTTGATGCAGCTGGAAACACAATTGGTAATGTTGCTGGAGGAATAGTTGATGCTTCTGGAAATGTAGTCAATGCTTTTGGTGAAGCTATTGGAAACTTTTTTAGCTCTGATTTACCTAATGGAACAAAATTAAATATACCTGAAGGCGGATTTGAAGATAACTTTTTAAGCTATATCAAAGACGGAAAAATGGAACCTGGTAAATACTACGCTTTTGATAGATTATATTTTAATACAGGATCTTCATCTTTAGATGCTAATTCTATGAATCAAATTGAAAATGTAGCAGCAATTATGAAAGCTTACCCTAAAGTAAATATCTTATTTAGAGGTCACACAGACAATACTGGATCTGTAGAAGGAAACAAAAGTTTATCTGCTAGTAGAGCATTATCTGTTAAAAATACATTAGTTGAAATGGGAGTCGCTTCGGCACGTATAAATACACAAGGTATGGGATCTATTGATCCTATAGCTGACAATGCAACTGCAGAAGGACGTGCTAAAAATAGAAGAATTGATGTTTCTGTTGTAAAATAGAGAATTATAGTTAGTTAGTTTTAGTTTACTAAAGACTGATAAACACCTGTTTATCAGTCTTTTTTTTGTTAATAAAATTTATATTTTTAACAAAAAATAAGTTAACTTGATAATATATTAGAGCGTTATAATCCTTAATTGGATTTTAAACGTACATACATTAACTAATAAATTAATTAACATGAAAAAATACTTTTTATTTGCTTTTGCAATTTTTGGATTTGCAACAATTACTTACGCTCAGGATATTTCTGATAATGCTATTGGTTTACGTTTAGGAGATAGCGACGGGTTTGGAGCAGAAGTATCTTACCAACGTGCTTTAGGTGATAATAACCGATTAGAAGTAGATTTAGGATGGCGTTCTGGTAGTGCTTATGATGGTTTTAAACTTGCTGGTTTATACCAATGGGTTTGGGTATTAGATGGTGACTTTAATTGGTACGCTGGAGTTGGTGGTGGTGTTGGATCATATAGTTTTGACAATAGCGCTATTGATGATGAAACTTTTATTTTTGCTGCTGGAGATATTGGAATTGAATATAATTTTGATATCCCGTTACAATTATCTTTAGACTTTAGACCAGAATTAGGCTTTGGAGATTACAGAGATGATTTAGATTTTGATATCGCATTAGGAATCCGTTATAGATTTTAAATCAACACTTAATTCATATATAAAAAAACCACCTATTAAGGTGGTTTTTTTAATACTATTATTTTAAAACCTTACACTTGTTTAGTGTTTTTTGATAGATAGCTTCATATTGTGGTACAATCTGATGAATATCAAAAGTTTTAGCCTGCTCCTTAGCATTTGCTTTAAACTGTTTTAAAACTGAATCGTCTTTAAGTATTTTTATAGCGTTTTTACTCATACTTTCTACATCACCAACATTACTTAAATAGCCGGAAAAACCTTCTTTATTTACTTCAGGAATACCTCCTGTATTACTAGATATTACAGGTACTCCTGAAGCCATCGCTTCTAAAGCTGATAATCCAAAACTTTCGGTTTTACTTGGTAGTAAAAACAAATCGGAGAAGCAAAGTATCCTATCAATTTCATTACTATTTCCAAAAAAGACAACCTTATCGCTTATACCTAATTTTTCGCATAAACGCTCAGCAGGTTCTTTTTCTGGACCTTCACCTACCATCATTAATTTAGCAGGAATTTCTTTTTGAATATTATTAAAAATATTTATCACATCAGGAATACGCTTCACTTCTCGCATATTACTAATATGTGTAATAATTTTTTCATCATCGTTAGCCATCATTCCGCGTTGACAGTCCGTAAAATTATGACTAAACTTATTAATATCTATAAAATTAGTGACTACGTTTATTTCATTTTTAATATCAAATAAACGCAATGTATCATCTTTTAAGCTCTGCGATACTGCAGTTACAGCATCTGATTTATTAATACTAAATGTAACAGCTGGTTTATAAAACGGATGACTACCTACTAGTGTAATATCTGTTCCATGTAACGTGGTTACGATAGGTAAATAAATATCATCTTCTCTTAACATTTTTTGAGCCATGTAAGCTGCGTATGCATGTGGTATTGCATAATGTACATGTAAAACTTCTATTTGATGAAGCTTAACCATATCTACCAATTTACTAGATAATGCTAACTCATAAGGTTGATAGTGAAACAAAGGATATTCAGGTACATTAACTTCATGAAAATGAACATTATTACCTAATAACTCAAGTCTAACAGGTTGATTATATGTAATAAAGTGAATCTCGTGACCACGTTTTGACAACTCCAATCCTAACTCTGTTGCTACTACTCCACTTCCTCCAAATGTTGGATAACAAACAATTCCTATTTTCATGTAATCTTTATAGTTTTATAACTTGGTCTATATAATTCAAATAACTTTACAATTTAATCTATAATAGCTTCGTAAATTGCTGCCTGAATATTGGTTCTAATATCTTCTCTTAATAATGTATTTGGTCCTTTAGACGTTGGATAAGTCCTATTAGCCATAAATACATACACAATTTCTTGTTCCGGATCTGCCCAAGCATAAGTCCCTGTAAATCCTGAATGACCAAAACTAGTCATACTTACACAACCGCAAGTTGGTCCAGCATCTCCTAATTGTGGCTTATCAAATCCAATACCTCGTCTGTTGTTACTTTCGCAATAATAACAGGTATTAAATTTATCTAAGGTTTCATTTTTAAAGTAACGTTTACCACCATAAAAACCTTTTTGTAAGTACAACTGCATAATCTTAGCAATATCATTAGCATTACTAAATACGCCTGCATGACCACCAACACCATCTTGCATTGCTGCTCCCATATCGTGCACGTAACCTTGTACAGTTTGGTAACGGTAATAATCATCATTCTCTGAAGGTACAATTTTAGTATCACTAATTTTATCGTAAGGATTGTACATTGTATTATTAGCACCTAATGATTTATAAAAATGATCCGCAGTTAACTCATCTAAACGTTTACTATAATGAGATTCTATATATTGCTTTAAAATATAATAAGGCAAATCACTATAGCGATATTTTAATCGTGATAATAGCTCTGTATCTTTAATAATAGTATTAATGGAATCTTTATAGTCATCTCTCATGTAAAGCTCTGGAGCAATTTTTACTGTAAATCCCTTACTTCTAGTTTTTCTATAATATTTAGCCGAAGGTTTGCTGGTTTCTGGATCTAAAGTTTTGTAATAAAAAGGAATCCATGGTTTTAATTGGGCATAATGTGACAACATCTTTTTTAAAGTCACATTTTTTTTATTTGAATTTTTATAAGACGGTATAATCTCTGAAAGTTTAGTATCTAAAGACACAATACCTTGCTCTTCTAACTCCATTAATAAAGGTAATGTAGCTACAATTTTAGTTAAAGACGCGATGTCATAAATATCATCAGATTCTACTTTAGTCGAACCTTCATAAGTATGTTTACCAAAGGTTTTATTATAAATTACTTTACCTTTTCTAGCAATAACTAATTGTATTCCTGGTGTTATTTTACCATTGACAGCATAGTTGGCAATCGAGTCAATTTTTTTAAGTGCATAGCTAGACATGCCAACTCGCTCTGGTATTGAATAACCCAAACGCTCTAAAGAATTGGCTTGCTTACCATCACCAACGTTAAAAAACTCACCTGCAGAAACTGGTAAAGTTCCTTTTGCAGGAATAGCTCCAAATATTAATTGAGCCGATTTTTCTTGAGCTATTTTACTATTTTGATAACTCACAATAACGCTTTCTATATTTGTTACTGTACTTAAATCTAATAAGGCGTATGGCTTAGCAAATATATCTAGAACAACATTATTAGTTCTAGCTATTTCTTGCAACCAAACTAACTCTTTATTTGTAAATTTATAATCTTTCCATGGACTGTCATTTGACTTATGAAAACCAACGATAACGGTATTATAAGATTGAAGCTTTGTAATAAGCTCATCTAAATTATCTGCAGCAATTTCATGAACTTTAGTGTATTTTTTCAACTCTTGATAAAACGTACTTCCAGAATCATCACCTAAGTTAACATAAGCGATTTTTTTAGTTTCAAGATTTCTAAAAGGTAACTGATTAGTTGTATCTCTTGCTATGGTAATTGCATTTTCCATTAACATTTCATACAACGCATCATCTTTAATTCTATTTAAATCAGAAACTAAATTATACGTTCCAATTGGCTTGTAGTCATTTAACCCTACTTTGTATTTAGCCATTAATATCTTTTTAACAGAATGTGCTAATCGCGCTTCTGTAATTTCATTTGCATTATAAGCCTCAATAAATTTATTTATGGCAGTAGGAACATCTCCAGACATAAGCATAACGTCATTACCAGCTTTAAAAGCTGCCAAATCGATATCTCCAGGAGCACTAAAATTAGAAGCTCCTTTCATGGTTAATGCATCTGTAAAAATTAAGCCTTTAAAACCTAAACGCTCTTTTAAAATAGACGTCACTATATTTTCTGATAACGTCGAAGGGTATCCATCTCTAGATTCTAGACTTGGTATATTAAGATGAGCTACCATAACACTAGACAAACCTTCTTTTATTAGCTTTTTATAAGGATATAACTCAACCGAATCAATACGTTTTTCGTCAAAACTAACTGTTGGTAATGTTTTATGCGAGTCTGCTTCCGTATCTCCATGACCAGGAAAATGCTTTGCGTTTGCTAAAACACCAGTACTCTGCATTCCTTTCATAAAGGCTAATGCCTTATCTGTAACGTTATCTCTATCTTCTCCAAAAGATCTGTTACCAATAATAGGATTATTTGGATTAGTGTTAATATCTACAACAGGAGCAAAATTAAAATGTACACCAATACGCTTACAATGTTCACCTAACTGACGTCCTGTTTGCTCTATTAACTGATTGTTTTTAACAGCACCAAGCGTCATATTCCAAGGAAAAGCATAAGTAGAATCTAATCGCATGCTCAAACCCCATTCTGCATCCATACCAATTAACAATGGAATTTTAGCAGCAGCTTGCAACTCATTATTAAGTTTTGCTTGTCTAACAGGACCTCCTTTTGAGTAAATTAATCCTCCAATTTTGTTGTCTCTAATTAAATTTACAACATTAGTATTTTCTTGTTCTGATTGACTAGAAAACACCTGAACCATATATAATTGTCCTATTTTTTCTTCTAAAGACATGTTGTTATACAAGCTGTCAACCCATTGTTGTTGGGCTACAGGGTTTTTATCTAATAGAGGGTTAGGCGTATCTTGTGCAACCATGACACAAGTAAAACATAAAAATAAGACGAGGGATTTTAAATATTGCATATACTGAAATTGACTATTATAGTTACACTTTAATGTACAACTAAAAACTATGCCAAATTAGTATATTTATCCCTATTATTAAAAGACTTTAAGATAGATTTATTACCTAATTACAAACCGTTAATCCATAACAAATTTAAAACCTAATCCATAACAAATTTAAAACCTAATCCAAAATAATTAGCACTTAGTCCTGTATTACGTTGATAATTATTGTACTTAAAATCTATACTTTTTAATCCTAATTCCCAGATATGTGCAGAACTAAAAATATCTGTATAACTTATACCAAAACCATACTGGTTGGCACTAAATTTAGATAAATCATAATCTGATGTGTAAAACTGTTCTGTAGATAGGTTTTGCTCATAAGGTGCAAAGTAGTCTGCTTCGGTTTGATCATAATATCTAAACGATGGATATAATGTAAATTTTTGCGAAATCTTTATTGGGACTTCTATACTAGCTGTATTTGATTTAATTCCCCAATCATCAAAATAATATCTATAATAAGTTCTAACGGTAAAAACTTCATTTAAATAATAATTAAAGCGAAATCCTACAGGAATTTTTATTCTACTGTCTGGTAACCGCTCTATATCATCTGCTAATTGAAATACATCAGTATTACCTGATGATGTGTAATTAGGAATACTAGCTGCATTACCTACGTAATAATTGTCTACATCTGAAAAATATACACGTTGTAGTGGATTTGCTAACCAGCCTTGTTGATTAACAAGATCCAAAAAGACAGAAAATTGTGCGTTTTTACTAAGGATTTGAGAAAAACTTAATGATAAAGAATAGGTGTTTCTACCCTTATCCTGAATGGATTTATAATTAACTGGATTATACGCTAATGATGTGTTTCCGTTTTGATCAATTATATTTAAATTACTAAATAAACCCTGTGTTAGATTTCCATTATTATCTTCAAAAGATCTTAACTCTATTGGGTAAACAGGATTCCATGTATCTAAATACACTTTAGCACTTACACCTATTGTCGTATTTTTTTCATTAAAAAGTTTAGTCAATCCACCACCAAAACCTAATGAAAAGTAATCATACTCAGAAGCCAAAGATAGATCGGCATTCCAAATAGTATTTCTATCGTCAGAACTATGAGAGTAATCTGCATTAATATTTGCCCAAACATCACTAGCTGAGGCACCTGACGAAGTTGACCATGGTGTTGCACCATCTGAATCGTCAAAGGGATCTGTATTACTTGAAGATGCTGAAGTATATGCTGAAATTCCTGCATCTATAGTTAAAACGTCATCTTCATTTAGAGGTATACTAACGACTATGGTTGCTGTTGCATCTGTCAATTCTTCAGTACCTATACCACCTGTAACTGAGGCATTATTACCGTCTTGACTGTAATAACTTGATAAAAAATCAACCTCAGTTGTTTCTAAAACACGTTTTTTGTAAACTAATGTAGAATCTTGTTGAGACCATGCACTTCCAAAGCACAAAAACATTATAATTATTATATTATTTTTCATTTTTTGCTTATTAATTACAACCACATCCACCACCTGACTTACCTCCATTAGCACCTGAAGCACCTTCACGATAGACTTGAAAGGCTGTTTCAAAACGATCAATTTTTTTTGTGTTAATGACATATCTGGATCACTTAAATTTACTTTCTCATATTCTTTTACTACTACACACGAGCTAAACGAAAAAATAAGAGTAACTAAAATAATTGCTTTTTTAATCATGTTTTAAGTTATTTAATGCTATGTTTTTAGAGGTAATAATGGTATTGTTTTCATCAATAATAATGCACTCTACTCCTTTTAATTGATTTACAAAATCTAAACCTGTGTCTTTTCCCATAACAAATATTGAAGTCGCTAATGCATCTGCCAATTCTGCTGTTTTAGTAAAAATAGTAACACTTAAAATTCCTGTTGCAGGATACCCTGTTCTTGGATCTATAATGTGCGTGTATAAGATGTTATTAAATTTTACATATTTTTCATAATTACCAGAAGTGACAACTGCGCTATTATTAACTGGTAACCACGAGAAAATTTTTTCTTTATTTAGTGGATTTATTATGGCAACTTTCCAATCATCTCCATTAGGTTGTTTTCCCCAAGTATTTAAATCACCAGAAGCATTAATAATTCCAGAGATTACACCTTTTGATATTAGCAATGCTTTTGCTTTGTCTGCAGCATAACCTTTACCTATAGCTCCAAAACCAATTTTCATGCCTTCTAATTTTAAAAAAACTGTTTGTTGATCTTTATCTAATATTATATTTTGATAACCAACCTTATCTACTGATTTTTTGATAGCTTCTTTGGATGGCATTTCAGTCATTGTACCATCAAACTTCCATATTTGGTCCATAGATGCGTAACTAATATCAAAAGCACCATTGGTTAATTTAGAGATTTTTAAAGCTCGATCTATTAAATTAAATAACTCCAAATCAACTTTTACTGCTTTGATTCCTGAATTTTTATTAATTAAAGACGTTTGTGAATTTGGGTCCCAAGACGATATTAATTTTTCTATTCTAGAAATTTCAGAAATTGCTATATTAATAAAAGTGTCTGCTTGCTTTTGGGAGTCTGCTACTACTGTAATATCAAAACTACTTCCCATTAATTTAAGTTTCTTATTATAAGTGTCTTGGCTAAAACCAAAAACACAAAATAATAAGACGACTATTAAAATGTTAGTTTTCAAAAGCTATTAGTTTTTTGTAAAAGTCTTCAGGAGTTGATTTTTCATAACCTAAACTACCTAACACATTGCCTTTAGCGTTTAATACAAGTATGAAAGGGAAATAACCGTTTGGGTTGTATTTTTCTGCAAGCTTATTATTATGTTCTTGTAAATCTAGAGGTAATTTATTTTGTTTTCTTTTAGGAAAATCTGCCTTGAGCATTACAAAGTGATTTTTAGCTAAATTTTGAAACTGTAAAGTACTCCAAATTTCCTTGTCCAATTTAATACAAGGCGCACACCAATCAGAACCTTGAAAAACTAATATTATATTTTGATTATTTTTAGTAGCCAAACTTTTTGCCTTATCTATATCAGTATGCCAATCTTGAGCAAAAGATTGTATTGAGAATAATAGGGTAACAAATAAAATAACTTTGATTTTAGACATAACTAATTAATATAAATTTACCCATAAATAACGTGATAATTAATTGCTAATTGTGTAACATATGTTACTTTAACCTTAATTTTTAAAAAAATATTTAAATACTAATTAACTAATAATCAAACTATAATTAACAAATTTAAGTAAGTAAAATAGTTATAAAAATAAGATACCTTAAGAAATAAAAGTAAGTGATTAATTTAAAAATCTGTTGTGCCAACTTTCGCTAGCTGGTACTTCCCAACTTTCGTTTAATTCTTCAATGTTAGTAACTAAGTTATTAAATACAATTGTGTTTTTAGATACCGCTTTTTGTTTAGCCATTTTTCTAAAATCGGTTAATGTTTTGTGCGCCACAAATTCACCTTGCTTATAAGACACATTCATTTTGTCTAACAAGTCTACATTGTACTCTTTTTCTAATTGCTGAATAAACGTGACAGAAGCATCAATACTACAACCTGTTGCTTTATTTACCTCTTGGTCTAAAGCTAAAATTATAAAACGCTTATATCTAATATCATAGCTAGCTTTTAAGTCGCTACCATGAGCAGTCCAACTTTCGATAAAAATATCTAACTTAGCTTTTATCTCTTCTAATTCGGTATCCGAAAATGAGCGATTAGATTGATAAATCCATACTCTTGATGTTTCTGGTAATGTGCTAAAATCTACTAACATGTTATAATTATAGTTATTCTATTAAATCTATATGTCTGTCGTGGTATCCTAATAAATATAATACACCATCTAATCCTATACTAGAAATAGCACTTTGTGCATTATTTTTCACTTTTGGTTTGGCATGAAATGCAATCCCTAAACCTGCTAAATTTAGCATAGGCAAATCATTAGCTCCATCTCCAACTGCAATGGTTTGACTGATATCTATGCCTTCTTTATTTGCTATATCTTGTAAATATTCGGCTTTTTTATTACCATCTACAATCTCTCCAAGATAGCCACCAGTAAGTAAACCATCTTTTATTTCTAATTGATTAGCGTATACATAATCAATACCTAATTCTTTTTGCAAATAGTGTCCAAAGTAAGTAAAACCACCAGACAAAATTGCTGTTTTAAAACCGTATTTTTTTAAAGTATCTATTAAACGTCTTGCACCTTTAGTAATTGGTAAGTTGATTGCTACGTCATGTAAAACGTCTTCACTTAACCCTTTTAATAATTGCATGCGTTGTTTAAAACTTTCGTTGAAATCAATTTCGCCTTGCATAGCAGACTCTGTAATTGCCTTTACTTCTGCTCCTACTCCTGCTAGCTCTGCAAGCTCATCAATAACTTCGGTTTGTATTAATGTTGAGTCCATATCAAAACACACCAAACGTCTGTTACGTCTATAAATATTATCTTCTTGAAACGCTATATCTACATCTAAATCATGAGAAATTTGCATAAATTTTTCTGTAAACTCCGCTTTGTTTTCAATTTTACCTCTAATGGATAGTTGTATGGATGCTCTTGGATATTCTTCTTCTTTAACTAATGAAGTACGTCCAGTTAAACGCTTGATAGCATCTATATTTAGGTTTTTTTCTGAAATAACTTTAGTCACCTCAGATATTTGTTCTGCTGTTAGTTTTTCTCCTAAAATGGTAATGATGTATCTATCTTTACCTTGTAGTCCTACCCATTTTTCGTAATCCTCTAAAGATATTGGTGTAAATTTAGCTTTAACACCTAACTCATAAGCTTTAAATAATAGATCTTTTAATACTGCTGCGGAGTTGTTACCAGATTCTATCTCAAACATAAAACCCAATGACAACGTATCGTGTATATTAGCCTGACCAATATCCAAAATTTTGGCACCATATTGCGATAAAACGTTAGTTAAACTAGAGGTTAAACCTGGTTTATCTGGTCCTGATATGTTTAAAAGAAATATCTCGTTGGTCATTATTAAACTGCTATTAAAAAGCGACTAAATGCTACTTTTTATTTAATTTCTTTTTTTCTGTTCTGTAAGACATGTAGCCATTAAATAAAGCGAATAATACAAAATGGATTATAAATTTTAAGACCGAAAAAGGCACCTCTTTATAGTAATCCCATCCAGCCATTAATAGGGCAAACACCAATCCTGAGATTAAACCTGTAAGTATAAATTTTTTGATATCCATTATAGGTCTTGTGCGTTAGCAATTAGCTCGGCAATATCCATAACCTTAATTGTGCTTTCTTTTTCTTTGACTTTTACACCATCAGACATCATAGTCATACAGTAAGGACAACCCGTTGCAATTATATCTGGATTAGTCTCTAAAGCATCTTCTGTTCTTAACTCATTAATATCTTTATCTCCTTTTTCTGGTTCTTTAAACATCTGCGCACCTCCTGCGCCACAACATAATGCTGTAGATTTGCTACGTTTCATCTCGATTAAATTTGCATTTAATACAGACAACACGTCTCTTGGTGCTAAATATTCTGAATTTGCACGACCTAAATAACATGGATCATGAAACGTGATACGTTTACCATTAAAGTTGCTATTCTCTATTTGAATAACTTTATTGTCTATTAATTGTTTGATAAATTGTGTGTGGTGTAACACCTCGTAATTACCTCCTAATTCTGGATATTCGTTTTTTAAACAATTAAATGAATGCGGATCGCAGGTTACAATACGTTTTACGTTATATGAGTTAAGTAACTCAATATTCATCATGGCTTGCATTTGAAACAAAAACTCGTTTCCTGCACGTTTTGCTATATCACCAGTTGAGCTCTCTTCTGTACCTAAAACTGCAAAATTTACTTTTGCTTTGTTTAATATTTTTACAAAAGCTTTGGTGATTTTTTTTGCTCTGTCGTCATAACTTCCTGCTGATCCAACCCAGAATAAAATATCAGGAGTTTTACCTTGGCTCATCATTTCTGCCATAGTTGGCACTATAAGTTGTTCGCTCATAATCTGTTTTATTTAATTGCTGAAAAATCGGTTTTAGCTAATCTTATATAAATGGATAAAATCTTAATTCCGTTTTCCTTTTTATTTTTTGGATCGTTTTGCTCTAAGCTTGCTAACTTTAGTGCTTGTAACCCTAATTGTTTTGTTTGTTTGTCTGTACAATAGTCGCATAATACTTTTTTAAGTTTTATGTCTTGTACTGCTCCAGACTTGTATTTTATTTGTGTTATAATTTTAAATTGAAGTGAATCTTTTTTATAATCTTGTGCGTTTAGTTGTGTTAAACTAAAACTACTGATTAGTAATATTAAAACTTTATACTTCAATTATATACGTTATATTTTTTTATGCGTTACTAATAAACCTACACCTATCCCTAAAAGCATTCCTGATATTAATCCACCTAAAAAACCAACCTTATATTTATCTAAAATTAAGAATGATAACACACCTAAAATTGTAGCTA
This sequence comes from Olleya sp. KJ81-1, assembly GCF_055808135.1. Classification (NCBI taxonomy): domain Bacteria; kingdom Pseudomonadati; phylum Bacteroidota; class Flavobacteriia; order Flavobacteriales; family Flavobacteriaceae; genus Olleya; species Olleya sp. KJ81-1. Next base: position 774,483 of record NZ_CM147854.1, on the reverse strand, counting down.
TAATGCCAATTATTAGTCTTGTTTTTGATGGTATATTTAATATCAAACTCATGTTTTGGTTTGCGTTAGCGATAGTAATGACATCCTTTTTTTGCTGCCATATATGGCAAAAAAAGATATAATGGATAGCGCGACCCTTGTGGTAACGCCCAAATTATACTACTCGTCTTTCCAGTTTAAACGGTCCATTTGGTTGTAAGGCCAAGGTGCACCATTGTTTTCTATATTGGTCATCATGTTATTTAACTCGGTTGGTGCAGCACTTTGCTCCATTACTAAGTATTGACGCATTTCCATGATAATGTTTAATGGATCAATACTAACTGGACAAGCCTCTACACAGGCGTTACAACTTGTACAAGCCCAAAGTTCTTCGGTTGTAATATAGTCGCCTAATAATTGTTTACCGTCGTCTACAAACGTCCCTTTATTGGCATCTATATTTTTACCTACTTCTTCCAGACGGTCTCTGGTATCCATCATTATTTTACGTGGTGATAGCTTTTTACCAGTTAAGTTTGCTGGACACTCACTTGTACAACGTCCACATTCTGTACACGTGTAGGCATTTAAAAGGTTTACCCATGATAAATCTTGTACATCACTTGCACCAAACTTTTCTGGCATTGCTGCTTCTGTACCTTCTGCAGGTGCTGCAAATGGATCTACGTTTGGATCCATCATTAACTTAACCTCTTTAGTTACTGTTGCATTATTTTTAAATTGTCCTTTTGGTGTTAGCTTACCATAATACGTGTTTGGAAATGCTAAAAGGATATGTAAATGCTTTGAAAAGTATAAGTAGTTTAAAAACACTAATATACCTACAATATGTATCCACCATGCTGCACGCTCTATGGTATGCAATGCTGCTTCTGATAATCCACTAAATAATGGTGCTATAAATTGACTGATTACGTTACCTGAATTATAGTCTTGAAAGACTGTATCTGTTGCATTCATTACTAAAAATAGACACATTAATACGACTTCAAAATACAATATAATATTACCATCAGACTTAGGCCAACCCTTCATCTCTGACTTCATGAAACGTTTTAGTTTAATAACGTTACGTCGCGTCCAAAAAATGATAACTGCTACTAATACTAGTACTGCCAATATCTCAAAACTTCCTATTAAAAAACCGTAAAGTGCTTCTGGAAGTAAGCTATGACCAATCCTGTGTGTACCAAATAAACCATCAATTATAATTTCTAAAACTTCGATGTTTATTATTACAAATCCTACATAAACTATAACATGTAAAAATCCAGAAATAGGACGTTTAACCATTTTGCTTTGTCCTAAAGCAATGTATGCCATGTTTTTCCAACGTTGTGATTTGTTGTCTGATACGTCAACGTCTTTACCTAGTTTTATGTTTCTGACTAATTTTTTTACATTGTTTGCAAAGTAGCCAATACCTGCAAAAAGTATTATTGCAAAAATTATGTTAGGTATGTATTCCATAGGGTTAGTTTAGTTAGTTTTATTTTGTATTAATCTTTAAGCTCATTTCCTTCTGCATCGTATTGTTTTGGTTTTTTACCAAATAATGAAAAGTGTACGTAACGTTTAGGGTTTAGTTTCATGTCCTCTAAAAGTTGCTCCATTTGTAAAGCTGCGCCTTCTAGGTTTGTATATAAACCATCGTCTTTAAGTAGTTTACCCAATGATCCTTCTCCGTTTTTAACGTTTGCCATCATGGTATTTACACTAGATAAGGTTGCTTGCAAATCTTCAACCGTTTTTGCTATATCTACTTGGTTTAACTTTTGGCTCATCTGGTTTAGATTGCCACTAGTTTGATTAAAGTTATCCACCATTGTAGTTATGTTTTCGTCATTTTTTTTAACTACAGAGTTAATCGAATACGCTAATCCTTTGTAAGATTTTAAGGTAGCATTTAATTCGGCTAACGTGTTTTGTAATCCATTTTCAGATTTGTCTGCGATAAGACCATTAAGGTTACCCATTAAAGTGTCTACCGTTTTTAATGTTCCGTCAAGGTTAGTACTTAATTGAGAGAAATCACTGGTAAGGCTAGTTACTAAACCTTCCTCTACGTCTGACTTGATTAAATCGCCATCTTTAGCCATTTGATTGTCTTCTGCAGGTTTTATTGCTAAGGCATTACCACCCATTAAACCTGTTTGGTACATGCTAATTTTACTGTTTTTAGAAAACTGTAATTGTTTGTCTACAGAAAAAGCAACTCTTGTTTTACCCGTTTCAAAATCATATTTGATTTCTTTAACCTTACCTACCGTATTCCCTTTTATGGTTACTGGAGCAGATACTGCTAATGAGTTATAATCAAACTCTGTATAATACGTATTGTTAGAATCAAATATATTATTCCCTTTTAGATAACTAAATCCAAAAATGAAAAATATTATTCCAAGAATAACTAATATGGCTGTTTTAACTTCTAGTGATAGTTTCAAGATATGAAATTTAGATTGGTAACAAAATTAGAAAATAATTATAAAAGAATGGGTCTAATTAGACTCGGTTTTTAATGCTTCTGAAAGTTTGATTTGTTTACCATCTTTAAAAGCAACAATATAAGCGTCCTTATAACCTTTATTTTTAGCTTCTATTTGTAGTTTTTGAATCTTATTATAGTCTGAAGTATAACCGTAATAATATTTATAAAGACCACCTGATTTTTCTCTAGAAATATCTTGTAATCCTTTAAAATTATAGGCTTTAGGCTCTAAAGATTTTGAGCTAGCTGCTATTTGAATTTTAAAAACAGTGTTTTTAATTGTTTTTTCCTCTGTCGAAATAGTGTCCACAATAGGTGCTTCCATTACAATACTGCCTACATTTTTATCAATTTCGGTTTTATAATCCAAAATTGCATCAGATATAGATTTAGATAAATCTTTTTGTCCTTTAGCCGAGTTTAAATAAGCACCTTCCGCTGTATTAGTAATAAAACCAGTCTCTACCAATACACTTGGCATAACCGTTTGATGTAAAACTATAAATCCAGCTTGCTTTACACCTCTGTTTTTTCTTTTCAATTTATTAGTGAAAGAACTTTGAATTAAAGAGGCTAATTTTATACTTTGATCTAAATATTCTTCCTGCATTAATGATAACCCAATAAACGATTCTGGTGAGTTTGGATCAAAACCATTATAGTTTTCTTTATAATTTTCTTCTAAATAAACTACTTCGTTTTCTGCTTTAGCAACTTCAAAATTAGTTTTATTACGATGTATTCCTAAAACATAAGTTTCGGATCCTGAAGCTTGTGTATTATGAGCATTACAGTGTATGGATACAAAAAGGTCTGCATTGGCATCATTAGCTATCTTTCCTCTTTTAAATAAATCTACAAAAACATCCGTTTTTCTGGTATACACCACTTTTATATCAGAATTTTTTTCTAAGATTTTTCCAACACTTAATACAATATTTAAGGCAATATCTTTTTCTTTCAAACCTGTTTTAGCATGTTTTCCTGGGTCTTTTCCTCCATGTCCAGCGTCCAATACTACAATAAACTTACCATTACTACCTTGTGCATGGCTAGTTTGAAAGCTATTAAATGTTAATACTATTATAAAGGATACTATAAGTTTAAAAATGTTCGTTTGCATAGATGTTATAACCAATTTATTTTGCGTTTAGTATGATTTATAAATTTTAACGAATATTAAAACATTCACAAAAAAATATATGTAGTTTTGTCAATTCAAATACCAAGCCATACTTTTACAAAAATACATTTAAAAGCGTTGCGTACACATAGTCTTAACATACTTTTTACTTTGAGTTTTACAGTGTTTATTAACACTCTAGGCTTTGCGCAAGGAGAAATCCCTAAAAAGGGCGTTGATTTACCTGCAGTAAAAACAACCGAATTACAAGTCAATACAATAATTGACACTACAAAAACTGACAAAGATATTCCTTTACTGTCAGAAAAATCTAGCGATAGCACTACTGTAGATACCATAAAAGTCAAACCTTTATTATCTAGTACTGTTTCCTATAAAGCTACGGATTACATGTCTTATAAGAAAAAGGAATCCAAAATGCATCTTTATAACGAAGCTGAAGTGCTTTATGAAGATATGGAAGTTACTGCTGGTCATATTATTTTAGATTTTAATAAAGATTTAATTTATGCCAAAGGTATTATTGACGATTCTACTAAATTATACAAACAGCGACCTGTATTTAAACAAGGCGAAAATGTAATAGAACCAGATTCTATTGTATTTAATACGGTTACTAAACAAGGGTTAATATATAATTCTGTTACCGAACAAAATGGTGGTACATTAATAACAGAAACTACTAAAAAAGTAAATGACTCGGTTTATTATTTAAAAAATGCAAAATTTACAACTGCTGAAGATTTAGAAGATCCAGAATACTACTTTTTAATTAGAACAGGTAAATTAGTGCCTGGTAGTAAAGTTATTACTGGACTAACTAACTTATTTATATATGATGTCCCTACACCTATAGGATTACCTTTTGCCTTTTTTCCTTTAACTAAAAAACAAACGTCAGGAGTTATTTTTCCTAGTTTTGGAGAGGATGGTAATCGTGGGTACTTTTTACAAAATGGTGGGTATTATTTTGCTATTAGTGATTATTTTGATTTAGCTTTATTAGGTGATTATTATACCAATGGTAGTTACGGTTTAAGGGTAGAAAACAAATATGCACGACGTTATAAATTTAGAGGTAACCTAGCTTTTAGATATGAAAACTTAATTACTAGTGAGCGTGGTTTTCCGGATTATGCAAAAACAACTATATATAATTTACGTTGGTCACATCAACAAGATGCAAAAGCTAATCCAAATGCTAGATTCTCGGCTAACGTTAACTTAGGTAGTCAAAATTACTACCAACAATCTATCAACCAAATCAACTTACCTAGTACACAAAATAATACGTTAGCGTCTTCTATTGCTTATTCCAAAACATTTCTGGGTGAGCCTCAGGTTAATATAAACTTGACTGCATCGCATTCTCAAAACACCCAAACAGGAGCTATTAACATGACCTTACCAACTTTTCAAGGTAGTATTGGTCGTATTTTCCCGTTTGCACCTAAAGAAGGTACAAAAAAGGGAATGCTACAAAATATAAACGTACAGTACAATTTAAGAGCAGAAAATAGAATTACCACTACAGACGAATTTTTCTTTAAAAGTGAAATGTTTGATGATGCTAAAATAGGTGCACAACACTCGATTCCACTATCAACCAACTTTAAAGTATTTAAATATTTTAGTATGAGTGCAAGTGCAAACTTTAACGAAGTTTGGACATTAAACACTGTAAACAAATATTATGATGCAGATGAAGAAGAAATTGTAACAGAAGATATTAATGGCTTTGACAGCTTTAGAACTTATAATTTTTCTACGAGTTTAGGAACAACAATTTATGGTATGTTTAACTTTGATAAGAAAAAACAAGGTAAAAAGCTACAAGCAATTAGACACGTAATAAGACCATCTATTAGTTATAACATTAATCCTGCATTTGATAATTATTACGATACAGTAGAAGTTATAGATGCTGATGGTACTACACAATCAGAATATACACGTTTTGAAAATAATCTTTTTGGAACACCTAACAACAACTACTCTAGTTCTATTGGAATTGGAGTTTCAAATAACTTTGAAGCTAAGGTGCGCGATAAGGACTCCACAGTAGTCGAACCTAAAAAGATAATACTACTTAACAACTTAAACTTTTCAACTTCTTACAACGTTGCTGGTGACTCTTTAAACTGGAGTCCGATTAGAGTTACAGGAGGTACACAACTGTTTAATAATAAAATGAATATAAACTTTGGTGCCACTTTAGATCCTTACGCCTTAGATAATAATAATGTTAGAATCAATACGTATAACATTGACAATAACGGAAGTTTATTTAGAATGACAAGTGCTAACCTAACCATGGGTTATTCTTTTGATAGTAAAGGATTAAGTGCTTCTAGAGATGAAAATGAAAATTCAAGAAACGAACGCTTATTAAGTGGAGGTCGTGATGATGATTTATTTGGTGTCTCGCAGGATTTTGCGGACTCTAGATTTTTAGATGATGATAAAGATGAAGATAAAGAGGAAGAACCAAGTGAACTTTACAACTATGGAATTCCTTGGAATTTTAGATTAGCCTATGCCATAAACTACTCCAATAATACACGACAAAACGAAATTTCATCACACTCGTTAATGTTCTCTGGAGATTTAGATATTGCACCACGTTGGTCTATTGGAGGATCATCAAGTTATGATTTTAAAAACAAAGGATTTGGTTTAACACAATTACGTTTTCAAAGAGATCTTTTAAGCTGGCGAATGAATTTTACTTGGGTTCCTTTTGGTACTTATAACCGTTGGAATTTCTTTATAGGAATCAAGTCTAGTATATTACAAGATTTAAAATACGAGCAACGTCGTAAACCTGATGAAGGTTTATAAACTAACTTTAAGCTAATACATCACTTTACTTTTATGAAAAAGATAATTACAACATCAAAAGCACCTGCTCCAATTGGACCTTACAATCAAGCAGTTTTAAGTGGCAATACCTTATACACTTCTGGACAAATAGCTTTACATCCTGAGACAGGAGAGCTTGTCATGGATGATATTAAAACAGAAACAAAACAAGTCATGGAAAATATGAAAGCAGTATTGGAAGCTGCAGACATGACTTTTGAGCACGTTATAAAAACGTCAATATTTATAAGTGACATGCATAACTTTGCACAAATAAATGAAGTTTATGGTACTTATTTTAAAGATGAAACTGCTCCTGCAAGAGAGACAGTAGAAGTTGCTAATTTACCTAAGTTTGTTAATGTAGAAATTAGTATGATTGCTGTTAAATAGCTTTAATTAAAAGCTCTGCAGTTGCTAAGTTTGTAGCTAAAGGTACATCGTGCACATCACACAGACGCATTAACATTAATACATCAGGCTCATGTGGATGTTTTTCAAGAGGATCTCTAAAAAACAATACCATATGGCATTTGCCCTCTGCTACTCTAGCTGCTATTTGTGCGTCTCCACCCATTGGTCCAGATAACATCCTTAACACTTCAAAACCTGCTTTTTTAACTTTTTTACCAGTAGTTCCTGTAGATATTAAAGAGATTTCTTTTTGAAGTAATATCTTTTTATGTTCGTTTAAAAACTGAACCATTTCAGCTTTTTTACCATCGTGTGCAATTATAGCTATCTCCATTTATTTAATATTATTGGTATGAAAGGCAACTAAACCTTCAATTGGCCTTCTTTCAAAATTTCCAACTTTAAAATTTAGCTCGTCAGCGACTGCTTTGATTTCTTTTTGACAGAAAAACGCTATAGAACCAGCAAAATGTACAGGTACCGTTTTTAATTCTTCCTTATACTGCAAAATCATATTTTTAGCAAAACGTCTTATTCCTGATTTTATTAATTCTACTATATATTTAGAATCTTTGTTTAAAATCATAAACTCAGCAAATTGCGCTAAATAGGCATTTGGATTGGGTTGTTTATATAGATTATACTTAATGTAATCTGCCTCAAGGTTAAACTTATCTGCAAATGCAATTCTGATATCTTCTGGCATATGATTGTAGTAATAGTCGCGTAACAACTCTTTACCATAATAGTTTCCTGAAGCATCATCCATAATACTATATCCTAATGATTTAACACGTTGGTGTAATTTATTACCATCAAAATAACTACAATTAGATCCTGTCCCTAAAATACAAACTACAGCAGCTTCTGTTGGATTATTAATGGTTGCATAAACTGCAGCCATAGTATCCTCGTCCACTAAAACATCTGCATTTGGAAAAAACTCTTGCAGAATAACTTTTAACATTAGTCTTGGATTTTCTGTACCACAACCTGCTCCATAAAAAAACATGCGATACAACCTCTTGATTATCCTTTAATGCAGGACTATTTTTTAAGATTTTTTTATTTTCTTTTCGCTTAGTATTGCAGGATTTAAACCTTTAGTACGAATTTTTTCTAATAATTGGTTTCCGTTTTTATCAACTGCTATCCAATCACATTTTGTAGAGCCACTATCAACAACTAAAATCATATTTTGAAATATTTATGGTAAGATAAAAAAAGCACAGTAAAAAAGATTAATAAAATCTATTTACTGTGCTTAAATTACATAATGTTACACGTATTATAGTGTATTAATTTTTTGAGCTAAGTCAACTAATTTATTAGAATATCCAAACTCATTATCATACCATGATACTAATTTGAAAAACTTAGAGTTTAACTCGATTGCAGAGTCTGCATCAAAAACACTTGTTTGCACTTCGCTAACAAAATCTTGAGACACTACTGCATCTTCAGTATAACCTAAAACACCTTTCATGGCACCTTCCGAAGCTTTTTTCATAGCTGCTTTAATGTCTTCTAAAGATGTGTCTTTTTTAGTTCTAACCGTTAAATCTACTACAGATACATCAACTGTTGGTACTCTAAAAGCCATACCAGTTAATTTACCATCTAATTCTGGAATTACTTTTCCTACTGCTTTTGCAGCTCCTGTAGATGTTGGAATAATATTATTTAATGCACTACGACCTAAACGGTAATTTTTACGTGAAGGTGCATCCACAGTAAATTGTGTAGACGTTGCTGCGTGAATTGTAGTCATTAAAGCTTCTTCTATTCCAAAGTTATCTTCAATTACTTTAGCGATTGGCGCTAAACAGTTAGTTGTACAAGACGCGTTAGACACGATTGTATCAGCTGCAGTTAATTTATCGTCATTTACACCCATAACAAACATTGGTGCATCTTTACTTGGTGCAGAGATTACTACTTTTTTAGCACCACCTTCAATATGGTAGTTAGCTGTTTCTAAAGTTGTAAAAATACCTGTACATTCTGCAACTACGTCTGCTCCTGCTTGATCCCATTTTAAGTTTTTTGGATCTTTTTCTGCTGTAATACGAATCGTTTTTCCGTCAACAACAAGGTTTCCGTCTTTTACTTCGATAGTACCATCAAATCTTCCGTGTACAGAATCGTATTGTAATAAGTAAGCTAAGTGATCTACATCTAATAAATCGTTAATTGCAACAACCTCTACGTCACTACGTTTTACTGTCGCTCTAAATACGATACGACCAATTCTACCAAATCCGTTAATTCCTAATTTTAATGTTGACATATTATTTTTTTTATTTGTAATCAGTTTATATTATGTGGTCATGATATCTGACACACGTATCAATTCTTCGTTAATTTTTGATTTTCCTTTTACAGCTTGTTCTAAAGGCGTTAATTTTATAGTATCGCTTAACAATCCAACCATATAATTAGATTTACCTTCTAGAAGACTTTCTACTGCCTTAACACCCATTCTACTTGCTAAAACACGATCAAAACATGATGGAGATCCACCACGTTGCATGTGACCTAATACAGATACACGCACTTCGTATTCTGTCATGTTTTCTTCAACGTAATCTTTAAGTTCAAAAACATTTTTACCAATTTTATCACCTTCAGCTACAACTACAATACTAGACGATTTACCAGATAATTTACTACGTCTTAAAGACTCTAACAATCTATCTAAACCTAAATCCTCTTCAGGGATTAAAATTTCTTCTGCTCCTGCTCCAACACCAACATTTAATGCAATATGCCCAACGTCACGACCCATAACCTCGACAAAAAATAGTCTGTTATGAGAACTTGCTGTATCTCTAATCTTATCAATAACTTCTACAACCGTATTTAAAGCGGTATCATAACCTAATGTATGTGATGTACCATAAATATCATTATCTATAGTTCCTGGTATTCCCATTACTGGGAAATCAAATTCTTGATTAAAGATTAGGGCTCCTGTAAATGTACCATCTCCACCTACTACTACTAAGGCATCAATGTTTGCTTCTTTTAGAGCATTGTATGCTTTTTGACGTCCTTCTTTAGTACGAAACTCTTTAGATCTTGCCGATTTTAAAACAGTACCACCTTTATTAATAATACCCTTTACGTTACGTGCTGTTAATTCTTTGAAGTCTCCTTCTATCATTCCTTCATAGCCACGATATATTCCTGCACATTCTATGTTATAGTATGCACAAGTTCTGGCTACAGATCGGATGGCTGCATTCATCCCTGGAGCATCTCCTCCAGAAGTCATTACAGCTATTTTTTTTATGGTTTTTGACATGTATTTTTTATTATCAAAGTAAAATTACTAAACAAATATTATATATGACATCGCTTTTAACAAAATTTTGCAATAAGCGCAAAACTATAACGTTTTCGTTAATAACTTAATAAAATACAGGCTGTTAAATGAAGAAAAATACAGAATTGATAATCTGTTATTCCTCTTCTTTGATAATCATATTTTGAGGAAAGGGAGCATTGTTTTCAGATTTTTTTCTGGAGTTTCGTCCTCCAAAATAACACCTTCGTTATCCTCTTCGTCTACTTTTGAAGGGTTGAAAATTTTTCGCATTAATTCGCCAAAAGTATCAAACGAAACACTATAAGATAAACCAACACCTTGTGTGTATCCAATTTCTTCTCCAAAGTTTCTGATACTGTTTTCGCGATTAAACACTTTTGCGGTAAGTGTACCTTCTTCGTTTAATAAAAAGTCTACTTGAACGTCTCCTGCAATAACAGAATCACCTAAACCACCAACAGGAACACCAACCTTACCATTAATTAATACACGATCAGATATTTTGGTTTGCAATGTTAGACCAACACGGTTGTCTGTTTGATATTCTGGGTTATTGGTTCCAGCTTCAAAGTTTACACCAATATCAAATTTACCGTCACCACTAGATAATAGGTTATTAACTAATCCATTTAATCGCTCAGTTAATGTTCCCGTAAAATTAATATCGTTTAATCCACTACTAAACGCACCAGTTGCAATTAAAAATAAGGCTTGACTTTCTTTTTCTTCATTTGTATCAAGCCTATAATCAAGCTCTGATTTAATAGTCGAACTTGTAGTTGGAAAGTCAAATTGGTAGTTAATTTCTGGCCTTTCTAATCGATCAGATAAAGCTAAAGTAAGCTCTACAGGAATGCTTCTATTAATTGGACTATCTAATAATGGTGATGGATTGGCACGTGTTAAATATTTAGCCTCAATGTTTATTATAGCGTCTAATGGCTTACCATTCCATGCTAGTGTACTTGTATATGGCTCTACAATAAATTTTTTCTGAATAACGCCTCCATAAAAGAAGTTGTAAACGCCTTCATAAACCACAAAGTCACCATACATATTAAATTTATTATTGGTATTTATTTCAATTAATAAACCACCAACACCACGTCCTTTAATTGTACTACCAGAACTTTTATCGATTACTATTTCTATTTCAGCTTCTTCGGTTACATCCAATTCAAAATTTAAATCTAAACCAGTGTCTGTTTGATTTTCCAAAACAATACCTTCTTTTTTGGCTTGCTTTTCTTCTGGACTTAAAAAATGAATGATTGAATTATCACCAAAGGACTCGTTATCATTTAATGGTATTTTAAAGACTGTACCTTTTTTAGTTTCACCAATAACATTGATGCTTAAACTCTCGGTTGGTCCAAAAATTGAAGCTGATCCACCAATAAATCCTGTACCATAATATAAAGACTCCTCTGTTTCTTTAGTATCTAATACTAATAAACGTTGTGTTTCTAGGTTTAAATCTAATTTCCAATTTGAAAAATTAGTGTGACTAATACTTCCGTCTAAAACACCTTTTGAGTCTTCTTTTGTATCTGTAATATTTATGGTATTAAATATAAAACTTTGATTTTTTAAAGTTACAGAAGCTTTATCTTGAAAAGCATAATCTACATTTAAATAAGGCACACCTAATCCACCTTTATCTATATTTAATTGTCCGTTAAAATTAGGTTTATCTAAACTACCTACCACTTTAGCTGTTCCAAAAACATCTCCTCTGATATCGCTTAAAACGCCTTCTAGGAAAGGGTTTAGTATTTTTAAACTAAATTTATTAAAATCCAAATCCACATCAATATAGGCATCATCTGCAGCAATATTTATATTACCTTTTGCTGTAAATGAATTGGTGTCATCATCCTTAATCTTGGCATCTACAATGTAATTAGATAATGTAGCGTTACCTGTAATTTTAGCATCAAAAGATCCTAAAAAAGTGTCGTTGACTTCTAAATTATCAATGGTTATTGCAGAATTTGGTAAATAGTTTCCGTTTTGTTGTAAAACATCAAGATTACCATTAATATTACCTGCTAAGGTAAGACCATCAAAATCGGGAACAATTTTATTTAAATCGACATCTTTAAAATTTAATTTTATGTCTTTGTAAGTTGAGTCTTTTATAGTTCCGGCTAGTTTAATTTCTTCATTTTCATGATTCATAACTAACTCTTCAATTTTAAAATCTTTAAAATCTCTGTCAAATATTACTTTATTTAACTTGTTTTTTTCTTCATTAACATACCATTTATTACCCTTAAAAGTAACATCACTCTTTTTAAAACCTACTACAGATTGGTTATCTTTATTGATAGTATGATAAAAACTTAGGTTATAAAAATCGTCATTACGTTTACCTCCTTTAAACTCTGATCTCATAAACAAAGTATCATTTAAAGTCACGTTAATTAAGTTAAATTTGGACACGCTGTAGTGCTTGGTGTACACGCTATCAACTTCTACGTAAGTATTAAATAAAGGGTTATTATTATCTACTTGCACCTCAATTGCATCTGCAAAATAGTCTAACAATTTAATCTTAGGAGATTTAAACGTTAGTTTAAATGCTTTTTCGTTACTCTCTACACGACCTTTAATAAAAGTGTTTGCGCCTACTTCTACTTCTGGTAAAAAGACTTCAATAATTTTATTATAAATTTTAAAATTAAAGTCTACATATTGATTACCCTTAATTTTATTAGGAACGTAATTGGTGTAAATACTTTTAAGCGAATTTTCAAAAAGTAGCCCTAAGTCATTAAATTTAAAGTTTCCTTTTAATTGTCCTTCCACAATTTCTGGAGAGTTTACTTTAATAAATCGCTCGTTGTCCAAAAACTCTGAACTAATAGCAAAATCCTTAAATGTGTAGGTGTCGTTCTCATTTTTATACACTGTATTTTTAAAATTGATACTACCAACTGCATCATCGATATTATTAGCAGTCATTTTCATGTCCACTATACCTTTAAACTCTGATTGTTGGTCTCTGTTATAAAAATTAAGTGCTTTTAAGTTGGCATAATCAACTTTGGCTTCAAAATCAAAAGTTCTAACATTTTTAGATAAATCTGCTAATCCATTAAACTCTAGTTGTAAATTTTTGTCGTTAGCAACTAATTTACCATTAAACTTACTTTGTTTGTATTGACCATTAACTACAATACCTTGGTAAGTATATTTGTTATAATTTATACTGTAAATGTCACCTTTTAGTTGAGTTTTTAAATTTTCTTTTTTAAAACCAACACCATCAACATCTACATTTAACGAGGTGTTACCTAAATTGGGATCGTCCAACATTTTACCCAAATTAAACTCGTCCAAAATAATATTACCTTTATAGGATGCGTAATCAATATTATCAATGTTAGACATCTCTAAATTGGAATTTACGTAACCTAAAGAGGTGCTTATCTCTAGATCTGCTTTTATCTTTTGTGTTGTAATATTAGTGTTTCCAACCACCTTAAAGTTTCCTAACTTATCAAATATGGTTGGTATTGATTGCCCTAATACATTAGGTAGCAGTGCTTTTAAGTCTTTATAATTTGAGGATAAATTTTCAAAATCACCTTGCATAGCAAAGTTATTATCTTCAGCATTAAATAGGTTTTTAAAATTAAGTGTTCCGTAAATTTTAGTGTTTCGACTGGTCTCTAACTTTAAATTTTGAGCAGTTAAATTGTTAAGTGTGCCATATAATTTTGTCGAAAAATCTGCTCTTTGGTTTATACCAAATTCGTTGTAAAACACATTTAATTCGTCTAATAAAACGCTTCCTTCTGTAAAATTAGCCTCTACTTTAACTTTGTCTTCAAACTCTTTAAAATCTGCTCTGTTATAACTAAATATTAAATCTCCTTGCAGATAAGACTGTGGTGTTTTTAAATTTAAGTCATCAAAACGCATTTGAGATAATGTATACGAAAAATTAGAGGTTAGATTTTCTAATTTTAAACCACGACTATCTACAAATTGCATGGTATTTATTCTGGTTTTGACATCACTACCATCAATTACAAAATTGGTTCCATTTAAATTTATACCATGAAAATTTAGTATCTCTGGTGTCTCCTTATTATAGTTTATAAAATTAAACGTTCCGTTAGAAATTGTTACATCACTAGAGGATAATAAAAAGGTGCTTTTTTCTGGTCTAGGATTGTCGTCGTCAAATCTAGCAACAAAAACATCAAGATTAGTATCTGTTTCGTCCTTATAAGTAACGATATTAAAAATAAAATCTTCTAAATCAATGTCTGCAAAATTTAATTTTCCTTTATATAAATTTTTAAAATTAACTATGGATGTATTTAGCTGGCTTGCACTAATTAATGTATCCTTTTTATAATCTCTAATTAATACGCCTTTAATCTCAACTTCTCCATTAAACTGTAAACCAATCTTTTCTATATTAATATTAGTTTTATATTGCTCATTTACCCAATTAGTGGCAGATTTACCTAAACGCGTTTGAACCGCAGGAATAGATAGAACTAACACCACAATGACGAATAACAATAGCAAAATAGCTATCAGTTTACCTATTATTTTGAGAATTTTTTTGATATTACTTTTAAAGTTAAAAATTATACGGAATACCTTACTTTTGTAATTATTATAACAAATGTAATTGAGTTGTTAAACATTTCATCAAAATTAACAATTATTATGCCTAAAAATAACTAATGACTTCACAAAATATTTATATACTCGGAATTGAAAGTTCTTGTGATGATACAGCTGCTTCTGTTATCCTAAACGGAAAAATATTAAGCAACGTTATTGCCAGTCAAAAAATACATGAAGCCTATGGTGGTGTTGTACCAGAATTAGCCTCTAGAGCGCATCAACAAAATATTGTCCCTGTAGTAGATCAAGCTTTAAAGCAAGCAGGAATTACTAAAGACCAACTTAGTGCAATTGCTTTTACAAAAGGCCCAGGATTAATGGGTAGCCTACTTGTAGGTACATCATTTGCAAAATCGTTAGCTTTTGGATTAGATATCCCTTTAATTGATGTAAACCATATGCAAGCACATATATTGGCGCATTTTATTGAAGAGGACGGTTTTAAAAAGCCTCCATTTCCATTTTTAGCCATGACTATCTCTGGTGGACACACACAGATTGTAAAAGTCAAACATTACTTTGATATGGAAGTTATTGGAGAAACTATTGATGATGCTGTTGGAGAAGCTTTTGATAAAAGTGGTAAAATATTAGGGTTAGGATATCCTGCTGGTCCACAAATAGACAAACTTGCAAAACTAGGTAACCCTAAAGCCTTCCCTTTTACTAAACCTAGAGTGGATGGACTTAATTTTAGTTTTTCAGGTTTTAAGACTGCTGTGTTGTACTTTATCCAAAAACAAGTTAAACTTAACCCTAATTTTATAGCAGAAAACCTTAACGACATCTGTGCATCTATACAATATACTATAATTGGTATTCTGACAGACAAGTTAAAAAAAGCAGTTAAATTAACAGATATTAAACATATTGCCATAGGTGGTGGTGTATCTGCAAATAGCGGAATTAGACAAGCGTTAAAAGATGCCGAAACCAAGCATGGTTGGACAACCTATGTGCCTAAATTTGAATTTACCACAGACAATGCAGCAATGATAGCTATTGTTGGCTACCTAAAATTTTTAGATGGTGACTTTGCAGCACAAAATGTTATGGCCAACTCTAGACTTAAAATATAATTGCGATAGTACTAAAAGCAATAATTTATCTTCATTTAAATTTTAATTTTGTTTTTTTGTTGAAATTAAAATTCCTTTATAAAAAATGAAAACCCTTATTAAACTTACTATTTGCTTACTAACTGTTTCTATATATGCTCAAAAAGATTTAGAAAAAGAATTAGATACTATTATAACGGTAGAACAAGCTGAAAAATTTTTGGTAAGTAAAAAATCTAGAAAAAATAAAATTTTAATTTTTAACGAAGAAAAGCACAAAACCAAACTGGCTACAAAATTAATGAACACTAGTGTTGGTGGTACAGAGGTCGTTAAATCGGAATTTAATACAACACATTACAAGGTTATAGATAAAACAGACGAGAGACATTACCGTATTAGTTATATCTATTTTGATGGTAACACGCTAGATGCGACACAAATTGTACAATATAAAAATGAAATATTTAAATCTTTTGAAGAAGGTATAAGTTTTGACGATTTAGCAAAGCGTTATTCTATGGATAAAAACGCTAAACGTGGTGGAGATTCTGGATGGCTAAAAGAAGGAAAAATGCCTTTAGAAGTGGAAGAACAAGCCTTTAATTTAGATAATAAACTAGATACCCTTTATACTGTAAGAGTTGAAGAAAGCAATGGTTTTTATATTATTTTAAAAACCGAAAGAATTAAAAAGATTAAGGAAATTAAAGTTTTAAAGGTAATCGCAAAATAAGTGATATGCAATTATTTTACAATCCAGATATAGCTCCAGATACTAATCAATTTTCGTTTCCTAAGGACGAGAGTAGGCACATTGTTAAAGTATTACGTAAAAAAACAGGTGACCTACTTAATATTACCAATGGTAAAGGGTATTTATTTGAAGCCGAGTTGACCATTGCAGATCAAAAAAACTGTGTTGTAAATATTTTGAACACCACACATCAAGCGCCTAAAAATTATCAATTACATTTAGCTGTTGCACCAACTAAAATGAATGATCGTTACGAGTGGTTTTTAGAAAAAGCTACAGAAATTGGTATTACCAGCATCACACCAATAATTTGTGATCATAGCGAAAGAAAAGTGGTCAAAATTGAACGTTTTGATAAGATAATTCAATCTGCAATGAAACAATCTTTAAGCTGCTACTACCCTATTTTAAATGCGCCAATAACGTTTAAAGACTATATTAATCAAGGTTTTGATGGAGATACCTATATTGCTCATTGCGAGGAAACCGATAAAAAATCTTTAAAATCACAAGTACTTCCTAATAAAAAAATTACCATTTTAATTGGACCTGAAGGGGATTTTTCTGTTAAAGAAATAAAAATGGCAATTCAGAATAAATTTATTCCTGTAACTTTGGGAGAAACAAGGTTACGTACAGAGACTGCAGCAATAGTTGCATGTCATAGTATTGCTTTTATAAACGAGTAATTTATGAAACTAAGACACTTAATAGTATTTTTATTATTCTCTGTTTTCTTACATAGTCAAGATTTAGCAATACTAAAATATAAAGGTGGTGGAGACTGGTACAGTAATCCAACAGCACTACCTAACCTTATTAAGTTTTGTAACGCAAATATTGATACCAAAATAAATACAAAACCAGAAACCGTAGAAGCAGGAAGTAGTGATGTTTTTAGGTTTCCTTTGTTACACATGACAGGTCATGGAAATGTAATATTTGACGATGACGAAGCTGAAAATTTGCGTATTTATTTAAAGTCAGGTGGTTTTTTGCATATTGATGACAATTATGGAATGCAACCTTATGTTGTTGCAGCTTTAAAACAAATTTTTCCAAATCAAGAATTAGAAGAGCTTCCAACAACACATCCAATTTTTAGTACTGCTTTTTTATTTAAAGACGGATTACCAAAAATTCATGAGCATGACGGTAAAAGACCACAAGCTTTTGGATTATATCATGACTCTAGATTAGTGGTACTATTTACTTTTGAAAGTGATTTAGGAGACGGTTGGGAAGATCAAGAAGTACATAATGATCCAGAAGATATCAGACTTAAAGCTTTAAAAATGGGAGCTAATATTGTTAAATATGCTTTTGAAAATTAATTTGAATAAGCCTAACTTCTATTACATACTTTAAATTATATTAGCTTAAATCATTTTAATTTTAACTAATATTATCTTTATTTACTAATAGGTATTAAATAGCATCAATAAATTTGCAACTTACACACTACAATTCAAAATTTAAACAACAACAATTTCCTGTAACAGTTGTATGTCAAAACGTTTCAAACGCACCAAATATTGGAAGTTTGTTTAGAGCTTGTGATGCTTTTGGTATAGAAAAATTAATATTTTGTGGAACAGACATTCCTTTAGGTCGAAAAATGACCAAAACTTCTCGTGCTACAGAAAAGTCTGTGAATTATGAAATGCATAAATCAGCATTTGAAGTAGTTAACAAATTAAAGGAAAACAATTATTTTATTCTTTCTTTAGAAATATCTACAAATAGTCAAGCATTAAATGAAGTTAAATTTAATCCTAATCAACCTATCGCTTTAATTATAGGAGATGAAAACTTTGGAGTATCCGAAGATATCTTAAAAATTAGCGATGCCATAGTACATATAAATATGTTTGGCCAAAATAGTAGTATGAATGTTGTTCAAGCTACTAGTATCACACTATATGAAATTACTAAACAGTTTTCGCTAAAATAAATTTCAATAATTATATATTTACATATATGACTTCAAGAACAATTGCAAACGGAATTTTAAAAGCTTGTGCTGTCCTATTAGGATTAGCCTTATTAATATGGTTTGTGTATAAGATACAATCTGTAATTGTTTATTTGGTAATAGCTGGAGTTGTATCCTTGTTGGGACGACCATTAGTCGTGTTTTTAAAAAATAGATTAAAATTTTCCGATACGCTGGCTGTAGTATCTACCATGATATTATTTTTAAGTCTTGTTTTCGGGTTAATTAGTTTATTTATCCCTTTAATTCTAGAACAAGGACAAAATTTATCTTTATTAGATATAGATTTATTACAATCTAATATCGAAAACTTATATAAGGAAGCAATAAGTCATTTTGGCTTAAGCACAAACGAAGTGGAAGAATCTTTCAAAGACTCTAAAATAATGTCAAAAATTAATTTTGGAGTTATACCAGAATTTTTAAACTATTTTATATCAGGATTAGGAAGCTTTAGCATAGGATTATTTTCAGTACTTTTTATTTCCTTTTTCTTCTTAAAAGACAGCAAATTAATGAGTACAGGTATAGTAACTGTGCTTCCTAAAAAGCATGAAAAAAGATTAAGAAAATCGTTTGTAACTATTCGTGATTTACTAACAAGATATTTTGGAGGCTTAGTATTACAACTATTAATACTATTTACAATTTACTCTATTGTACTATTAATTTTTGGAATCGAAAACGCTGTAATCATAGCAACACTATGTGCATTACTAAATATAATACCATATGTAGGACCAATAATTAGTGCATTTTTGCTAATCCTGTTAAGTATGTCTAGTAATTTAGGTGAAAATTTTAGCGATGTAATTTTACCAAAAACAATGTATGTAATGATTGGTTTTATAATCGCACAACTTGTAGATAATTTTATTAGCCAACCTTTTATATTTTCTAAAAGTGTTAATTCTCATCCTTTAGAGATATTTTTAGTAATAATCATAGCAGGATTACTTTTTGGTATAGTTGGTATGATATTAGCTGTACCAACCTATACAGCAATAAAAGTGATTTCAAAGGAGTTTTTATCAGAATACAGAGTGGTAAATAAATTGACACAAGGCTTGGATGACTAATTTTAATAAAGACATTTTAGACCCCAAAATACAAGAATTCATTAATCAAAATATTAATTCTGACGTAGCCAATTTAGCTTTAAAAGGAATTCCCTTTGATAATAATTTAAAACAAGATATAATCACACAAATTGAATCTAAAAAAAGTGTGAAAAAAATTACCGACTTGGTTTAATACTCCTAATATATACTTTCCTCCTAAACTTAATATAGAGCAAACATCCTCAGAAGTTACAGCACAATATAAATCTAATTTAATTTCAGGAAAATCAATCATTGATATAACGGGAGGATTTGGTGTAGATTGTTACTATTTTTCAAAAAAAGTAGATACAGTAATACATTGCGATTTAAACGTTAATTTATCTAAAATAGTAGAAAAAAACACCTCTAAGTTAAAAGTAAACAACATAACGTTTCATGCAAATGATGGCCTAGAAGTTTTAAAAAATATAGGTAAAAAAGTAGATTGGATTTACATTGATCCATCAAGAAGAAATGATATTAAAGGTAAAGTTTTTTTACTTAAAGATTGCTTACCAAATGTTCCAGAAAACTTGGATATGCTTTTTCAGTATTCTAAGAATATAATGATAAAAACGTCACCAATCTTAGATATTACCTCTGGAATTAGCGAATTACAAAACGTAAAACACATTCATTGTGTAGCAGTAAATAATGAAGTAAAAGAGCTTTTATGGATTTTAGAAAAAAATTTTAGTAATAAAATAGAAATCAAAACAATAAATATTACCAATAAAGATACACAGCGTTTTAATTTTAATTTAAAAAACGAATTAGAAACTATTCCTACTTACAGTCAACCTTTAAATTATCTATACGAGCCAAATACAGCCATTTTAAAGTCAGGAGCATTTAATAGTATTGCAGGTGTTAAAAACATATATAAACTACACAAACACTCGCATTTATATACAAGTAATGATTTAATTGAATTTCCTGGAAGACGTTTTAAAATAATCAAAACAATTCCATACAATAAAAAATCTTATAAAAAAGAAATAAACTTAAGTCAAGCAAATATTACCACACGAAACTTTCCTGAAACAGTTGCTCAAATTAGAAATAAGTTTAAAATTAAAGATGGTGGTAAAAACTATTTATTTTTCACCACCATCCTCGAAAACTCAAAAACTATTATAAGTTCAGTAAAAATTTAATCTAAAGTTAAAATGATTGGTTCATTAACTTCATTAAAATTGTTAATTACGATTTCTACTTTAGTACAAGTAGACATATCTAAAACAACTTTACTGTCTGATACATTGTTTGCAGACCCATCAATACTAAAAATAGTTTCTCCTTCATTAAAACTTGACCAAGAAGATGAAGTTCCAGGAGCTAAATTTAAAATTTCAAGAACATTTTGGTCAATATCTATAATTGTAAACGTATACGCTATCGTTCCATTGTTAATTAGTCTAGATTGTGGATCTTGATTATCACAAAAAGTAGTTGCTGTTGCTTCACTCATTTTTGTAGAATTGCTAGAATTCTGACCCTCTAAAGGTTCTAGACTACAACTAGTTGATGTGAAAATAAGGCATAGACATGCCACGAATTTAAGTAGGTTATTCATTTATAAAAATTATTATATGTAAACTTTTGCTTACATATCGATTTGGGAGTGCAAAATTAATCATTATTTCGAAACAAAATAATTTTTTTGAAACATTCGATGAAATGCAATTTAAATAAATAACCGCTTAAAAACCAACACTTTATGTTTGGCTAAAAAAAAGCTTCACTATTTCTAATGAAGCTTTAAGTAAGCTAATTTTTTATTCATATTGCTTTCCTTTTTCGTCGGTAATAAATTTATTAAATATTTAAACTTTCAAAAATAATTAACGCGTACTTAATTGATAAATTAAGAATCTTTTATAATACCATAAAAATGGTATCAAGATTAATTATTAAGAGATATAACAATTATTACTTCTATCTTAAAAGTATTTAAAGAATAGTAAAATATAAGAAATCAATATAAAACAAAAAAGCTTCACTATATCTAGTGAAGCTTTAAGTGAGCCCGACAGGATTCGAACCTGTGACCGCCTCCTTAGAAGGGAGGTGCTCTATCCAGCTGAGCTACGAGCCCGTAGCAATAAAAAGTCGGGGTGGCAGGATTCGAACCTGCGGCCTCCACGTCCCAAACGTGGCGCGATAACCGGGCTACGCTACACCCCGAAAAAGGTTATCAAAATAAAAATTTTGAGAAAATAATAGCGGAGAGACAGGGATTCGAACCCTGGGTAAGTGTTTCCACCTACGACGATTTAGCAAACCGCTCCTTTCGGCCACTCAGGCACCTCTCCGTTAATTATGTTGTAATGAACTTTGCAATTAATTGCGGGTGCAAATCTAAGATATCATCTTAAATTACACAACATTTTTTACTGTTTTTTTTGAAAAATTATTCAGGGTATTCAATTCTAAGATGGTAAATATTTGCAAGCTTGCGTTTTAGCACTTTTTTAATGGATTCAATTTCTTTAAAAGTTATGTTAGCATTCAAAAATTGACCGTCATCTTTTTGTTTATTTATGATATTTTCGACAAAATTATCAATTTTACTTGATGTTGGTTCTTTTAAACTTTTGGAAGCTGCCTCTACACTATCACACATCATTAAAATAGCAGTTTCTTTACTAAAAGGTTTTGGACCTGGATAAGTAAAATCTTCGATGTTTACAGCTTCACTATTAGCCTTTTCTTTCATATAAAAATAATAGACTTGACTTGTACCATGATGCGTTCTAATAAAGTCTATTACACGATCAGGTAGATTATATTTTTTAGCTATTTCAATTCCATCTAAGACGTGGTTAATAATTATTTTTGCACTTTCTTTTGGTGATAATTCATCATGACTATTAATTCCTGAAGATTGATTTTCTGTAAAATAGGTTGGCGATTTCATTTTTCCTATATCATGATACAATGCACCTACCCTAACTAGCATTGCATTGGCTTCAATCTCATTGGCTGAAGCTTCAGCTAAATTTGCTACATTTAATGAGTGATGAAAGGTACCTGGTGCTTTATTTGATAATTCTTTTAAAAGTTTAGAATTGGTGTCGGATAATTCTAATAATGAAACATCAGACACTAAACCAAATAGTTTTTCATAGACATAAATTAAAGGTTGCACAAATAAGGTTGCAAGTCCGCATAATATAAATAGTCCAAAGGTTTCCCATTTTAAGTTATCAATACTTGCTTCATGTATTACAAAAAAAGCAAAGTAAGCTATAATATAAACCAATGTAATTTGTCCAACTGATATAAAAAGGTTTGCTCTTTTATATAATTCTGATACTGTTAAAATAGTAACTATACCTGCTATTATTTGTAAAAACATATACTCATAGCTATTTGGTACAATAGAGCCTAATAACAAAACAGTAATTACATGTGTAAACAAACCTAATCTGGCATCAAAAAAAGCTTTTAATACTAAGGGTAAAATTGCTATTGGTACCAAATAGACGTATTCTGAATTATAATTTATGATTAACGTAGTAAGTAATACAATAATTAAGACGTTAAAAAATATAAAAGTAACTTTAGTATTGTTTTTATAAACATCTAACCTATATTTTCTAATAAATAATAACAGCATTAATAACGCTAAAGCAACTAATAATGTGTATGCAAAAACTATCCAATTATAGCTAGATTTACTCCAAACCTGAGACTCATATTCCTTTGATAATGAATTTAATACCTGATATTTATCATCATTTACCACCTCTCCTTTTGATATTATTAAGGTCCCTTTATCAATTACACCTCGATTACTAGAAATCTTATCTAAAGACTCTTGTAATACATTATCTGTAAGGGTTTTATTATAAGATAGGTTGGATTGTATGATATCAAAAAACAAAGCTGTCAATTTATTTGAATATCTAAATAAATTTTCGTCTTTCAATTCTTTTTCAATATTGTCTTTTATATTTCCTTGTTTTTTTAAATTAGTATATAATGCAGATTTTTTTTCAACATTATCAACTAAAATTACCACGTTACTTTTTTCGTTAATTTTAAGATCTTCATTTAATATACCATACTGATAAAGATTATTCAGTATCACTAAACCTTTAGATTTTAACTTATTAAAGTTACCAATAGAATCATTAAATGTTTTATTAAAAGCATTTTCATATTCATTTTTTACTTTTTCTTCAATGGTTTCGTTTTTATCAAAAAAATAAGTGGTTTGAGCTTTTATAAGCTCTTGCTCTTCTGTAACTTTAAGCTTTGATTTTTGAATTGCAAAATTAAAAGGTGCATATAAATTTTCGGTTTGCCAAGGTTTCCCTTTTTCAAAATTATACTTAAACCGTCCGCTTTTTGGAAAAATAAAAACGATTAAAAATGTTGTTGCTAAAAACAATAATATCTTATAAAACTGAGAATGGTTTTTATAAATGGTATTAATTTGATCTTTCATGCTTTAATCTCGTGTTTATCAAATGTAACAAATTATAACCCTATTATTAAGTTATAATCCCAAGAATAACCTAAATTTTATTAAAAAATTAGTAATTTCGTGGGACTAATATATTACATAAAAATTATGAGTAAAAAAGTCGTTATTGTCTCTGCTGCTAGAACACCAATAGGTAGTTTTTTAGGAGCTTTAAGCACTGTACCTGCTACAAAATTAGGAGCTATAGCTATTAAAGGAGCTTTAGATAAAATAAATTTAAAACCAGAATTAGTACAAGAAGTATTAATGGGAAATGTTGTTCAGGCTGGTAATGGTCAAGCACCAGCTAGACAAGCTGCTATTTATGCAGGAATACCAAATACAGTACCTTGTACAACTATTAATAAAGTTTGCGCATCTGGTATGAAAACAGTCATGCAAGCTGCACAAAGTATTGCTTTAGGTGATAATGATATAGTAGTTGCTGGAGGAATGGAAAACATGAGTATGATTCCGCATTACCTTCATGCTAGAACCGGAACTAAATTTGGTCCAGCTACTTTAATTGATGGTTTACAAAAAGACGGTTTAGTAGATGCATACGATCAAAATGCAATGGGTGTTTGTGCAGATGCTTGTGCTACAGAATATAACTTTTCAAGAGAGGATCAAGACAACTACGCTATACAAAGTTACAATAGATCATCTGCTGCATGGGAAGCCGGGAAATTTGATAACGAAGTCGTTCCAGTAGAAGTTCCACAAAGACGTGGAGAACCTATTATTGTTAGTAAAGATGAAGAATTTACTAATGTTAAAATGGATAAAATACCTGGTTTAAGACCTGCTTTTAGTAAGGATGGAACTGTAACTGCAGCAAATGCATCTACTATTAATGATGGTGCTGGTGCAGTGGTGTTAATGAGTGCTGAAAAAGCTGAAGAATTAGGTTTAACACCTCTTGCAACAATTTTAAGTTATGCAGATGCTGCTCAAGAGCCAAAATGGTTTACAACTGCTCCTGCTAAAGCTTTACCATTAGCTATTAATAAAGCTGGCATCGATCTTAAAGATGTTGATTATTTTGAATTTAACGAAGCTTTTGCTGTAGTTGGATTAGCTAATATGAAAATTTTAGGTCTAAACGATTCTAATGTTAACGTAAATGGTGGTGCTGTATCACTAGGTCACCCACTTGGATGTTCTGGAGTTAGAATTTTAATTACGCTACTTAACGTTTTAGAACAAAATGACGCTAAAATTGGAGCTGCTGCTATATGTAATGGTGGTGGTGGTGCTTCTGCTATGGTTATTCAACGTCACTAAAATCAACAAATGCAGTTCGGAATTTGTAATTTAAGTATTTTACCTTTAAGATTAGAACCATCTGATACTAGCGAATTAGTTTCGCAAGTACTATATGGCGATTTATTTAAGGTTTTGGAGCAACGTAAACAATGGAGTAAGATTAGATTAGCCTATGATAAATATGAAGGTTGGATTGATAATAAACAGTATTTAGAAATTACTGAAGAATCCTATCAAAATCTAAATTTAGAAGCTCTAAAACTATCGTCTGATTTAGTTGAATTTGTTCAAGACGAAAATCAGCTATTAAATACGATTGTTTTAGGTTCAACTTTAAATGGGTTATCGTTATTAAACCATACTTATGAAGGTGTTTATGTTGATAAACAAAATCCTAAATCTGAAATAATTTCTACTGCATTTAAATATCTTAATTCACCTTATCTTTGGGGAGGAAAAACACCTTTTGGAATTGATTGTAGTGGTTTTACTCAAATGGTTTATAAACTAAATGGTTATAAACTATTACGCGATGCTTCGCAACAAGCAAGTCAAGGTGAAGCTTTAAGCTTTATTGAAGAGAGTGAACCTGGTGATTTAGCCTTTTTTGATAATAACGAAGGTGTTATAACACATGTTGGTATTATAATGAAAGACAATTACATTATCCATGCTCATGGTAAAGTAAGAATAGACCGTTTAGATCACAGTGGTATTTATAATTCTGATAAACGAATGCATACCCATAAACTTAGGGTTATTAAAAAGATTATATAACATAAAAAAGCCTTCATTAAATGAAGGCTTTTTTTATTCTACTTAATAAATACTACTATTTATTAATATGGCTTTTAGCTTCTTTAGCTTTTTCTGTTTCACCTAAAGCATTATATATATTTGCCAATTGCTCGTATATTGAATCTGGAGCTTTTGGATCTATTTTTATATAATTTAATAACGTATTTGCACCATCATTAAACAGCTGACCTTTTTGATTTTTTAATTGGTCATATTTTAAATTATCAGCTTTACTAGTTCCTAAGCTATTCATTTGCTCAATCAATGCATTACCTTCTGTTATGTATGAAGTTGATAAGTTTAATGCAGCATCAGAGTTTTTTGGATCTAATTCTAATACCTTTTCAAAAGACTTTCTAGCTTTTGCTATCTCATTACTATTCATATACACAACACCAATGTTATAATGGATTGTAGGATCGTTAGGCACTTTTAAAGCTGCTTCTTGTAATAACTCTTGAAACTTAGCAGTATCACCCATTTTATTATAAATATTAGCTTCGCTAATAATTAAGTTGACATCTTCAGGATTGTTCTTTTTTGCTGTAGCAATAGCCTCTAATGCTTTATCATTTTCGCCTTTATTAGCGTAAATTAAAGCAATATTTTTAGTGATTTCACCTGCTCTAGATTCTGTTTGTCTTTCACCTGGATTTTCGTGTGTTCCAAGTTTTACGTAGTTATCTCTAGCATTTTTTTCTAAAATCTCTTCTTCTCCATTTGCTTTGTTTGTTGCAAAATACTCTGTACCAACACCTGTATAACCTAATTCATTAAGTTGTAAATAGTATTTTAAAGCACCATCCATATCTTGATTGTTAATAGCACTAGAAGCAGCATAATATAAGTACGCTTGCTCTTCCTTATTTACATTATAAAGATTTTCAAAAGCAACTGCTGCTTTACCAAACTCTTTAGTCGTAAAAAAACCATTAGCCTTAGTTAATAGGTCATTTTCAATATCTTGTCTTAAAACAGTTACGTCACTATTATCTGCTGTTACTTTATCTAAAAGTGTTGTTGCTTTTAAAACATCTTCAGCACTAGAAGTTCCATTAGCAAAATATGCATTTGCTGCAGCTAAATAATACTTATCTTTTAATTTATCGTCCATAGATCCTATCATAGGTTCTAATTGCGTGATTAAGCTTTTAGCTTCAGCATAATTATTTTTATTTACTGCCTTTTCTAAAGCTTTTACTTCTTTTTTCTGAGCAAAAGAAAACACTGTTACAAGTAATGCTATCGCAAGAATTAATTGTTTTTTCATTATTAGTTTTTTTTAATTGTTAAATTTAAAATTATTCTTCTTCTGTAATATCAATAGTTGTGCCATCTTCAGCATCTGTACTGTTTTCTAGACCTTCCAAAGTTTCATCTAATTCTTCTTCATCGTCCTTCATTACTTTTGCAACTGCTGCTATTGAGTCTTTTCCTTTTAGGTTAATTAATTTTACACCTTGAGTTGCTCTACCCATAGTACGTAAACTTTCTACAGCCATACGTATTGCAATTCCAGATTTATTTATAATCATTAAATCATCAGTATCTGTTACTGTTTTGATTGATACTAAATCTCCTGTTTTTTCAGAAATCGAGATGGTTTTAACTCCTTTACCTCCTCTATTTGTAATTCTATAAACCGCTTCTCCATCTTCTGGATCATCTATATAAGTACGTTTACCATAACCGTTTTCAGAAACTACAAGAACTGTTTCTTCTTGTGGGTTTTCTACGATTACCATACCAATTGCCTCATCTTTTGGATGTGCTAAAGTTATACCTCTAACACCAGATGCATTTCTACCCATTGGTCTAGTTTTAGCTTCTTCAAATCTAATGGCTTTACCAGATTTAAGTGCTATCATTACTTGACTGTTTCCAGTAGTTAATTTAGCTTCTAGTAACTCGTCATCCTCCTTAATAGTAATAGCATTAATACCATTAGTTCTTGGTCTAGAATATTGCTCTAAAGCAGTTTTTTTAACTTGACCTTTTTTAGTAGCCATTATTACATAATGACTATTAATGTAGTCTTCGTCTTTTAAATCTTGAGTACAAATAAACGCCATTACTTTGTCGTCTTGCTCAATATTTATTAGGTTTTGGATTGCTCTACCTTTAGAGGTTTTACTTCCTTCTGGTATTTCGTAAACACGCATCCAGAAACATTTACCTTTTTGAGTGAAGAATAACATGTATTGGTGATTTGTACCAACAAATAAATGTTCTAAGAAATCTTCATTTCTAGTTGTAGATGCTTTTTGTCCTACTCCTCCTCTATTTTGTGTTTTGTATTCTGTTAAAGACGTTCGTTTAATATAACCTGCGTGCGAAATAGTAATTACTACTTGTGCATCAGGTATCATATCCTCGATGCTTAAATCTCCACCTGCATATTCTATTACAGAGCGACGTTCATCTCCATACTTTTCTTTAACAACTATTAATTCATCCTTAATAATTTGCATTCTGCGATCTTTTTTATCCAGAATATCTTTAAGGTCTTCAATAGTTTTCATTATCTCTTCATACTCACTACGCAACTTGTCTTGCTCTAGACCAGTTAATTGACGTAGACGCATCTCTACAATAGCTTTTGCTTGTATTTCTGAAAGTTTAAAACGTTCTATTAAGTTGTTTCTTGCTTCGTCTGCGTTATTAGAAGCTCTAATAATAGCAATTACTTCGTCTATATTATCAGATGCAATAATAAGTCCTTCTAATATATGTGCTCTTTCTTCTGCTTTACGCAACTCATAAGTCGTACGTCTAACAACTACTTCATGTCTGTGCTCAACAAAATAGTGAATCAATTCTTTTAGATTCAATAATTGTGGTCGACCGTTAACTAAAGCAATATTATTTACACTAAAAGAAGACTGTAGTGCTGTATACTTGTATAGTTTATTTAATACAATATTAGGAATGGCATCACGCTTTAACACGTAAACAATACGCATACCGTTTCTATCAGACTCATCTCTAATAGTTGCTATTCCTTCAAGTTTTTTCTCGTTAACTAAATCGGCAGTCTTTTTAATCATGTCTGCCTTATTGACTTGGTATGGTATTTCTGTAACAATAATACACTCTCTACCTTGAACTTCTTCAATATTAGCATTACCACGCATTACAATACGTCCTCTACCAGTATGAAAAGCCTCCTTTACACCATCATATCCATAGATTGTACCTCCTGTTGGAAAATCTGGAGCTTTAATATGTGTGATTAATTCGTCAATTTCAATATCGTTATTTTCAATATAGGCAATTGTACCATCAACCACTTCTGTTAAGTTATGAGGTGGCATATTAGTAGCCATACCTACAGCAATACCTGATGCTCCATTAACTAAAAGTCCTGGAATACGTGTTGGTAAAACAGTCGGTTCTTCTAAAGTATCGTCAAAATTTAATTTATGATCTACAGTTTCTTTATCAATATCTGCCAACATGTCTTCAGATATCTTACGCATACGTGCTTCTGTATAACGCATTGCAGCTGGACTATCTCCATCCACTGATCCAAAGTTACCTTGACCGTCTACTAACATGTAACGTAAACTCCACTCTTGAGCCATACGTACCATTGCGTCATAAACTGATGTATCTCCATGTGGATGATACTTTCCTAAAACCTCTCCAACTATTCTTGCTGACTTTTTATGTGCGGAACTTGCTCTAACACCCAGTTCATGCATACCGTAAAGTACACGTCTATGTACTGGTTTTAAACCATCTCTTACATCTGGTAAAGCACGTGACACAATGACTGACATTGAATAATCAATGTAAGCCGACTTCATTTCATCTTCAATATTAATTGGAATGACCTTTTCTCCTTCTGCCATATATAAATTTAATTAGTTTTATTCATTATTTCAAAACACGCTAATATAAAACTTTCATTAGTAACGGTAAGCCTTTTAAGTCTATTTTTTGATGTTTTTTATTAACAATTACGTACTCCTTTTTAGTTAATAACTCAATTGTGCTTTATTTTGAAATATTCACTACTTTCAAACCTCAATTAATTAACATATTATTTAAGGTATAGTTTTTGCCATTACTAATTATGTTTACTATTTTTAAAGCTGAAAGGAATAAATATATGGATGATAATTTTTCACCAAGAGTAAAAGACGTCATTGCCTATAGTAAAGAGGAAGCATTGCGCTTAGGACACGACTTTATAGGCACGGAACACTTAATGCTTGGTTTATTAAGAGACGGAAACGGAAAAGCAATAAATATTTTAAATGCGTTGGATATTGATTTAAATCATTTAAGACGAAAAGTTGAAATATTAAGTCCTGCTAATCCTAATACCACAATAATTTCTAACGAAAAGAAAAACTTACACTTAACACGTCAGGCAGAACGTGCGCTTAAGACTACTTTTCTAGAAGCAAAACTGTTTCAAAGTACATCAATAAATACTGCACATTTATTATTATGTATTTTAAGAAACGAAAACGACCCTACTACAAAACTTTTAAATAAGTTAAAAGTAGATTATGATAATGTTAAAGAACAATTTAAGTCTATGATTACAAACGACGATAACTTCGAAGATATAACTGGAGCTCCAAAAGCTGAGTCATTTCAGGATGATTCCTCTGCAGAAGACTCTAGTTCTAAAGACATATTTAATACACCTGGAGCAAAAGGCAATAAAAAATCTAAAACACCTGTTTTAGATAATTTTGGACGCGACTTGACAGCTATGGCTGAAGAAGGTAAACTTGATCCAGTTGTGGGACGTGAAAAAGAAATTGAGCGTGTGTCTCAAATACTTTCGCGTCGTAAAAAGAACAACCCTTTATTAATTGGTGAGCCTGGTGTTGGTAAATCTGCAATTGCTGAGGGTTTAGCAAATCGTATTGTTAAACGTAAAGTATCACGTATTTTATTTAACAAACGTGTAGTTACTTTAGATTTAGCAAGCTTAGTTGCTGGTACTAAATATAGAGGACAGTTTGAAGAGCGCATGAAAGCGGTTATGAACGAGCTTGAAAAAAATGACGATGTTATTCTTTTTATTGACGAAATTCATACCATCGTTGGTGCTGGTGGAGCAACAGGAAGCTTAGATGCTTCTAACATGTTTAAACCTGCTTTAGCCAGAGGAGAAATACAATGTATTGGTGCTACTACTTTAGATGAGTACAGACAATATATTGAAAAAGATGGGGCTTTAGAGCGTCGTTTTCAAAAAGTAATTGTTGAACCTACTTCTGTGGAAGAAACGATTGAAATTTTAAACAATATTAAAGCTAAATATGAAGATCATCATAATGTAACGTATACCGATGAAGCTATTGAAGCTTGTGTAAAGTTAACTAACCGTTATATGACTGAGCGTTTTTTACCAGACAAAGCAATTGACGCTTTGGATGAAGCTGGCTCAAGAGTACACATTACAAACATTGATGTCCCTAAGCAAATAATCGAATTAGAGAAAAAATTAGAGGACGTTAGAGAGACTAAAAATACGGTTGTTAAAAAACAAAAGTACGAAGAGGCTGCACGTTTACGTGATGACGAAAAACGCTTAGAAAAAGAATTAGCTGTTGCACAAGAAAAATGGGAAGAAGACACTAAACTACATAAAGAAATAGTATCCGAAGACAACGTCGCTGATGTTGTAAGCATGATGACAGGAGTACCTGTTAATCGTATCGCGCAAACTGAAAGTAACAAACTTGCCTTACTACCTGATTTAATAAAAGGTAAAGTAATAGGTCAGGATGATGCAGTTGCAAAGGTTGTTAAAGCTATACAACGTAATCGTGCTGGTCTTAAAGATCCTAATAAACCAATTGGTTCGTTTATCTTTTTAGGTCAAACAGGAGTTGGTAAAACGCAATTAGCAAAAGTATTATCTAATCAATTATTTGATAGTGAAGAAGCTATGATAAGAATTGACATGAGCGAATACATGGAAAAATTTGCGATTTCAAGATTAGTTGGTGCACCTCCAGGATATGTAGGTTACGAAGAAGGTGGACAATTAACTGAAAAAGTGCGTCGTAAACCTTATGCTGTAATTCTTTTAGATGAAATAGAAAAAGCACATCCAGACGTTTTTAACATGCTATTACAAGTCTTAGACGATGGTTATTTAACTGATAGTTTAGGTCGTAAAATAGATTTTAGAAATACCATAATTATTATGACTTCTAATATTGGAGCAAGAAAATTAAAAGATTTTGGTACAGGAATAGGTTTTGGTACTGCTTCTCAAAAATCTCAAGAAGATGCTAACTCTAGAAGCGTTATTGAAAATGCACTTAAAAAATCATTTGCTCCAGAATTTTTAAATAGAATCGATGACGTTATAGTATTTAATGCGTTAGAAAAAGAAGATATTAATAAAATTATTGATATCGAATTAGATAAATTACTAAAACGTATTGATGGTTTAGGTTATAAACTAAAATTAACCAAAGCAGCAAAAGATTTTATTGCAGAAAAAGGTTTTGATAAGCAATATGGAGCACGACCTTTAAAACGTGCTATACAGAAGTACGTTGAGGATGCTCTTGCTGAAGAAATTATCACTTCAAAATTACAAGAAGGCGATAAAATAGTAATGGATTTAGATACAAAAACTGATGAAATTACTATTGCTATTGAAAAAGCAGAAAAACCTGCAGAATCTTAAAATTAGAAATATATTTGCATAATATTAAAAGCTTCACTAACTTAAGTGAAGCTTTTTTAATTAATTATATTTGATGAATTTTACGAAAACAAAATTATCTTTTTGCACGCTATTGGTTTCTGACAATATAATGATTGCTGAAGTAAATGAAGGCGTTGTATTTAATCAAGACATATCCGATGAGATTATCTATTTTGCTAGTGTAGCATTTAAAAATAATCCATTTGTATATATCACTAATAGAATACATTCATATGCAGTAGATCCTACAATATATAAAGGCGTATCACAAATAGAAACCCTAAAAGGATTTGCAGTAGTATCCACTACTCTAGCAGCTAGAAATGCAGAAATCGAACGGTTATTTTTAAATAAACCTTTCGAGATATTTTCAGATATTGAAGACGCTAAACTTTGGGCAATTCAAATACTAAATAAGACTATAGAATTAAAATAATTCTTCAGAATCTATACCTAATGTTTGAATAAATTCAATCGAAGCTTGAATATCATCATGTAAAATTTCGTCCTCTTTAATAAAAGGTACTACTTCACGATAACTAAAAATAAATTGCTCTATAAATTGGCTTGATTTTAAAGGTGCTCTAAATGCTAATGCTTGAGACGCATTAAACAGCTCAATAGCCAAAACGCGTTCTACATTATTAATTAAAGTATACGCTTGTGTAGCTGCATTGGCTCCCATACTTACGTGATCTTCTTGACCATTACTAGAGACAATACTATCTATACTTGCAGGAGATGCTAATTGCTTATTAGCACTAACTATACTTGCTGCAGTATATTGCGGAATCATAAAGCCTGAGTTTAAGCCAGGATTATCAACTAAAAACGCTGGCAAACCTCTTAATCCTGATACTAATTGAAACACACGTCTTTCTGATATATTACCTAATTCTGCCATAGCAATTTTTAAATAATCTAATGCTAAAGCTAAGGGTTGTCCATGAAAGTTTCCTCCAGAAATTATTTCATCTTCTTTAGTAAAAATATTAGGATTATCTGTAACCGAGTTAATTTCGGTCTCAAACGTTTTTGCTACAAAAGCTAAAGTATCTTTAGTTGCTCCATGCACTTGTGGTATACACCTAAAGCTATAAGGATCTTGTACGTGTTGTTTTTCTTGACTAATTATTTGACTACCTTCTAAAAACGCACTAACACGACTTGCAGTTTCTAATTGCCCATTATGCGGTCTTACTAAATGTATTAATTCATTAAAAGGCTCAATTCTTCCATCAAAAGCATCAATAGATACACTTCCAATTAGGTCTGCTAAATAGGATAATTTATAAGATTTAAGCAATAAATAAGTCCCATAAGCACTCATAAATTGTGTACCATTTAATAACGCCAACCCTTCTTTAGATAATAATGTAATAGGTTGCCAATCAAATTGTTTTAAGACCTTTTCAGCCTCTAATACCGCTCCTTTAAAAGTAACTTTACCTTTTCCAATTAACGGTAAAGACATATGTGCTAAAGGCGATAAATCTCCAGATGCACCTAAAGAACCTTGAGTATAAACTAAAGGTAATATATCGTTATTATAAAAATCTATTAAACGTTTGACTGTTACTAATTGTACTCCAGAATGACCATAACTTAAGGATTGTATTTTTAATAAAAGCATTAATTTTACAATAGGTTCTGGTACTAAATCTCCAGTCCCACAAGCATGAGACATCATTAGATTTTCTTGTAACTTTGTTAAGTTTTCATTACTAATCTTAACATTATATAACGATCCAAAACCAGTGTTTATACCATAAATAGGTCTTGTCTCTGATTTTAGTTTTTCATTTAAATACGTACGACATTCATTGATTTTATCAACAGATTCTGAAGATAATTCCAATTGTTTTTGTTCTAAAATAATAGATTGAATTGTTGCTAAATCTAAAGATTTTGAGGATATAATGTGAGTTGTATTCATTTGTATTTTTTGTCTGGTCAAAAGTCATCATAACTTAAATAATATGCAAGTATTTGTTAATAATTAAACAAATACTTTAAAACTTGTATTATTCTATATATTTTTGAGAAAATAAAAATTTAAATAATGAAAAAACTATTAGTTTGCTTAGCAGCTTTATCTATCGTTGCTTGTAAAAAAGAAGCTCCAAAAGATTACGCCACTTTTTCTGGTAAAATAGAAAATAAAAACAGTGATTCTTTATTTGTATACCAAGGTCGAGACTTTAAAAAAACAATTAAGGTAATGGAAGATGGTACATTTAGTGACACTTTAAAAGTAACTACTGGTGTTTTTGGAATTTACGATGGTAAAGAGCAAACAACTGTATTTTTAGCAAACGATATGGATTTAAAAATGACTTTAGACGCAAAAATGTTTGACGAGTCAATTAAATTTAGTGGTAAAGGTGCGGAGAAATCTACTTTTTTAGTGGATAGAATTAAATTTGAACAAGATTTAGTAGATGTGGAAGCTTTAAAAAATCTTGAAGCTTCAAATTTAGATGCAAGTTTAGAGGATATTAAAACTAAAATGCTTGCTTATTATGACAAAAATGAAGCTATAGATTCTACAATTATTTCAGAAGCTAGAAAGCAAGTGGATCCAATGTTAAAAGGATTAAAAGGTTATGTTTTAAGTGGTATTAAACTTAAGGAAGAATTTCCTGCAGGATCACCTTCTCCTACTTTTGAAAATTATGAAAACTACAAAGGTGGTACAACTTCTTTATCTGACTTAAAAGGTAAATTTGTGTATATAGATGTATGGGCAACTTGGTGTGGTCCTTGTATCGGAGAAATTCCTTCATTAAAAGCTTTAGAAAAAGATTACGAAGGTAAAAACATTGCTTTTGTTAGTTTATCTACTGATGATGGTAGAGGTTATAGAGCAGATAGTAAAGAGGAATCTTTTAAATTATCTAAAGATGGTTGGAAAAAAATGATTGAAGAAAAAGAAATGGGAGGCATTCAATTATTTGCAGATAATGCTTTTGAATCTGACTTTGTTACAGGTTACAAAATTAACTCTATTCCAAGATTTATCTTAATTGATCCAAATGGAAATATTGTTAATGCTGATGCACCAAGACCTTCTTATCCAAAAATCAAAGAGTACTTTACATCTATGGGTATTTAATCCTAAGTACAATTATTTTATAAAAAAAAGCGAACTGAAAAGTTCGCTTTTTTTGTGCTCTAATTTATTTACTTTTATTTTTTTGCATCGCTATCAGCATTTTCTATTTCTGGTTGCTCTGGTTGTTTAAATAAATCTAGGTAAGCCAGTGGAATACCTTCAATAACATGACTTGCTATAAAACTTTGATATCCTAATTCCTCTACTAATAAATCTGCAGATTTACCATGTAAATACACTCCAAATATAGCTGCTACTAATGGATCATAACTCTGAGCTATTAATCCAGAAATTATACCTGTTAAAACATCTCCTGTTCCTGCTGTTGCTAACCCTGGATTCCCTGTTGCATTAACATATAATTTATCTTGATAAACAGTTATAGTATTTGCTCCTTTAATTATAATAATACATTTATACTTTTTAGAAAACGCCTTGGTCTTTTTAAGTTTATCAAATTCATCTTTCCATTTCCCAACCAATCTTTCTAACTCTTTAGGATGCGGAGTTAAGACTGTGTTTTCTGGTAGTAATTTTAATAACGCTTTCTTTTTAGCTAATATATTAATTCCGTCTGCATCAATAACTAAAGGTGTTTTATTGACTTTTAAAAATGCTTCAAAAGCATCAATTGTCTTAACATCTGTCCCTACACCTACTCCAAACGCAATGACATTAGGTTGTATATCAAATGCTATGGATGTGATTATTTCTTCATCTGCATCTGTAATAACCATCGCTTCTGGAAAACCAACTTGTAAAGGTATGTAACCACATTTAGGCGTATAAGCTGTTACTTTTCCTGCTCCAATTGCAAGTATACCTTGACTAGCTAAAGTAACAGATCCTATTTTTCCGTAACTACCTCCAATAACTAAAACATGTCCAAAACTTCCTTTATGACTATATTTTTCTCTTGGTTTATATAACGGTAAGACTTCATTTTTTCCAATTAATTCCGCTTCGGTTGGTGTGGTGTAAAGATATTCTGGATCAATACCAATGTCTAAAACTTCCCATTGTACAGTGTATTTTGCAGTTTCAGGCAAAAAGAAAACTAATTTAGGCGTCTGAAAACTTAAAGTGTAACCAGCATTTACCACACACTCTGCATCCACAGGTGCTGTATCTGTAGCCAAACCAGAAGGTATGTCTATTGATAATACAAAAGCTTTTGTAGCTCTAAAATAATTAAATAATTGCTTAATCCAACCTTCCACAGGTCTGTTTAAACCTATACCAAAAATAGCATCTACTATTATATCTTTTTCATTTATAGCAGGTAATTCACTAGCATCATTTAATAAAACAGGCCAATCTTTGGTAGTGCTTTTTATGCGTTCGTAGTTATTTAAAAAATCTTTAGAGCGTGTTGTACTATGGTTAACAATATAAGTTTTTACATTATATCCATGAGTGGTCAAGTGTCTTGCAACGACTAAACCATCACCTCCATTATTACCTATCCCACAAAATACGTGAATTGGAACCTGTGCACCTTGCATACGCATATGCAACCAATTAAAGATTTGCGTTCCTGCACGTTCCATCAAATCTGTAGATGTAATACCTTGTTTTTTAGCAGTTAAAGCATCACCTTCATAAATTTGTTCTTTCGAAAATATTTTCATTTTAATAATATATTGGCTAATAATTATCAATCTCGCAAAAATTGACGTTTAGTTTTTTTGATAAAAGTAAAAGTAATACATTTGATAGGTATAGATGCATAAAATGAAAAAAAGACATACTATTTTTACGTTAATTATGACCATTACCCTTTTGGGTTAATAGCTATATATCCTTCCGTTTGGGTAGTTTTTTAACTACAATTCCTATCTTAAATTAATTTGAAATGAAAGTATTAAAATTTGGAGGTACCTCTGTAGGTACTGCTCAAAACATAAAAAAAGTTATAGCCATTCTTCAAAAAGAATCACTATCTAGTCCTATAGTGTGTGTTGTATCTGCTGTTGGTGGTATCACTGACAAATTGTTACAAGCAGGTGAGTTAGCTAAACAAAAAGACAAAAGTTATCTAACTGTTTTTGATAAAATTAAAAGCATTCATTTTAAAGTTATTGAAGGCTTAGTTAATAATCCTAAGTTTATTTTAAAAGAAGTTGATGCAACGTTTGAAAACTTAAAACAACTATTAAATGGTATTTATTTAATTAATGAGTTGTCTCCTAAAACATCTGATAAATTAGTAAGTTATGGCGAATTATTGTCTTCATTTATCATTGCAGAAGTCATGGAAGACTTGAATCTAAATACGGTTTTAAAAAATAGCCAAGAGTTAATAATTACAAATAATAACTTTACAAAAGCTGAAGTCAATTATGATGTAACCAATAAAAATATCGTAGATTATTTTAATAAAGCTAACCAACTTATCACTATTTTACCAGGTTTTGTTTCTAAATCACAAAGTGGAGAAACAACAACTTTAGGTCGTGGTGGATCAGACTTTACAGCTGCTATTGTTGCTGCAGCATTAAAAGTAGACCAATTAGAGATTTGGACAGATGTTAGTGGTATGTACACCACAAATCCTAAGTTAGTAAAACAAGCGTATCCAATAGCCAATTTATCTTATCAAGAAGCTATGGAATTATCTCACTTTGGTGCTAAGGTTTTATATCCTCCAACGGTCCAACCTGTTTTAAATCTATCTATTCCAATACATATCAAAAACACATTGCATCCAGAAGCTTTTGGGACTATTATTTCTAATCAAAAAAAGGAAAGTCATCTAACGGTTAAAGGGATTAGTCATATTGACAATGTTGCCTTATTAACATTGGAAGGTAGCGGTATGGTTGGTATTCCTGGGTTTTCAAAACGATTGTTTGAAACTTTGGCTAACGAGAAAATAAACATCATATTTATAACACAAGCATCTTCTGAGCATTCTATTTGTTTTGGAATAGATGTTAGTAATGCAGAACAAGCAGAACAAGCCATAAACACAGCATTTGAATACGAAATTTCGCTGCATAAAATTAATCCAATAATTGTTGAAAAAGGATTATCCATTATCGCGTTAATTGGTGATAACATGAAGAGTCACCAAGGTATTAGCGGAAAACTTTTTAGTACTCTTGGAAAAAACAATATTAACGTCAGAGCTATTGCTCAAGGCGCATCAGAAAAAAACATCTCTGCAGTTATTAATCAAAGTGATGTTAAAAAAGCATTAAATAGTTTACACGAGCGTTTCTTTGAAGTCAATACTAAACAATTAAATGTGTTTATTACAGGAATAGGAAATGTTGGCGAAAAACTAATTGATCAAATCAAACAACAACATAACTTTTTAAAAAAGAATCTAAAATTAGATGTAAAAATTGTTGGAATGTCTAACTCCAGAAAAATGATTTTTAATCCTAACGGAATAGATTTAAATAATTGGACAGAACCATTTCATCATGCAGACAAATCAAGCATAGAAGGGTTTTATCAAAAAGTAATAGAGCTTAATCTTAGAAACAGCATTTTTGTGGATGTTACCGCAAATAAAGACGTCGCTTCCGTTTATGAAAACTACTTAAAACAAAGTGTTGCTGTTGTTGCTTGTAATAAAATAGCTTGTTCGGACAAGTATGCAAACTATAAAAACTTACAAGATTTATCATTAAAATATAATGCACCTTTTTTATACGAAACTAATGTTGGTGCAGGTTTACCCATCATAAACACACTTAACAATTTAGTTGCATCTGGAGATAAAGTAATTAGTATACAGGCGGTTTTATCTGGTAGCTTAAACTTTGTGTTTAATAATTTTAGTGATAAAAAGAATTTTCATGACACGGTAAAACAAGCGCAATTTGAAGGCTATACAGAGCCTGATCCACGTATTGATTTAAGCGGAATTGATGTGGCTAGAAAAATATTAATTCTAGCACGTGAAAACGGAATTCCGATGGAAATCGAAGATATTACAAACGATTCGTTTTTAACTGAAGCAAATTTGAAAAGCGATTCTGTTGACGATTTTTACGATACTTTAATTAATGACGAAGCACATTTCCAAAAACTATATGCTTCGGCTACAGCCAATAAATGTCAACTTAAATATGTTGCCGAATATAAAAATGGAAAAGCAAAAGTAGGCTTACAAGAAGTACCAGAAGGTCACCCTTTTTATAACCTTGAAGGAAAAGATAACATTGTTATGTTTTACACACAACGCTATCCAGAACAGCCTTTAATAGTTAAAGGTGCTGGTGCTGGAGCAGATGTTACTGCATCCGGATTATTTGCAGATATTATCAGAATAGGTAATAAATAAGGCATATCACAGTTAGCATTTAGTAAAAATAGTACCGCTTTCGCGGAAATTATAAAAAGGAGTTTAAATGAACGAAATCAAAATATTCTCGCCAGCCACAGTCGCTAACGTTTCTTGTGGATTTGACGTCTTAGGCTTTTGCTTAGATACTATTGGTGATGAAATGGTGATTAGAAAAACCACTGAAAAAGGAATCAAAATAACCAAAATTGTTGGTGCAGACCTTCCTTTTGAAACAGATAAAAATGTTGCTAGTGTTTCGGCTTTAGCCTTATATAATGACGCTAATCCTGATTGTGGATTTGAAATAGAGATCTATAAAAACGTAAAACCAGGAAGCGGAATTGGAAGCAGTTCTGCCAGTGCAGCCGGAAGTGTGTTTGCTATAAATGAGTTGTTAGGCAGACCGTATAACCAAACCCAATTAACTGATTTTGCCATGAAAGGCGAAGCTGTAGCTAGTGGATGCGAGCATGCAGATAATATTGCGCCTGCCCTATTTGGCGGTTTTACATTAGTAAAAAGTACTTCGCCTTTACAGGTATTGCAATTGCCAACGCCTGATGATTTATTTGTGACTATTATCCATCCACAAATTGAAGTTAAAACGTCTGAAGCGCGTGCTATTTTACCACAACAGATTCCGTTGCAAAACGCCATCACACAATGGTCAAACGTTGGTAGCTTAGTCCACGCTTTACATACTAACGATTATAGTTTACTTAGCCAATCTTTAACAGATGTGGTTGTGGAGCCTTACAGAAGTCAATTAATCCCTCATTTTAATTCGGTTAAAACCGAAGTTATAAAAACAGGCGCTTTAGGAGCCGGAATTTCAGGTTCGGGACCATCGATATTCGCTTTGTCAAAAGGTAAAGAAACTGCTGAAGCTGTAGCCCAAGCAATGACTACTATTTATACTAAAACGGACATTAGTTTTAATACTTATGTGTCTAAAATTAATACAGAAGGCATGAAAATATTAAGTTAATTGCCATTACTAGTAGATAAAAAATTGAAAACAGATTACCACGTCCTTTGTTTACACAAAGACAAACAAAAATAAAAAAATGAACTACTACTCATTAAACCATAAAGCACCAAACGCAACATTTAAAG
Source organism: Olleya sp. KJ81-1 (assembly GCF_055808135.1). Classification (NCBI taxonomy): domain Bacteria; kingdom Pseudomonadati; phylum Bacteroidota; class Flavobacteriia; order Flavobacteriales; family Flavobacteriaceae; genus Olleya; species Olleya sp. KJ81-1. The sequence continues at coordinate 732,908 of NZ_CM147854.1, read as the reverse complement.
ATGCTGTTATAAAAGGATTAGCGCCAGATAAAGGATTATATTTTCCAGAAAGTATAACACCTTTACCAGCTTCATTTTTTGAAAATATTGATAATTTAAGTTACAACGATATTGCGTTTGAAGCCTTGCAACAATTTGTAAGTCCAGATATACCAAAGGATGTTTTAAAAACTATTATTGCTGAAACCTTATCATTTGAATTTCCTGTTGTAAAACTGAATGACAACATCTCAACGCTAGAGTTATTTCATGGACCAACTATGGCTTTTAAAGATGTTGGCGCTCGTTTTATGGCGCGTTGTTTAGGCTATTTTAATAAAGACAACACCAATCAAGTTACAGTATTAGTTGCCACTTCTGGAGACACAGGAGGCGCAGTTGCCAACGGTTTTTTAGGTGTAAAAGGCGTTAATGTTGTGATTTTATATCCTTCAGGAAAAGTAAGCGATATTCAAGAAAAACAATTGACAACCTTAGGTCAAAACATTAAAGCTTTAGAAGTTGACGGTGTGTTTGACGATTGCCAAGATATGGTTAAGCGTGCTTTTTTGGATGATACATTAACAAGTAAAATGCAATTAACGTCTGCAAATTCTATTAACGTAGCGCGTTGGTTGCCACAGCTACTCTACTTTATGTTTGCTTACAAACAATTACACAAAACACATAAAGAGATTGTGTTTTCTGTACCAAGCGGAAATTTTGGAAATGTATGCGCAGGAATGATGGCACAACAATTAGGCTTACCTATAAAACATTTTATTGCGTCAAATAACCAAAATAATGTGGTTACTAATTACTTAAAAACGGAACATTACACACCAAAACCATCAGTACAAACCATAAGCAATGCTATGGATGTTGGTAATCCGAGTAACTTTATCCGTATTCAGGAAATCTATAAAAACAACTTTAGCACATTAAAAGAAAACTTATCCTCTTTTAGCTTTACAGATGAAGAAACAAAAGTGGCTTTAAAAGAGATTTATAGCCAATATAACTACGTTGCAGACCCACATGGTGCTGTTGGTTATTTAGGATGTAAAGCCTATTTAAAAACACATCCTAAAGCACATTGCGTGTTTTTAGAAACTGCACATCCCACAAAATTTTTAGATGTTGTTGAAGACGTAATAAAAGTAAAGCAAGTGTTACCACCACAAATTGAGGCAGTAATGGACAAAACAAAAGTAGCCACTAAAATTAGTAATTACGAAGGTTTAAAGTCGTTTTTATTGGCTTAATATTGACGGTTTTGATTAGTTTTACAGTCTAAAATCAATCAGAACAATGACATTTGTACATGACCATATTGCATTATCTGTAAAGAATGTTAACCTATCGGTTAATTTTTATCAACGTGTTTTTAATTTAAAAGAAATTAAAAACACAGCTTCTAACTCCAAAACCAGATGGTTAGCACTTACGGATAAAAAACAAATCCATTTAATACCTAGACCAGAACTGGAGGTTAAAACCAATAAAGCGGTTCATTTTGCTTTGGCAACACCTAACTTTGATTCTTTTGTAAAGCACCTTAAAAGTTTAGATATTTATTATTCTGATTGGCGCGATACACCTAAAAAAGATTATGTGCGTGATGATGGTGTCCAACAAATCTACTTTCAAGATCCTGATGGCTATTGGATTGAAGTAAACAATGCGGAATAGTAGCGTAATTTTAAAATAAAAAAAGCTACCAAATGGCAGCTTTTTTTATAGTTTGGATTATAACTTAATGATTATCCATTAACTTTTGATACTGTATTTAATGCATCACCAATTAAAGTTTCACCTTTTAAAATCTCGAATGTAGCATTATTTGCAACATCATCATTTAATGATCTTACTAAAGTTTGCGCAACATCGTTTCTGCTAATCTCTCCGCTTTTATTTAGCTTTGTTTCTAATTGTATTTTGTTGGTTAATTCTCCGTTAGTTAAGGATCCTGGTCTTACAATACTATAATTTAATCCGCTAGACTTTAAATACTCATCTGCATTGTGCTTAGCTTTTAAGTAGTCTTGTAATTGCTCAGCTTTTTCTGGTTGATCTGCTCCCATTGAGCTTAACATAACAAATTTTCTCACCTTATATTTATTAGATGCATCGATCATTCGTTTTGCACCTTCTTGATCTACTTCCACTACTTTTTTTCCTCCAGAACCTGCAGCAAAAACAACTTTATCAATAGTTTTATTAAAAGCACCAGAAACGTCCTGCTCTAAATCTGCTAAAACTGTTTCGATATTTTTAGCTTTAAAATATGGGATTTGCTCTTCCTTTCTAACCATTGCAATTGGGTTAAAATATTGAGATTCGTTTAAAAGATTTACTATTTTTTTCCTGTGGTACCATTTGCACCTGCTACTAATATATTTTCCATACTTAAATATAACCGCTAATTGCTTGCTTACCAAAAAACAAACATTGGTTTAACTTTAGTTTAATAGAATAAACACGGTTATTTAAGCTTATATTAATTTTTTTAACATTTGAAGTTATCAATTATAATATCGATCTTATAAAAAATAATAACTTCAAAATATCAAATATGACTATAAATAATAAATTAATTAGCAAAGGATTTGTCCTTGCTGGTATAATGAATAGCTCAGTATTACTTTTTTCTAGAGGTTTTACCAATAAGACTATTAACACTTACGATCCAGATGTAATGTCCAATTTTGGTATGTTGATGATTTTAATTTGGGGATTAGCTTATATATCTGTTGCGTATAGATTTAAAAATCTAAAAGGGCTGGTTGCTGTTTTTGCTATCGAAAAATTGATTTATGGATGCGTCTGGTTGCAATGGATAATGACTAATGATGTTGGCCAAGTTTACATAGAAGATAAAATGGCTGGCATATTTTACTCTATATATGGACTAAACGATTGGTTGTTTTGTGTTTTCTTTTTGTATGTTTTTATTAGATTATTAAGACAACAATAAAATTAAAGGCTACTATTTTATAAGATATTACTTAGCTAAAATAATGTCGTATCTTTGCCTTCACTTTAAAATTAAATGTTTTAATGACAGAAATAGACTTTGCGCTAAACCAAAAACAAGATACCGAAATCATAGAATTGGTAGGTACTGTGTTATGGAACAAAGCCAGTGAAGTTAATAGTTTTGAACAACTGTCTGAACCCGAAAAAACGTTTGTTTACATTGATATTTTTGAAGGTGAATTAAATAATGGTGGATTGTTTGACTTTTTTTACAATACATCTGGAGCTTTTGCCCATCAAGTATTGGATGCCTATCAAGCGATTGGTGCTGAGGAATCTGCTACAATTGTAAGTCAAGCTATAGCCTTGTTTCCGGAGTTACCAGTATCCAAAGACCTTTTTGTTAGAAGACAATTGATGTCTAATTTAAAGCAAACTGTATTAGATGAATGGGAAAAACTTGAGTCACAATTTTTTAATTCTGAAGAAGCTATTGTAACCTTACTAATTGCTTACATTACAATTAATAAAACCTATTTTGAATATTAACATGGTATATTCCGCAACACCTTTCTATCTTATGACTTTACATGTCAAAACTACCCAAAGCGCATAAATTTGTTGATCTTTCTGATTATGGAAGACCAATAGCAAGACATATTGCAAATCGTTTAAAACACACCAATTTTACTCCTGTACATGTCACCTTAGCCTTTATAATTTCAGGCTTAATAGCTATTTATTGTATTATTGAAAATCTATATTGGTTAGCTGCATTTTTTTTAATACTTAAATCTATTTTGGATGCTGCAGATGGTGAGTTAGCTAGAATAAAACAAACACCTTCGTATACTGGACGCTACTTAGACTCGGTTGCAGATATTATTTTAAATGCAATTATATTTAGTGCTATTTGGTATGTTACTAATACATCAATCTGGCTTACTATTATAGCTTTTTTAGGTGTCCAATTACAAGGTACTTTATATAACTACTATTATGTGATTTTAAGAAATAAGTTTGAAGGTGACACCACAAGTCGCATTTTTGAAACCAAAACACCTACAGCCTTAGCTGGTGAGAAGCAAAGCAACGTAAATATTCTTTTTAAATTATATAAAATACTTTATGGTGGATTTGACAAAACCATTTACTTTTTAGATCCAAGAGCTGCTTATGGCAAAGTATTTCCTAAATGGTTAATGACAAGTATATCTACTTTTGGATTAGGATTTCAGTTATTACTAATTGCTTTATTTTTAGTCTTAGGGTTAAAACACATGATTATCCCATTTTTTGTAGGATATTCTGGAATGATATTTATTTTTATTGCTATTAGAAAAGGTTTTTACAAATAAAAACAGCACTTGAAAAAGTGCTGTTATGTTTTATAAAGTTGTTACTGTATTTTTATCTGACTTGTTACTATATACATAAGTATATAACCACATAAGTGTAAAAGACGGAATGATATCTAAACCTGGTAAAGCTTCTTCTATAAAAGAAAAAACTGCTGCTATCCTACCTGTTCTTCCTTTATATAATTTAGTCATCAACCAAGCAGATGCTGGAGCCCAAACGATATCTGAAAACTCTCCTATTCCAGGAATAATAAAGGAAACATAACCTAAGGCATCAAAGATTAATCCTAAAAATAGTTTTGTGTACTTGTTTGTGTTATTAAAATTCATTGATAATATTTTGTAATTCTATTTTAGATAAAGCAAATAGTATTCCAAAAAATCTAACTTAATTTTTAAATAATTAGGTTTAAAAACTCAGTTCGTGTTTCAATGTTTTCAAAAGCACCTCTAAAACCTGAGGTTGTTGTTACACTATTTTGTTTTTGTACACCTCGCATTTGCATACACATGTGGCTAGCTTCAATAACTACAGCAACGCCTTCAGGTTTTAATGTGTCATTTATGCAATCCAATATTTGATGTGTCAACCGCTCTTGCACTTGCAATCGTCTAGAAAATACATCTACAATACGTGGCAACTTACTTAATCCAACAATGTGTCCATTAGGTATGTATGCAATGTGTGCTTTACCAAAAAAAGGTAAAATGTGATGTTCGCAAAGCGAATAAAACTCGATATCTTTTACAATAACCATATCGTTGTACTCTTCTTTAAACATGGCTCCTTTTAGGATATTAGCTGCATCTTGATTATAACCTTGCGTTAAAAACTGCATGGCTTTTGCAGCACGTTCTGGTGTTTTTATTAAACCTTCACGAGTGGTATCTTCACCTAAATCTTCAATAATATTTTTATATCTGTTTTTGACATCATCTGTCACTTTTATATTGTACTCTTCAAATTTTTTATAGGGCATTTTTTGAGCTATTTTCTTTTAATTTATTACTGTAATAGGTTTTCAATTTAGTGATTTTTGGATCGATTACAAACTGACAATATGATGCTTCTCTGTTTCGGTCGTAAAAGGTTTGATGTTCTGCTTCAGCTATATAAAAAGGACCTAAAGCGGTAACCTCTGTAACCACCTTGTTTTCAAACACTTTTTCGTTTTCTAAAAACTGAATAAAGCCTAAAGCCTCTTCTTTTTGTTCTTCAGAATTATAAAAAATTGCAGACCTATACTGTGTTCCAATATCGTGACCTTGCCTATTTAATGTTGTTGGATCGTGAGTTGCAAAAAAGACTTCTAACAATTCTATATAACTAATCACTGTATCATCAAAAAATATTTGAATACCTTCTGCATGACCTGTTCTACCTGTTGTAATTTCGCGATATGCAGGATTTTTAATTGCTCCTCCTGTAAATCCAGAAACAACCTTTTCTACCCCTTTTAACCTTAAAAAAACTGCTTCGGTACACCAAAAACAGCCTCCAGCAAAAGTGGCTACTTTTAAATTTTCTTTTTTCATCTTATAAAAATAACTATTTCTGTTTAGCTTATGTCACTGAAAACTATAACAGAAGTGAGTTTTAACGTTTAATTATGAGTTTATTTTAACTTCAAAATTAGATTTGCATTTGTAAACTGTAACAAAGCAAAGTTTTATCTGTCTTTAATACAGTAACAATCAACCAAAAAGCTAAATGAAACCTTTCTTTATTCTAATTTTCGCATTACTAGTATCTAATCAATTACTAGCCCAAGACAAAAAATTATATCAGATAAAACGAACAGAAATACCTATAAAAATTGATGGTGTTTTAGATGATACTGCATGGAAAGATGCACAAATTGCCACTAATTTTACCGAGTTTAAACCTGATGTTGGTGATACTGCAGCAGCCAATAAAACAACTAAAGTCCGAATGACTTATGACGATTCTGGTATATACGTGTCTGCTTACTGTTATGACAATCCAGAAGATATTATGCGTCAATTTACGCAACGTGATAATTTTGGACAGTCTGACTTTTTTGGTTTAATATTTAATCCAAATAACGATGCACAAAACAATACTGAGTTTTTTGTGTTTAGCTCAGGTACACAAGCAGATGCTGTTGAAAGCCCAAATTATGGTGAAGATTTTGGATGGAATGCGGTTTGGGAAAGTAGTGTTCAAATAGTTGAGGATGGTTGGATTGTAGAAATTAAAATACCATATAGAGCATTACGTTTTACGCAACAGGAAGACCCAACTTGGGGTATTCAGTTTCATAGACATTATAGAAAAACGCGCGAACAAATGACGTGGAATCCTATTGATGTTACCAAAGGAAATATAGGTTTATATAATGCCGAATTAAATGGAATTAAAAACATTACGCCACCTACTAGACTAAGCTTTTTCCCTTATGCTTCGGGATTAGTAAGTACATTTGATGGTGAGACTGAAAGCGATTTTGCTGCTGGTTTAGATATTAAATACGGAATTACAGAAAATATAACTTTAGATGCGACTTTAATACCTGATTTTAGTCAAGCAGGTTTTGATGATGTCCAATTAAATCTAGGTCCTTTTGAGCAACAATTTGCAGAACAACGTCAATTTTTTACTGAAGGTGTAGACCTATTTAGTAAGGGTAATTTATTTTATTCTAGACGTATTGGAGATCGTCCATCAGGAAGATTAAACCTTAATGCTAATGAAACCATTGGTGAATATCCAGAAAAAGTGCAATTACTAAATGCTGTTAAAGTCTCAGGACGTACTAAAAACGGATTAGGTATTGGATTTTTTAATGCTATAACTAAAAAAACAGAAGTGGATATTACCAATGTAGATTCTGGTGCTAAACGATCTCAAATTGTAGAACCATTGGCTAATTATAATATTATGGTATTGGATCAACAGTTTAATAAAAACTCGTCAGTGACATTAATCAACACTAATGTTACTAGAGATGGTGATTTTAGAGATGCTAATGTTACAGGTTTATTATTAGACTTAGTTAATAAGAAGAATACATATGGTGCAATTGCCGAAGTTAAAATGAGTACATTCAATGATGTTCCTGATACAGAAAATGGATATACTGCAAGATTAGGTGTTGGTAAAAATAGTGGAAAAATAAGATATAGTGTTACTTACGATTATGCAGATGAAAACTATGATATTAATGATTTAGGAATCTTATTTAGAAATAACTATAGTAATTATAATGCAGAAATTAGCTATCGTACGTTTGAGCCAACTAAAAACTTTAATAATACTTATTTTGGAACTTGGTTAAACTATAACCAATTAGCTAATCCAAATACCTTTACAGGTGCAAATACTGGTTTTAATTTTAATGGTCAGACCAAAACATTACATAACCTTGGAATTAATGGAAATTGGAATTTTGGAAAACAATATGACTATTTTGAACCACGTAACGGTTTTGATAGCTATTTTGTTACAGAAAACTATGCACAATCTAATATGTGGATTTCTAGTAATTATAATTTGTTTTTTGCGTTAGATGCTAATCTAGGATATGGTCGTTTTTTTAATGATGATCGCAAAAACTTTAATAACATTTGGTTTGGACTAAATCCACGTTTTAAATTTAATGACAAATTTTTAATGGTTTTAGGTTTTGATTATGATAATTATACTGCTGACAGAGGTTATGTTAATGGACAAGAAGTAAATGATGAAATTATTTTTGGTCAACGTGACAGAATAGATATGACAGCCAGCATATCTGGTAGTTATAACTTTAATTCGTTTAATGCTTTAACATTAAGTTTTAGAAACTATTTAAGTACTGTTACTTATGATGATAGCATGTATACTTTACAAAGTGATGGCTCACTAAACAGATCTGACATATACACTAAAGACAATATAAGTAGTGATCCTGATTTTGACCCAGATATTAATTTTAATACTTGGAATTTAGATTTAAGTTATACATGGCAGTTTGCTCCTGGTAGCCAACTTACAGCGTTGTATAGAAACCAAATTTTTAATTTTTCAAATAACTCGGAAGCTGGTTTTTTTGACAGTACAGAAGACTTATTTAAGCAAGAACAACGTAATACTTTTTCTTTAAGAATGGTTTATTTTATAGATTATAACGATTTAAAAAAAGTATTTCAAAGAAAAAGCTAAAACAACTTAAAGTTGCCTAATACGTTATAAAGTGGTAATTTCCGTACTTTATATTAGACTATGATTAAAGCAAAAAATATACATAAATATTACGATGATTTACACGTTTTAAAAGGTGTAGATGTACATATTAAAAAAGGTGAAATTGTATCCATAGTTGGCGCTTCTGGTGCAGGAAAAACAACATTGTTACAAATTTTAGGAACCTTAGATTTTATTGAAAATAAAACCGACAGTCAATTAACAATAAACGGTAAAGAAATTACAGGTTTATCAGAAAAGCAATTGGCACAATTTAGAAATCAAAATATTGGATTTATTTTTCAATTTCATCAATTACTGCCAGAGTTTACCGCTTTAGAAAATGTTTGTATTCCAGCTTTTATAAAAGGCACTAGTAAATCTGATGCAGAAAAACGTGCTAAGGAGCTACTTGATTTTTTAGGTCTATCTCATAGATACAACCATAAACCAAACGAATTGTCTGGTGGAGAGCAACAACGTGTCGCTGTAGCAAGAGCTTTAATAAACAATCCAGAGTTAATCTTTGCAGATGAACCTTCAGGGAATTTAGATAGCGAAAGTGCCGAAAATTTACATAATCTATTTTTTAAACTGCGTGATCAATTTGGACAAACCTTTGTAATTGTTACTCACAATGCAGACTTAGCTAATTTGGCTGATCGTAAATTAACAATGGTAGATGGAAAAATAGTTTAAAATATGATTATACTTTTTAAATCTGTTTTTAACTACATTAAAAATCCACGGTTAAAACCTTTAAAGCACGCTACATTTAAGCAAAAAATGGGGTTGGTATTACAATGTATACCACTATGCATTATGCTTGGTCTAGGATTTGGTCTATTAACTATTATATTAGAAGCTTTAGGTCTTTACAGTTCTGATTCACACTCAATAAATAAATTATTAGAAGAGCAATCTAAAATCAATATTATATTAAGTGCTGTTATATTAGCTCCTGTTCTTGAAGAATTAATATTTAGAGGTCCTATGACCTTATTTAATAAAAAATATTTTAAGTTAGGCTTTTACATGCTTACTATTATATTTGGTTATGTACATATTTTTAATTTCGAAGTTACACCTCAAATACTATTATTGTCTCCATTATTAATAGCTCCACAATTGGTGGTAGGATCAGTATTTGGTTATGTACGTGTGCGTTTAGGATTAATCTATTCTATGTTTTTACATGCTAGTTACAACGGGATTTTAGTAATTCCGGCTGTATTATTTATAAACTAATCGTAAAAATAAAATTAACTTTTTTAGATAAATCAAGACCTTCTGCAACTTATCAAAGCTAAAAATAAACGCTTAAACTTACGCAACCAATAGACTAAAATTGTATCTATAAATAAAAAAGGATGTTTAAAAAAATTGGGAAGTCTATTGTGTTTTTTCTTGTTTTACAAGTTGTATTATATTCTTGTTGTAAAGAAAAAACTTACAATGTTGATTTACAACACATACAAATTTTACAAGACGATAATGAGACACAAACTGTTACATCAGAAGATTTAATTATTTATCTCGATTTTATTTATAACTATGATGAAGTGGCATCTATCTTAAATTCTAATTTAAACTTTAATACTGCTTTAGCAACGACTTGTCCCGACAATATCTATAATTATAATTTTAGTTTCACAGACTTAAATATTACAGCTGATGCAGATATTAATGGTATTGAGGCTGGCCTTAGTATAAATAGTCTTATGAAATTTTCTTATAATAACATTGATGACCTATTAGACATTAGTCAATTTTATAATCCTACAAATAATGAGGCTTTTTATACACCAGAAGCACCTCAGACATTATTATTTGTATTTGATCAAGACATTCCATCCAATACCCAATTTAAATTAACATTTACAGTTCAAACCTCTAATGAAATAACTTATACTTTTACATCCAACACCTATATAATTGAATAATTAATGACTAACAAAGAGTTAAAAGAATTTTTAGACGCTAAAGTAGAGCTATATAACAAACCTGATTTTATTGATACTGACCCAATACAAATTCCGCATTTATTTAGTAAAAAAGAAGACATTGAAATTGCTGGTTTTTTAAGTGCTACAATTGCTTGGGGAAATAGAAAAAGTATAAATACCAATGCTCATAAAATGATGCAATTATTAGATCAAGCACCTTTTGATTTTGTAATGAATCATGAACCATCAGATTTAGAAAAATTAGAATCGTTTGTACATCGCACATTTAATGGTTTAGATTTTATAACTTTTATAAAAGGTTTACAACACATTTATTTAAATCATGACGGTTTAGAAGCTGTGTTTAAAAAACATGCCGAAAAGGATAGTTTGCAAAAGTCTATACATAATTTTAAGCATGTTTTTTTTGAAATCGAACACCTACAACGAACACAAAAACATATTAGTGATCCTTTAAAAAATAGTGCTGCAAAGCGTATCAATATGTTTTTAAGATGGATGGTAAGACCTAATAATACAAATGTAGATTTAGGGATTTGGACTAGCCTATCTCCTGCCCAACTATCATGTCCTTTAGATGTCCATTCTGGTAATGTGGCTAGAAAATTAGGATTATTACAACGAAAACAAAATGATGGCAAAGCATTAGCCCAATTAGACGCAAGTTTAAGATTATTAGACCCTAACGATCCAGTAAAATATGACTTTGCTTTATTTGGATTAGGTGTTTTTGAAAAATTTTAATCTTTTGAAACTAAAATATCATTATTTTCGTACATACATTTTCAAAATGTAAGTAGAACTATCCATTTATGATTGTACCAGATTTTCCCAAAAACGAAATAGAACGCTTATCCGAAGTTAAAAAATATAAGATTTTAGACACCTTACCAGAAAGTGATTTTGATAATATAACAAGTCTAGTTGCGACTATTTGCGAAGTGCCAATTTCTTTAATTACCTTACTTGATACAGACCGTAATTTTTTAAAATCTCATCATGGTTTAAATGTTCAAGAATCACCAAGAGACATCTCTTTTTGTGGTCATGCTATATTACAAAGTCAAGATATTTTTGTGGTAGAAGACTCTAGAAAAGATAATCGTTTTAAAGATAATCCATTAATAGATCAATTTAATGCTATATTTTATGCTGGTGTCCCATTACGTAACAAAGATGGCTTAGCTTTAGGGACATTATGTGTTTACGACCATGAACCTAGACAACTAACAGAAATTCAGAAAAAAGCCCTTATAACTTTAGGTAAACAAGTCATGAACTTATTTGATCTAAGATTAAATAATAGGCTTTTGGATGAATCCAAAAAAGAGTTATTAGAGCGTAATGCTGATTTAAGCAAATTTGCTAGTCACGTGTCTCACGATTTAAAATCTCCATTAGCTAACATTATATCTTTAACTGCTTTTTTAAAGGAAGAAGAAGGTAATGTTTTTACTGAAGAATCTATTGATTACATTAATTATATTGAAGAGTCTGCAGATTCTCTTAAAAATTATATTGACGGAATTTTAATTCATTATAAAGCTAACGAGCTATTAAATGAAGATAAACAAAGCATTGCCTTAAATACGCTATTTGAAGAAGTTAAACGCATACACCTGTTAGACGGTTTACAATTTAAAATAAATACAAAAAACCAAAACATATTTATTAATAAAGCTGCTGTTACTCAAATTTTAATAAATTTAGTGGACAACGCCTTAAAATATAACAACAAACCAAATCCAGAGGTTATTTTAAACTATTCTGAAAATAAGAATTTTCATATTTTCTCTGTGACAGATAATGGAATTGGTATTGCGCAAGAGCAACAAAACGAAGTATTTAAATTATTTAATAACAACAATCAAACAGACGTAAAAGGTAATAAAGGGACTGGAATTGGATTGTTTACTGTAAAAAACTTAGTCAAAAAACTGAATGGTGATATTGTTTTAAAATCCCAAATTGGCATAGGTAGCACTTTTACCTTTACCATCTCTAAATAAAAAAAGCCTAATCTTTCGATTAGGCTTTTTAAATTTTTGAGTGATAAACTAAGATTTTTTCATCTGCTTCATAAGCTTTTTTAGTCAAAGTCTCTTGATCTTTATAAAGCGTACCGCTCATTCCTAAGCATTGTCCATCCTTTAATTGTAAAGTTTTTTGGTCCACAATGTACGTACCATCACTTTTAACAATTGTTCCGTTATTTAATTTTAAATCTCCTTTTAATGGTGCGACACCATCTGCTGTGTAATGAAACACTTTACTATCTAAAAGTATAACGTAATTAGAATCTTCAATCTGTTTAGCGTCTTGAGCCATCATAGTATTGATTCCAAGAAAAACGGTAAATGCAATAAGAATTAATTTTTTCATTTTATATATTTTTAAGTTTAGCCAAATGATTTTATAATTAGTTGTAAATCATTCTCTAAGTTAAACATTTCAACTTTTATGCCAAACTTTTTATCAAATATTTAGCCTTTTAACCAAGCTTGTCTTACTGCTTTTTGTGCATCTGTAGCGTTAGCATCTTCGACTAATTTTGTTCCGTTAGTATAAGACTGAGTTAATTTAGTTTTAATAACTATTTCTTCTCCTTTTCTATCTAAAACAACATTAATGTCTGTACCTGGTTGCCACATGTACATTGCAGTTAAAATTTGTTGTGCTGTAGCTAAAGTTAACTCTTTACCATCAACTGATTTTAAAACATCTCCTGGTAAAACACCATTGTCATTCCAAAAACTATTATCCTTAACCGCTTCGCTAAAAGGAATAGTCATTGTTGCTCTATCTGGAGCAAAAATTAAAGTTCCGTCGTTTTGGATGTAGTTAGTTTTAACTTTTCCAGTATCTAAACTTAATCCTACTTTTTTAAAGTAAACCGAATAATCTATTGGTGTACCACCAACAACATGCGTGTTTAAAAATTCGCCAACACTAGGATAAGTCATTGCAGTAATTTCTTCTATTAACTTATCATCTTCAAAAGGTTTGTTTTTTCCGTATTTGTTAGATAATTCTTTCATTAAAGATAAAATACCTCTGTTACCATTACTCTCTTCACGTAAGATAATATCAATACACATACCAATTAAGGCACCTTTCATGTATACATTATAGTACTGTGGTGCGTAAGGTTCGTCTAAAACGTTTTCACTCATTACCGTAAAACTCATGCTATCATCTAAGTTAGCTGAAGTTTGAATTTTACCTAATATATCTCCATAAAACTCTTCCGAGTCAATTAAATCTTGATCCACTTGGAATAGTGTTGCAAAATATTCTGTTACACCTTCATACATCCATAAATGCTTAGAAAATGTTGGTTGGTTATAATCAAAATAATGTACATCTTCAGAATGCACACTTAATGGTGTAACAATATGAAAAAACTCATGAGATACTACATCAATCATACTTTCTGCTAAAGCTTCAAAAGGCATATCTTCTTCTAAAACAACTACAGTAGATGTGTGGTGCTCTAAAGCTCCAAAACCTTTTGGTGATTCTGGTTTACCTTCAGATAAATATAAATAGATATCGTAACGAGGTGTACTATTAACGTCTCCTAAATATGTTTTTTGTGCTTGCATCATTTTTTGCATTACTTCTTTTATGCTTGCAGCACTATGCACTTTGTTTGGAGAATACACACTCAAAACAATTTTGATATCTCCAACCTGAAATTCTTCGACATCTAAATCACCATAAAACATTGGATTGTCTGTAATATCAAAATAACGTGGTGCAAAATAACTTGATGTTGCTAATTTACCATCTTCACTTACTGTTTTTCCAGTTTCTTGTAAAGCAGAAGTACGTTTAAAATCTGCAGGTGCAGTAACATCTAAACTATATTGGCTGTCTTTTAGGTTGTCAAAATAACCTATAAAACCATGTAAGTTTAACACGTAGTTAGTAGGCTCTATATTTGTTCCTGCTGGAGAAAAAGGAGCCTCTCCACCTATTCCACCTGTTACTTCTTGATCAAAAGTATCATTAGCATTATAAGTAATATAATCTAATTGAGTAGCATTAGCAATAGTCCAAGTATTAGTGTCTACTTTAACTGTTGGCAACTCATTACCCTTATAATCAAACGCTTTAAAGTCGTCTACATATTTTCCAAAATCACTTACAGAGTACGTCCCTTGAACAACTCGAGGTAGTCTATACGTTACTGTTTGCTCTGTAAAACGTCCTGGATTAATTGTTACAGGTGCTTTGTCATTAAGTACTTTAGACAAATCAATAGAGGTTACAATTGGCGACTGAGACGCTAATTTGTCTGATGTTTTTGTGCTATTACATCCAACCAATAATAGTCCTGTTGCAATAGTTGTTACTAAAAGTTTTTTCATTTTTTATGTTTATTTGTTAATGGTCTTGTTTAGAAGACGCTCAAAAATAAAATTTGTTACACAATCTTGAGACTAAGTTTTTGTTAAATTGTTAATTTTGAAATAGGCTTTATATAAATGCAATTATTATCTTTGACAAACTTTAAAATTAATGCAGTTTAAATATCCCGAACTTCTTTACGCGCTTTTCTTACTGCTTATTCCCATTATTGTTCATTTATTTCAGCTTAGAAAATTCCAAAAAGAGTATTTTACAAATGTTGCTGTTTTAAAAAAATCCAATTACAAACTAGAAAAAGTGCAGTCATAAAAAAATGGTTAACACTGCTTACTAGACTATTGCTTTTAGCTGCTATAATTATAGCTTTTGCACAACCTTTTACTTCAAAAACAGATACGTTTAATGCTAAAAAAGAGATGGTTATTTATCTAGATAACTCCTTTAGTATGCAAGCCAAAGGAAACAAAGGCGAATTACTTAAACGTGCTATCCAAGATTTAATTGAAACCATTCCTGAAACCGAAACCTTATCGCTTATAACCAACACAGATAGCTACAAAAACACCACTATAAAAGCAATAAAAAACGAGTTGTTGCAATTAGATTACTCCTCTAGTCAACTAGCTTACAATGCAGCGTTATTAAAAGCAAAACAATCGTTTTCTAATCAGGCTAACACGCTTAAAAATGTGATATTTATATCAGATTTCCAGCAAAAAAATACAGACTTTAATATTGATTCAGACTCAACATCTACTTTAAATTTAGTTAATTTAAAACCTGTAAATAAAGCCAATACAACCATTGATAGTGTATATGTTTCTAGTCAAGATGCTAATAATTTAGAATTAACGGTTGTTTTAAAAAACAATGATACAGCAACTAGTAATATTCCGGTTTCATTGTACAATAATGATAATTTACTATCTAAGGCTTCAGTTGAAGTAAATGGGCAAGGTACTACTGTGTTTTCACTTCCAAATAATCAAATTATAAAAGGAAAAATTACCATTGATGACACACAATTACAATTTGATAACACCTTATATTTTAATATTAATAAACCTACTAAAACAAACATATTAGCGATTAGTAACTCTGGTGGCAATTATTTAAGCAGAATTTTTACGGAAGACGAATTTAAATTTACTTCAATACAATCCAATACATTAGATTATAGTTTATTTGATGCTCAAAATTTAGTGATTTTAGATGAAATTGAAACGATACCAGAAAGCCTAACTACTGCATTAAAAGTATTTACGGACAATGGAGGTTATGTTGTTTTAATCCCTTCAGACAAAGGTAATCTTAAGGACTATAATACCTTTTTACAACGTTTTAACACCACTCCTTTTGGAAATTTATTAACTACACAAAAACGTATTACTACCATAAATTATAGCCATCTATTATACACAAATGGTGTGTTTGAAAAACGCGTTGATAATTTTCAATATCCAAAAGTAGAACGTTACTATCCGCAAAATAATGTTAAAGCAACTAACGTTTTACAATTTGAAGACGGTAAATCCTTTTTGTCTCAAAACGGAAATTTGTATTTATTTTCAGCTCCAATAAACGATACTAATTCTAATTTTAAAAATATAAATTTAATTGTACCTACGTTTTACAACATTGCCAAACAAAGTTTAAATACAGGTACGTTATATTATACTATTGGTCAAGATAATAATTACGATGTTGCTATTAATTTACAACAAGACGCAGTGCTAACATTAGTAAAAAGAGAAAACAAAATCATCCCAGAGCAAAATTATTTTAATAATAAAGTGGTTATTAAAACCAATGATTTACCAGAACAAGCTGGTGTTTACGATTTAAAAAATAAAACCGAAATCATCCAAAATGTAAGTTATAATTACGATAGGTCAGAAAGTGATTTAACCTATATTAACTTGGATAATTACAAAAACATCACTGTTAGCGACTCAATAGCTAATATTTTTGATTCAATAAATAACGATAGTAAAGTTAACCAATTATGGAAATGGTTTGTAATTTTGGCATTAGCTTTATTAATTTTAGAAATGCTCATCTTAAAATATTTTAAATGAACGTCTTAATAAAAACAGCAACAATAATTGATTCTTCAAGCCCTTTTCATAATCAGGTTTGTGACGTATTAATTCAAAAAGGAAAGATTAGTAAAATTGCTACAAGCATAGAAAATACTAACAATTATAAAACCATAAGTTTAGACAACTTACACCTATCTCAAGGCTGGTTTGATAGTAGTATTTGTTTTGGAGAACCAGGTTTTGAAGATCGCGAAACAATTGATAATGGTCTAAAAACTGCAGCTAAGTCAGGCTTTACAACTATTGCCTTGCAGGCCAATACTTTTCCAATTATAGATACTAATGCCAATGTGGCTTTTGTACTTTCCAAAGCGCAAAATCAAGCAGTAACCTTGTTACCAATTGGTGCTTTAACTAAAAATAGCGACAGTGTAGATTTAGCCGAACTTTTTGATATGAAAAACGCAGGAGCTGTAGCGTTTTCCGATTACAAAAAACCAATAACTAACCCTAATTTGTTAAAAATCGCATTACAATATGCAAGCAATTTTGACGGATTAGTATGCTCTTTTCCTTTAGAAACAAGAATTTCTGGTAAAGGCATTGTCAACGAAGAATTAACAAGCACTTCATTAGGTTTAAAAGGTAGTCCTAATTTAGCTGAAGCAATGCAAGTTGCTAGAGATTTGTTTTTGTTAGAGTATGCAGGCGGAAAGCTACACATACCAACAATTTCAACAGCAGAAAGTGTTGCATTAATAAGAGAAGCTAAACAAAAAAAACTAGACGTTACCTGTAGTGTAGCCATCCATAATTTATGTTTAACAGATGCTGTTTTGGAAGAGTTTGACACTAATTACAAAGTTAATCCACCGTTAAGAATACAAAAAGATATTGATGCTTTAATTGAAGGTTTAAAAGATGGCACGATAGATATGGTTACAAGTGATCATAATCCAATGACCATAGAAGATAAAAAAGTAGAATTTGATCATGCTTCCTTTGGTACCATAGGACTAGAAAGTGCATTTGGCGCATTAAACACCTTATTTTCTACAAAAAAAACCATTCAATTACTTACAAAAGGTAAAGCAAGATTTGGTCAAAATAACAACACTATTGAAGAAGGTCAAATAGCTAATATAACGTTATTTAATCCAGATATTAAATACGCTTTCGCGGAAACTGATATTGTTTCAAAATCAAAAAACAGTGCTTTTTTAGGACAAGAATTAAAAGGAAAAGCATACGGAATAATTGCAAATAACAAAATAGTATTATAATACAATGAACCAACAAACTATTGAAGAAGGTAAATCATTAGCTGTAATTAGCTACCTAACCATAATTGGTAGCGTCATAGCAATAATAATGAATGGCGAAAAGAAAAACGACTTTACAAGTTTTCATAACAGACAAGGTTTAGGCTTATGTCTTTTATGGATGATTATTGGCTATTTTGTTAGTCAATTTGATAATATGCAAATCTCAATTGCTTTTTGGGTAAGCATGGGAGCACTTTTATTTTTAGGAGTAATGACTGCTATTAATGGAACAATGAAACCTATTCCTTTTGTTGGACCAATTTTTCAAAAACTATTTAAAGGACTTGGTAACTAATGGAAAACTTTAACCTACATCACATAACTAGACCATCGTCTTTAAAAGACAAAGCTCCACTACTAATCCTATTTCATGGCTATGGTAGTGACGAAAATGACTTATTTAGTTTTGCTGCAGAATTACCAGAAGAGCTTTTTATAATATCTGTGAGAGCGCCTTATCCAATGCAACCTTATGGTAATGCTTGGTATGCAATTAATTTTGATGCAGATCAGGGAAAATGGAGTGATAATGAGCAAGCAAAACAATCTAGAGATTTAATAGCTAATTTTATAGATCAGGCTACAGCTAATTATCCAGTAGATAAAAATAATGTATCCTTACTTGGATTTAGTCAAGGCTGTATTTTAAGCTATGCTGTTGCCTTAACCTATCCAGAAAAAGTAAACAATATTGTAGCTTTAAGTGGATATATAAATGAAGATATATTTGAAGTTAAAGACGCTTCTGCCTATAAACATTTAAACTTCTATTGTTCTCATGGTACTGTTGATCAAGTAATTCCTGTGGATTGGGCTAGAAAAGCACCTAAATTTTTATCGGCTTTAAACATCAAAAACCAATTTAACGAGTTTCCTGTTGGACATGGTGTAGCACCTCAAAATTTTTACGAGTTTAAAGATTGGTTGCAACACTTAATATAAAATTTTATCAAAAAATAAAAAGCCCAAATTAAACTTATAATTTAATTTGGGCTTTTCTGTTTAAACAACTTACTTTCTATCTAGTATAAAGTAAATAGTCCAAAACTTCAAATTCTATTTTTTTATCTGTTGTTACAAAGTACTTAATTAGTATTTCTCCCCAATAACTACCATCAGAAAAATCTGCAATAATCCATCTATGATTTAGCATTTTAATAGTATTAAACTGCATTTTTCTTCCTTCAGAAGCTGCAAAGGGTATTAAAGGATGGTCACCTTCAGCTTCATTTAATTTATATAATTCGTTTTTGATATAAGGAATCATAACATCGCTATCCAATTTTTTATTATAAAAATAATCTTTAGCTTCTTGACTATATCTTAAATCAAATAATGTCAAATCAGATAATTCTTCGTTTTGAAGATTTAAAGAGTCTTGTAGTATAACTGATCTCTCCTTAAGTTTTTCCATTCGTTTTGCACTGTCATCCAATATTTTTTTAGAATTAACATATTGAAACACCACAATTAGTGATGTAAAAATAAACAGGTACATAAAGATTTTGTTCTTCATTTTATATAAATAGTTTAAATAGTGATTTCTAGTTTATCGTAAGCCAAAAACACATTGTCTGGCAGCTTTTGTTGTACTTCGTCATGAAATCCTAATAAATGACTAATATGTGTTAAATAGGCCTTTTTAGGTTTGATGATGTTAATAATTTCCAGCGCTTGTTCTAAATTTAAATGTGAAATATGTTCTTTCTCTCTTAACGCATTTATTACCAAAACATCCAAATTTTTAAGTTTATCTAATTCGGAACTAGAAATGGTTTTAATATCTGTTAGATAAGCAAACTTGTCAAATCTAAAACCAAAAACCTGCAATGTATAATGTAAGCCATCAATAGGGATTATTGGCAAATTGTTAATCGTAAAAGGTTTATTTGTAATGGTATTGACTGCTACAGTTGGTGCACCTGGATATCTGTTTGTTGTTGCAAAAACATATTCAAACCTTATTTTAAGTTGCTCAATTACACGCTTATGCGCATAAATAGGCAATTCGCCTTGTCTAAAACAAAATGGTCTTATATCATCTAAACCAGCGGTATGGTCTGCATGTTCATGCGTAAATAAAAGGGCATCAATTTTTTCCGGATTAGCATGTAACATTTGCTGTCTAAAATCAGGACCACAATCTATTACAAACGTACTATCCTCCCATTCTATCATAACAGAAACGCGTAAACGTTTGTCTTTAGGATTTTTACTTAAACATACAGGATGTGTGCTTCCAATTACTGGAATTCCTTGTGATGTTCCTGTGCCTAAAAATGTTATTTTCACTTGATGATTATTTCTCACAAAAATAAGTTATTTTTTTTGTTTGATATAGTTATTTGGTACCTTTGTAAAACTTAACATCATAGGGATTTTTATATGGAAATTAGGCTAAAAGGAGATAAAGAATTTGAAAATATTCCCTCTTTAAAAGATAAAGCACTTCGTATTAATTTAAACGAAAATATTTACGGTACGTTTGCCGAAATAGGTGCAGGACAAGAAACTGTACGCCACTTTTTTAGAGCTGGAGGTGCCTCTGGGACTATTGCAAAAGCTATGTCTGCTTACGACAAAGATTTTAGTGATGCTATTTACGGAATTGAAAACGACAGACGTTATGTTACCGAAGCGCGTTTACGTAAAATGGTCTCTCATGAAATAAAACTTATTGAAGAGCGTATTGATCGTGAAAAAAATCCAAATAAGATGTTTTTCAGTTTTGCAAATACTGTGGCTACAATTGATTTTGCAAAAAAATACAAAGGTCATGGATGGGTTGGAATTAAATACCAAATAGATCCAGCTGAAGAAGAGTATAATGAGATTGTATTACACCTTCGATTTAAAGAAAATGATGCAAGATTGCAACAAGAGACTTTAGGTATTTTAGGTACAAACCTTATATATGGTGCTTTTTACAAGTACAATGAACCTAGAAAATTATTGCGTTATTTATATGACCATTTAGATAAAGACCAAATAGAAATTGATACTATTAATTTTTCTGGTCCTGTATTTAAAGATGTAGATAACCGTTTAATGAGTTTACAACTAGTTAAAAACGGAATGACAGATGCTGTCATGTTTGCTCCTGACGGAAATAACGTGTTACCTGCTAGAGTCCTTTACAAGAAAAATATATTAGCGTTACGTGGTAGTTTTAGACCAGTAACCAAAGTAAACATTGACATGTACGAAAAGTCATTGGATATGTTTATCAAAGAAAATAAAGTAGATGAGGATAATACTCAAGTAATTTTTGAAATTACTTTATCTAATCTAAGAGCTGAAGGCGAGATTGATGAGCAAGATTTTATGGATCGTGCTAGACTTTTATGTTCTTTAGGTCATACAGTGTTAATTTCTAACTTCCAGGAATATTATAAGTTAGTAGAATACTTCTCTCAATACTCTAAGAGTAGAATGGGATTAGCTATGGGAGTTAATAACTTAGTAGATATATTTGACGAGAAATATTACAGACATTTAAGTGGTGGTATATTAGAAGCTTTTGGAAAATTATTTTTCAAAGATCTACGCGTATACCTTTATCCAATGCGTGATGAGGATGGCTCATTAACAACAAGTGATAACTTAAAAGTACATCCTAGAATGAAAGAATTATACAAATTCTTTAAATATAATGGTAAGGTTGTAGATATTACAGATTATGATCCTAACACTTTAAATGTATTTTCTAGAACAGTATTAAAAATGATTTGTGATGGTGAAGAAGGTTGGCAAAGTATGCTACCTGAAGGGGTTTCTAAATTAATTATGCAACAAAGCTTATTTGGTTGCGAAATTGAAGAAATTCAAAATAAAAACTAATTACTATAATTTTAAATAAATAAAAGCGACTTTAATTACTTATTAAAGTCGCTTTTGTTTGTAGTGGTCAATGTTTCTTTTTAGGGACTTATAGTTTACTTTATGTTTCATTTTAGACTACATACTAATAAAATCAAATGTCGTACCAAAAATTAATTTTTTGAAAAAAAGATTACAACTATATATTTTTTTCAATCTTACCTTTTACATCTTTAAAAAAAGATTTCATAAATTTAAAATCCGCTTCCATATTATCTGTAGGATAAAAAGGCTCTGAAACACTATTTTGCTTATTACCAAAATCTAACGTAAACATAATAATGGGCACATTAGCTTGTTTAGCGATGTAGTAAAATCCAGTACGCCATTCGTCAACCTTACTTCTAGTGCCTTCTGGTGCTAATGTTAATCTAAATTCTTCTTTGTTTTCAAACAATTTAGCTATAGTTTGTACTTTATTCTCTTTATTTTTTCTGTCCACTGGTACACCTCCAACTGCTCTAAAATAGTAACCAAATGGCCAAGTAAATAATTCTTGTTTACCTATAAAGTTAGTTTTGACCTGTGTCACTTTTCTTAATAAAATTCCGATAATAAAATCAAAATTACTAGTATGAGGAGCAGATATAATAACCGCTTTTTTAATAATATCTTTTGAAAAGTTAATATTACCAACAACCTTCCATCCCATTATCTTAAAATATATAAGTTTAGCTAACCAGTGCATATTACATTTTTTGATATAACGCTTTTAGCGTATCATGAGTAATAGTTTTTTTCCAGTTTTTACCAATTGCATTTTCCCAAAGTGGCTCTAAACTTAAAGCTACATTAATCATAACATCAAAGTCCTTATCTGATAAATCGGCACAAATACCTTGAGGTAAAACTATATTATGTTTGGCTTTCATTTTTTTAAATTCAGCAACACCTTCAGGATAATACGCTTCTAAATGATCAAAAACAATACAATTACCAATACCATGTTTAACACCTAGTAAATAACCTAAACCATAACTCATTGCATGTGCTACACCTACTTGAGAATAAGCAATGCTCATGCCTCCATGCCAACTAGCCATCATTAATTTATCTTGAGACTCTTGCTCTGATAAATCATCACTTAAAAATATTTCTTGACATAACTCTAAAGCTTTTTCTCCGTAAGATTGGCTAAAAGCATTTAGATATGTTCCACTTAGCGATTCTATGCAATGTACGTAACAATCCATACCTGTATAAAACCATTGATCTTTAGGAACATCTTTAGTTAATTCTGGATCTAAAAGCACTTGATCAAATGGAGTAAAGTCACTATTAATACCCAATTTACGTTCTGGTCCTGTTAAAATAGTTGTTCTAGAAACTTCTGCTCCTGTACCTGATATTGTAGGTATACCTACGTGAAATACAGCTGAATTTTTAACTAAATCCCAACCTTGATAATCTTTACTTTCACCATCATTATTTAACATAATGGCAACTGCTTTTGCAATATCTAATATAGAACCTCCACCAATACCTATGATACCAGATGGTCGTTCTTTAAAGTTTAAAATAATATCCTCCACATATTGATCAACCTGCTCTGTCTTTGGTTCTTCCAATGTTGAAACATAAACCACTTTGTCTAAATATGACAAAGGTATTCTGGAGGTTAACCACGCATCTCCTTTAAAAATATCGTCTACAAAAAATATAAATGGCGCACTAGTATTTAACCGCTTAGGCTCTATAATATCGCTTAATTGATTAAAACTACCTCGTCCAAATATAACTTTGGACACCATTGGAAAATTTTTATAACTCATTGACTTGTCGTCTTAGTTTGTAAATTTATTACTTATTTAAGTTTTTCTGAAACATTTCTGAAAATAATGCTAAATGATATCCATCAACTAAGGCATGATTTACATTAATAGCAACATTCATTATTAACTTATTATCTTGCTTTACAGCTTTACTAAATGCTAGTTTAGGCACTGAGTCCATTTCACCTGAAACAGGCTCTTTATGACCTGAAAAATTAAGCCAAGGTATTGCTGAACAGTGTACGCAATTTAAACCATTAACTGGAGGAAAAAGAGATGGACTGTTTTCGATTCTATCTACTTCTTTAGATAAGTTTGTTAAAAACCCATCTAAATCTTCGGTAAAATTTATAAATGAAAATCCAAAAGTTTTATCACTTCGCATAATTGTTGCAGATGCATGTATCGTATCATACACTTGAATAGTATCCTTCACTACTCTATATTTTAAATTGTCTACAGCATTTATAGCTTGCATACAAGCATGAAGATAAACGCCAAAAAAACTGACGTTATTATCTTTTGCATACTGGTAAGCGTTACCTACTTCAAAAGGTATAGTGACTCCAAAATAGGGATCTTTTAACTTTGAAAAGTGTTGAAAATGTTCTTTTCTGTTCCAAGTATTTATATCTAAAGTCTTCACTAATTATTGTAATAGTTTTGGTAAGTCTAATAGACTTTTAATTGTTTTATATTGCTTTGACTGATTAACATTTACGTCCACCTGCTCATGCAACCATGTGGTATGAAACGGTACATGAATAGCGCTTGCTTTAATATTAATTAAAGGTAGTATGTCCGATTTTAAAGAATTACCTATCATTAAAAACTCTGAAGGTTTTATATCTAAATGGTTTAATAGTTTGGAGTAGTTTGCTTCTTTTTTATCACTTAATACTTCAATGTGGTGAAAATAATCTAACAAACCTGACTTTTCAAGTTTACGTTCTTGATCCAGTAAATCGCCTTTTGTAGCGACTATTAATTTATACTTTTTGGAAAGCTGTTGTAATACTTGCTCAACACCTTCTAAAAGCTCTACTTCTTTATTAATCATTGTTTTACCAATGTCTAAAATACTAGATATGGTTTGATTTGAGACTGTGTTATTGGATAACTCCAAAGCCATTTCGACCATTGATAACACAAAGCCTTTAACTCCATAGCCATAGACTGGAAGATTTTTCATCTCCATTTTAAATAGCTCTTGGTCTATTTTATTAGCAGTTTCAAATGGGCTTAGTAATTTAGCAAACTCCAACTCTGCATCTCTAAAATAGGTTTCGTTAATCCACAAAGTATCATCAGCATCAAAACCAATGACCTTTATTTGACTGTAATCTATTTCCATAGTTTTTTTGCTCTTTCTAAATCTTCTGGAGTATCAATCTCTACACCTTGCACATTAGTTTCGACCATTTTAATACGTTTTCCGTATTCTAAATATCTAATACATTCAATTTTCTCTGAAGCTTCAAGGCTTAACATTGGTAAATTATAAAAATCTAATATGGCTTGTTTTCTAAAAGCATATACGCCTTTATGTTTGTAATAGTTAACAGATACAGTCTCATCCCTTGGATAAGGTATTGGACTTCTAGAAAAGTATAATGCAAAATTATTTTGATCCACAATTACTTTTACTGTATTTGGGTTTTTAATTTCGTCCCAATCGGTAATGTGTACCATTAATGATGCTAAATCAACTTGCTGTTCTTTGTCTTCTTTAAAAACTTGAATTAATTTTTTAAGCGATTCAACTTCAGTAAAAGGCTCGTCGCCTTGCACATTAATAACAATATCAATATCTAAATCCGCTACAGCTTCTGCAATGCGATCACTACCACACTCGTGCTCTTTTTTACTCATCATTACATGACCACCAATTTTAGAAATTTCGTCAAAAATGATATCACTATCAGTCACTACGATAACATCATCAAATAAATTTGTGTTTACTGTAGCTTCATAGGTACGCGTAATTACAGGTTTTCCGTTTAAATCTTTCATTAATTTACCAGGAAAACGTGTCGCACTATATCGTGCAGGAATCATTGCTATTATTTTCATCTAAGAATTAAATTGGAGTATAAAAATATAATAATTTAATGGTCTTCTTCAAAAAAATCGTCTTTAAAACCTATTAAATACAATTTTTCTTTTGCTCTGGTAATTGCTGTATACAACCATCTTAAATAATCTTTGTCTATTCCGTTAGGCAAATAGGGTTGTTCTACAAAAACGGTATTCCATTGTCCACCTTGCGATTTATGGCATGTAATGGCATAAGAGAATTTAACTTGAAGTGCGTTAAAGTACTTGTTGCCTTTAATTTTCATAAATTTTTTATAGTTACTACTTTCATCTTCATAGTCTTTTTGGACTTCTTGATACAATCTATTAGAGTCTTCATAGGGTAAAGATGGTGTTTCTGCTTCTATGGTATCTAACATCAAAACGGTTTCAAAAGGTATCATTTTAGGATAATCCACCATTCTAACTTTTACTTCTGCAAATCTAAAGCCATACAATTCTTTTATGCTAAAAATTTCAAGCACTTCAATAATATCACCATTTGCAATAAATCCTGCCTCAGAGGTTGGTTTTATCCAAAAATAATTATTCTTAACTGCCATTAAAAAATCTCCTGCAGACAACTCGTTTTCACTAAATAAAATACGACTGCGTATTTGTTGATTGTACAAATTAGCACGCTTGTTGCTTCTAACTATTATACTAGTTTCTTCGTACCCTAGATTACTATAGGAGTCATTTATAGCATCCATAATTTCATATCCATCTACCAACCTAACAATATCTTTAAACGACTTTAAGTTAAATTTAAAACTATCGTAAAAACTTCCTGCAATGGTCTCTCTTAATAACGTAGCGTTTTCTAATATTCCCGAATCCTCGCCTTGTCGCACTACTTCATCTAGTTCCATTTTGGTAACTGACTTATTATAGTTTAAGCTCAACGTGTTTTCATCTAACGCTGGACTTAAATCTAATTTTACAGGTGGTAATTGGGCTGTATCACCAATAAGTAACAATTTACACCTATGTCCTTGATAAACATACTGCATTAAATCGTCCAGAAGTGATCCGTTTTCAAAAAGTTTAGAATCGCTAGGCGAATCTGGTATCATTGACGCTTCATCAACAATAAAAATGGTGTCTTTATGCTTATTTGGTTGTAAAACAAATTTTACGCCACCACCTTTTTCCTTTTTAGGAAAATATATTTTTTTATGGATGGTAAACGCTTCTTTTTTGGAATAATTAGAGATAACTTTTGCTGCACGACCTGTTGGAGCCATTAACACAGCACTTTTTTTTGCTTGCCATAAATTGGCTACAATCGTACCAATAATGGTGGTTTTACCTGTACCTGCGTATCCTTTTAGCAAAAACACGCCATTTTCTCTTTCATTTAAAATAAACTCAGAAAGTTGTAAAAGTAAAATATCTTGTTTTGACGTCGGATTAAACGGAAAATGCTGTTTTATAAGGGAATAAAATTGCGAACTGGTCATTAAATAGTGTGGATTGAAAACTTTTTATCAAATATATAAATCATTTTTACCAACAATGGTTTTTACGAATAAAAAAATTGTAGATTTGTCACAGACCTTAATTAAATTTAATAAATCACTATGAAATTAGCACTTATTATAATTGGAGCAATCCTATTAACCATTTTAATTGTTTGGCTTATTGATAAATTTGTTCCAACAAAAGCAAAACCTTTTATTACTATTGCGCTTTGGGGCCTTATTATCTTTTTAGGATATTTAACTTTTAACTCTGTTTATGGTGAGATAAAATTTAATCAATTAAAAGAAAAAAGATATGCTTCAGCTATTAACCGTTTAATTGATATTAGAGATTCTCAATTAGCACACAGAACTGTAACTGGTAAGTTTACTAAAAGTTACGACTCTTTAATTAAATTTATCGAAAATGGTAAATTTACTATTATAGAAAGAAGAGACTCAAGTGTTGTTGATGAAGAAAGAACTAAAGCTTATGGTGGTGTGACGTCTTATAAAGATATTGTTATCACTGATACAATTGGATTTGAATCTGTTAAAGAAAGATTATTTAAAGGATCAGACAGATATAAACAAATGATGAATGTTCCTGTAGGTAAAGATGGTACTAAGTTTACTATGGATGCTGGAGAAATTGAAGATGAAAATGGTAATAAAATTCCTGTTTTTGAAGCATTTGTTAAAAAAGACGATATTCTTTTTGATCAAGATAAAAATTTAGTTCTTAAAGAAAACCAAGTAATATCTGTTGAAGGTGTTAATGGTGATGCTTTACGTGTAGGATCTATGAGTTCTGCTAAAACAATTGGAAACTGGCCTAAAACTTATGGCTCAAACGAATAAGGAATATAATCATTTAACCAACCTAGAACTGTCCATTCAAATTAGTTTGAGTGGACTTTCTTTTTGTGTTTTAAACCCAGATACTAAAACCATTATCGAGTTAAAATCTCAGGTCTTTAGTATAAAAAAAACACCAACAGAACTTCTAGACGCAGTAATACACCTTTTTAATACGGAAGAAATTTTAAATCAAAACTTTTCCTCAATTAACATAATACATGTTAATGATTGGTCCACCTTAGTACCAAAAGCACTGTTTAAAGAAGATTATTTAGCAGATTATTTAAAATTTAATACCAAGATTTTAAAAACTGACTTTATTACTTTTGACGAGATTATTACCAATGAAAGCGTTAATATTTATGTTCCGTTTACTAATATAAACAACTATATTTTTGATAAATATGGTAGTTTTACATACAAACACTTCTCTACTATACTAATAGAACAATTATTAGTTAAAGAAAAGCATTCTAGCGTGACTAAAGTTTACGTTAATATAGATACTAATAACTTTGAAATAATAGCTATTAAAGAAGGTGGATTACTACTTTATAACACCTTTGAATATCATACAAAAGAAGATTACATTTATTATCTTTTATTTACTTTAGAACAATTACAGCTTAATCCAGAAACACTACAACTAGTTTTACTAGGATTAATTAATAAAGAAGATGATTTATATAACATCACTTATAAATACATCCGAAACGTATCTTTTGGAAATAGAATGGATACCTATAATTTTACAAAGACACCAACAACAAATTACTCTTATTTCACCTTACTAAAAAGCTTATAATGCGCATTGTATCAGGACAATTTAAAGGACGAAGAATTACAGCACCTAAAAAGCTACCTGTAAGGCCTACAACAGATATGGCTAAGGAAGCTTTGTTTAATATACTTAACAATCAATTTTACTTTGATGATGTTTCTGTATTAGACTTATTTGCAGGAACAGGTAACATAAGTTACGAGTTTGCTTCTAGAGGTACACAAGAAATTTTGTGTGTAGACCAAGATTATGGCTGTATAAAATTTATTAATGAAACTGCTGAAAGTTTTGAAATGGATATCCAAACCATAAAAAGTGATGTTTTTAAGTTTTTAGAAAAAACAAAACAGCAACATACAATCATTTTTGCAGATCCACCATACGACTTTACAGAAGAAGCCTTTTCTAAAATACCAGAGCTTGTATTTGAAAATAACCTTTTAGAGTCTGAAGGATTATTAATAATAGAACATTCCAAGCACACAGACTTATCAAACTTAAAGCAGTTTGTACGTTCCAAAAGTTATGGCGGAAATGTATTTAGCTTTTTTGAGAATGAAGCGTCAGACGAAGAAGAATAAACAAAAAAACCATCTATAATAGATGGTTTTTTTTATAAATAAGTAAATCTATAAGCCGGATTTTGTACTCCCTAAAGAGCCCTTATCATTTATCTGAGCTTGCTGTTACCAACACGCTTTAGCTACCTACCCTCTAACAATCGCGCGTGCACGCTCAAACGTTAGTATACATGGTATTGCACCTCATAGAGTTTACCTGGTTTCACTACAGCATGACCTGTACATACTTTCTGTTGCACTTTTCCTCACCTCTCGATGGATGGCTGTTAGCCACTATGATTACACTATGGTGTCCGGACTTTCCTCTTTAAAATTAATTTAAAGCGATAAGGCGATTTACTGCTGCAAAATTACAACAAACTAAACATTTTTAAAGCTAGAAACTTTAAATAGTTTTAACCATTACCTGTATTTTAAATTTGTTGATAACTATAAATAAAATCAAGGCTAAGACTTCCTAATTAACCTGCTATTTTTTAAATTTGTTGTTCAATAATTAGTCATGGAGCATTTTGTAGTATCAGCAAGAAAATACAGACCACAAACCTTTAAGGATGTTGTAGGTCAAACTGCTATTACTAATACTTTACTTAATGCTATTGAAAATAATCATTTAGCACAAGCGCTACTTTTTACAGGACCAAGAGGTGTTGGAAAAACAAGTTGTGCACGTATTTTGGCTAAAATGATTAATAGTGATGGTAACGAAACAGGTGAAGAAGACTATGCGTTTAATATTTTTGAATTAGATGCTGCTTCAAACAACTCGGTAGACGATATAAGAAACTTAACAGACCAAGTTAGGATTCCGCCACAAGTTGGAAAATATAAAGTCTATATTATTGACGAGGTCCACATGTTATCTCAAGCTGCTTTTAATGCTTTTTTAAAAACATTAGAAGAGCCACCAAAACATTGTATTTTTATTTTAGCAACTACAGAAAAACATAAAATTATACCAACGATACTATCGCGTTGTCAAATTTTTGATTTCAAACGTATAACTGTTAAGGATGCTAAAAATTATTTAAAATACATCGCTGAAGAGCAAGGTATAAATGCTGAAGATGATGCTTTACATATTATCGCTCAAAAAGCGGATGGAGCTATGCGTGATGCTTTATCTATTTTTGATAGAGTTGTAAGTTTTTCTGGTAAAGACCTGACACGACAATCGGTTACAGAAAATTTAAATGTTTTAGACTACGAAACCTATTTTGAAAGTACAGATTACATTTTAGAAAACAAAATTCCAGAACTTTTAATCCAATTTAATAAAACGTTGGCAAAAGGTTTTGATGGACATCATTATATAGCAGGTTTAGCCTCTCATTTTAGAGATTTACTAGTTTGCAAAAATCCATCAACTATTGAGTTACTTGAAGTTGGAGATGATACTAAAAATAAATATTTAGAGCAATCTAAAAAAGCAGAACAAGACTTTTTAATAAAAGGTATTAATCTAGCTAATGACTGCGATTTAAAATATAAAAGCAGTAAAAACCAACGACTGTTAGTTGAACTAACACTAATGCAACTTGCCTCTATCACTTTTGATGGAGAAAAAAATAGCAGTCGGTTCATAATACCACCTTCATACTTTAAAAAAATAGGAATTAAACCTATTAAGGTTGTAAAACCGGTTCATGTTGAAAACACATCTGTATCTCAACAAAACAATACAAAAGTTAATCCTGAATTACAAAAGCAAGCAGAACCAACCAAACCTAAAATTGTCTTGGAAAATGGTATTGCTTCTAGTAAAAAAAGAACTTCAGGTTTATCCTTAAAAAGTATTAGAGCTAAAAAAGAACATCAAATAAAACAATTAGATGTTGTTGTTGATGAGGAAAATTTACCAAGAGAACCTTTTAATCAAGATGAATTAACTGAAGTTTGGAATGCTTTTGTACATCAAATAGAAAAAGAAGGTAAATTTAATTTAGCCTCTATCCTATCTATTGATAAACCAACGTTGGCAGAAGATGGATTTTCAATTAAATTGACGTTTCCAAACGCTACAAATAAAGTTGAAGTCGAAAGACAATCCTTTGACTTGATGTCCTATTTAAGAAAAAACTTAAAAAACTACGACATTGCTTTAGATATAAACGTTAATGAAGAGTTAGATACTAAATACGCTTATACACCTATTGAAAAATATGAAAAGCTTAAAGAAAAAAACCCTAACTTAGAGCTGCTACGTAAAACCTTTGACTTAGATGTTTAATCATGAATAAATTAGCAGTAATATTACTTGTTGTAATTGTCGCCTTTTTAAGTTGTGATGGACGTGATCGTGTTAAAAAATCCAAGACACAATTACTTACTGAAAGTAACATGCTACAATCCTATAAGACACAAGCAACCTTTTTTCCGGAAGCGTATACAGAATCTACCACTGATACTATTTTAAGTAATGGCTATAGGGTTAAAATTAAAAATTATACAGATATGAATCATTCTGTTTTAGGTTATACCTCAGAAAACGTCATAAAGTCTAAATACTATTTCAGAGAAGTAATTTCAGAAATTGAAGTTTTTAAAAACGATAAAATTATTTTCAAAAATAATATTAATGAACAATTTTTATTAGAAAATAGTATGAACTACGTTAATACTGAAATTTATGTTGACCAATTAAAATCTTTACAAACTAACACTTTACATTTAATTGCTTCACAATGCATACCAAACACTAAAGATTGTAATACTTACAGCATAGCAATTAATACACTTGGCGATTATACCATAGAAAGAAAGAGTTAACAACTAACAAAATTATGCTAGGACTAAAATTACCAACCGATCCAAGATGGGTAAATATTGTAGAAAAAAACATTGAAGACATTTTAACGGATCATGCCTATTGCGAACAAAAAGCAACTAGTACTGCTATCTCATTAATTGTTAGTTTTCCGGAATATACAGAATTAGTACAAGAAATGGTAGCCTTAGTTAAAGAAGAGATTAGCCATTTTAAAATGGTTCATGATTTAATACTTAAAAACGGATGGGTTTTAGGTCGTGACCGCAAAGATGACTATGTTTTACAACTGATAACCTTTTTTCCTAAAGGAGGAAGTAGAACAACACAATTAGTCCACAGGTTACTTTATGCTGCTTTAATCGAAGCTAGAAGTTGTGAACGCTTTAGATTGTTATCTGAAGAATTGGAAGATAAAACTTTAGCAGAATTTTACCGAAAATTAATGGTCAGTGAAGCTAATCATTACACCATGTTTTTAGGTTTTGCAAGACAATATGGCGACCGTAAAGAAGTCGATAAAAAGTGGAATGATTTACTTGAGTTTGAAGCTGAAATAATGGTTAATCTAAGTAAAAAAGAAACTATTCATGGTTAACATGATTAATTAAAAGCTATAAAAAAAAGCCAATTCTAATAGAATTGGCTTTTTTTTATATTGTTAATGAAGGCATTAGAATTTAACTCCTAAACCTATTTGCATATTTGTGTTTTTAGCTTCTAAACCAATCGCGTTATCATCAATAACATTAGTTAATCCGTAAGAATATCTGAAGTCAATAAAAAACTCGTCAGAAATCATATACTCTAATCCTCCTAAAGCAGAAAAACCTAAATTTTGTAATCCATCCTCATAAGAATGACCTTTTAAACTAGCTTGAGGACCTACACCTATTGCTAATTTATTACCTATCTTATATTTAAAAAATAATGGTACTTGAATGTAGTTAATACGTAATTCTTGGTCTTTTGCTCCTTCGGCAGAAAACTGAATTTCTGGTGCAAAAGAAAAAGATTTAGAAAGACTATACTCTCCAAAAAATCCGATAAAAAATCCATTTCTATGTGCATTTTCTACACCTGTTGGTACTTCAGGATCAAAATCTAAATTAGAAATATTGTATCCAGCTCTTACACCATACAAAGCGTCTTGAGAAAATCCGTAAAAAGAAGCTAATACAAACGTTAATAGTAAAATAGTTTTTTTCATATTTTGAAAAATTTAGTTGGTTTTTTTGAGTTAAGTTTTGTAAAAGTAAATATAATTTTTTTTAAGTAATAGAAAGTAATAAATAGATAAAGTGTATTATTTTAACTTTGTATGGCTAGAAACGGTATCATTATACATACTTTTTATGATTCCGTCTGCCAATCCTATTTTTGGTACATAAATATCTTTTGCTCCACTCCACTTCATGGCAGACAGATATATACGTGTAGCAGGAATAATAACGTCTGCTCTATCTTGATTTAAATCTAATATGGAGATACGCTCTTCATATGAATACGTTTGTAACATATTGTAGTAAGACGTCAAATAAAAGTAAGACAACGGTTTGCCCATAGCTTTTCCAGACACTTTAAATATTTTATTAATGTTACCACCAGAACCTATAACCTCAATCTTATCATAAGTTGTGGTTTGCTTTTTAATCCATTGTTCTAACTCAATCCAAGCTTCCTTTTTAACCATATCATTAAGTAGTCTAACAGTACCTATCTTAAATGATTTAGAGGCTATTTTTTCGCCTTTGACAATTACAGAAAATTCAGTGCTACCACCTCCTACATCTACATATAAATAGTTTTTATTTACATCAATATACGATTGTAAATCTGTAGCTGCTATAATAGCTGCTTCTTCTTCACCTTCAATAATATCAATCTGAATTCCTGTTTTTTTCTTAATTAATTTGGCAACATCTTTACCATTATTTGCTTCACGCATTGCAGAAGTTGCACACGCTTTATATTTTACTACACCATGGGTTTCCATAAGTAATTTAAAAGCTTGCATGGTTTGTAGCATACGATGTACATTGTTTTCCGATATTTCTTCATTTATAAAAACATCTGCACCTAAACGCACTGGAACCCTTACTAACGAACTTTTTTTAAATCTTGTATCACTACCTTTTTCTTCAACAATATTAGATATTAATAATCTAACAGCATTGGATCCAATGTCTATAGCAGCATATTTTTGGATTTTAAGCATCTAATTTATTTTTTAAATAATTGTAAGCTTCAAATTGACTTCTGTACTTTGGTTTATCGTTACGCTTGTAGGTGTTGTTTTGTGCTTTATTTAATATCCTAGCTTTAACATTATCATTCCAACAAATATGAAACGTATCAATCAATTCTTCTTTTATATCTTTATCATAAATAGGACAGCTTACTTCTACCCTGTTTTCGATATTTCTGGTCATAAAATCTGCAGAAGATATATAAACTAGAGGGTTGTTATTATTGCAAAATACGTAAAGTCTTGTGTGCTCTAAAAATTTATCGACTATACTTATTACTTCTATGTTTTCACTTATACCTTTTACGCCTGGCACTAAACAACAAATCCCACGAACTATCATTTGTATTTTAACTCCTGCTTGACTTGCTTCGTATAGTTTATCTATCATTGGATAGTTAGATATACTATTCATTTTAAGCTTTATATAACCAGGTTTACCTTCTTTAACATTATTAATCTCTTTATCTATAAGATTAAAAAACTTATTTTTTGTGTAATGAGGTGATGTAATTATATGTTTAAATCTGTAAATTTTATAATTAACTTCAAAAAAGTTAAACACTTTATTGACGTCTTTAAGTATTCTTTGATTAGCAGTAAACAAAGTATAGTCTGTATATATTTTGGCTGTAGACTCGTTAAAGTTACCAGTGCTTATAAAACCATATCGTTTTATTTTTTTGTCCTCTTCCCTTTCAATAATACACATTTTACTATGCACTTTAAGACCTTGTACTCCAAATATTAATTGTACACCTTCACGCTGCATTTGTTCCGCGTAAGCGATATTAGCTTCTTCGTCAAAACGTGCTTGAATCTCCATAGAAACCATTACTTTTTTACCGTTTTTGGCAGCGTTTATTAAGGAACTGGCTACATGAGAAATTTGAGCTAATCTGTAAATAGTAATCTTAATAGCTTTAACCTGAGGATCTAAAGCTGCTTCTCTTAAAAATTTTACTACGTATGAAAACGTATGATAAGGTGCGTATTGTAAATAGTCTTTTTTAGCAATCGTTTCAAAAATACTACCTTCTAGACTTAAACCTTTTACTGGTAATGGGACTATTTTATCGTACAGTAAGTTGGTACGTCCTAAGCTAGGAAAGTCCATATAATCTCTACGATTATGGTAACGACCTCCTGGAATAATACTATCTGTATTATCAATACCCATTTTGTCCATTAAAAACTCTAAAGTTTTTTTATCAATGGTTTTATCGTAAACAAATCGTACTGGCTCACCTTCTTGTCTTTCTTTTACACCATCACTGATTTTTTCCATATAACTTTTAGTCAAATCACTATCCAAATCTAACTCGGCATCTCTAGTGATTTTAATCATATGAGCAGTAATTTTGTTATACTCGAAGATGTTAAAAATATCGTTTAAAAATAGTCTCAGTAAATCATCTAACATGATTATATTATCAGTATCGCCAACTTTTGGCAACACGATAAATCGATCCATATTTTTTGATATTTCAATTAAAGCGTATTGATTTTCTCCATCTTTTAAATGCATATTTACCGCTAAATAAGCTGCACTATCCTTAAGATTAGGTAACTTGATTTCGGTATTTAAAACTATGGTAACAAGAGCTGGACTAACCTTTTCTAAAAAGTACTTTCTAAGGTATTGTTTTTGAGCTTTTGTGATTTTAGATTCTCTTAAAATGAAGATATTCTCTGCTTCTAACTTTTTTTGAATATCACTTAAAATCTTTAAACTTTCGGTTTGATGCTTTATAACTATGTTGGTAATAATCTCCAACAACTCAGAAGCTTTTATTCCACCAAGCTGGCTTTTACCAGCTCTACCAGCGTAATCGATACGTTTAACGGTTGCGTATCTAACCTTAAAAAATTCGTCTAGATTATTAGAAAAAATCCCTAAAAAACGAAGTCTTTCAATCAAAGGTACAGACTCGTCAGCAGCTTCTTGTAAAACACGATGGTTAAATTGTAGCCAACTTAACTCTCTGTTTATGTATTTATTATCAATAATATGGTTAGTCATTTACAGCAAAATTTACTACAAATATATCTAATTAGATTGTCTATTTTAAATGTTTTGGGAAGACAATTTTTGTAGTGTTACCATTTTTTATGTTTTTCCATAAATTTTGATCAAATTCTATTTGCACAAAACCTGAGGTTGTAACGTTGTCAATGCTTGTATTACCTAGAGAATTACATAAATTTGTCAAGGCATGATTAT
Source organism: Olleya sp. KJ81-1 (assembly GCF_055808135.1). Classification (NCBI taxonomy): domain Bacteria; kingdom Pseudomonadati; phylum Bacteroidota; class Flavobacteriia; order Flavobacteriales; family Flavobacteriaceae; genus Olleya; species Olleya sp. KJ81-1. The sequence goes on along the minus strand of NZ_CM147854.1, from coordinate 696,043 downwards.
GCCCAAAAACCATCAAAACATTAACGTTATCATCACAGTTATTTATGACCTCTAAAACTGAGTCTCCAGAAAAATCATAAAGTGTTTTTTTTTGCTGAAATTGTATGTTTTTCAAATCCAAAACATCGACGAAAAGCAAAGCTGTTAATTTTGCTCTGTTTGCAGTGCTACTTAAAATTAAGTTAGGCTTTATGAAATTAGTTTTTAAGTGATTAGAAACCAAATTAGCATCTTTAACACCTCTTTTTTTTAATGGTCTATCGTGATCTGGCACATTAAATTGCCAAGAAGATTTGGCATGTCTAATAAATTGTATAATTTTGCTCATGATTGTCGTTTAAGTGCTTTAATTTTCGTTTATTGTTTTTTAAAATACCATTTATCGGTTTTATAGGTGCTATAACATATTTATTTGATTTGATGTGTAAATCGTGCTTCTTTTGCTATGCTATTAATTAATTTTGATCCCTGAATATAGAGTAAATAAAAAAAACCTACAATTATCATTTTTGATAAACCTCCCTTAAACTGTAGCAATTTTTTAGCTTTTATGAATAGTTAAAAATATAAAATTTAACGCAGTAAAATAAGTTTATACTATGAGAACAATAGATTCTCTTTTTAACCTTTGCGCCAATAGTAAGTTGTTGGCAGCTATTTTCTTGCGATAAATTTATATTAAAAATAGAATATTAAACTATTAAGTTTTGAATATATTGAAAACAAATTACACAAAAAGGTTACTAATTTTAGGAGTCCTTTTAATTAGCTTTATTGCAAAATCGCAAACGCAATCACCTTCTATTCAGTCAGGTGTTACTTTTCAGTGGTTTGATAATCAAAATGCTGGGATAAACAATCCTGCCACTATTAAGTCTGTTACAATAAATGGTTCTGTTTACAGTACATTTGTTGTACCTACCTCTTACGAGATGACTATCTTAGGTCCTGATGGAAATAATGCTAACAAGATTTTTTCTAATGGAGGAACATTAGCGAGTACAAGTAATGATCCTAACTGGAATACTAAAGCACTAAGTGCATTTCAAGATAAAAACTTGAATCATTATTTTTCTTCAAGCTCTAATGGACAAAACATTTGTTCTAATTTTAGCCAAGCAGAATCTACTAATGCTCAAAGACAAACAATATTTTATAGTAATCCAATACCATCTAATCAAGGTGGTATTTTAGCGGTTACAGAACGAGGTGGTAATAACTGTTTTTATGTTGAAGTTTGGGGAATACCTCCAGGAGGTGGAAGCGAACAGCAATTGGGTAACACTTTTGTTAGAAATTCAGGTGATTATAGAAACTGTACTTTTGGACCTCCAGCTAATAACTCTGATTATTGGAAATCTGGACGTTGTAATGAAAATGGGCAGACTATTGGAGTTGGATTATTTTATTTAAACTCTATTGCACCTCAAGGTTCTAAAATAACTAAAATCGAATTTGTTGGAGCAACTAGAGATCATGGTGATGGTAAATTTTTTCTACTTCAAAAATATGCTGTAGATGATAACCTTCAAGAATGTATTAATACAGAATATAAAGGTAATTTAAGCGATATAGCTAATGCACCATCAAACTCTTCCTATTCAATAATTTCTGGTCCAAGTCCAGCGGGACAATCCTTTACTTTTAATCCTAGCAATGGTTCATTTAGCTATGTTCCAACCAATGGATACACTGGTAACGTAACATTTCAATATCAAGTTTGTCTTCCTGCACCAAACCAGTCTGTTTGTGATAGCGCTACGATCACCTTGACTTACAACCCTTTACCTCCTGCTGCTGTAGCAGATATTGATTGTAATGGTGTCAATGACTATTCTATTATAGTGGATTCTCCTTTAGGTTCTCAATATCAATACTCTGTAGATAACGGAGCTTTTCAATCATCACCTGTTTTTAATGGTTTATCAACTGGTAATCATTCAGTTTTAGTTTTAGATACAAATACTAACTGCCAAAACACTAATGCTACTAACGTTACAATTTCTGATCCTACCTATTCCGTTCCAGCTACAAATACTATTTCTGGTTGTAATGCCAATAATATAAACGCTAGTAATTCAGTTTTCCCTTACAGCACAACGCAATCAGGAAATATAATAAGTACATTTAATACAGTAACTGGTTATACAACAACTAATTCAGATAATATTGCTAGTATAACTTATAAAGATGTAATAACACAAAATAGTTGTCCGATTGAAGTTACAAGAACGTTTACCATGACAGATTTTTGTGGCATAACTTCTACTTTAAACCAAATAATAACTATACAAGATACAACCCCTCCTTTTTTAGACACGAATGCATTTGATTTTACAGTGCAATGTGACGAAAACAGTCAAAATGCTTTTAATAATTGGCTAGCTACTAACGGTAGTGCTACAGCAACAGATACTTGTGGAGCAGTTACATGGTCAAATAATTATTCTGGACTTAGTGATGATTGTGGAACTACAGGATCAACTACTGTTACATTTACTGCAACAGACGCTTGTGGAAACACGTCTACAACATCAGCTACTTTTACTATAGAAGATACGGTTGGCCCAACATTTGATGGATTTCCTGCTGACAATAATAATGATCAACCATCTTGCGTTGGTGTGCCAGTTTTAAGTTTCTCAAATTATACAGAAGTTTTAGGTGACGGAAATAATAATACTTTTTTACAAGGTGAAAAATTTAGATTCACTAATGTTTCGCCTGGTGTAGACGCTATTATTACAATTTTAGCAACTGTAAATACAACTGTACCATTATTAGATGACAATTCAAGTGGTAGTGTTGACTCTTTTAGACCAAGAACTGCATTTAGTATAGCTAATAATGGAGATAGAGCTTACGTTGAGTATCAAATAGATTTTATAGACAATTCAAATAATCAACCAACACCTATAGCCGAGTTTTATACTACTTATAGTGATATCGATGGAAATACAAATTTTGGAGAAGTAAATTGGACACAATTTACAAATAGCTATACCGTAAATGACCCAACTGACTTAACTATTACAGAAGAAGGTCCTTGGATTGTGGCAACAGCTGGAACAACTGAGTATACAGGTGTTACTAATACATATCCACAAGCAAATATTACAACTAGAAACACAAATACATCTTCATTTAAATTTAGAGTAGGTGTTGTTGCAAGAAAAGCTAATGTCTCAGGATCTGGAAGACAACACAATATAGAGTTTGCTTGTATTTCAAATTACACAAATCCTAGCACTATTTCAGATGAAATAACAATTGAATGTAGTGATTTAGAAGATGCGGAAGTACTTACAGCTACTGACAACTGTAGCGATACAACTGTTACTTTTAACGAAATAAGAACTGATGGAGATTGTCCAAATACTTATACATTAGAAAGAACTTGGATTGCAACCGATGATTGCGGAAATGAGACAACAAGAACTTTGACCATAAATGTTCAGGACACCACACCTCCTACTTTTGTCGAGACTTTACCTAATAATATTACAGTAGATGGAAGTAATATTCCTGATGCTGCTGTTTTAACAGCTACTGATAATTGTGGAGATGCCATAGTTACTTTTAATGAAGAAATTGTTGGAGATATTTGTACCGGAAACCAAACAATAACAAGAGAATGGATTGCTACGGATGCTTGTGATTTGACAACATCTCACACTCAAGTTATCACTGTAAATCAACCTGTCTTAACTGCATCAATTGATTCTGTAACTAATATTTTATGTTCAACAGAAGCTACAGGTACTATAAATATTGCTGTTTCTGGAGGTTCTTTACCTTATACATACTCTATTGATGGTGGTACAACATATACATCAAACGCTACGATAAATGATTTAGCAGCGGGTAATTACTCTATAATAATATTAGACGCTAATGAATGTTCTACTACTTTATCTGCAGAAATTCTTTCTAACTGTACAGATGCTATAGCTGATATCAACAATACATTTGTTGGACAAGCGGTCTCTGGTAATGTATTAACTAACGATGAAGATTTTGAAGGTGATAATCAAACAGTAACTGCTAATACTAATCCATCTAATGGTTCGGTAACTATTGATGCTGCTGGTAATTATACCTATACGCCTAATGCTGGTTTTACTGGAGAAGATACGTTTACTTACACAATCTGTGATGATGGTACTCCTCAAGCTTGTGATACTGCAACTGTATACATCGAAGTTCTACCTGAAAGTGGTCCTGAAAACGAAGCACCTATTGCTAATGCTGATACTGCAACAACGCCTGAAGGTACTCCTGTGGATATTGTGGTCTTAGCTAACGACTTTGATCCTGATGCTGATCCTATTATTATTACTAACAATACAACGCCTGATAACGGAACCGTTACTGTTAATCCTGATGGGACTATTACCTATACACCTAATGATGGATTTATTGGTGAAGATACTTTTGAATATACTATTTGTGATAACGCTTCGCCTGCGCTTTGTGACACTGCAACTGTAACTGTTACTGTGCAACCAGAGGGAACACCTAACACAACTAATGCAAATGATGATGCTTACAATACAACACCAACAACACCTTTAACTGGTAATGTTTTAGAAAATGATAATGATATCGAAGGTAACACGCAAACTGTTACTACAACTACAGTTACTACTGCTCAAGGTATAACGGTAACTATCGATGCTAATACTGGTGTCTTTACGTATACACCTAATGCTGGTTATGTAGGAACGGATTCTTTTGTATACACTATCTGTGATAACGGAACGCCTCAAGCTTGTGATCAAGCTACTGTGTACCTTACAGTTGGTGGTATTGCTAATACTACTGATGCTATCGCTGATATCAACAACACATTTGTTGGACAAGCGGTCTCTGGTAATGTATTAACTAACGATGAAGATTTTGAAGGTGATAATCAAACAGTAACTGCTAATACTAATCCATCTAATGGTTCGGTAACTATTGATGCTGCTGGTAATTATACCTATACGCCTAATGCTGGTTTTACTGGAGAAGATACGTTTACTTACACAATCTGTGATGATGGTACTCCTCAAGCTTGTGATACTGCAACTGTATATATCGAAGTTCTACCTGAAAGTGGTCCTGAAAACGAAGCACCTATAGCTAATGCTGATACTGCAACAACGCCTGAAGGTACTCCTGTGGATATTGTGGTCTTAGCTAACGACTTTGATCCTGATGCTGATCCTATTATTATTACTAACAATACAACGCCTGATAACGGAACCATTACTGTTAATCCTGATGGGACTATTACCTATATACCTAATGATGGATTTATTGGTGAAGATACTTTTGAATATACTATTTGTGATAACGCTTCGCCTGCGCTTTGTGACACTGCAACTGTAACTGTTACTGTGCAACCAGAGGGAACACCTAACACAACTAATGCAAATGATGATGCTTACAATACAACACCAACAACACCTTTAACTGGTAATGTTTTAGAAAATGATAATGATATCGAAGGTAACACGCAAACTGTTACTACAACTACAGTTACTACTGCTCAAGGTATAACGGTAACTATCGATGCTAATACTGGTGTCTTTACGTATACACCTAATGCTGGTTATGTAGGAACGGATTCTTTTGTATACACTATCTGTGATAACGGAACGCCTCAAGCTTGTGATCAAGCTACTGTGTACCTTACAGTTGGTGGTATTGCTAATACTACTGATGCTATCGCTGATATCAACAACACATTTGTTGGACAAGCGGTCTCTGGTAATGTATTAACTAACGATGAAGATTTTGAAGGTGATAATCAAACAGTAACTACTAATACTAATCCATCTAATGGTTCGGTAACTATTGATGCTGCTGGTAATTATACCTATACGCCTAATGCTGGTTTTACTGGAGAAGATACGTTTACTTACACAATCTGTGATGATGGTACTCCTCAAGCTTGTGATACTGCAACTGTATATATCGAAGTTCTACCTGAAAGTGGTCCTGAAAACGAAGCACCTATAGCTAATGCTGATACTGCAACAACGCCTGAAGGTACTCCTGTGGATATTGTGGTCTTAGCTAACGACTTTGATCCTGATGCTGATCCTATTATTATTACTAACAATACAACGCCTGATAACGGAACCATTACTGTTAATCCTGATGGGACTATTACCTATATACCTAATGATGGATTTATTGGTGAAGATACTTTTGAATATACTATTTGTGATAACGCTTCGCCTGCGCTTTGTGACACTGCAACTGTAACTGTTACTGTGCAACCAGAGGGAACACCTAACACAACTAATGCAAATGATGATGCTTACAATACAACACCAACAACACCTTTAACTGGTAATGTTTTAGAAAATGATAATGATATCGAAGGTAACACGCAAACTGTTACTACAACTACAGTTACTACTGCTCAAGGTATAACGGTAACTATCGATGCTAATACTGGTGTCTTTACGTATACACCTAATGCTGGTTATGTAGGAACGGATTCTTTTGTATACACTATCTGTGATAACGGAACGCCTCAAGCTTGTGATCAAGCTACTGTGTACCTTACAGTTGGTGGTATTGCTAATACTACTGATGCTATCGCTGATATCAACAACACATTTGTTGGACAAGCGGTCTCTGGTAATGTATTAACTAACGATGAAGATTTTGAAGGTGATAATCAAACAGTAACTGCTAATACTAATCCATCTAATGGTTCGGTAACTATTGATGCTGCTGGTAATTATACCTATACGCCTAATGCTGGTTTTACTGGAGAAGATACGTTTACTTACACAATCTGTGATGATGGTACTCCTCAAGCTTGTGATACTGCAACTGTATATATCGAAGTTCTACCTGAAAGTGGTCCTGAAAACGAAGCACCTATAGCTAATGCTGATACTGCAACAACGCCTGAAGGTACTCCTGTGGATATTGTGGTCTTAGCTAACGACTTTGATCCTGATGCTGATCCTATTATTATTACTAACAATACAACGCCTGATAACGGAACCATTACTGTTAATCCTGATGGGACTATTACCTATATACCTAATGATGGATTTATTGGTGAAGATACTTTTGAATATACTATTTGTGATAACGCTTCGCCTGCGCTTTGTGACACTGCAACTGTAACTGTTACTGTGCAACCAGAGGGAACACCTAACACAACTAATGCAAATGATGATGCTTACAATACAACACCAACAACACCTTTAACTGGTAATGTTTTAGAAAATGATAATGATATCGAAGGTAACACGCAAACTGTTACTACAACTACAGTTACTACTGCTCAAGGTATAACGGTAACTATCGATGCTAATACTGGTGTCTTTACGTATACACCTAATGCTGGTTATGTAGGAACGGATTCTTTTGTATACACTATCTGTGATAACGGAACGCCTCAAGCTTGTGATCAAGCTACTGTGTACCTTACAGTTGGTGGTATTGCTAATACTACTGATGCTATAGCTGATATCAACAATACATTTGTTGGACAAGCGGTCTCTGGTAATGTATTAACTAACGATGAAGATTTTGAAGGTGATAATCAAACAGTAACTGCTAATACTAATCCATCTAATGGTTCGGTAACTATTGATGCTGCTGGTAATTATACCTATACGCCTAATGCTGGTTTTACTGGAGAAGATACGTTTACTTACACAATCTGTGATGATGGTACTCCTCAAGCTTGTGATACTGCAACTGTATACATCGAGGTTTTACCTGAAAGTGGTCCTGAAAACGAAGCACCTATTGCTAATGCTGATACTGCAACAACGCCTGAAGGTACTCCTGTGGATATTGTGGTCTTAGCTAACGACTTTGATCCAGATGCTGATCCTATTATTATTACTAACAATACAACGCCTGATAACGGAACCGTTACTGTTAATCCTGATGGGACTATTACCTATATACCTAATGATGGGTTTATTGGTGAAGATACTTTTGAATATACTATTTGTGATAACGCTTCGCCTGCGCTTTGTGACACTGCAACTGTAACTGTTACTGTGCAACCAGAGGGAACACCTAACACAACTAATGCAAATGATGATGCTTACAATACAACACCAACAACACCTTTAACTGGTAATGTTTTAGAAAATGATAATGATATCGAAGGTAACACGCAAACTGTTACTACAACTACAGTTACTACTGCTCAAGGTATAACGGTAACTATCGATGCTAATACTGGTGTCTTTACGTATACACCTAATGCTGGTTATGTAGGAACGGATTCTTTTGTATACACTATCTGTGATAACGGAACGCCTCAAGCTTGTGATCAAGCTACTGTGTACCTTACAGTTGGTGGTATTGCTAATACTACTGATGCTATCGCTGATATCAACAACACATTTGTTGGACAAGCGGTCTCTGGTAATGTATTAACTAACGATGAAGATTTTGAAGGTGATAATCAAACAGTAACTGCTAATACTAATCCATCTAATGGTTCGGTAACTATTGATGCTGCTGGTAATTATACCTATACGCCTAATGCTGGTTTTACTGGAGAAGATACTTTTACTTACACAATCTGTGATGATGGTACTCCTCAAGCTTGTGATACTGCAACTGTATTTATCGAAGTTCTACCTGAAAGTGGTCCTGAAAACGAAGCACCTATTGCTAATGCTGATACTGCAACAACGCCTGAAGGTACTCCTGTGGATATTGTGGTCTTAGCTAACGACTTTGATCCAGATGCTGATCCTATTATTATTACTAACAATACAACGCCTGATAACGGAACCGTTACTGTTAATCCTGATGGGACTATTACCTATATACCTAATGATGGGTTTATTGGTGAAGATACTTTTGAATATACTATTTGTGATAACGCTTCGCCTGCGCTTTGTGACACTGCAACTGTAACTGTTACTGTGCAGCCAGAGGGAACACCTAACACAACTAATGCGAATGACGATGCTTACAATACGACACCAACAACACCTTTAACTGGTAATGTTTTAGAAAATGATAATGATATCGAAGGTAACACGCAAACTGTTACTACAACTACAGTTACTACTGCTCAAGGTGTAACGGTAACTATCGATGCTAATACTGGTGTCTTTACGTATACACCTAATGCTGGTTATGTAGGAACGGATTCTTTTGTATACACTATCTGTGATAACGGAACGCCTCAAGCTTGTGATCAAGCTACTGTGTACCTTACAGTTGATGGTGTTGCTGGACTTAATGTTGTAAAATCAGCATATAATGCTAATGGTAATTTTTGTATAGTTGCTGACGATATATTAGTTTATACTTTCACAGTTACTAACCCTGGTGATTTATTAATAAATTCATTCACTATTACTGATACTTTATTAGGTGGTGATATTACTGCTGATGTAACACTTTCAGGAGACACTAATGGAGACGGTTTCCTTGCTCCTAGTGAAACTTGGATTTTTACAGCTCCTAATTATATTGTAACTCAAGCTGATATTGATTCTGGTTTGATTACTAACTCAGTTTCAATTGTCGGTCTAGAACCTGATGGAATTACTTCGGTTTCTGCTAATGATACTTTTGTAATTGATGAAAATAATACTGAAATTTCCTTCTGTACTCCCACCAACGGTTTAAATATCGTGAAGTCGGCTACTATTGCTAATGGTGATGCGTGTCTTGCTTTAGATAGTGAAGTAACATATACTTTCACTGTGACTAATACTGGTACTGTGTCTATTAATACAGTAACTATTAACGATACGTTATTAGGTGGTGATATTACTGCGGATGTAACCCTGTCTGGTGATACTAACACTAATGGTGTATTAGAACCTACGGAAACTTGGATCTTTACTGCTCCTAACTACACCGTGACTCAAGCGGATATTGATGCTGGTGTAATTACTAACACAGTAACAGTAACTGGTAATGAGATTCTTAATAACACCGAAGTTTCTGCTAATGATACTTACGTGATTGATGAAAATAATACAGAAGTTACCTTCTGTGATCCAACATCTGGTTTAAATATCGTGAAGTCGGCTGCTATTGCTAATGGTGATGCGTGTCTTGCTTTAGATAGTGAAGTAACATATACGTTCACTGTGACTAATACTGGTACTGTGTCTATTAATACAGTAACTATTAACGATACGTTATTAGGTGGTGATATTACTGCGGATGTAACCCTGTCTGGTGATACTAACACTAATGGTGTATTAGAACCTACGGAAACTTGGATCTTTACTGCTCCTAACTACATCGTGACTCAAGCGGATATTGATGCTGGTGTAATTACTAACACAGTAACAGTAACTGGTAATGAGATTCTTAATAACACCGAAGTTTCTGCTAATGATACTTACGTGATTGATGAAAATAATACAGAAGTTACCTTCTGTGATTCAACATCTGGTTTAAATATCGTGAAGTCGGCTGCTATTGCTAATGGTGATGCGTGTCTTGCTTTAGATAGTGAAGTAACATATACGTTCACTGTGACTAATACTGGTACTGTGTCTATTAATACAGTAACTATTAACGATACATTATTAGGTGGTGATATTACTGCGGATGTAACCCTGTCTGGTGATACTAACACTAATGGTGTATTAGAACCTACGGAAACTTGGATCTTTACTGCTCCTAACTACACCGTGACTCAAGCGGATATTGATGCTGGTGTAATTACTAACACCGTAACAGTAACTGGTAATGAGATTCTTAATAACACTGAAGTTTCTGATAATGATACTTACCTGATTGATGAAAATAATACAGAAGTTACCTTCTGTGATCCAACATCTGGTTTAAATATCGTGAAGTCGGCTACTATTGCTAATGGTGATGCGTGTCTTGCTTTAGATAGTGAAGTAACATATACGTTCACTGTGACTAATACTGGTACTGTGTCTATTAATACAGTAACTATTAACGATACGTTATTAGGTGGTGATATTACTGCGGATGTAACCCTGTCTGGTGATACTAACACTAATGGTGTATTAGAACCTACGGAAACTTGGATCTTTACTGCTCCTAACTACACCGTGACTCAAGCGGATATTGATGCTGGTGTAATTACTAACACCGTAACAGTAACTGGTAATGAGATTCTTAATAACACTGAAGTTTCTGATAATGATACTTATGTGATTGATGAAAATAATACGGAAGTTACCTTCTGTGATCCAACATCTGGTTTAAATATCGTGAAGTCGGCTGCTATTGCTAATGGTGATGCGTGTCTTGCTTTAGATAGTGAAGTAACATATACGTTCACTGTGACTAATACTGGTACTGTGTCTATTAATACAGTAACTATTAACGATACGTTATTAGGTGGTGATATTACTGCGGATGTAACCCTGTCTGGTGATACTAACACTAATGGTGTATTAGAACCTACGGAAACTTGGATCTTTACTGCTCCTAACTACATTGTGACTCAAGCGGATATTGATGCTGGTGTAATTACTAACACAGTAACAGTAACTGGTAATGAGATTCTTAATAACACTGAAGTTTCTGATAATGATACTTACGTGATTGATGAAAATAATACGGAAGTTACCTTCTGTGATCCAACATCTGGTTTAAATATCGTGAAGTCGGCTGCTATTGCTAATGGTGATGCGTGTCTTGCTTTAGATAGTGAAGTAACATATACGTTCACTGTGACTAATACTGGTACTGTGTCTATTAATACAGTAACTATTAACGATACATTATTAGGTGGTGATATTACTGCGGATGTAACCCTGTCTGGTGATACTAACACTAATGGTGTATTAGAACCTACGGAAACTTGGATCTTTACTGCTCCTAACTACACCGTGACTCAAGCGGATATTGATGCTGGTGTAATTACTAATACCGTAACAGTAACTGGTAATGAGATTCTTAATAACACTGAAGTTTCGGCTAATGATACTTATGTGATTGATGAAAATAATACGGAAGTTACCTTCTGTGATCCAACATCTGGTTTAAATATCGTGAAGTCGGCTGCTATTGCTAATGGTGATGCGTGTCTTGCTTTAGATAGTGAAGTAACATATACGTTCACTGTGACTAATACTGGTACTGTGTCTATTAATACAGTAACTATTAACGATACGTTATTAGGTGGTGATATTACTGCGGATGTAACCCTATCTGGTGATACTAACACTAATGGTGTATTAGAACCTACGGAAACTTGGATCTTTACTGCTCCTAACTACACCGTGACTCAAGCGGATATTGATGCTGGTGTAATTACTAACACCGTAACAGTAACTGGTAATGAGATTCTTAATAACACTGAAGTTTCGGCTAATGATACTTACCTGATTGATGAAAATAATACAGAAGTTACCTTCTGTGATCCAACATCTGGTTTAAATATCGTGAAGTCGGCTACTATTGCTAATGGTGATGCGTGTCTTGCTTTAGATAGTGAAGTAACATATACGTTCACTGTGACTAATACTGGTACTGTGTCTATTAATACAGTAACTATTAACGATACATTATTAGGTGGTGATATTACTGCGGATGTAACCCTGTCTGGTGATACTAACACTAATGGTGTATTAGAACCTACGGAAACTTGGATCTTTACTGCTCCTAACTACACCGTGACTCAAGCGGATATTGATGCTGGTGTAATTACTAACACCGTAACAGTAACTGGTAATGAGATTCTTAATAACACTGAAGTTTCTGCTAATGATACTTATGTGATTGATGAAAATAATACGGAAGTTACCTTCTGTGATCCAACATCTGGTTTAAATATCGTGAAGTCGGCTGCTATTGCTAATGGTGATGCGTGTCTTGCTTTAGATAGTGAAGTAACATATACGTTCACTGTGACTAATACTGGTACTGTGTCTATTAATACAGTAACTATTAACGATACGTTATTAGGTGGTGATATTACTGCGGATGTAACCCTGTCTGGTGATACTAACACTAATGGTGTATTAGAACCTACGGAAACTTGGATCTTTACTGCTCCTAACTACACCGTGACTCAAGCGGATATTGATGCTGGTGTAATTACTAATACCGTAACAGTAACTGGTAATGAGATTCTTAATAACACTCAAGTTTCTGATAATGATACTTACGTGATTGATGAAAATAATACAGAAGTTACCTTCTGTGATCCAACATCTGGTTTAAATATCGTGAAGTCGGCTGCTATTGCTAATGGTGATGCGTGTCTTGCTTTAGATAGTGAAGTAACATATACTTTCACTGTGACTAATACTGGTACTGTGTCTATTAATACAGTAACTATTAACGATACGTTATTAGGTGGTGATATTACTGCGGATGTAACCCTATCTGGTGATACTAACACTAATGGTGTATTAGAACCTACGGAAACTTGGATCTTTACTGCTCCTAACTACATCGTGACTCAAGCGGATATTGATGCTGGTGTAATTACTAACACAGTAACAGTAACTGGTAATGAGATTCTTAATAACACTGAAGTTTCGGCTAATGATACTTATGTGATTGATGAAAATAATACGGAAGTTACCTTCTGTGATCCAACATCTGGTTTAAATATCGTGAAGTCGGCTGCTATTGCTAATGGTGATGCGTGTCTTGCTTTAGATAGTGAAGTAACATATACGTTCACTGTGACTAATACTGGTACTGTGTCTATTAATACAGTAACTATTAACGATACGTTATTAGGTGGTGATATTACTGCGGATGTAACCCTATCTGGTGATACTAACACTAATGGTGTATTAGAACCTACGGAAACTTGGATCTTTACTGCTCCTAACTACACCGTGACTCAAGCGGATATTGATGCTGGTGTAATTACTAACACCGTAACAGTAACTGGTAATGAGATTCTTAATAACACTGAAGTTTCGGCTAATGATACTTATGTGATTGATGAAAATAATACAGAAGTTACCTTCTGTGATCCAACATCTGGTTTAAATATCGTGAAGTCGGCTGCTATTGCTAATGGTGATGCGTGTCTTGCTTTAGATAGTGAAGTAACATATACGTTCACTGTGACTAATACTGGTACTGTGTCTATTAATACAGTAACTATTAACGATACGTTATTAGGTGGTGATATTACTGCGGATGTAACCCTGTCTGGTGATACTAACACTAATGGTGTATTAGAACCTACGGAAACTTGGATCTTTACTGCTCCTAACTACATCGTGACTCAAGCGGATATTGATGCTGGTGTAATTACTAATACCGTAACAGTAACTGGTAATGAGATTCTTAATAACACTCAAGTTTCTGATAATGATACTTACGTGATTGATGAAAATAATACAGAAGTTACCTTCTGTGATCCAACATCTGGTTTAAATATCGTGAAGTCGGCTGCTATTGCTAATGGTGATGCGTGTCTTGCTTTAGATAGTGAAGTAACATATACTTTCACTGTGACTAATACTGGTACTGTATCTATTAATACAGTAACTATTAACGATACATTATTAGGTGGTGATATTACTGCGGATGTAACCCTGTCTGGTGATACTAACACTAATGGTGTATTAGAACCTACGGAAACTTGGATCTTTACTGCTCCTAACTACATCGTGACTCAAGCGGATATTGATGCTGGTGTAATTACTAACACAGTAACAGTAACTGGTAATGAGATTCTTAATAACACTGAAGTTTCTGATAATGATACTTACGTGATTGATGAAAATAATACGGACGTAATGTTCTGTCCTCCAACGGGCTCAATAAATATTGTTAAAACTGGTGTTTTCAATAATGATAATGACAATGAATGTACTGAAATTGATGAAACTATTTCTTATACTTTCACTGTTACAAACACTGGTAATGTTTCATTAGGTAACATTGTTATAACGGATTCTTTATTAGATAATGCTATTCCTGCAGTAACTATTTCATTAATATCTGGTGACCTAAACAACAATAATATATTAGAGCCAACTGAAACTTGGGTCTATACTGCGACATATTTAGTTACTCAAATAGATATTGATGCTACAGAAGTAATTAATATAGCAACAGTAAATGCTGTTATAATTGTTAATGGTGAAACAGTAACTGATACTGATCAAATAACAACTGAATTAATAGAAGATATTACTCCACCTGATACTTCTAGTTGTGAAATACTAGATGAAACTATCGAATGTAATGGAGATAATAACTTAGAACTAGCAACAAATTGGGACAATGCTAACATATTAGCTTTAGAGAATTGTGCTACTGATGCTTGTGATGATAACATAGAAGTAACATCTGATTTCGATTATAATAATCTAATATCTACATGTGGAAATAGTGGAACAATCCTAGTAACTTATACTCTTACAGATGCTACTGGAAACTTTAGTATTTATACTGCTACAATCACAATAGAAGACACAACTGGTCCAGACTTAACTGCTTGTACTGTGATTGATGAAACTATCGAATGTGGTGGAACAGATAACCAAACAATTGCTGATGCTTGGAATGCAGAGAACATGACTGCACTTCAATCTTGTGGTACTGATACTTGTGATGTTGATCCAACTAATACTGTAACGTCGGATTACGACTTTGCTAACTTAGTGTCAACTTGTGGTGCTAGTGGTACAATTACTGTTACTTATACGGTAGCTGATGATTGTGGTAACACATCTCTGTTAACTGCTACACTTACTCTAGAAGACACAACTGGTCCTGACTTAACTGCTTGTACTGTGATTGATGAAACTATCGAATGTGGTGGAACAGATAACCAAACAATTGCTGATGCTTGGAATGCAGAAAACATGACTGCACTTCAATCTTGTGGTACTGATACTTGTGATGTTGATCCAACTAATACTGTAACGTCGGATTACGACTTTGCTAACTTAGTGTCAACTTGTGGTGCTAGTGGTACGATTACCGTTACTTATACTGTAGCTGATGATTGTGGTAACACATCTCAGTTAACTGCTACACTTACTCTAGAAGACACAACTGGTCCTGACTTAACTGCTTGTACTGTGATTGATGAAACTATCGAATGTGGTGGAACGGATAACCAAACAATTGCTGATGCTTGGAATGCAGAGAACATGACTGCACTTCAATCTTGTGGTACTGATACTTGTGATGTTGATCCAACTAATACTGTAACGTCGGATTACGACTTTGCTAACTTAGTATCAACTTGTGGTGCTAGTGGTACGATTACTGTTACTTATACTGTAGCTGATGACTGTGGTAACACATCTCAGTTAACTGCTACACTTACTCTAGAAGACACAACTGGTCCTGACTTAACTGCTTGTACTGTGATTGATGAAACTATCGAATGTGGTGGAACAGATAACCAAACAATAGCTGATGCTTGGAATGCAGAGAACATGACTGCACTTCAATCTTGTGGTACTGATACTTGTGATGTTGATCCAACTAATACTGTAACGTCGGATTACGACTTTGCTAACTTAGTATCAACTTGTGGTGCTAGTGGTACAATTACTATTACTTATACGGTAGCTGATGATTGTGGTAACACATCTCAGTTAACTGCTACACTTACTCTAGAAGACACAACTGGTCCTGACTTAACTGCTTGTACTGTGATTGATGAAACTATCGAATGTGGTGGAACGGATAACCAAACAATTGCTGATGCTTGGAATGCAGAGAACATGACTGCACTTCAATCTTGTGGTACTGATACTTGTGATGTTGATCCAACTAATACTGTAACGTCGGATTACGACTTTGCTAACTTAGTGTCAACTTGTGGTGCTAGTGGTACAATTACTGTTACTTATACGGTAGCTGATGATTGTGGTAACACATCTCTGTTAACTGCTACACTTACTCTAGAAGACACAACTGGTCCTGACTTAACTGCTTGTACTGTGATTGATGAAACTATCGAATGTGGTGGAACAGATAATCAAACAATTGCTGATGCTTGGAATGCAGAAAACATGACTGCACTTCAATCTTGTGGTACTGATACTTGTGATGTTGATCCAACTAATACTGTAACGTCGGATTACGACTTTGCTAACTTAGTGTCAACTTGTGGTGCTAGTGGTACGATTACCGTTACTTATACTGTAGCTGATGATTGTGGTAACACATCTCAGTTAACTGCTACACTTACTCTAGAAGACACAACTGGTCCAGCATTATTAAGTATTTTAGATTTACCAAGTAGTGTAATATGTTCTAATGTACCAGAGGTACCACAATTAGACTTTGAAGACACTTGTTCTTTAAACCCAGTGACAGTTGAATTTAACGAAACAACTACATTTACTGGCGAAGAAGAGATTTATGACATCATTTGGACATGGACTGCTACCGATGATTGCGGAAATGAAAATGTGATTACTCATACAATTAATGTGATAACAGAAAACTTTACAACACCTTTAGAAGGTGAAAAATGTATCGAAGATGGTTTAATAGATTTATACGATTATTTACCAGAAGTTTCGGATAACACGATAGAATGGGTTGCAGTAACTGAAGGTGTTACAATAATAGATGGTATTTTTGATCCATTAGAAGTTGAGCTTGGTGATTATGTATTCACATACACAACTTTAAATAACGGTTGTTTAAATACTTTCGAATTAACAATAACAATTCATGATGATTGTACCGTTTTACCATGTGGTGAAGATGATTTAAAGATTTCTAAAGCTGTAACACCAAATGGTGATGCTTATAACGAATTTTTCACTGTAGGTGGTGTTGAAGAATGTGGATTTATTATCGACATAAAAATCTTTAACCGATTTGGAGATATTGTTTACGAATCTAGAGATTACCAAAACAATTGGAATGGTCAAAGCCCAAGCGGTTCAGTAGGATCTGCAGGAAGGTTACCAAACGGAACATATTATTACGTAATAGATATAAAAGATAGTGGTATTAAACCATTAGCTGGTCCTCTTTATTTAGGAACTAAATAACGATTATAAATGAAAAAAATAAATATATTCAGTATTGCTCTAGTGTTTATATGTAGTTCAGCACAACTATTAGCACAACAGTTGCCCCAATTTTCGCAATACATGTTTAATACTATTTCAATAAATCCAGCATATGCTGGAAGTAGAGAAACTATTAGTGTGGTAGGTCTACATAGAAGTCAATGGGTTGGATTAGCTGGTGCTCCGACAACATCAACGGTTTCTGTACATGCGCCATTAAAAAATGAAAAAATAGGTTTAGGACTATCTATTATTAATGACGAGTTAGGTTACGAAAATTTTGTTTATGCCTATGGTGATTTTTCTTACACTATTGAGCTTTCAGAAAAAACAAAATTGGCATTTGGTTTAAAAGCTGGATTTACTCATTATAACCTAGACCAA
Source organism: Olleya sp. KJ81-1 (assembly GCF_055808135.1). Lineage (NCBI taxonomy): Bacteria > Pseudomonadati > Bacteroidota > Flavobacteriia > Flavobacteriales > Flavobacteriaceae > Olleya > Olleya sp. KJ81-1. Next base: position 677,699 of record NZ_CM147854.1, on the reverse strand, counting down.
GAAGGTTTTCTTGATGATCCAACTGTAGCAATAGACCCTTTCTTTAGTAATTTTACAAATAGATGGAATCCAAATGTTGGTGTTGGTGCTTATTTACATCAAAACAAATGGTACGTTGGTTTATCTGCCCCAAGAATATTGAATACAGATTATAACGAAAGTGCTTTAGATCCAGAAGTAGACTACATCGCTTTAGAGCGTGTTGGATATTATTTGACTGCTGGTTATGTATTTGAATTAAATGAATCTACTAAACTTAAACCATCTGCATTGGTTAAATTAACAAATGGTGCTCCTGTATCATTTGACCTAAGTGCACATTTACTATTTGACGAAAAGTTTTGGATTGGTGGAAGTTATAGATATAATAGAGATACATCAACTATTGGTGCGTTGGCAGATTTTCAGGTATCACCTCAAATGAGAATTGGTTATGCCTATGAGCATTATATAACAGATCTAAGACCATACACTGGAGGAACGCATGAAATATTACTAATGTTTGAAGTCTTTAAACCTACAAAACGTGTTAAATCACCAAGATATTTTTAAAATGAAAATGAAAATAACCGCATATCTAGTTTTATTTTTATTTGTACAACAAGCTGTTGCACAAACTAAAGTTGCAGATAACTTTTTTAGAGATTTTTCTTACGAAAAAGCTGCAGAGCTATATAAGGAAGCAATAAAAAAAGAAGATAGTACAGAACATATATTAAAAAGAATTGGTGACTGCTATTTCAATATTAGTAAGCTTGAAAAAGCAGAATTTTGGTATAATAAAGCCATAAACAAATATCCTTCTATCGATACTGAATACATATATAAATATGTACAAACTTTAAGAAGTCAAAAAAAATACGAATTAGCAAACGACTATTTAAGAACGTTTAATAATAAAAACAAAAAGGATAATCGTATTAAAAATATTGACAACTTTAATATTGAAAACTACAATCAATTAACTAATACAGAGAAGGTATATGTCGAACTTGAAAACCTTCCTATTAATACCAGATATTCCGATTTTGGAGGTTATGAATTTAAAGATAAGTTATACTACTACTCTACTTGGGTTAAAGATTCTATCACAGATGAAAATGAATTATATGATTGGAATAACGAACCTTTCTTAAATATTTTTGAAGCTGATATAAAAATTGAAAATGCTATTAAATCTTTTAACGATTCAAAAAAACTAAACGCTACAGTAAATACAAAAGATGATCATGAAGGGTTAGTAACCATTACTAACGATGGTAAAACCATGTACTTTACTAGAAACAATGTAAATAAAAAAGAAAAAAGAAAGTACTCTAAAGAAGGGACTTCTTTTTTAAAAATATACAAAGCAACATTATCTGGAAGTACCTGGACTAATGTAATCGAATTACCATTTAATAAAGATTCGTATTCATGTGGTGCTCCTGCGCTGAGTCCTGATAATAAAACACTATATTTTGTATCTGATATGGATGGTGGATTTGGACAAACTGATTTGTATAAAGTAGCGATTAAAAATGATGGTAGCTATGGTACACCTGTTAATTTAGGACCTGAAATAAATACTGAAGGGAACGAAAAGTTTCCATTTGTAGCCAAAGACTCTACGCTGTATTTTTCTAGTGATGCAAACTTAAACCTTGGTTTACTTGATATTTTTGAAAGTAACTTATTAAAAATTAAAAAAAATGATACCACTCAAGTTTACATTAAAAACTTAGGTGCACCATTTAATAGTCCATACGATGACTTCTGTTTTTTTATTGACACTGAAACCCAAACAGGTTACTTGTCTTCTAATCGAGAAGGTGGTCAAGGTGGAGATGATATTTATGCTTTTGGAAAATACCAATGTAATCAAACTGTTTCTGGTATTGCTTATGACGATTTAACTAAAGAACCTTTAGATAAAGTTAGAGTTGTGATATTGGATGCTAATGGTAAAGTCCTGGATACTTATTTTACAGAAAACGATGGTAAGTATGAATTTAAAGAAGTTGATTGTGATAAAACATTTACTGTTATGGCAGAACGTGTTGTGTATAGACCTGATACCAAAGAATTTACTACAACTCCAGTTAACGGAGAAAATACTGAAATTGATTTATATTTAAAACCATTAATTATCGATAATGAAATTGTAATCAACCCTATTTACTTTGATTATGATAAGTCATTTATAAGATCTGATGCTGCATACGAATTAGAAAATATTGTTGCAGTAATGAGAGAACATCCAAGGATGATTATTAAAATAGAGTCTCATACAGACAGTCGTGGTCGTGATGCTTATAACCTTAAGCTATCAGATAGACGTGCTAAATCAACAAGAGATTACTTGTACTCTAGAGGTATTGAAAACGATCGTATACAAAGTGCTATTGGTTATGGAGAGTCACAAATACTTAACAAATGTACCAACGGAGTTAAATGCTCTGATGAAGAACATGAGTTTAATAGACGATCTAAGTTTATAATTACCAATCAGTATAAATAAAAAAAAGCCTTTCTAAATTAGAAAGGCTTTTTTTATTTGTTACTAATTATTAGTTCTGAATAAAAATACGTGGTTAACACCTTTTACTAACGTCAAGTAAATTTTAAGATATATCACAATCTTTAATTATTACTTTAATAAAGTTAAGTATAAAAAGTCTTGTAGTAACCAGTTTATGATTATATACATAAACATAAAATTTCAGTAAAAAGTTAGAGTCACATATTAATTAATAAAATTAATCTTGAAGACTAACAAAGCTTTGATAGTTAAAGCCCATGCTATTACGTAAAACTTTTAAGCCTATTATTAAAAGTATTATTGAGCTAAGTACATTAACTTTATAAAAGCGATGACATAGAAGGTTATTGTAATAAACTACCTAAATTAAGAATTACTAATCACTATATATAAAAAAAGCCTTTCTAAATTAGAAAGGCCTTTTTTTATATGTTTATTAGGTTTTATTTCTTTACAAAAATATTTGTAAAGTACCATTTGTTGTTTTCATCTAACTCTGCAGATATATCAAAATCTGTAAAATCACCTTCAATAGTCCTTTTATGACCATCACTATTCAACCAAGCGTTTACTACTGAACTTGCACTTGAAAAACCATAAGCAACGTTTTCTGACACTTTTAAAGCGTTTGCATTATTTACTAAATAGTTTTTTCTGCTGTAAAAATTATCATGGTTTACTTCATTGATATTAACCATATAATCAGTATGAGAAAATGCTTGACCTTTAATAATATTAAGATTGTCTAAAGTATTTAAACCAAGACTAATCCTGTGTTGATTAATTAATTCTAAAATTTCAATTTCAATAGGTTTAGCATCAGGAATAACTAAAACGCTCGAGTCTTCAAAAGTTTCATCCATTGTATCTGTAGAACAGGATGTTAAAGAAATTGCAATGCAAAAAACAATAAGTAGGCTAGTAATTCTTCTCATTTTTTAAGGAGTTAAGGTTATCTGGGACTCCAAAAATATAACAGCTTAGTCTATTAAACTGTTAAAGAAATGTTAAAATCGATGAAAAACATGCTTTTTAACGAAGTACTATGCATTTTATCGATGAAATACATAATTTAGATGCATTTCAGCGACTATTTTATGGACATAAACGATTTTTTACCCAGTTAAAATCCGAATCTAAGGTGTAAACCACGCGATCATGCAATCTATTAGGTCTACCTTGCCAGAACTCCATTGAAACAGGCTTAACTATATAACCTCCCCAATATTCAGGTCGTTGTATGTCTTTATTTTGATATTCTTCCTCTAATCTTTTTAAATCATCCTCTAGCACTTGCCTACTAGCCACTACACTACTTTGTTTAGATACTATTGCTCCTAATTGACTTCCTCTTGGTCGTGACTCAAAATAACCGTCACTTAAATTTGCAGCAATTTTTTCTGTTTGACCTTTAATTATAATTTGACGTTCTGCTCCATGCCAAAAAAATGAAAGACAAACATTAGGGTTATGTTGGATAGCTTTACCTTTTTCACTCTCATAGTTTGTATAAAATATAAAACCTTCATAAGTAAATTTTTTAAGTAACACTACTCTATTTTTAGGAAAACCGTCTGTACCAATGGTAGATATAGTCATGGCATTAGTTTCATCTTGTGGAAAAAAATTATCGACTTCATTAAACCAAGATCTAAAAAGCTCAATCGGATTTTCTGGAGTTTCTTCTAGCAACAAAGCGCCTTTTTCATAAGATTTTCTATAATTACTTAAGTCTTTTTCCATAATTGAATTTTTACTGTAAATTTAAGAGATTTAAATTATTTTTTAAGCCTGTAAAGACATCAACTTATTTTTTAATATGTCAAAACATTTAAAAATTAAGTACATGTTTAAAAGTTTAAAACAAAGTAGTAAAGCCAGTTTTAAAATTCAAAAACTTTACCATCATCTCCTAACATGACATTATCAAAGATGGTTTGAGCTTCTATTTTAAATTGATTTAAGTCCTCGTACCTGGTGGAGTAATGTCCTAGTATTAATTGACCAACATTAGCTTGTTTAGCGATACTAGCTGCTTGTTTTGCTGTGCTGTGCTTTGTAGGTTTAGCTAACTTTAAATGTTGATCTAAAAAAGTGGACTCGTGGTATAGCACATCCACCTTATCAATTATAGGTATAATTGCTTCGTTGTAGGCTGTATCACTGCAAAATGCATAACTTTTAGCTTTATTTGGAGGCAGTGTAACAGTTTCGTTTTTAATTAACAGTCCATCTTCGTTAACAACATCAAAGCCTTGTTTCAACTTTCTGTAATAGGCAATATCAATATTATTATTTAATACTGCATTCATATCTAATTTACGATCTCCTGCTTTTTCTTTAAAAAGAAATCCATTAGTATAAACACGATGATCTAACGGAATTGTACGAACTTCGACCTTGTCATCTTCAAAAATTAACTCAGAGGACTTGCTATTTAATTCATGAAAATAAAGATTGTAATTAGTCCATGAGTTGGCTAATTTCATTTGAAGTGTAATAACTTCCTTTAAGCCTTTTGGTGCGTGTATATGCAAGTCTGCTTCGCGTCCTAAAAGTCTAAAGGTTGAAATTAATCCAACCAAACCAAAAAAATGATCGCCATGTAAATGCGAAATAAAAATATGCTTAATCCTATTAAATTTAATCTTATGCCTACGTAACTGCACTTGTGTACCTTCTCCGCAATCTATCATAAAAAGATGATTGTTTATTTCTAAAACTTGAGAGGTTGGATTGGTAAAAGTACGTGGTGTTGCACTATAGCAACCTAAGATATTTAATTTCATTGTGTTTAATTATTGATTGGTAGTTTATTACTTTTAGTAAAGTGAAAAACACACGTATTAGAACCCTAAATCGCGTTCCATATCTTCCATTTCAATAATATCTTTAGCTTCTTGCAATGTAGGTACAATGACAATTTCTTCTGGAGTTTTGTCAGTATTGATACCTTCGTTTACGATTACAAAAGAATGTTTTGCAGCACGATGTTGATTGGATAATCTTAAAAACTCGATAATTTCTTCTAAAGAAATTGGTTTGATAGTATTTAAATTAATAATTAAATTATTGTTTTTAAATTTTGGATAAAGGGTTTCTATTTTTTTTACTAATTCAATAACCGAAGCATTTTCTTGGGTTATAATAGTTAAATTTTCATTTTGATCTATAATCATAACTATTGTTTTATTTTGGATGCTAAAAGGTATATTACTGCCATTCTAACAGCAACTCCGTTTTGCACTTGATCTAAAATTATGGCTTGTTTTGAGTCTGCAACGTCGCTGGTAATCTCCACTCCTCGATTTATTGGTCCAGGATGCATAATAGTTATCTCTTTATCTAAGCTATCCAATAATGCTTTGTTGACACCAAATTGCTGTGTATACTCTCTAGTAGATGGAAAATAACTAATATCCATTCTTTCGTTTTGTACACGTAACATATTGGCTACATCACACCAATTAAGAGCTTTGCGCAAATCTGTCTCTACTTTTACACCTAACTTATCAATATGCTTTGGTAGTAATGTTTTAGGACCACACACCATCACATTGGCACCTTGCAGTTTTAAAGCGTAAATATTAGATAATGCCACACGACTGTGCAATATGTCTCCAACTATAACGACGTTTTTACCTTTTACACTACCCAATCGCTCTCTAATAGAATAACTATCTAATAAGGCTTGTGTAGGATGCTCATGCGCTCCATCTCCTGCATTTATGATACTTGCATTAACGTGTTTAGATAAAAAAACGCCTGCTCCTGGATTAGGATGACGCATAACTACCATATCCACTTTCATGGATAATATGTTGTTTACAGTATCTATTAATGTTTCTCCTTTTTTGACAGAGGATTGCGAGGCTGAAAAATTTATTACATCTGCAGATAAACGTTTTTCAGCTAACTCAAAAGACAATTTAGTTCTTGTAGAATTTTCAAAAAATAAATTGGCTATTGTAATATCACGAAGCGAAGGTACTTTTTTAATCGGACGATTAATCACTTCTTTAAAGTGGTCTGCTGTTTTAAAAATAAGCTCAATATCTTGTTTGTTAAGATATTTAATTCCTAATAAGTGATTGACACTTAATTCGCTCATAACTTTAATTATTTATTAGATATACTGTGTCTTCTCCTTCATTTTCAACCCAATTAACTTTGACTTTTTCATTATTAATGGCATCTACCTGTCTACCTCTGTAATCTGGTTGTATTGGTAAGTGTCTGCTAAAACGTCTATCAATAAGTGTTAGCAATTCAATCTCTTTAGGTCTACCAAACGATTGTATTGCTGTTAAAGCTGATCTAATACTACGACCTGTGTATAATACATCATCAATAAACACAATTTTTTTATCCTCTACTTGTACATTAATTTCTGTGGTACTTGCTTCCAAAGGTTTATCACTTCTTCTAAAATCATCTCTATAAAATGTAATATCCAAATGACCTAATTGCAGATTTTTGATTTTATATTCTTCTTTTAATAAAGAAGCTATCCTATTTGCAAGATATTTACCTCTAGGCTGAATACCTATTAATACAGTATTAGAAAAATCGTTATGTTTTTCAATGAGTTGGCAAGCCAATCTATGTAAGATGATGTTGACTTCTGTTGCATTAAGTAGCACTTTTTGACTCATAGTGTTCCAAACGGGTTTGGTAAACAAATGTAAAGTAAATTATGATAACAAGAAAGTTGTTTTTTGTTTTAGCATAAAAAAGGAGTCTTATTTCTAAAACTCCTTTTATAAATTTAAAATATATAGCCTCTAACTTTTTATAAATTTGTGATGATATTTTGAAGTATCATCCTCCAACAGTAAAACATATACTCCTGTATTGAATGTAGAAATATCTAGTTGATCTAGACTATTAACTGTTTTTACCTGCTTACCGTCTAAACTATATATTTGATAAGATTCAAAATCTTTATCTGTTACTATCTGTAAATGGTTTGGTTTATTAATAATTTAATACTCTTTAACCTCCTCTGTAGCTATACTTAATGTAGCATCATATTAGCTATACATAGTTACTGTCGTTGTAGATAATAACTAATAAAACCATATAATTAAGTAGTATATATTGATATTAAAAGTCCATACTTAAGCCTATAAATTATAATATTACTAAAGTAGATGTTAGAATTGATACAATAAAAAAAGCCTCTCATTTCTGAGAGGCTTTTAAATTTATAATAAAAAGAGGAAATTATTTTTTCCCGTCCATTTTATCTTTTAATGCTTGTAAAGCTTCGTTTGCATCACCTAAAGTTGGTTTAGACTCGGCAGCTTGATCAGCAGCTTTCTTAACAGCAGCTTTTACGTTAGCCATTTCTTCAGCTTTAAAGATAGCAGTATGAGATGCTACAACACGTTTGAATTCTTTATTAAATTCAATGATTTTAAATTCAGCAGTATCACCTTTTTTCAACATCTTACCGTCTTCTTTTTCAAGGTGACGAGATGGTACAAAAGCAACGATATCTTCGTTAAATTCAATTGTAGCTCCTTTATCTACAACATCAGCAATTTCTGCAGTATGAGTTGTATCTAAAGCAAATTCAGTTTCGTATTTATCCCAAGGATTCTCAGTTGTTTGTTTATGACCTAAAGATAATTTACGTCCTTCAACATCTAACTCTAATACTACTACATCTAATTTGTCTCCTACGTTACAGAACTCAGATGGGTGTTTGATTTTCTTAGTCCAAGATAAGTCAGAGATGTAAATTAATCCATCAATACCTTCTTCTAATTCAACAAAAACTCCAAAGTTAGTAAAGTTACGTACAATACCTGTATGCTTAGATGCTACTGGGTATTTAGTTGTAATGTCAGTCCAAGGATCTACAGATAATTGCTTGATACCTAATGACATTTTACGATCTTCTCTATCTAAAGTTAAGATAACCGCATCAATTTCGTCTCCAACTTTTACAAAGTCGTTAGCAGAACGTAAGTGTGTAGACCATGACATTTCTGACACGTGTACTAAACCTTCAACACCTTCTGCAACTTCGATAAATGCACCATAATCAGCGATTACAACAACTTTACCTTTAACTTTATCACCTACAGCAACATTTTCTCCTAAAGCATCCCATGGGTGTTTAGATAATTGCTTAAGACCTAATTGGATTCTAGACTTATCTTCATCAAAGTCTAAGATTACAACATTTAATTTTTGATCTAACTCAACAATCTCATTTGGATGGTTGATACGAGACCAAGATAAATCTGTAATGTGAACTAAACCATCAACACCACCAAGATCAATAAACACACCATAAGAAGTAATGTTTTTAACAACACCTTCTAATACTTGTCCTTTTTCTAGTTGACCAATGATTTCTTTCTTCTGCTCTTCAATATCAGCTTCGATTAAAGCTTTATGAGAAACTACTACGTTTTTAAATTCGTGGTTGATTTTAACAACTTTAAATTCCATAGTTTTGTTTACGTACTGATCGTAATCTCTAATTGGCTTAACGTCAATTTGAGATCCTGGTAAGAATGCTTCGATACCAAAAACATCTACAATCATACCACCTTTAGTACGACATTTAACAAAACCGTTAACAATTTCACCAGTTTCGTTAGCTTTGATTACTCTATCCCAAGCCTTAATAACACGAGCTTTTCTGTGAGATAATACTAATTGTCCTGTTGCGTCTTCACGTACATCAATTAATACTTCTACTTTGTCTCCTACTTTTAAGTCTGGGTTGTATCTAAATTCGTTTAAAGAAATAACTCCTTCAGACTTAGCGTTAATGTCAATAATAGCATCACGATCTGTCATGTGTACTACTGTTCCTTCAACAACTTCATCATCTAAAGTATCAACGAAATTTTCTGATACTAATTTTTCAAATTCTTTTAATTGAGAATCTTCAACTTCATCAATACCTTCTTGGTAGTTGTGCCAGTTAAAATCTGCTAAGAATTTTTCAGGGTTTGCTTGTGCTTCAGATACTACTGGAGCATTTTTTGTGTCTGCTACTTGAGCTTCTACTTCCGCTTGTTTTGCTTTTTCAGCCATTTAAAAAATTTTAATAGTGTATGTTTCGCTTTCGCTGAAATATAAATACACTATGTTTTGTATTCTGTTATGTTTAGAAGATTTAGGCGCTAACACACAGAAGTGTTATAAATAAAATTGTTTGATTCCTTTTCATCTTTCTTGAGTGCGCTAAAAAGGTGTGCAAAAATACTACTTTTTGACAATATTGCCAAATACTATTATAAAAATAATAATTAGCTGACTATCAATACTCTATAAAATATAATTTTTTATTAAAAATTTCACTTTATCGGATATTTTAAACACTTTAACTAAGAAAATTTGAAATACTATTTTCCTTAAGAAATGTCTTAATATAATTACTATCTTTAAGAAAGAATAACATTTAAAAACAAATTAATTATGGCTGTAAAAGCAAAATATCAAAGTGTACTTGATTTAGGAGAAAAATTAAACATCGCTAACGGAGAACGTTACTGAGGAGAATGGTGTATTAAAAGTTAAAGGAACTGCTGCTACACAATATGAAAAAAATCTAATGTGGGACGCTATTAAAGCTGCTGGTGGAGATAGTCCTACTGACATTTTAGCAAATATTGAAGTTGCTGACGAGTCTGTTTACGCAAGACACACTGTAAAAGGTGGTGATACTTTAGGAAAAATTGCTAAACATTATTATGGTAATGCAGGAAAGTATACTGCTATTTTTGAAGCTAACAAGGATATATTAAATAATCCTGATGTAATCCACCCAGATCAAGAGTTAAAAATTCCAAATTTGTAGGAGTTTAATAGCAAACTATGTAAGCGAATTGTTTCAGCGAAAGCTAACAATTCGCTTTTTTTATGATTAAAATTTAAGATTCTATTTTAATTTATCTAGTGTTTGCGTAACTAAATTTAATATCGTGTCAAATTGCTCTGTTAACGATAAATCAGAGTTGTCAATTTCTATAGCATCATCTGCTTTAACTAAAGGTGAATCCTCTCTATTAGAATCTATATAATCACGCTCTTGCACATTACGTAATACGTCGTTATATTGTACATCGTCTCCTCTATTAATTAACTCGTTATAACGTCTTGTTGCACGTTTATCCGCAGATGCTGTCATAAATAATTTTAACTCTGCATACGGAAACACAACTGTACCAATATCGCGACCATCCATAACAACACCTTTATCCTTACCCATTTTTTGTTGCTGCTTAACTAACTGATATCTTACTTCTGGAATAGTAGATACTTGACTAACAAAACTAGAGACTTCTAATGTTCTAATTTCACGCTCGATATTTACACCATTTAAATATACCTCTGCAAAACCTAATTCTGAATTAAACTTAAAACTTATAGTTACTTTATCCAAATTAGAAACTAGACTTAAGACGTCAAAATGATTTTTATCAATCCATCCATTTTGCATGGTAAATAAAGTTACTGCTCTATACATAGCTCCTGTATCTACATACACATAACCTAAATGTTTTGCCAATTGCTTAGCTACTGTACTTTTACCTGTTGATGAAAAACCGTCTATTGCTATGGTGATTTTTTGCACTTATTTTTATTTTTAGAATTCAAAAATAACGATTAATTTTTGAACATTTAAAGATGATTAATGTAATGATTTATAGTTACAGCCTAGAAAAACTTATTATTTAGACTTACTGTAAATCTATATTTAACCCAAAGAAATTTGCGTTACTTGCTGCTGTATATTTAGCATGTGTATAACTAAAACGTAACTTATTAATTTTAAGACCAAAACCTGCAGACAATCCAGAAAAATTACGTTGGTCTACAATTCTAAGCTCCTCTGCACGTCTAAAATTATAACCTAATCTTATATTAAAGCCTTTATCAGGAAATAACTCGGCTCCTATAATAGTGTGACGCATTACATTATTAATAAACCCTACTTTTTCTTGTGTTTGATTACCTTCTAAATCTGTAGTGACTCTAGCTGGATTAGATTCTCCAATTGGCCACTGTTGCAAGTTTTCAAAAGTTAAGTGCCAACGCAATGGGACATTTTCTAACGTCTGAGACAATCCTAATGTAATATCTAATGGCAAACTTTCGCGTTGTCCTGCGTAAGTTGTGATTTGTGTACCTAAATTTCTTACTACTAAAGCTGCTTGAAACTCTAATTTTTCGTCAACATACATTAAACCTAAATCTGTAGCAATACCAAAAGAGCTGTATTGTTCTAAACTTGAAGTGATAAACTTTAAGTTTCCGCCAAAATAAAAATCTGAATATCCTATTTGTAAAGCGTATCCTAACGATAAAGCTGCTTCTGTACCAGTAAAAGTACCTGTTGCAACTCCATTTTCATCATAACCATCAAAATCACCATAATTAATATAGGTCATTCCTGCATGTAATGTTTGTGTGCGTCTGTCCCAAGTATAAGCATAAGCAGCAGTACCATAAGTAATACCACCCAAATAGTTACTAAAATTTAAAGAAAATTGATTATCCATTTCTGGATTAATTGCACTTGGATTGTACAAACCTTGAGTAACGTCGTAATCTATATTAGTTAAGACCTTTCCTCCTAATGCTGCTTGACGTGGTGATGAGACTAAATTTAAAAATTGATATGTTGATTGTCCACCTAATTGCGCAAAGCAAATAGTACTAGAAAATAAAATTAAAAGTGGGACAATCTTTTTCTTAAACATAGTTTGCAAAGTAAATAAATCTACATTAAAACGTAGTTATTGTAGATTTATTTTTTTACTTCAATTTCAACTTTTGTCCAATCTTTAAATTGTTGAATTGAATATCATTTAACTTACTTAATTTTTCAACCGTTGTATTATACCTTTTAGATAAATTGTATAAGTTATCTCCTTTTACAACAACATGATATTCAGGTGTTTTATCAGCTTCTTCAGTATTATTTAAAGTGTTATTATCTAACACTTCGGTTTCAATGGTTGCCTCTACTTTATCTTCCAAAACAACTTCCTCTGTTTCAAGTTTAGTGTTTTCATTTTCAGTAACAAGCTCTTCTTCTTTAAAAACCGATTTAGTTTCTTCTAATTTAACGTTAGCCTCTTCTTTTAAAATAGCTTTTTGTCTAGCTAACTCTAATTGTTTTTTAGCTTCTTCTAATTGTTTTTTTGCTGCAATTACTTCAGCAGAATCTTCTTCTTGTATTATCACATCTTCTTCCACAACTAAAGGTACTATGTTAGGCTTAGAATAGCTGGTATTTTTTGGAGCAGGCATTGCTACTTTATTGGTTTGTGTTGGTACTGGAGGTGGTGGTAATGTTGCAGGAGATTCTCCTACTGGCAATCTAGCTATTATTCGCTCTTCGCCTACATAACTTATTACTGGACTACTAGATGGTACTAAAATACGTTTTACAATTTTAACCTTTTGCCCTAAGCTTAAAGCATTATTTGCTAACTTATTATCATTTACAATTTGATCTACACTTAAATTGTGCTTTTTAGAAATTGCAGATAATGTCTCTCCTTTTACAACTGTATGATAGGAAATATCGTTATAAACAACACCACTGGAAGTCGTTGTCAATTCTTCAGGATTTGTGTCTGCATGTGATCTAAATACATACTCACCTGTCTTAGTAGACATAAAGGCTTCCTTACCTTCTACTTCTATAGGTAAAAACTCTTCTTCAATGTCTTGAGAAAAACCAATAGTAACAGTTAATATGGTTAGAATAAATAGTAGTTTTTTCATTATAAATTAAATTAATTTTAACAAATATAAACTATTGATTCAAACTATCTTAAAAATAGTGTTTTTCCTACAATTATTATGTTATCCTTTATATTATTAAGGCTTTGAATTTTTGAAATTGGCACTCCTGTTTTTTTAGAAATACTATACAATGTATCGCCTTTTTTTACAATCCACAAATTACTAACTTTTACTTTAGCTGAATTAGCATAACCTATTTTTAACCTTTGATTTATTGAAATCAGGTTAGTACTTAAGTTATTAATTGCTTTAATATGTGAAATACTTACGCCATATTTATTAGATATGGCGTATAGCGTATCTCCTTGTTCTACAATATGGGTTGTTATTAAATCTGTTTCACCATTTACTACCTCTTGATTAGTGACTGAATTATTGTCAACAAACTTGGTGATTCCAGTTTTGGTGTTTAAAACTGCAGGTTTACCATCTAGAATAACATTAACCAAGTTTTGATCTTGAGCTAAAGCTATTGCTGAATTTAGTATAACTACAATAAAGAACAACCTTTTAAAAAGACTTGATGTCTTATAACTTTTTAGCATTACTTACCTTTTGGCTTGTCACTGCAATTTTAATAACATCCAACATATCTGACACATAGTGAAACGTTAGACCTTTTAAATATTCTGGTTTAATTTCTTCTATATCTCTTCTATTGTCTTCACATAGTAAAATCTCTTTTATTCTTGCACGCTTAGCAGCTAGTATTTTTTCTTTAATACCTCCAACTGGCAATACTTTACCACGTAATGTAATCTCACCAGTCATTGCTAAACTTTTCTTTACTTTACGTTGTGTAAATAAAGAGACTAATGAAGTTAACATAGTAACTCCTGCACTTGGTCCATCTTTAGGTGTTGCTCCTTCTGGCACGTGGATGTGCACATTATATTTTTCAAATACCTCTGGGTTTATATTTAACTCTTCAGCGTGAGCCTTAATAAACTCCATAGCAATGGTAGACGATTCCTTCATTACTTTACCTAAGTTTCCGGTAATATTTAATGCGCCTTTTCCTTTAGATAAAATAGATTCAATAAATAAAATATCTCCACCAACTCTTGTCCAAGCTAAACCTGTAACAACACCAGCAACATTATTGTTTTCGTATTTATCACGTTCTAATTTTGGACCACCTAATATTTCTACTATATCGTCGTTAGAAATCTTGATATTATATTCTTCTTCCATTGCAATATTTTTAGCTGCATAACGCACCATTTTTGCAATTTGCTTTTCTAAACCACGTACACCAGATTCTCTAGTATAACCTTCTACTATTTTTTCTAGTTGCGGTTTACCTATTTTAATGTGTTTATCTTCTAAACCGTGTTCCTTTAATTGTTTTGGTAACAGGTGTCTTTTAGCGATTTCTACCTTTTCCTCAATTGTATAACCTGTAACATTAATAATTTCCATACGGTCTCTTAAAGCAGGCTGAATAGTATTTAAACTATTAGTAGTTGCTATAAACATAACTTTAGATAAGTCGTAACCCATCTCTAAGAAGTTATCATGGAACTCGGCATTTTGTTCTGGATCTAAAACTTCTAATAATGCAGAAGACGGATCTCCTTGATGAGAGTTGGATAATTTATCAATTTCGTCTAGTACAAAAACTGGATTAGAGGTACCTGCTTTTTTAAGACTTTGCAAAATTCGTCCTGGCATAGCTCCAATATAAGTTTTACGATGTCCACGTATTTCTGCTTCGTCACGCAAACCACCTAAACTCATACGTACATATTCGCGACCTAATGCTTCTGCTACAGATTTACCCAATGATGTTTTACCAACTCCTGGAGGTCCATATAAACATAAGATTGGCGACTTCATGTCATTACGTAATTTTAACACTGCTAAATGCTCGATGATACGTTGTTTAACATCATCTAAACCATAATGATCACGATTTAATATTTTTTCGGCACGCTTTAAATCAAATTTATCTTTACTAAACTTACTCCATGGTAAATCTAAAAATAGGTCCAAATAATTGCGTTGTATAGAATACTCAGCAACCTGAGGATTCATACGTTGCATTTTGGCTAACTCTTTATCAAAATGTTTTCCGACTTTCTCATCCCATTTTTTAGATTTAGCACGCTTTTTCATGTCTTCAATCTCCTCAGCATTACCACCACCAAGCTCTTCCTGAATCGTTTTTAGTTGCTGATTTAAAAAGTACTCACGTTGTTGTTGATTTAAATCACTTTGAACTTTAGATTGGATGTCATTTTTAAGTTCTAGCTTTTGAAACTCGACGTTCATATAACGTAATGTTTCTAGAGCACGATCCTTCAGGTGATTCATTTCTAGAAGCGCCTGTTTTTCATCTACATCCAAATTCATGTTAGACGATACAAAATTGATTAAAAACGAATCACTTTCTATATTTTTAATAGCAAACGTCGCCTCTGTTGGTATATTTGGACTATCCTTAATGATTTGTACAGCTAACTCTTTAATAGACTCAATAATTGCTGCAAACTCTTTGTTTTTTGCTGCAGGTTTTGCTTGTGGTACTTCCTTAACAGTCGCTTTAATGTAAGGTTCTTCTGTTATAACAGTATCAATCTCAAAACGTTTTTTACCTTGTATAATAACTGTTGTGTTACCATCAGGCATTTTTAAAACTTTTAAAATTCTAGCTACAGTACCAATTTGATGTAAATCCTCTGCCTTAGGGTCTTCTACATCTTCATCTATTTGAGAAACAACACCAATGACCTTACCGCCTTTATTAGCGTCGTTAATTAATTTAATAGATTTATCACGTCCTGCAGTAATAGGTATTACAACACCTGGAAACAATACTGTGTTACGTAATGACAAAATTGGAAGTGTTTCTGGCAATTCCTCTTTTGCTATTTTTTCTTCATCTTCTGGCGTCATTAAAGGGATTAATTCTGAATTTTCATCAAAATCTTGTAATGACAAACTGTCAAGCGATATAAAGTTAGATTTTTTCATAGATATATGTAAGCCAAAATGTCACTGTAATCGTTTCATTTAAGCTATTATGTTTTAAAATTACAAATTAAACTTTTACTATTACATTGATAAACTTATAGTTAACCGTAAGTAACAGCATATTTTCAATTATAAAATTTCAATTAATGTGCCATACTTTAAGATGCTACTCTAAATCGCAAAAAGTTTAATACTATCTTGTTATAATCAATAATAAAAAATAAAAATATTTTTTTTCAAAAAGTGTAACAAAGTGTTTTAACTTTCCTCTTTATATAAAACAAACCATTTTTTGACACTAACCAAACACAATATTGAAGCGCTTATAATGCTTTGCCTATCTGGTAACCAATTAGCACAATTGGAGATTTACAACAGGTATTACAAGGCAATGTATAATACGTCATTTAGAATTGTGAATAATAGTTTTGAAGCTGAAGACATTATGCAAGAATCATTTTTGACTGCATTTACTAAGCTGAACACACTTAAAGAAATAAGCACATTTAGTGCTTGGTTAAAACGTATTGTTGTTAATAATAGTATACATGCTTTTAATAAAAATAAAAAAAATGAAGACGTAGCTCTGGACGATGTATTATATAAAATTGAAGACCATCAAGGCGTTGATACAACAACCGAGTTTACTTCTGTTAAAGCAAAACAAATTTTAGACACTTTAAATACTCTAAAATCTAATTACAGAATTGCATTAACCTTAAATCTTATTGAGGGTTATGATTACGAAGAAATTAGTGAAGTCATGCAAATTAGTTATGCTAATTGCAGAACAACAGTCTCTAGAGCAAAAGAGAGTTTAAGAAAAAAATTAGAACAATTAAATTAATTGTGATGAAAGATAATATAGAACAATTATTTGAAAATTTAGATAATCAATTTGACATTGAAGTACCTAATTTAGGACATCAACAGCGTTTTATTGACAAACTAAATAAAACAGAAACTAAAGTAGCTAGTCGTAAAACTAATTATTGGAAGCCTTTATTGGCAGTAGCAGCATCTGTTGTGTTAATTTTAAGTATTGCACTTAATATTAAACCAGATACTACCCAAAAGGATTTAGCCAGTATCTCTCCAGAATTAGCAGAAACGCAAAACTTTTTTTCTAACACTATTGCTTTTGAGTTAAACAAACTTAAAACAGAAAAAAGCCCTGAGACACAAAACCTAGTAAATGATGCTTTATTAAGGTTAGATAGGCTTGAATTAGAATACAAAAACTTAAAATTAAACCTAACAGAAAGTGGCGAGGACCAACGTGTCATTTATGCGATGATTACCAACTTTCAAAACAGAATAGACGTGTTACAAAGCACACTTTTACAAATTGAAGCGCTTAAAACATTAAAACAAAACAATTATGAAACTACTATATAAATTAACCCTTTGCCTTTTAATACCTATAGCTTCCCTATCTAATAATGGTGATTTAGATGGTAAGCATACTAAGCAAAAAACATTGAAAAAAGAATATACTGTTACCAAAAACGCAACCTTAAAAATAGATAATAAATATGGTAACTTGGATATTGTAACTTGGACAGGTAATACTATTGCTATTGAAGTCAAAATAACTACCAACGGTAATGACTTGGATGAAGTACAATCAAGATTAGATGAAATTGATGTTGAGTTTTCAGGAACATCCAACTTTGTGTCTGCCGAAACCCTTATTGGCAAAAAAGAAATCCTCATGGTGGAATTGGTCAAATAATGATGACGTTAATATGAAAATAAATTACGTTGTTAAAATGCCAATAACTAACCATGTTAATTTAAGTAACGATTACGGAAATATTACTTTAGGGACTCTTGAAGGACGTGCAGAATTAAGCTGTGATTACGGAAAAATTACAACTAAAGAATTATTAGCTGATAATAATATTATCAATTTTGACTATACTAATAACAGTTACTTTGAATACATAAAAAGCGGAAAAATTAATGCTGACTATAGCGGGTTTACAGTTGCAAAAACTAAAGACTTAACCATTGTTGCAGATTACACAAAATCGTTGGTAGAAATTGCAGAAAACATAACATATAACTGTGATTATGGAAGTTTACGTGTCAACAAACTAAATAGCATCTCTGGTAACGGAAACTACTTAACGGTTGTTTTGGGTGATGTGTATAAAAATGTAACTTTAAATGCGGATTATGGCTCCATTAAAATAGGTAAAATGACTAAAAATGCAGGAGATGTTAATATTGAATCTGATTATGTGGGTATAAAAATAGGTATTGATACAGAATACGCTTTTGATTTTGATATAAAATTAGAATACGGAAGTTTGAATGGCGAAGATGACTTTGAGATTAATAACAAAAGCATCAAACATTCTGATAAATACTATTCTGGATATCACAATAAGAGTAACTCAGGAAACCTAATAAAAATAAACTCAGAGTACGGAAGCGTAACCTTTGATAAAAAATAATAATTTAACAAAATCAATCATCATGAAAGCATTAAAACAAACATTAGCATTAACCTTAACACTTTTAGTATTTACATCTTGTAATGCGCAATGGGGAAAAGGAAAAACAATTAAAGGAAACGGAAACCTTACTACAATAACTAGAACAACATCAGACTATGATGCAATTAGACTTGCTGGTTGGATGGAATTTGAATTAGTTGAAGGCGAAGAAGGTACAATTACTATTGAAGGGGAAGAAAACCTTTTAGATTATATTTTAACCGAAGTTGAAGGCAACGGGTTAATAGTTAAAACAGAAAATAACATTAATTTAAAACCTAGCGGAAATAAAACTATCAAGATTACCATTCCGTTTAGAGATATTGACAAAGTATCACTTTCAGGATCTGGTGATGTTACGTCTAATGCAACCATAGTTTCTAAAAATTTTGAAGCTAAAGTATCAGGTTCTGGAGATATTACTTTAGATATACAATCAACTAATGTTGATGCAAATGTCACAGGTTCTGGAGATTTGACATTAACTGGTCAAACAACTAATTTAAATGCAAGTGTGACAGGCTCTGGAGATTTTCATGGTGGACGCTTAATGGCTGACTTTACAGAAGCTAAAGTAACTGGATCAGGTGATGTTGTTGTTTATGCTAAAGAAGCTATCAAAGCAAGAGTAACAGGCTCTGGAGATATTGAGTATAAAGGTAGTCCAAGTAAAGTAGACAAAAAGGTTACTGGATCTGGAGATATTAGTAATTAATACAAAACTTAGCTATTAAAAAAGCCACAATTCTAAAACTTGAATTGTGGCTTTTTTTATTTAAATAAAAATCTTAGTTTAAAATAACATCGTTTAATTCTCCTAAAACATTTGAAGTAATATTATCGTCTGCATCATAAACACTTCCTTCATATTTGATTAACCCAACATCTTTAGCAAAGTAGTAAAAATACTCTGCAGAGCTATCAGGAGTTCCTGCTAATTGGTAGGTAGTTGTCGCTTTAACTTTAATTACTGGACTATAACTTGTACCATTAACCTCAACAGTACTATCTTTTTCCATGATTTGGCTAGTATAAATTACGTTTAAATTAGTAGTAGGCACTTCTGGTAAATCTTCAATCAAAACTTCAGTAGTTGTTGTAATTGTATATGTATTAGTCCAACTTTCGCCTACATTTAAATAGTCTTTTAACATTATAAATCCATAAGCTGACTGAGAAATCTCAATAAAACCACCAACATTAATATTAGTACTTGCTACACTAAAGTGATAATCTCCACCATTTTTACTAGAATACGAGTTTAACTCTACATCTCCAGTTGTTGATCCATCTGTACTTGTAGAATTTTGAAAAAATGAGCTATATAAATAAGACGGAAAACCTAAA
The DNA here is from genome assembly GCF_055808135.1 of Olleya sp. KJ81-1. Lineage (NCBI taxonomy): Bacteria > Pseudomonadati > Bacteroidota > Flavobacteriia > Flavobacteriales > Flavobacteriaceae > Olleya > Olleya sp. KJ81-1. Next base: position 657,566 of record NZ_CM147854.1, on the reverse strand, counting down.
TAATCCTCTTGATTAGAAATTTCCATTATTGCATCTTCATCTGCAACACCATCAACAGAATAATCATAAGTCCATTTATTACCAGCAGCCATAGGCCAATAGTCTCCTGTAGTCTCTCCTCCAGGTTCTCCTATAATAACTTCACCTCCTCCAACACTTCCGCCTCCTGTGCTACCACCTGTAGCATCTAATTCAAAACCCTCTAATGGTTCGTTTTCACAACTTAAAAACACAAAAGCTAAAGATAATAATGGTAGTAATATTTTTTTCATTTTTAATATTTTAGATTATAAACATAATAAAATTAATTTAACTCACCTTGTTTTGGCACTCTAAACAGCAAAAAGATACCTACTAAAAAGAATACAAACAAAAACAATATAGCATTTCGCATGCTACCTGTTAATTGATCTATAGTTGCAAAAATCACCATTCCTATAACAATACCAATTTTTTCTGCAACATCAAAAAAACTAAAATACGATGTAGTATCCTCTGTTTCTGGTAAAAATTTAGAGTATGTGGATCGTGCTAAACTTTGTACGCCTCCCATTACCAATCCTACGCAACCAGCTGCTATGTAAAATTGAAAAGGTGTAACCATAAAATAAGCATAAAAACATAATGCCATCCATATAACATTAACAATTATAAGTGTTTTAATGTTACCGAATTTTTCGGATGCTTTTGACGTTAAAAAAGCACCTAATATAGCGACCAATTGTATGACTAAAATACTAACTATTAATCCTTGTGTTTTAGCATCAGAGTTTCCCCAAGCAATTTCTTCTTCTCCAAAATACACAGCGACTAACATAATGGTTTGTACTGCCATACTAAATACAAAAAAGGCTGCTAAATAGCGTTTTAATCTTAAGTTTTGTTTTAATTGAATCCATACTAATTTTAATTCTTTTAAACCATTAAGTACTATCGCTCTTGTTACTTTTTCACCTGTTTTAACTCCTTTTGGTAATATATAAAATGAATATTGACTAAACCCAATCCACCATACACCTACCATAACAAAAGAATAACGCATCATTTGCAATTTAGCCTCTCCTGTCTCTTGTGTCATTACCATCGCAAGATTTACTAATAATAACAAAACGCTTCCAACGTACCCTAAGCTAAAACCTTTAGCACTTATACTGTCTTGTTGTTCTGGAAATGCAATATCTGGTAAGTAAGAATTATAAAACACCAAACTTCCCCAATATCCAATTAAACCCATAAAGTAAAACAACAAACTAATATGAATGGACTCTATACTAAACCAGTATAAACCAATACAACCTAAACCTCCTAAATAACAGAAAAACTTCATGAAATTTTTCTTGTTACCTACGTAGTCTGCAATACCAGATAATATAGGAGACGTAAAAGCTACTACTAAAAATGTAAAAGCAGTTACATATGTTATTAATGCTGTGCTTTTAAAAACCATTCCAAAAGCAGGAACCGTTTTTTCTACTTGAGAGACAAAAAGCGCTGAGTAAAATATTGGAAATATTGACGATGCTATAGTTAACGTATAAACTGAATTTGCCCAATCATAAAATGCCCAAGCATTAAGCAGTTTTTTACTTCCTTTTTTAAGATGTGCCATTAAATAGTAATTAGTTAGTGCTTAAAAATACAAAAGCTGCTCTTATAAAGAGCAGCTTCGAAAGTAATTAAATATTTTTAAAAAACTAGTATTTACCTAAAGGTCTAAAACTAGTTACACCAAATTTTTGTGCTTCTGCTTTAGCTGAAGGAGATAAAGCTGTTAAATTATCAATACGTGTTTGATTTGCTGGATGCGTACTTAAAAATTCTGGTGGTGCTTCTCCTCCACTTGCTTGTGCCATACGTCTCCATAAATTAGCTGCTTCATCTGGATTGTAACCAGCAATAGCTGTAAGATATAAACCAATTCTATCCGCTTCAGTTTCGTGACTTCTACTAAAAGGTAACATACCTCCTACGTTAGAAACAATACCATAAGATTGATTAAAGATTCCTAAAGTTTTTTCGTCATTTGCTAAAGCTACATTACCAACAACTCCTAAGCCTTGTTGTATCATTCCAGCACTCATACGTTGTTGTCCGTGATTTGCTAAAGCATGCGCTACTTCATGACCCATAATTGCAGCAATTGCAGATTCGTTTTCTGCAACTGGTAAAATTCCGGTATAAAACACAATTTTTCCTCCTGGCATACACCAAGCATTTACAACATCTTCTTCAATTAAATTGTATTCCCACTTATAATCATTTAAATAACCTTGTTGTCCATTAGCATTTAACCATCGTTCTGCTGCGACAGATATACGTTGACCAACACGCTTAATCATCTCTGCTCTTGTTGTTCCTGTTTCTACTTTACTTTCTGTTAACACTTGGTTATATTGCGCAAAAGCTGTTGGAAACAATTCCGCATTAGACACAAAAGCTAATGTTTTTTTTCCAGTAAATGGATTAGTAGAACATGACAAAACCATCACTAATGTTAAAGCAAGTGCTACGCTATTTTTTAATTTCATATTGATTATAATTTATTCTTTTTATAAATCTACAAAAACTTAGCCATATTTTAACAAACGGTATTTTTATTTGCGAACAAAACATCGATTAAAGTCACATATAGTCTTTAAACAGTATATTACTTGTATTTATTTTCCTATTAAATGAATTTCAGAAAAGTTTTTATCAATAACCATAGACACTATTCCGTTGTCTTTAATTTGATCTATAGCTACAGTTTCATTATCTATTTGAATCTCATTAATTTCAAAAGGTAATGCGTGAATATTTAATTTGAAAGTCTTGTAAGTCGCTTCATACTTTCCTTCTTTATGCTGTTGAATAATTAACTCCTGCGACTTACCTGTTAATTTAAATGTCCTGAAACTATAACGTCCCTTAGTATAATCATAACCATCATGAGCATCATCAAATAACTGTGACGACTCTTTACCTAACTTAAAGTACACGTCTAATGATAACTCTTCAATTATTGTTTGATCTACATATTGCTGAACTGGAAATTTAGGTATGATTGCACCTTCTTTTATAAAAATAGGCATACTATCTATTTCTGCATCAACCCATTTTTCTTTTCCTCCTTCTACTAACTCATCGGTCCAAAAGTTATACCAGCTACCCCTAGGTATGTACATTCTGCGACCTTTAGCATTAGGTTCTTGTATTGGGCAAACTAAAATTTGATCTCCATAAACAAACTCGTCTGTTCTATAATGTGTTTGATTATCCTCTTGATCGTACATGACTAGAGACTTTAATATAGGTGTACCATGCTCTACCAAGTTCCAAAAAGCGGTATATAAATAAGGTAAAAGTTGATATCTAATTTCAATAAATTTTCTAACAACATCTGTCACGTCTTCATCAAAAGCCCACGGTTCTTGATCTCCATGATCTCCAGAAGAATGCACACGACAAAATGGATGAAAAATTCCTAATTGAATCCAACGTGTAAACAATTCGCCTTGAGGCTGTTCGGCAAAACCTCCAATATCACTTCCTGCAAAACTAAATCCTGACATTGCCATACGTTGTGCTTGTACATTTGCTATCCAAAGATGCTCCCAAGTGGCCACATTATCTCCAGTCCAAGTAGACGTGTATCGTTGGGTACCAGAGTATGCTGCTCTAGTTATTACAAAAGGGCGTTTAGGATAGTTAAACTTTTTCATTCCATGATAAGTGGCTCTAGCCATTTGCATACCATAAACATTGTGTGCTTTTCTGTGACTACACGGATTACCATCATAATCATGACGCACATCATCTGGAAATGTTTTATTTGGCACTTCCATTACAGCAGGCTCATTCATATCATTCCAAACGCCTTGTATACCTATGTCTTCAACTAATTCTTTAAATAATCCTGACCACCAATCTCTAACTTCTGGTTTAGTAAAGTCTGGAAAATAACATTCTCCTGGCCACACTTTACCTTTCATGTATGGACCATCAGCACGTTTACAAAAATAATCCTTGTCTAAAGCTTCTTTAAAAACTGAATATTCGTTGTCTATTTTAATTCCTGGATCAATAATAGCTACGGTTTTAAAGCCATCATCTAACAACTCTTTAACCATGCGTTTTGGATCTGGAAAGTGGTCTTTATTCCAAGTGAAACATCTAAAACCATCCATATAATCTATATCTAAATAAATAGCATCACATGGTATTTGAAGCTCTCTAAATTTTGAGGTTACCGCTTTAACCTCTGCTTCGGGATAATAACTCCATTTACATTGATGAAACCCTAAAGCCCATAATGGTGGTAATTGATGTGGTTTTCCTGTCAAGTCTGTGTAATTCTCAACAACATCCTGCATTTTTGGACCATAAATAAAATAGTAATTCATCTCACCTCCTTGAGCCCAAAAACTGGTTACGTTACGTCGTTCTTGACCAAAATCAAAATACGATCTAAAGGTATTATCAAAAAAGATTCCGTAAGCTTTACCATGGTGTAAACCTGTAAAAAATGGAATTGCTTTATAAATAGGATCTGTTTCTTTACCAAAAGCATATGAGTCGGTTACCCAGTTTTGAAATCGTTTTCCTTTTAAATTTAAATGGTCAGGCTTATCACCTAAACCAAAGTAGCTTTCACGTTCATTAACGGTTTTACTCATTTTAACTATGTTACCACCAAACTCATAGCTTTCTTCCCAATGAAAACCTATTTCATCTTGGTTAATAAGCTCGTCTGTTATAGCATCATAAATAGAGACTCTGGCATCTTTTTTAGAGACTTCACATCTTAATTTAGAAGTGATTATAATGTAAAACTCATCATTTTCTACAATTTCTAACTTATTATAACCTGTACTGGCGTATTTGGTTATAGCATAAGAAAAATCGTTATCAAACGTTCCTGTTGTTGTGTATCTAAATCTTAGGACACTATCCCTTAAGACTGTTAATTGAAGCACTACGTTATTTTCTGTATAGAAATATAATGTGTCTACATCTTTTTTAAATTTTATTATTTGTGAAGGAAATAAGTTTCCTTTTTGTTCTAATTCTGTATTTACAATCATAATTGAATGTCCTAATTATTTATAGTAAAAAAACGCAAAATAAACCTGTTACAAAAGCTTTGCTATTAGATATTGTTACAAATTATTAACTATAACGTTTTCGATAATTAAATTTATTAAAACCTTAATTATCAAACAGTAAAAATGAGAATTACATATATTATATAATCGTAATATTCTTTTTTTAAGGTTGATATTTTAAGGCTATCATACCTAAAGGAGGTATTGTAATTTCAACTGAATTTTTTCTAGAATGCCATAGTTTTAATTGGCTAACTATTGGCTTATTTTGAAAATCTCCTGTTCCAAAGTATTGCTTATTATCGCTATTAAATACTTCTATTAATTGTCCTTTTTTAGGTAGTCCAATTCTGTAATTATTTAGAGGTACTGGTGTCATATTACAAGTTACAATAATATTGTCTTTAGGCTTATTTCCTTTACGCATAAACACTATTACAGAATGTTCTGAATCTCCGTAATCAATCCACTCAAAACCATCACTTGAAAATTGTTTTTGATAAAGTGCTGGTTCTGTTTTATAAAACGTATTAAGCTCTTTTATAAACTGATTTAACCCTTTATGCGATGGATAATCCAATACATGCCAATCAAGACTAGTTTCAAAATTCCATTCTTCACTTTGACCTATTTCTGCACCTTGAAACAATAATTTTGTACCTGGATGAGCAAACATATAACTGTATAACAATCTAACATTAGCAAAACGTTGCCACTCATCTCCTGGCATTCTTCCTAAAATAGATTTTTTACCATACACCACTTCATCATGACTTAAAGGCAGCATAAAGTTTTCTGTAAATGCGTAGGTTAATGAAAAGGTAATATCATTTTGATGGTGTTTTCTATAAATTGGTTCTTTTGAAAAATATTGTAAGGTATCATGCATCCAACCCATCATCCATTTCATTCCAAATCCCAAACCATCTAAAAACACAGGTTTTGAGACTCCTGGAAACGCAGTAGACTCTTCTGCAATAGACTGTACATCAGGATAGTTTCCGTAAATTGCTTTATTTAAATCTTGTATAAAAGCTATGGCTTCTAAGTTTTCTCTTCCTCCATGGATATTAGGTTCCCACTCACCATCTTCTCTACTATAATCCAAAAATAGCATAGACGCTACAGCATCCACACGTAAACCATCTGCATGGTATTGATCTAACCAAAATAAAGCATTGCTTATTAAAAATGATTTAACCTCGTTACGACCATAATTAAATATTAAGCTTTTCCAATCCTGATGATACCCTTTGCGCTTATCAGGATGCTCATACAAACATGAGCCATCAAATAGTCCTAATCCATGTGCATCTTCTGGAAAATGAGAAGGTACCCAATCCAGTATAATTCCGATATCATTTTGGTGTAATGTGTCTACCAAAAGTTTAAACTCTTCTGGATAACCAAATCGTGATGTTGGTGCAAAATATCCTGTGATTTGATAACCCCAACTTGGATCGTACGGAAATTCCATTATTGGCATCAGCTCGACGTGCGTAAAATTCATTTCCTTGACGTAATTTACTAGGTCGTCTGCCAACTCTACATATGATAAAAAGCGATTATCTTCAACCTGCTTTTTCCAAGATCCTAAATGTACTTCGTAAACAGAATAAGGCGCATCTAAAGCATTTTTTTGCTTTCTGGAGGCCATCCATTTTTTATCTTTCCAAGTATAATTATCTTCCCAAACTATAGAGGCTGTACTTGGATTATGTTCGCAACGTCTAGCATAAGGATCTGCTTTTTCTGTCACGCTACCATTAGTACTATTTTGTATTTTATACTTGTACAAACTGCCTTTACCAATGTTTGGTATAAACCCTTCCCAGATTCCGCTTTTATCCCATCTTACATTTAAAAGGTGGTCACCTTCTGTCCATGCATTAAAGTCACCTACTACAGACACTTGTGTCGCACTTGGTGCCCAAACAGCAAAATAGGTGCCTTCAACATTATTAACCGTAGTTATATGAGATCCAAATTTCTCGTATAATCGATAATGTTTTCCAGCTTTAAAAAGATTAATATCAAAGTCCGTAAAGAGACTAAACACAGTGACTTCTGCCATAAGCTATATTACAAATCCATTAGGTATTACTGCTCCTTTTTTAATAACAACAATACCATCTTTAATAACATAGGTATCCGTTTCTTTATTTTCTAAATGCTTTCCGCCATTAATTCTAACATCATCTCCTATTCTTATATTTTTATCAATAATGGTGTTTTTTATAAAACAACGCTCTCCTATTCCCATTAAAATATTAATCTTATTAGACTCTATCTCCTCTAAAGATTCATAGGAATCACAACCCATCATGTAGGTATTAATAATGGTGGTTTCTTTACCTATTCTTGATCTAATACCAATGACTGATTTTTCAATTTTAGCAGCATGCACAATACAACCTTCTGCAATAACTGTTCTATCTAAAGCGGTTCCGGATATTTTAGATGTTGGTAATATCCTAGCACGTGTATAGACGCTTTGATCTTTATCGTATAAATTAAATTTAGGTATATCATCCGTCAAGCCTAAGTTAGCTTCAAAAAATGAATCTATGTTTCCTATATCTGTCCAATACCCTTCAAATTGATAACTAAGTGTTTTATGATTTGCAATGGATTGCGGAATGATTTCCTTTCCAAAGTCATTTGTATCTGGATTACTCATTAGCTCTACCAATAAATCTCTATTAAAAATATAGATTCCCATTGATGCTAGGTGGTTTTTACCTTGACTTTCCATTTCTGGACTAACGGTTGATGTCCATTCTGGTAGCAATGATGCATCAGGCTTTTCTATAAAAGAAGTAATTACGTTTTTATCATCTGTTTTTAAAATCCCAAATGACGTTGCATCCTTAGCATTTACAGGAATAGTTGCTATAGATATTTTTGCTTTAGCTTTAATGTGTGCATCAATCATCTCGTTAAAATCCATTTGATACAATTGGTCTCCAGACAAGATTAAGGCATACTCAAAATCATGACTTAAAAAATGATGCATGCTTTGTCTAACCGCATCTGCGGTACCCTGAAACCAACCTTCGTTACCTGGTGTTTGCTCGGCTGCTAAAACATCTACAAAAGCCGAACTAAAAAAACTAAAATGATAGGTGTTTTTAATATGACGATTTAAGGATGCCGAGTTAAACTGTGTTAATACAAACATGCGTTTGATGTCTGAGTTTATACAATTAGAAATAGGAATATCTACCAATCTATACTTTCCAGCAATAGGTACTGCAGGTTTAGATCTAGTTGCAGTTAATGGATATAATCTGGATCCTTGTCCTCCTCCTAAAATTATAGATAACACTTTATTATTAATCATAGTTATTTTTTTAAAGATTGGTATACATTAATATATGCTTTTGCAGAAACATCCCATGAATGATCAATGGTCATAATATGCTTTCTTATTGATTTAAAGATAGTTGTTTTATTGTATAAATCAACACTTCTGGTAATGGCTTTATAAATTTGCGCTACTGTGACTTCTTGATGACTAATTCCAAAACCCTCAATTTTGTCTATATCTACAACAGTATCTTTTAAACCTCCAATACTTCTCACTACAGGAATTGTTCCGTAACGCAAGGCATATAATTGGTTTAATCCACAAGGTTCAACCCTTGATGGCATTAGTAAAAAGTCTGCTCCTGCGTAAATATTATGCGACAATTTTTCGTCATAGCCAATAAATACATTGTACAGACCTGTATTATTTTCTTTTAACTGAAGCAAAGCCTGTTCAGCTTCGTCATGTCCAGAGCCTAAAACTAAAACACTACAATTTTCGTCTTCCAATGCTTTTTTTATTGCCAAAGGGAAAACGTCTGCACCTTTTTCATGCACCAATCGTCCAATAAATGTAATTAACGGTTTGCTTTCATCTAAATTAAAGGTTTTACACAACGCTAATTTATTAGCTAATTTACCAGCTTCTAATGTTTTTACATTATACTTATGATCTATATAATGGTCTGTTTCGGGATTCCAAACTACTGTATCTATTCCGTTTAATATACCTATACATTTATTACTTTCATGTTGTAACAAATCTTGTAGTCCATTGGCCTCTTGTTTTAACTCGTCCATATAACTAGGCGATACAGTGGTTACACGCCAAGCACATTTTATTGCTGCTGCCAAAGGATTTATACAATTGTCCCAATCTAACAATCCTGTTTTTGTAGACTCAAATTCTGGTATTAAATGTAATTTATCATAGCCAAACCAACCTTGGTATTGTGCATTGTGGATGGTAGTAATTACCGGAATTGTATTTAAGTTTTTATATTTAAAACTCTCCTGACACATAAAAGGTATCAATCCAGTGTGGTGATCATGACAATGAATAATTTCTGGTAAATCTCTTAATGTTAATATCCAATCTAATGTCGCGATCTGAAAGGCTAAAAAGCGATCTGTATCATCTGCAGAATACACATAATTTTTGTGCAAAAGATTAGGGATATCCACAAAATAAACCTCAAAATCTAAAACTGCAGCTTTAGTTTTTAAAATATTGTAACCTATTTTATGACCATTAAAGTCTAATTTACTTTCATAAATTGACTTAAAATTATTTTTTGGGTGAAAGCATTATCATAAAAAGGCATAACAACACTAGATGTTGCTCCTAGGTTATTTTGATATTTTGGTAACGCTCCAACAACATCTGCCAAACCTCCAACTTTAGCTATAGGATAACATTCTGCACTTATATGAAATATTTTCATGTATTACATTTTTATTAGACGTTGAAAAGTTACACTTAAAATCACAAACAGTAAAATGTTATTTTTAAATTAAAATTACGACTGTATTAATTCTATTTTAAGATTTTAGGATATCTTTAAAAAAAGAAGAAAATATGAAAAAAATTGCATTATTAGTATTTGCATGTGCCTTATTTAATTGTAAAGGCAACGCGCAAGACACAAAAGAACAAGAAAAAGAAAAATTTGAAATCACTAAAACAGATACCGAGTGGAAAGCAGAATTATCTGATGCTGAGTATTATGTTTTACGACAAGCAGGAACAGAACGTCCCTTTTCTAGTGCTTTAAATAAAGAGCATAGATCAGGAACTTACCATTGCGCTGCATGTGATACACCTTTATTTAAAAGTGAAAACAAATTTGATTCCGGAACAGGATGGCCGAGCTTTGATCAAGAAATTAAAGGAAATGTAGCATTTGGTACAGATACCAAAATTGGTTATACTAGAGATGAAGAACATTGCGCAACTTGTGGTGGTCATTTAGGTCACGTTTTTAATGATGGTCCTAAGGAAACAACAGGAGAAAGACATTGTATTAACGGAGTTGCATTAAATTTTAAACCAGATAATGAGTAATTATAAAGTCACAAAATCAGAACAAGAATGGCGTAATGAGTTAACGGATGAACAATACCGTATTTTACGCAAAAAAGGTACAGAAATGCCACATACTGGTAAATATAACCTTCATTTTGAAAATGGAGCCTATGCATGTGCTGCCTGTAACCAACAACTTTTTGAAAGTAATAGTAAGTTTGAGTCTAACTGCGGTTGGCCTAGCTTTGACGAAGCTATTCCAGGTAGCGTTACTAACATATTAGATAAGTCTCATGGGATGATTAGAACAGAGGTAGTTTGCTCTAATTGTGGTAGTCATTTAGGTCACGTATTTAATGATGGACCAACTGAAACTGGAACACGATTTTGTATCAACTCGGCAAGTGTAGATTTTAAAAATGAATAATTACATTACAAGCCTAATCAAACAATTTGATTATTATAAAACTGCTGGAGACAAAACCCTTCAGCAGTTATCATTTAATGAAATGAATTGGCAATCTCACGACAACTCCAATAGCGTATCCATAATTGTAAAACATATGGTTGGAAATATGCTAAGCAGATGGACCAATTTTTTAACTGAAGATGGCGAAAAAAATGGCGACAACGTGAACAAGAATTTGAAGCCACTTATACGAATAAAGCTGAATTAATTGCTGATTGGGAAAAAGGTTGGCAATGTCTTTACGATGCTATTACTCCATTAAAAAATAACGATTTAGAGCGTATTGTTTATATAAGAAACGAAAGCCAAACTGTCTCTGACGCTATTTTTAGGCAACTAGGTCACTATTCATACCATATTGGTCAAATAGCCTATATTGGCATAATAATTAAAAATGAAGATTGGCAATCTTTATCCATACCAAAAGGTACTTCTAAAGCATTTAATGACTCTAAATTTAATAAGACTAAGAATTAGACTTTATCTCTTTTTTAAAAGGCCTAATTATTAATCGTGCTTCACGATCAAACCTAATGTAGTTATATACCCAATTAATAAAAACAATCATTCGGTTTCTAAAACCTATTAAAAAAAATAGGTGAACAAACATCCAAACAAACCAAGCAAAAACACCCTGAAATTTAAAGTTTGGTAAATCTACAACAGCCTTATTACGTCCTACTGTAGCCATAGAGCCTTTATCTTTGTAAATAAAAGGTTTCATTGGTTTATTTTCTAACATTTTAAGTAAATTATCACCTAATAACCTACCTTGTTGTATTGCTGGTTGTGCCATCATTGGATGACCATGAGGCGTATTTTCTGTTTCCATTTGTGCAACATCTCCAACCGCAAAAACATTATTTAAACCTTTAACTTGGTTAAACTCATTAACCATAATCCTATTACCTCTAGACACAAACTGGTCAGAGTCCAACCCTTTTATAGCTGCTCCTTTAACTCCTGCTGCCCAAACAACTGTTGCAGCATCAAAGGTTAAATCACTATTTGTAGTTACTGTTTTACCATCATAACCAGTTACTCTTACATTTTTCCAAACATGAACGCCTAACTTTTCTAAAAAATCTTCTGCTTTTTGAGACGCTTGAGGACTCATTTCTTTTAAAATTTTATCACCAGATTGCACTAAATTAATCTGCGCTAATCGTGTGTCCAAGTCTGGATAATCCTTGGGTAAAATACCTTTTTTAATTTCAGCTAAAGCACCTGCTAACTCTACTCCTGTTGGACCTGCACCAACGATAACAAAATTCATTAAAGCTATTCTTTCATTTAAATCCGAAGTTAAAAGTGCCTCTTCAAAATTTTCAAGAATAAGACTTCTAAGATTTAAAGATTGTGGTACGGTTTTCATTTCCATACTATTGGCTTCGATAGATGTATTACCAAAATAATTGGTTTTAGAGCCTGATGCTACTACTAAATAGTCATATTTAAGTTCTCCAATATTAGAAATAACTTTATTTTTTTCTGTATTAATTTCAGAAACATCTGCTAACCTAAAGAAAAAGTTAGGAAAATCTCCTAAAACCTTTCTAATAGGATACGCAATGGAGTCTGGCTCTAATCCTCCTGTTGAGACTTGATATAGCAATGGTTGAAATGTATGATAATTGTGCTTATCTAAAAGAACAACTTGCACTTCTTGTTTAGATAATTTTTTAGCTAACGCAATGCCAGCAAAACCACCACCAATTATTATAATTCGAGGAAAACTAGATTTAGGTATATTCATATAAAAAAACTTGCATGACAAAGGTAATATAAAGTTATAATTTTTTAAGAATCTAAATTCTTTATTCAAATTTGGTTTTGTAACTTCGTAACTTCTTAAAACTACAAAAAATAATAGAATGAGTAAATACGATGTAATTGTTCTTGGAAGTGGACCTGGAGGTTATGTAACCGCAATTCGCGCTTCACAATTAGGCCTTAAAACCGCTATAATTGAAAAAGAAAGTCTTGGTGGTGTATGTTTAAATTGGGGTTGTATTCCAACTAAAGCGTTACTAAAATCTGCTCAGGTTTTTGAATACTTAAAGCACGCAAGTGATTATGGTTTATCTGTAACAGATTATGATAAAGATTTTAATGCTGTTGTTAAACGTAGTCGTGGTGTTGCTGAAGGCATGAGTAAAGGTGTTCAGTTTTTAATGAAAAAAAACAAAATTGAGGTAATCAATGGTTTTGGTACATTAAAACCAGGAAAAAAAGTTGAAGTAGACGGAACCGTTTACAGTGCTGATCATATTGTAATTGCTACTGGAGCACGCTCTAGAGAGTTACCAAGTTTACCACAAGATGGTAAAAAAGTGATTGGTTATAGAGAAGCAATGACATTACCAACACAACCTAAAAAGATGATTGTTGTTGGTTCTGGTGCAATTGGTGTTGAGTTCGCATACTTCTACAACTCTATGGGAACTGAAGTTACTGTTGTAGAGTACTTACCAAACATTGTACCTGTTGAAGATATTGACGTGTCTAAGCAATTAGAAAAGTCATTTAAAAAGAGTGGTATAAACGTAATGACATCTGCAGAAGTTACTAAAGTTGATACGTCTGGAGAAGGTGTTAAAGCAACAGTTAAAACTGCTAAAGGAGAACAAGTTTTAGAAGCTGACATTATTTTAAGTGCTGTTGGTATTAAAACTAATATAGAAAACATTGGATTAGAAGATGTAGGTATTGCAGTTGACAGAGATAAAATATTAGTTAACGATTACTACCAAACAAATATTCCTGGGTATTATGCAATTGGAGATGTAACTCCTGGTCAAGCTTTAGCACACGTTGCTTCTGCTGAAGGAATTTTATGTGTCGAAAAAATTGCTGGTATGCATGTAGAAGCTTTAGACTATGGTAATATACCTGGTTGTACTTATGCAAGTCCAGAAATTGCAAGTGTTGGTTTAACCGAAAAGCAAGCTAAGGATCAAGGTTACGATATTAAAGTTGGAAAATTCCCTTTCTCTGCATCTGGTAAAGCTAGTGCTTCTGGAGCTAAAGATGGATTTGTAAAAGTGATTTTTGATGCTAAGTATGGTGAATGGTTAGGTTGCCATATGATTGGTGCAGGTGTTACAGATATGATTGCTGAAGCTGTTTTAGGACGTAAATTAGAAACTACAGGACATGAAGTATTAAAAGCAGTACATCCACACCCAACTATGAGTGAAGCGGTTATGGAAGCTGTTGCAGATGCTTATGACGAAGTAATACATTTATAAAAGTTTTAAAATTTATTTTAAACACTTTAAAGCATAAAAAAAGTTCCAGAATTATCTGGAACTTTTTTTTATTTATATAGGTTGTATAAGATTAAAACATAAATCCAATACCAAATTGCCAAACGTTATTTTTTGCATCGACACCTTCAAATGGTGTACCATCTTCAAAAATATCTGTTACACCTAAGTTATAACGTCCACTTAAGAAAAAGCCATTATCAAACTTATAAGCTGCACCTAAGGCGATACTTGTATCAAAATCTTTTACGTATGAGTCATCAGAATCAATTTCGATATCTCCACCATCACTGTTTGGTTGGTAATCAAACTCTTCGTGGATTTTAAATCCAAATTGTGGTCCAGCCTCTACACTAAGTCCTTTAACAATATATGCTTTTAACAATAATGGTACTTGAATGTAATCTAATTGATACTCGATATTTTCATCAGTATCCACTATATTATCTTGGTCAATCTCTCTAACATCAAATCCTTGACCAGAATACAATACCTCTGGCTGGAATGATAATCTTTCAGTTAATGGGATTTCTGCAACTAAACCAGCATTAAAGCTAGTTCTAGAATCTAAATCACCTAAATCATCTCCACTAATTGTTGATGAGTTTAATCCACCTTTTATACCTAATTGGACTTCTCTTGAATCTGATTGTGCATTTACCAATGCTAATCCAGAAACAAATAGTGCTGTACTTAAAATTAATTTTTTCATTGTATATTTTTTAAGGTTAATACATCAAAATTACGAACTGCATCTAAGTACAGATGTTCTGTTAACAACGTTTAACAGCAATATGGCTGTATTTAACAGTATTTAATAGAAACCTTATTTTATACTAAAAAATTAAATTTATTTTAAGAGTTATGCTTTTAAAAGTTAAGTAAAACCTAAATTATTAACGCGCTTTATATTACAAAAAACTTTGAATGGCTAATTCATAGCTTTGCAATCCAAAACCAAGAATAATCCCTTTTGCATTTGGAGACACGTAGGATTGGTGTCTAAACTCTTCCCTACCAAAGGTGTTAGAAATATGCACTTCGACCACAGGAGTCTCAATAGCTTTTACAGCATCACCAATACCAATAGAGGTATGTGTGTAAGCTGCAGCATTTAAAATTATACCATCATAACTAAAACCAACCTCTTGCAATTTATCAATTAATTCGCCTTCAATATTAGATTGAAAATGCTGTATGGTCGCAGATGGATATTTAGATTGAATTTGATCCAAAAATTCGGTAAAAGATAAGCTACCATATATGTTTGGTTCACGTTTACCTAATAGATTAAGATTAGGTCCATTTATTATAATTAGTTTTTTCATAAAGTAAAAATACAAAAGTTATGGCATAAAAAAACCGAAGCGATTAAGCTTCGGTTTAATATTTTGGTAATTATAATTTCTTATAATTTAGAACTTCCAAGTTAAACCAAACTGAGCTGTTTGGAAAAAGTTGTTAAATACGTTTAAGTTACCGTTAAAAGAAGTTACTGATTCTGCTCCATCAACATCTGCTTTATCAGATCTGTACGATAAAACATCAGTTAAAGCAAAGTTAATTGCAATGTTTTCATTTACAAAATAGTTTAAACCTAAACCTAAGTTAGCACCAATTCCATTAGTTTTGAAATCATCAACATCAACACCAGGAACTTCTACTTCTGTTTTAGCAGAATCAAAACCTACACCAAACTCACCATAAGTTTTAAAACGCTTCCCTAACTCTAAGAAATAGTAACGTGCAAATACACCAGCTCCAATAGTAGTCGTTTTAGTTTCAGTATCTGCAATTCCGTCAGTTTCTTTGTCTGTGTCTAACATTAATTGAACACCAACTGCTAAATCATCAGATAAAAAGTAACCAACTTTTGGGTTGAATTCAAATGCAGAAGTTTCTATTTCTGTATTCTTATCATTTTCAGAATTAAAACCTAAGTTTCCTTCTACAATTACATCACCTTCTGTAAATCCGAAAGTTTGTTCTTCTTGTGCGTTAACACTTGTAAATCCTAATACTGCGATTGCAGCTGTAAATAATAATTTTTTCATAATTAAATTTAAATTTTAAATTATTTGAGCCGACAAAATTAGGAGCAATAAAGAGTTTAAACAAGTAAAATAACACAAAAGAAACACGGTTATTAACAACTATTTATAAATCAAATCATTAAAAATAAAATTTAACGTTTTATTTTGATAAAACTCGCCTTAGGCCTTGCTAACAAAAAGATTAGCCTAATAAAAAAAGCTAATTATTGTTAAATAAATACGCCATATTACAGCATTAAAATCACTTTATTAACAATTTTATAAACAATATTATTAGTCGCTAATTATTAATATTTAATACTCAGTCATTTACAATAAAATAATATTTTTATAGCGCATGATTAATAAATTAATACCTTTAAACCATTATGAAATGGCACCAAGCATTAGAGGATTATACCATGTATTTAAAAATAGAAAGAGGACTTTCTGTTAATTCTGTTAATAGTTATTTATTAGACGTAAAAAAACTTATTAAATATTTAGAAGCTAACACAATTAGCCACTCACCTATTACTATAGATAACGCTATAATAAAAGCCTTTATTTATGATGCTGCCAAAAATTTAAATCCAAGGTCACAGTCTAGATTAATATCTGGTTTAAAAGGCTTTTTTAATTATTTAATTTTTGAAGATTACAGAAAAGATAATCCGTTAGATACCATAGACTCACCCAGAATTGGACGTAAATTGCCTGATACGTTAAGTGAGAATGATATTAATAATTTAATTAGCGCAATTGACTTAACACATCCACAAGGTCAACGCAATAAGGCTATATTAGAGGTTTTATACAGTTGTGGTTTACGTGTTAGTGAACTTACTAATTTAAAAATTTCTGATTTATTTTTTGATGAAGGGTTTTTAAAAATTACTGGTAAAGGTGACAAGCAACGTTTTGTGCCAATATTGGAGGACACTCAAAAATATATTTTGATTTATAAAAACCAAATTAGAAATCATTTAACCATAAATCCTGACCATCAAGATATTTTGTTTTTAAATAGAAGAGGAAAACAATTAACTAGAGCTATGATTTTTACGATAATAAAAGATTTAGCAAAAAAGATTAAGTTGGATAAAACTATTTCTCCGCATACATTTAGACATTCATTTGCAACACATTTACTTGAAAATGGTGCAGATTTAAGAGCAATACAATTAATGCTTGGTCATGAAAGCATTACTACCACAGAGATTTACACACATTTAGACCGATCGCATTTAACAACTGTGATAAATAATTTTCACCCAAGGAAATAAAAAAAATTATAAATATGTTGCTAAAAATCAGTATTTTAACATATATTTGTGTTGTTGATTAAAGCAAATTGACTGAATCCCTAAATAACTAACTATTTAATAAACACTACTTTATGTCAGAGTTAATTAAGGGTATTCTAAACAATCAAAATTCTTTTCAAATTAGAAATGAGAACTGGGAATCTACATTAGAAATATCTAAGGTAGGTATTTGGGATTTTTGCGCGTCCAGTCAATCCGTTTTTTTCTAAACCATCTAAAGCCATTATTGGCTTTGAAAACGACGACACATTTGGGCAAAATATAAACGATTGGAATGATCGTGTACATCCTGAAGATAAAGAACAATACCATAAGGATTTTCAAGAGCACATTAATGGAATAAAACCCTATTACGAAAACAAACATAGGGTAAAGCATAAAGATGGATCTTATAGATGGGTTTTAGATCGTGGTAAAGTTATCGAAAAAAATAAGCAAGGAGAAGCTTCTAGATTTATTGGAACACATGTAGATATTACGAAATATGCTTTAAATGAATTAAAAGTACAGGAAACTTTAGATTTAGTAGTTAAGCAAAATAGTAAACTGCAAAACTTTGCTCACATTGTGACTCATAATCTGAAGCAACATGCAGGGAATTTTGAAAGCCTTTTAGACTTTTATAAAGAAGCACAAACTGTGTCTGAAAAAGACCAAATGATGGAGTATTTAATTACATTATCTAAATCTTTATCTAAAACTATAAGTAATTTAAACGAAATAGTTACTGTACAATCCAAGCAAAAAACAGATACTGAAAAGCTATGTATTAATACTGAAATTAATACCGTTTTAACGGACTTAAATTATCATATATCAGAAAACCACGCACTAATACATAATAATACAGCTTCAGACTGTTTTTTAAATTTTAATACCTCTTATTTTCATAGTATTATACAAAACTTAATATTAAATGCTATAAAGTACAAGCATCCACAACGTCATCCAGAAATACATATAAGTAGCACATGCACGGAACAGACTATTGAAATACAAATTACAGATAATGGCTGTGGTATAGATTTAAAAAAGTTTGGTAAGGATATCTTTGGATTATATAAGACGTTTCATAAAAACCATGACTCTGAAGGTGTGGGATTATATTTAGTAAAAAATCAAATTGAAGCTTTTGGTGGAACAATCACTGTAGAAAGTACTGTAAATTTAGGAACCACGTTTACTATAACGCTACCTAATTAACAAGAATAATCTTCATAAACAAAAAATAGAATTGTATTTAATCGATGATATTGGTGTTTAATCTAAAAAAAATGCATTTTATCGATATAATTATTTATTTCAACTAAGTAACTTATAACCAATCATAATTTTAGATATTTGTTTGCACGCCAAATACTGTTTAAAATGAAGATTAATGAAAATGCTAAAAATGAAGATTCAACTTTTGAGGAGTTGAAATGGAAATTTGCCTTACAAAATTCAGGTATAGGACTTTGGGACTGGAATTCTAAAACAAGTAAAGTTTTTTACTCAAAAGAATCCAAACAAATTATAGGTTTTAATGAAGACGAAATAAGCTCTGAAGCTTCAGAGTGGGATAAACGTGTGCATAGAGATGATATTGATGATTACTATGAAGACTTCAATAATCATATAAATGGAGACAATCCAGAATATAAAAACATCCACAGAATACTGCACAAAGACAATACCTATAGATGGATTTTGGACCAAGGTAAAATTATTGAGTATGATGATAATGGTAAACCAGTGAGAATAATTGGAACACACACTGATATTACCAAACAAAAAGAAACGGAACGCTCCTTAAAAAAATCTATAGATTTAATAACAGTACAAAACAATAGACTGCAAAGTTTTGCGCATATAGTCTCTCATAATTTAAAAGAATACGCTAGCAATTTTGAAAGCATTATCACATTTCATGATGAAGCAGACTCTGAAGCGGAAAAGCAAGAGATGTTTAGACACTTAAGGACTGTGTCTAAGGCGTTATCTAAAACATTACTTAACCTACGTCATATTGTAAGCGTACAATCTAAAAAGCACGTAAAGGGCAGTGTAATATCTGTTGGTCGTGAGGTAAATTTAGCAATAAACGATTTATCATATCTGATAGCCGAAAGTAGTACTATTCTGTACAATAATGTCGAGCATGATTGCAATATTTGTTTTAGTTCCTCCTACTTCCAAAGTATTATGCACAACTTAATTACTAATGCAATAAAGTATAAACATCCTGATCGTAAACCTGAAATAACAATATCATCTAATTGCACAAAAGACAATTTGGAGTTAACTATTACTGATAATGGTTTAGGATTAGATTTAGATAGATATGGTAACGAGGTTTTTGGATTATATAAAACGTTTCATAAAAACAAAGATGCTGAAGGTGTTGGCTTATATTTAATTAAAAGTCAATTAGAAGCTTTTGGAGGTACAGTAACCATAAACAGTACTAAAGATGTAGGATCTACATTTAATATTATTATACCAAAGCAAAAAAAATCCAGCTATAAGCTGGATTTTTTATTTAAACTATATTAAAACTACTTAGCAATATTAACTGCTCTAGTTTCTCTGATTACTGTAACTTTTACTTGTCCTGGATATGTCATATCAGTTTGTATTTTTTGAGAAATACTAAAAGACAAGTCTGCAGCATTTTGGTCGCTTACTTTTTCGCTTTCAACAATTACACGTAATTCTCTACCAGCTTGTATAGCGTATGCTTTTTTAACACCATTAAATCCAAAAGCTATTTCTTCTAAATCTTTTAAACGTTGGATATAACTATCTAAAACTTGACGTCTTGCTCCTGGTCTTGCTCCTGAAATAGCATCACAAACTTGGATTATAGGAGATAATAAAGATTTCATCTCTATTTCATCGTGATGGGCTCCAATAGCATTACAAACCTCTTCTTTTTCGCCATATTTTTCTGCCCATTGCATACCTAAAATAGCGTGTGGTGTTTCCATATCTGCTTCTGCATCTGGCACTTTACCAATATCGTGTAATAATCCTGCACGTTTAGCCAATTTAGGATTTAAACCTAATTCTGCTGCCATAACACCACACAATTTAGCTACTTCACGCGAGTGTTGTAATAAATTTTGTCCGTATGAAGAACGGTATTTCATACGACCTACCATTTTAATTAATTCTGGATGCAATCCATGAATACCTAAATCGATAACTGTACGCTTACCTACTTCAATAATTTCTTGCTCTATTTGCTTAGTTGTTTTTTGAACAACTTCTTCTATACGTGCTGGATGTATACGACCATCTGTTACTAATTTATGTAATGATAAACGTGCTACTTCTCTTCTAACCGAATCAAAACATGATAAAATAATTGCTTCTGGTGTATCATCTACAATAATCTCTACTCCTGTTGCAGCTTCTATTGCACGTATATTACGACCTTCACGACCAATAATACGTCCTTTTACATCGTCGCTTTCAATATTAAATACAGATACGCAATTGTCTACAGCTTCTTCTGTACCTATACGTTGAATGGTATTAATAATAATTTTTTTAGCGTCTTGTTGAGCAGTCAATTTAGCTTCTTCCATCTTGTCTTGTACGTAAGACATAGCTTCACTTTTTGCTTCACCTTTTAAAGACTCTACTAATTGTGATTTAGCTTCTTCTGCAGATAAACTAGAGATAACTTCTAATTGCTCTACTTGACTTTTATGTAGTCTATCTAACTCTTCTTGTTTTTTTTCTAAAACATCAAGTCTATGGTTATAATCTTTTACTTTTTCTTCTATGTCTGTATTTAGTTTTTTGTTTTTTGATAACTCACTAGATACTTGAGACTCTTTATCTCTGATACGTTTTTCTGTATCAGCCATTTTTTTATCACGCGATAAGATTACCTTTTCGTGTTCTGCTTTTAATTCTAAAAATTTTTCTTTTGCTTGAAGTATTTTGTCTTTTTTGATACCTTCTCCTTCAACATTTGCTTCTTTTAAAATGCTAGCTGCCGATTTTTTAGCGCCTTTAATAAGTTTAGAAGCGTTGTTTTTTTCAAGCACTTTAGCAATTATAAAACCTACTATGGCTCCAATAGCAAGACCTGCTATAATTAAAATTGTATTATCCATTTTTGATTGTTTATGTATATAAAAAAAGCCTACACTAATTTAGTTTTGTATAAACTCCTTAAAAACAAGTTTAGGGCTAACAAGCTGATCAAGGATCTGCCCAAACAGTGATAAATCACTATTAGCAGCATGCTTTTACAACTTAAAACTCACCCTTTTTAAAGAATTAACGTTGAGTTTATCAAAAAAATAATTAATGTAGGCAGTAACCTAATATTGTTATGTTATAAGAACGTATTATAAACTAAGATGCGATTGCAACATGTCATTTAAAGCTTCTAACTTATCCTGAACATGCTCTTCCACATGGTTTTTATCTAAGGCTTTCTGTTCTACTTGACTAGCAAATTGTAAAGCGCACATGGCTAAAACATCTTGCTTATCTCGCACAGAGTAGCTTTGCTCAAATTTGGTAATCATAGCCTCTATCTTCTTTGCTGCTAAACGCAGTCCTTCTTCTTGACTAGGTACAATAGTTAATGGGTAGACTCTATTTGCAATAGATAACTTTATTTTAAGCGTGTCTGCCATAAAAACTATATAATATTAACTAGAAAGTTGGCTTATACAATGGTCAATCTCTCTAATTAATGTGTTTATTTTGAGCTTTGTTTCTCGTTTATCGTTGTCACTGCCTAGTATGGTATTAGCCATTTTTAAAGTGTCATACTTTTCTTGCCAACTCTTTAATTCTAAATCCTTAGCAACTATCTTAGATTGTGATTGTTCTAAAGCTTCTTTAAGCTTTGCGTTTTCTAGTTTTAAAACTTGTTGCCTTGATAAGACCTTTCTAATTTTATTTTCTAGCGCATCAACAATGGTTTCAATCTTACTCATTAACTAATACTATACTTATCTTACAAAGTTAATCAAACCTTAACACTTTGCAATTAATTTTTCATAAATTTTTATTATATCTTAAATTTAACTCATTATCAATTAAATGGCTTAGTCTTTGATTTTACTTTGGTAATTAAAACCTAATTTATATTTTAGCAGTAACCATTTATTTATGCGACACATACTTTTATTACTCGTTTTTTTAACAACATCGTCTATTGCACAAAACATTTATCCACAGGATTACTTTAGGTCTCCTTTGGATATAGAGTTGGTCTTATCAGGGACATTTGCTGAGCTTAGAAGCAATCATTTTCATTCTGGATTAGATATTAAAACTAAACAACGAGAAGGTTTAAGTGTCTATGCTGCTGCTAGTGGTTATATAAGCAGAATTAAAATTTCGCATTACGGTTATGGTAAAGCTATTTATATTACACATCCTAATGGTTATGTTACTGTCCATGGACATTTACAACGTTTTTCTGACAAGGTTGAAGCCTATGTAAAAAAGCATCAATATGAAAAGGAAAGTTTTGAAATAGAATTATTTCCTGACATGAACGATCTAATAGTAACTAAAGGCGAAGTCTTTGCTTATTCTGGAAATACAGGTGGTTCTGGTGGACCACACCTTCATTTTGAAATTAGAGATAATCAAGAACGACCTATTAATCCTTTACTATTTGGATTAAAAGTTAAGGACAGTAAAAAGCCTATCGTAAAAAGCATGTATGCTTATCCAATAAATGATTTATCACATGTTAATGGTAGTAATTTAAAACAAAAACTGCGTGTAATTCCTCAAAAAAATGGAGATTATAAAGTAGAAGATTTAACTGCTTACGGAAAAATAGGCTTTGCTGTTAACACCATAGATCAACAAGATTTGGCTGCTAATAAAAATGGTGTTTACAAAATTGAAACCTTTTATAATGGAGCACAAAATTTTACAATTGATTTTAGAAAATTTTCTTTTGACGAAACTAAGCATCTAAATAGATTAATAGATTACACACATTATAAAGATGAAAAAGAGCGTCTTCAAAAATTATTTTTAGACACTAATAACCCGTTAAGCTTATACAAAGACAAGATTGACGATGGGTATTTAGTTATTTACGATACCGTTTCTAACGTTTATAAAGTTAAAATCTCAGATTTTGAAGGCAACGAAACTAATATTGATATAAATATTAAAGGTGAGGATAAACAACCAAATGATGTTTCTAAAAACTTTACGTCTCCTTATTACATCAAATCAGGTGAAGCAAACGTTTTAGAAAACCAAAATATAAAAGTAGAATTTCCTAGGGAGACCTTTTATGACGATTTTTTTATAGATTTTAGAGTTAATGGTGATACTTTAAAATTACACGAAAACAACCTAGCGTCTAAAAAATATTTTACCATAAGCTACGATGTAAGTAATTACAACCCTGAAGATTTAAAACAAGTTTACATTGCCAGATTAGTTGGATGGAATAATTTTTTAAGCTACTCCTCTACCCAAAGAAAAGATAATACCCTTTTTACTAGAACTAAAAATTTAGGAACTTACTGTTTAGCTAGAGATACTGTTAACCCAACAATAACACCTATTAGTTTTAAAGATGGTCAATGGTTAAGTAAATACCGTTTTTTAAAAGTTAAAATTGACGACAAACATACAGGTATATCCAACTATAGAGCAACCTTAAATGGTCAGTGGATTTTAATGGAATATGATTACAAAAAGAAAACCTTAACATACGATTTTAATGATAAAGTCGTTACAGACACTAAAAACAATTTAAAAATTATTGTAACAGATAATGTAGGAAATAGCAGTACATTTGAAGCAAGCTTTTTAGAAAATAACACACCTACCCTTGGACAAACCTAACTATACCATTAGACTACTAACTTTTTTATTCCCTTTATTTTGTTTAGCGCAAACAGGAACTATAAAAGGCGTCATTTTAAACGAATTTAATCAGCCTATTGATGCTGTTAATATTAAAAGTGATGACAATGGAGTGCAAACCAATGACAATGGTTTTTTCGATATTAAAATTCCTGCAAATAAAAATGTGAAAATTATATTTTCTCACGTTTCGCATAAAAATATCATTGCCACCTTCAATTTAAAAAATGGTGAAACATTAGAGTTTAATCCCGTTTTAAAAGAAAATGTAGAGCAAATAGAAACGGTCGTTATTAGTGGAAAAAGACGAAAGGATGTGGAAGGTATTGTAAATATTGATCCAGCCACCTTAAAAAAAATACCTGGTGCTCAAGCAGGTGTAGAAAATTTACTTAAAACATTACCAGGTGTTAGTAGTAATAATGAGCTAAGCACACAATACTCGGTTAGAGGTGGGAATTATGACGAAAACTTAATTTATGTAAACGGAATTGAAGTGTACAGACCTTTTTTAATAAGATCTGGACAACAAGAAGGCTTAAGTTTTGTTAACTCGGATTTAGTACAAAATGTAGATTTTTCGGCAGGTGGATTCCAAGCTAAATATGGAGACAAATTATCGTCTGTACTAGATATTACTTATCGTAAACCAACAGACAACACAGTAGCAATTGACGCCAGTTTATTAGGTGCAAGTGTCGCTTTAGAAAACGTTAGCAAAGATTCAAAATTTACAAGTATCGTTGGATTACGTTACAGAGATAATAGCTTATTGGTAAATGCTAAAGAAACCGAAACTAATTTTAATCCAACCTTTGCAGACGTACAAAGTTATTTAACTTACCAATTTACAGACAAGTTAGAAGTTAGCTTTTTAGGTAATGCATCACTTAATAAATACAATTATATTCCATTAACTAGACAAACTAACTTTGGGACCTTAGATAATCCTCAAGCCTTAATTGTGCAATATCAAGGTCAAGAAAAGGATAGATACCAAACGCTTTTTGGTGCTTTAAGTGCTAATTACGATGTAAATGACGATTTATCTGTAGCCTTAGTAACCTCTACATATCATACTACTGAAGAAGAATATTTTGACATTTTAGCGCAATATGCTTTAGGAGAAGTTAATAGTAATATTGGTGACGAAAATTTAGGTGAAGTAGAATTTGCAGAAGGTATTGGTAGCCAATTAAATCATGGTCGTAACGATTTAGATGCATTAATTACTAATGTTGAAGCTAAAGGAACCTATACTAAAAATGAAAACGAATTTAAATTTTCGATTAAATATACTAACGAAGATATTAGAGATCGATTAGTAGAATGGGAAGTAATCGATTCGGCAGGATTTTCAATAAATCCACCAAGTTCTGACGCTTTTAATGACCAACCATACTCTCCATATGAAGGTCCACTAGAAGCTTACCAAAATGTTAGAGCCAGAAACAATACAACCATAAGTAGATTACAAGCTTATGTGCAATGGAGTAAAAGATCCACCATTGGAGAACATGATGTTTGGTACAACGCTGGTGTTAGAAGTCATAGTTGGACTGTTAACGACCAAGGGACCAATCAAGACGTATCACAATCTGTTTTTAGTCCTCGTGCGCAATTTGCAATAAAACCAAATTGGGACAAAGACATGTTATTTAGACTAAGTGGTGGTTTGTACTATCAGCCTCCTTTTTACAGAGAGTTACGTGATCAAAACGGAGTTGTACAACCTAACGTTAAAGCTCAAAAATCTGTACATTTAGTATTAGGTAACGATTACAGCTTTAAAATGTGGGACAGACCCTTTAAATTAACTAGTGAGGCGTATTATAAAAAACTTACAGACGTTAATCCATATACCTTAGAAAACGTGCGTATTAGATATCGTGCTACAAATAATGCTGAAGCCTATGCTTATGGATTAGATTTAAGACTAAATGGCGAGTTTGTTCCTGGTACGGAAAGTTGGTTTAGTTTTGGGTATCTAAAAACAGAAGAAAATATTAACGACAGAGGTTATATTGCTAGACCAACAGATCAGCGTCTTAAATTTGCTGCATTGTTTCAGGATTATGTACCAAATATACCTAGCATGAAAATGTATTTAAACTTAGTTTATAATACAGGATTACCAGGTGGATCGCCAAGTTATGCAGATCCTTATGTGTTTCAAAATAGATTACCAGACTACAAACGTGCAGATATTGGATTTCAGTTTGTGTTAGTAGATAAAGACAAGCAATTTGATAGTGGTTGGAAAAAACCATTTAAAGATTTGTCTTTTGGATTTGAAATTTTTAATGTCTTTAATGTTCAAAATTCCATCACTAATACTTGGGTAAGGGATGTGTATAGCAAACGTCAATACGCTATACCAAACTATTTAACACCACGTGTTTTTAATGTAAGAACCACGATGCGTTTTTAAAATGAAAGGTTGCTTCGTTTTAATCATTTGGCTTTGTAGCTCCTTTTGTATGTCTCAAAACAAATTAGCACAACAAACAATTGACCAATTAAACGAACAATTAAAAATTTATGAAACCCTTTCGCCTCATGGCGATTTGTATTCATTTAAAGATTTAAAACTATCCAAAACTGATATTAAGTCATTTGAAAACACAGATGATGCTATAAACGATTCCTTGCAACCCTATGCTGCTATTGAAACTATTCAGCATAAAATATTAACCTTGGTAAACATTGTTTTTATTTTGAAATCTAATGAAGATTTTGATTTAACAAACAAATTATACAATGAAATCAATTATATAAAAAGTGACGATAATAAGCTGCATAATTTAGTATTATATGCCAAAACTGGAGGCTCTTATCAATCCAGAATATCTGTTATATATTATAAACAAAACACCGAATACCAGAAAGTTTACGATACTTACACAGATGAAGGTGATAGCGCTCTATTTAAACCTGATGGCTATGATAACATACAGACACTAACCACTAACACTCAGGTAAAATATTTGTTACAAGGAAGTGTCAAAACATGTGGCATGTGTTTTTATAATTACATAACCCTTTTGCATCTTGAAAACGATGTATTTACAGTAGATTTTGAATACACAACAGATTCTAGATCGTACGATACTATACTAGATTATGACAATAACAATCAAACCATAACTGTACATTATCAAACAGATGATTTAAGTGGTCCTGAATGTTTTTGCGAACAAAATAACGAGGAAAACATTGCGGTTTTGGATGAGAATCTTAACTTAGAAAAAGAATGTAAATGCCTATTTAAATTTAATGGTGATACTTTTATTTTAAATGAACAGAGTGAAACCGTTTTAAAAAGAAATTAAAAATAGATACCATGAAAACCGTATTACTACTTTTATCAATACTAGTCTCTAGTTACAGTTTAGCTCAGGATAAAAACACACATTACTATACATTTAATTTAGAAAAGGAAGTAACAATAGAAGAGTTTAAAAATATATATTCTACATATGACACATATCAGAATGTTGTTGAAATAAAAAAAATGATAGTTCTATTATTAAAATGTTTCATCCTAGAAAACAATTTGATGTATTAGATCCCATAGTTTTAGATTCCTTAAAAGGGTATTTAAACTATCTAACTAATAAAAAAAACGAGTTTAAAGATTATATTGTTATTAACTACTTTTCGGGAAACGAACCTTTTAGAGAGTTTCCTACTGAATCAAATCATTATGTAGAAGATTATAATTACATAAAAAAAATAAATAAACTATTAAATTGTAATCAGTTTGCTATTTATAAAGAAAGAAAAAACATAAAAAATCTTAGGAATAAAAAACTCTGGATAAAAGATGATTTAGGTGTTATTAAAAACTTGTTTTTTTATTATCAAATCCCTTATGGAAGCTTTGTAATAATACGATCCGATGGTAGCTATATATCTTTACATGGAGAACACACCGCAGAATCAGTTTACAAAATTGCTGAAGAAATAAAAAAAGACATTAAAAAAGTAGAACATTACACTTATGACTTTAAACAGAAAATAGAACCTTCTGAATTTGACAGCCTTTTAAGTTACAACAATAATAGTATTAGAAATTTTGAATTGAATTTTGAAAGCGATAGCATTTTTTATAAAATGGCACATCCTGCAAGGCGTTATGGTGTATTAAAAAAACACCAACTAGACTCGGTTAAAAATTATATTAATAAAATCTCAAAAACTCAAAATTCCTTTAAAGATTATATTGTTATAAATTATAACTCTGGTGATGCTCCAAATAAAGATTTAAGTAGCGAAAGCAGAGCTTATATATATAAACCTTATTATCAAAAACAACTTAATACAATTATCGATTGCAATCAATTTTGGGTCTATAAAGATGATAAAAACATTAAATACCGCAATAAAAAAAATATAAATTGGATTAAAGACGACGCTTCTGTTTTTAAAAACCTGTTTTTTAAATACCAATTTCCTTATGGTAGTTTTGTAATCATTAAATCTGACGGTAGATATATAGTTAACTATGGTGAATACAGTCCAGATATGGTTTTTAAATTAGCCAAAGAAGTTTCTGGTCAAACTAGTAATCAAACAACTGACGCATCAAACCTATCCATAATTGATATATTTAAAGCTAATCAAAACTTTACGATTACTAAACCAAAAGATTGGTTCGAGGTGTTTCACCATGGTTATGTTGGTTATACTCCAATACAACCAAATGATAATCATTTTAAAACCATTGTGTCTGTTTTTCAATATAACTTAAATACAAAACCCATTTCCTTTAAGGCTTTTGTCGATAAGCAAATTAAAGATTATAAGCGTAATTTAAATATTTATAACTCGACCTTAAAAGAAACAAATAACCATTTAGGAATTACTTATTTCCATGAGTATAAAACTGATACTCATCAAGTCATTGAAGTGTTTTTTAAAAACAACGAAAATTATTATCATTACAAATACTCCGCATTAAATAATAGCTTTAAAAAACACAAAGCAGATGCTTTGTTAATGCTTGATAGTATTAGTTTTAAATAACAAATTACAGTCTAGCCTTAAAAAGTTACAATTGAGTAAGTACTATTATTCTACAAATAGTATTGGTAGTACATTTGAGATATACAAAACCAAAAACCATGTCTTACACTACTTTAATGTACCTTCATTTAGCAACTATACTTCCTGCTTTTATTTTAGGAACAGTTAGTTTTATTTTTAAAAAAGGAACTAACACTCATAAAATAATAGGCAGAATCTACATGCTACTAATGCTAATTACAGCTATTATAACTTTGTTTATGCCTGCTGTTGTTGGTTCTAGATTTTTAAACCATTTTGGATGGATACACCTGTTTAGTTTTTTAACAATTTACACTGTTCCAACAGCTTATATAGCCATTAAAAAAGGAAATGTTAAACGTCATAAAATTAAAATGATAGGACTATATGTAGGTGCAATACTTATTGCTGGAACGTTTACGTTTATGCCTGGTCGCTATATGCATAGCTTATTATTTGGATAAAATTAAGAAGAAGTATTAATGATGCTTGTTACAAATGAAGCTTGCAAACAATTAAATAGCTTCTACCCTATTTTTGATAAAATCTAAACTTGTTTTATTAAATAGTAAAGGTTGCTCGACATTTACCACATGACCACATTTTTCTACTACATATAATATGGAAGTCGAATGTTGACTTACAATATTTTTTATTGAAGGTAAAAACAAATGATCCTCTGCTCCCATAACATAAAGTGTAGGTATTTTAATATCCTTTGCTCTAAAAAAGCGTAATAATGGATTTAACTCAGAGGTTAATTTAAACCACCTGACAAATTCCTTTTGGTATAGTTTTTTTGCTTCGTTAACAAAAAGTAATCTTGACTTTTTATGATTTTTTCTTGGCATAATAATAAAAGCAAACAGTCTATATAAGTACATATATGGCACTACACTTTTAAAGATAACACCTACTTTAATAAGTATTTGAGATCTAAAATCAAGTTTCATTATGGCACCACCCATAATCATACTTTTAACTCTAGCTGGATGCTTTTCGGCTATGTTTCTAATCAATATTGTCCCTAAAGATATACCAACAAAATGCGAGCTTTCAATTTTTAAAAAATCTATAACTTCAACAATATCATTAGTAATAGAATCAAAAGTATATTTAGTATTAAAGGCATCTTTTAACTTAGGCTTACTATTACCATGACCTCGTAAATCCAGAATAAGCACATTAAATTCGGCTTTAAAATCTCGTATTTGCTTATACCATATAGAGCTGCTTCCTCCTGCTCCATGAACAAAAGTGACCCATTCATTAGAATGAGAATGTAAATATGTTGAGTAGTTTAGCAATTATTTTTTTGAATTGTAAAAATACAATATAATTATTCTTAAATAAATTCTTTTAACACCTCAATAACATAATCTATTTCTTCTTTTGTATTGTATTTACTAAAAGAGAATCTTATTGAAGGTTTTTGCATGTCCTCATCACATAAAATCTGTGATAATACATGACTACCTTTTGCACTTCCACTTTGACAGGCACTACCTTTAGAACAGGCAATACCTTTTAAATCTAGTTGAAACAATAATATTGGTCCTTTTTCTGGAGCTATTGGTAAACAAACATTTAAAACAGTATAAGTGCTTTTATCAAAATCCGCACTGCTTCCGTTAAATGATACTCCAGAAAAGTTTAAAACTAACTTTTCAATAAAGTATTTTTTTAGGTCAGTAATATAGGCTCTTTCTTCTTCTAAATTCTCATAAGACAATTTTAAAGCTTCTTCTAAACCAACAATATTGTGTACAGCTTCTGTACCTGCACGATAACCACGTTCTTGCTCTCCTCCAAAAATTAAAGGTTTTAATCCAGAGTTTTTTCTTATAAATGCAAAACCAACACCTTTTGGTCCATGAAACTTATGTCCACTAACTGCCATAAAATCTATTGCTAACTCTTGTAAATCTAACTTGTAATGACCAACAGATTGTACAGTGTCACTATGGAACATGGCATTATTAGCTTTGCATAATTTACTAACTTTATCCATATCTAGTATATTACCAACCTCGTTATTAACGTGCATAAGACTAACTAAAGTCTTATGGGATGATTGTAATAAACTTTCTAGATGATTATAATCCACATGACCATGATTATCTAAATCTACATAATCAACACTAATACCATATTCTTTTTCCAATTGTTGTACTGTATACAACACTGCGTGATGCTCAATCCTAGAAGTAACAATTTTTTTAACACCTAAATCTCTAACAGCACTTAATAAGGCTAAATTATCTGCTTCTGTACCTCCTGATGTAAAAACAATCTCTGATGCAGACACATTTAAATATTTAGCAACCGTCTTTCTAGCTTGCTCAATCATTGCTTTGGCAGAACGTCCAAAACTATGTGTCGAGGAAGCATTACCATAACATTGTTGCATGACTTGCGTCATTTTTTCTATTATTTCTGGTCTTAACTGCGTTGTGGCAGCACTATCAAAATATACTGGTTTCATTGAGAATTTTGCTATTAATGGGCACAAAAATAGTTTAAATAAAATTAATTGCCTTAAGCAGCGTTATAAGTTTGACAATTCTATTATTTTTGTCTTTCAAAATTAAATTATAATGCGTAAAATTTCTGTTTTATTTACCTTGTTTTTAAGCTTTTTATCATGTGATGATGGAGATATTATAACTACTGAGTTAGAATTTGGAGACACCTTTCAAACTTGTGGTGATTTAGTACTTTACAAAGTAAAAACGGATCCTAACGAAACCTTATCCATACAACTTACAGAACCTGGTTTTACAATTGCAGATTTAATTGAAACCGAAGCCGATCCAGACAATGCTATGTTACTTAATTTAGTAGCGGAACAAACTACTGATTTTAGTATTGCTAATTTGTTTAAATTTAGAAGTTATACTAGCAATCCCACCAACTTTTTTGTAACGATGTGCCTCCAAGTGGGATACAAATAACTGAAGAGTTTACAGCTAGTAGTGGTAGTGCCTATTTTACAATGGAATTATTAGAGGATGATAATGATGGTATTCCTGCAGCATTAGAAGATTTAAATGGTAACGGAAACCTTTATGATGATGATACAGATGGTGACGGTTTACCTAACTTTTTAGATGCAGATGATGATGGAGACAACGTCTTAACAATTAGCGAAGGGGTTAATTATGTTGAAGGTATGACGTTAGCCGAATTAAATTTAAGTGCTACAAATACAGATTTAGATTTACCTAATGGAGATAGCATCCCTAACTATTTAGATAATGATGATGATGGTGATGGTGTACCGACTAGAAATGAAGAAATTAATTCTTTTGATAATAATCCAACTAATGATGTTTCAGGTAGTAGCACAGTTGCAGATTATTTAAATCCTGATTACACCAACGATAATGCACCAACATCGTTTAGAAGTCATACTATAACACAAACATTTACTATAACTTTAATTTTAGAAGGTGTTGAGTTTCCTACAATATTATATGAAGAAACTGTTTTTGGAACTTTAGAGGACTCATCTTTATCAACTACAAGAACCTTAACACCACCATTTATTTAATTTGTATTTGGGTTTTGTAAGATATATACTTCTGTCGCACCTAAACCATACTTTTTATAATCGGCTTCATAGAACTTTACGTTATCGTATCTGCTAAATAGGGTTTCTAATTCCATTTTTAAAACACCTTCTCCAACACCATGAATAAATACAATTTTTTGGATGCGTTTTCTTATCGCAAATTCTAATTGTTGTCTTGCAGTATCTAACTGTATTGACAGTTTGTCGTAGCTAGTCATGCCTCTTTCGTTATCCACTAAATGGTGCAAATGCAAATCTACTTCCATGGTAGGTTGATAACGCTCTTTAGCTTTAACTTTAGTGGTAGAGTGACGCTTTTTCTCAGTTTTTTCTGATAAAACTTCGTTAATGGAAGCCGAGTCAAAAATATTATCTCTCAACGTAGATGATTTAATTTTCACTAACTCTGATGCATTAAAATCTAAATCAAAACCTTCATTGGTTTCAATAGTAATAACATCTCCTTTTATTAAGGTTACAATTCCAGATAAAACATCATCCAAAACATCTACTGTATCTCCTATTTTAAATTTCATTATTTTTCGTCACTTGGTTCCGTTTCAACAAACGATTCTTTTTCCCTTTTACTAGGTATGGTAGCTTGAACTTTAAAAAGACCAAACATCAAAACAATAATTCCAACAATTAACACCAGAATATTTTGTTCCTCGTTCGCATTAGCATATATCGCTACTACAGCACCAATTACAATTAAAAAGTAATATATTTTAGGCGATTTAAACATAGTTTAGTATTCAAGTTATATGTCGCAAATTTAAACTTTTATTTATTTCTTGATAAAAAAAACAGTCTAAAAACTAACTGATTTATTAAAAAAGACAGAAAAAAACCAAACCTTTAAAAACCTGATAATGAACAAATAACAATGTTAAATTAATCTATATTATAACAATAGTTTAACTTAAATCTTTAGCTTTGTCAAAAAATAGAATATGAAACCTACTTTCTACCTATTAATACTAACTTTATTCGGCCAACAATCCTTTGCGCAGCTTACGGTTAGAAACGATTCGTACATTTTTGGAAATGACGTAGTAATATATGTCGAGGATGATATTAATTTAAAAGAAGCAAACTCCAACCTATATTTACGTAATGAAGCACAAATAATACAAGGTGCTGGTAATACTGGTAATTCTGGCTTAGGTAGACTTAGTGTTTATCAAGAAGGTACTGTAAATAATTACGCTTATAATTATTGGTCCTCTCCTGTCGGAAATGTTGCTACAAATAGCACTGGAAACACTCCTTTTATACCCAATCAAAACATTTTTGATATTGTAGATTTAACCAACAGTAACTTAGCAGGTTACAGCACCTCTGGTTATAATGGTACAAGTAGTCCTTTAAATATAGAAAGTTATTGGCTTTGGAAATATAATCCAGGAGCTGCCTATAGCGACTGGGATTTTGTAGGTCAATCAGGAACTGTAAATGCTGGATATGGTTTTTCCATGAAAGGAACCATAGGCTCAACTGCTGCTGCTGGTCAGCAATATGATTTTAGAGGTAAACCTAACGAAGGAGAAATTAATACAGCTGTTGTTTTAGGACAAGAAACCTTAATTGGCAACCCTTATCCATCTGCTTTAGATGCTCGTGCTTTTATACATGACGCAAATAATACGCCTTTATTAGACTCTGGTACACTTTATTTTTGGGAACAAGACCAAACGATAAGCTCTCATATTTTAGAGGCTTACAGAGGTGGATATGGGTCATTTACCATAACCGCTTCCGGAACTGTTGGATCTTATGTACCTCCAACCTTTAACGCTTACAATTCTGACGGAACATTAAATACTACAGGTACTTCGTCAACATCAGGAAAACAAGTCAGACGCTATATACCAATTGGACAAGGTTTTATGGTAAAAGGTGCAGCTACTGGATCACTTTTAACCTCTGATAGTCATCGTGTTTTTTACAGAGAATCTGCAACCAACAGTGAGTTTTATAGAACCTCAGCTCAAAATCAAACAAATAATGAAGACCAAGTATACGAAATCCAGTACGATAGTAATGGATTACAAATACTACCTTCTGATTATAAAAGATTTAGATTAAATATTGATTTTAACAATCTTTATACTAGACAGTTACTACATAACTTTCATGAAACTGCAACACCTAATTTTGATTATGGTTTGGAAAGTAAGGTGTTTTCTGCGTTAAATACTGATGCCAATTGGATACAAAATGAAGAGGCTTACAATACTAAAGCAGATAACTTTGAAGTTGAATTGACTATACCTATAGGTCTTAAACTAGATAATCAACAATTAATTAGGTTTAGAATATTTGATATTCAAAATTTTGAAAGTTCACAACCTATTTTTTTACATGATAAAGTACAAAATCTTTATGTTAACCTAAAAGCGCAAGACTTTGAAGTAAACTTACCACAAGGAAACTATAATGAACGTTTTGAGATTGTTTTTCAAGAAGCACAAACATTATCTAACCAAACATTTGATGAAGCTTCGTTTGTAATTCTTCAAGAAAATAATTTAAATCAACTAATTATTAAAAACCCTAATGCTATTGCATTAAAATCAGTTAAACTTTTTGATATTACTGGAAAACAGCTTTTTAACAAAGTAGATATGGAAACCAAAACAAGAGTTACTTTTTCTACCAAAAACTTAAGTGATGGTGTTTATGTTACTAAAATTGAAACTAAAGATGGAAGTACTATTAGTAAAAAAGTAATCATCTCTAATAAATAGATTAAAATATTATAATAAACAAAAAAGACTGTCAATGACAGTCTTTTTTTATTTCAAATAGTACTAAAATTACTTTTCAAATTGTTTTAAAGTACTTGTAATAATACTAACACAATCTAATAATTGCGCTTTAGTCATTACTAAAGGTGGAGCAAATCTAATGATGTTTCCGTGTGTTGGTTTAGCTAATAAACCATTATCACGTAAAGCAATACAAATGTTCCATGCAGTGTCACTATCTTCTGTATCGTTAATTAAAATAGCATTAAGCAACCCTTTACCTCTAACCGAGTTTACAATGTTTGAAGTCTCAATAAATTTAGATAATTCAGCTCTAAATAATTCTCCTAAATCAAAAGCGTTTTGTGCTAATTTTTCGTCTTTAATAACCTCTAAAGCTGCAGTACCAATTGCTGCTGCAACAGGATTACCTCCAAATGTACTTCCATGGTTACCAGGTTTGATAACATTCATTACATTATCATTTGCTAATACAGCACTTACAGGATATGCACCACCAGATAACGCTTTTCCTAAAATTAAAATATCTGCTTTTACTTCTGGTGTTCCAGAACAATGTTTGTCTGCGCAAGTACAGTTACCACAAGTTGCTAATAAACGTCCTGTTCTAGCAATACCTGTTTGCACTTCATCTGCTATAAATAAAACGTTATGTTTTTCACATAATGCTTTTGCTTTTGCTAAATACCCTTCACTTGGTACATAAACTCCAGCTTCACCTTGGATTGGCTCAACCAAGAAACCTGCAACATTTTTGTTACTTGTTAATACATCTTCTAAAGCTTGAAGATTATCGTATTCAATTTTAATAAATCCATTAGTATAAGGTCCAAAGTTTTTACGTGCTACAGGATCGTTAGAAAACGATATAATTGTAGTCGTACGACCATGAAAGTTATTTTCGCAAACAACAATTTCAGCTTCATTTTCGTCAATTCCTTTAACTTCATAAGCCCATTTTCTACATAGTTTTAAAGCTGTCTCAACTGCTTCGGCACCTGTATTCATTGGTAATAACTTATCGTAATTAAATGTTTCTGTTGCAAATTTTTCAAATTTACCTAACATGTCGTTATAAAAAGCACGTGATGTTAACGTCAATGTTTGTGCTTGTTTAACCATTGCTCCTACTATTTTTGGATGACAATGTCCTTGATTAACTGCAGAGTATGCAGATAAAAAATCATAATATTTTTTTCCTTCTACGTCCCAAACATATACACCTTCACCTTTGCTTAATACAACTGGTAATGGATGGTAATTGTGTGCTCCGTATTTGTTTTCTAAGTCCATCGCTTCTTGCGACGTTAATTGGTTTAAAACAGCCATTTTTTTTATTATTTAAAAAGTTATAAAGTAGCCATTCCTTCTGTACCTTTATCCTTTCGAAAGCTCGAAAATTCAGCGTGGGAGAGAAATCATCCCTAAGAAGTTGCAAATTAATAAATATAACTTGCTAATTAAAATTATTGTGTGTAGTTTTTTACTAATAAAAAAGAAAGTACTTTTGCCACATGGCTAGAAAAAATACAAGAAAACAAATATTTACCAATGTCGAGGTAATTGATGCAGCTGCAAAAGGTAAAACTGTAGCAAAAGCACCTGATGGACGCGTTATATTTTTACCTAATGCAGTACCAGGAGATATTGTCGATGTACAAACATTTAAAAAACGTAAGGCTTATTTTGAAGGTAAGGCTACCGTGTTTCATAAACTTAGTGATAAACGTACTACTCCAGAATGTCAACATTTTGGTGTTTGTGGTGGTTGTAAGTGGCAAGACATGGGTTATGAGCATCAATTGTTTTACAAACAAAAAGAAGTTACCAATAACTTAACAAGGATTGGTCACTTAGATTTACCTGAAGTAACACCTATTTTAGGTTCTGCTGAGCAGTATTTTTATAGAAACAAAATGGAGTTTTCATTTAGTGATTCTAGGTGGTTAACTTTAGAAGAAGTACAGTCAGATAACGATTTAGGCGATAGAAATGCCTTAGGTTTTCATATTCCAGGAATGTGGGACAAAATATTAGACATTAAAAAATGTCATTTACAAGCAGATCCTTCTAATGCTATTAGAAATGCGGTAAGAGATTTTTCGATTAAAAATGATTTAGAATTTTTTAATACTAGAAATCAAACTGGATTGCTTCGTACCATGATGATTCGTACATCCTCAACTAAGGATATTATGGTTGTTATTCAGTTTTTTAAAGAAGATAAAGCTAAACGTGAACTATTATTAGATTATGTAGCTAGCACATTTCCTGAAATCACTTCATTGCAATATATTATTAACGAAAAAGCTAATGATACTATTTACGATCAAGATGTAATCTGCTATAAAGGGGAAGACCATATTTTTGAAGAAATGGAAGGTTTAACATTTAAAATTAATGCTAAATCTTTTTACCAAACTAATTCTAATCAAGCATTTGAATTATATAAATTAACTCGTGAATTTGCCGATTTAAATGGAGACGAACTAGTGTACGATTTATATACAGGTACTGGTACCATTGCACAATTTGTGTCTAAAAAAGCAAAAAAAGTAGTTGGTGTAGAGGCTGTTCCAGATGCTATTAGTGCTGCAAAAGAAAATGCTAAACGCAATAATATTACAAATTGCGAGTTTTTTGTAGGAGACATGAAAAACGTATTTAATCAAGAGTTTATTAATACACATGGTCAACCTGACGTGATTATAACAGATCCACCAAGAGATGGTATGCATAAGGATGTTGTACAGCAAATATTAAACATAGCACCTAAAAAGGTGGTTTACGTAAGTTGTAATAGTGCAACACAAGCAAGAGATTTGGCTTTAATGAAAGCGCAATACGTAATAACTAAAGTGCAAGCAGTAGATATGTTTCCGCAAACTCATCATGTTGAAAATATTGTACTTTTAGAAAAGAAATAGCTTTTTAAGTTTATGAAAAAAATAAAATTAATTCTACTTACTATTTGTTGCATAAGTCTTTTGACTTGCGAACGTGACGATTTGTGTCCAGAAACCACACCTACAACCCCTAGTCTAATTATTGGCTTTTTTAATAATGCTTTGCCAGAAAACCCAAAAACTGTAAATAATTTATATGTAATTGGTCTAGATAATGACAATGTATTACCTGGTTATAATGTTGTAGATGAAGACGAATTAATTTTACCGCTTAGAACTGACCAAAATAGCACAACCTATACTTTAATTAGTGATACCGTTTTAGATACGGATGGTAATGTTACCTCTGGTAATAGTGATACCGTTACAATAACTTATGAAACTGAAGATGTTTACGTCTCTAGAGCATGTGGTTATAAAACCATATTTAATAACGTAATAGTAGCTATAGATGGTGGAACAGACGGAAATTGGATAATACTTGCGCAACCAGAAAACGATAATTTAACAATTGAAGATGAAACAACAACACACTATTACTTTAACCATTAGTCTTTTATTGTGCATATGTTTCTCACTGCAAGCACAAGAGGAAGATTTTACTATTAAAAAAGATACAGTCAAGTTAAAATACGGTTTAAGAATAGGAACTGACGCTAGTAAATTAATTAGAACCGCTTTAGATGATGATTATTCTGGATTTGAACTAAACGCGGACTACAGACTTACTAGAGATTGGTTTTTAGCTGGAGAAATTGGTACTGAGGAAAAAATCACATCTAATGATTATTTAAGCGTTACTGCTAAAGGTAGTTACTTTAAAGCAGGTGTTGATTATAATATGCATAACAACTGGGATGGTTTAGACAACATGATTTATACAGGGTTTAGACTTGGTGCAAGTACATTTAGTCAAACCAGAAATAATTACACCATTTATAACACTGATCAATATTGGCAACCTCAATTTTCTAGTACAGAAACAGAGGAATACAGTGGACTGTCTGCCATATGGTTTGAATTGATTATAGGTATTAAAGCTGAAGTTTTAAACAACTTGTATTTTGGAATAAATGCACAACTAAAAGGTATGATAACACAAGATCAACCTGTTGGTTTTGAAAATTTATTTGTTCCAGGTTTTAATAAAACGTTTGATTCTGGTCGTATTGGTGTTGGATATGGCTACAGTGTATCCTATTTAATACCTTTATTTAAAAAAAATAAATCCAAAACTGTAAAAAACGAAGACGAGGAAAAGGAAATAGAATAATTAATTTTCTAGTGTTTTCAGTCTTAAATCATAATCTTCATTATCCCTGATTAATCTCGGTTTTCTAAAAAAACGGTCACTAAAAATACTTTTAGTACTATCCATTTGATTAAATTTTATTTTAGCCAAATCAGCAAAGCTATAGATAAAATCTTCCAAATTATAAGCACGCTTTGTAAAGTTATTATATTGCTTGGTTGGATTAAAATCTAATTTATATTCATCAGATAACCATGCTATAAATGGCACTTCATACATTGGCCTAGTTGCTTGGTATTCATTATGACCAATAAAATCTATAGTATCAAATAACTCATCTCCATGATCAGAAAAGTAAAGGACAAAACTATTTGTGTTTTGCTGCCTAACTTTATCAATAACTGAATTAACTATATTATCATTATATCTAATCGCATTATCGTATTCATTAATTAATTTAAATGCTTTGTCATGCTTAAATTTTGTATTTAAACTATTATCCTTAAAGTAACTATACGATTCAGGAAAACGACTAGAATAACGACCATGCGTACCAATTAGATGCAGGAATATTATTTTTTGCTTATTAGGCTTTTTTAATACTTTATCTAATATTGGCAAAAGCGCTTCATCATAAATAATGTCATCAGAATTATCCGTAGCAACAAAATATTTTTCATTGGCTGCATTAGCAATAA
The DNA here is from genome assembly GCF_055808135.1 of Olleya sp. KJ81-1. Taxonomy (NCBI): domain Bacteria; kingdom Pseudomonadati; phylum Bacteroidota; class Flavobacteriia; order Flavobacteriales; family Flavobacteriaceae; genus Olleya; species Olleya sp. KJ81-1. The sequence goes on along the minus strand of NZ_CM147854.1, from coordinate 616,943 downwards.
TTGACGAGATACGCTCATGCAAACCTACTGGTCTTTGATTAGAAATCCAATAGGTGTCATATCCTGCAGCATTTGCCAATTGCACAATAGATGTATTATTTTTTTTATTAGGTGCTTGCATATCAGAAAGTGTCAATATCTTATCCAAAGACATTACTGTGTGTACATGAGGAGAAATAACACTATCAAAAACAATTAGCTGGTCTCTAATTTTAGATAATTTAGGGTTGGTTGGTCGGTTATAACCATACAATTGCATATGCCAATTTGAAGTCGCCTCTCCAATAATTACAACATGTGTTTGTGCTGTTGTGTCAATTTTGGTCACATTAACATAGTTAGAAACAGGCTTAGCTAAATCTGTTTTTAAATCTTTACGTAAACTAATAAACTCAGAATAACTTGCAATACTTGTTACGACAATGTTTTCAGCATCAAAACGCTTGTCTATAGCATAACTAGAAGCGACAACAGTACTAATAGCTAAAACACTTATATATCTAAATCTTCCAGAAATAATAGTTTTATTTAATAACAATTTAGCCAATATAGGTACAATTATTAAAAATAGAATGGCTAGACCAAATACAAATCCATCAAAATAATTTGATAAAAAATCAGAACTTTCAGTCGTGTCTGTTTCAAAAATTACAAAAAGTGCAGAAGCACTGATTTTTACACCATAATTGTGATAAAAACTAAGCTTTACAAATACTAAAAGCGCCAATAGCGTTAAAAAGATTAGACTTAAAAATTGTCTAATTTTATTACCACTAAATATAACTGTAATACTAAAAACAATAAGCGTCAAAAACCCAAACCCAATAACTTCTTTTACATAAATAAGACTTTCAGGTATTACAAAAAAACCTAATAAAATCAGTCCAAAGTAAGGGATGCTAATAATACTTGCTAACTTAAATAGCGATGTGATATTTTTAGTTATTTCATTTGCCATTAGTCTTTATCCATGTACTTTCCTTTTTTACTACCTGCGTAAATTTCGTATTTAACTAATCGCGAGTCTAGCATTGCATTCATTAAATGAATTTTTCTAGACGGTCGTAATCCAACATGTTTTAAGGCGTCTAAATTTGAAGTAATAAACCAAGCATTGGTATTAGGATAATTTTGTTTTAAAGTATCTCCAATATTTTTATAAAAACTTTCCATTTCTATATCTAAACGTTCTCCATAAGGCGGATTAAATACCATATGCAGTTTAGCCTCTCCTCCCCTTTGGGTCTTAAAAAAGTCCTCGTGTTGTATGGTTATAAAATCTTCTAAATGTGCATTTGCAATGTTTTCTTTAGCTTTAGCTACTGCACTTGGAGACTTATCGTAACCAATTATTTTATGATGAAAATCTCTAGTTTTTTTAATTAACGATTCCTCTATTTTTTCAAATAAATCAACATCCCAATCGTTCCAACGCTCAAAAGCAAACTCTTTTCGCATTAAATTTGGTGGTATGTTACATGCAATCATCGCTGCTTCGGCTAAAATGGTACCACTACCACACATAGGATCTATTAAATCTGATTGTCCATCCCAACCTGACAACATAATAATTCCTGCTGCTAAAACTTCGTTAATTGGTGCAATGTTAGTTGCTAATTTGTAACCACGTTTGTGTAGGGAATCTCCAGAAGAATCTAACGAGATATTACATTGTTCTCTATCTATATGAACATTAATTTTGACATCCGGAAATTTTAGATCTACACTTGGACGCTCACCTGTATCGTCTCTAAACCTATCTACAATAGCATCTTTAGTTTTTTGAGCAATATATAACGAGTGTGTAAAAACGGTCGAGTTTATTGTTGCATCTACTGCTAAAGTACCTGTAGGCTTTAAATAAGGCGTCCAGTCCATTTTGTAAACTTGATCGTATAAATCTTGCTCAGTTTTTATCCTAAAGCTATGTATTGGTTTTAATATTTTAGTGGCTGTACGTAAAGCTAAATTTGCTTTATACATAAACCCTTTGTCACCAGAAAAACTAACATTACGCACACCTATTTTAATGTTCTGTGCGCCAAGTTGTCTAAGCTCTTTTGATAGTAACTCTTCAAAGCCAAATAAAGTTTTGGCAACCATATTGAAATTTTCTTCCATTCTTTTCGTCTATTACCTTGCAAAAATACTCTATTTTTGTCGGAAATATAACCTTTATAAATAAATGGGTTAAGGATGGAGCAATTTGTTTGAGCTCCTCGCAGAGAGCGAGTTGCGAGAGCCTGTTAAACTGGAGCTTAAGCGGAAGTTTAAACCCCAAAAATAATATATGAATAAAAACGAAAATAAATGGTACGCATCTTGGTTTGATAGTCCATTTTACCACATACTTTACAAGGACAGAGATCATACTGAAGCTGAGGCTTTTATGTCCAATTTAACGGATTATTTGAATATTCCGGAACAAGGAAAAATTTTAGATTTGGCTTGCGGAAAAGGTCGTCATGCTGTGTATTTAAACTCCATTGGCTACAATGTTACAGGTGCAGATTTGTCTGAAAACAGTATCAATTACGCCAAACAATTTGAAAACGATAGCTTGCACTTTAAAGTACATAATATGTGTCAGCCTTTTGGCGAAACTTTTGATGCTGTCTTTAACTTATTTACCAGTTTTGGATATTTTGAAAACGAATCTGATAATTTAGCAACGATAAAAGCGATTAAAGCTAATTTAAACGATTTTGGTTTTGGTGTTATTGACTTTATGAATACCGAATATATTATTGAAAACTTAGTACCTGAGAATACTAAAACGGTTGAAGGGATTGACTTTTTACAAAAGAGACGTGTAGAAAATGGTTACATAATTAAAGACATTAGCTTTAGCTTTGAAGGTGAACACTACCAATTTCAAGAACGTGTCAAAGCGTTTAGTCTAGCAGATTTTGAAGCGTTATTTGAGCAAGCTGGTGTATATTTACTAGATGTTTTTGGAGATTATAAGCTTAGTAAGTTTCATAAAAAAACGTCCGAACGTTTAATCATGATTTTTAAATAATTAAGGACATGAAAAATTTTTTATTACCAATTATCGCTGTTGTTTTAGGCTTTTTAATTGTCCTAATTTTTAAACCAAAACATAACCGTAATCTTAAATTACTACTAGCGTTTAGTGGTTCTTTTTTATTATCTATAACTGTATTTCATTTTTTACCAGAAGTTTATAATAGTCAAGGCAAGCCTATTGGTTTGTTTATTATGATTGGTATTTTGTTGCAAATAATTTTAGAATTTTTCTCTAAAGGTGCAGAGCATGGTCATGTGCATATTAATAAAAACAGTGTAGAGTTTCCGTGGTTATTATTTATTAGTTTAAGTATCCATAGTGTTTTAGAAGGCATTCCTATGGAAGCTCATGAGCATTTAATTTACGGAATTATTATCCACAAATTGCCTGTTGCTATTATATTATCAACCTTTTTTTAGCGTCAAATTTAAGTCGAAATAAAATTATTTTATTTTTATTATTGTTTGCTTTAATGACGCCTTTAGGTGTGTTTTTATCAACACAATTTCAGTTTTTTGAAAACTATTATTACGAAGTTTCTGCCTTAGTTATTGGTATATTTTTACATATTAGTACTACCATTTTATTTGAAAGTAGCGAAGGTCATAAATTTAATTTAGCCAAACTAAGTACCATTATTTTGGGTATTGTCATTGCCTATTTAATTTAAAATAAAAGACGTTTTCTGTTTTATAAATTTTGAAATCATATCAAAAAAGATTTCATCCAATAATGTATTAAAATTATGTTTTCTAAAGAAGAATCCAGACAAATTAAAGAACTATTTTGGACCAGTTTTGGGAAGTCATTTCCTAGAAAATGGATTTTATATAATACTAAACTAAAAGGCTTAAGCTTAAAGTTTTATTTTGATAATAAAAAAGCCTTGATAGCGCTTGACTTAGAAGACGACTTAGAAAACCGCATTAATTATTGGGAAAAACTAGTGGCTTTAAAGTCTATTTTAATGGACGATTACTTACCTGACGCTATTTATGATGAAGAATTTTTGTTAGATAATGGTAAAGAAATATCACGTATTTATGTGCCTTTAGGTCACAAAGTATCTATCCATAATAAAAACACATGGCAGGAAGTTATGGTGTTTTTTAATACACATATGTCGCTTCTAGAAGCTTTTTTTGAAGAATATAAGGATGTTATTGAAGGTTAGTCCACCTTGTTAATTGTACTTTCTAAAGGTTTTTTATAAAATATATGAACCCAAATAGCTCTAGACATTTTATAATTTAAGGTGCTTACTAATAACGTGATTAAGACTATTATTAAAAAGACTTTTAATGGCGAAAAGTCTATTAGGTGCCAGAATACTACTAAACTTATAATCATTTGTCCTACAGCAAGTGCGTAACTAACAAACATAGCTCCAAAGAAAAAACCTGGTTCTTTTTCAAATTTAAAATCACATACTTCACACCTAGTATTCATTTCAGGAATTTTAAAAAACAATATATTACCACGAGTGCTAAACATTTTTCCTTTTTTACAATTAGGACATTTACATTGTATTACATTTAAAACGGTATTCATAAAACTAACTTATTTATAGTGCAAAATTAAGTATATGGTATATATTTAAACCTATAATAAAAACGCTATTTTTTGTACTTTTAAGACATTTTATATGAAAATTCCTGTTTTAAAAATAAATCAGTTTAAGAAAATCAAGACTTTTAATGACCTGTATGTTAATGATTTTTTAAATCACATACAGATAAACAAAGACTTGATAACAAAACCACATAGTCATAATTTTTATTTGTGTGTCTTATTTACCAAAGGAACAGGAACGCATGAAATTGATTTTAATAGTTATACCATTTCACCTGGTAAGGTGTTTTTTTTAAAACCAGGTCAAACACACGCTTGGAAGTTTGACACTAATCCGGAAGGTTATATCTTTTTTCATACACAGGATTTTTATGATCTTAATTTTTTAAGTCATGCATTGGAAAATTTTCCATTTTATTACTCCTATCAAAATCCGCCAACACTAAAATTAGACGCAATGCAGACTTTGGATTTAAACACTAAATTTGAGGTATTGTACAATGAGTATTCTAACAATAATCTGTTAAAAGAATTAAAACTAATTACTATAATTAGTAGTATTTATATTGATTTAACTAGAGCATACACCGCAAATGTAAAACATGAAAACTTAATAACATCTAGCTATTCCAAAATTTTAGAGCAGCTAGAAATCTTAATTAATCAATATTTTTACACGCAAAAATTACCTAATTTTTATGCTAATAAACTAAACATTACAACTAAACATCTTAACCGAGTAGTCAAGCAAACCTTAAATAAAACCACTAGTCAATTAATTTCTGAGAGGATATTATTGGAAGCCAAACGACTAATTGTACACTCTAAAAGTAACTTAACTGAAATAGCAGATACTTTAGAATTTTCTGATTACGCTTATTTTTCTAAATTTTTTAAGTCTAAAACTGGCATAACACCTATGGCTTTTAAAAAGCAATACTAAGTTAAATTACATGTTTTAAACATTACAAGTTTAAATGACGTAAAATAACACCATAAAAAAGTGGCAGATAGCTCCTGCTAACACAAATAAATGCCAGATTACATGATTATAAGGTATTTTTTCGATAGCATAAAAAACAATTCCTACGGTATAAGATAATCCTCCAGCCATAAGTAATACAATACCATTAGCATCCATTAAACTAGATAGTGTTGAAAAATCAAAAACCACTAACCAACCCATTACTAAGTACAGTAAAGTTGAAAAAGTATTAAAGCGTCCAGTAAAAAACAATTTTAATACCACTCCAAAAGCAGCGATTCCCCAAACAATATAAAACAGCATCCAACCTAAACTTTGCTCTAAAGTAATTAGCAAAACAGGTGTGTAAGTTCCTGCTATTAGTAAATAAATACTAACATGATCTACAATTCTAAAATAGTGTTTCTTTTTTTCGTCAGTAATAATATGATATAAAGTTGATGCTGTAAATAGGATTATTATGGATAGTCCATAAACCACGACACTAAATAAACTAAATTCGGTTTTCTTGGTTTCAAAAACAATTAATAATACTAAAGCTACAATCCCAAAAACAGCACCAATACCATGTGTCAGTGCGTTTAGCTTTTCTTCAAAAGGAGTTTGTTTTCGCATTTTATAAATTTTATTCTGTTTTTGACCATTTATTATTCAACTTAAAATATTCAAAATCTAAAGGTGATTTTACTAATTTTAATTGACCATTTTGCCAAGCGCGTATTAATATATCTTCAATTAAATAATCCTCTTCTACATTTTCTGGGTCATACTCGCGTTTTAATGAGATATTAAATAAATAAGCAGTACTATTAAACCAAAAAGCTCTCCAACCGCTACGTAATTCTTTAATTAAATCAAAAGTCGTTTTACCAGTTTGTCTATGTATTAGTTTTACTAAAATTTGACCTTCTGTTCGTGTTAATTTTTTAAGCTCTTCAGAAAACTCTTCTTCAATATATTTTTGAACTTTTTTAGCATACTTTTTCTTATCACGTTTTCTATCTAAAGACTGCAATCTTGTATTTAAAGCATTTAACCTATCTGCTGCTAACTTAGCGTAAGGATAGACTTTTAAAGTTTTGCGACCTAAAATAAGGTAACGTCTTCTGTCTTCTTTAGATTTAAATGAAAGCTTATCCAAAATCATTACTTCATCTAAATAAATAGATTTTTGGGGTATTGAATCGCCTTCTATTATAATATACTCAACTTCTGTTGAGTCTTGCTCTATAATATTATCTTCTTGTCCAACAAGAAAAGTAGGTATGCATAATAATATAAAAAGGATGTATTTCATAAATAAATAACTACTAAAACTATTCCAAAACGGAAACTTATACTGTAAAATTAAGAATTAACGTATTGCTAACTATTAAATAAGTGTGAATATTGTTATTTTAGACAAAAATTAAATTAAATGGCAACAAAAAGCATACTAAACAAAAAGTCTATGGACTTTTTAGAAACATATTTAAACAATGCATCACCAACTGGCTACGAATGGGATGGTCAAAAAATATGGATGGATTACCTAAAACCTTATGTAGACACGTTTTTTACAGACACCTACGGAACTGCTGTTGGAGTTATAAATCCTGATGCAAAATTTAAAGTGGTAATTGAAGGTCATGCTGACGAAATCTCTTGGTACGTTAACTATATTTCTGATAATGGATTAATTTATGTAGTAAGAAATGGTGGTAGTGATCATCAAATCGCACCTAGTAAAATTGTTAATATTCATACTAAAAATGGTATTGTAAAAGGTGTTTTTGGATGGCCTGCAATACATACACGTAATAAAGCTAAGGAAGAAGCTCCAAAACCAAACAACATTACAATAGACGTTGGTGCAAAAGATAAAGAGGAGGTAGAAAAAATGGGCGTGCATGTTGGCTGTGTTATTACCTATCCAGATGAGTTTCATATTTTAAATGGAGACAAATTTGTTTGTCGTGCTTTAGATAACCGTATGGGAGGTTTTATGATAGCTGAAGTCGCGCGTTTACTTAAAGAAAACAAGAAAACGTTACCATTTGGACTTTACATTACTAACTCTGTTCAAGAAGAAATTGGTTTACGTGGTGCACAAATGATTACAGAAACTATCAAGCCAAACGTAGCAATAGTAACAGATGTAACACATGATACTACAACACCAATGATTGACATGAAAGTACAAGGTCATGTAGAAATTGGTAAAGGTCCTGTTGTTGCTTACGCACCTGCTGTACAACAAAAATTACGTGATTTAATTACAGACACTGCAGATGATAATAAAATACCATTCCAACGTGCTGCTTTAAGCAGAGCTACTGGAACTGATACTGATGCGTTTGCATATAGTAATGGTGGTGTTGCGTCTGCATTAATATCGTTACCATTACGCTACATGCATACTACTGTAGAAATGGTACATCAAGATGATGTAGAAAACGTAATTAAATTAATTTATGAAACATTACTTAAAATTGAAGATGGCGAAACATTTTCTTATTTTAAATAATAGCTTAGTCAAACTTGGCTAATAAGCAACTAATAATTAAGCCTCTTTATTAAAAGAGGCTTTTTTAATCGTATAAAGTATGGATGAGTTAATAGATATAGTCACCAAAAATGGTAAACCCACAGGCCAATCTGCTTTAAAAAGTGAGATTCATAGCAAAGGGCTTTACCACAATACAGCACACATTTGGTTTTATACTAACCAAGGTCAACTACTATTAGCGCAACGTGCTGCGTCAAAAGCAATCTATCCCTTACTTTGGGATGTATCTGTTGCTGGCCACATTGATGCAGGAGAATCTATTGAGAAAGGCGCCATTAGAGAAATTAAGGAAGAAATTGGATTACAAATAAAACCTACTGATTTACAAAAAATTGGTGTTTTTGAGTGCTTTCAAAATTACCCTAACGGAATGAAAGATTACGAGTTTCATCATACATATATAACCCCTTTAACAGTGCCAATATCTAAACTAAAACCGCAGTTAGAAGAAGTTGAAGCACTTAAGCTAGTCACTATTTCTCAGTTTAAATCGCTTCTAGAAAATAGTAAAGCAAATGGTCATTTTGTTGCAAGCAATAAAGATTATTATGTACTCGTGCTAAATCAAATTTCTGAAAAAATATTATAATTTAGACCTATGCAATTACTATTAATGGCTTTAGCGCCAATTGTTATTATCATATTTTACATTTATCTTAAAGATAAATACGAGAAAGAACCTAAACGCTTATTAATAATTTCGTTTTTATTAGGTGCTATTGTTAGTATCATTATTACTACACTACTCTATTCTGTTTTTAATATACTTGTGCCATTAGAAGACAAACTAAGTGTTTGGGAACAGTTTAAACAAGCCTTTTTTGTGGTTGGTTTTTCTGAAGAATTAAGTAAGTTTTTAATCGTTTTACTTTTTGCGCAACGCCATAAAGAGTTTAACGAACCCTTTGACGGTATTGTATACGCTGTCATGGTATCTATGGGATTTGCAGCAACCGAAAACATAATGTACGTCATGCAAAGTGGACCAGCAACAGCAATTGCCAGAGCTTTTACTGCAGTGCCTGCTCACGCTACTTTTGGTATTTTAATGGGTTATTTTATGGGTAAAGCAAAATTTGCACCTAACAAACTATACTTAAACTTATTAGGCTTATTTTTTGCTATTTTATTTCATGGTGCCTACGACTTTTTCTTATTTATAGACTTTGTACCTGGTATTTGGGTTGGTGCTTTTGTATCGCTAGCAATTGGGATTTTTCTTTCTAGAAAAGCTATTAAATACCATCAAAATAGCTCTGTATTTAAAACTTAAACCCAATTTTTTATTTTTAAAGTTTAAATTTTACTAAAACGTTATAGTTACTTATCTTTATGGTTCATAATTTTAGACAAAATGAGCCAAAAATTTAATGTAAAAACAAATGGTCTTAATCAATTTGAAATAGACTCTGATGTTATAAAAAGCATTGATTCTGTTGAAGTTAAACAGAATACATTTCATCTTTTAGACAACAACAAACCTTTTAAAGTCGAAATCACAGACAGCGATTTTCTAAAAAAAGCGTACACCGTAAAAGTTAACAACAACCTATATACAGTCCAAATAGAAGACCAGTTAGATGCTTTAATAAAAGCAATGGGATTTGAAGTTGGTGCTTCCAAAGTTATTGATAACATAAAAGCGCCAATGCCAGGATTAATATTGGATATTATGGTTAAACCAGGAGACAAAGTTACTGTAGATACACCATTACTTATCCTTGAAGCCATGAAAATGGAAAACAGCATTGTATCACCTAGAGATGGTGTCATAAAATCTGTTACCGGAACAAAAGGAAGTACTGTGGATAAAGGTGAATTGTTAATTGAATTTGAATAACATGAAAAAAATACTAGTCGCCAATCGTGGCGAAATCGCAATAAGAGTCATGAGTACAGCCCAAAAAATGGGAATTAAAACCGTAGCAGTCTACTCTACTGCAGATCGTAATGCACCTCACGTAAAATTTGCTGACGAAGCTATTTTAATCGGAGAAGCACCATCTAATCAATCGTATTTATTAGGCGATAAAATTATAGAAGTTGCCAAAAGTTTAAACGTGGATGGTATACATCCTGGTTATGGTTTTTTAAGTGAAAATGCTGACTTTGCAGAGCTTTGCGAAAAAAATAACATCACTTTTATTGGTCCAAAATCGCATGCTATTAGAGTCATGGGTAGTAAACTTGCTGCTAAAGATGCTGTTAAAGGTTACGATATACCTATGGTGCCTGGAACTGATCAAGCTATTACAGACATTCCTGAAGCTAAAAAAATAGCCAAGACTATTGGTTTTCCTATTCTAATAAAAGCGTCTGCTGGAGGTGGCGGAAAAGGAATGCGTGTGGTAGAAAAAGAAGACGAATTTGAATCTCAAATGAATCGCGCTATCAGTGAAGCTGTTAATGCTTTTGGTGATGGTTCTGTTTTTATTGAAAAATATGTAGGATCTCCTCGTCATATCGAAATTCAAGTCATGGCAGATACGCATGGTAATGTAATTCATCTTTTTGAGCGCGAATGTAGTATACAACGTCGTCACCAAAAAGTAGTCGAAGAAGCACCTAGTGTAGTTTTAACGCCAGAATTAAGAGAAGAAATGGGACAAGCTGCTATTAAAGTAGCAAAGGCATGTGATTATGTTGGTGCTGGAACAGTCGAGTTTTTATTAGATGAAAACAAGAATTTCTATTTCCTTGAAATGAACACAAGACTTCAAGTAGAACATCCTGTTTCAGAAATTATAGCAGGTGTTGACTTAGTAGAATTACAAATAAAAGTGGCTCGTGGCGAAGCATTAGACATACAACAATCCGACTTAAAAATTAACGGTCACGCTTTAGAATTGCGTATTTACGCTGAAGATCCTTTAAACGATTTTTTACCTAGCGTTGGGCATTTAGACGTGTATAAACTTCCGGAAGGAAAAGGAATTAGAGTTGATAATGGTTTTGAACAAGGGATGGATATTCCTATCTATTACGACCCAATGTTGGCTAAGCTAATTACATACGGTAAAACACGTGAAGAAGCCATGCAATTAATGCGTCAAGCTATAGCGAATTACGATGTTAAAGGTATTGAAACGACGTTGCCATTTGGTACGTTTGTGTTTAATCACGACGCTTTTAAATCGGGTGATTTTGATACACATTTTGTTAAAAAGTACTATTCTCCAGAAGCTTTAAAACAAGATACAGAACACGAAGCTAAATTAGCTGCTCTTTTTGCTGTAAAACAGTATCTGGAAGATCAAAAGCAATTAAGACTACCAACTAATTAGATAAATACATAACGTATAGCGTTTACAATTATACGTGATTAAAATAGAGATATGGAATCTAAAATAAAAACCTTAAACGAAAAACTTGAGCTATCCAAATTAGGAGGTGGTCAAGCAAGAATAGATAAACAACACCAAAAGAAAAAATTAACAGCCCGAGAACGTGTTACTTATTTAATGGACGAAGGTTCATTTGAAGAAATTGGTGCATTAGTAACACACAGAACTGTTGATTTTGGAATGCAAAACCAAAAATTTTATGGTGATGGTGTTATTACAGGTTACGGAACAATAAACGGAAGATTAGTGTATGTTTTTGCACAAGATTTTACAGTATTTGGAGGTGCTTTGTCTGAAACACATGCCGAGAAAATTTGTAAAATTATGGACTTAGCACTTAAAGTTGGCGCACCTTTTATTGGCCTTAACGACTCTGGAGGTGCACGTATCCAAGAAGGTGTAAAATCCTTAGGTGGATATGCTGATATTTTTCATAGAAATGTAAAAGCATCTGGTGTCATTCCACAACTATCTGCAATTATGGGACCATGTGCTGGAGGTGCTGTTTACAGTCCTGCAATGACAGATTTTACTATGATGGTAGAAGACACCAGTTACATGTTTGTAACTGGTCCAAACGTTGTTAAAACAGTAACAAACGAAGAAGTGACTAGTGAGGAACTTGGTGGTGCAAGTACGCACTCAACTAAATCTGGTGTAGCCCACGTCACATCATCAAATGATATCGAATGTCTTGAAGATGTTAAACGTTTACTTAGTTATTTACCACAAAGTAACTTAAAAAAACCAAAAGATTTACCGTTTGAGTTAGGTGAAGAAATTAGAGACGAACTAAAAACAATTATTCCTTTAAATGCCAACAAACCATATGACATGCATAATGTTATAAAAGGTATAATTGATGCAGATAGCTTTTTTGAAATTCATAAAGATTTTGCTGAAAATATTATTGTTGGTTTTGCAAGAATTGGAGGAAAAAGCGTTGGTATTGTAGCCAACCAACCATTATTTTTAGCAGGTGTATTAGATGTAAATAGTTCGCGTAAAGCAGCACGTTTTACTCGTTTTTGTGATGCGTTTAATATTCCGTTATTAGTTTTAGTGGATGTTCCAGGATTTTTACCAGGAACAGATCAAGAATGGAACGGAATTATTGTACATGGTGCAAAACTATTATACGCTTTAAGCGAAGCTACAGTACCTAAAGTAACTGTAATTACAAGAAAAGCTTATGGTGGTGCTTATGATGTGATGAATTCTAAACACATTGGAGCAGACCTTAATTACGCTTGGCCAAGTGCTGAGATTGCAGTTATGGGAGCTAAAGGTGCCAGCGAAATTATTTTTAGAAAAGAAATAAAAGAATCAGACAATCCTGAAGAAAAACTTTTAGAAAAAGAAGCCGAATATGCAGAGTTGTTTGCTAACCCTTATAAAGCTGCAGAACGTGGTTTTATAGATGAAGTTATTCTTCCTGAAAACACAAGACGTAAATTAATTAAAGCGTTTAAAATGCTGGAACACAAAGAAGAAGTATTACCAAACAGAAAACATGGTAATATTCCTTTATAGAAAAAAATAATACATAAAGAAAGCATAAAAAAAGAGCCTCAATTGAGGCTCTTTTTAGTTTCCCTAAAAAAATTAGAGATTACTAGCTATACTCTATTCAATAATCACTTTTTGAGAAGATACTGTTGTACCATCGGTCATTCTTACTACATAAATCCCTGATGCTATTGTGCTAACATCTAAAGTATTTAATCCTGTTGTTAAGCTTCCTTTTTTGACTAAACCTCCAATCACATTGTACATTTGGTACTCATAATTACTATTAGCAGTGTTTAATTTAATATTTAAAAGACCTGCATTTACTGGATTTGGATACACTACAGGTGCAGCTTCATTAGATAATTGTACTTCTTCTACACCTAAGGTTTCATTAAAAATACTAATTTCCCAAAGTCCTCTTCCATATGTTCCAACTACCAATTTATCTTGTGTGTAGTTAATTTCTAAATCATTAATAACCACATTTGGCAACCCTTCGCCTAACTTAGACCAATCTTCCGTTCCTGTTTTAAAATACACGCCAATTTCGGTTCCTAAAAATAAAATCTCTTGACCTTGATTTTGTTTTAAAACCACTTGTTTTGCAACTATGTTTGGTAATCCTGCTGAAATATTAGTCCAAGTCGATCCACCATCGATAGATTTAAAAACCTTTGATCCGTCTACATAACCATTTACTGTTGCATATAAAATATTAGTATTGTTTTGATTTAATGAAACAGAATTCATTTTAGCACTAGCTTCAGGTTGATTAACTGTGGTCCATGTACTTCCATCATTATTAGATTTTCTAGCTGAAGTTTCGCCAATAACAATTAAATTATTTCCAAAAGTTTCTATATACTCTATAGCTCCTGCTCCAGAGTTTAAGTTAGTCCAAGTGTCTCCTTTATTAGCCGATTTATAAACATCTGCAAAACCACCATATAATATTGAAGAATTTGTGGAGTGCATTTTTAGCGTCCAAACAAAAGGAGCTCCTGCTGTTGGTGTTGTTAAACTTGTTCCCCAAACATCTCCTAAAAAGCCATTATTTGCTCTTGTTAACCCACCATTTTGTGACCCTAAATATCTAATTTGAGGATTTGTATAATCTACAGCTGTACAAGTACCATCTCCTGCACCTGCTGTTACCCATGTTGGTACACCTCCAACTAACTCTAAACTGTATCCATCATTATCTTGGTTTCCCATAATCATGTTATCTGATGTGGTTTGTGGTGTTATTGCTACTGAATATAACTGCGTTACTATTACTCCGTTTGACTTATATTCTACCGTAGGCTTTTCATCTGCAATATTGCTATAGGTTACAAAATTTAAACCACCATCGTTTACATTCCAAAAAGAATAGCCTTCATCTAAAGGTCCGATCTCATGTATGTCTGCATGTCCATAAGAACCTGCAGAACTATTATCAGACCATGAATTGTTTAAAGTTACATACCACGTATTACCTAGGTCATCAGAATTTATTCCATCCACTACTCCACTAATAATCAATCCATCTTTTACAGTTAAACATTGGTTATAAGAACCTTGCGTATTATATCCTACTGCTGGCACACCAATAGTAGTTAATACTGGTGAAGCTAAAGTGGTATTATAAGTAGAAATCTGTCCATTTTCGCTTTGTACATAAAATACACCTAATTGATCTGATGTAATAGCATGACGTTGACTATTGTTACCTTCTGATATTAAAACACTCCATGTACTTCCATTATTTGAAGAGAAAAACAATCCTCCCCAACTATCCGAACACATAATATTATTACCATTTCTATGAAACTTACCTATTACAGCATCGTCATAATTATGAGTATAAACATTGGTCCAAGTGATACCTCCATCTGTTGTTTTTTTAATGTGTTTATTAGTTCCAACAATTACTGTATTTGCATCAATAACTATTAAATTAGAGGTTGACTCTTGTTGGTCTAAACTAAATGTCAAATTTGTTGGTTGATAGGTTTCGCCAAAATCCGTTGATTTATAAATCCCAATTGATTTAATATGCTTAGCGTCATAATCTCCTGTAGAAATGTATATAGTTCCAGGATTATTAATATCTGTAGCACTACTTTTAACATCAGTAACACCAATACCTGCTAAATGATCTAATTTAGGCGTCCATGATGTACCATTATCTGTAGATTTCCAAACACCACCAACTGGAGCACTTACAAACAATACGTTTTGATTTGGGTCTGTAGCGTGTTTATATCTTAAAAAATTAGTTAACCTTCCAAGCTGCGGATAATTAGGATAACCATTAGCATCTGGGACTTGTTGTGGTCCAATATTAGTCCAGGTTTGACCAGTATTTAAAGATCTGCTATTTTGATTAAATACATTTGTGTTGTTTTCTACTTTTCCATTGGCATCAATAATACCTGCATTATAATACCCTGAGAAAGCGTTAGGGAAATTACCGTCAATATCTACTCTATCTTTCCAAAAATAAGCCCAACGTTCAAATTGTTTATGCTTTTTAATTTCGGTTTTAGATGCCTTTTTATTGAATGCTCCCAATTCCTCTCGGACTTGTTTAATAATTTGATAATAATTGCTCCCTTTTATATAAGGTGTCGATTTATAGTCTATAGATTGAGCATAGGATACAATCGTGAAGACCAATACTAAAAACGTAATTGTTTTTTTCATGTTTTTCTATTTAATGGTTAGAACAACACAAATATGCTATATCCTTTATATAGTTGCGCTAAGAAAGACTACGCAATAACTACGCAGTTCTATTTTAAACAAAAAAATCCCCAAAAGCAGCTGCTCTTGAGGATTCCTAACATAGTTAATTATTGCTATTATTTAACTATCAACTTATATGTAAATATTCCGTTTTGGTTATTGATTCTAACAAAATAAAATCCCGTTTGATACTGCGAAATATCAATTTTATAATTTTCGATTAGGTTAAGATTCTTTTTAAAGAACATTAATTTTCCTAGAGCATTAAATACTCTAACATCTACTGTTTCATTTGAATTAGACACCAAATTAAACGTTTGTGATGCTGGATTAGGATACATTTTTATACCAGATGTTTCTGTTGGGCTTTCTGATATTCCTAATGTTGTAATATCATATCTAGGCGTGCGCCAAACACCACGACCATAGGTAGCTGTATATAATTTATTGTCTGCATAATTAATTTCTAACTCGCTAATTTTTACATTAGGTAGATTATTAATAAAAGGTTTCCATGAGTTACTTGTTGTATTATCAATGTAATACACACCATAATCCATACCTAAATATAATCCGTCGTTACCATTGTTATCCCATACTAATGCTAAAGCACTAAAATCTGGTAAATCAAATTTGTAAGAGGTCCATGTTGTACCTCCATTGTCTGTAACATATACCTTTTCTGTACCTACCGTTGCTATTGCAACTTTATTAGGATTAGTTGGATGTATAGCTATAGAATTGATATAGTCTCCAGAGTAACTAGTTACTTCCGTCCAAGTACCTGATCCTGTTGTTGTTTTATAAAGCTTATTTAAATAAGCAGCATACATTGTATTTGGTGTGGACTCTGAAATTTTAAGATGGTTTAATTTAGAAGTAAAAACCTGAGAAATAGCGGTCCAATTTAAGCCACCATCTAAAGATTTATATACTTGATCGTAACCAGCATAAATAACGTTTACAGCAATTGGATCTTGCTCAAAAGGTGTAATCCAATTTCCTGTTTTATTATCAGGAATAGTGATTGCTGCTAATGTTTGACCACCATCAATAGATTTATTCAAGCTTCCATCTTGAGCTGTACCATAAATAATTTGACTGTTAGTTTTGTCTACAAAACCTTCCATACCATCTCCACCAATCCAATCTCTCCAAACACCTGTTGAAGTTAATGTAGCACTTCCATTATCTTGAGCACCTCCTGTAACTACCACAGGACTAGTTTGGCTAATTCCAAAAGCGTAAAACTGTCTAATCCCTAATCCTGCTGTTATATCTGTAAAATAGGTTGTACTTATTGGTCCTGCACTGTTTGTAGCTTTAAAAACACCTCCATCAGTTGTTGTATACAATGTACTTCCAACAAACGTCAGTAAATCGACATCTGCATGAGAATAACCTAAATTATTTGATTGCGTATCAGAAATATTCCAATTTGTTGTTGGATTAAAGGTAACACCACCATCTAAAGATCGCCAAGTATTAACACCTGCAATATGCACTTCGTTAGCATTAGTATGACTTACTGCAATATCCATATCTCTTGGTGCTTGACCACTTGTTGCATCACTTAAATCTGTCGCCACAAGATTATAGCCAAAATAATTTTTACCAGAATGCTCTAATGTTGTAAACGTATTTCCGCTGTTAGAAGATTTATATAATGCCTTAAAATAAGCTCCTGACGTCCCACTTGCCTCTACCATATAAACAACAGATGGATCAGCATTTGTAACTGCAAGCATTTTTGCTCCTACACTAAATACATTAGGTGTTGCAGACTCAAAGCCATCACTAAACACCGTTCCTAAATTGGAAGCTTCCACCTTAATGTCATCTAATGTAACGCCTCCACCTCCTGCGGTTGTAACAGCTCCTTCAAAAGCAATATGATAATCGGCAGAAGTATTTGGTAAACTTAAAGTAATATCAAACCATGCTTCTTGAGCGGTTGTGTAACTAGCTAACTCAATCCAAGAACTTGCAGAGGTTGTTTTGTAATACACTTTTAAAGCATCAACATCTCCAAAATAATCCGGTTGCGCATATGAGAATTTTAAAACTGGATTAGTTGCTGTCCCAAGGTTTAAAGCTGGTATCACTAATTTAGTCTTATTACCAGTAGCTCCAGATGTACCTTTTTCAAACAGTCCTAATCCAGAACCTGTTTTTGGCGTAATTAACGTGACACCAAAATGTTGCGAACCCTGATTTATGGATTTCCAATTTAAAGTCCCATTTACATACTCAGTGTCATAATTAGGTACGCCTGTTGGTGCTTCAACTTTGGTAAAAGTTACACCTCCATCTGTAGATTTAAATAAAAAGACTCCAGAAGCATAAATTGTATTAGAATCAAAGGGTTTAAACTCGAAATCATAACCTCTAGAATCTGCTTCAGGATGAATTAATGACCAAGAACTACCAGAGTTAGTAGACTTAAAAAGCCCACCATGCTCAATACTACAGTACATTTTTGAAGGTGTAGTTGGATCAATCAAAATTCGGTTTACTTCTCCACTGCCTATTGCACTAGCTACTAAATTCCAGGTTGCTCCAGCATCTGTAGATTTGAAGATTGTTCCGTTATCTGATCCCCAAAAATAAGTTGAAGGGTCTGATGGATGCATAGCTAAGGCATAAACCTTCATGTTAGAAAAATTATCGCATAAAGGCGTCCAATTGGTTCCTCCATCTATTGTTTTCCAAACACCTCCTGTTTCGGCTCCTACAATAATATGGTTTTGATTACCTGTTTCAAAAGCTATAGAAGTAATTCTACCTGTTCCAGGATTCCAACCTGAAGTTGCATTCCAAGAATATGGCCCTAATTGCTCCCAGTTTCCGTTGTCAGAAGATGCGCTTCTGCTGTTAATTGCTTTTTGATTAATATAATTATTATAACGCTCTAATTCATTATAATAAAATTTATTAGATCTTAAAACTCCATTTTGTTTAATGGATCTTAAAGCTTGATATTCCCAACGTTTATATTGTTTGTAACCAGTACCTCTTCCTTTACCTTTATTTTCAAAATGGGCTTGAGCTGCTATCTGGATTTCTTGGACTGTATAAGTTCCTTTATTAATCATTTCACTATAATCACTAGATTGCGAAAACAATGATCCCGTTGATAATAGTAATAAAATTAGGTAGATTTTTTTCATTAGTATTTTAGAGTTATAATTTATATATCTACAAATAACTAAAGGCTAATTGCATTAATAAAATTATAAACTACGCATTAACTACGCACATCATAAAAAAACTAAAAATCAAGGTTTTACTAGGTTAAAGTGCACTGATTTTAGAATCCTTAAACGTGTCATTTAAGTAATCTATTAGGGTGAGTGTGCTGTCTAATTCCTCAATTTTTTTGGAAATACGATAGCGTTTACTTTCTACAGCACGAGTAGAGGTATTTAAAAAAGCTGCGATTTCTTTATTTTTAAAACCTAAAAACAAATAATAACAGATGATGATTTCGGAATCATTTAAATTAGAATGCATCGCTTTTATTTGAGTAAAAAACTCGATATTAACATCATTAATTAGCTCTAAATAATTTTCTTCTTTTGCTAAAAATGTTGAAGATTGATGGTGTATGTTTTTATATAATGCTTTAGTTTTTTCTTTTTGTTCAGAAGAATTATCTATAGAAGAAATGGTTCTCAACTCACGTTTAAGTTCAGTAATATAATCCTCTAAACCTCTAACTTTAACTTTCAGTTTTTCATGATTGGTTTGCATAAACTGATATTCGTCTTTGCGTTTAGTAAACTCGATAATCTTCAGTTTAATTTTCTTGTAGCGTAATACTATAAAAGTACCAAACACAATTATAGCACCAATAAGTATTGCAATCCATATTCTATTTGTATTTCTTTTTTTGGTAACCTCTAGCAATGCTTCATCAGTATTAACCAACGCATTATTTAATTCTAAACTTGCGTTAGATGCTTCTTGTAATAACTGGTCGTTAAATACACTTAAAGAATCTAAATAGTTATTTTTAGCAACGTCGTTACCCAATTGTCCATAATAGTCAGCATATAGTTTAAAATACTCTTTAACATCATAACTATTCATTGATTGACGCAATTTATTAGATGCCTCAAGATAGAACGCTACGGAATCCATTGCTTTTTGTTTGAACTGAATGTGTGCAAAACAATTATTAATTGTTACTATATGTGATTTGTACAATGCACTTGCTATTGTACTATCATTTTCTAAATTTTTAAGTAAATTAAAATAATAATGTGCTGTATTTAAATTATCTAAATGTGCGTAATTAGAGGTCAACATAAATAAGGCATACATGTAATAATATTGATCCTCTATAATATTTTTATATTGCTGTAAATTAGACAATAATAAGGCGTTACTTTTGGTGTAATCACCTTGATCAAAAGGAATGTAAGCGTACATTTGACTTACTTCTGCTAAGCCATTTGCATTATTAGTTTTAGTATAAAATGATTTAGCATCTTCTAGATATTTAAATGCAGTAGAGTCCTTATTAATTAGGTACGAGTTATAAAAAAGCTCAACAGATACCATGCCTGCAATATCGTAATCCTTCTCTAATTTAGCATGTTTTAAAGCTAAAGCAAAATTTTGAAACTGCTTGATAGGTTCTTCATTTTTATCATTTAAAAGTCCCTTTAATTGATAATAATATGCTAACCGTCCTGTAATATTAGAAGTAATTGGATTAGGAATACTATCTAAAAACTGAGCTGATATTTTTGGGTCGACATCTAAATATGTTTGTGCAGAGTCTAATAAACTATAATAATTTTGCTGCTTTTTAGATTGACCAATTGCAAAACCACAAAATAGAATTAACGTTATAAATAAAGTAAAAAAAGAATTAATTCTGAACTGCTTAAAAATCATTAAAATCTAACTTTGATGTCGTGTTTCAAACAAATTTAAGTAAATTAAAATTCATAAAAAATGGATTGATTACTTTAAAAGAAATATTTAAAATTTAAGTCTTGTAAAGATTATTTTTCACCTTAAATTATAATAAATTAACTAAATAATTATAGTAGTTATCAGACAAGTACTGCAAATGCTGATAAATATAAAAATGCTCAATATTAAAAATTAACACTTTAACTACTAGTTATTTATATACATTTGCTATATTATACTTACTGCGTTATTTTAAGATGAAAACAAAACTTTTTTTCTTGCCTTAGTTACTTTACTAGTAACCAATAGTTTTGCTCAAGATGAGTTGCCTTTACCTACAAGTGATGGCAGAATTGCATTACTGACTTCTTTGGTTGATAATAATCTTCAAAAAACATTAGAAAAAGAAATTAATTCTAATCCGTTATGGAAAACCTTAATTAATCAGAAAAAAATGGCAATTGGTTTAGTGGACTTAAGAGACACTAATAATGTAAAATTTGCACGACTTAATGGCAACCACATGATGTATGCTGCAAGTTTACCAAAAATTGCTGTTTTACTTGCTGCAATGGATGCTATTGATAAAAAAGAACTAATAGAAACTAAAGATATTAGAAAGGATATGCGACTAATGATTAGCAAATCCAACAATCAAGCAACAACCAGAATGATTGATCGCTTAGGATACGACAAGATTGAAGCGGTTATGAGAAGCCCAAAATATAAGTTTTATGACGAAAACTTTGGAGGTGGTCTTTGGGTTGGAAAACGTTATGGTGGTGGCGGAAATACTAACAGAGAGCCTTTAAAAAACCTTAGTCATGCTGCTACAGTTACACAAGTATGCAGATATTATTACTTACTAGCCAATGGTAAATTAGTAAACAGAAAACGATCTAAACAAATGTTAGATATTATGGAAAACCCAGAGTTACACCATAAATTTGTAAACACTTTAGATAAAATTGCTCCTGAAGCTAGAATATTTAGAAAATCTGGCTCATGGAAAAATTACCATTCAGACTCTGTTTTAGTTTGGGGAAAAGACGACAATAGACGCTATATTTTAGTCGCTTTAATCGAAGATTCGGCTGGAGAGCAAATTATTAGAGACTTAATTAAACCTATTGAAAAAGTTTTAAGAACACAATAGTCTACCCTTAAATTAGATAAATTATTGCCTATATAAAACATAAAAAGCAATACCTTTATAGTGTTATTTGACAATAATTTTTGACCTATAAACACCATCTTGAAAATCAAACTTCCTATTAATAAAAAGCTTAAAACTTTTATTTTAAAAGCATTTGATATTAAAGAAGAAGAGTTAAATAAAACGCTCCTACTTCAACTCAATATCTTTATTTTAATAACAACATTGTTGGTTATTAAGCCTACAATAAATTCGCTGTTTTTATCAGAGCTTACCTCTAGCGCTTTACCTTTAGGTTACGTACTAACAGCGTTAATGGCTATAATTGGATCTTTTTTTATACCAAAGCTTTAGAAAAATACACTTTAAATATCATAATTGATAGGACGTTAATAGCCTCTATTACCTCATTAATAGCGTTTGGTATTTTACTAAAATTTAATGTCATTTCAGGCGTTTTCTTATACATTCCGTATGTATGGGTCGCTATTTACGGATTACTTACTGCGTCTCAATTTTGGTTATTAGCTAATGTGGTTTACAATGTTAGAGAAGCTAAACGTGTGTTTGGATTTATTGGTGCAGGTGCTATTGCTGGTGGTATTTTTGGAGGTTACCTTACTTCCTTTTTAACTAAAATTTTATACACAGAAGACTTACTTTTTATAGCTGCAATACTAGTTTCAATATGTGTACCATTATCTAGATATATTTGGAAAAATGAGGTTAAAAGTTTAAACGAGTTTCAGTTATCTATAAAAAATGAGACGAATACTAAATCACCTTTTAAACTAATAAGACAATCCAAATTATTAAGCTTAATTGCATTAGTCATTGGGATGAGTGTTTTAATTGCCAAGTTAATTGATTATCAATATAGTGATTATGCCTCTAGATTTATAGCTACGGAAGATGAGTTAACGTCCTTTTTTGGTTTTTGGTTTTCTACATTAAGTGTTATTTCATTATTAATTCAACTGTTTTTAACCAAACGCATTGTTGGTACTTTTGGTGTTGGCAAATCCCTTTTATGGCTTCCTGCTGGTATTTTAATAGGCTCTATTTTACTACTTTTTATTCCGGAGTTATGGGTTATTGTATTTATAAAAGTAGTGGATGGTAGTTTAAAACAGTCTGTAAACAAAGCCTCTACAGAGTTGTTGTCCATACCTATTCCAATGGATATAAAAAAGAAAACTAAAACCTTTACAGATGTTGTTGTGGATAGTATAGCTACAGGAATAGCAGGTTTTATTTTAATATTTTTTATTAACGGTTTAGATATTTCATCGACATCTATTAGTATTATTATTATCGTCTTGATTATTATATGGTTGGTTTTAATCTATTTTTTAAGACAGCAATATGTCATCGCATTTAAACAACTTTTAGATAACGCTGAAGTCAAAAAAAGTAAAGTCCATAAAGAGGAACTTAAAGTCACCTCAATCATTGGTTCCGTTTTACGCGTTTTAAATACTGGTAAAGAAAACCAAATAATTAACATGCTTGAAAAAACACTTGAAGTTAAAGACGAACGTTTTTTTACTGCCATTAAAACACTATTAAACCACGACTCTCCTAAAGTAAAAGCCTTAGCTATTGATAATTTATATTTTTTGAAAACGGAAAATTTATCAACACAAATTGAAGCTATGATTTATGACGATAACCAGCAAGTTACAACGTCTGCCTTTAGATATCTTTTAAAAAATTATAAGCAAAATACAATCGTTTTATTTGAAAACCATATAAATAGTACAGACAATACCATTGCTAATGCAGCTTTAGTAGGCTTATCTTTGGAGTTAAGAAACAACCAACTATTACAAAATCGTTTTAACTTAGAACAAAAAATAGAATCTGCTTTAAATAAATATTTAGAACTTACTGATGCCAATTTAAAAAACAATACTATTAAATCTGTTTTAGAAAGTATTGGTAACGCAAAAATCAGTACCTACTACAATGTGCTTAAAACGCAACTACTTTCCAAAGATTTAGATGTTGTAAAGACTGCAATAATCAGTGCATCCAAAACTTTAGATCCTGAATTTATTGACCATATTATTTCGCATTTATCAATAAAAGAAACCAGACAAATTGCTGTAGACGCCTTGTTTTTTTATAACGATCCTGTTATAGACGTCCTATATCAAAAGGTTATAAAAGAAACAATAGATTTTGAAGATGCTGCTTATGTAATATTGGTTATTGAAAAGTTTAAATCACAAAAAGCCATTAACACATTAATGTTGCTAACTGGTGATACAGAACATACAGTTAAAATTGAGGCAATTGAAGCCTTAAAACGATTAAAATGGAAGTATCCACATCTAAAAATTAAAGATCGCTTTATAGTGGATAAAATTTTAGACGAATGTCAATTATATCAAAATACATTAGCTGTTATACACACTCAAATTGTGTTACAATATAAAATGAAATCGGTAACCATGGAGTCTAAAGATGAAAACGAAGCCAGAAACGGACTTATTCATTTGCTAGAACAACGATTGGATAGACAACTGCAACGTATTTTTAGGTTTTTAGGCATTAAATATCCTCCAAATGATGTTGACCCTATCTTAAACACCATCATGCATGGTAAAGAAGAGCAGCGCATTCATGCAATCGAGTTTTTAGATAATATTCTAAACAGTCAGCTTAAAAAAGAATTAATTCCGGTTGCCGAATCTGTATTACTAGATTCTAATCAAGAAGAAAAATTAAAAAAATTAAACCTTAAAGTTTTTAGCGAAATTGAATGTTATAACGAGCTTTTAAAACGAAAAGACGTAAAACTAAAATTTGCTGTTTTATATCTTATTGAAAAATCAAATAACACCAACTTTAAACCGCTATTAGAATTGGTGTTAATTAATGAAACTAATAAAAAAATCAGAGCAAAAACCGAAAGTCTTTTAGGCCTTACTTCCTGATTAATTTATCAATATTTGCTGCTAAAGTCATGTGGTCCGTTGCCGAGTTTTTACGTAATACATTAGTCATTAATACAACCATATAAGTTGTGTTATCAGGATGCTCTACAATTGCTACAGAGTTCATAAAATTTTGAATATTACCCATATACTTTCCACAAACCTGTCCATTACTTCTATCACATTTATATAAACTTCCAGATTTAAAATAGACTGCTGCTTCCTTTAAAGCAGGTGCTTGTGCATATCTAATGCGTCTGTCTGTCATGTACATCAAACGTTTCATCTCTAGACTAGACTGCTCATCAATAACATTACCTTGCTCTAATTGCACTAAAAATTTCATAACACCAAATGGCGTTCCAATACTTCCTCCTTTATCACCAACGTAAGTATTTGCTCCTCTAGTAAAAAAACTTCCTAAACGCCATTCGTCTGCAGTTATTCCAAGGTTTCGTAACGGTAAATTTACTACATCGTTACCAAGGTCTGTTAGCACCTTTTTTTCTGTGGTTTTAAAATAAGTTAAGGCATCTGCTTCAGTTAATTCTGGATATTTTTCGCCAAAAGCTTGCATTAATAACACTTCGCGCCAAACAATACTTGCTGCTCCATTATTACTAACAGATAACATATGGTCAGCCCACTCAAATAACGAAAACTCGTCACTAGCTATAACCTGACGTTTTACTAATTTTTTGGTTTCAATGTTATAAATAGGTATAGTATGCTCATCTGTTAAGCCCCAAACTCCTGCTTTAAATACTTTAGTTTTTAATAACGCGATACGCTTTTCAAAATTATCAGGATAAATTTTTGATAATTGATCAAATAAACCTAGTAAAACCGCAAGCTTACCTACACTTCCTGGTTGGTAACCTGCTGTTTCATTACGATGCGCGTATTTAATATTATTTAAGTCTGTAATATCCATTACGGTTAACGAGTAGCTTTTATCTAAACCTCTAAATAAATTACTAATCTCTTTTTGAAAAGCTTCATTATCTTTAAAAAAACAATGCAAACTATCTGCTGCTTTTTCTTTTAACTTTAATTTAATATCCAAATAAGATTTAAACGCACCTTCAGGTAAGGTTTGTTTCTCAACTATTTCGCCACTTTTAATTAATTCTAAACGTTTTAAACGCTTAATACCTGTGTACTCATATCCATCAATTGGATATAACGTTGCTGTTGTAAAAGCAGAACATATTAGTACTAAAACTAGAACAATTAATACTTTTTTCATTTATATTTTTTTTGAAAGCGCGATCGCTTTATTAGTGTTTACTGTTGGTGTAATGGATTGTAAATACGTAGAACTTAACGCTTTTTTATTTTCTACAAAAGGTCTAATTTGAAACAACCAGAGTTTGTCATCCTTAAAGCCTAATTCAACATCATATGCGCCTTGATAGTCTACATCTGTAGCACTTGGCATAGTTTGTCTAATAGTTTTAGCTAGCGCTTTAATATCTGCCATATTTTGAGTGTTTAAAATAGGCTGCTCAAAGGTTGCAGACTGTTTAAGCGTGCCACCTGTGGTTGGTAAACTATTGTAATAACGCTCTCGCGAAGGTGCTAAAAATTGATAACCACCAGCATCCTTTAGTAAATAGGTTTCAGACGATTGTCCATCTACAGCTCCACCTGCTCCTCTACTAAAAGCAATAGTTAAATCTTGATCGTTTCCAGACGTTAATCCTTTTGTTATTAGCACTCCAGAGTAATCAACATCCACACTAGGAATTACTAAAATTGATGGAAATACATTTTCTGGATTTAATAAATATTTTTGTCTCCATTTAAAACTACGCTCTGTGTAAGGTGATGCCCAAACATCTTTAATACCCTCTAATATTTTGGATTTATCAACCACATTAAACAGTGTTAGGTTTAATCCTGCTCCTGTAAACTCTTTTAAATCTTCCATATTAGTATCACTTCTTAAAAACACAGGAATGGCACCTAAATCTTGTCCTAAAACAGTTTTAAAATCATTTTCCATTTGGGTTATAAACTCGGTTTTTAAAGGCATTTTTTTAATAGCAGCACGTAATGTTTCTAATTGTCTTAACTGGTAGTGTTCAATTTCTTCTTCTGCAATACCTTTAGATTCCATAGCAATTGCTTCTTTAAACATTGCTTCTAAAAACTGCCAGTAAGTTTTACTTTGGTCTGGCATATCTTGATCCATATGATCTCTAAATATTCCAAACGGAATTACTAAACCTTCTACAACTTGATCTGGAAACATTTTTTTTAATTGTCCTAAATTAGCTGCTTTTGGACCACAAATCTTACCAGAATTACTTGCATCAACATTTCGCAGATTTAAAACGTTATGCTCATTTAAAATAATGGTTTCAACAGGGACTTCTATTTTTTCATCACGACGTTCTTTTTTAGCAAATAAAGCACGTTCTTCTTCAGACATGTCTTGTTCAACTTTAATAATTACATTGCCTTTATTAGATACTGCATAAAACACTTTTTGACCGCTAAAAGCAATTAAATCCTCTAGATTTTGATCAGATAAAGCGGTATTTGGTATGCCTAAATTACGTGCTAATAATTGTACATGAGACACCATATTACCTTCAGATACTGTTGCAATTCCGGCAACAGGTTTTAAATCTGCTGGTGGACGCTGGAAAATATATATTTTATTTGAAGACACCTCAATATCATCAGGAGATCCTGCTATTACTACTAACTCACCAAACGCATAACCTGGATTTAAACCACGTATTGTACTTTGGTTTGGAATACTTAATACTTTATTTGTCAATGCAGACTCGTTGGCTATAAAATCACCTAATTCTCCAACCGCTTTCCCTAAATGCAAAGCAATGGATCCTCTAATTTTATCATCAATAAAACCGTATGCTAATGGCTCAAAAGCAGTATAGGTGTTTACGGTTTCTTGATAAGTTGCTTTAACCATTCCAGAACTCCATTCCACCAAACTTCTTCCGTTTTGTAAAACAGTGGTTAATTCGCCTAAAGTAGTATCGTTTGTTGTGTTGCCAGATAATGTTAGATTTAGCGCTTCCCACTCATGCTGTTCTATATAACCAGTTGCAGCAGTTGCCATACCTAAATAGCATATTTTATCCACTAATTGTGCTACGGTTTGTGGTTGCCAAAGAGGTGCATTTTTAAAAATTATCTCCTCTAATTTTAACGATATATCTAGTAATTGTAAACGTGCCAAAGGACGTTTTTCCTCCAAAACAGAAGTTTTTAAAAGCGTTAATAACTCTGCTGTATTTTGGATTAAATCCGAAGTACTACTTGTTTCATGCTGTACAGATACATAATCCTTAAATGCTTTACCAAAAGTAGTCTCTTTTAACAAGGTCGCCTTTTGCAATAAAGCAGTTAAATCTATGGGTTTAAAAAAGGTGGTCATTGTAACTATTAAATCGTCAAGCATCTTGATTTGATTAACAGACAGTTTTGTTACATGTTTTGCCCTAAAAGCTTTCACTTTTTCAATATCATTAATTTCTGGTTGTGCATGGATTTTTACACGTAAATCCATAAATGGTAAATAAGCATCAGATAGCACTTTGGATTGACTACGCATTAATTGCGCTAAATTATCGTCTCCATTATGCGGAATATCCTTTAAGGATTGTCTAACTAAAAAGTAATTTTGTTGTATAACATCGTCTTTTGATAGCAGCCATTTGTAAAAATCAATTCCCCAAGCTTCTTCGTCTTCCGACTGAATGGCACCTCTATAAAATTGACTTTTTCTGTTAATCCAACCATTGTCAACGCCTCTTAAATATTTATCTAATTGGTATTGTTTTAATCTTGAATGGCTAGTTGATGCATCCCAAAACGCTTCAGTTTTAGAAAATGACAAAATTTGACCTAAAAAAATATGATTACTTAAGGCTAATTTTTCGACTTCATCTTTATATCTAGCATGTTGATTTCCTGGTCCAACATTATCTGGACAAGGATCTTTGGGTTGCCTTACGCTACCATCAGTACAAAACCAACGAATATCCTTGTAAGGACCACGTAAATCGTTTTTATACTTAGTAATTTGCTCCTTTATTACATCCGAAGCAATTTGTTGCGCTGATAATTGATTAGAAATTATCACAAAAATCAGGCTAATTATTACACTATTTCTCATTGAAAATCAAAGGTTTGTTACAAGATACAACATACGAATATAACTATTTATTCAATATATAATTGTTTTGCAAAGTTGTTATAAAAGTTTGATAATTATCAAATTAATTGGGTCTATTTTAACACCTATTTCACACTAATAAAACCAATGATAATTCTTTTTTAAACTACTTTTGCAGCATGCAAAAAAATCCACCTGTTAAGTTAGAGTTTATATTACTAATGGCATCTTTAATGTCTATTGTTGCCTTAGCGATTGATGCTATTTTACCAGCAATGTCAGCTATAGGAATCACAGTTAATAGTTTAGACACTAGTAACAACCAATTACTAATCACCATGATTTTTCTAGGTTTAGGATTTGGACAACTATTATTTGGACCTTTATCGGATAGTTTTGGTAGAAAACCCATTGTTTATATTGGTTTTACTGTGTTTGCAATAGGAAGTATAGTTTGTGTATTATCACATAGTTTAGAAATGATGGTTGTTGGTCGTATCATCCAAGGTGTTGGATTAGCAGCTCCAAGAACTATCGCTATTGCTGTTATTAGAGACATGTATAAAGGAGATTATATGGCCAAAATAATGTCGTTTGTTACGACCTTCTTTATTTTGGTTCCTGTAATTGCTCCTGTAATGGGTAAATTTATTTTAAACCATTACGACTGGACAGGAATTTTTTATGTTCAATTAATAATGGCTTTAGTTGTTGCTATTTGGTTTTGGAAGCGTCAGCCTGAAACCTTAAAGCCTGAATATAAAATAAAGTTTACTAGACATGTTTTTATTGATGGTTTAAAAGAATTATTAAAATATAAAGAAACCATAGGATTTACCATTATTTCTGGTTTTATCTCTGGTGCATTTATTGTTTATTTAAGTGCTTCTCAGGTCATTTTTGAAAATCAATATGGTTTAATAGACGAGTTTCCATACATCTTTGCTGGATTGGCATGTGGTGTTGGTTTATCCACTTTTTTAAACGGAAGCTTTGTTATGCGTCTTGGTATGTGGCGTTTATCCTATTTAGCTATCATTGTTTTTAGCGTTAATGCGTTACTGTATGTCTTATTATTTTGGAATGCTACAACTAATCCTGCATTACCAATTATATTAATATTTATGGCTATCCAATTTTTTACCATAGGCTTTATCTTTGGAAATCTACGAGCTATTGCTATGGAGCCAATTGGACATATTGCTGGTATTGGAGCTGCTATAACAGGATTTATATCTACAATAATGGCTGTACCAATTGCAAATTACATTGGTAGTTTTGTTGACACAACAGCGTTACCATTATTTATAGGGTTTACGGTTTTTGGTTTTATGTCTCTAATTTTATTTTTATTTATTAAAAGAACTAGAAAACGAAATATCATTTTATAACCATTACTATATTTTAATTGTTGAAAGTATATCTACTACCGAAGATATTATATACTCCACACCTATAGCTATTACTATAAAACCTATAATTCTAGACAGCGCATTAATCCCAGAAGCTCCCAAAAATTTAACGATTAAATGCGCACTTTTAAGAATGACGTAAATAGTAATGGCTGCTAAAAGCATAGCACCAACTATTGTTAATTTTTCGGAAGTTAAAGTAAACTCCTGATTATAAGTAATTAATAGCGAAATTGTCCCAGGACCAGCTAACATAGGTATTGCTAATGGTGTTAAACTTATTCCATCTCTAGTATGTATATCTTCTTGTACCTTTTTACGTTTCATCCCTTTATGTTCTCTAAATTTTCCGGTCAACAACGCAAAGCCAGAGGATGTAATTATTAATCCTCCTGCTATTTTTAAAGCATTAAGACTTATTCCAAAAAAAGATAAGATATACTGACCTGCAAAAAACGAAAGCAATAAAATAACCAAAACATCTATTGCTGTCCAAAAGGCTGTAACAGAACGTTCTTTTTTACTGTGCTCTCCTGTTAAACCTACAAATACAGGAACGGTTCCTAAAGGATTCATAATTGAAAATAATGCTCCAAATACTGCTAAAAATAATTCCATTGTTTTTTCTGCAAATTCCGTTCTTTTTTGACGTTTAAAAGTTATCGTTAGATTAACTAATCTTAAATAAAACGTAAAACAAAAAAAACACCCAAAACAACTATAAAACACTAAAAAACAATACGTTAGAAAATAAAAAACCTTCACTTAACATAAAGTTTACATAGTAACATTAGCGTAAAGTTTTCTTAAAACTTCAATCATTTTTAGTTAATACTCTTTAAAACTCTTGACCTTAGTTTTGTTCAAAATTAACCACTTAAACAATCAAATACAATGAAATTATTTAAACAACATTTTTTTCAATTATGCATAATTACCAGTCTAGGATTTGGATTAATAGGCTGTGAAGGAGAAAATGGATTAGACGGAACTAACGGTCAGGATGGTCAAGATTTTACGCCTACCGATGAGCTTTTTAGTAACAAATCGGCTTTAGATCCTTTAGTAGATATTAGCGCTAACTTTAACAATGTAAAAGCTTACTCATTAATTAGCTCGACAGATTATTTACCAAATGGATTCCGTTTAGTTGGTGCACAAGATGGTGCAGGTTTATTAAAAGATGGTAACGAATATATTTATGTTGTCAATGCAGAGGACGATTACAGTGTCTCTAGAATTAGATTTGACGAAAACATGAGACCTATAAAAGGTGAATGGTTGTTAAACGCAGGAGTTGCTGATTTTGCAAGACAATGTTCTGGTACAATGTGGGAAGCTGCAATACATGGTGGCTCTCAAGATTTCTTTTTATCTGCTTCAGAAAGTATTGCATACGATGTTAAAGCAATAGATCCTTGGATAGAAACACCTACTCCAAATGCTGACTTTGGTTTGGACGCTCTGGGTGAATTTTCTTGGGAAAACGCAGTACCATTACCTCAAAATTCATATGCAGGAAAAACAGTGATTATTGGTGGAGATGACGATTCTAGTGGGTCTGAAGGTCAAGTAATCATGTATTTATCAGAAAATGGAGATGCAGATTTAACTAACGGTAAAATATATGTATTACGTTTAAAAGAAGTATCTGATGGTGCCAATGGTATCCAAAATGTTGCTGCAAATACAGTTTATAATGAAGGAAGCTTAGATTTTGGAGCCACCTATGATGTTGAATTTGTTGAAATAGAAAATGGTGCAGCCATGACCAAAAACGAAATGGAAACAGCTTGTACTGGTGTTTTTGCTTCTCAGTTTATGCGTGTTGAAGATGTTGACTACCAAAAAGGAAGTGATGAAAACGCTAGAAACGTTTATTTTGCAGTTACAGGAAGAGGTCCTGGAGCAGGAACTTATAATGATTGGGGAACCATTTACAAATTAAATCTAGATGCCAACAACCCTTTACAAGGTCAATTAACACAAATTGTAAGTGGTAACACAGACACAAACAACCAAGATGGTAACTTATCTAGCTTACAAAGTCCGGATAATATTTGTGTAACAGAAAACTATGTGTACATTCAAGAAGATCCTAACTCTTTTGATAGAGGTCATGCAGCTAGAATCTACCAAACAGACTTAAACGGAAATAATCCAACAGACGTATTAGATTTAAAAATTGAAAGCAACTTATCTCCTACTGGAAGCTCTTCTTTATCTGGAGAATTTGGTGCTTTAATTGACATTTCTGACAAAGTTGGTGTGCCAGACACATTTATTCTAAACTTACAACCACACTACTGGAAAAGTGACGATTTTATATCTACAAACTTACCACACAACCAAGGTGGACAAATCGTATTACTACAAGGATTACCTAGATAAAACGACATCTTTTATTATTAATAATGAATCTCCATTGTACAATGGAGATTCATTTTGTTTATTACAATCTTAACATGAAATCATACCATTCACTTTTAATTACAATAGTATTATTAGTAACATTATCAGCTTGCAAATCGGATAAAACCGAAACCGTAGACGTCATAAATTGGGACAGTGCTCAAAAGTACTATATAAACAATATAGACCTTGCTTCTAAATACTTAGATAGTTTAAAAACCGAAGGTCTTACTGGTAAAAACACCAAACACTATTTTACATTAGCACGAGAGGCTTTTAAAAAAGCAGAGCCTTTTGCCTCATATTTAAACCCTGAAGTAGGACACAGAGCTAATGGTCCTGCACTTCCTGTGTATAAAGAAGATACTGGCAAAATATTAAAACCTATTGGCCTTCAAAAAATAGAAGAAAGTATTTATGAGCAAGAGACGTCTGTCACAGATTTTAATCAAGAAATCTATGTTACACAAGGGTTGTTTGCTATCTTAAAAGTAAATATGGAAAACAGAGCGTTAACACCACAACGGTTTTTTATAGCTACACACCAACAGCTTTTGCGTATTGTAAGTTTGGGTATGTCAGGATTTGATACTCCTGTTAGTCATTTAGGTATAAAAGAAAGTGCTGTTTCATTAAAAAGCCTTCAAAACGTATATAATAACACCTTAAAATCTTCTATTATAAACAAAGACAAATCCTTAGATGATGCGTTTAACAACTCGATTTTAAAAGCAATAAATTACATTAATCAACATCAGGATTTTGATACTTTTGATAGGTTTACGTTTACCAGAGATTACCTAAATCCAATCACACGTCATTGGGTTTCTATCCGTAAAACAGCTGACATTTGGAAACCTACTAATACCGAACCATTCAATTTTGATGAACCTACTTTTTTTGAAAGCAACAGCTTCAACTTAAATTATTTTACACCAACAACTAACCGTAACCCAAGCGACAAACAAATAGCTTTGGGCGAAAAATTGTTTTTTGACACACAACTTTCTGCTAACAACAGTATGGCTTGCGTTACCTGTCATAGTCCTGCTTTAGGGTATGCAGATGCTATGACTGTTAACTTAGATAATAACGGTAAGCCATTACAGCGCAACACACCAACTTTAATAAATAGTGCCTTTCAAAAAGCTTTTTTTGGGATGGTAGATCAGAAACGATGATTGAACAAATTTCATCTGTGTTTTTAAATGATAAAGAATTTAATACTAACGTTCACACCTTTTCTGAAGCTATTTTACAAGATTCAACTTACGTTACATTATTTAAAGAAGCCTATGGACAAGTTCCAAAAAATAATACCAATGTTATTAAAGCATTGTCTGCTTATATTTCTACTTTAAACGGTTTTGACTCTAAATTTGATAAAAATATTAGAGGAGAACTTAATAATTTTACAGATGAAGAAACCTTAGGTTATAACCTATTTATGGGTAAAGCACTATGTGCCACATGCCATTTTATGCCTTTAACTAGCGGAACTGTACCGCCTTTTTTTACTGAAACAGAAAAAGAAGTTATTGGTGTTCCAAAAACAGCTCAAAATAAAAAGCTAGATGACGATTCTGGTTTTTATTATAAATATAAAGAAGCCTTACATAAAGGTATGTTTAAAACGCCAACGGTTAGAAACGTAGCTATAACAGGTCCATATATGCATAATGGCATCTATACAACTTTAGAGGAAGTCCTTAATTTTTACAACCTTGGTGGAGGTGGTGGATTAGGTTTTGATTTGGACCATCAAACGCTTCCTTTTGATAATTTAAACCTTACAGAAACCGAGCAGCAAGCCATTATAGCTTATCTAAAAACCTTAACTGATGTACCTGACACGTATTAAAACGCACCAGAATCTACATCTTTAATAAAACTAATTAACCCTTTAAAAAACACCTTTTGATCATCAAATTGAGATAAATGACTGCCATTTGGGCAAAGCAAAAAACGTCCATTTTGGACTTCGGTACTAATCCATTTCATGTGTTCTGGATCCATAGTATCATGCGTTGCTCCAATGGTAAGGGTTGGTGTTTTTATTTCTTTTAAACGGTCTTTTACATCCCAATTTTTAAGCGTAGCATTACCTTTAATACCAAACTCACTTGGTCCTTGCATTGTTACATACACATCAGGATTTAAATGCTTAAAACCTCTGTTAATTGGTTCTGGCCAATCTTTGACTGGCATTCTAATAACATGCTTGGTGTAATAATTTTCGACAATTAAATCTAAATATCTTTGGTTTGTGTAATCTTCTTTATCCTCATAGCTCATAATTTCTTTTAAAACTTCAGGATCTAATTTTGGTGCTAACACCTGGTCAGAATATTTTTGATAGTCAGGTATTGAAGCTACCATGTTAGATATAATTAATCCTTTTAAATTATCTTGATATTTTAAGGCATATTGCATACCCAAAATTCCTCCCCAAGATTGACCATATAAGTAAAAATTATCTTTATTTAAACCTAAAGCCATTCTGACCTGTTCCACCTCTTCTACAAATCTATCTAAATCCCATAAACTTAAATCTTTGGGTTGATCGCTGTAATACGATCCTAATTGATCGTAGTAATAATACTCTATATTTTCCTGCGGAAAGTAACCATCAAAACATTCATAAATTTCATGTGTCATTCCTGGACCACCATGTAATAAAAGCACCTTCATTGTTGGGTTATTTCCAACGCGTTTAGTCCAAACCTTAAATTCGCCTTTAGGTGTTGTAATTGGTATCATTTTTATACCTCCTAAAAATTGATCTTCAGTATTGGGTTTTAAATAATTTTCTGCAGTATTAGTAGCCTCAACCTTTTTTGTTTCTTCTATCTTTTTACAATTAAAACATAATAAAGACAAGACACTTAAAATAAATAGTTTGGTTTTCATAAACTTGATAATTAGAAGACTAAGTTAATCAAATAAAATGTCTTTTTATCTTGCTAATTATTTTAACAAAATGATAGTAATAGTCCAATTTTAACCTATTAATTTTGCATAAATTAGTAAGATGAAAAACGCCATTACAGAACGTATTTTAGATTTCATAAAAGGCTTTCCTCCTTTTGATGCTTTAAGTCATGAGCAATTGTTAGCTATCGCGTCTGAGATTGAAGTAATTT
The DNA here is from genome assembly GCF_055808135.1 of Olleya sp. KJ81-1. Lineage (NCBI taxonomy): Bacteria > Pseudomonadati > Bacteroidota > Flavobacteriia > Flavobacteriales > Flavobacteriaceae > Olleya > Olleya sp. KJ81-1. The sequence goes on along the minus strand of NZ_CM147854.1, from coordinate 581,074 downwards.
ACATTGAAAAGGATAATTTTATTTTTAAACAAAATGAAGCTTTACAAGAGGTGTTTTACGTGGTAAAGGCAGGTGCAATTGGTATTTTTAAAGATGATAAATTAGTTGACAAATGTGATGCTGGAGATATTTTTGGATTACGAGCATTAATACGTAAAGATCATTATTTATTGGATGCAAGAGCTATTGAGCAAAGTATTATTTATAGTATTCCTGCTAAGGTTATTGAAGATATTATAATAAATAACCCAAAAGCCAATCAGTTTTTAATAGCCAGTTTTGCTACTAATACACGTAATCCTTATAGTGATGAAGACAAGGGTACATTATTTGCTAACATTGGTGTTTTAAAACCTGAAGCCTCTAGTTTTACCGAAATGCAATCGGCAAAGTTTTCTAAAAATCCTGTGGTATGCAATCCATTAATTAGCATACAAGAAGCTTCGCAAATAATGAGCACTAATAAAGTGGGATCTATTGTAATAACTAATAACAAACAGCCAATTGGTATTATTACAGATAAAGATTTGCGTAATAAAGTGGCTACTGGATTACACACCATAACAGACACTGTGGAAGCCATTATGTCTTCTCCAGTTATCACGTTTCCTGACAGTATATCTGTTGCCGAAGCACAAATTGCAATGCTTAAAAATGATATTTCACACCTATGTATTACCAAAGATGGGACACCATATTCTGAGTTAATTGGTATCCTATCAGAGCATGATATTATTGTAATTTATGGTAATAATCCTTCGGTTTTAATTAAAGAAATAAAACGAGCAAATTCTGCTGAGTCGTTAAAATATATAAGGGAAAAAGCGCAAGATTTATTAAAAGGGTATCTTAAACAAAGTATCCCAATTAGTTTTATAACCAAAATAATTTCTGCAATAAATAATGCTATTACATCGCGTATTTTAGAGTTAACTATTGCAGAGTTTAACCAAGAACCACCTGTGTCTTTTGCTTGGTTAGCTATTGGAAGCCAAGGAAGAAAAGAGCAACTATTATATACTGATCAAGACAATGCTTTAGTGTATGAAGACAGTACAGAAGACTATAAAACAAAAGCTTACTTTTTAAAATTAGCAACTGCTGTAAATAAAAAACTAGCTATTGTTGGCTTTAAGTTTTGTCCTGATAACATGATGGCAAGTAACCCAAAATGGTGTTTAACCGTCTCTGATTGGAAATCTCAATTTACCAATTGGATTACCCATTCTGACGAAGATAAAATGATGTTGTGCAACATTTTTTTGATTATAACTTTGTTTATGGAAACCAAAGTCTAGTTAGTGGTATGTCTGATAATATTTTTAGAGCCATACATAGTCATGAAATCTTCTTAACTTTTATGGGTAGAAATGCTTTAAAAAAACCTGCACCTTTAAGCTTTTTAGAAGCTTTTTAGTAGAGCATTCTGGAGAACATAAAGATCAATTTGATATTAAATCCAGAGCTATTATGCCACTTGTTGATGCTGCACGTGTTTTAATTTTGTCGCATGATATTAAGGATGTAAACAATACTATAGCACGCTACCAAAAACTGGTTGAAATCGAACCTCAGCACAAAGATTTGTTTGACTCGTGCATAAACGCATTTAGAGTATTGCTACGCTTTAGAACAAAACAAGGATTGAAAAATAATGATTCTGGTCAGTTTATTGACGTAAAAAACCTTAGTAAAAATAACAAGTTAAAACTTAAAGGTTGCTTTAAACCTATTAAAGAAGTACAAGATTTATTAGCTGCGCGATATAAAGTGTCGCAATTACCTTAAATTATAGTAGTAATAATTGTGTGAATAATTATCGTTTTCGGCCTTTAGGTTTTACCTCTTTAATTCTGACATAAATTAGCTTCATGCGACCTCTAGTGTCCTCACGACTATCTATTTCAAACGCTGGAATACTGTTAATTAAAGGTGTTAGTTTTTGAAAACCATAATTTCTAGAATCAAAATTAGGTTGCTTTTTTTGTAATAAACTTCCAACATCACCTAAAAATGCCCAACCATCGTCATCTGCAACATCGTCAATAGTTGTAGCAATAAGCTTAATTTCTTTTTGTGTAATGGTGTCGTAATTATTTTTGGACTTAGAAGATTTGGTTGAGGGTTCTAATGTACTGTCTTCCGTTAGGTTTTTAAGTATTTCTATGTAAATAAACTTATCACAAGCGACTATAAAAGGGTTTGGCGTCTTCTTTTCTCCAATACCATAGACTTTCATTCCAGCTTCACGTAAACGCGTTGCAAGACGTGTAAAATCACTATCACTAGATACTAAGCAAAAGCCATCTACTTTCTCTGAATATAAAATATCCATTGCATCAATAATCATAGCAGAATCTGTAGCATTTTTACCAGTAGTATAGCCATATTGTTGGATTGGAGTTATAGCATTTTCTAATAGTAAACTTTTCCATTTATTAAGATTTGGTTTGGTCCAATCTCCATAAATACGTTTAATTGTTGGATTACCATATTTAGCGATTTCTTCCATCATCTCCTTTACATATGCTGAAGGAATATTGTCTCCATCAATAAGTACTGCTAATTTTATATCCATAAGTGCTAAGTTGAAATTTATAACGTAGCTAAAGGTAATAGCTTTAAATTAAAAAACCACTCATTTTTGAGTGGTTTTAACAGTCTATGGATAAGCTATTATTTTCGTGTTGCTTTTTTAGCTAGTTTAGCAGCCTTTTTTTCTTTAGGCGATAAGGTCGCTTCCTTTTTTACATTTTTTTGCGTCTTGTGATTTAGCCATAATTATTGTTTTTAATAATGAATTACATATTAATTAAATGTAATGAAAAGTAGCATACAAATTAAAATTAAAACCATTAATTGAATTTTATTTTTGATTACAAGATTAATACAAAATAAAAAAGCCCTACAATAAATTTGCAAGGCTTTAATCGAGAATACATCATGACAATTAGCTAAAATTATTTCTGTAAACTCTAATCAATTTACTTGGTTAAAGTAAATCATAAAAAAGGCAATCACTAAGGATTGCTTAAAGTTTTTTCCCTTAGAAAAAACATTATTAATTAATTAGCATACAATTTTAAGACTTGTTAGCTTATGTATTTTACGGTTTCCCGTAAAGACTTGTTTTTTTTAAATTAATCCTAAATCTTTTACGATTGCAACAAGATGTATTGCATTGTTAGCTTTAAATTGTATACGTAGTTTGTTTAGCTTTTTTTCGATAGTACTCAAGCTATTAGGCGAAATATTATCTATTTTTAGTTGTTCTCTAATTTGTTCTTGCGACAAACCATTAGATAGTAGTTTAATTAATAAAATGTCATAATCATCAATCTCTAAATTAGACTTTGGACTTAAAGCTTGTTGCACTTGAGGTGATAAATATTGACCATTTTGATATGTCGTTACAATAGCCTGATCAAGTTCTATCAAACCACGTCTACCTTTACAAACATAACCATCAATGTTATGTTTATTAACCAAGACTCTTACTTTTTGTAATCTATCTTCTACCGAATAAACAATAATTTTTAAATCAGGATTCTGTTGCTTTAAAGCAGCAACAAGCTCTTCTCCTGATTTATATTTCTGGTCTCTATGATCTGCAATAAACGATAAATCTGTAATTAACAACTCAAATGGTTGTTGGTCTAGAATTGCTTTAGATATTTTAAGATAAGCATCATCACAATATTGTACTTGTGTGACATTAGTTATGGATAAATTACTCAAGACAGATAAAACACCTTGACTAATACTACCTAAATCATCTGATATAATTACTTTACTAAACATACTTTATAATATAATGTTTGCTTTAAACCCTTTATTAACTGTGGATGTAAAAGTAATTGTTCCATTAACAGATTGAATACGGTTTTCCACATTTTGCAAACCATTATTCTTTTTTAATAGTGTTCCTACACCATTATCGTTGTAATTAATAGTCACTTTTTTATTGTTTTGACTAAAAACTACGACTACAATATTAGCTTGACTATGTTTTTTCATATTGGTCATTAACTCCTGTAACACTCTGTAAAGTGCAGTCTTTTTAACATCTGACACCTTTTTCCAATCTACCTTTGCAATGTCCTTTGTAATCACATTAACCTGATTACTACTATAATTAGCTAATAAATCTGTAAGTAGGATTTCAAAATCTTGATTAACATTTATTGTGCTATTTTCTTTAGAAATATCTCTAGTTTTAATGTAAATTTTTTCCAGATCGTCTAAAAAGTCTTCATTTATAGTGGCTTTACTCTGTAATTTTGTCATTATTTGATAGACATCATTTGCTACCTCATCATGTACTTTTTTAGATATTCTAGTTTCTGTTGTATAAACCTCTTTTAATTTTTCTTTTTTATGTTTAGCTCTAAAAAAATAGAGTAAACCCAAAGCTAAAATCAATATTACAACTGCTAATAGTTGGTAGATTTGTTTTTGAGCTTTCTCTATTTGAGACTGTAATTGACTTTTACTAACGTTATATTTTAGTAAAGCAAACTTATTTTGACTCAGTTTTGTCGCTTTTAATAAGCTATCGTTTAAAAATGAATACTCCTTAAATACCGTATTATCTCCTAAATTATACCTTGTTTTAACTGCATCTAATTTGTAGGACAAACTGTTTACCTTATTAGCAACGTCATAGGCTTTTATAGCAAAGGATAAAGCTTGGACTGTATCCTTTTTACTTAAGTAATATTCTGATAAATTTTTATAACTTGGATATAACTCGGCTAAATTATCAACATTTTGACGTATGGTATAAGCTGTCCTAAAATCGTCAAATGCACCTTGATTATTTAATTTAAATTTTATAAACCCTAAATTATCAATAACTCTAGCCTTTTCTATTGAATCTTCTACCCTATTAAATAAATTAGTTGCTTTTATTAATGTGCTCTTAGCGTTATTATATAATTTTTGATTTTTATAAATATTAGAAATGTTGTTATACAATACCAAACTATCTCTTGAAGTCGCAGTAATAGATAACGCTTTTAAATACGTCTCATTAGCTTTATCAAACATGTTTTTTTGATTATAGACTTGTCCCAAAAGGTTTAAAACTCCTGTTGTTAGTTTAGTATTATAATCATTAACTTTTAGACCATCTAATATCTTTAAAGCTTCAACAGCACTTACTTCACTATCATCATAAAAACCTACTTTGTAGTCTATTCTTGCTAAAAAATATAAATCATAAGCTATACCTAATTGGCTGTTTTTTTCTTTTTAATTTCTAAATGCTCAACTAAATATTGATATGCCTTAGCTAGCGTTTCTTCAGAGGTTACTTTCTCTATAGCATTTGTATAGTATGACAAGCTATCTGTTTGATGCTGCGAAAAAGCCTTATTACTAAAAAGACAAGTAACGCTTATATATATAAAAAGAAATAATTTTAGGTTGGTTTTCATACCTCTAAAATAGAAACTTATATTTAGTTATCTAAGTACTAAATTTACTTTTTAGTCACTAAAGCTAAATAGCCTATTTCACTTTTTATTTAGCTTAATCCAAGCCAATTGTAAAACATTAAAAAACAGCTCTATATAAAAATTAATCATTTTGGATTAAACATATATGCAAAAAAAACTGCTAATTAATTAGCAGTTTTTTTAATTTTTATAATATGTAGTTTATCTAAAACATACATTATGCAGTATGTAAAATCAATTTCAAACCAACGTACACCAAAATTAGCACGTCCACTATGCGAGTGGTGGTTATTATGGTATCCTTCTCCCATCATCAAAATATCTACAGGCAGTAAATTTTTAGACGTGTCACTAACTTTAAAGTTACGATAACCATAAATATGCGCAAACCAGTTTATAATAACTCCGTGGATTGGTGCCATAAAAAAGGCGATAGGTAGTAATAACCATTGCCACCAAGCAGTTGCAAAGACACTAAAAAACACAATATAGGCTGCAACCCATGATAATCTTGAAATTCTAGAACTTGCTATTTTATCAAATGCCTTCCATTGTGGTACATTTTTAGTAAACTTATCTGCTACTGCAATACGTTTTTTATTAATATCCTGATAAATATTTTTTGTGCGCCACATCATAGTAAACAAATTACTATCGTATTTAGGTGAGTGCGGATCTTTTTCTGTATCTGCATAAGCATGATGCATCCTATGCATTACTCCGTAACCATAGGCACTTAAATAATTTGATCCTTGAAAAACCCATGTTAATACAAAGCAAACACGCTCTGTCACTTTGGACATTGTAAAGGTTTGATGTGCTGCGTAACGATGTAAAAAGAAGGTCTGAAAGAACAAACCTGTATACCATAAAATTATGATAAATATTAAAATAGCCATAGACTTTACTTTATTTACAAAGGTCTACATACTATTATGCTCATACAATGAACCTAAGTTAAGAAATTCGCTTTCTAATCCTACTTAAAGCCTGAGGAGTGACTCCAATATACGATGCTATATATTTTAACGGAATCTCCTTTATTAAGTTTGGTCGCTCTGTAAACAAATTTAAATAACGCTCTTCAGCTGTTTCATTTAAAAGCGATTGCTCACGTTTTGATTTAATCAAAAACAAACGTTCTGAGGATAAACGACCAATTACATTACCTGCAAAACTTTTTTCGTACACTTCCTGTAGATCGTCATAAGATATGCTCCACATGGTAATATCCGTTAACGCTTGTAACTTATATAATGAAGGTTTTCTGGTCAAAAAAGAATCGTAAGCACTTACAAACTCATTTTTAAAACAAAATCCAAAGGTCAAATCTATTTCTTTTTCTTCCTTCGGAATTAAAAAACGAGCGATACCTTTTTCTATAAATGAAATATAGTTTTCTGTATCGCCAACGTCTAGTATTGTGCTTTTCTTTTTAAAAATTCTATTCTCTAATTTAGACGAAAACAGTTGCCAATCTTGATCAGATATAACCACTGTTTTTTCTATATATTCTCTAATATTAATCATATTTGCATGTACACTACAAATATCGCGAATTAATTTTATTATTCTACGCGCTGACCTGGTAATACTTGACCATTTTGAAATAAAATCATTTGGTCTATTTCACCTTCCTTGTTTGCTTTAAACTCCACTTTAGCCTCCACAACTTTTAAATAAAACTGATTTACTTCTGAGGGATAAATTTCGAATTGTGATTGGTTAGTTGCTTGTAAAAATAAACGTCCATCGTTTGTTGAAATAGTAATAAAAAAATCTGGTGTTAATTGATATTTACCAACATACGTTTTTAGTATTTCTGGAGATATAACAACCTCTTCCAATACCACATCTAACGATTTTAAAACGGTTCTTGCATTGTCGTTTGCTGGATTTAATGCTAAAGACTTTTTGTAGTTAGTAATAGCTAATGTTTGTTCTCCTGATTTTAAATATGCTTCACCTAATGAGTCGTATGGATTTGAAGCTTCCGGAAATTGTGCTACATTTAATTTAAATAATGCTAAAGCAATTTCGTTTTGGTCATCATTTAAAAACTGATAACCTAAAGTGTTAAGTTGGTCTACATCAAAATTATAAGTATCGGCTTGACTTACCTTAGCATCTTTATAAAACATGACAGCCTCAGCTATACTACTCTCTTTAATTTTATTAGCCATTACCTTTGCTATCGATGGTTTGACAGGTTGTAATGGATATGTTGGTACCATTAATTTAATAGCAATAGCATCCACATTTTCATTACTATTTGTCAAAACTATTACGCCTTTTTTATCTGCTTTATCAATAGCTGACATTGCACAATAACCACCTGTTGCACCATTATGCATTAAAAATTTACCATTTTCAATATGCCAAGCTAATGCCATTTCTACACGCTGTTCTTCACTTTTAAAAGTAGACTGATGTGCTAGTTGCATCGCCTTATCTAATGGTGTGTTTCCAGAAGCACAGTTTAAATTTGCTTGGATATATTTTACCATATCACTAGTAGTTGACCTTAATCCTCCTGCTCCAGCTAAGGTGATAATATCCCAATTATTAGTTTCTGATAATCCTGTATGTCCTTTTGCTAAACGATTTTTCATTTGCTGAGTTAATACTATTCTGGTATCATCCATTTGTAAGGGATTAGCAATATGTTGTATTACTAATTCCTCAAAAGTTTGACCACTTTGAAGCTCTAAAATGTGACCTAATAATCCCATTCCTAAATTTGAATACTCACTAATAGCACCAATATCTCTAGTTAACTCGTAATTAGAAATAAAACTATATAATTGATTATAGGTATAATCTGCAAACGGATTGTTTACGTCTTTTGGGTTAATATTATCTGGCATACGTGGTAAAGCAGACGTGTGTGTTGCTAAGTGTTGTAATGTAATCTCTTTGCCATTTTTTGTTGGCACTGTAACTGTTTCTGGTAAGTATTTTGAAATTGGGTCGTTTAAACTCATTTCGCCATTATTAACCTTTAATGCTAAAATGGTGGTCGTAAATGTTTTTGAAATAGATCCAATCTCAAACACTGAATTTTTATTTACAGGTGTTCCATCCTTAATTGCAGTATTACCAAAGCTATAATAATCTATATTTTGACCATTAATATATCCAACTACGATACCAACATTAACTTGATTATTAACTCGTGATTGAATGTATGTTTTAACTTCATCTGGAATTTGAACGTCTTGTGATTTAGCTTGAAAGCTGATGATAAATACGATAAGAATGACTATTAGTTTTTTCATTTTGGTAATGGTTTTTATTTATGCTAATAATTAACTTGAATATAGGCTAATGGTTAATTTATCCTAAAAATAAGACGTTTTTAATCTGTTTTTGTTACAAAAAAGTACTTTTTAATAAATTATGCAGACTAAATTATTGCTTTTTAATAAAAAAAACGCAACCTAAAAAGGTTGCGTTTTTTGCATTAGGGATTGTAGTGGCATCCTTTTGCTTTTTTTGCAAAAGATATAACGGAAAGCCCGACACTTTGTAGCCTAAGCGGAAAAGTGTAATGCCCAAATAAATAATTATATATTACTATTTAAGTTTGCTTTGTCATGCTTTTTTACAATGATACTACAGTACATTATCCATTATTTCTTGCACACATTCTGGATTTAATAATGTACTTGTATCTCCTAAATTTTCTGTCTCATTACTTGCTATTTTACGTAAAATACGACGCATAATTTTACCACTTCGTGTTTTAGGTAATCCATTGGTAAACTGTATTTTATCTAACTTAGCGATTGGTCCTATTTGCTCAGTAATTAACTGATTAATCTCTTTACGTAAATTGTCTTGATCTCTACTTTCTCCTGTTTCCTTAAGGGTTACGTAACCGTATAAAGCGTTTCCTTTAATATCGTGCGGAAAGCCAACAATTGCACTTTCTGATACAGCTGGATGCTCGTTAATAGCATCTTCTATTGGTGCAGTACCTAGGTTATGTCCTGAAACAATAATAACATCATCCACACGACCAGTTATCCTGTAGTAGCCAACCTCATCACGTAATGCGCCATCTCCTGTAAAATATTTACCCTCGTAGGCAGAGAAATAAGTGTCTTTATAACGTTGGTGGTTTCCCCAAATGGTTCTTGCCATACTTGGCCAAGGGAATTTTATACACAAACGACCATCGACTTGATTTCCTTTTATTTCTTGTCCATGCTCGTCCATTAATGCTGGCTGAATACCAATAAATGGTAAGGTTGCATAGGTTGGTTTTGTTGGTGTTGCAAATGCGATTGGTGTAATCATTATTCCTCCAGTTTCGGTTTGCCACCAGGTATCTACAATTGGAGCTTTACGTTTTCCAACGTTATCATCGTACCAATGCCAAGCTTCTTCGTTAATTGGCTCGCCAACTGTACCCAATACTTTTAATGAGGATAAATCGTGTTTTTCTAAATGCTCTACGCCTTCTTTAGCTAAGGCACGTATTGCTGTTGGTGCTGTGTAAAACTGATTGACTTTATGTTTTTCGACAATTTCCCAAAAGCGTCCAAAATCCGGATAGCTTGGTACACCTTCAAACATTACGGTTGTTGCTCCGTTACATAATGGTCCGTAAACAATGTAACTGTGTCCAGTAATCCAACCAATATCTGCTGTACACCAATACACGTCTTGCTCTCTGTATTGAAATACATTTTTAAACGTATATGCCGAATATACCATGTAACCTCCTGTGGTGTGCACCATACCTTTTGGTGTACCTGTGGATCCTGAAGTGTATAAAATAAATAACGGATCTTCTGCATCCATTATTTCTGGTACGCAGTCATGATACGCTTCGTCCAAAAGTGGTTGTAACCATTGGTCACGACCTTGTTGCATATTAATGTCTGAGTTAATACGTTTTGCAACTAAAACAGTATTTACACCAGGACAATCCTGAAGTGCTTCGTCCACAATACCTTTTAAATCTATTGTTTTTGCACCACGATAAGATCCATCACTTGTAATTACCATTTTACAATCACTATCATTTATTCTGGTTGCTAAGGCTGTTGCCGAAAATCCTGCAAATACAACAGAATGAATTGCGCCTATACGTGCACATGCTAATACAGAAACTGCCAATTCAGGAATCATTGGTAAGTAAATACAGACTCTGTCTCCTTTAGCTACTCCATTTTCTTTTAATACGTTTGCAAATCTACAAACGCGATCGTGCAATTCTCTGTAGGTAATATGAAGCGCTTCTTCGTCTGGACTGTTAGGTTCAAAAATAATAGCTGTTTTATCTCCTCTTGTATATAAATGTCTGTCTATACAGTTTTCGGTTATATTTAATTTGGCACCTTCAAACCATTTGACTTCAGGTTTATCAAAATCCCAGCTTAAAACGTTGTCCCATTTTTTACGCCACATAAAATGCTCTTCGGCAATTTCTTCCCAAAAACTCTCTGGGTTTCTGACGGATTTACGGTAAACTTGGTAGTACTCTTCTAAATGTTTTATGTGATAATTACTCATAATTAGTTTAATTTATTAAACACTATACTTGTGTTTATTGGGATATTTATATTATTAATTTAGTTTTTATTTTCTAGACACTTCGACTGCGCTCAGTGTGACAAATAGCTATTTATCTTTTTACATCTCGATACAATTTTCTCGTACCTCAAAAATCACTCGATGTGACGTATAATTTAAAGCGCATTGTATCCATAACTTATTTATGAATCCCAATACTATGGGTTTTATATACTATTTTTATTTCGTCTATAATTGTAACATCATCAATGGTTGACGGTATATTATACTGTTGCTCATCAGCGATATTACGTAACAATTTACGAAGAATTTTTCCACTTCTAGTCTTTGGTAATCGGTTTACTACCAATACCTCTCTAAAGGAGGCTACTGCTCCTATTTCGCGACGCACATCTTGTATAATTTCATTTTGAATAGCATCGTTATTTAAAGTTGTTTCTGTTTTTAAAACCACTAAGCCTAATGGCTTTTGTCCTTTAAGTTGGCAATGCACGCCAAATACAGCACATTCTGCTACAGATTTATGTGAAGAGACAATTTCTTCCATTTCGGCAGTAGATAATCGATGTCCAGCAACGTTTATAATATCGTCTACACGACCAGTAATAAACACATAACCATCTTCGTCTTTGTAACCACCATCTCCAGAAAAATAATAACCAGGAAAACGATCCAAATAGCCCGATTTAAAACGTTCTGGATTTCCCCAAAGGTTACTTAATGTTCCTGGTGGTAATGGTAATTTTATAGCAACATAGCCTTCTACACTAGATTCTACTTCCTCTCCTTCTTCATTTAATATGCTAATATCATAACCTGATACAGGTAATCCAGCCGAACCTGGTTTTATGTCTTGTAAAGCAACACCAACCATATTTGCAATCATTGGCCATCCGCTTTCGGTTTGCCACCAATGATCAATTACAGGAATTTGAAGTTTTTCTTCAGTCCAACTTAAGGTTGCCACATCACAACGCTCTCCTGCTAAAAACAAATATTTTAAACTTGACAGATCAAAACGTTTTAACATCTGACCATTAGGGTCTTCTTTTCTAATAGCTCTAATTGCTGTTGGAGCAGTAAACATTGCTTTTACATTATGCTCATTAATTACACGCCAAAACGTAGACGCATCTGGTGTTTTAATAGGCTTCCCTTCAAAAACAATAGTTGTGTTGCGGTTTAATAATGGTCCGTAAGCTATAAAACTGTGTCCTACAACCCAACCTACATCACTCGCTGCCCAAAATGTTTCACCTTCATTTACACCATAAATATATTTCATAGAGAATTTTAAAGCGGTTGCATAACCTCCTGTATCTCTAATAATTCCTTTTGGTGTTCCTGTGGTTCCTGAAGTATATAATATATAAGAAGGATGTGTGGAATTTACCGAAATCGCTTCGATTGATGGAGATGTTTCGACTAAAGTTTGATAATCTACATCGTAGTTTTTCTTCGGAATCTCAACACCTAATTGTCTATCAAAAACTATAACATGTTCTGGCTTTACTTCCGCTTTAGCGATTGCTTGATCTACAAAAGGTTTATAAGGAATAATTTTCTGGATTTCGACTCCGTTTGATGCAGTAATAATTGCTTTTGGCTTACAATCATTAATTCTAATAGCCAACTCGTGTGGTGCAAAACCACCAAACACAACCGAGTGTATTACACCAATCCTAACACATGCCAACTTAGCATATAACGCTTGCGGAATCATAGGCATATAAATAATACACGTATCGCCTTTTTGCAATCCTAAACTTTGTAATCCACCTGCAAGTTTTGATACTTCGTGGTGTAATTGATTAAAGGTAATATGCTGTTTTACATTAGTAACTGGCGAATCGTAAATAATTGCATTTTGATCTCCAAATCCTTCTTTGATATGTTTGTCAATACACAAATAACTTAGGTTAAGCTCTCCATCCTGAAACCATTGATCATAGTCATATTTATCTTTAGACAATATGTTTTTTGGTGCCGTAAACCAATCCAATTGCGAGGCCTGTTCTTGCCAAAATTGCTTTGGTTGCTCTATACTTTTTTTATAAAATTCTTGATAATACATAGCTAGGCTTTTTTAGAATTAAATAAGCCAAACCAATTAGGATTAAGTACTTTTAACTTGACAAGTGCATAGATTATAAGCACAAAACAAAGCCCTAAAACTATAGACAGCATTGGACTTGTATAGGTTTGACTTTCAAATTTAAACCTAAGATAAAGCGTAGCGATAACATAAATACTAATTATAATATCTGACGCTAATGGATTGATGTGAAATTTCATGTCTTTAAACTTTAATTAAACTTAGTTTGTTTGCACACAAAACCAATTTTAAATAAACTTAAAAAACTGTTTTAAGTCACTAGCTCCATAATTTCTGAAACTATTTTTTTTACTGAAAAAGGTTTTGTTAAATACTTATCTGCTCCAAGTTTTAAACCTTTTTCAATATCTGAAGCCTTATTTTTAGCAGTTAAAAATACCACTTTAGTATTCTTTAAACTGTCCGTATTTTTAATATGTGTTAATGTTTGATAACCGTCTACATTTGGCATCATAATATCTAACAAAACTACATTAGGAATATGATGTTTTAATATCTCTAAAGCCTCACTTCCATCTCTTGCAATAAACACTTCAAAATCTTGTTTTTTGAAGGTATATTCTAACGACATTACAATATTAGGTTCGTCGTCTACAATTAAAATTTTCTTCTTCATACTTTACGATAACAATTTACTTAAAAGGTATGGTAAAAACAAGCGTTGCGCCATTTTTAACGTCTTTTTTTGCCCAAATTTTTCCGTTATGCTTTTCTACGATTTGTTTTGTGATTGCTAAACCTAATCCGCTACCCTGTGGTTTAATAGTATTTTGGTGTTTTGACTGGTAAAATTTATCAAAAATAAACTTATGGTCTTCTTCTGGAATCCCTTTACCATTATCAGTTACCGAGATTTCTACAGTTTGATTTCCTAACTTATAGTCTATTTCAATAACTCCTGTTTTTGGATTACAAAATTTAATTGCATTGGATAATAAATTAATTAAAACCTGAAGGATGCGATCCTCATCATATTTAGTACTAAATGTATGTGGATTATTATTAATTATTTTAACCTCTTTTTTAGCTGCAATCTGAGAGATACTGCTAATGGCTTGGTGGATTGTTTTTTGAATATCGTGATATTGTAAGTCTAAATGTAAACGACCAGTTTCAAGCTTTTCAAAATCTAATATATTATGTATTAACCGTCCTAAACGATCAGTATCTTGCAAGATGTTTTTTAAAAACTGAGCTTTAATGTCTTTTGGCATATCATCGTCATCATCCATTAATAGTTCGGTTGCAGCTCTAATACCTGTAATTGGTGTTTTAAGCTCATGTGCAACTGTATCTAAAAACTCGTCTTTTTGTTTGTCTTTACTAATTAATTCTTCATTTGCATCTTTTAATTTTGAAGACAGTTGAGACAATTCGTTAGATTTTTCTAGAAGTACCTTGTTGCTAACAATGTTTTCTTTAGACTCTTCCAAAATCTTTAACACTTCTACTAAGCTAATCTGTTCTTCTTTTACAACACTTGCAATTAATATTTTAGCTGAAGCCGAACCAATACTTCCTGTTAACAATTTTTCTGAAAAATTAATTAATCTTGCATCTGCCAATTGGGTGTCTTGAGGCAACTTATATTTTGTGAAGAATATATTTAATGCTCGAGTGGCTCTTTTTTCACCTAAAAAACGAATTAATACATTTTTAATATCTGCAACATGTGCTTCACCTTTCCAGACCAATGCACTATCCTGAAGCGTTGTAAAATTATTACTATCCACAAACATCTCTGCATAATTACGCTCTCGGTAATTACCTTTTGAGGTTAATGAAAACACTAAATAACTCATAATATTAAATGTCATACTCCAGAAAAACGCATGCGCAGGTGGACTTAAAAAATCGATACCAAATAAAGCATAAGGTTTTAAAGCTGAAATACCGAATAACCCTAACTGAGTAAAATCATCCTTACCTGTATAAGCCTGTAATGTAAAGGGTAACACCAAAGTATAAATTGCTATAAAAAAACCTACAATTATACCTGTAATTGCTGCTTTAGAAGCACCTCTATTCCAATATAATCCTATAAAAAATGAAGGTGCTAACTGTGATATTATGACAAATGAAATTAACCCTATGGAGTACAACGATAATTCTTTTGAAAAAGAAACATAAAAGAAATAAGCCGAAATTATAATAGTAAAAATAGAAATACGACGAATGTTCTTAATGTATTTTGAATTTCGTTCTGGTTGGTTTTTAATAAACTTATCTAAAAAACCATAAGGAATAATCAAGTTGTTACTCACCATTGTAGACAACGCCAAAGTAGATACAATTACCATGGATATTACAGCAGAGAAACCTCCTAAAAAAACTAGTGTTGCTAGAAAAGAATTTCCGTTTTCTAATGGTATTAACAGTGAGTAATACTCTGCATTTTGAGTATCTCCAAAAGTTAATTTTCCAGCCCAAGCAATAAAAATAACAAACAGATTAAATAACAATAAATACAATGGAAACAGCCAAATTGCTTTTTTAAGATGTTTTTCTCTATTGTTTTCTAAAACCGAAACCTGAAATTGTCTTGGTAATAAAAATATAGCCATAAAGGACAAGCCTATCAAGAAAAACCAGTTAAAACCATCTTCTATCCCACTAAGTGTGGTGAGCTGTTTAAAGTTTTCGGTAACTGAAATTTTCTCGTAAATATCTGTTGTTCCATCAAATAGATAAAACGTGACATAAACACCGATTGCTAAAAAGAAGACTAGTTTTAAAACCGACTCAAAAGCTACTGTAGCAATAATACCTTTATGTTTTTCCGAAGCATCCGCATTTTGAGTCCCGAAAAAAGTAGCGAATATTGCTAATAATAAAGCGACGTAAAAAGTAGAATCGTCAATTACTGCGGTAGAAACATAACTAGTATCGTCGGACATTATTTCAAACGTTTCTGAAACTGCTTTTAATTGCAATGAAATGTATGGCAAGGTTCCGAATAAGCAAATAATAGTTACTAAAGCACCAAGAAATCGACTATTTCCATAACGTAAGGATATAAAATCTGCAATAGATGAAATTTTATGTTGTTTAGAAATACTAATAATCTTTCTAAGCACTACAATCCATAAAGGCGCAGCTATAACTGGTCCTAAATAAATTGGTAAAAAATTGATTCCTGAATTTGCTGCAATTCCAACACTTCCGTAATACGTCCATGCCGAACAATAGACTGCTAATGACAACGTATAGACATAGGGATTATTAACCCATTTGCTTTGTCGTTTTTTTTCAGCAAGAAAAGCAATGTAAAATAACACTGCTAAATAGATGACAATTATGGCTATTAATGCGTAATTATTCATAGTGGCGTTTTAATACGATATATGAAATAACTATGGATAACAACCAAATTGAAAATATTGATAAATATAAGGTTGGGATTCCAAAAATGGCACCTTCAAAATTGAAAACTAAAATAAACGGAATATTAAAAATTAAACACAATGCTATTGATAATACCACTAGCTTTTGTTCGTGTCTTTTTTTCATTAGGTTAATTGGTTTTGCTTTCCGCGAAAGCGAAAAATTTATGATGTTACTAATATAAGAAAATCAGCACTACAATTTGTAATGCTGACTTTCTAACTAACTAAATTAAAATTAAGCTCAATACATTTTCGCTTTCGCGGAAAAATACTCAGACCGAACTCAATGTTTTAATGGTCTTGAGCTTCTCCAGCTCCTGAAGGGATTCTAATACTTTCAACCATATCTTGTACATCTTGAGGTGGTGCAGGTGTTAATCTAGACACCACTAATGATATTACTACATTTACACACATTGCAATGGTACCAAATCCTTCTGGAGATGTACCAAACCACCAATCTGCACTTGTACCACCACCAAACATGTTTAGTTTAAATTTCATCATGTAGAACAGCATTAAAACAATACCGACAACCATACCAGAAATGGCACCTTGACTATTCATACGTTTATCAAATATTCCTAAAATAATAGCAGGAAAAAAGGAGGCTGCTGCCAAACCAAATGCTAGCGCGACGACTGCTGCCACAAATCCGGGCGGATTAATACCAAAGTAACCTGCAATTAATATAGCTACAAATATGGCTATTCTAGCTACCTTTAATTCGTCTTTATCAGAAATATCTGGTTTTAATTGCTTTTTAACTAAATCATGAGACACAGATGTTGAAATTACCAATAATAATCCTGCTGCTGTAGATAATGCTGCTGCCAATCCTCCGGCTGCTACTAAACCAATAACCCAATTAGGCAGATTTGCAATCTCTGGGTTTGCCAATACCATAATATCTCTATCTACATATAGCTCGTTTGAAGCATCACTTACATTAGCTACTATACGCTCTCCACTTGCGCCTCGTGCATCTGTATATTCTGGTTTTTTACCTGATAAAGCATCTCCAGCAACATATTGAATTTTTCCATCTCCATTTTTATCAGACCATGCTATCAATCCTGTATTCTCCCAATTTTTAAACCATTCTGGGATTTCTTTATACTCTTTATTACTAACCGTTTCTATTAAATTAGTTCTTGAAAACACTGCAATTGCAGGTGCAGTAGTATATAAAATAGCGATTAAAAACAAAGCATAACCAGCAGATTTACGTGCATCTTTTACTTTTGGTACTGTGAAAAAACGCACAATTACGTGTGGTAATCCTGCAGTACCTGTCATTAAAGCCAATGTAATTGCAAACACATCCCAAGTAGATTTTGTTCCGCTAGTATATTCATTAAAACCTAACTGTGTGTGTAAAGTGTCTAATTTATCTAGCAAAAATGCACCACCTTCTACCTTACTTCCCATCCCTATTTGCGGAATAATATTTCCGGTCATTTGCATTGATATAAAAAATGCAGGCACCATAAATGCAAATATTAACACACAATATTGTGCTACTTGTGTGTATGTGATTCCTTTCATTCCTCCTAATAAAGCAAAGGTTAAAACCACTGCCATACCAATAGCAACTCCAATATTAATATCCACTTGTAAAAATTGAGAAAATACAATACCAACACCTCGCATTTGTCCTGCAACGTAAGTAAATGATACAATTAATGCACAAATTACAACTACTGTTCTTGCGGTATTGGAGTAATACCTATCACCAATAAAATCAGGTACTGTAAACTTACCAAACTTACGCAAATATGGTGCTAATAATAAAGCTAAAAGCACATATCCACCAGTCCAACCCATTAAATAAACCGATCCATCATAACCTGAAAAGGAAATAATACCAGCCATACTAATAAAGGAGGCTGCACTCATCCAATCGGCTGCTGTAGCCATACCATTTGCTAACGGAGAAACACCTCCACCAGCAACATAAAATTCTTTTGTTGAGCCTGCTCTGGCCCAAATTGCGATTCCAAAATATAAGGCAAAAGTAAGTCCTACTAATAACCATGTCCAAAATTGTACACTCATAATATTATAGTTTTTAAGTTATTAGTTTAGACTACTCGTCAAAACCGTATTTTTTATCTAGTTTATTCATTAATCTTACATACACGAAAATTAAAATTACGAATACATAAATGGATCCTTGTTGGGCAAACCAAAAGCCTAGTTTAAAGCCTCCTAGCCTAAATTGGTCTAATTCTTCTCTAAATAAAATGCCACATCCAAAGGACACTACAAACCATATGACAAGTAATATTGCTAGGTATTTAATGTTTTCTTTCCAGTACGCTGTTGCGTGTTTTTGTTTATCACTCATAGTTGTTAGTTTTTATAGGTAAATCATTGCTTGAAGCGAAATAGTATTTGAATCCAATGCTCCAAATTCTTGATTTGTATATTCTAAAGTTAATTTTGAATTATGTCCACTCATATACGCATTTACTCCAATGCCTAAAGTAGATCTATCATCACTTACAGCATCATAACTATGAGTACCGTAACTTACGTAAGGTTGATAACGTGTTTTAGCTTTGTCACCTTTAATAACATAACCAACATGACCGTAAATCATGCTTCCTGTACCATAAGCGCTATATAAATAATCTTTACCGTAATCGCTATTTTGATAGACCGCATAAGCAGTAATTGCGCTTCCATTATCACCTAGAGGCGCATCATAAAAAGCATCTACTGCAAAGATGGAAACATCCTCACCTTCTAAATTTGGTGTTAATGCAGTACCAGTATCTATTACAGATCCTTTTGGATGCAAGAAAAAACCAGCTCCAACATTAAATATTTTTTTCCACCTAAATAACTACCTACTTTGTAAGGCAGAAAGTTAGATTCTTGATCTAAGAAATTATAATCAAAATAACCTGCATATGTTTTACCTGCATCTTTAGATCCTAAAGTTGCACGACCATTATAAACTGCTTCGCCACCTGCAACAGCAGTACGCGCATCTAACGATGATACAGAGGCATCATTAATAGCTACGCGATATTGAAGTTTATCAAATTTACCTTTTGCAAATACACCTAAATGACGCGCAAATTGATCCGACAACCCAATTGTTGCCCAAGATTGACGGTTGTTATCCAACGTCATCATATTAAGCGTGCTTTGATTATTTAATCTAGAAATCCCATTAAAATAGTGCAAACCTCCACCAACTGTGTGGTCTTTGCCTAAATTGTATTGTGCCCAAACATCATGAAAAAAGAGTTGAGAACCATCTCCTTTTCCAGTAGGACTAAGTGTAGAACTTGTTAAACTGTTTAATCCGAAGTGTGTTACGATTAAAAAGTCTTTATTAATTTGTGCAAACATCAAAATTCGAGCACGACGCAAATTAAAATTTAATTTACTATTCTCATTTCCGTTTGCATCAAAAGTATCGTCTGTGTTATAATTAGCTTGGACTTGTGCCCAAGAAATAAGCCGAAGATATTTAGAACCATCTTCGTTAAACTTAAACTTAAGACCTCCATCGTAATCGGGAGAGCCTTGAGCTGTCATTAATTGAAAGGACATTAAAAAGAGTCCTACCAATAATACGGTTGTTTTTTTCATTGTTTTAAGGATTAATTAGTAGTTAATTGGTTTTGTGTGCACTACTAAGCTCTTAAAAACAATGTGTTAACAAAAAATTAATATATTTATTTGTTAATTTACTATACTAATCCTTAAAGCGTTCCCATTTAATCAACATGAATTTATCTCCTAACTCAGTAACTACAACGCCTGCACCTTTTATGTTTTTTGAATCACTAAAATAAATAGCTAACTCTGATGCGTTTAAAATCTTATATGTTGGGTGATAATTGGAATTGTATGGGCGTTTTATGTTGTACTTTTTTACCCAATTCATGATGCTTACATGAGAAATTCCTAAAATGCGTTCAATTTCCCGATAGGTTAAGCCTTCTAAGTATAACTGTAACGATTTATTAACGTAGTAGTCGTCTATTTTCTTTCCTATCTTATTAACAGAGAAGAAATAGTTGCATTTTTTACACTTATAACGTTGTCTATCGTTAACAATTCCGCTTTTAATGTAATGGTCTGATCCACAATTTGGGCACAAATCTACTGTCATATATATTAATTTAGCATAAATATATCAATTTAGCAATATAATTAATACTTATTTGTTAAATAATTAATGAATACCCACAAAAAAAGCCCTAAAAACAACAATATTGTTGGTTTTTAGAGCTTAAATTATTAAAATAGGAATTCCTTTTTAAAATCAGTTATTAAAAAAAGCCTCCTCTTCTGTAGTTAATAATCTTGAATGAATTAAAAATCGTAAACCTAACGGAATCTCTAAAGAGAAGCTTGCACCACGACCTTCTGTAATGTCTACTGTTAAATGTGTGTGTTTCCAATATTCAAATTGGTCTTGATTCATATAAAAATTAACACCATTTAAAGTTCCTAAAAGTATATCGCTTTCATCTAAATACAAATCGCCTTTTTCGAATAACATAGGAGCAGAACC
This sequence comes from Olleya sp. KJ81-1, assembly GCF_055808135.1. Taxonomy (NCBI): domain Bacteria; kingdom Pseudomonadati; phylum Bacteroidota; class Flavobacteriia; order Flavobacteriales; family Flavobacteriaceae; genus Olleya; species Olleya sp. KJ81-1. Next base: position 560,029 of record NZ_CM147854.1, on the reverse strand, counting down.
ATCGCAACAGCCTCCACTTTGATGAAAAATTAAATCGCCATGTTTTGTTTTTAATTGTTCTAATACTTTTACTGCCTCTTCTGTGATTGCTACTCTTTCCATAATTTAAAGTTATTAAAAAAGGCTGAATTATAATTTAAGTCAGCCTTTTATACTATTAATCTGTTTCTACTAAAAGAAACCTAATTTGTTTTTATCGTATGAGATTAACATATTTTTAGTTTGACGATAGTAATTAAGCATCATCACATGGTTTTCTCTACCAAATCCAGATTTTTTATAACCTCCAAATGGTGCATGTGCAGGATAAGCATGATAACAATTTACCCAAACACGACCAGCTTTAATGGCTCTTGGTATTTGGTATAATTGGTGTGCATCTCTAGTCCACACTCCTGCTCCAAGTCCGTAAAGTGTATCGTTAGCAATTTCTATTGCTTCTGCTTCATCTTTAAATTTAGTAACACAAGCTACAGGACCAAAAATTTCTTCTTGAAAAACTCTCATTTTATTATGTCCTTCTAAAATAGTTGGCTGAATGTAAAATCCATTTGCTAAATCTCCTTCTAGTTTTTTAGCATCTCCTCCTGTTAGTACTTTGGCACCTTCGTCTTTACCAATCTTAAAATAAGATTGTATTTTTTGGTATTGATCGTTAGACGCTTGTGCACCAACCATGGTGTTAACATCGTAAGGATTATCTTGTACAATTGCATTAGTACGTTCTATAACGCGCTCCATAAAAGCATCGTAAATATCTTCTTGAACTAAAATTCTTGAAGGACACGTACAAACTTCACCTTGATTAAACGCAAATAAAACTGCTCCTTCAATAGCTTTGTCTAAATACGCATCGTCTGCATCCATTACAGAATTAAAAAATACATTTGGTGATTTACCACCTAACTCCATTGTTACAGGATTTAAGTTTTTGGATGCGTATTGCATAATTAATTGTCCTGTTGTAGTTTCTCCTGTAAACGCAACTTTATCTACTTTAGGACTTGAAGCTAAAGGTTTACCAGCTTCTGGTCCAAAACCGTGTACAATATTTACAACTCCTGGAGGAAATACATCTGCAATTTTCTCCATTAATAAAGTTGCCGAAGAAGGTGTTTGTTCGGCTGGTTTTAAAACTACACAGTTACCAGTTACTAAAGCTGGAGGCAACTTCCATGACAACATTAATAATGGGAAGTTCCATGGTATAATTTGACCTACAACACCTAATGGCTCCTTAATATTCATGGATAATGTGTGTTGGTCCAACTCTGTTGCACTACCTTCTTCCGATCTAATACAAGCTGCAAAATAACGCCAATGGTCTGCTGCCAATGGGACATCTGCATTCAACGTTTCTCTTATTGGTTTTCCATTATCACAAGTTTCAACTAAAGCAAATTCTTCTAAATTGGCTTCAATAATATCTGCTACTTTGTTTAATAAATTAGAACGTTCCGTTGCTGAGGTATTTCCCCAAGCTTCCTTTGCTGCATTGGCTGCATCTAAAGCCATTTCGACATCTTCTTTTTGAGATCTTGGATATTTAGCAATTAAACTATTATCTATTGGAGAGGTGTTCTCAAAATATTGTCCACCTAAAGGTTCTATAAATTTTCCGTTTATAAAATTGCCATATTGTTCTTTAAATTCAGGTTTAGAATAACTCATATAATTTCATGTTAAATTAGTAATTAGATAATTTATTAGTTTAAAAAATAGATTATCTTTAGTTTTGATAAAGTTATTTTATCATATTCTAATTTAATTGAACAGAATTATCATAATCTTGAACATATCTATTATTAACAAATTTATGTTCAAATTTTATTGTAGTATTGATTATGCAGTCCTTATTAAACAATCATAAAAGCAACAGAAAACTGACCACCTTAGTGGAAAACAGAACAACGTATAATGCAGATTATGCCGAGCTTAATATTTTTGAAACTCACGCTTTCGCGGAAAAAGTCTCGTTGACGTTTAACTTTCCGATTATTGCAAGTATGCTAACTGGACAGAAAGTTATGCATTTAGATGGTTTTGACCCTTTTGATTTTTTTCCAGGTGAATCTGTAGTGATGCCAACCAATAAAGAAATGGTAATTGATTTTCCTATTGCCACAAAAGAACAACCAACACAATGTTTAGCCTTAGGTATTGATGCTTTTAAAATTAATGAGGTTGTAGAAAAATTTAACCAACAAGTGGCTATTGAAAATGAAAATAACAGTTGGGATTTAAATGAAACCACTTCTCATTTAATAAACAATACAGATGTTAATCATTTAATTGAAAGACTAACCTACACCTTTACTAATAACAACAAATCTAAAGATGTATTACTAGATTTAATGATACAAGAATTGATTGTTAGACTGCTTCAAACTAAAGCAAAGTCCTTAATTATAAACGACCCTAATCAGATTTTTAATGATACTAGAATTGGAACGGTTATTAAATATATTAAAGACAATTTAACCAATAAAGATATTAGTGTAGACCTACTTGCTAAAAAAGCCTACATGAGCACGTCTCACTTCCATAAACAGTTTAAAAACACCTTAGGTATCTCTCCTATTGATTATATAAATTCTGAAAAAATTAAATTTTCTAAAAAACTGATTAAAGAATCCAAAGATTTTAGAATGTCCGAAATTGCATTTAAATCTGGATTTAATAACACCAGTTATTTTAACCGACAGTTTAAAAAAATGGAACTAATGACGCCTCAACAGTTTAAAGCTTCGGTAAATAAAATTTAAATTTCTTTCATCCTTTTAAAATATGCTTTAGCTTCTTTTAAAACTTTAGGAGCCAATATTAAAGTTGCTGTCATAGTTGGAATTGCCATTAAAGCAAAAACACCATCAATCAAATTAATCATTAACGCAAGTGATGTTGTTGCTCCTAAAATAATACTTAGTATATAAAAATAATTATAATAATGTTTGTGTTTATCTCCTATTAAAAACGATAGACATTTTCCGCCATAATAGGCATAAGAAAACAATGATGACACACTAAATATTACAATACAAAGCAATAATAAATAGCGTCCAAAAGTTGGCATTGCTGCTCCAAAAGCATTAGCTGTTAGGCTTACTCCATTAGCTTCTGTAGTTTGCCAAACACCTGTTACCAAAATTGCCAAAGCAGTAAGCGTACAAACTATTAAAGTATCTATTGCTGGTCCTAGCATAGCAACTAAACCTTCACGAATAGGTTCGTTAGTTTTTGCTGCTCCATGTGCTAAAGGTGCTGTACCAATACCAGCTTCGTTTGAAAATGCACCACGACGAACACCCAAAATTATTAATCCACCTAAAAGACCACCTAAAAAAGCATCTCCTTTATAATTTTCTGCTGCAAAAGCATCTGTAAAAATAAGTTTAAAATAAGTTGGCACGACTTCCGCATTAGCGAACAAAATAATAAGAATTAACACAAAATATAGCAACACCATACTTGGTACTAATTTGGATGCTACTTTACTAATTCTGTTTAAACCACCTAAAATTACAACAGATGTTATAGTAACTAATACCAAACCAATAACTAAATTGGAGGTAAAATTTACTGTAATTCCGTTAGGCTTTAAAACAATATCATTAATGGCTTGCGTTAATTGATTAACGTTAAATACTGGTAAAGCACCAATCAAACCACAAAAACTAAACAAAACCGCTAATGGCTTCCAGTGTTTACCTAATCCTTCCATTATAAAATACATTGGACCACCTTGTGTATTACCTTCGCTATCCTTACCACGATACATTATAGCTAAACTTGAAGTAAAAAACTTGGTTGACATACCAACTACTGCACTAATCCACATCCAAAATACAGAGCCTGGTCCTCCAATAGAAATTGCGACTGCCACACCAGCAATATTACCCATACCAATGGTAGAGGATAAGGCTGTGGTTAATGCTTGAAAATGAGTGATTTCTCCTTCGTCATCCTGATTATCATACTTACCACGTAATATTTGTATGGCATGACCTAAATATCTAAACGGTAAAAACTTAGACAAAATTAGCAGGTATAATCCACCTCCAATTAATAAAATTAGTAGTGGTAAACCCCAAACAAAAGAGGCAAAATCTGCTATAAAGTCATTTATTTTATCATACATATAACTACAAAGTTTTAGACTTTAAATATAACTATTATCTTTACAACCCTAACAAAAATACCATTTGAAACCAACTAGACTTTTTTTCTTGATGCTGTCAGAGCTTTTGCTATACTAATGATGTTACAAGGTCATTTTATAGACTCGCTTTTAAACGCAATTTATCGGGACACTTCCAATACTATTTATAATATTTGGGCTTATTTTAGAGGGATTACAGCTCCAACCTTTTTTACTATTACAGGTTTAGTATTTGTATTTTTATTATTAAAAGCTAAAGAAAAAGGTACAGAACAAGAGCGAATTAAAAAAGGAATAAATCGAGGCTTACTGTTAATTGTATTGGGTTATGCCTTGCGCTTTTCGTTTATTAGTTTAATGTATGGGCAAGTTAACATGAATTTTTTACAAGTAGATGTCTTACAATGCATAGGTCTATCCTTATTAATTTTAATTTTTTTATTTAAAATAAGTTTTAAAAATGAATGGGTTTTAGCCGCATTATTTTTAATAATAGGCTTTAGTATTTTTGTGTCAGAGCCATTATACCGAACCTTAAAAATTGAAAACGCGCCAATATTATTCTCTAATTACTTAAGCTTACAACATGGATCGGTATTTACTATAATTCCATGGTTTGGCTACGTTGCATTTGGTGGTTTTATTGCTGTACTATTTGCTAAATTTGGACATAAAAACAACTATAAACCTATTAAAATTGCTGCCTTTTTAATTATAGGTGTGTTTATGATTTATTATTCTAGTCCAACTTTAAAACTACTAGATAGCCTATTTAATTTACCTTTATTTACCAGAAGTGCTAACTACAATTATTTGTTTAGCAGACTTGGAAATGTATTGGTAATCTTTGGGATCTTTTACACTTTTGAAACTTATCTTAAACAAGCTATAATTACTAAAATCGGTCAAAAAACGTTGTCTATCTATGTCATTCATTTTATGATTATCTACGGTAGTTTTACAGGTTTAAGCTTAAAACACTTTTTTTATAAAAGTTTAAATCCAACCCAAGCTATCCTTGGTGCTATTGCTTTTATGGTGGTTGTGTGCTTTATTTCTTTTTATTATGTGCAAACTAATACCTATTTATATAATAAGATTCGCAAGCTTTATTTAAAGCTTAAAAACTAAAAAAATGTTAAAAGCTTTTTTATTACTAACCAATCGTTTAGTTTTGTCATGTAATTAGAAGTTACCGTTTACACGGAAATTAAAAATGGCAAGAACAAAACAATATAACGAAGCTGAAGTAGTCGAAAAAGCAATGCACCTTTTTTGGAAAAATGGTTATGAAACTACTTCAATGCAAATGCTTGAGAAAGAAATGGGCATTAACAAGTTTTCTATATATTCTAGTTTTGGCAACAAACATGGTTTGTTTTTAGAAAGTTTAAAGCTTTACAAATCTAATGTAAGTACTGTATTAGATAAGTTGAAAAAAGGAACTAAGGGTATTGAAGATATTAAACAATTTTTTCACGACTCTGTAAGTTCTAATTTTAAAAGCGACAAAGTTAAAGGGTGTTTTGTTACCAATACCTACAATGAGTTTTCTGATAAAGAAGACGAATGCATTCAAAAGCAAATGAATAGTTTTATGGATAATTTAAAATCCATAATTATTGAAAAGCTAGAAATGGATGCTTCAAAAAACGAAGAAACTATAGCAAAACAAGCTAACTATTTATTGCTAGCCAAACACGGTTTAGCAGCAGCATCTAGAGTTAACACAAAAGAAGAAATTGAGGATTATATAGAAATGGTCTTCAAAAATTTATAAACATTTTTTTACACAATAACTAAACGAACGTTTAGAAAAGATTAACAGAATATTAAAATAAAAACAAGAAATTATGACAACTTTAAAAATTCACAACATCGAAACTGCACCAGAAGCTGCAAAACCATTATTAGAAAACTCTCAAAAAGCATACGGAATGATTCCTGGTTTACACGGAGTTTTAGCTGCTTCACCAGAATTATTAAAAGCATACCAAGAGTTACACCAATTATTTACAGAAACATCTTTTAATAACGACGAGCTTACTGTGGTATGGCAAACCATTAACGTAGAACATGCTTGTCATTACTGTGTACCAGCACATACAGGTATTGCTAAAATGATGAAAGTTGATGATGCAATTATTGACGCTTTACGTAATGAAACGCCTCTTGCAGATGCAAAATTAGAAGCACTACGTACTTTAACATTATCTATAACACGTAATCGTGGAAATGTTTCGCAAGCAGATTTAGAAGCGTTTTATGCTGCTGGATATGGAGAGCAACAAGTATTAGAAATAATTTTAGGATTATCTCAAAAAGTAATTAGTAATTACACAAACCACATCGCAAATACACCTGTTGATGAGGCTTTTCAAAAATTTGCTTGGTCAAAAAAATAATCTAGTTTTTAAATTAAAAACTATAGGTTGATTAATGGCTACAAACCTTCCTCCTTTTTTGAGGAAGGTTTATTAATTTTATAACAAAAAATCATGATAAAAGTATCAGTAATGTATCCAAACAGTAAAGATGTACAGTTTGATGCAGACTATTATAAAAATACGCACTTACCAATGGTATCAAAATTAGTTGGTAGCGCTTTAAAAGATTTAGAATTAGACTTAGGTATAGCTAGCAGAGTTCCTGGTGAGCCTGCACCTTATGTAGCTATTGCGCATTTAAAGTTTGATAGTATTGAGACTTTCCAAGAGTCCTTTGGACCTCATGCAGAAACTTTTGCAGCAGATGTAAAAAACTATACTAATGTTCAAGCTGAACTTCAAATTAGTGAAGTTATAACATTTTAAAAAATGAAAACACAAGAGATTAACATAAAACCACTAGCTAAGCCATGTTTTAAAAAAGTATTTAGAACAACTACCGAAGCTCCTGGTTTTATGCATCTTGTTTTCGATGAAAAACAACTTACTCCATATCAATTTAGATCTATTATGATAGATTTAAAGAATGAATTATCAGCACTAAGTGTTTCAAAATTCAACAAAAAACTAAGCTATCATTGGCTTGTTCGCTTTGATCAGCAAGTAAACACACCTTTTCATGTAGACAATGCTGCAGATCAATCTATTTTACTTTTAGGTTACGAACCTAGCGACATAAAAAGTGAATTACAGCTAGCTGATTATCATAAATATGCTAACCAAGCCTACAACACTCCAGAAGATTACTTTAATAGGTTTACGCCTATTTTTAAAGAGGATGAGAATGTATTAAAGCCTTATGTTACTACAATAAATACATTTAATAAGGACTATTATTCCATTGTAATTATAAATAATAGTAATCCAAAATCGAATTTAGAAACTTTAGGATTGTTTCATAAAGCAACAATTCTAAATAAAGATTTAAGCAAAAGCAGAATTGTAAATTCTATGGTTTTAAATGTTGTTTCAACAGATGAAATAACGGAAGACGAAAAAAAGAAAGCATCTTTCTAAACAGTGATTTGATTAGTAAATAAGTAGATTAGTGTTATAGAAATCAATATAAATTTCAACTAAAAAAAATAAAATTATGGCAGATAAATTAAAAATAGATATCGTTTCAGATGTTGTGTGTCCTTGGTGTACCATTGGCTACAAACGTTTAGAAAAAGCAATACAAGAATTAGGTGTTGAAGATAAAATTGACATAGAATGGCAACCGTTTGAATTAAACCCAAATATGCCAGCAGAAGGTCAAAACGTAACGGAACATATTACAGAAAAATATGGTTCTACATTAGAGCAACAAAAACAATCGCAACAAATGATGACTAAAGCTGGTGAAGAACTAGGATTTAAATTCGATTATTTTGATGAGATGCGAATGGCAAACACTTTTGATGCTCATGTTTTATTAGAATATGCTAAAGATTTCGGCAAGCAAACCGAATTAAAAATGACCTTAACCAAAGCTTTTTTAGCGACAGAAAAGACGTGTCTAAAAGAGATATTTTAAAAGAAGCCCTTTTAGAAGTTGGTTTAAATGCAGATGAAGCTTTAGCGAAATTAGATAGCGATGAAGCACGATTGGAAGTAAGAAACAAACAAAACTATTGGAAAAACATGGGTGTAAACTCAGTACCAACTATAGTTTTTAATCGAAAAAGTGCAGTAACAGGAGCACAACCTGTAGATACTTTTAAACAAGTGCTAACAGAGTTAATTGCTGAACAACAAGCAGTTTAATTTTATAATTTTTCAAAAGAAAAGAACGATATGAGTTCAAATAAAAAAGGAGAGTTAGATGTATTGTTAGACGAAGTTCGTCAAGCAAGCGCATCTAAATTTACAGACGAAAAGAAACAAATATATGCAGATGGAATTTCTAGTGTACAAAACTCTGGAGTTTTAGATTCGGCCTTAAAAGTTGGTGACAAAGCGCATAATTTCACTCTAAAAAATGCCTTAAACGAATCGGTTAGTTTAAACGACCAATTAAAAAACGGACCTGTTGTTTTAACTTGGTACAGAGGTGGTTGGTGTCCATATTGCAATATTACTTTGCACGCTTTACAAGAAAAATTACCAGAATTTAAACAAGAAGGCGCTACACTTTTAGCTTTAACTCCAGAATTACCTGATAATTCACTAAGCACATCAGAAAAAAACAAACTTGAGTTTACGGTTTTAAGTGATATAAAAAACATTGTAGGTAAACAATATGGAGTGGTTTACACGTTAACAAATGATGTTGCTACTATTTATAATGCTGGTTTTGGACTAAACGAAGTTAATGGAGACGCAAGTAATGAATTGCCTTTAGCTGCAACTTATGTTATAGATACCAACGGAATAATTACCTATGCTTTTTTAGATGCAGATTATACACAACGTGCAGAACCATCGGAAATATTGTCAGCTTTAAAACAATTGAAATAACATTTTTAAAATGAAAAAACTAGTTAGAATTCTCACAGGAATCCTAGGTTTCATAATGTTTGTTCCAGGTTTAGCAAAGTTTAGAGAACCTTTTAAAACATTTATTTACAAACACCTTACAGGTATTGGTTTTCCGTTACCAGATGTTATGCAATATGTTGTGAAATTTAGCGAAATTGGTGTTGGTTTAGCCATGTTATTTTTAGCATTTAAAGGCAATAGCCTAAGCCAAAACCTGAGAGAAAAAATATTCTACTTAGGTAATTTAACCATTATTATAATGATGGTAGTTGCTGTGTACACACATTTGCATCCAAATGTTCCTGCAGATGTATTACCATTAGAATTTAAACCACCTGTAATGCCTATTTCTTATATAGTATTGGTATTTTTAAACCTCTATTTATATAAAAAATCAAAATCGTAAATCCTAAAAAACGACACTAATGATAACTAAACCTAAAGTATTATTCTTTGATGTAAACGAAACACTTTTAGATCTAACCGTAATGAAAAAACAGGTTGGAGATGCTTTAGGTGGTAAAGACGATTTACTGTCTTTATGGTTTACAACTATGCTACAATATTCGTTAGTGGTTTCGGCAAGTGGACAATATAAACCGTTTGGACATATTGGTGCTGCTGCTTTACAAATGGTTGCTGCAAATAATGATATTGCAATTTCTGAAGAAGAAGCTAGACATATTGTTGTAAAATCGATGCAAAATTTACCGCCTCATCCGGAAGTTAAAGACGCTTTAAACACGTTAAAAACTGAAGGTTTTACCCTTGTAGCTTTAACCAATTCTAACGATGAAAGCCTTAAAATTAAAATTGAAAAAGCTGGTTTAACCCAATATTTTGATGATTTGTTAAGTATTGAATCGGTTGGAAAATTTAAACCTTTTAATGATGTTTATAATTGGGCTTCAAATAAAATGAACATAAAACCAGAAGACTGTATGCTTATTGCTGCGCATGGTTGGGATGTTGCTGGTGCTCTTTGGGCTGGTTGGCGTGCTGCTTTTGTTGGTAGACCAGGACAACAAACATTTCCGTTAGCACCAAATACGGAGATTAATGAAAGTGATTTACAAAAAGTAGCAGATATTTTGGTGACTTATAAGTAGTGCTTTTTTAAAATAAACTGAACACTAAAATTTTGTTTAAAGGTTTTAAATCGGAGTGGACTTCGATTTAAAAAGATATACTCACCAAGTTTTATTAGTATTGGTAAGTATTTTTTTTGCTATTAAAAACTATATTTTACAAAAAAAAGAGCTTGCAAATGCAAGCTCTTTTTTTATTTCAAAAATATATTATATTTTATTTCAAATATGCTAAAACATTAGCTTCAATACGTTCTTCAATGTTGGACACATCTGCTTTTACAAATGGTTCTCCCATAATATTCTCGTATAATTCAATATAACGTTCTGATACGGTTTCAATATATTCATCAGACATAACTGGTACAGTTTGTCCCTCTAAACCTTGAAAATTATTAGCAATTAACCACTGTCTAACAAACTCTTTAGACAATTGTTTTTGTGCTTCGTTATTATCTTGACGGTCTTGGTAGCCTTCAGCATAAAAATATCGAGAAGAATCTGGTGTATGGATTTCGTCAATTAAAACAATTTTCCCATCCTTAGCTTTACCAAATTCATATTTAGTATCCACTAAAATTAATCCACGTGAAGCAGCTATTTCTGTCCCTCTTTTAAATAATTTACGCGTATAATCTTCCAAAACAATATAATCTGCTTCGCTAACTATTCCTTTTTTAAGGATGTCTTCTCTAGAGATATCTTCGTCATGATCACCCATTTCTGCTTTTGTTGCAGGCGTAATAATAGGCTCAGGAAACTTATCGTTTTCCTTCATTCCTTCAGGCATAGCAACACCACAAAGTATGCGTTTCCCAGCTTTATACTCACGCGCTGCATGACCAGACATGTAACCACGTATAACCATTTCTACTTTAAAAGGCTCGCATAAATGTCCAACCGCAACGTTTGGATCTGGAGTTGCTGTTAACCAATTTGGCACCACATCTTCGGTAGCTTTCATCATGCTTGTGGCAATCTGATTAAGGATTTGTCCTTTATATGGGATTCCTTTTGGCATAACCACATCAAACGCGCTTAAACGGTCTGTTGCAATCATTACCAACTCTTCATCATTAATATTGTAAACTGCTCTTACTTTTCCTTTGTATAGACTTTTTTGATTAGGAAATTTAAAATTAGTGTCTATAATAGTATTACTCATTAGTTGTATTGTTGTTGTTGTTGTTGTTGTTGTTGTTGTAATATAAATTTACTCTCTGTTTTCAATATTTTTATAAGCTTCGATAATTTTTTTGACTAGTTTATGTCTAACAACATCCTTGTCATCCAGAAAAATCATTCCTACACCTTCTACTCCTTTTAAAATAAGTAAAGCTTCTTTTAAACCAGAAATAGTACGACGAGGCAAATCAATTTGTCCTGGATCACCTGTTAATAAAAATTTAGCGCTTTTACCCATTCTGGTTAAAAACATCTTCATTTGTGCATGCGTTGTATTTTGACCTTCATCCAAAATAACAAAAGCATGATCTAAAGTACGACCACGCATAAAAGCTAAAGGTGCAATTTGTATGGTACCATTTTCAATATACTGCGCTAATTTTTCCGCAGGAATCATATCTCTTAATGCGTCATATAATGGTTGCATATAAGGATCTAATTTTTCTTTTAAATCTCCAGGTAAAAAACCTAGATTTTCACCTGCTTCCACTGCTGGACGTGTTAAAATAATACGTTTTACCTCTTTATTTTTTAATGCTTTAACTGCTAATGCTACTCCTGTATACGTTTTACCTGTTCCTGCTGGTCCAATAGCAAATACCATATCGTTTTTACGCATTAGCTCTACCATTTTACGTTGGTTAGCAGTAATAGCCTTAATAGGTTTACCATTGGCACCATGTACTAAGACTTCGCCACTTTTTTCAGAAGTGCTGTAATCATCACTGCTTTGGCTAGTTAAAACACGCTCGATTACATTTTCGTCTAATTTATTGTATTTAGAAAAATGCTTTAATAGCATGGTCATTCTGCGATCAAACTCATCCAATAACTCTTCGTCTCCAAAAGCCTTAATGGTATTTCCTCTAGCTACAATCTTGAGTTTTGGAAAGTATTTTTTTAGTAGTGTGATATTCTCATTTCCGGTTCCAAAAAACTCTTTTGGAGAGATCTCCTGTAGTTCAATAATTATTTCGTTCAAAAGCGCTGATTTATTAAATTAATCTGTACAATTTTATTAGTTTTGTGTATCTAACAAATTTACACATTTTTTGTGTGTTCTAGGTTAAAAAAATATCAACAATAATTCATGCCAATTATAACGCTTACCACAGATTTTGGAGAGAAAGATCACTTTGCTGGCGCAATAAAAGGCGCTATTTACAGCGAATTGCCAGAAGTTAAAATTGTTGATATCTCTCATAGTATCTCTCCTTTTAATATTGCTGAGGCAGCCTATATTATACAAAATGCCTATAGTAGTTTTCCTAAAGGTACAATCCATGTCATTGGTATTGACTCCGAAATTAATCCAGAAAACAAGCATATTGCTGTAGAGCTGGACGAACATTATTTTATCTGTGCCAATAACGGAATTATGAGCATGATAGCTAATGAGATTGCACATTCTAAATTAGTAGAAATTAATATACATGATAAAATAGAAACCAGTTTTCCTGTTTTAGATGTCTTTGTAAAAGTAGCATGCCACATAGCACGTGGTGGAACATTAGAAGTTATAGGCAAAGCTATTGATAAAATAAAACCAATTAAAAATCTAGTGCCTTACGTTAATGAGGAGCAAACGCAAATAATTGGCAGCATAATCTACATTGACAATTATGGTAATGTCGTTACTAATATTAGAAAAAACTTTTTTGAAACGCTGCAAAAAGGACGTTCTTACGAAGTGTCTGCAAGAAATTATAAGTTCAAAAAAATACAATCCAAATATAGCGATATTGTTAACTTTGACACACCAGAAGATAAACGTAATGACGAAGGACGTGGTTTAGTCGTCTTTAACAGTTCCAACTATCTAGAAATAGCCATATATAAAAGTAATAACCAAACGGTTGGTAGTGCAAGTAGCCTAATGGGATTAGGACTGCGAGATACAGTAACCATTAATTTTTTTAAATAAATAAAAGTATCGCTTTCGCGGAAACACATTAAAACCTAAGCCATGTTTGTAAGAATTGTTAAATTAAGTTTTGCTGAAGAAAATATAGCCACCTTTTTAGCTAATTTTGAAACCGTAAAATTTAAAATAAGAAACTTTAAAGGCAACCAATTGTTAGAATTGTATCAGGACAAAACCAATCCCAATATATTTTTTACTTATAGTTATTGGGATAATGAAAGTGATTTAGAAAACTATCGCAACTCAGACCTTTTTAAAGGCGTTTGGGCTAAAACTAAACCACTGTTTAATGCAAAACCAGAAGCTTGGAGTGTTGACAAATTAGCTTCGTTAAAATAAATTATAAATAACATTAATAAATAAAGCATGCTAGCCATACTTAAAAAAGAAATAAACTCATTTTTTGCTTCGCCAATAGGCTACTTAGTAATTGCTATATTTTTGTTGTTAAACGGACTATTTTTATGGGTCTTTAAAGGCGAGTTTAATATCCTTGATAATGGATTTGCCGATCTGTCAACGTTTTTTTTATTGGCACCATGGATTTTAATATTCTTAATTCCAGCGGTTACCATGCGTAGTTTTAGTGACGAGAAAAAACAAGGCACTTTAGAGCTACTGTTAACTAAACCAATAACCACATTACAATTAGTATTAGGTAAATATTTTGGAGCCTTATTACTAATAATAATAGCGCTAATACCAACACTATTATACGTTTATACTGTTTATCAATTAGGTAACCCATTAGGTAATTTAGATTTTGGAAGCACATTAGGATCCTATTTTGGCTTATTATTTTTAGTAGCAGCCTATACTGCAATTGGTGTTTTTGCATCAACCATATCAGACAATCAAATAGTTGCTTTTATAATTGCTGTGTTTTTATGTCTATTTTTTTATATTGGTTTTGAAGGCATTGCAGATGTAATATCTAGTAATACTGTGGAGCAATTGGGTATGAATGCACATTATAAAAGTATGAGTCGTGGTGTTCTGGATACTAGAGACCTAATATACTTTTTAAGTATTACTATTTTGTTTATTGCGCTAACCAAATTCAATATTAAAAAACAATAGTATGGTAATTACACCCATTTTAATAATATCGTTTATAGTTGTATTTATCTTAGCATGGCTATTTATAAAAACCATTGGAGACAATAAATGGATAAGCTTATTACTTACAGTAATAGCAACACCTCTACTCTATTTTTACTTATTTTATCCAATAGTTAATATCTTTTCTAGTTACCATCACCAAAAACATTTTAATGCTGATAATTGGGCTGAATACCCAGAACTTAGGTTTGAAATGATGGATCAATTAAATGATAATAACCAATTAATTGGCAAAACTAAAGCTGAAATTAAAACAGATTTTGGTACAGCAGAATGGTATGGTTGGGATGATAGTATTAAAGCCAACTCTAAAGATCAATGGAATTATAATATGGGCTTTAAACCTGGTGCTTTTACTAAAGACCAAGAATGTATTGAGCTACAATTTAAAAACGATACTGTTGTTGCAGTAAAAACCTATCAACTTGAGAAAAAATTTGAATAAGTCTATCAAAAATATCGCATTTGTAGTTATTGGGTTAATTGTAATTAATGTAATAGCCAATACCTTTTATAAACGTTTTGATTTAACGACAGATCAACGCTACACTTTAAATCCTTCGGTTTTAACCATATTAGAAAAGGTAGAATCCCCTATTTTGGTTGATGTATTTTTAGAAGGTGATGATTTTCCTTCAGAATTTAGAAAATTACAATCTGAAACCAGACAATTATTAGAAGAGTTAGTCGCTTATAATAATAACATTAGTTTCAATTTTATAAATCCAATAGAGGACGAAGCTACTAGAGATCAAAATATCCAGCAATTAAATGCAAGAGGGTTAACACCCATGCAATTAAACGTTCAAGAAAACGGAAAAACTAGTCAAGCTGTTATTTTTCCATGGGCTTTAGCAAGTTATAATGATCAAACGGTAAAAATTCCGTTAGTAAAAAATACCATTGGAGCGACTCAACAACAATTAGTTAATAACTCTGTACAACAATTAGAATATGCTTTTGCAGATGGTATTAGCAAATTAGTTAATCCTAAACGACGTAAAATAGCAGTTTTAAAGGGTAATGGACAGCTAGAAAACAAATACATTGCAGACTATATTAAAAGTATAAGAGACTATTATTTTATTGCTCCATTTACATTAGATAGCGTTTCTAATTACGCGGAAAGTACTCTGAAAAAATTACAGGAATACGATTTAATTATTTCGGCTAAGCCAACAGAAGCATTTTCAGAAAAAGAAAAATTTGTTTTAGATCAGTATACCATGAATGGTGGTAAAAGCCTATGGTTAGTAGAGCAAGTCGCAATGGATAAAGATAGTCTTTATAACGATTATGGTAAAAATATTGCTATCCCATTAGATTTAAATTTAACCGATTTTTTCTTTAAATATGGTATACGTATTAATCCACTTATAGTAAGCTCTATGTACTCTGCTCCTATAACTTTAGCGTCAGGAGAAGGTAGTGAGAGTCAGTTTCAAAGCTATCCTTGGACCTATTCGCCTTTAGCAAAAGGAAATAGCAATCATCCTATTGTCAATAATTTAGATTTTTTAAAATTTGATTTTGCCAATCCTATGGATACAATTAAAAGTAGTACCCAAAAAACAATATTACTCCAAACTGCGCCTTTAACTAAATTAGAAGGTACGCCTCGCGAAATCAGCTTGGATATGGTCAATAATAAGCTAGAGCCTAAAACCTTTAATAAAGGTCCACAAACATTAGCTGTATTGCTAGAAGGCACCTTTACGTCGGCATATAATAACCGAGTAAAACCTGTGGCTATTTCAAACTCTAAAAATACTAGTGTACCAACCAAAATGGTAGTCATATCTGATGGTGACGTCATTAAAAATGACGTTGGAAGATTAGGTCCTGAAGAGCTAGGTTTTGACAAATACACAGGACAAACCTTTGGTAATAAAGAATTTTTGACAAATGTGGCTAATTATCTTTTAGATGACACAGGACTTATAAACATTAGATCCAAAGAAATTGCAGTTGCCTTTTTAAATCCTGAAAAAATTACAGAAGAAAAAACAAAATGGCAACTACTAAACCTCTTATTACCATTGGTTTTATTAGGTGTTTTTGGTTTAATATTTAACTACCTTCGTAAGAAAAAATATGCCAAGTAAGTGTTAATAAGTTTGTTTCTTATTTTAACACATTAGCAATATATTTGTAAGACAAATTATTAATAGTATTAATTTACACATATAGATGAAATTTATCGTATCAAGCACATACTTACTAAAACAATTACAGGTTTTAGGAGGTGTAATTAACAGTTCAAATACATTACCTATTTTAGATAATTTTTTATTTGAATTAAATGAATCTAAATTAACTGTATCTGCAAGCGATTTAGAAACAACAATGTCTGCTGTTTTAGATGTAGATAGTGACAACGAAGGAAGCGTAGCCATTCCTGCACGTTTACTTTTAGATACTTTAAAAACATTTCCAGAACAACCTTTAACGTTTGTTATTGAAGAAAACAATACCGTTGAAATTAGCTCAAACCATGGTAAATATGCTTTAGCTTATGCAGACGGGAACGAGTTTCCAAAAGCCATTAGCCTAGAGGATCCAAGCAGTACAAAAATGCCTGGTCATATTTTAGCTACAGCTATTAACAAAACTATTTTTGCAGCAGGAAATGACGATTTAAGACCTGTTATGAGTGGTGTATTCTTTCAGTTTTCAACTGAAGGTTTAACCTTTGTTGCTACAGATGCTCATAAATTAGTAAAATACTCTAGAGAAGATGTTAAAGCCTCTCAGGTAGCCGAGTTTATTATGCCTAAAAAGCCTTTAAACTTATTAAAAGGAATACTTGGTGCTAGTGACGAGGAAATTACTATTGAATATAATGACTCTAACGCTAAGTTTACTTTTGAAAACACAATATTAATCTGTCGTTTAATTGACGGTAAATATCCTAATTACGAAGCAGTAATACCAAAAGAAAATCCAAACAAACTAACAATAGACAGAACACAGTTTTTAAACTCTGTACGTCGTGTTAGTATTTTCTCTAACAAAACAACACACCAAATTAGATTAAAAATTGCTGGAGCAGAATTAAATATATCTGCCGAAGATATTGACTACTCTAACAAAGCAGAAGAGCGTTTGACTTGTGATTACCAAGGAGACGACATGCAAATTGGTTTTAATTCTCGTTTTTTAACAGAGATGTTAAACAATTTAGGATCTAACGATGTACAATTAGAGTTAAGCATGCCTAACAGAGCAGGTATATTAACACCTATTGATGATTTAGAGGTTGGAGAACAAGTAACTATGTTAGTGATGCCTGTAATGTTAAACAGCTAATAACTTAAACCTATAGCATAAAAAAAGCAACTCAATAGAGTTGCTTTTTTTGTTATAATAAATATTATATTCCCTTAATTTTAATACTTTTACAGCGCAATAATCTAAGTTACCCTCAACATTAAATAACTTAGCAATTGATTAAAACAATTAATCTAGAATATGAAGTACAGTTTTAAATTATTCTTTTTACTAATAACTAGTATCGCTCTATTATCTTGTAATAATAACGACGATGCTTCTAACGCAAATAACACCACTACCAATCCCATTATTGGTGATTGGCTTCGCGAAGATGCTACTGCCTCTTTTGAATATCACATTCACTTTGAAGGTGAAAATTTTGGTAAAATAGTAACTATGGTAATAACAGAGGACAATGTAATATCAAGTGCAAATCCTTTTGAATGGTCTATTCATAATGAAATACTTACTATTGTTGACAATGAAGATTTTGAGCATAACACCACAGTAGAATATACTGTAGACGGTCATCTAAAAATTGAAGGTTTTTCTGATTTAGAATTCACAAAACAATAATTCTAAACACCCTTCATATAATCACATAACAAAAAACGCAACCTGTTAAGGTTGCGTTTTTTGTATAATAGTTTTTTTATTCTTGATCATCTAAAGGTAAAAGTATACCATTATAATTTCCTGAAATTTCTGTACCATCATTTCTAACAAAGTTAAATGTTAATGTTAAATTATCTATAGAATAGTTAGTTACACTAATACTACCTTCTGTTACTTCTAAATCTGGATTACTACCACTTTTATAAAATTGACTAAAACCATTTTCGTATTCTGTATCATTAATATCTCCATTTACTATAAATTCTAAACTTGAAATTTCAGACAAATCATAAGTGACATTGGATGTCAAATCTGAATAGTTTATTCTAGCTGTAAAATAATCTACATTATTAAGTGTAGTACCATTATAAGAAGCTTCAATTTGTGCTTGTGTACTATTTGTTAAACTTAAAAACACCGAATTATTTAATGTAGGTTCTACAATTGCTGTTTTCATTTCAAAATCTGAATCACCTACTATTATTTTATTTGTTACTGTGTGCTCTTCAATTGAATTATTATCATCATCTGATGAACAAGCTGTAAAAAAGACAACTAACAGGCTTAGGTATAAAATTTTATATATTTTCATTTTTTTATTTCTTGTAGTTAATATTTTTTTAGTTTTTAATAAACTTTTTAATGGTTTCTCCTTGATCAGATTTAATATTTATAAAGTATAAACCAGCACTTAAACCAGATACATCTATCCCTTTAGATAATGTTTTAGTTTGTTTAATCATTTGTCCATTAACATTATAAATAGCTATTGCATTTATTGTTTTATTAGATTTAATAAACAATCTATCGTTTACAGGGTTTGGATAAAGTGTAGTAACAAGATTTGTATTTATATTCACCTGATCTGCGCTAAGTGTAGATGTATGCTCATAAGCGCCTAAATCTATTGTGGTATTGAATATTCTATCATTATAAGATAAATCTAAATCGCCAAATAAAGCTACATCGTAGTAAGCGTTATCTCCTTGATCAACAATATAATTTGAAGCTGATGTTGGCTTATAATCACTATCCAAATTTAAGTTATCTGTTGCTGGATCTAAAGTGGTTACGTTTGTAGTATTAAATGTCCCATACGTTCCTGCGTTTGATGATACATTAGCTATAGAATTTCTAATAAACACATCGTATGTAGAACTTAAACCGTCGGAAATATCTCTAGTTGCAACTGTGCCATTAGTTGTATTCTGCCAAAAAATAACATTATTAATATTTAAGTTTACACTACCATTACCTGATGCAGTAATAGAATTGCCATAAGTACCGTTATAATCGTTATTAACAAACGTACTATTATTAATTACAACATCTAAAGTACTTCCGTTATTCCAATCTTCTCTGTAAATATCTAAGGCTGTAAGATTGATATCGTTATCTGCTACCAATACATTTGCCCAACGTGTAAAAATATAGCCGTTTGTACTATCAGATTGCACATAAACCAATCCCATATTAACAATGGTGTTATTTAT
Source organism: Olleya sp. KJ81-1 (assembly GCF_055808135.1). NCBI lineage: Bacteria > Pseudomonadati > Bacteroidota > Flavobacteriia > Flavobacteriales > Flavobacteriaceae > Olleya > Olleya sp. KJ81-1. The sequence continues at coordinate 540,260 of NZ_CM147854.1, read as the reverse complement.
AAACTTGGTGTTTTCAATTAGTAATCCTTGATTAAACTTTCTAATTTTTAGTAAATACCCATTAGAATAATTACTTCTGAATACCGAATTTTTAATTTTTAAATTATTAGCATTCAAACTATTTGGTATAAAAATCACACCGTTTTCTTCTACGCCACCAGATTGTGATGTATCATAAATGTTTTCAAAAATAATACCATCAAAAGTGACGTTACTTGTTCTTAATTCAAATAAACGCTCTGCATTATCTGTTTTGTTTGAAGTGAAATCTCCATCAATATCATCACCATTTATATCACCAGTAAAAATGGTTGCATTTGTAGTATGAATAGCCGTTAAGTCTCTATCTGCTAAGGTTGTTTCGGTTCCAAAGAAACCTCCAATAATATCTACTTCGTTTGTACTAACAGCTATTGGTGTATTTTTATCTGCTAATGTATACGTTCCTTTTGCTACCCAAACAGCATCATTTAAATTGGTAAGTACTAAAGCATCTGTTACGTTTGTAAAAGCATCTGTCCATGAGCTGCCATCGTTGGCTCCTGTAGCATTTGCATCTACATAATAAACTGTAGGTATACAATTTTCACTATAACTTGATTGATTATCTTTAGTCCAACCTGCTACATACTGACCGCTGTTTGCTGGTGGCGAAAAGCCTGCATCAACTTGAATACAAGTTAAACTTGGATTACCATAAGATTTCATCCAGTTTATATTGCTGTTGTTACCATTAGCTATATTTAATTGGTATAAAACACCGTTATTATGACATTGTAGGTCTGTAATCTGCGTATTGGAGCTAACATCTAAGGTTTCAATTTGATTATCTGCACAATGTAAACGTGTTAATGATAAGTTGTTACTAACATCTATTGTAGTTAAATTATTTGTGTAACAATCTAGACGTGTTAAATTGGTAAAAGCTTCAATACCTGTTAAATCTGCAATAGATAGACCATTGATAAGAAGCTCTGTTGTAGCTTGTGCTTCAGCCACTGTAATTTCAGTATCATTATTTACATTGATACTACTATCGTTAACTAAAAAACTTTTGAAATTAGCATCTGGAATATTTACTATTTGGTTTAACGCTGCGCAATCTTCACTATAAAATCCTGAGCTACCTTTTGTCCAACCTTGACTATAAATTCCAGCATCTGCAGGTGGTGTAAAACCAGCATCTATTTGGATGCATGATAAACTATTACCATAAGCTTTCATCCAGTTAATATTGCTGTTATTTCCGTTGGCTAAGTTTAATTCGTACAATACACTATTATTATGACATTGAATGTCTGTAATTAATGTGTTTGCACTAATGTCTAAAGTTTCTATTTGATTAGATGCACAGTGTAAACGTGTTAATGCTAAATTATTACTAACATCTAAAGCTGTTAAATTATTACTGTAACAATCTAATCGTGTAATGTTTACAAAAGCTTCAATACCTGTTAAATCTGAAATTGATAGTCCATTTACCAATAAGTCTCCTGCAAAGGCTTGTGCTTCGGCAACAGAAATTTCAGAATTAGCATCTGTATTTATTGAAGAGTTCCCAACAAGATATGCTTTAAAATTAGCATCGGGAATGTTAACATTTTGTGCATGTATACTACACCATGCAGTCACTATTAAAAAGGAAAATAAGAGTAAAGTTTTTTTCATTGTAGTTAAGATTAATATTAATTTCATCTACAAAATAACAGTAACATTAAAGGTTTTCAATTTGCTTTTTTCTGAATAGTACTAATTTCTTTCTGAATAAATTACAAAGGTTATTTTTGTACTTTTCATAAAAAAAAGCCTGCTTAAATAAGCAGACTTAAAATAACTATAAATAAATAGCGCGTTTTTAATTATTCGCAATTCATTTTTTGTCCGTAAGGCATTTGTCCATGAATTATGCCTCCAAATTGTGAGCTACCAAAACCACTACCATTATACTGTTGCTTGATTAAAAAACCTTGTAAATAGCAGTCGTTATTTTTATTTTTTTCAGTGAATGCTCCTTTAATCCAACGGTATAAAATATGACCTGTGTATTTATTTTTAACAACACTCCAATCGTTAGATTCAATGTTCAATTTTAAAAGTTTTGCGCCATCTTTGGCTATGGTTTTAGAGACATTTTGTTTAGCAAAATTAACTAATGACGTATTACTATTCATACTGCCTGCTTTTGGCATTTTTATAGCGTCCATAGTAGATTTTGCAGCTGCATCGTAATTGGCTTTTAACGTCGCTTCAAATTCCTTTACAATTGGTATCGCTTTTTCTAACCAATCTAAATGAAATTGTTGTTCGCCTTTACCAATAACATTTAAAATAGTAATATCTTTTTCATGCATATATGATGGTACATTAAAGGCGTGTCCACCTTGATGAGATGCAGCATAAATAACAAAAACATCGTCTGCAATTAACATACCTCTTACTAAAATTGGCATACCTGTACCAAGCTCTAAAGTTTGCGATCGGTCTGCGCCAACTTTGGTTGTAAACATTCCTGAAACAAGCTCGTAACCAATATAACCTTCTGGTGACATAGCTTCTAATTCTGGTGTGGTTAAAAAGCGTAACCAAGCATATTCTGGATCTTGTGCAGGTAATATATCTACATTGTCACCCATATCTGTCATTTGACGTCTTAATTTTACACGATCTACACCTACAGCGCTCATCCCTTTAGTCATAGCAAAAGGATACGACATGTATAAAAAATCGTCACTTATTGTATTGGCTGGTTTTGGTTTATTAGCGTCTGCTTCTTGTTGCTTTTTCTCAAGATATTTTTGATAGTATAAATCTTGTTTCGTTTGGTCGTTAGGATATTTTTTAGCTAATTCTGCTTTAAATTCTTCATCGGTATATTCGGTTTTTGATGCATCTTGATTTGATGTTGAAGAACTGCTAACCATTCCTGAGGTGTTTTCAGATTTTGAAGATGAAGTGCTCGTTTCTTTTTTCTCTAACTTCTTTTCTACAGCTGCTTTAGCTTTCTTTTTAAGCATTTTACCAAATTGTGCGTGCGACGTATTGTAGCACAATGCTAAAACAAATAATAGTACTAGTTTTTTCATAAGAATTGTGTTTAATAAGCTTCAAAATAAAGCACTTAACTACTATTCTTAATTTGGTTTTTTCTGAAAATGATGATTTTTTTCTGAATGACTTTCAAAAATTATAAATTAAAGAATCACATGAAGGTTTCCTTAATCACATCTAAAAACTGATCTCGTTTAGATTTAGAAATTGGAATGCGTTTTTGATTATTCATTAATAAATAATCGCCATCGTCTTTTACTAATTCGTCTACATATTTTAAATTAATTAAATATGATCTATGACATTTAAAAAACATAGCATTATGCGCTAACTGCTCGACAAAATGTTTTAGTGGTTTACAAATTGTTTTTTGTTTGCCATCCATTAATTGCACTTTAGTATACATTCCATCTGCTTCAAAATATAGAATATCGTTATGCGAAGCAAACATAATACCTTTAGGGATTTCTAAAGCAATTTTATCTATGGATAACTGCTTTAAAGAACCGCGTAATTTGTTGAGTTGATCGCTAAGATTATTTGCTTTTATAGCTTCTTCTGCTTTTACAACCGCTTCTTTTAATTCAGTGATGTCAACTGGTTTTAATAAATAATCAACTGCAGAAAGCTTAAAGGCTTCAATTGCATATTGGTTGTAAGCGGTAACGAAAATAATTTTAAAATCGATTTGGTCTGGAAAGTATTCTAAAATATTGAGACCAGATTGGTTTGGCATCTCAATGTCTAGGAATACAATATCTGGTTTTGTTGTTTTTATTAACTCTACACCAGAGCTTAAATTTTGCGCTTCATCAATGCTAGTGATGCTTTGGCAATATTCATTTAACAAGCTTAACAGTAAATGTCTTGCACGTTTTTCGTCGTCTATAATTATAGCTTTCATAATTTAATTTATAGGTATAGTTATTACCACTTTTGTACCTTTTGCTACTTCATTATTATCATACAAATCCTGTGTTGTAATAGTGATATCTCTATTTAATTTATTATTATATAAATGTACACGTTCTAAATTAGCTTTAGTTGCAAAAGGTTTGTGTTGCTGGTTTGCTTGTTTTAATTTTTCAGATTGAATACGTCCAATACCATTGTCTTCAATAGTAATTTGTAATTTATTTTGTATTATTCGTTTAGCTTCAACCTTTAATTGTTTGTCGGTTAACTTGTGCAATAAACCATGTTTTAAAGCATTTTCGACATAGGGTTGAATAAACAACGAAGGCACTTTTATTTTTTTTGTATCAAGCGTTTTATCGATATTAATTTTATAGTGCAGTTCATCTTCAAAACGTACGTTTTCTAATTCTAAATACAGTTTTAGTGCATTTAATTCTTCTTCTAGAGTAATTTCATTTTGCTGACTGTAATCTAAATAATTTCTAATCAATCGACTAAATTTTACTAAATATGAACTCGCTAATTCTTTTTCATTTGAAATAATATAATCTTGAATAGAGTTTAAAGCATTAAAAATAAAATGCGGATTCATTTGAGATCGTAAGTTTTCGAGTCTTAAATTGGTGTTTTTTTTATCAATTAAAATTTTATCAATTTCGGCAATACGTAGTGATTCTTTTTGTTGTAATCTCCATTTAAAATACATCCAAATTAGAATAAAAATTGATATTAAAACGATGCCATAAAACCAATAAGCTTCCCAAAATGGTTTTGATATTTCAAAAGTTATTGGTACTGCAAAAACAGCTTTTTTTGCACTAACATTTTGTGCTTTAATCTCTAATGTATAGCTACCACTTGATAAACTATTAAAATTTACAAACTGTGTGTTTAAAGGTAAGTTTTGCCAACTTGTATCAATTTGTTTTACACGATATTGATAATTAACATGCTGGTTGGACTGAAACCCATTGACATTAAATTTAACACCAATTTTATTAAAATTATAAGGCAATTTATAGCTACTAGAAACTAATGTATCACGATCGTTTATAGTTATAGATTCTACTCTAATTTTAGATGTTTTAAAGGTTTTAAATAACTCTTTTGATTTTGGAAGTGTATAAAATGCTTTGGGTTGTATTATAACAATCTGGTCTTTAAGCACTAAAAAGTCATTTACAGCAGTGTTTAATCCATCTTGCGCACTTAAAGACTTAAGATTATGTGTTTTTGTATGGTATTGAAACAGTCCAGAATCTGTGGATATCCACAAAATAATACCTTTAGATTGTATTGCATTTATTTGAATATCTTTTGGCAGATTTATTCCTGAAGGTTTTAGTTTATTATCATGATATTTTAAAAGTCCGTTATGCTGTGTTGCTAACCAAATGGTTTCGTTAGTATTAGTCATAGCATTAACAAGCAAACTATTTGAATTTTGAGTAATTTCTTCTGAAGAAAACGTTGATGTATCGTATTTATACAATCCATCAATATAAGAGACAAACAATCTGTTTTTATAAATAACTGAAGCTTTTACACGACTGTCTTTAACAATATTTTTTTTAAATAAACCAAACGGATTTTTATACACTATGCCTTGACGGTAATTGCCATAAAACAAAGTACTATCGTCTATTTTAGAAAAGGCTTTTGCTACCGAAAACCGACTATTTACATCAGTAATTTTATCTGTTTTTAAATTAACTATAAAAGACTCTGATGCATTAATACTAACAATTAATTGCTGCTTTTGTTCATCAAAATATAAATTCCCAATAACTTTTTTCCCAGGTAATTCAAGTGTTTTTTCAAGTTTATTCTCTCTAAAAAACAACAGATTGCCATCGTGAGTTCCTAAAACAAATTGATTATTCAGCAATGCTGTTGCAGCTGTTACTTTAGCGTTAAAAACATCTAAATTTGTATATTTAATATTAAGATTTGGTGATACCAACACACCATTATCTAATGTTGTAAACCAATAGTTATTATTAAAATCTACTTGAACATCGGTTATAGACTCGTTACTAAAAAGTTGCTTTTCAAACGCAAATACATCTTTTTCAAATTTATAAATAAACACACCAGAGCTTGTTAAAAACCAATAGCTATCTTTAAAATTTAATAGACTATAAATAATTTTATTCTCTATTTGTGTAGGTGTTTTAAGCTGCGTTACTAAGTTATTTTCTTTATTAATAGCATAAATAACATTACCATTGTTACTTTTATGTGTAAAGAATATATCTTTATTGAAAGCAAATAACCTTGGTGATTGTATATTTTCAGTACTAATTATTTCAAATATTTTTGAACTTTTATTTTTATTGATCTTATAAATACGATGTTGCTTCTCATTACCTTCATCGTTTATAACAAAAGAATAATTAGTGCTATTTATAGTAGAATTACTAATACACATACCATCAAAAAACTTAGTATGTTTTTTTGTTGTATAATTAATATCATATATACCTGTTACGGTAAATAATCTAATAAAGTTTTTATGTATTGTAAAAGGTGCTAATTGGCCAACAACTAATTTACTAGCATCATAGAAAAGTTTAAGTTTATTATTTTCTACATAAAAGATTTGTCCATAAATGTTGTTACACCATAAAGTACCACTATCGTCAAGATGTAACTGAAATAGTGAATTAGATTTTTGATCTGGATGGCTAAACTTTTTGTAAGATTTACCATCGTAACGATACAATCCCTTATCTGCTGCTAACCAAATGTATTGTTCGTTATCTTCTATTACATCATAAAACTCAACATCTGGAAGGTCTGATATTCTAGACATTTCCTCAAAAACAGGATCTTGAGCTTGCACACACACTACATATAATAAAAATAGTATTTGGTATAATAAACGCGACATAGATTACAAACTTAATATATAATCAAATATATTATCTGTTTTTTTCTGAAGTACAGTTCTTTTTTTCTAAACTAAAAACGCAACCCTTACAGGTTGCGTTTTTCTTCTTTATCAATATAATGTAAACTAACTAATAAAATTGAAAGATAAAGGGTAATGCGGTTCTTCGCCATTACTAACCTTAATGGCATTTATTATTGGGTAAATTATAGATACTAATCCTAAAACAAACCAGCCTAATAGTCCTAAACCAAAAAGTAAAATTAAAGGTAAACATACAATATACAAAACCACTATACTTAATTGAAAGTTAACAATGGTTTTACCATGAGCGTCCATTTGATATATTTTATCTTTTTGTGTTAACCAAATGATTAGTGGTAAAATTAAGCTACCACAACCTATAATTAAAGACACTAATTGACTTAAATGGGTTAATACTAATAATTGTCTGTCTGTTTTCATTTTTTACTTTAATTCGCTTTTTTAGATTTCTACTTATATGACGTATAATTTGTAAAAATGTTACAGATTTTAAAAATAAAATGTAATTAATGTGGTAATTTATCTTTTAATACACCATATAAAAACGTCCCTAAAGCAGCAGATAAAAATACTATAACTATAGGTAAATAACCTGCACCTACAAGAACAAATATAGGTCCTGGACATGCGCCAACTAATGCCCAACCTAACCCGAAAATAATGCCTCCAAGCAAGTATTTAGAAAACGATTTTTCTTTTGGCGCAATTACAATTGGATGACCATCAAACGATTTTACGTTATACCTTTTAATAATTTGAACAAACAAAATACCAAACGCTAAAGCAGTACCTATAATACCATACATATGAAACGCTTCAAAACGAAACATTTCATAAATTCTAAACCACGAAGCAGCCTCAGATTTATACATGATAATCCCAAAACAAAGCCCTATAAAAATAAATAGTAGTTTTTTCATATTAAAAAATTAAAGGGAATAATAAATGAACCATAACCAATCCACCAATAAAAAAGCCAATAACAGCAATTAACGACGGAAGTTGTAAATTACTTAAACCAGAAATGGCGTGACCAGAAGTACAACCTCCAGCATATCGTGCTCCAAAACCTACTAAGATTCCTCCAACAATTAAAATAGCAATTGTTTTTATATCGCTTAAAGCGGAAATAGAAAATAACTCGACAAGTAAATATTGGTTTTCAGTTGAAATATTTATACTAGACAATGATGCTTTTGTAGCATCACTAATGGCAGGCATATCTGCGGATGACAAATAATGTGATGCTATAAAACCACCAAGCATTGCTCCTATCACAACTAATACATTCCACACATCCGATTTCCAATCAAATTTAAAAAACGAATTGACTTTTCCGGCACCACAAGCAGCACAAAAAGTTCTTAAGTTTGATGACATACCAAACTTTTTTCCCATTAATAATAAAAATAGCATTGTACAGGCAATTAAAAATCCTGAAACAAACCAATGCCAAGGTTCAAATAAAAAATCCATAAATTAAATTTGCGCAAAAATACGTGCTACAAATCAATTTATGGACTTTTAGTCTACTAATTTTATAGGAATTAACCTATTATAAAACTAATGCTATTTAACGCTACAACCTGCGCCTTCTTTTCTCACACCTAACTTTACTAATATTGTTTCTAATAAGCACCACTTTGTAAATGCAGACTGTATTAAATTTACACCTATAAATACAGTAAACCACATCCATTTTGGGCTAACATAAACCGAAAGCACCACACTTAGCAATACCATCACACCAACAATTACTCTAAAATATGTATTCAACATTTTTCTTCTTTTTTAAATTTAAAACTTAATATTCACGTCATTCTGAATGTGTTTCAGAATCTAATTATTCACAACTCAAATTTCTTTTTATTACCCAATCTTATCTGCAAACCTCACGTCATTCTGAACTTGTTTCAGAATCCCATCATTCTCAACATAATTACCCACTATTTATAATTCTTCTTCTCTATCATATAATAAACAAGTGGCACAACCAACAACGTCAATACGGTAGACACTATAGTCCCTCCCATTAATGATATCGCTAATCCTTGAAAAATAGGATCAAAAAGTATCACAAATGCACCAATAACCACAGTACCTGCTGTTAATAAAATTGGTGTTGTACGCACTGCTCCTGCTTCAATACATGCTTGTTTTAGTGGCACACCTTCTGCAGTTCTTATATTTATAAAATCAATTAATAATACCGAATTTCGAACCATAATTCCTGCTAAAGCAATCATACCAATAAAAGAAGTCGCTGTAAAAAAGGCTCCCATAATCCAGTGTCCTAAAATAATTCCGATCAACGATAAAGGAATTGCAACCATCATAACGATTGGTGCTTTAAAGTTTTGAAACCAACCTACAATTAAGATGTATATTAAGATAATAGCACCTAAAAAAGCAATCCCTAAATCTCTAAAGACTTCCAAAGTAATTTGCCATTCGCCATCCCATTTTACAGTGTAATTATCTTCAAAATCTGGTTGACCTAAGTACATCTCGTTTAACTCGTAGCCTTTTGGTAACGGAATCTCATTCAACTTTTCTTCCATTCCAAGAATAGCATACGCAGGACTTTCTAAATCTCCAGCCATATCTGCCATAACATAAACCACACGCTTTTGGTTTTTATGATAAATACTTTTTGCTGCAGTTGTTTCTGTAATAGTTACCAAATCTGCAATAGGCACCATATTACCTTGTTTTGATCTAACTTTTAATTGCGAAATATCCGTAATTGTAGATTTCTCCTTTTCATCTAAAGCCAATACTAAACCAACTTGAGTCACCGCATCTTCGTCATACAAATTTGTGATGGCTCTGTTTGACAATGCCATATTCATGGTGTACGCTATTTGCTGTGGTGCAACACCATACAACATGGCTTTTTCTTTGTTAATATCAAATTGGTATTCGGTTTGATCCGCTTCCACCATCCAATCAATATCTACCACATCATCAGTCTGTTTTAGTATATTTTGAACGCTATTAGCAATTCTAATTTGCTCGTCATAATCAGGTCCATAAACCTCTGCAACAATCGTTGATAATACAGGAGGTCCTGGTGGTACTTCTACTAATTTAATATTCGCATTATATTTAGCTGCTATTTTCTGAATATCTGGACGCATTAATTTAGCTATTCCGTGACTTTGAATATCACGCTCGCTTTTATCAATTAAATTTACTTGGATATCTGCCATATTAGATCCACCACGTAAATCGTAATGACGCACCAAACCGTTAAATGTAATTGGCGCAGATGTACCAACGTAATTTTGATAATTAACCACTTCTGGTCGTGTTGACAAGTATTGCGACACTTCTTGCGCAACAACGCCTGTACGTTCCAATGTTGTGCCTTCAGGCATATCAATAACCACTTGGAATTCATTTTTGTTATCAAATGGTAACATTTTTACAGCAACCGATTTTGTAAAAAACAAGACCATTGTCGCCATTAATACCATAAAAGTCAACCCTAAAAACAACCAACGTTTTGATTTACTTTCTAATAATGGACGTTCAAACTTGTTATAAACCTTATAAATTAACGTGTCTTCAACTGCTTTTTCTGGTTTCTCCGCTGCTCCTTTTTTATCTTTTTCTCTTAGAAAAATATATCCTAAATAAGGAGTTATCGTTAACGCTACAAACAAGGATAATATCATGGCAATAGACGCACCTATTGGCATTGGCGCCATATATGGTCCCATTAATCCAGACACAAAAGCCATAGGTAAAACAGACGCTATTACGGTAAATGTTGCTAAAATAGTTGGATTACCAACTTCATTAATTGCATACAAAGCAGCCTCTTTAAACGGTAATCGTTTCATTTTAAAATGCCTGTGCATATTTTCGGCAATAATAATGGAGTCATCCACCACAATTCCAGTTACAAATACTAACGCGAATAATGTAATTCGGTTTAGCGTATAATCCATCATATAATAACTCAATAATGTCAAAGCAAATGTAATTGGAACCGATAAAAACACCACCAATCCACCACGCCAACCCATTGCCAACATAACCACAAGTGTTACTGCAAAGATAGACCCAATAAGGTGCCACAATAATTCTGATACTTTATGCGATGCTGTTTCACCATAATTTCTGGTAACCTCAACATGCACATCATCCGGAATTAATGTGCTACGTAAATGATCGACTTTGTCAATAATGACCTCAGCAATTTTCATCGCATCTGCTCCTTTGCGTTTTGCAACCGAAATGGTTACCGCAGGATATTCAGACTTATAATCCGCCGATTTTACGCTTCCTTTTCCGTAACCTAAACTGACATAATTTTGTGGCACTTCTGGTCCATCAATAATTGTAGCGACTTGTTTTAAATAAATAGGCTGATTTTGTTGCACACCAATCACCAAATTTTCAACATCAGTAACCGAAGCTAAAAAAGCACCTGTATTTACTAAAAACTCAGTATCACTTTTATCAAAACTACCAGCACTTAATTGGCTATTATTCGCTTTAATCATTTCCGAAACAGACAAGAAATCTAAGCCACTTGCAGCTAATTTATCCTTATCTAAAACGACGCGTAATTGACGGTCACGACCTCCAATTTTATGCGTGATTGCTACGTCGTTAATCTTTTTAATTTCGGCTTCCAACTCTTGAGCCATTTGGTTTAATTGGTAATCGTCATAATTTTCACTCCACAGCGTTAATCCCAACATTGGCACATCATCAATCGCACGCGTTTTTACTAACGGAAACGTAACACCAGCAGGCATTTGGTCCATGTGCTTGTTAATTTCGTTGTATAATTTCACGAAAGAACGCTCAATATCTTCGCCAACATAAAACTGAACGATGACCATTCCTTGCTCTTTCATAGACGTAGAATAAACATATTCTACACCTTTAATATTCGAAATTAATTGCTCTAAAGGCTTAATCACGCGCGACTCCACTTCCGTAGGACTTGCTCCAGGATACCCTACAAAAATGTCTGCCATAGGCACATCAATTTGTGGTTCTTCTTCACGCGGAATTAAAAACGAACTGTACACACCAACCACCATAAATACAATCATCAAAAGCACTGTAAGCTTCGATTGCATAAAGACTTTGGCAATTTTACCTGCGATTCCTTCTTTCATAATTATTACTTTTTTTATTCCCATGACAATGGAAATATTTATATTTTGGGCGTTTTAACAGGCTATACACTGTATCTTTTTTACTTGTCCTTACTAAGTACATTTTTTATTTGCTGTGGCAATCTCTTAATCGATTGGGAGATTACCATGTCGTTGCACTCCTAATAATGACAGCTTATTTATTAAGTAAAAAAGGATGTCGTTTCTATCCTTAACGCAGCTTATTAGTTATTGAATTGTAATTTTTGCACCATTAAATAGTTTTCCTTCAGCAGAAACAATGTATGCTTCGTTTGCATTTAAACCAGATAAAACTTCTACTTGATCCCCAAAAGTTCTGCCTAAACGCAACCATCGTAATAATGCGGTATTGCTTTGGCTTACTGTATAGACACCAGATAATTGCCCATTAGTTACAATAGCATCTTTAGGTATTAAAACCATTGATGACGTAGCTTTTCTTTCCACAGGAAATTGAACTGTTGTAAACATCCCTGATAAAATATTAGCTTCTGTTTTATCTAAATCTATTTTTACTAAATATTGCCCTCCCGTATTTTTAGCTGAAGTGCTGACCTCTTTTACTTTCCCTTTCAACGTTTTATTTATGGATTTTACTAAAACATCCACTGTAGTTCCGGATTTAATCTCTGAAATTTCAGTTTCAGGCACCATTGCCATGACTTCAAAATTTCCAGGTGTTTCTATACTTATTAATGGCACACCAGGATTTGCCATATTACCAGCTTCTACATTTTTACTAGTTACTGTTCCGCTAAAAGGTGCAGTAATATTACTGTATGCAAACTGTGCATTTATTTCGTTTTTCATTTGATTGGCACCTTCTACTCTAGCTTTCGCCATTTCGTAATTAGCAGTCATATCATCCATTTCCTTTTGAGATGCACTATTGTCTGCAAACAAGTTTTTAAAACGATTGTAATCTTTTTGCGCATTATTTAAAGCTGCATTAGCTTCGGTTATTCCTGCATTTATTTGAGCTTTCTTGGCTTGTAAATCGCTATTATTAATAGATACTAATAATTGTCCTTTACGGACTTTATCACCAACGTTAACATGTACTTTATTAACATAACCCATCATTCTAGTACTTAAATCTGCACTATTTGTCGCTTGTATTTTTCCGCTAACAGATAAAAAAGGACTGTTACTGTTTGCTGCTACTTGACTAGTTTTAACGCTAATTGCTGGCGTATTATCTACAACAGGTTTTTTGTCTTCGCTTCCACAACTTGCTACTAATAGCGCTACAGAAAGTGTTAGGATTGTATATATGTTTTTCATGGTTATTATTTTTTATTTAGGACACTTCGACAAGCTCAGTGTGACATTTTTTATAATTAAAAACTCTCGGAAATCAATCTAGATTCTTAGTTCTATATTCTTGTATCTTTTTTATTCTTTAGTTAAAAATTGCAAGTATGCTTGTGTGTAATTGTATTCAAAAATAGTTTGATAGTATTCCAATTGTTTTTGTGCATATTGCGTTTCGGCTAATAATAAATCAGACGTTTTTTCTAAACCTTCTTTAAATCTGTTGGTTCTTATACGTAAAGATTCTTCAGATTGTTGTAATGCTAAAGTTGTTAATTTCAACTTATTGTCAGCATCTATAAAGGCGCGTTTCGCTTTATTTAATTCTAAATTACTTTGTGATACATATTGCTTGTATTCTAATTTAGATTTTTCGAATTCCGATTTACTTTTTTGCGCTTTTCCAATACGTTTAGAGCCTTGAAATATATCCCAACTTAATTGTGCACCGAATAAGTATCCATTAGAACCGCCTTGAAAAATTTTATCGTCATACAACTCATAACTCCCAAACGCATTTAAACTTGGTAAAAACGCCATTTTATCAGCTTTATTCATCGCTTCATAAGCGTTTGAGGCCAATTGCATAGCTTTAATATCCGATCTATTTTCAGACACTGCTTTGTCTTCCATTGTAAATGTGCCAATGGTTAAATCGTCACTTGGCATATACACAACATAAGCCTCATCATTCATTAAAAAAGACAAATAATTAGATGCATTTTGCACATTACTTTTAGCGGTTTGTAATTGGTTTTGAACCTCAGTAACACGGACTTCAACATTTAACACATCTGCACGTTGTAAATACCCTTGTTTAAAGCTATCGTCAGCTAGTTTCTTATTCGCATTTGCTGCGTCCAAAGCTTTCTCTAAAACACTTACTGCTTTATAGGCTAATTGTAATTGCATATAAGCTTTATCTACTTCAAAAGCTAAATAATCCTGTGTGCGTTCTGTTTTTAAAGACATGGCTTCCATTTTAGATTTAGCAGCCTTACGTTGGTAAATACCGTCTAAATTTAGTAATGGTTGTTGGATTTCGAACTTGGTGGCATAGTTTTCAATTTGAGAAGGATCGTTTAACAACGCTGGATTAAAATCGTTTTGAGTTAAAATCTCCTGATTTAATTTACTTCCAAAAGCCATTAATGGATTAGTAGTCGCCATAGCTGTGTGACTTGCTGTAATATTTGGTAAAAACACAGCATTGGTTTGTCTATAATCTGCTCTGGCTTGTTTAAAATCTTCTTCAGAAATTTTTATGCTTGTATTGCGTTCTGACACTTTAGACAAAACATCAGATTTTGCAATAGGAACCACTTGTTGCGCTTGAACAGAAAGTGTTAACCCTAACAATAATAATGGTATATAAATGTGTTTTTTCATCAATTATTAATTTACAGTACAAATGTACATTACATAAATAGCCTAGTCGGTAACATAAGTTACCAAACCAAATGCAACATAAAACCGAAGTCTTGTTATAAATAAATTAGTATCTCTTACTTTTGCATGCTATATGGATTCATTAACACAAATAGTATTAGGAGCAGCTGTAGGCGAAGCTGTTTTAGGAAAAAAAGTTGGAAACAAAGCCATGCTTTATGGTGCTATTGCAGGAACCATTCCTGATTTAGATGTTTTAGCCTCCTTTTTTACGGACAATGTCACTGCGCTTTATGTACATCGTGGTTTTACACATTCTATTGTGTTTTCACTACTTTTTGCGCCCATTTTTGCATGGATTGTCACACGGTACGAAACTTATAAAAACTTTAAAAACTGGACTTGGTTATTCTTTTTAGCATTTGTAACCCATCCTATATTAGATGCTCACACCACTTGGGGAACGCAACTGTTTTGGCCTTTTGATTTACGATTAGCTTTTAAAAACATATTTGTAGTTGACCCATTGTACACAGTTCCTTTTCTGATATTTTTAATTTTAGCAATGCGTCAAAAACGTACCACTGCAAAACGACGTTTTTATAACAATATGGGATTAATTATAAGTACAACTTACTTAGCCATTACGCTACTTTTAAAATGGGCAGCTTACACAACATTTGAATCTGCTTTAAAAGAACAAAACATTGCTTATTTAGATATTGACACTAGACCATCTGCATTAAACACGATACTTTGGAGTGCTAATGTGCAAACTGAAGATGCTTATTTATTGGGGAATTATTCGTTTTTTGATAGCCAACCCATCACTTTTGAAAGCTATCCAAAAAACCACGACTTATTAGGTAGTCTTGTTGAAGATAAAAGTGTCAAGCAAATGATTGCCATAACAGAAGGTTGGTACACCATTACTAAAACAGAAAACACCCTTTATTTTAATGATTTACGTTTTGGATTATTAAGTTTAAAACCAAAATCAGAAAACTTTGTTTTTAAATACAAGTTAGAAGTTGATCCTTTTGGAAAGGTTTCATTTATTGAAGCTCCAAAAGATTCTAATGACGGTAAAAAATTGCTATCAGAACTTTGGCAACGTGTGAAAGGGAATTAATTTCGACTAAATAAAATTTTAAATATTTTAGAAAACTAAACTTAAAAATCATGGACATTACTGCTGCGTATACGGATCTATATCAAATAACAATGGCGCAAGTCTATTTTGTGACCAAACCAAATGGTAAAGCGGTGTTTGACTATTATTACCGTCGTAATCCTTTTGATAATGGCTATGCGATATTTACTGGATTAGAGGATGTTTTAGATATATTGGAGTCGCTTAAATTTTCAGAGTCTGATATTTCATATCTAAAACAAAAAGGATTTGAAAACGAATTTTTAGAGTATTTAAAAAACTTTAGTTTTAAAGGTAGTATCCGCTCTAGTAAAGAAGGTGATATTGTATTTCCTAACCGTCCTATTTTGCAAGTTGAAGCTAATATTATTGAAGCCCAAATTATAGAAACCCTTTTGCTTAATATTTTAAACTTTCAAACCTTAATTGCAACCAAAGCGAGCAGAATACGCTATAGCGCTAAAGATGCTATTTTGCTAGATATGGGATTACGTCGTGCCCATGCCACAGGTGGTTATTATGCGTCTAGAGCTGCTGCTATTGGTGGATTTGATAGTACAAGTAATGTGAAAGCTGCCGAAGATTATAATATTGCGTCTACAGGAACTATGGCACATTCGTTTATACAAAGTTATGATAATGAGCTAGATGCTTTTAGAGATTTTGCACAAGTACGACCTAAAAACTGTGTGCTTTTAATAGACACTTATAACACTCTAAAATTAGGACTTCCAAATGCGATTACAGTTGCTAAAGAAATGGAAGAAAAAGGTGAGAAACTTTTCGGAATCCGATTAGACAGTGGTGATTTAGCCTATTTATCTAAAAAAGCAAGAGCCATATTAGACGCTGCAGATTTAACCTATGTGAAAATTGTAGTGTCTAATCAGTTAGACGAATTTGTTATAAAAAGTTTAAAAGAACAACAGGCGCCAATTGACGTTTTTGGCGTAGGTACTAATTTGGTTACAGGACGACCAGATGCTGCGTTAGATGGTGTTTATAAATTATCTGAATATAATGGTGCTCCAAGAATTAAACTCTCTGAAAACATTATAAAAGTATCGTTACCGTTTAAAAAGCAAGTGTATCGTATGACTGATGCGGATGGGCTATTTTATGGTGCAGATGCTGTTGCTATGTATACTGAAGGTGAAATTGATCACATGGAACACCCATTTGATATTACTAAGCAAATAGATATTAGTGCACTAAAAAAAGAACCATTATTAGAGTTAGTCATGGAACATGG
This sequence comes from Olleya sp. KJ81-1, assembly GCF_055808135.1. Classification (NCBI taxonomy): domain Bacteria; kingdom Pseudomonadati; phylum Bacteroidota; class Flavobacteriia; order Flavobacteriales; family Flavobacteriaceae; genus Olleya; species Olleya sp. KJ81-1. The sequence goes on along the minus strand of NZ_CM147854.1, from coordinate 523,086 downwards.
AAAACGTGTGGTACCTGCAAGAACGGTTACTGAAATTGCAGAATACTCGCAATCGCGTTTGGCGCAACTTCCTGATGAATATAAGCGTTTTCAAAACCCGCATACCTATAAAGTTGGATTGAGTAGTCAACTTAAAAAGGAACGAAATGATCTAATAAACAAGCATAAAAATTAAATTTACAACACGTCTTAAAAGCTCTAGCCTATTATATTAAAATAGTCAAACTATGAAAACACTTTTAGTCATTGATGTACAAAACGATTTTATGCCTGGAGGATCACTTCCTGTTCCTGATGGCAATACAATTGTACCTGTAATAAATAGCATACAAGATAAATTCGAATTGATTGTAGCAACACAAGATTGGCACCCAATAGCACATTCTAGCTTTGCTGTAAACCATGAAGGAAAATCTGATTTTGATAGTATTGAGTGGCGTGGACAAATGCAAACCTTATGGCCTAAACATTGTGTACAAGGCACTAAAGGTGCCCAATTACACTCTGAGTTAGACACCACAAAGTACGAGGCCATTTTTAGAAAAGGTACAGATATTAATATTGACAGTTATAGCGCCTTTTTTGATAATAACCATTTAAAATCAACTGGATTAGCTAGTTATTTAAAAGAAAAAGGAACTACAAAACTGTATTTTTGCGGTCTTGCATCAGATATTTGCGTTTACTTTTCTATTCGTGATGCTGTAAAAGCAGGGTTTGAATGCTATTTTATTGAAGATGCTTCAAAAGCTTTAAATACAAAAACTTTTGAAGCTATTAAAACTGAAATGATTGCTATGGGTGTACATATTATAACATCTAAATCACTAAAATAGCAATACATTTTGTACAGTAAAAGTCATTTAGCTTCTTGTACCACCATGTCCTCCTGCTACCACAACCATTATTTTTATACTTAAATAGATGAATTTAAAAAACTGGATGATTGGATTCATCATTTTAAATCTTTGATATTTTGATATTCTTTCTGTCATTTTGATAATTATTAAATTCTTGTAAAATTTTCATGATATCCTAAATTTCTCTTTGGTCTTTCAGGATAAAAAATTCATATCAATTAAAAATTAAGCGCGCTGTTTATTCCGGAATCAACCACCAAAATGGTCGCATTTTAGCTTTATAGATAAAAGCATAATGCAATGCTAGTTTTAACCAATGACCTGCTAAACCTATTTGCCCAAAGGTTTTTCCAAGTTGTCTACCTTGGGTTTTTGGATATTTCTCATAATCTGGAACAATTGGATACGTTGTAATACTTACTCCGCTTCCGGATAACATTCCGTAACCTGCTGAAGCTATACATGCTGCTCCCATATTACCTAAACTGCCTTTGTGATGTAAAGATTCTTTTCCACTTTTTATAGAATCTATAATATTATCTGCCACCAATTTTGCGGTAATACCTGATGGCATTCCGGTACGTGGTGGTGCTGGTGCAATTACAGTCCCATTTTTACTAGTTCTTGGTTTAGAAATGGCATGTGGTGGTGCAAATGCAATACCTGGAGCAAAAATGTTTTTATAACTCGGGTTTTGATACGTTTCTGGCCAATCTTTTACTGACCATTGTTCATATGGTTTTGGCGTGTAATCGGCATCAACAATCATAAAACCTTTGAAGAGCTTTTCTGTGATATCGTTTTCATTTTTATCATAGGCTTTAAACCCATGACCAGAAAACGAAGGAATTAACATTGCAAAATCATAAGTTTCTACTTTATATTCGCCTTCTAAATTTTCGTAATGCGCTATACCGTCTTCAATTTTGTTTACGCCTGCTCCAAGAATCCATTTGATGTCTCGGTCTTCAAAAACCATTTCGACCATTTCATGAGATTTCATGGTCATACTACCATAACTTAATAACATACCATCCATACCAAAATCGCCTAGTTGGTATTCGTTAGAAATCCAAGTGACTTCTGCCATGTCACGCACGTTATGCTTACGTAATTCTTGCTCAACATTTAAAATATATTCAAAAGCAGCACCTTGACAAGTCGATTTTGCATGTCCTGTACCGATTAAAATTTTAGCTTTTTTACCCGCTTTCATTTCTTGAATTAATGCTTTCAAACCTACCCAAGCATGATCTGCATGAGAGAATGTACACACTGAATACGCTTTGTTTTTACCAGGAATTAAACCCTCTGTAGCTTCAAAGTTTAATTTTGGACCCGTAGCATTAATTAAATAATCGTAGGTTATCTTTTCTTTTTGACCTTTATTGGTTCCTGCTACATATTCAGATAAAACATAAGGTTTTTCTTCTGTTTTATCTCCTTCAGGGAAAAAAGAAATCGCTTTGGCTTGTTTATATCCAATACCTTTCTTTTTATACAAAGGTGCTAATGGAAAGTAAATTTTTTCTGATTTCATTTTACCAATTCCTACCCAAATATTTGAAGGGACCCATTGGTAATTACTGTTAGGAGATACTACAATTACTTCATGATTTTTTGGCAGTTTTCTACGTAAATGAGTTGCTGCAACATGACCAGAAATACCGGCTCCTAAAATGACGATTTTAGACATAAACTGTTAATTTTTAATAAAGATATTACATCCTTAAAATCTGTACAGCTACTTATGTTACATAACTAATAACTAGTATCATCCAACTTAACTTTACCATGAAATGTTTTATATAAAAACAAGAAATAACCTGCTAATAATGGTGCTCCAATAGCTACAATGGTTAACATTATGCCTAAGGATTTTTGAGATGAAGCTGCATTATATATAGTTACACTGTATTTAGGATCTATAGTAGAAGGCAATAGTACTGGGTATAACTGAAACGCAACTAACATTAATAAAAAAGCCATAGTTAATGATGAAAAAACTAAAGCATTAGCGTATTTTTTCTTAGACACCAATCTAGGCACATTAGCTACTGCTAAAAATGCTAAAATAGGTAGTACAAAAAATACTGGATTTTCTTTAAATTTATCTGTAACTCCGTGTAAAAAAGTCAATGTATATAAAGATGTTACTGCAAAACTTATAATAAAGAAAATCATACCTTTTTTTAACAAAAAAGTTAATCTAGCATGCAAACGCCCTTCCGTTTTAAGTAATAAAAAAATAGCACCTTGTGTCATAAAAATAGACAATGTTGTAAACCCAACCATGATAGCATAAGGACTTAAAAAAGAGAAAAAAATACCACCTTTATAGGTTAGGTTTTCTCCTAATTCAAAACCTTGTAAAACATTTCCTAAAACGACACCTAATAAAAAAGCTATTAACGTGTTGGAAACAAAATAAATAATATCCCAGGTTTTTCGCCACCAAGTCATTTCTTCAGCACTTCTAAATTTTATTGCAGAAGATCTTAACACTAATAACATTAGAAATAACATAAAAGGAATATACATTGCGGACAACATAGTGGCATACATTACAGGAAAACCTGCAAATAAAGCACCTCCACCAATAATTAACCACACTTGATTTGCATCCCACAATGGACCAATAGCATTAATTGCAATACGACGACTTAAATCTTTTTTTAAAAATAAATGCCAAGCACCAGCACCATAATCAAAACCTTCTAAAATAGCATAACCCGAAAATAATAAGCCGACAACTAAATACCAAAGTGTTGGATAATCTATACCTAATATTGTTTCCATAGTTTTTTTATTAAACGTATTTTAAAAATTCATCAGGATTTTTAGCTTCATCATAAGGACCATGCTTTATCTTTTTATTGACAGAATAAAGGAATAATAAAAACAATATAGCATAGACTACTAAAAATAAAATTAAAGAGAATAAAATTTGATTAGAAGACACTTCTTGCGAAAATCCTTCATTAGTTCTTAAATGTCCATAAACAATCCATGGTTGTCGACCCATCTCTGCAGCAAACCATCCGACTTGATTGGCTATTTGTGGTAGTAATACCGAAAGTGCAAAGATTTTTAATAACCATCGTTTTTCAAACAATGTACCTTTCCACCATAAAAACGACGCATATAATGTTAACCCGATTAAAAACATTCCAATAGAAATCATAATATGATAAAATTGAAACACTGCATTAACTTGACCTGGTCTATCCTCTTCTGGAAAAGCATTTAATCCTGTAATTGGAGCTTCAAAATCTTGATGTACTAAAAACGATAATCCTCCTGGTATACCAATACCTGTAACCTCTTGAGTTTTATCATTAACCCAACCAAACAAATATAAATCAGCAGGTGCAGATTTGTCATAATGCCCTTCCATAGCAGCTAATTTTGCTGGCTGATTTACCGCTACTCCATCTGCCGAACTATGTCCTGAAAGTAATTGAGTTAACGAAACAATAGTTGCTAATCCCAAAGCAATTTTAAATGCTTTTTTTGAAATTTCTACATATCGACCATTAAGTAAATAGTAAGCATGCACACTCAAGACTAAAAAGGCACCTGCTAAAAATGCACCTTGCCAAACATGAATAATCCTATCTACACTAGATGGATTAAAAACCATTGCCCAAAAGTCTGTTACTTCTGCTCTAGCATTAAATCCCTCTCCTACAATATGATAACCAGCAGGTGTTTGCTGCCAACTATTAGCTACAACAATCCAAACTGCCGAAAACATGGAACCAAGAAAAACACCGATTGTAGATATAAAATGTACTTTAGGAGACACTCGGTTCCATCCAAAAATTAACACTCCCAAAAAGGCACTTTCCAACCCAAATGCAAATAAGCCTTCTGCTGCTAAAGCGCTTCCAAAAATATCACCAACATATCTTGAATATACTGCCCAATTGGTACCAAACTCAAACTCCATAATAATACCAGTTGCGACACCAATACCAAAAGTTATAGCAAAGATTTTTAACCAAAAGCGAGTTAATACTTCGTAATGCTTATTTCCTGTTTTAAGATATAATCCTTCCATAATCACCATAATTAGACCTATACCAATACTTAATGGAGGATAGATATAATGAAAGGCAATGGTGAAGGCAAATTGAATTCTGGCTAAAATTTCGGTATCCATAGCATGCTTATTTTAATACAAAAATACGACACAACGCTTAAACGCTGTGTAACTTTTATTACAAAAAAGCCTCAAAAAAGAGGCTTTTCAAAATTAATGTGTGTTATCTATTTTTAAGTTGTAAATGTTTTAACAGCATCACTTAAATCATATACAGGAACTGTTTTAGTTATATTAGAAATAATACTACTTCCTGCTGCGCTTCTGTAACCTCCTGCGCAATGCACCACAATAGGTTTATCCGTAGGAATTTGACTTTTAGAGGCTCTTAATTGATTTAAAGGAATTGAAATCGCAGTTTCAAAAATCTTACCTTCTGCTACCTCGCTTGCATTACGGATATCAATAATAGTATATTGATTTGGGTGTTTTTTAAAATCTTCAATATCTAACACTTTAAATGTTTCAAAGGTATTGGCACCTAACGTAACAATCGATTTGATTTGCTTTTCATAACCTATTTTAGCAATACGACTAAGTATTGTTTTTCTGTCGTTAATTGAGTTAATTACTAAATGAAACGCTTCATTAGGAGCAACGATAGAACCTAACCAAGTTTCTACTTTATCATCTTCCGTTTCTGCAATAATATTAATACTTCCTTTTAAGTGATTCTCTTTAAATTGTGATGCGCTTCTAACATCAATAATCAGACTGTCATCATTAATAAAATTGGTTATCCCGAATAAAAAAGGTATGCCACAAAATGTAGATTCAAAATTATCTGCACCTGTTTTGTTTATATCAACATTAAATCCAAAATAGGCAGGAATAAAAGGCTGATCCTTTAAAATATGATTCACAAATTGATCTTCAGTTAAATCTTTAAATGCCCAATTTTCAGTACGTTCTCTTCCTAAAGTGCTTGATGCATCTGTACTCATGTTTTTACCACATAACGATCCTGCACCATGCGCTGGATAAACAGTTGTTGTGTCTGGTAAATGATTAAATTTATGACGCATAGTATGATACATACTTTTAGCTAACTCCTCTCTTTTAGCTTTTATGTTACCTGCTTTTTCACGCAAATCTGGTCTTCCAACATCACCAATAAATAAGGTGTCTCCAGAAAACATCGCATAATTATTATCTGCATCATTAGCAATAATTGTAATACTATCTGGCGAGTGACCTGGCGAATTAATAGCCGAGAAAGTTACCGTTCCTAAATTAAGAGTATCTCCATCATCAAATGTTTGATGCGGATAATTAGCGCCAACCAATTTACTTACATAAATTTTTGCACCAGTTTCCTTATGTATTTGCAAATGACTACTCACAAAATCGGCATGTGGATGTGTTTCAAAAACAGCAATAATTTTAGCATTATGTTTTTCTGCTAAATCGTAATACAGTTTTACATCTCTTGATGGATCTACAAGTGCCATTTTACCATCACTAATTATTGCATAAGAATAGTGAGCTAATGGCTTATCTTCAAATTGTTTAATAATCATGATTTTTTTATTTAGATATTAAAATACAAAAAAGAGCCTTAATAAGAGGCTCTTTTTATAGGTAATTAGCTTACTTTTTTAAGATTGAATCCAATACTAAATCCTTATCTAATTTTTTAGTACAGAAAAACCAATCTTTACAGTCTAAATCCTCAGTAGAGGTCATACGCTCTTCTGCGACACCACAAGATCCAGCTGGAGATACAATTACATCGTCACCAGGATTCCAATCTGCTGGAGTAGCTACATTAAACTTGTCTGATGTTTGCATTGCAATTAAGGCTCTGTATAACTCATCAAAATTACGTCCTAAACTTAATGGATAGTAAATAATAGCTCTAACTGTTTCGTTTGGATCTACAAAAAAGACCGCTCTAACCGCTTGTGTTTTGCTTTCACCTGGTTGAATCATACCATATTTTTTGGCTACTTCCATGGAAATGTCTTCGATTAAAGGAAATTTAACTTCTATGTTTTTCATTCCGTTAAATTCAATTTTATCTTTAATCGTTCTTAACCATGCAATATGACTATATAAACCATCAATTGACAAACCGATAAGACTACAATTTGCTTTTTCAAATTTTTTTCTAAATGTGCAAATGTCATAAACTCAGACGTACAAACAGGCGTAAAATCTGCTGGATGACTAAATAATATAGACCATTTACCTTTATAATCCGATGGGTAATTAATATCTCCTTGTGTTGTTACTGCTGTAAACTCTGGTGCTTTATCACCAATTCTTGGCATTGCAAATGTTTCTTGTGGTGTTGTTTCTAAAGTATTCATAATATATAGATTTTTAAATTATTTATACTGTAAAATTACTTTACAAGGCTGTGGCTATGTGTAACATTTGTCACTTAAACAATACCTAAAGCTTATACCAAAATAAGATTTAGCTATAAACGTAAAATCTACGGTAATGTAACAAATGTCACCTTTTATGATAGTCTGTTATTTTATTTTTACACTAATGAAAATGAGTACGTATATATTCGCTTTAAGTGTAACCATTCTTATACTATTTAATAGTACAAGAGTATCCTTAACTTATGCCTATTATAAACTAGATCCTTTGGGTTTTATTGAGACTTTATGTGTTAATAAAGATAAACCTGAGTTACAATGTAATGGTAAATGTCATTTGAATAAGGTTTCAAAATCACTAGATAAAGATCAAGATACACCAGAAAATGTAGTTAATTTTAAAGAGCTTCTTTTATTTACGCTAACCATAGAAAAATTAGCATTCAAACCAATAAACGATCTAAAAAAACAAAACACTTCGATTTACAAAAACCTATATAGTTATAACAATATCAACGATTGTTTCCATCCTCCACAGGTATAATTTAACTTTTAAAATTGGTAGTTAATCTACCCCAAACATTTAAGTTAAATATAATATTACTATATATGAAAACAATAAATAGTGTGTTTTTATGCATACTTGTTTCAGCTATGTCTTTTGGTCAAAATGAGACTAAAAAAGACACTACAAATCAAAAAATAAACAAATTAGACGAAGTTATTGTTACAGGAAAATTAAACCAAGATCCTGTATTAACAGTTGTTGCCAATAATTATGACAAAGCTATTGTGCAACCCAAAAATGTTGCAGATTTATTTAACAACATCAATGGATTTTCAGTAATTAAACGAGGTAATTATGCTATAGATCCTTCTTTTAGAGCTTCACAATATGAGCAATTAAATATTCAGTATGATGGCGGAACCAAAGCAATGCATGCTTGCCCAAATAGAATGGATCCCATAACGACACATATTATTCCTGAAGAAATTTCTAAAATTGAAATTATTAAAGGACCATATACCGTACGTTATGGTGCTACTTTTGGAGGTATTATAAATCTAGTAACGCAAAAACCAGATTATGAAGATTATGGTTTACACGGAAAAATATCTGGTGGTTATGAAAGTAACGGAAACGCTTTAGTCAATTTAGTACAATTACAATACATTCAAGAAAAATATGATATTGTTGCTAATGCTGGCTATAGAGATTTCGGGAATTATAAAGATGGAAATGGTGTAGAAATACCGTCATCATTTAGAAGTACTGATTATGGAATAAAATTAGGGTATAATATTACAGAAGATCAACGTTTACAAGCCCATTGGAGGCAGTCTTTTGGTCGTGATGTCTTACATGCAGCTTTACCAATGGATACAGAATTTGATAACAGTAGCATTTTGTCTTTAGACTATAAATTGGATAATATAGGCGTTATAGCTAAGTCCTTAACCGCTAAAGTATACTACAGTTATGTGGATCACTTAATGACCAATAACAATAGACCGTCGTTTATGATGATGGAAGCATCATCTGCTGTAAACGCGACAACTGCAGGTGGTAAATTAGAATTAAACTGGAAACCACTTAAAAAATTAAATGTATTTACTGGACTAGATGCTATGCATATTGCTAGAGATGGAGGAAGAACAAGAACCGTTAAAGTTATGAATGGAAACATGCTAACAACACCCATAACGTTTAATGATAAGGTGTGGCAAGACTCATACATTGCAGATTTAGGAGTATTTACAGAAGCCAAATACTCTATAAATCCCAAAACAGTTGTAACAGCAGGTGTGCGTTATGATAATGTCACCTCAGATATTCAAGATCCAGAACCCGATTTTGAAGCTTTATATGATTTAAAAAAACGTACTGAACATAATATAAGCGGAACATTGTCTATTAAAAAGAAAGTAACGGACAACTTTACTTTAGAAGCTGCATATGGTCGTGGTGTGCGATCTGCCAATATGATCGAGCGTTTTATTAACCATTTTACTGTTGGACAAGACCCTTATGAATATGTAGGAAATCCTAATTTGAAAGCAGAAGTAAACAATCAATTTGAAATTGGATTTAAAGGTAAGCAACCCTTAAAAAATGGTTTTAATAGCTTTAAATACGAAACCTCTTTTTATTATTCCTTTTTTGAAAACTATATTGTTGGTGTTATAGATCCAACATTAACAAGAAAATTTAATCCAACTTCAGACCCAACCAATGTTAAAGTCTTTCAAAATATAAACGAAGCTTATAAAACTGGTTTTGAAGCTATGGCTGAAATCGAATTTTTAAATGATTATTACTTTAAAACTGAATTTGCTTATGTCTATGCTAAAAACAAAGATTTAGCAGAATCATTACCTTTAACACCTCCATTTAATACACGCATGGTTTTAGGTTTTAAGAAAGATAAATTTTGGGGAAATGCACAATATAACATCGTATCCAAACAAGATAATATTTCTAGAAGTTTTGGTGAAACCGAAACGGATGGATATCAAACTTTAGATATCAGATTTGGAGTAAATCCTGTTAAGAATATAACTTTAGGTGTTGCTGTAATTAATGCTTTTGATGAAGCTTATAATAACCATTTAAACTTTTCATTTACTAATCAGGAAGATTTTGGAAGAACACCAATAACAGAGCCTGGACGTAACTTTTCTGCTTTTTTACAGTATAAGTTTTAAAACAAAAAAAGTGTAAACAAAAAAGAAGGAGCCCATTTAATATGTGCTCCTTCTTTTTATTTATAAATATAACTAGACCTTATCTTTCTTTTGCTTCGTCATCTTTTCTGTCACTACTAGACATTGATTTTACTAAAAAACCAATAAGTAATAAACAAATTACTCCAAAAATAGCAATCATTACTACTCCGTTACTCCAACTATATAATGCGATGTTTTGAGAAATCATAATTTTAAAATTTTAGTATTTATCGTAAAGCACAAATTTACTGTTGTTGTTTAATATTTAATATGACAATTATCAGTTTTAAATAAGGTTTATAATTTTTATTTTTTCTGAATAACAAAAAACAATTCTTTTCCCGCTCTTGGCTTTATAGAGTTATAAGAGTCATCCATTATTTTTATATTAAAATAAGGTTTAAAATAGCCTAAATACTCTTTTTTACTACCTCCAAAAGGTGGATGAGTTGTATTTAAAGTCGCATCAAATAATAAGCCTGCAACTTTACCATTTACATTTAAAATGTCTGAAGCATTTTTAGCATAATCGGCTCTTAGGCTAGGATTAATTGCACAAAAAAAGTTTGCTCTATAATTAGATCAAACGTCATATTTAAATCAAAAAAATTATTTAAAATTAAATTTGATGATGGAAAATCAGGTACTCTAGCTATTAAGTTATCTAAAGCTGTTTGAGATAAATCAACAACATATACGTTTTTAAACCCTTTATTAAAAAGATATTCTGCCTCATAACTATTACCACCACCAGGAATTAAAATTTTTAAATCCAAATTGGTTAACTGATCAAAATAGGCTTTTAATGGCGGAGAAACAGCTCCTAAATCCCAACCAATATCATTAGATTTGTATCTATTATCCCAAAAATTTGCGCTTAAATCCATTAGTATGTTGCTGTAATAACATCAATCAATTCGTTTTTTTGTAGCACGCCAGATTGTCTCCAAACTTGTTTTCCTTTTTTGAATAACAATAACGTTGGCACACCTCTAACTTGATATTTAGATGCTAATTCTTGATTTTTATCTACATCAATTTTTATAATAGACACACGGTCTTTTAAGTTGTCTTTTACATCCTTTAAAATCGGACTCATAGTTTTACAAGGTCCACACCACTCTGCAAAAAAATCTACTAATACAGGTTGGTCTTGATTAATTATTTCTGAAAATTTACTCATTTATTGACATTATTTATTTATCAAAACTAATATTCCAAATACCTCTAACCTGATTTATAGAGTAACCTATTGCCTTATCCTTAGGGTATAAATTAGCAAGACTATTTAAGGTTGGTCTATTAATATCTTGATTTGGTTTACCATGACATTGCAAGCACATTGTATTTGTTGTAATTGGGTAATACACATGTACTTTATCGTCTAATAGATCAACTATTGGTTTTGGTTCAATATTATTTTTGATGTCGTTTTTAAAAGAATTAATATACGTCAATTCTTTATTATTTGCTAAATTATTTTGATTTCTTGGTTTGTCGGAAACTCTTTTTATGGATGCATTATGTATTACAGACATGCTATCTGTTAAAGGGTAAGCCTTTTCATTACAAAACGCCAAAGCTTCTAACGTCCCTTTTTTCTGGATAGTTCCCATTAAATTTTTACCCAAAACTGCTTTTGTTGATAAGGCATATTTTAATCCACGTTCTGCGTATGGTAAATCTTCAAAATTTGTTTCAGCCTGTTGTTTGTGCATACCATTTCCTTGTCCTTTTCCTTGTCCTTTATGGTTACCTTTTTCTTCATTAAAATGCTTTTCAAACCATTCTGGTTGATCAATATCATAATCAAACATATAATCTGCTATTTTAGCAATTGTCTCTTCTGGAAATGCTTGCTTTGGCATAACACCAAAACGTTTTACTGCTCCATGCATTTTAGCATCTTGTGCATTGGGATTTTTAATCCATGATTGTATATCTGCTATAAACTCTTCTTTTGTTGTATTGTCATCAATGTAATGCTTTTTAATAGCAATCATTGGTGGTCCAATCCTATCAGCTTGACTAGCTGATGGACTATGACATGTGTAACAGTTAGTTTCCATTAGCTTTTTTCCAGGATGCTTATTCGCTTCCATTTGAGTGTCAAAAGCAGATAGCTTTTTGTTTTTAGAATTGTTGCAGCTAACCAAAACCAACGATAATACTATAAGTAAGTAAACCTTTTTCATAACTATAATTTATTTAGATAGCTTACCAGTTGCACAACTAACAAAGGATTTAGCTTTAGAAACTAAGTTATTATCATCATCTATTGCTGGATAACCTAACGTTTTAAGGCGCTCTTTTACTGCTATAGCTTCCGTTTGGTTATTGTGATTAAACGTTACTATACTATTATCAACATCTATTGTAATCTCAGAGATATTTTCTAGTTCTGCTAATTTTGTAGTGATGGTGTTTGCACAACCACCACATTTTAAATTTTGTACTGTTATTGAAGTGTTCATTTTTTATATTATTTTAAATTTTGGTAAAATGTGTTCGCTAAAATGCTGGGTTCAATTTTAATATAAATTTGAGGTTTTGTAAAACTATTTCGCCGTAAGGCAAACCATTATATTAATAGATAAAGTTACCACAATATATACACCTGAACGGTAACTAATGTTACACAAAAAAGCGCGTATTACAATAATGCAATACGCGCCTTTACTAATAAAATTAATTATAATACTATTTTAATGTTGTAGGACAAACAAAATCTGTTCTTGGTATATCTGTCTTTTTAATGGCACCATAACCACCTGCTACATCTATTAAATTGTGGATACCTCTGCTTTTTAATATTGAAGCTGCAATTACAGATCTGTAACCACCAGCACAATGAATATAAAACGGTTTATCTTCTGGAAACTCGCTTAAATGACTGTTAATATTATCTAAAGCAGTATGTATAGCTCCATCGACATGCTCGGCAGTAAATTCGCCATCTTTTCTAACATCAAAAATCACGTCTTTATTGTCTTCGTATCGTTTTGCAAACTCTTCTGCAGAGATTGATGTTAAGGTGTCGTAGTCCATTCCTGCGTTTTTCCAAGCCTCAAAACTACCGTCTAAATACCCAATTACATTGTCAAAACCAACACGTGACAAACGTGTGATTACCTCTTCTTCTCTTCCTTCTGGAATGACCAATAAAATTGGTTGACTAACATCTGCAATTAATGCACCAACCCAAGGAGCAAATCCACCATCAATACCAATAAATATAGAACGTGGAATGTGTCCATTTACAAATTCTGATTGATTACGTACGTCTAAAACAATAGCTTCAGTCTCGTTAGCTGCTGCTTCAAAAGCCTTTGGTGTTAATGGTTTTTGAGATTTAGTCATTACTTTATCAAAGCTTTCATAACCTTTAATATTCATCATAACATTTTGAGGAAAATACGCTGGTGGTTCTGATAAACCATCTAATAATTCAGCAATAAATTCGTCTTTAGTCATGTCTGCACGCAAAGCGTAATTGACTTTTTTCTGATTTCCTAAAGTATCTGTAGTTTCTTTACTCATGTTTTTACCACAAGCTGAACCTGCACCATGATTAGGATACACTATTAAGTTGTCACTTAATGGCATTATTTTATTACGAAGTGAATCGAATAAATATCCTGCCAGTTTTTCTTGTGTTAAATCCGAAGCTATTTTTTGTGCTAAATCAGGACGACCAACATCGCCTATAAAAAGCGTATCTCCTGTAACTATACCATGTTCTTTACCATTTTGATCAATAACAAGGTATGTTGTACTTTCCATTGTATGACCTGGAGTGTGGATAGCTTTAATCTTGTAGTCTCCAACTTCAAATATTTGACCATCTGTTGCTATAACCGCATCATAAGATGGTTGTGCTGTAGGTCCAAATACGATTTGAGCACCTGTTTTTTCTTTTAAATCCAAATGTCCAGACACAAAATCTGCATGAAAATGCGTTTCAAAAATGTACTTTATTTTTGCGTTGTCTTTTTGTGCTCTTTTAATATATGGTTGCACTTCCCTTAATGGATCAATAATTGCTGCTTCTCCATTACTTTCTATATAATATGCTGCATGTGCTAAGCAACCTGTATAAATCTGCTCTATCTTCATTTTCAATTCTATTTTATGTTTTTGTAAAATGTGTTCGCCTTAATGGCTCGGTTCATTTTCAATTCTATTTTATGTTTTTGTAAAATGTGTTCGCCTTAATGGCTCGGTTCATTTTCAATTCTATTTTATGTTTTTGTAAAATGTGTTCGCCCTAATGGCTCGGTTCATTTTTAAATCTATTTTTCTTACTAAAAGAAATTCGCCGTAAGGCTAAAAAATCTTATTTAATTATTCAAATTTACTAATGTTTTTAAATTTTTACAGCAACTTTAGTTACATAATTAAAAAACTAACTCCTTTAAAATTATATAAATTGACATTACTAATACAAACCATCCAAAACTTTTTTTAAGTTTTTTACTAGAAATATATTTAGAAAAATAGCCTCCTACTAAAATACCAATTATTGTTAAAGTGGTAAATGATAGTAGAAATACCCAATCAATATCTAGGGTTTGCATATCTCCAGAAAAACCTATTAGCGAGTTTATTGCGACTATAATTAAGGATGTCCCTACTGCTTTTTTCATGTCTAATCCAGCCCACAATACTAGTGCTGGAACATATAAAAATCCTCCTCCTGCACCAATTAATCCTGTAATAACACCAATTATCACACCTTGTATAAATGTCTTGTAATAAGGTTGTGAGGTAGCGGTTGATTTTGTGTTTTGTTTAGTTTTAATCATTGAAAAAGCTGCCAAAAACATGATTATTGCAAAAAATATCATGATAGCCATATCCTTGGTCAAACTAAATGTACCAATAGATACTATAGTTTCTGGTATTGCTGGTACTACAAAACGTCTAGAAATATAAACAGCAATAAATGATGGAAAAGAAAACGCTAAACCTGTTTTAAAATCTACTAATCCTTCGCGATGCTTTTGAAAAACACCTACTAATGACGACGATCCAACGACAAATAAGGAATATGCTGTAGCAATTACTGGATTATAAGCCAAAAAATAAACTAATAATGGAACGGTTAGAATAGATCCACCTCCTCCAATTAGTCCTAATACTGCTCCAATTAAAAAAGCTGCTAAATATGTTATTACTTGTATAAAATCCATAATTTAATAATCTTATACAAACTTAAAATTTATATAGGAGATGGTTTGTAACAGTTGTTACGCTTATAAATCTAAAACCTTAATATTGTTTCTGTGCAATTCAATTTTACCATCAATTTCTAGTGTTTTTAGTAATCTTGAAATTACCACACGCGACGTATGCAAATCTCTAGCAATTTGTTGATGTGTCACATGGATTAACTCGTTATGATTGACCATTGCTTTGTCTTTTAGGTATTTAAATAAACGCTCGTCCATTTTTAAAAAAGCTATGGTGTCTATAGCTTCTAGCAACTCTGACATACGATTATGATAACTTTGTAAGACAAATTTTTGCCAAGTCTTATATTTACCTAACCACTCTTCCATTTTAGCAACAGGTATCATTATTAACTTAGTATCTGTTTCTGCTATGGCTCTGATTTCGCTTTTAGAATTTCCTAAACAACAAGATAATGTCATTGCACACGTATCTCCTTGCTCTATAAAATAAAGGATTAACTCATCACCATCTTCATCTTCTCTTAAAATTTTAATCGCTCCACTAACTAAAAGTGGCATTGTTTTTATGTAGTCACCAATTTCAATTAATTTAAATCCTTCAGGAATATCTTTATAAGTACCAACATTATTAATTTCTTGAATTAATTCATCTTCAAATAAATATCCGTAATGCTGTTGTAACTCTTCTAACATGGTTTGTTTTTTGTAATTGTAAAGTTAACTAATTTGAATTAATTTAACTTTGTTTTGGTTGTTGAAAACATAACGACAACATCTTATATAACTCAGGATGCTTTTGTTTAAATAACTTAGGACGTTCAAAAAAATACTCGGAAGCTACAGCAAAAAACTCAGCTTGACTTGTTCCTCCATACTTTCTAATATCAGAAGTATCGTTATTTATGTTTTCCATTTCGGTATGCATTAACTCTAACCAAGGTTGTATATATTCTTTACCTAAAAAATATTCAGGCACACCATCCGTTTCTCCATCCATTTTATCCAATAAATGGACAAATTCATGGACAGGTGTATTATGCTTATCTGTTTTATTATTAAAGGCTAAACGAATTGCTTTTTTGGATAAAATCATTTGTTTTTCATACCTACCTGTACCTACCATTCCTAAAATTTTTCTGTTTTTATCGATATCAGAAAATTGCAAATCTTCATTAAAACTGTCTGGATACACTATAATACCTGATAGGTTATTATAACTCCATTCTTTAAATCCAAAAACAGGAATAATAGCACTAGACGCAATTAGTAATTTATCAGTTTCATCAATTGTTGTATTTACACCATCAATATTTATTTCGGTTAAAAAAAGCGCTATTCGTTTTTTAAACACGTCTTGATTTGCTTTAGATAACTTTTTATAAAATAAAACCTTTTCTAATAGTATGGCGTGCCAATGTTTTGGAATTTGTTTTACTGTCCTTGGCCTCATTAGCACAAAAGCGTAAACTATAAACCCAATAAAAATTATAAAAACAATGGTGTAAATCATATTTTAAAAGTGTTGTCGCAAAATATTGTAATTATAATAGACTAAAAAATATATCTATGGTAAAAAACCACATATTAAGTATCTTCGCAAAAAACAAAACGTATGTTAAAAGCTGTGTTATTTGATATGGATGGTGTTATTGTTGACACCGAACCTTTACATAAAAAAGCCTACTTTAAAATGTTTGATCATTTTAAAATTGAAGTATCAGAGGCGTTGTATGAGTCTACTACAGGACAATCTACAATTAATGTTTGTAAACGTATGTGTGACCTATTTAAACTAGACAATGCGCCTGAGGAGTTAGTGCAATATAAACGTGATATATTTGTAAATCTTTTTCATAGTGATCCAAGTTTACAACTTATTGATGGTGTGTTGGATATAATACAAGACTATCATAGTAATGGATTAACCTTAGTTTTAGCTTCTTCGGCATCTATGCTAACTATAAATAATGTTTTTAAACGTTTTGATTTAGACCAATATTTTAAAGCTAAAATAAGTGGTGCAGAATTAAAAGCCTCAAAACCACATCCCGAAATATTTGAAAAAGCAGCACAATTAGCTGGTCATTTACAGCAACACTGTATAGTTATTGAAGACTCTACCAATGGTATTAAAGCAGCAAAAGCTGCAGGAAGCTATTGTATTGGTTATGATAGTTTTCATTCTAAAAACCAAGATTATACACAAGCAGATTTAGTTGTATCTCACTTTAAGGACATAAAGTATAACAAAATATACAATATTCTAAACTAAAACTAAAGCTTTACGACCTGTATGACATATGTCATATTTTAAAAGGCACAAGCCCATTAACTTTGACTTATCAAATAGTTAAAATATGTGCTTGTCTTTAGTTAATAAATATAATGTTGCTGGACCTAGATATACTAGTTATCCTACTGTTCCTTATTGGGATTTAGATACTTTTTCATTAAAAGAATGGAAACTAAGCCTTAAAAAAGCTTTTGACGAAAGCAACAGTACTGAAGGTATTAGCTTATACATACACTTACCTTTTTGCGAGAGTCTTTGTACGTTTTGCGGTTGTAATAAACGTATCACTAAACGTCATGATGTAGAGTTACCTTATATAAATGCAGTTTTAAAAGAATGGCAATTATACTGTGATTTATTGGGCGATAAACCTGTAATTAAAGAGCTGCATCTTGGTGGTGGAACACCTACTTTTTTTGATTCTGAAAATTTAAAAATTTTAATCAATGGTATTAAATACAAAGCTAAACTAGCAGATAATTACGAGTTTAGTTTTGAAGGTCACCCTAACAATACCACAAAAACACATTTACAAACGTTATTTGATTTAGGATTTAGACGTGTCAGTTTTGGAGTGCAAGACTACAACCCTATTGTACAAAAAGCCATACACAGATTTCAACCCTTTGAAAACGTAAAAAAAGTTACAGAATTAGCCAGAACAATAGGTTACACCTCTATTGGTCATGACATTATATTTGGTTTACCTTTTCAAACGGAAGCACATGTCGAAGACACCATAAAAAAACAAAACAATTATTGCCAGATCGTATTGCTTTTTATAGTTACGCACATGTCCCTTGGATAAAAGGAAATGGACAAAGAGGTTATAAAGACAGTGATTTACCAACACCAAGTATAAAACAAAACCAATATCAATTAGGTAAAAAACTATTAGCACAAGCAGGATATCATGATATTGGAATGGATCATTTTGCACTTAAAACAGATGGTTTGTATCAAGCAAGTCAAACCGAAACTATGCATCGCAATTTTATGGGTTATACAGCCTCAAAAACTAAAGTGATGATAGGGTTAGGTGTCTCATCTATTAGTGACAGTTGGTATGCTTTTGCACAAAACGTAAAAGGTATCGAAGAATATTATCATTTAATTGAAAACAACAGTATTCCTGTTTTTAGAGGACACATGTTATCCTCTGAAGATTTAATTATTAGACAGCACATTTTAAATTTAATGTGCCACTTTAAAACCAATTGGATGGCTAATAATTTATATTTTGAAGACATACCAGAAGTCCTATTAAAGCTTAAAGAAATGCAAGACGATGGTTTATTAAACATAGAATTAAATCAAATTTTTATTACAGAAAAAGGAAAACCGTTTGTTAGAAATATATGTATGGCTTTTGATTTGCTTTTACAGCGAAACAAACCAGAAACGCAATTATTTTCCATGACCATTTAGACTGTTAATTAATTTATAAAAGCTCGATAATTACCAACACAATCGATAACTTTAAAACATAAAACACAACCTTTAAAACTATCAATATGAAAAAAATAATAGTACCAGTAGACTTCTCTGAACATTCAAAATATGCTTTAGAATCAGCAGCTATATTGGCAAAAAAATATAATGCAGAAATATTTGCATTACACATGTTAGAAATTTCTGAAACCATCTTAACCCAAGGTGAAGCTGATATCCAATCAGAAACTATTTTCTTTTTAAAATTAGCCGAAAATAGATTTACAGAATTTTTAGATCAAGACTTTTTAAAAGATGTAAAAGTAACACCTGTAGTTAAACACTTTAAAGTTTTTAGTGAAGTAAACGATGTCGCTAAAGAACATAATGCAGACTTAATAGTTATGGGTTCTCATGGTAGTAGTGGTTTAAAAGAAATTTTTGTGGGCTCAAATACCGAAAAAGTAGTACGTCATGCAGAAATACCTGTACTTGTTGTTAAAAACAAACCAACAACTTTAAGTTTTGATAATGTTGTATTTGCTTCAGATTTTTCTGATGGAACAGTCACTCCGTATTTAAATGCTTCTAAGTTATTTGAAACTTTAGGTTCAAACTTACATTTAGTATATATCAATACTCCAGGAGATAACTTTAGTAGCACCTCTGAAATGGAAAAAACGGTTGCTAACTTTTTACAAAAAGCAGATGGTAATTTAGATAAATTATCAGAAGTACAGTTTATATCTGATTACTCAGTAGAAAAAGGAGTCTTAAATTACGCAAATGTTTCTGGTGCAGACGCTATAGCTGTTGCTACACATGGTCGTACTGGATTTACACACTTTTTATCAGGAAGTATCTCTGAAGACATTGCAAATCATGCTGCATTGCCTGTAGTCACTTTCCGTATTAAATAAATATTTTTTTTAGTTAGTTATATTAAGGGTATTAAAATGAATTATCATTTTAATACCCTTTTTTTGTAAAACTAATATATATCATATCCTATAAGATTTATATCAAATATCTTTAAGTAAACCTAAAACTTAAGGATATGAAACATATCTTACTACCTACTGATTTTTCTGATAATTCATGGAGTGCTATAGTTTACGCTGTAAAATTGTATAAATACGAAGTTTGTACATTTTACTTATTACATGCTAATCCGTTAACTGCATCTTCCCTATCCAATTTGTCAGATGTATATTTAAAAAACACCATACAGCAGTGTAAACGACAACTAGAAGAAGTTAAAGACCAAATAGAATCTAGTGATGCAAATGCTAATCACAGCTTTAAGACTGTTCTAAAATTAATTGATTTACAAGTTGCAGTAAAAGCACATATTGCAGAAAACCCAATAGACTTAATTATCATGGGTACAAAAGGTGCTTCAAGAAACAAACAACTGTTTTTTGGTAGTAATACAACGCGATTAGTTAACACCATTAAAGTATGCCCAATTTTAATTATACCTGATCAATATGATTATAAACCCTTAAAACAAATCGTTTTCTCTACAGATTTAAATAGGTTTTATACCGATTTAGAAATTAAAACTATCAATGATTTTACTTACGACAACAATGCCACCTTAAGGGTTGTAAACATTCAGGTTAATGATAACTTGGCACCTTTACAACAATATAATTTATCCATATTAAAAAAAGGACTTCAAGGTTTTAAAACGCATTACCATTCGGTACCCAATTATAACAAAAAAGCTGAGATCATAAATACATTTATACAAGATTTAAATATCGACTTACTTATTATGGTCAATTATAAACATAGTATAATGGAACGTTTTTTAAACGAACCTGTTATAAAAAAAATAGGCTTTAATCCCTCTATTCCTTTTTTAGTTATTCCAGATAACCAATAAAATATGACAAGACAAGACCTTTATATAAAAAAATCCTCCGGAGAACACGTTAAGTTTTCTATAGATAAACTTAAAAATTCTTTAATAAAATCTGGAGCAGACAAAGCATTAGCCCAAAAAATCACATCAAATGTTAGAGATGAGTTATACCAAGGGATATCTACTAAAGAAATTTACAATCGTGCTTTTGCTATGCTTAAGGCGACCAAAAGTCACTTGGCGTCTAAATACAAATTAAAAAAAGCTATTTATGAGTTAGGCCCTACGGGATTTCCGTTTGAACGTTATGTAGCAGCCATTTTAGAAGCCTCAGGTTATACAACTAAAGTTGGCGAGATTATTAATGGAAAATGTGTGAAGCATGAGGTCGATATTTTGGCAACAAAAGCCAATAATACTGTACTTGTCGAGTGCAAATTTCATGGTGAAGCTGGATTAAATTGCAATGTAAAAATACCGTTGTATATCTATTCTAGATTTCAGGATATTCAACTTAACTGGAATATCAAATATCACTCAAACACAACTATGACACAAGGTTGGGTAGTCACAAACACAAGATTTACAGAGGATGCAAAAACATATGGTAATTGTATTGGTTTACACTTATTAAGCTGGGATTACCCTTTAAATAATGGGTTAAAAGAGCGTATCGATCAATTAAAACTTTACCCTATTACAACATCCACATTATTAACTAAAAGAGAAAAACAGTTTTTATTAAACAGAGAGGTTGTCCTTTGCAAAGATTTATTAAATGACGCCTTTTATTTAGATCATTTAGGCGTCTCTGAAATACGTAAAAAAGAATTTTAAACGAAATTAAGTTACTATGTAATACCAAATAAAGCTATGAATAATCACGTTAACATTACCTTTTTAGGAGGAGCAAAAACAGTAACTGGATCCAAATATTTAATTGAAGCTTTTAAAACTTCAATATTAATAGATTGTGGATTGTTTCAAGGCTTAAAAGATTTACGACTTTTAAATTGGCAACCACTACCAATAGATGTGGCTTCCATACAAACTATATTATTAACTCATGGACATCTAGACCATGTTGGTTATTTACCTAGACTAATAAAACAAGGGTTTAAAGGCACTATAATTGGTACTGCTCCAACTTTGGCTATAGCCAAAATTATTTTAAAAGATAGCGCAAAAATAAACGAAGAAGAAGCCAAAAAGGCTAATGCAGAAAACTACACTAAACATAATCCAGCACTACCTTTTTATACGCAAAAAGAGGTAGAACAAATTGTGGCTAAATTTGAGGTACAAACCCAAGACAAATGGATTAGTATTAATAATCACATATCCTTTAGGTTTAATTATAATGGTCATATAATAGGTTCAACATTTATAGAATTAGATATTGATGGAAAACGCTTTGTATTTTCTGGAGATATAGGTAAAACAAATGATTATTTACTTAGCGACCCAAAACGTCCTGATAATGCAGACTATTTATTTATAGAAAGTACTTATGGAGATAAACTACATCCTAAAGAGGCTATTGAAGAAAAACTAACTGACATAATCAAACAAACCATAAACGATAGAGGTAATTTAATTATCCCAAGTTTTGCGGTTGAACGTTTACAGATGTTAATGTTTATTTTATTTAAATTATATCAAAAAAATAAAATTCCAAACATTCCAATATTTGTAGATAGCCCAATGGGAAACAATGTGTTAGAGGTTTTTAAAAAATTTCCAAAGTGGCATAAATTGTCAGCATCAGATTATGAGGCTATGTGTAATCATATTAATATTATTACCTCTTATGCAGATACCTGGAAAACCATAGATGATCCACGCTCTAAAATAATTATAGCAGGAAGTGGTATGGTAACAGGAGGACGCGTATTAACTTATTTGCAACAATTAATAGATCATGACAACACCACCATTTTACTTGTAGGTTACCAAGCAGAAGGTACCAGAGGACGCTTATTAAAAGAAGGCACACATGAGGTTAAATTTTATGGTAAATATTACCCTGTTAAAGCAAAAGTAAAACATATTGATAGTTTGTCTGCTCATGCAGATCAATCAGGTTTATTGGATTGGCTAAGTGCTATTAAAAATACACCAAAAGCCATTTATTTAGTCCATGGAGAGGCAACTGCACAACAAGCCTTTCATGTTAAATTAAAAGATATTTATGGATGGGACAGTTATTGTCCAGCGTTAAATGAAGTGATTAAAATAAAATTGTAAGCTGTTAGTTACATGATATATATCATAGTTTAAGACTAACAATAATAGTACCTTTAACTATAGAAAATAATAACTGAGTAGTAAGAGATTGCAATAATTAATACCACGACACGCTATTAATCAACAACAAAAATTATTTTTTTGTTAAACGGTTTACTAAGTCAAAGTAATACCAAAAAGTGGTACGTAAAGTTGTAATCAATAAACAGGAAGTTGACAATGTTATACTTCCTGTTTTTTTTAAAACAATAATTAAATTATGAAATCAGAAAAGAAAACCAAAATTGTAGAATGGTATAGTGCTGAAAGAATGCATAACATGTCTAAAACATGGTTATCAGAACTTAACTTTATAAAGGATGAACAAATCTTTTTAGAAGAATTACTGACCGATTATACACATAAAATAATTGAGGCAGAAATATTAGATAGAGCCAAAATAGTAACCACTGCTTTACTTAGAACTACCAGAGGTAATCAACTACTTATTAACGACTTAACAAAGCATGAAAAAGAATTAAGTTTAATGGTGGACGGTAAGGATGAAATAGAAAAAGAAGAACAATATAAAGAAGACCATAGAACGTTGACTAAGACACTGAGTTCCTTTTTTTACGACTATAAAGCGGTTAAGTTTGAAGTTTTTGAATTGGTAAAAAGACTAATGAAAACAGACAAAGACGAACACTTATTAAATAAATAATATGAAAAAAACATTACTTATATTATTACTTATATCTCTATATGCATGTGATAGCACGCAATTAAGAGAGCGTTGGATTAGTCCAGACGTCAACGATTACACATTACAAAAAGTTTTTATTGTGGCATTATCAAACAATCAAACTGCTAAATCACAATTTGAAAAAAATTACAAAAACAATTAATCGCTAGAGGGATTGATGCTTCTGTTAGCTTAGATAAGTTTGAAGCAGATTTTTTAGAATCAGAAAAAACTGATGCAGAATTAAAAGTGTTAGAAAATCAATTAATTGAGGAAGGTTTTGATGCTGTAATTTTTACTAAAGTAGCCGGAATAAAAAACAAAATTCAATACAAGAAAGACTATTCTAATTTTGATAAAAATCACAAAAAATTTAATGACGATTTTTTAATGTATCAAGATCAGGTTTTTAATCCGGATGCTTATAAAGAATATCAAGTGTATAATGCCGAAACGTCTGTGTATTGTCTATGTCCTACAAAAGACCGCACACTAATATGGAAAGGATATATTGACATTGTAGATCCAGAAAACATTGACCAAACAGTAAATGATTACTCTAAACTATTAACATTAGTCTTAGAAAACGATGGTATTATTCCTGAAATAGAATAAATACTTTTTAAACACACGCCTATTATTAGTCGTGTAATACAAATAAAGGAACACTAGCTATTTTACTATGTTTTGTTATTGGAGATCCCATAAACAAACGTTCTAAAAAGCTAGTTTTTTGTATTATAAACACTTCAAAGTCTATGGTGTTAGTTTGCAAATAAGTATCCACTACATGATGCATAGGTACACTAATAACTTGATGATAAATAAAATTATTTGTGTGCAATAGTTCGTTTAATAATTTCAAATCTTCTTGGTCTGAAGTTGCAGTTTCGGTTATTCGTAAAACATGATATTTGCTTGTACTCTTGTCCACTAGGTTCACGATTTGTTGCACTCTTTTTTCGTTTAAAACATCCTTATCATCTAACGGAAGTAAAACCGTTTCTGGTTTAGTAAACTTAAAGTGTTTAGGCACAACTAATGTTGGACAAGATACATTACGTATAACATGTAATGTATGACTTCCAAAAACAACCTCATCTGCTCCAGTCACACCATTTGTTCCCATTACGACTAAATCTATAGCGTTTTGTGTGATTATTTGATTGACTGCATCTGTAAATACATCGTAATCAATATGAGTTAAAAATGCGTGTCTATCGTTTTTATATTTTAAATGAAGTGCTGTAGCTAAATCCTCTAAATCTTCTTTAGGTGACTTTACTATGGAAGCATATAAGTTGGCATTACCAGTAGTCATTAAATCTGCAGATGTAAATGCTGATGCTTTATGTATATATACTAAATGAAACTGTGCGGTTTTAGATTTCAGTAATTGTAATGTATAATCTATAGCATTTTTTGAGCTTTCTGAAAAGTCTGTAAGTAATAAAACATTCTGCATTATAAAACTGATATTAAATTAATTAGCGTATTGTAATTTACAAAATAATAGTTAATATTATTTATGAAATTAAGTTTAAGTTGGCTTGGCTTTATTTCCGCGAAAGCGATAAATTTAAACGTTTTATTAATGGCAATCAATTGCACTATTAACCATCTGTACCACTGGACTTGGAGAGATATATGGAATACCTAATCCTAGTCCACGCAAAATAAATAAAGCACCAATTACTATTACAAATACTGGAATTGCTTTTTGGATGCGTTGTTTGACTTGTGCGTTTAAAAATTTACCTAAATAAATTGCTGTAGTCATTAATGGGATGGTACCTAAACCAAAAAAAGCCATGTACAAACTGCCTTGCCAAGCATTACCTGCAGCTATGGCTCCAAAAACTGCCATATATACTAAACCACATGGTAAAAAACCATTTAAAAATCCTATGGTTAAAAAGGTGTCTGCTGTTTTCTTTTTTAAGGCTTGACCCATTTGTTTTTTTACAAAGCCAACTGCTTTATAAATAGGCTTAACTATATAATTTTGTCCTAATTTTTTATAGGGAAAAAGGATTACCACTATCATTAAAACTCCTATTACGATAGATAATTTTTGTTGTAATCCAAAAATATATAAGCTTTTACCAATGACACCAAATATTAAACCAATGATGCTATAAGCTAATATACGTCCAAAATGATAAGCCGTAATTTGAGTTATTTTTTTAAAAGAATTACTTCTATCTACAGGCAGCATAAAAGCAATAGGACCACACATACCTACGCAGTGAAAACTTCCTAATAAACCAAATATGAGCGCTGTAAGTAACATTAATACAAGACGTCTTGTTTATACATGTAATTTGTACCTTTGTAATTCCAATCTATTTTAATGTTCCAACGACCATCTAACATACGTTTGTCAGGTATGAGCAAATTGTGATTAGACAACAAAATTGTGGTTTCGAAATCTAGTTGTTTGTTAGATGGTCTATATAGGAACACTTTACCTTTAATATTACTAAAGTCTAACTCTGAAGGAAAACTAATTAGCATACCTTCTGGTGTTTTTTTCCAGGTTATTTTAGAGTCAAGCTCTTTAGATTTTTTCTCTTTATTAATATCGTTTTGATACTCTAATTCTTGTTTGTAGTAATTATCATTAACC
This sequence comes from Olleya sp. KJ81-1, assembly GCF_055808135.1. Lineage (NCBI taxonomy): Bacteria > Pseudomonadati > Bacteroidota > Flavobacteriia > Flavobacteriales > Flavobacteriaceae > Olleya > Olleya sp. KJ81-1. The sequence continues at coordinate 496,672 of NZ_CM147854.1, read as the reverse complement.
AAATCATGATCCAGATTTTTATCTGTATTCATGGCTATAACAAAATACATTATAAAGCTTATAAATAGTATAAATGCTATCACTACTCCTGTTCCCCAATTTAATTTCATTTTCTAATCTGTTTAATTGTAGCTTCTAGGTCCTAAGAAGTTAACTGTTGTAGTTTCGATTAATTTTGTATCACTATACACCTCTATGGTTAGCTTAGTTTTATCCTCTTTTAAAGCACTTTGATCAAGCTCTATAAATAAAGTTCCTTCAGCCAAACCTTGTGCTGGTACTAAAAAGCTGTTATCTGTAGATACTAACTTAATGGTTCCTTTATACTTTTTAAGTTTAAAGTTTACATTATCAATAGCCTGAGTTGTTTTATTTACAAGTTTATAGGTAAAAACATTACTTATTATATTATCAGCTTTATGCTCGAATAATTGACCTGGCAGCCTTAAAACACGTGCTTCTACATCGTTTCGTAACTGTAACATTGCAATTAAAACACCTGTTAATATAAATAAGACAACAACATAGGCTTTAAGTCTTAATGTAAATTTAAAAGGTTCTTTCTTTTCAATATTATTTTCACTTGCATAACGTATAAGTCCTTTAGGCAAGCCTACTTTTTCCATTATATCATCACACTCGTCTATACAAGCGGTACAGTTTACACACTCTAATTGTGTACCGTTTCTAATATCAATTCCTGTTGGACATACATGTACACATTGCATACAATCGATACAGTCTCCATGACCAAGTGCTTCTCTATCTTCGTTTTTTCTAAACTTTTTACGTCCATTCTCACCTTCTCCACGTTTATGGTCATAGGCAACAATAATAGATTGATTGTCTAATAATACACCTTGTAAACGTCCATAAGGACAAGCGATTATACAAACTTGCTCTCTAAACCAAGAAAATACAAAGTAAAATAATCCTGTAAAAATTAGCAACGGAAATAAAGTACTTAAATGCTTAAATGGTCCTTCTGTTATGTAATTTAATAGCTTATCACTACCTATTAAATAAGCTAAAAAGACATTAGCTATTAAAAAAGAAATGATAACAAAAATGGTATGTTTTAAAACACGTTTTCTGATTTTTTCTGGTGTCCATTTGGTTCTCTTTAATTTCATTTGAGCACCTCTGTCACCATCAATCCAGTATTCGATACGTCTAAAAACCATTTCTAAAAATGGTTTGTGGACAAATCCATCCACAAAATATACGACCAAATGCAACTGTAAATACAGTAATGAAGATAACACCAATAATCATTGAGATTACAAATAGGTGAAAATCTTGAGGCCAAAACGGAAAACCAAAAATATTAAAACGTCTTTCTAATACATTAAATAGTAAAAACTGGTTACCATTAATTTTAACAAATGGAGCTGCAAATAAAAAGGCTAAAAGAACATAACTTACTATTTTCCTATAATCGTAAAACTTTCCGCTTGGCTTTTTTGGAAATACCCAAGCACGTTTACCGTCTTCGTTTATAGTTGCTATTGAGTCTCTAAAACTCTCGTTATCTGGAGCTTCCATTGTATATGTATTAATTGTTCATTGAAACAGATTTCTCTACTTCTAAAACGTCTGTATCTTTTATTTCTGTTGGTATTTGCAAATCTTCTGCACCTTCTGGTTGCCAAAGATCACCTTCTGCCTCTTTAGGATTAGCAGGCGTTGTACCTTGTAAAGACAACACATAACTTGCTACTTGTGCCATTTCTACTGGTTTTAAATCTTTTTTCCAAGACACCATACCTTTACCAGAACGTCCACCTTCAGAGATTGTCTGGAATACATTTTTTATGCTTCCACCCAAAATCCAATGCTTATCTGTTAGGTTTGGTCCAATTCCTCCTCCACCATCTGCCATGTGACAAGCGATACAGTTTTCTGTAAATATTTTTTTACCGTTTTGTAAGTCTAAAGCATCTGTTAATAAAACTACTGAATTAACATCCACTAAGTTTTTAGCAGTTTTTTTGTATGCTTCAATTTCAATTTTTGCTTGTGCATACTCATTATCTAACTCTTCATATTGTGTGTCTGATGATCCTGTAACATGAAAATTAAACAAGTAGATTACAGCAAATACCATAGATGCGTACCATGAGTATAACCACCATGGTGGTAAGTTATTATCTAGCTCTTTAATACCATCGTAGTTATGGTCTAAAATAATTTCGTGCTCTTCCTCGATTGGTTTTTCATCACCTTTAAGTTTAGCATAAACAGCCTTTAACTTAGTAAATTGAGGGACTTTAGTTTGACTAGCTATATAGCGTTGTTTACCTGCTTCATCTAAACTTTGAAATAGTACGTTTTCAATAGAGCCTACAATCCCTTCTATTGCAATTAGTATCACTAAAACAAGTAATAAAAATAACATGATTATTGGATACTCTAAAAAAGCTGGTTTGTCTCCTGAGTCTACAAAAAACTCTACTAATCCAAAAATAATAAAGAATACAGCTGGTACTCTGACGTATGATGGAATTAAATGTCTCATAATTCGGTTTCGTTTTGGTTATCTAAGTCTAATGGTAAATTACTTACAGTGGTGATGTAGTCTTTTTTAGCGGTAATTACCCACCAAAAAAGGACTACAAAAAAACCAAAGAATATAAGTAATGAAAATATTGGATATATCTCTACACCTGCAATACTGTCTAAATGATTTTTTACAAATTTTAACATGACGTTCTATTTTTGTACTGTTGTTTCTTCTACTGTGTCTACTTTTATATCTGTACCTAAACGTTGTAAGTAAGCTATAACAGCTACAATTTCACGATTACGCATTTCAACAAAATCTGCTCCTCCGTTTTTCTTGCTATCTTCATAAGCTTTTGCAAAATCAGGATCACTATAAAGATTTTTTTCAATTTGCGTTCCTTGTTCTAACATTTGCGCTTGTGCATTTGCAATATCTTCTTCTGTATATGGTACACCTAGTTTTACCATAACTTCCATCTTAGCCTCAATTTGAGACTTATCTAAAGTGTTGTCAATTAGCCATTTGTAAGCTGGCATAATAGAACCTGAAGAGGTACTTTGTGGATCATACATATGGTTAAAGTGCCAGTTGTCGTTATACTTACCTCCTACTCGATGTAAATCTGGACCTGTACGCTTACTTCCCCATAAAAATGGATGGTCATATACAAACTCTCCTGCTTTACTATATTCTCCGTATCGCTCTACTTCACTTCTAAATGGTCTAACCATTTGTGAGTGACATCCAACACAACCTTCACGTATATATATATCACGACCTTCTAACTCTAATGGAGAGTATGGTTTAACACTACTAATAGTTGGTATATTAGATTTAACCATAATTGTTGGTACAATTTGTACAATACCTCCAATTAAAATAGCGATAGTTGCTCCAATAGTTAATCTTATTGGCTTACGCTCTAACCATGTGTGCCATCCTTCTCCAGATACACGTTTTTTAGATACACGTTGTAACGCAGCAGCTTCTGCTAATTCATCCTCAACAATACTACCTTTTCTAATAGTTGCAATAACGTTAAAGACTAAGATTAACATTCCTGTTAAGTATAGCGTACCACCTATTGCACGCATCCAATACATTGGTATAATCTCTGATACAGTTTCTAAAAAGTTACCATATTTTAAGTTTCCATCAGGATTAAACTGCTTCCACATACTAGCTTGTGTAAAACCTGCTACATACATTGGTAAGGCATACATAATAATACCTAAAGTTCCTATCCAAAAATGTAGATTTGCTAATGCTAATGAGTATAATTTTGTTTTAAATAATTTTGGTACTAAATAGTAAATCATACCAAATGTTAAAAACCCATTCCACGCTAATGCTCCAACGTGCACGTGTGCAATAATCCAATCTGTAAAGTGTGCAATTGCATTTACGTTTTTAAGGGATAACATTGGACCTTCAAATGTTGCCATACCATAACCAGTAATTGCAACAACCATAAATTTAAGTACTGGATCAACACGTACTTTATCCCAAGCACCACGAAGCGTTAATAATCCGTTTATCATTCCTCCCCAAGAAGGCATTAATAACATTACAGAAAATGCAACTCCTAAATTTTGAGCCCATTCTGGTAACGCTGTATATAATAAATGGTGTGGTCCAGCCCAAATGTATATAAAGATTAACGACCAAAAGTGTACAATAGATAGTCTGTATGAATACACAGGTCTATTAGCAGCTTTAGGTACAAAGTAATACATCAAACCTAAAAACGGTGTTGTTAAGAAAAAGGCAACCGCATTATGTCCATACCACCATTGTACTAAGGCATCTTGTACACCTGCGTAAACCGAGTAACTCTTCATACCAGTTAAACTAACAGGTAACTCTAAACTATTAAAAATATGTAATACTGCAACAGTAACAAACGTAGCGATGTAAAACCAGATAGCAACATATAAGTGACGTTGACGACGCTTTAACATTGTACCAATAAGGTTTGCACCAAAAGCAACCCAAATTAAGGCAATAGCAATATCAAAAGGCCATTCTAACTCGGCATACTCTTTAGATGTCGAATAACCTAAAGGTAACGTAATGGCAGCTCCAACAATTATTAATTGCCATCCCCAAAAATTAATATTACTTAACAAGTCGCTAAACATTCTAGCTTTAAGTAAACGTTGTGTCGAGTAATACACTCCTGCAAATATAGCGTTACCCACAAACGCGAAAATCACCGCATTGGTGTGTAATGGTCTTAAACGACCAAAGCTAAGCCATGAAATCCCATCTGTCATATTTGGGAATAAAAACATAAACGCTAAAAGGAGTCCTACAAGCATACCAACAACTCCCCAGAGTATAGTAGCGTAAAGAAACTTTTTAACAATCTTGTTATCGTAATAAAATTGCTGCATTTCCATAATTAATTGTGATTAGTCTTATTTTTGATTTTAGTTTTTTTATTGTTTTAACTGGCGTTTTAACCAATTCGTCTTCAAAAAGCATTCTTACAGATGGTGTGTAACCATCATCAAATTGTCCATTTTTAACAGCCATTATAAACGCTGTAAAAAACACAATCGCGATAATTATGCTTACTGTTAGTAAAATATATATAACACTCATACCTATTAGAAGTTATGCTACAAAAGTAATTTAGTAGGCTTGTTTAAAAGATGACATTTATCATGTTTAACCAAGTTTTGAACTTAATTTCAAAAATTTTTTAAGATTTTATTAAGATTTTTTTCGCTTTCGCGGAAAACTTGCAACACGTAATAACACTAAGCAAAAAATTGAAATAAACTTTACTTTATTTTACGTCCAATCCAATTGGTTGCAAGTGTTGTAAATAGGACTATACTAATCGAGCTTAAAGGCATTAAAATAGCTGCAATTACAGGAGCTAGCTGTCCTGTTACTGCAAAATACAAACCAATAACATTGTAGAATAATGATAATAAAAAACTCCATTTTATAATCTTTATAGCACTTTTAGAAGCCTTTATATATTGATACAATTGGTTAAACTTTGTAGCATCCAATATAGCATCACAAGCAGGAGAAAACACATTAACATTTTCTGAAATCGCGATACCAACATTACTTTGTGCCAAAGCACCTGCATCGTTTAAACCGTCTCCAACCATTAGTACTTTTGCACCTTCGGATTGATGGTATTTAATATACTCTAACTTATCATCTGGCTTCTGATTAAATAGCATTTTTGTTTTAGCAGGCAATAGTTTTTTAAGGTTTTCTAATTCACCTTCATTATCTCCAGACAAGATGACCAAATCAAAGTGCTTTTTAAGTTTGTTAAACAACTTAGACAAGCCTTTACGGTAACTATTATAAAATGTATATTTTCCTTTGTAACCTTTATTTGTACTAATATGTACTGCAGTATTTAAAACTGTACTATCGTTGTTAAAACCTACAAATTTAGCCGAACCTATTTTTATATTTTGGGTCGCATGAGACGCCTCAATACCTTGCCCTAAATGTTCTTCAAAATAATCTAAGGTTACAATATCATTATCTTTTAAAATATCATACAACCCTCTACTTAAAGGATGGTTTGAGCCTCTTAAGGTATTTTTCAATAATACTTCCTCATCTAAACTTAATGGCACACCTTCATATTTTGCATCACTTTTTTTATTAGACGTGATGGTTCCTGTTTTATCAAAAATAACAGTATCGATATGTGCTAACTGTTCTAAAACAGAAGCGTTTTTAAGATAAAATTTCTTTTTTCCAAAAATGCGTAACAAATTACCAAAAGTAAAAGGAGCTGCTAAAGCAATTGCACATGGACAAGCTATAATTAATACTGCTGTAAAGACATTTAAAGCTTTACTGCTATCCGCAAACATCCAATATGCAGTAGCTATAAAGGCAATACTTAAAACAGCAATTGTAAAACGTTTACTAATCGCATTGGTTAGGGTTGTAAAACCATCTTCCTTATTTTTACTAAAAACATCGTTACTCCATAATTGTGTCAAGTAACTTTGTTCTACAGATTTTATGGCCTCCATTTCTATGACGCCAGAGGTTTGTTTACCTCCAGCAAATAACTTGTCGCCAGAAATTTTCTTAACCGTTTCAGACTCACCTGTTACAAAGCTGTAATCTATTCTTGCGTTTCCGTTAATTAGTATACCATCGACAGGAATTAACTCGTGATTTCTAATTAATAATCGGTCTCCTTTTTTTATGTCATATACCTGAACTGGCACTTCTTCATTATTAAAAATTTTAGTAACTGCTATTGGAAAATACGATTTGTAATCGCGCTCAAAAGACAAAAACGAATAGGTTTTTTGCTGAAAAAACTTTCCTAATAATAAAAAGAAAACTAATCCTGTTAAACTATCAAAAAAACCAGAACCTATGTCAAAAATGATTTCGGAAGTACTTCTTAAAAACAAAACAACAACACCTAATGCAATAGGAATATCTATATTTAATATTCTTGTTTTGATGGCTTTAAAAGCCGAAATAAAATAATCTTGAGCTGCATAAAACACGACTGGTAATGAAAAAGCAAACATAATCCATCTAAAGACATGCTTGTATTGCTCCAACCAAAACTCATTTACCTCAAAATATTCAGGAAATGATAGAAACATCACATTTCCAAAAGCAAAACCTGCAACACCTAATTTATAAATTAAACTACGATTGACGTTTTCTTGTCCTGTTTTATAATCGTCCAAACTAATGTAAGGCTCATATCCAACAGAGCTTAATAGAAGGACCAATTGTTTTAGTGAAAATGCTGTGGTATTATATGAAACGCGTACTGTTTTTTTACCAAAATTGACTTGTGATAAAGAAATTGCTGGATTAAGTTTATTAAGATTTTCTAAAATCCATATACACGAACTGCAATGAATATGCGGAATATAAAGTGTAACTATTTGAGTTTTACCATCGTCAAACGCTACTAACTTTTCTATAATTTTATCTTGCGATAAAAAATCGTACTTCCCTTCTATCTCCTTTGGTATTGCTCCTGGAGACGATTGCAAGTCGTAGTAACACGTTAAGTCGCTTTCGGACAGTATTTCATAAACTGTTTTACAACCTTGACAACAAAAGGGTTTATCCTCTATTAGTATTGTTGTATCTGTACAATTATCGCCACAATGATAACATACTTTTGATTCCATAATTTGCTCTTTTACCTGTAACAAAGGTTACACTTTGACATCAATTATTATATGATATTTGTCATATCAGGTATTGTATACTTTTGGTATACTGCAACAAAATTAGGTATGAGTAAATGTGAACAATGTATTGTCAGGCAATTTAATAGTTTAAACACACTAACTAGAGATGAATTGGTGCGAGTATCTGCTTGCAAAACTGGACGAGTAGTAAAAAAAGGTGACATAATTTTTAGAGAAGGCGAAGCTTTAAATGGCATATATTGCATTAGGGAAGGCGTTTGTAAACTGACTAAATTAAGTGAAAATGGTAAAGATCAAGTCGTCAAATTATCTGTAAAAGGTGGTATGATGGGACAACGTTCCTTGGTTAGTAATGAAAGTTCAAACTTAACTGCTGTTGCCTTAAATGATATGCAAATTTGTTTTATACCCAAACAAGAAATATTAGAGGATTTACAGAAAAATGTAAACTTTTCTATGGATCTTTTAAAACGAATGGCTCAGGATTTAAGAGATGCAGATGATAGTCTTGTGGATATGGCCCAAAAAACAGTAAAGCAACGTTTAGCTGAAACTTTATTGTACGTAAAAAACAAATTTGATAATGATGCAGATGGTTATTTAGCCTTAACGCTATCTAGAGATGATTATGCCAGTATTGTTGGTACAGCAACAGAAAGTGCTATTAGGATTTTGTCTCAATTTAAAAAGGAAGGTATAATTAGTACTAAAGGAAAACAAATCAAAATTGAAGATGAGCAGGCTTTAAAACGTGTGGAGTAAAATAAAAATCAAATTATAAAAAAAGGATGTCAATAATGACATCCTTTTTTTATTTAAGGTAATTTAAACTATCAATCTAATATTATTTTATTTTAAACCTGAAACCTTTACATAATCAATAATAAACTCTTGTGGAAAAATGGAATCATCCACTTCTGGACCTCCAAAGTTACCTCCAATTGCAAGGTTTATTATTAAGTAAAAAGGTTTATCAAAAGGCCAGGTTTTTTCGTTTTTAATTTCTGGTGAAAAGGTGTACACTAAATTATCATCTATATAAAATGAAATATAGTCTTTAGTCCATTGTGTTTTATAATTATGAAATCCTTCCTCAATATCTTTTATTGTTGTGATTTTTGTATTAACAGATTTACCATAACTATCAGGCGTATGTAATGTCGTATGAATTTGATGTGGAGCCTTACCTACATATTCTAAAATATCAATTTCACCGCAAGCTGGCCAAGTATTAGTATCAATATCATTACCTAACATCCAAAATGCAGGCCATAATCCTGATCCTTTTGGCAGTTTAGCGCTAACCTCTACTGTACCATATTGAAATTCAATTTTATCCTTAGTAGTTATTTTACCTGAATAATACCCAACCGAGTCCTTGGTTGCTTTGATTACTAGTTTTCCGTCCTTTACTGTAATGTTTTCTTTAGTGTAAATTTGTCTTTCGTTGTTTCCCCAACCACATAAGTTTGGACAACCATCTCCTAAATCGTAATTCCAGTTAGCATCGTTTAATTGCGTCCCATCAAATTGATCAATAAAGCTAAACACTTGATTGTTGTTGTCTAACTTTGTGTCAAGCTTAGCTACTTCCTTGTTTTCTTCTTTACAAGCCAAACAAAGCAATGCGACTACTACTAATTTAAATACTTTTATCATAATTTAAATGTGTCTGTTAAAACAGTTTTAGAGCTTCCTCCAATATGGACTTCAAAATCTCCAGTTTCGACGTTAAACTCACCTTGATTATTGTAAAAACCAAGCTCTGCTTTAGTCAAAATTAATTGAATAGTTTTGGTTTCATTTGGATTTAATTCAACTAATTCAAACCCTTTTAATTCTTTAATTGGTCTTGTTACGCTAGCAAATAAATCCTTTAAATATAGCTGTACGACCTCTTTACCCTTAAATTTACCTGTATTAGTTAAGTCTACAGAAACTTTTATGGTTTCATCATCAGAAAAGGTATTATTAATTTTTAAATTACTATACTTAAATGTGGTATAACTTAAACCATGTCCAAAAACATATAATGGATCATTTGTTTCGTCTTGATAATGTGACCAAAACACCATGTCCTTACCTGGTAAAGTTGGCCTACCTGTACTTTTATAATTGTAATAAATTGGAACTTGTCCAACGTGTCTAGGAAAAGTCATTGGTAATTTACCACTTGGATTATAATCGCCATATAATACTTGAGCAATAGCGTTACCACTTTGTGTACCTAATTGCCATGCCTCTACAATTGCAGGAATATTATTATCTGCCCAAGTAATAGTTAAAGGTCTTCCATTGTTTAAAACTAAAACTATGTTTTTGTTAACTTTATAAACCGCTTCAAGTAACTGTTGTTGGACACCTGGTAAGCCTAAGTCTGTACGACTTCTACCTTCACCACTTTGATAACCATGTTCTCCTAAAACCATAATAACTACATCTGCTTGCTTTGCGTTTTTAATAGCTGCATCAAACTCACTTTTATCAGTGGTGTTTATGTTTACTTCAATCGCAAATTCGGTTTTACCTAAAGCGACATCTGCTCCTTTGGAATAGGTAATTGTGTTTCCTGAATATTGATTTAATCCCTCTAAAACAGAAACAGCTGTTCTATCCTTAGCAGCTATACGCCAACTTCCTAATGGACTTGTTTTATCTGAAGCCAAAGCACCAATAACTGCTATTTTTTGTCCTTCTTTTTTTAATGGTAAAAGGTTGTTTTCATTTTTAAGTAGTACAATGGACTTTTTAGCCATATCTAAAACTGCATCCTGAATTTCCTGGCTTCCAATGACTTGTTTTTCTCTAGTTTCATCCAAATATTTATAAGGATCATCAAATAGACCCAACTCAAATTTCACGCGTAAAATTCGGCTTACAGCATCATCAATAAGCTTGATATCTACTTTACCTTCGTTTACTAAACCTGCAAGTTCATCTACATACAAATAAGATTCCATATCCATATCAGAACCTGCATTAACTGCTAATTGGGCAGCTTGTTTACCATCTTTAGCATAACCATGAGCAATCATTTCTGTAATTGATCCCCAATCTGAAACCATAAAACCATCAAAACCCCATTTTCCTTTTAAAATATCGCGTTGTAAATATTTGTCTCCAGTTGCAGGAATACCGTTAAGCTCGTTAAACGAATTCATAAATGTCCTCACACCTGCATCTTTAGCAGCTTTAAAAGGTGGTAAAATAATATTATTTAAAGTAGAAGTCCCTACATCTGCAGTATTGTAATCACGTCCAGCCTCTGCAAACCCATAAGCTGCAAAGTGTTTAGCACATGCTGCAATTGAAAAATGAGAAGATAGGTCGTCACTTTGAAACCCTTTTACCCTAGCAATTGCAATTTTAGACCCTAAATAAGTATCTTCTCCTGCACCTTCCATAACGCGTCCCCAACGTGCATCTCTAGAAATGTCTACCATTGGCGCAAATGTCCAATTTATACCTGCTGCAGCAGCTTCTTTAGCTGCAACTTCTGAAGATTTTTTAATAGCTTCTAAATCCCAACTCGCGGATTCGGCTAATGGAATAGGACTCAAGGTTTCATAACCATGAATCACATCAAAACCAATGATTAATGGAATCCCTAAACGCGTCTCTTCTACTGCAATTTTCTGGACTGCTCTAACGTCTTTTACTCCTCTAACATTAAGCATTGAGCCTACATAACCTTTTCTTAAATGTTCGTATTTTTTTGCTTGGTCTCCATTTTCAGGGACAGGACCTGTTACATCCCAAAACCCATTATACTGGTTCATTTGACCTATTTTTTCTTCTAAAGTCATCTTTGCTAGCAAATCTGATACTTTAGTTTCGATATCCGAATTTTTAGAGGTCGTAGTCGTATTTAAAGCTAAGTTTTTCTCATTACCATTATTACAAGAGGTAATGAGAAAACTAGCTAAGACTAATACATAATATTTTATTATCTTCATATTTATTGATAAACTCTTACATATTCAATTTCCATAGACGATTGTGTAAATGCTGGATCTATGTCTCCACCAAAGGTTCCTCCCATTGCTACATTTAGAATTAGGAAAAATTCACTATTAAAAGGTGAAGCACTAGTATTTGTATAGGTATGATATACTGTATCATCTACCAATATTTTTATTACATCTGGAGTCCACTCTACTGTATAATTGTGAAATTGATCAGCAACAGCATCTACAACCGTTGTACTACCATCTGCACTACCTGCAAAAGCTTCTGGATAATGCAATGTACCATGTATGGTATTTTGTGCATTCCCTTTATGTTCCATAATATCAATTTCGCCACAAGCTGGCCAAGCATTAGTTTGATAGTTAGCACCTAACATCCAAATTGCAGGCCAAGTTCCTCCACCTGTTGGAAGCTTTGCTCTAACCTCTACACGACCATAAGTAAAATCATAAAGACCTTCTGATTTTAATCTTGCAGAAGTATAACCACTTCCTGTTGAGATTGCTGTAATTTTTAACATACCATCTGCTACTTCTGCGTTTTCTAAATTGTTGGTATAGCTTTGCGCCTCTTGATTACCCCAACCATCAGTACCATTACCTAAATCGTAAGTCCAATTTGCTGGGTTTGGTGCTCCATTGGTGTCAAACTCGTCTGACCAAACTAAATCTGTATAAATAGTTTCGAATCCTGTGGTGGCTCCTTCTTCTTCAGAAGTTATTATAAACCACCAATCAAACTCGCTGTTACCATCTGTTGTTCTAATAGTAAACTCGTTAGGTATATCACGACTAAAGATTTCATATTTATGATTACCACCTGTATAGTATCCAATAAAACCTAAGCCTGTAATGTTTATTGTTTCTGCTCCTCCAGGTGCTGTAATTACCCAGTTTTCTGAATAATCTTGATATGGATAGTTTTCTATATCTGCTCCAACAGGTGTCTCGCTGTGTGGACCTAATTCTGTAATTAAAGGTTCTCTTCCAAAAACAGTACCTGTTACATCCACTGAAGGATCGTCATTAGTGCTATTTACGATGTGTGTAAATGTACCATCTGCATTAAAAACATAACGATCATCATACATTCCTGTAGTTGCTTTCTCTCCAGGACCAGCTGCATACCACTCTGCAGCAACCTCTCCTCCAACTGGTCCAAGACCAAAATGCGCTTGCTTTTCTGACTTAATTCGCCACGTTTTAGAACCATCACCAACCAATGCATTTAATAAATCTGCTGGAGGAGCGTAAGTTGCTAACACATCAATATCTATAGTAGCTGTTGAAGAAACACCACCTGTACCATAAGCTACCACTACTACTGTGTACGTATTAACTCCTAAATTTGAATAGGTGTACGATGTTACTCCTGAAGGCGCATTTTGCTCTGCATTACCAAAACTGAATTTATAACTTAATGCATTATCTGCTGTTGCTGTAAAGTTAACCACACCACTACCATCTCCATTTGGATTAGTTGCATCTTGACCTACTATTTCTGGTACAATAACAATATTAGATGGTGCGACAATGTTTCCGAAAGTCTGATCTTCTTCTTGGCAACCTATAAACAAGGCTGTTACAAGAATGAATGCTATTATTTTAAATTTATTTTTCATTTTCTATTTTTTAATATTAACTGCTATAAATAAAGCATAGATAATTAATTAGTTGCTTGATAAAGAAACATCGTCAATATTAACCATACCTATTTGTGCTCCTAAATCAAAAAGAACACGAGCATCTGGTGCTCCAAAATCCGTAGCTACCAAAGTCAATGTATAAGTTGTTTTTGTTGTAGTAATATCAACGGTTTGTGTAGCATTAGACCAAGGGTCAGCACTTAAACCAATACCAGCAATAATTGCTCTATCTACATCTGACCAAGCATCAAAAGTTAATGTGTAAGTATTACCCTGAATAATTTCTAGCTTTTGACTAAGATTTACGTCATAAGAATTTCCTGCTGTTGCAACATCTACTGAATAATATGTATTACCTGCTACTGTAACCACTGGTATTACAGACGCATCATCAACACCTATTATCCAAGAATCACTTCCATTTTCAAAATCACCATTAACGACAGTGTTACCTGTGCCTATAATTAATGATACATTATCAATATTAACCATACCTACTTCTGCACCTAAATCAAAAATTACACGAGCATCAATAGCTCCAAAATCTGCAGCACTAAGTGTTAAAGAATATGTCGTGCTAGTCGTTGTAATGTCTACTGATTGAGAATCATTAGACCAAGGGTCTGCACTTAGACCAATTCCTGCAACAATAGCTCTATTTACATCTGACCATGCATTAAAAGTAAGTGTGTAAGTATTACCTTGAATAATCTCTACTTTTTGACTTAAATTGACATCGTATGAGTTTCCTGCAGAAGTAACATCTACAGAGTAGTAAGTATTACCACTATTAGTTACTACAGGAGCAAGAGCTGCATCATCTACACCAATTATCCAAGCCTCGCTTCCATTTTCAAAATCACCATTAATTAACAATCCATCGTCAAATGTTCCTGTAGAAGCACTTTGCTTATAAAAGTAAAAGTTGTCTATATAAACTATATCTGCAACAACATCTGCATCAATTAAGATTTGTGTAATTTTTTGAGTGTTAGCTAAATTTCCGCCATCAAAACCTGTCATGTCAATATCAATACTTTGCCAAGAACCACCAACGGTTGCTCCTAAAGATTCGACATCCTCACCACCATCAATGGTATTAACAATTTTAACTAATAATTCGTTTTCTGTTCCTGAAGGTACCCAATAATCGATATGTAACATTTCCATAGCTGAAACATCTACACCGTTATCATAGTTACTTACCATACCAATAAAGTCTAAATTGGTTAATCTCCAAACATTATCACTATCTACAGTAGTAGCCTCAAATCCAGAAGCAGACCAATCCGTAGGTAATTCGTTTAAAGTAATATTAGCATACGCATCACTAAAAATGGAAACTACATCACTAGCGTCTCTGTTAGGAGGCGTTGGAGCTGGCGTTAAAGGAGCTAATATTTCTGTTACTTCAAATTCTTCTGTGTATGAAATAGTATCTACAGACCCACTATTAGCTGTTACTGTAATTGTGTAAGTCCCAGCTGCATCATATACAAATGATGTTACGTCACCAATATTAGATGTTAAAACCGTTGCTGCTGCATCTCCAAATTCTACTTGATAAGACACTGCAAAATCTGCTGTAGCAGTTACATTTACTTGTCTAGACACTGTTGGGTCATTCTCTATGGTAACTACTAAGTTTTCTGGAGCTTGAAATGACACTACGATAGTTTGTGCAACAGTAGTTGTTTTACCATTTATACCTGAAGCAGCAATTACGATATCGTAAGTTCCTTCTAAATACGTATTTTGAGTACTTTGTCCAGGATTTAAAAGTCCTGAATCTGTACCTGAGTCATCACCATAATTAACTCTAAAATTAGCCACATTTTCTCCTGTTGGAGTAATGGTAACTAAACCAGAATTATCTTGAGCAATACTAATTACTGCTGCAACATTAGTTGGTGCTGGTAATGCACTAACATCTGGTAAATCATCATCTTGAGAGCAACCAATTACAGAAGCTACTACTATGAATAAACTAAGGATGTACTTAAAATTTTTCATGCTATGTTGTGTTTTAATTTTCATATTTATTTTTTTAATAACCAGAATTTTGTGTCCATCGATTACCTGTTAACTCTATTTCTATTTGTGGTATAGGAAAAACCTCATGTTTACCTGTCGTAAAACCATCAATTTCTGAAGCTGCACGACCTGTTCTAACTAAATCGAAAAAACGATGTCCTTCACCTACTAATTCCACACGACGTTCTTGGTAAATAGCATCTGTTAAGGCACTACCTGTAGCTGTAATGTTGTGATCCATATCTCCAAATGCGCGTTGTCTAACTTGATTTAAATAATTTTGAGCTCTGTCATCTGCTATAGACCCTCTATTTAAAGCTTCTGCAGCCATTAATAAGACGTCTGCATACCTAATGGCTCTGTAATTATTAGGGTTGGTCAAGTTTTGATCACCAATATTAGAATCGCCTTGACGCGCTATATATTTTCTGTTATAATACCCTGTGTGCTCATTACCTGTTCCAAAAGTTGCTCCTGTTGCAGTAGCCCAAGCATTAATATCTAAGATTGCAGTGTCTAATCTTGGATCATCACTCTCAAAAGCATCCACAGCTTCTTGAGTTGGCACATTAAAACTAAAACCAGAATCAAACAATGGTCCATTATAATTACGGATTCCGTTAAAACCAACAGCCACATTACCTTCACTACACTGTAAACAACCAAAGCCTGCACCTTCTAAATCTGCATATTGCACTTCAAATACAGACTCGATACTATTCTCATTATCGTTTTCAAAAATGGTTGTGTAATCTGCTACTAAATCATGAGGTCCAAAATTTATTAAGTCTTCTAAAACAAGAGCAGCAGCTCCAAATTTATTTTGATATAAATATACTTTACCCAATAATGCTTCAGCAGCTCCTTTAGTTACGCGTCCTAATTGTGTTTGCGTATATGGCAAATTATCTGCTGCATACATTAAGTCTAATTCAATTTGCGCATAAACTAATGCTTTAGGTGTACGGTCCACTTCAAATTGATCTCCAAACAAGAAACGTTGATCAACTACTAAAGGCACATCTCCAAACCATTTTACTAATTCAAAATAGTAATAGGCTCTTAAAAATCTAGCTTGTGCTAAAACATTTTCTTTTCCGCTAAAATCTATTTTGTCCTGAAACTCTAAGATGTAATTTGCACGATTAACACCTGCAAACATCCAGCCCCAAATTGAGCGTAACTGCTCGTTATTAGCAGTGTGAATCATATCATCAATTTGCTGTATTCCAGGTACATCTGTAGCACTTTCACCACCAGCTAAAGTATTATCTGAAGCGATTTCGCCTAACATAACATTTAAATAGGTTGATTGTAACAAATCATAAGCACCAATTAAAGCATCTTGGTAATCTTGCTCTGAATTAAAGTAGTTTTCTGAACTTTCATTTTGAGAAGCGACATCCACAAAATCATCACTACACGATATTACTGTAAAAGTCGAAACTAAAAAGACGATTATATATTTTATTTTTTTCATTGTTTAAAATTTTACGTTTGTTCCGATTAAAAATGTTCTTGGGTTTGGGTAAAAACCACTATCAATTCCGCCTCCAATTGAAGCTCCATTTGATGTCGTTGGGTCAAAACCTCTATATTTTGTTAATGTAAAAGCATTACTTACAGACGCATAAACCCTGATATTATCCAATCCTATATTTTGTAATTTATCTTGATTAAATGTGTATCCTAGTTGTACATTTTGAGCTCTGATGAATGAACCGTCTTCAACAAAATAATCTGAAAATACACTATTAGAAGTTGCGCTATTTGTTACTCTAGGATCTGTGTTTGATGTTCCTGGTCCAGTCCATCTATCTAAAACATAACTTGTAAGATTAGTTTTGGCGCTGTTTCTATCATAGTTTCTTACAATATCATTACCTACTGACGCAAAGAAATAAGTTTGAAAATCAAAGTTTTTATAATCAAAAGTCAAATTTAAACCCATTGTAACATCCGGAATTGGGTTACCTATAAATGTTCTGTCGTCTGCATCAATAACTCCATCTTGGTTAACATCCACAAATCTTAAATCACCAGGTTGTGCGTTAGCACCTAAGTCTAATTGTGAAGGATGTGCATCAACTTCGGTTTGGTTTTGAAAAATTCCATTGGTTTGCATTCCATAAAACACACCTATTGGCTGTCCTACTTGCATTCTAGAAGGTGGATTGGCTTGACCAATACCAAAGCTTCCTCCAACTTCATAACCTATGCTATTATTGACTTCAACTACATTATTATTTAAAGTTGAAATATTATAACTTACATTAAACTTGAAATTATCTGATAATTGATCTTTGTAAGATATTGCAAACTCTAATCCACTATTTTCTACTGTTCCAGCGTTTACAATAGGATTACCTGATCCTGGAGCAGCTCCTCCTAAAATTAACGAACTTTCAACAGGAAGTAATAAGTTTTCTGTAGTACGCTTAAAATAATCTGCAGTAATATCTATTTTGTTATTAAATAATCTTGTTTCAAAACCTACATCAAATGCTTTTTGCTCTTCCCATTTAATTTCTGGATTAGATATCGCACCAACTGCAGTACCAAGCGCTAATGCATCATCTAAAACATAAACACCTTCACCATCTAATAATGATTCAAATCTAAAACCAGGAATCCTATCATTTCCTAAAACACCATATGAACTTCTAAGTTTTAAGAAATCAATGGTATTGCTATTGGATAAAAAATCTTCGTCAGAGACAACCCAACCAATTGAACCTGAAGGGAAAATTCCGAATTTGTTTTCTGGTCCAAATGCTGTCGAACCATCACGTCTAACTACTGCAGAGAATAAGTATTTTCCTTTGTAGTTATATTGCAATCTTCCAAAATAGGATAATAATCTAGAATCGAAAAAACGATTACTTATTTGAGCGTAAGGGTCTGTTATTGTAGTTGCATCATTAATATCAGCATCGCTAAATACAGTGTTTTCAGGCATATTGTCTCCAATAGTCAAGTAATAATCTCCTGTTGATTTAAAAATTGACGTTCCTAAAGTTGCTTGAATATTATGAGTCTCATCATTTAAAGATGTTTCATAATTAACAAAAGCATCAAACGTATAATCTCTAAAAAAGTTTATACCTTCTGTGAATTGTAAATTTTCGGTATTATCAAATACAGAACCATTTCCATATTCTACTATAGGGTTAAGACCTCTTGTTCTAACTTCTGAGTAGTTCCATTGGTAGTTAGCTTCTGCACTAAAGCCATTTAAAAACTTATAGTTTAACCCAAAAACACCACTTAGTTTATCCACTTTTGTTCTATTAAATGTATTTTCGATTTGCTTTAATGGATTTACCACCTCAATTGGATAATTAGCTGAGGACGTATAATTTCCATTATCGTCTCTTGGCGCATCTGTTGGTGCAAAGTTAACTGCATTAAATAAAACAGACCCTAAGCCACCTTCAGGTAACGCTTTTCTTAATGTCCCAGTATATATAAGATTAGCTTTTAAGTTTAAACCTTTAATAATCTCTAATCCATAATTAGCACGTGTTGTGTAACGCGTAAAATTAGCTTTACTACCTCCTATAATACCATCTTGAGTTAATAAAGACGCTCCAAAAGAGTAGGTAGATTTTTCAGTACCACCACTTGCAGTAATAGCATTGTTAAATATTGGTGCAGTTTCAAATACCTCGTCTTGCCAATCTGTTCCTTTATTTAATCCAAATGTATCAGGAAAAGGTAAAGTACTTCCGCTAGTTGCAGCAGCTTCATTTTTAATTAAAGCATACTCTGTAGCATTTAGTAATGGTATTTTTCTAGTCGTTTGTTGAAAACCAACATACGAATCATACTGAAATGTCATTGGTTTATTTTTGCGACCAGTTTTAGTAGTAATTAAAATAACTCCGTTGGCAGCTCTTACACCATAGATACCTGCTGTGGCATCCTTAAGTACTGTATAACTTTCTATATCACCTGGATTTACAACACTTAAATCTTCAATAACATTACCATCTACTAAAATAAGTGGTCTATTGTCACCATTAGTGGATATACCTCTGATTCTAATATTAGATGCACTACCTGGAGCACCAGATTGTGATGTAATATTAACTCCAGCTACTTGACCTTGTAAGGCTTGTTCTATACGTGTAGGTTTAAGTGCTTCAATAGTTTCACTAGAAACCGTTGATACTGCTCCTGTTACTTCTTTACGTTTTTGAGAACCATACCCTATAATAACCACTTCTTCTAGTGCCTCAACATCTTCAGTTAGTTGCACATTAACTGGATTACCATTAGTTATTACTACCTCTTTTGTTTTATAACCTATATAGGAAAAAACTAAAGTTGAATTTTTAGATACGTTATTAATAGTATAATTACCATCAAAATCTGTGGTTACACCATTGGATGTATTTTTAACTAGTATATTAACCATAGGAATAGGTAATCCATCCTGTTGACTAGTTACATTTCCTGTTATTATATACTCCTGAGCAAAAGCAGAGAAAGTCATTAAGAATAACAAAAAGGAGAAAAAAGTTTTTTTCATGTTTAAAAGTTTTTGTGCTTTTATCAAATTTATGCAGATATAATGCTGATTTGATAATTTTAACCGCAACAAAAAACATACATCACAAAAAAAGTTGGTTTAATTATATAAATCTCATTAAAAACAAGCATTAACCTTATTTTAACATTTATATTATGAAAGCCCATTATTACAAGTAAAAATAGATTTGTTGTGGTAATGTATAGGTGTTTTAACTAATTGTAGTGTTATTATATACTTAAGATGTAGTCTGTTAAATTAACATCATGCTCTAATTCCATCTTTTTACGCAAACGATATCGTTTGACCTCTACACTTCTTGGAGAAATGTTAAGTAAAGGAGCGATCTCTTTTGATGATAAATTTAATCTTAGATAAGCACACAATCTTAAATCGTTAGATGTCAAGGCTGGATGTTTGGTTTTTACCTTTTTAAGAAAATCTTTATCTGCATTATTAAATGCTTCTTCAAACAAATTCCAGTCATCTTTATTATTAATATTTTTATCAATAATCCTAATTACAGATTTTAGATTAGCACTCTCTACTTTTTCATTTAGCTCGCTTTTGATTGTATTTAAAAATTCGTTCTTTTTAATCAAGCTCATGGTAGAAATTGCTAATTCTCGGTTTTTATTGTTAATTTCTTGTCTTAATTTATCATTATTTAAAGCCATTAATTGTTGTTTAGTCTCTAAATCTTTAAGCTCTAACTCACGTTTTGATTTTAGGACTAGTTTTTCTTTTTGCTTTCTGTAATACAGTTTATAAAAATAATTTATTAAAAGAATACTAATGAAACCTATCACACAATAGACCATTATCATAATGTTGGATAAAAACCAAGGCTTGTCTATTCTAAATGTAAAACTGTCTTGATTAGTCACTTCTACACCTCCTACTCTGGCTTTTACAACAAAAGTGTATTCGCCATAAGGTAAATTTTTATATAATACTTCTGCATTAGTATTCCAACTACTCCAATCATTATATAACCCATCTAGTTTATGCGAATATTCAGCTTCTAAATATTTATCATACTCTGCAACACTGTATTTAATTTCGATGTTATTCTCTTTATTTTTAAAAATAATTTCAACTTTTAAGCTAATTAACTGTTTAGACTTTTGAAGAGGTGTTTTATTTATTGTATTAATTTCAACTTGATACGTTTTAGGTTTTATTTTAGAAAGATTTAAAGTTATATAACCTTTAGAAGTCCCAAATAGATATAAATTAGGTTTTAGGTTAAAGATGCTTTCGTAACCTGATAAACCTTCCCTAAGCGAACTTGGCAACGCTATAAAGGAAATATCTGGCGTTGTGCTTAATTTACCTGGACTTACGTAATTAATCCCTTTTTTAGTAATTAACCATAGTGCATTATTTGCCTGATCTGTAATAATTTTACCCGAAGAATAGCCTTGCGTTTTATAAATATTGCTTAAAACAGTGTCTTTAACAAATGCATTATCCTCTAAGTGCTTTTTAAAAACACCTTTATCTGTTGCATAATACAACGTGTTGTTACTTGTTGTTAATGAAGAAAATAAGCCTTTTTCTAAAGTTTCAATTTTAGAAATTTGTGTTGTAGTTGTGTAATCTGAATCTATTTTAATTTTAAAAACACCTTTATACTCATGATTTACTAATATTTCATCCTTTTTAGAAAATACAAAAAATCTAGACGAATTATTAAATCCTTCAATCTTGTTTCTAAATTGCCAAAAACCTGCTTTTTTTTCTAAAATATTAAGACCATTATAGTTACCCTGTATTAATAAGTTTGGATTATCACTAATTGTTTTAATATCCCAAGTACCTTCTACTGATGCAATACGATTTGCTACATTGTTATTAATTATAAATGTGCCAGAATTATGACCGCAAAACAATTGGTTATCAATAATTTTAAGACTCCATACTTGACCATTAGTATTGACTACAGGTTTAAACGCTGTTTGATCTGCTTTTTTATAAAACAATCCTTGATTAGTACCTAAATACAACGTGTTGTCATAAATTAAAGAGGTATAAACAGTACCCAAAACACCCTGATCATCGTTAAATATTCTGAAAGGAGAGTTAATATTTACACAGTTTATACCATTGTCTAAAGCTAGCCAAATATTACTTTCTATATCCTGAAATATTGACAACACAGTATTATTGCCTAATCCATTGGCTTGGCTAATTTTTTGAAAAATATTACCGTTAGCATCAATTTGTATAATTCCGTTAGAGATAGTCCCTAGAATTAAGCTATCGTCATTTAATTGAAGGCTACTGTATATGCGATAATCTTTTAATTGTGAGTTTAAATTAGCATTCCAGTCTTGAACTAAATTGTTTTTTATTGTTACGATCCCATGATTTTGAGTAACAACAAGCAAATTGTTTTTTAGTGTATAAACACCAGCTATTATCTTATTTTTAAAATAATTAGATTGTAAAATAGCTTTAGGTTGTCCATTTTCCAATTTTAATAATCCTTCTATTCTATCCTGATAATAAATGCTATTATCAACCATAAACATCTTGATTATACCAGCTTTAGATTCTGTAATATTAAATTTATCGGTTTTAGTGTTATAAATATAAATGCGACTGAGCGATTGAAACAATATCCAATCATCTAAATGAGTTATTTTCCAAAATTGCTCGTCCTCCAATAAAGTACTTCTAATTTTTTTAGAAAGTGAGGTGTATTTTAAATCGCCAACATCTGTTCTGGTCCAATAACCAAACTCCATATAACTACCTGTATACACCTTATCACTAACAACATTAACAGATCTTATAATGGTTTGATTTGGTGATGAATATAAAATCCATTCTGAACCATTAAACTCTAATAATCCTTTAGAATTTGCGACATAAATATGTTTGCTCTTACATTGGGTAATTTCCCAATTTTGATTTTCGGCATGGTATTGTTTGGGAGAAAAATATTGTATAGGAGGTAAATCTTGTGCTACAGATTTAGTAAACAACATAAATAAACCTAGTAAAAACAAGGGTTTACTAAAGTTATACCAATTATTAGGATTAAATTTAAGCATTAAGCAATATACAACTTTGTATGGTTAAATTATACTACGTAATTAAACTATACTATTGCTTATGTGCTATTAAAATTACTTTTACATAATTGGTGGTGGTACCATTAAAGATAATATTGTAATAATTATGATTGTAATTACAATGATAAGACCATTAAATTTTCGGTTACTCATAACAAAATTTTTATTGGTGAACAGTTAAAACAGTGTTAGTGTGCAGTTGTTTTAAGGTTGAAAAAATGTCTGATTTAAACACTCCCATTTTTCTTAATAAATGCGGTTTTTTATCAATTATACACATAATACCATCTAAATGCGATTGCGCATAAGCCTTTAAATTATAAGAAGACGCTGTGTAGTGTAATGTTGCTGTATGTCCTGAAATTTCTTTTAGATAACCTAGCATAGTCTCTAAATTGTTAGATGCGCAATCGCTTATAGCATTTTGTTTTGCTAAGATTAAAACTGTAATTTCTAAATTGGTGTTTTCCAAAATATTTAAAAACTTGTCTATTTGACGCGTATTTATTTGCTGTTTAAAATCTGAGGCAATAGTTATATTAATCTTATTACTTGCTGAAGCATGTGGAGGCACTATTAATACTGGACAACATCTGATTTTTTCGACTATATTTTTTGTGATTTTTCCTAGATTTTGTTCCTTTTTACTTGTCAAAATAACCAGATCTATACTTAACTGTTTAATGTTTTTTTGAATGCTTAATACTAAATCAGAACAGTCAGATATTGCAAAAAACTGATGATTTAATGCTGTACAATTTAAAGTGTAGCGCTCAACTAGTTTACCTAATTGCTTTAGTGCATTCTGTTTAGGCTTATCAAACCAATCGTCGTCTGCTTGAAGCATTTGTATAGCATCTAAACCATTAACATTGTATGAATAAGTATTTAAAAAATAAAAGTCGCAAGTTTCGTTTTTAAATAGTTTTATCACATAATCTATAGTTTGAAAACTATTTAAAGTAAAATCTGTTGGAATCAATATTTTTTTCATCTTATTACATTTTAAATTAATATTTAGCCTATACTTTTAACTGAGTTAACGTTTAAATAACTACCGTTACTTTAGCTACCTTTTATACCTTGCTAGCATAGTATAAAACCTAATTCTAAAGTCATGAAGCTCTTTTAAAATTTGGATATACTGCTGCCTTTTTAATTCGTGCACCTTGGCACGACTATCATTATATTCTGTCTTTCCGTATTCTATTTCATTTATAATCTCTTGTTCATATTTGCAAAAATCAGCCATGCTTAAGGTGAATTTTCTGCGTAAAGCCAACATATTATTAGATGTCTCAATATTTTTTATTAGTTGTTTTTCTATAACATAAAAATGTTCAAACTCTTTAACCGCTAATTCTAGTACAGAAATCCAATGATTGGCCTCCTTACAATCTTTAACTAAGCACACGCGTCTGTGCGTCTCTATTTTATAGGCTGAAGCTGTATTCAATTATTAATTAACTTTTAAAAGCGTGAATTTACCTTGTACTTTATTAAAAAACTCGTCCTTAAGTCTTCTGTATTTATCTAAATGATACAGGTAACTGCGTCTATAACTTTCATGCTCTGTGATGTATATCATATCACATTGCGTGTCTTCACACTCGATGATATTTAATCTTGATTTAGAATAGGTATTTAAGGCGTTTAAAAGCGTTTCGTTTTCTATCTCTTTTTTCTCAAATTTATTTGCTACACTTTTGTCATCTAACTTATCTTTTAATTCGTTTTTACAAATATTGATAAGGTTAGACAATTCTTTTTTTATGTACTTTAAATGATTAATCCAATTGTCTAGCTCCATTGTATTAATTTTATGTGTCACATCTACATTAGTATCATGATCAAAAATTTGTATGTTTTCTGTTTTCATAATAATCTGTTTTAAATATTTATATCAACACCTTTTAAATCCTCCTGCTTTTGGACATCAATAATTTTAATTTTTTGTGCTCCACCAGGAAAATCCCAATCAATTGTATCATTTTTAGAATAGCCTAAAAGCGCTGCTCCCATTGGAGCTAAAACGGACACTTTGTTAAGTGCCACGTTTTTGTCCATTGGTATAACCACTTGTAATTCTTTTTCCCAACCATTATCCGACGCAATAGTCACTATACTATTAAAACGTACTATATCCTCTGGTACTTGGTCGTCATTTACAATTTGTGCAGTCTTTAACTCTTCTGATAACTTTACTAAAGATTTAGTGACGCTTGTATCATCTCCATAACCCGAAATATTGAGTATGCGTTTTAGGTACACATACTCTTTTTTTCTAATATTAAACTTCCGTACTTCATCTTCTTTGTTTTAAAATCAAGGAAAAATCCCTCTTTGTATGTATGCTTTTTCTATACGTTGTATGGCTATACAAAATGCAGCTGTACGTAAATCCACAGTTTCATTTATAGCATAATCAAACACTTTATTAAAAGATTCATTCATTTTTTTATCCAATTTGGCCATCACCTCGTCCAATTGCCAAATCTCTCCATTTCGGTTTTGTAACCACTCAAAATAACTACCTACAACACCTCCAGAATTACATAAAATATCAGGTATAATTGTAATACCTCTTTCTAATAAAATCTTTTCGCCTTCAACATTTGTAGGTCCATTAGCACCTTCTGCAATTAATTTTGCTTTAATTTTTGGTGCATTTTCTTTAGTAATTTGGTTTCCTAAGGCAGCAGGAATACAGATATCACAATCCAAAGCAAAAAACTTATTGCTATCTACTGTTTTAGAGTCTGGAAAGTTTACAATACTACCATCGTTAATTTGACTGTATTTAAATAAGTCTTCAACCTTGATACCATTTTGATTTTGAATACTTCCAGAAGCATCTTGTACTGCTACTAATTTTGCACCATCTTTTTCTAAAAAATGAGCTGCCCAATAGCCAACATTACCAAATCCCTGAACAATAAACTTTTTACCAACTAAACTAGTATTGCTTTTTTCTGCCCAAAATTTAATGGACAAATACACACCATAACCAGTTGCTCTGTCACGTCCTTCTAATCCGCCACTTGCATCAGGCTTACCTGTTACTACATGTTGATTTGCAGTACGTTCTGCTGGTGGACGCGTACTCATGTAAGTATCTGCAATCCATGCCATAGTTTGACTACTAGTGTTAACATCTGGAGCAGGAATATCATGCTCTGGCCCAATATTATCCGCTAACGCAAACGTAAAACGTCTTGTAATACGCTCTAACTCTGATTGCGAATATTTTGAAGGATCTATTTTAATACCACCTTTACCTCCACCATATGGCAAACCTGCTAATGATGTTTTCCAGGTCATCCACATCGCTAATGCTCTAGCAGCATCAATATCCACTGTTGGATGGTAACGTAAACCTCCTTTATATGGTCCTAATGCATTATTATGTTGCACTCTATAACCTGTAAAAATCTCGACGTCTCCATTATCCATTTTTACCGGAAAGTTGACTAAAATCTCGTTGTTAGTAATGCTTAATATTTTTCTAATATTTGGATGTAAATTAATATGGTCTGCAGCACTGTTAAACTGCTCCATTACATTATCCATCATACCTCTTACAGGTACTTTTTTTGTTACTTTTTTCAAATCTGCTGTTACTGTTGTCATTGTAAAGTGTTTATTATTTTATTTGAAATAGCGATTGATTATTGATCTTTCGTGATATTTTTGTGAGATATACTTATCTCTAGCTTGGCTTTTATTAGATTTTTTTCTAAAGAATTTTTACTGCCAAATACTGAAACTATTGTGTTAAAAAACATAGCTTTTATTATTAAATGATTAAACTAAAACTAACTCTTGTTCTGGTTGTTTTACTTGTTGTAAAGTTGGTTGGTTTGGTTTAAAGGCATCAAACTCGCTACAAGACCAAACGTTATCTTTTTGGGTTGTCAATACGCAAGAATTGCGATGGATACAATCTGGGCAAATATTAAAATGACTCATAGGTGTAAAATTTATAATCGATTATACACCAATTTGCAATGCTTGTGCCAAAGGAAATGCACACACTGCTACAAATGCAAAAAACCCTTTAAAATAAAGGGTTTATAGAATAATATAGTTTAAAATATAAAATAACGAGTGGCACATAATTACCCAACTGGGTAAAAACGCACCAGTTTTAAAAAGCTTATTCAGATAATTTTTGACGAATTGTTTTTCTGTCTATTTGAAGAATTTTGGCAGCTTTAGTTTTATTGTTTCCAGTTGCTCTTAATACTTTTTCTATGTATTGCTTTTCAATAACTTTTAAAGGTTGTAAGGTGTCTGAAGTGTGTTGTATTGTATACTTTAAATGCTCTGGTAAATGACTAACGTCAACGGTTTTATCGCTTAATATCACTGCACGTTGTATAATGTTTTCAAGTTCTCTAATATTTCCTGGCCAATCGTAACGCTCTAATATTTTTAAAGCATCTGGAGTTATTTTTACATAACCATCTTTATACTCGACGCCATATTTAAATAAAAACTTGTCAACCAATAATTTAATATCGTCTTTGCGCTGTCTTAAAGGAGCCACATCTATCTCTACTACTGTTAATCTGTAATACAAATCTTCCCTAAAAGTTTGCTTTTGAATCATGTCGCGTAAATCACTATTGGTTGCCGCAATTATTCGTAAATCTACTTTTTCAGCTTTTGTAGATCCTACTTTTACCACTTCTTTTTCTTGTAAAACACGTAGTAGTCTGGATTGCACAGTTAATGAAGCATTACCAATTTCGTCTAGAAAAATAGTACCTCCATTTGCTGCTTGAAAAAAACCTTCGCGATTAGTTTCTGCTCCTGTAAACGCACCTTTTAAATATCCAAATAGCTCTGCTTCAAGTAAATTTTCTGGTATTCCACCACAATTTACTGCGACAAAAGGCGCTTTAGAAAACTTACCTTGGTAATGGATGGCACGTGCGACAAGCTCTTTACCTGTACCGCTTTCACCTTTAATAAAAACTGTTGCTTTGTTGTTTTTAACACGTTCAATAACTTGAATTACAGTATTAATTTTGTCGGAATGACCTATAATTTCGCCGTAAGGCTTATTATTATTAATTACTGAATTTTTAGATGATTGTGCTAGATTATCTGCATTTACCAAATATTTGTCCAACGCCATTTTAAGCTCGTCTTTAGTAAATGGTTTGGTTAAATAATCTACTACACCTGATTTTATGGCAGCCAACGAATCCTGAACCGAGGGATAACCTGTTACCACTAATTTAGGTAATTTAGGATAATGCTCTGACACAAATTTAATAAGCTCTGAGCCATCCAACTCTGGCATTTTTAAATCGGTTATTAATAAATCTATAGTCGAATCCCTTAAAATACTAACCGCTTCTTTAACAGAAACCGCTTTAAACACATGATAATTCCAAGATTGTAAATGACGTTGTAATAACTCAAGGATATTAATATCGTCGTCAACTATAAGTATGTTTTCTTTACGTAATTGCATTAGAAAATATTATTTTGGGAGTGTTATGGTAAAGGTAACGCCTTTATTTTTATTATTTTTTGCGGTAATAGTTCCTTTATGTGATGCCACAATACCATGGACAACACTTAGTCCTAATCCAGAACCGTCACCTATAGGTTTGGTGGTAAAAAAGGGTTGAAAAATTTTATCTAAATCTGCTTGATTAACACCTTTACCTTCATCTTTAATTTTTAAAACAATTGCTTTTTTACTGGTTTTAGCCTCAATAGTGACCAACCCTTGTTTTGGTGAAAAATAAATAGCATTAATTAGAAGATTAAAAATAATTTGGGTTAATTGTATTGGATCTGCGCGCAGTAATAAGTTTTCTTCTTCTATTTTAACAATGTATTTGACCTCTTCTTTTCTAAAAGTAGCATCTAATAAATTTATGGCACTTTTAATGTTAGGCACCAAATTTACTTCTTTCATTTCCTGAGGCATTTCGCAAGCAAAAAACATTAATTTTTTAACTACTTCTCTAGAAAATATGGCGTTTTTAATAATCTTATCTATATCCTGAGAGGCATTTTTATCTGTTTTAAAATCCTCTTTTAGCAGCTCTGCAAAGCCTAAAATATTAGCCAAAGGTGTATTTAACTCGTGTGCTATTCCAGCTGTTATTTCGCCTAAAATACTTAAACGGTCTGCATGTTCCATCTGACGTTTCAAAGATGTTTCGTTTTTCTGAATTTCGATACGTTCTAGAAAACTTCCTATTTTTAAAGCTATATTATCTAACAGTAATTGCTCTTCGTTTAAAAAATCCTTTTGGGAATACTGTTCTTGATTTAAATAGGCAATTAACTGCCCTTTTTCTTCATTAAATAATTTTATTTTAGATTGAATACTAATGGTACTTTTTATAGCATTAGCGGTTGAAATGCTATTATTTTCAGTGTGAATCTGAATGTTTGTTTTTTTAGGATACTGAAATCCTTTTTTGACGCTAAACACTATGGCTTGCAGAGTATCCTCGATTAGCTCTTCGTTTGCATTTCCTATTATTGAAGATACCTCATAAAGACAAGTTAACTCCTTAATACGTTCTTTTAATGCTTTTTCAGTGGTATTCATTGACATTAATTTTAAAGCAATTATTTAATTTACGTTTTGAGTATCAACTTATATTTTTTTAAATATAGATATTCTGACGTTTTAAAAATCACGTAATAAAAAGCAAACAATAATTTAAAGCCAGATAGATTTGAGCCTAATTCTAGTTTTGATATAGCGTTTTGTTTTGTGTTAATTTTAAGCGGTTTTGTTTTGCACCAATCAATTTTTGCATACACTTCATTTTGAATAGTATCCACTTGAAAAGATTTGGTTTCTCCATCTCTAATAGTATCTATTTTTTTGTTATTTATATAAATTTCGATTGCTCTAGCTTTATTAGCGTATTGCTTTATTCGTTTAATCTCAATTATACTATTTGACATTTTGTAGTGACTTTTTATTTATTACAATAACCATCTAAAAATATAATAAACTGTTTATTTGACATACGACTTTAACTTTTAAACTTGATTTGAATTAAAACTATTAATAACAGAAAACAAAAAAGGTCTAACCTATAAGTATTAGATTAGACCTTTTTAAATGTATTATTTAAAATTGCTTTTACTGAATATAATTTTTCAGGATTTTTTTAGTAATGCGACATCCTCTGTAGTGTTGCGTTTTAATTTTCCTTTGTTATCCGTTTCAAATAAAGTGTAATCAATGGTCACTAAATTGATATCCTTTTTAGAAATCATTTCTTTTCTTCTGTGATTATACTTTTCTATTTGTTGACCTCTAGTGATACCACTTGTGGTTAACGCTTCTAATTTTTCTAATTGCGCTTCGGTTTTATTTTTCTTTTCAGCAAATTCAATGACTAAATTAGCGTCTTTATAAAAAGCAGCTACAGGTAACAATGTTCTTGTTTTACCTTTTTTATGCATATCTCCAAACAACCAAGCAAAGGTATGCTTACGTGATGCTTCTTCCTTTAAAACCTCATCACATAAATTAATGATGTAAAACTCGTCTGTACTTTCGCGTTTAGCTTTAGCAACGTCTTTTTTAGAAACTGTACTAATATTTTCGTTTTCCGGAAATGTAGCACCTTCTCTTAAAAAGTACCAATATGTTGCTGCTTCAGCACGTTCTGGATGTACCCTTGGTATAGCTTTTAGGTTGTCCTCTTTATCTAATACTCTCAGGATTTTTCTAAGTGGTAATCCCTTTTTTTGATCTTTTACAAAAACACCTGCTTTTATTAAATCAGACATGATATCTTTTGCTGGTATCCAATCTTTATCTGTATTAGTCGCAAAGTAATGATCTATTACTTTATTAATTTGAGCGACTTTATCCTCGTTATTACGATTATTATTCATTTTTATAACTTTTTATATTACTTGTAATAACTACAAATAAAACGCTGCAAGATAAGCCAATATTTTTTTGGATTAATTATCCTGATTATTTAATTAAAAAATAATTTTTAAACCAACTACTTAAGCGATATTAGACCTAAAATTGCTGGTTATTACATTTACAAACAACATAAAACCTTCTGTTAAAACTAACAGAAGGCCTTACTAACTTAACTAAAAAACTACTATTAATAAATTACTTGATATTAAGGTTTAAAGAAAATACAGATATAGAATCACTTCCAGATCCTACTAATCGCTGTCCCCAAATCTCAATATAATCACCTGGCACTAGCTCAACTGTTCCTGAAATAGACAAACTATTAATATCTGAGGTGTTATTTACACGCATAAGCGTATTAGTTTCTACTAGTGTCGTTCCCGTGACACCATTTTTTTTAATAAAAAATCCATAATAATCTCCAATAGATCCATCACCTCTTACTGATAATGAAGCACTAACTTGAAAGGTTCTTGTTTTTTTACCTAAATATTGTAGTCTATTATTTTGCGGAGAAGACATTCTTAATAAATTAACCGCTGTTGTTGAATTAGAAGATCCATTACCACTTAAATTAAATTCAAGATTATTTGATACTGATTGTAAAAATCCTGAGGTAATTGCTCCATTAAAATAAATATTACCAGAAGCTACTTGATCTGACTCCACTGGTATACCAGGACAATCAACTGTCCATGCATTATTAAAATTAAACCCTGTATACGATCCAGTGCCATAACGCTTAATGTATTGAGTACTTGTACCGCTAAAACTAACTCCTGTTAAAACACCATTACTTACCGCAGGATTGCTAGAAACATCAATCCCTATAGCAGAGCCATTAACCTCTGAAAAACCACCTTGTTTTTGAATAATATTAAAGGTCCCTGTAAATGTTTCATAAGTACCAGAATTTGAAGACAACCATCCCATATTACTTAATAATAAGTTGGTAATATTATTGTATATGATACCTGCTCCGTTTCCAACAAACTGAACAATACTTACAAATGCTAATCCAAAACCACTAACAGTACCAATAGATCCAGAACCATACACTACACAATCCCTAAAAATCAAATTTTGTGTATTTGCTCCCGATAAATTAAAAATAGTACCACCTGGAGCTGTCAAAGAAATCCCTTTGATACTTCCTCCTGTAGATCCAACAAACATTGTTCCTCCAGCTTTAGATAATACATCTTCGTTTGTATCAAACCCAACGATGTACGCGTTATTTAAATCAATTGGATGCAACAATGCAATTGTACCATTAATTTCGTATAACGTATCTGTAGATAAAAGATAAGTCGATCCTCCTCCTGCTGTAAGCTCTGCTGCTAAATCTGCTTCAGATTGAATTAATTTATGCATGCTTCGTTTTGCTGAATCTATTTTAGACCAAACGCTAGATTTGTAGAAATAAAAAGCATTTTCGGTTGTATCATATACTAATAATCCATTAGCTGGACTTGAAATTGCTATACGTTGCACAGAGGTCATTCTTGGTGCTAACATCCCTTTATCTGTGGATGATATATCTAACATTGACGATACTTCTGGGTTTACAGTACCAATACCAACTTGGGCAATAGCCACACTTGATACACCTGCAAATAATGCTAGTGTAAGTGTTATTAATTTTAGTTTTGAAATATCCATAATTTATAGTTTTTAAAATTTTATGAAATCGGTTTAATTATTGAATTTGTAGCGCGTTGAACTATTTAATTATTAAATTTAAAGAGACCAACAGTAGACTTCCTGCACCAGAATAACGTTCGGCCCAGACCTCTATATAATCGCCTTGATCTAACTTTACAGACCCAACAACAGATACAGCTCCTACATCGTTATTACTACCTACTTGTCTGTATACTTTTGAATCGTTTTGAACAACTCCGTTTTTTGCTATGTAAAAAATATAGATGGAACTGTTATTATCACCTTGGAAGGAAATGCTACTAGAAATCTGAAAACTTCTAGTTTTTACTCCATCATAAACCAATCTATTGTTGATTGGCGCACTAAATCTAAATAAGTTATTAGAATAAGATAAGCCTTCTAATTTTGTTGGCACTCCAGATCCTATTGATGTAAAATCTGTTTGAAAACCACTACCAATAGGAGATTCTAAATGTATATCTCCAATTGAGGCATCATCCGTTTCTAATTGTAAACCTGTTGCGTCTACATCCCAATTGCTATTAAATTTATAGCCTGCGTACGTGTTTTCTGTGTAGCCTTTTAACCTACTACCACCTCCTGTAAAACTTACTTGTGCAATAGATGCAGAAATATTAATAGTTGGGTTACTGCTTACATCTATTCCTGTTTCACCAGAATCTACCACTACGCGACCATTGGCTATTTGTAAGTTACTAAATATACCTGAAAACTTCAAAAATGTTCCACTATTTCCGTCTGTCCAAAAGACTTTATCCATATAATAATTAGAAATATTTGAAGCTGATATACCATCTCCAGTCCCTAATACTTGTAAAACTTCAAAGTAAAAAGTATTTAAATTGTTGAATGTTCCCACAGATGAAGCACCTACTATTACTAAGCTGTAGGCTATTAGATTTTCTGTTCCAGATCCTGAAATATTAAAGACTTGCTGGTTATTACCACGAATGACAATATCTTTAAAATGTCCACCTTTTGAGCCACTAAAAAAAGTTGCTCCAGAATTATTTACTAATGCATCTTCACCTGTATCACGACCGCTAACGTAAGCACCATTTAAATCGACTGGAAAATCAAAGTTGATATTTCCGTTTATTTCGTACAAGTAGTTTTCGTTTAATACATATTTTGATCCTCCACCTGAGACTAATTCATCTGCTAAGTCTGTAATGTCTTTAACTAACTTATAGTTACTACGTTTGATTTCTGCTTTTAAAGCTGTCCAAACATTGCCATCATAAAAGTAAAACACATTAATATCTGTATCAAACACTAACAATCCTTCCGCTGGATTAGAAATTGCTATACGTTGCGCAGAGGTCATTCTAGGTGCTAACATCCCTTTTTCTGTTGAGTTTACCTCTAACATAGCAGATGCATCCGGAGATAATGTTCCGATCCCAACTTGAGCTACTGCCTGAAAATTTACACTAATAAAAACTACTATTAGCACTATACTGATTTTTAGTTTTAATATACTCATAATTAGTAGTTTATTATTTTTTGAGTTAATTCACCTGTTGTTGTTACAACCTTTACAAAATATATTCCTTGGCTTTGATTAAAAGGAATTTGCACTCTGTTGGAATTATTTATATTATCATTTAACCTTAAAATTTCTTGCCCTAAAACATTGTATATCGCTATGTTTTTAAGTTGCATTCTGTCCTTATTATTAACTACTACATTTTTGTTTCCATCATAAAACACCGTAAGATTAGACAACGTCTGATCCGTTGTTGATAATGAGTTTTCAGGCACAAATACTAAAGAGTATCTGTCTAAGTGATTACCAATAGGCAGGTTTACATTAAAATTAGCATCAGATAAATTATGTGTTGTATTTAGAATATTATCTTTTAAGTAAATCGTGTGTTGAAAATTTTCAACCTCATCAATCATTATTTGATGTAATCCTGTTTCTGATATTAATATGCCTAAAGGAAACTCCATAGTATCGCTAAAAGCATCAACCCCTTGAATTGCATATTTTTTATCTAAATCTTGTTCAATTACAAAAAACATTTCATCATCTCTGCATATTTTAAGTAATGCATCATAACCTGGATTATAATTTACATCTGCAGTAGAATTTGGTAAAAAACCAAGAAGTAATTGCCTATGAAACCCTTCTGGATCTTCATAACCTAATCGTATAAATTGATCTTGATTTTCTGTTTGATCAATTTGATTTCTATAAAAAATAGCCTCTCCTTCTGACTCTTTTTTAAAGTCCCTTTGAGAGTTATTAAACACTATAGATCCTGACGCGTATGCTTTAATAAAAAAGCCTTGACCAATTGGTGCATATCTTTTTGGCACAGTTATACTTCCTGCAGAACCCAATCCTCCTATTAAAGTAGAAAACACTGAAGGTGGAGTTCCTCCTGTTAAATTTCTAATAGCATAACCACCTAAATAATTAGATAAAATATGTGATGTTGATCCACCATCAACCCAAAAGTATAATGCATCAAATACCGTAGCGTTATCCAAAATAAACTTATTTGTATCTAAAGCAGATGGATATGGATTACCTATTAAAGACTCCTCTCCTGCATTAATAGAAAATGTATACTCTCCATTATTAGGCGCACCATAAAACACGTAATTTTGATCAGCTCCTGAAGCTCCAGAACCTTTCATGGAGAAACCCTCTCCTGGATTTAATGCACTGTTTTGATCTAACGCTACCCAGTCATAATAAGATCCAGATCCTTGTATGTACTTGTATAACCACATTGTACTTAAGGATAATGGAGTTGTTACTTCTCCTGAAACATCAGTGATTGCAGGTAAACCGTTATAAGGAGAACCAGAAATAAATGCTATTTGTGAAGGTGCAAAAGGATTAATGTTAGCATCTGTGCCATCATACATACCTGATAATAATGAAAACGTTCCGCCATTATTAATAGGTGACGTCCAATAATTATATTTATAAGCCGAAGCATACCCTTGTTGATCCACTAATATTTTTCCTGAGGAAACTGCATTAGCGTCTAATCCAACGTGCGATTGTATTAATTGCGACTCTCCATTTAGTCTTACATCACCATTTACCAAATTTAGTCCATTAGAAATGTTTAATAAAAATCCATCCGAAACAGACAATCCTTTAGTATTTGCAGCTGTAATATCTACTTCTAGATTATTAAAGTTGATTGTATTTGAAGATCCAGAAATACTTAATAATGGGTTTGTATTGCTTTTAAAATAGGTTGTCCCTGAAGTGGACGTTGTTACTCCATTATTTATAAAACTATTGTTTAGGTATAGGTTACCGTTAGTACTTAGCGTAGCACTAACTTTGTTTGTATATTCATTTTCAAAATACACATCTGTTGCATTCGAAATTTGCAAAACACCTTCGTTTACAATTTGCGAATAAACACATAGTAGGTTAAAAATAATTAGACAATGAGATAGAACATATTTTTTTCTCATAAGTAGTAGGTTTGGGGATTAGTAAGGGATTAGTAAAAAATAGTTAGTTATTGTTAGTTTGTTTTACATCAGCTATCTTTATCGTATAATTCAATATTTTCAATACAATATTGCGTTGCTGTCTCAATATCATTACAAGTTATGTGTGGTGTTAAGGGATCGTATATTCTTTTATAAGAAGCTATTAATAATTTGGTTCCTATTGAATTTAATATAAATGCTTCAGAAATTCTTAATTTAATTAAGTCACTAGATTTAGCTATAAAGTTTGCAGCCTCTGTAGAGAATGTGCCATGAAACCCTCTTAAGTCTATTATAAAAGACATTGGTCTACCGTTACACAGGTCCTTTATTACGCTTACATATTTTTTAGCTGCAGTTAAATCAAAAATGTAATAGTCCTCAATACTATTAAATTTAAGATTTATAATATTATTATCATCTTTCCAAAATTTTGCATGTCCTACTGTTTGGATGTTTTTCATGTTATTTTTAGTTTAATGAGTTATACGTTCGGTTATCCTCTATGCAATACTGTATTGCCGACTTATTACATTTAAAAATTACATCAGGAAGTGCAGGATTACAAATAAAACTTTGAATGTTTAATAGCATTTTTAGTTTAAAGGAGTTAACTAAAAATGTTTTAGACAACACTAAAGATTTAATTAATGTATTTTTTGATAAAAACGTAAATACCTTAATAGCGTTTGAAAAATTTAACTCTTTTAGGTCAATTAAAATTGGCATGTGCACATCTTTAGAAAGCATAAATATTTTATTTAAAAAAATGTGCTCGATATCTTTTATTTTATTATCATCTAAATCAGTTAAATCATTCAAAATTTGGCAATAGATCACATCTTGATCTACCCAAAACTTGAAATTTTCAATTAATTTATCACCCTCCATAACTATTGATTTGTAAAGTTTAAACCAATACGGATGCCACAAATAATATTTGAGCAAAAAAATTACAAAACACTGATTTACAGTGTTTTATAATTTTTCAAAGATTTATTACTAATAAATAAAGTGTCGGTATTCCGTGTTTTACTTTTGTGTAAACAGGCAACTCACGGAATACCGTTAATTTTAATTAGGCTTAACTATCCCTAATTTGTTCATTTTATCGCGTAATGTGCTAGGTTTTAATCCTAATGCTTCAGAAGCACTGTTAGATCCACTAATTTTCCATTTACAATCTTCTAAGACTTGTAAGATATGATTGCGTAAAACTGTATCTAAATTTAGGTCTACACTGTTAATGCGTTGCTTAGATTTTTGATTAGTGGTTTCAAAACCAGGAATAATTAAAGTATCGCTGTTAGATAGTATTAATGCACGCTCAATTAAGTTTTCAAGCTCTCTAATATTTCCAGGCCAATTGTAAGCTTTAAGTTGAGACATCGCATCATCAGATATATATTTGATCTGTTTTTCATAAGTTTTACCAAATTTATCTACAAAATGCTCTACTAACAATGGAATATCATCCTTACGATCTCTTAAGGCTGGAACCGCAATTGGAAATACATTTAATCTAAAGTATAAATCTTCTCTAAATTGCTTTTTCTCTATCTCTGCTAATAAGTTTCTATTGGTTGCTGCAATAACGCGTACATCTAATTTTTTAGAACCCAATCCACCAACGACTTCAATTTCTCCTTCTTGTAAAAATCTTAAAATTTTAGGTTGCATGTCTAATGGTAGTTCTCCAATTTCATCTAAAAATAATGTACCACCATCCGCAAGTTCAAACTTACCAATTTTGTCACTAAAGGCTCCAGTAAACGACCCTTTTTTGTGACCAAACAATTCGCTTTCAATTAACTCTCTTGGTATTGCAGAACAATTAACTTTAATTAATGGCTTGCTGTTTCTGTTACTTATATTATGTACAGCTCTAGCCAACAACTCTTTACCTGTACCAGATTCTCCTAATAATAATACTGTAGCATTAGTAGGTGCGACTTTTTCTATTTCGTTTAACACATTACTAAATTCTACACTACCATAAACCATTTCTTCAAAGTTAAAAACCAGGTCAAGCTCGTTACGTAAATAGACGTTTTCTTGCTCTAATTGGTTTCTTAAAACGTTTAACTCTTTATTAACTTCTAATAGTTTTTCATTGGCTAGAGCTATTTTATTTTCAGCAATTTTACGTTCCGTACTTTCTACCATTAAAGAAATTATACTAGCAATGGACGTTACAAAACTCTCTTCGTCTGCATTAAAGGTTCTATTAGTGGCTTTAGTTTCAAAACTTAAAATACCGTAATGTTCATTCTGACCATAAATTACAACATCAATTCTTGAAGAAATATTAAGAGGCTCAAAAAATTGTTTAGCAAAAGCTTTTGTAATAGGATTAGCTCCTACATTGCTAATATTAATACTAGTTTTGTCTTCAAAAGCTTTAAAGTAATTGGGGAAACTTTCTTTTTTAATTAATAAACCTTCACTATCAAATATTTTATCTTCTGCATTGTAAAACAATTTACTGACTAACTCTGTTTTATCTGTTTTATACTTCCAAATGGTTACTAAATCTGCTTGCAAAGCTTCTGCAGATGTAATAGCAATCTTTTTTAAGGATGCCTCTAAATCTTCACCAATAAGACTTGCTAATTTTAATATAACATCTTTTTTCTGCGTGGATTTTAAAGCGATTTGTTTTAAAGTTTCTTTTATTTTTAGGTCTTCAGAGATGTCTTTTATAGTAGCAAATATTGCAATAACTTCATTTTGGTTATTATAAATAATACCTGCTAAAAACGACGCTATAAATCTGGTTCCATTTTTTCTAATAAATTCTAGTTGAAATGAAGGTGCTTCGCCTTTAGCTACTTTACCTTTAATCTCCATCATGAGCTCATAATCCTCTGACCTTGCGAAAGGATAAGGTAAATCCATGCCAAGAAGTTCCGCTTCGGCATATCCTAATAGATCACATAATGACTCATTAACCTTCATGATAGTACCATCAAGATTAACCATTAGCAAACCTTCTTGCATTGACATTACAAGACTTTCAGTAAAATCGTTTGCTATTTTTAAATCTATTTCTGCTTTTTTACGGTCGGTTATATCTTGGATTGTTCCAACAAAGCTTGATGGAATATCATCCACGTAAAAAATTTCTCCCAAACCATGAATCCATTTAACTTGTTTAGATTTGGTACTAATAATTCTATACTCTAAATCAAACTTTTTATTTAATTTTTCACTTTCTATTACTGCGTCTTTTATTATTGCTCTGTCATCAGGATGCACTATATTTTTCCAAAAATCAAATGATATTTTTTTGTCCGTTTCATATTCAACTATTTCATTAAAAGTATCCGAAGTTTTAGCGATTAAGTTTATTAAGTCAAGGTTAAAACTTCCTATTTTGGCTATTTTTTGAGCTGTTGATAGTGATTGTTCACTTTCTTGAATTTTGATTTCGGCTGTTTTACGCTCTGTTATATCTTGGATGGTTCCAAAAAAGCTTTTTGCTTTACCGTTATGATAAGACACTTCTCCTAAACCGTGTATCCATTTTAATTTATTATCGGTTTTAGAATAAATCCTATATTCCAAATCAAACTCTTGTCCTGTTCTTATACATTTTTCAATCTCAGCACTATTTTTTTGAGCATCTTCTGGGTGTGTGATATCCTTCCATAATTTTCGAGAAATGGTATACTCTTGCTCTAAACCAGCAATCTCTTTAAAGGTTATTGAGGCATGAGCTAAACTGGTTTCTAAATCTAAATAGTAACTTCCAATTTTTGCTATTTTTTGAGCTTCTAGTAATGATTTTTCATTTTTCTGAAGTTTTAATTCTACTGCTTTACGCTCAGTAATATCTTGCATGGTCCCTATCATTTTGATAGGGTTGGAATCGTCATCAAATAACAATTCACCTATACCTTGTACCCAAATTTCCTTTTTGGAATTAAATTGGATAAGGCGATACTCCTTATTAAATCGTGTATTGTTTTTTACACAGCTATCAAAATAGTTTAACACTTCTACTTTATCTTCAGTATGAATTAGATCAACCCAACTGTCTATTGTTTTAATATAGGACTCATCAATGCCTATAATTTGATACAAAACCTCAGTGCCTTCCCAAGTCATTGTTGTTAAGTCAACAACATACGACCCCAAATTAGCAACTATTTGAGATTGCTTTAAATTATATTCGCTTTCTAATAATTTGGCTTCTGCTTTTTTACGTTCAGAGACATCACGAACTATAGCTAGAACTTTGCCATCTTTTTGAAGTTTTGCAGAAATCTCAACATCTATTATTGTTTGATCTTTACACATTAGTTGTCTATCAAAAATAATAGCTTCGCCTTTAAGTATTGCGTCTCTTACAATATCATTTTGAATAACATCTCCAATAATAAAATCTTGAATTTTTAATTTTAAAAACTCTTTTTTAGTATACCCTAATGTTGTGTAGGTTGTCTCATTAAAGTTATGAATAACACCATCATAGGTATAGGTCAGGATTGCATCTGTGGCTTGCTCTACTAAAGACTCATAAGACTCTTCTTTTTTCTTTACTTCTTCAGCCATTTTAAACTTTACGATAGCCATTTTTGCTAAGCTTACTGCAGAGTTTAATTCTCTTATGTTTTCAAAAGTCGGAGTTTTTACACTGCTACTATAAATTGCAAAGGTACCAAAAACCTCATTTTTCTCAGAAAGTATTGGAATTGACCAACACGATTTTAAATCAAAACCAACTGTTAAGTGTTGGTAGTCTTTCCAAAGTGGGTCTGTAGTAATATCTGATACTATAATGGGCTTTTTTAAATATGCAGACGTACCACAAGATCCAACATTCTCGCCAATTTTTAAATTTTTAATCGTAGCACAGTAGTCTTTTGGCAAGTTTGGTGCAGAAATTAGCCTTAAATGCTCCTTATCATCTTCAAGTAAACTAATGGATAAATAAAATTCTGGACGTAAGGATTGGTAGTTATGTATAATGTGATTAAACACCTTTTTAATTGAGGTGTTATTGGCAATTAAATCTAATATTGCGTTTTCATTAGTTAGTTTTAACTCTATTTTGTTACGCTCAGTTATTTCTTTTTCTAATTCTAAATTTTTTTGTTCTAATTTACTTATTAGTCGTTTGCTATATAGTTTTAAAACTTCTTCTTCTGTAAACTCGGTATTATTTTTTGCTTTATTTTTTGGGTTTGACGTATCCAATAGTCTTTTTATTAAAGCTATTATGTGGTCTGGATCTGTTGGTTTTCTTAAAAAGCGTGCTGCACCTAATTTTAATGCAAAGTCTTCATCTACCTTTTCAGTATACGTAGAGGTATAAAATACAAATGGGATATCTTTTAATTTTTCATCTTTTTTACAAGCTTGACAAAACATGTAACCATCCATTACTGGCATTAATATGTCCGAAATTATTAAGTCTATCCTATTTTCGGTTAATTTATCTAATGCTTCTTTACCGTCATTAGCTTCTACCACATTATATCCTGCTTGTATAAGAATTACCCTTAATAAATATAGATTTTCAAAAACATCATCTACTATCAAAATTGTTTTCATACCTATTTATTTCTGTTTTTTTGCAAGATACATTTCTTGCATTTGTTTTATAAATGTATCTGGATTTATGGGTTTTTCTATATAACCATCCGCTCCTACTTGCATCGCTTTTTCTTTATCACCTTCCATTGCATATGAGGTTACTGCTATGATTGTGGTATTTTTTGGTAAATCACTATTTCTTAGCTGCTCACATATTGCATAACCATCCATGTCTGGCAACTGTATGTCTACCAATATTATTTCTGGATTATTTATGTTTGCTAATTTTAATCCTTCAGATCCATTGTAAGCTTTTAAGACTTGGTATTGATTTTTTTCAAGTAAATAAGATAACATATACATGTTTTGCTTGTTATCTTCAATTATTAAAATAGTAGGCATCATGGGCTTTGATGATTAAGAATGGTAATAGCTTTATAAATATATTATTTTTTAGTATTTAAAATAATTTTTGACAGTATTATTTACTACCAGAAGGCATTAATGGTAGTGAAAAGGTGAAATTACTACCTTCTCCTAAGGTGCTTTCTACAGATATTGTACCTCCTAGTTTTTCAATTAAGTTTTTACTAATTGATAAACCCAGACCTGTGCCTTCATGGTGTCTATCCAAACCACCTTCTAACTGAGTAAATGGCACAAACAGTTTTTTGATGTCATTTTTATGTATTCCAATACCTTGATCGATAACTTGTGTAATAAGATTATTGTCTTTTATATCTACTTTAACTGTTATGGTTCCTTTTTTTGAAAACTTTATAGCGTTAGACATTAGGTTTAATAATACTTGTTCCACTCTGACCTCATCACTATTTAAAACGATATCTAAGGTTGAAATTTGAGGTAAAATAGTAATTCCTTTTGCTGAAGCTTGAGGCTGTAAAAAGTTAATTGTATTTTCTAATGAAGCTAAGTAATCAAAATTATTATAAGTCACTTTTAATTTACCTGCTTCAATTTTAGAAATATCTAAAATATCGTTAATTAAACCTAGTAGATGCTCTCCACTATTTTTAACCATTTTAATTTGCTTTTTTTGTTCTGGATTTAATGGACCAGCTAACTCTTTTAGTAAAATACCTGTAAATCCTATAATAGAGTTCATTGGTGTCCTTAACTCATGCGACATTGTGGCTAAAAATGCGGATTTCATTAAATCTGCAGATTGTGCTTTAGCTTTTTCTTTTTCTAACTCTAAGGATTGAAAATTTAGATCCTCAAGAAGGTTTAGTAAAGCATCTTTACTGTCATTAAGCTCTTCTGTCCTGACGTTAACTAACTCTTCTAAATTGTTTTTATATTTTAATAATTCTTTCTCATTATTTATTCTTTCTGTAATGTCTGAGGCTATACCAATATATCCAAAAACATTATTTTCTTCATCTAAAAGCTTTGTAGCCTTTACGGTCAAAAATGTGATTTTACCTGTATTATCTTTAAATCTAAGATCTGTTTTAAATTTGATATTTGTTGACATTGCCTTTTCCCATTCTGCAATCACCTTTTTTTTATCCTCTGGATGAAAAGCTTCTAACCAACCTTGACCCATAGCGTCTTCAAAACTAATACCTGATAATTTAATCCAATGTTCGTTTACATAGGTACACTCGCCTTTATGATTTATGTTAAATATTGCAATTGGAGCGTTTGAGGTTAAACTACGATAAAGTAGTTCGCGTTTTTTAAGCACTTCTTCATTTTTTATTCGCGCTGTGACATCTTGAATTATTCCAAACGATTTTTCGGCAACTTGGTTTTCATCAAAAATAGTTTCGCATTGTTCATCTATATATTTAATTTGATCGTCCTCTAATTTTAAGCGGTAAGTGATACGATATGGTACTTTATTTATTAGTGAGTCAGAATATGTTTTGGACACAAAATCCCTGTCTTCTGGATGTATAATATCCAACATTGCTTGATGTGAAACTTTAAAGTGTTTTGGATTTTTTTAAAAATTCTAAACATTTGTTTAGACCAAGTAAGCTTGCTAGATTCTAGGCAAAGCTCCCAATTACCTAGTTTGGCTATACGTTGGGCTTTATTTAGGTTAGACTCACTTTTTTTAATTTGTTTCCTACTAGTTTGATAAACTTTAGTTAATTGTGACTTCTGCTTTTTAAGCTCGATGTTAATTAATTTATGAATGCGTTCTGAACGTCCTGCAAAGTACCAAACGCCAAAACTGCTTAATAGTGTTAATAAAAACCCGACGATAGCAAAAATAATTGCTGTATTAAAATCGTGTTTTGTGGGAATTACATATAGCTTCCACTCGCCAAATGTCATCTCTATTGGCACAGCATACGCTTTGTAACCAGAAACATCATTATCTAAAAAATAGTCCTCTTCTCCTGTCTTTTGGTTTACTCTAGATAATTGATAGATGTATTGCTTATTATTGGAAGGATCTATATTTAAATCTTTAAAAAAAGTTGATAATTTAGTAACCACCGCAGAAAACCCAGCAAATTTATAATCGATAATAATTGGTTGACGACTGACCATTCCAACACCTCCTTGTTTAAGGTTAACTGGTCCTGCTATAAAAAAATCGTTTCTTTTAATTGTTGCTAAAGCACCACTACTAGCCTCCTTACTATCTATAATATTAAACCCAATAACTTCATTATCTTTTAATGGATAGACATGGGTTATAAATCCTTGACTATCTACTAACTCTACAACATCAAAATATTTACTACGATTTAACAACTCTACAGCTATATCATCAAAATCATCAGGAATTCCGTTTCTTTCTACTATATATGCAAGAGATTTAGTTGCTGAATAACTGAACA
Organism: Olleya sp. KJ81-1; assembly: GCF_055808135.1. NCBI lineage: Bacteria > Pseudomonadati > Bacteroidota > Flavobacteriia > Flavobacteriales > Flavobacteriaceae > Olleya > Olleya sp. KJ81-1. The sequence goes on along the minus strand of NZ_CM147854.1, from coordinate 452,262 downwards.
TAACTAAAGATTGTAATTTTTCTTTAATTAAATTTACTTGATTAGTAATTTCTTTTTTCTGATTATTTTCGTTGATGTAATATTTTTGAAACGTTATATATTGTGTTAAAAACAATAATAATGCAAACGTTACAAAACCAGCAACTAACGGTTTTTTTAATATTGAATAAAATGGGGTACGCTTCATATATAATTAAGAATCAATACAGTTAAAATATCACTATTTAGTTAAGTTATCGTTTTCCTCTTTTAGTTTACCAATTCTGTTTTTTAGTTCTTTCATTTTTAATTCTCGTCCAATAAACAATTTATTCATACGTTGTAATTCGGCATTTTTGATATTTATCTCTTCTGTCCTACTATTAACAAGCTCTTCTAATTGATGTCTATATAAATCTAATTCTACTTCTGTTTTTTTACGATTAGTAATATCCCTAATCGTACCAATTATAAATTTACTTCCATTTGTATCAACATATCTTGTTTTTCTTGTAGAAATAGTTCTAGTATCACTATTTTTAACTGTAAGGGTTTCCTCACTTATGTTTTCAATTCCCGTTTTTAAAACTTCTTTATCTACTTTTAAAAAAGCTTCTCGCTCTTGTTCTGTTACGTCTTCGGCTAATGTTTTACCAATTACAAATTCCCTATTAGTATCAAACATTTTACAAAAGGCATCATTTACTAAAATTAAACAGCTTTGGTCATCTTTTACAAATAATGGATCACCAATGTTATTAATTATTGCATTTAAATCGTTCTTGCTTTCAGATAATAATTCTTCTGTTTTTTCTTGATCAGAAATATCTAGAAAATAAATAGTTACACCTCCTTTAGCTGTTGGATAAAATCGGCAATCATACCATTTTTCATAAGGCTTAAAATGTCCTCTAAAATATTGTGTTGTTTGGGTTTCAAGTGCCTTGCAACATGTTTTGTAAAAAGGGTGTCCTATGATCTCTGGAAATGCTTTCCATATGTTTTCGCCAATTAAATCCACTCCTTTTTTACCTATTAATTCTATTGCTTTATCATTAATGTAGGTGTAACATAAATCTTCGTCTAAAGTGACAAATCCATCAGATATATTATTTAAAGTGATTTGTAATTGTTGATTTATTTTTCGCTCTAGTACTAAGTCTAAATATTTTTTTCTATAATTCAAAATTTTAAAAACTTCTTGATTATCAGATTGATTATTTAATGTTTTATAATCAACACCTTCTATATTTTGAATAAAGCCAATATAGGCTATGACCTTATCTTGATTGTTTTTAATGCTTGCAAAAAAGACAGTAACAGGAAAGCGTTTCCCGTTTTTGTGCATGTAAATAACTTTAAATTCTCGTTTAACATGTTCTTTTGAAAGCTTATTAAAAAGCAATTTATAATCGTCATGTAGCTCTGGAGGCCAAAAAGGGAAAGGTAATAAGGCTCCTGCCAATTCTGTTTTATCATAACCTGTTAAACGACATAAGGCATCATTTATTAAAACAATTTCGCCTTTAGGCGTTATTATTATTAATCCATCTTGAAGCGACTCTATAAAATTATCAGAAAATCCATATAGATGCTGTAATTGTTCTACTAATTTAGTGTTTGTATCGCTCATAAAAACATATTGTTACTCTTAAAACATTATATGACAATCCATTGATTAATTAAAAATTAAAAATCAACAATTTACACTTAAAAGATAAATGAATTTATTTAAAACCACGAATATTTTTTTGCAATCTTACTAAAAACAAGAGATAACAAGCACCAAATACGAACTACAACAATAATTTTAAATTATTGATTTACAGGTGTTTAAATTATTACCGAATTTGAAGTGCAACAATAAAAACTTAACCTAATAACAACCTACTTAATTTACTAATTGGTTGTTGGTTACTATTCTAAAGCATCGTTCTTGACCTAAAAACAAAGGATTACCATGTTTTTCAGACCAAAATCCCTCTAATATATCGTTAGTAATACACTTATAAACAACAACACCTTTATAAATTGCGTCATCTTCTCCTTTATAATTAAAATTTATAACAAGAATATTATCTTTAAAAAAACCTGTACCAAACTGTTCCTGACTATTATTAATTAACCATTTAGCTACTACTCGATTGTTTTGGTCTAAGGTCAGGCTTAATTGACCTTTATAGGTTACACCTTCCACATCTTGATTACTACCAATTATATTATAGGTTCCTGGAAGTTGGTTAATTGTCATTTTTAGAAATTGTGTTTTTAGTATTTTTTAGCCATTTATTTGCCAATACAGAAATTAGCAAAAATATTACCTAGTAAATCATCACTAGTGATTTCACCAGTAATTTCGCCAAAATGGTACAGCGCTTGTCTAATATCTATTGCCAATAAATCACCAGACAAACCAGACTCTAAACCATATTTTACTTTCTGTATTTCTTCAAAAGCTTTTAATAATGAGTCATAATGCCTTGTATTAGTAACAATTGTTTCGTTATTACGAAGTGCTCCTGTGTTTACAAAACCAATAAGTTTTGCTTTTAACTCCTCTACACCAAGACCAGATTTTGCGGATAGTAAATGGACATTTTCAAACTGAAGCTTTAGTCGATCTAATTCTTCCGAATTTAAAGTATCAACTTTATTGGCAATAATCAAAAGTGGCTTTAATGGAAATCTATTTTTAATTTTTTCGATTTCTACCTTAAGTCTTTTACTTTCTGTTTTAAACTCTTCTGCAGAAAATAGAAGCACAACCACTTGGGCTTGTTCCATTTTTTCAAAGGTTTTCTTTATTCCGATACTTTCAACAACATCCTTAGTTTCTCTAATTCCTGCAGTATCAATAAATCTAAAGCCTATACCATCAATAACTAACTCGTCTTCAATAGTATCTCTAGTTGTACCAGCAATATCGCTTACAATTGCTCTTTCTTCATTTAAAAGCGCATTTAAAAGGGTTGACTTTCCTACATTTGGTTCTCCTACAATAGCAACAGGAATTCCGTTTTTAATAACATTTCCTACAGCAAAACTGTCTATCAATCGTTTTAAAACAAAGGTGATTTTTTCAACTAAAGCCTGAAACTGCGTACGATCTGCAAACTCCACATCCTCTTCTGCAAAATCTAATTCTAATTCTATTAACGAAGCAAAATTCATTAATTCTGCTCTTAATTTAGCTATTTCGCTAGAAAAACCACCACGCATTTGTTGCATCGCAATTTGATGTGACGCTTCATTATCACTAGAAATTAAATCTGCCACAGCTTCTGCTTGACTTAAATCTAATTTCCCATTTAAAAATGAACGTAAAGTAAACTCTCCAGCATTAGCCATTCTACAACCATTTCTTAAAAATAATTGAATAATTTCTTGCTGAATATAAATAGAACCATGACAAGACACCTCTACAACGTCTTCACCTGTATACGAGTTTGGATTTTTAAAAACCGAAACCAAAACTTGATCTATAGTACGCTTGTCATCAACAATATGCCCTAAATGTATGGTATGTGTTTTTTGGTTTAAAAGTGTTTTATTACTTTTTACAGACTCAAAACTGCGGTCTGCAATAGCTATAGCATCCTTACCAGATAACCTAATAATGGCTACTGCTCCTGATCCTGAAGCGGTTGCTAATGCTACAATTGTATCGTTATAAATCATAATGCAAAAATAGACATAAAATATTCAATTTATATATTTTATATTTGTAAGAAATATTTAAATCATGAAACCATACATACTACTTTTACTAGTTGCAACATTAAGTTTTTCTTGTAAACAAGAACCTTCAAAACCACTTGTTTTTGGTACCGAAATTGGTGATTATGCTCCAACATTTACATCCAAAACTCCTGAAGGCAAAGACCTATCTTTAAATGATGTTGACGCTAAAGTAATTGTATTGGATTTTGGGCTAGCTGGTGTGGTCCTTGCAGACGCGAAAACCCAAATGTAGTTAGAATGTACAATCAATACCACGACAAAGGTTTAGAAATTGTTGGAATATCTCTAGATAAAAAAGGACAAGAAGACCGTTGGTTAAAAGCAATTGCACAAGACCAATTAACCTGGAAACACGTCTCTAGTTTAGAGGGATGGCAAGAACCAATCGCTGTAGCATATGGTGTAAGATCTATTCCTGCTACATACATTTTAGATGGTGATGGAAAAATTATTGCTAAAAACTTACGCGGAAAAGCTTTAGAAGATAAGATTGCAGAAATTTTAACTAACTAAATTTTACCTAATTTTTGCATAACAAATAATACTACAATTGGTATAGCTAAAACCAACACCATTGTCAAGTCAGTCTGTAACAACCAAGGTGCAATAATAAGTGTTGTAACGTAACCTCCTACAGCACCTCCAAAATGGGCATCGTGGCCAATGTTACCTATCTGTTTTTTCATTCCGTAAATAGAATACAATAAATATCCTATACCAAAAACCCAACCTGGAATTATAAAATTAATTTCCATCCAAGGATCAAACAAAATAGCAGAATAAATAACACCCATTACTGCTCCACTAGCTCCAACTGCACTGTAATGGTAATTGTCTTTATTAAACACCAAAGACAGTAAACTTCCTGCTACTAAACTAACTAAATAGATGATTATAAATTTAGTTTCGCCAATCCTAGCAATGACCAACCAAGCAAAAAAGTAAAGCGTAATCATGTTAAACAGCAAGTGCTGTGGATTAACATGTAAAAATCCAGAACTAAATATTCTAAACTGTTCACCTCTTTTTATAGCACCAACATTAAATTTATATTTTTCAAAAAAACTATAATCTTCAAACCCTTTGTAAGAGATAATAACATTAGCTGCAATTATTATTATAGTTATTAAATTTAAATTACCCATTGTCTAGTTTAACTTTATATCAAATATAGCATATATTTGCTCTCGCAAAATTAACAAGTATTCATGCAATTATTAGCTTATATTTTAATTTATCCTTTTTTATGGTTAATTTCTATACTTCCGTTTAGGCTTTTATATGCATTTTCTGATGGTTTATATTTTTTAATCTATTACATCATTGGCTACAGAAAAAAAACGGTTAAAGAGAATTTAAACCTAGTTTTCCCTGATAAGTCTGAGGACGAAATTAAAGACATAAGAAAAAAATTCTATCATCACTTATGTGATATGGTTGTAGAGGCTATTAAGTCTTTAACTATTACAGAAAAGCAAATGATGAAACGCATGACTTTTCCTAACATTGAAGAAGTTAATCAATACAGTAAATCTAATAAAAGTATTGTGTTAATGTGTGCGCACTATGGAAGTTGGGAATGGATTTTTATATTACAAAACCATGTAAATCACAAAGGTTATGCAGTATATAAAAAGTTAGAAAATAAATATTTTGACAAACTAGTTAAACGTATTAGAGCCAAATATAATTCTCATTTAATTACCACCAAAGAAACCTTTAGCACCTTACTACGTGCAAAAAATAATGGTGAATTAACTATTAATGGTTTTGTATCTGACCAAAGCCCAAAACCTTGGAAAGCTCACCATTGGTTAGAATTTATGGGTATTAACGTACCTGCTCATACAGGAGCCGAACTTTTAGCTAAGCAATTGGATATGGCTGTTGTATATTTTGCTGTAAAACGAATTAAAAGAGGTTACTACCAAACCACTTTTACAACTCTAGCTGAAAACCCAAACGACTTTAAAGACTACGAGATTACTGATGCTTTTTTTAAATTAGTAGAAAAACAAATACACGAAGCACCTCAATATTATTTATGGACACATAAACGATGGAAACATCGTGATAAAACTCCTGAGGATTTTAAATAAAAAAAACACTCACAATTTTTAAAGTTGTGAGTGTTTTTTTTAACGACAAACTGATTAATTTTAGTATATCTTATTCGTTTTTTAATTAAAGCTGAAACCAATCATTGACTCTTACATCGTTTTTAGGCACAAACGTTTTATGGATAAACTCGTTATTTGCTTTATTGTATTCATAGTCTTTAGCCCATTCTTCATGGTTTTCTGCTAAAGCTATTAAACTTTCACACACATAATCTATTTCATTACAGGTTGTTGTTGGGTGTATTGACATACGTATCCAACCTGGTTTACGAATTAAATCACCTAATGATATCTCATTAACCAAACTATGTGATTGCTCTTGGTCTACATGTAATAAATAATGGCCATAAGTACCTGCACAACTACAACCACCACGTGTTTGAATTCCGAATTTGTCGTTTAATAATTTTACGCCTAAATTAAAATGTAAATTATCGATGTAAAAGGAAACCACTCCTAATCGTTTTTTTTGATCTCCTGCTAATATTTTAATATTATCTACATGATCCAAGTTAGAAAATACTTGGTTTAGCAACTCATGCTCTCTATCTAACATATTTTTTACTCCCATTTGCTCCTTTAACTTTATGGCCAAAGCAGTCTTTATAGTTTGTAAAAAACCTGGAGTACCACCATCTTCTCGATCTTCTATATTGTCAATATATTTATGTTCTCCCCAAGGATTTGTCCAACTAACAGTACCTCCTCCTGGACAATCAGGTATCATGTTTTTATATAGTTTTTTATTAAAAACTAAAACACCAGAAGTACCAGGACCTCCTAAAAATTTGTGAGGCGAAAAGAATATAGCATCTAAAGCTTCGTCTTCATCTTCTGGATGCATATTAATATTTACGTAAGGTGCAGAACATGCAAAATCCACAAAGCATACACCTCCATTTTTATGCATTAATTTTGCAATTTGATGGTAAGGCGTCTCAATTCCTGTGACATTACTTCCTCCTATTACTGAAGCTATTTTAAGTGGGCAATCTTTATATTGTTCTAATAATATTTCAAGATTACTCAAGCTAAATAACCCATCTTCTCCTGCAGGAATAACCTCCACTTTAGCCATAGTTTCTAACCAAGATGTGTGATTAGAGTGATGCTCCATATGTGTTACAAATACCACAGGACGAATCTCGTCAGGAATAGTTGTAAATCTTTTTAAGTTTTCTGGAATTTTTAATCCTAAAATACGCTGAAACTTATTGACTACACTTGTCATTCCGTTTCCTGCTACAATTAAAACGTCGTCTGCATTAGTATTAACGTGTCCTTTAATAATCTGCCTAGCTTTATGATAGGCGTTTGTCATGGCTGTTCCAGAGACAGTAGTTTCGGTATGTGTATTAGCTACAAAAGGTCCAAATTGATTTAATAGTTTATCTTCAATTGGTCTATATAAACGTCCAGAAGCTGTCCAATCTGTATAGACCATTTTTTGTAATCCATAAGGCGATTCAAACTCTTGATTTATACCTACAATATGCTGTCTAAATTTAGAAAAATAAGCTTCTAATTCTGATTTCTCCGTTCTTTGGGCTTTTGTAACGTGCATAACTAACTACTTGTTAAATAAAAATACTAAATATTAGCAATTTCCTTGATTTCTGAAATAATTTTATCTGCTAGACTATCTGCTTCTGTTTGGCTTTTAGCTTCTGTGTAAATTCTAATTATTGGCTCTGTGTTACTTTTTCGTAAGTGTGCCCAACTTTCTGCAAAGTCTATTTTAACACCATCAATGGTTGTTAAATTTTCATTGCTGTATTTATCTTCCATTGCTTTTAAAATAGCATCAACATCCAAAGTTGGCGTTAATTCTATTTTTTTCTTACTCATAAAATAGCTTGTGTAAGTTTTTCTAAGTTCACTAACACTTAATTTTCTTTCGGCTAACAAACTTAAAAATAAAGCAACACCAACTAATGCATCACGTCCATAATGTGAATCTGGATATATAATTCCGCCATTACCTTCTCCTCCAATAACTGCATTATTTTTTTTCATTAAAGTAACTACATTAACCTCTCCAACTGCAGAAGCTTCATATGTACCTCCATGTTTTTCAGTCACATCACGCAACGCTCTGGTTGAGCTCATGTTGCTTACCGTATTACCTGGATTTTGACTTAAAACCCAGTCAGCACATGCAACTAAAGTGTACTCTTCACCAAACATTTCGCCATTTTCATCCATAAAAGCTAAGCGATCAACATCTGGATCGACAACAATTCCAAAATCGGCATTATGCTTTTTAACTTCGTTAGATAAATCTCCTAAATGCTCTTTTAACGGTTCTGGATTATGCGGAAAATGACCTGTTGGATCACAATATAATTTTACTGCCTCAACACCTAAACGCTCCAACAATAAAGGTATTGCAATTCCTCCTGTACTATTTACACCATCCACAACTACTTTAAAATTTGCGTTTTCTATTGCTTTTTGGTTTACATATTCCAATTCTAAAACCTCATCAATATGTATGTCTATATAAGCATCATTTTTTGTAATCTCTCCTAAATCATCAACTTCAGCAAAAGTCATGCTATCAGACTCTGCAATCTCTAAAATTTTCTGTCCTTCTGCACCATCTAAAAATTCACCTTTAGCATTTAATAATTTTAAAGCATTCCATTGTTTTGGATTATGACTGGCAGTCAATATTATCCCACCATCTGCATGTTCCATTGGCACAGCAATCTCAACTGTTGGTGTTGTTGATAAACCTAAGTCCACAACTTGAATACCTAATCCTACTAATGTATTCATTACCAAGTTTTGAATCATGTCTCCAGATAAACGTGCGTCACGACCAACGACCACTTTATAATCCTTTTTGTCGCGTTGTTGTTTTAGCCAAGTACCATAAGCTGATGCAAATTTTACTGCATCTATTGGTGTTAAATTATCACCAACTGATCCTCCAATTGTTCCTCTAATTCCTGATATAGATTTTATAAGTGTCATTCTCTAAATTTGTTTTTTAATTTTAAAAAATAGGTTTCAAAATATTTATAAGACAGATGTGCCATTATAATAGTAAATGCAAAAGTTAACATATAAATTAAAACTATTGTTAACCAGTCATTAAAAATTGTATCTATTTGTAGCTTCAAAAATAAGAAAACTACAGCGTTTAATGCGATTACATGAAACATATATAATCCATAAGATATTTGCCCTAAGTAATTAAGTGATTTATTTTGGATGTTAACACCTAGATTATTATAAGCTATCGTGTGGATAAACATCCCAAATAACACCATAGTTATTAGGTTAAATATATAAGTGTCTGTTGAATGAAATATATCTGTTACAAAATACAACAATACCAAAACGACTATTATTATTGGGTAAATCTTATTCTTTTTAAAAAACTGAAGCTTCTTTTTTCTTCTAAAACTGCTACAATTCCGCCAAAAAACAAAAAGAAAAAAACCATTTTAAAACTTTTAAGAAAACTAAAAAGGCTTAAATGAAATATTAAAAAGTACAAACCCGTTAGTCCTATTAAAAATTGTAAAACCCTATTTTTATTTACCAAAAATAAAGCTGGAGCAACTATAATATAAAATTGCTCCTCAATACCAATAGACCACAACACCTCCAATATCCCTCCAGGCATGTAAAGCTTAGCAAATACATTGGGTAAAAAAAACATGGACATTAATAAACCATCCCATAAAGGATAATTATTTGCAAATGGTATTTCTAATTCTGGTAAAATAATCCAATAAAACACAAAACCAAAAATGACTACCAAATAATACAACGGAAATATCCGTAATACACGACGCATGTAAAATTTACGTATAGAAAAAGCATCGCGCTGTTTACTACTATAAATAGTTTTAATTATTAAAAAACCACTTAATACAAAAAACATATATACTGCTTCTACTCCTCGATTAAATATAGGCGCATCCAAAAAGTACGGAAGTCCTTGATTACGACACAATTGTGGTAAATGAAAAAACACAACCAATGTGGCTAACACAAACCGTAATACATCTAAATTGGGTAATCGCTTCAAATTATAAAATTTACAGGGTAAAAATACATATATTTATAAGATGAATTTTCTAGCACACATTTATCTTTCCGGAAACGACAAAATGATTACCATTGGTAACTTTATAGCAGATGGTATAAGAGGAAAAAAATATAAAGATTACCCACAAGACATCCAAATTGGCATTTTATTACATAGACAAATCGACACTTTTACGGATGCACATCCTACAGTAAGAAAAAGCACAAAACGACTACACAAAAATTATGGACATTATTCTGGTGTGATAGTCGATATTTTATACGACCACTATTTAGCAAAAAACTGGTCAAAATACTCAGACGTGCCTTTAGCAGAGTATGTGGATGACTTTTACGATACGCTTGAAAATAATTTTGAAATCTTACCTTCCCGAATTCAAAAAATGATGCCTCATCTTTTAGCAGACAATTGGTTGCTAAGCTATGCGTCCATTGAGGGAATAACAAAAGTATTAGAAGGCATGAATAGACGTACTAAAAACCGTTCTAAAATGAATTTAGCTGTCAATGAATTAGAAGAATTTTATAGTGAATTTGAAACAGAATTTACTAGCTTTTTTGATGAGCTTATCACTTTTACCAAACAAACATTAAAGACTTTACAAACTAAGGACCAATGAAAAATTTAGCCATACTTTTTGTAATTTGTATTACTTTTTTTAGTTGTAAAAACAACAACAAACGTGGATTAATTACCAAACAGGCTATGGTTGTTTCTGCAAGAGAAGAAGCATCTAAAATTGGAACTGCTATTTTAAAACAAGGTGGAAATGTCTTTGACGCCATGATAGCTACAGATTTAGCATTAGCTGTTTGCTACCCTTATGCTGGCAATATTGGTGGTGGTGGTTTTATGGTTTATCGGTTGGAGGATGGTAGGATTGGCGCATTGGATTATCGCGAAAAGGCACCAAAGCTAGCAACCAAAAATATGTATTTAGACAGTTTAGGAAATGTTATTCCTAATCTAAGTACTCAAGGTGGACTTGCTGTTGGTGTGCCTGGTACAATCGCAGGATTATTTGAAGTGCACGAAAAATTTGGTTCTTTACCTATACAAGACATTATCCAGCCTGTCATTGATTTAGCAAATCGTGGTTTTGTGGTCTCACAAAAAGATCAAGCTGTATTAGAAGAAAAAAAGAAGCTTTTTTAGCAGTCAATAAAAGCGAAATATTATTCACAAAAAATTGGATAGCAAAAGACACCATTAAACAACCAAACTTAGCAAAAACACTGGAAGCCATAATGATAAATGGTCGTGACGAATTTTATAAAGGTAAAACCGCTAAAAAATTAGCAAGCTTTATACAAGCTAATGGTGGCGTAATTACGGTTGACGACTTAGCAAGTTATCAAGCCATATGGCGTAAACCTATTACATTTGAATACGATAATTTAAATATTATATCCATGTCACCTCCTTCAAGTGGTGGTATCTGTTTAGCTCAAATACTAAAGCAAATTGAAGATTTTAATTTAGATGAATTTGGACACAATAGTCTTAAAAGTATTCAGGTTATTACCGAAGCTGAGCGACGTGCGTACGCAGACCGTAGTTTTTATTTAGGAGATCCAGATTTTGTTACTATACCTCATGACCAATTGTTAAGTGATGCTTACCTAAAAAACAGAATGGCTGACTTCACCTTTGAAAAAGCGACACCTTCTAGTACTATTTCTCATGGAAAAGTTGATATTATTGAAAGTGATGAGACCACGCACTACTCCATCGTTGATCAATTTGGCAATGCTATAGCTGTGACAACCACCTTAAATTCTGGTTATGGTTCAAAATTATATAGTCAAGAATTAGGCTTTTTCTTTAATAACGAGATGGATGATTTTTCCAGCAAACCTGGAACGCCTAACGTGTATGGATTAATTGGTGCAGAAGCTAATAGCATCTTACCAGAAAAGCGTATGTTAAGCTCTATGACGCCAACGATTGTAGAAAAAAACGACAAACTATATATGACTTTAGGGACTCCTGGAGGATCCACAATAATAACATCTGTAATGCAAACTATTTTAAACGTGCATGAATATGATATGACCATGCAAGAAGCTGTAAATGCTCCCAGATTTCATCATCAATGGTTACCTGACCAAATTAGAATGGAACCTAACTCTTTCTCTAAAGATTTAGTCCTTCAATTACAGCAAAAAGGCTATTCCATTACCGAAAAAAATGCTGACGTTATTGGTAAAGTAGATGGTATCTTAGTTTTAGATAATGGTCAATTAGAAGGTGGTGCAGATAAGCGTGGTGATGACACTGCTATTGGATTTTAAACAGTTTACTAAATTTAAAACAAAATAATTTTTACAAAATGAAACTTAAAAAAGTACTAAAAATAATAGCTGGTGTAATCATCTTTTTTACATTACCAAGTTTGCTGTTTTTTGGATTTGTTTACTTTAAATATAACGAAGATTTACCTATTGGTAATCAAACAGAAAAAGCTGATATTTTAGCACATAAAATGCTAATATCCTTAAACGCTGACGCGTACAAAGCTACTAATAATTTAGAATGGACCTTTAGCCAAAAACACCACTACAAATGGAATAAAAAAGAGAATAGCTGTGAAATCTATTGGAAAAAAACAAAGTAATATTAGACCTTAACAATCCGTCTAAAAGTCAAGTTTTTATAAACAAACAAGACGTTAATACTAAAGAGAAGGAAGCACTTATTCAAACAGCAACAGATTACTTTAACAACGATTCCTTTTGGTTAGTTGCACCATATAAAGTATTTGACTATGGTACGTCTAGAAGCATTGTTAAGCATAATGGTAAAGATGCTTTAATGGTGACTTACTCTAAAGGAGGCTCTACTCCTGGAGATTCTTATTTATGGATTTTAGATGACAATTATAAACCTACAAAATTTAAAATGTGGGTTGATATTTTACCTATTGGAGGTTTGGAAGCCACATGGAGTGATTGGAAAACAACCGAGTCTAAAGCAGAGTTACCTACCAACCATCAATTATTATTTTTTGGTTTTGATATGGGAGACGTTAAAGGCACTAAATAACATAAGCAGTAGTTATCCTTTGACTAACATTAAAACGATAGCTACTGACTACTAAAAATTAAAAGCAAGCTTTACTACTTACTTTTTTGACCTACAAATTGCTGTTCTTTGGACTTAAATAACACATTAAAAGTGGTTAAGCTTCCATAAATTCGGGTTATGTATTGTTGTATATCTACTTTCTCTGATGGTTCTAGATTGCTAGAATTAACTTTTTGTTCCATCACTCTCAATCGGTCTCTAACCATAGTAATTTTATGAAAAAAGTCTTCAATTTTTATTACTTTACTTTTTAAGTTACTGTCGGCTGGTTTTAATTCTAAGACGCCTCCTTTCCACTTGTCGCCAATTGGCACAATTTCCGAGACATCGCTATATTTTTTAAGTATTCTAACCAAGCTACTTTCTACATCAAAAAGACTAATAGTGTCTACCTCATTTTCTGCAGCTTCAATAACTTCAAAATCATCATTTAAAGCAATGGTTTCTAATCCATTTTCAATAAAAGTAACCCAATAGTTTTTACTATCAATGTTAGTTACCACTCCTTTTCCGTGTTCTGGATGGTTAATTCTAGAGCCTATTCCTAATATTTTCATTATCGTTTTTTTTATAATTTCAAAAATAGTGATAATTAATAAAATCCTAACAAACACTATTTCTAAAAGAAATACAAAATGCGTATCTTTACAGCTTTGTCTATTTCTGGGCAAAAACACTTAAATGCTATGAGTAATTTTGAAGAAAACATAGAGGTTAAAGGTGCCAGAGCACATAACCTTAAAAATATTGATGTGACCATTCCTCGCGAAAAACTAGTTGTGATTACTGGTTTATCTGGTAGTGGTAAATCGTCATTAGCATTTGACACCATTTATGCTGAAGGACAACGTCGTTATATCGAAACGTTTTCTGCTTACGCGAGACAATTTTTAGGTGGTTTAGAGCGTCCTGATGTTGATAAAATTGATGGATTATCTCCTGTAATTGCTATTGAGCAAAAAACAACTAGTAAATCTCCAAGATCAACGGTTGGAACTATTACTGAGATTTATGATTTTTTACGTCTTTTATATGCTAGAGGTAGTGATGCTTACAGCTATAATACAGGCGAAAAAATGGTAAGCTACAGTGATGAGCAGATTAAAGAATTAATTACCGAAAGCTATAAAGGCAAGCGTATAAACATTTTAGCTCCTGTGGTACGTTCTAGAAAAGGACATTATCGCGAGTTATTTGAGCAAATTGCTAAACAAGGCTTTGTAAAAGTGCGTACTGATGGCGAAATCAAGGATTTAGTTAAAGGTATGAAGTTGGATCGTTACAAAAACCATGACATTGAAATTGTAATTGATAGACTTAAAATTGATGATGGTGTTGATAATGACAAACGTTTAACCGAAAGTATTAATACAGCCATGTATCATGGTGATGATGTGTTGATGGTTATTGACCAAGACACTCAGGAAACGCGCTATTTTAGTCGTAGTTTAATGTGTCCAACTTCTGGTGTTTCTTACCCAAATCCAGAACCTAATAATTTTTCGTTTAACTCGCCTAAAGGTGCTTGCGATAATTGTAATGGGATTGGAACATTATATCAGGTTAACGAAAAAAAGATTGTCCCAGACGATACTTTATCCATAAAAGGAGGTGCTTTGGCGCCTCATGGTCCTGAAAAAAAGAGCTGGATTTTTAAACAATTTGAAACCATTGCAGAACGCTATAATTTTAAATTAAGCGATCCATATAAATCAATACCACAAGAGGCTAAACAAGTAATTATGTTTGGTGGTAATGAAAAATTTTCGGTTGAAAGTAAAACCTTAGGCATAACCAGAGACTATAAAATAGACTTTGAAGGTGTTGCTAACTTTATTGAAAATCAATACAAAAATGCTGAATCAACCTCTTTAAAACGTTGGGCTAAAGACTATATGGACAAAATTGAATGTCCTGTCTGTGAAGGTGCTAGACTAAAAAAAGAGTCGTTATACTTTAAAGTAAATGGTAAAAATATTGCCGAATTAGCTAATCAAGATATAAGTGAATTAGCTAAGTGGTTTAAAACATTACCTCAGTATTTGACTGAAAAACAAGTCAAAATTGCTGAAGAAATTATAAAAGAAATTAGTGCCAGACTTCAGTTTTTATTAGATGTTGGTTTAGACTACTTGTCTTTAAACCGAAGCTCTAAATCGTTATCTGGTGGAGAAGCACAACGTATTAGATTAGCAACGCAAATTGGATCACAATTAGTTGGTGTACTGTATATATTAGACGAACCCAGTATTGGGTTACACCAACGTGATAACGAAAAACTTATTAATAGCCTAGTGTCTTTACGTGATATTGGTAACTCTGTTATTGTTGTAGAGCATGATAAAGACATGATTGAGCGTGCAGACCATGTTATAGATATTGGTCCAAGAGCAGGAAAACATGGAGGAGAAATTATTAGTCAAGGAACACCTAAACAGCTATTAAAAGAAAAAACACTTACTGCAGAATATTTAAATGGTAAAAGAGAAATTGAAATACCAAAAAAACGACGCGAAGGGAATGGACACTTTTTAGAGCTTAAAGGCTGTACAGGAAACAATTTAAAAAATGTGTCAGTTAAATTTCCATTAGCTAAAATGATTGGTGTGACAGGTGTCTCTGGTAGCGGAAAATCTACTTTAATTAACGAGACACTCTACCCTATTTTAAATGCACATTATTTTAATGGTGTAAAAAAACCAATGCCTTATAAAAGCATAAAAGGTTTAGAGCATATTGATAAAGTTATTGATATTAATCAATCGCCAATTGGTCGTACACCAAGAAGTAATCCTGCAACTTACACCAAAACATTTGACGAAATCCGTAGCCTTTTTGCTAAAATACCAGAAGCCATGATACGTGGTTATAAACCTGGACGTTTTAGTTTTAATGTTGCAGGAGGACGTTGCGAAACTTGTAAAGGTGGTGGTTTACGTGTTATTGAAATGAATTTTTTACCTGATGTGTATGTCGAGTGTGAAACTTGTCAAGGTAAACGTTTTAATCGCGAAACTTTAGAGATTAGATATAAAGGAAAAAGCATAAGTGATGTTTTAGACATGACCATTAATGAAGGGGTTGACTTTTTTGAAAACATTCCTAAAATTCATAAAAAACTAAAAACAATTAAAGATGTTGGATTAGGTTACATTACCTTGGGACAACAAAGTACAACGCTATCTGGTGGAGAAGCACAACGTATAAAATTGGCTACAGAGTTAAGTAAACGCGACACTGGTAATACCTTTTATATATTAGACGAACCAACTACAGGTCTTCATTTTGAAGATATTAGAGTGTTAATGATTGTATTAAACAAATTAGCAGACAAAGGAAACACAGTGTTAATTATAGAACATAATTTAGATGTCATTAAAACCGTAGATCATATTATTGATATTGGATATGAAGGCGGTAAAGGTGGTGGACAAGTTATTGTAGAAGGTACTCCAGAAGTAGTTGCTAAGCATAAAAAGAGCTACACAGCTAAATTTTTAAAGAAAGAATTAAAATAATATTGGGAATGAATTACATTTACAATAGACCAATATTTAAACACTAATAAATAGAAAATAAACAGTTATATAATGAGAGAAGAAAAACATCCAAAAGGTTGGAATGAGAAAAAAACAAATGATTCTTGGGCGATTTTTAAAATCATGGGAGAATTTGTAAATGGTTTTGAAAAGATGAGTGCCATAGGACCTTCTGTTTCAATCTTTGGTTCAGCACGTACTAAGCCTGACCATAAATATTACAAATTAGCAGAAAATATAGCTTCAAAAATAGTCGATGCTGGATATGGTGTAATTACAGGTGGTGGACCTGGTATAATGGAAGCTGGTAATAAAGGTGCACATTTAGCAGGTGGTACATCTGTTGGATTAAATATTGAATTACCGTTTGAGCAACATGACAACCCATATATCGATTCTGATAAAAGTTTAGACTTTGACTACTTTTTTGTTAGAAAAGTAATGTTTGTTAAATACAGCCAAGGATTTGTAGTAATGCCTGGTGGATTTGGAACTTTAGACGAATTGTTTGAAGCCATTACTTTAATACAAACTAATAAAATTGAAAAATTCCCAATTATACTTGTAGGTACTGACTTTTGGGAAGGTTTAATGGGATGGGTTAAAACTACCCTTTTAGATAGTTTTGCAAATATTAGCGAAGGTGACTTAGATTTAATACATTTAGTCGATTCTGCTGAAGAGGTTGTAGATATTTTAGACAACTTCTATAAGGATTATGGATTAAGTCCTAATTTCTAAAACAGTTAATGATAAAAAAGACATTATACTTATTTATACTACTTAGTTTTTCAGGTGTCTATGCACAAGACACCTTTAAAACTATGTTTTATAATTTATTAAATTTTCCGCTTCAAGAGCCTGCTAGTGATCGCTTAGACGAGCTAGACATTATATTATCCAATTATCAGCCAGATCTTTTTATGGTATGCGAGCTTAATAATAGCTCTGGAGCAAATGCTATTTTAAACATGATGCAACAAAGCATTAATGTCAATTATCAAATGGCTAATTTTGTACTTAACTCTAGTGATAATAATTTAGGAGACCAAAACGATTTACAAAACTTAATTTATTTTGACAGTTCTAAGTTTAGTTTAGAAGGACAAAATCAAGTCACTACAATTTACCGAGACTTTAATCATTACCAATTAAAGTTAAACACACTTACTCAGGACACAGACCCAATATATTTAAACGTGATTGTGTGTCACTTAAAAGCATCAAGTGGTACTACAAATCAGCAATTACGTTTTCAAATGGCTCAGGATTTAACAACTTACTTATCCACTTTTTCAAGTAATGATTATTTTTTATTAGCAGGAGATTTTAATGTATATACAAATTCCGAACCTGCTTTTCAAGAGTTTATCAATCCTACAAACAATATCACCTTTATAGATCCAGCAAACAGGATGGGTAGTTGGCACAATAACCAAAGTTATGTAGATGTTTTTACACAATCTACAAGGACAGCAACAGGACTTGGTGGTACTACAGGAGGTTTTGATGACAGGTTTGACTTTATACTAACTAGTACCTCTTTAACTAATAATCCGGAATTACAATTTACACCAAATAGTTATCAAGTATATGGTAACAATAACAACCCAAATTGCTGGAATAGCGCAATAAATAGTAGCGATTGTTCTGGTGTTTTGTTTTCAGAAAGTATTAGAGAGTCTTTACACAATTTTAGCGACCATCTTCCCGTTACTTTAAATATTGAAACCAATCAAAACTTTTTAAACGTACCTGATGTGGTAGTTAAAAAACCAGTTTTCGAGATCATTGGATCCAATATGGTTTCAAGTTTATTAAATTTAAAAATTAACGCATCGCTTAAAAACAACAATAACTTAAAGATTTACAATACGTTAGGTCAAGTCGTCAAAACAATTTTTATAAACGACAAAACTATTAACGTTGATATTTCGTATTTATCAAACGGAATATATTACATTTCACTTAACAATATTAATGTTCAACCTTTAAAGTTTGTAAAAGTCAATTGAAGCTAAACTATTATATTTTTATTTGTTTTATACTATTTAGTATTTCGGCTATAAGCCAAAATACTATTGACATTGAGGCTGTTTTTGATACTAAAAAAAATAGCATAAACGTAACGCAAAATATACAATATAAAAATAATAGTAATACGGTTTTAGACACTATCTATTTAAACGATTGGAGTCATAGCTATTCTTCAAAAACGACTCCACTTGCCGAGCGTTTTGCAGATGAGTTTAAAACAACATTTCATTTTGCAAATAATGAAGATCGTGGTTTTACTGCATTAACTAGTATTAAACAATCTAATCAAACCACGTTTTTTGAACGTTTAGCTAAACACCCAGATGTTATTAAGGTAGCTCTTAACACACCTTTACAACCCAATCAATCGTATAATATTACACTTACCTATATTGTTCAAATACCTCATAATAAATTTACAAGATATGGTGTCACTGACTTTGGTGATTACAACCTACGCTTTTGGTACATTACGCCTGCTGTGTTTGATGGATCTTGGCATTACTACAGTAATAAAGATTTAGAGGATTTATTTGTAGAACCTGCAAATATTACCCTTAAACTTACCTATCCAAATAATTTTACGCCAATATCTGAATTAAATATTTTAAATAATGAAGTTGGAACTGTTACAACCACTACTTTTAAAGGTGAAAATAGAATAAACTCTAAATTATCTCTAGTACAAAACAACGATTACAAGACAGTTGAGACAGATTTTTTTAATATTGAATCAAATATTGATACTGAAAATCTAGAACCTACTGAAGTGGCATTAGCATCCGATCGAGTTGCACAATTTATTACCAAAAACCTAGGTGATTATCCACATGAAAAAGTATTATTAACTTGGATTGATTACAAAAAAGACCCTATTTACGGTCTTAATTTACTTCCTGACTTTGTAAGACCTTTTGAGGACACGTTTCAATATGAATTAAAATTACTTAAAACCACATTAAAGGTATATTTAGAAAACACTTTGTTAATAAACCCAAGAAAAGAACAGTGGTTACTAGATGGTATTCAGGTGTATTATTTAATGAAATACGTCGAAAACTTTTATCCTAACCAAAAAATATTAGGAAAACTAGCTAATGTCTGGGGAGTAAGAGCGTTTCATGCAGCAGACTTAAATTTTAATGACCAATATTCATTTTTGTACATGCACATGGCACGTACAAATATTGACCAACCTATTGGTATGGCTAAGGACTCGTTATTAAAATTCAACAAAAACATTTCTAACAAATACAAAGCAGCAATTGGATTAAATTACTTGGATGATTACATAGGTGACTCCATAGTCTCTAAAACTTTAAGTGATTTTGTTAAACAATCTAAATTAAAACGTACAACACCAGCAGATTTTGAAACTATAATTAGATCTAAAACTCCTAAAAATATTGATTGGTTTTTTGAAGACTATGTTAGCACAAGTAAAAAGATAGATTTTAAAATCAAAAAGATAAAAAAATCAGAGGACTCCATTAAAATTACTCTTAAAAACCTAAGGGATAATAAAATGCCTGTTTCGCTTTTTACTTTAGAAAACGATAGTATAACCTCTAAATTTTGGATTGATGGTTTTAATGGTAATAAAACCATTACAATAGCAAATAAAGACGTGGACCAATTAGCGTTAAATTATGATAATATCATCCCGGAATTTAACCAACGTAACAATTTTAAAAAGTTAAATGGCTTTTTTCTAACCAATAAACCTTTACAATTTAGATTATTTAAAGACATTGAAGACCCAAACTATAACCAAGTCTTTTTTATGCCAGAGTTTGACTATAATTTTTATGATGGACTATCTCCTGGTTTAAAACTATACAATAAGACCCTTTTAAGTAAACGCTTTCTATACAAATTAAGTCCTAAATATGGATTTAAAAGTAATCAAGTTGTTGGTAGTGCCTCCTTGATTTATAATGCTAGACCAGAAGGTACAGACAATTTTAGAACACGCTATGGATTATCTGGTAACTATTACAATTATGCACCAAACTTAAGCTACACCTCTTTTACACCTTTTATTGATTATAATTTTAGAAACCATAAAGATTTAAGAGACAATAAACGTGAGTTTTTATCTTTTAGATATATAAATATAAATAGAGAAGTTGATCCAACAGGAGAATTTGAAACTGATGGAGAGCCAAAATACTCTGTCTTTAATGCTAAATATGGTCTTGTAGATAATAATTTAAAAGACTACGCGTCATTATTTACAGATTTACAAGTGGCTAAAAACTTTGGTAAAATATCTGCTACGTTAGAGTTTAGAAACCTAAACGAACGCAATAAACAGTTTAATTTACGTGTTTTTTCTGGTTTGTTTTTATACAATGATACGTATCAAGATTCTGACTTTTTTAGTTTTGCTTTAGACAGACCTACAGACTATTTATTTGACTATAATTATTTAGGTCGAAGCGAACAAACTGGAGTATTAAGTCAACAAATTATAATAGCCGAAGGTGGATTTAAATCAAAACTATCTCAGCCTTTTGCCAACCAATGGATGACAACCGTTAACACAAGCGCAACACTTTGGAGATATATTATGCTTTATGGTGATGCTGGAGTTATAAAAAATCAAAATTTTAGTCCAGAATTTGTTTATGATTCTGGTATTAGATTAAATCTAGTAGAAGATTATTTTGAGCTATACTTTCCGGTCTACTCTAACTTAGGTTGGGAAATAGGACAACCTAATTATGACGAAAAAATTAGGTTTATAGTTACCCTATCTCCAAAAACTTTATTAGGTCTATTTACTAGACGTTGGTATTAATAAATTCTTAGCAGATTAGTCTTTTTTACGATTAATTTATTAAATAACCCTACTTAAGGCTTAATTATTGAATAATTCACATTTTTTTAAGATTTTTTGATATTGCTAAACCGACAATTTTTGATTAAATTTGTTTCAAATAATTCCTTACACATGCAAACAAAAGTTAACAATAAAAAAGACTTGTCTTTTGAAGATTTTAAAACTGAAGTTCTTAAAGATTACCACATCGCTGTAACCAGTCGTGAATGTAGTCTATTAGGACGTCGTGAAGTGTTAACCGGAAAAGCTAAATTTGGAATATTTGGTGACGGTAAAGAAGTCCCTCAATTAGCTATGGCTAAAGCTTTTCAAAACGGAGATTTTAGATCAGGTTACTATCGTGATCAAACCTTTATGATGGCTATTGGAGAGCTAACAATTCAGCAGTTTTTTGCTGGATTATATGCCAATACAGATTTATCGCAAGAGCCTATGTCTGCAGGAAGACAAATGGGTGGTCATTTTGCAACGCATAGTGTGGATGAAAACGGAAATTGGAAAAATTTAACTCAGCAAAAAAACTCAAGTTCTGACATCTCACCTACAGCAGGTCAAATGCCAAGATTATTAGGTTTAGCGCAAGCATCAAAAATTTACAGAAATGTGAAAGGTATTGATACGACCAATTTTTCTGTTAATGGTAATGAAATTGCTTGGGGAACTATAGGAAACGCAAGTACAAGTGAGGGTTTGTTTTTTGAAACTATTAATGCTGCTGGTGTATTACAAGTACCAATGGTAATAAGCGTTTGGGATGATGAATACGGAATCTCTGTACATGCAAGACACCAAACAACAAAAGAAAATATTTCTGAAATCTTAAAAGGATTTCAACGTGATAAAGACAATAATGGTTATGAAATCCTAAGAGTTAAAGGTTGGGATTATGCTAATTTAATAGCGACTTATGAAGAAGCTGCAAAAATAGCAAGAGAAGAACACGTCCCTGTTTTAATTCATGTTAACGAGCTTACACAACCACAAGGTCACTCGACCTCAGGATCACATGAGCGTTACAAAGATAAAGACCGTTTAGAGTGGGAAGCTAATAACGATTGTAATCTTAAAATGCGTGCTTGGTTAATAGAAAACAGCATTGCAACTGACGAAGAATTACAAACCATTGAAAAAAACATTAAAAAGCAAGTTAGAGATGCTAAAAAAGCTGCATGGACTAATTATTTAAAACCTGCTTTAACAGAAAAAGAAGACTTAGTAGCGCTATTAAAAAATGTTGCTAACGCTAGTTCTAATAAGGTGTTTATTGAAAAAATTGCAAACGATTTAAGTGCTATTGGAGAGCCTAACAGAAAAGACTCTGTATCAGCTGCTAGAAAAGCGTTGCGTTATGTTATTGCTGAAAATTCTTCAGAAAAACAACAATTATTAGATTGGATTGACACCTTTTTTACCAAGGTACAACCCTTATATAGTTCTGATTTACATAATGAAAGTTCAACTTCTGCGATTCATATTAAAGAAATCAAACCAACTTACGATAGTAAAACAGAAGATGTTGATGGACGTGTTATTTTAAGAGAAAACTTTGATGCTATCTTTAATACATATCCTGAAACTTTAGTATTTGGAGAAGATGCTGGTAACATTGGAGATGTTAATCAAGGGTTAGAAGGTTTACAAGAAAAATATGGCGAATTACGCGTTGCTGATGTTGGTATTAGAGAAGCGACCATTTTAGGCCAAGGTATTGGTATGGCTATGCGTGGTTTACGTCCAATTGCCGAAATTCAATATTTAGATTATATCCTATATGCTTTACAAATTATAAGCGATGATTTAGCAACCTTACGTTACAGAACAAAAGGTCGTCAAAAAGCACCATTAATTATTCGTACTCGTGGACATAGACTAGAAGGTATATGGCATTCAGGTTCACAAATGGGTGGCGTTTTAAACCTAGTTAGAGGAATTCATGTATTGGTACCAAGAGACATGACCAAAGCTGCAGGTTTTTACAATACACTTTTAAAAAGTGACGAGCCTGCCTTAATTGTAGAGTGTCTTAACGGTTATAGATTAAAAGAGAAATTACCATCTAATATTGGAGAGTTTACAACACCTATTGGAGTTGTTGAAACTATCAAGGAAGGTGCAGATATTACTTTAGTATCTTATGGATCAACATTAAGAATTGTTCAACAAGCTGCCAAAGAACTAGCTGAAGTTGGTATTGATGCAGAAATTATTGACATACAATCTTTACTACCTTTTGATATTAATCACGACATTGTAAACAGCGTTAAAAAGACCAACCGCTTAATGGTTATAGATGAGGATGTTCCTGGTGGAGCATCTGCATATATATTAGATCAAATAATTAACACTCAAAATGCATATAAGCATTTAGACAGCCAACCTAAAACATTAGCTGCTAAACCACACAGACCAGCTTATGGTACAGATGGAGATTACTTCTCTAAACCTTCAACAGAAGATGTTTTTGAAGCAGTTTATGCTGTTATGCACGAGTCTAATCCTAGTCGTTTTCCTAAGTTAAGATAATTGGTCAAACACTATATACTATACAAAAAAGCTCATCTATAAATTAGATGAGCTTTTTACTTATATATTAGTTACCATTTACGATTTTAGAAAGTCAATTAAAATAGTATTTAATTGGTCCTTATGGGTAATATTTAAACCATGAGGTGCACCTTTAATGACTTTAAACACATTATCTGTAATACCTTTTGCTGCCTGATTAGAAGACGTTTTAATTGGGACAGTATTATCACTATCACCATGCACAATTAAAGTTGGCACATTTACATTTTTTAATTCATCTCTAAAATCTGTATGCATCCATGCTTTTGCAGTTTCGATTGTGGCTCTAGGCGAAGCGTGTGAAGCTACAACAAAATCATAGTCTAATTGTGCCTGACTAACCTTGTCTTTATTGTCTTCAAAATTATAAAACCCTTTAGAAAATTCTTTTAAAAAGCCTACTCTGTCTTCTTCTAAAGCATCTTGAATACCTTGCAAATCCTTTTCAGGGACACCATCTGGATTATCCTGTTTTTGCTTAACTAAAGGTATAATACTACTTATTAAAGCTGCTTTAGCAATTTTATCTGTGCCAAAATCTGTACAATATCTTACAACTTCTCCTCCTCCCATTGAAAATCCTACAACAATCACATCTTCAAGATCTAACTGAGCAATAATTTGTTCTAAATCGCTAGCTAATGCAGAATAGTCGTATCCATTCCAAGGTGTACTACTTATTCCGAAGCCTCTCCTATCGTAGGAAATACATCTATAACCTGATTCTACGATTTTCCACACTTGATGTTCCCATGATTTTCTACTTAATGGCCAACCATGAATTAAAATTACCGGTTGTCCGTTTCCATAATCTTCATAAAAAATATCTACGGTTTCTGCTGTGTTTTTGTTTGTAATAAATGGCATATCAATTTCTTTTTTTGGTTTACTTAAAGATAAAATATCAATGACTAAACAGTGTTAAACCAGACTTAAAGTATTATTAACAGGTCGTTAAATTGCAAAAAATAAAATATATAAATGTAATTATGCAGACAATAGGCATTAGCTAGAATAAATGACTCCTTTTTTTATACCTTTAAAATCTATTTAAAAATTATGATAGAACAAACCGATTTAACAACACGCGATTGGCTAGCTATTGAGCGTACCAAATTAGCTAACGAACGTACTTTTTTGGCTTATTTTAGAACTTTTTTAGTTATTTTAGGTACAGGAATTACCATACTTAAATTAGATTTACTGGCAGATTTAAAAACGTATGGTATCATATTAATAGCAATAGCTCCTATTATTTTAGTAATAGGTATTGTACGTCTATATGTAGTCAAACGCACTATAAAAAAACACTATAAAATTTAAATGAAAGCTGTATCTGTTGTTACAATCCGAAAAGAGTTAAAACATAAAACCAACGAAGAATTGGCAGAACTATGTTTAAGATTATCACGTTTTAAAAAAGAAAACAAAGAGCTGCTTACCTATTTATTATTTGAAGCAGATAGTGAAGCTGGTTATATTGAAACCGTCAAAGCTGAAATTGACGAACAATTTGAGCTAATAAATACAGATAGCTTTTTTTATATTAAAAAGAGTGTTAGAAAGATTTTACGAAACACAAAAAAATATATTAGATACTCGCTTAATAAAGAAACTGAAGTTGAATTACTGCTGTACTTTTGCAAAAAGTTAAAAACAATGAAACCGTCTATTTCTAGAAACACAACCTTAACTAATCTGTATGACCGAAACATTGAGGCGATTACTAAAAAAATATTAGCATTACATGAAGATTTACAATACGATTATACTACTGAATTAGAAGATATGTAGTTTAAGATTAAAACATAAAAAAAAGCCAACCTTAAAGGTTGGCTTTTATATTCAATCTATAAATAATTTATGCAGTTTGCATATTATGTTTACCCTCGTAAACTTCTTCAATTAATTTTTTATTAAAAGCTGGCAAATCGTTTGGATTACGACTTGTGACTAATCCCTCATCTACCACAACTTCGCTATCTTCCCACATGGCTCCTGCATTTACTAAATCTCTTTTAATAGAGCTAAATGATGTTACTTTACGTCCTTGCAATACACCTGCTTCAGCCAATAACCAAGGTGCATGACAAATAGCTGCTACTGGTTTTTTATTAGCAAAAAACGATTTAATAAATCTAATTGCATCTTCATTTCTTCTTAAAGTATCGGGATTAATGACTCCTCCTGGTAATACTAGCGCATTATAATCGTCTTGAGATACTTGATCTAAGGTTTTATCTACATCATAACTGTTACTCCAGTTTCCGTCTGCCCAACCTTTTATTTGACCTGATTTTTCAGAGACGATATGTACATCTGCTCCTGCTTCTTTTAAAGCATTCATTGGTTCTTTTAATTCACTTTCTTCAAATCCATTGGTTGCTAAAATTGCAACTTTCTTTCTATCTAAGTTTTCCATTTTATTTTTTGGTTTTTGTTATTAATAATTCGATTTACCTCTAAAGTACTATAATTACTAGCGTTAGACGAATTACAAAACCTGTTTAACTTCGATTTAATATCAAGTGTTAAATAATAATATGGAAGTGTTAAAACCCATTTAGCTTCGTTAAAAAAATTAACTATTTGGGTTCTATAATTAAATATACTGCAGTACTATCGCCAACATTTAGTACTTGATGCTCGCTAATTTCAGATTTAGACCAAGTCACTCCTGTTTTTACAAGAATAGTACGTGTACCTGTAGCATCTGTTATTTGAAAAGTGCTTCCTGCTAAAGTATAACCAAAATGTGGTTTATGATAATGCTTCTCATGACCAACATTAGGTGGAAACGTACATTTTAATATGCGCTGTTTTTTTGTGTCTTGTAATACTTTGCACACTTTATGTCCTTCCCAACCTGCTTCTAATGGATCTGGAAGTGTTTGTGCAGTTTTACAAGAAAAGCTTAAAAGTATTATTGCTATTATATAATATGGTTTCATGATGTTTTTTTAAAGTTCTAAATAAATGTTAGTACATAATCTTAACTAACATCTCTTTAAGCAAATCACCTTGTGGCACAGCATTACTGTCTACACCTTTACTTTTACCATCAAACTCACGCAAAATAGCAATAACTTGACTAACTTTTCGCATAGGATAATTGCGTGAAGCCTCTATATATTCGTTTACAAAATATGGGTTAACTCGCAATGCAGAGGCTACACTTCGTGGGTTTTTATCAGACATTCCATGTAAATGCAATAATTGAGAAAAAAAGCTAAACAATAAAGATACAGTTAAGACCATTGGATTATCCTTTGGGTTTTCTGCAAAATAATGGACAATTTTAAAAGCCTGAGCAGTATTTTTTGCACCAATAGCTTTACGTAACTCAAAGTTATTATAGTCTTTACTAATACCTATATTTTCTTCGATATGATCAGGAGTAATCTGTGTGTCTCTTGGTAAGACTATTTGTAGTTTATTTAACTCATTACTTAATTTACTCAAATCTGTACCTAAAAACTCCACTAACATTTGTGATGCTTTTGGAGTTATAGAATAGCCTTTTGGTGACAACACACGACTAATCCAATCTGGCACTTGGTTTTCGTAAAGCTTTTTACTTTCAAAAACTTGACCTGACTTTTTAATAGCTTTGTAAACCGCTTTACGTTTGTCTACAGATTTGTATTTATAACAAATAACTAAAACCGTTGTAGGTTGTGGGTTTTTGGCATAATCTGCTAATTGATCAATTGTCCTAGATAAATCTTGAGCTTCTTTAACAATCACCACTTGACGATCTGCCATCATAGGGTAACGCTTAGCATTACTTACAATATCGTCCACGCTAATATCACGACCATACAATACCATTTGGTTAAAGCCACGCTCCTCTTCCGTTAAAACGGTTTTTTCGATGTAATCTGAGATTTTATCAATGTAATAAGCCTCCTCACCCATTAATAAATAGATAGGTTTAAGCTGCTTATTTTTTATATCAGTAACTAACTGTTTGACTTCGTCCAAAGGAAAAAAATTTAAAAATTTGGTTTTTGACTTTTGAAGTTTAACTTTGAAAAAAACCGAATACCATTAAATGCAAGAGTTAAACTTTCCAAAGTTTGTGTTTCGATTCAAAAATAACGAAAATAAAGTATCTATTTTTGATGTTATACGTAAAAGATTTATGGTCTTACAACCTGAAGAATGGGTAAGACAACATTGTGTACATTACTTAATGGAAGTTAAAAAATATCCAATCTCTTTGATTAATGTCGAAAAAGAACTAAAAGTCAACGATTTAAAAAAGCGTTATGACATTGTTATTTTTAATACTGACGGAAGCATACATTTAATTGTAGAATGTAAAGCGCCTAAAATAGAAATCAAACAAAACACTTTTGACCAAATAGCACGTTATAACTTAGCATTAAATGCAACCTATTTGATGGTAACAAATGGTATTAATCACTATTATTGCAGTATGGATTTTAAAGCAGAACAGTATCACTTTTTAAAAGACATACCAGATTATCAAGAACACTAGTTTTTGTTTAGTCCAAAACATAAATAAAAAAACCAAAACGCCTTTAAAAAATTTGAAAATAGCAGTCGTTATATTAAACTGGAATGGAAGCGCATTGCTTGAGCAATTTTTACCATCTGTTATTACATACTCTAAAGATGCAACCATTTATGTGGCTGATAATGCGTCAACTGATGACTCTGTAACATTTATTAAAACAAACTATCCTGAGGTTATTATTATTCAAAACTCAGAAAATGGAGGCTATGTAAAAGGTTATAATGATGCTTTACCCTTTGTTAAAGAAGAAATTTATTGCTTATTAAATAGCGATATTGAAGTTACGCCTAATTGGTTAGTCCCTATTTTAAAAACATTTAAAGAGCAACCTGAAACAGCGATTATACAACCTAAAATTTTAGATTACAAAAGCAAAGAAAAGTATGAATACGCTGGAGCTGCTGGAGGTTTTATAGATAAATATGGCTATCCATATTGTAGAGGTCGTATTTTTAATACAATTGAAGTTGATACCAATCAATACCAAAACGAAACCATTTTTTGGGCATCAGGTGCTTGTTTATTTATTAGACAATCTACATTTAAGGCTTTGCAAGGATTTGACGAATCCTATTTTGCCCATATGGAAGAAATTGATTTGTGTTGGAGAGCGTTTAACAAGGGTTATTTAACCAAATACATAAATAATAGTACTGTGTATCACGTTGGTGGAGCAACCTTAAACGCAGGTAGTCCAAAAAAACCTATCTAAATTTTAGAAACAGTTTGTTTACTTTAACTAAAAACGCCAAAGGAAATATTGCATCATTAATTTTTGTAAGATTAGTACTTGATGGTATTGCTGCCTTAAAATTTTTAATAGAATTTAAGCCTAAACATTTAATAGCAATTTTAAAAGCACATGTATCTTTTTACAAACATTTACCTAAGCTATTAAAAAAGCGAAAAGCAATCTCGCAAAAAACTGGCTATTACCAGACAAAATCAATAGTTTACAACTATTTTGTTTTAAATAAAAAAACCTTTATCAAGTAAGTTTTGATTAAAAAAAAGAATAATTAAAAACTAAACGATATTTTATTTACGCTTTACTTATCTTAACAAATCGCTGATTATTAACTGATTAAATATTTTAATTAATATATTAAATTTTAACCGTCAGTTTTAAACCTTATTTGCTTTTAGTTTTAGCAAAAGTTTTGTTAAAGCGTATTTTAACATTTTAATTATTTATACTTTTGGTGTGTATAAATTTAATTTATCATTTAAAAATTATGAAAAAAATCCTTTTATTTAGTGCAGGTGCACTACTATTATTAAGCTCTTGTGTGTCTAAAAAAGAATTTGCTGCATTAGAAGCAAAACAAAAAGAAACACAGGATTTATTGAACACAGCAACTGTTAAACTTAACTCTTGTTTAGCTGACGAAGCAGCATCTGCAGCACGTTTAGCAGAATTACAAGCTCGTTTAGCAGACATGAAAGCAAATAATCTTGCATTGATTGAAAGCACAAAAGATATGACAATGTTAACCGCTCAAGGTGCTAAAAACGTTGAAAAATCTTTAGAAAGCTTAAAAGAAAAAGACTTAAGAATTACAAGATTACAAGATGCTTTAACTAAAAAAGATAGTGTAACACTAGCTTTAGTAACTAGCTTAAAGAAAGAAGTTGGATTAAACGATCCAGACATCGAAATCAATGTTGAAAAAAGCGTTGTTTTTATCTCTTTATCGGACAAGTTATTATTTAAGAGTGGAAGCTATAACATTACAACTAGAGCTAATGAAATCTTAGGAAAAGTAGCAACAGTAATTAATGGTAAGCCAAACTTTGAAGCAATGGTAGAAGGTCATACAGATAACGTACCTTACAACAAAGGTGGTGTATTAGTTGACAACTGGGACTTAAGTGTTAAGCGTAGTACAGCTATTGTTAGAGCTTTACAAGACTTAGGTGTTAAACCTCAACAATTAATTGCAGCTGGACGTGGTGATCATTTACCTTTAGTATCAAATGATACTGCAGAAAACAGAGCAATTAACAGAAGAACTAAGATTTACATCTTACCTAAGATTGATCAGTTTTATGAAATGATTGAAACTGAAATGAAAAGTTTATCTAAAGAGAACTAATTCTTTTTATTAGAATATAAAAGCCCAACCTTTCGGTTGGGCTTTTTTTGTTTAAAATCTTATTGTTTAAAAATCATGAGTTTGAAAATCGATAGTATTAATAGGATTAATAGTATGATTTATTTAAAACATGCTCTAAAAAATCTCAATACTACCTTTTCCTTCTCTTATTATTTCAGGTTGTTCACCTGACAAATCAATAATTGTTGATCCTTGATTACCTCCATAACCACCATCAATAACTAAATCTACTAGGTTATCCCATTTTTCTAAAATCAATTCAGGATCTGTGGTATACTCTAAAATAGTGTCATCATCTCTGATTGATGTGGACACAATTGGATTACCCAACGCCTTAACAATCTCTAATGCAATAGCGTTATTTGGCACTCTTATACCTACCTCTTTTTTCTTTTTAAAAGCTGCTGGCAACGTTTTGGATCCTGGTAAAATAAAAGTGTATGGTCCTGGCAAAGCACGTTTTAATATTTTAAAAGTTGTACTATCAATTTGCTTTACATAATCTGATAAATTACTAAGGTCATGGCATATAAAAGAAAAATTAGCTTTTTCTAACTTTACACCTTTAATCCTAGCGATACGCTCTAAAGCTTTTGAGTTAGTAATATCGCAGCCTAAACCATATACCGTATCTGTGGGATAAATAATAAGACCTCCTTTTTTAAGGATGTTTACTACCTTTTTAATTTCCTTTGGATTTGGATTTTCTTCATAAATTCTGATAAAGTCTGCCATAACAATTTTTTTAAATATTATCCTATAAGCTCTAATTTTGCAAACCGCAGTAAAAGCTTTTTCTTTCCTCCAAATTCAAAATCAATTTCAGCTTTAACATCTCCACCTTTACCTTCGATACTTAAAACATCACCTCTACCAAATTTTAAATGTTTAACGCGATTACCTACTGCTAAATCTCCATCAAACAGATTTGCTTCTGCTGAAGGCTTAACTTCTGAAGCCTTTTTAAGTTTTTTAGGAGCACTAATTTCAAAATTTACTGGCTTAGATTTGTCTTTCTTCTTCAATTTAGGTTGTATTGGTTTTTTAAATCTTACTTTATTAGGTGGTGTATCGCCAAAGATATCTGCAGACAGCATTGGGTTAATGCGACGCTCTTCTATTGGTGTTATAATGTCTAAAAATTGATCGTCAATTTCTTCAATAAATCTACTTGGTTCTGAGTCTACTAATTTTCCCCAACGATAACGCGATAACGCATAGGTTAGATATGCTTTTTTCTCTGCTCTGGTTAAAGCTACATAGAATAAACGACGCTCTTCTTCAAGCTCGCTTCTTGTATTCATACTCATTGCACTTGGAAACAAGTCTTCTTCCAAACCAACGATAAAGACATTACTAAACTCTAATCCTTTTGAAGAGTGAATAGTCATTAACGCTACATGATCCGGATCTCCTTTATCTCCATCAAGATCGGTTGCTAATGCGATATCTTCTAAAAACTCGGCTAAATCATCTTTAGAGTCTGCAATTTCCATTTGTCCTTCGACAAAATCCTTTATACCATTTAATAATTCTTCGACATTCTCTAAACGCGTGACACCTTCTGGAGTATTGTCTTTATTAAACTCTTTTATTAAACCACTAGTTTTAGTTACGTACTCTGCTAAATCAAAAGCATTGGCTGTTTGATTCATTACCTGATAGCTTTTAATAAGCGTGACAAAGTCTTTTAGCTTATTTTTTGTACCACCATTTATATTTATATCTGTACTATCAATGTTTTCTAATAGTCCAAAAATAGTTTTACCAGACTCATTAGCTGCAACCATTAATCTATCTATGGTTGTTTGACCAATACCACGTGCAGGATAATTAATAACACGTTTTAAGGCTTCTTCATCAGATGGATTTAAAATTAAACGTAAATATGCTGTAACATCTTTAATTTCTTTTCTTTGATAAAAAGACAAACCACCATATATACGATACGGAATACTTCTTTTACGCAAAGCTTCCTCCATTGCACGTGATTGTGAATTGGTACGATATAAAATCGCAAAATCACTATTTGGCACATGGTCTGTCATTTTAGTCTCCCAAATGGCACTAGCCACAAAACGACCTTCGTCACCATCTGTCAAACTGCGATGCACTTGCACTTTAGGTCCATCCACATTTGCAGTCCAAACTATTTTATCTAATTTAGTTTGGTTATGCTCTATTACAGAGTTTGCTGCTCCAACTATATTTTTTGTAGAACGGTAATTTTGTTCTAATCGGTACATTTTTACATCTTCATAATCCTTTTGGAAATTTAAGATGTTACTAATGTTTGCTCCTCTAAAGGCGTAAATACTTTGCGCATCATCACCTACCACACAAATGTTTTGAAAACGATCTGCTAAAGCACGTACAATTAAATACTGACTGTGGTTTGTATCTTGGTACTCATCCACTAATATATATCTAAACTTATCTTGATATTGCGCTAAAACTGAAGGAAAACGCGTTAACAGCTCGTTAGTACGAAGTAGTAAATCATCAAAATCCATTGCTCCTGCTTTAAAGCAACGCTCCACATAAGCTTGATAGATTTCTCCCATTTTTGGACGCCTAGCCATAGCATCAGCTTCCATTAATTCTGGGTTATTAAAATATGCCTTGACTGTAATTAAACTATTTTTGTAAGAAGAAATTCTGCTGTAAACCTGCTTGGTTTTATACAAGTCTTTGTCTAAACCCATTTCTCTAATTATACTACCCATTAATTTTTGAGAATCTTGAGTATCATAAATAGTAAAATTACTTGGATAACCTAAATGGTGACCTTCAAAACGTAATATTTTTGCAAAAACCGAGTGAAAGGTTCCCATCCACAAGTTTTTAGCCTCACTTGCACCTACAATTTCGGCAATTCTGCCTTTCATTTCTTTAGCTGCTTTGTTTGTAAAGGTTAGTGCCAAGATGTTGAAAGAGTCTACACCTTGATTCATTAAATAGGCTATTCTATAGGTTAGCACACGTGTTTTTCCAGAACCTGCACCTGCGATAATTATCATAGGTCCTTCTTTTTGAACTGTTGGCGCGTATTGTGCTTCGTTTAACTGACTTAAATATTTCTCCAATTTTTATTCTTTTTTAAAAAAGCAAAATTAACCAAACCCTCTGTTTTTACTCTAAAGATTTGTTATTAATTATAAACAATCAATCATCTTTTTTACCGTCACCTGCCATAGCAGAGATTAAACCTGCTTGAGCATTTTTCCAGACATAATTAAATATTGACTTAGTATTGTCGCGTTCCACTGTTTTAGTATTGCTGTTTCTAAAGTTATCTTTAGCGTCTTTGCTATCCTTTGAAACAAAAATGTTTATTATTTTGGATAGTATTTTATTTTTTTCGTTACCGTTTTCTTTAAGTAAAATAATATCAAAATTAGTGTACTTTGTTTTTAAATCCACATTAGACGTTATAGCATTTCCATCTATTGTAAACAGTGTTTGTATTAAATTACCTTCTAATTTTAAATTTAAATTAGGTTGCATAAATTGGTTTAAATGGTCTGCTTGTAAGTCTCCTAAATTTGCTTTAAAAACAAAGCCATCATTAGGATCATTAACATCAAACGACCAATCCACCTTAAGTGGTGTGCTTTGCATAAAGTTACAATCTATTTTAATTTCTGTTTTTTTAGGATTTAATTTGGTATTACTTACGTGGTCTAAGCTTGCATTAAAGTCACTAAAAGTAAGCTGACCTGCTGTTTTATCTTGATTAACTTTTTCTTGGTAAACAATTTTACCTTCCACAATATTTATATGTTTAATATCTAATTTAATATTAAGCGACCTCAACATTTTACTATATAGGTCTTTTTGTGTTAAGTCGTCCGCAACTAACTTATCTCTGTAAATTGTAAAATCAGGTTTTGTAAAGGTGATTATATCTGTACTAAATCCCGATAATATGGTATTATCAAAGTTAAAATCATAATTATCAATACGTATTTCTGGAGTAGCTAATTCAAAGTGATCACGCTCTGAAGTGATCACGTTTGATAATGCCACCTTATCATATTTTGTTTTTAAACTAAATCCAGATAAGGTCATTCTAGTATTATCTATTTTTAATTTATCAACACTTAAGTTTTCAAATTTGCTTATCTGATATTTTAAATTATTAGTGCTTAAAGTGCTAGATTTAAAATCGAAAAGCTTTGAAGACGCTAAATTATTATCAACAATAATCTGCGACATTGTAAAATCAAGATTGTTTGTACTTAATAAAACGGAATCATTTTTGACATTAAAAACCTCAACCGAAGCCTTATTAACGCTAAGATTTTTAATATAAATTGCTTTTTTTATGTTTTTAAAAACAGACTCACTGCCTTGATCTGTATCAGCCAACGGGTTGTGGTAATAAGTTACTTTTGGAGTATCAAAATTTAAGTGATCAAACTTTAAATTGTCATTAAATAAATAGTGCCAATAACTAAAATCTTTAATAGATAAACTATTTAACTTAACCTGAGCATTGATTTGATTTGTCGTTTTTCCTTTAACTGTCAGCAAAGGGGATTTTAAAGTAATATTACCTTGTAAAAGACTAACATCTAAATCGTCATACAATAAAGATATATGCTCTGGTAAATTAACGATATAGTTTTTAAGTTTATTTTTAGCTATAGTATTTGCTATTACTAGCGATAGTGTTGCCAAACCTATAAAGACAACAAATCCAATTACTAATTTTTTCTTTTTATGCTCATACTATAAAGATAAAACTAACAATCTTAAGTACCTCAATTTTTAAAAATCTTTAAGAAAACTTAATTGATTAAACTATCAGTTAAATAGACAAACACTTCAAAGTTTACTCATAAATCAAAAAAATATTATGATTTATTTGTAAGATAAATAGTAACTAAAAATAGAGATATTCGTTACTTTTGAAAAAAACCGATTTTAAAACATGGATACATTAACAAACCTGATTTCAAACATTTCTTGGTGGCTTTGGATTATAATAGTGTTAGTTATAATAGCTATTAGAGACATTGTTCAAAAAAACATACGATAAGTCATAATTTTCCAATTGTTGGACATTTTAGGTATATGTTAGAAAAAATTGGACCAGAATTAAGACAATATCTTGTAGCTAATAACAGAGAGGAGCTTCCTTTTAATCGTATTGAACGTGGTTGGATTTATGCGTCTGCAAAAAAAGAAAATAACTACGAAGGTTTTGGTACAGATAGAGATATATACGCACATCAACATATATTTATTAATAACGCAATGATGCCTTATAAGGTAGAAGCTAATCATCCACACGCAGCAGACATGTCGTTTTTACCTTGTGCTAAAGTTATGGGAGAATATAATAAACGTAAAAAACCTTTTAGACCAGGTTCTGTTATTAATGTATCTGCGATGAGTTTTGGCTCGCTTTCCGCGAAAGCGGTTGAATCTTTAAACAAAGGTGTAAAAATTGCTGGAGCTTACCATAATACTGGAGAAGGTGGTTTGTCTCCTTACCACAGTCATGGTGGAGACGTTGTGTTTCATTTTGGAACAGGATACTTTGGTGTACGTGCTGCAGATGGTGGATTCTCCATGGATAAAATGGTAAAATTAGTCGAAGACAATCCTTTTATTAAAGCTATTGAAGTAAAATTATCACAAGGTGCTAAACCAGGAAAAGGTGGTGTTTTACCAGGTGCAAAAATCACACCTCAAATTGCTGAAATCAGAGGTGTTGAAGTTGGTAAAGATGTATTATCACCTCCTAACCACAAAGCGTTTAGTAATGTTCCAGAATTAGTAGATTTTATAGAAGCTATTGCTGACAAAACTGGATTACCTGTTGGTATTAAAGCTGCTATTGGTAAATTAGAACAATGGGAAGAATTAGCTGATATCATGGTAAAAACTGGTAAAGGTCCAGATTTTATTACTGTTGATGGTGGCGAAGGTGGCACAGGTGCTGCTCCACCAAGTTTTGCAGATCATGTTAGTTTACCTTGGGTTTATGGTTTTGGAGATTTATATAAATTGTTTCAAAGTAAAGGATTAAGCGAGCGTATTGTATTTATTGGTAGTGGTAAATTAGGTTTTCCTGCTAAAGCTGCTATGGCATTTGCTATGGGAGCCGATTGTATAAATGTTGCTAGAGAAGCCATGATGAGTATTGGTTGTATCCAAGCACAAGTTTGTCATACCAATACCTGTCCAAGTGGTGTCGCAACACAAAATAAGTGGCTGCAAAACGGAATTGATCCAACGTTAAAATCAGAACGTCTAGCACAATATTTTAAAACCTTTAGAAAAGAATTTATCGAAATAACACATGCTGCTGGTTATGAGCATCCATGCCAATTTAAAATGACTGATATTGAAGTTAATGTGGATGACCACAACTTATCTAAAGAGCTAGACAGCACATATGGTTACAAAAAAACTGTGGTTCCGTTTAACGGAATACAAAGCTTAAAAGACTGTCGTTATCTAGGCGGAAAGGCTTAAAATGCTTTAAAGGGGTTTCAATCGAAACCTCTTTTTTTTATTTCTACTTAAAACGCCATACAAACAAGTAGCACTTCTTACTATTACATTATCAGTTTACTTGTACAATAATTTAAAACATATTAAGTTTGTTACTTAACTAAAATTTATCCCATGGAACAACAGCTTTTAAACTTACTAATGTATACAGTCCCTTCTATAATTACAGGAGCAATTGCCTATCTGTTTTTTAGAGAACATATGCAAAACGAAGAAGAGCGTCGTAAATTTAATATTGTCAAAACCTTAAGTAAAGAGTCTTTACCTGTAAGATTACAGGCTTATGAGCGTATCACACTGTTTTTAGAACGTATCTCTCCAAACAAACTTTTGTTACGTGTGGCACCTGTATCTTCAGACAAGCAAGCTTACGAGGATTTATTGATAAAAAACATCGAGCAAGAATTTGAACATAACCTATCACAACAAATCTATTTAAGCAATGACTGTTGGACTATTGTTAATGCATCAAAAAGTGCAACCATACAATTAATAAGAAAAGCAGGAATGAGTGATAAAATAGACTCTGCAAGCAAGCTTAGAGAAACCATTTTAAGTGAAATGATTGACAAGCCTGCACCAAGTAATGCTGGATTACATTATATTAAAAAGGAAGTTGGAGAAATCTGGTAACCAATTTTAAAATATAAAAAAGCCTTATCAATTGATAAGGCTTTTTTTATGCTTAATTATTAATTTACTATTTAAGGTATTGGCACTGTAGAGCTATATTCGTCATGATTATCATATTTACCTTGTGCGTATAAATACCCTTGCAACCACCACTCTTCCATTAATTTTTTATTAAAAATCAATGAGTTTTCTGTCAACTTAGTTGGTGTGTAGTATAAGTTTAACTTTACATTTCTGTGTTTTGCAACTAGTTTTCCAATTGCAATATCTCCTTTTTCTACTTGATCCAATAAGTGACCAAACAAGTTAATCATTAACGAGAACGGGTTTTTACCCAACACCTTATTGTATTCTAAGTTTTCACTTTCTAAAACAATAGCATCAACTTCTGTTGCACCACGCAAAATAGCTTCTCTTATTGGAATTACACAACCTAAACCACCATCTGCATATTCAAAACCATCTTTTATAGCCAAGGACATAAACGGTATATAATTACAGGATATCCAAACCCACTCGCAAAACTCTTCGTAGCTGTAATCGTTAATAGACTTATATTCTACTCTGTTTTTAGATAGGTTTGTTACCGTAACGACCACATCCTCTTTAGTGGCTTTGATAATATCATATTCGGCTTTAGTAAAATGCTCCTTGATATGTTTTTTTAAGTTTTTACTTTCGCCAAAGGTTCGTTTTCTTTTTATAAATTGTAAAGCAGTATTAAAATAGTTAATCGATACATATTCTCTGTCTCCTTTTTTCTTAATCACAAATGGATTTATACTAAAAATAGAATTCTGATTAACATGCGTGTAAATATCATAAAGCTTTCCAATGTTTCCGGTCGCTAAATGCGGAATCAACAAACTTCCAGTAGACGTACCCAAAAACATATCGTACTTTTTACCTTCCTGCTCTATTAAATGTTGCGCAACGCCACCTGCAAATGCACCTTTACTTCCTCCTCCAGATATAACTAATGCTTTCAAATTATTGTTTTTGGTTATCCTGCAAATTACTAATTATAGATTTATATTTTTCATTTTCAGATAACAATTCTAAAAGTTGTTTAGCAAAACTTTTAAATCTCCAATTATAATGTTTTGAAGCCTCTATTAAATTAACCAATGCTTTTTCATTAAACAAACCTAAAATAGCCAAAGTATCAAATGCGTTTTGCCTTAATGTAAAACTGTTTTTCAAATCTGTGTATTGCACTAATTCATTATAAAAAGCTTCAGTATTATTAGGTTCATAATCAGGAGTCGCAATAGCTAGCGCTAACCATAATACTCTAACATTATAATTATTAAAACCGTAAACCTTTTTAGTTTGGTCTAAATACAGGTTTCGCTTTCGCGGAAAATTAGCCCAGAGGTTATACAGTGCAGCTTCAATAGTTGTATAGGATTTATCTTGTAACAAAGATTCGTATTCCGATTGTAATGCCAACGGAATTTTGCGAACATGTTGTGCAATAGCTTGCCTTACTTTAACCGAATTTTCAAAATCCTTAGCCTGAATCTTATTTGGCATTTGACTAACCACTTTAATCTTAGCGTTATCAAATAAATAAGATGTTAAATAGTCCGAACATTTAGAAGAATACGCCTCACAATCAATTTGCAAATATCCATTTACAGCATCCGAAACCGATTTTAATTCCTCAATCATAACATCATATGGCAATAGCTTTGACTTTAACCAAAGATCAACAAAGTCTGTCAAATCCTGTCCCGAAGCTTTTTCAACTTCAATAATAAAATTTTTAGTCTCCACATTTTTAAAAGCATACGTATTCAAATAACTTTTAACAGCTTTTTTAAATGCCTTATCACCTACTTGCTCACGTAACATATGTAAAACCCAAGCACCTTTTTTATAAAACGTCGTGCTA
Source organism: Olleya sp. KJ81-1 (assembly GCF_055808135.1). Classification (NCBI taxonomy): domain Bacteria; kingdom Pseudomonadati; phylum Bacteroidota; class Flavobacteriia; order Flavobacteriales; family Flavobacteriaceae; genus Olleya; species Olleya sp. KJ81-1. The sequence continues at coordinate 412,565 of NZ_CM147854.1, read as the reverse complement.
CTAGATTTTGGATCCAATAACATCGTGCCTTCTCCTGCTTTTTGCTGCTCCATTAGCTCCTCTGCGTACTCATAAAGTCGCCAATAGTAATAATCATCTCCAAACACATCACGCTCTGCTAATAACGCGTAATACGTCGCAAATCCCTCTTGTAACCAATGGTGCGTTCCAGAGGTTTCAGTTACTAAATCTCCAAACCATTGATGTGCTAGCTCATGTGCATTAACATTAACGTAATTTTTATCCACAAAACTAATGTCATCAATCATAAAGTCATCACTAAAAATGGTACAACTAGTATTTTCCATACCAGAATACAAAAAGTCTTTAACTGGTACTTGTTTATAATTTTGCCAAGGATAAGACACACCAATTTCGTCTTCTAAAAAATCAAACATTTGTTTGGTGTAACGGTAGGTAGGTTCCACTTTTAGCGAATCTTCAGGATAGTAATATAGTTCGATTGGTATTCCGCTTTTAGATGTGATAACGCGTTTATCATATTTTCCAATTGCTAATGCTACAAGATAACTTGACATAGGTTTTTGCATGTCATAATGCCAAGTAATAGTTGAATCGTTGACTTTTTTTCAACCAACAAACCGTTAGCAATAACCTGATAATCCTTATGATATGTGATTGATAAATCAAATTCAATTTTATCATTCATATCATCAATACTTGGTAGCCAATGACTGGTATATTTACCTTGACCTTGCGTCCAGATTTGATTTGAATCTTCTTTTTCTGTAAAGTAGAGTGCTTTTTTAGGCTTTACTGTGTACTCGATATTTAACTCGTGATACGTATTAGCTTTAAAAGCTGGTTTATATACAATTTGTTTTCCTATATACTCAAAATCAAGATCATAATGATCATCATAAAAATTAATGATTTCCATATTTACAGCATCAATAAATAAAGAATCAAAAGGCTTCAAGACTTTATAAATATACTTAGCTTTCCCTTTAACCGTATTGTCTTTTTCAAAACCGACCTCAGCTTTTATAGATATAAAATCGATAAATTCAGTTTGTTGCGCTTTCGCGGAAAGACATAAAAACGTAATAAATAGCACTAAAAGATATCTCATAAATAGATTTAAACAAGGATTAGACCAAAATACAATTTTTTGTGATGTGTTAACTCCTCTTTCTTTTGATTTACTTAAAGGGAAAACAAAATTCATTCTCCTTTTTATAACTCGATACATAATAAAATTGACATAAAACTAAGCATAACACGTCAGTTCGAGTGCTTCGACCTTAGGAGAAGTGTATCGAGAACCAAACCCTAGTTTTAACCCTTCTCGATACAATTTGCTCGTGCCTTACAAATCACTCGAAGTGACGAAACGTAGTAAAATACACACAACATTAAGCACAACTCGTCAATTCGAGTGTCTTGACACAGGAAAGGTGTATCGAGAACCACAATCTACTCTTAAAGCTTCTCGATACAATTTGATCGTGCCTCACAAATCACTCGAAGTGACGATACGTGATAATAATAGCATAATACTAAGCACAACTCGTCAGTTCGAGTGCTTCGACCTTAGGAGAAGTGTATCGAGAACCAAACCTTACTCTTAAAGCTTCTCGATACAATTTGCTCGTGCCTCACAAATCACTCGAAGTGACGATACGCAATAAAACTCGCAAACCAATTAACACTACGTCAGTTCGAGTGCTTCGACCTTAGGAGAAGTGTATCGAGAACCAAACCTTACTCTTGAAGCTTCTCGATACAATTTGCTCGTGCCTCACAAATCACTCGAAGTGACGATACGCAATAAAACTCGCAAACCAATTAACACCACGTCAGTTCGAGTGCTTCGACCTTAGGAGAAGTGTATCGAGAACCACATGCTAATATTAGTGCTTCTCGATACAATTTGCTCGTGCCTTACAAATCACTTGAAGTGACGATACGCAATAAAACTCGCAAACCAATTAACACCACGTCAGTTCGAGTGCTTCGACCTTAGGAGAAGCGTATCGAGAACCAAACCTTACTCTTTATGCTTCTCGATACAATTTGCTCGTGCCTCACAAATCACTCGAAGTGACGATGCGCAATAAAACTCGCAAACCAATTAACAACTCGTCAGTTCGAGTGCTTCGACCTTAGGAGAAGCGTATCGAGAACCACATGCTAATATTAGTGCTTCTCGATACAATTTGCTCGTGCCTCACAAATCACTCGAAGTGACGATACGCAATAAAACTCGCAAACCAATTAACACCACGTCAGTTCGAGTGCCTTGACGCAGGAAAGGTGTATCGAGAACCAAGCACTACTCTTAACGCTTCTCGATACAATTTGCTCGTGCCTCACAAATCACTCGAAGCGACGATACGCAATAACTGTAACACACAAAGCAAATCAATTTAACTTTCACTTTAAATCAAAATAGATTAATTTCGTTGTCTATGAGTACTAACTTACAAACTCCAATAGATTACCTAAAAGGCGTAGGACCAAATCGTGCAGATTTGTTGCGCAAGGAGTTGGGTATTTATACCTATCAAGATTTAATAAATCTATTTCCAAACAGATATTTAGATCGTACAAAATATTACAAAATCAACCAATTATTACCAAATGCAGCAGAGGTGCAAATTGTTGGAAAAATTGTAAAATTTGAAGAGATTGCCCAGAAAAGAGGCAAGCGATTAGTAGCCACTTTTAAGGACGAAACTGGCACTATGGAATTGGTTTGGTTTAGAGGTCAAAAATGGATTAAAGAAGGTTTAAAATTAAATGCAACTTACGTCATTTTTGGAAAAACAAACCTGTTTGCAAACAAGTATAATATGCCTCATCCTGACATAGAATTATTGTCGGAACACGAAGCCAATTTACGAAGTGCAATGCAAGCTATTTATCCTTCAACTGAGAAGTTAGCAAACCGAGGAATTAGCAATCGAGTGATGACAAAAATCATGCAAAATTTGTTCCTTGAAACCAAGGGTAGATTTATTGAAACTTTGTCCGAAAAACTGCTCTCAGAAAACAAATTAATTTCTAAATCTGAAGCCCTTTTAAATGTTCATTTTCCGAAGGATCAAAACGCACTTTCTAAAGCCGAATTTAGACTAAAATTTGAAGAGTTATTTTACATACAATTACAATTAATTCTCAAAAATTTAATTCATAAAACTAAAATAAAAGGGTTTCCATTTACAACCGTCGGAACACACTTTAATACGTTTTTCAAAAACCATTTACCGTTTGAATTAACCAATGCACAAAAACGAGTACTTAAAGAAATTAGGTCCGATTTAGGTAGCAATGCCCAAATGAATCGTCTTTTACAAGGCGATGTTGGCTCTGGAAAGACTATTGTCGCCTTAATGTCAATGTTAATGGCACTTGACAACGGTTTTCAAGCTTGCTTAATGGCACCTACTGAAATTTTGTCAGTACAGCACTATAATGGATTAATTGAACTATGTAATGATTTAGAAATCAGTATTAAACTACTTACAGGTTCAAGTAAAACTTCAGAACGAAGAGAAATACATAAGATGTTAGAAAATGGCGAATTAGACATACTAATTGGCACACATGCAGTTTTGGAAGACAAGGTTAAATTTAAAAATTTAGGACTAGCAATTATTGACGAGCAACATCGTTTTGGAGTTAAGCAACGTGCTAAGCTTTGGAAAAAAACACCCTTCCTCCTCACGTTTTGGTCATGACCGCAACTCCTATTCCGAGGACTTTAGCGATGTCAGTTTATGGTGATTTAGACATCTCTATAATTGACGAATTACCTCCTGGAAGACAACCCATAAAAACAGTCCATAGATACGACTCAAATCGCCTAAAAGTTTTCCGTTTTATTCGTGACGAAATTGCAAAAAAAAGACAGGTCTATATCGTCTATCCTTTGATCCAAGAAAACGCCCAAATGGACTACAAAGATTTGATGGATGGATACGAAAGTTTGACGCGAGATTTCCCGATGCCAGAGTATCAAATTTCCATCGTTCATGGCAAAATGAAACCTGCAGATAAGGAGTTTGAAATGCAACGTTTTGTTAAAGGAGAAACACAAATTATGGTCGCAACTACAGTTATAGAAGTTGGGGTAAATGTACCCAATGCTTCGGTCATGATAATTGAAAGTGCAGAGCGTTTTGGACTGTCACAATTACACCAATTAAGAGGTCGTGTTGGACGTGGTGCAGAGCAAAGTTATTGCATATTAATGACCAGTCATAAATTGTCCGAAAATAGTAAAACTCGCATCCAAACCATGACTAGTACAAATGATGGTTTTGAGATTGCAGAAGTGGATTTAAGACTTCGTGGACCAGGAGATATTATGGGTACACAACAAAGCGGAATTTTAAATTTACGCATCGCTGATATTGTAAAAGATAACGACATTTTACAACACGCGCGTTATTGGGCAAAAGACCTTTTAACAAAAGACCCAAGTTTAAGTAGTCCAGAAAATGCAATTATTTTAGAAACTTACCGACAAATGAGTAAGTATAAAAACATTTGGAATTACATTAGCTAAAACATGACTAAACAAGACACTGACGTACTTATTATTGGAGCAGGATTAACTGGCTTGACGCTAGCCTTTTTACTTAAGGACCTTAAAATTAAAACAACTATTTTAGAAGCTAATACGCGTATTGGTGGACGTATTATTACAAAACGCAATATCAATCAGGCACCAATAGATTTAGGCGCAACATGGCTTGTCCCACAACAAACCAATGTCTTACAATTACTTAAATCACTTAATATTGACGTCTTTGAGCAATTTTACGGATCCACAGCTATTTACCAACCAGATCCAAACAAACAACCTCAACTGGTGCCTTTACCCAATAATGATTCGGTGAGTTATCGCATCAAAAACGGAACACAAACCTTAATTCAAACGCTTGCAAATCAATTAAAAAACACAAGTGTTATTACTGAGACAAGCGTTCTTTCAATTCAGCTTAAAGCTAATTTACTAGAAGTACAAACCAACAATCAAACCTATGTATCTAAGTTTGTAATATCCACTTTACCTCCTGCTCTGTTTAATCAAAACATTAGCGTAACTCCTAAATTACCTGACGTTTTTACAAACGTTTTAGCCAACACGCATACTTGGATGCATAACTCAATCAGAGCTGGTTTTACTTATAAAACCCCTTTTTGGAAACATCTACAAAGCAGCGGAACTATTTATGCCAATTCAGGACCTTTGCAAGAGTTTTACGACCATTCTAATGCTGAGCAATCAGTTTATGCTTTAAGCGGTTTTATAAGCTCTAATTTAAGCGATTTAAGCAAAGAGGAACGTAAACAACTTGCTTTAGAGCAATTACAAAGTTATTATGGCGATCAAGCAGTAGATTATCTAAGTTACGAAGAGTGTGTATGGAAAGACGAAAAACATACAACGACTACTGACAACAACTTTTTAATGCCACAACAAAATAATGGACATCCAGTGTTTAAAAATAGGCTATTAGATAACAAACTTTTTATTGCTGGAGCAGAAACCAGCCCTGTGTTTTCTGGTAAAATGGAAGCTGCTGTTAGTAGTGCTATACATGTTTTTAATTCGCTTAAAGCGGAAATTAATAGCTATTGAATTACTTCTCGATACAATTTGCTCGTGCTTCACAAATCATTCGAAGTGACGTAATGCAACAGAATCTACTTAACATAAATTATACAAACCTAAAAACCTCTAATCAGTTCGAGTACAACGACCATTGGAGACGTGTATCGAGAACCCATTTTGAAACAAACTTCTCGATACAATTTGCTCATGCTTCACAAATCACTCGAAGTGACGTAATGTAACAGAATCTACCTAACATAAATTATACAAATCTAAACACGTCTCGTCAGTTCGAGTACGACGACCTAAGGAGACGTGTATCTAAAACCCATTTTGAAACAAACTTCTCGATATTATTTGCTCATGCTTCACAAATCACTCGAAGTGACGTAATGCAACAGAATCTACTTAACATAAATTATACAAATCTAAACACGTCTCGTCAGTTCGAGTACGACGACCTAAGGAGACGTGTATCTAAAACCCATTTTGAAATAAACTTCTCGATATTATTTGCTCATGCTTCACAAATCACTCGAAGTGACGTAATGCAACAGAATCTAATTTGGTATTAACCAAATGAAAAGACATTACTTTAATAGTATAAAATATAATTATCTTTGCACAACGTTTATAAGCACAAAGCCAAAACCTAAAAGCGCACTACAATTATGCTACACCTAAAACTAGAAACCGATCCACGTTGGGTTACCATTGCAGAATCTAATTTAGAAGAAATACTTACAGACCACGCTTGGTGTGAGCAAAAAGCAGCCACTAATGCGATTACTATTATTACCCATAACTCAGAAAAAGTAGACTTAGTAACAGAACTTTTAGAGTTAGCCAAAGAAGAATTGGAACATTTCCAGATGGTACATGAAATTATAAAAAAACGAGGTTATACTTTAGGTCGTGAGCGCAAAGACCATTATGTAAATGAGCTTTATAAATTTATGAATAAAGGCGGAAGCAGACTACAGTCTATGGTTGATCGCTTACTGTTTTCTGCTATGATTGAAGCGCGTAGTTGCGAGCGTTTTAAACTATTATCAGAACGCATAAACGACGAAGAACTATCTAAGTTTTACTATGACTTGATGGTCAGCGAAGCAGGACATTACACGACATTTATCACTTTTGCAAGAAAATATGGTCAAGACATTGATGTTGACAAACGCTGGAAAGAATTGGTTGAGTTTGAAGGCGAACTAATTAAAAGCTACGGGAAAAGCGAAAGCATACATGGCTAATTAAAACTGATCAGCATTATTGTAAAATCTTCTGAAAGCATAAAAATAAACAGCAATAGCAATTTTAAATATACGTGAAAAATTAATGAAAACTAAACTACATATATTTAAAATCGTTGCTAAACACTTAAGTTTTACTAAGGTTGCAGAGCAACTCTATTTATCCCAACCTGCAATTTCAAAAGCCATAAAAAACTTAGAGCAAGACTACAAAACTACTCTATTTATTAGAAAAAGAAATTCGATTGAACTTACTACTGAAGGTAAATCCTTTTTAATTTACGCTAATAAAATATTGACTATTTATTCCGAAATGGATGAACGATTTCTTCTTAAAAAAGAAAACATTCCCGACTTTATCCAGTTTGGAGTTAGCACCACAATTTCTAATTACATCATACCCAAAACGATAGCTAAATTTAGGGCACAATACCCAAAAACTAAATTTAATATCATCAGCAATAATTCTGAAACCATAGAAAATTTAATTCTAAATGAAGATATCGACTTTGGAATCACCGAAGGAAGTAGCGCTAATCCCAAATTACATTTTGAAAAGTTTATAAAAGATGAAATTGTACTAGTTACAAATGCTAAAAACTACAGTTTCCCGAAAGGTAGTATTGATATAAACACGTTACAAGACTTACCTATGATTGAGCGTGAAACTGGATCAGGAACAAAAGAAATTATCGATGCTTTTTTATTAAAAAATAATATTGGTAAGCTAAATAGCGTCGTATCCTTTAATAGTACTGAAGCTATTAAAAGTTATTTATTAAACTCTGATCATTACGCCTTGTTATCGATACACTCCATTACAGAGGATTTAAAAAATAATAAACTTAAAATTATAGATATTAAAGATTTGGATATTCAACGCTGGTTTTACTTTGTAAAAAGGACAGGATACCTATCTCATACTTTTGATTACTTTAAAAAAATAATACGTTTTAATTATAACTTTTAGTTATAGCTGATAACTATTTACATTGCTATAAAGTTATTATCTACACCTATTTTTGTATCAAACAAATCTGTTTGATATGAAAAATGTATTATCCAAAATAGTTTACTTTACATTAATAACTTTATGTCTATTGGGATTTATAAACAGTCCATTAGCGTTGATATTAGGTTTTTTATTTGCTATTATATTTAAGAATCCTTTTAAGCAACATAGCCATAAATTTATACACTATCTTTTAAAACTATCTGTTATAGGATTAGGTTTTGGCATGTATCTATTTGAAACGTTAGAGACTAGTAAAACCAGCTTTAACTTGACACTTTACACCATTACACTAACCTTAGTTTTAGGTATAATATTGACAAAAGTTTTAAAAATAGATTTAAAACTTGGTCACCTTATTACTTCCGGAACAGCCATTTGTGGAGGTAGTGCTATTGCTGCAATTGCGCCAATTATAAAAGCAAAAAGCAATACGATTAGTCTTGCTTTAGGCATTGTGTTTTTACTAAACGCTTTGGCTTTGTTTGTGTTTCCAACGATAGGACATTTTTTAAACTTGACACAAGAACAATTTGGGTTATGGTGTGCTGTTGCTATACACGATACAAGCTCTGTAGTTGGAGCTGCTTTAAATTATGGAGAGGAAGCTTTAAGAATCGCTACTACAGTAAAACTATCTAGAACGCTTTGGATTATTCCGTTGTCCTTTTTTTCGATGTTATTTTTTAAAACCAATCAAGGAAAACTAAAAATCCCTTACTTTATTATTTTATTTATACTTGCAATAATTATAAATAGCTATCAAATACTACCTCCTTACATTACTACCTTTATTGTGTCACTATCAAAACGTCTTTTACTTGTAACATTATTTATAGTAGGCTCATCAATTTCTATTAAAGAGCTTAAAACTACTGGTTTAAAACCTATCACACTAGCAGTTGTTTTATGGGTGTTTATTTCGCTGTTTTCTTTATGGTACATTTTAAAATAGACCTATTAAACCAAAAGTTTTATTCGGCTAACAACATATCCATAAAGGCGTTAAACTCAGTTTTAAACTCTGTGTATTTGTCTCCTGTTGCTGGACCATTAAAACCTGTATGTATTTTACGCACTTTACCAGTTTTATCTATAAATATTGACGTTGGATAACTTAATACGTGGTTTAACATAGGGAGTTTGTCGTTAGCAGCAGTTTTACTAGTTGATCCGGTTTGCGCTAATAATATTGGGTAGTTAATATCTAGCCTATCCTTTAATCGGTTTATAAAACTATAGGCTTTAGCTTCGGTTTTAGCATATTCAAACGCTAATGCGACAAACTGAATGTCTTTATCTTTATTTGCATTATAATATTGTGTATAAAATTTACTTTCGTCTAAACAATTTGGACACCATGTACCCATAATCTGTACAACCACAACTTTGTTTTTAAAGCGATCATCTTTTAAAGATACTTGTTTACCGTCTGTATCTGGAAAGCTAAATGCTAAGGTGTCATACCCTTCTTTTAAATAAGTTAAATTATTAGCGCTAGCTAATTGGTAGTTATCATTACGTTTAGCTGTAAATGGCTCTTTCCAGTGATTACCAGAGTAAAACTGTCCATTAATTGTACTATCTGTAACGGTTCCGGTAAACAAAAAGGCATGTGCACCATCAAACGTTGATAATTGTAATTGATTACCATCAACAATCCCTTCTAGATAACGATAATCTCCAGTTTCGGTCAAAAAAGTACCTGTTACAATATTATCTTTTTGTTTAAAAACCCCTTTAGCGACATACTTATCAGCTTCGGTATTTGGACTAAAAACAGTTTCCCATTCTCCTGTAATATTAGTTTCCGCTTTAGCGTTATTATCAAATCTACTTTCATTTTTTGATGCTGTAAAAGCTTGTTGACGTCCTTTTTCTTCAACAACAAAACGACCATTTAAGGTTTGGTCTTTAATTTTTGCAATTAATAATCCTTCAAACACTGGCAATTTAATGTAAACCGAGTCATTTTTATATTCAATCTCATCCACTGTAATAACCTCTTCTGCGTTGTAAATCTCTAATGTATTAGCATCTTTTACGTTAAAGATAAACGGAAGTTTTTTAGTGTCATTTACTTTTAATTCGCCTCGATATGTACCAAAAGTTAAAAACTCGGTATCATTATTTTGACAAGATAACACACTAAAAAGTACTAGGATAACTAAAAGTTGACGCATGATTTAAATGTTTTTTACAATATTATTCGAAATAACAACAAAATACTTACAAATAAAAAGACATTGCCTTAACAATGTCTTTTTAAAATATAAAATATTATAACTATTACTCTTCAGCAGTTTCCACTTTTTCAAGTTCTACTAACTTTTCTTTATTATTTTGAATTCTAGTTTTAGTTCTTTCAATTGCATTTTCATGCTTTTTTAGCTTTTCCTCTATTCTTTTAAAAGTAGCTTCACGTTTGCTAACTTCTTCATCAGTAATAGTTCCTTCTGCTTTTTGCTGCTCTAATTGCGCTTTAGCAGCAGCTAATCTGTCTTGACCTTTAGTTACTAATTGGTCGCTAGCATCTATTTTATTATCATATGACGTCATTCTAGATCTAACAGCTTCAATACGCTCTGCTTTATAGGCTTCTTTATCACCTTTAAACGCTTCACGTTTTGCTTTTAATTCTTCTCTTTTTTGTGCCATATCCATACGCTTAGCACTCATTTTTTCTTTCATTTCAGCTTTTAAAGCTTCTTTCTCCTCACCAGTAGCATTTTCCATTTTAGCCTTCATCTCGGATTTTTCTTCTAGCATTTCAGCCTTCATTTCGTCCTTTTTGGCATGCATTTCTTTTAACTCGCCTTGCTTCTCCTTCAAATTGTCTTTATGCGCTTCTTTTTTGTCATTAATCTGCGCTTTCATTTGCTCCTTTTGGGCTTTCATTTCAGCTTTTTTCTGCTCTGTTTTTTTAACTAATTCAGATTCAGTAGCTATTTGCGCAGTAAGTGTTTGTTGACTACCTACTAAAAATAGTCCTGTACATACTAGTATTATTTTTAAATGCTTCATGTTATTATAGGTTTTCAAGTTCTTTCAATTCTTTTTCTAGTTCATCAGCCTCAAGCTCTAAATCGTTTACTAGACTATCTGTTTCAACTTCAATAGTTTCGATTTGCTCTGTTGCTTTTACTGCTGCATCGTCCTTTTTAGAATCTCTGCAAGAAGCAACTGAAAATAACACAACAAGTAATGCTATTTTAAAAATAGTTTTCATCTTTTAATGGTTTTAATGATTAATATCTATCTAATATACGGTAATAAAAGCCCAATTAGATTTTTAAGTATATGTCTTTTATTTAAATTACGGATAAAACGCCATGTTTTTTCGACATAAAACCATAACAATTTTCTGTATCTGCAATTTGTCCTAAAAAAATGCTTTAAAAATGAAATAAAAGCTGTTTTTTAAATCCTTAAAACTACTAAGTATTGTTATATTTGTGCACTTAATTAGTATACAAATGAAGATTTCTTACAACTGGATTAAACAATTTATAAAAATTGATTGGACTCCAGAACAAACTAGCGAATTACTTACAGATTTAGGTTTAGAAGTTGAAGGCTTAGACCTATACCAAAGCGTTAAAGGAGGTTTAGAAGGTGTTGTTGTTGGTGAGGTTTTAACTTGCGTACAACATAGCAATGCAGACAAACTAAAAGTAACTACTGTTAATATAGGGCAAGATCAACCTGTGCAAATTGTATGTGGTGCTCCTAACGTAGCTGCTGGACAAAAAGTACCTGTTGCAACTATAGGAACTACTTTATATACTGAAGAAGGTGAAGCTTGGACTATCAAAAAAGGTAAAATTAGAGGTGAGGAAAGTCAAGGAATGATTTGTGCAGAAGACGAGTTAGGCTTAGGAAAATCTCATGACGGAATTTTAGTTTTACCAGAAGACACTATCGTTGGCACACCTTGTGCTGATTTGTTTGAAGTAGAAAATGATCAAGTTTTTGAAATTGGATTAACACCTAATCGTGCAGATGCAATGAGCCACTTTGGGACTGCTCGCGATTTAAAAGCTGGATTACAACAAAAAGGAATAAATGTCGAATTAATTACACCTAGCGTTAGTGCATATCATGTAGATAGCAGAACACTTAAAATTGATGTTGACGTATTAAACAAAGAATTAGCACCAAGATATTGTGGTGTTACCATATCTGGTCTTAAGGTAGAAACCTCTCCAGAGTGGTTACAAAACAGATTAAAAGCTATTGGTTTGTCACCTATTAATAACGTGGTAGATATTACAAACTACGTATTGCACGATTTAGGTCAACCATTACACGCTTTTGATGCTAGTAAAATTACCGGAAATAAAGTTGAAGTTAAAACATTACCAACAGGCACCAAATTTACCACTTTAGATGGTGTAGAGCGTGAATTACATGAAGATGATTTAATGATTTGTAATGCCGAAAAACCTATGTGTATCGCAGGAGTTTTTGGAGGTATAGATAGTGGAGTTACAGAGCATACAACAAACATCTTTTTAGAAAGTGCTTACTTTAACCCTGTAAGTGTGCGTAAAACTGCAAAACGTCATGGATTAAACACAGATGCATCCTTTAGGTTTGAACGTGGTATTGATCCAAAAATAACAGAATATGCTTTAAAACGTGCTGCATTACTAATCCAAGAGATTGCTGGAGGAGAAATTACTAGTGATATTGCAGATATTTATCCTAATAAAATTGAAGACTTTCAGGTTAGATTAAGTTTTGATAAAGTAACCAAACTTATTGGTCAAGAAATACCTACCGAAACTATAAAATCAATCCTAACCTCTTTAGATATTAAAATTAATAGCGTAACAGAAACTGGATTAGGTCTAACTATACCTGCTTTTAGAAACGATGTTACACGTGAAGCTGACGTTATAGAAGAGATTTTAAGAGTCTATGGTTATAATAATATTGAGACTAGCTCTAAACTAAATGCCTCAATATCTAATGCTTCAAGGTTTGAAGATTATAAACTACAAAACCTTGTTGGTAATCAATTAGCAGCTCAAGGCTGGTTTGAGATTATGGCAAACTCTTTAACAAGTGCAAACTATTTAAAACTAACAGAACAGTTAAAAGCAGAGCATAATGTAGAGATGCTAAACCCTTTAAGTCAAGATTTAGGAGTTATGCGTCAAACCTTACTTTTTTCTGGATTAGAAGCTTTAAATCACAACATTAATAGACGTCAAACTAATTTAAAGTTTTTTGAATTTGGTAAAACCTATCACGACTATAATGGCACACGCGAAGAATATAAACACTTATCATTACTAGTTACTGGATTTAAAACCGAAGAAAACTGGTCAAATGCGCCACAAGTAAAAACCAATTTCTTTTACCTTAAAGGAATTATTGCCAGTGTTTTAGAGCGTCTAGGAATTACACGCTACCAAGAAAGCGCTACGACAAATGATGTGTTTTCCGAAGGTTTGCAGCTTAGCATAGGACGTGATACCTTAGTAAACTTTGGTGTATTAAAATCTAAAATAGCTAAGCATTTTGATATAACTCAAGATGTATTTTATGCCGATTTTAATTGGGATACTATTATAGAGGTTGCTAAACGTAACAAAATTAAGTTTACAGCAATACCTAAATACCCAGAAGTAAGACGTGATTTTGCATTACTGTTAGATCAAAACGTAACCTTTGATAGCCTACAAGCAATCGCTAAAAAAACAGAAAAACAATTACTTAAAAAAGTAAATTTATTTGATGTTTACCAAGGTAAAAACTTACCAGAAGGTAAAAAAAGTTATGCTGTTAGCTTTACATTTATGGACGAGAGACAAACGCTTACGGATAAAGTAGTTGATAAAATAATGAACAAGCTACAAAACAATTTTGAAAAACAACTTGGTGCAGAGTTAAGATAATTATGGCTTCTATTTTTAAAAAGAATATATTTTATCTAATATCAGGACTAGTTTTTTAAGCTCATGCATTTTATAGACTGTATCATTTTTTTAATGAAGCTGCTTTTAATCTAGTAAAATTAATTATTGCATTGGTGTTTTTTGGTTATGGTGGATATGCAATATACACTTACATAAAAAACACAAAAGACTAACAAGCGTAAACAGATTTAAATATGGAATCGTTAAAAAATAATAAACTTTATAATTTATTTACAGGACTATTATTAATAGGTTTTGGATGCTTTAGACTATACCAACATTTTAATGCTAATCCAACATTAAGCTCGTTTAGACTAGCCATTGCTGTTGCTGCTATAGGTTATGGTATTTATGCACTATATAATTATACGCAATTAAAAAAACAAGACTAATAAGCTACCCATGAAACCTCAACCAAAAAATAATATTTTGAATTTAATTTTAGGCATAGCGTTTATTGCCTATGGTCTATTTAGAATTTACCAACACTTAAATGGAAATCTAACATCTAACACTATTAGATTAATAATAGCTATAGCCTTTATAGGATCAGGTGGTTACAGTTTATACAAGTATTTTACAATTAAAAATATAGAATAATTTAACAAAACTATAATTTTTAAAGACCTATAGACTTCCTTTATTTTTTTGTATATTTAAGTAACAACATAAATTCAAAATTATGACAGACTATATAAAAATTTTTGAAGGTAACTTTATAATCGTACAATTAATAAAAACCAGATTAGAAGATATTGGAATAAATCCCATTATTAAAGACGAAAATGAATCTGGTCGACTAGGTGGTTTTGTACACGATATACCACGAGTACCTGAAGTATTTGTTCACGAATCTGAACTTAGTAAAGCACTATCCATTGTTGAAGCTGTAAAAGCAGAAACTAAAGCATAAAAAAACCTCTTCTATTCTGTAAAGAATGAAGAGGTTTTTTTAGACTATTCAAATACGTTTGTATTATGCTTTTGGTAATAAAACCGAATCAACAACGTGTATTACTCCATTTGATTGATTTACATCTGCAATAGTAACTTTAGCAGAGTTTCCGTTTTCATCTGTGACATAAACATCTTTTCCTTTTTTCCATGCAGTTAAAGTGCCACCAGATACAGTGTTAATAACCGCTTTACCATCTCCTTTTTCAATTAAGTTTAAAATTTCTTTAGCATTCCACTTTCCAGCAACAACGTGATATTTTAATACTGTTTGTAATTGCTCTTTATTTTCTGGTTTTAATAAGGTATCAACTGTTCCCATTGGTAACTTGTCAAAAGCTGCGTTTGTTGGTGCAAAAACCGTAAAAGGTCCTTCACTTTGTAAAACATCAACTAATTCTGCTGCCTTAACCGCTGCAACTAACGTTGTGTGATCTTTTGAGTTTACTGCATTCTCTACAATATTTTTTGATGGATACATCTCTGCTCCTCCAACCATTTTAGTGTCTTCTTTCATCATTTTTTTGTCTTGAGCTAAACCTAAATTTGCTACAAGCATTACACTAAGTCCTAATACGATTTTTGATAATTTTACTGTTTTCATAATTTTATTGTTTTGGTTTTTAAGTTCGGTCTATTTACGAGAGAACTTAAATGTCGGTTTTTAAATTTTTCTATTTAACACATGATTAACTAAAACTATTGATTCATAAATATGAAAAAAGACCAATAAAAAAAGCCTTCAGAGAGACCTGAAGGCTTTTTAAAGATGTAAATAAAATTTTAAAATTACTAAGCGTACATTTGGTCTCTTAGTTCTTTTATTTTTTTGTCTTGCATATAATCATCAAACGTAGAATATCTATCAATTACTCCGTTTGGTGTTAACTCTACTACTCTATTAGCTACTGTTTGTGCAAACTCGTGGTCATGAGTTGTAAATAAAACAGTCCCTTTAAAGTTTTTAAGCGAATTATTAAACGCTGTAATACTCTCTAAATCCAAGTGGTTTGTTGGTTCGTCTAATTGTAATACGTTAGCTCTAGTCATCATCATTCTAGATAACATACAACGTACTTTTTCTCCTCCAGATAGTACATTACATTTTTTTAAGGCTTCTTCTCCACTAAAAATCATTTTCCCTAAAAACCCTCTAATATGTACCTCTTCACGTTCTTCTTCTGTTTGAGCCCATTGTCTTAGCCAATCGACTAAAGTCATGTCTGTACTTTCAAAAAACTTACTATTATCCAATGGAAGGTATGATTGTGTCGTTGTAACTCCCCAATCAAATTTACCTGCATCTGCTTTTAGATTGTTATTTAAAATTTCGTAAAACGCAGTAGTTGCTCTAGAATCTCTGGAAAACACGACTACTTTATCTCCTTTTTGTAGATTTAAATCTACATTTTTAAATAACACTTCATCATCAATTGATGCTGCTAAACCTTCGACATTTAAAATTTGATCACCAGCTTCTCTATCTCTGTCAAAAATTATGGCAGGATAACGACGACTGGTTCTTCTAATTTCATCTATATTAAGTTTATCAATCATTTTTTTCTACTTGTAGCTTGCTTACTTTTTGCTACGTTAGCAGAAAAACGACGGATAAAATCTTCTAATTCTTTTTTCTTCTCTTCAGCTTTTTTGTTTTGCTGTGCATGTTGTCTTGCTGCTAATTGAGAGGATTCATACCAGAAGGTATAATTACCAGAAAAATGATTAATTTTTCCAAAGTCAATATCACTAATATGTGTACAAACCGCATCTAAAAAGTGTCTATCGTGAGAGACCACAATAACACAGTTATCATAATTAGCTAAAAAGTTTTCTAGCCAAGCAATGGTTTCGTAATCCAAATCATTGGTAGGCTCATCCATAATAAGGACATCAGGATTTCCAAAAAGTGCTTGCGCTAATAACACACGTACTTTTTGTTTTCCGTCCAAATCACCCATTAATGTGTAATGAAACTCTTCTTTTATACCTAGATTAGATAGCATTGCTGCAGCATCACTATCTGCATTCCAACCATTCATTTCTTCAAATTGCACTTGCAGCTCTCCTATTCTCTCAGCGTTTTCATCTGTATAGTCTGCATACAATGCGTCAATTTCTGTCTTAATTTTATAAAGGGCTTTATTACCTTTTAATATTGTTTCTAAAACAGTGTCTTCGTCATGTTTATTGTGGTCTTGTGTTAAAACCGACATACGTTTTCCTGCTTCTAAATGTACCTGACCCGAAGTCGGCTCCATCTGTCCAGAAATAATTTTTAAAAATGTAGATTTTCCAGCTCCATTGGCTCCTATAATACCATAACAATTTCCATTATTAAAAGTGGTACTAACTTCATCAAAAAGCACACGCTTACCGAATTGAACTGATAAATTTGATACTGATAACATATCTTGAATTTTAATTTTGTGCAAAAGTAGAAAATTAACATCAAATAGCCATATACATTCAGTCTTTAATAAGTTTTAACAACGCCTTAACACGAGAACTCTTTCGCAAAACATATTTTTGTTTGTAAAATTTTTTGCCCTTATTAATTACCATATGTATACAAGACTATTTATTTATCTTTTACTTTGCTCTAGCGTCATGTTTTCTTGTAAAAAAGATAAGAAGACATTAAAGGACAATACTGCATTTTTTGGAGGCGAAATTATTAACCCAAGCACCAATTATATTATCATTTTTAAATCTTCTGAGATTATTGATACGGTGTTTTTAGATAGTAATAATCGTTTTAAATATGTTTTTAATGACTTTGAGCCTGGACTATTTAGTTTTTACGATGGTAAAGAGTCTCAGTCCTTTTTAATACAGCCTCTAGATAGTATTATGGTAAGAGTTAATACTAAGGAATTTGATGAGTCTTTAGTTTTTAATGGTATTGGAGAAAAGGAAAACAATTACCTGATGGATTTGTTTTTAGAAACAGAACAACAAGAACAAGAAATTTTAAAAATAAGTCAATTAGAACCTAAAGCATTTGAAGCTAAGCTTTCTCAAATTAGACAAAATAAATTAGATAAGCTTTCCAAATTTAATGACAAGCATAAAACTACTGAGCTTTTTGATGCTTATGCTAGAGCCAATATAGATTACAATTATTATTATAGTAAAGAAGCCTATCCGTTTATTAATTATAGCCAAAATGAAGAAGCTATTTTTAATAATCTACCAAGTGACTTTTTTGACTTTAGATCTGATATTGATTATAACAACAAGCTATTAAAAGATTACAGACCTTATGTATCCTTTTTAAGGTTTCATTTTAACAACATAGCCTTACAAGAGCACTTTAAACACTCTCAAGACGATACTTACAACAACCAATCTTTAGATTATAATTTAGATAAGCTATCATTAATAGAGCAAAAGGTATCTGATACCTTTATTAAAAACAGATTGTTATATTACAACATGATTAAGTTTATTAATGCTTCAAAAAGCGTAGATGATTATGATACGTTATTAAAATCGTTTCAAGCAAAAAGCACTAATAATGAACAAAAATTTAAAGCGACTAAGCTAGTCAACTCTTATAAACTTTTAAAACCAGGTCAAGTAATCCCTGATTTAATGGTGATTAATAAAAATGAAGAAACTAAACACTTAAAGGATATTATTACTAAACCATCCATCATTTACTTTTGGGATGCTAAAGATAGATATCACTTAAAAGTTTCTCATGAGCGTGCAAACGATCTTCAAAAAAAATACCCTGAGTTTGATATTATTGCTATTTCTATTAATAAAATAAGTAGCAGAGAGCAAGCAGAAATTTTACGACGTAATAACTTTAGCTTGACCAATGAGTATCATTTTGAAAATGTTGAGGATGCAATTGAACTTTTGTCACTTAAACCCGTTAACAAAATATTTATAGTAGACAAAAATGCTATAATTGTTAACCCTAAAGCTAATATGTTTGATGTTATGATGGAAACTGAGTTACTAGGTTTAATTAATAAGTAATATTATACAATACTATATATTTAAAAAACGCCTGCAATTTGCAGGCGTTTTTTTTATTTCAATTACTTATGATTAATCATTTTTGTGATCATCCTTAACCTCTTCATCCCTGTATTTACAACAATCATGCACAGAGCCATAAGCTTCGTCTGTTGCTTTAAAGTCTTTTGTATCATGACCTACAGCTAATACATTTTGCTCGATGGTTTTTAAACTTGTTTTATTTTCGTCAAAAATTAATTTTAACTCATGCGTATCTACATTCCAAATAGCACTTTTAACACCTTTGGTTTTAAAACATGCTTTTTCGATTCTTGATTTGCACATCATGCAAACACCATCAACTTCTAAACTTTCTCTTTTGTTTTTGTCTTGTGCAAAACTTACTGTTGATGCAATCATTATTAATACTAATACTAGTTTTTTCATTTTATATTGGTTTTATTTTAATTTATATCTTAATCCTGCATAATACATACTACCAAATATTGGTCCATATACAAAGTTGGTATCAAAACTTGTTCCAAATGGATTGTCTGCACTAACTATAGGATTATCCTGTCTTAAATTTGTAATGTTTTCTCCTCCTAGATATACTTCGAATTTTGGCGAAAACACTCTAGTTATTTGTGCGTTTAAAGTTCCGATTGACTTAGAATAATCGTCTATTTTATATTGAATAGGATTATTTAATGTTGAAGGAAACCTTTGCTCGCTTAACCAGTTATAGGTTAAATCAAACTTCCAGTTACTATTATTTTTAATTATGGTTTCATACGAAGCGTTAGCAAACAACCTATGTTTAGGTGTAAGTGGCTTAATTAACTTTCCTGATTTATACTGTGTTTTTACATCGTAATATTTATAAGCAGTCCTTAAATTAAAATGTTCAAATACGTTATAGTTAAATTCGGCCTGAAAACTATTAGCATAGCTATCTCCTTCTAAATTATAAAAATTTACTTCTTGACTATTCTCTAAATCAACAACAACTTGATTTTGAAAATCTGTACGGTAAAAATCTAAAGTCACATCGGCTTGTCTTCCAAAAAGGTTAAACCCTTGTAAATAAGATACACCATAGTTCCACGCTATTTCTGGGTCTAAACCATAAATGGTTCCGTTGGTATTTAAAATTGAAAATTCACGTGAAGAGGCAAATAAATTTTGATTTTCAGTAAATATATTAGCACTACGCTTACCTCTACCTATAGAGGTTCTGATTGCAGACTTACTCCAAGGTGAATATCGCATGTGTAATCTTGGTGTAATAAACTCGCCTAACAAATTATGAGTATCCACACGCAGACCTGCTGTCATGGTAAAGTATTCTAAATCGTCAAACGAATATTCAAAAAACCCACCAAAAGAACGTTCAGTTCTTTCAAAATCTTGCTGAATAGCAAACTCATTGTAATCATCATAAGTGTAATTTATCCCAGTTTTAATCTTGTGCCTAGAGTCGTCTATAATTGAGTTATAAATAATGTTAGAATATATGCTGGTATGCTCAATATTATATTCATTTAAACCAAAATAAGATTCTTGTTTATGATTACTAAAAGCAAATTGTACACCTAAACTTTGCCAAGGTATTTCTGGGTTTACATATCCTAACTTAGTAGAAATCTCATAGCGTTTTGTATCTATCTCGCTTCCCCAAGCATTAGTGGTTAGTTTATCTGTATCAGGGTTAAAGTCAAGTTGACCTGACTGTTTACTATCATCCAAATACCTTAAATTAACAAATGTTACTAACCCTTTTTCTGGATTAGTATATTGCCAGCGATTCATAACATTTACCTGATTATATAAAGGCATGTCTAAAAATCCGTCGTTATTAACATCATGTTTTTCTTGATGTGTATTACCATGCAAATACAAACCAGTACTAACTTTATCACTAATTTTAGTATTAAGATGCGTGTTTAATTCTAATCGTGTGCTACTTGCACCATATAAATTAACAAAAAACTTATTGTCTGTTGAAGGCTTCACTAACTCGGCATTAATCTGACCAGCAATACTTTCAAATCCATTAACCACACTTCCTGCGCCTTTAGTAATTTGAATACTTTCTACCCAAGTACCAGGAATAAAACTAAGACCAAAAGCTTGAGAAGCACCTCTAATTGCAGGAATATTTTCTGTAGCAATTAATATGTATGGACTAGAAAGACCTAGCATTTTTATTTGTTTGGTACCTGTAACAGCATCACTAAAATTGACATCAATGGATGGATTAGTTTCAAAGCTTTCCGACAGGTTACAACAAGCAGCTTTTAAAAGCTCGTCGCTACTTACCAATAGTGTGTTTTGAGCTTTTAAATAAGATCTTGAAGTCGCTACCTTTCTGGATTGCACAAAAACTTCATCAAGGTTGTTGGTAGGTTCTAACACATGTTTAATTGAATTTGAAGACGTTATAGTTAGTGTGTCAGATTTAAACCCAACATAACTTATTATCAAATCATTAGTACTCTCTACAAATGGCAAACTAAAATTACCATCAATATCTGTAGCTGTACCAACACTAGTTCCAGACCAAATTAGATTAGCACCAAATAAAGGTTGTTTTGCATCTCCTTGACTAGCGTCATAAATGGTGCCTGTTAAGTTGTCTTGCGCGATTAGCAGTATTGGAAAAAAGCTAAATAATATCAATAATTTTTTCATAACTAATTATAGATTTTAATTAACATCCAAACTGCCATTAGTATCATAATGGTGTTTTCTATAAAGGTCGCTTTAGTCATTGGTAGTTTAAGCGTTGTCCCTAAGCAAGCACATTGAATAGTTTTTTTATCTAGCAAAGTTTTAATTACACCAAACGTTGTGATACCTAAAATAACTATTGTGATAATTAAGGCTAACGGAATCTGAATTCTAGCAATAAATAACAAACCTAAAATCAGCTCGATAAATGGATAAACTAAACCATACTTAGGAATAGCCTTAGCTAATGGGTCGTACATTTTAAAACTTTCAGGAAACCCTTTTAAGTCTAAGAATTTAAAAAAACTAAATACAAAATAAAATAAGCCCATAAAATCTAACATAAAGTTAGACAGTTCCCAAGCTTTAAGATTTAGTAAAATAGCAACAGTTGTTATATAACCAAAGATTAAAAACAAGGGAAACAGTTGTCTTAGTTGGCTTTGATCATGTTGATCACTAGTAACAGAATCAAATAGGTTTTTAGAAGTATTTACTTCGCTTATTTGAAACTTATCTGATAATACGTCTTGTAATTGTTTAATTGAAATATGTTCAGTCATGTCTATTTCAGCCTTAGATTGCTCTAAATTAACTGAAACATCTACAACTGCTTTTAGAGATTGTAAAGACTTCTCTACCGAAGCTTTACAACCATTACAGGTCATACCTGTAACTGTATAAATATGTGTCATTATAAATATGATTTAATAAAATTAACTTTAAATAATTTCCGCGTAAGCGAAATAATTAAAGCCTTTTATCAAATAACAAATACGTCATGAAGCACCTGGTAATCTATAACCAAGTTGGGTGGAGAATAATTTTTATGCGGAATGATTTGTTTTGGAAGACTTTCAAACAGATGAAAGTAAGTAAAAACAAAAGAGGTTATAAAGAATTGATTAGCAACATCTAAATCGTTAAAACTATTTAACTTTAGTTTGTCTTGACCTTTAATAATTTTAACCACATCCTTACAACATGATTTTTTTAAAACCACGTTTTTATCAGTATCCACAGGAGTACCGCATTTTTTTGCTTTGGTAAAAACAGCAACATCTACTAAATGATCTCCGCAATAATGACTTTCAACAGTAAAAGACAGTGTTGACAACAACACCACTAATGCCATTAATGCAGATCCTATTTTATGTAACGCTTTTTTAATCACGATACAAAAGTACAAAATTGAATAATACAGTAGCATGGTTTTCAAAAGGTTTAACAACTATATTAAATTAGGACAATAATTTCGGCACAATTAATGTTAAGTTATATCTTTGACAAATAAATAACCTTTTTATGAAATTTAAATTAACAGTATTACTAGCACTTGTAACCTTAAGTTTTTTGCAAGCTCAAGATAATAAAGCTTTTAAAGCTGGAGAAAAATTAACTTTTGCTGCCTCTTACAATATGTCTGGAATATTAACAGATATAGCAGAAGTTAAGATGGAAACTAGCGAAATGAAGACTAGTAGCGCAACTTTATTACATTTAAAATGTACTGCCACTACCTATAGTGATTTTGATAGTTATTTTAAAATTAGAGATTTATATGAAAGCTATGTAAACCCTAGAACAGTTACTCCGTATTTATATAACAGAGAGATTAATGAAGGTGGTTATTACAAATTTGTGAAGTATAAGTACAACCATAAAGCTAATCTTGTAGAAAGCTTAATTAGAAAAAAGACTAAAAAAACTAAAACAGGTTTTTGGGATCAAAATAATAATGTAAAAATAAATGGAAATACTAGAGATATTGTCTCTACGATTTATAAAATTAGAACATTAGATATTAATAAAGCTCCAATAGGTGCTTCAGACTCTTTTACAGTCTTATTTGATAATAAAATGACCAAACTTAGCTTTACTTTGCTAGCTAAAGAAACTATTAATACTGCTATTGGTAAAAAAGAATGTTATAAACTAGCCATTAGCGTTGCAGGTAACAACTTTTTAAAAGGAAACAATGCCAATTTACTTTGGTTAACTGCTGACGACAACAAAATACCTGTGTATGCTAAATTTAAAATAGCAGTTGGAAGTGGTGAGTTAAAAATAAAATCTGCGACTGGATTAAAAAACTAATAACATGAGAAAAATAAGTATAATATTAGGATTAATTTTTGCTGTATTGGCTGTAATTCTTTCAGTTTTACCACTATATAAATTATCGTTTATTCCAGCTATCCTTGCACTTGCATTTGGACTATTAGCATTTTTTAAATCCAAGAAAAATCAAGAACCGACACATGTCATACAAGTTGTTTTTTTAATAACTATAATTGCTCTAGCACTTGCAACCTATAAATCTATTTTTAGTGTTAAAGAAGTCGGAGATACTAAAGAGTTGAAAGAACTTGAACAACAAAGACAAGAAGAAGCTAAAGAAGAATTAGAAGATTTAATCATTATTGATTAAGTAAAAATATTAGATTAATTCTATTTGATTTAAAATGTTAAATGAATATAAATCCAGCTAATAAAAACACTAATAATTAAATATTATCCACTTACATATTAAGTGTAAAATATACCGCTAGCCTTTAATCAAAAAAGCCTATTCCATTAATTTTAGAAAAATTGACATTTGCAAAATAAGCAAGTCAACTTTGTAAAACCTGACGATTTATAGTTTCCTAATTATATCTTAAAATCAAGGTAAACTTAATATTAAGTTAATTTTTCTTGTATTTTTGAAGGTATAACTACTTAAATCATTTATTATTAATGAAATCAACATTCTCAATCGCCACATTAAGTTTATTATTTGTGGCCTGTGGAAGCTCTCAAAAAGGCAGCGAAACAAGCATTAAAATTGTAGATCCTGTTGTTTACGGACAAACAATCACACAAGAAGACCTAAAAACATCATTGTACACTTTTGCATCTGATGAATTTGAAGGTAGAGAAACTGGTGCTGAAGGACAGAAAAAAGCAATCAACTTTTTAAAAGAACATTACATTAAATATGGTGTTCCGGCTGCAAAAAGCGATGGAAACTATTTTCAAGATGTACCGTTAAAGGTGCAATCTAAGCCAGATGTTGCATTAACTATTAATGAAAAGTCATTAAAAAATTTAGAAGATTTTGTTTCTATCAACCCAATGGAAACAAGTAAATTAAAAGCTACTGAAATTGTAAATTTAGGTTACGGTATAGAAGATGATAAATTTTCTAACTACGACAACATAGACATAAAAGGTAAAGTTGTCTTTTTTGTAAGCGGAGAACCTAAAAACAGTGATGGTACATATGTAATATCAGGAACTAAAGAGTCTTCAAATTGGTCTAATTTTAGACAAGAATTTGCATTAAAACGTGATTTAGCTGAAAAAAAAGGAGCAAAAGCTGTTTTATATTATAATCCAGAAGTATTTGCTATGGCTGCACTACGTTTTGGAGCTTCTAGTGGTAGAATGACTTTAGCTGGCAATGATAAAGACATGTTTTACTTTTTAGTCAATACCGAAACGACTAAAGCTATTTTTAATGAAGATGTAAGAACATTTGATGCTTCATTTAAAAATAAGATAGTTAAAGCTAACTTAGATTTAGACTTTACTAATAACTCTAAAGATTTATCTTCTGAGAATGTTGCTGCTATAATTAGAGGTACGGAAAAACCAGATGAGTATATTGTGGTTTCTGCTCACTTAGACCACGAAGGTGTAAAAGATGGAGAAGTTTATAATGGTGCAGATGATGATGGTTCTGGTACTGTAGCTATCTTAGAAATTGCAGAAGCTTTTGCTAAAGCTAAAAAAGATGGACATGGTCCAAAACGATCTATAGTATTTTTAAATGTAACTGGTGAAGAAAAAGGCTTATTAGGAAGTCAGCATTATACAGATAATGATCCAATTTTTCCATTAGCTAACACTGTTGCTAATTTAAATATAGATATGATTGGTCGTGTTGACCCTAAACGTAAAACAGGAGACCGTAATTACATCTACTTAATTGGTAGTGATAAATTAAGCACAGAGCTTCATGAGATCTCTGAAGAGATGAATACAAAGTATGCTAAGGTAGAATTAGATTATACTTATAATGATGATAATGATCCTAACAGATTTTACTACAGATCTGATCATTATAATTTTGCTAAAAATAATATTCCAGTTATATTTTACTTTAACGGAACGCACGATGACTACCACAGACCAAGTGATACGCCAGATAAGATAGAATACGATCTATTAGAAAACAGAACCCGATTAGTATTTTATACTGCTTGGGAACTAGCCAATAGATCATCAAGAATTACAGTTGATAAAGCTGAATAACAACATAAAAAAGTCCTGTAATTTTACAGGACTTTTTTTATCTATTAACTTTTGAAGTTATTAATTATAAAAGTTTAAACACATTTACTTTTATTTAAAATAAAAAGCACAAAAAAAGCTTCTCTAAATTTAGAGAAGCTTTTTGCTTTTGGGTGGAAGACCGGGTTCGAACCGGCGACTTTCGGTACCACAAACCGACGCTCTAACCAGCTGAGCTACAACCACCATTTGTGCACATTTAATAATGCGTGTGCAAAGGTAATTTATTTAGTAGTTATTCCAAACCTTTTTTTAAAATTTTTTCACTTTAAATCAAATAAACTTTCCACAGCGACGTAACGCTCTACATTATAGCCTTCTGCGTAATCAACATTTATTAGTCTTCCTAAATCATTTGCTCTATATTTTACGCTATCTGTAAAGTTTTTGCTAGAAATAGGTGTTTCTGGTTCTTTACTATTAGGATCAAAAAACTGAGTTTTATAGGCTAATACACTTTTCATCTTAACATCCATGTAATCTGAGACGTCTACAACAAAATCTGGTTCTATATTTTTCCATTGTATGTAATGGTAAACTTGCTTTGGTCTCCATTGTTTTTGAGGCATACCATCAACTATAGTTTCAATTTTAATTAAACCACTTAAAAAACAAGCGTCACTAACTAACTTACTCCCTTTTCCATGATCAATGTGTCTATCATCAATTGCATTGCATAATATAATCTCTGGTTGATACTTTCGTATCATTTTTATAATTTCTAGTTGGTGCTGTTTGTCGTTAACAAAAAAACCATCTGCAAA
This sequence comes from Olleya sp. KJ81-1, assembly GCF_055808135.1. NCBI lineage: Bacteria > Pseudomonadati > Bacteroidota > Flavobacteriia > Flavobacteriales > Flavobacteriaceae > Olleya > Olleya sp. KJ81-1. The sequence continues at coordinate 386,022 of NZ_CM147854.1, read as the reverse complement.
ACCTAGATTTTCTCGGTAAGCTACTCCTAATATATTTTTAGCCTCTTCTGCTTCTGCCTTTCTGGTCAACTCTGTACCACGTGTTCCTAATTCTCCTTTAGTTAAGTCAATGATAGCTACAGTTTTACCGTTAGCGACCTCTTTTGCTATTGTAGCTCCTGCGCCTAACTCTACATCGTCTGGATGTGCACCAAATGCTAGTATATCTACTTTCATAACTTAATTTTTATTCCAATCTTCTTTTTGTTGTTCATCTAAAAATGTCCAAGCAACAATTCTACTTTTTTTGTTTCCAATATTCATTCCTATTGTTAAAACAGCTGTAGCACCTAACTTTTTAAGTGATTGGTTTATTGTTTTTACATTATCCTTGTTAGACACTAAACTTGTGTACCAAAAACTTGCAGTTTTTAATAAAGAGCTTTCGTATAAATAATTATGCAAAAAAGCTTTTTCTCCACCTTTGTACCATAATTCATGTGCTTGTCCAGCAAAGTTTCTGACCATTTGGTCTGTGGGCTTTCCAAGTCCTTTTAGTTTACTTGTTGTAGCCTTTAATGCATCAGCTTCATTTTTAAAAAATGGAGGATTACACATGGTTACTGTTACCTTATCTGTTTCACTTAAAACACCTGTCAACACACGTGCATCGTCATTTTGTTTTTTAAGTTTAATTTGGTCTTGTAAGTTATTTTTATCAATGATATTTTGAGCAGCTTTTAAGGCGTCATCATTACTATCCACACCTATATAACTCCAATCATACGCTGCATTACCTAATAAAGGATAAATACAATTTGCACCTGTACCAATGTCCATAACAGTTATATTTTCTGTTAATTTAGAACGCTCTAATAAATCTGAAATGTGATGTATATAATCTACACGTCCAGGAATTGGAGGACACAAAAAGTGATCAGGAAAATCCCAAAATGCTACAGCATAATGAGATTTTAATAATGCTGCATTTAAAGCCTTTACTGCTTTAGGGTTAGCAAAATCAATAGTTTTTTTGTTATTGGCATTTGTAAAAATGAAAGGCTCTAAGTCCGTGTAAACTAATGATAGCTGATCAAAATCGTAATCGTCGGTATGTTTGTTTTTTTTATGCAAAATATTTTTATTGAAAATGTTATGAGTTGATTATTTTATGGTTGCTTCCACTGCTTGTTTTATATCTGCTTTTAAATCTTTAGCCTCTTCTATTCCTAAAGAAAAACGAATAAGTCCGTCAGATATACCAATTTCTAAACGTTGTTCTGGTGTTAATAACGAGTGTGATGTTTGTGTTGGAGATAACATTGTGCTTTCTATACCTGCTAAACTCATAGAAGCTTTAATTAACTGTAATTGCTTCATGAATTGATCAGAATTTATACTATCTATAAGTTCAAAAGACAACATAGCTCCAAAACCCTTCATTTGAGATTTTGCTAACTTATGTTCTGGGTGACTTTTTAAGCCTGGATAATACACTTGTTTAACAAATGTTTGTTTATCTAACCATTTTGCTAATTTGTTAGCATTTTTAGTTTGTGCTTTTACACGTAAACCCATAGTTTTCATGCTACGCTCCAACATCCAAACCGTAAAATCGCTTAAACTACCTCCATAATTTTTAGATACATTCCAGATTTTATCTAAATGATCTTTACTTCCTGCTACTGCTCCTGCACAAATATCACTATGACCTCCAAAATATTTAGTTGCCGAGTGCATTACTAAATCAATACCAAAATCTATTGGGTTTTGATTTACTGGACTTGCAAACGTATTATCTATACTTGTTACAATGCTTTTTTGTTTACCTAAATTGGCAATTGCTTTAATGTCTGTTATGGTAAGTAAGGGATTTGAAGGTGTTTCGATATGAATCAACTTGGTATTTGGTTGTATTGCTGCTTCAAAGTCTTCAACTTTATAACCATTTGTAAAAGTGAACTCTATATTTAATTTAGGAAATTCTTCTCTAATAAAATTAGATGTTCCTCCATATAAGGTATTTTGAACCACAATATGATCTCCTGATTTTAAAAACGCTAAAAACATATGGCTGATAGCTGCCATACCAGAACCAAATATCATAGCTGTTTCTGTATGTTCTAAAGCTGCAATTTTTTTGGCCAAATATTCTTGATTGGGAGTATTAAAATACCTTGGGTAGCGTTTAACATCTACATCCATAAATTGATAAGAAGATGATAAATAAATTGGAGATATTGCGCCTTTAAATTGCTCATCTGGCACTTCACCAACATGTGTACAAATGGTATTTAAACCTTGATTTTCTAATTTCATTTTGTTAACACTTTAAGACTACTAAATTACTGATTTTAAAATTGACTATATAATACTAGGCTTACTAATATTAAAACTTAATAAGTAGCTTTAACTAGTCTTTAACTAAAACCTACCCTTTTTTTGTATCTTATTGATTATGATAGCACAAGACAAAGAAGCACACGAAGACATTTTAAAACAATCTATTAATCATTTAAAGTTTTTAGGGTATGAAAATATTAAAGCGGATTTAGATGGATATGAATCGCCTAAATCTTTTATTAAAAAGAAAAACAGCTTAGTTATCACACCTGACATTACAGCTTATAAGCGTACCAAAAAATATTTTTTTGAATTAGGCTTAAAAAGCGAAAAACCAAAACTTTTAAAAACAAAATGGCGACTATTAGACGTAGTTACCAGAATGAAAGACCATCGTTTTAAAATTATTACAACTAAAGGACATTATAGTTTTACGAATAAAATATTAAGTGATTTAAATATTGAAAAATCTTTAATCAAATTATAATAAAAAGAGCCAATTAATATTGGCTCTTTTTTATTTATTATTTATTTGACTATTTACAATAGCTTTAAGTTTTTCCTTTCTTGTGGCTTCTTCCTTTTTCTTTTTATTAATTTTTTTAGCCATTAACTTAGAGTGTTTGGCTTTGTTTTTTGTGTTTTTTTGACCTTTAGGCTTAGGCATATCTTATTTTTTTGAAGCTTTTAAAAGCGCATTTTGCTCTTCCATTAAATCGGATAATCTTGATAACAACTCGATATCCTTAGGTGTTTTAACTGTTTTATTTTTGGTGTCGTGTGATTTATCCTTTAACCTATTCATAGCTTTAACAACAATAAATACCGTTAAACCAACAATTAAAAAGTCTAATACAACCTCAAACAATTCGCCATAATATACAGCTACTTCTTGACTAGTAACCACACCATCGTTGCTTACAATCTCATTTCTTAAAATATAGCGCTTATTCTGAAAATTTATACCATCAGTTAATAATGATAATGGTGGTAAAAAAACTTTTTTAACTAAAACATCAATTACTTTATTGAAGGATGCACCTATAATTATACCTATAGCCATATCCATCATGTTGCCTTTTACAGCAAATTCTTTAAACTCTCTTAAAAATTTCATCTATAAACTTTATTTAATCCTTAGTTGTTTTATTGTATGCTCTAATCATAACTAAAGCCCATGCAAAGACACAAAAAAATACGATAATAGAAAACCAAAATACAATACTATTTCCTTCCATTGTTTACAAGTTTTACATATATCATTACACCTAAAAGAGTTGGTGCCCATAAACCAATAAAAATACCATGTAGTTGCTCTCCTTTTAAAAATAAATACTCGGCAATCAATATAATTGCTAAACATAAAATAAGTAGTAAAATGTTACTTAAGCCAAAGTTTTTAATGTAGTTCATTAATGTGATTTATAATTTGTAACAAGTTAATAAAATATTAAAATGAAAACAAAAAGAATAACTCATAACTAAAAATCAAACACTTTAAACGATATAAAAGTGTATTTTGTCGATAAAATAATCAAATTTACAGCTTTAAAATGCATTTAAACGAATAAATACGCATTTAATAGTTGTTTTTTAACAGTCTAACTATATTGGTCTAAGAATTTAACCTATTAACTGATTAATATCCCTTATTATGAAAAAAATCGCCCTACTAACCCTACTTTTAATTACAAGTTTCACTTTTGCTAACACCAGCAATACAATTACAAACGTAAACTCAATACAAATCATTAGATTAGACTACAATGCGCCAAATGGAGCCTCAAGAGAACTTGTATTAGCCTTTACATCAGACAATGCTGCTACAGATGGTGTTGATTATGGTTACGATGCTGCTGTATATTCACCTTTTACTAATGATTTAAATTGGTTAATAGACTCCAATAGATATGTAATCCAAGGTGTAGGGCAATTTCAAAATACTAGTCAATATCTTTTTGGATTATACAATGAAGTATCTGGAGAAGCAAGTATTACCTTATCTAGCTTAGAAAACTTTGATTCAGATATTAATGTATACATATATGACGCTTTGCTTGATACTTATACTAATATTAACGACACTCCTTTTACTGGTATTATTGACGCTGGAGATTACACAGACCGTTTTTACATTGCATTTGAAGAACCTCAAATATTAGATATTGACACCAATAATGAGAATATTATCATCGATAGTTTTAATGCTTTAGGAAATAATGAAAACCCTCCAAAACCTAACAACAACGCAACTACAAAAAGCATAAATCTTAGCTACGATGCAAATACTAACCAATTAAATTTGAAATTTGAAAATAACGCGATAGTCAAAAATATTACTGTTTATAATTATAAGGGAATAGCTTTAAAAACCATAAAAAAGGCAAACAACAACAAAATAAATATTCCGCTTAACACAAATGACAAAAACTTAATACTACACATTACAACAGATAATGATGTTATAGTTAAGCAAATAGCATTAAATTCTAATTAAGTCTGATACTTAATTTAATATACAAAAAAAGACTCACTATAATTAGTGAGTCTTTTTTTATGTAATAATATATACTGTTTATTTTTTATAATACTTAGCATACTTCCTGTATGAAAACACTCCTAAAATAGCGACACCTACTAGCGCTATTCCAATAAATTTAAAGCTTACTATTTGATCTCCACTTGCATAACTATGTAAGCCTGACAAGTAAAAATTAACTCCAAAATAGGTCATTAAAATGCTTCCAAAAGTTATAATGGACATTAAGTTGAAAAACCATCTACCACGTAATCCTGGTACTAATCGCATATGGATTACAAATGCATAAAGCATAATACTAATAAGTGCCCAAGTTTCTTTAGGGTCCCAACCCCAATATCTTCCCCAACTTTCATTAGCCCATTGTCCACCAAGAAAATTACCTATAGTTAGCATGACCAAACCAACGGTTAAAGCCATTTCATTAATAATAGTTAGTTCTTTTATGTTTAAATCCATCTTAGATTTATTGTCCTTATTAGTTAACAACATTAAAACTAATGACACAATACCTAAAATCATACCTAATGTAAATGGACCATAACTAGCAACAATAACAGCTACATGTATCATTAACCAATAACTATTTAATACAGGCTGTAGGTTAGCAATTGCTGGATCCATCCAATTCCAGTGTGCAATCATTAAAATCATTGCTGTTACAAATGCTGTAGATGCCAAGGTTAAATCACTTTTTCTTCCAAAAGCCAGTCCAAAAAACATAGTTGCCCAAGCAACATATATCATAGACTCATAAGCATCACTCCAAGGTGCATGACCAGAGATGTACCATCTAGCAATTAAGCCTAAAGTATGGATAACAAATAGTCCTAATATGATAAATTTAAATATGGTAACACTTTTAGCTAACCACTTATTGCTACTTTTAAAGATTTGCCAAATAAGTAAGATAAATAGCAACGTTCCTGCATACATATACCAACTAAATAGTTTTTTAAACACATCGTATTGGTTATATAAAATCTCTGCATTAATCTTATCCTCACTTAACATTACGCTTGTTCCAACTTTTCGTTGAGAGGTTTTAAATGCTTCTAATAATTTTTCAGATTTAGTAAAGTCTCCTGTTTTTTTAGCTTCATTTAAAGTATATAAATACCAATCAAAACCAGAACCTATAAAACTACCATAGGTACTATCTTTAATTTTTTGATTGTAGCCATCATTTTTATATTCAAAAGGAGAAATCCAGGTATTGTTTTCATCGTCTGGTACTGGAAATATCTTAAGAGAACGTCCTTCAATAGCATTACTTAATAAATTAATACGCTGATTGGTTTCAATAAACTCTTTTTGTACACCTGTTTGAGATTTTACTGCAGACGCTTCTTCTAAATACGAATCTAATTTATACTGAAAATTATCGTCAAAAAAGTCTAATAATGCAGCATATTTTTGGTCTTTATCTAATCCAATAATTCCTCTAATAGAATCCGCTTTTTTAGGTGCTAAGTATATAATTGGGACATTATACCACAACATTGGACTTTCTAGGATGCTTAAAAAGACTTGATCTGATGATAAACCCTCATAACCTTCATGCTTAGTTAATTTTCTAACTAACTCTGACGCATACGTATCAATAGGCATCATACGACCATCAAGATCCTGAATAACTAATCTTCCAAATTTTTTAGCATGTGCTTCTGGAGCTACATTTACTTTTAAAATAGAATCTATTTGAGCTTTACTAGGTCTTTGCTTTTCTGTAACTGTATTGGATTGGTGACCATGTCCATCGTTTTCAGTATGCTCTTGATCTTGTGCAAATCCAAATAAGCTTAAACTTAAAAATGCAATGGTTAGCATTTTTGTTTTTTTCTCCTTAATTTTTTCTAAGCCATTTTGCAAATCTCTAAATCTAGTGTGATTAGCAAATAAGATAGCCATCATACCAAAGTATAGTAAAAAGTATCCTGCATAAGTAACCCAAGTACCCCAATAATCATGATTTACAGATAAAATGGTTCCTTTTAAATCTTTATCAAAATCGGCTTGAAAAAAACGATATCCTCTGTGGTCTAAAATATTATTCATGTAAATATGAAAATCAAAATCACCTTGCTCCTTATCAATTACAGTCACTTTACTCTCGTAAGAAGAATAATTATTTTCTGTACCAGGATATTTTTCTGCAATAAAATCATTTAGTTTAACTTCAAAAGGTAATTCTAAAACTTTAGAACCATATTTTAAAGCAATATCCAAACCTCCTACTTTTACTTGTTTAAAACGGTTGTTGGACCATTGACTACCTAGTAATTTAACCTCTTTAGTTTCGCCATTAGCAGACACATTTAATACTACTGCATTTTCATCTTGCTTTAAAAAACTAGCTTTTTTTACAATATCAAAAGTTCCTTTTACAACTGGCTTAGGAAACACCAATTGCATATCTCCAATAACATATCTAGAACGTAAAACTAAGGGTTGTATACTGTCCTTAACTAATTGACCTTGTTGCATGGTTGCCATAGTTAAATATTCTCCTTCAAATGGAGATTGTATCATTAAACCATTTTCTGTAGTGGTAATATTAACTGCTCCATCTGTAGGTTTGTCTAAAGCGACTAATAAATTATGGATATTTTCTACCGTTCCTTGTTTTAAAAAATGATTATGTGGTCCACTACCTCTAGCTTCTACTATTTTTAGATAACTTTCACCAGCGTCATCAGGTACCACATCTTCTTCAGCACCTAAAAAATATTCAGTTAATTCAAATTCAACAGGTGTATTATTGTATTGTGCAGTATAATTAAAGCTATTTTCCATTCTTCCAGAAAAATCTACCTCAGCTTCAACTGGTAAACGCTGTGGTACACCATCAATCATATAATCACCATCAATGTATGCTGTAATGTATGTTTTTTGAGATAAAAAACCACTTTCGGTCTCTCCTTCTCTAATCGCAATCATACCTTCAAATCCAAAATATCTTGTAATACCTGCTCCTAGTATAATTAAAATAAAAGCTAAGTGTAATATTAAGGTTGCCCATTTTTCTTTACGCAACAATCTAAATCTAAAAATATTACCAACAAAATTGATAATAAAAAACACCATAATAGCTTCAAACCACCAAGCGTTATAGATTAAATTTCGTGTGTAAGGAGTTGGAGAAGTGTCCATGTTTCTGTCTAAAATTGTACCAACTGCCATAGCGACAGCAAATACGATAAATAATACAGAAGTTAATCGTGTTGAAAACAAGATTTTGGCGATTCTATTTTGCATAATAATAGGCCTTTTTTAGCTCGTGCAAAGATAATCGTTTTTATTGGTTTTAAATCCTCTAAAAAATCTAAATCTTGTGTTAAAATTACTGTTTTAGGTTTTGTCTTGCCTCAAAAATTTTTAAATACATAAATGTACCCATCTTTCTAGCGCGACGTTTTACATTATCCGCAATTTCACCTTCAAAAAATTGATCAATCGTCGCGTACCATAAATTTAACCACAATCCAAAATGTAGTTCGGTAATAGTATGGTTTACTGCCTTATCTACTTTTTCATGAGCTTCTAATGGGTTGCCTACATATTTATGCTCTAATTTTTTACCTATAAATAAACTAGTCTCCCAAAAGGTAGTCAAGTGGTCTAAATGGGAGTCCCAATCCGTAATAAGCGCATTAAAAATAGGACCTAAAGTAGTATCTGCTCTAACTTTTATATAAAATTGATCTACTAAAAGTTTAACATCGTCTCTGTTAGTAATTTCTTTTTGTTTCATGATAAACAAAGATACCTTTTTGTCCTTTCATATCTTTATTTTCTTAGTATTTTAGCACCATGATTAAAATAGTTTTGCTTGGCGCAGGAAATGTAGCCACACACCTATATAAAGGGTTTAAAAACGCTTCAAATATTGAGGTTGTACAATGGTACAATAGAAGTAAAAAAGCTATTGACGCTTATAAAAACGAAGTAAATATTACAGATAACATCGCTAATTTAGTAGATGCAGACGTCTATTTAATTGCTGTTAGCGATGATGCTATTGAAGCCTTAAGTACATCCTTACCTTTTGATAAAAGATTAGTGGTACATACTTCTGGAAGCGCTAGCTTGTATGATATTGACATGAAACATTACAGAGGTGTTTTTTATCCTTTGCAAACATTTAGCAAAGGTGTTGATTTGGATTTTGCTACAGTACCAATCTGCATTGAAACACTTCGAAAAAAAGATTTTAAAATATTAGAAACCCTAGGTCAAAGCTTAGGTTGTATTACCTACAAAGTTAACCCTAAACAAAGACCTGCTTTACATTTGGCTGCTGTATTTGTTAATAATTTTACTAATCAAATTTACAGAATTGCACATGAAATTACCGAAAAACATGGTGCCGAATTTGACATTTTAAAACCATTAATCACAGAGACTGCCAGAAAAGTACAAGAAGTGTCACCTTACATGGCACAAACAGGACCTGCAAAACGTAATGATAAAAAAACAATAAAAAGACATTTAAAATTATTAGATAATCCACATCAAGAGGACATCTATAAATTAATGACAGAATCGATAAAAAAACCCATGGACGATAAAAGTTACAAAGAATACCTACACCAAATCACTACCTTTATTTTTGACGTAGATGGTGTTTTAACTAACGGAATGATTACTATCACGACATCAGGCGAAATGATAAGACATATGAATGTTAAGGATGGTTATGCCATGAAGCAAGCGTTAAATCATGGCTATAATGTTTGTATTATTTCTGGTGGTACTAACGAAGGTGTACGTACACGATTAAATCATTTAGGTATAAAAGATGTCTATTTAGGTGCACATCAAAAAATAGTGCAATTTCAAGCCTATTTAAACGACAACCAGATAAAAGCAGAAAACGTGCTATATATGGGAGACGACATTCCGGACGTACCTGTTTTAAAATTAGTAGGTATGCCTAGTTGCCCACAAGATGCTGTCCCAGAAGTTAAACGCGTATCAAAATATATCTCTCATAAATTAGGAGGTGAAGGTTGTGTACGTGACGTGATTGAGCAAGTTATGAAAGTACAAAACAAATGGGATAGTGATTTTGACGCACAAACCTTTTAACACCTATTGAAACGTAATAAAAGGAGACATAATACAGGTTTTGGATATATTGGTTCTGGTAACCAAGCATCCGTATTTAATCAACATCCAAAAGCTTTGTTTTCCAACATAAAAAAACAATTAAACACAGCAAGTCATAAACAATTTAAAACGGACTTTACTGCAACATTACTTTCTGAAGCAGAGAAACAACAGATTAAAAATAAAATTAGAAAACAGGCCAAACAAAAAAATATAATTGTTGTTTTTTTGACCACTTTCTTCTTAATTTTGATTGTTGTTTTAGCATTCGCAATGCTAAAAGGACTATTATCTTAAACAACCTGAAAATTAACACATTGAAACTACTTCAACTTATTCGATTTAAAAATTTACTACTAATTGCTTTAGTACAAATATTAATTAAATACGCTATGTTTCCGGCTTTTGGCGTCAATACCACATTAACTGCTTTTGAGTTTGCTTTATTAGTAATATCTACCTTAACTATAGCTGCTGGTGGCTACATTATAAATGATATTTATGATGTCGAAGCAGACAGCATTAACAAACCAAACAAATTAATTATTGGCAAGCACATACCAGAAGACAAAGCCTACATGTATTATATGGGCTTTACCGTTATAGGTGTTATTTTAGGCTTTTACCTATCTAATGTTATTAACCATAGTACGTTTTTTGCAATCTTTGTTATTATTGCAGCACTACTTTACATCTACGCTACTTTTTTACAACAAATTGTATTAGTAGGTAACATTATTATTAGCGTTTTGGTAGGATTAAGCTTGGTCATTGTTGGTATATTCGAGTTACTTCCAGCCATAAACACTCAAAATCAATTTATACAATCCTCAATGTTTGAGGTGTTATTTGATTATGCAGTTTTTGCTTTTATAATCTCGTTAGCCAGAGAAATAGTTAAAGATATTCAAGATGTAGATGGTGATTATAAAATGCAATTTAAAACCCTACCTATTGTATTAGGCAAAAATCGTGCACGTTACATAGCATTTGGATTAACTGTATTTTTAATCTTATTACTTATTTACTATTTAGCTAATTACCTTTACATGAGGCAAGTTGCGGTTGCCTATTTTATTATCGCTGTAATTGGTCCTTTGGTTTATATAAGTATCAAGTTATTTTCGGCAGAAACTAAAGCACAATTCAAAACAATAAGCAATCTACTTAAATTAGTTATGCTTAGCGGAATGCTATCCATGATTGTTTACTTATTTATATTAAAATAAATTATGCTAAAGGAAAAACTTAAAGACAGACACATCATACTAGCTTCAGGATCTCCAAGAAGACAACAGTTTTTTAGGGATTTAGGTTTAGACTTTGAAGTCCGTTTAAAAAAAACTAAAGAAGTCTATCCGCATCATTTATTGCATTATCAAATAAGCGATTATCTAGCCGAATTAAAATCGCTTCCTTTTATGGAAGAACTAAAAGATCATGAAATACTAGTAACCAGTGACACTATTGTTTGGCACAAAAGTAAAGCGTTAGGCAAACCAAAATCTAGCGACGAAGCTTTTGAAATGCTTAGCTCACTAAGTGATGAGACGCATGAGGTTATTACTTCGGTTTGTATACGCACAAAAAAATTCCAAAAAACAGTTAACGCTACAACTAAAGTTACTTTTAAAGCCTTTACAGAAGAAGAGCTTTGGCATTACATTAAAACCTATGCACCATTAGACAAAGCTGGTGCCTATGGTATCCAAGAATGGATTGGACAAATAGGTGTAACAAGCATACAAGGCTCGTTTTTTAATGTGGTTGGTATGCCAACACATCTTGTTTACGAAACGTTAAATACTATTGCAGAGGAGTTTTAGAGTTGTATTTTTATAGCTAAATAATTAGCTATGCAATTTTTAAAATCATCCTTATTTATATTTAGTGCTTTCTTAATTTTAGGCTGTAAAAAGCAACCTAAAACAGATACAAAAACAACTTATAATCAAGTTGAATCCGTTGCAAAAAAAGCAAAATTACCAGCCTTTAAAACTAACAAACAGTTTAATGACTATTGGTATTCTGGACAAGCCGAAATTACATCTTACCAACTAGAGCAATCTAGATATGGCGAAATTAGAAAAGGAACAGCTGTTCTTGTTTTTGTAACCGAACCTTTTTTGGAAAACGACCAAGTAAAAGCAGACCAAAGCAATCCATCAAACATAAATGTGTTAAAGCTAAATGCTACTAAAAAATTTAATACAGGGATTTATCCGTACAGCATTATGCAAAGCACGTTTTACCCTGTTTCAAATAACCAACACGCTTTAAAAGTTAATGCTTCAGTACAAGAATGGTGTGGACACGTCTACACACAACTTAATAATCGCGAGCAATTTCAAGTTACCTCTCACTCCTATTTTCAGGGAGAAGCAGATCAAAACTTCAACTTAGAAAAAAACAGTTTAGAAAATCAACTTTGGACGCAACTACGCATTGATCCAACTAGTTTACCTACCGGAAACATCAATATTATACCAAGTTTGGAATATACAAGACTTAATCACACACCTTTAAAAGCCTATAACGCTTTCGCGGAAAACAAGCCAGGACAATACACGCTTACCATTAAAGATTTAGACCGTAAGCTAACAATAAATTACAATCCAAATTTTCCATTCGATATACAAAGTTGGGAAGAAGTGCAAAATGGAAATCTAACTAAAGCAACTAAAATAAAAACACTACAATCGGACTATTGGAACAAAAAAAGTAACACCGATTTAGAGTTAAGAAAAACACTAGGGTTAGAATAAAACCTATCTTTACCAATTAATAAAATTTGCATATGTTTTTAGACAATATTCTATCCGAGTTAATCACCTCGTCAGTAGTATTAGTCATCTTTCTTATTATCAGATATGTCCTTAAAATTTTTATAAAAAAAATAGGTCAACAAAGTGGTATTAATGATGCTAGAATCGGACTAATTTCTCGATATACAACAGTCACTCTATTTTTAATATTCATCTTATTTATAGCTTATATTTTTGGAGCTGAATTTAAAGACCTTGCTGTTATTTTTTCATCTGTATTTGCAGTTATAGGTATTGCACTATTTGCTATTTGGTCTATTTTAAGTAATATAACTTCAGGAATAATCATGTTTTTTTCATTTCCATATAAAGTTGGAGACAAAATTAAAATACATGATAAAGACGCTCCTATTGAAGCTATTATAGAAGATATTAGAGCCTTTCAGTTACATTTAAGACAGGATAATGGAGATTTAGTTACCTATCCAAACAACTTAATTCTACAAAAAGCAGTAACTTTAGTACAAAAGGATGCAATCGAAGATTTTGGAGATATGCATTAATCGTAACTTATGGCTAAAAAAAGACAAAAAAAACGCACTCAAAACTACAAAAAGCACTTAGGACAAGTTCCTGGAGCTTTAGTTTATACTGGAAATAAAGAAGACAAAGTATTACATTTAAATGCTTTTGATTATAGCGAAGACAGTTATAAAGAGGCGGATTTAAATACCGTCGAGGAAGCCTTTAATTTTAAAGATTCTGAAACCGTTACATGGTTTAATCTTAATGGTCTTAATTTTACTGATCAAATTGAAAAAATCGGACAACATTACAAGCTTCACCCTTTAATTTTAGAAGACATTGTTAACACCTCACAACGTCCTAAAATTGACGAGTATAAAGATTACTTTTTTATAGTCTTAAAAATGATGTATTACGATGCAGACGAGAAACTTGTCTCTGAACAAGTCAGTATTGTCATGGGTAAAAATTATGTATTGACTTTTCAAGAAGCAGAAGGCGATGTATTTGATAGTCTTAGAGATCGAATTAGACATAAAAAAGGACGTGTACGCGAAGAAGGTTCAGACTATTTAATGTATGCCTTAATGGATGCAATTGTTGACCATTACTATGCTATTATAGAGATTATGGGTAACAAGATTGAAGACCTTGAGGACGACCTTTTTACTGGTTTGACGCAAGAGCAAATTTCGCAACAAATACAAAATCTTAAGCGTGAAATTTTAAAACTACGACGTGCTATTTTTCCGCTTCGCGAAATAATAAATCGAATAGAAAAAAGTGACAACCCTTTAATTGAAGAAAAAACTACCCATTACTTTAGGGATGTTTACGACCATATTATTCAAGTAACAGAAAATATAGACATTTACCGAGAAATGATTTGGAGTTTAATGGACATGTACATGACAACCATTAGTAATAAAATGAATGAGGTCATGAAAGTACTAACCATTATTGCAACCATTTTTATTCCGTTAACCTTTATTGCTGGAATCTATGGGATGAATTTTACTAACATGCCAGAACTACAGTATAAATATGGATATTACATTGTTTGGATAGTCATGCTTGTTGTTTTAATAGGGATGCTTGTTTATTTTAAACGTAAAAAATGGCTGTAATTGGTAACTGTTAATTAAAGTTAAAGAAATCTAAAAATACTGCATTCCCTTAATGACTTGTTTATATTTGAAACAGTTTCAAATTTGAAAAAACAATCATGCAAAAATTATTGGCTTCGGTCCTATTTTTACTGTGCTTTTCCTTTTCTACACAGGCTCAACAACCAGAAAAATTAAACGCTTCAGAAATTCATCAAGCAGTCAAAAAGCTTAACTTTTTAGGTTCAGTTTTATATCTAGCTGCACATCCAGATGACGAGAACACACGATTAATATCTTACATGTCTAACCATGTAAAAGCACGTACAGCCTACCTATCGCTAACTAGAGGTGATGGTGGACAAAATTTAATTGGACCAGAACTTAGAGAACTTTTAGGTGTTATCCGTACGCAAGAGTTACTTGCTGCTAGACGCACTGATGGTGGCGAGCAACGTTTTACAAGAGCTAATGACTTTGGATACTCTAAACATCCAGACGAAACATTAGCTATTTGGAACAAAAACGAAGTCCTAAGTGATGTTGTTTTAGCTATCAGACAATTTAAACCAGATATTATAATTAACCGTTTTGACCACAGAAGTCCAGGTACAACTCATGGTCATCACACAAGTTCTGCTATGTTAAGCGTAGAAGCTTTTGATCTGGCTAACGATAAAAATGCATATCCTGATCAAGTTAAAAAATACGGAACATGGCAACCAAAACGTGAGTTTTTTAATACCTCTTGGTGGTTTTATGGTAGCGAAGAAAAATTTGATGAAGCAGACAAAACCAATCTATTAAACTTTGATATTGGTGTTTATTATCCTGCTTTAGGTGTATCTAACAACGAAATTGCTGCACTTGCTAGTAGCCAACATTTATGTCAAGGTTTTGGTCGTTTATCCCAAAGAGGTAGTCAAACGGAATATATCGAATTAATAAAAGGCGATTTACCTAAAGACAAATCCAATATTTTTGATGGTATTAATACGACTTGGACAAGAGTAAAAGGTGGAGAAAAAATTGAAACTATTTTAAAAAATGTAGAATCTAATTTTAATTTTGAAAATCCTGCAGCACATTTAGATCAATTATTACAAGCTAGACAATTAATTTTAGCGATTGATAGTCCACAATGGAAAGATCAAAAAATTAAAGAAATTAATAAAATTATAGAAGCTTGTGCTGGTTTATATTTAGAAGCTTCAGCCAACACACCAACAGCGTCAACAGGTCAAATTATTGATATAGATATTGAAGCTTTAAACCGAAGCAATGCCACTATTAAATTAGATAGTTATACTATTTCAAACAATAATACTAATAGCTTTTACGGAAAATTATTAAAAGCAAACGATAAACAAGAACTAAAAGAAAAAATAACAATTGCTAATACATTACAACCTACAGGACCATATTGGTTAAATCAAAAAGGGAGTTTAGGAATGTATAAAGTTGAAGACAAAAATCTAATTGGTAAACCGGAAACACCACGTGCTATTACCATAGATTTTAATCTAAACATCAATGGATTTCCGTTTACGGTTACTAAAGATTTAGTGTATCGTTACTCAAAACCTGATAAAGGTGAATTGTATAGACCATTTGAAATTATTCCTGAAGCTTCGGCTAAAATCAATCAAAAGGTTATTATTTTTGAAAACGACCAACAAAAAGAAATCCCTGTAACCGTTAAAGCTGGAAAAGATAATTTAGAAGGTTACATTACCATTGCGCATCCTAATGGTTGGTCTGTATTTCCAGAAAAGCAAAAAATAACTATAGCTAATAAAGGACAAGAACAAACTTTTATATTTACTATCATTCCGCCTAAAAACCAAAGCGAAGGTTTAATTAGTCCAATAGTTACCATTGGTGACAAGACTTACACCAAGGAATTAGTAGAAATTAACTACGAGCATATTCCGTTTCAAACGGTATTACTTCCTAGCGAAAGCAAAATAGTGCGATTAGATATTAAAAAACGTGGCGAAAACATAGCCTATATTGAAGGTGCAGGAGACGTAGTACCAGAAAGTTTAAAACAAATTGGCTACAACGTTATGATTTTGCAACCAGAAGAAATTACTCCAGAACGACTTAGTGCTTTTGATGCAGTCGTGGTTGGTATTAGAGCGTATAACATTGTCGAATCCCTAAAATTTAAACAAGATATTTTATTTGATTTTGTTGAAAAAGGAGGAAACATGATTGTCCAATACAATACCAATCGTGGTATTAAAGTAGATAATATTGCACCTTTTAATTTACAATTATCACGAGATAGAGTTACAGATGAAAATGCAGAAGTAACCTTATTAGCTCCAAACCACGAGTTACTTAATTTTCCTAACAAGATAACCACTAAAGATTTTAAAGGTTGGACGCAAGAACGTGGATTGTATTTTCCTGACCAATGGTCATCAGACTTCACTCCTATCCTATCCATGCACGATAAAGACGAAACTGCTAAAACAGGAAGTCTTTTAGTTGCCAAACATGGTAAAGGACACTATATATACACTGGATTAAGCTTTTTTAGAGAATTCCCTGTTGGTGTATCTGGTGCTTACAGATTATTTGCCAATATGCTAAGTATAGGAAAACAAGATATTACTAATGATAACGGATTAAAAAACTAAATCATGCAAGACCAACCTAAGTACCAATGGAAACCGTTATATACAATTCTTTTAGTTGCAAATGCGCTATATATTATTGCATTTTACTTAATAACTAAACTGTTTTAAATTATGCAAAGTTTAGATTGGATTGTCTTAATTGGAACATTGTTAACCATTGTTATTTACGGAACGTATCAAACCAGAGGTAGTAAAAACGTACAAGATTTTTTAAAAGGTGGAAGTACCAGCAAATGGTGGACCATAGGATTATCTGTAATGGCTACTCAAGCTAGTGCTATAACCTTTTTAAGTACGCCTGGACAAGCATTTCATTCCGGAATGGGTTTTGTGCAGTTTTATTTTGGATTACCAATAGCCATGATTGTAATCTGCATGGTTTTTATACCATTATATCACAGACTTAAAGTATATACAGCATACGAGTTTTTAGAAAACCGATTTGACCGTAAAACACGTACGCTAACAGCAGTACTATTTTTAATCCAACGTGGTCTAGCTGCAGGAATAACCATTTTTGCTCCTGCAATTATACTCTCTGCAGTTTTAGGATGGAACCTTCTTTTACTAAATATTATTATAGGTGTATTAGTTATAATCTACACGGTTTCGGGAGGTACAAAAGCAGTTAATGTGACTCAAAAACATCAAATGGTGGTCATTTTTACAGGAATGGTCATTGCTTTCATTTTAATATTAAACCAATTACCTGATGATATTACTTTTAAAAAAGCACTAGATATTGCTGGAGCAAGCGGTAAAATGGAGGTGTTAGATTTTTCTTTCGATTTAAATAATAGATATACAGTTTGGAGTGGATTAATTGGTGGTACGTTTTTAATGCTATCGTATTTTGGTACTGACCAAAGTCAAGTGCAACGTTATTTGTCTGGTAAATCTGTAAAAGAAATGCGTTTAGGATTAATTTTTAACGGATTACTAAAAGTACCAATGCAGTTTTTTATTCTGTTAGTAGGTGTAATGGTATTTGTATTTTACCAATTTAACGATGCTCCTATAAATTTTAATCCCACTGCAACAGAAGTTGTTTTAAATTCAAAATATGCAAATGAGTATGCTGCGTTGCAATTAGAGCAGAAAGAAATTTTTGATTTAAAAAAAGCAACCATTACTGAGTTTGCAAACGCTGATGGAAAAGTTAATCAAGACCTTATAGCTAGCTATAATGCAAAAAGCGACACAATAAGAGCGCATGCTCGAGATTTAATTAAAAAAGCTGGAGAAGCCGAAGGTTTAAAAGTTGAAAGTAATGACAAGGATTATGTCTTTATACACTTTATACTTAATAATTTACCTAAAGGATTAATTGGTTTATTATTAGCTGTTATTTTAAGTGCAGCCATGTCTAGTACAGCATCAGAGCTTAACGCTTTAGCTAGTACAACTACAATCGATTTGTATAAACATAGAGTTGGTCCAAAAACTGACCAAGAAATGGTTAAGGCATCAAGAGGTTTTACATTACTTTGGGGAATCATGGCAATTGGTGTCGCATGCGTCGCCAATCTAGCAGAAAACCTAATACAATTAGTAAATATTATAGGATCAATATTTTATGGTAACGTCCTTGGTATATTTTTATTAGCGTTTTTCTTTAAGCAAATTAAAGCTAATGCTGTTTTTGTAGCTGCTTTAATTACACAAGTTTTAGTTATTGGTTTATTCTTTTTAAATGAATATGAAATAATTAATCTACCTTTTTTGTGGTTAAACTTTGTAGGATGTGCAATAGTTATGGTCATTGCCTTTATTATTCAATCTTTATTTAAAACGCCTGATATAAAAAGGACTTAGTCTGTAATTAATAATCATAGTTTTTTGTTTGGAATTGTTTAATTACTAAAACTACAACCATAACAAAACAGCTTAATCATGTTATTCAAGCAAGATTTAAGTTAAAGAATTTCATCTATCTTTGCATTCAATAAAGCAAAACCATGAGAATTGATATTATAACTGTCCTACCAGAATTACTTAAAAGTCCATTTGAAGCTTCTATTTTAAAGCGTGCAATTGAGGCTAATTTGGTTGAAGTACATTTTCATAATTTAAGAGACTACACCACAGATAATTACAAGTCCATTGATGACACCCAATTTGGTGGAGGAGCTGGTATGGTCATGATGGTTGAACCTATAGACAAATGCATTTCTAAATTAAAAGAAGCGCGTAATTATGACGAGGTTATATACATGACGCCTGATGGCGAAACCTTAAACCAAAGCATAGCTAACCAAATCTCTTTAAAAGAAAACATTATCATACTTTGTGGACATTATAAAGGCGTAGACCAACGCGTAAGAGATTTATTTATCACCAAAGAAATATCTATAGGAGACTATGTGCTATCTGGAGGAGAATTAGGTGCAGCAGTATTATGTGACGCAGTAATTAGATTAATTCCTGGTGTTTTAGGTAATGAAACCTCTGCATTAACAGACAGTTTTCAGGATAATTTATTGGCTCCTCCAATATATACTAAACCTCGTAATTACAAAGGTCTTGAAGTCCCTGAGGTATTATTAAGTGGTCATGCAGCTAATATAGAAAGATGGAGAGAAGAACAAGCCTACCAACGTACTAAAGACAGACGACCAGATTTATTAGACAAATAGACAACATATTTTATTTATATCTAAAAAAACAGACAAACTTTTTACATTTTTACTTTCTGTTTTTTACTTTTTAACTATATTTGCACCCAATTTCGGATTAACCTCTGGCGAGATACGTGAATGTTACTCTGAATCAATCATTTAAAATTAAATAAAGATGGAATCTTTAATAAAATTTGTTCAAGACGAGTTTGTAACAACAAAGGACTTTCCTGAATTTTCAGCTGGAGACACAATTACTGTGTACTATGAAATTAGAGAAGGAGAAAAAGTACGTACTCAGTTTTTTAGAGGAGTAGTAATTCAAAAAAGAGGTAGCGGATCTTCTGAAACGTTTACAATTAGAAAAATGTCAGGAACTATTGGTGTAGAGCGTATCTTTCCAATTAACTTACCTGCATTACAAAAAGTTGAAATCAACAAAAAAGGTAAAGTACGTCGTGCTAGAATCTTTTACTTTAGAGGTCTTACTGGTAAGAAAGCTAGAATTAAAGAAGCAAGAAGAAAATAATTTCTTCAACCTTAGTTATATTAAAAAGCCTAACTTATTTAAGTTAGGCTTTTGTTGTTATTAACTTTTGTTAATAAGTACGGTTCATAACTAGTTGATATCTAAAGCCTTATTTTATTTAAAATCTAATAGATATTTTTTAATTTAGTAAAACAATTAATAACAATAGCAATATTGGTTTCAATTAAATGTTGAATTTGATTTAGTTTTATTTGTTTTTTGAGGTATTGAAAATTGCAGGTGTAGTCGTGTAATTAAAAAACCATGATACTTTATAATTTAAGTTATGTTTATCAGAATTTAAAAAGTAAAGTTGAAAGTTTTAAGTAAAGTAACCTAGTGAAAGTAAAATTACTTGAACAAAACAATGTTTATTATATCTGATTGATATTAAATTATTAATTAAAAGGTAAACATCAAGAAAAACAATTTCTATGTGCATTAAGTAACAGGTCAATACATTTTGAAAGTTACAATTTAATGTACTATTGATTTAATATTAGCTTGAACTGAAAAAATGTAAAACGAAAGTTTTGGATTGATGTAATGAAAATTAGATAAGTCAGCAAAATATTATCTCAAAAAAGCCATAACAACAATAGTTTAGTCTATTATGTTATGGCTTTTGTTTTTTAATGATTTAAACTATATTTACTGTAAATAGTAAAAATGAATAGACCCTTTATAGCAGATAAAACTTATAAAAATAAAGACTTCACTTTAACAGAATTACCAAAAGCAGAATATGATAATTGCACGTTTATAAACTGTAATTTTAATGCTTGCTACTTATCCTCTATTACATTTTTGGAATGTCAATTTATAGATTGTGACCTAAGTAATAGCAAAACATCAGACACAACCTTTAAAGATGTAGCATTTAAAAACTGTAAGCTTTTAGGCGTCTTGTTTAATGACTGTAACCAATTATTAATGTCTATAACTTTTAATAATTGTCAACTTAATTTTGCATCATTTTATAAGGTTAAATTAATTAATACAAAATTTACTAATTGTCAATTTGAAAAAACAGAATTCACAGAAGCTAATCTCTCAAAATCTGTTTTTGACAATTGTAACTTTAAATACGCTATCTTTTTTAATACTAACATAGAGCAAGCTAACTTTTTAACCTCTTACAACTACTCTATTCATCCTGAAAAAAATAAAATTAAAGGTGCAAAATTTTCGAAAGACCAAATTCAGGGGTTATTAGATCACTATAAAATTCAGATTTCTTAAAATTTTATCTATATTTTATTAAATCCGCAATAAACTCACTCTCAATTTACTTTCCAACTAAATGGGTTGTTAAGTAAACGTTTTCGTTTTAAAAAACCTCCTATTTTTTGTATCTTCGTGAAGCTTAAAATTAAACTAATACACATTTACATTTATGTCAAATTCACCAAAAATTATATATACCATTACAGATGAAGCACCAGCTTTAGCAACGCGTTCATTTTTACCAATCGTTAAAGCATTTACAGCCTCTTCTGGAATTGGATTAGAAACTAAAGACATATCATTAGCAGCACGTATTTTAGCAGTTTTTCCTGATTTTTTAACGGAAGATCAACGTGTATCTGATGATTTAGCCTACTTAGGAGAATTAGCTAAAACTCCAGAAGCTAATATTATTAAATTACCAAACATTAGTGCTTCTGTACCACAACTTAAGGCTGCAATTAAAGAGCTGCAAGCTAAAGGTTTTGCTATACCTAATTACCCAGAAGAAGTAACTAATGATAAAGAAAAAGATGCTAAATCACGTTACGATAAAATTAAAGGTAGTGCTGTAAATCCAGTATTACGTGAAGGTAACTCTGATAGACGTGCACCAAAAGCTGTAAAAAATTACGCTAAGAAAAACCCACACTCAATGGGAGCTTGGTCAAAAGATTCAAAATCACATGTCGCAACTATGACTGAAGGTGATTTTGCACATAACGAAAAATCTGTAACATTAGATAATGCTACAACTATCAAAATTGTACACACAGATTCATCTGGAAATGAAACCATTTTAAAAGATAATTTAGGATTATTAAAAGGAGAAATTATTGATGGAACTGTATTAAGTAAAAAAGCACTACTTACATTTTTAGAAGCACAAATTAAAGATGCTAAAGATAAAGGTGTATTGTTTTCTTTACACATGAAAGCAACAATGATGAAGGTCTCTGACCCAATTATTTTTGGTCATGCTGTTCGTGTATTTTTTAAAGACGTATTTGCTAAACACAGTGCTACTTTTGAAAAAATTGGTGTAGATGTTAATAATGGATTTGGAAACTTATTAAGTAACCTAAACGAATTACCAGAGTCAGAACGCAATGCTATATTAGCAGATATTGATGCTGCCTATAAAGCAAATCCTGCTTTAGCTATGGTAGATAGTGATAAAGGCATTACAAACTTACATGTACCAAGTGATGTTATTATAGACGCATCAATGCCAGCAATGATTAGAAATTCTGGTCAAATGTGGAATGCAGATGGTAAATCTCAAGACACTAAAGCAGTAATTCCTGATAGTAGTTATGCTGGAATTTACACAGCAACTATTGACTTTTGTAGAGAAAACGGAGCATTTGACCCAACAACAATGGGAACAGTACCAAACGTTGGATTAATGGCTCAAAAAGCTGAAGAATACGGATCACATGACAAAACTTTTGAAATTGATGCAGATGGTAAAGTAGAGGTTATTGATACTGACGGAAATGTATTGATTTCTCACAACGTGGAAGCTGGAGACATTTGGAGAATGTGTCAAGTTAAAGATGCACCAATCCAAGACTGGGTTAAATTAGCGGTAACTCGTGCTAGAGCATCACAAACTCCTGCTGTTTTCTGGTTAGACGAAAATAGAGCACACGATGCAGAATTAATCAAAAAAGTAAATACTTATTTAAAAGATCACGATACAGAAGGTTTAGAACTTCATATTTTATCTCCAATTAAAGCAACACAGTTTACTTTAAAACGCGTAAAAGCTGGAGAAGATACAATCTCTGTTTCAGGAAATGTATTACGTGATTACTTAACAGATTTATTTCCTATTTTAGAATTGGGTACATCTGCAAAAATGTTGTCTATCGTACCATTAATGAATGGTGGAGGTTTATTTGAAACTGGTGCTGGAGGATCTGCTCCAAAACACGTACAACAATTTATTGAAGAAAATCACTTACGTTGGGATAGTTTAGGAGAATTTTTAGCTCTTGCAGTCTCTTTAGAGCATTTTAGCCAAGTTAATAATAATCCAAAAGCTAAAGTTTTAGGTGATGCACTAGATGATGCGACCGAGAAATTATTAGAAAACAAAAAAGGGCCTTCTAGAAAATCTGGAGAGATTGATAACAGAGGAAGCCACTTTTACTTAGCAATGTATTGGGCAGAAGCACTAGCAAACCAAGATAAGGATGCAGCATTAAAAGCACAATTTGCTCCAGTATCTTTAGCCTTTAAGGCAGAAGAAAAAGTAATAGTATCAGCATTAAGCGATATTCAAGGTGTTGCTGTAGATATTGAAGGTTACTATTCGCCAAACGAAGAATTAACAGCTAAAGCAATGCGACCAATTCAATTATTTAATGACTTGCTTAAAAGCATCTAAATAATAACTTTAATTATAAAAAAAGCTTCCAAATGGAAGCTTTTTTTATTTTAACTAAAATTCACATTCAAAATGTTACCTATCTAGCTATCATACTTTAAAATATTACAAACTATATTTAAATAAAGTTTAACACCTTAAAACAGAATATGTAAAGTTGCTTTTAGTTATTTTTACTAATCAAAATCAACCAATGAATTATATAAAAAATAGTATATTATTCTTACTTTTAATTAGTAGTACACTAATTTTTGCTCAAGAAAAATTTACGCTAAGTGGTAAAATTATAGAAAGTGCCAGTAACGAAACATTAATAAGTGTTAATGTGATAGTACCTGAATTAAATACTGGAGTAGTCACAAATGAATATGGCTTCTACTCCATCACACTCCCAAAAGGCACATACAAAGTTGTTGTATCCTATTTAGGTTTTTCTGATATATCAGAAACGATAATATTAGATAAAAATATTACCAAAAATTTTAGCTTAGAAGAGTCTTTTGAAAACTTAGACGAAGTAATAATTACTGAAAACATAGAAAAGCTTAATATTAAAAAACCTCAAATGAGTGTTAACGCACTTAGTTCTGCTACCATTAAAGACATTCCGGTTGTTTTTGGAGAAGCAGACGTAATTAAAGCAATAACACTTCTACCAGGCGTTACTAATGCAGGAGAAGGATCTTCTGGTTTTAATGTACGTGGTGGAGCAGCAGATCAAAATCTTATTTTATTGGACGAGGCTACAGTATTTAACTCATCGCACTTATTTGGCTTCTTTTCTGTTTTTAATCCGGATGCCATTAAAGATATAAAATTATATAAAGGAGGAATTCCTGCACGTTATGGAGGACGCGTATCTTCAGTGTTAGATATTTATCAAAAAGAAGGAAACAGTAAAACGTTTAAAATGAATGGAGGAATAGGAATTGTATCAAGCAGAATACTTGCAGAAGGCCCTATAAAAAAAGACAAAGGTTCCTTTCTATTTGGTGGTCGTAGTAGTTATGCGCATTTATTTTTACCACTGTTTGATATAGATAACAAAGCCTATTTTTACGATTTAAACACAAAATTAAGTTACGATTTAAATGACAATAACAGTATTTACCTTTCTGGTTATTTTGGACGAGATGTCTTTAGTATTACAGATAGTTTTGAAAACATTTATGGTAATACAGTAGTAAATTTTAGATGGAATCATTTATTCTCGGACAAATTATTCTCAAACATGTCTGTAATATATTCCGATTACTACTATGGTTTAAAACTAAATTTTGTCGAGTTTGATTGGAATTCAGGTATTCAAAACTTCAATTTTAAATACGATTTTAAACATTACGTTACTGATGGCTTTAAACTTCAATATGGTTTAAATAGTATCTACTATAAATTTAATCCAGGAGATATAAAACCATCTACACCAACTTCTGGAATAAATCCATTTAAATTAACAGATAAATATGCTTTTGAAAATGCAGTTTATGTTGATGCCGAACATAAACTATCAGATAAGTTAAACTTAAGCTATGGTTTACGTTTAAGCTCATTTTTACGATTAGGCCAAAATCAGTTAAATAGGTACCAAAATGATCAAGCAGTAGTATTTAATAATGATTTTCAAATCTATCAAAAAGCAACTCCTACAGGATCAGAAAGTTTTAGTAAAAGTGACGTTATAAAAAGTTTTGCAAACCTAGAGCCTAGAGCATCATTGGCTTACCAACTAAACAAAAATTCTTCTGTAAAAGCAAGCTATAATCGTATGTCACAATATCTACATTTATTATCTAATACATCCTCACCAACACCGTTAGATATTTGGACACCCAGTGGTAAGTATGTAAAACCACAATTATTAGATCAAGTCGCTGTAGGATATTTTAGAAGCTTTAATGACGATAATTATAGTTTAGAAGTAGAAACATATTATAAAAAAATTAAAAACCGAATTGACTATATAGATGGTGCAGATTTAATTGCAAACGATGCTATAGAACAAATTATATTAAATGGAGAAGCCAGAGCTTATGGACTAGAGGTGCTTTTAAGAAAAAATGAAGGACGTTTTAAAGGTTGGTTAGCTTATACATTATCAAAATCAGAGCAAAAAACACCAGGTCGCACACCAACCGAAACAGGAATAAACAATGGTAATTGGTATAGTACAGCTTATGACAAAACACATGATATATCTCTAACAATTAGCTATGACTGGAATAAAAAATGGAAATTAAATGCTAATTTTCTATTTCAAACAGGACAACCTACAACATATCCAAATGGTCAATATTCCTATAACGGTATAAATATACCAAGCTATAGCAGTCGTAATTCAGACAGATTGCCAGCATACCATCGTTTAGATTTATCAGCAAATTACACACCAAAACCAGATAAGACATCAGGATGGCAAAGCTATTGGGTCTTTGGACTTTACAATGTATATAATCGTCGTAATGCAGCATCAATAACATTTGGAGAAAACAGAATGACAGGTACCAATGAAGCAACCAGATTATCAATATTTGGACTAATACCTTCTATATCCTACAATTTTAAATTTTAATAAAAAATGAAAAACGCATTATATATATTAATTGTATCACTATTCTTTAGTTGTGAAGATGTAATAGATTTAAAAGTACCTACATCAGACCCTAAATTAGTAATCGAGGCATCGTTAAATTGGTTTGAAGATTCAGATGGCTCAGAACAGCAGATAAAATTGACATTAACAGCTCCTTTTTTCGATAATCAAGTTCCTCCAGCTAATAACGCAACCGTATTTGTTGAAGACAGCAATAGTAATATTTTTACATTCTTGGAACAAGAAAATACAGGAATATACAAAACCAATTCATTCATTCCTGAACTAAACCAAGAATATACCCTAACAATTATATATGACGATCAAACATACATAGGTACAGAAGTATTGACAAGCGTAACTCCAATAGAATATATAGAACAAAATAACGAAGGTGGTTTTTCTGGCGAAGATATAGAGCTTAAAGCCTTTTATACAGATCCTGCAAATATAGATAACTACTATTTTTTCGAATTCATCTCAGACATTCCTCAAATTCCAGTGCTAGAAGTATATGACGATCAATTTACTGATGGTAATCAAATTTTCGCATTCTATTCCGAAGAAGATTTAGAACCAACAGACATAGTTACCATAAATAATTATGGAGTATCCCAACAATTTTATCAATTTATGGATCTATTACTTCAACAAACTTCTGATAATGGTGGCGGACCATTTCAAGCACAACCAGCAACCGTTAGAGGAAACTGTATAAACATGACAAATCCAGATAATTTTCCTTTAGGCTATTTCAGAGTTTCGCAAGCGTATCAATTTACTTATATTGTACAATAATTTTTTGGCGTTACCACAAGGGTCGCGCTTTCGGCAGTCGCTCTCTGCGAGGAGCTCCAACAAATGCCTCAATCCCTAACGCAAACCAGTAGTACCATTTAAACTATGCAATTTACAAAAACAACAGAACAAGATTCCAATTACAATAATTTAGACAAAATGTCTATAAACGACCTATTAACAAACATAAATATAGAAGATCAAACTGTACCAACAGCAGTCAAAAAAGCGATTCCTCAAATTCAAGCATTAGTAGAACAAATCGTAATAAAAATGGAAAAAGGTGGCAGACTATTTTATATTGGAGCAGGAACAAGTGGACGCCTAGGAGTTGTAGATGCATCAGAATGTCCTCCAACCTTTGGAGTATCATATGACGTAGTAATAGGTCTTATAGCTGGTGGAGATAAAGCAATAAGAGAAGCAGTTGAGTTTGCAGAGGACTCAACAACCCAAGGATGGAAAGACCTAACAAAAAACAATGTAACAGATAAAGATGTCGTAATTGGTATTGCAGCATCAGGTACAACTCCCTATGTAATATCAGCACTTAATAAATGTAATTTAGAAGGTATTACAACTGGATGTATAACATCAAATAAGCAAAGTCCTTTAAGCTTAGCATCACAATTTCCAATTGAAGTAGTCGTAGGACCAGAATTTGTAACGGGTAGTTCACGCATGAAAGCAGGTACAGCACAAAAACTAGTACTCAACATGATATCCACAACTACTATGATAAAACTTGGTAAGATAAAAGGAAACAAAATGGTAGACATGCAACTTAGTAATGACAAATTAGTGGATAGAGGTACAAAAATGATAATGTCAGAATTAAACATAACCTATCCTGAAGCTGAAAGTTTATTACAAAAATATAAAAGTGTTAGAAACGCAATAAATAAGTATAACAATGGCAACTAAATCAACAGACAAAGATGTACTTGTAAAAGGAGTAAAACAAATGGCTATTGCAATGTTATTAATGTTTATTGGTCCAACCTTACTATATCTAGTATTAAGTAATAAGGATAAAGACTTCTATATTCCATTATTAATAATAGCTATATCAATATGTGCATTAGCTGTATTTATAGCATTTAAAGGACTAAATACAATCCTAGATAGTATTTTCAAGAGCAATAAAACTAAAAAATATTAAAATTAAATCATATAGAAAAACTCCAATAAACAGAAAGTATAATTTACAAAAGTAAAGTTAAGCGATATTCATAAATTTAATTTTCCTATATATCTTTTTGCTTTTACCTTTTCTCTTAAACCTGTTTAGTATAATTTTTAAGCACAAAAAAACCCTTCATAAATAAATATGAAGGGTTCTCTAAAAAGGCGACGACCTACTCTCCCACAATGCAGTACCATCGGCGCAAATGGGCTTAACTTCTCTGTTCGGAATGGTAAGAGGTGAGCCCCATCGCTATAATCACCTTAAATCTTTCGGTGTATGTAGTATTAACTACTTAACCGTATATAATAACATATTGAAAAAATGATTCATGAAAATTTTTGTATTGAACTTTATAAAAAACAGGCGTACAATAAGCCTATGGGTTATTAGTATCACTCGGCTATGACATTACTGCCTTTACACCTATGACCTATCAACGTAGTCATCTCCTACGACCCTTTAAAGAAATCTCATCTTGTGGTGGGTTTCGCGCTTATATGCTTTCAGCGCTTATCCCTTCCCAACGTAGCTACTCTGCAATGCTCCTGGCGGAACAACAGATACACCAGAGGTTAGTCCAACTCGGTCCTCTCGTACTAGAGTCAGATCCACTCAAATTTCTAACGCCCACTGTAGATAGAGACCGAACTGTCTCACGACGTTCTGAACCCAGCTCGCGTGCCACTTTAATGGGCGAACAGCCCAACCCTTGGGACCTTCTCCAGCCCCAGGATGTGACGAGCCGACATCGAGGTGCCAAACCCCCCGTCGATATGAGCTCTTGGGGGAGATCAGCCTGTTATCCCCGGCGTACCTTTTATCCTTTGAGCGATGGCCCTTCCATACGGAACCACCGGATCACTATGCTCTACTTTCGTACCTGATCGACTTGTAGGTCTCTCAGTCAAGCTCCCTTATGCCATTGCACTCTACGCACGGTTACCAAGCGTGCTGAGGGAACCTTTAGAAGCCTCCGTTACTCTTTTGGAGGCGACCACCCCAGTCAAACTACCCACCAAGCACTGTCCCTTCATTGAAGGTTAGACTCTAGACAAGCAAAGGGTGGTATTTCAACAATGACTCCACAACGCCTAGCGACGCCGCTTCAAAGTCTCCCACCTATCCTACACATTACTTATCCAAAACCAATACTAAGCTATAGTAAAGGTGCACGGGGTCTTTTCGTCCCACAGCGGGTAATCGGCATCTTCACCGATACTACAATTTCACCGAGCTCATGGCTGAGACAGTGTCCAGATCGTTGCACCATTCGTGCAGGTCGGAACTTACCCGACAAGGAATTTCGCTACCTTAGGACCGTTATAGTTACGGCCGCCGTTTACTGGGGCTTCATTTTAGATCTTCGCCGAAGCTAAACCCTCCACTTAACCTTCCAGCACCGGGCAGGTGTCAGGCCATATACGTCATCTTTCAATTTAGCATAGCCCTGTGTTTTTGATAAACAGTCGCCTGGACCTTTTCACTGCGGCCACCCCGAAGGGTGGCGACCTTTCTCCCGAAGTTACAGGTCTATTTTGCCTAGTTCCTTAGCCATGAATCTCTCGAGCTCCTTAGAATTCTCATCCCAACTACCTGTGTCGGTTTAGGGTACGGGCTGCTTCTCTTGCTTTTCTTGGAAGTCGATTCGCTAGATTATCACCGCGACCGTAGTCTTAGTGTACTATCGAGGTGTTACCACTCTCTTCAACGCACAATTCCGTCTGTGCGCACTAACTTTTCGCCTCCGTCACTTTTAATGAGAGCAGGTACAGGAATATTAACCTGTTGTCCATCCACTACCCCTTTCGGGTTCGCGTTAGGTCCCGACTAACCCTCAGCTGATTAGCATAGCTGAGGAAACCTTAGTCTTTCGGAGTGCGGGTTTCTCGCCCGCATTATCGTTACTTATGCCTACATTTTCTTTTGTAGTTACTCCAGCATGCCTCACAGCACACCTTCAACGCCACTACAATGCTCCCCTACCACTTTTACAAGTCCATAGCTTCGGTAATATGTTTATGCCCGATTATTATCCATGCCGAACCGCTCGACTAGTGAGCTGTTACGCACTCTTTAAATGAATGGCTGCTTCCAAGCCAACATCCTAGCTGTCAAAGCAGTTCAACCTCGTTTTTTCAACTTAACATATATTTTGGGACCTTAGCTGATGGTCTGGGTTCTTTCCCTTTCGGACATGGACCTTAGCACCCATGCCCTCACTGCTGATTAACATTTTATAGCATTCGGAGTTTGTCAGGAATTGGTAGGCGGTGAAGCCCCCGCATCCAATCAGTAGCTCTACCTCTATAAAACTATAAATCAACGCTGCACCTAAATGCATTTCGGGGAGTACGAGCTATTTCCGAGTTTGATTGGCCTTTCACCCCTACCCACAGGTCATCCGAAGACTTTTCAACGTCAACCGGTTCGGTCCTCCACTGTATGTTACTACAGCTTCAACCTGCCCATGGGTAGATCACACGGTTTCGCGTCTACCACTACTAACTAAAGCGCCCTATTCAGACTCGCTTTCGCTACGGATCCGTGACTTAATCACTTAACCTTGCTAGCAACGGTAACTCGTAGGCTCATTATGCAAAAGGCACGCCGTCACCCCAAAGGGCTCCGACCGCTTGTAAGCGTATGGTTTCAGGATCTA
>NZ_CM147854.1:350000-352500 GCF_055808135.1 Olleya sp. KJ81-1 | reverse complement strand
TAAATTTTAAGTCTTACGACTATGTTTTAACAATTAATAATGTTCTCAGTACTCAAAATGGTTTATTCTCGTTTGTTTGAATTAATCGTTTCCAATTAATTCTTACGCTGTCAATTCAATATGTTTATGAACTTTTTTCTCTGTCTCTTAAGATGTTATTTCCTTAAGCGGGTGCAAATATAATTCGCTTTTTTAAATCCCACAAGCTTTATTTAAAAAAAGTTTTTTTTCTTTTTTAAACTTTACTTTCAATATATCTTAGAACGTTTTCCTTTACTCTCAGCAACATCAGTTACGTCGTTTTCGGGGTGCAAATATACAAGCCTTTTTCTTTACCGCAACCCTTTTTTTAATCTTTTTTTAATTTTATTTTAATACAATCCTTTAACGCCTTATTGCTAATAGGTTAGAAGATTTTCATTTAAGAATTAAAACAATAATTATATATATAATAAACCAACTCATATTATGTATTACCCCAATTACTAATCCATCACATAATCATTCATTTAAAATAATTATATTATATTCTTAATTCTCCTAATAAAAGTCAGACATTATATCCTTATTCTTTTAAAAATAACTACGATGTAGTTATTCTATTCACAAAACAACCAAAACTAGTATATCTTTTTTCTTTTCGCCTATTTACTTTGATTTTTAAGCACAAAAAAACCCTTCATAAATAAATATGAAGGGTTCTCTAAAAAGGCGACGACCTACTCTCCCACAATGCAGTACCATCGGCGCAAATGGGCTTAACTTCTCTGTTCGGAATGGTAAGAGGTGAGCCCCATCGCTATAATCACCTTAAATCTTTCGGTGTATGTAGTATTAACTACTTAACCGTATATAATAACATATTGAAAAAATGATTCATGAAAATTTTTGTATTGAACTTTATAAAAAACAGGCGTACAATAAGCCTATGGGTTATTAGTATCACTCGGCTATGACATTACTGCCTTTACACCTATGACCTATCAACGTAGTCATCTCCTACGACCCTTTAAAGAAATCTCATCTTGTGGTGGGTTTCGCGCTTATATGCTTTCAGCGCTTATCCCTTCCCAACGTAGCTACTCTGCAATGCTCCTGGCGGAACAACAGATACACCAGAGGTTAGTCCAACTCGGTCCTCTCGTACTAGAGTCAGATCCACTCAAATTTCTAACGCCCACTGTAGATAGAGACCGAACTGTCTCACGACGTTCTGAACCCAGCTCGCGTGCCACTTTAATGGGCGAACAGCCCAACCCTTGGGACCTTCTCCAGCCCCAGGATGTGACGAGCCGACATCGAGGTGCCAAACCCCCCGTCGATATGAGCTCTTGGGGGAGATCAGCCTGTTATCCCCGGCGTACCTTTTATCCTTTGAGCGATGGCCCTTCCATACGGAACCACCGGATCACTATGCTCTACTTTCGTACCTGATCGACTTGTAGGTCTCTCAGTCAAGCTCCCTTATGCCATTGCACTCTACGCACGGTTACCAAGCGTGCTGAGGGAACCTTTAGAAGCCTCCGTTACTCTTTTGGAGGCGACCACCCCAGTCAAACTACCCACCAAGCACTGTCCCTTCATTGAAGGTTAGACTCTAGACAAGCAAAGGGTGGTATTTCAACAATGACTCCACAACGCCTAGCGACGCCGCTTCAAAGTCTCCCACCTATCCTACACATTACTTATCCAAAACCAATACTAAGCTATAGTAAAGGTG
This sequence comes from Olleya sp. KJ81-1, assembly GCF_055808135.1. Taxonomy (NCBI): domain Bacteria; kingdom Pseudomonadati; phylum Bacteroidota; class Flavobacteriia; order Flavobacteriales; family Flavobacteriaceae; genus Olleya; species Olleya sp. KJ81-1. Next base: position 350,780 of record NZ_CM147854.1, on the reverse strand, counting down.
CACGGGGTCTTTTCGTCCCACAGCGGGTAATCGGCATCTTCACCGATACTACAATTTCACCGAGCTCATGGCTGAGACAGTGTCCAGATCGTTGCACCATTCGTGCAGGTCGGAACTTACCCGACAAGGAATTTCGCTACCTTAGGACCGTTATAGTTACGGCCGCCGTTTACTGGGGCTTCATTTTAGATCTTCGCCGAAGCTAAACCCTCCACTTAACCTTCCAGCACCGGGCAGGTGTCAGGCCATATACGTCATCTTTCAATTTAGCATAGCCCTGTGTTTTTGATAAACAGTCGCCTGGACCTTTTCACTGCGGCCACCCCGAAGGGTGGCGACCTTTCTCCCGAAGTTACAGGTCTATTTTGCCTAGTTCCTTAGCCATGAATCTCTCGAGCTCCTTAGAATTCTCATCCCAACTACCTGTGTCGGTTTAGGGTACGGGCTGCTTCTCTTGCTTTTCTTGGAAGTCGATTCGCTAGATTATCACCGCGACCGTAGTCTTAGTGTACTATCGAGGTGTTACCACTCTCTTCAACGCACAATTCCGTCTGTGCGCACTAACTTTTCGCCTCCGTCACTTTTAATGAGAGCAGGTACAGGAATATTAACCTGTTGTCCATCCACTACCCCTTTCGGGTTCGCGTTAGGTCCCGACTAACCCTCAGCTGATTAGCATAGCTGAGGAAACCTTAGTCTTTCGGAGTGCGGGTTTCTCGCCCGCATTATCGTTACTTATGCCTACATTTTCTTTTGTAGTTACTCCAGCATGCCTCACAG
>NZ_CM147854.1:0-347500 GCF_055808135.1 Olleya sp. KJ81-1 | reverse complement strand
GTATTCTATGTAATATCTATGCATTTCACCGCTACACTACATATTCTAACTACTTCATAATAACTCAAGACAACCAGTATCAAAGGCAATTCTACAGTTGAGCTGCAGGATTTCACCTCTGACTTAATTATCCACCTACGGACCCTTTAAACCCAATGATTCCGGATAACGCTTGGATCCTCCGTATTACCGCGGCTGCTGGCACGGAGTTAGCCGATCCTTATTCTTACAGTACCGTCAAGCTCTCACACGTGAGAGTGTTTCTTCCTGTATAAAAGCAGTTTACAACCCATAGGGCAGTCTTCCTGCACGCGGCATGGCTGGATCAGAGTTGCCTCCATTGTCCAATATTCCTCACTGCTGCCTCCCGTAGGAGTCTGGTCCGTGTCTCAGTACCAGTGTGGGGGATCCCCCTCTCAGGGCCCCTACCTATCGTTGCCATGGTGTGCCGTTACCACACCATCTAGCTAATAGGACGCATAGTCATCTCTTACCGTAACCTTTAATGTTATCTTGATGCCAAGTCAACATACTATAAGATATTAATCCAAATTTCTCTGGGCTATCCCTTAGTAAGAGGTAGATTCTATACGCGTTACGCACCCGTTCGCCGGTCGTCAGCGGAGCAAGCTCCCTGCTACCCCTCGACTTGCATGTGTTAAGCCTGCCGCTAGCGTTCATCCTGAGCCAGGATCAAACTCTTCATCGTTAAATTTTAAGTCTTACGACTATGTTTTAACAATTAATAATGTTTTCAGTACTCAAAATGGTTTATTCTCGTTTGTTTAAATTAATCGTTTCCAATTAATTCTTACGCTGTCAATTCAATATGTTTATGAACTTTTTTCTCTGTCTCTTAAGATGTTATTTCCTTAAGCGGGTGCAAATATAATTCGCTTTTTTAAATCCCACAAGGTTTATTTAAAAAAAGTTTTTTCTTTTTTAAACTTCACTTTCAATATATCTTAGAACGTTTTCCTTTACTCTCAGTAACATCAGTTACGTCGTTTTCGGGGTGCAAATATACAAGCCTTTTTCTTTCCCGCAACCCTTTTTTTAATCTTTTTTTAATTTTATTTTATTACAATCCTTTAATACCTTATTGCTAATAGGTTATGAAATATTTTTTTGAATTGGCTGTGATTTAAACTAATTACAATGGTTTTAATAGGCATTATGTTACTTTTACTAATATAAATTAGTTTGTGATGCTTGCGTTAAGGATTGAACGGTCTGTTTGAGCTCTTTTTTTGTTTCCTATTACATATTGGCTGTTATATTGCGTATTAAAAATAGACATTATATATAGGTATGATACTTATGTAAAAAAAGCGAGTAGTGAAAGCCTGACCCTTTGGGTAACGCCATTAATTTATTGTGTGAATTTATTTAGTATTAGTTAAGAGTTGTATTGCCAAATTACTAATATCCTATTATATTTGTGGTCTAATATTATATTGATGATAAAAATTACTTTACCTGATGGTAGTGTGAAATCTTTTGAAAAAGATTCTACACCTATGGATGTTGCTAAGAGTATTAGCGAGGGATTGGCAAGAAATGTTATTTCGGCAAGTTTTAATGGTACAACCGTTGAAACATCTACGAAATTAACAACGGATGGATCTTTGGTACTTTATACTTGGACTAATGATGAAGGAAAGAAAGCATTTTGGCATAGTTCTGCCCATGTATTAGCTCAGGCGATTGAGGAGTTATACCCTAATAGTAAATTAACTATTGGTCCTGCTATTGATAATGGTTTTTATTATGATGTTGATTTTGGTAATGACACCATTACTGATAAAGATTTTAAGACTATTGAAACTAAAATGTTAGAGATTGCAAGAGGCAAACATGAGTTTGCTATGCGATCTGTTACTAAAGCCGAGGCTTTGTCTTTATATAAAGACAATGAATATAAGACTGAATTAATTGAAAATCTTGAGGATGGGACTATTACTTTTTGTGACCATTCTACTTTTACTGATTTGTGTCGTGGTGGACATATCCCGAATACAGGGATTATTAAAGCTGTAAAAATATTATCTGTTGCAGGTGCTTATTGGAGAGGTGATGAAAATAAACCTCAATTAACACGTGTTTACGGAACATCATTTCCAAAACAAAAAGAATTAACTGAATACTTAGCGTTATTAGAAGAAGCTAAAAAACGTGACCATAGAAAGTTAGGTAAAGAGCTTGAGCTTTTTACTTTTTCTCAAAAAGTTGGTGCAGGTTTACCTTTATGGTTACCAAAAGGTGCTGCTTTACGTGAGCGTTTAGAAGATTTTTTAAAGGCTGCTCAGAAAAAAGCAGGTTATGAAATGGTTGTTACACCACATATAGGCCAAAAGGAGCTTTATGTTACTTCTGGACATTATGAAAAATATGGTGCCGATAGCTTCCAACCTATTACGACTCCAAAGGAAGGAGAAGAATTTTTATTAAAACCTATGAACTGCCCACATCACTGTGAAATATATAACAGTATGCAATGGTCTTACAAAGATTTACCGAAGCGTTTTGCTGAATTTGGTACTGTTTATAGATATGAACAAAGTGGCGAATTACATGGTTTAACGAGAGTTAGAGGTTTTACGCAGGATGATGCACACATTTTTTGTACTCCAGATCAATTAGATCAAGAGTTTAAAAATGTTATTGATTTAGTGTTGTATGTATTTGGATCTTTAGGATTTGAAAACTTTACTGCACAAGTATCTTTACGTGATCCCGAAAAGCCAGAAAAATATATTGGAAGTTTAGAAAACTGGGAAAAAGCAGAACAAGCCATTATTAATGCTGCCAAGGATAAAAATTTAAATTATGTTATAGAAACTGGCGAAGCTGCTTTTTACGGACCTAAATTAGACTTTATGGTTAAGGATGCTTTAGGTAGACAATGGCAATTAGGAACTATTCAGGTTGATTATAATTTACCAGAACGTTTTGAATTATCTTATAAAGGTAGTGATAATGAAACACACAGACCTGTAATGATACATCGCGCTCCTTTTGGAAGTATGGAACGTTTTATAGCTATTTTACTGGAACATACAGGAGGAAATTTCCCGCTTTGGTTAATGCCAAATCAAGTTTCTATATTAACTCTTAGTGAGAAATACGAGAAATACGGTGAAAAAGTTTTAACTTTGCTAGAAAATCACGAAATTCGCGCACTTGTAGATAACAGAAGCGAGACCATTGGTAAGAAAATTAGAGAGGCTGAAATGAGTAAAACGCCTTATATGATTATCATTGGGGAACAAGAGGAAGCAGAAAACAAGATATCTGTAAGACAACATGGTGGTGAAGATTTAGGCACGATTAGTGTAGATACCTTTGCAGAAATTGTTAAAACAGAGATAAATAAAACAAAAAGACAATTTTAAAATTAAGTTTAACTAAAATATATAAGTCATAGCAATACGTAGAAAAAGATCAAGAGGTCCGGCAAGAATCATTAAGGAAGATCAGCACAACATTAACGGTAAGATTAGAGCAGAAAAAGTGCGTCTAGTTGGAGAAAATGTTGAAGTAGGAATTTATACCACTAAAGAAGCAAGAGAATTTGCAAGAGAGCAAGAACTTGACTTGGTAGAGATTTCGCCTAAAGCAGATCCGCCTGTATGTAAAATAATGGATTACAAGAAGTTTCTTTATGAACAGAAGAAGCGGGAAAAAGCATTAAAATCCAAGGCTACAAAAGTTGTTATCAAAGAAATTCGATTTGGTCCTCAAACAGATGACCATGATTACGAATTTAAAAAGAAACACGCCGAGAAATTCTTAAAAGAAGGTGCAAAGCTAAAAGCTTTTGTTTTCTTTAAAGGGAGATCAATTGTGTTTAAAGAGCAAGGACAAATATTATTATTACGATTAGCTCAAGATTTGGAAGAATTTGGAAAAGTAGAACAAATGCCAAGACTTGAAGGAAAGCGTATGACCATGTTTATTGCTCCTAAAAAGTAAATAGTATCCTTTATTAAGGACCACAATATTATAAGCGAAATAATTAAAACTAGGAAACAAAATGCCTAAAATGAAAACAAAATCTAGTGCTAAAAAGCGTTTCAAGCTTACTGGTACTGGTAAAATTAAAAGAAAGCACGCTTTTAAAAGTCACATCTTAACAAAGAAGTCTAAAAAACGTAAGCTTAAGTTAACTCATGACGGTTTAGTACATAAAGCGGATGAGAACAATATTAAAGTAATGATGCGTTTAAAGTAACATTACCTTAATTGGTTACAAATTATTTATAAACCCTGGAGTTAGGCCTTTACAAAGTGTTAATTAATTAACCGCCTACTACAAAAAAACAATTTAAATTATGCCTAGATCAGTAAATTCTGTTGCCAAAAGAGCCAGAAGAAAAAAGGTGCTTAAACAAGCAAAAGGTTACTTTGGACGTCGTAAAAACGTTTGGACAGTAGCAAAAAACGCGGTTGATAAAGCTATGCAATATGCATACAGAGACCGTAGAAACAAAAAGAGAACTTTCCGTGCATTATGGATCACGCGTATTAACGCTGGAGCAAGATTACATGGAATGTCTTACTCACAATTTATGGGTAAAGTAAAAGCTAATAATATCGAATTAAACCGTAAGGTTTTAGCTGATTTAGCAATGAACAATCCAGATGCTTTTGAAGCAATTGTGAACAAAGTAAAATAAAGGGCATTTTGCCATTTGTATAACAATACTTCGCTTATAAAATAGAAAATCCGATTCTTAATTGAATCGGATTTTTTTATGCCATTTAATTATAACTTAACTATAATAATTGTTTTATAACAAACTTATCCACTAGCTTTACATTTTAAATATTGAATTGCACATGTCTTTAAGCCAAATTAAATTAATAGTATCCGATTTAGATGGAACTTTATTAAACGCTAATCATCAAGTAAGTGATGAGTTTTTTGAATTATTTAAAATCTTAAAAGAAAAAAACATATTGTTTGTAGCTGCTAGCGGAAGACCTTATTATAGCATGCTTGAAAAATTAAAAGTTATTAAAGATGATATTATTATAGTATCAGAAAATGGTGGACTAGCAATAAAACAAGATCATTTACTAATTTCAAATACTTTTAAAAAAAACAGCTTAACTACAATTTCTAAATTAGTAGTTGGATTACAGGATACACATCCCGTGTTTTGCACAAAAAATAAAGCTTACGTAGTAAGTAAATCTGAAAAATTGTTATCACTTTTAAGTGAGTATTACTCAAATTACGACATTATTGATGATGTGTCTGAAATTACAGAAGACGTTTATAAAATAGCATTATATCATGAAGAAAGCTCTGAAAAGTACATCTACCCTTCCGTTAAACATTTGGAACATAAATTTAAAGTAAAGGTATCTGCCAATCACTGGGTTGATATTTCAGAAAATATAGCTAATAAAGGCTATGCCATTAAACATATTCAAGAGCTATATAATATTAATGAATCTGAAACTATGGTTTTTGGAGATTATAATAATGATATAGAGATGCTAAAGTTAGGACACTATAGTTACGCTATGGATAATGCACATCCAAATGTAAAAACCGTTGCTAACTACTTAACTAAATCAAATAATGATAAAGGGGTAGAAATTGTAATCAAGCAGTTAATTGATAGTTTGATTAATTAAGTTTATTAATTGAAAATAACTTAAGTGTGCTTTCTTTACCTTTTAAAGTAATGTCACCCATTGATGTTAGCTTATATTTATGTAATTTAAGTTTTTGAAGTAATGATTCGGATATAAGAAGCGTTTCATCATACTTATTACACTCTCCTTGTATTCTTGCAGATGTATTTATAACATCTCCATGATAAGCAATTTCTTTTTTAATAGTCCCAACTTCTGTCACTATTAATGTTCCTCCATGCAATCCAGCTTTAAACTTAGGTATTATACCAAACTGTTTCAGGTATAATTTTTCTTTTTTAACTAACTTATCTTGAAATTTATAAAATAATTCGACACAATTATTTTGTTTTAAACCTTTATCAAAAGTCCAACTAATCACAGCCTCATCACCAACATATTGATAAATATTTGCATCAAAATTATTTATTATCGAGTTAAGATCATAAAAGCATTGTTGAATCAATTGACTGTATTTATAGTGGCCTAATTGCTCTGCAATTGTGGTAGAAGATTGAAGATCTAGAAACATAAAAATACGACGTTCTTCTCTTGGTCTTTTATATTTTCCTATTAACTGGTTAAATAAAACGCCATGACCAAAGTTTTCTATCGCAATTTTTAAAAAAGAAAATATTAATGAGCATATATTAAAATACACAACTATTAGCCAAAACACTTTATTTTCCATCCACCAACCAGGTTCATTTGGAAGGTTTCTGTCTATTTGAACTTCTATTAAACCAACCACAAAACTTGTTGAAAGTATTAGTAAAATTAAATAAACAATTGTTTTAAGTAATATTAGTAAACCAGTAGAAAATTTGTACAGCAATAATTTATCAGAAATAAACTCGATTATCCCATAAAAAAACCAACAACCACACCTATTAAAATGCTAAATTGTAACCATTGTGTTATTGGTATTATTTGGTCGTAGTTAGTTACAAATGCCTTTCCTCCTTCCGTGCCTATTTCAAAATAACGGATAATAATAAATAAGCAAAACGATAATACCCAAAAAAGTATTGTAATGATTTGTAATTTGAGGAATTGTAGTATTGATTGTTTCAAAAAAAGAAAGAATTTAAAGTGCTATTTCGTCAATTGCAGTTTTAAATTCTGACCAACTTATTAGTTGATCTCCATCTAAATCATAACCTTCTATTAATTTTGAAGCGACTATACCTCTAATAAAACCACTAATTTCTGCTTCTTGCAATAGGTTTTTAATTTCTGATTTTGACAATTTTTTATCACCATCTTCGTCAAAAAAATCAAATGCATTTTTTGGAGATTCGAAGTGGTTGGTGATTAATATTTCAATTTTTTTAAGATTTGATCTTTTGTTGACATTTTAAGACTGCTTTATATTAATTGTAATGTAGTAAAAATAATATTCTTATATAATATTGTTTAGTTAAACAACACTAAAAATTAATAATTTGCTATTAGTATTCGCTAGTTATAAAGCAAAAAAAGCAGTGTTGTAAATTACAACACTGCTTCTCGAACTGTACTAAACTTCCTTAGTGTTTAATAACTCGATTAATAGCTTCTTTTTGATTAATCTTAGTCTTAATAATATATATACCATTTTGATAATCTGTTAAATCTAATAAAAAAGCATCACTTCTGTTTTTTGAGTTTAAAAGCAGTCTTCCGTTTAAGTCGTATACTGATATTTCAAAATCTTGTACTTTAGATAAAGTAATCTTAACGTTATCTGTTGTTGGATTTGGAAATACCTTTACTTCATTAATTAAAAAATTAGACACTGACAGTGTTTCATCTGTTACAGTAACTTCATTTGAAATAACATTGCAACTAGCAGTACCATTCATTACAACTCTAAATTGGAAACCAACGACAAATGAAACATTATCTCCTGAAATTGTTAGCGTATTAGTTGTAGAACCCGAAACATCCGGATCAGTAAATGAATCGTCTAAAGGCATCCATGAACCACCTTCACCATCTTCAAGAAACACTTCCCATTGGTAAGAGGTGACATTTGATGCTGAAACAGTAAAAACAACAGCAGTATCTGTTTCTGTAATAGTTTGATCCTGAGGTTGCATTGTAACTATAGGTGCTGCTCCAATAGGAGAACCAGCTAACCAATTACTAGTATTACCTGTTAAACTAAAGTTTATCAAATTACCATTATATGCATTTGTTGTCGCATCTATTAAAGTTGTTACTGATGTATTATCTGTAGCATCTGTTCCTTGATTAAACTGATAATATGCTAGTAAATTAGCTTCGTCACCTTGCAATTGACAATTACCTGTTGCATTAACATCGTCAATAGATAAGGCTGTATTCCAAATTCTAACTTCATCTATTTCTCCTTCAAAATAAACTCCTGGAGTTAAATTACTTGCTCCTAGAACTATATATCCAAAATTTTGGTTAGAAAAACTAGTATCTGTTCCTATCAATGTACCATCCACATAAAGACGTCTTTCTGTAAACGTAACAATCTCTGTAACATGATGCCAATTATTATCATTAAAAGTGGCTGTTGATGTGATATAATTTTCTGTATTATTATAAACATAAGACACTAAGTTTCCGTTTTGTAAATAAATGGTTTTATTAAAACCTCCAGAGTTAGGCATTCCTGTATCAGAAAAGTTAAAAATTGTACAGTTAGCACTTGTAGTTTTAAACCTAAACTCATGAGTATAGTTTAAGTTTTGAGTAGTAAATGTTCCTATGTTTATATTAACATAGTCGTCAATACCATCAAAATTTAAATGCGTTGCTGGCTCTAATACATTTACTACTATTTCAGTTCTTTCACTTTCACATCCATTTGCATTAGCACTTGTTACCCAATATGATGTTGACCCAGTAGTCATTGTACTTGGTGTAGGCGCAATTGCTGATCCAACTCCTCCAGTTTCTGTTTCATACCACATCAATTCTGTTCCATTTGCTCCTAAAGTAGCAGTTAATGGCGTTGCACTATCATTTTGTGTATAAATTACTGGACTACTAACACTTGCTTCTGTAGGGATAATAGATCCACTTTCAACAGGAGAACCTGCCAACCAATTAGAATTACTTCCTGTTAAAGCAAAATTAGTTAATGACCCATTATTAGAATTAATTGTAGCATCATTTAAGGTTGTAAAAGATGCATTTTCATTAGCGTCAAGGCCTTCGTTAAATTTATAATAAGCAATAAGACCTGTTTCATCACCTTGTAACTCGCAATTTTTGCTTGCAGTAACCTGATCAGCTGTTTTAGCTACATTCCAAATACGAATATCATCCAAATCACCATTAAAGAAGAACTCATTACTATTTTTTACACCTATTTGAAGGATTCCATTACCTGTATAAGGTGTTGGAACTGAATTAGATCCTACTAAAATACCATCTTGATACACTTCTCTAGTAGCATTTTCCATGTTATAAACACATGACCAATGATGCCATTCATTATCAGCCACATAATTAGTAGCAGGAATATTTATATCATTATACCAAAAAGCAAAAGTAAAATCGTTGTTGCCTCTAAAACCAATATGCAGTAAATTATTGTTTGCTTCAAAACCTTGAGTTATAATATAACTATCTATATTAGTTGAGTTACGTTTTGCATAAAACTCAACAGTAAATGATGAATTTGCTACATTTATTCCAGAAGGAACTTGGACATAATCATTAACTCCATCAAAATTTAAATGTGTAGCTGGTTGTGGTTGACCTATAGTTCCAAAGTTTTGCCAAACTGGCTCTGATTGATAAAGCGCCTCAGTACCAACAGGAACATAAAGGGTTGCGCTACCAATATTTACGTTTTGAAAAATATTAGCATTTATAGCTAATGGTGTTGACCAATTAACAGTAACTGTATTTAAATTAGAACAGTTTTGAAATGCACTATTAGAAATACTTGTAACCGAACTTGGAATCGTTACCGAAGTTAAACTAGAACAACTTGCAAATCCTTCAATACCAATAGAAGTAACTGAATCTGGTATTACCACAGAAGTTAAACTAGAACATGCATTAAATGATAATTGTCCAATACTTGTTACTGAATTAGGTATTACAACAGACGTTAAGTTAGTGCAAAATCGAAAAGCACCATTACTTATATACGTTACTGTATTAGGAATTTCTATAGAAGTTAACGTTGTACTGTTTTCAAATGCACTATCTAAAATAGCAATTACCGTATAGTCAACACTTGCATTATTAACTGTTGGAGGTACAATTAGTGCGCCTTCAAAACTAGCTGATGATACCACACCAACAGTGCTCTCAGCTGCAGAAATCACAGCATAATTAACGCCTCCTTCTTGAAAGGTTTGTGCTGAAGCCATACCAATAAATAGTACAGCAAAAAAAGTAAAATAAAATTGTTTCATAAATAATAGGTTAGTTAGATTTTTAAGAATCGCAAAACTAACTTTTACTCTATGAAATACCAATAACACGGGTTGAAACGCATCATTTTGTATGTAAAATGCTATTTAAATTGTTTGGCATACGTCCTTGATAAAGGAATATCTAAACCATTAATAACTACTGTGTTTGATGTTACTTTCTCTATCTTATTTTTATTTACTAAATAAGAACGATGCGTTTGTTTAAAACTATCTGTAGGAAGTTTATCCATAACACCCATCAATGATTGTCTAATAGTAAATCTTTTAGTGAGCGTATAAATATTTACATAATTACCTTCTGCAACAAAATATCTAATGTCCGAAAAGTTTAAATTAATAATATCGTATCCATCTTTAAATTGAAAGATTTGCGATTGCTTTTTATAAAACGATAAATTTATTGAAGCTAATAAATCTAATCGTTTTATAGGTTTGGTTAAGTAAGCGTCTGGATTGGATTTTAATGCTTCATTCATTAAAACTAAATCGTTTTGACCTGTGATAAAAATAATGGTCGCATTAATATTTTTAACTTTTGCTAACTGAATGCCCTCATTTTTCCCTTGTAAATTAATATCCATTAAAATAATATCAGGTAAAAAAGCAGTCATTTTATCTAAAGCTGTTTCTTTGTTATTCGCAATAGCTACGTTTGTAAATTGCTCTTCAAGTAATAACTCCTCTATGTAATCTGCTATAATAATCTCATCCTCTACGATTAGGATTTTTGAGTCCTGTAACTTATTCATTATTTATTTTTTTAGACATCGAAAAATTAAAACCATTATCTGTATTTATATTATAATCCATTTCTAATTGACGACAAATTTTATCTACCAGTTTAGGTTTTATCGATTTATTAGCTAAGCTTATACCATTATCACTATATATAAATAATAGCAAGCCATTATTGACCCTTAATGTAAAATCTATCACCTTATAATCTTGATTTTTAAAGGCATGTTTGATAGAATTAATTAATAACTCAGTTAGTAATAATCCAAAATACATCGCTTGATCTGTTGCTATTTCTAAAGAATTGACATCAAAATTAGTAGTAATATCATTTTCTTTAAACACATCAAAAAAACTAGTTTTTACATCTTTTAAGTAATTGGCAATATCTATAGTTTGTTTGTCTTCGTTTTTATATAAATGTTTATGTAAAGTAGAAATAGCTTCTACCTTTATTAAAATATTTTTTAGTTGAATTTTTTCTGTCTCAGAAGCTTTTTTAAGTTGATTGGTAATAAGTATTACTACTAATTGTAAGTTATTATTAATCCTGTGGTTTGCTTCACTTAATAAAAATTCGTTTTCGGAAGACAGTATTTGTAATTGCTTATTGCTTTTTTTGAGCGTTTAAGAAAATAAGCTATTAGGACTGCAACTGCAATTGAAAACATAAACAATACTAGTGCAATATATAAGTTAACCTTATTGGAGGCTAATGCTTTTTTTGATTTATAATTTCCAAATTATTAATCTTAATCTGACTCTCCTTATCTGCCAGCTTGTATTGTGTTTCTAAATTAAATAATAATTCTTCTTTTTTTATTTCATCATATTTGGTTGTTAACTCTAATCTTTGTTTTAAATACTCGTATGCTTTTTCTATATTATTTAGTCTAAAATATAAATTTTGAATATTTTGATTAAAGATTATCTCATTGTATAAAAACTTATTTTTTTTGGAAAAATCTACAGCATAAAGTGACGCATTCAATGCTTTTTCTAATTGATTACTTCTTGCCAATACCATTACATAACTAATGTAAGCATCTGCTTCTTGTTGCTTCATATTATTGCTTTTAGCAAAAGCTATAATTTCATCCAAATATTTTAGAGCAGTTTTATAATCCTTTTTACGCTCATAAACTCCAGAAATTTCTAATAACGAATAAAATATAGCATCATTATCGTTTATTTTTTTTGCAAGTACTAAGGATTTATTTGAATAATAAAGCGTGGAATCATTCAACTGGTAATGTTCTGTAAAAAGTGCGGCTTTACGATTGTAATACTTGGATAAGTATAAATCATTTATAGGCGTATTTTTTAATATAACTAACGCCTTATCTAACTCTTTTACTGCATCAAGATGCATAGCTCTTTTTCTAAAAACTCTGCTTTTTTTACATAGTACAAAAACTCTAATTGCTTGTCTTTTATTTTGGTTATCGTAATAAAAGACTTGTTGTAGTTTTCATTGGCATTAGTATAATCTAATTTTAATTTATAAGCATCTGCTAATCCAAAAAGTAAGTGTACCTGTTGTTTTTGACTACTTGGGTTAAGCAAGTGCTTTTTGTAGTAAATTATGGCTGTATCTAATTTATTTTGATCAATTAAATTTTGACCGTAAACTTGAATGCTATCTGATTGAGAAAAAGAAATTTGGAAAAAAAGATAGAAATACATAGAAATAAATATTTCATATTACGTTTTCTGCTTTTTCTTTTTAGCAGCAGGAAATAAGACATTATTTAAAATAAGTCTATAACCAGGTGATGTTGGATGCAAGGATAATTCGGTTTTTGGATCACCAACTTGGTGCGTATAATCTTCTGGATCATGTCCACCGTAAAAAGTAAAAAAGCCTTTACCTTTAATACCATGGATGTATTTAGCTTCACCATTTGTTTTGTTTTCTCCCATAACTAAAACATTTGACTTAATTTGGTCTCTAGTAAAAGAGGTTGTTTGTCCCATAAAACCTTTTACTAAAGCAGTATGATTTTGACAAAGCATGGTAGGTATTGGATCCCATTTTGCGGAAAAATCCATTAAAGAAAAGTAATCTGTTTCTTTTGGTATATTGCGTTTCATGGTCATATCTATGCTAGAAAACTCATACACTAAAGGACTACGCTCTAAAGTATAATCTTTAAAAGCAAATGTATTATCAAAATCAATTTTAGCTTGATAGTTACCATCACTTGCATCTCCATCAAACATGGGTTCGCAAATATCAATTCCATCTGCAGACAAGGCAATATCAAAGCTTTCTGTTGCGCTACACATGGCAAACATAAAGCCACCACCAACAACATAATCTCTTATTTTTAATGCAACGTCACGTTTCTCTTCAGATACTTTGGTGTAACCTAATTTAGTAGCTAATGCTTCTGCGTCTTTTTTTCTTGAATATACCATGCTGCTTGGCGATATCTTCCATAAAATTTTCCAAATTGTCCTGTAAAATCCTCATGGTGAAGATGCAACCAATCGTACAACAGTAATTCGTCCTTTAATACTTCTTCATCGTAAATGGTTTCGTAAGGTATTTCGGCATAACTTAATACCATAGTTACTGCATCATCCCAAGGTAATTTACCTTGAGGTGTGTACACAGCTATTTTGGGTGCTTTTTCCAATACCACAGATTCCATATTTTTACTTGGACTTGCTATTTCATTTAAAATTTGCTCTGTTTTTGTATCAGAAATAATTTCGAAACTAACACCTCTAATTTTACACTCACGCTGGATTGACTCGCTATCAGGTAATAAAAAAGAACCACCTCTATAATTAAGTAACCACTTAACTTTAACGTCTTTTTCTAAACTCCAGTACGTAATTCCGTAAGCTTTTAAATGATTTTTTTGGGTATCAGCATCCATTGGTATTAAAATGTAGGATGCAAACCCTTTAGAAACAAACAGAAAAAAGAATAGAAAGACTGTAAATTTATTCATTTAAAAATACTTTTTTATAACTTGAAAGATACTTAAAAAAGTACCTGATATAAAAGGATTAATAATAAATTAACTGGTAGAGCCTGAGAGTAATTCTGAAATAATTTTTGTTCGAGGAAATTGTTCAAAAATAATTTTAAGAAATACTGTAATTGGAATAGCCATAATTAAACCAGGAATACCCCAAATATAACCCCAAAACATTAACATCACTAAAACAGCAATAACATTAATAGAAAAGGATTTACCCATAAATATAGGCTCTAAAATACTACCGTATAATACTTGTGTACCTGTTATTGAAATTATAAAAAATAATAATTTACTAGAAGTTTCTAGCTCGACAAATGCAAAAATAGATAGCAAGATTACTGTAATAAAGGAACCTACCATTTGAACAAAATTAATTAAAAACGCAAATAAACCCCAAAATATAGGAAAACTTACATCAAAAAAGTAACAGGCCACACCTGTAAAAACTCCAGTTAAAAAGCTTACCAAAAACTTAACTTTAATAAATTTAATCAAGTCTTTTTCTATTTTCATAAACGTTTTAATAGACGTATGCTTTTTTCTTAAAATGGTCCTATTAATTAATTTTTCAACATTAATAGACTCTGCTAACCATAAAACCACAAAAAAGGTCGTCATTAATAAAGCTGTCAAAAATTTACTAATAAAACTAAGTGTTGGTGATAAATTATCTAGCAAGGCTTCTTTATTAACTAACCTAGTTAAAGACCTGCTACCTTCTACTTTTTCTACACCAAAAAAAGCTTCGACATTATCAACTAGTGTATTGATTTTTGTTTCTGCTTTAGCAAAAAATTGAGAATCTGATGCTAAAATTTCTCTACTTGATAGCTTTACTAATTCTACTCCAAGCTTTACACCTAAGGCTATAACTAGTAATACAATAAAAACACTAACCGCTTTAGGCAACTTGCGTTTACGTAAAAAACGCATTAAAGGTAAAAACAACAATGCTATAAACATTGAAAAAACTAGAGGTACAAATATAAACGACAGCACTTTTAATAAGTAAAATATTATAGGTATTACTATTATTAAAAGTAGGTAGTTAGTTGTTTTTATTTTATCCATTTAAATAGTTACTTATTATTAAAAAGGCACGTCGTTATCATCCTCTTCTGGTGCACCAAAAGCATCATTAGCTGACGGGAAATTGTCTGGAGCAAATGTATTATCATTTGCAGCAGCATTCATTTTACTATGAAATTCTTGACCAAATGGTGTATCAAAATCATCAAGATTATCAAACTTACCTAAATGACCGATAAATTTAAGTCTAATACTTTCCAATCCACCATTACGGTGTTTTGCAACTATAAACTCACCTTGACCTTCTGTAGGAGAGCGTTCTTCATCATCCCATTCGTCAATTTTATAATATTCTGGTCTGTAAATAAAACTTACAATATCGGCATCTTGCTCAATCGCACCAGATTCACGTAAATCGGATAGTAAAGGACGTTTACTTCCTCCACGTGTTTCTACAGCACGCGATAATTGTGACAGTGCAATTACAGGCAAACTTAACTCTTTAGCTAAAGCTTTTAAGTTACGAGAAATAGTCGATATTTCTTGTTCACGGTTACCTCCAGATCCTGCAGCTGTCATTAATTGTAAATAATCAATCATGATCATTCTAATACCATGCTGAGAAGCCAAACGTCTAGCTTTTGCACGTAAATCAAAAATAGAAAGCGAAGGTGTATCATCAATAAAAAGTGGTGCTTTTTCTAACGCTTTTACTTTTACGTTAAGCTGTTCCCACTCGTGTTTTTCAAGTTTACCAGTTCTTAATTTTTCTGAAGACAGTCCTGTCTCACTAGAAATTAAACGTGTAATTAACTGTACAGATGCCATCTCTAAAGAGAAAAAAGCTACTGGAATATTTGAGTTTACTGCAACGTTTCTAGCCATTGTTAAAGTAAAGGCTGTTTTACCCATACCTGGACGTGCTGCAATAATAATTAAATCACTTTCTTGCCAACCAGAGGTTAAATTATCTAGTTTATTAAAACCAGATGGCACACCACTCATTCCCTCTTTTTTGGAAATTTCTTCAATTTTTTTCTTAGCTTGAATTACTAAGTCTTGTGCAGTTTCACTGGATTTTTTAATGTTTCCTTGTGTGACTTCGTATAACCTAGATTCTGCTTTATCTAAAAGGTCAAATACATCTTGAGTTTCGTCGTAAGCTTCTTCAATTATTTCAGAAGAAATTTTAATTAAACTTCTTTGGATAAACTTTTGCAGAATTATACGAGCATGAAACTCGATATGGGCAGAAGAGGATACTTTTTGTGTTAAGGAAATTAAATAAAAATCTCCTCCTGCTAAATCTAATTTAGAATTTGTTTTTAATTGTGTCGAAACTGTTAATAAGTCAATTGGTTGACTTTCTTGAAACAACATAAATATCGCTTCAAAAATGTGTTGATGTGCTTCTTTATAAAAGGCATCAGCACTTAAAATGTCAATCACTTCATCAACCCCTTTCTTGTCAATCATCATTGCACCAAGTACTACTTCTTCCAGATCCAACGCTTGTGGTGGAATCTTACCTTTTTCAAGGTTTATAATAGTGCTCCTGTCAACTTGATAGCCTTTTATTTGATTGGGTTGCTTCATTTATTGAATATAGTTTTGAGTTATAACTCAGTAATTTATTGATTAAATATTTAAAAAAACCAGATGATAATTCACCTAATTCTTGACTTAGCGAAAGTAAATAAATTGTTAAGAAATATTAGGATACAAAGTTACTCAATCTTAACAGGTCGTCAACATTTATACTGTTAATAAGTCTGTTTTTTTGTTAATAAGCATAAAAAAACCTGAAGCATTACACTTCAGATTTTGTTAGCAAATGGTTTTATAAGGTCTACCCTTTAAAAACACCCATATCACAATATTTTTCTATACGCTTATTTACTAAATCTTTTGGTGATAAGTTTTTAAACTCGTCGTATGCACCAAGAATAGCTTCTGTTACAGATTTAAAAGTTGTTTCTCTATCAGAATGTGCACCTCCTAAAGGTTCTTTAATGATATCATCTACAATCTTCATTTTTTTCATGTCTGTAGCTGTTAATTTTAAAGCTTCGGCAGCTAATTCCTTATATTCCCAGCTTCTCCATAAAATTGAAGAACAAGATTCTGGAGATATAACAGAGTACCATGTGTTTTCTAACATCATAATCTTATCTCCTACACCAATACCCAAAGCTCCACCAGAAGCACCTTCACCTATTACTATTGTAATAATTGGCACTTTTAAACGTGTCATCTCTAAAATATTTCTAGCAATAGCCTCACCTTGTCCACGCTCTTCAGCTTCTAAACCAGGATAAGCACCAGGCGTATCTAATAATGTTACTACTGGTATTCCAAATTTTTCAGCAGACTTCATTAATCTTAAAGCCTTACGGTAGCCTTCTGGATTAGCCATACCAAAATTACGGTATTGTCTAGTTTTTGTATTAAACCCTTTTTGTTGACCAATAAACATAAAGCTTTGGTCACCTATTTTACCTAGTCCACCAATCATGGCTTTATCATCTTTAAAGTTTCTGTCTCCATGTAACTCTAAAAACGACTCTCCACATATAGCTTTAATATAATCTAAAGTATAAGGTCTATCAGGATGACGCGACATTTGTACTCTTTGCCAAGGCGTCAGGTTTTTATATATATCTTTTTTGGTAGCAACAAGCTTTTTTTCGATTTGCTTGCAAGTTTGTGTCACATCTACATCACTCTCTTCTCCAATAACTTGACACTTTCCTAATTGCTCTTCCAGTTCTTTAATTGGTAATTCAAATTCTAAATATTCCATAGGGAACGATAGTTTTGTTTATATGTTAGCATGCAAAATTACATTTTTTTTACTTCAAATTTTAAGATTATGATTAAAATGCGCACATTTTAACGTTAAAATTTGATAATCAATTAGTTTGTGGGCTTTTATTCTTTCTGAATTTTTTTAAATTTTTAAGGACTCCATTAAGTAATACAACCCCTAAAATTATAAATGCACCAATGTAAAATGAAGGTGACATAGTCTCTGATTCTGGAAATAGCATCAATGCCAAAATGATTCCGTAAATAGGCTCTAAATTATAAGTTAACACTACTGTGTAAGGACTAATATAACGCATGACATAAACAGAAGCTATAAAAGCATAGGCTGTACAAACAGATGCTAAAACAAACAACCATAAACCGTCAGATAGCGATATATTAAAATGATTTAAATTAAAACCATCTCCAAAAAGCAAGATGTAAAGTGAAATAAAAAAACTCCACTTAAAAACTCGTAAAATGAAATCTTGGTTGCAGAATGCTCCTCTAAAAACTTTCCGTTTAGGACTGCAAATAATGAGGATAAAAATGCAGAAATAATTCCTAAAATCATTCCGTCAATATATTTAAACTCACTTTTTACAATTAAATACACACCTAAAATCACGATAAGACCAAAAACAATCTCATAAGCAATAATTTTACGTTTATAGATTATAGGTTCTATAAAGGATGCAAAAAAAGCACCTGTAGAGAACATTGCTAAAGCAATAGAAGCATTAGATACTTGTATGGCTCCAAAAAAAGTAATCCAATGTAACGCTATTATTACTCCTGCAATGGATAATTTAATCAATGATTTTTTGGTAATAGAAATATCGACTTTAGCAATCTTGATGTAAACAAACATTAAAACCGTTGCCATTAACATCCTATACCACACTAAACTAACAGCATTGATAGTTATTAATTTACCAATAATAGCAGTAAATCCAGCTATAAAAACTAGGACATGTAAGTGAAGGTAATTTTTTAATTTATCGTTTTGCATTGCGTAACAGGAAAAAGGCTAAAACCCCAAAAATTATATTAGGAAACCAAACTGCTAGCAATGGTGAAAAGTTAGACTGAGAGGCTAGTGTACCAAATATCTTATCAAAAAAGACAAAAACCATGGCTATGCAAATCCCAAATGCTAAATTGACTCCCATTCCGCCTCGACGTTTTCTAGAAGATACAGCTACTGCAATAATTGTAAGTATAAATACTGAAACTGGTAAACTCCATTTTTGATATTTAGCTAACTTGTAACGACCTATATATTTAGAGCCTCGTTTTTCTTCTCTATCAATAAATCTAACTAGCTCATCGTACCTTAAGGTTTCAGCTATGTAACTTTCTGGTGTTAAATCCTCTAAATCAAATGAAAAAATTGTGTCTTTTTTTCTTTGAATGTCCAACACATCATCATTATCTCCAATGGTTCTTTTAAAGTAATTACGGAGTATGTAAGCTGAATCCTCTTCGATATATCTTAGGTTAGATGCACTAATTTTATAGGTCATTTTACCTTCTTCAAAATGCTCTAAAGTAAAATTTACTCCTGTTTTATTTTTTGTATCAAAGCTAGTAACATAAATAATATCGTTGTCATTAATCTGCTTTAATACATTGGTATTATTATTTTCTTTTTTACCTGAGAGGTATTTATATTTAAAATTATTAAACCCTTTACTAGCGTTAGGTGCTAGGTATAATCCTAAAACAATGGATAATAAAGCAACAATTACACCTCCAATTAAGTAAGGTCTTAAAAATCGTGTAAACGATACACCTGAACTTAAAAACGCTACAACCTCTGTATTATTTGCTAATTTTGATGTAAACCAAATTACTGATAAGAATAAAAATAACGGAAAAAGTAAATGTGCAAAGTATATTGTAAAGTCTAACAAGTACTGCATGACTTCGCCGAAAGGCACATTGTTTTCTAGTATTTTACCAATTTTTTCTGCTAAATGCACTGTAATACCAATTGGTATAAACAACAGTAGCATGACCGCAAAAGTCATTAGATAACGTTTTAATATGTACCAGTCTAATATTTTCACTTATAGACGATTATTCATTTGTTTTACCATTTTATCTTTCCAAGCTCTAAAGTCTCCTGCTAAGATATGCTTTCTTGCTTCTCTAGTCAACCATAAATAAAAACCTAAGTTATGTATGGTTGCGATTTGCTTACCTAATAATTCATTTGTATTAAATAAGTGACGTAAGTATGCCTTGCTATACTCCGTGTCTACGTAAGTAATACCCATCTCGTCAATTGGCGAAAAATCGTCGCGCCATTTAAGGTTTTTAATATTTATCGATCCGTAGGCAGTAAATAACATTCCGTTTCTTGCATTTCGTGTTGGCATTACACAGTCAAACATGTCTACACCTAATGCAATATTTTCTAGTATATTAATTGGTGTACCAACACCCATTAGATAACGTGGCTTATCCCATGGTAGTATATCTGTTACAACCTCTGTCATAGCATACATTTCTTCTGCTGGCTCACCTACTGACAAACCACCAATTGCGTTACCTTCTGCTCCAACACCTGCAATATACTCGGCTGATTGCTTACGTAAATCTTTATACGTACTACCTTGAACAATCGGAAAAAAGGATTGTGAGTAGTCGTACTTTAAAGGTGTTTTATCAAGATGTGTTAAGCAACGCTCTAACCAACGATGCGTCATGTGCATGGATCGTCTAGCATAGTTATATTCACAAGGATAAGGTGTACACTCGTCAAATGCCATAATAATATCTGCTCCAATACTACGTTGGATTTCCATTACGTTTTCTGGCGTAAAAGTGTGGTAGCTACCATCAATATGAGACTTAAACTTAACACCTTCTTCTTTAATCTTGTTATTTCCTGATAAAGAGTAGACTTGATAACCTCCAGAATCCGTAAGTATATTACGATCCCAGTTCATAAATTTATGCAATCCACCAGCTTTTTCTAAAACATCTATTTGAGGTTTTAAATATAAGTGATAGGTATTACCTAAGATAATATCTGGATTAATATCGTTTTTTAATTCTCTTTGATGCACACCTTTTACAGTTCCAGCAGTACCAACAGGCATAAAAATTGGTGTTTCAATTACACCATGATCTGTAGTTATTACTCCTGCTCTAGCGTTACTTTGTGTGTCTTTTGCTTTTAAATCGAAAGTCATTATATCTCTTTAATCTTCAGCTAGCAAATATATGTAAGAAAAATGCAAAGGGTATTAAATACTTCCTAAAATTGAAAATTTTGTTAATACTTTTTTAAAATGAATGAATTGTTAAGAAATCTAGCCATTTGGTTAATAAGTGTCCTTAATAATCTTGGTTGTGGGCTATTAAAATCCTAATTTTGGAACAAAATATTTAACCCATAAAACATGGCAAGCACACAACAATTAGAAGATTTAACCACACAGGTACGTAGAGACATTTTACGTATGGTACACAAAGTAAATTCTGGACATCCAGGAGGATCATTAGGTTGCGCAGAATTTTTAGTAGCACTTTATGATAACATCATGGATAGAAAAGAAGGTTTTGATATGGATGGCATTGGAGAAGATCTTTTCTTTTTATCAAATGGACATATTTCACCTGTATTTTATAGTGTACTTTCTAGAACGGGTTATTTTCCTGTAGAAGAATTAAACACCTTTAGATTAATTAACACAAGACTACAAGGTCACCCAACAACACATGAAAAACTACCAGGTGTTAGGATTGCATCAGGATCTTTAGGTCAAGGTCTAAGTGTTGCTTTAGGTGCTGCCCAAGCAAAAAAATTAAATGGAGACAAACATTTAGTATATAGCTTACATGGAGATGGCGAAATGCAAGAAGGTCAAAACTGGGAAGCAATTATGTATGCATCTGCTAAAAAAGTAGATAACATTATTGCAACTATTGATCTAAATGGACAGCAAATTGATGGATCAACAGATACTGTATTACCAATGGGAAGTTTTAGAGCTAAATTTGAAGCTTTTGGATGGACAGTTATAGACATTGAAGAAGGTAATAATATAGAAGCGATCCTTAAAGGAATGGCAGAAGCAAAAAGTTTAACAGGTAAAGGAAAACCTGTTTGTGTATTACTAAAAACAATAATGGGTAATGGTGTAGATTTTATGATGCATACACATGCTTGGCATGGTAAAGCACCTAATGACGAGCAATTAGCTATTGGATTAGAGCAAAACCCTGAAACTTTAGGCGACTATTAATCAACTTGAATTAAGACAACATGAAAACATATACAAATACAGGAAGTAAAGATACAAGATCAGGTTTTGGAGACGGATTAACAGAGTTAGGAAGAACAAATCCTAATGTTGTAGCTCTTTGCGCAGATTTAATTGGGTCTTTAAAAATGGATCAGTTTATTGAAGAAAACCCAGAACGTTTTTTTCAGATTGGAATTGCAGAAGCTAATATGATGGGTATTGCTGCAGGTTTAACTATTGGAGGAAAAATTCCTTTTACAGGTACATTTGCTAACTTTTCTACAGGTCGTGTTTATGATCAAATTAGACAAAGTATTGCATATTCTGACAAAAACGTTAAAATATGTGCATCTCACGCAGGTTTAACTTTAGGAGAAGATGGTGCAACACACCAAATACTTGAAGATATTGGATTAATGAAAATGTTACCAGGTATGACTGTAATAAACACTTGTGATTACAATCAAACCAAAGCTGCTACTATAGCAATTGCAAGTCATGAAGGACCAGTTTACCTACGTTTTGGGCGTCCAAAAGTAGCTAACTTTACTCCAGAAGATCAAACTTTTGAAATTGGTAAAGCTGTACAATTACAAACAGGTACTGATGTAACCATTGTTGCTACTGGACATTTAGTTTGGGAAGCTTTAGAAGCTGCAAAAACCTTAAATGATAAGGGTATTTCTGCTGAAGTAATAAACATACATACTATAAAGCCATTAGATGCTAATGCTATTATAGAGTCTGTTAAAAAGACTAAATGTGTTGTTACTGCTGAAGAGCATAACCACTTAGGAGGATTAGGAGAAAGTGTTGCACGTGTTTTATCACAACATCAACCTACACCACAAGAGTTTATTGCTACAAACGATACTTTTGGTGAGTCAGGTACACCAGCGCAATTAATGGAAAAGTATGGTCTAAATGCTGATGCTATTGTTAAAGCTGCAGAAAAAGTGATTACAAGAAAGTAAAAATATTATCTCATTACATAGTAAAGCGTTTAAAACATAAGGTTTTAAACGCTTTTTTGTTTTGTAAAACCCTATCTATTAACCATTCAAATAATTTGGCATAATTATCGTTATAACTAGTGTTAATCAAAAAACGACAATTATGAACATTTTACAAAAATTTCAGAATGGCTTAGGTTATAATTCAAACGTAAGTAAAAA
The DNA here is from genome assembly GCF_055808135.1 of Olleya sp. KJ81-1. Taxonomy (NCBI): domain Bacteria; kingdom Pseudomonadati; phylum Bacteroidota; class Flavobacteriia; order Flavobacteriales; family Flavobacteriaceae; genus Olleya; species Olleya sp. KJ81-1. Next base: position 324,440 of record NZ_CM147854.1, on the reverse strand, counting down.
AGTAATTTTAGCATCTATTGGAATACTTATATTTTCAGCTTTAGGTTATGCTCAAAATGGAAATGGATTTGGTTTTAAAGGTGGTGTAAATTACAATGGTAATGGAGATTACTTTGAGTCAATTTCTAACAGTTACCAAAATCCAGACAGAAGCGTTGGCTACCACGTTGGTGTTTTTGGAAAAATAGGCACCAAAATATACTTTAGACCAGAATTGGTTTATACTACTACAAAAAGCGATTATACTGCTGGCGAATTTGAATTACAAAAATTAGACGCTCCATTGTTAATTGGCTTAAAAGTTTTAGGTCCTATACATGTCTTTGCAGGTCCATCTTTGCAATATATAATGGATAGCGAATTTGAAAATGCTACAATTGACACTATAGAAGATGACTTTTCTGTAGGATTAAATTTTGGAATAGGATTAAGCTTAGATAAGATTGGTATAGATTTAAGATACGAGAGAGGCTTTAATAATAACGAAGCGACTATTATTAATAATAATGTATCAGTATTAAATCCAAATAGATTAGATACGCGACCAGAACAACTAATACTTAGTATATCTGTTATGTTATAAATTTCAAACAATCATAAAAAAAGAGCCACTTTATAAAGTGGCTCTTTTTTTGTAATATTTAATTTTTAGTTTGATAAATTAGTATCAAAATCTAAATAGTTTGGTATTCCGTCTCCATCAGTATCATCATTAGTTGGGTCTCCATCTTGATCGATATCTTCATCAATAGTTAATACACCATCATTATCATCGTCATTATCAATAAAGTTAGCTACACCATCACCATCAGTATCTTCATTTAAACCATCACCATCACCATCTAAATCTTCTAAATGTGAAGGGATTGAATCTAAATCATAATCGGTATCAATTCTAGTTAGTAATCCAAATGTAAAATTAATAGGAGAATAACTTGGTATAGATGTCGTTCCTGTTGAAAAATAACCTAAACCAGAAGGAATAAAAGCTGCTCCAATACCATAGTTATGGTTTGTTGTAGTTCCATCACCATTTTCAGTATAGCCATCACGCATTCTAAATTCAACTAAAGCTTCTCTAAAACCATCAACTACTCCAAAAGAAGAACCTACAGATGATAAATTAAAAGTAAGACCATCAACATCTGCTCCATCAAACTCTGTCCCATCCAATAAAGTACCAGTATATGTTACATTTACTGCATCCAAAGGGTGTGTTGCTTGTCCTAAACCTTCTCTAACACTTAAATAATATAGTTTATAATCTACATCACCTTGAGTAACCGTTTTAAATAGTAACTCTGGTCTATCTAGTAATGCTATCGCATCTAAGTTGTTATTTGCTTCACTAATTGTATCAAAAACAATTTTAAATGTATCGTTAGCTAATGAGTATGGATTAGCAAAATCAAATTCGTCATAATTATATGTATGTGTTGCTAAAAACGCCTCTATCTCAACAATGTTCTCATCATAAACCTCTTGGCTATCTCTAGGCACAAAAGTAAATGTATCTCCATCATCTGTACCACATGAAAATGCAGTAACTAACACAACTAATAACGCAAAAGTGATTTTTCTTAAATTCATTATTCTTATTTTTGATGTGCAAGATACATTTTAATATAATTTTGCACAATAACCTTAACGTCAATTTTAGATAATTTGTATGCGAGTAGATAAGTATTTATGGTGTGTTAGACATTTTAAAACAAGAAACATAGCAACGACTGCATGTAAAAAAGGCCATATTAAGGTAAATGGTAGTGTAGCTAAAGCCAGTAGAGAAGTTTATCCAACAGATATAATTGAACTTAGAAAAGACCAGGTTAACTATAAATTGACCGTTTTGGATATTCCTCCAAACAGGGTTGGTGCTAAACTTGTAGATATTTATCGTGTAGATAACACTCCTAAGTCCGCTTTTGAAGCACAAGAAATGCTTAAATTAGCCAAGGATTATTACAGAAAAAAAGGTGTTGGAAGACCAACAAAAAAAGACAGAAGAGATTTAGACAATTTAAACGCAGAAAACGAGCAATAGTATTATGAGTGTTTTAAAAGATGTAATATTAGATAATAGTGCCATTAACAATAAGTTAAGACGAATTGCTTTTCAAATATATGAGGCAAATATAAACGAGGAAGAAGTTGTCTTAGCTGGTATAGATGCGAATGGTTATATTTTAGCAAAAAAACTGAAAACCATTTTAGCAAAAATATCTCCAATCCAACCAACGCTTTGTAAAATATCCATAGACAAGAAAAACCCAAGAGACCTAATAAAGACCTCCCTAAAACCGGAACAATATCAAAACAAATCGGTTGTTTTAATTGATGACGTGTTAAATTCAGGTACTACCTTAATTTACTGTGTAAAACATTTTTTAGAAGTCCCTTTAAAACAATTTAAAACTGCTGTTTTAGTAAACCGAAATCATAAAAAATTTCCGGTTAAAGCAGATTATAAGGGTATATCGTTGTCAACCTCGTTAAATGAGCATGTTCAGGTGGATCTAGAAGGTAAAGAGTGGAAAGCTTATTTAAATTAACTTTTTTAAAATATTATTTATTGTCTCTTCTTCATTACTAGTAGCTTCAACAACTACACTTGCCTGATTATAAAAATAAGAGCGCTCAAATAAATGTTTAGCAATAAAGTCTTTTAAAGCAACTTTAGTCTCTAGATGACTAATTAATGGTCTTGTTTTATTTAAAAATAAACGGTCTGTCAAAATATCTAAATTAGTTCTTAAATATACGGTCTTAAAATTATCTAGTTTATTTAACCATTCCATAGTATTGTAAAAACAAGGTGTACCTCCTCCTAGCGCAATTATTGTTTGATCTGTATTGGAGGTTATTTGTTTTAAATAGGTCTGCTCAAGTTTTCTAAAATGGATTTCTCCTTTAGTTTTAAATATATCAGAAACACTCATTTTTTCAAACTCCTCAATATAATTATCTAAATCAATAAATTTAAATTCCATTTTTTCTGCCATTTTTTGACCAATTGTTGACTTTCCGGAAGCCATATATCCAATAAAAATTAAATTCATTTTTAAGCTTATAAATTGATTATTAAAACCATACATATTTGAGAAACAAAAAAACAAAAAAAATCAAAAATAGCCTTGTATTATTAATAAAAGCTATTATATTTGCACCCTCGTAAAACAAATGACCAGATAGCTCAGTTGGTAGAGCATCTCCCTTTTAAGGAGATGGTCCTGGGTTCGAGCCCCAGTCTGGTCACTTATTTTCAAGCTGTTGTTTGAATTTATTTTTGTGACTATTACAAAATATAAAAATTGTTTTACTGACCAGATAGCTCAGTTGGTAGAGCATCTCCCTTTTAAGGAGATGGTCCTGGGTTCGAGCCCCAGTCTGGTCACAAAAAGCTAAGCATCTTGCTTAGCTTTTTTTTTGCTTCACACCTAACATTAGGAACCGATATACATTTTATTTCTTAAAAACTTTTAATCTAAAACCGCATTAAAAGATGCAGTTTGTTAATTATTTCAAAATGTTCATGTTTTTATAGCTATAATTCATTTTGTTTAATTAATTTAGCTAAACAATGAACAATATAAAAACTAAATTTAGTATTAAAGATCTTGAGAACCTCTCAGGTATCAAAGCGCACACCATCAGAATATGGGAAAAGCGCTACAATCTATTTGAACCTAACAGAACAGAAACTAATATTAGATATTACAGCTTATCTAGTCTTCAAAAAATATTAAACATTAGCTACCTAAATAATAACGGTTATAAAATATCTAAAATAGCTAATTTGGATAGCAAAGATATACCAACTATTGTAAGACAAATTGCCGAAAAAAAGAGGGTAATAACCATTACATTAATGCTTTAAAATTGGCTATGTTCAATTTTGATCAATCGTTATTTTTTACAACTTACGAAGATTTAAAAACAGAGTTAAGCTTTAGTGATATTTTCTATAAAGTATTTGTGCCATTATTAGATGAAATTGGTATGTTGTGGCAAACAGACACCATCACGCCTGCGCATGAGCATTTTATAGTAGAACTTATTAAACAAAAGATTGTTTATAACATAGAAACCTCTTTAAACAAAAAGAACCTAGTAGATAATAGTGAAGTGTATGTGTTGTTTTTACCAGATAATGAAGTACATGAATTAGGTTTACTGTTTACCAATTACGAATTAATTAACAGAGGATTTCACTCAATATATCTAGGACAAAGTGTCCCTTTAGACAGTCTAGAATTTTTAAAATCACAATACGATAGCATCACTTTTATTTCGTGTTTTACGGTTAAGCCTGAAAAAGACGACATTAACCAATATTTAGCTGATTTTAATTCCAAAATATTGAAAAACACAAACAACAAATTAATAATTTCAGGAAGAATGACTGCTTTTATAGACAATACTTTCAACCTAAAAATAGCATCGTATCAATCCACTAAAGATGTTCTTGAATCTTTACAACACGTTTTAGCATAAATGGGTAAAAATATCGCAATTATTGGTTCTGGATTTTCAGCACTTTCAGCCTCTTGTTACTTAGCGCAATCTGGACATAACGTAACTATTTTTGAAAAAAATAGTACTGTTGGTGGTCGTTGTAGACAGTTAAAAAAAGAAGGCTTTACCTTTGACATAGGTCCAAGTTGGTATTGGATGCCAGATATTTTTGATAAGTTTTTTGCAGACTTCAATAAAAAAACATCTGACTTTTATCAATTAGATAAACTTTCGCCTGCTTATAAAATATTTTTTAAAGATGACGTAATTACCATTGGTGATACCCTAGAAAAAATATGTATTGAGTTTGAACGTATAGAAAAAGGTAGTTCCGTTCCGTTAAAAAAGTTTATTAATAAAGCTGCCACTAATTATGATATCGCTATTAATAAAGTGGTATTAAAGCCTGGAATATCACCTTTAGAATTAGTCACACCAGAAACTATAATGCGTGTTGACCAATTTTTAAAACCATTAGCAGAGATGTTAGAAAAAACTTTAAAAACCCTAAATTAATTTCAACTTTAGAGTTTCCGGTTTTATTTCTTGGTGCCAAACCTAACAAAACACCATCGTTTTATAATTTTATGAATTATGCCGATTTTGGTTTAGGTACATGGCATCCCAAAGGCGGAATGTATGAGATTATCAAAGCCATGTCATCATTGGCTAAAAGCTTAGGCGTTACTATAAAAACCGATAGTCCTGTAGCTAAAATTAATGTGTTAGACAAAAAAGCAACAGCAATAATTGTTGGCAACCAAACACTTCAATTTGATGTAGTTTTAAGTGGTGCAGATTATCACCATTCCGAAACATTATTAGACATACAACACAGACAATACTCAGAAAAGTATTGGAGCAAAAAGACATTTGCGCCTTCATCTTTACTTTTTTACATCGGTTTTGACAAAAAATTAAACAATGTACAGCATCACAATTTGTTTTTCGATACAAATTTTGAGACACACGCTGAAGACATTTACGACAATCCAAGTTGGCCAAAAGACCCTTTGTTTTATGCTAATTTTCCATCCATAACGGATCACAGTATGGCACCAGAAGGATCAGAAACTGGCTTCTTTTTAATACCTATAGCTCCAGGAATTGAAGATACTACTGAGATAAGAGAAAAATATCTAAATATTATTTTAGAACGTTTTGAGAAATTAACAAAACAAAATGTTAAAAATAATATTATCTTTAAAGAGTCCTTTTGTGTTAAAGACTTTATAAAAGAATACAATTCATATAAAGGTAATGCCTACGGAATGGCAAATACATTACTACAAACTGCCTTTTTAAGGCCTAATTTAAAAAGTAATAAACTGAAAAATCTCTACTTTACAGGACAATTAACAGTTCCTGGACCAGGTGTACCTCCTGCTCTTATTTCGGGTAAACTAGTAGCAGAATTAATTAATAAACATCATAACGTTTAAAATGAAAACATTATTCGATTCTGTATCATACGACTGTAGCAAGATTGTTACGCAATCTTACAGCACCTCTTTTTCTTTGGCTACAAAAATGCTTGCCAATACTATAAGACAAGATATTTATAATATTTATGGCTTTGTAAGATTTGCTGATGAAATTGTAGACACTTTTCATGAGTACAATAAAAAAGAACTTTTTAAACGCTTTGAAGACGATTTAGAATTTGCACTTAGAGATAAGATAAGCTTAAATCCTATACTTAACGCTTTTCAACATACCTACCATAAATGCAATATTGATAAGCATATGGTTGACTCTTTTATGAAAAGTATGAGACTAGACCTGTCCAAAACTAAATATACTACTGATCAAGAGTATAAGGATTATATTTATGGATCGGCAGATGTTGTTGGGTTAATGTGCTTAAAAGTATTTGTAAAAGGAGATAACGAAAAGTATGAAACTTTAAAAAGCACAGCAATGTCCTTGGGTTCTGCTTTTCAAAAGGTGAATTTTTTAAGAGATTTAAAAGCTGATCACGAATTATTGGATAGAACCTATTTTCCAAATACGGACTTAACCAATTTAACTGAAGCCGATAAGCTATACATCATCAATGATATAGAAAACGATTTTAATGAAGGCTTAAAAGGTATTAAACAATTACCTATTGAAGCTAAATTTGGTGTATTTATGGCTTACCGTTATTACAATCAATTATTAAAAAAATTAAAAAAAACACCAGCTTTAGAAATCAAAAACACACGTATTAGAGTCCCTAATTATAAAAAGGCAGAACTCTTAACACGAAGCTATGTTAAATATCAATTAAACTTATTATAATAATGCAAGCAATATATTGGATATTAGTTTTTATAGGAACCTTCACTGCAATGGAGTTTATGGCGTGGTTTACCCATAAATATATCATGCATGGTTTTTTATGGAGTCTACACAAAGACCATCACCACAAAGATCATGACAGTTGGTTTGAGCGTAATGATGCCTTTTTTATATTTTATGCTATTGTAAGTATGACCTGTTTTTATCTGTGGAATTACGAAAACGTTTGGTATTGTCTACCAATTGGATTAGGTATCATGGCATATGGTGCAGCCTATTTTTTAGTTCATGACATTTTTATACACCAACGTTTTAAAATATTTAGAAACGCTAATAATTGGTACGCAAAAGGTGTTAGACGTGCACACAAAATTCATCATAAACATCTAGGTAAAGGTGATGGTGAATGTTTCGGGATGTTATTTGTACCGTTTAAGTATTTCAAAAGATAAATTATTATATACTTTTTAAATAATGTCTAAAAACCATTATGACTATATTATTATTGGTAATGGTTTAGCAGGCTTACAACTTGCTTTAGCATTTAACAACGATAGCCATTTTACAAATAAGCGCATTGCTTTAATAGACCCTTCCACTAAAACAAGTAATGATAAAACTTGGAGTTTCTGGGAGAAAAATACAGGTTTATGGGAAGATATTATTCACCAAAAATGGTCAAAAGCAACTATTTTTGCGTCAAACAAAACTATAGATTTAAAACTTAATCCTTACAGTTACAAAACCATTCGTGCTATTGATTTTTATTCGCATGCTTTAGCAATTCTTAAACAGAATAAAAATATAACATTTATAACCGAAACCGTAAACTCTGTAACGGATGACAGTACTATTACGGTTAACACCAATAAAAATCCGTATACTGCCAATCATGTATTTGATAGTCGCATAGCTAATGATGCTATTTCAAGATTAGATCAATACACGACCATAACACAACATTTTAAAGGTTGGATAATAAAAACTAACGCAGACGCTTTTGATCCTGAAACTATTACCATGATGGATTATAGATTAAAGGATGGAGATCAAACCACTTTTAACTATGTATTACCTTTTACTAAACGTGAAGCTTTAGTAGAGTTTACTTACTTTACTGAACATACAGTAGAAGAACATGTTTATGATAGTTATATTAAAAAATACATAAAAGACTATTTGAAAATTGAAGATTACCAAATTATTGAAACCGAAATGGGTCAAATACCAATGACCAATTTCCCTTTTGAGCAATCTAACACCAAAAACATTACTAAAATTGGAACAGCAGGTGGTTGGGTAAAAGGTAGTACAGGCTATTCTTTTAAGCTTACAGAAAAAAAAGTTGCAACAATAATTGCAAATATTAAAGCAAACAATACACCATCAACAGACTTATTTAAAGCAAAATATAAGTTTTACGACAAAATATTTTTAAAAGTTTTAAAGGACGAAAACCATAAAGGTGAATGGATTTTTGAAAAATTTTACTCTAAAAATTCAATTCAAACTATGTTTAGATTTTTAGATGAAGACTCGTCGTTTAAAGAAGAATTACAAATCATGACCTCGTTATTTTCTTGGAGTTTTATAAAAGCTTTTTTTAAAACACTTTAGTCTTTTAGCAATTTATTGATAATTGATTTAACCGAATCACTATTCCAATTTGCTGCACCATTTTTATCGATTACAACTTCTCCCTTTTGATTAATTAAAAACGTTCTTGGAATGCTATTTACATTAAATAATTCTACGTTAGGTGCATCTAACGGACTATAAACCTTAAAAGAATAATTGTTTTTTTTCATGAAGGCTTTAATGGTTTCAGGTTTTTCATTAGAAACAAAAACAAATTCTATTTTATCCTTATAGGTTTCATATAATTGTTGCATACTAGGTAGCTCTGCAATACAAGGTGGACACCATGTAGCCCAAAAGCTGATCAAAACGATTTTATTTTCCGCTTGACGGAAATTGTATACCTTATTATCTAAATCTATTAAATTCCAGTTGTAGTTATTAATTTGTACTCTATCTGTTTCATTCTCTACGTTTGGAGCAAACAAAGCTAACCCTTTATGGATTTGTATTTGTACAAACTGTCTACTTGACGGAATTACTAATATTAAAACTATAGCTAAGTACACTATATTTTTAAGCGAAAACAAAGGTTTTTTCATGACTATAAAATAAAAAAAGCACCTAATAATTTAGGTGCTTCAAAAGTAACAAAACTATTTGTTTTTATCTGTTAACTGTTCCTGATAATGCTTGTACAGGTCCTGTTCCCATTGCTATAGAGGTATGCACAGTTGCATCTGCTGCTACCGTTTGTAATAATGGTTTTAGCGTAAAAGGTGCTGGACTATTATCTGGACTAGGCTCTACTGAAATTACAATAGTTTTTCCTCTTAAATCAGTTGGAAACGCAAATCCTGTAGGCGCATTTTGTAAATAATCTTCACCTGGATAACCTGGACCATCTCCTAAATCTCCTTTAAAAGGTGATGTTGATGCATTTGCATCTGCCATAGCTGGATCTGTAAATGTACCAGTACTTATTGGTGTACCATCAATTACAGCCCAACCTTCATATACCCAACCATCTGATAGTACTGGTAAATCTAATCCTGCAACAGCTGCTCCTGTTGCATTATCTAAAAACCATACTCCACTTTCTTCATTAGTGTCATCAGCGTCTGTTGGTGTTGCTAAAATAAATGTTCCTGCTGCTGCAGAGAAATCTGCAACTAAATTTGAGTTTACATTTGCAGAACTACCAGAAAAATCTCCTGCTAAAATTTTTGTTGCTGCTGGAGCTGGATCTAAATCTAAAGCTGGCTCGATGGACAACACAAATGCTGAAGCAGAAGCTAATTGAGAACTTGATACTTGAAATGTTTTTGGAAACGTAACATCACTAAATGTTCCTGTGGATACTGGAGATCCATCAACAATAATCCAACCTTCATACACAAAATCATTACCCAACGCTTCTAAATCAGGTAGGTTTAATGTTAACGTAGACGTTTCTGGTTGTTGTGCAGTTGCGTCGTCATCACTACTGCATGATACGCTTAATACTCCTAAAGCTAAAACAGCTAAATACATTTTTCTAATCATAATCTTGGTTTTAATTAATTAATTTTTCTTTAAAGAGTCGATTAACAAATCAATACCTTACGTATTAATCAAATAAATTCCATTTTAACCATCAATTATTCAAAATTAAACTACAATTTGATAGAAAATACTCAATAAAAATAGTTTTTAGTGACGATATTATAAAATCAAAATTAAACCTTTAAGTCATTATCATTCAGACGTATAAATTGTAATCGTTTTAAATTATGATCATAAAAAAACTCCTGATAAAAATCAGGAGTTTTAAATTTATAAAAAATTAAAAATTATGCGTTATTCTCTTTTTTAATTAAGTTTAGCGCACTTCCTTCGTTATACCAAGCTATTTGAGCTTCATTATAAGTATGGTTTAATACAATTGTATCCTTGCTACCATCTGCATGCACTAACTCTAAAGTTAATGGTTTATTTGGCGCAAATTCATTTAAATCTATAAAGTTAAATGTATCATCTTCTTGGATTAAATCATAATCAGCTTCATTTGCAAAAGTTAATCCTAACATACCTTGTTTTTTAAGGTTTGTTTCGTGGATACGAGCAAAAGATTTAACTATTACTGCTGCAACACCTAAGTGTCTTGGCTCCATAGCAGCATGCTCACGAGAAGAACCTTCACCATAGTTATGGTCTCCTACTACTACAGTTTTAATTCCTGCTGCTTTATACTCTCTAGCTGTATCTGGTACTCCACCAAACTCTCCTGTTAATTGATTTTTAACGAAGTTAGTTTTCATTCCAAATGCATTAACAGCACCAATTAAACAGTTGTTAGAAATATTATCTAAATGTCCTCTAAAACGTAACCAAGGTCCAGCCATACTAATATGGTCTGTTGTACATTTTCCAAATGCTTTAATTAATAATTTAGCACCAGAAATATCATTCCCTAAAGGCGTAAAAGGTGTTAATAATTGTAATCTTTCAGAATCTGAAGCGACTTTAACTACTACTCCACTTCCATCTTCATCAGGAGCTAAATAACCGTTATCCTTAACTTCAAAACCTTTTGGAGGTAATTCCCATCCTGTTGGCTCATCAAACATAACTTCTTCTCCATTTTCGTTTAATAACGAATCCGTTAAAGGGTTAAAGTCTAAACGACCAGCAATAGCAATAGCAGCTGTAATCTCAGGAGAGGCTACAAAAGCATGTGTATTTGGATTACCATCTGCACGCTTAGCAAAGTTTCGGTTAAACGAATGTACTATACTATTTTTTGGTGCATTTTTAGGATCGCTATATCTTGCCCATTGTCCAATACATGGACCACAAGCATTAGTAAATATTTTAGCATCTAATTTTTCAAAGATTCCTAAAATACCATCTCTATCTGCTGTAAAACGAACTTGCTCAGAACCTGGATTAATACCTAATTCTGCTTTCATTTTTATGCCTTTATCTAACGCTTGTTGCGCAATAGATGATGCACGCGATAAATCTTCATAAGACGAGTTAGTACAAGAACCAATAAGTCCCCATTCTACTTGAATTGGCCACTCATTTTCTGTTGCTTTTTCTCCCATTGTTTTACCAACTGGAGTTGATAAATCTGGAGTAAACGGTCCATTTAATAATGGTCCTAATTCTGATAAATTAATATCTATTACTTGATCAAAATACTGCTCTGGATTTGCATAAACCTCAGTATCTGCAGTTAAATACTCTTTAACTTTATTTGCTGCATCTGCAACATCTGCTCTATCTGTAGCACGTAAATAACGCTCCATAGACTCATCGTATCCAAAAGTTGAAGTTGTTGCTCCAATCTCTGCTCCCATGTTACAAATTGTACCTTTACCAGTACAAGACATTGCTTTGGCACCTTCACCAAAATATTCAACAATTGCTCCAGTTCCACCTTTAGCAGAAACAATTCCAGCAACTTTTAAAATAACATCTTTTGGTGCAGTCCATCCAGATAACTTACCTGTTAATCTTACACCTATTAATTTAGGGAATTTAAGTTCCCAAGCCATTCCAGCCATAACATCTACTGCATCAGCACCACCAACACCAATAGCCACCATACCTAAACCACCAGCATTTACTGTATGAGAATCGGTACCAATCATCATTCCTCCTGGAAATGCATAATTTTCTAAAACTACTTGGTGGATAATACCAGCTCCTGGCTTCCAGAAACCAATTCCGTATTTATTAGATACAGATTCTAAAAAGTTAAAAACCTCACTACTTACGCTATTTGCGTGTTTTAAATCGGATGCAGCACCTTCTTTAGCTTGGATTAAGTGATCACAGTGTACTGTAGTTGGTACAGCCACTTTATCTTTACCAGCTTGCATAAATTGCAATAAAGCCATTTGTGCAGTAGCATCTTGACATGCTATTCTATCTGGAGCAAAATCCACATAGTCTTTACCTCTTGTGAAGGCTTTATTAGGTGTTCCGTCCCAAAGGTGAGAATACAAAATCTTTTCAGAAAGTGTTAAAGGTTTACCTACAACTTTACGTGCTGCGTCAACACGTTCTGTCATTTGGCTGTATACCTTTTTTATCATGTCAATATCAAATGCCATATAGTATGAATTTTAAGGGTTGTTAATTTGTTTTAAAGTCTTGCGAATTTACGAAAAATTGAAGCATTTTAAAAATATATAAGGAAATTGAATATTCATTGAATTAAATTCAATAAAAAAGAATAATAACTACTTAAATGTAGTAAAATGATAAAATAAGATACTATAAAATAATAAATTAACAAGAATTCTAATTTTCAAACCATCGCTTGTACCTTTTAGAATCTCTAAATTTTAGAATTGGATATTCAAAAAAGGTAAATAGTAGGTAGGAAAGCACAAAAGTAATAACTAAATATAAAAATAAAACACCAAACTTACCTATATAAGTTAGTTCTAAGTTTTTTGTAAAATGCTGGATACTTAACAACACAATGGAGTAATTAATTAAATATATTGAATACGACCACAAACTAATATTAGTTATAGTTTTTGATAAAAATTGACTTGATTGCCAATTGGAAAATATAGGAAATGTAAGCAGTATACTTATGGATAAGAGCGATAAATAATAAACATTAAAAAACGTACTAAAACTATCTGGATTTAATTGATTAAATAGTATTAATAAATGAATCCCGATAAATAATAAGACACCAATTATAAAACTTATATACTTGTAACGCACCCAAGTACTACTGTAATAAAAAGCAAAAAAAGCACCAATAAAGCCATAATAAATGCTATCTATCCTATAGACCACGACTTTACGTAGCGACTTACTCCATGAAAAATCTTGAATAGCTATTGATGCCATATTATCAAACAAAACTCTGTGATAAATAGCACTTGCTATAATGATTAACGTTGTTAATAAAAACATCCATTTTGTCACCTTTTTAAAAATTGCTCCTAATAGAATAAGACAAAATGGTCCTATTATATAAGCAAATTCCTCGATTGTCAAACTCCAAGATTCTGTAAAAAAATCAGGTTGTTTTTGAGATAAATTTTGAAGAAAAAAGAAATACTTATATAATTGATTTGGAGCGTCCAAATTAAACAGAAATAACAACCCAATATTTATAATTAAAACCAGATAATAATTTGGCAAAGTCCTTAACCAACGTCGTAACCAAAAATTAATAAAATCTTTAATAGAAGTTTTATTATGTGCGATATGCTTTATTAAGATGGTACCAATTAAAAAACCACTTAAAACAAAAAATAAATCAACACCAATAGTTCCAAAAAACTGTATAGTTTTTATAATAGTGGATTGAGAATCCGGAAATAATAGCAACGTGGCATGAGAGCATATAATTAAAATAATAGCCAATGCTCTAACGACATCTAAACCAAATATTCTTTGTTTATATGTTGTTATAGTTTCCAATAAGTAAAGGGTAAATAACTATTGTCTAGCTACTTTAATTAATTTAATAATACCTAAAAATATAGCGCAAAATTCTATAAAAGTACCTGCTATTAATAATATACTACCATAAGGTTTATGTTGTATTTTAAACATGGCTCCTACTATGGTTAATATTATACCAATAACTAAAAGCACCAACGGAACTTTAAATTGCTTCAAACTCATATTAAAAAAGGCTTTTAATAATATGTTCGATGGTTACACCTTCGGCTTCAGCCTTATAGTTTTTAATCATTCTGTGACGCAATATACTTGTTGCTACAGCTTGAACATTTTCTATATCTGGAGAAAATTTACCGTTAATAGCAGCATGTGTTTTAGCTGCTAAAATTAAGTTTTGCGAAGCTCTAGGACCTGCTCCCCAATCTACATACTGTTTAACTAGGTCTGAAGCAGCTTCACTAAGTGGTCTTGTTTTTCCTACCATAGTTACAGCATACTCTATAACATTATCTGCCACAGGAATACGTCTAATTAGTTGCTGGAAATCTGTGATTTCTTGAGCAGTAAATAATGCATTAACATTAGGTTTATGATCTGATGTAGTTGCTTTAACCACATCTACTTCTTCTTGAAAAGTAGGATAATCAAGATTTATAGCAAACATAAAACGGTCTAATTGCGCTTCTGGAAGTGGATAAGTCCCTTCCTGCTCTATTGGGTTTTGTGTTGCTAAAACAAAGTATGGTAAATCTAATTTATAATGATGTCCAGAAACAGTTACTGCACGCTCTTGCATTGCTTCTAACAAAGCAGCTTGTGTTTTAGGAGGTGTACGGTTAATCTCATCTGCCAATATAATATTAGAAAATATTGGTCCTTTTATAAATTTAAATTGTCTGCTTTCATCTAGGATTTCGCTTCCTAAAATATCACTAGGCATTAGATCTGGTGTAAACTGTATGCGTTTAAAGTCTAGACCTAGTGCTTGTGAAATTGTATTAACCATTAACGTTTTAGCTAATCCTGGAACACCTATTAATAAGGCATGACCACCAGAAAAAATAGAAATTAAAATCTGATTAACAACATCATCTTGACCTATAATAACTTTTGCTACTTCTTGTCTTAATGCGTTATATTTTGTTACCAGAGTTTTTACTGCTGCAACGTCTGACATATGTTTTACTTATTTTTTTAACCAGTTACTACTAAAGTCACAATCTCTGTGAGATTCGCTAATTTTAATGTAAGTATCTAATATTTTTTCGTTTTGCCATTTACCGATAGCATCAAATTGCTTTTCGTTTAAAGCTAATTCTTTAATTTTTAAATAGTCACGTGCATAATCAGCATCATGCTCATCAATTCTATCCGTTACTGTTACTAACTTAAACTTGATATTACCTTGTCTGTCAGTATCTGTTAACACCTCACTAATTGTGTTGTTTTCTAGACCTTGTAATTGACCATATAATTCTGGATCCATTCTAGTTAGTTCAAAATTATAATCCTGAGTTTGTGGATTAATTAATTGACCACCTTGGTATTTAGTTTCTTTTTCGTCACTAAACTCTCTTGCTGCATCAGCAAAAGTATAATCACCTTTAGCTATGTCTGCTTTAATTTTTTCAATTTTTTCTTTGGCTTCTAAAATTTCTTCGTCAGATATTTCAGGAACTAATAAAATGTGACTTACATCATATTCTTGACCTCTAATTTTTTCTAAATAGATAATGTGGTATCCGTAATCTGTAGCAAAAGGTTCTGATATTTCTCCTTCTTGTAAAGAAAAGGCAACATCTCTAAACTCTTTAACCATTCTTGGTTTAGATCTATTCATTGGAGGTAATTTTCCTCCTGCTTTTTTAGAACCTGGATCTGCAGAATAAAAAGCTGCTCTAGATCTAAAACTTTTACCGTCTTCTTCTATTTCTCTCTTAAATTCTTTTAATCGATCTATAACACGTTGTTTTTCCTCATCGCTTACTTTAGGCTCAACAATAATTTGTGCTACTTTTAATTCTGTTCCAAATCTTGGACGTTCTTCTTTTGGTATTTTATTAAAAAACTGACGTACTTCTTCTGGAGTAACTTCTATATCTGCAATAATTTTCTTTTGCATCTCAGAAGCTAACTTATTGCTTTTGTTAATTTCAAACATTTCTTCTCTAAAACTAACTTCGTCTTCTTTTTTATAAAACTTAAGTAACTCATCCATGTTACCATTAGTTTGTTGTAAAAATTGTTGAACTTGTTGGTCTACGTATGAACGAATTTCGGCATCACTAATAACAATACTATCTTGGATGGCGTGATGTGCATATAATTTATCTTCTAATAATTTACCAAATAATTGACAACGTGATACACCTTGTATAGATGCACCTTGTGCTTTAAGTTGTAAAATCATTTTGTCAATATCACTATCTAAAACAATGTAATCACCTACTACCGCAGCAACACCATCTACTTTAAGTGCTCCACCAGTATTAGTGGTATCTTTAACTTGCTCTTGTGCTGTTTCGTCAATTATTTCTTGAGCCGAAGTAGCAAACGTTGCTAATAATATAAACGCTAAGGCATTTAACGTTTTACTTTTAATTGTAAATTTCAAATTGTTTGTTTTTAATGGCATCTTTAGTAA
The DNA here is from genome assembly GCF_055808135.1 of Olleya sp. KJ81-1. Lineage (NCBI taxonomy): Bacteria > Pseudomonadati > Bacteroidota > Flavobacteriia > Flavobacteriales > Flavobacteriaceae > Olleya > Olleya sp. KJ81-1. The sequence goes on along the minus strand of NZ_CM147854.1, from coordinate 307,996 downwards.
TGTCCTTTTCTAATTGTTTTATTAATTCCAATTTTCGTTTGTTAACAACGATTTGGTTAATGGTTGGTCTAACGTACTCCAATGGAGCAGTATCGTTTCGTAACAACACATTATTTATTTGCATCAAATATAATCCTAATGAGTCTTTGAGTTGTATAAAATTAGATTTTTTTAACAATTCATTTTTGTTATCTAATGTCACGACAGGTATTTTATTAATAGCCTGATCAACCCTTATCCATAACGAATCTTTTAATGAATAAGATTTAAATTGTATTGAAATTGAATCTAACTCTTTTTTATCTGACTTATTAAAGCGTTTAAATTTGGTTTTAATTTTTTCTAAATCTAAGCGATTTGCTTCTACATTAATATATCTAAACTGAATTAAATCTTCATTTAACTTAAAGGCGTCTTTATTTAAATCATAATACGCAGTAGCTTCTGTTACAGATACTGTGGTATCTAAGTTTTTAGACACCAAGGCTTCCACATAGGCTTTACTATACAAATCATTTTTGTATTGTTGTATTAACCTATCAAATTTTTCCAATTTTGCATCAGACAAATTAACTTGCGCATTTTGCACAAATAGTTGTTGTGTTGCCCATTTATTAATAAAGTTATTAGCAAAAATAGTACTGTCTGATTGGCTTAAATTTTCTGGCAAGGCCTTTTTTAAATCACTTGAATATAAAAAAACTTCTTCTACTCTAGCAATAGCATTTTCTTGTTGTGCAGGTTTAAAATAGTCACAAGACCATAAAACACCTAACATTATTAATATGTAGCTTAGTTTTTTCAATTTATTTTAGTTCTTCTTTTACTTGTTTTAATGCGTCCTTGTTTATTGTAACCTTATACTTTTTAGTTAATTCTAAAAGCCAGTCTTTTTCTTTTTGCTCCTGAAAATCTGATACTACGCTGCCTTTAGCTTGCTCAAATGTTTTTTGAGTTTTAGGCAATATACTATTTACTTTAACGACACTGTAAGCATCATTATGCTTAAAGACTTTAGAAACTCCAGTTTTTAGACTCAACCCTTTTGGTAGTGCTTGATGTGTTGTATTTAAAGTATCGATGATAAAACTAACATTTATTTGGTTGTCCGCGTTAATTTGTTTTTTAATATTATCTGTAGCTATATTTTGCTCTAGTAATTTTGACACTTGTTTAATCACACTTTTTTTAGCAGAAGAGGCCACAATCGCATCAACTCTGGTGTCATAATAGTAATTAGATTTGTGTTGATTATAATAGTCTAACAGTCCTACTGAATCTTGTTTTGCAGCATTCCAAATTTGGTTTTCCATCAAATCAAACAACAACAATCCATCACGATATTCGCTTAAGACTTGTGCATATTCTTGGTTTTCAGACTCTAGGTTTTCTTCTTGATATGCTTTTAAATTACTTTCAACAAAAACTTTAAAATTATCTTCTGCCAATTGTTTTAATGACACTTTAGCTTGTCGTCTACGTTGACTTTTAAATAAAAATTGAGCAAATTCAATTTCTGGTATTTGCTTTGTTCCTATAGTTAATAGTGTTTTTTTACCTTTAAATGTTGCAGGAATAGTCCAATTACTTGCAAAATAATCATCCGTTAGGATATTAATAATAGGCGTTAACTCTACTGTTGTCAAATCAACATTATATGTTTGTAACAAATTTTCAATACGCTTATCACTAATGACTTTAGATCTAGAATCACGTTTAATTTTATTTTTTAATTCTAATTCTAAAGCCTCAAAAGGTTGTATTCCATTTTTTTCTATCAGTTTAATAATATGGTAACCAAACTCTGATTTAAAAGGTTTAGACACATCACCAACGTTAGTTAAGCCAAATGCTTGTTCTTCAAATATTTTTGAACTTAATTGACCAGCTGAAAACGCATTTAATTTCCCACCATTACTACTGGAACTTTTATCATCAGAAAACTGTTTAGCTAAAGCACTAAAGTCTTCTCCTTGCTTTAGTCTTTTATAGATTTCGTTTATACTATTCTGGGCTGTTTGCTCTGCTTTATCATCCGTTAACATAATGTGTGCAACGGTAACATCACCTCTGTTTTTACGTTTGTTATTTACAAAAACTACATGGTAACCAAACTGTGTTCTAAAGGGTTGCGACCATTCTCCAACCGCTGTATTATATGCAGCATTTTCAAATGGATATACCATTTTAAATGCGGTAAAAAAGCCCAACTCTTCAGCAAATAAAGTTTGACCATTATGTATGTCTTTTTTTACTGCTTCAAAGCCTTCATTTAAAGCTCGATCTCTTAGTTTTTTAATTTCTTGATAGGCTAACAATGTATCTTTTGGGCTTGCGTTTTCATCTATTTTAACCAAAATATGATTGGCATCCACTTCTATTAAAAGTCTTTGGTAACCTTCTTCAATTAACTGATCTGTTACCTTACTATCATTTAAATAATTTTTAGCCAATTGGCTTTTATAGCTTGAAAACTCTCTTAAATAAGCTGGTTTTTGATCCATTCCTAAAGCCTTAGCTTCAGCAATTTTAAGTTTATACTTAACAAATAAATCTAAGTAATTATCAATATCCTTTTGGGAGTCGTCTTTGACTAAATCTAAGTTTTTGCTATATACACGCTTAAACTCTGTAGTATAAACTGGCACATCATCTACTGTAAATAAAACGGTATTTGTTTGCGCATTTGCAAATAAACAGGTAAAGAAAAAAGAGAGGAATGTAATACGTAAAATATTCATTTTCATAATTAAGCCACATTTGTTAGCAATGTCTGCAAAAATAGTAATATTACACTATTAAACAATGACTTTTAAAACGATACTTTAAAGTAATTATTATAGTTTTTATATTAGTTATTTTATAAAAAACTAAGTCTTCAAATTATTGAAAATTTTAGACTTTCTTTAAAAAATAATTTACAACAAAAACTTATATTTACCATCAAACACATATTTATAGATTGTAATTATACAATTGCTTTTATTTAAGCTTACGTGTTATTTTTTTATATGAAATATACAATTACAGTATTAATTAGAAAACCTATTGAAGAATGCTTTAGGCTTTTACAAGACCATGAATCCAGAAAACATTGGCATCCTGGTTTAACTAGTTTTGAGCATTTAAGCGGTTTACCTAATGAAGTAGGTGTACAAATGAAACTAAACTACACTTTTGGCAAACGAAAATTGAGTGTTATAGAAACTGTAACTTATATTGAAAACAATAAAACGGTTCATTACAACTTTGATTCTGCAGGCATGCATAACATCCAAGAAAACCAATTTAAAGTCGTTGATGATAATAGCACATTATGGACGTGTAACAACGAGTTTATACCAACTACGTTTTCTAAACGTCTAATGTTACTTTTAATGCCAAAAGCAATAAAGTTACAATCGGAAAAATATTTATACGATTTTAAAAATTATATAGAAATAGGAAAGTCTGTTAAAAATTAAACATGAGAAAACTTAAATTAATTTGGGACTTTAGAGGTACTGATGCTTTAAAAATTGCCCAACACCACGAAATACATCTTAAAGAGTATATAACTTTAGAAAAAACCGAATTAAATATTACAGGTTTTGAAACACTTAGCGATATGCATAGCATTGCTTTTATGGTGGTTAATGAAACAGAAATGAAACCCATACGTGATGCATTAAAACCACATCGTGGACAAGTTTACACAGAATAGTTATAAAACTAGTAATAGTACATCATAATTTTAAGCTAGTTAAAACATACTATATTAGTTAAATGTTTATTAATTATAATGTTACCTTTTTGATAGACAAAATACGCTTAAATCACCTAACATTACTTATGTATGCTAGGTAACAACACTGGCTATTCTTCTTTTAAAACAAATCTAATTATTGTACCTTGCACTCCTATTTTAAAGGAGAAATTATGAACAATAATAAAATGATAAATTATCTTAAAGATGTACTTCAAAACATGCCAACTGGCTGGTTGAATTTAACCACGCATCGCTTAGATATCTATAACGAAAAATTAGCTAAAACTGAATTTTTAAATCAATTTGAGAATTTATATAATAACAATAATGCTGAAGCTTCCGCTTTAAACCAATTACCAACTGCTTACGATTATATTAGACTTGGTCATCCACTATCTTGTGTATTAGAATGGGTTATTGCTGATTTAAATAATTTAAAACCTGAAGCGGTTATAAGTTTTTCATCTAAAACAACTCCAATATTATCTGTTTTAAGAAAAAATCTTTTAGCGGATAAAAAAACACAAATCAACTACATTGGTCAATTACCAAGTATTTTTGATGCTGAAGTATTACGTAGCGTTTATGGTTATAATTTTGAATTAAAGCAAGTAGATTCTGCTCAAGACATAACTGATTTTAATGGTAGTACCATCTTTATCAATCAACAAAACGATATATGTCATGCAAATTTAACTAGTAACATAGATTTTACGGTTAACTTACATAGTGATTTAGGAAGTGTATTATTAGTTAATGGTGAACATAATACATCTTATATTTCTGACATACAACATGTAAGACGACGAGAAACCATTGCAATGACACCTATTAATTGCTTAGCTGCTTTACAGGATTTAATTAACACAACAACATCAGACTATACAAGTAGCACACTACAGACAGATAAAGCTAAGGTCCTGGAAACTATTAAAGCCATTACAGGATCACCTTCTAAACCGTTAGTAGGCTCTAGTGGATTATCAATCCAGTATGCTATCATGATGGGACTTATACATGATGCGTTAATTAACCACAAAGGAAAAGACATTAAGTTTATTGTTCCTCCAAACTGTTATGGTGGTACTAACGATCAAGCTAGACGTGTTGCTGCATGTATTGACAATGTAGAAGTAGTAGATTTACCTGTGGATGGTGACAATGACATGGTAACAAGTATTGATACCGTTTTAAACACTATTGCAAGTCAAGATGCAGTACCTTATATTATTGCAGAAATTCCGACAAATCCTAGAGTTGAAGTTCCTGATCTTTTACAATTAAAAGCTGCATTAAGTAAAGTTAGACACACACCAAATGGTGATATAGCAATAGACCCAGTTTTTATTTTAGATCAAACCTTTTGTCCAAATGTTTTATTTTTAGGTGAAGACAAAATACTATCTAGCGTACGAACAATATCTTATGCAAGCGGATCAAAATTTCCTAGTGGTGGACATTGTACTGCTGGTTATTGTGTAGGTAATACTAAAACGCAAGATTTAATGGTTCACATAGAAAACCATTTAACCCTTTGCGATAATGAAGCGACTAATCTTCAATATGAAATTTTAGCAAAGCAATTACCTTCAATGAATCAAAGAATTAAAGACGCTTACAGCAATACACGTAAGTTTGTTAATTTTATAAACGATACGCTACCAGAAGCTAAAATCAATTTTGTATCAGAGGAACTTGCTGAGCAAGATTTTACACCTTCTGTTTTCTCGTTAGACCTTCCAACAAAAGGAAACACAGCACAAGAAAAAGAAGACTATAAACGCGCTTTAAACTTAAAATTAATTAACCTAATGATTACCCAAATACCAAATGAGAGTAAATATTGCGTAAGTTATGGTCAATTAAATGGTTGCTATTGGACTATTCCTGCAACCTCAACACAAGGGACAACTAAAGAAGGTGATAAAGATTACATCGTACGTGCCTCTTTGTCTCCTAATCTAGATTTAGAACTTCACAAAAAAGTATTTCTAGACTTTGTAAAAAGTATGTAACTCAATATTATCTCCAAATATATTTTAAAATGAAAAAAAGCTACAATTTTAAATTAAACAAAATTAGCATCCTACTGTTATTATTATCTTCTTCGCTATTTGCACAAGTTAACGACGAGAATTTTGATGGATTAACTCCCAACTTAAGAGGACTAGACTACACCACTAATGGTATTAGATTTCAACAGATAGCACCAAATGTAATTAGTCAAATGGCATCCTTATCGGAAGCTTCAACTTTTATCATTACTCCTACAAGTTCTGATTTAGGCTTACTTTTTAACATAGATAATTCTGGGACTATCTCTGGTCCTAATATTGGCGCTTTTGATTACAGAATTGGAAGTGCTGACGGTTCAGAATTCAAAATGGTATCAATGGAAGCTGATATGTCCGCAAATCCTGCAAGTAATGGTTATGCTTTTACAGCAACTGCTACAGGTTACATAGATGGAGTAAGTGTGGTAAGCGATATTATTGACTTCACAATTAGTGATAATAATGGTACCATAACATACACCAAAGACGCTATACCTGCTGCCAATGGTGGCACACTTACTTTTTCGGAAGCTTGGAGTAATATAGATGAAATTAGATTTACTGGTGGTAATTCTAGCTCAATATCCCTTTTGATGATTGACCAATTAAACTTTTCTCCGCCTAATACTTTAAGTATTGTTGATAATACTTTGGATTCAAATATTACTATTTTTCCAAATCCAACCAAGGACATCGTTACTATTGACTTTGCAGTAACTACTGTTTATAATATTAAAGTTCATAATATTTTAGGAGAATTAGTTTTCGAAAAGGATAATATTATGGATAATAAATATTCATTTCAATTAAATAAACCTACTGGTCTGTATATCATAAGTTTAATAACAGAAAATGAACAGTTACAACTTAAATTGATAAAAGAGTAATTTTCTTTTTAGTTAATCAAAAAAAGCGCGACCTCAAGTCGTGCTTTTTTATACCAATTTTAAACATTACTAAAATAGATTAACTTAGTATTTATCTAATTTAAAATTCCAATGTATGTCTCAAAATAAAAACAACATAGTTTTACTTTTAAGCTTAATACTATTAACCTGGTCCTGTGCCAATACCAAAAACGACACTTCTAATTGCTTAAACAGTGTAAAAGGTACATTGGTTAATAAGACTGGTTTAGATGGTTGTGGTTGGATGATTGCATTACAAGATGGTAAAACAGTAAATCCAACTAACCTAAATAGCTTTGATGTTAAATTAATAGATAATACTAAAATCACTTTTGGTTATAAAGAAAAAAACGACCTATTTGATACTTGTATGTCTGGTAAAATTATCGAAATAACATGTTTAACCATAGACTAGCTAGTAACGCTAAAACCTTGTTAAAACAGTATAAATAGTTTAAAAAAAACAACATTAATCTTACCTTTAAATAGTACTATTTTAAACATTAAAACTATTATTATGAAACAAATCCCCTTAAACGATGGTAATCAAATTCCACTAGTTGGATTTGGAACTTATAAATGTACAGAGCAAGAAGGTATAGCATCCGTATCTACTGCTTTATCTAAAGGCTATCGATTATTAGACACAGCTGCTATTTATGGAAATGAAGAAGCTGTTGGCAAAGGTATTAAAGCTAGTGGTATGGATAGAGAAGATATATATATTACCACAAAACTTTGGCGAGAAAATTTAGGCTATCAATCTGCTAAGGACCAATTTAATAAATCCTTGCAACGATTAAATGTAGACTATATTGATTTATACTTAATCCATTGGCCTGCTAACGCTAAAAACTACGATAATTGGCAACACGCTAATGCAGAAAGTTGGCGCGCAATGGAAGAATTACAAGCTGAAGGTAAAATTAAATCCATAGGAGTTAGTAATTTTTTTCAAGAACATTTGGAAGCGTTATTTAAAACTGCAAAGGTTATTCCTGCTGTTAATCAAATCGAGTTTCATCCTGGGTATTGGCAACAAGAATTAACTGAATATTGTCAATCTAAAAATATAACCGTTGAGTCATGGTCGCCTTTAGCACGAGGAAAAGTATTTGAAAATCAAACTTTAAAAGACATTGCCAAAACACATCAAAAATCGGTTTCGCAAATATGTCTACGTTGGATTATTCAACATAACGTGGTTATTATTCCTAAATCTAATTCGCCAGAAAGAATTGAAGAGAATATTAATATTTTTGATTTTGAACTGTCTGCGGACGAAATGAATCAAATAAACAACCTTCCAAAAATGGGGTTTAGTGGAGAGCTACCAAACCATTGGCCAGACAGAGTGTCACAGTAAAAAATGTTTTTTTGATTTAATAGTTAAGATATTGTATAGAAACCTTTAATTTTGAAAAAAATTAAATTCACCCCAAACCTACAATTAACAAAATCAAAATTATGAAACAAAATTACACTTTTACAACGCTATTAATCTGCTTAAGTTGGTTATGCTCTCAATCACTACATGCGCAATCAACTGAAGATTTTGAAACAGAAACAGCAGGATCCTCTACATTTACAGATAATTCTCAAGTATTTAGTATTTCTAGCAATACAGGCGAAAACTATAATGTTTTTTTGAATGGATATAACGATAATGGTACAACAGACACATGCAATAGTTGCGGATGGAGTGGCACAACTGCTGATAATAAATTTATAGATAATACTGGTGGCTCTAACAACAATGGAAACAATAACGGAAGTAGCTTTACTGTCACTAATACAAATGAATTTACGATTAAATCTTTATACCTATATTGTGCGACAACTAATATAAGTAACCATACTGGATCACTTACTATTATTGGTAAAAAAGGTGGTATTAATCAATTTACAATTACTAAAAACTCTGGATTTAATGATGTCAATAATTTTGGCGTAAATAATGGTTTTACTTTTATAGATTTCGCAACTGAAGGTAGCTCAGACTATACTCAGATTAACATCGACGAACTAGAATTTACGAGTACAGGCAATTTAGATTACATGGCTTTAGATGGATTTTCGTGGGCTCCTCCTGCAACGTTATCTATTCTAGAGGTTACATTATCGCCAAATATAAAAATTTACCCTAATCCCTCTTCGGATTATATTAAAGTAACAAACTTGCAGCAGCCTGAACACTATACAGTGTATGATATTTTAGGAAATAAAATTATTGAAGGTCAGTTAAAAAATAACTTACTAATTGACATTCAAAATTTTCAAGTAGGTTTATACTTCTTTCAACTAGAAAACGGAGGTATTACAAAATTTGTAAAAAATTAAAAATATACTTTAGTTTTACAGTAATTTAAAGCACAACCTAAGCGTTGTGCTTTTTTTATCTAAATGTGTTAAAAAACATTAGTTAAAAGTTAAATGGTTTTGTCTTCAGTTATTATAACTTATATTATTATAATGATGTTGATTAAACTAATTATCTTAACGCTAATGACAAACCAATTATACCCTAAAACCGTAATACCTGAATCTATAAAAAATGAAATCGAAACTGCTTTGTCTTTTTATCCAGAATTAAAAGACACTGCAATTAATTTTGAATTCAAAAAAAACATTAAAAAATCGACGATGCAAGCACAACCAACTGCTAGTAGTTTTTTAAAAAGAAAAGGACAACGATCTTATAATATTTTTATAAGTGAAACTGTAAAAATTTCTGGTGAAGTTTTATACACAGTAGATATGCCACAAGAGGTATTAATAGGGTGGATTGGTCATGAGCTAGGTCACGTTATGGATTACAAAAACCGAAGCAACCTCAACCTGATGTGGTTTGGTGTAAAGTATCTATTATCCGACAATCATATTGCAACTGCAGAACGTGCTGCTGACACTTATGCTGTACAATCAGGAATGGAACAATACATTTTAAAAACAAAGGACTTTATATTAAGTCAAGCAAATTTAGAGCAATCTTATATTGCACGAATTAAAAAATATTATTTATCTCCAGAAGAAATCATGGAAATTATAAATCAAAGGGATGCTAATCTTTCCGAGTCTTAATTTTTAGCAACAAATGCTTCCCAATCCTTAAACTTATCCTCTCCCATGACACGTTCCATTTTAACTTGACCTCCTTTTTTCTTATTAGCTCCACTCCATTCTGCAAAAACCTCTGGATTAATTACTTCTACTTTTACGCCTTCTAAGGCTTTACCTCTAGCAACTTTGTAGTTTTTATTAGCGTTTTTTAAAAACTCATCTAATGCGTCTACAATACTACTATTTGCTTGGTTTAAACCTTCAGAACCTAAATACCAACTATGGTAAAAACCATCCTCAAAACGTTTAGCACATAAAGTATATTCTGGGATTGTAGTGTTAAATTTTTCTTCTAAGTGCCTAATAGCATCATCCAATTTATTTACTGATAATTGCGATCCAACTGTATTTAAAAAAAACTTAGTACGACCAGTAATCTTGATTTCGGCACGCTCAACATCAGTAAACTCAATAGTATCTCCAATTAAATAACGCCATGCACCACTTACTGTACTAATAATAACTACATAATCTTGATCTAATTGCACGTCTTTTAAAGTCACACTTGGTGCTTCGTTTTTTAAAGATCCATCTGGATTAATATATTCTGGTTTAAATGGTACAAACTCAAAATAAATTCCGCCATCTGTAACCAATTGCATCGCATCAGTCTCTGGTCTAGCTTGAAATGCTAAAAAACCTTCTGAGGCTAAATAGGTATCAATCACAGTTACTGGTTTTCCTAATAATGCATTAAAACTTTTTTGGTAAGGCCCAAAAGCGACACCACCTGAGGTATACACTTGAAGGTTTGGCCAAACATCGTGAATGTTGTCTACTTTATGATAGTCGATAACCGTTTTTAACATCAGTTCCATCCAAGACGGAATTCCGCTTAAAGCGCCAATATCCCATTGTTTAGCTCGTTTTGCTATGGTCTCAACACGCTTATCCCAATCTTCAATTTTAGCTATATCTTCACCTGGTTTATAAAACCCTTTAAACCAAGATGGAATATTACTAGCTGTAATACCACTTATTTCTCCTTCTAAATGATCATCTTTTTCTTTTAAATCGGTAGAGCTTCCCAACATCATCGCTTCTTTACTAAAAAACTCGGCTGGTAAATCAAAATTACTTAATGCTGTGACTTGGTCTATTCCAGCTTGCTTAATTGCAGATAACATATCATCAGTCACAGGAATACGCTTACTAGTTTTTCCTGTGGTACCAGAACTTAATGCAAAATAAGACGGTTTTCCAGGCCAAGTGACATCCTCTAACCCTTCATGTAGTTTAGACCACCATTTGTCATTGATTTGATTGTAATCAAAATAAGGCACACTATTAGCAAAAGCAACTTCTGGATTATCTGCTTTGCTTATTTCTTCAAAGTCATACGCCTTACCAAACATGGTATCTTTAGCAGTACTCAATAAGTTTTGTAATACTCTTTGTTGTGCTTCTACAGGATTAACTTCCGGAGTTAATGCCTCCTTTATGTTTATGGCACCTTTAATAATGTTTCCTATAATTTCCATGCTAAATATTGTTGGTTATGATGGTATATTTTGAAGCAAATACCTTTACTAATTTTATAGTTTGAAAATAGAAATATTTAAGCACTTCTTTAGTGTCGTTATAGTAAAATTAACACTTAGATCTAATTGGCTACAACAACATAAAATTTTAAAACAATAAAAAAGCACAACCATTGGTTGTGCTTTTTTATAAAATATTTGCCTTAAAATCTATCTAGAATAATTAGGAGACTCTTTAGTAATGGTAACATCATGTGGATGACTTTCGTTGATACCTGAAGCGGTAATTTTGACAAAGCGTCCTGTGTCTTGTAAAGTGGCAACATCTTTTGCTCCACAATATCCCATTCCTGCTCTTAAACCACCTATAAATTGGTGTAAGCTTTCATATAATTCTCCCTTATAAGGTACACGTCCAACGATACCTTCTGGTACTAATTTTTTAATATCGTCCTCTACATCTTGGAAGTAACGGTCTTTACTACCTTGCTTCATAGCTTCAACAGATCCCATACCTCTATACGATTTAAACTTACGTCCTTCATATATAATAGTTTCACCTGGACTTTCTTTTGTTCCTGCTAGTAAGGATCCTAACATAACTGTATCTGCTCCTGCAGCTAATGCTTTAGGAATATCTCCTGTATATCTAATTCCTCCATCTGCAATTACTGGTACTCCACTTCCTTTTATTGCTGCTGCTACTTCTAGCACTGCACTAAATTGAGGGAAACCAACACCTGCCACAACACGAGTGGTACAAATAGAACCTGGTCCAATACCAACTTTTACTGCATCTGCTCCTGCTTCAACTAAATATTTAGCTGCTGCTCCTGTTGCTATATTACCAACTATAACGTCTAATTTTGGGAATTTTTTCTTAATTTCTTTTAACACATTTACCACACCTTTAGTGTGACCATGTGCAGTATCAATGACAATAGCATCGACACCTGCATTTACTAAAGCTTCGGCACGATCTACAGCATCTCCTGTTACACCTATAGCTGCTGCTACACGTAAACGACCAAAAGTATCTTTATTTGCTATTGGCTTTTGTGTTAACTTAGTAATATCTCTAAAAGTAATTAAGCCTTCTAACTTATCACCTTCGACAATTAAAAGCTTTTCAATTTTATGTTGTTGTAATATTTTTTCGGCATCTTTTAAAGACGTTCCAACAGGAGCTGTTACTAGATTATCGCTAGTCATTACCTCAACTATTGGTCTGTTTTTTTCATGCTCGAAACGTAAATCACGATTGGTTACAATTCCTTTTAATAAACCATTATCGTCTACTATAGGAATACCACCAATACCATGCTCTCGCATTGCATTATTAGCGTCTGCAACTACTGCAGTCATTGGTAACGTTACAGGATCTATAATCATACCACTTTCGGCACGTTTTACTTTACGTACTTTAGTAGCTTGCTGCTCTATAGTCATGTTTTTATGTAATACACCAATACCACCTTCTCTAGCCATAGCTATAGCCATTTGACTTTCTGTAACGGTATCCATAGCTGCAGAAACTATTGGTACGTTAATGGTAATGTTACGTGTAAATTTTGATTGAATGTTGACTTCGCGAGGAAGAACATCAGAAAAAGCAGGTACTAAAAGGACGTCGTCGTAAGTTAATCCTTCTCCTACTATTTTATTTTCGTGTGCTGTCATTGCAATTAGAATTAATTGCGAGTAAAGATACGTTTTATATATTAATCAAACTGCATAATTAACGGATTGTTGCTTAAAATTTAACCTCTAAGGTTGTATAAAAATTTCGGTTAGCCGAAGGAATGATTCCTGGTCCTGGATATCCTGTTGCACGTCTTGTATAATAAGCGTTATCCAAAAGGTTGTTTACTCCTGCTTCTAGCTTAAATTGTTTGTACTTGTACGACAAAGACACATCTAAGACATAGTATGAAGGAATCTCTCCAATGACACCACTTAAATTACCCTCAGTCGCATTAGTCGCATCTGTAAATTGAGAGGACAAATAGGTATATTGAATATTAGATAAAAAGTCTTTGTAACCTAATCTTACACCTGTTTTAAAGTTATAGTTTGGTATAAACTCCACCTTACTACCTTCTACTCCAAGCTCTTCAGATTTTGTATACTCTGAGTCTACATATGAAAAATTGACATAATAGTTAAGTATATAATCTTCGTTTTTTAGCAGCAGGTTTTCTAAATTAAATTCTACTAAACTCTCAATACCATACATCATGGCATCACCAACGTTTCCTCTTTCACTTTTAATATTTCCGTCTGCTAGTACACGTTGCACAAATCCTATTCTGTCATTATAAAATAAGCTAAACGCACTAACGTCGTACGATATATTGTTAGACCATTTACCTCTTACTCCTGCATCCACAGTAAACCCACTTTCGTCGTCAATATCTGGACTAATAATAAATGCTGGATTATTAATACTTATATCAGAAAATGTTACTGATCTGTAGTTTTGCGAAATATTTCCGTAAACCTCAAACGCAGTACTTGGTTTATAACTTGCACCTAAACCTAATAACACAAATGAGCGTTCCTTGGTTAAGTCATCTTCAATTTTTTCATTTAAAATAACATTACCTGCAGCATCTGTATTTATACGTCTAAAAAAACCATCACTTTGGGTGTTAATATATTCAAATCTAAAACCAGGAGTTATAGATAGCTTATCGTTTAAATACACAATGTTTTCTCCAAAAACAGCTAGATTTAAATTAGGATAAGTAAAGTTAGATTGGTTACTGTAATTTGGAAATGCATCATACTGAAAATCAAAATTGGGATCAGAACCATCACTTCCAGGACCTTGCTCAGAGGTATTTTCTGCTTTATAAAACTTAGCACCAAGTAAGCCAATGGACTTTTTATTAAACAAATTATAGTTGGTTAATACTCTGGTTTCAAAACCAAAATTATTAAATTCGCCTTTTATTAAATCTCTTTCTGTATTAGCATCAGGTTGATCCACACGGTTAGTCCTAAATCCTAAAGCATTTCTAGACGCATTTAATCCAAAAGCATTAAATGTAAAGTTTGTGTTTTCAGAAAACTTATGAGACAGTTTTAAATTATACAATAACCAATCTACCTGAAACCAGTTTCTAGAACGATTACTTTGGTATGGATCTGCTTCAAACTGATCATCGTTTAGTCCTCCACCTTGCTTAGCTAAGTATCTTAAATACGTTACCTCTCCTTCCAACTTGGTATTATCGTTAAATTGATAACCTAAATGCGTGTAAAAATTTTTAGATTCAAAATTAGAGTTTGGTCTAAACCCATCTCCTTTTTTGTAATTAAAAAAAGTGTAATAACTAAACTTACCTTTAGTACCACTTGCGCTAGTAAAGTTGGTGTATAGTCCATTACTTCCAACCGTGTTTCTAGTAATTAGCTCTAATGGTTTTTCTTTATTTGGAGTTTTCATTTTAAAATTAACCAAACCACCAAATTGTGTTCCGTATTGTAATGAGGCTGCACCTCTAACAATTTGTATTTCTTGTAAGGCCTCTGCAGTTGGTGTATAATAACTCTCAGGATAACCTAGTACATCTGCACTAATATCGTATCCATTTTGACGTGTATTAAAATTAGCTGTACGATTTGGATCCAAACCACGTCCACCAATATTTAACTGTAAACCTGCATCGTCATTTTGATAAATGTTTAAACCTGCTACTTGACTGTATAATTGTCTGGCATTATTAGCACCAAGATTAGCCATAGATTGGTCTATTAAAACCACTTCTGTCTTTTTTCCTGCGTAAATAGCAGTTTCTTCGACGTCTGCTAATTGTTTTAGGCTAAATAATTTTGCTTTTCTAACCGTAATTTCTACCTCAGATAGTGTTGTTTCGCTTAGAGGTAGTAATATAATTTTTAAGTTTTTAGCTTCGGTTGACGTCACTGTTTGCTCTAAAACTTGATATTCGTAATTAAAAAAGGTTAAATTAAGTGTTGCTTTTTCAGTTTCAAAATTAAAATTACCGTTAACGTCAGACTTGGTTATCAAACCCTTAACGGTATCATAAACGCCAACATCGCTTAGTGCCTCGCCATTTTGATTAGTAATTGTACCAGAAATTTGCTGTTGTGCTAACGTGCTAAAAGCAGATAACATCAATAATAGTAATAGGTTATAGTCCTTTAATTTCATCTGTAAATGGTAAAATCCAGTGTTTGTGTTTAAACGATTCTTTTTCTTGGTACAAATTTACGCTTTCGTCAATAAATAATTGGCTTAATCGTCCATTTAAAGCTACATAACTTTTAGCATATACTTGCACACCTTTATAACCTTGTTTAGAAAAATGATTGCCTAAGTAATGTGCATATTCTAAAATAAAATCAGGCTGAAAACTCATTTGTTTTTCCTGTAAAGGAGTTAAAAAATCGGCATTATTGACTAAAAACGCATTCCCTTGTTCGTCCTTAATTTTAAAGGTTGTGTTTCCCATTTTTTCCATTAACATGACTCGCCATGAGAAGCGATAACCTTCTTCTGTCCAAAACAATTCGCCTGGATACAACAGATATCTAAACGGAAGTAACAATTGCAACACAAAAAATAATCCTAGAATTGGTAGTACTAATTTACGATGCCTTATTGTGTAAACTGATTTAAATGTTATGGGTTGCGCTTTCGCGGAAATAAAGCCAAGCAGCGATTTTATTTTGTGTATTATTTTATGATGAAACGAGGCATCAAAAAAGATTAATGCACTTACTATCATTACAAACGGAAACATCCCAATAGGAAACAAAACACGTGTGAATACATGGAAAAATATGACCATTATAAAAGCTACAAATCGTGTACGTTTGTACAGTAAAAAAAACGGAATTAGTAAATCATATAACATACCTGACCAGCTCATAGCATAATGAAACCAATCTTGCTGCATAATAGTTTCGCCAATAATAGGTAAGTCGTATTTAGAGCGTAACCAAATTTTTAAGGGTTGGGCTTTTAATAACCAATCGCTGTTTATTTTGGCTAATCCTGCGTAAAAATAAACAATACCTAACAGTAGTTTTATAGCGTCTATACTCCATTTAGGAATACTTTTATAGCTAATTTTTGATGTATAGTTATCTAATGAAAAATAAGCATTAGCTGGTAAAAACAACATTAAAAAGCTAAGAATACTTATAAAATAGTAATGATTTAAATAGGTGGTTTTTTCGATTAACTCTATATAAGTAAAACTAATAAAAAAGGTAATTATGGCTAATCTGTATTTATAACCAATAGCGACAAATAAAGCTGACAAACCACATATTAAAAAAAGTAAATAGGTATACTCACCTAAGGATTTAACCCAATCAAATCCGTAATACTTAAAATGAAATTGAGGTTGTACATAAACCGTATCAATCCATCCTTTTAACCAATAACGAATCATGCCATAACACATCATTAATCCAAAACCAATCCTGAACACAGCCAAAGGAGCTGCATCTGTGGTTTTGTTTAAATATGTTTTTAGGTTTAATTCCATAATATAAAAAAAGGTTGACTCTTTTAAATCAACCTTTTATTTATTATTGTTACTTGATATTAATCTCCATCTGCATCAACATAATCTACGCTTACATTAAAAGCTTGTAACATATCTACTTTTAAAGATATAACTACTAATTGTAAGGCGTCATACGCTTCAGTCATTTTTACACTATCAACTTCAACTTGTGTTTTTAAATCCGCATTTAAATTTTGTATTTTTTGTCTAGCATCATCAATTCTTGTATTAATTAATGTTGCTAAATCTGTTCTGTCCAATGCTACTAAATACTTATAAAAACCTTCTCCAGTTGGAGTTGTACTAGATGCTTTACCATTAAAGATATTTTGTACATTATTCAAAGCTATAATTGCTAAATCTCTGGAGATTGTTCCATTATAAATAGCTTCTGCTTTGTCTGACAGTGACGTTGCAGAAAATACACCTGCAGGAATACCAAACTTATTAGCACGTAATCCTTTTTCGAAATAAAAAATATAGTCGTTTATAAATTTATTTACTGCACTTGATGCTGTATTTTCTGTACTGTTAATAAATACAGTTCTGTAATTTGTTGTCCAATCCGTTAACACGTTTTGTGTTAAGCTATTCATTTGTGCAATTAAATCTGTTAAGTATGTTACGTAGTTTGCATTTGTATACTTATTTAAAATGTCTGCATCTGTTGCTGCTATACCATGTAACATGTAGTCTACAGCAGGAAAACCTACTGCATCATTATTAGCAGCTGCTAATAAATCGTAGTTTCCGTTGGCGATATTAGCTTCAATGTCTGCTACTGTTGTAGGATAGACATTCATTTTAAAGTTATATTGTAATATTTCGGCTTGACCGATATTAAAAGGCTCTACTAATTGCCAATCTTTATATGCACTTACAAAAGCAGCTCTAATATTATCCAAATTAGCTTGGTTTGGCGTTGCTGTAAACGTATTATTTACATCAGATAACGTTTGTAAAGCTGATTTTAAATTTTGAATCCTTGGTATAATTATATTGTCTGCTAAGTTGGTTTGCATAGCAACTCTATTATAATTATCAGGCGAAGCACTAGTGCTGCTTCCTGTGTCATCAGACTCTGAACATGCTACTATTACTAACATAATAGCAAAGATGTAAACTAACTTTTTCATAATTAAAATTTTTCTTTTTCAGTGTGCAAAAATAAAACATAGCAGTAGTTTAAATAAACAACTGCTATAATAAATTATATATTTTATAAACTACTAGCTTGACCTGCAGTAAAATAAAACTGAGCAGCTATAGTATTAGAAATGGCATCTAATGAAGACGCTGTTACATCCCAAAATCCATCTCCTAACATTAACTGATCTAACATTTGTTGTACTTCGTCTTTAGTAAAGTATGGATCGTTTGTACCTGGTTGTCTTGTAAATTGTAAGCTATAAATAAATCCGTAAGCTTCTGACAATGCATGAAATGCTGATGCCTTATCTAAATCTAAATTAGCTTTACCTTGTTGTAAATAATAGATGGCTCTAATACCAATAACTGCAGATATTTTTCCTCTAATTACTTGTGCTTGTACATCACGTAATTCATAATCTTTAGCAACGATTGCTGCACGACCTAATTTAAATGCGTTATAGATATCTAATGCTATACCTTCAAAATCAGGATCTTCATTTACCTTAGCAACATATTCACTTAAAAATTTATCTGCTTCGTATACTGGTACAGCTGGATTGTCTTCATTACCATATAAGTAACCGTAAGCCTCATCCCATTTGTGCTCCATTGTAGTATAGTTATTTGTACCATCTAATACACCTGCCGAATTATTAGCTTTGTTATCAGCTTCGTCTAAAACAGATAGACTTAAATAATTATTTAACATTTGGTCTACCATCAATGCACCAATTACACCTTTTGCAAATGCTTGATTATACTCTAAACCTTTGTCATTTACATAACGTGTTGCTCCACCACCTATTTGCTGTAATTGTCCTGCAACTCCTGCTGTTGCTGTTGTTGACCAATTAGGGAATACTGTATTTACTTGTTCTTCAATAAAAAAATCAAAAGTCGCTTTGATGTTATTGGCATCTGTTGTGTTTGCTGAATAAAAATCTGTAGAGGCTGCAATTTTACTTCTTACGTTTTTATCTGATGCGTTTAAATTTGCGTCTGAAAAATCGTTAGCATCTTGCACGTGTGCAAACATGTTATCTAGAATAGCTTCTGTATTAGAAGGGTCTACCATACCTGAAACAATTTCTTGAGCCATTTGGATACGTGTTGTTTGACCACCAAAGCTAACTGTCGAGTTTCCATCTCTTTCAAACGTATACGTATCTGGAGCTGTTACATTATTAGTAAAAACCTGATTGTTGTCATCGTCACTGCTACAAGACGTTAGTGCTAACGTAGCAAATGCAGCTAATCCTAATGCGATTTTTTTCATTTTTTTGTGTTATATTAAGTTTAATTGTTATTTAGACTAATTACAAATAGATTTGCAATTTGACTGCAAAAATAAAAACGAAAAGCATTTCATGCAAGTTTATTTAGAATAAATTTAAATTAAAACCACGCAAAGCTATTAACAGTATGTAAATCAAAAAGTTACACCTGTTAAAGTTCTTTCATTTTTAATGAAAGTTAATGAGTTATAGTATGGTTAGTGGTAAGCTTTAAATATTTTAGAAGCCTCATTGTAAGCACTTTCAAAAGACATCGCATTTAAATTATTAACCTTTTTTGAAGTTAAATAGGATAACACTTTTTCGGTTGGCATATTACCTGTTAAATCGTCTTTAGCCATAGGACAGCCACCAAAACCTTGGATTGCACCATCAAAACGTTTACAGCCTGCTTTGTAAGCAGCGTCAATTTTTTCAAACCAAGAATCTGGTGTGGTATGTAGATGTGCACCAAACTCGATTTCCTTATAATGCGGAATTAAATTAGAGAAGAGGTACTCTATATTTTCTGGATTTGAGGTTCCGACAGTATCACTTAATGATAAAATTTTTACTCCCATTTTACTTAAACGCTCAGTCCACTCTCCTACTATTTCTACATTCCATGGATCTCCATAAGGATTACCAAATCCCATGGATATATAGACTACAACTTGTTTATTAGCTGCATCTGCTTGATTTAAAATATCCTGAAGTAATACGATTGATTGTGCTATAGTCTTATGCGTGTTACGCATTTGAAAATTTTCTGAGATAGAAAACGGATAACCTAAATAGTCTATTTCTGGGTGTTTGCAAGCGTCTGCTGCACCTCTAGAGTTTGCTATAATAGATAACAATTTACTACTAGTAGTACTTAAATCTAGTTTAGATAATACCTCTGCAGTATCCACCATTTGCGGAATTGCTTTTGGAGATACAAAGCTTCCAAAATCAATTGTATCAAAACCAACACGAAGCAACGATTGTATGTATTGCACTTTTTGATCTGTAGGTATAAACTGTTTAATGCCTTGCATGGCATCTCTTGGACATTCTATAACTTTTACTTGATTTGACATTTTAAAATTTAATTCTTCTATAAAAGTAGTTTAATTTTCTGAAAGGAATATAAAAATAGCTATTCCAATAAACACAACAATCTGTAACCACTTTAAAACCAACCCGATATTTTTACTCTGTTTTAAGTAATCCGAAATAAATCCTGCTAAAATTGCGATTAATGCAAAAACCATAAAAGACGTAGCCATAAACAATAGACCTAAAACATAAAACTGCGTGACCGTACTTATAGTTTTGCTAAATAAATAAGCAGGAAAAAAGGCCAAAAAGAAAATAGACACTTTAGGATTTAAGACATTCATGATAACACCTTGTTTAAACAATTGCATCATACTTTTTTTTGGAGCAGCATCATTACTTAAGCTCACAGTTGCATCACTTTTAAAAACTTTAAAAGCCAAGTATAGTAGGTATATTGCACCTAAGCTCTTGATTATAAAAAACAACGTATCACTTTCTTTTATAATAGCAGACACTCCAAAAGCAACTAAAGTAGTATGCACTAAACAACCAGAAATTAAACCACAAACGGTCGCTATACCATATTTACGTCCATTAGTAATGCTTTGCATTAAAACGTAAATATTATCAGGTCCTGGTGATAAAGCTAATGCTGTTGTGGCTAAAATAAATCCGAAAAGTATTTCGTAATTCATTTACCCTTTGTTTAAAATAGCTTTATTAATTTTTTTAATAAGACTTGGTCCTTCATAAATAAAACCTGTATAAATTTGGACTAAGTCCGCTCCTGCTTGAATCTTATCTAAAGCATCTTGTCCAGAATGGATACCTCCAACGCCAATAATTGGGAAGGCTTTATTGCTTTTATCTGCAAGGTATTTAATCACTTTAGTAGATTTATCTTTAACTGGTTGTCCGCTAACACCACCATTACCTATTTCGGCTAAGCGTTCTGCGGAAGCTTTTAAATTAGAGCGATCCACAGACGTATTACTTGCAATTACACCATCTAAATTAGTTTCGGCAATTAGCTCGATAATTTCATCTAATTGAATAGTATTTAAATCTGGTGCAATTTTAAGTAAGATTGGCTTTTGTTTTTCAAACGTGTTATTAGCTTTTTGCACAGTACTTATAAGCTCTAACAAATAGTCTTTATCGTTTAATTTAGCATGGCTACCCACATTTGGGCAACTTACATTAAGTACAAAATAATCTACGTAAGGATGTAAACCGTTAAAACACTCTAAATAATCTTTGGTATAATCCTCAGGCTTAGTTTGTGTATTTTTCCCAATATTACCACCAATAATAAGTTTTCCTTTATTTTTTTTAAGTTGAATAATAGCTTGTTCTAAACCTTCGTTATTAAAGCCCATTCTGTTAATAATCCCTTGATCGTCTTTTAGCCTAAACAGACGTTTTTTTGGATTACCAACCTGACCTTTTGGCGTAACAGTACCAACCTCTATAAAACCGAAACCAAAGTTTGCCAATTCATTATACAACACCGCATTTTTATCAAAACCTGCTGCTAATCCGACTGGGTTTTTAAAGGTTAAACCGAAAAGTTTTCGTTCTAATTTAAGATCTTCAATAGTATACAAACGTCTATACAATGACGCCATACCTGGAATCTTAGACGTTACTTTTACTAATGAAAATGTGAAATGATGGATTTTTTCAGGATCGAAACTAAAAAATAAAGGTCTTAGAAGGGATTTGTACATCTTAATAGGTTTGCACAAAAGTAATTCTAATTAAAAAAATGAGCAATTCAAAAGCTAAAAAACTTAATAATTGTAACTTTATACCCTGAATTAAAAGTTAAAGGAAAATGATTTCAAAAGAAGATATAATTAAAAGATTTGTAGGTTATGTAACTGTGGATACTGAGTCTGATCCAGCAAGCGACACAACACCTAGTACTGCTAAACAATGGGATTTAGCAAATGCATTAGTAGACGAGCTAAAAGCTATTGGTCTAGAAGATGTTACCATAGACAAGCACGCTTATATAATGGCAACTTTACCTAGTAATGTGGATCATGATGTGCCAACTCTTGGATTTATTTCTCATTTTGATACAACTCCAGATTTTACAGGTGCTAATGTAAAGCCTCAAATTATTGATAAATATGATGGAAAAGATATTGTTTTAAATGCAGCAGAAAACATTGTATTATCTCCTGATTATTTTGAAGACCTACTGTTATACAAAGGTCAAACATTAATTACAACAGACGGAACAACACTTTTAGGAGCAGATGATAAAGCTGGTATTACAGAGATTGTATCTGCAATGGAATATCTTGTTGCTAACCCACAAATCAAACACGGAAAAATTAGAGTTGGTTTTACACCTGATGAAGAAATTGGTCGTGGTGCACATAAATTTGATGTCGAAAAATTTGGTGCAGATTGGGCTTACACCATGGATGGTAGCCAAATTGGAGAATTAGAATACGAAAACTTTAATGCTGCAGGAGCAGTTGTAAAAGTAAAAGGAAAAATTGTACATCCAGGTTATGCTAAAGGTAAAATGGTTAACTCAATGTACATTGCTACAGAGTTTATCAACTCGTTGCCAAGATTAGAAACTCCGGAACATACTGAAGGTTACCAAGGATTTTTCCACCTGTACTCTATCTCTGGAGAAGTTGAAGAAACTGTTTTAGAATACATTATTAGAGATCACGATTTAGGTCATTTTGAAGCTAGAAAAGAAATGATGCAAAAACTAACCGATGAGCTTAATGAGCAATATGAAAGAGAAGTTGTGACTATTGAAATTAAAGATCAATATTTTAATATGAAAGAAAAAGTGGAACCTGTAATGCATATTGTTGATATTGCAGAAGAAGCTATGAAGCAATTAAATATCAAACCATTGATTAAAGCCATTCGTGGTGGTACAGACGGATCGCAATTAAGTTACATGGGCTTACCTTGTCCAAACATCTTTGCTGGAGGACATAATTTTCATGGACGTTATGAGTATGTTCCTGTGGAAAGTATGATAAAAGCAACAGAAGTGATTTGCAAGATTGCCGAAATTACTGCAGAACAAAACAAGTAAAATAAACAACTATGAAAAAGTTATTTCTTTTAACCTTTATTACGTTTAGTCTTATAGCCTGTAAAACGGATAAAACTAAAACAACAATAGATACCGTAAACCAAGCCATAAAGCAAGATAGCATTAAAGTTACCAAAGTAGCAGAATTTACAGGTCAACAAGTTACAGGTGTTACAGTAAGCGATTCTGGTCGTGTTTTTGTTAACTTTCCGCGTTGGAGACCTACAGTTAAACATTCTGTCACAGAAGTAATTGGCCAACAATCCATGGCTTATCCAAATCAAAAATGGAACAGTTGGACCACTGATGCTAAAATATCAGATTCTGTTTTTGTAGCTGTGCAATCTGTTGTAGCTTCTAAAAATCAACTGTTTGTAGTAGATACTAGAAATCCATTTTTTAAAGGTGTACTATCAAACCCAAAGCTGTTTGTATTTAATTTAGACAATAACAGTTTGCAAAAGGTCTACACCTTGACTGATGCCGTATTTTTTAAAGACTCTTACATAAATGATGTACGCATTGATAGAGAAAATAACATGGCTTATTTTACAGATTCTGGACATGCAGGTTTGTTAGTTTTAAATTTAGAAAGTGGATTATTTAAACGTGTATTAACAGACCACAGCTCTACAGCCTCTGAGACAGACCATCTAACTATTAATGGTACACAGTGGAAAAATACCGTTCATTCTGATGGTATAGCACTAAATCCATTAGATAATAAACTGTACTATCATGCTTTAACTGGCTATACTTTATATGCTATACCTACGACGTTATTGATTAATGGAAGTGATAAAGCTATTGAAGTTGGAGTAGAAACTATAGCCAAAACAGCTGCTCCTGACGGAATGATATTTGACAAATATGCCAATTTATATTACGCAGATTTAGAAAATAATGCTATTATAAAAAGAACTCCAGATGGTCAAACAACAACAGTAGTTGAAGGCGATTTAGTCCGTTGGGCAGATACTTTTAGTATTTTTAATAATGAGTTATATTACACTAATTCTAGGATAAACGAAATCACAGGACCAATACCTACCATGACGTTTCAAGTAAATAAAATAGCTTTAGAGGAGGAGTAAACTTATAATTTTCATTGTAACAATAAGCCAAAACAAATGTTTTGGCTTTTTGTTTTGTAACCCTTTGGTGTTCTAATAATTTAATATATTTTAGTTTAGATGGAAAATTATTTTTTTTCAAAATCAATTCGCTATAAACCAAATAATTAAATTAAAAAACCGAACCAATGAAAAAACATTTACTATTTTTTTGACCACTATTTTAAGTCTAAGTGGCTATTCACAAATCACTTTTAATAATGGCTACTACATAAATAATGCTAATCAAAAAATTATTTGCCAAATTAAAAATATTGACTGGAAAAATAATCCAACTGAATTTGAATATAGATTATCAGAAAATAGTGATTACCAAACAGCCTCAATAACAACAGTTAAGGAGTTTAATATTAATGACGACATAAAATACATACGAGCAAAAGTTGATATTGATAGATCTAGTAATAAACTTGAAAAATTAAGTAATAATAAAAGACCTATTTTTAAGGAAGAAGAACTTTTTTAAAAGTATTAGTTGAAGGAGAATTTATGTTATTTCAATATGTAGACAACAATCTATCACGATATTTTTACAGTAAAAATAATAGCGACATCGAGCAGTTAATTTACAAATCTTATAAATCTGATTACAATAAAGTTAATACAAACAATAGGTTTAGACAACAGTTATGGAATGATTTAAAATGTTCAACATTTGAATTAAGTGACATTGAAAATTTAAAATACAAAGAACAATCGTTAGTTAACTTTTTCGAAAAATATAACACGTGCAATAACTTAGAGTATAAAGTCTTTGATCAAAGTAAAAAGGATTTGTTTAATTTAAACATTAGACCTCAAGTAAGAAATACATCACTTGCTTTTCAACACGACAATACTGACAATAAAGACACTGACTTTGGTAGTAAAACAGGTTTTGCAATTGGATTAGAAGCAGAATTTATACTTCCTTACAACAAAAACAAATGGGCTGTTATAGTTGAGCCAACATACCAAAATTTTAATATAGAAAAAACCTCAAATGTAAGAGAAGTATCTGGAGGCATTTTAATCACTTCGATTAAATATAGTTCTATTGAAATTCCTTTAGGGCTAAGACATTATTTCTTTTTAAATAATGATTCTAAAATATTTTTAAACGCCTCATACGTTATTGATTTAGGGACAAATTCCATAATAGAATTTGAAAGAAAAGATGGCTCTAAATTATCACCTTTAGAGATTGAAACTAGACCAAATGCAGCTTTTGGATTAGGTTACAAACATAATGACAAATATAGTTTAGAAATAAGATACCAAACTAATAGACAGTTTTTTGGTAATGACCTTTCCTGGACTTCTGATTACAAATCAATAGCTGTAATTTTTGGATATACCATATTTTAAATAGCTATACAGTACAAAAGCAATATAAACCTAAGCTATAATTTTATAGCTTAGGTTTTTACAAAGCATTATCTTTAATGACTATTAATTTATAAGTTGTTTTTTTATCTTAAAACAGTTTAAATTAACTATATTTAATTATCAAAACAACACCTACACAAAACAATACTATTGACGCTTTAGAAGCAGACTATTTATATGTCAAAACCTCTCAGATACATGAAGCAGGTAATGGGTTATATACTGCTATAGATATATATAAAGATGAAATTATTTCTATTTTTAAAGGAGAAATTCTTGATGCATCAGAAGCAGCAAGCAGAGTACAACAAAACCTATATCGTTATTTTATTAATTTATTAGATGGTCGCATCATGGATAGTATGCATACCGACTGTTTTGCTAAATATGCAAACGATAGTAAAGGTAAAAACAATAGTCCATTAAAAAACAATGCTAAAATAGGTTTAGACGATGATGGCAATGTTTGTATTATAGCAACAAAACAGATTGTTTCTGGTGAAGAAATTTTTTGTGGTTATGGTAAGCAATACTGGAAAAAACACAGATAATTTAAAACGAGATAAAGTTTTATCATTAATTTTAAAATAAACATCTACAATTGATTTTTTCTAAGGACAAAAAAATTAAATTTGCATCAAAAAGCAACTAACCCTATTTTAATCTTACCCTTTGGAAAATAAACAAGCCATTACTGTAATAGACCGTATTCTGAAAAACTTAGACGCTACAGGTATTACTTCAGATACATTAATAGACGATATTAAAACTTTAAGAACTTATACTATTGAGGTAGAAAACCCTTTGGCAGTAAAAGTCCTTCGTTATACTTACGAGCATATCGAAAATAACGACTCTTTTCTTATTCCAATACCAGAGGATACACCATTAGAGGATGAAGCATTAGAATCTGATACAGAAGATGTTACAGAAACAGAATTAGATCCAATAGAGAGTTTAAAGTATGTGATTTCATTAATTAGAAATCTTGACAATGCTTCTAACATATCAGATTTAAAATATTACAAAAAAGCTTTAGTAGAATTTTAATTTATAAAAAGCAATTATAAGTTTAATAGACTTATTTATATAAATAAAAGCCTTTATCAGTATATCTGTTAAAGGCTTTTTTTTGTAAAATTATATTAAGACATATCTTAAAATAAATAAATTTATAACGCATAAAAAAAGCCTTCTTAAATTTAAGAAGGCTTTTTTAAAAATGTGGGGAGAGCAGGATTCGAACCTGCGAAGACGTAGTCAGCAGATTTACAGTCTGCCCTCGTTGGCCGCTTGAGTATCTCCCCAAAACTGATTGCAAATATATTTAAGTTTTACTATTAAACAAACAAAAAAGTACTGTTTTTTGATGTCATTTTTTTCGGTATTGATTTTTAATAAGTTAGCTTCAATTTATTTTTAATTAAAAATAATAAACTAAAAAAAGCGTAACATTTTTAGTGTTACGCTTTAAAGACTAACTCAATTTATTTAAAATTTGTAGGTCAAAATTCCTGCAAAATTTCTTGGGTCTGTTTGATTAATATAGCTTGTTCTATAAGCGTTGTAACCTATTGAATCAAATACATTATTAACCAACACTCTAAAATTCCAATGGTTATTTAAAGTATAAGCAACTTGAGCATTTACCTGTGTATAAGCTTCAACATTAAAAGGCTCTTGATTTGGAACTATCCCTTGGTGAGTAACTGCACCAGAACTCCAATCATTAATAGGTCGTTCGCCAGTATAATATACTCCTCCTCCAACAGACAAACCTTCAAGTTGTTGTTTAAAGCTATAGTTAGCATAAATATTAAAAGTATGCTTTGGTGTATTTAATGGTGCAGATCCATAGACATAAGATGTATGCTCCTTATATTGTGCATCAATGTATGAATATCCTGTAATTACTTCCAAGTTATCCAAAACACGACCACTTAATTCCACTTCAACACCTTTTCTCTCATCATTACCACCTTTTGCATAATATCCAGTTTCTTCCCAGTTAATATCATAAACAGGAAGGTTAATGTCTTTATTATTTATTTTAAAATAAGTTAAGTTAAAACGCAACCTACTATTTAACCAATTAGTTTTAATACCTGTTTCAAATTGATCATAACGTTCGTTACCTAACTCATTACCATTAACATCTAATCTAGTTCCTGTTCTAGGATACGAACTGTTTGTATAAGAAGCAAACAGGTTAATGTTTTTTAATGGTGATATAATAATACCTCCTAATGGATTAAAAGCATCACTTTCGGTAGTTTCAGTGTCTGTAATTGTTCTTGTTTTACTGTAACGTAAACCCAAAAAACCTTTAAAATATTTATTAAAAGTTACCACATCCTGAGCAACAAAACCAAAAGCTTTAGACTTTGCAGCTAATGCGGATTGTGTAGACAGTGTAATATCATTTGGTAATTTATTACTATTACTTGCAAACACGTCTATAGTATCTATAATAGATACATTTTGCGAAGTTGTGTTATAATTAGTCGTACGATAATCAAAACCAACTTGAAATGTATGAGAAATAGTTCCTGTTTTTAATTGATCACCAACTAAATCAAATTG
Source organism: Olleya sp. KJ81-1 (assembly GCF_055808135.1). Taxonomy (NCBI): domain Bacteria; kingdom Pseudomonadati; phylum Bacteroidota; class Flavobacteriia; order Flavobacteriales; family Flavobacteriaceae; genus Olleya; species Olleya sp. KJ81-1. The sequence goes on along the minus strand of NZ_CM147854.1, from coordinate 279,506 downwards.
CAGCACACTGTTATTATCTGCTCTTGTAGACACCGAATAACCTCTAGATTTTTGATTATATATTGCATTACCATCAACATCACTAACAACACTACCTAGACTTGCTCCTTTGTCATCCAAATCCAAATTTGACTTATAATAGGCACCTTTAAGACTCAACTTATCTGATAACTCACGATCAAATCTAACTGCATATGTTGTGTTAGTTGTTAATGATTTATCATTCTCAAAACCTAAAAATTGATCATAAGGTAAATCATAAATCAAATTCTGGTCATTATCTCCAAGGTTAATAGTACCAACGTCTGGTGTCCTACTATCTTCAAAATAATCCAACTCAAAAGTTATGGTTGTTTTGTCATCAGTTTTCCATTGAAATGAAGGATTGATATAAAATCTATCAGAAGTAATTCCGTCTCTATAACTATCAGCACGCTCTAATGCACCATTCAATCTAAATGCAGTCGTTTTAGATGTAGTTAAAGGTCCATAAACATCAAAAGTTGTTCTTGCTTGACCAAAGCTTCCTCCTCTAAGTGACACATTGCCTCCAAATTCATATTTAGGTGTTTTGGTTACAATATTAATTATTCCACCTGGACTTCCTAAATCTGTAGCAACACCTTGTGTAACTGATGCTGCACCTTTTAAGACTTGTATATTATCAACACCTTGCATATCGGTTAGTATCCCTTGACCTCTAAAATCTGAATGCACTCTAACTCCATTTTTTAAAATAGGAATCCCTCTAAATCCACGAGAAGACATACTCTCCCTTTTATTACCATAGGTTGCAAATGTATAAACTCCAGGTACATTTTTTACAGCATCCGAAATGGTTAAATTACCTTGTTGTTCAATCACTTTTTCAGAAATAATAGAAATACTCTGAATTTGCTCATAAGGTGCTAGAGGCAATCTGGTTAAAGCCTCAATTTTATCTGGATGAGTAAAACGACTTCCAAAAACTTCGACTTCGTCTAAATCGCCATCATATTGTAATTTAAACGCTATAGATTTCGATTCATTATCCGTAATAGTTATGTCTTGTTTAATTGACGTATAACCTACTGAAGATACTTTGATAGTATAACTTCCAGCCTTTACATCTTCAAGGATAAAAAACCCATCAACATTAGCTGACACTCCAACATTAATCTCTTCCAATAAGATGGTTGCAAATGGAATTTTTTCGTCGGAATCACTAGTCACAGCTCCTGTAATTTTGGATTGCGAGAATGATAATTGAACTGCTAAAATTAGTATAAAACTTATTTTTTTAAACATGACACTATTTAGATTTATTATAAATAAAGCGCAAATATAAATCTCATTTTGATAATCGCAAAGTTTATTTAGACTAAATCTAAATAAAAAATCATACTTATTTGATATAGAATAGAATACCCTTTTAAAAAATATTATCTTTAAAATTTAACTTAAATATCAAATGAAGAAAATATCATCCATAGAAGAGTATATACAAGATCATCCCAAATTTATAGATTCCCTTAACTATTTAAGACACTTACTTTTAAAGGCTGGCTTAAAAGAAACTATAAAATGGAATGCTCCTGTTTATATGATTGAAGGAAAAAATGTGATTGGTTTAGGTGCTTTTAAACACCATTATTGCTTATGGTTTTTTAATGGCAGCTTATTGACTGACAAACAAAATGTATTACATAATGCACAAGAAGGAAAAACTAAAGCTTTACGACAACTACGTTTTAATGACACAAGTGATTTATCCGAAACGTTACTAATGTCTTACATAGAGGAAGCCATAATAAATCAAAAAAATGGTAAGAACATTAAACCTATTAAAACTACAGTAAAAGATATTGTGATACCTGATGAATTACAAAGTGTTTTTAAAGAAGATAATACACTTTTTAAGGCGTTTAAAGCTTTAACACCATCTAAACAGCGTGAATACTGTAACTATATAAGTGAAGCTAAAAGAGAGACTACAAAACTATCTAGAATAGATAAAATAACACCTATGATTATTGAAAATAAGGGTTTACATGATAAGTACAAAAATTGCTAAATAAAAAAGGCGACCAAATGGTCGCCTTTTAATATTTAATCTAGCTGTAAATTACTTTTTTAATTCAACAGCTGGCTTGTTTAAAGATTTACTCATTTCCATAGAAATAGCAGAACGATCAAACTTTAATTTTCCAGACATAGTTTCTATAACGCAACTATTATCCTTATCATTAAGCTGTGCAATTTTTCCATGCATTCCGCTTTTAGTAATTACCTTATCACCTGCTTTTAAATCCGAAGCAAAACGCTTTTCTTGTTTAGCACGTTTCATTTGTGGTGCAATCATAAAGAAATACACTACAGCAAACATTGCTATTATAGGTAAAAATCCGCTAATTCCTTCCATTATTGTGTAAGTGGTCCTGGGTTAGCATTTGGATTTGTTCTAAGTGGTGCCTGCTTAACAGGTGCGTTAGGGTCTGGAGTAATAAAAGCTGATATTTTTACAGACTCTTTACCAGTAGCTGTGTTAGCTGTGATGTTAATTACTTTAGATGTTTTGTTAGCTCCTTTTCCGTTAAATTTAACAGTAAAAGAATCAGACTCTCCAACAGCTAAAGGTGCTCTAGACCAATCTTGAGGAACTGTACATCCACAAGTACTTTTAATATCTGTAATAACTAAAGGCGCTTCTCCTTTGTTTGTGTAAGTAAATACTGTCTCTTGAGGTGTACCTGATACTATTTGACCAAAATCATGTTCTTTTTTATCAAACTCGATTACTGGTAACTTACCTGATTGTGCATCTCTCTCAGAAGCTGCTACTACATTGTTTGCATCAATTTTTGCTGCTGCATCTTGCTTACAAGATGATAAAGATATTAAGCATACTGCACTTAATAGAATCATTACTTTTTTCATAATACTTATTTTAGAATTTGTGTAGTTTATTATTAAACTGCCACTTAAATTAATTTTTGGTTTGTAAAAATAATAATATTTTTTGACTACATCAATCCTCGACCAACTTTATTTAATTTTCCTTCTTCTTGATATTCTTTTAACAATTTGTCTAGAATTCCGTTAATAAAAATACTGCTTTTAGGCGTTGAGTATTCTTTAGCAATTTCTAGGTATTCATTAATTGTTACTTTAGTCGGAATTGATGGAAAACTAGTTAACTCGCAAATAGCCATTTTTAATAAAACCATGTCTATAGTTGCGATACGTTCTGTATCCCAATTTTTAGTTTTATTAGCTATTTCTTCGCTTAATTTGGATTGGTTTAACATTGTTTTTTTAAACAAGTTAATTGCGTATTGTTTATCCTCGATATCTTTGTACAACTTAGGGGTAAGGAAACGCTCGTCTGATGTTTCTTTAATTTTTCTAAGTAATTTTAAAATAGCTGTATTTACTGTTGGAAGATCATCTAACCAGGTAAGGTTTTTATCTTCAATATAATCGTAAAGTTTCTCGTTAGGAGCTATTATTTCTTTAAATACATCTACTATAAAGTTTCTATCCTCTTTAAAGGTAGACGATTTAGTTTGCATGTATTCTTTATATAAATCACTAGCAATTATTTCTTTATAGATAATATCTACATACTCATTATCTAGTTGCCAATTTTTAATATTGTTGACTTCAAAAGCTGTTTTTAAAGCTACGTTATTAGACAGTAGTTCTAGAACCTGATTATTTATAAATTTTTTGTTGGGATTTTTTTCTTCTGCTGTAGCTAAATGCTTTTTTTGAATAGTTTCTAACTGCGTTTTAGATTTTTTACCGACCTCTATCATTAAGGATAGTGTCATTAAATATAAATTATACATATTGTCTATACTGTATAATAAAAATTTTTGGTCTTTAGAAAAATCATCACTTTCTGTACCATCAAATGCATATAAAACTTGCATTACTTTAACACGAATATGTCTTCTACTTAGCATACTTACAAAGAACTTTAGATTTCAATTATATTGAAATACTTTTAAATTATTAATTAAAAAAGGCGAAAGCTTTCGCTTTCGCCTTGCAAAAATAGTCTATTTTATAAGATATCTATTGCTGATTTTCTTTTTTTCTAGCTTCAATTCTGCTTAAAGCTATATTTAACGCTGCTTGATGTGTTGTTATATCATTAGTTTCAGCATTACTTAAAATCTCCAAGGTTGTATTGTAGATGTTTTCTGTCTTTCTCATTATTTCTTGTTTACCGTAGTTTTCTAATTCTGCGTAAACATTAATAATTCCTCCTGCATTAATTAAAAAGTCTGGGGCGTATACAATACCTTTTTCTTGTAATATACGACCATGCTTAAGCTCGTCTGCTAATTGGTTATTTGCTGCTCCAGCAATAACTTTAGCTTGGATACTGTTAATCGTAGCATCGTTAATTGTTGCTCCTAAAGCACAAGGTGCGTAAATATCTACAGCCTCTGCATACACATTACTTCCTTTGTATATAGATGCTCCGTATTTTTTACTGATTGCCTCTAAACGTTCTTGATTAATATCATCGATAATTACTTTTGCACCATCATTTGTTAGGTGCTCCACTAAAGATTCTCCAACATGTCCAATACCTTGTACAATTACTGTTTTATCTTCTAGGACGTCTGTACCAAATTTGAATTTAGCAGCTGCTTTCATTCCCATAAAAACACCATAAGCTGTAATTGGAGATGGATTACCTGCTCCACCTTTGTCTTCAGAAATACCAGTAACATAAGGTGTTACTTCTCTAACTAAATCCATATCTGCAGTTTCCATTCCTACATCTTCTGCAGTAATGTACTTTCCGCTTAAGCTGTGCACAAACTCTCCAAAACGCTTCATTAATTCTGGCGTTTTTTGTGTTTTAGCATCACCAATAATTACTGCTTTTCCACCACCAAGGTTTAAACCTGTGATTGCTGACTTAAAGGTCATACCTCTAGACAAACGTAAAACGTCATTAACAGCTTCCCATTCGTTAGCATATTGCCACATTCTAGTACCTCCTAAAGCAGGTCCTAAAACTGTGTTATGTATTCCAATTATTGCTTTTAATCCTGTATCTTTGTCGTTGCAAAAAACGACTTGTTCGTGATTATCAAATGATAATTGTCCAAAAACAGGATCTGCTTTTGATAATTGATTAGTGTTGATTACTTCTGAAACCATTTAGTTGACATTTAATTAATGTATTGAAATTACACTATTTGTAATTTCAGCATGCGAAATTAGCTTATAATTAATATTAAAACAATAATTAGCATGTTAAAATGTGAAATTGTTAAAAACTTTTTAAACTTAGGTTTTCATTTAAATGAAAGAATTACAACATCTTAACAAATACTTTTACAAATATAGAACACAAATTATAATTGGTGTTTTAATTACTATCGTTTCTAAACTATTTACTGTATTTGTTCCCAAATTTATAGGTTCTATTATAGACGTGGTTAACGACCAATTACAAAATCCAGAAAGTAGTGAGGTTGCTTACAAAGCCAAACTATTGAAGTACATTTTATTTTTGGTAGGTTCTGCAATATTGTCTGGTATATTAACCTTCTGGATGCGTCAAACAATAATTAATGTATCGCGTTATATTGAATATGATTTAAAAAACGAAATCTACCAACAATACCAAAAACTATCTTTAAATTTCTATAAAAAAAATAGGACTGGTGATTTAATGAATCGTATTAGTGAGGACGTGACCAAAGTACGTATGTATACTGGTCCTGCAATTATGTATAGTATTAATACCTTAACATTATTTATTGTAGCTCTAGTTTTTATGTTTAGACAAGCACCAATGTTGACGCTTTACACAATTATTCCGCTACCAATTTTATCAATAATTATTTATAAAATTAGCTCAGAAATACATAAACGTAGTACCATTGTACAACAATACTTATCCAAACTATCCACGTTTTCTCAAGAAACTTTTAGTGGAATTTCTGTAATTAAGGCTTATGGTATAGAGCCACAAACCTCAGCTAATTTTGATGAATTATCAGAAACCAACAAAGAGAAACAATTAAGTTTAGTACGTATACAAGCGTTATTTTTTCCGATGATGATTTTGCTTATTGGGTTAAGCAACGTGTTAGTTATATATATTGGAGGTAGACAATATATGAATGGCGAAATTAGCTTAGGTACAATTTCTGAATTTATTATGTACGTCAACCTTCTAACTTGGCCAGTTGCAACTGTAGGTTGGGTAACCTCTATTGTACAGGAAGCAGAAGCTTCTCAAAATAGAATTAATGAGTTTTTAAAAACCGAACCAGAAATACAAAATAACAACGCTGAATTATCAGAAATTAATGGCGAAATAGAATTTAAAAATGTGTCTTTTACCTATGATGACACCAACATACAAGCCTTGAAAAATGTTAGTTTTAAGGTAAATACAGGTCAAACTTTGGCTGTTATAGGAAAAACAGGGTCCGGAAAATCTACAATCTTAGATTTAGTAGGACGTTTGTACGACGTAGACTCAGGCACTATTTTAATAGATCAAAAACCTATTGAAACCCTAAACTTATATAGTCTAAGGGACGCTACAGGTTATGTACCACAAGATGCCTTTTTGTTTAGCGACTCCATTAATAACAACATCAAGTTTGGTAAAGAAAACGCTACAGATCAAGAGGTTATAGATGCTGCTAAATTAGCACAAGTGCATAAAAACATAATCAAATTTAACAAACAATACGACACTGTTTTAGGTGAGCGAGGCATCACACTATCTGGAGGACAAAAGCAACGTGTATCCATTGCTAGAGCTATTATTAAAAAGCCTCAAATCATGTTATTTGATGACTGTTTATCTGCAGTTGATACTGAAACTGAAGAGAAGATTTTAAATAACTTAAAAACAATTACTAAAGGAAAAACAACCATAATTGTAAGTCACAGAATCTCTTCTGCTAAAAATGCAGATCAAATTATAGTTTTAGACGATGGTCAAATTGTACAATCAGGTACACATGAAAACCTTATAAACACTGATGGTTATTACAAAGAACTGTATTTAAAAACAACTAAGTAAAAAGATTTACACTAAAATGTTGTTTCATTCAACTTTTTTTGACTTTTGAGTTTACGAATTAACTAACAACACAAATCAAGGATTATGCATAATAACGAGATGATGGAGAAGGAAGAAATTTTTTCGAAAGTATTAAGAGCAGGAAGACGAACTTATTTTTTTGATGTAAGAGCTACTAAAGCAGATGATTACTACCTGACTATTACAGAAAGTAAAAAGTTTACAAATGACGATGGATCATTTCATTATAAAAAACATAAAATTTACTTATATAAAGAAGACTTTAGTGAGTTTAATGACATCTTAAAAGAAATGACAGATTACATCATCAACGAAAAAGGAGATGAAGTTATTAGCGAACGTCACCAAAAAGATTTCAAAAAAGAATATGATACTCCAGCTACTCCTGCTTCCGAAGCTAAGACTGAAACGTCTGAAACACCAAGTGCTGAAAGTAGATTTACAGATGTAGATTTTGACGATATTTAATATAAAAATCACCTTATATCAAAAAAGCCTTTTCTAAATTTAGAGAAGGTTTTTTTATGCTTTATTGTAAATCAAAATTAAAATTAGACTTCCCAAAATAAATATAAGACTTGCAACAAAATTAAAGGCAAGCCAAATAATAGCAGATATTACAAATAACCAAAGTGGTACTAAAGTTATACTTATGGCAAACCTAAAGGTAGATAAAAACTCAGCTTCCTTAATTTTTGGTTTTATATTATGTCTCCAAACCAGAATAGGCACACATAATAACAAATAAAGGATTGGCTTTATTAAGACTTTAAAATTAGACTGTTTTACACGCTTAACTTGACATGTTTTAAACTGACTTACAATACAACGATTAACAATGTTGGGATTGGTAAAATCCACATTTAACTTATTAAGTTTTTCTACTATTGAAGCATAATTACTTTGTGGTATGTGAGTCGTTAAGCTTATTAAAGAATTAAAAACATCCTGTTTAATTTGTTTAGTCGCAATAAAATCGTCTAAATGATTATAAGATTTAGACGCTAAAGCTTTTCCAAAACAAATAGAAACAGTACTACCCATTGCTTTAGGCGCTTGGTAATTTAAACCCACTGGAATTAAATGTATTGACTGCTTAGGATACGTTTGTCTATGTTCTAAAATAATTCTTGTAAACCCCTTACTTAGTGGTCTAACTCGTCTTTCTAAATTGTGATTTCCTTCTGGAAAAATAGTCACTGCTTTGTTATCATGTAACAAATTAACAGTATTACTAAAAACAGATTTATTTTTTGCAATCGTGCTCCAGCCATCTCTAACACGATAAATTGGTCGCATATGCAAGCTATGCAATAACCTACTAACAAATGGTTTTTTAAAAACACCAGCTCTAGTTAAAAAATAACTTAAGCGTCCAGACTTTGTAGCCAATAGCAAAGCATCTATTAACGCATTTTGATGATTGGATAAAAATAAAACGGGTTGGTCTTTTGGGATGCTTTTTTTCCGTTTACAATTATTTTTTTATAGTAAAAAAACAATCCTAATTGAATATAAATCCTAACGGTATGTAATACTATTTTATTCAAATATCTTAACCATACTACTATGATACAGAAGTTCCGTTAGGAACTTTGGTTTCTGGATTTAACAAAATAACATCTTTAGCATTAACAGCTCCCAATACTAAACACTCACTCATAAATTTTGCAATCTGCTTACGCGGAAAATTTACCACTGCAACAATTTGCCTATTTAGTAAGTCTTCTTTTTTATAAAGCGTTGTAATTTGTGCGCTAGTTTTTTTAACTCCCAAACCTCCAAAATCTATGGTTAATTGATACGCAGGATTTTTGGCTTCTGGAAAATCATTAACTTCTAAAATGGTACCTACACGTAAATCTACTTTGGTAAAATCTTCAAATTGAATAGTGCTCATAATTACCCTTGGTTATAATTTAATTTAGGACTTTAAAATAAAACTAATTTTAAGTCAAAACAAACAATTATTAATCTAAATCCAGCCTTTACTTTTTAATACACCTTCTATATGCGCGTAATGATGATTACTATGCCAAGCATAATTACCTAAATTTTTATCTAAAGCTATCATTTGATTGTTTTCCGGATGAATAAAGGTACGTTGCAATTGTTCTGCTGTTAAGCCTTTTAAATAATACACCAATTTAGCATGTACTACTTTAATATGTAATAGAGATAGCGCTATTGGCTGATTATAATCATGCTGAGAAGCCCAAGTGTTTTCATCATAGGCTTTTATTACTGGGTTATCTTCTGTCATTGCCCATTTAAATCTTATATAACTATGATGGTGACTGTCTGCAATATGGTGTATTACTTGTCTAATAGTCCAGCCTCCTAACCTATAAGGTGTATCTAATTGCTTGTCTGACAAGTTAATCACCAACTGCTCCAACCTATTTGGAAAATGTTTTAGTATAGATAACCAAGCATCAATAGTCGCTTCCGTTATTGTTGATGGACATTCAAATTTTCCGATAGGATATTTTAACCTTTCTAATTTTTGATCTAACATTGGATTAATTTAATTAAAAAACCTCAAAAGATATTACTCTTTTGAGGTTTTAAATATTTATAATTTTTGTTTTAGAATATCTAAATAGAACAATAAATAAATAATTAATTATTATTTAACGTCTACAAGTTCTACATCAAATACAAGTACAGCATCTGGTGGAATTGCTCCTCCTGCACCTCTTGATCCATAACCTAAATCTGAAGGTATAACAAAACGGGCTTTATCACCAACTTGTAATAATTGAATCCCTTCATCCCATCCAGAAATAACTTGACCAACTCCTACTTGAAAATCTAAAGGTTGATTACGCTTGTAAGAACTATCAAAAACAGTTCCATCTGCTAATTGTCCTTTATAGTGTACAGAAACTTGATTACCTTTTTCAGCTTTTTTACCACTACCTTTTTGGATAATTTGGTAACGTAAACCGCTTTTAGTTTCTTCAAAACCTGCAGCTAATTTATCTAATTCTGCACGTTTAGCTTCACGTTCTGCAGCTACACGTTTTTCTCTTGCACCTTCAAATGTTCTAAAGGCTTCAATTGCATTAAAGTTTTCTGCATCAGCACCAACTCTAACAATTTCTAAAGTTTCAATCTTATCTCCTTGTGCAATAGCATCAACAATGTCTTGTCCCTTTACTACGTTTCCAAAAACAGTATGGTTACCATCTAACCAATCTGTAGCAACATGAGTAATAAAAAACTGACTTCCGTTAGTACCAGGTCCAGCATTTGCCATACTTAATATTCCAGGTCCACTATGCTTTAAATCTGGGTGAAACTCGTCATCAAACTTATATCCTGGATTACCTGATCCGCTACCTTGTGGACAACCTCCTTGGATCATAAAATTATCAATTACTCTATGAAACTTTAATCCATCGTAATAAGGTGTCCCTTGTGGTTTAACATCGTTTTCCATGTTACCTTCAGCTAAAGCAACAAAGTTACCAACTGTTCCAGGAGTTTTCTCAAATTCTAAAGCGACTAAAATTTCGCCTTTATTCGTATTAAATTTTGCGTATAAACCGTCTTGCATTACATTGTTTTTTAATGAACTGCAAAGATATAAAGAAGTTAAAAGTAATAAGTAATGACAGATGATTTTTTTATCCAATCCTATTTTACTAAATTTTGTTAGATTTGAAAAAATAAAAAATTATTATGGGTGTATTTAATAAGCTATTTGGAGGTAATGATAAAAAATCAAAAAACAACCAATTAGCTGATACCAATTATATTGAGGCTATTTTAAAGCATAGTGAAGACCAACCTGTAGGTATTGCAGATCAAAATGTGATTTATGCAGGTTATGCAGAGCTTGGTGGTTATTATTTTTTACAAACTTTTATTGTTGGAAAACTAAATATTAAAGCAAAAAAAGGCGCTAGACTTTTAATGGTTAACAACGATCATACTTTAGATTTAAAATCAGACATGGATGAGTTTGAGTCTGAAAACATGGGTGTTTTTGATGGTTATGTTACTAGAATAGATTTTGAAATTGAAAAAGAAGCTGCCGAAAACATCAAACGATCTGCAATTAAAAATATAACACTACAAGTAAAAAAACACGCCATTACTTTTACACCGCTTACCATAGAAGGTTTAGATGAATTACAAATAGCAGAAGAAAACAAAAAAGACCTAACAAATTAACTTGTTAGGTCTTTAATAAAGTGTTTTTTTGGTATTATATTTAGTTTGCTACTTCACTTATAAATTTAATACGATATAATCGTAACTCTTCATCATCATAATCTCCATCAAACTCGTCTATTGCAACGTCAATCTTATCTGTTTGTGACTCCATAAAATAATCATGGATTTCTTCTTGTTGGTCTTCATCTAAAATATCGTTAATCCAATAATTAATATTTAATTTTGTCCCTGAAAAGACAATAGCTTCCATTTCTTTAATAAATGCAGACATTTCCATTCCTTTAGCAGATGCAATATCTGTTAATGGTAATTTTCTGTCCACATTTTGTATGATATATAATTTAAGTGCAGAGTTGCTACCTGTAGATTTAACCACTAAATCATCTGGTCTTACAACGTCGTTATCTTCTACATATCTTGCAATAAGCGCGACAAAATCTTTACCATACTTTTTAGCTTTCCCTTCTCCAACACCATGAACGTTAGATAACTCTTCCACAGATACTGGATATTTTAAAGCCATATCCTCTAAGGATGGATCTTGAAATATTACAAAAGGAGGTACACCTAATTTTTTAGCATTAGTTTTTCTTAAGTCTTTAAGCATTTTCATTAATGCCTCATCCACTACTGCTCCACCACCACTTTCTGCAGTGATTATAGTATTGTCTGACTCGTCACCAAACTCATGATCTTTAGTCATCATGAAAGATTCAGGATTTTTTATAAAATCCCTTCCTTTATCTGTAAGCTTAATAACACCATAGGTTTCAATATCCTTTTTTAAAGATCCTGATACTAATATTTGTCGTGTTAAAGCCATCCAATAGGATTTATCTTTATCTTTTCCTTTACCAAAAAAGGGTTGATCGTCGGTTTTATGAGAGCTGATTAACGCGTTAGATTTACCTACAATAACGTTTACTAACTCTTTAGCCTTATATTTCTCATTGGTAGCATCGACAATTTCTAGGACAAGTTTTACATCATCTTTAGCTTCTTGTTTTTCCTTTGGATGACGCATATTATCATCCATGTCTCCACCTTCACCTGTTTTGTTATCAAATGATTCACCAAAATAGTGCAATATAAATTTACGTCTTGATATTGAAGTTTCCGCGAAAGCGACAACCTCTTGCAATAGTGCTTGACCAATTTCTTGCTCTGCTACAGGTTTACCTGACATAAACTTCTCTAACTTTTCTATATCCTTATAGGCATAATAAGCTAAACAATGCCCTTCTCCTCCATCTCGTCCTGCACGACCAGTCTCTTGGTAATAGCTTTCTATACTTTTAGGAATATCGTGATGAATTACAAATCTTACATCTGGTTTGTCTATTCCCATACCAAAAGCTATGGTTGCAACTACAACGTCAATGTCTTCCATTAAAAACATATCTTGGTGATTGGATCTTTTTTTAGCATCCAAACCTGCGTGATATGGTACCGCTTTAATACCATTAACTTGTAAGACTTGAGACAACTCCTCTACACGTTTACGACTTAAACAATAAATGATTCCGGATTTACCTTCGTTTTGCTTTACAAAGCGAATAATATCAGCGTCTACGTTTTTAGTTTTTGGACGTATCTCGTAATATAAATTAGGTCTATTAAATGAGGCTTTAAAAGTGTTAGCGTCATTCATCCCTAAGTTTTTCAGGATATCCTCTTGTACCTTAGGTGTTGCTGTAGCTGTTAGACCAATTATAGGAATATTATCTCCTATACGTCTAATTATAGATCTTAAATTACGGTATTCTGGTCTAAAATCGTGACCCCATTCACTAATACAATGGGCTTCATCCACTGCCATGAAAGAAATTTTTACGGTACGCAAAAACTCTACATTTTCTTCTTTAGTTAAGGATTCTGGTGCTACATATAATAATTTTGTAATACCATTTGTAATGTCTTCTTTGACTTGTTTAATTTCGGTCTTATTTAAAGATGAATTTAAAACATGAGCCACACCATTTTCATTGGAGACACCTCTAATTGCATCAACCTGATTTTTCATTAAAGCAATTAAAGGAGACACAACTATAGCTGTACCTTCTTGCATTAACGCAGGTAATTGGTAGCATAAACTTTTACCACCACCTGTAGGCATTATTACAAATGTATTTTTTTGTTCTAGGATACTTTTAATGACTTGTTCTTGAAGTCCTTTAAACTCGCCAAAGCCAAAGTATTTTTTTAGTGCTGAATGCAAATCGCTTTTCACTATGTATAACTTTCGTATTTAATTAATTATTTACACTTACATACTTTTGACAAACTATAAATAGTTGCTAAGAATTGAATTCCCCTCTCAATTTTTTCGCTAAATTTGTCGAAATTATTAATCTAATAATCTTAAGGTGATTTAGATTAAGACTAAAGATAGTAAAATCTTTATAAACCAAAAAAAATAAACACATTGAAAACAAAAGCTTCCATTATTAGTAGTGCCAAAGAAACTATTAAACTTGAAGGACAGTCCATATTAAATTTATCAAATTTAATTGATAACGACTTTGCTGAAGCTGTGGAATTGATTTATAATTCTAAGGGTAGAGTCATAATTACTGGAATAGGAAAAAGTGCTATTATAGCAACAAAAATAGTGGCTACACTAAACTCGACTGGTACTCCTGCTGTATTTATGCATGCTGCAGATGCTATACATGGTGACTTAGGTTTAATACTTCAGGATGATGTGGTGATTTGCATTTCTAAAAGTGGAAACACACCAGAAATTAAAGTTTTGGTACCATTAATTAAAAATGCAAAAAATAAAATGATTGCTATAACTGGTAATAAAGATTCATTTTTAGGCCAGCAAGCGGATTTTGTTTTAAATGCATTTGTAGAGAAAGAAGCTTGCCCAAACAATTTAGCACCAACAACCAGTACTACTGCACAACTAGTATTAGGTGACGCATTAGCGGTTAGCCTTTTAGAATTAAGAGGGTTTTCTAGCAAAGATTTTGCTAAATACCATCCAGGTGGTGCATTAGGTAAAAAATTATATTTAAGAGTTCAGGATATTTCTTCTGTTAATCAAAAACCAGAAGTTACTTTAGACACTAACATTAAACAGGTAATTGTTGAAATTTCTGAAAAAATGCTAGGTGTTACAGCTGTTACTGAAAACCATAAAATTGTCGGAATAATTACTGATGGTGATTTAAGACGAATGCTAAGTAAAGTGGACAACTTTAGCGACTTAACTGCTAAAGATATTATGAGTGCCAATCCAAAACGTATCGAAGAAGACGCTATGGCTATTGATGCTATGGAGGTTTTAGAGACCTATGGGATTTCTCAATTACTTGTGCAAAAAGATGGTAAGTACGCTGGTGTTGTGCATATCCACGATTTAATAAGAGAAGGAATTTTATAATGGCAAAAAAAATGTAAACGAGATGTCTTTTTTAGATCATCTTGAAGATTTAAGATGGCATTTAATTAGGATTGTATCTGCTGTAGTTATTTGTGGTACAATCGCTTTTTGTTTTCCAAGTATACTATTTGATAGCATCCTATTTGCACCTCAAAAAATGACGTTTCCCACTTACCAATGGTTATGTGAAATGTCTAATTTTTTTGGATTGGATGACATGAGTTTTTGTGCAGATTCGTTTCCGTTTATAATACAAAACCGTGAAATGGCTGGACAGTTTTCTATTCATATATGGACGTCCATTTATGCTGGATTTATTGTAGCATTCCCTTATGTAATTTACCAATTATGGCGATTTATTAGTCCTGGTTTAACCTCTAAAGAACGTCGAACATCTACAGGTTTTATCATAATATCTTCTTTACTGTTTTTTATGGGTGTATTATTTGGATACTACATTATAACACCTTTATCCATAAACTTTTTAGGAACCTACTCCGTAAGTACAGAAGTATCCAATGAGATTGATATTTCATCATACGTTGGGTTAATCAGAGCGTCTGTTTTAGCGTCTGGAATAATATTTGAGCTACCAATATTAATCTACTTTTTAACTAAAGTTGGTTTGGTAACACCTCAGTTTTTAAAAAAATACAGAAAATTTGCTTTAGTTATAGTTCTAATTTTATCTGCAGTCATAACACCTCCAGATGTAGCAAGTCAAATAATTGTAGCGATACCTGTACTAATTTTGTATGAAGTTAGTATTCATATCTCTCGAATTGTAGTGAAAAACGAAAATAAAAAACAAAAAAAGATGTCAGAACTAGTTAAAGAATTTAACGACTATCGCGAAAAAATGAATGATAAAATTCTAGGCGATAACAATAAAATAATCAAACGTATTTTTAATTTAGACACTAATGCCTTTACTGAAGGTGCATTGGACGTAAAAACTAAAGAGCTATTAGGCTTAGTAGCCTCTACCGTTTTACGTTGTGATGATTGTATTAAATACCATTTAGAGTCAAGTTATAAAGAAGGTTTGTCTAAAGAGCAAGTAATGGAAACCCTAAGTATTGCTACATTAATTGGTGGTACTATAGTGATCCCACATTTAAGACGTGCGTATGAGTTTTGGGAAGCTTTAGAAGCGCAGGATCAAGACCAACAAGGTTAAACTTTATATAAATTAAAGCGCCTTTTTAATAAGTTATATTGAAATGCTTATTTTTAGGACAATTAAACACACCAAATGAAGCTAAGAGCCGAACATTTAATGAAGTCCTACAGTGGACGTAAAGTTGTAAAAGACGTATCTCTTGAAGTTAGTCAAGGTGAAATTGTTGGGCTTTTAGGTCCTAATGGTGCAGGAAAAACAACATCATTTTATATGACTGTTGGTTTGGTAAAACCAAATGCAGGAAACATCTATTTGGATGACACTAATATTACCAATTACCCTATGTATAAACGTGCACAAAATGGTATTGGTTATCTAGCACAAGAAGCATCTGTATTTAGAAAACTAAGTATTGAAGACAATATTTTAAGTGTTTTACAAATGACCAAACTGAGCAAAAAAGAACAATTGCACAGGATGGAAGCATTAATTGAAGAGTTTAGTTTAGGTCATATTAGAAAAAGTAGAGGTGATTTATTATCTGGAGGAGAACGTCGTCGTACCGAAATTGCACGTGCCTTAGCAACTAACCCAAGCTTTATTTTATTAGACGAACCCTTTGCTGGAGTAGATCCAGTTGCAGTGGAAGATATACAACGTATTGTAGCGCAATTAACCAAAAAGAACATTGGTATATTAATTACTGACCACAACGTACAAGAAACGTTAGCTATTACAGATAGAACTTATTTAATGTTTGAAGGAAGTATTTTAAAAGCAGGAGAACCTGAAGAATTAGCTAATGACGAAATGGTACGAAAAGTATACTTAGGTCAGAATTTTGAATTACGTAAAAAGAAGATTAGAGATTAATCAGAATGTTGTAAGTAAATAATTTATAATTAAAAGCCCAATTGAAAATTCAATTGGGCTTTTAATATTTAATGACTATTTATGTCACTATATTTTTTCTTCAGACTTAGCTTTAATCCTAGCATTCTCTGCCAATATCTTTTTTTGATAACGACCCTGAACAACATCTACAATAATTAAAATAAACAACACAAAATAAAAGGTTGTTTTACTCATAGACTCAATTGGGTTTCCAAATAACTTTAAGTGTGCTAAATGTCCACCTTCGGTAACTAACATTATACCTACAATAAATAGAATAAACAACCCAAGCACTTCATACATTCGGTTTTTTGCTAAAAACACAGAGATTCGATCTGCCAAAAACAACATTAATAATCCGCTAATTACAATAGCAATAGCCATTACAATAAAGGCTGTTGTAGCGTTTTCAATATCACTTGTTAACCCTATGGCAGCTAAAATAGAATCAAAAGAGAATACTAAATTCATTATTACAATACTGGTTATAACAGCACTTGCAGACTTACCTCGCGTGCCATCACCTTCAATATCATGATCTAAATCATGAGCACCAATCATATGCCAAATTTCTTTTATTGCTGTATAAATAATAAAACCTCCTCCAGCTAATACAATTAAACTGTGTCCATTAAAAGCAAAGCTGGCCACATTACCTAATTCACCTGTCATAAACGAAAAAGGCTCTTTAAAAAAATCAATTATCGATACTAATACAAACAATAGTATGATACGTAAAACAATCGCAATTAAAATACCAACTTTTCTAACGCGCTTTTGTTCAGATTCTGGTGCTTTTTTTGACTCTAAAGAGATATATAATAAGTTATCAAATCCTAAAACAGCCTGCAACAAAACAAGCATTAAAAGCGTAAAAATAATTTCTAGCATAGTGGGTATTAATTGATGTTTTTAAATAAGGAAAGTAATATGTATAGTATTATTATTAAAGGGATTGCTGCAAAATGCAACACCACTAAAAGCACAATACTTAAGATTATAAAAATGTAACGTACTGCATTTGACTTAAAACTCCAGTTTTTAAATTTTAAAGCAAATAGTTTTACAGATGAATTTAATATGTAACAACTTAAAATAGTTAACACAATTAAAAACCATTTATTAAGTATAATACTATTTATTAAATCATTATTCTGAAATTCTAAAATTAACGGTAATGATAAAATTAATAAGGCATTAGCAGGTGTAGGTAGTCCTTTGAAATAACTTTGTTGTTCTTCGTCAAGATTAAAACGAGCCAATCTATAAGCAGACGCTAATGTTATAAACAGCCCAATAAACGGTAATAAGTTAAATGTATAACCTGTCCATTGCATAGTTTCTGACCACTCATCAATGAATGTTACTGCTTTACTATTACTAGCTAATTCTAACAGTTTAAAAACTACTATTCCTGGTACTAATCCACTAGTTACCATATCTGCCAAACTATCTAATTGCAAGCCTAAATCGCTTTGCACATTTAACTTTCTTGCTAACAAACCATCAAAAAAATCAAAAAAGATGCCTAAAAACACAAAAAAGGCAGCAAAAATAAAGTGGTTATTAACAGCAAATATGACTGCCACACTTCCGCTAAATAAATTAAGAAGTGTGATAAAATTTGGTATAAAAGCTTTGATGTTCATCAGTTAGTTTTTTGTAAAAATAACAAAGTATTTGTGTCTATTCCAAACACTATGCAATATAGTATTAAAATTGAAGTTTAATATATAGAAAAATTATAGCATCTTTGTAAAAAAAATTGAAATTGAAAGTAAGTTTACTAGCCTTTTTATTACTGAGTGTCTCATTATCTTTTGCTCAAACCCGAAAATATTCAAACGAATTTATGAATATTGGTGTGGATGCAGCAGCTTTAGGGATGAGCAATGCTACCGTTGCTAGAACCAACGATGTAAATTCTGGCTATTGGAATCCTGCTGGATTAATTAAACTAGAAGACAATCAATTAGCCTTAATGCACTCTAGTTACTTTGCTAATATTGCAAATTATGACTATGCAGCTTTTGCAATGCCTTTAGATGATAATAGTGCTTTCGGAATCTCTTTAATACGTTTTGCTGTGGATGATATCCTAGATACTACACAGCTTATAGATGAACAAGGTAATGTTAACTATGACCGAATCAGCTTATTTTCTACAGCAGATTACGGTTTAACTTTATCTTACGCTAGAGACTTACCGCTAGAAGGGTTAAGTTATGGTGTTAATGCTAAAATTATTAGACGTATTATAGGAGACTTTGCTTCAAGTTGGGGTTTTGGTTTGGATGCTGCTATTCAATTTGAAAGTGATAATAATTGGAAATTTGGTATCATGGCACGTGACATTACCACAACTTTTAATGCTTGGACTATTAATGAAGATGAATTTGCTAAAGTCCAAAATGCAGTAGAAGGTCAAAATCAAGAATTACCAGAAACCACCGAAATTACAATACCAAAACTACAATTAGGTGTAGCTAAATTATATCGTTTTCATTATGATTATACTCTGGAAGCAGAGCTAGACTTAAACGTAAGATTTGAGCAAAATAATGATATTATATCAACCTCTTTTGCTAGTATAAATCCTGCTTTAGGCTTAGAGTTTGGCTATATTGATATGATTTATCTTAGAACTGGTGTTGGTAATTTTCAAAATGAATTACAGATAGACAACTCTGAAGATTTAACGTTTCAACCAAGTTTTGGTGTCGGTTTTAAATATAAAGGCATCCAAGTAGATTACGCGTTTACAGATATTGGCGATCAAAGCGTTGCTTTGTATTCTAATGTATTTTCGTTAAAACTAGATTTTAGCGTTTTTAGATAAGTTATCTTTGTAGCATGAGACTATTATTATACATTGTTTTTGTACTTAGTACAACTACAGGATTTACACAAGCAACACCTTTATCCCAGGACACGACAGTAAGTGTTATCACATTTGGACCAGGTAGTAACTTAAACGATGCTTTTGGACATAATGCCATCCGTATTAAATCCCGATTTGCTGATATTGCATATGACTTTGGCAGGTATAATTTTGACGATCCAAATTTTTATTTAGATTTTGCTAGAGGAAAACTTAATTACCTACAAGGTAAATCCAACTATAAAAACTTTATAGCGTTTTATATTAGTGAAAATCGCACAATAAAAGAGCAACAACTGCGCTTAACTCAAGCTGAAACCAAGCAACTATATGATTATTTAGAGGCTAATTACAAGAAAGATCAAGGAGCTTACCTGTATGATTTTTTTATGATAATTGCGCCACTAAAATAAGAGATGTCATTGAAACTACTTTAGATGGAAATCTAGAGTATAACCTACCAGAAGACTATAAACAGCAAACTTTTAGACAATTAATTGACCATAATTTACATTGGAATACTTGGGGAAGCTTTGGGATAGATATTGCACTAGGGTCTATAATTGATAGACAAGCAACGCCAAGAGAACAGCTTTTTTTACCTGAAAAAGTTAATCAGTTTTTTGAGCTTGCTACTTTAAAGGATTCAAAAGAAAAATTGGTTACTGCATCTAAAACAATTTTTACTAAAAAAGGAGAAAACGAAAATAAAAACAGCTTTTTTTAACTAGTCCGTTACTGCTAACATTGGTTTTAGCATTGGTTATTCTTTACATAACCTATAGCGATAATAAAAATAACGCTAGAAATAAAGGGTTAGATTTAGCTCTATTTACAGTCACAGGACTAATAGGTGTTTTACTATTTTTATTATGGTTTGCAACAGATCATACAGGTACTACTTACAACTACAATTTATTATGGGCTTTTCCTTTAAGTCTGTTTTGTATCCTACAAATTTTAAAGACTAGTCCTAAAAAATGGTTTATAGCTTATATTAAATTTTCAATTTTAATGTTATGCTTGATTGTGATGCATTGGACTATAGGTGTGCAACGCTTTGCTCCTGCTTTAGCACCTTTATTACTAGCGTTAGCAGTTAGGTATATATACCTTTTAAGGTTTTATAAATTAACTGAAAATAAAGCCTAATTATTGTCCTCTAAAAAAGATGACAGTACTTAACGTTTTAACTATAATATTGATATCTAATAAAAAGCCTCTATGCTTAATATAGTACAAATCATATTGTAATTTTAACAAACTATCATCCACGCTTGAACCATAGCGTGCTTTAACCTGAGCCCAACCTGTTAGTCCTGGTTTAACGATATGTCTAGTTTCGTAAAAAGGAATGACTTGGGACAATTCGTCTACAAAATAAGGACGCTCTGGTCTAGGACCAATCAAACTCATGTCGCCTTTTAAAATATTTAAAAATTGAGGTATTTCGTCCAATCTGGTAACTCTTAAAAACTTACCAAAAGCTGTAATTCTGGTATCATTTTTTGTTGCCCACACTGCTCCTGCTACTTCTGCATTTTTAACCATAGTCCTATACTTAAAAATCTTGAAAGGGATTCCGTTTTTTCCAACACGTTCTTGAGTGTAAAATAACGCACCTCTATTACCCAAAGCGTTACCAATTAAAATAAAAGGTAAAATTAGTAATCCTAAAAACAAACCAAGTAATGATAACAAAATATCAAAAAGACGTCTGTAGGCTAAATATAATTTGTTTTTATTGTTTCGACTAAATGGAAAATATTTATAAAAATCCTTACCAACAAACTGTACAGGAACACGATAGGTTATATCTTCATAAACCTGAGTATACTCTTTTATTGGAAACCCTTTTTCTAATAAAGTAATTAAATCCGAATATATATTAGAAGTAATGTTTTCTGAATTATAGCTTGCAATTACGACTTCAGATATATTTTCATCTTTAATTATTTGATGCATTTTAGAAGGCTCGTATTCCTTTAAACCCTTATATTTTATAGTGTCTTTTTTACTTATTTCGCAATTAATAAAACCAATAATCTTATAATTAGGATCAGCACTAGCAAAAGCGTCAACAATGGTTTTAATATTAGAAATTTCGCCAACTAAAAGCACCCTTTTAAAAAACCTAGGAGAAGAAATAAATGTTATGTAAGCCCATCTCCAAAAATATAAACCAAATAAAATAGCCAAATAAAAGTAAAGTATTTGTAATCTATTTTCGGGTAATGATGGT
Source organism: Olleya sp. KJ81-1 (assembly GCF_055808135.1). Taxonomy (NCBI): domain Bacteria; kingdom Pseudomonadati; phylum Bacteroidota; class Flavobacteriia; order Flavobacteriales; family Flavobacteriaceae; genus Olleya; species Olleya sp. KJ81-1. The sequence goes on along the minus strand of NZ_CM147854.1, from coordinate 257,718 downwards.
GTAAAAAACGGAGTTAAAAGATAAAATAAAACGGTCACAGAAGTGGTAAGTAAAACCGTACCTAAAACCGTGTCTAATCGGCTTGATTTTTGCAAATCATATAGCTCTAAGACTGTTCCAAAAACGGTAATATAAATGGCAAGCACAATAAACCAGCTCCAATGTTGGTCATACACTTTAAAATAGTCAAAGTCAAAAAAAGTGCTTACTGTAAATAGTGATAAGCCTATAAAAAGTAAATCAAATAAACGCAAAAGTATTTTACGTTCAGAAATTTCAAAGTGGATACCACTACTTGTATTCATTGTTACTGGTTGGTAGAATTATTTCAAAGATAACAAGTAAATGTTTTAAACCAAGTTTTTTACTTTAAAGTGCTAATCCATTTTTGTTTAACGGTGTTCCAATCAAATTGTTCTGCTTTATTTCTGGCAGAAGTAATTACAGATTGTGTCCATTTTGGATTGTTCTTATAATGTAATACGGCTTTAGTAAATGCCTTTACATCATTTGGAGGCACTAATTGTCCATCTATAGTATTATCAATTAAAAAAGGTAAACCACCTACATGTGTTGACACTATAGGTAACCCTAAAGCCATAGCTTCGATAACGCTAACAGGTGTATTATCAAAATTAGTGGTATTAATAAATACATTGTATTTTTTAGATAAAGTAATCCACTCTTGTTTAGTCAATTTCCCTGTAAAGGACACCTCTAAACCTAGATTGTTGGCATATTTTTTAACTTCTTGCAAACTGCCATCATTGTCAGGACCAACCATGCACAACGAACAATTGTAACCTTGTTTCTTTAATTCAGATAAGACATTGATTGCTAATTTTGGATTGTACAAGTTTGAAAAAGAACGTACCCAAAGTAGATCTATGGTATCTATTTCTCTAACTAAAAAAGGATAATTTATAATGTCAATACTATTTGGTATCACCTCTACATTTATATAACCTTTTTCATTAAAAGATGTTTTAATATAATTTGAAGGTGCAATATTAACATATGCATTTTTAAAGATAGAAGCACTTAATTTAGGGTTTTTAGTAAGCCTAATAGGTAGATTCCCTCCATGTAAAATAGGAATGTATTTTAAGCCTAAAATTTGGCATAACTTACTTACAGCATAGGCATAATAAAAATTTAGCGTACTATAGGTATCGATTAATACGTAGTTTGTAGATTGTCTATGTCTAAAAACAGTCCATAGCATATGGACCAATCGAAAAAATACATTTTTATAACTAGAAGCATAGTTTATTTTAAAACCAGCTGCCTCTAGACCTTCTCCCAAAGTATCTATGGTTGTAGCTGTTTTACCTTTTAAAGCTAACTTATTACCTATGTAAACTATGTTTTTCAAAAATGTTTAAAGTTTATATAAAAATATTGGACCTTCGGTATGCACAAGTGTTGCAGGAACACCAATATTTCTAGTAACAAAATAATCAACATTGAAAAGCTTTAAATAATCAACAACTTCTTGCATGGACTGTAAATTACTGATTTTTTGTTGTCGTAAATGCCACTTAATAAATTGTTCTGGATTCCCTTCAATTAACATAGAAGCTCCTTTACCATCAAAAACTACTGACCGTTTTGTAGCGCCTCTGTAAATATGACTGCCACAAATTAAATCTGACACCTCTGTGTTAGTTTCAATATAATTAGACATCCTATCTATATCTAATTGCGAGTCTTTTACTGTGGAAAAAAACTTAAATTATGAGGTAAAATAGTGTTTGAAATATCATCACCTATAAAGGGTACATTTTTTAACCATGGACTTTGACTGAAGCTTAATAATACAAAATATAACCCTACTACATAAGGAAATAATTTAATGCTTATCCTATTGAATTTAATTAAATTTTTTAATAGAAATGCTAATGCAAAAAACCCTGGTATAATCGCTACTTTTTGAACACGAATTAACTGAAAGGATAATCTCAAATTTAAACCTAACACATTATTAACCAATTGCTCAATAGGGACACTAATAGTTGGTATTAGTACTAAAATAAAAGTCAAAATAATTAATACTTTTGCTTTTTGTAATTCCTCTTTTATTTTGAAAGAATATACATAAAACAACCCTAAAGGAAGAATAAAAAATAAGGTTTTAAAATGAAACCATTGTTTTAAAAAAATAAAGGCTGACTAAAATATTCAGGAATTCTGGTATTGAATGCTGCATTAAATTCAGCTATACTATAAGTAACCTCTGAAGTTGTTTTACCAAAGTATGTTAAGATAAACGGTAGCATACCCATTAGAATACATATTAAAACTGTAATGGATTTAGTTAAGGTTAACCACTCTTGCTTTTTAAAATAAATTTGACTTAATGATAAATAAGAAACAAATAATAATATACCACCAAGTCCTGTTATTGGATGAAAATTAAAAATTAATCCAATTATAAAAGCAGCAAATATGACTCTAGTAAAAGTATTGGACAGAAGTATAAAAGGTAATGGCAGTAGACTAATATAAAGGGTCCTTGGCATAATAGTCCATAAATCTGAAATACCCCAAATTTCTAGTCCAGGAAGCCAAATAATCCCTCTCATTAATATGGAAACAAATAATGCTACCCAAAAACTATTAATGTATTTGTAAAGTAGAAAAAACCATAAAATTCCAAATGCTAAATGACAAAATAAACCTAAAACATTAATAGCTTGAACGTAATTATAATTTGTAAACTTAGCAATAAACCTTAAAGATTGCACATAAAAAGGTGTATAATACTTAACATTACTTAGATTATCTAAATATAAATCATGTGTAAATAATTGTGGATTATCAAATTTTTGAGCCACCGGAATTATATTTTGAATATCTGAAGATAACTCGCTATAACTAGCGTCTTTATTATCTATAAAATAAGCGACAGCTATTATAATGTTAATAAAAAAACTAACAATAACTTGTACTTGCCAAGACGCTTCATTTAGTTAGATTTTGGGGCTTTAGTGATATCATAATGCACTGCTTGTAACAATAACTGAAAACCAATTATTATGGTTAAAGTCACTAACATGATAGTCCCTGTAGGCGCAAATATAGATTGACTGCTATAAAACCACCATGTATATAATCCATATATTAAACCAAATAAAAATAATGGAAGACCAAATAATATATATATTGAAGACATGTTAAAATCGTAAATAAAATATGATTTTATAATACGCTTTATAAAGGTTTTAAAAAGCTTTGGTAGAAACACAAAAGGCATTTTCCAGACGCTCATACTTGATTTTTCATCACCATAAATAGCAGGCATTGAAATGTCTTTGATTCTTGACTCCTGAAAATAAAGTTCGGCTATTAAAGAGGTTTCAAAATAATATCTGTTAGCAATATTATCAAAATCCAGCTTTTCTAGTGTTTCTGTTTTAACAGCAAAAAAACCATTTGTAGGATCAAAATTATTCCAATAACCAGTTGCAGCTTTTGTTAAAAAAGATAAGCCCAAATTACCAACTTTACGCGTTAATGGCATTGCTTTTAATGCTTTAAAATCTCTAAAGCGATTACCTTTAGAATAGTCTGCTTGGTTATTTATTAGTGGTTTAATTAAATCCTCAATATAGCTTGTATCCATTTGGTCATCTGCATCTACTTTAACAACAATATCTATCTTATCTGCTATTGCAGCTTTAAAACCTGTTTTTGTAGCACCTCCAACCCCTAAATTATTATCATTTTTAATATAGACTACGTTTTGAAATGTCTCTAAAACTTGTTGTGGTAAAGTCTGATTACCACAATCATCAATAATGTAAATCGTGTCAATAATCTTTGGTAGTTTAACCAATACACTTACAATATGCTGTGATGCATTATAGTAAGGGATTACAACAGCTATTTTATTTTGATTTAACATTAGTAAAGTAATAACGTGGTGCGATTAACATAACCACAATTAACAAAAAGTAACCTAAAATTGTAAACAATGAACGGTAAATATATAAATGTTCTCCAAAAAACAAGGTCACAAGCATAGCTAATACTAAACCATTTAAAACGGATTTTAAAGACTTAGCTTTTCCAAACTTTAAATACAAATAATTTGTTAGCCATTTAAAATATAAAAACAAGCCTACTAATCCTACTTCATTAATCAAACTTAAATAGATATTATGTGCCGAAAACTGAATTAGTAACCTATTATTTAAACCAATACCAAAAGGCATAATCAATGGGTTTTCAATTAAATAATAAAAGTAACGCACAGATAATTGTTTACGACCTGCACCTAAATCTTCATATAAATCACCCACGTCCAAGCTTTCTCCTGTAAATATTCCAGGATTAGATACTTTATTGACCACTCTATTTTCAATGGTGGTTGTAATGGCTTCAATAAATTCCAAATTCAAGAAAAACGCAACAATAACGCCTAATGAAATAATTATAGATAGTCCAAAAAACTTTTTAGTACTTGAAACAAATAAATAACAAACAAATATAATTAAAGCTAAATACGTTGTTCTAGATCCAGAAACACCTATGGTTGCCAAAGAGGCTAGCAATGCTATAATCACTAATATTCGGTTTACTTTTAAGTGTTTTTGTAATAATAATCCAGTCGCAAAAATAAAAGAGAAAAACATATTCATCCCTAAATTAATTTTATTTGGACCCAAAGCACCAGATAAAAATCCTCCATAAGATTCAAGGTAGATATCATTCCATAAAAAGGGAACCAATCCAGCATGTTGAGAAAAGACTAAAACAGACTCTGCAATAGCCAAAACTAATATTAAACTAGCCAAGTATTTATAACGTGATTGTTTTCTTAAATACATTGCTATTAAAACAGCTGTATAAAAAAAGACTAATAAATGATAATAATATAAGCAGGTTTGGACAAACCACAATGGACGACCTTTGTATATGCTAAATGCAGCATTGAAAATAAGCGTAAATCCAGCCCATATTATAAAAGTGTTTAAATACTTTAAATACGTTTTAGATTTGACATAAACTGTTATTAATTTAAGGTTATTGAATACAATAAATAGGATTACTAATCCAACCATATCATATAATCGCAATTCATTATTTCCGTTTAAACTATATTTTAATGCAGGAAGGTTATAAAAATAAGAAACTATCATTAACAGCAAAGCAATCCTTATATACAAAGGTTTAAATAGATTTTCTATCTTTTTAATAATGTAATCGCTTTGTGTCATTAACTAGTAATAGTTTGATATAGTAACTCTATTTTTTTTAATGTTGAATGTTCTGAAAATGCGTATTCCACTTTAATTTTTAAATGATTTCCATCACTTTTTGCTTGTTTTAAATCTGTTATAAAGTGAAGCATAGCCTTTTGTAATGCTGTACTATTTTCTGAAGGAATTAATCTACCTTCATTAACATCAGAAATCACCAAACTACAATCGCCTACATTGGTACAAATTACAGGTAAACCAGCTAATCCATACTCTAACAACGCCAAAGGTAAGCCTTCAGATTTTGAAGACAAAACACCTATTGTACTTTGCTGTAAAATAGCAGAAGTATCTGCGCAACTACCATAAATAAAGACAGACGTTTCTAATTTATTTAAATTAATAAAGTCAAAAATAGATTTAGAATATGCATCCTCAAAATCCTGACCTATTAAATGCAAAGTCCAAGTTGGTTCAGTTATTAAAACCGCTTTAAAAGCTTTCAGTAAATTTAAATGATCTTTTTGTGGTCTTAAATTTGCTAAGCAAACAATACGCTTACCTTCCACTCCTTTTAATTTTGTAGTTAGCGGATTATTATTTTTTACTGCATAATTAGGTAAATAACTAACCGATTTCACTTTAAGTGTCGTTTTTGCCCAAGCTTCTAATTTAGAATTTACACTAAATATATGATTAAAAAAACGAGAACAGACTTTTAAAACCTGCTTTGGTCGTTGCTTTAAAAATTCGCTTTTACCATAATGATCATGCCAAACTAATTTTAATTTGGGCTGTAACAACTTAATTATTGTTGCTAAAAAAAGACGAACCATGCGCATGAACAATCTGTATTTTTTCGTCCTTAATTAATTTGTATAACAGCTTAATAGCTTTACTATCTAAGGTTGTTTTTTTATTTAAAAACAAATAGCCAACGTCTTTATTTAATTCGCCTTTTAAAAGTCCTTCTGCTCTGGTAGTACACAAATAACTTGCTTCAACAAAATGCAACAAACCATTGGCATAGTTTACCGCAACACGCTCTGCACCTCCTGCTTCCAAGCTATCAATTAATTGTAATACTTTCATTATTTGGAAGTTATTAAACGTTTTATTTCTGTCTCAAAAACATCCAAAGTGTACTGTTGTGACCAGACTGAAGCTTTAATAGATTGTTCTCGAAAATGCGACTTATCTAACAAACAACTTTCAATTTTGTTAACTGCAGACTCTAAATCAGGTGCAATCAAGAGGCCTCTTTTTCCATTATCTAACATATTTGGCACACAAGATATTGACGTGGCAATAGGTATGACGCCATAAAACATAGCTTCAGCTAAGGCTTTTGGCCAACCTTCGGACTTTGATGCTAATATTGAAAAATGTGATTGTTTTAATGCTGATTTTATGGTTTCATTGGTTTGATTTCCGTGTAAAACGATATGGTTTTCTAATTTATTTATTTTTATGTATTGCTGCAATTCTGCTTTTAAAATTCCATCACCATATAATGCTAAGTGACTTGCAATCCCTTTTTTAATTAATTTTTCAACGATTTGTATTGCCAATAATGGACGTTTCCCTTCAACTAAACTACCAACAAAAATAAAATGCAAATCAGCAGAATAATCTCTAAAAATAATCGCCTCTCGGTCTTCATTATTAAAGGTTGCTGTAAAAAACGACTTGATATTTTTAGTCTGATTGTGCCACTCACCATAAACTAAAGCAGTCATATTTTTAGTCCAAGTGGTATTTGAAAGTATTTTTTTGAAGTTTGTAACTTAAGGGTTGTTTCGCATTTGGATCCCAATTACCTGCATATTTAGCAGTTTTTAATTTCTTCGGAAAAAAAACCTGAACCATACAACCTAGTAAACCAATATTTCCCGGACATCTTAAATGAATATGGTCAGCACGATTACAGGCCTGAAATAATCTAAATAGTATAAATGGTATGGCAACTAATGACTTTAAGACACTACTAAAATTAATAAAAGCGATGGATGGTATCTGAGTAAACTTAACGTTATCGTGCATGTATGCTATATCAATGTCTGAAATAGACGCATTTGTTTTTGGGGCTACGATTTCAACCTCATCTACATAGTTTAACCACAAATTCATTTCACGCACATAAGGTGCATAAGCAAACCATTGCTGTGCTTTTGGTTTATGAAAAACATGTGTGATAATTAAAAAACGCATTATTGAATTTTGGGTTTGTTAAATATAAGCGAAATCCAACCAATTTTACGACCTAACGTTTCGGTTAATACTTTTAATTTTTCTTTAGAGGTAATGATATTTGTTGCTCTAATGGTCATTAATAATAACTCGGTCGCATGAAATTTAAAGCTAGCTTTTAAAGTAGGATTTGGATATTTGACGCGCCACACATACCAACTGTTTCTAACTACCATTTTACCATATTTATACTGGTTTGGTCTTCCAGAACCATCATGATAATGAGCCAGTTTAGCATTTGTGTTAATATATAATGGTCCTAATTTAGCTAGTCTTATTGAAAAATCTGCATCTTCATACAAGCCATAACCTTCAAAATAAGTAGAAAATGATAACTGCTGAAATATTTGTGTTTTATAACTAGAAACGCCACCCATTAGTTGCTCAACGTTATAAATCTTACCAGAAGGTGGTAAAAAACTAACCGAACGTCCATGTGCAAATGTTGGTAAAAATCCAGGTTTTGTATCAGGTTGTAAACCAAAAATGGCTCTGATTTTAAATCTAGAGGGCTCATTGCGCATCCAGTTATCAAAATAGAATTTTGATGATTTATTAGCTTTATCTGATAGTTCCCATTTTACTTCGTTAGTGATATAACCTCCTACAGCTAGCGCTTGTGGATGCGTTTGATAGGTAGTAATTAATTGCTGAAAATAATCACTTTCTAATACAACATCATCATCCAAAAAGCAAACAACATCATTGGATTTATCGACTTTACTAATTCCAAAATTACGTTGTTTGGTCAAGCCTCTATTAGACTCATCAACATTAAAATATTTTAGGTTCTTAAAAGTATTTTTATTTAAAACTATTTCAGTTTCAGAATTTGAAGAACCATCTATTACAAGTATTTCATTAGGATACAATGTCTGCAAGGCAACGGAATTCAAAAGTTTAATGATAGCTTCTGGTCGCATATACGTGCAAATGACTAATGAAAAAGATAAATTCATGAATTACTATGTAGTTTTAAACTGTTTATAAATTTCTAAAAAATAAGCCTCCCGCTGCAACGTATTAAGCCATAAGTTGCGATTAGAATGTTGGATATCCTCAAATTCAGATGCCGATAATCCTTTATGAAATTCTAAAATTTGATCTGCTATTTTAATGTGACTTGATGTATCTAAAATTAAACAATGTTTAGACCAATCAATATGTGTGTTTAATGGTAATCTACAATCTGTATTTAACAAAATAGGAATCCGTCCTACAGCCAAAGTTTCGTAAAATCTAACCGAAAAATTCCCAACACCTCTTATGCAAAAAGTATAGGCATTGTTAAATAGATTATTATAAAATTGCTGAGTAGTTTTTTGTTGTGTTTCAGGAGAATGCGAGCCTGCTCTATATTTAGTTCTAAGAATAAAATTGGTTTCTAAACCTTCATTTATAGCTAGTGTTTGTAAATAGTTGGCACGCTTAACACTGGATGGATAAAACCTCTGTTTATCTGCCAGTATTTTATTAGACTTTCGTTTGACTTGATATTTTAAATGATTGGAATAGTCTTTTAAATATTTTAAAACGCCAGATTGTGCATGACCAACAAAACCAATACTTGGCTTACTTGTTTTTTTTAAAACAGAAAAATCTTGAGTCAAAACGGAAGCATACGGATCGTTTATAAAAGATGGTAAAACATAAGTGCTTTTATCCATTTTACTATCAAAACCACCTAACCTAAAGGTATAACTATTAGGTATGTAATTAGTAAACCCATAGTCTCCTGCAGTATAAATCCATATAGGAAGCTTTGCTGTTTTAGCAGCTTTTAAAAGCTCTAAAAAAGGTTTGCTTTGCTTTAAAAACACTGCATAATCTACTGGTAAAACCACAATATTTGCATCTTCAATACTAGAAACAATACTGTACTTTTCAAGTAGCTTTTGGTTTTGCTTAAATACCAAATCAAATAACAACGGAAAGACTTGACGTCGATACGCTTCGGTTAAAAAATTAGTATTTGTGTATAGTTTAAGCATCTCGATTTTACTGTAATTTTTTACTCCAAAATTGACTACGCTCCCATTGTTTTTTATACTGTTTTAAATAAGTATAAGGGTTTTTATTAGCGCTACTTTTAAAGCTGCGTAAACCTAATAATAATTTATAACCTAATAATTGTTCAGGCGTAAAATAAGTTTGATATAACAGTTGTATGGTTGGCGATGGTTTTGGTACAATCTCATCCTCTGACCAAGGATGACTCACTTTGATACGATAACCACCAATTGGAGCTTTAAGATGGTCTATTTTTATGTCTGCAAAGTAAACCACATCTTCACCTAAGTGTCGCAACTGCATACCAAAATCAGTATCTTCTCCATAGTTAAACTCATAGTTTAAATTAAATTTCACCTGTTGGATTAGGCTTGATTTAATAATACTATTACCTGCCCCAAAAATACTAGTTTGCGCTGTTTTTAAATAGGTTTGCAGTTCATTTTTCTGCAGATAAACTGTTGTACCTACTTGGACGCCATATTGGTTAATTCGGTTAAATAAAGTCTCAATTAAATTGGAATCAAATCTGTTATCATCATCTCCTAAAAAAGTCCATTCGCTTTCTACTTGTGATAAGGCTAAATTTCGCGCATTACAAACACCTGATTGATATGTGAAAGTATGTTTAATGTTGAAAGGCCATGCTTCATTTGTTAAATAATCCAATTCAGATTTTGAAGTTTTTAAGGAGTTTTGTTCTACAATAATTACATTTTTTGGCAAAATGGTTTGCGTCGCCAAATCCTTTAAAACATCGTATAAATATTGTTTTCTACCAATGGTTGGAATTATAACATCAATTTCTCGCTTATTAATTACGCTTTTGGTGGACTGAACAGGTATTTGTTGTAAATTAAATGTTGTGCTAAGTTGTTTATAAAACAAGCTTTTGATTAAAGGTAATAACGTTATTTTTTTTCATAAATAAGATAAGATAGACTTAAAAAAAACACCCAAACCCATTTATAATGTTGCTTTACAAATTTAAAAGTTTCATAAATCGAACCTTGTTTTATTTCAGCTGTAGCTGAAAAATTTCCTTGTAACAATTTTGGTTCAGAATAACAAAACAACCCTTCAACCATAGCTCGTTTGGCTAACGAATTTATAAAATAATCAAAGTTTATATTAAAATTTAAGTCTTTATATAAGTTATTTATGACTGAAGCATGTATACCTCCAACACAACTTGACATCATCCAAGTTGGATAAGTCATTTTTTTATTGACTTTAACATAAAATGACCGTTCCACATACCCTATTTGTTTTTGCAGAAAATAATTAGCTGCTGGATTATAACTAGCTAAAATACGTCGATGATGGAATACTTTAGGTATACTATTAAAATCTAAAACATCTAAATAGTCCGCATCACACCAAACAATTAATACATCAGCAAATGTCGTCGACACATCATAAATAGTTTGAGTTATAGAATTACCAATAGCAATACTTGTAATGGTTTGCATTTTAGCATCCAATACTTGAGTTGTTTTGTATTTATGATGAACAATAATTATCATGCTTCTAGTACTTCAAAATTAGCTTGACCAACAATTGCAGCATATTTAGAAAAACTACTATTATACATTGGTTTTACATTTAAAAAATAGACCGTATCGCTTTTGGCAATCATAAAAAAATCAATTAATGTTTTTAAATGACCATCTGTATTGTTGTTATTACTAAAATTATCCATGTGAAACGGTTGACCTTCTATACTACTAACTTGCCCTTTTTGTTTAGCAAATTTGATAAAATTAATACTATCTGAAAACACAAACGCATTAATGTTATGCGTTGCCTTAACTCGGTTAATAATAGTCACTAAATTGTTACACAAAACGTCCTGCTCGTCCACAGATAAAACTTTAGTAGTGCTATCTTTAAAATCTCCCATTAATGTTGTAAATCGAGAATGAAATGAAATAAATGGTGTTGTTGTAATAGCATTTAATTTGGCTTCCAATAATTCACTTTTTTTAAATAAATGATTAAAATCAGTACGCCATTTATTCTCTAATTGCTCTGTATTTAAATCCGGAAAAATGGTTTTACCATAATCAATATTAGCGTACACATAAAACTGTTTGGCTTTAGAGTTTTTAATCAGTTTTAATGGGTTAACCTTAAAATTATTTACTAAACACACAGTTTTTGATTTAGTTGGATGCCAACTCATTTTACTTGTGTTAATCTGCCAATCCACAGTATTGGGTTGTAAAAAGAGGTTTAAATCAAATGGATTATTAAAGATTATTTTAAAATCGTAATCCAATATTTGTGCTATTTGATAAAAAGAGATAATGCCTTTTAAACGATCAACCAATCCACCATGCGGAAACAAGCCATCAAAGCAAACTATAATTTGTTTTTGATTGGTTGGCTTCAAACTAAAGTATTTTAGATAGTGAGCAAATACCTTTGTCTTTTTGTGATTTTTACCTAAAAATTGTTTTATTTTTTTTAAAATCATTAAGCTTTAGCGTCTGATATTACAGATTTATAAAAGGTAATATTTTTATCTGCAATACTATTAATATCAAAAGATAATTCGGTTTTTTTTCTAGCAGCACGACCAATAGTTGCCGATAACTCAGGATCTTTAAATAATTTTAAGATAGCTTTACTATAACCTTCAATGTCAGAAGGATGCACTAAAAATCCATTGATACCATCATCAATCAACTCTTGTGCCCAACCAATGCTAGTATTTACAACTGGTTTTTGTAATGCCATACTCTCTATAGTAACCATACCTAAAGTTTCAGCAAGACTAGGAAAAGTACAGACATGGGCTTTTTTAATATGTGCTTTAACATCGCTGTAAGGTATTTTACCCAAATACGCCACATTTTGTTTAGCTTGATCTGAAAAGATAGACTGCATTAAAGCAAAAGTAGATGTTTGTCCTGTTTTTATGTCAGGAGAATCACCACCTATTAATTTTAATTTAGCCTTAGGTTCTGTCTCTAAAATTGTATTAAAAATTTCAGCTAGCTCCAAAACACCTTTTTTTCTGATAATTGTACCTACATATATTAACGTTTTAGGGTCGTAAATTTCAGGTGTATAATTATTAAAATAATCTAGTTGTACTCCATTATGAATCGTCTTTATTTTTTTTCGGTTTAAACCGAAAATCTTAGCAGTAATTTCTCCTGCAAAGGTAGTTGGAGCGATGTAAGCAATAGCTGATTGTAGTGCTAATTTTTCAAAAACAAAATTTTTAAATTTCTGTCGTCTTTTCTCTAGATTGCAAAAGTAAGCATCACTACCATGAAGCTTAATGACTACAGGTGCTGTTAGCTTCATAAAAGCTGTAATACCAGTCCAATCAGGTGCTTCTATTATATCTATCTTTTGTGTTTCTATTACAGTGTTAATATAGTCCTGAAGTTTCTTTCTATAAAAATACCAAGTAAAAAATGGTGATTTCTTTTTAGGAATCAGGTGGATTGTCACGCCTTGATCTTCTATAATTTGTGAGGTATCCTGATGATACACAAAAACAGTAACTTGCTCACCTTTATTCACTAAAGCATCTGCCAGATTTTTTATGCTAGTACCTATTCCTGCAGCGTGAGACACTTTAGGATGTGGATACTCTGATGTTAAAAAAGCGATGTGCATTTTCTATTTTAGAATTTTATAAATATTAAATCCATTGAATTGATTTTCAATCTTAATTCTATGATTGCTTAATAAACTTGTAATCATTTTGTTTTCTTCAGATACTTTATTTGGTTTTAATTTATTATGAATCCTAGTTAAAAGATAATCCGATTTATTAAAACTAGAATTAATTTCTAGCAAATCTAAATTAGAATTAAAATATTCATTTGTAAATACATTAAAATCTACAATGCTATTTTTTGCTTTTGAAGTAACATAGACACCTTTAATATTGTTTGTTTTGCAATACTTTAAAACAGAATTTACATCATTTTCTTTAAAAGTATAATATTTAGAGTACCCAAAAATCAATAATGAAACGAAAATAAATGGCACTGATTTTAAAATTAAATTTTTATTTTTTAATGAACTTACAAAATGTAATGCAGAACTGGTTAAAAGTATAAACAGCAAAATGAGATACAGAAATAATCTGTCTGATAATGGATATAGTTTTAAAACATTTAATAGTAGATGTACACCAAATATAAAGAGACACAATTTGATTTCGTGCTTTAAAAAAATAATTTTGTTTTTAAATATTTGATACCCTAAAACTAAAAAAGTAAAACTAAAAATTAATAGTCCAATAGACTCTAACATATTATAAAAATAAGTCCAGAAAGCATGAAGTAGAATAATCCAATAGTAAAAAAAATTAGAGTTTAACGGTATAAATGAACCTGACCAATATGCAATCATATATATTTTTAAATCAGATGCACCTTGCTGCGACATAAACCAGAAATAGTACAGAGTATAAGGAAAAACTGCAATTATAAATTTATAGTTCTTTAAACTAAAAGGTATAATTGCTTTAAAAAAAGAGCGTAAATTATACTTTTTATTGTTTAAAAATAAATAGCATAAATAGCCAACACAACTAAAAAGACCTATATTGGAAATAAGACTCCATACTAGAAAAAATAAAGGACCATAACTAGAAAACTTTGAATTTTTAAAATATAGGATTAATAATATTACTCCTAATAAATCAAACGTATACTGTTTTAAAGCTAATGTATTATATATTACAAATGGATTAAAAAGTAAGATTACAAAAGGAACTAAGAAAATTAGCTGAAAGCGATGTCTTTTTATAAAAATTAAAAAAAATAAATTGAAGCTATTGAAACCAAAAAACTTAATAATTTAATATTTATCCAAAACTCCAATGGAGAATTTGAAATTATAAACTTTTGAATCCATAAAAATAATGGAGGTGCACTTTGACCAGCACTTAATGGTTTTAATAACTCAAAATAACTTAGGGATTTAATATTATTACCTAAATTAATTTCATCCACATTAAATGCAGGCTGTATAAATTGATAATAAAAACGATATACAATTCCTATAATTAATAAAATATAGAAAGCTATTTTTTTCATAAAAATCGATACTTTATGATACAATACATAGCTCTAAATCCATCTTTCCATCCTATTTTTTTCCTTCTTCATAAGTCCTTCCGTAATAAGAAATACCTACTTCGTAAATCCTTATGTTTTTAACTCTTGAAACTTTAGCTGTTACTTCAGGCTCAAAGCCAAAACGGTTTTCTTTTAAATCAAGTGATTGGATAATATCAGTCTTGAATAACTTATAACAAGTTTCCATATCTGTTAAATTTAAATTAGTCATTAAATTAGATAGAAATGTCAAAAACTTGTTCCCAATAGTATGCCAGAAAAAAAGTACACGATGTGGATTACCTCCCATAAAACGACTTCCATAAACTACATCTGCAAATCCATCTAAAACAGGTCTTAATAATAGATTATATTCTTTTGGGTCATATTCTAAATCTGCATCTTGAATGATTAAATAATCACCTGTAGCCTCCTTAATACCTCTATGCAAAGCGGCTCCTTTACCTTTATTTTTATCTTGTTTAAAATATTTGATAGACAAACCTTGATTATTTATCATATATTTTTTTATGGCATTTTCTGTATTATCAGTTGAAAAATCATTAACAATAATAACTTCCTTTTCTATACTATTTAACAAGTCAATAGCTTTTACTTTATCTAAAATAAGATGAATAGTATTTCCCTCATTATATGCAGGAATTATTATTGATAGTTTTTTAACGTTCATATATTTAAATATTATTAACTTTTATTTTCTTTCCATCGTTATCTCAATACACTTAGGTCTGTCTTCACCATCAAAACCTCCTGATGGATTAATACCTAAATACACTAAATCAAATTGTGCTTGGCATGAGTTTATAAAATTATAAACGCGATCATGATGTTTATGTAAATCATGAAACTCGAAAACTAAAGCTGAGAAGCAATCCAAATTGGAAGATATTTCATCTAAAAAATCATATTCGCTACCTTCTATATCTAGTTTTAATAAAATATTCTTATTATGATTAAAAGTGGAATTTGCTATTTTCAAAATAGATTCCGGTTGTTTTAACCACAATTTTAGATGTTGACAGCGTGAGGTTCTAATTAGATAATTAAATTGTAATGCATTAAACAAATAACGCAGTTTATTAGGCTTTTTAAAAAACAATCGAGCCAATCCCTTAAAGATAAGTTTAGCTCCAGATACCGTTGGATCTACCATTACAATATTAATACGATCATTAAACCTAAACAAATCGTACTCGAACTCTACATTAGAAGATATGCCTCCACTAAATAAAACATGAGATTTTGTAATTGTTTCGGGATTCAACCAATAGCCACCATCACCAATACTTCCGAATCTAAATAGAGACGTATCGTTAACTAAAAACTGATTTTTTATGTTTTCGAAGTAGTTTTCAGTCATACGTTAATTAAGTATTGCATTAATTGCCTTCCATATGTTTTCTGAGGATTTGGTTGGTGTTTTACCAACGATAATCTCGTACCATCTTTTACCTTCTACTACATTTGATAATTGACCATCTAATATTTGTTTTACTAAATGATCCAAATCGTTTTTATCGGTACAAAATACTGCTGCTTCATCACTTGGCATACTTCTAAAATGAACGTATTTATAGTTTTGACCTATATCTCTAATCCCTTTTTTAAGTTGCGGTTGCTCATAATTATAATAAATGCAAGCTTTGTCGTGCGCAACAAAATCAAAGACAGTGGATGAGCAGACATTGGTTACAAACGCACTATGCTCGCAAACATTATACAACATTTTAAAGTCTTCCTTTGCTGGTAATACCTGGTTCCACTGGTCACCTATTGGCTTCCAAATGGGATCTAAAACGTCAATAATATCTTTATTAGCATGGATTACAGCATCGTATCTTGATGTAAAATCCACAGGACACTTCCTGTAAATAATACCTAAATTTTCGCCTTTAGCATTTAAACTCCTTACCGTATTTGCTAAATCTTCTAAATAATATTGATCTAAAGGTGACGTCGTTTCATCATCACCAGAATAGCAAATGTATTTTTTATTAATATCTAAATTATATTGCTTAAAAAAGTCTGCTCGACTTTGTTTTAAGCTAGTATTATAGTGTGGTTCAAACTGTGGTGTTCCTGTTACAAACACTTGTTCAGCTTTCACAAATGGATAGTATTGTAAGACTTCACGCTTCATGTGGTCACTCCAAACACAATAATAATCAGTCTCCACGACTTGCATCGCTTTAGGTACATTATCCCATGAGTACACAAAAGCAACCGTAGGAATGCCTAAATCTTTAGCAGCTAATAACGCACTTATCGACTGTGTAGCACGCTGCGTTGTACAAAATATTAAATCTGGTTTATGCTGTTGTAATTGTGCTTTACAATACGCATACTTAGGGTTTTGACGCTCTAAATTATTTATCTTTCGTCTAATTTTTTTAACACCTTTTTCAGAAGAATACAATCCAATCAATACTTTGGTATATAAACTTTTAAGCGTGTTTTTAACGCCTTTATAATTAAAAGGAAACTTATAAGTAGGGTAAACATCATCATTAAATTTATCTCTAGAAACGTTTAATTCGGCATGTTTTCGTGCTCTCGAATATAAGGGTGTTAATGGATGAATTTGATGGTTATCTATCTTAACTTCATTAAAACCTAAATGATCTTTTAACGAAAAAACAGTATTATTCCAATACGTGATATCAAAACCATGCTGTTCTCCAATGGATTTAAAATCTGTAAAGGCAAAGTTTCGTAAACCAACACCATCAGGAAAAAAGACAAATACTTTTTTTCATTATAATAAAATCAGGTTATCCTTTTTGATTTTTTAATTTATCACGTTGTACTTGCTCTATGGGTAAAATGTCTTGGCTTTTAAACGTTAAAGCTTTATGCACAGCATTTAAATCTCTTGATAATTTACGTAAACCCATAGGCTCCAAAGAGGCAGCATGATCCGTTCCTTTCCAAGTGCGATCTAAGGTATAATGACGCTCAATAATTGGTGCACCTAAAGTGTAAGCTGCAATATCAACTGCAATACCCAAATGGTGTCCAGAAAAACCAATATGTTTAACTTGATTACCGTATTTTTCAATCAATAAATTAATATCTAATAAACAAACATCTTCAAAGGGTACTGGATAGCCAGAAGTACAGTTATATAACACTAAATCTTTGACTCTGTTATGCTTACTAAATAACTGTACTAAATCTTCAATTTCAGATTTAGTGGTCATTCCTGTAGAAATATGAAGTTCGCCTTTGTAATGTTCACATAACCATTCTAACATGATAACATTATTATTACAAGCCGAAGGTATTTTGATAAACTTTGGCTGTAATGAAGCAATCTCTTTTGCGGATGTCAAATCCCAAACAGAGGTTGAATAATCAATCCCAATAGATTCGCAAAAAGCCTTAAGCTCTTGATGTTGAGCCACATCAAACTCTAAATACTCTCTATGTGCACCATAAGTATCACCATACGAGTTGGAAGGATTTGGGTGTGGACTGTTATATTGTTCTTCCGTTAGCAGCTCAATATTATGACGCTTCTGAAACTTGACAGCATCTACATTACAAAATATTTTAGCCATTTGGATTAACTCTTTAGCAATTTGCATATCGCCTTTATGGTTACATCCAATCTCTGCTATGATGTAAGGTTTTTTGTATGTATTCATGTATTTACTTAATATCTTATATTATAATTTTTAATAAACTGACAAGCTTCTCTGATGGCTCCTGCACCAGATGGTTTTGATAATACAACGTCTGCTATGGTTTTAATTTCGGTCATAGCATTTTGTGGTGCTAATGACCAACCAACGCTACAAATGTTAGACATATCGTTTACATCATCGCCTACATAAGCCACATTATTTAACGAAAAGCCTTGTTGTCTTGATAAGGTTTGAAGTAACGTGTATTTATCTTTTACACCTAAAAACACTTGTTTTAATTGAAGCTTCTGCATGCGTTTTGCGACCAACTCGGATTGTTCGCTAGTCATAATCATAACCTCAACACCAAATTGTCTTAAAATCTCTAATCCCATCCCATCTCGCATGTCAAAGCTTTTGGTATGTTCACCATCCTTGGTATAAGTTATGGTTCCATCCGTAAAAACGCCATCAACATCTAAGACTAAATGTGTTATTTTCTCAGCTTTTTTTAATTGTTGTTGACGTGCTATTAATAGATTTTCTACTGTAATCCAATCGGATTCTGTATCAATTTCGTGTAAACTATCTTGTGGCATTTTTACAATACCAATGTTATTTCCTAATCTATTTTTAAGGTCTTGTAACACCTGTTTAGTACAAGTGTAAACTGCACCATTCTCTATCAACAAGCCTTCAAAATCTTGACGTCTTGGACGCTTCCCGGGATTGTAGTTTATAGCAGTACCATCAGCATTCCATAAAAAACGATGGGTATTAACAACAGTTAAGGCGGAATCTTTTCCGTTATCCAAAGCGGTCAAACAATTGTTAATGTCTTGTGCTGTAGTAAAAGGTGACGTTGCTTGTAGTAAGCAAAATACATCAAAATCGTAGTTTATTTTTTCTGCAAATTCCAGCATAGCACTTTCTGTGGAAGCAGTATCTGTCGCGCTACTGTCACTTCTTAAAAGCCCTTTAATTTTATCTGTATAGTGGTATTCTTTTGTAATAAATTCTAATATGGATTGGTCGTCTGTATACACATATACTACATCTAAATTAGAGTGTAATGCTTCACCCAAAACCCAAGTGTACAATGGTCTTCCAACCATTTTACGTTTATTTTTTCCAGGAATACCTTTTGACCCTTTACGTAAAGGAATAAAACCTATTGTTTTCATATATTGGGTGACTTTAAAACTTTTTAACAATCGCTAAAATACATAATTTAACAGCGAAAATCTTTCAAAACGTTAATAAAATAAAGCAATCTTATTATTTATTTGAGTTTATAAAATCACTGATTTCTGAGGTGAAAATTTTGGCACCTTTAGAAAACATATGTGTGTGATCTCTATAAATGTCTTTTTCTTTATATCTCTCATCAAGAGTATCATAAACTATGATTTTCTCTTCAGGATTAACTAATTTTTTAAATCTTTTTAGGAAATCGGTATCGAAAGTCATTAATCCAGGTGTAAACACCAAATAAAGCTCGATATCATTATTACTACACATTCTTTGAATGGAATTAAAAGCCTCTAATTTAGCTAATTCTTCCTCGTTGATTTCATATTTTTTCACTGCATTAATGTACTCTAACTTCTCGTTGTATTTTGCTTTTAATAATTTAGAACCATGAGAAGTCATTACATCTATTTGATAAACTCTTTTAGGTTTTAAAGAAAAATCTTCTCGATTTACTTTAAAAGAATAAAAAAAGTTAGATAGAAAACTTTTTTTGTTGTTTTCTATTAATTTTTCATGAATATATCCATAGTTTTTTAAAGGATTAAGCCTATCAAATCTAAAATGTAATGAATGTTCTTTTATGAATTGATAACCGTTATCAATTACTAATAAAACTTTTTTTGGTTTATTATTATGCAGTAATAGTGTTTTTAAAATAAACTCATGAAAAATAACACTCGAGCCTCGATAAGATAAATTATAACAACTGAATCCTGTTTTTTCCTCTAATTGTTTAGCAGAGATATTATTAGCTCCTCTTGAGGATCCAATAATAACTATATCTTTTTCCATTTTACCTTCAAGAATTAATTCAAGTCTTTTATCATATTCTTTTTTAGGTGCATTTTGAATAAAGTAATACAACCCTTTTTCTACAATAAAAAATAATAATCCAAAAAGCAATATGTGCTTTACAAATAATTTCATATTAAAACTGAAAATATATAAACTCTTGCTGAGTATTACTACTAAACACAAAAACCATAGCAATTATAATCATATAAAAAGCCCATCTAATAACCCTAGATTGCTTAAGCAGCAAGACTTCTATTGCATACTGTTGACGTCTTCCAATCCATTCTATACCTATAAAAAATAGAATAAGCACTAGTAAATTAGTTGGTCTAATGGTTGGTACAGTTAATAAACTAGTACTAAATAGACCTTTTAAATACGTTAATGCATGGGTAACGCTTTCTGCCCTAAAAAAACCCACGCAATAACGGTTAAACCAAAAGTAAGTCCCATTTGCACCAGTTCTTTTATGTTTGGTAATTTTGAATCTTGTGCTACAACATCTAAATTAGTTCTGTTACGTTTGGCCAATAATAATGGTAAAAAATAAAGCGCATTTAAAAATCCCCAAATAATAAATGTCCAATTGGCGCCATGCCAAAACCCACTGACTAAAAATATTATAAACGTGTTACGCACTTTCATCCAATTGCCACCTTGACTTCCTCCTAACGGAATGTATAAATAATCCCGAAACCATGTAGATAAGGATATGTGCCAGCGTCGCCAAAATTCAGCTATATCTCTTGAAAAATATGGAAAGGCAAAGTTTTGTTTTAAGTCAAAACCAAATAATCTTGAGGTACCAATGGCTATATCAGAATACCCAGAAAAATCACCATAAATCTGAAAAGTAAAAAATAATGCACCTATTAGCAAAGTACTACCAGTATGTTCCGATGAGTTATTAAAGATCTGATTAGCAAACTGGGCACAATTGTCTGCAATAACTACTTTTTTAAAAAATCCCCAAAGTATTTGTCTACATCCATCCACAGCTTGACTGTAATGAAATTGACGTTTTTTATAAAACTGTGGTAGTAAATTGGTAGCACGTTCTATAGGACCTGCCACTAATTGTGGAAAAAAACTAACAAAGGCTAAAAACGAAACGATATCTTGTGTTGGCTCAAGTTTTCGCTTATAAACATCTATGGTGTAACTTAAGGTTTGAAAGGTGTAAAAACTTATACCAACTGGTAAAATTATATCTAACGTATTGGGCTGAATTGAACTCCCGAAAAATGAGAAAGCTTCAACAAAACTATCAATAAAGAAATTATAATATTTAAAAAAACCTAAAAACCCTAAGTTTACAAGGATACTAGACCACAGCAACAACTTTCTTTTAGAAGGTTGTGCTGCTTTGTTTAATTGTAAACCAATGGTGTAATCCACAAGAGAACTAAAAACAATTAAAGATAAAAAACGCCAATCCCACCAACCATAAAACACATAACTAGCAACAACTAATAATGCATTTTGCAGTTTTAAATTTTTATTGGTTACAAACCAATACAGTACAAAAACTATTGGTAAAAATAGGGCGAAGTCTAGCGAATTAAAATACATTTATCCTGAATAATTTAGTCCTTTTAGTTTTTTTATAATTTGCAACGTACTGACTTTAACAGGACGTCTATACTTTAAAATAGTTGGTAACTTTAAAAGAGTTGAAAAGCAAACATGCACAAAAGCTTTAAAATACTTAAAGTCTTTTAAAGCATACTTTTTAAAATTATGCAATAACAATTTAGCTATTTTTGTTAAAGGTGACTTATAATACACAAGATACAATCGTATTGTATTTTTTAATTGATGTTCAAACCTAAAATAATTTTTACCTTGTAACTTTCTTTTTGCGGTATCCACACGATGGTTTACTATTATTTTAGAATTGTAGACTATTTGATATCCTAAATCTAAAACCTCTAAAGCCAAAGCTGGTTCTTCACCATAAATATCAATCCAAACAGGAAAACCTCTTGAAGTGTTATAAACTTCTTTTTTTATAGCAAATCCACAACCAATAAAATCATTTGTATAATACGGTTCAATATATTTTGCGAAACTTAAAGCCTCGTTATCGGATTTGTATAATCCTCTTATTTCTTGAAAAGCGATTATACCAAGGTTGCTGTTGGCATTAAAATCATCTTCGATAGATTTTATAAAGGCTTCACTTATTGGATGTGCATCATCATCTAAGCCAATAAAAATTTGTCCATTCGCTTTTTTATATAAACTATTTCTAGCTGGTGAAGCACTTATACTTGTTTTAGATACTGTCCAATTAACCCATTCAAAATCATTAATAATGGTTTCGGTTTTAGGACAACCATCAATAAATACCAACACTTCATGAATAGAAAAATCCATTAAAGATTTCAACTTCTTTAATGTAAAAGCTAAATCTTCTGGTCTATTTTTTGTGACTATTAAATATGAAATTTGCATTTATTGGTTTGCGGAATAAACGGTTTGGTATAGGTTTTCTATTTGGGATTGCAAGGTAACACGATTATAATTTTCTTGGATGAAATCGATATTAAAATTTTGAGCTTGATGTCTTAAATTATCATTTTGAAGCGCATTTTTTATATGACACGCAATTTCAGTTTCATCTAAAGGATTACTTATCAAATAGCCATTACTATTATGAGTAATCACTTCTTCTGTAACTTGTCCTGGGTTAGATTGAATTGGAAATGCTCCCATTGACATGGCTTCTAGAAGTGCATTTGGCATTCCGTCGGAAATACTATTGGCTATATGAATACAACTTTGTCCCATAACAGCTAATAAGTCTGTATTTTGAATAAATTTATGTCTAGAATATACAGTAATATTAAAATCTGAGAGTTTTTCTGATGCTTCTATTTGTTGCTGAATAACGTCATCTGCACTGTAAATAACAATATGTTTATTATAAAATAAGTCTTTCGAAACTAAAAGCAACGCATCCAATACTTTAGACGCTTTGCCAACACCATCGTCATATCCTTTTATCAAAATAAGCGGTCTATTATCAAACGGTTTTATCTTAGATGTTTGGATAGTTAATCCTCCATTTCCAGGAAACACGCCTAAAAATTGATTTTTAAAACCATTTTTTAAAACTAACTTGTAATCGCGTTTACAATCTGAGATTAAATAATTAGCACGTGCATAAAACTGCTGCAATGCTTGTTTTGAGACACCTAATTGCTCAAAATAAAACACATCACTTCCCCAAGATGAATAGATAAACGGTATTTTATTTTGTAACATAATGGGCATAATCGGCAATCCTGCTAATTGCATTTCAAAACAATGGATTATATCTGGTTGTATATGATCTATCGTACTTTGAAAGGTTTTTAAAACGCTATTTTCATTTATTTTCTGAATGTTTTTATATAGATTAGGTAAATGTTTTTTTATTGTACTCCTAAAAGGAAAATTCCATTTTAACTTCCAGCCTTTTATTTGAGTAACCCACTCTATTTTTGAAGATTTAGGTCCACCATCAGTCACGTCAAACCAATACACTTCATAGCCAGACTGCTCCAATTGGTTAACCCATTGAAAAAAGTGATGGTTTGGTATGGCTACCATTAAAATCTTCATTATAATTTAAATAAGGGTTTAAATTTAGTATCTCCTTTTTTTACTAATTTAAAAACAGCTAAAGGATAATTTAACAACTGAAAGCTATTAATATTTTTAATTAAATTAATAGTTACATTAACTGTATATTCTATACTATAAACAAAGGCAAAAAAACCTTTACAAATAGTAAAGACTTGTATTTTAATAGATTGAAGATTTTTTACTATTAAATATTGAAGATTACTTATTGTTACAGCTCTGTACATCATGAGTCTATAAATTGAAAGTATTGAGTCATAACAACTTCATTTGATGCATAAT
The DNA here is from genome assembly GCF_055808135.1 of Olleya sp. KJ81-1. Lineage (NCBI taxonomy): Bacteria > Pseudomonadati > Bacteroidota > Flavobacteriia > Flavobacteriales > Flavobacteriaceae > Olleya > Olleya sp. KJ81-1. Next base: position 233,556 of record NZ_CM147854.1, on the reverse strand, counting down.
CTAAATAATACTCTCGCATTTTATTTTTTAAAGCATAAATCTCTGATCTATTTTTCTGCAATAGCGATTTTATAGTATTTGTCAACTCTTCTTCTGAGTGTTCAGTTACAAATAAATCTTTATCAACTAAATTTAATCTTTGTGTCATTGCTCCAACTTTTGTAGAAAGCACGATTTTACCTGCAGCCATAGCTTCTATACCTACTAGTGGACCACCTTCGTGTTTGGACAAAACTAATAATACATCTATTTTACTTAAGAATTCAGGTACATTTTTATAAGGAATAAAATGTTCTTTAACAATTTGAGGATAGTTATTAGTTAGATTTACAATTTGGTTATTTAACGGTCCAGAACCTGCAATCCTTAATTCTAATTTATTCTTTTTAAACGTATCAACAATAATTTCTAGCCCCTTTTCGTGACTCATCCTACCCAAATAACCAAATTTTAATGGTTGTTGAAATGAAATATTTAATTGTAACAGTTCTCTTTCAAGACTACTAGACTGCTCAATACACTTAACATTAGTAAATCCTTCGTTTTTAAGTATTTCAAAATTCTCTAAAGAATGGACAACAATTTTTTCATCTTTAACAATGTTAGAGTATTTGGTTTCATTTTTTAAAGAACCAGTCACCCTTATTATTAATTTTTTATTGTTTCGATGACATAATTCTACTATTAAATTCAACCACTTATCTGTTAACAATCCACTATAAAAAACAATATCTTTATTGCTTATTTCTTTTTTTAATATTTGACCATACAACTTGTCAAAATCAAAAAAGAGTTTACTGATTTTGTTTTTCACTAAAAATAGGTTTTCAATCTGTAAATTGTTTTTCCATTTTATAATTTGTAAAAAACATCTAATAAAAAAAGATTTTAATGCAATTCTTTCAAATGAATTCATTTTTTTATCTCCTAAATACTCATCGACAATAGAAAACGAAGAGACAGGAATTGTTGAAAAAACAAAAGTGTTATATTTTTTTAAATTGTTCTAAAAAAAATACTATTTATTTCCCTACCTCCTGATTCTGAGATAGGGCCAATAATTAGAATGTTTTTTTTACTCATCTTTATTATATTTTGTTTTAATTAGTAAAATTAATATTGTCTATCCACATAATTAAACACTTGCGTCTTTGTTAATCCTTTTCTTTTTAATAAATATCTTAATAAAGATTTAATTTTTATAGCACGTTTAAAAAGTTTATTGATTATAAAATACTTAACTGTATTTTTCTTTAAAGTTTTTAAAGACGAATAGTCAATAAATTTTTGTTCTCTTTTTTTAAAGCATCAAAGTTTTTTTGCATCCATGGTTCAAACACATTACCTAAGTGATATGCATTATTGGTGTATGTTGCTAATCGATAACCATCAGTTAAAACTACTGGCTTATCCATGTACAAAAACTCGCTATCTCCATCTATTAAATAAGCGCTATTTTCTTCTGGAAGCGCTTTAAACACTTCTGATTTATAGGTGGCAACAAAATGAGAACAGCCTAAAACTGCAACAGTATTGTCTTTTGCTGTTAATGTACCAATGCTATCACCAAATTCTTCTGGTAAATGGGTCCACCCTATACTTTTTGCAAAATTCTCTAAGGCATCAACATCTTTTACTTTTTTAAATTTTAATTTATTTGAAAACAGATATTTGCTCCAGATGTTTGCTGTTAAATCTAAATGTTTTCTATAAACAGGGACAGGACACACAGCTCCTGCTTTTGGAAAAGATTTAAAAACAGAAACAACCTCATCTTCCCAATGATCCAAAAATAAAACATCTGCATCTGTAATGGTTACTAAACGCTCTTCTACTGTGCGTAAAGCTTTTAAAAGGCTATTAATTTTTCCTATGCCTTCTTTTTCTATAATAAGCTCATCAATATCATGATCTTGATATAATTGTAAAAGTCTTTGATTAACCTCAAAAGAACATTTATTACTAATAATAGAGACTTTTAATTTTGAACTTGCAGTTTTTAAAATTGAAAACAGACATAATTCAAAAATCTGATAGGCATCTTTAAAGTAATCATTTTCATGTGGAATGTGTAAAGGTATTATTATCCTATGGTCACATGGCTCTTTAACAACTAACTTACCGCCTTTAGTAGGGTTATATCCTTTACGCATGTTATAATTTACTGTAATGTTTAACTAGTTTTAAAACACCTTCTTCTAACGACATCAAATCTCTGCCTAAAACTTTTTTCATTTTTGAAGTATCTGGACAACGTCTAGCCATATCACCTTCTTCTAATGCTGGTAAGTGAACAATATTACTTTTTGAATTGGTAAGCCTAATAATCTCTTGAGCAAGAGATAAAATGGTTTGTTCTAAATCACTACCAACATTTAAAACCTCATTAACACAAGATTTATCTGTAATAGCTTTGATACAGGTCTCAACATTGTCGTCCACATAGCAAAACGATCGTGTTTGCAAGCCATCTCCATAAATATTAATATCTTTATCTTGCAGTGCTAATTTTAAAAAACGTGGTAGTACAAAATCTTCACTTTGATTTGGCCCATAGGTATTAAAAAACCTAAAAATGGTATACTCTAACCCATATTCTTGATAGTAAGATTTAAAAAAAGCTTCGCCAACGTTTTTGACTATAGCATATGGTAATCTAGAATTTAATGGCGTCGTATTCTCATTTTGAGGGATCTCAAAAGGCTCTCCATAAACTTCTGATGAACTTGAATAAAACACCCGTTTTACACCAGAATTTTTTGATAGTGAAAGCACATTTTTAATTCCTTCAATATCCTCAAGAACACTCATAGGGTTTTCTAACGTACGCTTAACACCAACCATGGCTGCATAATGAAACACATAATCAAAATCATAACGTGCAAAAACTGGAGCAATGTCATTATAAGTATTAACATTGGCTTTAATAAATTTTACATTATCTAGTTTTGGCACTTTATTAAGGCTTCCTGTAGATAAATTGTCAACAATAATAATTGTATTTGATTTATCGCTAGCTAAATGTTTTGCTAGTGTGCTCCCTACATTTCCTGCTCCTCCTGTTATTAAATATGTGGTCATCTATTATTATATTTTTACAAATCCAAAATTATAAATACAAACTTAGTGTGTCTAAATAAGCTTTAGCTATAGTTTCCTTAGAATGATTTGCATTATAAATTTCAATATAATGATTTTGAATTTGTTTTATCTCTTGATTACTATAACTTGAATATTCTATTATCCTTTCAGATAGCGTTTGACTATCTTTTACATTAAACCACATACGATTATTGTCGAAAAAGCGCTCTTTCATTGCACCAACTTTAGTTGATATGATTGGAATACCTAGCAATGCTGCTTCCAATGCATTATAAGGTCCAGCTTCTTCAATGGAAGCTATAATTAGGCAATCAAATTGAGAAATGGTTTTAATCATAATATCATAGTCTAAATGACCATAAAATTTAATATTCAAATTTTTAGCTTTCGATTTTAAATACTCTAACTCTGGTCCATCACCAACGATATGTAATTCTAAGTTTTTGTATGCTTTTAAATTATTAAAGGCTTCTATTACGGTTATTATATCTTTATTTTTATCTAACCTAGAAGCACAATAAAACTTTCTAATAGGATTAGTTTTAGTTTTTTGAAAATTTATAATAGCTTCTTCTTTAAAGACACATTGGTCAATTACTTTGTAATTAAGATTACTTTTATTGCTAAATATTTTGGAGTTTTCTTTTGAGTGATTCAAAAATAAACTAACATGTTTTAAGTAAGAAAAATAAGTGTCTTTTAAATTAATTTTAGGAATAGTTCCTGTTGTTCTGAAAACAACTTTCTTATTATTTTCTTTGGCTGCTAAAATAATTTCTTTGGTGTAGTTAGATGTTAATTGAGCTATAATTACTATTAAATCCGATTGCTGAATTACTTTTTTTAATGATTTATTTTTTTTGCGATCAAGTCTTCTAAATTGAAGATTTGCATAATTTAATTTAATTCCTAGATAAGCTTTTATTTTATCCACAAATGACTTGTATTTTGTATAAATAACAAGACTTGGGTTGACTATATATAAATCATTATTTTTCTCAACCGTTTCAGTAGAAAATATCGAAACCTCATATTTTGCCATCAAGGCATCTGCAATAAAAGCAGCCTCAATTTCTCTACCTCCTCTAGAGTTAATCGGTCCGAGAATAGCTATTTTTTTTAAACTTCATTTAATTTGAACAGAAGTAACGATTTATCTTTAAATTTTCCATTCGCCTCTTTACAATTTTCATTAATTATAGTTAGCGGTTTTGGAAAATTAAAAGGAGCTTTCTCCATGTTTAATGGTCTCCATTGGCTTGAAATTTTAATATCTTTATTATCTTTTAAATCGACAAATGAGGTTACAAGCAAGTATTTTGATTTACTTGATTTAATGTTTTCAATTGCTTTAAGTATTTGACTAAATTTTAAATGCACAAATAAATCTCTTACAATAATCAAATCTACATTTTCTAGAGTATCAAAAACGATATCGATTTCTTTAAAAGAAATATTATTTGATTTGTACTTAGAGTTATTATTCTTAATAATTAAAGGAACTATATCTCCTCCAATATAATTGATTTTACTCAAGTCAATATTTTTCATCCAATAAAAATCACCACATGGCAAATCTAAAAGACTTTTTATATTGTAATCGCTTAAAATTTGTGGTAATTTTTTTCGAATTTCTTCGGTTTGTATTAAATCTGAACCAGGTCCTGATTTAGATGGACTTTGTTTAGTATGATTAAAACCGTCATTTTTATAAATACTAGCAAATTTAAATTTATTAAACCATTTATATCTTGAAAGCAACTCTTGAAATTTATATTTTAATCTTGAGACCATTGATGCGACATTATTATATTACCATGAAACTGTTCTTTAAGTTTTTGTTTTAGACTGTACCCTTTTGAGGAAATAATTTCTATTTTTTGAAGATTTTCTAAACGCTTCACCTCATTATTAGTCATATTGATAACATTTAAATCTAAATAATAAGTACCTAAACTTAAATTTAAACCGACTACATCACAAAGCAAATTTATTTTATCCTCTTTGGTCACTTTAAAACCGGATAAGTAAGTGGAAAAAGTTGTTATTACTTTTCCTTTTCCATTCATAATAAAAACTTCAATTTCTAAATCTATGGCTTCTCCTAATTGCTCTAGCTCTATGACTATTTCAAATGGTTCATTAAAGCCTATAGCATCAATTTTGTTTTTGTTTTTAAAAAGGTTAAACCTTACTAGTTTATATTTATCAAAAAGAACAAATTCTTCTAAATCCTGATTTTCCTTATATTCATTTAAATATGCAGACACTACTTTCTGGGTTGCGTCCGTCATTTTCACTTTTCCATTTACCAATAAAACACATCTTGATGTAAGCGTAGAGATTGCATTCATATCATGACTTACAAATAATACTGTTCGACCTTCTCCTTTAGAAATATCCTGCATTTTACCAATAGCCTTTTTCTGGAATTCGGCATCACCAACCGCTAACACCTCATCAATCACCAAAATCTCTGGTTCTAAAAAGGCTGCTACTGCAAAAGCTAAACGTACAGTCATACCAGAGCTATAACGTTTAACTGGAGTATCTATATAACGCTGACAACCCGAAAACTCGATAATTTCATCAATTTTAGACGAAATTTCTTTTTTAGTCATTCCTAAAATGGCACCATTTAAATACACGTTTTCACGTCCAGTCATTTCGCCATGAAAACCTGTTCCAACTTCTAATAAAGACGCTATACGTCCTTTAGTTTTAATCTCGCCTGTTGTTGGTCCTGTGACTTTAGATAAAATTTTAAGCAAAGTAGATTTACCTGCGCCATTTTTTCCTATAATTCCTAAAACCTCACCACGTTCAACTTCAAAATTAATATTCTGTAAAGCCCATACGTATTCTGACTGTCCTTTAGTACTACGATCATTACTCTCACCTACTTTTAAATAAGGATCTTCTTTCCCTCTAAGTTTGCTCCACCACCTATTTAAATCATGACTTATTGTACCTGTACCAACTAGTCCTAAACGGTATTGCTTAGAAATGTGTTCTGCCTTTAAGATAATGTCTTTTTCTTTCATATTACACAGTATCTATAAAAGACTTTTCGGTTTTATTAAATATAACTAATCCTATTAAAAACAAGATAACACTTATTGTTCCTGCATATAAAAATTGTGATATTGAAAAATCTCCAATACCCAAAGTCATATATCTAAACAATTCAATTATTGTGGTCATCGGGTTATATTCAACTAGCCAAGAATACTCTGGCACCTTTTCTTTAAAATAAGATAAAGGATACATAACTGCCGATCCATACATAAGTAATTGTACACCAAAACCTACTAAAAAGCTCAAATCGCGATATTTAGTGGTCATCGATGAAATAATCATTCCAAAACCTAAACCAAGTAAACCCATAAAAGCAATTAAAATGGGTAGTAGAACTATAGCTAACTGAGGAAATACATTGTAAGCAGAATCTGTAAAAAACACGAAATAAAAATAAAAACAAGCAAATACCAATAACTGAATTCCAAACTTTATAAGATTAGAAAACACAATGGACAATGGTGTAATAACTCTAGGAAAATACACCTTACCAAAAATACCTTGATTCACTTTAAAGGTATCACTCGTACCAGTTAAACAAGAACTAAAATAGTTCCAAGAGGTTATTCCTGCTAAATTAAATAAAAAGGAAGGGATCCCATTACCAGTAGGTATAGCTGCAAGGTTATTAAATATAAGTGTAAAAATTACTGAGGTAAATAAGGGTTGTATAAAATACCATAATGGCCCTAATATAGTTTGCTTGTATTGCGTGATTATATCTCGTTTTACAAATAAAAAAAGCAAATCACGATACCTCCAAATCTCTTTAAAATTAAGATCTATAAGCTTTTTTTGGGTGAGATGGTGTATAGCCAATCTGATTTAATATGTTTACTCTCCAAATTTATTATTTTATTGCTTATTTAAATGGATTTAAAAATGCTAGAATTTTTTTAGTAAAGGATGTATTCTTCTTTTCCTCCTCATGGTAACCATTAGTATAGTTCCCATAACCGTAGCCATATCCATAACCGTAGCCATAACCGTATTTACCTTTTTGGTCATAACCATTATATAAAAAACTAATATTTTTAATTTCTCCTTTTCTATATTTATCGTTGATTAATGTTAGCATCTCTTTTTTAGAGTAGTCTTGTCTAACAACGTATAAAGATGCGTCTGCATACTCTAACAGCTCTAAAGCATCTGCTACTAATCCAATTGGAGGTGTATCTAGGATAATATAGTCATATTGCGTTTTAAGATTAGCCATTAACTCATCCATTTTTTCGCTAATCAATAATTCTGATGGGTTTGGAGGAATAGGACCAGAAGTTATAACATCTAGGTTGTTAACTTTAGTGTTTTGAATCACCTCATCCAATGTTTTTTGTCCAATAAGGTAGTTTACTGCTCCAATATCATTTTGAATATCAAAATCCCCAAATATTTTAGGTTTACGCAAATCTAATCCTACTAATACGGTTTTTTTCCGCTAAGCGCAAATACTGTAGCAATATTGATAGAACAAAAGGTTTTTCCTTCTCCACTAACAGAGGAAGTAACCATGACAGTTTTAGTACTATCAATCTCGTGCTGCTTATACATGTATTGCAAACTAGATCGAATAGCCCTAAAAGCTTCTGCTACAGCAGACTTTGGCTTACGGTGAACAGCAAGATTATTATCTAAAACATTTTTACCAACCACACCTAGCATAGGTATAGTACTTATATTCTCTAAAGTTTGTGGATTATGTATTTTGGTGTCCAAAAACACGACCAAAAAAGCTAATAACAATGGAGGCAGGATACCACCAAACAAAGCAAACATGTATCTAGAACTTAACTTTAAATCTATAGGTTGTGCTCCTGTATTTTTTGCGGGATCAATCCATAAAATATCTGATACTGTTGCTGCTTTAATTATATCAGCTTCACCACGCTTAGACAAAAATAAATTATAGGTTTTCTCGTTTAATAAATATTGTCTTTCAATGTCCAACAAATTCTGTTGGTCCTTAGGAAGCTTATTAAATTGACCTCTTGCTGAGCCTATTTTACCATTTATACTACCTAACTCTCTCTCAATACCAATAGATGCAGAGCTAATATTTTCCAACAATACCAACTTGATACTTTCAATTTGACTATTTAAATCATCAAAAATAGAGGCTCCTGGTTTCACTGTTGATTCAAATTTGGCTTTTTGAATAGATAGTGTGTTTATTTTACTAATGTTAGCCAATATATTACCATCATCAATACCTGCGACAGAAGGAGCAGGTAAATTTGTAAAATTATTACTAGTTAGAAGATATTTTTTTAAGCTGGTATAATATGCCTTTTTACGGTTAACGTCATCACGTTGCAACTCTAAATCGGATAATTTTGAAGATAATAACTCACTTTCTTGATCTAAGTCATAAATTCCGTTTTTAGATCTATAATTGTTTAATGCATCAGCATTTCCTGTTAAAGAATCTTTTACACGACTTAATTGGCTATCAATAAAATTAATCGTATTTGTTACAAATAAGTTTTTTCTGTCTAATTGCTCTTTAGATACTACTCGAACGGTTTCATTTAGATAATCCTCAATTTTTTTAGTGTTATTATCAACCATACTTAGGCCAATTATAGCAGAGTTTCTTGGATTAGTTATGGCAAGCCCATCTCTGTACTTCGCAACGACTGCATCAAAAGCCTCCATTTTTAAAAAATAAGTTTCCCCTAACTTAGGTTGCCTATCTTTATCTAATTTAAAAAAACCCTTTAAATAGGGTAAATCAATATATTCACCTAATATTACACGCTTAGTAATCAACCCTATTGGCACATCAACCACGTTTAATTGAAGGTCAGAATATTTTTGAGCACTAACCGTTTCTGATTTAAAATCAAATTCTAACTCAATTTCATGACTATTAATAAAGGAAACCTTAACAGGTGTATTTAATAACTGATAACCGGATGAATCTGGAATAAATCTAAATGGTGCAGCTTTATAAATATCGTCTTTTCTAAACCTAGATTGTTTTAAATAAGTTATGTAAAACTGTAAATTATCCACAACCTGCTCATGCAAACTTCTAGATTGTAATGTATTTATAACCGTTTGAACTTTACCTGAAACACCTCCATAATTAAAGGTTAAATTGGTGTTTGTAGTAAACAATGGATTTTTATCATCTTCTATGGATATCTTAGTTGATAGTCGAAAAGATTGTTGTTTTCTGATGTTTTGTTGGTAGACTATAAAAACACCAATACCAACACATATAATAAACAACTTCCAATAACTAAGCGCTTTAAATAAAAATGCTTTTATATCGAATGCTGGACTTGAGTCTAAAACATCAAATTCGTCGTTCATGTTTATCTTTTAAAGGTTTTTGGCTAAAAAGTAAGTAGACACCAAAACTGAAAATATACTAGCTATTGTAGTAAATGTTTGTGTAGCTGTCTGTCCTGCTCCCAAAGCTTTTCTTTTAAGCGGTTTAACTAATATCATATCATTAGGCTGAATATAATAATATGGCGATTTTAAAGCTGCCACATCTGTTAAATCTATATGATGTATTTTCTGTCCATTTGGATATTGCCTAATAACAAGGACATCTTTACGATCTCCAGTATCTGTAATATCTCCTGCATTAGCTAAAGCTTCAATGATATTAACACGATCCTGAAATAAGGTCAATACGCCTCCTCCACCTACTTCTCCTGTTACAGTGTAACGTAAACCAGCAAGCTTAACAGTTATAAAAATTTTAGAGACATCTTTTAAATATTTATCTAAAAGTGCTTCTTTAACCTTGTCTTCAATTTCTTCAGTAGTAAATCCTAAAACATTAACTTTATCAAGAATAGGAAATTCAATATTACCATGTAAATCAACCGTAAAACCACTAAAATATAAATTACCATTACCTGTTGTCCCTGCACTTAGCTCTGTTGGCTGAAAAATTTCCACCAACTTTTTAAGTTCGCTATCTGTAGATTTAATACTAATACTTAAAATATCATTAACCTGAACACGATAAGGAGATGCTAAAGCCTGTAATTGCAACGAGTCGTTTATAACTGTACCTTTATCTTGCAAGTAAACAACATCTTTTTGAGTAATACATGAGGTACTTACAAGTCCAAGCACTAGGACAAGATACATTACAATTCGCTTCATTTTTACAGGTTTGTTAATTCACAAATATAACCTTTAGCACTTTAAAACAAAACAACTAACAGGGTTTTTGATTTTAAATTCAAAAATTAGGCACCAACCTTAACTATTATTGTTTTTCAAACCTTTTTTTAGTTACTAGATTATTAACCAAACAACTTTTCACTTTTAAATATTCTACATTTCACTTATAATAACCATCTTTGCTAAAAATTACACGCATTGAATTATTTAACTGTAGAAAACATTGCCAAATCTTATGGCGAATTAACATTATTTGAAGGCTTATCTTTTAGCGTCCATAAAGACCAAAAGATTGCTTTTGTAGCTAAAAACGGAACAGGAAAAACCTCCATTTTAAAAATGCTTGCTGGTTTTGATGTTCCTGATACTGGTAATATTATTTACAGAAAAGATATTAAGGTTGCTTTTTTACCTCAAGAACCAATTCTAGACCCAGAATTAACCATTGAACAAACCATATTTAATGCCGACAATCCTGTTTTAGATATTATTAAAAACTACGAAAAAGCATTGCTTAATCCTGAAGATGAAGATGTTTACCAAAAAGCGTTTGAGCAAATGGACAGACACAATGCTTGGGATTTTGAAACACAATACAAACAAATACTTTTTAAATTAAAATTAGACAATTTAGATCAAAAAGTCAGCGTACTGTCTGGAGGTCAAAAAAAACGTCTTAGCTTGGCTAATGCACTAATTAATAAACCAGACTTATTAATTTTAGATGAGCCAACCAACCATTTGGATCTAGAAATGATTGAATGGTTAGAAGCTTTTTTTGCCAAAGAAAACATCACTTTATTTATGGTTACTCACGACCGCTTTTTTCTAGAGCGTGTGTGTAACGAAATTATAGAGCTTGATCATGGCGAATTATATAGTTACAAAGGAAACTACTCCTACTACCTTGAAAAAAAGAAGAACGTATAGCTAGAGAACAAGTAGAAACTGGTAAAGCAAAACAACTTTTTAAAAAAGAATTAGTTTGGATGCGTCGTCAACCAAAAGCACGTACGACCAAATCTAAATCTAGAATTGACGATTTTACCGAAATTAAGCACAAAGCATCCCAACGCAGAAAAGATCATGTTGTCGAGTTAGAACTAAACATGGAGCGCTTAGGAAGCAAAATTGTTGAATTAGTTAAGCTATCTAAATCCTTTAAGGACAAAGTCATTTTAGACAATTTTGATTACAACTTTCAACGTGGAGAACGTGTTGGTATTATTGGTAAAAACGGAACAGGAAAATCAACATTCCTAAATATGTTAACCCAAACTACTGCTCCTGATAGCGGAAAAATATTAATTGGTGAAACCGTTAAATTTGGATATTATACCCAAGCAGGTATTACACCTAAACCAGACCAAAAAGTAATTGATGTAGTTAGAGACTTTGGAGATTACATTCCGTTAAAAAAAGGAAGACAAATTAGCGCACAACAATTATTAGAACGCTTTTTATTTGATAGAAAAAAACAATATGATTTTGTCGAAAAACTAAGTGGAGGTGAGCGTAAACGCCTATACCTTTGTACCATTTTAATACAAAACCCCAACTTTTTAATTCTTGATGAGCCTACTAACGACTTAGATATTGTAACCTTAAACGTGTTAGAAGACTTTTTATTAGATTTTCCTGGCTGTTTGATAGTCGTATCTCACGATCGCTATTTTATGGACAAAATTGTGGATCACCTATTAGTTTTTAAAGGCGAAGGTGAAGTAGAAAACTTTCCAGGAAACTACACAGATTATCGTATATATGAAGACAGTAAAGCGCCTGAAAGCGACACTGACACAGAAGATAAAAAAGAAAAGAAAAACTGGAAAAAAGACAGCAGTAAAGCAGCTCTATCTTACAACGAACAGAAAGAATACAAAAACTTAGAAAGCAAAATAAAATCTCTAGAATTTGATAAAAAAGAGATTGAACAAAAATTTTTAAATCCAGATTTATCTCAAGATCAAATCACAGAATTATCTGCTAAAATTCAAAAAATCATAGATAGCATTGAAGAAAAAGAAATGCGTTGGTTAGAATTGTCAGAAAAAATGGAAGGATAAAATTAGACAGAAAAAGAACGATTAGAACTTAAACAAAATAAAGCAAAAAGGTCTACTCCCAAAATCAATTCACAGAATTGAACATTGAAATTCAGAAATAATGAATGAAGCTTCAAAGTGTAGCTTTAAGCACGTCATTCCTAGAGTGAATGCTACTTTAGTAATTCCCTCATTTCAATATGATTTTTTGGATTGGTTTATCCTGAGCGTAGTCGAAGGGTTTGTTTCAAGGCAAAGTGAACAGAAAGAATTTGTCACGATCTAAAAAGCCTTTCAAGAATAAACATTTGATCTTTAAAAAGAAAAATAATAGCAAATAGCTATCAGATGAGTAAGACTTACCAAATACAATCCTACTTTAATTTTTTAAAACGCTCCACTAATCAACATGGTGTGCACTCCCCTTTTGTTTATGATTTAGTTACCAAGTGTTTTTACGACAAAAAAAAGCACGCTGCTTACCTAGATATTAAATCCTACAGAAAAAAGCTTATAAACAACACAGCTAGCATTAACGTCACTGACTTAGGCTCTGGCAGTCAGGTGTTTCAAAACAATAAAAGATCCATTTCTAAAATAGCTAAAGTAGCTGGATCAAATTATAAAGAAGCCAAACTACTATTTCGATTAACCAATTATTTTAAAAGTAATACTGTTTTAGAGCTTGGTACTTCCCTAGGTATTGCGACTCAAGCTTTAGCTTTGGGAAATCCAGAAGCAATAATTACAACCGTTGAAGGCTGTCCTAATATTTCGGCTGTAGCCGAAACCCAATTTAAAAATTTCGACTTAAAAAACATTTCAATAAAAACAGGTGATTTTGCTCAGGTTATTGCTAATTTAAATTCGCAAACCTTAGACTTAATTTATTGTGATGGCAATCATACCAAGCAGGCTACATTGCAGTATTTTGAAATGCTACTACCTAAAACGCACAACGACACAGTACTTATTTTAGATGACATTTACTGGTCAAAAGAAATGACTGACGCTTGGGAAATTATAAAAAACCACCCTCAAGTAACCGTAACTATTGATACCTATAAATTTGGTTTTGTGTTTTTTAGAAAAGAACAAGCTAAAGAGCATTTTACCATTAGACTTTAAATTAATTAATAGTCGCGTCGCTTAGTTTTTAACTTTCTACTTTTAAACTTTTCCCTTAACTTTACAATCATGAAAATATATACAAAAACAGGAGACAAAGGTACTACTGCTTTATTTGGAGGCACACGTGTCCCGAAACATCATATTAGGATTGATAGCTATGGTACTGTTGACGAGCTAAACTCTTACATAGGTTTAATTAGAGACCAAGAGATTAATCAACTATATAAAGACATTTTAATTGAGATACAGAATAAGTTATTTACTGTAGGTGCAATATTGGCTACTGATCCTGAAAAAGCGATTCTTAAAAACGGAAAAGAACGCTTAAACATTAATAAAATTTCTGATGAAGATATTATCTTGTTAGAACAAGAAATGGATATTATGAACCAGGACTTACCACCAATGACACATTTTGTGCTTCCTGGTGGTCATCAAACTGTGTCATTCTGTCACATAGCCAGAACCGTTTGCAGACGTGCAGAGCGCTTAGCATCAGCACTTAACGATTTAGAGCCTTTTGAAGCCAATGCGTTAACGTATTTAAACCGTCTTTCTGACTATCTTTTTGTATTGGCACGAAAGTTGTCTCATGACTTACAAGCAGACGAAGTAAAGTGGATACCTGAAAAAAAGTAATCCACGTTATAAAGCGCTGTGATTAGTAACACTGCAAAATACTTTAGTATCAAGTAGTTTCAGTTTAGAAGACGTTCTTTTTTTTAATGAAAAAATAATTCACTTTTTTCTTGACTATTTAAACTAAAAATTTATTTTTGCAAAAATTAAAACCGCATAAGAAATGTATTGGACATTAGAATTAGCATCTTATTTAAGTGATGCACCTTGGCCAGCAACTAAAGATGAGCTTATTGACTACGCTATTAGAACAGGCGCACCTTTAGAAGTTGTAGAAAATTTACAATCAATAGAAGATGAAGGTGATTCATACGATTCTATAGAAGAAATTTGGCCAGATTATCCAACTGACGAAGATTACCTCTGGAATGAGGACGAGTATTAATAACACACAAATAGTATCAAAAAAGTCTCAATTAGAGACTTTTTTTGTGCTTTTTAATATAGCTAAACGCAGCTAAAAACGTATATTTAAGCCCTTTTAAAAAAGGACAAAACATAAAGTACTGTTATTCTTTGCAATGCATAGAATGGCATCTCAAATAAAACACAAAAACTATGAGTTTTTTAAATTCCGTACTAAAAGTATTTGTTGGCGACAAGTCTAAACAAGACGTTAAAGCCATCACACCAATAGTAGATAAAATTAAAACCTTTGAAAAGGCTTTGATAGCTTTATCTCATGACCAATTACGTGCTAAAACTGACGAGTTTAAAGCTATTATAGCAGAAGCGCGTCAACCGTTTTACTCTAAAATTGAAGCGCTACAAGCTGAGGCTGAAGCAACAGAAGACATAGACAAACGTGAAGATATTTATCAAGAAATTGATAAAATTAAAGAAGAATCTTATACTGCTACAGAGGATACGTTAAACAAAATATTACCAGAAGCCTTTGCTGTTGTTAAAGAAACTGCTAGACGTTTTAAAGACAACACAACTATAACCGTTACTGCTAACGAGTTTGACAGAAGCCTTTCTGGAGACAAAGACTTTGTTACTTTAGATGGTGACAAAGCCACTTGGGCAAACTCATGGGATGCTGCTGGTAAAGCCATTACTTGGGATATGGTACATTATGACGTCCAATTAATTGGTGGTATTGCAATGCACCAAGGTAAAATTGCAGAAATGCAAACAGGAGAAGGTAAAACTTTAGTGGCAACATTGCCTGTATATTTAAATGCCTTAGCTGGTAAAGGTGTACACTTAGTAACCGTAAATGACTACTTAGCTAAGCGTGATAGTGCTTGGATGGCTCCAATATTTAACTTTCATGGTTTAAGTATTGACTGTATTGATTATCATCAACCTAATAGTGATGCACGACGCAAAGCATACAACGCAGACATTACTTATGGTACCAATAACGAGTTTGGTTTTGATTACCTACGTGATAACATGGCACATGCTACTGGAGACTTAGTACAACGTCCACACCATTACGCCATTGTCGATGAGGTGGATTCTGTATTAATTGATGATGCACGTACACCATTAATTATTTCTGGACCAATCCCTAAAGGTGATGAGCATGAGTTTACAGAGCTTAAACCTAAAGTTGATGACATCGTTAATATCCAACGTAAATATTTAACTCAGGTTTTAGTTGAAGCTAAAAAATTAATAGCCGAAGGAGATACAAAAGAAGGTGGATTAAAATTATTAAGAGTTTACAGAGGTATTCCTAAAAACAAAGCATTAATAAAGTTTTTAAGTGAAGAAGGTGTAAAACAAATTCTTCAAAAAACTGAAAACTATTACATCCAAGATAACAATCGCGAGATGCCAAAGGTTGATGCAGAATTGTACTATGTAATAGAAGAAAAAAATAATCAAATTGAATTAACAGATAAAGGGGTTGAGTACCTTTCTGGAAAAGACAATCCTGACTTTTTTGTCATGCCAGAAATCGGTATTGAAATGGCTAAAATCGAAGCAAAAGGGTTATCTACTGAAGAAGAAGCTGAAGCGAAAGAAGATTTATTCCGTGACTTCGGAATCAAATCAGAACGTATCCACACGCTTAATCAATTATTAAAAGCGTATGCTTTATTTGAAAAAGACACACAATACGTGGTCATGGACAATAAAGTAATGATTGTGGATGAGCAAACTGGTCGTATTATGGATGGTCGTCGTTATAGCGATGGACTACACCAAGCTATTGAAGCTAAAGAAAACGTAAAAATTGAAGATGCTACGCAAACTTTTGCAACGGTTACACTTCAAAATTACTTCAGAATGTACAAAAAACTGTCAGGTATGACAGGTACTGCTGTTACTGAAGCTGGTGAATTCTGGGAGATATACAAATTAGATGTTGTCGAAATTCCAACAAACAGACCAATTGCTAGAGATGACAGACAAGATTTAGTCTACAAAACTAAACGTGAAAAATACAATGCAGTTATTGATGATGTTACAAAACTATCTGAAGCAGGACGTCCTGTTTTAATTGGTACAACATCTGTAGAGATAAGTGAGTTACTAGGAAAAATGCTAAGCATTAGAAAAATACCTCACAACGTATTAAATGCAAAACAACATAAAAAAGAAGCTGAAATAGTTGATCAAGCTGGTAAATCTGGACAAGTAACTATTGCAACAAACATGGCTGGTCGTGGTACAGATATTAAATTATCTGACGAAGTAAAAGCAGCTGGTGGACTTGCAATTGTAGGTACAGAACGTCATGATTCACGTCGTGTAGACAGACAGTTACGTGGTCGTGCTGGACGTCAAGGAGATCCAGGAAGTTCACAATTTTACGTATCGCTAGAAGACAACTTAATGCGTCTTTTTGGATCAGAGCGTATCGCTAAGATGATGGATAGAATGGGATTACAGGAAGGTGAAGTGATTCAACATTCTATGATTTCTAAGTCTATTGAGCGTGCACAGAAAAAAGTAGAAGAAAACCAATTTGGAGTACGTAAGCGTTTACTAGAGTATGATGATGTAATGAATTCGCAACGTGAGGTCGTTTATAAACGTCGTTACAATGCCTTGTTTGGAGAGCGTCTACGTGTAGATTTAGCAAATATGATTTATGATACCTCTGAAGGTATTGCAGAATCTAACAAAGCTGCGAATGACTTTAAGAATTTTGAATTTGAATTAATCAGATTCTTCTCAATGTCATCTCCAATTACTGAAGCCGAATTTAATAAAATGTCAGCTTTAGATATAGCGCAAACCATTTATAAAGCTGGTTTTACACATTATAAAGAAAAAATGGAACGCAATGCAGATATTGCCTTTCCAATTATTGAAAATGTGTACGAAAACCAACGTGATAAATACAAACGTATCGTAGTACCTTTTACAGATGGAGTTAAAAACTTGCAAGTTGTAACCGACTTAGAAAAAGCTTACCAAACTAAAGGAAAACAGTTAGTAACAGACTTTGAGAAAAACATATCGTTAGCCATTATTGATGATGCTTGGAAAACACATTTACGTAAAATGGACGAGCTTAAACAGTCTGTGCAATTAGCAGTGCATGAGCAAAAAGACCCTTTATTAATTTATAAATTTGAAGCTTTTGAATTATTTAAAAGCATGATTGACCAGGTTAATAAAGAAGTGATTTCTTTCTTATTTAAAGGAGAATTACCTACTGAAACTACTAATGCCATTAGCGAAGCTAGAGAAGTACGTAAAAAAGAAAATCTTCAAACTCAAAAAGAAGAAATCCCTAATTTAGATGAACGTTCTGCACAAAACAGAGCTGCAGGAAATACACAACCGCAACAACAAGTTGTAGAGACTATTGTTAGAGATCAACCTAAGATTGGTCGTAATGACAAAGTAACTATAAAGCATGTTATGTCGGGAGAAAATAAAACGGTCAAGTTTAAACAAGCTGAACCATTAATCGCAAAAGGCGAATGGGTTATTGTTAATGATTAAACTAAACAAACATTAAAGTAAAAAAATCCTAAAGTTTATGCTTTAGGATTTTTTTGTATTTTTAATTAATAATAGCTTCCTTTTTAGGATCAAAATTTAAGACTATGCTTAAAAATATATTAGCAACAATTTTAGGTTTTATTACTGCAGCAGTTGTAGTATATTTAATAGAAACGGTAATTGGTCACACGGTTTTTCCATTACCAGAACAAATTGATCCAAACGACATAGCCTCTATAAAAGCTAATATGCATCTTATTCCAATAGGCTCAAAAGTGTTTGTTGTAATTGCACATTTTACAGGTATAATCTCAGGAATGACAATTGCAGGAATGGTATCAAAAACTAGCATGATTCCCGCTTACATTGTTGGTGCTTTAATGGTTATTGCAACAGCAGCAACCATTGCTATGTTACCAAAAGCGCTGTGGTTTTCGTTAAGTGATGGTTTATTAGCAATTGCTGCTTTCTTTTTTGGAAAGTCATTAGCTTCTAGATATGTTTTTGGAGCTTTAGTCTAAACTCTAACCAGTTTTAAACAATAAATTACTACCTAAGAAAACTTAGCATTTAATGCTTGAACAATAGACTCTAACTTTTCATTTTTAGCTTTTTTATCTAAAAAAACAGGAGCTACTTCCCTAACCTTACAATCCATTATAGCGCAACGCTCACAAGTTACACCTACATTTTTAGATTCAATTTTAGGGTCATTTAAAAAATTAAGTTTACGTTGCAGCTGTTTATTAATTAGCAGTCCTACACTAATGCTTCTATATTGATTCTCTCTAAATGGATCTTTAGTAGCTGAAGACCATACTAAATACTTCATACCATCATTTTCATAGTTTGAAATCTGCATGTCAAAAACATGCTCTAACTTACTATTACTAATATCTTTTAGCATTTTTAATGACACCCAACGTCTGCAATAATGCTCATTGGTTTCATTAGCATGAGGTGATTGTTGATGCGATAAATGCAATTCTTTTTTAAGATAAAAACGCTCACTATTTGCTCTATGCGTAAACCTTAAAAAAAACAAATTCTGGATATTATATGCCTTAGGCAAAATATTAGTTAAGCGTTGATAAAAAGATTCTGGAGAAGCATTATAAGCTTCAATAGCATTTAAGAACAAGTCTATATCAAAAGTATCTTTTTCAAATATTTTATTTAACTGCGTCTTAATTTTTTCGCTAGGTATAATTAAAGCGCCTGCAAAATAAGAAGCATAAAAATTATTTAATACCTGATCAAAGGTGTCAAATTTTATCCATGGAAAAGTAAATAAACGCTCTTTTATTTCTAAAAAATTATACGCTAACTCTTTAGCGTATATAAAGGTTCTTTGCGCTTCGTCTATCTCATTAGCTAATAATAGTGTTTTAGTTTTGGGCACAAACATGGATCGTAAATTACCCAAAGCTTCATACTTACTAAGCTCATTAACTTCTATAGTATAACCATATTCTTCAACTAAAACTTCCTCTAAATCTTGAGATGTTATGATTTCATTTAAATCAATATGATACGCTTTAGCAAATTTTAAAACACTCTGCTCTAAATCTTCAAAATAATTATTATTCGCCTCCTGAAAAGACCGTACAGAAGCTAAATAAAAACTTTCACGACTAAAATTATAATTCTGTGCTATTTCTATAATTGTACTAATAAAAGCATTCACTTTTGCTGGCGCATTAGCTACTATATCGATTAGATTGCTTTCTTTAATACCAAATAGCTCTAACGGAATTTCTTTCAAAATTTTAGACTGTAAAATATCACCAATTGGTGCTAAATTTTTATCCAATTTTAAAGACACCATTTGGTCGTATGGTACATCCAACTTTTCTGATAATATTGCAATTTTATCTGGTTTAGGATATTTTTTACCATTCTCAATTTCGTTTAAATACGATTTTGACAAACCAGAAAGTTTAGACAAACCTAATAAGGATAAATTCTTATCAGTCCTTATCTGCTTTAGCTTAAGCCCAAAAATTAATTTAATGTAATCTTCTTCCATAATAACAAATATACTCTTTTTTGCGAATATTCAATTTTGGCGAAAAAATATTTTTAGCGAACGTTCGCTTGTTTTTTAAAAATCTTTGTTTTAATATTGTCATATAAAATCATAACATCATGGAAGACACACTTTTAAAACAACCTAAAATTTCGTTCTCAGAAAACGTGACTAATTACTATCCTGAAATTTTAACTGATGAAGCTTTACTATTTTTATCCGAATTGCATAAAAATTTTAATTCCAAACGATTAGAATTATTAAATAATCGTGTTAGTCAACAGCAATATTTTGATAAAGGACATTTTCCTAAATTCCCTGAAGAAACAAAAGCGATTAGAGATGGACAATGGACTGCTGGCTCTATTCCGCATGATTTACAAGATAGACGAGTAGAAATTACAGGTCCAGTTAACCGTAAAATGATAATTAATGCACTAAACTCTGGTGCTAACACATTTATGGCAGATTTAGAGGACAGCAATGCGCCTACTTGGTCAAACACAATCCAAGGTCAACAAAATTTAATAGATGCAAACAATAAAACAATTTCATTAATAGATTTAAAAAAGGACAAAACATACAAACTAAAGTCCAAAACAGCTGTTTTATTGGTACGTCCTAGAGGTTTGCATTTAAATGAGAGCCATATAATATTTAACAATCAAGAGGCTTCTGGTAGTCTAATAGATTTTGGTTTATACGTGTTTCATAACACCAAAACACGTCTTAAAAACAATACTGCACCTTACTTTTACCTACCTAAATTAGAGCATTATTTAGAGGCTAGATGGTGGAACGACGTTTTTATGTTTGCACAAGATTACTTAAATGTACCAAACGGAACATTTAAAGCAACCGTTTTAGTAGAGACTATTACTGCTAGTTTTCAGCTTGACGAAATCATATACGAACTAAAAGATCACATAGTAGGTTTAAATTGTGGACGTTGGGATTACATATTTTCTTATATCAAAAAATTTAGAAACCATCCTAATTTTGTAGTGCCAAATCGTGATCAGGTTACTATGACAACACCATTTATGGATGCCTATTCCAAATTAGTAATACAACGCTGTCATAAAAGAGGCATTTTAGCTATTGGCGGAATGGCAGCACAAATACCTATTAAAAACGACGAATATGCAAATATTGCTGCTTTAGAAAAAGTTAGAAAAGACAAAGAACGTGAAGTTAAAAATGGTCACGATGGGACTTGGGTAGCGCATCCTGCTTTAGTAAATATAGCTTTATCAGAATTTAATAAACACATGCCTACACCAAATCAATTACACGTAAAGCGCGATGATGTTGTTATTACAGAAAAAGATTTAGTCGAAATACCAAAAGGAACCGTAACCGAAGCTGGCATTAGAAAAAACATTAATGTAGGTATTTTATACACCGAAGCTTGGCTGAGAGGTCATGGAGCTGTTGCACTTTATAATTTAATGGAGGATGCTGCTACTGCAGAAATCTCTAGAACACAAGTTTGGCAATGGTTAAAAAATGAAGTAACCCTAGAAGATGGACAAAAGTTTACTACACAATTATATATCGAATTATTTAATGATGAAGTTGAAAAAATTGTAACCGAATATGGCGAATCCGAAATTAAAAATACCAAGTTTGAGCTTGCGATAGAGCTGTTTAACACGTTGGTTACTTCAAAGCAATTTGAAGAATTTTTAACAATTCCCGCTTACCAATATCTATAAAAAAACAATCCTGCGATTGCGGCAACAATCAACAGGATCTAATTATTAATAATAAATAACGTATCACAAAATTATGAAAAATTTATCACAAACAAATTACGGTTCTGCTTTAGAGACTGTACGACAATTAAAAGCAAAATATGGAGCTACTTGGGATGCTATAAATCCAGAAAATGCTGCCAGAATGGTAAATCAAAATAGATTTAAAACAGGGTTAGACATTGCAAAATATACAGCTTCTGTAATGAGAGAAGATATGGCAGCATACGATGCCGATTCTAGTAATTACACACAATCATTAGGTTGTTGGCATGGTTTTGTGGCGCAACAAAAAATGATTGCGGTAAAAAAACACCATAAAACAACTAGTAAACGCTACTTGTATCTTTCTGGTTGGATGGTTGCAGCGTTAAGATCAGAATTTGGTCCTTTACCTGACCAATCTATGCACGAAAAAACTGCAGTCCCAAATTTGATTGCCGAAATTTATGATTTTTTACGCCAAGCAGATGCAATTGAACTGAACGATTTGTTTAGAAGAGTAAAAAATGGCGAAGATGTACAGCATCAAATCGACAATTTTGAAACACATATAGTCCCAATAATAGCAGATATTGATGCTGGTTTTGGTAATGAAGAAGCAACCTATTTATTAGCTAAAAAAATGATTCAAGCTGGTGCTTGTGCTATCCAAATAGAAAATCAAGTGTCTGACGCCAAACAATGTGGTCATCAAGATGGTAAAGTAACTGTGCCACATGAAGATTTTATTGCTAAACTAAATGCTGTTAGGTACGCTTTTTTAGAATTAGGGATTGACGATGGTATAATTGTGGCACGAACAGACTCGGAAGGTGCAGGACTAACCCAAAAATTACCTATCAGTCAACAACCTGGTGATTTAGCATCACAATATTTAGCTTTTGTTGAAGCTGAAGAAATTGCTATTACAGACGCCAAAGAGGATGATGTCCTACTTAAACGTGATGGTAAATTAGTACGACCAGTTAGATTAGCTAATGGGTTATACAAATTTAAAGAAGGCACTAATATTGATCGTGTTGTTTTAGATTGTATTACAAGCTTACAAAATGGTGCCGATTTATTATGGATAGAAACTCCAACGCCTAATGTTAAACAAATTGCACATATGGTAAATAAAGTAAAAGCAGTAGTACCTAATGCTAAATTAGTGTACAATAACTCGCCATCATTTAACTGGACGCTAAGCTTCCGTAATCAAGCTTATGAAGAAATGCTTACAGAAGGTGAAAACATGACTGCCTATGATCGTAACAACTTAATGGATGCTGAATATGACAATACCGAACTATGTTTTAGAGCTGACCAAAAAATTAAAACGTTTCAAATGGATAGTGCTAAACAAGCTGGTATATTTCATCATTTAATAACATTACCAACTTACCATACCACTGCATTACATATGAATGATTTGACAAAAGGCTATTTTGGTGATCAAGGTATGTTAGCCTATGTCAAAGATGTACAAAGACAAGAAATCCGTAAAAATGTATCATGTGTTAAACACCAACGAATGGCTGGATCTGATCTTGGTGATGACCACAAAACATTTTTTGCTGGAGATAAAGCTTTAAAAGCTGGTGGAGAAAAAAACACCTCTAACCAATTTGAATTAAAAACAAAAGCTAATACAGTTAAAAATAAAATAGCTGAAGTCGCTTAAATAAGATTTTAGTCTGATTAATCACACAAACCTATTTAAAACTAGCTGTTTGTGTGATTTCTTTTTTACAACAGGCTCACATCAATTATTAGTAAAAAGATTTAAATTAGACCTAGATTTTAAATAATAAAATCTAATTACATTTACTTAAATAAATTGCTAGCAAAATCAATAACATGCAAGAACAATTAAAAATCTTTAAAATCATCCATATAGCACTAGTTGCAGGTCTAATATTTGCTTACTTTTTTTAGGAAACCTTTCTGATATTACCCAATTAAAGTTACCTACGATAGATAGCGACAATACAGTATATTTAGCTATTCCTATTGCTGCTTTTATAGTTAGTAATTTGCTATTTAAAATGTTGGTTTCTAAAATTGATAGCAACCTAAGTTTAAAAGAAAAATTAGTGCCTTATCAAAGTGCTTCCATTGTGCGCTATGCCATAATAGAAGGTTCTGCTTTTGTTATTTTAATATTAGCACCTGACTTTATTATTTTTGGAGTGCTTTTAATTGCATATTTAATATTATTAATGCCTACAGAATATAGGATTAAAAGAGATTTAAAGCTATTAGATTAGCCTTTACAAACCTAAAATTGGTTCAGGATTTATAGTATTGGATTTATAAAACTCAAGATCATTTAAGCAACAAACACCTGGATAATCTCCAACTTTATTTTGTATATCTTTTATTATTTGAAAATGTAGATGTGGTGCATAATCTCCGTTTACAGATGCTTCTCCAAGATAGGCTATTGTTTCGCCTTGAGCGACAGAATCACCAACTTTTAAATTTCCGATTGAAGCTTCACTTAAATGACCATACAATGTGTAAAATGTTTGGTTATTTATGTTATGTTCCAATATAATGGTTGGTCCATAATCTCCAAAATTAGTGTTGTTTTTAAAACTATGAATAACACCTTCAAAACACGCCAAAACTGCTGTATTAGCTGGACACCATAAATCTAAACCAATATGAATATTACGCTGTTCTGCTTCGGCTTGAGCCGAAAAATAAGCACTTCTGTTATATAGGTTTCTAGTCTCTAAATAACCACCAAATGCAACTTGCTTTTTATGTGATTTAAGGTATTTGGTAATGTAGTCTTCCCAAGCTGAAGATGATGCGATATCAAACGTATTTAAGTCTTGATTTGCTTTGGATAAATCTATAGCGATATAATCCGATTTTGGGATAGATGCGTCAATGACATTTAGGTTTTGTCCTGTCCATTGACTTAAAAAAGAAGTAGTTGTAGTAGAATTCATTTTAATTAAAAATTGAATTCAAATTTAGAAATTTTATTTAGCAATTACATTACTAAATTTTGCATTTATAATTATGGTTTTATTGGTATTACTATTGTTATTTGGATAATTTTTAATGGTTTTATTAGACGCTGTCACGCTATTAAATTTTGAGCGATTACCATTAAAAAAAGATTATAATCAGTATTTGGAAGCTTTAATTTAGCATCGCTGTTTTCTAAAACTATATTAAGATTGTTAAAATCTGAAGCAATATTGTTAACTAACAAATCACCAAAACTTCCGTTTATAATGGAATTTCCTGACAGATTATTTATCTGAATATCGGATGACACAGCGTTTAATATTAAGTTTTTAGCATTGGCAATTATGGCGTCATCCACATACTTTAATTTTAACTGACCAGACATCCAATCCTTTACTGCTACTTTAGCATAAGACACATTAATGGAGGTGTTACCTCCAATAATGTGATTAGCTATAAATGATCCATGAGACACTTCTCCTTTGGCGTTTTCCAGCACATTGGCTAGTTTTAACTCGCCATGCCTTACATTTAGTTTTAACTTAGCTTTTTTAGGCATTTTAATAATAATGGTCTTAGTGGTATTGTAGTCTACATCGTCAAAAATTTTGTTTTCCTTACTACTACTCTTTTTTCCATCTTGATCAAACTGCGCTTCCATTTTACGTTCAAACTCTTCTCCAAATCGTTTGCCCCAAGCTTCTAATTTAGGTGCGACTTCTTTTTCAAACTGTGCAGCCCAAGCTTCAATTTTTGGAGCGATTTCTTTTTCAAATTGTTTACCAAAATTTTCTCCCCATTCTTCCATGCTTTTTTCAAAATCGTCATCAAATAGTTTTTCAAATTGCTTACCAAAGTTTTTTCCCCATGCTTCCATTTCTTTTTCAAACTTATCAATATCTTCTTGCTTGATACTTTTTGCCCAAGTACGCATTTCTTGCTCATAGGCTTCACCATACTCTTTGCGGTATTTTTTACTCCAAG
Source organism: Olleya sp. KJ81-1 (assembly GCF_055808135.1). Taxonomy (NCBI): domain Bacteria; kingdom Pseudomonadati; phylum Bacteroidota; class Flavobacteriia; order Flavobacteriales; family Flavobacteriaceae; genus Olleya; species Olleya sp. KJ81-1. Next base: position 207,757 of record NZ_CM147854.1, on the reverse strand, counting down.
CATCTAGATAAGGTTCGCCTTCTTTTTTATACTTGTCATAATCAAAATCTACATTATAATTTCCATCTGGAGATTTTGGAATACGTAATGTTTTTAAGGTTTCAGGCAACGCGCCTAAAACATCCATATTTTCTAACTTTTTTAATAATGGACCTAAATTAAGCTCTAATTTTTCAGGAAGATTAGCTAAAGCCTCAATAGATGCCTCGTCCAATATCGTCACGCTCATGTCATCAGACCAAATACCTCTTGATCCTTTAGACGTTATTTTTACATAATCCGAATCTCCTGTTAAAGCAACGTCCCAATTGTCCAATGCTTTTTGCATCTCTTGTTTGGTCAACTTTTTACTTTCGATGTAAGCTTCAACCTCAATATAATCCTTATTCCAAGTTTCTACAATAATATTGGTATGACTAGTATTTAGGTCCACGGTTACGTCTTTATTTGCCCTAACCGATTGGTCAATTTTACTTAATTTTTGTTGCGCTGTAACACTTACTGTAATAAGCAGCATTAACGCAATAAGATATCTGTATTTTATAGTTTTTAATTGTTTCATTTTGATTGTCTTTTAACGACTACCCTTGGGAAGCCTTCATGTTGTTTAACTGATTAAGTTGTTCTTTAAGACGATACATCAAGTTTAAACGAAATTTTAGATTTTGGATTAGTGCATTTACCGTATGCTCATCGGGACCATTATCGGTCAACTCTGTAGACAAGCTTTTGTATTCTGCATTTAACTCTTCTAACCTTAACACATAACCATCAAACAATTCTTTATTTTCTGGTGTTAGCTTAAGTTTAGACAATTCTAAATTAATATTTGCCACGTAATAATCTTCTACCTTTTTTAAATCTGGAGAGATATCTCCAAGCGTCATGGTTTTTGTAGTTTTATTAATTTCTGGTTTTGGTTGCTCAGTATCTGCGACTGTAATAGGATTTACGTCCTGTTTAAAAAACGTATATCCTCCAAAACCTAATCCTAAAATTATCACGATGCTTGCTGCAATGTTTAAAAACGTCCAATTAGATTGCTTTTTTTGTGGCAATGCTTGGTCTAACTTGTCCAAAAATCTAGCTTCATGTCCTTGTGACATTTGCTTATCAGACTGTTGGTTATCATTTTTAAATAATTCTCTAATATCTTTCGCCATAATCGTTTTGTTTTAAAAGGGCTTGCAATTTTACTTTTCCTCTGGATAATTGGGTACGCGACGCGACTTCGGTAATACTTAAAATTTCTGAAATCTCTTGATGGTCATACCCTTCTATTAAAAATAGCATGACTACGTACTTATATTTTTCCGGAAGACTATTAATGGCTTGCTTTATTTGGTCTAAAGTTGTTGTGTCTTCTACTAACCATTTGTCATCAGTATTAGTATCTATTACTTTCAGATGCACCTCATCTAATTCAACTAAGCGTTGTTTTTTAGATTTTAAGTAATCAATACTTTTATTAATAACAATACGTTTTAACCATGCACCAAAAGTAACGTCACCTTTAAATTGATGTAGTTTTGTAAAAGCTTTTATAAAAGCCTCTTGTACGACATCTTCAGCTTCGGCAGTGTGATTAACAAAACGTAATGCAACATGGTACATAGCATCGCAATATTGCTGATACACTTGTAATTGTGCCTTACGGTTATTTTGTTTACACAACTCGATGTTATCTAAAGTAACGACTTTCACTTGTTGGTTTTTGGTTAGTGTTCAGGTTAAAGACGACACAAAAAAAGCAGTGTTGCAAAAAAGTTGTTTTTTTTCAATTTAGCACAAATATTTAGAATAATTTAAGGGTAATCCTTCTATATGTACTAAATTTTCAGTTAATTTTGTTGCATTATAAAGTGCTAATATTAAGAAACCAGTACATGAAAAAACTTATATATCTATTAATTATCGTTGTAATTGGCGTTTTAGGCTATCAATTTACTACAAAAACAGGCTTATTTAATCAACCTTTAAGTCCAAAAGATACTGCTGGTATAAAAATTAATGATTTAAATTTGAGAGTAGTCTATAATAGACCATCTAAACGTGACAGAGCTATTTTTGGCGCTTTAGTGCCATTTAATAAAGTCTGGCGTACTGGAGCAAATGAGGCGACTACCTTTGAAACCAATCACGATTTATCTGTAAATGGTGTAAAGCTTCCTAAAGGAAAATATACGCTTTGGACTGTACCTATGCAAAACAATTGGAAAGTTATGTTTAACTCCAAACAATATGATTGGGGAGTTAACGAAAAAATGGAACCAAATTGGGATCCAAATTACGATGTTGTAGAAGTAGAAGTCCCTGCACAAACCTTAGATAAACCAGTCGAGCAGTTTACAGTAGCATTTGACAATAGTACAGACGACTTAAAAATGACTATGGCTTGGGACGTTGTAAAAATTGAAGTGCCTTTAAAAGATTAACCTTAGTCTAATACTAATTTTAACAACGCTTTCGCGGAAATTAAAGCAACTATGTCCAAAAATAAATCAGCATTAAGCGAGCAAGATGGTGTATCCTCTCCAGAGATGACCAATGCAGATGCTGTTTTAAAAATTAAGGCAAGACGCAAACTGCAACGTACAACACAAGACTTAGTATCCGCTATTTTAAAAGGTAATATAACCGCTTTAAGCCAAGCCATTACTTTAGTAGAAAGCAAAAACCCAAAGCATACAGATCAAGCCAATGCTATTATTAAAGCATGTTTACCACATGCTAACACCTCTGTTAGAATTGGTATTACAGGTGTTCCTGGTGTTGGAAAAAGCACTTTTATTGAAGCGTTTGGAACACATCTAACAACATTAAACAAAAAAGTTGCAGTCTTAGCTGTAGATCCAAGTAGCAGTATTACTAAAGGAAGTATTTTAGGTGACAAAACCCGAATGGAAGAGTTGGTTAAAAACACCAATGCTTTTATACGTCCATCTGCTTCCGGAACCTCTTTAGGTGGTGTTGCCAGAAAAACACGCGAAACCATTATCCTTTGTGAAGCAGCAGGTTTTGATACTATTATTATAGAAACCGTTGGTGTTGGACAAAGCGAAACTGCAGTACACAGTATGGTTGACTTTTTTCTACTTTTAAAATTAGCAGGAGCTGGAGACGAGTTACAAGGTATAAAACGAGGTATTATTGAAATGGCAGACGCAATAGCCATTAATAAAGCAGATGGTGACAATGTTAAACGTGCTAAAATGGCTAAAGTCGAGTTTAACAGAGCTTTACATATGTATCCAATAAAGGATTCTGATTGGCAACCTAAAGTAACGTTATGCAGTGCCTTAACAAACGATGGTATAGATGCGATTTGGGATGTAATTTTGGATTATATAACACTTACCAAACAGAATAACTATTTTAATACCAAGCGTACAGAACAAAATAAATTCTGGCTACTTCAAACTATTGAAGAGCAACTTAAAAGTGTCTTTTTTAATAATCCAGAAATTAAAATAGAACTTAATAAACAACTCGCTTTAATTGAAGCTAATAAAACCACTCCTTTTGCTGCTGCAGATTATTTATTGGGATTAGGATAATACTGTAATCTAGTAATTTGTCTTAAAAAACTAACAACAAAAAAAGGACAGTTTTATAACTGTCCTTTTTTTAATCTCTCTTTATATTTAAATTATAAAAAATTAGCTTTATACCATTCTACTTGCGCCTTAACACCTTCCAACAATGTGGTTTGCGGATTATAATCAAGTAACTGTTTAGCTTTATCTATGTTTGCTTTAGTACGCAATTGGTCTCCTACTCTAGCCTTAACATGATCTATTTTAATGGACTGACCAATGACTTGCTCAACCGCTTCTATTCCATCTTGTGTGGTATGTTCAACCTCTGTACCAAGGTTAATAATTTCGCCATCTACTCTGCTTTCTTTTCCTATTACGCTTACAATTCCGTCCACAATATCACCAACATAAGTAAAACTTCTTAAATGGGTTGCGCTACCTTCGTATAACGGAAATGCATCTCCATTAAATGCACAAGCAATTAATTTAGTGTACATTTTTTCTGGACGTTCTCTTGGTCCTATAACAGAGTATAGTCTTAACGAGCAACTTTTAAATAATTGCTCTCTACTTTTTTGTAATACTAACTGCTCGGCAGTTAATTTAGTAACACCATAGTAAGATGCAGGTTTAGGCGCTTCGGTTTCCGGAAAAGTTGCTTCTAATCCATAAATAGAGGAAGTCCCTATATTTACAAATAATTCTAAATTTGGGCATTGTAATGCATAATCCGTAAGATTCTTAGTCGCAATAATATTGTTAGTAAAATAATCTTCAAAAGTAGAGCTTGCAGAAATACCTGGTTGAGCTGCAAAATGAAAAATATAGTTGATGTCTTTTGGTAAAACTTCTGCTAAATCCTGGTTTCTTAAATCGGTAGTGATAACTTTAATACCTTTTTGTAACAGTGCTTTTTCGTTTAAAGTTTTCAGCGCTAAGCTATAATAATTATTAAAATTATCTAAACCAACAACTTCATGACCTAAATCGTGTAAACGCTCACAGGTGTGAGAGCCTATAAAACCTACTGCTCCAGTGACTAATATCTTCATATGTATTTTTCTGTATTACAAAGAAACAGATTTTTTTTCGATACTAATTTCAATTCTATAAAAAACAATACATTTGTAACACTAAAAAAGGTTTATGAATTACCAATTTACCATCGTCGTTCCTGTTTATAATGAGGAAGATAATTTACTTAGAGTGGAAAAAGAGTTATTAGCTTACACGCAAATAGCAACCAAAACCACTAAAATATTATTTGTTAATGATGGCTCAAAAGATAAAAGTCAAGATTTAATTGAAGCTATTTGTAGCAGACACGATGCTTTTGACTACATATTATTTAAAGACAATCGTGGTTTAAGTGCTGCTATAAAAGCTGGTTTTGACTACACTACCACGCCTTTAGTGGGATATATTGACTCTGATTTACAAACTGCACCAGAAGATTTTAATTTACTACTAGCACATATAGGCGAGTATGATTTAGTTACAGGTGTACGTGCTAACCGTAAAGATAGTTTTGTAAAAAACATGTCGTCTAAAATTGCAAACGGAATTAGACGTGCATTTACTAAAGACGGAATGGATGATACTGGTTGTCCATTAAAAGTAATTAAAACGGACTATGCTAAACGTATTCCAATGTTTAAAGGATTACACCGTTTTTTACCTGCAATGATTATGTTGCAAAATGGAAAAACTAAGCAAATACCTGTACAACATTTTCCTAGAGTTGCTGGCGAGGCTAAATTTGGCGTTTGGAACAGGTTACTAGGACCTTTAATGGATTGCTTTGCGTATTTATGGATGAAGAAAAAATACATTAACTACGAAGTCGCTAAGCAAAAATAATGAGTAATTGGATTATACTTAGCATAGGCTTTTTAGCGCAAACCTTATTTTCTTCTCGTTTAATAATCCAATGGATTACTAGCGAGAAACAAAAACGTGTGATCACGCCTACATTATTTTGGACGCTTAGTTTAATCGCTTCGTTTTTGCTATTTATTTATGGATATTTACGCGATGACTTTGCTATTATGCTTGGTCAAGGGTTAACCTATTATATTTATATCAGGAATTTACAATTACAAAACCAATGGAAAACATTTCCGGTCGGTATACGTTATATCTTATTATTAATGCCAGTATTTATAACTGTATTTTATTTTAATAATAATGAAATTGATACTGTTAAGTTATTTAAAAACGAAGCTATTCCGTTTTGGCTGTTAGTGTTAGGGATCGTCTCTCAGATAGTGTTTACACTACGATTTGTGTACCAATGGATATATTCTGAGAAAAACAAAGAGTCCTCTTTACCACTTGGCTTTTGGGCTTTAAGCTTAATAGGGTCGTTATTAATTTTAACCTACGCTATATTTAGGGTCGATTATGTGCTATTAGTAGGACACTCTTTAGGTGCTATAATTTACTTCAGAAATTTGTTAATCTTAAAAAAGCAAGATGCCTAAACTATTAAAAGATTATCCAATCATCTTTATTTGTTTGCTATTAGCAGTCATGCTATTACCTAACTTAGAGACCATACAAGTAACTATAATGGAAGCACGTAATTTTATTACTGCCAGAGAGATGTTATTGGATGATCATTGGTTATTAACTACCATGAATGGCGAAGCACGTTACGAAAAACCACCTTTACCTACATGGCTTACCGCTATTTCTGGAATTATTTTTGGTGTAAAAAGTGTTTTTGGAATGCGTTTACCTGCTATTATCATGATAATGATTTTGGCTGTTTATAGTTTTAAATTATCCAAAACCATATTAAAAAGCAGAGCACATAGCATGATTAACACGTTAATATTAATAACATCGTTTTATGTTATTGGTATTACTATTGAAGCACCTTGGGATATTTTTACTCATGGCTTTATGATGATTGCAATCTATCATTTATTTAAGTTTTTTAAATCAGAAAACATAGATTGGAAACATACTATTATTGCTGCTTTTTGTATTGGTTTTTCAATATTAAGCAAAGGACCTATTAGCTTTTATGCTTTATTACTTCCTTTTTTACTAGCTTTTAGCTTTAGTTTTAACTATAAAAACATCAAAACTAAAGCGCTACCAATTATTGTTATTTTGATATTATCATTAGTTGTTGGTGGCTGGTGGTACTTTTATGTAAGATTAGAAGATCCAACTACATTTGCTGCTATTACTAGTAAAGAAACTGGTAATTGGACCAGCTATAATGTTAGACCTTTTTATTACTACTGGAGCTTTTTTACACAAAGTGGACTATGGACTATTCCGGCTTTTATTAGCTTATTATTTCCGTATTTAAAACGACGTGTAGTACATTACAAAGCCTATAAGTTTACTTTTTTATGGACCCTATTTGCTGTTGTTTTGTTATCTATAATTCCAGAGAAAAAATCTAGATATTTGATGCCTGTTTTAATTCCTTTAGCTTTAAATATTGGATTTTATATTGAGTATTTGATTCGTAGGTTTAAAACACTAAAAGACAAACGCGAAACCATACCTGTCTATTTTAACTTCGGCTTAATAGGTTTGATTGGTATTGTGGCTCCTTTTGTGTTGTATTTTCAGTTTAAAACACAATTAAATAATAGCTTATTCCCTTTTATAATATTTGCAATTATTGTGTTTACTTTAGGCTTGGCCATCCTTTCGCAATTAATAAAAAAAGAGATTAAACATGTCTTTTTGTTAACTACTGCTTTTTTTGGAGCTTTATTTTTATTTGGCTTACCTGTTTTCAAAACGTTTACAAGCGACAATTTTAAACCCATAACTACGCTTTTAAAAACACATAAACAAAAGGACATAAAATTGTATGCTATTGACTACGTTTCGCCAGAAACTATATGGCAATATGGAGCTAAAATACCTCAAATTAAGCAAGGAAACAATGCTTATAACTTTCCGCTTGAAGCGGAATTTGGAGTTTTATCCAACGGAATCAATCCTAAAAATCAAGCTATTCTTTTTGAAAAATATAATATCAAAGAAATGGCTATTTATGATTTAAATGAGAGTGAGCCAGATAGCAAACAATATAAAGATCGATTGATAAATACCTACTATTATTTTACTAGAAAGTAATTATTTTAATTGAAATCTAGATTGTAAGTATTTATCAAGTTTATAAAACATAAATCCTGAAAGTCCACCAAATAGCATTCCGCTTAAAACATCTAAAGGATAATGTACACCTATGTATATTCTACTATACGCCATAGTTATAGACCAAACAATTAGTATATAAATTAGATATTTATATTTATATCTTAACATTAAACCAGAAAAAATAGCGACTGCCATACTGTTACTTGCATGTCCAGAAAAGTAGCCATATTTACCACCACACCACGATTTAAGCAATCGCATGGCTTGCACTAAATCGTCCTCATGACATGGTCTAGGACGTTTTACCAAGAAATTTTTAAATAGGTTAGTAATTTGGTCTGTAAATAAAATCATTAAAGCTATAACCACTAAGGTTAGTACAAACATTTTAGTATTCAATTTTTTGTACATTAAAAAAGCTAACACAGCATAAAACGGAATCCAATGTAATTTATCTGTATAAAACAGCCAAAATCCATCCCATGATGTTGTTCCTAGGTTATTTAAAAATAAAAAAAGTTCTTTATCGTATTGTACTAATTGGTCTAACATAAAATTGTTTTGCAGTTACCTAAAAGTTAGGTTATTTATATGGTTGAAATGATTTTATGAGTGCTTAATCTTCATAACGCTCCACTTCTCTATCGTAAAATGCGGTCGCTTCTTTGATTAGGTTTTCTGTCTCCATTTCCAACTCTTTTTCATCATGTTGGTCAAAATCTTCAAACCACTCAACTTCATCATCTTCTAGATTGATTATAAATCTAGGGAATTCTGTATGAATCACAAAGATTGCGTTTGGTAAATCTGTATTATCACCTAAAATGAATTTTGGTAATTCCATAATATATTTGCTTTTTAAAGGTTAGCGACTAGTTATTTTGAGAGTCCAAAATTAACCTTTTAGTTAGATAATTAAAACGTATAAACAATAAAATAGCAGCAGTAGTTAAGCCAGCTAGTAATCCTAACCAAATTCCAAAACTACCATAAGCATCTGCTTTACCCAAATACCAGCTTATTGGAAAACCAATTAACCAATAGGAAATAAAAGTAATAATTGTTGGTATTTTAACATCCTGAAGTCCGCGTAAAGCACCAAGTACAATAACTTGTAAACTATCACTTATCTGAAATATAGTTGCTGCAATTAATAATTGTGAGGCTATTGTGACCACCTCTAGATTATCTTTAAAGTTTACTGCATCATCAAAATCTACATATAACCTTGGAAAAAATTGATTAAATATTAAAAATAAAGAAGCAAAAATGACAGCAAATATAAAGCCCATTAAAAATAGCGATACAGCTACACGACGTAATTCTATGTATTGATGTAATCCTTTTTGGTTACCTACTCTAATCATAGACGCAACACTTAATCCCATAGCAACCATAAAGGTCATTGAGCTTAAATTTAAGGCTACTTGATTTGCTGCTTGAGGGTTTTTACCTAACAAACCACTTAACCAAATAGCAGCAGTAAAAATTGCAACCTCAAAAAACATTTGCATAGCACTTGGTGTACCTAGTCCTATAATTTTTTTTAGCATTAATTTATCTAACACAAAAAACTTAATATTAGTTACATAGTCTTTAGACTTTTTACGACCTTTTAACAACCACCATAAATAAGCGACCATAATAACACGCGACACTAAAGTACCATAGGCTGCTCCTACAATACCCATTTCTGGGAAACCAAACTTACCAAAGATTAGTAAATAATTTAAACCAACGTTAACTAGATTAGCTACAATAGTAGCATACATAGGATATTTAGTTAAAGATAACCCATCACTAAACTGTTTTATTCCTTGAAATATTATTAAGGGAATTAAAGATATTGCTACTAAATCTAAATACGGAATAGCTAACTCTACAACCTCAACAGGTTGCTTCATTAAATACATTAAGGGTTTGGCTAATAGCAATAATAAAAAAAGTAACACTCCTAAAACGGTACATAAAAACAAACCATGTTTAAAAGCCGATTTACCTTTATCAAAATCATTTGCACTGTCTGCTTCTGCAACTAAAGGTGTTATTGCTGTACTAAATCCAATCCCAATAGACATAGCTATAAACATAAAGCTGTTACCTAATGACACAGCAGCTAATTCTGCTGTTCCAATTTGACCAACCATAATGTTGTCCACAAAACTAACAAACGTATGACCCAACATCCCTAACATTACAGGAGCAGCCAATTGCCAATTATATTTAAATTCTTTAGTATAAGTGCTTAATACCATTTGCTATTTGTCTTATTAATTTTAAAGCCATCGTATTTATTTTTTTGAAAACACGACATTTTCACCTGATTTAGAGATATCAAAATTAAATGTTCTTAATCTTAAGTGCACTAAATCTGTGACACCTGGAGCATAAGTTTCATGTAATTCTAAAAAACCAAATTTAGTCTTAGATAACCAATATTGATAGTTTTGTTCAAAAACTTTTTTTCAGAGCCTTCAATATCCATTTTTAAAATATCAATAGTTTTTAAATCGTGCTCTAACATTATGGCATCTAGACTATAACCTTTAAACTCTTTTGTATTACCAAACGCTTCCACTACTCTAAAAGCCCATTTACCGGCTTTTTTATCTAAAATTTTTAAGTCTGCATTTATATCCCAAATACCACCTTGTACAATATGAATATCTTTAATTCCTGAAGTGTTTTTTATAATCATTTCTATATTAGACCTATCAGGCTCAATAGCGATAAGCTTTGCATTTTTAAACTTATTTTTAAAATACACTACAGAATATCCACAATTAGAACCAGCGTCCACAATAGTATTAACGTGGTCTGGATAGTGGACGTTATATTCTTCTTCAATAAAAATTTGCTTGAAAATTTTATAATCAGACGTATTTGGTCTTAAATAAATTGGTTGATTATACCCTTTTAACTTTAACGTCAAATAGGTTTTTTTGTTTGTTTTAGAAGTTAATAGTAAAAAATATTGAAACAACCCAAGTACACTTATCCATTTAGGAATCCATTTAATTTGAGCTGTTTTACTTAGCAGTTTATGAAGAATCATTATAAAGTTATACAATAACTACTGTTATAGTTTAGTGACATTACTTTTAGCCTCTTCAAACTCAGAAATCATGTCCTTTACAATTTCTGAAACAGGTTTTATATCGTGAATTAGTCCAGCTATTTGACCAATTTCTAATTCGCCTTCCTCCAAATCTCCTTCAAACATTCCTTTTTTAGCACGCGCACGACCTAATAACTCTTTAAGTTGTTCTGGTGTTGGACTTGTTTTGTACAGCTCTTGTAACTGATTATAAAATTTATTTTTTACTAGCCTAACAGGCGCTAATTCTTTTAAAGTTAATTGCGTATCACCTTCTTTTGCATCTACTACAACTTGCTTAAATGCTTGATGCGCACTACTTTCTTCACTTGCAACAAATCGGCTACCTACTTGCACAGCATCTGCACCTAAAACCATACAAGCTAACATCGCTTTTCCTGTAGCAATTCCTCCAGCTGCTATTAATGGAATATGTAGTTGCTCGCTTACCATTGGAATAAGTGTAAGCGTTGTAGTTTCATCACGTCCATTATGTCCTCCAGCCTCAAAACCTTCTGCAACTATGGCATCAACTCCAGCCTCTTGAGCCTTTAATGCAAACTTGACACTACTAACCACATGCACTACTGTAATCCCTTTGTCTTGTAACCATTTAGTCCATGTTTTTGGATTTCCTGCAGAAGTAAAAACGATTTTAACTTCTTCCTCTACAATTATATTCATGATTTCCTCAATGTTTGGATATAACATTGGGACATTAATACCAAAAGGTTTATCTGTTGCTTTTTTACATTTTTGAATGTGCTCCCTTAATACGTCTGGATACATGCTTCCTGCACCAATTAATCCTAATATTCCAGAATTACTTGCTGCTGAGGCTAACTTCCAGCCACTATTCCAAATCATTCCTGCTTGAATGATTGGATATTGTATATTAAATAGTTGCGTAATTTTATTTGCCATTTACTATAAATATCTTGTGGTTATTATTTTTAAAAATGAAGACGATATACGTTAGTTGTAAGCTCTAGTTTTTAATTATCTTTTTAGTAATCGCTATACCTTCAGATTCAATCTTTACTAAATAAACACCTTTAGACAATGCGCTTGTGTTTATTGTTTTATTGATTGCGGTTATCTTTGTATCAATAATTTTCTTTCCTAAAACGTCATATAGTCTAACTCTAGCTTCTTCATACTGACTAGGAATTTGAATAGTTAATTGATTAGACACTGGATTAGGATATAACTTTAATGTTACGTTTTCATTTTGAAACTCGCTTACAGACAAACCTTGTGCTAAGGCCAAAGATAAATCAGGAATACCATAGCCTAAAAAGAAATCTGGCGCATTGTATTGCGAAGCAGATTCACGAACTAACTGCATGATTTCGGCATTTGAAAGATTAGGTAGCGCTTGCCATAAGCAAACGATTCCACCTGCCATAATTGGCGAACTAAATGAGGTACCATTAGATGTGGTAACCACATCCGAAGTTGTAATAATATAATTGGCTTGACCTTGGGCCACGACATCTGGTTTTTGAGTTGGTTGTGCACTGCTACCTCTAGAACTAAATGATGCATAAGTACCATCTGCCTTTACAGCACCAATACTAAATACACCAGCTGCATCTGCTGGAGCTCCAACAATCTGCCAGCTTCCGCTACCAGAATTACCTGCAGAATTAACAACTAAGATCCCTTTTTGAAAAGCAATATTTGCACCTTTGGTAATGTAGGCTGTGTTACCATCCATTTCGGCAGGAGTATAACTGTAATTAGGATTATCAAAAGTGGTATATCCTAAAGACGAGTTTATAACATCTACACCTAAACTATCTGCACGCTCTGCTGCTTCAACCCATAGACTTTCTTCCAAAGGGGTTTCAGTAGCTGCATCTTCTGTTCTAAATAAATAATAATTTGCATCTGGAGCAGTCCCTACAAATTGATCTTGTAAATAACCAGCCATATCGCTTAATACCCATGTTCCATGAGAGTTTCCAGTGTAAGCGTATACATCTGTGTTTCTGTCTACAAAATCATAACCTCCTAAAATACCACCATTATCACGCAAACGCTGAAAACCATTCATGGTACCAACATTTGTAAATCCTGCATCTATAACTGCGACGGTCATACCAGAACCTGTATAACTATCTGGATGTTGGTGCAAGTCGTCTGCACCAATCATCACTGCTTGATTTGCTGCATTACCATAATTAAATGTAGTTAGACTAGCTTCAAACTCATGCTTATCTAAATTTTGACTTATTCTGGCGTCAAAATTATCGTCTGCAAAATCTATGCTACTAACAATAGTAGTACTATTAACGGTTAAGGTATTTAACGCCATGATATCTGATGGATTACCTATAACATGCAAGGCATTAAACCATTTTGATTTTGACATTACAGTAACACCTGGTTGAGATTTGATAAGTGCAATGTAACTTTCTTCCACAGGAACGTCTTTAAAATCTACAACAACATTATGAGCTGCTTTACGATCCAGCGCTTTTTGTGTTAAAATTGTATTGGGATTTGCTAATGCTGCAGCGCTATTAGGTTTATCCGATAAATAGACCCAAGCATGCTCTTGTCCAAATGACATTGCAGAATAGGTTAAAACGAAAAAAAGAAGTAGGTTTTTCATAACAGTAACTTTTGTTACTGCAAGTTAAGAAATTACACCTGAACCAACTAATTCTTCCTCTAAATACCAAGCAACAAATTGTCCCTCAGTAATAGCTGATTGTTGGTTTTCAAATTCTACATACATACCGCTTTCTACTTTATGTAATGTTGCTTTTTGCAAAACTTGTCTATATCTTATTCTTGCTAACACTTCCATGGTTTGGTCTGTAGCTAATGCTAAGTCCTCTCTAACCCAATGCAACTCTTCATTAGATACAAATAAAACATTTTTATATAATCCTGGGTGTGTTGTCCCTTGACCTGTATAAATAACATTTTCTGTAACGTCTGTATCTATCACAAATAATGGTTCTGCTGTACCACCAACTGCTAATCCTTTACGTTGTCCTTTAGTAAAATAATGTGCGCCTTGATGCTTTCCTTTTACTACACCTTCAGCTATACTATAGCTAGGCTTTCTAGAACGATATTTTAATTCTTCTAATTTATTATTGAAGCTAGGAAGCGTTTCATTATAAAATGAATTATCTCTTGGTATTTCTACAATAACACCTTCTTTAGGCTTAAGTTGTTGTTGTAAAAAGTCTGGCAATCTAACTTTACCTATAAAACATAATCCTTGTGAATCTTTTTTATCTGCAGTTATTAAGTCCTGAGCTTTAGCTATTTCTCTAACTTCTGGTTTTAATAATTCACCAATAGGAAACAATGCTTTAGCCAATTGCTCTTGAGATAATTGACATAAAAAGTAAGATTGATCTTTATTTGGATCCTTACCTGCTAATAATTGGTGTACCTCTTTTTCGTTTTTTGTAATGGTTGTTTTTCTGCAATAATGACCTGTAGCCACGTAATCTGCACCTAAATCTAAGGCGATTTTCATGAAGACATCAAACTTAATTTCTCTATTACATAAAACATCTGGATTAGGTGTGCGACCTTTTTCATATTCGTCAAACATATAATCTACGATGCGCTCCTTATACTGTTCGCTTAAATCTACAGTTTGAAAAGGTATTCCTAATTTATCTGCGACCAACATAGCATCATTACTATCATCCAACCAAGGACACTCATCAGAAATTGTTACAGTGTCGTCGTGCCAATTTTTCATAAAAAGACCTATAACCTCATAACCTTGCTCTTTTAATAAATACGCAGCAACACTAGAATCCACTCCTCCTGATAATCCAACAATAACTCTTTTTTTCATGACTAATTTTAATAGACTGCAAAGATAAGTCTTTCTAAAAAAATCAAACACATATATATAAATGGAATGACTTAATAAATGCCTGACAAATAAACATTTAAATAAATTTAACAAATCTTTAATTCTTTTTGTTTAATCTTTTTATAGTTTTGTTAAACAAACCTATTAAAAAACTTTATTATGAAAACGATTAAAAAATTATCGCTACTATTTTTAGCAACTTTTGTGTTATGGTCATGTAGTGACGATGACGATGCGTCAACACCAACGCCAACACCAACGCCAACAACTTTAAATATTGTTGAAACAGCTCAAGCAACAGCAAGTTTAAGTAGTTTAGTTGCTGCAGTAGTGGAAGCAGATTTAGCCATTACTTTAAGTGGACCTGGACCTTTTACAGTATTAGCACCAACAAATGAAGCTTTTGCAGAATTTATGTCTGATAATGGCTGGGCAACAGTACAAGATATTCCAGACGCTGCCTTAGCACAAACATTACTAAACCATGTAATAAGTGGTACGGTTACATCAACAGACCTTGTAGGTTTAGGTAGTGGTTACACTAATACTTTAGCTGATGGTGCAGGAGATAATAAAATAAGTTTATTATTTGATACTTCTAATGGTGTAGTATTTAACAATGTGTCTGAAGTATCAACTGCAGATGTCAATGCATCTAATGGTATCGTACATATTGTAGATAAAGTAATTGCTTTACCTACTGTAGTAGATCACGCAGTAAATAATGCTAATTTTTCAAGTCTTGTAGCAGCTTTAGGTGCTGCAGATGGCGATTTAGTAAATGTATTATCAGGAGCAGGACCTTTTACAGTATTGGCTCCAGACAATACTGCATTTGCAACATATTTAAACGGAACAGCTTTGGCAGATGTACCAACAGATGCATTATCTGAGTTATTATTAAATCACGTTGTTGGTGGTGCATTATCGTCTACTGACTTAACTACTTTAGTTTCTGGATACACAAACACCTCTGCTAGTGGTCCTGGAGGAAACGCTTTAAGTTTATATTTTGACACTACAAATGGTGTTAGTTTTAACGGAATATCTACAGTAACTGCTGCAGATGTAGTAGGTACAAACGGAATTATCCATGCAGTAGATACTGTAATAGATTTACCAACTATAGCAACGTTTGCAACTTCAAATCCTGCATTAAGCAATTTAGTTGCTGCATTACAATACGCAGATTCTGGGACACCAACTGTACCTTATATTACTACTGTATCTGATGCAACAGCTGGACCATTTACTGTATTTGCTCCAACTGATGCTGCTTTTGGAAGTTTATTAACAGAATTAAACGCAACTGCTTTAACAGATTTAGATACTGCTACAGTTGACGCTGTACTAACGTACCACATTGTTGGAGCTAACGTACAATCTAGTATGTTAATGAGTGGACCAGTAACAACATTAGGTGGAGATATTACTGCGGACGCAACTAACTTTACTTTAACTGATCCTAATGGAAGAGTAAGTAACATTGTTACATCATTGGTAGATATTCAAGCAATTAATGGTGTTGTACACCCAATTGATAAAGTAATTTTACCATTACAATAAGAATATAAAGTCTTAATTAAATAGTTTATTCCCTTTAAAACTAACATTTTGATAGCAAAAAAAACGCCTTAATACATTAAGGCGTTTTTTAATATATAATAACTAAAGCTTATTTTTTCGCTTTTTTATCTAAGTCTTTTTCTTCGACTAACTTTCCATCTTTATAACGTTTCCATACACAACATTTTACGTCGTCCTTGTAATAACCTTCTACAGCTATAACACCATCTTTAGTGTAGGTTTTATAAGCACCTTCAAACTTATTAGCGTTATAAGTTATTAGTTTCATTATGGTACCATTTTCTGCATACCATTTAGATTCGCCATGTAATAATCCGTCCATGTAATATGCTTTTTCGGCTATTTGACCATTTAAATAAAACACCAAACGTTCTCCTTCAAGCTTACCTTTATCATTGTATAATTCTTGCGTCATAACTTGGTCTACATTTTTATGATAAATTACCCATTTACCAATATAATCATGACCACGCATTTTACCTTCACTTATCTTTTTTCCATTACTAGCATAAAAGGTTACTAAAGCAACATTATCGTTACTGTTAAAAACCTTGGTAGCAGTTAATACCGCTTTATTATCTATATTTTTATAAAATTTGAATGTTCCTACTTCCTTACCATGGTCAAATTGGCCCTCATATCTTACCACTTTAGTATTGTCAAAATTCTTTTTCCAAGTACCATGACGTTGTGCATTAGCGTCAAACTGATTTAAACTTTGAGCCATCACTAGACTTGTGACAAATAAACAGAATAATAAAAAACTTGTTTTTTTCATTGTATCGTTACTTTATATCGCTTTCGCGGAAACCATGCCTTACGGTTTAACGTTAATATTAAACATTTGTTATAACAAAAAAGCTGCCAAACTAAAATTATAGCAGACAGCTTTTTTTATTAATTTTAAATAAAGAGATTATTTTCCTTTATTTTTTTGTTGCATTTGTTTTTGTTTTTCAGCTTGTTCCATCATTTCTTTCATTTTTTTCTGGAACTTACTTTCTTTTTTAGGCTTAGCTTTTTGAACCTGAATATTAGCATGAATCTTATCTTCATCTAATATAAAATTCTTGATTACTAATAAAATACCAATACTAATTAAGTTAGAAATAAAGTAGTATAAACTTAATCCTGAAGCGTATTGATTAAAGAAAATTAACATCATGATTGGAGCAAAGTATATCATATACTTCATCATCTTAGCCATATCAGGCATCCCTTCTTGTTGTGGTGCTGACATTTGGTTTTGACCAGTCGTTAACTTCATGTAAAAGAAAATAGCGATTGCAGCTAATATTGGAAATAAACTTACGTGATCTCCATATAATGGAATATTAAAAGGTAATTCTGCAACAACATCATAAGAAGATAAATCTTCAGCCCATAAAAACTTTTTCTGTCTTAAAGCAAATGCAGTCGGGAAAAACATAAATAAAGCATAAAATACTGGCATTTGAATAAATGCTGGTAAACATCCTGCTAAAGGACTTGCTCCTGCTTTGTTTTGAAGTGCCATAGTTTCCTGTTGTGCCTTCATTTTGTTGTCTTTATACTTTTCTCTGATAGCATCAAGTTCTGGTTTTAAAACTTTAAGCTTCATTTGCGATAAGTATTGCTTGTATTGTACAAATGACATGGCTAACTTAATAAGTACTGTCATTACAATAATTGCAATTCCGTAAGGTAAAAACGAACTTAATCCGTTAAATAATGGAATAAATAAAAACTTGTTAATCCATCCAAAAATTCCCCATCCAAATGGGATACTTTCTACTAAATTATCATCGTATTTTTTTAAAATCTCGCTATCTGTTGGACCATAATACAACTTTAAATTATTGTTTATTGAGGCTCCATTTAAAGCTAATGCTGTTTTAGTAGAGAATTGTTTTGTAAATACAGAATCTACTGCTTCATCTTCTACTAAGTTTTTAGATGTAATTGAAACTTCCTTAAAGGCTTTATCAGACACTAGAATAGTACTAAAAAAGTGTTGTCTGTATGATAACCATGTTACGTCCTCTTCAACCTCATCATCGTCACCCATTTGAGATAACTTGTCTACATCACCATCTGTTTGGTAAGTTAAGCGTGTGTATCTATTCTCGTAACTAATACTTTGGTCATGTCTTATCGTTTTTTGTGTCCAATCTAAATTAATAGGATTTGACGTATTTATAGCAGACTCTAAACCTTGAGATTTAATGGTAAAATCTACCATATAATCGTTTGGCTTAACTACATAATTATACTCTAAAAATTTATCTTCTGCAGTTTTTAACTTCATGGACACTACTGTGTTTTCTCCACTTTTAGTTACTGTAGGCTGAAAATATAAATCTTTAGTATTTAAAGTACGATTATCTGTTGTTTGGAAATTGATATTAAATACCGAATTACCATCCTTTACTAAGTAAATTGGAATAGAATCAAAGTTTACAAAGTTTTTAAGCTTAACCTCTGACAGATGACCACCTTTTGTGTTAAACTTTAATGCTAATAAATCACTTTCAACCAATACCTCACTATCTGTAGCAGTTGTAGTCGCTAAAGAATAAGCAAAATCACCGATTTTTGATTGCAATGCTGCTACTTGAGTAGAGTCCTTTGGTTTAGAAAAATCTAATGCAGTAGTAACTTTTGTCTCTGATGGAGCTGTAGCATTTACTTTTTTCTGAGCCTCAATTTGAGCTTGCTTTTCTACCTCTTGCGCTTTAAGCTCTTCAGGAGATGGCTGGTTTTGCCACATCATGAATAATAAGATTCCGAAAATTAATACAAATCCTATTATCGACTTAACGTCTAGTTTTTTTCTTCCATAATTGTTTGGTTCCTCTAACTTATTCAAGGAATAATTAATTAGTCAAATATACGACCACTTTTAAATTGGTGTCAAATTGACACTTATTTTTTCTTACTGTGCTTTAAACTTGCTTTTACAAATGCCACAAATAAAGGATGTGGATTGGCTACTGTACTTTTATATTCTGGGTGGTATTGCACACCAACAAACCAAGGATGAGATGGATTTTCAACAATTTCGACCAATTTTGTATCAGGATTATAACCTGTTGCTTTTAATCCTGCAGCTTCGATTTGAGTTTTAAAATTACTATTAAACTCATATC
Source organism: Olleya sp. KJ81-1 (assembly GCF_055808135.1). Lineage (NCBI taxonomy): Bacteria > Pseudomonadati > Bacteroidota > Flavobacteriia > Flavobacteriales > Flavobacteriaceae > Olleya > Olleya sp. KJ81-1. Next base: position 188,416 of record NZ_CM147854.1, on the reverse strand, counting down.
TATGTCTATGACGCTCTTTAATATCTTGAGATTGGTAGACTTTATAAGCTATAGACTCTTTTTCGATATGGCAATCCCAAGCACCAAGACGCATTGTTCCTCCTTTGTCTGTGATAGTTTTTTGGTCTTCCATAATATCAATAACTGGATTTGTAGTCTTAGGATCCATTTCTGTAGAGTTAGCATCTGCTAATCCCATGACGTTACGACAAAATTCAATAACTGCCATTTGCATACCTAAACAAATTCCTAAAAACGGAATGTTGTTTTCGCGTACATATTTAATTGCTGTTATTTTTCCTTCTATACCACGCTCTCCAAAACCTGGAGCTACTAATACACCATCAAGGTGTGATAACTTCATTTTAATATTGTCTGCATTTAAATACTCAGAATGTACAGACTCTACATTTACTTTAACTTCGTTCTCTGCTCCAGCATGAATAAATGCTTCTAATATAGACTTGTAAGAATCTTGTAACTCTACATATTTACCTATTAATCCGATTGTAATTTCAGATTTTGGATTTTTATGTCTTTGTACAAACTTATTCCAAGTTGTTAAATCAGGAACGTCACTATTTAATGCTAATTTTTTAAGTACAACTTGATCCAGTTTTTCTTCAAGCATTAAATTTGGCACATCATAAATTGTTGATGCATCAATAGATTGTATGATTGCCTCTTCGCGTACATTACAAAATAAGGCTAATTTTCTTTTTAGATCTGAAGGTAATTCATGCTCTGTACGACAAACCAATATATCTGCTTGTACACCACTTTCCATTAAAGTTTTTACACTATGTTGGGTTGGTTTTGTTTTTAACTCTCCAGCTGCTGTTAAATATGGAATTAATGTTAAGTGAATGACCAATGCATTATTATCACCTAAATCCCATTTTAATTGTCTTACTGCTTCAATGTATGGTAAGGACTCAATATCTCCAACGGTTCCACCAATTTCTGTAATAACAATATCATAATCTCCAGAGTTACCTAGGATTTGGATTCTGTGTTTAATTTCGTCTGTAATATGAGGGATAACTTGTACTGTTTTTCCTAAAAACTCACCTTTACGTTCACGATTTATAACGCTTTGATAAATACGTCCAGTCGTAACATTATTGGCTTGACTAGTTGGTACGTTTAAAAAACGCTCGTAATGTCCAAGGTCCAAATCGGTTTCTGCACCATCATCTGTAACATAACATTCGCCATGCTCATATGGGTTTAACGTACCTGGATCTACGTTAATATAAGGGTCTAATTTTTGGATTGTGGTTCTGTAACCTTGCGCTTGAAGTAGTTTAGCAAGAGATGCTGCTATAATTCCTTTTCCTAAGGAAGATGTTACTCCTCCTGTTACAAATATGTACTTAGTTTCTGATGTCATGTTGCGTTGTTAAACGCGAGCAAATTTACGATTTTTAAGTAGAAACTGTTGGTCTTTCTTGTTTTATTTTTACAACTCTTTTTTATATTTTTTTATGAGCAACTTAGCACTTACATCTACTAATTATTTTAATAACCTAAACTTTGCTTCTTCCATTAGGCTTTAAAAAACAACTGATTAGATTTTAATTTAATCAAATTGCTTAGTGATAACGTTTTTACATGGTTATTACTATAACTTTACGTATTTTTTAGAATGATTAAAAAATCAAACCTATACAATGACTAACGAGCAAACTGCAATACGTACAACTTACTTTAGTATTATTGGAAATACATTGCTTGCACTTATAAAAGGATTAGCAGGTGTTTTTGGTAATTCTTATGCATTAATTGCAGATGCAATTGAGTCTACAACAGATATATTTGCTTCGCTATTAGTATTATTTGGTTTTAAATATGCAAAACGTCCTGCAGATGATAATCATCCTTATGGTCATGGAAAAATTGAACCTTTAATCACTTTTGCTGTTGTAGCCTTTTTAGTGGTATCTGCTACTATAATTGCATCAGAAAGTATTAATAATATACTAACGCCTCATAAAACACCTAAATCATGGACACTAATTGTATTGGGTGTAATTATTATATGGAAAGAAATATCGTTTCAGATTGTAATAAAAAAGAGTAAACAAACTCATAGCTCATCATTAAAAGCAGATGCTTGGCACCATCGTAGTGATGCTATAACGTCAGTGATGGCATTTATTGGTATCTCTATAGCAATAGTATTTGGTAAAGGTTACGAAACTGCTGATGATTGGGCAGCATTATTTGCTTCTGCCTTTATTTTATATAACAGCTATTTAATTTTAAGACCTGCTTTAGGTGAAGTCATGGATGAGCAAGTTTATGATGATCTAATTATTGACATTAGAGAAAAATCCTTAAAAGTGAAAGGTGTTTTAGGTACCGAAAAATGTTTTATACGTAAAGCTGGCATGAAGTTTAATGTTGACTTACATGCTATTGTAGATGGCAATATTTCAGTAAAACTAGGACACGACATTTCACACAACTTAAAAGACTATTTGCGAGAACAAATTCCAAATTTAGGACACGTGCTTATTCATATAGAGCCTAATGAGAACTATTAATAAGCTTAAAATCTACTAAAAAGTCTATTTAGGATATTGTTTTTTTATGTTACGAATTAAATCTTCCAATCCATTTAATTTAACCGTATAAACGGTTTCTAACATTTCGCCTAGTTTTCCTTTAGGGAATCCTTTATTATGATACCAAACAATATAGTACTCTGGTAAGTCTATCAAGAAACGGTCTTTGTATTTACCAAAAGGCATTTTGGTATGTGCCAATTTAATTAAAAAATCTTTGTCTGGTTGAAGCAAATTATCCTTTAGATTTAAACTTGTTTACAGCCTTTAGTCGCACAGCAATACTGTCCTTCCATTTTTTTTGACCATCGACGTTAATAGAATATTCACTTTGTAAGTCGTACGTATTTTGCATCTCTGCTAATTGACTATCAATCGCACTATGCATCTCTTGAAGTGTTTTAGCCAAATCTTCATGTGGCTTAATTGCAGCGATGCGTTGCCTAAATAGCCTTGCATGCAACTCTGTAATATCAAAATGTAATTGCTCGTGACCTAAAACGTGTTTATCTACTTGGTCAGATTTGCACCAAGAATGTTCTGGATAAAAAAACGCTTTAACTAAGGTTTTAAAACCATAGACTTTATCATCACGTTTGTTAATAGAGTAACTAAAAGTAATACCAGATGCTGTTACTGCAACAGCATCTGTATCCTGATTAGGTTGTCCTTTAAAATCATCCCAATTAAGTTTGTAATTTTCACTCCATGACAGCTCCTCCATTACATCACTGTGTAACAAGAAAAACCCCAAGCAAATAAATACATACTTAAACATGATTATAAAAACGACTACTTTTTAATTTTTTACTTCTACTATTTTTAAATCTTGGTATTTAACAATGTATACTGTATTGTTGTAATACCCTCCAAATAATTTCTTTTTGTATGCAAATTTATTTTCTACATAAGTTGTCAATGGAGACTCGTTTACAGAGGTATAAATATCCTCTGAAGTTACTAAACGTAAAACAACATCCATCGTTAAATCAAATCCTCTTACAGCGTATGTGTTTGGTGACTCATTATACATTGCTTTGTAACGTTTTGCAAAACTGTTATTTTCATCTTCGCTAAAAGACTTATTAATGGACGCATAGGTAAATCCTAAATTAGACAAATGTGTACTTCTAACCTCATCATCCTCAAATGCATTATTTTTATCTGTAGTTGTTAATACGACAGACATATTTGGTTTAATTTTAGAATTTAAGATACTAGAAACATTTGATACAAATCCTGCATTTTCAGTTTCTAAAAAGACAATATTTTTACCTGGTTTAAGCACATTAACCATATCCTGATCAAATACGTAATAAGCATCTGCTCCTGTCTTAGCAACTTTTCTAGATTTTACCATTGCTGCCTTAGGGAATGATACCTTAAGCGCATCTGCTGTTGCTTTATTTTTCATATCAGATACGATTATAAAGTGTGATGTACTATCCGCTTTAAAATAATTTAATAGTTTTTCTTTTAACAATGCCTCGTCAGGTCTAGATTGAAATACATTTTCTTGTAAGTCTACCGTTTTTGTTATTGGAGATACTAATGGTATTTTTTTACTTTTTAGTGTTGCTGCTGCAGTATTAAAAAGTTTTGGCATTACTGGTCCAATCACTACATCTACATCGTCAAAATTATTAGATTGTAATAATGACACAACTTTACTTTCTCTATTTTCTGTATCATATACATCTACCTTAAGATTTATTCCTAAAGTTGCTAAACTATCTATTGCCATTTTAGCTCCTGAGTAAAAATCCAAAGAGGTACTAACATAAGGATCGTTTTTAATTAGCTTTTTAGCGTCGTAAACTGAGTCTGCATCTACCTTACTTAATTTAAAAGGCAGCATAATAGCTATGTGTTTTGTATTTGCATCCAAATTACGTGTTGTTAAATCTGATGTAAACAACTTCTCTCCTGCCAAAGTGATACCTAAACCTTCATTTTTTGCTCTAACATCAGAATCAAACGGAATTTTTAAAACCATGCCTTCTTTTAACCCTGTTGTTAAAAGCTCTGGATTTAATTGCTCTAATTGCTCCTGTTCTAATCCGGTTTTAAGTTTTAGTCTGTAAAACCCTTCAGATTTTAAAACTGTATAATAACTGTATTTTTCATCAATTGTTTTTACTTCTTCTGCTTCTAGATTAGGAACATTTATAACTTCTCCTGGTTGTAAAACAGCTGACATATCAGGATTTAAATCCTCTAACTCTTGTACTGTTATACCATATTGATAAGCAATACGCCATTTACCTTCTTTTGGTTTTACAGTATGGCTTTTTGTGGCTAATTTTACCTCAACAACAGCTTTGGTTACTTTGTAAACTGGAATTTTAATTTTATCACCTTTACGCAAATTATTAGCATATAGTTCTGGATTATGCTTTTTAATTTCCTCTTGCTCTACATCGTATTTTTTAGATAAACTATATAGGGTTTCTTTACGTTTAACTTTATGGGTTTTAAAACCATCTAACGTTTTAACCTCTGTTAATTGTGGTAAAGCTTGTGCTGCCTTACTATTTGGAATTATTAATACAGAATTTACTTTTACTTCTTTTCTAGCGTCTGGATTTAATGCATAAATCTGAGATTTTGTAACACTATATTTTACAGCAATTTGCTCTATAGTTTCTCCTGCATTCACTTTATGCGTTTTGTAATTTTGCGCTTTCGCGGAAGCACAGCCAAACATTACGACTACGCTTAAGATATATATTAATTTTCTCATATGTTATTTATACGTTTCAAACTGCGTTAGCGGTTGTAATGGCATCCTTTTTTTGCTGCCATATATGGCAAAAAAAAGATATAATGGAAGACGCGACCCTTGTGGTAACGCCCAACATTTTGATACTATTTTATCAAGCTTAAAAAATTACTTGAAGTGACGGTATTAACCTTTATTCCCACTCAATAGTTGCTGGTGGCTTACTGCTTATATCGTACACTACTCTATTAACGCCTTTTACTTTGTTTATTATATCGTTACTTGTTTTTTGCAAAAACTCGTATGGTAAATTTACCCAGTCTGCAGTCATACCATCTGTGCTTTCTACAGCTCTTAATGCTACACATTTCTCGTAAGTACGCTCGTCACCCATTACTCCCACACTATTTACTGGTAGTAAAATAGCACCTGCTTGCCATACTTTATCGTATAATCCTGCGTCGCGTAATCCATTAATAAATACTGCGTCTACTTCTTGTAATATACGTACTTTTTCTGCAGTGATATCACCTAAAATCCTGATTGCCAGACCTGGTCCTGGAAATGGATGACGTCCTAAAAGGTCTTTATCCATACCCATACTTGCTCCTACACGTCTTACTTCGTCTTTAAACAAAGCGCGAAGTGGCTCTACAATTTTAAGTTTCATGTAATCTGGTAATCCACCTACATTATGATGACTTTTTATTGTTGCGCTTGGTCCTCCTGTTGCACTTACACTTTCTATCACGTCTGGATAAATAGTCCCTTGTGCTAACCATTTTACGTCTTCTATTAGGTTTGCTTCTTGGTCAAAAACCTCGATAAACGCGTTACCTATAGCTTTGCGCTTTTTTTCTGGATCACTCAATCCTGCTAATGCATCCAAAAAGCGTGCCGAAGCGTCTACACCTTTTACGTTTAAGCCCATCCCTTTGTATTGTTCTAATACATCAGAAAATTCGTTTTTACGTAATAATCCGTTATTTACAAATATACAGTACAGGTTTTTACCTATTGCTTTGTGCAATAACATTGCTGCTACGGAACTGTCTACGCCTCCTGATAATCCAAGAACAACTTTATCGTCTCCAAGTTTTGCTTGTAAATCCTCAACGGTTTCTTGCACAAATGCATTTGGTGTCCAATCTGGATTTACATTTGCTATAGCTACTAAAAAGTTTTCTAGTAATTGTTTACCGTCTTTAGAGTGGTATACTTCTGGATGAAATTGAATCGCGTAAGTCGACTCGCCTTCTATCTTATAAGCTGCATTTTGCACATCGTGCGTGCTTGCTAATAATTTTCCGTTTGTTGGTAGGTGTTTGATGGTGTCACTATGACTCATCCATACTTGACTACCTATTGATATATTTTTAAAAAAAGTATCCTCTTCTACAAAGCTTAAGTTGGCACGACCATACTCGCGTGTATTAGATTCGGCTACTTCACCGCCAGAAAAATGGGCTAAATATTGTGCACCATAACAGACAGCTAGCATAGGCTTTTTACCTCTAATTTCTGATAGATCCGGATGAAAAGCTTCCTTTGATCTTACAGACATTGGGCTTCCAGAAAGGATAACAGCCTTATAATCGTCTACGTTTTTTGGTGGTTTGTTAAATGGGTGTATTTCGGAATAGATGTTAAGCTCTCTAACTCTGCGCGCAATTAGTTGTGTGTATTGCGATCCGAAATCTAAAATAAGTACTTTGTCGTGTTGCATGCACAAAAATAGTAATTGCATTGATAAATACTATTTATGATTTATGAAAATTTGCACTATTTTTTTAACAATTAACAAATACTATTTCATGGACTCCAAAATTGCTTTAATATCTTGAGTAGTTGTGTCTGGATTTATAAAGCAAAAACGAGAAACGGTTTCAAAAGTAGCTCCTGTTTTCCATTTGGTTGGTGTTACTAATGCAAAGCCTTTATCGTGATTTTTAAAAGTCCAATCTCTGTAGTCATTTGGTGTCCATCCCTTACGTCTATAAAGCACACAAGATAAGCTTGGCTCTCTTACAAGCTCTACATGATCCATATCTTTTATTAACTGTCCAGCTATGGTTGCTAATTCCAAACCACGCTCCACAGCTTCTTTATACCTGTCAGTACCATGAGTAGCTAGACTAAACCATAACGGTAATCCACGTACACGACGTGTTAGTTGTATTTGGTAATCTGTTGGATTAAAACCATGTGCTCCTTCGTCTTTAAAAATATCTAAATAGGAACCTTCCTGTGCGTGCGCTTTTTTAGCTAATTCTGGTTGCTTATATATTACAGCACCACAATCGTATGGAGAAAACATCCATTTGTGTGGATCAATGGTAATGCTGTCTGCTTTTTCAATTCCGTTAAATAAGTGCCTAACAGAGTCTGCTGCTAACGCACCACCACCATAAGCTGCATCTACATGCAACCATAAATGTTCTGTTTCGCAAATGTTTGCAATACCTTCTAAATCGTCAATAATTCCTGCATTTGTAGTTCCTCCTGTTGCAACTACCGCAAATAGACGTTGTCTTTGGTGTGTCGTTAAGTCTGAAATAGTTTGCTTTAAAGCGTCTCCTTTTAAACGGTCTTCTGTATCTACCAACAATACATCCACATCCACCACTTTAGCCATAGCTTTGATTGAAGAGTGTGCACCAATTGAGGTAATGATTAACCCTTTTTGATTTTTGTTGTCATCGTTTAAACTTCTCCAATACTCGCGTGCTGTAACAATTGCAGACAAGTTTGCTGCAGTACCACCACTAGTAAATACTCCAAATGCACCTTGTGGTAATCCTGTTAAGGATACAATCCACTTCATGGCTTCGTTTTCGCAAAAAATACCACCTGCTCCTTCCATCCAATACGCACCATGAATACTTGATGCTGAAGTTACCAAATCAAATAAAATAGAGGCTCTGGTTGGAGATGCTGGCACAAATGCTAAATGACGTGGATGATCAATTTTTACATTGGCATGCATTAAATGTTGCTTCCATAAGTTAAAAGCAGTCTCGCCACCAATACCTTTGTCTGTCACTGTTTCTCCTACAAGCGCTTTTAAAGTTTCGGCTTTTTGAGGTTTACCAATGACGTCTTCAGTTTTTGAAATACGATCTATTGTATATTTCATGACGTCTAGCGTCATTTCAACTAAATCTAAATCTATTTTATGCATGGCTTATAATTCAAGAATTAAAAATTGACCTTGCAAAGGTTTTAAATTTTTAATTAACTGAGGTATTAAATCCGTACCAAATTCTAAATATAATTCTGAAAAATTAGTATTACGTTCTTGCAAACTATAATTAGGAAACAATTGGTATTGTAAATCGGTAATACGCTCTACTTGATCTTTAAGTTTTCTTTTTTGAGCAGTTAACAATCTTTTTTCAAGATGTGCCAACCCATTAATTTGCTTTTTTTCTTGAGAGGCTACTGCACCAACAAAAGACTTATCCGTTGATTCTGCTAGCTTATAAAGTTGTTGAAACTGTGATTTTAGATGTTGAATTTGCTCAGAAAAATCAATATCAATATTAGAAATTTCTCGTACTTTTTTGTTAATAAAACTATCACGTTTTAAAAACAAGTCCTTATCAGATATGCTTAATTTTTTAAGTTTATCCGCTTGCTGTTTTGTTTTTATCAAAACAGAATTACGTAAAAGTAATATTGGAAAAACCACATTATTAGCTTCAAAATTAGCTTTTAACTGAAACCAGTAAGCTAGCTCACCACCTCCACCAATGTAACATAAATTTGGCAAAATAACTTCTTGATACAATGGACGCATAATTACATTAGGACTAAAACATTCTGGAGCCTGGTCTATATGTTTTGACAACTCTTCTTTAGTCCAAGATATTGACGTGTTTAAAACAGAATATTTTTGATCTTTAAAAACAATGCGTTCTCTTACATTTTTAGTGATGTAAAATAAATTTATATCTCTAGGATTTACTTGTATAGCGTAATTTTCTGATACTTGACTTAATTGATTTGATGTTTCAGTAACTTTTTGAAATGATGTATTATTAAATAACTCTGTTTTAATTTGAGGTATAAATAATGTTTTTAAATCTTTATTATTAGCATCTATAATTACCAAACCATGCTCACCAAATAATGCATTTGCTAAATAATGCGTGGCTTTAGCTAAATTATCATGTTTTAAGTAAGCGTTTTCAAATAGTGATTTTAAAAATTTAGCATTTTGACCAATCCCTAACTCTTTTGCTAAAAGGTCTAACACGTTATCTAAACCAGTAGTATCTAAATCTCCAACTGCTCCTGAAGCATTTTTGTTCCAGCGTATTTTTTTGCCTTTAAAATTGAAATAATTTATTTCTTCAAAATCATGATCCTCTGAAGCCATCCAATAGATAGGCACAAAATTATATTCTGGATATTGTATTTTTAATTGCTTAGTTAAATTTATTGTAGACACAATTTTATACAAAAAGTATAATGGTCCTGTAAATAAATTAAGCTGATGACCTGTTGTAATTGTAAAGGTTTTATTGTCTGCTAATAACTTAATGTTAGTGTCTGTAGCTTCTGATGTTTCCAGTAGGCTATATTGCTCTTGCAAAGTTTTTACTAAGACTACTCTACCTTCTTGAGAAAAATTATCTTGCTTCTGTTTTATTTGAGCTTCAAAGTTTTTGATATTAGGAAACCTATTATAAAACGGTTTTAGTGATTCAGCTTCAGCTAAATAATCACAAATTAATTGAGAAAAATATCCTGTTTCTTTAAAGGGTATACAGTCTGTTGGCATAGTTACAAATTAATCTGCTGTAAAGATAAGGCAGTTTGCCCTTTAGTATGTCTTAAAATTAACATAAAACCCAAGAGTAAAGTGTTGAAATTTGAGTAACTTTATAAGATAATCTGCAAACACAACACTAGTGAAATCAACTGTACTACCTTTAAACATTAAAAACTACATAGTCTATTTTACACTACTAACTTGTTTTTTTGGTTTTAGTCAAAATATAACCGAATTTAAAGGAATAGTATTAGATAAAACTACCAATAATCCTTTAGCATTAGCCGATTTAATTATTACCAACTCCAACGTTAGTACTATAGCTAATAGTGATGGCGAGTTTACGTTAAAAGTCCCAGAAGACCTGTTACAAAACAATGTAACAATATCTTATTTAGGGTATCAAAAATTAGAAGTTGCTTTATCAGAATTTAAACCAACTGATACTAAAATATATTTACAAGAGGCAGCCACAGTATTGGCTGCTATAGATATTGCAGCACCTAAAGATGCAGAAGAATTAGTAAAGAAAGTATTAAACCTAAAAGGAGAAAACTACGCTACTGAAACTGTGTTTATGACAGGTTTTTATAGAGAAACTATTAAAAAACGTAACAGAAATGCATCATTATCTGAAGCCATTGTTAGCATTAATAAATCGTCTTATAACTCTAGCAAAAATGACAATGTTACTTTAATAAAGGCTAGAAAAAACACAGATTACTCAAGGTTAGATACCATAGCACTTAAAATTCAAGGAGGTCCCTTTAGCAGTTTACACACTGACATTATTAAGTATCCTGAATACATTTTTAATGATGAAACCCTGAGTGACTACACGTTTACTTTTGGTAGATCTACTCAGGTTGATAATCAATTAGTTTATGTTGTAAATTTTAAACAAAAAGAAAATATTTATAGACCTTTGTATTATGGCACACTTTATATTGAAGCTAATAATTATGCTTTAACTAGTGCTGTTTTTAATTTAAATGTTGAAAATCAAACCGAAGCCACCAAATTATTTGTGAGAAAAAAACCAAGAAAAGCTAATGTATATCCAACTGAAGCTGCTTACAAGGTTAATTACAGAACAAAAGATGGCAAATGGTATTTTGCTTATAGCAATATATTAATCTCTTTTAAAGTTAATTGGGATAACCGATGGTTTAATAGTAGATATACATTACAAAGTGAAATGGCTATAACAGATTGGAATATAAATAAGGATTTATTAACCAATACACAGTCTAAAAAACTTAAACAAAATAGTATTTTGCAAGACCAAGTTTCCGGCTTTAGAGATCCCGATTTTTGGGGCGAATATAATATTATAGAGCCTGAAAAATCTATTGAAACTGCTATTAAGAAAATTAAAAGGCAAGTCGAAAAAAACTAGATTATTTTACTTTTGGTGATTGATTATAATATTAAAATAATTTGGATCGTAAAACGTTTTAAGTGTATTATATTTTTGCTGATCTGTAATACTATCTGCTACTTGCAGAATATTTAAATTATGCTCATATATACGCCAAATTAACTCAGAGCAATAATGCTCAGTAGTATCTTTATAATTAAAGCTATGATCAAAGGGTAATTGTTTTTTATAGTAATAATCAATTTGCTTTACAATTTTACTTTGTTTAATTGTATCTATATTTTTTAATCTAGTGACCAAAATCGTCTTATCATGAGAATTGTGCACAAAAGAATCTATTGCCTGCAAACGTAAACCATCCTGATTAGATACGCTACTTGACAGCGCATGTGCAATTTTTAAATTATCATTTTGCTTGATAACAACACCTAGATGAGTTACATCATAGTCCTCACTCATCATTTTAGAAATCATAGTACTTACAAAACCATAACCACGTCTTAAAATAATATCTCCAGTTTGAAGTTTAGCTTTTTCTTTAGGCGATAATTTATACAAAAAAGACGATTCATACGGTCTGTTTGAATCGTCTTTAAAAATTTATATGCTAAAAAAATAACAGCTAAGACTAGTGATATTTTTATAGTGGTTTTTAACATTTACTCAGCAGCCTCATAATCATCTTCCTCAATCATTTCCTCATCCATATCGTCATCAGACTCCATATCAGGATTTCCTGTTTCTTTATTAGCTTTATCTAAGCCTTCTTTATTCATTGACTCTTTGTCCATACTTACCAACCATTTCCCTTCTTCTTTAATAAGATTCATTGGCATATCTTGATCTTTTTCATCTTGACTACTTGACATTTTTACAGTACATACTGCTTTGTCTCCATCAATTTTAGTATCAACTACTTTAAAAGAAATATCTGCTTCTTTCATCTTATCTGCAAATTGGTCTTTTGCGCCAAAAGACTCTAACATAGACAACATAGATTTTGTGTCTGTCGTTGCATGTTTTTTAGCTGTTTCAAAATCTCCAGAATACATAGCTTCTAAAAAGCTAATTGTAGCACCTTCTGGTCCTCCACCACCACAAGCTGTTAACATAAAAAAGCAAGCTACTACTACTGTTTTTAATACTGATTTTTTCATTTTTTGGTTTGTTTAGTTTTGTAAATATACTTTTTTAGATTTAACATTCAAATTGTTTTATTTTGAACGCCATAATTTAAGCTTTTACTAACTCACCATAAAGATCAAAATCTTCAGCTTCAGTCACTTTAATATTGTAATATTCTCCTGTTTTTAAATACGTGTCAGTTGCATCTATTAACACTTCATTATCTACATCTGGACTATCAAACTCAGTACGACCTACAAAATAAGTACCTTCTTTACGATCAATAACCACTTTAAAGGTTTCTCCGATTTTTTCTTGATTTAATTCCCAAGAAATCTGAGATTGAATTTCCATAATTTGGTTAGCTCTGTCTTGCTTCACTTCTTGTGGCACATCGTCTTCCAGGTTATAGGCATGTGTGTTTTCTTCATGAGAATAAGTAAAACAACCTAAACGCTCAAAACGCATATCTTTTACCCACTGTTTTAATTCTTGAAAATGTGCTTCCGTTTCGCCTGGATAACCAACAATTAATGTTGTTCTAATAGTCATCTCTGGGACGATAGCTCTAAACTGCTTAATTAGATTTGTTGTTTTTTCTTTGGTAGTACCACGACGCATACTTTTAAGTAAATCGTCACTAATATGTTGTAATGGAATATCTAGATAATTACAAATTTTTGGCTCTCGCTTCATTAAATCTAACACGTCCATTGGGAAACCTGTTGGAAAAGCATAATGTAATCTAATCCATTCAATACCTTCAACTTTAACTAAGTTTTCAAGTAATTCTGCTAAGTTTCGTTTTTTGTATAAATCTAAACCGTAATACGTTAAATCTTGAGCAATTAAGATTAATTCTTTAACGCCATTTGCTGCTAACTTTTCAGCTTCCGTAACTAAATTTTCAATTGGCGTAGATTTGTGCTTACCTCTCATTAATGGAATCGCACAAAAACTACATGGTCTATCACAACCTTCTGCAATTTTTAAATAGGCATAGTTTTTAGGTGTAGTTGTTAAACGCTCTCCTATTAACTCATGTTTATAATCTGCACCTAAAGCTTTAAGTAAACCTGGCAACTCTGTAGTCCCAAAATATTGATCTACATTAGGTATATCTTTTTGTAATTCTGGCTTATAACGCTCACTTAAACATCCTGTTACAAAGACTTTATCAACCTCTCCATCTTCCTTTTTTTGCATGTACTCTAAAATAGTGTTCACGCTTTCCTCCTTTGCATTATTAATAAAACCACAGGTATTAATAACTACTACGTTACCTTCTTCCTCATGCACAACTTCTTTTCCGTTAGCTTTTAATTGTCCCATTAGGACTTCGCTATCGTAGACATTTTTGCTACAACCTAAAGTTATAACGTTGATTTTGTTCTTTTTAAGTGACTTTGTTCTCATACCTCATTTTTGGACTGCAAAGATACTATCAAATTTTAATATAACAGATATTAAACCATTTTGATTTATATTGGTCAAATAAAAAACTAATAGTATGAAACCAACCTATTTAATTTTTAGTTTACTAACCATCATTAGTTTAAGTTGCACATCAAAAGATGACACAGATTTAAATGAAAATCATGACGCGCAAAACATATATTTCCCTCCTTTAGATAGTGATACTTGGGATACTAAAACACCTTCCGAGTTACAATGGAATACTTCAGCTTTAGCTGAATTATCTTCATTTTTAGAAAACACAAACACCAAATCGTTTATAATTTTACATAAAGGAAAAATTGCTTTTGAGCAGTATTTTAATGATCATGCTTTAACTGATCCTTGGTATTGGGCAAGTGCAGGAAAAACATTAACTACAACTCTTACTGGTATTGCTCAAGACCAAGGATTGTTAGATATAAATAATAAAGTATCTGATTATTTAGGCGCTGGTTGGACTAACATTACTATTGATAAAGAAAATTTAATTACTTGTACTAATTTATTATCTATGACCTCAGGTTTAGATGATACTTTAGGCGATAGTGTTGCGCCAGAAAACTTACAATATGTTGCAGACGCAAGTAATCGTTGGGCATACCACAATGTATACGTCAAACTACAAGATGTTGTTGCTGCAGTTAGCAATCAAAGTTGGTCGGATTATTTTGATGAAAACTTAAAAAATAAAATTGGTATGACAGGTACTTGGATTACTATAGGAGACTTAAGTGTTTATTGGAGTACTACCAGAAGTATGGCTAGATTTGGTTTAATGATTTATGCAAATGGCCAGTGGAACAACCAACAAATTGTATCTGAAGCATTTTTAAATCAGGCAACAAACACCTCACAAAGTATTAATCAGGCTTATGGCTATCTATGGTGGTTAAATGGTAAGTCTAGCTATCATCTACCACAAACTCAGGTTGAATTTACGGGTGAATTAATTCCTAATGGTCCAAGCGATATGTATTGTGCTTTGGGTAAAAATGACCAAAAACTATACATTGTACCAAGTAAAGATTTGGTTATTGTAAGAATGGGAGAAGCAGCTGACGACTCTAATTTTGCTTTATCAAGTTATGATAATGCGCTTTGGGAGAAATTAAACAACGTATTTAATTAATAAATTTATATTTCATAAGGAATAATGCTGTATAGTCCATCAAATACAATATTAGGATAGAAAAAATAGAATAAACAGATTGCAAAAATCAAAGTAATTATTACCTTATTAAGAGTTTTTTTAATAGACTTTTCCAACAATACCAAATGCAAAATGTAAAAAGCGGTATTAAAACTACTAAAGGAAAAAGCGAATAGTAGATTAATTCTTCAGGAATTAAAGGACTTTTAGGTTGTAAAAAAGAACTTATAGCAAAAACCACATTACTACCAATTGCTACTAACAAATAAAGTATTATAAATACAGTAATAATTCTAAAAATTCGATCGGAAATAAAAGACATGCTTATTTAAAGAAAGAATCTACAAACTCAAACTTATTAAATACTTGCAAATCTTCAATACCTTCTCCAACACCAATATATTTTACAGGAATTTGAAATTGATCACTTATACCAATCACGACACCACCTTTAGCAGTACCATCTAATTTAGTAACTGCAAGGCTTGTAACCTCTGTTGCAGCAGTAAATTGCTTGGCTTGTTCAAAAGCATTTTGACCAGTACTACCATCTAAAACTAATAATACATCGTGTGGTGCATCTCCAACAACTTTTTGCATGACACGTTTAACTTTAGTAAGCTCATTCATTAAGTTAACCTTATTGTGTAAACGACCAGCAGTATCAATAATAATAACATCTGCATTTTGATTAACTCCAGACTGTAAGGCATCAAATGCAACTGAAGCTGGATCGCTTCCCATATCTTGACGTACCATAGGTACATCTACACGATCTGCCCAAACTTGTAATTGATCAATAGCTGCAGCTCTAAAAGTATCTGCTGCACCTAAAACTACTTTTAACCCTTGTTTTTTAAATTGATAAGCTAATTTACCAATAGTGGTTGTTTTACCAACTCCATTAACACCAACAACCATTAAAACATAAGGTGTCTTAGATCCATCTTGTTGTTTAGGTAATTGCGGAATTTTATATTCTGTATCCTCACCAGAGTTAGTTTCTGACAGTAAGCCAGCAATTTCCTCTCGTAATATTCTATTAAGCTCATCTGTACCAAGATATTTATCCTTAGATACTCTAGCTTCAATACGTTCTATTATTTTTAAAGTGGTATTAACACCAACATCACTTGAGACTAATACTTCTTCTAAATTATCTAAAACTGCATCATCCACTTTAGACTTTCCAGCGACAGCTTTACTTAATTTACCTAAAAAGCTTGTACTTGATTTTTCTAAGCCTTTATCTAAGGTTTCTTTTTTTCTGAAGAAAATATTTTTTTAAAAAACTCATTTCAAATTATTGTTTTTGTTTATATACTGATCCCTAAAAAGAGATCAAGGTTTAATATACTGTAATAATTATAAGTAAATCTATCACTTATAAATGTATATTTTACAACTTTAAATTAATGTTGTATACTATTAATCACTTTATATAATAATCAACATAACAATTATGAAGCCTAATTTACAGGACTGCTACATTGTCATATTTCTATAATGTAAAGTAACGTAATATTTTAAAAACAAAAAAGCCACTTTCCAAAGGTAAGCAGCTTAATACTATATTAAAATAGAGTAAAATTATTTCTTATCTAAGAAATCTTTTACTAATTCAGGTGACATAATTGATTCAACAAACATGTAAGCTCCAGTTTTTGGAGACTTCACCATTTTAATTGCTTTTGATAATCTTTTAGACGATGTCTGTAAAGATGCTACGGTTTTCTTTGCCATGACTTATATGTTTTAGTATTCCTTAAAGGGAATATTATTTAATTTCTTTGTGTACGGTCATTTTCTTCAAGATAGGATTGAATTTTTTAATTTCCATTCTATCAGGAGTGTTCTTTTTGTTCTTCGTTGTAATATAACGAGACGTTCCTGGCTTTCCAGACTCTTTGTGCTCTGTGCACTCTAATATTACTTGTACTCTATTACCTTTCTTTGCCATAATACTTTAATTTACCTAATTGGGTAATTATTTTATAAATCCGTTTGCTCTAGCTTTTTTCAAAGCAGCAGCAATACCTATTTTATTGATTGTTTTTAATGCTGATGTAGATACTTTTAAAGTTACCCACTTATCCTCTTCTGGAAGATAAAAACGCTTTTTTATCAAATTAGCATCAAATGTACGCTTTGTTCTATTCATCGCGTGAGACACGTTGTTTCCAACCATTGCCTTCTTTCCTGTAAGTTCACAAACTCTTGACATTACTTTATAACTTTAAAAATATGTTATTAAAAATCGAGGTGCAAATATACTAATTATTTACTATTTGGCAATAGCTAAATAATTAATTTTCAAAAATTTCTTTTTGAAGCAACTCTAAAGCCTTATTTACTGTTTTATTTATGACGCGTTCTCTATGGTTTCCCATGTTAAATTTATAAGCCTTTACTCCGTTTTTTGAAGCTATTGCTATAAAAACAGTTCCAACCTCTGCGTCAGAGTCTCCTTTTGTTGGTCCAGCGTTACCTGTTGTAGCAACAGCGTAATCTGTTTTAATTATTTTTCTAATATTGGTTGCCATAGCCTCTGCAACCTCTAAACTGACCACAGAATGACGATTTATCAACGCTTCTGGAACACCTAAAAGATCAATTTTAGTCTGTGTGGCATAACTAACAATTGCGCCTTTAAAAAATTGTGAAGCACCAGAATGTGACGTAAATTGCTCTGCTAATTTTCCACCTGTACAGCTTTCAGCTAACGCTAAAGTTTGTCCTTTTTTTGTTAATTGTCTTGCAATACTTAGCTCTAAACCTTCATCATTATCCTGAAATCCGACAAAAACGTCTTGAATTAATGGTAATATTTTATCAATTTCAACTTGAATATCTAAAGCTAAATTAGCCTCGTCCTCACCTTTACCTGATAAACGCAATCTTACTTTACCTAAACTTGGTAAATAGGCCAATTTAATATGTTTTGGAAGTGCGTCTTCTATAGCTTCTATACGTTCTGCAATTACGCTTTCACCTAATCCATAGGTTAGTATGGTTTTATGCAAAATATATGGTCGTTTATACTTTTTGACTAAATTAGGTAGCACTTCATTATCTATCAATGCTTTCATCTCGTATGGCACACCTGGTAAAGAAATAAAGGTTTTATTTCCTTTTTCTAACCACATACCTGGAGCTGTTCCAAACCTATTCATTAGCACTCTTGCTTTAGTTGGCACTAATGCTTGTTTTTTATTAATTTCGGAAATGGGTTGGTTGATGTACTTTTTAAATAACTGCTCTACGTGGAGTAAAACCTCATCATTTTGAACTAAAGTATCTTCAAAATAATCTGCTAAAGTATGCTTTGTTATATCATCTTTTGTTGGACCTAATCCACCTGTTATAATGATAATATCTGCATTGTTTTCTGCTTCAGCAAATGCTTTTAACAAATGCTCTCTATCGTCTTGAATAGAGGTAATTTGATAAACAGAAACACCAATAGAGTTTAGTGCTTTACCTATAAATGCTGAGTTTGTGTCTACTACTTGCCCAATTAGAATCTCGTCACCAATGGTAATTATTTCTGCTTGCATTATAAATTAAAATCTTGAATAATCTCGTTAGTTGCATTATCAATAGCTGCTAAAACGATGTTTAATTTATCGGTAATATCGATCTCTTTTTTCTCAAATTTACCCCAATCTTGCACCTCAATTATATCGTCAAGTATACCTAACTCAAACATATCAACTGTAGGTTTCATTTTGTGTGCTGTTTGATAAGTCAATAGATAATTTTTGTTTTCTACTGCCAATTTAAGCACTTTAGCATCACTTGGTACTTCATCTATAAATGTTGAAGCTAAAGCTAAAATAAACTCTTGATCGTCGTCTGCTAATTCTTTTAGTCTATGTAGTTTGTAATGTTGTTCCATGTATTATTTAACTGTTATAGAAAATAGTTCTTTATCCTCTAGATAACCTTTTAACTTATCATTGGCAACTACCTTGCCAACTCCTGAAGGTGTTCCCGTAAATATAATATCTCCAATCTTTAAAGTAAAATATTTTGAGACATATTCTATCAATTCGTCAATTTTCCAAAGCATAAGGCTTGTGTTTGCGGTTTGAACCACACTTGAGTTTTTCTCTAACCTAAAATTTAAACTATCTACATCAGAAAATTCTGACTTATCAATCCATTTACCAATTACTGCAGCTCCATCAAAAGATTTAGCTTTTTCCCATGGTAAACCTTTTTCTTTTAACTGTTTTTGCAAATCACGAGCAGTAAAATCTATTCCTACACTTAATTGATCATAATATTTATGAGCAAATTTTTTATCAATATGTTTTCCTAGTTTGGTAATTTTAACCAAAACCTCTACTTCATGATGCACATCATTAGAAAAATCTGGAATAAAAAAGGGTTGTTTTTTTAAAAGTATGGCATTATCAGACTTAATAAACACTACAGGATCTGTAGGTTTTTCGTTTTCTAACTCTTTGATATGGTCTGTATAATTGCGACCTATGCAAATTAATTTCATGTTTTAAAATTTATTATTTAAAGCTCTTAATTTAATTGCTGTCAGCACTTTTTTAGTGTACAACGGAAAATCTGCATTAAGTAACCATCCAAAATATCCAGGCTCTTTGTCTAAAACCTCTGTTACCAATTTGCCTTTATGCTTTCCAAAAGAAAACACTTCTTGTCCTTCCTTATCATAACTTATAAAACCTGCAAAATCTGCAAATTTTTTGCGAGAACTAAATTCGGCTAAAAATTTTGTATCATTTTCAAGTTCGTCATAACGCTCTACCTGAGCTTTTAAAACCTCATATGTTGCTAACGTATCCGCTTCTGCAGTGTGTGCATTTTCTAAACTTTTATCACAATAAAACTTATACGCTGCACCTAAAGTACGTTGTTCCATTTTATGAAAAATTGTTTGCACATCTACAGCAACACGACCTTTCATGTCAAAGTCTAAATCTGCGCGCAGCATTTCTTCCGCTAAAAGCGGAATATCAAAACGATTAGAATTAAAGCCTGCTAAATCTGCATCTTTAATCATCGCATTAATCTCTGGTGCCAATTGCTTAAATGTAGGCTCGTTGGCAACTCTCTCATCAGTAACTCCATGAATTGCAGACACTACAGCTGGAATTGGCATTTCTGGATTAACTAACCAGGTTTTACTCTCTATATTTCCGTTAGGAAACACTTTTAATATAGAAATCTCTACAACCCTATCGTTGGTAATATTGATTCCTGTAGTTTCTAAATCGAAAAAGCAAATTGGTTTTGTTAAGTTTAATGACATAAAAGAATTTATTGGTATGGTTTATGCAAATATAATTCTAATCTGTTACTTTTACTTTGTAATACTTTGAAAATGATTAGAAACCTTATACAGCTGCTTATCACTTTTACTACCATGACTGTTTATTCCCAGAACAATCATAAACATGTCTCTATAAAAGAAGAGGTAAAAGGAAAACGATACGAGCTTTATATTGAAAATACCGACTCCATATCTTATGATGTTTTTTTAAAAGTTGAAACTAATGATTTTAGACGTAGTAGTGAACGTCCGATTTTAGAGACTATTCCTGGTAATAGCAAAAAACGTGTATTAACCATGGTGAAACTAAATAATACCGAAGGAAAATACACCTACATTTTAGTGGTTAACGAAGTGTCTTATAGCCTAGAGATTGATAAAGATTTTGAAATTATAGATTTTAAATTAGACAGAGCATTGCATAACAAAGAGGTCACACTTTACACTAAGGACGACTGCACGATTTGTCCTGATGCTAAACACATATTAACAAAAAATAAGATTAATTACACCGAATATAACCTAGATAAAGACACAACACATTATGATAAAATAATTAAAGAATTTAAATCCATTAATTCTAAAAGTGACTTTAGCCAAATCCCTATTTTAAAGATTGATGACAAACTTTACAACAATATCACTAGTTTAGATGAGTTTATTCAAGCTTTACGCGAAGGACTAAATTAACAAATACTGCTACCTAATTGGTTTTAAATTAATTATTCTTACCCTATTATGAAAAAAATATACTTTGACAATCTTTCTAACTTTAAGAATTCGTGGTTATCTAAAACTGTTTTTATAGTGGCACTATTATGCATCTTTTCAGGTTTTATTTTTCAAGCTACTGATGCAATTGATGGCGTTTGGATTAAAAGAATACAACGTTTTGGATACATACTTTTTGCACTTTATTTTTTGAATAAAGTTTTTAGAAAAAACTATGTGCAATGGAACAAATTAGGTATGACTATTAGGATTAATAGTTATTTTAAAGAACACCGATTGACTTTTTCAAAATTTAAATATCATACGTTTGAGAATAATAACTTAACGGTCTACCAAATAGACAACACGTTTACTGTAGACATGAGCAATAGTAACACACCTGATACTGATCAATTAATACAAATTATTACCGACAATACAACTAATAAATAAGGCATGAGGATTAACAGACTGTTTTCTAGCTTAGTCGCGTTATTAAATGTGTATTATATAGGTGCCTGGATATTTGTTTTTAATACTATTAGTAATCAAACAGATAGACAGCTTTCTTTTTTAAACGGTTGGTTTAATCTTTTTAAAAACATTAACCAACTGGACATAACGTTAGTTGTTTTAACACTAACCTCTATAGTTTCTACCATTTGGATACATAAACCAAATTTAAAACGGTTTGCCAAAATCACATTACTTATCCATCTGCTATTTTTAGCCTACATGCTATGGTCATATTTATAAGATGCTTACTATTATAACCTAATGTTATTAAACACAAAAAAGCACAATCAAATGATTGTGCTTTTTTTATAAAATACTTTATGTTATTTATATCTCTCTGTTTTTATCCCAAGACTCTAAATAATCTTTAACAGATTTAACAAATTGTCCTCCTAAGGCTCCATTTACAACTCTATGGTCATAACTGTGCGATAAAAACATCTTATAGCGGATTCCGATAAAATCTCCATCTGGCGTCTCAATTACAGCAGGCACTTTACGTATTGCACCTAAAGCTAAGATACCAACTTGCGGTTGACTAATAATTGGTGTACCCATGATGCTACCAAAAGTACCAACGTTAGTTACTGTATAAGTACCACCTTGAATATCATCTGGTGCCAACTTACCTTCTCTAGCACGTCCAGCAAGATCATTTACTTGCTTAGTCATACCTACTAAGTTTAATTGATCTGCATTTTTAATAACAGGAACAATTAAATTACCATCTGGTAAAGCTGCTGCCATACCAAGGTTAATATTTTTCTTTTTGATAATCTTATCTCCTTGAACAGAAATATTCATCATTGGATGGTCGCGTAACGCCTTAGCAATAGCTTCCATAAATATTGGAGTAAAGGTTAAGTTTTGACCTTCGCGTTTTGCAAAACTATCCTTAACTTTTTTACGCCAGTTCCAAATATTAGTAACATCTGCCTCAATAAAACTTTGTACGTGTGCACTAGTTTGAGTAGACTCTACCATATGATGAGCAATTAATTTACCCATTCTAGTCATTTCAATAACTTCATCTCCAGCAGCAACTTGCATTGGAGCCTGAGGTTTAGCTTGTTGTTTTGGTGCAGGTGCTGAAGTAGCAGGTTGTGCTGCTGCTTTAGCTGGTTGACTACTTCTATTTTCTAGATAAGTAACCATGTCATTTTTTGTAACACGACCATCTTTTCCTGTTCCTGTAATTGCATCTAGTTCTGATTGCGCAATACCTTCTGCTTTAGCCATATTTTTTACTAATGGCGAATAAAAACGATCATCGTTTGATGCTATTGGAGCTGCTGCTTGTTGCGCAACTTCAACCGTTTTAGATACTTCTTTTACTGCTTCTGTTTCTGGAGCAGGACTATTGTCTTGCTTAACAGCTTCGGTTGTAGCACCACCTTCTCCTTCTGTTTCAATTATAGCTATGGTCTGACCAACCTGAACCACATCGTCCACATTAAATAGTACTTCTACTAAAACACCGTCAACCTCACTTGGTACTTCGCTGTCTACCTTATCTGTTGCAATTTCTAAAACTGCCTCATCTGCTTCTATAGTGTCACCAACTTCTTTTAACCATGAGGTAATCGTTGCTTCTGCAACGCTCTCTCCCATTTTTGGTAATTTAAGTTCAAATCTTGCCATATTAATAATCTAATAGTCTTTTTACTGTGTTGAATTGCAAAATTAATAAAAAAATCAATCAAACGGTTAAATAAGTTTAAAACATCAACTTAAAAAAACGTTAATAGTATTTTTATTATACAATATTAAAAAATATTTGGTTTTGTTTTAAGATATTTTTAGTCTCTTTATTGGGATTTACTAAAATAACGTGTTGAGCTATCTTAATTAATGGTAAATCATCAAAATGATCCGTTATTACAGTATCAACGTGATTACTGCCTAATGTTTTTAAATAAGTGGTAACTGCCTGCTTTTTAACTTCTCTAACATTTTCAAAATCGGATTTATAGTTTTTTACTGGTGTATTAGTTGCCAAACAAACATCAAACCCTTCGTTTAAAGCAATGATTTTTGAATAGCAATTTGGCGCTGCAGTTGCTAAAATTTTAATATCAAATGTGGTGTCTTCAATTACTTTTAAATGGTTTTTATAATTTGACAAACTAGACACAAAAGCTTCATAATTTATTTTATTATTTCCTTTAATTGCCTTTAGAATAATATATTTCATTTTAGAGTGATTAATAAAGCCAAACAACCTTAAAAACATAGCTTTTACAAGATTAAAAAGCAGTATAACATTAAATGTTTTTATACTAAAACGCACCAAATATTTGATAAAAAAGTGAAAGGTATTAATGCTATACAACGTACCATCCAAGTCTACTACAATAACTTTTTTATTTGATTTATTTTCGTTTATAATCATTGGACCAAGGAAATCTTAATAATGTGTTATTATATAAATAATAATCTGGTTTTATTATTGAACTATCAATTGTCCAAGCTAATACTGCAATTTTTATTTTTGCTTTAGGAAACTTTTGCTGCAAATTACTTGTAACAACAAACATGGTTTTTCCACTATCTATAGCATCATCTAAAATAAGAATGTTTTTTATGGGTTTTGCTATTGTATTTCTTGTATCAAATGCTATGGTATTATCCTGTAATTTTTCTAAATTTAAATTAGAAATTTTAGCTTTCACACTATTAGACTCTAAAATACGAAGCCAATTTAAGATAGAATATGGAAATATGGATAAAACAGGTTTTAAAAAGCGCTGTTTAACATTTGTAGATTGTCTTTGTAAGGTTACTAATTCAAATAAACTACTTTTTACATTGGGATGCTGTTTGATAGCTTCCAACACATGACCTCCTCCTGACAATATACCAACAACTAAATCTGGATTAACTTCAAGTTTAGAAATTAATTTGAGACTCTCTTTTTCAAAAGTTTCAGTATTTAATGTTAGTACTTTCATTTATTTATAAAAAAAGTTTTTTTAAAGTATAGTAAAATACTTTTAGGTATCAAACTAGTCGCATAAGCCCTAACCAAACCTAAAGTTGCAGTAAATGTATAATTATAATTATCCTTAAGTAGTTTAATTCTGCTTTTAGTTTGCTGCTTTCTTTTTAAATTAGAAATACTATTTGGATTAACCTCATACTCTAACAATAACTCTGGCAGCACCATAGTTTTAAAATGTTTAATTACTTTAAAAAAATAAGCATGATCTTCAAGAGCTGGATAATTTTCTGGATACAACCCAATAGTTTTAACAACTTCCGTCTTATACATTACAGCAGGATGGATAAATGGATTGTATTTATAAATGGCTTCTTGTAATTTATTATGAGTTAATGGTGGTTTAAAATTAAATAAAAAGCTATTATCCTTTGCTATAAAAGTAACGTAGCTAGAGACTAATCCTAACTTGGGATCTAATTGTAATGCCTGCAGTTGTTTTACTAATCTATTATTAATACACTTATCTCCTGCGTCTAGTCTTGCTATATATTTAAAATGAGGTTGGTTAAGAATATAATTTAAACCATTATTTAAGGTTGCAGTTACACCAAGACATTTTGGTTGCTTTAATAAGGTAATATCCAACTTGGACTTAAAAGAAGCTATTACGCCATCTACTTGCTTCTGGTTATTACTACCATCGTCAATAATAATTAATGTAAACGGTTCCGTTTCGGTTAATAAAGAATGTAATGTAGCTGTTAACCCTTCAATATTATTGTAGTGAGGCAATAAAATGGCTAATTGATGCTCCATTTATTAGCTTATAATTTTAACGAAGACTCAAACGGAATTCTATTAATTATACTTCGTCCTAAGGTAATTTCATCTGCATATTCCAACTCATCACCAACTGAGATTCCTCTAGCAATCGTTGATGTTTCTATACTATAATCCTTAATTTGCTTGTAAATATAAAAGTTGGTTGTATCACCTTCCATAGTTGGACTTAAAGCAAAAATCAACTCTTTAACCTGTCCACTTTTTACTTTTTGGATCAAACTAGGGATGTTTAAATCATGTGGACCTACACCATCCATTGGCGATATTTTACCACCTAAAACATGATAAAGCCCTTTATGTGACGCTGTATTTTCTATAGCCATCACATCTCTAATATCCTCCACAACACACACGACATCATCCTTTCTTAATGGATTAGAGCAAATATCGCATAGTTCGTTATCACTTATATTATGGCATGACTTACATAGTTTTAAATCATTTACCATATTTAATAAGGCATGACTTAAATTATGTGTGTGCTCTTTAGGTTGACGCAACAAATGCAAAGCTAAACGCAAAGCTGTACGCTTACCAATACCTGGTAATTGCGAGATTTCGTTTACTGCATTTTCAAGAAGTTTTGAAGAAAATTCCATAGCCACAAAATTAAGGTTTTTACTAATGATTCACGAATTTATTTTTGTTAAGAATACACTAATACTCAACAACATTTTTAAAACAATTTTACTTACTTAAAAACTTTTAAGTGTTATAAACTAAAGTCCTTTTTAGTAATTTTGTACTTTGGCACTGATAAAACCCTTTTATGACTTCAATACAAATACTATTATTAATAGCAGCCTATTTTGGAGTGCTAATTTTAATCTCTTATTTTACAGGTAAAGACGACTCAAATGACGTGTTTTTTAAAGGTAAAAAACAATCCCCTTGGTACGTTGTCGCTTTTGGTATGATTGGCGCATCACTATCTGGTGTAACATTTATATCTGTTCCAGGTTTGATTGCTGGACAACAGTTTGCCTATATGCAAGGGGTTTTTGGTTTTTTTGTGGGTTATCTAATTGTATTACTAGTACTTTTACCGTTGTATTACAGGCTTAACGTAACATCTATTTATCAATATCTAGAACAACGTTTTGGAATAGTAAGCTATAAAACTGGTGCCTTTTTCTTTTTACTATCTCGTGTTACAGGCGCTGCGTTTAGATTGTTTTTAGTGGCTTTAGCAATGCAATATATTGTCTTTGAAAAATTAGGTGTTCCGTTTTGGATAACCGTAGTTATATCCATTGCATTAATCTGGTTGTATACTAATCGTGGTGGTATTAAAACAATTGTTTGGACAGACACCTTGCAGACCTTAGCTATGTTAACTTCTGTAATTGTGGCTATATTTTTAATTGTAAACAAATTAGACTGGTCTATAACTGAGGTTTTTAGTAAAGCATCTTTTAAATCAAAAAGTCAACTATTCTTTTTTGATGACGTAAATAGCAGTACTTATTTTTGGAAATATTTTATTGGCGGAATTTTTATTACCATCGCAATGACTGGTTTAGATCAAGATATGATGCAAAAAAACTTAACCTGTAAAAATCCTGAAGATGCTAAAAAAAATATGTTTAGCATGTCTGTACTATTGGTCTTTGTTAATGTTATATTTTTATCATTAGGTGCTTTGCTTTTTATTTATTCAGAGCAGTTTGGCGTTTCAATACCTGAGGTAGATGATAAAGTACGTACCGATTTATTGTTTCCTGAAATAGCAATGAATCAAGGGTTGGGTCTAGGATTACAAATTACCTTTTTAATTGGACTTATTGCTGCTGCTTATAGTAGTGCAGATAGTGCGTTAACCTCATTAACAACGTCGTTTTCGATAGATTTTTTAAATATTGAAAAACTGCCAATAGCCGAACAAAAACCTTTACGTAAAAAAGTACATATTGGTGTCTCTTTATTACTGATTATTGTTGTTGTTATTTTTAATGAATTAGAAGGAAGCGTCGTTAATAACCTTTTTAAATTTGCAACCTTTACATATGGTCCTTTATTAGGATTATTTACTTTTGGTATACTTACCAAACGAAGCATTAAAGACAACTATGCTTGGATTGTTGGCTTGGCTTCCATACTAATTACCTATTTTATTACAGAGCTTCCTGCAAACTTTCCGGATAGTTTTATTGGTAAATACGCCTTCCATTGGGAAATCCTTCCTCTTAATGGACTTATAACTTGTTTAGGCCTGTATTTAATTTCCGCGAAAGCGAAACCTAATACTGATTTGTAGATAATAATACCAAAGTACAAGCAACCTCATAGTCTATTCCGTTTGCTTTTAATATTTGATATAATTCTGGATTTTCTGTACCAGGATTAAATATTACGCGCTTTGGATTTAGGCTTACTATATAATTGTAGTAGTCTTTTTGTCGTGAAGGATTTAAATATAATGTTACAGTATCTAAAGCGTCATAATGTTGTAATTGCGTATCAATGGTAACACCAACCACCTCTCCTGCTTTCATCCCGAAAGCCACAGTATCATGATCATACTTAACCAATTTGCGTAACGCAATGTTGCTATATCTATCTAGCTTTAATGAAGCGCCAAGTACTAAAGTTTTCTTATTCATAAATGTTAAATTTTAAAATAAATGTTATTCAAGCGTAACAGATTACTAATTAAGGCGTCTTTATAGCATAACCAAGTTTCATCAATCAATCAAAATCAAAAATGAAAAAACTACTCACCATTGCTTTACTATTGGTAGCCTATAGTATTCAAGCACAAGACAACACAAACGATTCGCCCAAAATAGGAACCATTACTGGTACTGTATTAGACGTAACACTTGACCAACCCTTACCTTATGTAAATGTAATTGTTAAAGACACCAATAACAAATTAATTACTGGTGGTATTACAAATAACGATGGGCAATTTGAAGTTAAGCAAATCCCAGAAGGTACTAACATTGTTACTATTGAATATCTAGGTTTTTTACCTCAAAATAAAACTATTGTTATTAGTAATGACAACAAAATAATAGATTTAGGAACTATAAATTTAGAAGAGGCTGCAACCAATTTGGACGAAGTGACTATTGTTGCAGAAACCTCAACAATACAGCAAAAGGTAGACCGTAAAGTCATTACTATTGGTAAAGATTTACAGACTGCTGGAGCTACTGCTAGCGAGATTATGAACAACCTACCATCCGTTAGTGTGGACCAACAAACTGGATCTATTAGCTTACGTGGTAACCAAAACGTTAGAGTTATGGTGGATGGTAAATTGTCTAACATTCCTGCAGAGCAATTACTTAAACAAATACCGTCGTCTTCTATTAAAAGTATCGAGTTAATTACTAATCCAAGTGCTAAATATAATCCTGAAGGCATGAGTGGATTAATAAATATTGTGCTTCATAAAAACACAAAAATTGGCTTTAACGGAAACATAAATATTGGACTATCACACGATATTGAAGCTAAATTTAACAGCTCCATTGATGCCAATTACCGTAACGGAAAATTTAATGTCTATGGATCGTACAATAATAGTGTGACTAAAAACTTTAATTTTGGTGAAATAAACAGAATTGAACAGAATATTCAGCAAAAATTTGAAATTTTAAATAATAACAAATCACACTTATTTAAGGTTGGTGTAGATTATTATTTAGATGAAAAAAATACGATTTCAGTCTTTACCAATCAAAACTTATTTGATGGTTGGGTTAACGTAAATTCTGGTATTAACTATTTAGCTAATCCGTCTTTAAACGAATCTCAGTTTACAAGAAACGACAACGATAACGATTCTGAACAATACAACTTTAACTACAAGCATGACATAAATGATGAAGGTCATAGTATCGAGTTAGAAGTTGATCATGATACTTACAATGGTTTTGGATATACTAAAAACACTTTTTTTAGCTCGCAACGTCCAAATTTTGTTGAAGACACAGATACAGATAGACAAAGCACAACTATAAATTTAGATTATAGCAACCCTTTATCTGAATCTGCAAAACTAGAAGTAGGCTTGCAAGCACGATTGTTTAATACCAATATTTTTTATCAATCTGATGCCAGAGAAACTAATCAATTAGGACAATATATACCTACTACAACAACGTTTGATTACACTAGAGACATCTATTCTGCTTACGCAACATATGGAAAAACCCTAGACAAATGGAGCTACCAATTAGGTTTACGTGCAGAGACTGTTAATGTAGACTCTGAGGCTTACAAAAAAGATTTAGCGTCTAATGAGCAAACTAACATTCCGTTTGAAAATGATTATTTTAGATTATACCCTTCTGGATTTTTAACCTACACACCATCCGAGAAAAACGCGTACCAATTTAATTACAGCAGACGTGTAGATCGTCCTGGTATTAATCAGGTTAATCCACTACCAGAATGGAACACGCCTTTAATCTCTCAGTTTGGTAACCAAGCGTTACGTCCACAGTTTACAAACTCGTTTGAAACTAATTACACAAGACAATTAGAAAATGGAAGCATTACAGCTGGAGTATTTTACAGAATTATTGAAGACGAAATACAACAAGCCATATTAATTGACAGAACAGATACAAATAGATTAATTTTTACAGATCTAAACTTTGATAACTCTACTGCTTATGGTATCGAGTTATCTTCAAACTACAGACCTACAAAATGGTGGAGTTTAAATGCTAGTTTTGATTTGTTTTCGCAAACCCAAAAAAGTTTAGCCGAGTCTTTTGACACCAATCAAAATATTATTTTAAATACTGTTAAAATAGACAATGTTGTTTGGAATGTTAGAGCATTTAACAACTTTAAAGTTACAAAAGATCTTAGCTTTTCTGCTTTTGGAATGTATAGCGGAAAAAATAAAAACATTCAATTTGAAATGAATGATATGCTTATGGTAAACCTAGGTATGCGTTATAGCTTTTTACAAAACAAAGCTAGCTTTAGCTTAAGTTACAACGATATTTTTGATACTATGTACGCACAATTTGAAGGAGACAGACCTTATGCTCAAATGGGACGTTTTAACTGGGAAAGCCAACAAATTTCTGGACGTTTAGCGTACCGTTTTGGTGGCGGAAACTATAAAGCAAAAGCAAGAAAACAAAGAGATGATGACACTAAATCTGGAGGCGGATTTATGTAAACCTATAAACAATACCATCTAGAGGTTATTTAGTAGCTAATAAACAGTTAATGGTTAGTGTTTAAGTTAGTTGCTAAATAAAAACCCCAAAGCCTGATCAGCTTTGGGGTTTTGTTTTTAACACGCTTTTTAGTTTATATACTTAACAATGTTAAATACGTGTTAAATACTGATTTTCAGCGTAATAAAATTCACTTTTTGGCGTCTTAATAGTAACAAGACAGTAAATCGTTTTTATTTTTTATTTGAATTAGTCTTCACAAAAAAACCAAGACAAAGATTTATAAAGTTAAGTTTAAGTAGTTAGTTAATAGAAAAAGCCAGAAACATAAATATATGTTTCTGGCTTTTCGTTTTATATCATTTAAGTGGCTTCAAAAGTAAATTAAAGCACTTAAATTGTTACCATTTAATAATTGCACTTCCCCAAGTAAATCCACTTCCAAAAGCAGCCAACACAACATTGTCGCCTTCTTTTATCTTACCTTCTTCCCAAGCTTCCGTTAAAGCAATTGGTATGGATGCTGCAGTCGTGTTACCATATTTCATAATATTGTTAAACACTTGATCATCCGTCAACCCAAATTTTTTCTGGATAAACTGTGCAATACGTAAATTAGCTTGATGCGGAATTAGCATATCAATAGCCTCTTTATCCATATTATTTTTAGCTAATCCTTCCATAATCACTTCGCTAAAACGGACCACTGCATTTTTAAATACAAACTGACCATTCATATGCGGAAAATAACTAGTATCCTCAGGATCGTTATCTGCTATAATATCATTTACCCAACGTTTACCCATTCCTGGTGCAACTAAAACAAGCTCTTCAGCATGCTCACCTTGACTATGTAAATGTGTAGATAATATACCTTTATTAGTATCTTCTTCTCTAGTTAAAACTGCTGCTCCTGCTCCATCTCCAAAAATTACAGTCACACCACGACCTCTTGTGGTTTTATCTAAACCATGAGAGTGCAGCTCGCTACCAATTACCAATATGTTTTTATACATACCAGTTTTTATAAAATTATCTGCAACAGATAATGCATATACAAAACCAGAACATTGGTTACGTACATCCAAAGCGCCAACCGTTTTAATATCTAAAGCGTGTTGTACTTGCACACCTGGACCAGGAAAATACATGTCAGGACTTAACGTTGCAAAAATGATAAAATCTATATCATCTTTATCTATTCCAGCACGTTCTATTGCTTGTTTGGCAGCTTTTACTCCCATTGTTGCAGTGGTGTCACCAGAGCCTTCCTTTACCCAACGTCTTTCTTTAATTCCAGTACGTTCTGTAATCCACTCATCATTAGTGTCCATCATTTTGGATAAATCGGCATTTGTGACGATGTTGTCAGGTACATATTTACCTAAACCAATAATTTTTGAATTGTACATTAATTTTAATTTTATTAATTCTAAGCTATTTTTCTGTTTAAAAAAATAGTATCGCAATTTACTGCTTTCATAAATAACGAATTCACAATTATTTTTTATTCGTTATGCATGCATAATACTTTTATGGTTATTTTAAATGTCATCTTGTCACCTTTCAGCAATTGGCATTTTTGTTGTCTATTACCTAATCAGAAATTAATAGAAGGGTTTCGCTTAAGCGGGACTTAAAAAATAAACATAAAATCATGGCAAAAGGAAATATTAACGTTTCAGTAGAAAACATTTTTCCGTTAATCAAAAAATTCTTGTACAGTGATCACGAAATCTTTTTACGTGAGCTAATCAGTAACGGAACCGACGCAACATTAAAATTAAAACATTTAACTAGTATTGGAGAGTCTAAGTCTGAGTACGGAAACCCAGTTATCGAAGTTAAAATCGATAAAGAAGGTAAAAAACTTCATATTATCGATCAAGGTTTAGGGATGACAGCAGACGAGGTTGAAAAATACATCAACCAAGTGGCTTTTTCTGGTGCAGAAGAGTTTTTAGACCAATATAAAGATAGCGCTAAAGATTCTGGAATTATCGGACACTTTGGTTTAGGGTTTTACTCAGCATTTATGGTTGCTGAAAAAGTTGAAATCATTACAAAATCTCATAAAGAAGGAACTACTGTTGCACATTGGACGTGTGATGGTTCGCCTGAGTTTACTTTAGAGCCACATGATAAGGCTGACAGAGGTACTGAGATCATCTTACATATTGCAGAAGACTCGACTGAGTTTTTAGAAGAAGCACGCATTAGCAGCTTACTATATAAGTATAACAAGTTTATGCCTATTCCAATTAAATTTGGAACTAAAGAAGTAAACGATCCTGACCACAAACCAGAAACAACTACAGATGCTGAAGGTAAAGAAACGACTGAACCTCAGAAAAAAATTACTGTAGACAACATCATAAACAACCCTAATCCAGCTTGGACTAAACAACCAACCGAATTAGAAAACGAGGATTATACTAACTTTTATAGAGAGTTATATCCAGCACAACACGAAGACCCATTATTCCATATTCATTTAAATGTGGATTATCCTTTCAACTTAACAGGTATTTTATACTTCCCTAAGATGTCTCAGGATATGGCTATGCAAAAGGATAAAATTCAGTTATACCAAAACCAAGTTTACGTTACAGATAACGTAGAAGGGATTGTACCCGAGTTTTTAACTATGCTACGTGGTGTGATTGACAGTCCAGATATTCCGTTAAACGTTTCTAGAAGCTACTTACAAGCAGATGGAGCAGTTAAAAAAATTAGCTCGTACATTACACGTAAAGTAGCAGACAAACTTAAATCACTATTTAATAATAATCGTGAGGAGTTTGAAGCTAAATGGAATGACATTAAAATTGTTATCGAATACGGAATGTTATCTGAGGACAAGTTTTTTGACAAAGCAGATGCATTTGCATTATATCCAACGGTAGATGGTAAATACTATACTTACGAGGAGTTATTTAATGCTATCAAAGCAAAGCAAACAGATAAAGACGGTAAATTAGTAATCCTTTACACAAGTAACCAAGATGAGCAACACAGCTACATTGAAGCTGCTAAGGACAAAGGTTACGAAGTTTTATTATTAGATAGTCCGATTGTTTCGCATTTAATGCAAAAATTAGAATCTACTAAAGAAAACATCACCTTTTCTCGTGTAGATGCAGATAGTGTTGACAAATTAATCGCTAAAGACGAAACTGTAATCTCTAAGTTAGATGATGACCAAACTAAAGCTTTAGATGCGTTATTAAAAGACGTAATCCCATCAGAAAAGTTTATGGTACAGTTAGAGCCAATGGATAGCAACGCAACACCATTTATGATAACACAACCAGAATTTATGCGTCGTATGAAAGAGATGCAAGCGTCTGGTGGTGGAGGCGGAATGCAAATGTTTGGTAACATGCCAGAAATGTATAACCTTGTGGTTAACACAAACTCTGACTTAGTTAACGAGATTTTAAATACCGAAGCTAAAGACAAACAAGCGCATTTAATTACGCAAAGTTTAGACTTAGCACGTTTATCTCAAGGTCTTTTAAAAGGAAAAGAATTATCAGACTTTATCAAACGTAGCTACGAGTTACTAAAGTAAATCACATAATTATATCGCTTACGCGGAAATTAAAAACCACCTGTAATAGGTGGTTTTTTTATGCTTGAATATCTCGTTTTTAAAAACTAACTTCGTTATGAATCAATAACATAACAATAGCAATCAACTAATCAATCAAAAAATCAATCCAACATGAAACAGGTTCTCTTATTAGCTTATGTACTTCTTATTGTAAGTTGTAATAACACAAATACACCACCCGAAATATTAAAACAAGACCATAATGTTTCAACTAGTAACGATAAAATTAAAGTCTTAAACTTTGGAAGCTTCCATTTTGGAGAAACCACAGATGCTAACAGTACAGATTTTGATGAGACTAGTCCTGAAGCCCAAAAACAAATAAAACAAATTGCGCAAATGCTAGCTGCATTTAAACCTACCATTATTTGTGTAGAAAATTTACCAAGCTTAAATGACGCATTAAATATAGACTATCAAAAGTTTCTTAAAAACCCAGACCAACTAGACACAAGTTTTGGCGAAACTAGTATGATTGGTTTTGAAGTAGGACGATTAAATGTAGTTAGCAAATTATACGGAATTGACAATCACATGGGTTATAATTATAGCGTTGGCGATTTTTTTGAATCCAGTCCAGACTATACAAACGCTATAGATCCAAAAACCTATTTACAACTCACTAATCAGCCATTTAAAGATTATCCTGAAATGGCTAAACGTGATCAAAATTATGAGACGTTGTCTGTTTTAGAAAAACTAAAATTAATTAACGAGCCTTTACAACTGGATCAATCTATAGTTGCCAATGCAGACAAATTACTATATGTTGGTACTAAGGATAATTTTGAAGGTGCAGATAATGCAGCTAAATTTTATCATAGAAACATGAAAATATATTCTAATCTAAATAGAATACCAATGACTAAAACGGATAGGGTTTTTATTATCATGGGATCTGCGCACACAGCGTTTTTAAGAGAATTTATAAACAGAAGCCCAAAATTTGAAATGGTCAACACCTTAGAGTACTTAAAATAATGTAATAGCTATTAATTATATAGCCAACCATTTCTGGTGGTATTTTTTATACATTCAAAAAAATAATACCTTTTATTAAAATGTATTGTAAAAAAATGTATATTTGACATATGTATAGCAAAGAACTCACCAAAGGAACATTACAACCTATCATTTTAAAGCTACTAAGTCAGCATGATAAAATGTATGGTTACGAGATTACACAAAAAGTTAAAGACCTGACTAAAGGTAAAATAGACATCTCAGAAGGTGCTTTATACCCTATTTTACACAAGTTAGAAAGCAATAATATTTTAGAAACCGAAAAAGTTTACATTGGTAAACGCGTCCGCAAATACTATTCTGTAACTAAATCTGGACAGCAAGTTATTATTGATCAAAGCCATCAGATTAACGATTTTATTAAAACCCTATCGTTAATATTTAACCCTAAACCAACCGTAAAATGAGACTATCAGACCAAAATATAGACTACATAACGACCAATTTAGAGTTATATGGTTTAAAAAATCAAGACTTAAAGGAAGACATCTTGGACCACATTTGCACCTATCTAGAAAACGAAGAACAGCTTAGTTTTGACGAGGCTTACAAAATAGCAATTCAGCAATTTGGAGGCTACTTATCCATTACCCAAATACAACAAGAAACCAACGCACAACTGTATTTTAAATCAGCAAAAAACAGAAACAGAGTCCTTATTATTTTAGAGTTTATTACTGCGTTTATAATAATTACAGGTAGTTTATTTAAAATCATGCATTGGCCTTATGCAGGCATTTTAATTTTTTCTGGATTTCTATTTTTAATATGCATCACATTGCCTTTATATTTTTATAATAAGTATAAAGAACAAACACTTAAATATCAATCTTAATACGAACATTAAATCAATCAAAATGAAAAAATCAGTTTATGTTTTAGGCTTTTTAGCCTTATTTACCCTTAGTACAGCATCATTATTTAAAATTATGCATTGGCCTTATGCAGGCATTCTAATATTTGTAGGCTTCTTGCTATTTAATTTTGGATTTTTACCAACACTATTTTATAAGCTGTACAAAAAAGACGCTATTAAAAATTAAATTATCGCTTTCGCGGAAATCAAAAACCACCTAAAACAGGTGGTTTTTTTGTATTATACAAGACCCAATAACATTAGATATTAATAACCAATACGTTATAGTTTTAATAAAAACACAGGATTTTGCTAGTTAATAAAAAAGTGTAGTTTTGTTACACGTATAAAATCCCTAACTAAAATCGCTTTTACTAACCACGATTTTATGCCAAACGCTAACCAATTATTTAAACCATAATCGCTTAATTAATCTAAATGAAATCACTTCTCAGTTTTCTAATTTTCACTGTATGTATCTCTTTCAGCTATTCAC
Organism: Olleya sp. KJ81-1; assembly: GCF_055808135.1. Taxonomy (NCBI): domain Bacteria; kingdom Pseudomonadati; phylum Bacteroidota; class Flavobacteriia; order Flavobacteriales; family Flavobacteriaceae; genus Olleya; species Olleya sp. KJ81-1. The sequence continues at coordinate 151,770 of NZ_CM147854.1, read as the reverse complement.
AATGTAACAACAAAGTACTATTTATTGTAGACGATTCAGGCTCTGTTTCTTTTTCAGAACGTCAAGACATGGAAGCCTCAATTCAGCAATTATCTAATCAAATATTTAGTCAAAATCCATTAGCCGAAATTGGACTAGTGCAATACGGACAACCTAATTCAACATCAACCTCTCAACCAAGTTACTACCTATCCTACCCTTTTACTGTAAATCCAACCATTAGTATTCCTGATAATCCTGGAGGTAATAATTTAATACAGGACGTGTTACCAAACTCGATAAACACCATGATTAATGATGGCTTATTTACAACTGGTGGTGCATTTGAAAACACAACATCCATATTCATATTTACGGATGCACTAATCGCCTCAGATTGCTCTTCAGTATTAACAAATTGTAGTAGTTGTAACGTCCCAGCGTTGTCTTGTGGATATGATTACCTAACAGACTTAAGTAACAGTTTAGGTGGTATACCAATATCTACCTATCGTGTCATTAGTAGTTTTAGTCCAGGAACTGCAGAAGGTATTCAACAAGGCGCTGGTGTTTTGATAGAAGGTTCAAACTTTCAGTTAAACAGTACGCAAATTGATTTACTAACAGACAGTTTAATATGTATTGATGCAGATTATGATGTCTTTAATACCTGTATTGGAGACACTACACAATTCACTCTAACAACATCAGATCCAATTTCCTCAGCATTATGGGATTTTGGTGATGGTAGCCCAACATCGTCAGATTTAAACCCAACACATACCTTTCCTGCACTTGGAGACTACGTTATAACCTTAACGTTAACTAGTAATGGTGAGGTCGTTACAACCACTAACACCATAACAATAAGCGACATACCAGTTGCTAACCCAATACCAGATTACATTCTTTGTGATGACTTGTCCAACGACCAAACAGAACTGTTTGACTTAACCACAAGAGACGTCTTTATATTAGGATCGCAATCTGCAGCAGACTTTACAATTAACTATTTTGCAAATTTTACAGATGCAGACAACAATCAAAATGCATTAAGTACCAATTACTTTAACACCTCTAATAACCAAGATATATTTGCAAGAATTTACAATACAAATAATCCAGATTGTTATAGCATTACAGACTTTAAGCTAATTGTGGATGCACAACCTATTGCTAATCCAGTGTCTGATTTTATAGTTTGTGACGACGACACTAACGATGGTATTGCAACTTTTGATTTATCAAACATAGATAGTGAGGTGTTAGCAGGACAATCTGCAACGACCTTTACTGTCGTCTACTATTTAACTAATTTAGACGCTATTGGTGATAATAATCCATTACCAAATAATTATACCACCACATCAGCCAATCAAATAATTTACGCTAAGGTATTTAACACTAGTAATACAGACTGTTTTGCAATAACGACCGTAAATCTTATTGTAGATGTTAAACCTGTTGCTAATCCAGTACCAGATTTTATTAATTGCGAAAACGACCCAAGTCTAATCAATTTAAATCAGTTTAATACTACAGTACTTGGCACACAAAATAGTACAGACTTAGTGGTAACTTATCACACCTCAGAAGCTGATGCAATTGCAGGGCAAAACGCCTTATCAAACAATTACCAATTAGACCAAACAACAACACTATATATTAAAGTAGAAAACACAAATGGTATTGGCTGTTACGACATTACAACAGTAAACCTATCCATTTTTGAATTCCCTTTTTTAGACGCTAAAACTATCGAAGACTGTTTACCAAATAATTACAATATTAATGCAGATATTGGAGTCACTAACGCGACGTATTTATGGGATTCTGGTGAGACTACAGCAGCAATTAATGTTAATAGCTTTGGCGAATATAACGTGCAAATTACCATTGGTAACTGTACAAAAAATCAAACCATCACGTTTGTAAAAGCTAATAACTGTAACATACCACAAGGTATATCTCCTAATAACGATACACTTAACGACTTTTTTGATATTAGCTACCTAGAAGTAGACAATATTGTAATTTATAACAGATACGGAACCGAAGTGTACAGTAAAGCCAATTACGCTAAAGAGTGGAATGGACAGTCTAACTCTGGACAAGAACTGCCAACCGGAACATATTACTACGTTATAAAAACCAAAACAGACCCTAAGCCTTTAACTGGTTGGGTATATTTAGCTAGATAACATAACGCTTTCGCGGAAATTAAACACCACTTTTTAAAGTGGTGTTTTTTTATGTTTTTATTTAGTTAATCACTCTTAATGCAATACAATATTCCTGAGTACTAATTATTATTTAAAAAAATCTAGTGCTAAATAATTGTAAATGAATACTTAAAAAAAGCATCCAAAAACAATTATATTTTATAATCATTCTAAACAAACGCAACCTCTTAAATATCAGTACAGATAAGGCTTAACGCAGAAAATACACGTAGTTATACGTACAAAAACAATCCAAAAAAAGATATAAGTTTGCTTCACCTTTTTAACTATAATAAAGGAATATAAACAAACTAATATCAACCAAATTTTAAACAAGAATTTATGAAAAAAAGTACTTTACTAATCATGGCTATTACAGTGTCATCTTCATTTTTATTTTCCAGTTGTGGAGTAATATTTGGAGGTAGCAAGTACAATGCTCAAATTGAAGTAAAAGATCATCCAAACGCATTAATTTATGCTAATGGAGAAAAGATCGGAATGGGTGAAGCACGCTCTCAATTTAAAAGAAACCAACCTTTAAAAATTGAAGTAAAGCAAGACAACTGTGAGCCTAAAACAAAAAATTTCGAGAACAAATTCAGAACTGGTAATTTTATTTTAAGCACAATATCTTTTGGATTAATCGGAGTTGGTGTAGATTTAAGTACTGGAGCAGCATACAAACCAGATCACAAAAATGACACTAGCATTGAAAAATTATCTACTAAAAACTTCAAGTTTACAGTAGACTATTCAGAATGTAAAGAATAACAATTATAGTAAGTTATCAAAACCACCTTTTCAAGGTGGTTTTTTTATGCTCTAATTTTAGTTTACGGATTACCGTAAAAAATAATGTACCCAGAAAGGTAACTTAGCTTTTGACAAATAAATTTACGTAGTAATACGTATAGATTAATTAAATTAAAAGAACTACATTGGACTACCGAATGATTTTAAACATTAAAATGCACAACTATTAATTAGTAAAATAACCACACAATCGCTTCAATAAAAAAAACATCCCAAAGCATAACCAATTATGAAAAAAACACTTCAAATTTTATTAGTAACCTTAATTTTTTCTACAACCATTTATGGTCAATCTACTGAAAGATTCATTCGTATTATCGGAAACGCAAAAAAAGAACTAACCGCTAATAAAGCCAAAGTACAATTAACAATTACCGAACAAAAAGCAACTAAATACAAAGAGGACTCAAAGGACATCGCATTTGAAGAGGTATATAATACTACCATTGCAGAGCTTTCAAAATACGGAATCGCAGAAAGTGATCTTGAAGTAATCATTCAAAGTAAAACCTACTCTAGAGCCACCAGTAAAAGTTATTATTTTACAACAGACATAAACACCCTAGAAGATATCGCAAACATAACAGTAGATGGTGTAAAAATAACTGACATCAAATACTTGTATGATACTTCTGATGAAGACCTAGAAACAGAATTAAGCCTACTAGCTATTAACGATGCTAAGCGAAAAGCAAAAACAATTGGTGACGAGATAAATATGACTATTGGAAAAATTCTTAATATCGAAGTCAAGGAATCTTCCTTTGGAACCGATAGTGTAGAAAGCAAGAAAAACGAAATCACAAAATCGTACAGAATAGCAATTACCTTTAAACTAGTTGATTAAATGAAGTTATATATACTAATCCTATGGTTTATAACTTTTGCCCATTACAGTCAAGCGCAAAGTATAACCTTACGTATTTTAGGGCAATCCAACTATACTGAATATGCTGAAAGCAACGTAGTGTTACTATCTGTCCAACAACATGATATCACAAAAATAGAAGCTTTAAAAGACTCGCTAACAGCAAACGGATTGGACAACACAGTCGTTAAAGTGGCCACGTCAAAAAACCAACAAATAACCCATTACAAGTTTGAAAATCAAGACCTAAATACATTTGACAACGTATTGGTTTGGTGTAGTGCATTGCAAATTAATGTTTACAAAGTCTATTTTAAAATGCCAGAACACCAATTTAAAAACGAGGACGACCATGCTGTTTTGGCACTAAAAAATGCCAATACACAAGCAAAAATATTAGCCACCCATTTAGGATACAAAATTGATACTATTCTAAATATTGATGACGAAACCACCTATGCAAACCCAATATATGACACCATTGATTTTGATAGTAGTAAAGGACAAAGGATGTTAAAGTTTCTTGAGTTATTAAGTAACAGAGACGTAACCTATGACACCAAAAGTAATAGTCCATCAAAATCTGGAGGCTATAATATATGGGTAACATACAGACTAACAAAAACATAACAACCATTTACAACAAATTATTTATGCTTTTATTTTTAGTTTACGGTTTACCGTAAATTATAATGAAACAAGTGTTATAACTTAGCTTCTGACAAATAAATTTACGTAGTTGTACGTATATTATAGTTGTAAAAAATAACCTAGTTTTGGCTAGCCTTATTAAAAAATAAAAGGAATAAACTCCTTTGGGAGTTTGTTTGATTGTTGTGCAACATATGAACAAAAACGATTTCCATAAAGAACAAGAAAGAATTAAACCGATAATTATTTTATGGATTAAGCGAATTTATGTCGTAGCATTCAATATTTACGCTTGGTTTTGGTTATTTCGAGAAATATTCATTAGAAACACAACTGAATTTGAACCCTATCTGCTTTGGTTTTTTACGACAGCAGGTATGTACTATTTTGTATTGGAAAACCAAGACGTATTTATTAAATCAAAAAAATAAAAATTATGGCAACTATAACAGACTTTCAAGAATGGTTAGACAACCTTAACGAAACGAATATTGAAGAAATTTATAATCTATACGAAAGTATAATTGGAGTAACCCAAATGGGCGGATTTGAATGCTCTCAAAACAATGGAAAATTATTCATAAAAACTGACGAAAATGATTCGACTCTTATGCTTGCAAGCGGAAAAGCAATTAAAGCATTTTTGGACAAACTTGATTCTGAATATGGTGGCGACTTTGGTTGGGTTGGAGGTCATTATGAATTCGTGCGAGCGATGAACAAAGATGACTAAAACCAAACTCTGAAAATAAATACGTTGCACAACACCGTATATAATTTATTGCTGGTTTCTCGCCCACTTACGAAAGTCCTCTCGGACTTTCTTGGTCGGTAATTATTTACTAAATTAGTTGCTTGAAACACGCAACAAACTATATACAACAACGTTAGCTGCAACCAAAACCAACCAATGAACATAGAATTGAAAAATATTAAAGTTTCATACCAAGAAAAAGCTTGGTCAAGTATTTCGAAAGAAATAACCTTGAATGAAACTTTAAGCATTATCGATTCTGAATTATTGAAAGGTAAAATTGAAAAATTAAGAAAAGAGCTCGAAATTGGGAATAAAGATTACTACGATAATAATAAAAAGTCATTACCTGCTGTAACCTTTTCAGCAACATTTCATGGAAATAGAAGAAAAGGGAATCTAAAAGAATACAACCAAATTCTAGTCATTGACATTGATAAACTCTCAAAAGAAGACATGACAAATGTTGGAGAAACCTTGGAAAAAGAACCAATTGTGTTTTCTTTTTGGAAATCTCCTTCAAACAAAGGTTATAAAGGTTTAATAAAATTAAGTTTTTTAGAAAATTTCGAGGAAAATAACACCGATTTTCAACATAAAAATGCGTTTAATTTAATTTCAAATTATTTCTTAGAAACCCACAATATTGAATTAGATAAAAGTGGTAGCGATATAACAAGACTTTGCTTTCTTTCTTATGACCAAAAAATTATAATTAAAGAGAGTATTAAAGAATTTAAAGTTAATAACTCAAATATTCCAATAACAACTAAAAAAAATAAAGAAACTAATTCTACCATAAAATTCAGTAGTAATATAGATGCTTTACACAATTCATTAAACAGAAATGACCCTTATGACAGACGTTTAATGAGTAATATCATAAGACATTTAAACAACAAAAATCAGACTATAACTGAAACTTACGAAAATTGGTGTAAAGTGGCTATGGCAATTGCAAACTCTTTTACATTTGATGTTGGTAAAAACTATTTCATTAAATTAAGTAAAAGAGATTCTAATAAATTCAATGAAATAAATTGTATAAACTTCCTTACAAACTGTTACGAAAATAGAAAAGGAGAAGTATCTTTTGCAAGTGTAGTTTTTCTTGCAAATAATATCGGATTTAAAACAAAATATCAAAAAAATAATGGAGTACCGAAGGCGGAAGGTGAAAGCCTCGAGTGAATATCATTTCTCATAAACGGTAAGGTTTTGCCAGAGAAACTTAAAAGAAACCAATGACTTATATGTCAGTATCTTTGTCAATATGTGCATTTTGCACTTTATACAGGGACTCCATTATTTTAATAACTTATGAAAGAATTTAATAAATACTTTAACGAGACAGATATAATAAGACAACTGTGTAAAATAAGGGTGAAAATTGCTAAGAACAGAAACAAAAAACACTTATTACATTTACTTACTACAGATGAAGATTACAATTATCATATAGAAAATAATTCAAAAGAATCGAACGAATTTGAAATTTACCAAAAAGATATAAATGATAAATTAAAATTATTATTACCACCAAGAAGGCAATGGATAAAGGTTGGTTCTTATTCAAGAATTAAGGATAAAGAAACAAATGAGCTTCTTACTTCTAATGATAAAAATTTTTACGCACTTTTAAAGACAATTCGAACACACAAAAAAAATAAATCTAAGGAACAATGGTTTATTAATTTAATGATATTCGTTTCAGAAATTCAACAAAAAGCCTTGTCTAATTCTTATTCCGTTTCAAATCCTTTAATCTTTCCGAAACTAAAAGAACCAATAAAAAAATCTCATAAAGAGAAAAATGATTGTAGACCAATTAGTATGTTCTCAATAGAAGACAGAATAATACTGAGCTTAACAAATAAATTTCTAACATCAATACTTGATAAACATTTTAAAGATTCTTCTTATGCTTTTCGTTCAAAGAAAATAGATAACAAAACCATATCACATCATAACTGTATTAGAGATATAATAAAATACAAAAAAAGCAATCCTGCTTCAGAATTATATGTAATTGAGTGTGATATGAAGAAATTCTATGACACAGTAAATCATAAAATTGCATTTGATATTTTTAAAAAATTAATTGATAAAGTAAATCAAGAATTACCTCAATTAGATTTAAAACAACCTATTCATATTTTTAAAAGTTTCCTAAATTGCTATTCATTTAATAAAAATGTAAAAGAAGCTGACAATCCTAATTATTGGGATTCCTACGAAATACCCAATGGTTCTTTTCCTTGGGTAGACAAAGACCTTTCTCTATATTACGAGAAAGACCATAATGAAAGAATTGGAGTTCCACAAGGTGGAGCTTTATCTGGATTAATTGCAAATATATACTTAAATAAAGCTGACATTGAACTCGAAAAACTTCCTGTACTTTATTTAAGATTTTGTGACGATATGATTGTAATACATAATGAAAAAGAACAATGTGAAATAGCAAAAGAAGTTTACTTAAAATGTTTAGAAGAACTAAAACTATTTCCACATAAATTTAAGCTTCCTGATGAATTGTATACAGTCGCTATTAAAGACAGAAAAACTAATTATAAAGCATTTTGGAATGGAAAATCTAAAGGTCCTTATAAATGGACAAACTCTTTTGAACAAGGTCGTTTTCCTTGGATAGCTTTCGTAGGTTATGAAATAAATTTTGATTGTGAAACTAGAGTTAGAAAAAGGTCATTTAATAAAGAGATAATTAAACAATCTAAAATAGTTAATGAGATAACTAAGGCTATTGAAGAAGAACAAAGATGTAAAAAAGGAACAGCTATTGAATCTGCCATAAACAGATTAATTGGAATGTCTGTTGGCAGAATTGGTTTAGATAACTTTAGCGAAGTTTCAACAGATATGTGTTGGAAAAATGGTTTCCAAGAATTAGAGTTAAATAAATTTTCGAAAGTCCAAATAAAGGAATTAGACAGAAATAGAAGTAAGTTATATTATGACCTGTTCAAGAAAATAAAGGAATTAGAAAAAGAAAATGACGAAAAAATAGAACGTGGAGAAGATAATAGACAACATAAAAAATATGATAAACCATTTAGTTATTATTATCAAATTCTAGAAAGAAAGAAAAATGTCAGCAGCTAACACCGCATATAATTTATTGCCAGTTCTTGCCTACTAACGTAAGTCTTTTTAGGATTTTCTATCAGGTTTTTATTTTTTAAATTAGATTCTCAAACACACAAAAGACCATAATACAATCACGTTGTGATACTTTTTAAAATTAATATGAATACAAGATTATTACTTTTCATTTTTTCAATGATGCTCATATCATGTGCTGGAGTTAAAAAAAATTTCGTCGTACCTGAAACGTATACAAAACTACTCCCAAAATTAAATAAAATTAAAAGCTCAGAAATTGGAAGCATTGTTGTTTATAAAGAAAAAGGGTTTCAAAATGATGCTATTGAAATAGTAAATACATTTAATATTAAACCTGATGGCGTTATAAAAGTAATTGAAAAAGGTACAATCTTTATCATGCAGTATAATACCAATGATTATGATTTTTATAGTAGTGCTTCTAATTCAGAATTTGGCGTTGCTATTCCTAGAAATGGGGAAAATCCATTGATTTACTTTAAAAGCATTATTGATGGCATTTACTCAACCGGAACTAATTATAATGGACTAACCTTATTAAAACCAAAAGAACAAATAGACTACAATCACATTAAAGTAAGAACAAAGCATAAAGATTACTTTAAAGAAGAATTTATTTATAATGGTCGTGTTGGTAATGCACTTAAATTTATTTATCGAGAATACATAAATGATTATGCAAGACCTTCTTTTACACAAGAAGTGCAGTATGATTTATCAGAGAATAAAATTATTGGTTTTCGTGGTATGCGCATTGAGATTATTAATGCCACAAACACAACAATTGAATACAAAGTTTTAAATTATTTTGAAAAATAAAAACGTTGTGCAATTGTCAGTATTATCCATTGCTGTTTATAAGTGTCTTACTTAAATCCACTCGAATTTTCTGTTCTGTTTATATTTACTAAATTACGCACACAAACCACGTAACTAAATAAACACAATCACGTTTTTAACTAGCATAAAAATCAAAACTCATGAAATACAAATTTAATCGTAAAACAAAATTTGGATTCCAAAATATAATGGTCATTTCAACCATTTTTAGTGTTTTACTATGCTTTTCATGTAAGGAAGAATCTAACGCGTTGAAAACCACAGAAAGTGATTTAATGACAAAAATAAATGCTGTTCAGGAACAAGTGATGGCTCAAGGTAATATGACAGCAGAAGAAGAACAGGCTTTATTAAGTTTATGTAGCATTGTGTCGCATGATGACGGTTTAGCAACTTATACTACCGACAATAGTATGCTATTAAAAGATGTAGACCTTCCTCCAGTCTATAATGGTTGTGAAGCGCTCTCAAAAGAAGAAACTAGAGCCTGTTTTGATAATAAAATAGCGACGTTTATTAAAAGAGAGTTTAACTTAAGTGTCTCTAAAGATTTAAATCTTTCTGATCCTAAACAAGTGGACGCCTTTTTTATTATCAACGAAGACGGTAATTTAACAGGAATGAAAGTGAGAGATTCAGAAGTAACCATTCAAGCAGAAATCTTAAGAGTGCTTAGAAAAATGCCTGTAATGCAACCTGCTAGCCACAATGGAAAACGTGTTTCTGTATTATGTTCCATAGTCGTAACATATGGGAATACAATAAATGTAGACGTTGTTTATATTCCTGAAAGACCAGAATAATCTTTAATATACTAACAAAAACATATTGGCTACAATGGTTCTAGACCATGGATTGTTGCTAACTACTTTTCACAATTAAAACCTAACAAAACAACCAACTACCCAAACCAAAAATGAAAAACACCTTCACCTTAGTGCTACTTGTATTAACTGCAATGGTTACTCAAGCACAGATAACCAAAGACAAATCATTAAATGTGCAATTAGGTTATGGTATTTCTGCGCCTTATAACAGTATTACAGACGTAGCAGATAAAGGTGTTTTTGCACAAACCGAATTAGTCCTTAAAGTTAAATCTTGGTTAGAGCTAAGACCTTACGCTGGTTTAATTATAACAAACTCTAATGGTAAGGATTTAAACAACAATCCTACCTTTGAGATTTCCGAAACTAAAGCATTTTTACTTGGTGGTAAAGCCAGATTACGTGCACCAATTCCGTGGGTTGCGCCTTATCTAGAGCTAGGAATCGGAACATCCATAGGATCTTTTAAAACCTTAACTGCTTTTGATTTTGTAGACAAAGGTGGAATTATTTATCATATTCCGTTAGCGTTTGGTTTAGAACTAGGTAAAAACAACAATGTAGATTTAGGCTTCACCTATTTTTTTCAACCTTCGGTTAAACAATTTGCTGGCGCAATTGCTGTTGGTGTGACCTTTCCGCTTAATAATTAAAAGTGCAATACTACTCAGCATTAAAAAGTTAACCAATATAAAACGCAACACTCCAAGATTAGTACTATACATAGTCCTTGTTTTAGCAACCCTAATTGATTTAGTCATAAATGGATTCCCTAAAAACGATAATACTTATAAATCCATTGGATTAGTAGTTATACTTGTTGTTTTAAATTATTTAATTTTTAAAGACATTCAATCTATAGTCAAAAAAAGATGCTAAAACCTTAGGATAGCATTGGGTTTTATAACAATCCGCTATTACAAACACCCAAAATTCAGCTTTAAAACATTTACAATTCCCTTAACATTTAAGCGCTTTAGGTGTTATAAAAAATAACTAACTTGTAACCAACAAACTTTACAACCAGTTATTATGACAACATTAAGTATGACGTCAAGGCTTTTTGCAGCACTATTTTTAGTGGCTACAATGGGTTTTGCACAAGACAAAACGGTTCCTGTTTTTGAAAATGGAGAAGCGCAAATTGTCGAAGGATTTAGCAACTACAAAGATTACATAAGACATGACCTTTGGGTACAAACTACATTTAACACAGATGGAGACGACACCTTAGATCGTGTACATGTGTCTGTAACTAGACCAAAACAAACAGATACTGAAGGTTTAAAACTACCTGTAATTTATGTAACTAGTCCTTATTTTGCTGGAGTTGCACCAGATGTTCCAGGTATTATGTGGAATGTAGAGCATGAGTTAGGTGAGTTACCGACCCAAGAGCGTGCACATCCTGAGGTAAAACGTTTAGGAGAGCGTCCAATTATATCAAATTCGCATATCTCTAAATGGGTTCCTCGTGGTTATATTGTTGTACACTCGTCGTCTCCAGGTACAGGATTATCACAAGGTAGCCCAACCGTTGGTGGACCAAACGAAGCATTGGCACCTAAAGCAGTTATTGACTGGTTAAATGGTCGTGTTAAAGGATACACAACACCTGATGGTGATGAAGAGGTTAAAGCCTTTTGGTCTACAGGAAAAGTTGGTATGACAGGGACGTCGTATAATGGTACATTACCTTTAGCTGCTGCGACAACTGGAGTGGAAGGTTTAGAGGCTATTATCCCAATTGCACCTAACACCTCATCATATCACTACTACAGATCTAACGGTTTAGTGCGTCATCCTGGAGGTTATTTAGGTGAAGATATTGATGTACTATACGATTTTATACATAGTGGTGACGAGAGCAAACGTCCTTACAATAACAAAACGGTTAGAGATACCGAAATGGCTAACGGAATGGACAGAAAAACAGGAGATTTAAACGACTTCTGGAATGATCGTGATTACCTAAACCAAATGGATGGTATGAAAGCTGCATTATTAATGTCTCATGGTTTTAACGACTGGAATGTGATGCCAGAACATAGTAACCGTATTTACCAAAAGGCTAAAGCAATGGGATTACCAACCCAAATTTACTATCACCAAAATGGACATGGTGGACCACCACCAATGACTATGATGAACCGTTGGTTTACGCGCTATTTACATGGTGTAGAAAATGGTGTAGAAAACGATAAACAAGCTTGGATTGTTAGAGAAAACGATAAACGCGATCAACCAACTGCTTATGATGCTTATCCAAATCCAGAGGCTAAAGACGTGACTTTATTTTTAAATAAAGGTGGTAACCAAATGGGAATGCTAACTACAAAAGCTAGCAAACGTCAAAAAACAGAAACGTTAGTAGACGATTTTACCATTTCTGGGAAAGACCATGCGCAAGCATCAAACTCGACACACAGATTATTATACGCAACACCAACTTTAAAACAAGATTTACACTTATCTGGAGAAAGTACTATTAGCATAAGCTTATCTAGTAGTAAACCTGCTGCAAATTTATCGGTTTGGTTAGTCTCGTTACCATATACAGACGACGCCAAAGTATTAACCGATAATATTATTACACGTGGTTGGGCTGATCCTCAAAACTATAAGTCGTTAACAGAAAGTGAGCCTTTAAAACCTGGTCAGTTTTATGACTTAACGTTTAAATTACAACCAGATGATCAAATTATTAAAGCTGGTCAGCAAATAGGATTAATTATCTTTTCTAGCGATAAAGACTTTACAATCCATCCAAAACCTGGTACTGAGTTAACAGTAGATTTAGACAAAACAACACTAACATTACCTGTTGTTGGTGGTTTAGAAGCTTTAAAAGCTGCAACTGAATACTAATGACTATTGTTATTAACAGTATTGAAATCAATAAGGCCAACATCCTAAATTTATTATCTAAAGGTAAAAAGCTTCAAGCTATTAAAACCGTTAGAGAACAATTGGATGTTGGTCTTTATGAAAGTAAAATTATAGTCGAAAATTTAGAACAAAATCCTAATTTTTACGACGGAAGACCACACACGATTTCAACAGATTTCCCAGACATGGAAACCCTAGATACTGATCCTATTAAAACATCTAGTGGTCATATTATATCAGATACCTCTAGCAAATTTAAAGACACGGTAATTATCTTTTTAATTATAGCTATTGTGGTATTATTATTAATTCAATTTAGCAAGTAACCTTTTGTCCATAACCGAAAAACTATATCGCTTTTTAAACAACGAAACGGAAGAACGTGTTTGTAAAGACATTACTGATCAAGCTTGTGAAGCTGTACCAAAAAACTATTTTTTACTGATTTTTAGTAGTGTGTTTACCAAATTAGGAGACACATTAAGCAATCCAAAAACGGTCTTAACATGGTTGATGAGTTATGTTAGTGCGCCTGTATATTTAATTAGTTTAATTGTACCTATTAGAGAATCAGGTTCTATGGTTCCGCAAGTATTTTTATCTAAATATATCAAAAAGCAACCTGTTAGAAAGTGGATTTGGGTTTTTGGTTCCTTTTTACAATTTTTAGCAATTGCATCTATTGGTTTTATAGCTTTAAATTTTGAAGGCACTACTGCTGGATGGCTAATTATTATAGCTGTCATAATATTTAGTTTGTCCCGAAGTATTTGCTCGTTATCGTCAAAAGATGTGACTGGAAAAACCATTCCTAAAACAAGACGCGGAAAACTTAAAGGTTACACTGTATCTGTTTCTGGAATCTTAGTACTTGCTGCTGGATTGTTTATTTTATATCAATCTAAAAGCGAACAAACCATTACCTTTTATAGCTATTTAATCTTTTTTGCTTCGGCAATGTGGTTAATTGCTGCTGTAATTTATTCTAGAATTAAGGAGTTTCCGGAAGATACTGATGCTTCGGACAACGACAAAACGTCTTTTATTTCAAAATTAAAACTATTAAAAAAAGATGCGCATTTTAGAGATTTTGTAATCGCACGATCGCTATTATTATGTTCTGCTTTAACAGCACCTTATTACATATTATTAGCGCAAAAATACATTGGAAAGGAAGTTTATTTGCTTGGATTGTTTATTATAGCCAAAGGAATCGCATCCATTGTAAGCTCGCCAACTTGGGGAAAACTAGCTGATAAATCCAGTAAAAATGTTATGGCAATTGCTGTATTAATTGCATCAGGTTTAGGGATTATCTTATTTTTTATAATTACCTATTTTGATACTGTTAGAAGTCTAGTTTGGTTATATCCTGTAGCTTTTTTTATTTTAGGAATTGCTCATGGAGGCGTCCGATTAGGTCGTAAAACTTACATCGTAGATATGGCTAAAGGCAACCAACGTACAGACTACGTTTCTGTTAGTAATACTGTTATTGGTATAATTTTATTATTTACTGGTGGTTTAAGTGCTTTAGTATCGTCAATATCTATTGAAGGTGTGGTTTTAATTTTATCTTTATTCGGAATTTTAGGTGCTTACAAAAGCTACAAACTACCTGATGTTGAGTAATTTTAACTAATTTTAAAGGGTAAAATTTAATTCTATTCTTAGGTTTTTTAAAACCGCTAAATTCTAATTAATTGAAGGTATATTTGCCTAATTAATATTACCTTTTTTACATTTAAATGTCAATTACATTACTCTCTTCTCCTTTACAAGGTTTTACGGATTTTAGATTCCGTAACGCGTTTCATCATTATTTTGGTGGTATCGATACGTTTTACGCACCTTATATTAGACTTAACGGAAAGCTAAAAATTAAGCAATCGTATCAATTAGATTTACAACCAGAAAATAACACGACTTTAAATGTGATTCCGCAGGTCATGACAAATGATGCTGACGAGTTTATGTTTGTCGTAAATTATGTCCAAAGTTTAGGTTATAAAGAGTTAAACTGGAATTTAGGCTGTCCTTATCCAATGGTTACTAAATCCGGAATGGGTTCTGGGTTAATTTGTAATCCAACAAAAATTGACGAGATTTTAAAACGTGCACATAACGAGAGCGACATAACGGTTTCCATGAAAATGAGAATGGGTTATGAACATGCTACCGAAATTTTAGACACCTTCCCTATCCTAGATAGTTATCCACTAAAAAATATTGCGATACATGCCAGAATTGGCAAGCAATTATACAAAGGACCAGTAGATTTGGAAGCGTTTGAGCGTTGTATTACTGGCACAAAACACAAGTTATATTACAATGGTGATATTACGTCTGTAGCGCGTTTTAAAGCTATGGAAGCACGCTTCCCTAGTATTGATCATTTTATGATTGGTCGTGGACTAATTGCAGATCCGTTTTTACCAAGCATGATTAAAAATAACACCACAACATATCCTAAAGACCGTTGGGAGATTTTTAGTCAGTTTCATGATACGATTTACCAACAGTACGACGCGTATCTTTCTGGACCAACACCAATAAAAATGAAAATGTTAGGCTTTTGGGAGTTTTTCTCGCAGTCGTTTTCTAATCCTCAAAAAACTTATAAAGCCATTAAAAAAGCTAGTAATCCTGTAAAATACAAACAAGCAGTTGCTACTATTTTAAATAACGAAAAGTAGTTTTTCAATATTTACTCTATATTTACAAAAACCAACCAGAGTAATACCATGCAAAATAATTATAGATCCAAAGCTTTTAAAGCTTGGCTAGACAAACTACAACAAGAAAGTTGGCAGTTAGAATTAATTATTTCTGGGTTTTCTATTTACGGATTATCACAAGCTTTTGAACCCTTAGAGTTATATTTTAATATTTCTCAAAACGAAAGCAACTCGTATTTAACCACAATCTTAATGATTGCGCTTATCTCTTGTTCCATTTTACTATTTACATTATTACTTCATGTTATACTAAGAGGCTTATGGATTGGTGCCTTAGGATTACGTTACGTCTCAGGAGATATAGACTATAAAAAATTAAATTACAGACCTAAATTTGACCGTTATTTACGTAAAAAAGTAGGTTCTTTTGATAAGTATATCGCAAAACTAGAGGATTATTGTAGTATCCTTTTTGCAGTGTCATTCCTGCTGATTTTTTATATACTATCCGTATTTATTGTTATTGGAAGTATTGTAGCAATTGCATTTCTGTTTCTGCATAATCACGAGAGTCACCACGTTTTGTTATTTACAATTGGCTTGATATTACTATTTTTTGTGCTTATAGGCATGCTGCTTACTTTTTTAGATTTTATCACACAAGGCTATCTTAAAAAAAACAAATGGTTGGCTAAAATTTACTTTCCGTTTTATTGGGTATTTAGCTATTTAACGTTGTCGTTTTTATATCGTCCATTAGTACATAATTTTTTGGATAATCGTTTTGGCAAACGACTAAGTTTCACTTTAATTCCCATTTATTTTGTTATAATGCTATTAGCTTCCTATAATTATAATCGTTCCAACTATTTTTCAGCAGTGGATGACTCCAATAGTTTTACTGCTAATGCCAGTAATTATGACGAAAACATCACAGAAAAAGGCGTATTTATTTCAGATGCTTCTATTCCTTCTAAAATAATAAACACCAACTATTTACCTGTATTTTTAGAATACCAAAATGACATTGAAGACGTTATTTTTGAGTACAACAAATCCCTTAAACCAGAACAGGATAAACGTGGCTTAAAATCGGATATTTTCACCTCTACCAATCAAATGATTGCAAAAAACAGTCGAGACCGTCTTAAAGCAGATTACATGCAAACGTTATCTAATATTTATAGTTTTAAAATAGACAGTTTGGACTATGATAATCCTGATTTTATTTATGCTAAACACAATAATAACCAACAAGGTTTTGAAACCGTTTTATCTTTAAAAAACATTACAGAAGGTAAACACGTGTTAACTATAAATAGACTGGTTAAAAAGGATAGTGCATTTATTAAAACAACACTTTTAAATATCCCTTTTTGGTATTTTAATAGTCATTAAAGTTTATGGAAATCACGTCTACCAACATAGCAAAACCAACAACCATTGTCTGGAATGGAAAAACACAAACCACAGGAATTTATAAAAACCCAACGTCTACAGGTATTTATCTAGAAAAAGAAGACGTTAAAGGCGATGAGGTCTCTGACCGCAAACATCATGGTGGCATATTTAAAGCCTGTTATTTATTTTCGGAAGACCATTATGCGTATTGGCAAAACTTATATCCAAATTTAGATTTTAATTTTGGGATTTTTGGCGAAAATCTAACCGTTAAAGGTCTAGACGAAACTAAAATAAATGTTGGTGATATTTATAAAATTGGCACTGCTTTAGTACAAGTCACGCAACCCAGAGAACCTTGTTTTAAATTAGGCATCCGTTTTGGTACGCAAACAATTCTTAAACAATTTATTAAGCATGCACGACCAGGAACTTACGTTCGTGTTTTGGAAGAAGGCTTGATAAAACCTAGAGATAAAATGATTTTGGTACAAGCTGCAACAGAGAGCTTAACTACAGCGCAATTATTCACCTTGCTTTTTGCGAAACAAAAAGACCAATCTCAATTAGCTTTAATTGTAAATAATGATGCGATTCCACTTAAAAAACGTCAAAAACTAGCTGCTTTTATAAAAAACTAATAGAACACAAAACCGATAAGCTACATTAACTTATCTTTGCTGCAATCTATTTTTAAAGCCATTTTTTTGAAAGATCTTTTACTAATAACGCCTCCTTTTACGCAATTAAACACGCCTTATCCTGCAACTGCCTATTTAAAAGGATTTTTAAATACGATAGGTGTTTCTGCCTTTCAGATGGATTTAGGGATTGAGGTGATTTTAGAATTATTCAGTAAAAAAACATTTGAAAAACTTTTTGATTTAGCAATAGAAAATGATTCTATTTCAACTGAAAACTGTCAACGTATTTACACGTTAAAAGCAGATTATTTACAGCCTTTAGATGCTATAATTTTGTTTCTTCAAGGTAAAAATCAAACCTTAGCAAGACAAATATGTACCACAAATTTTCTACCACAAGCGTCCAGATTTGAACAATTAGAAGATATGGATTGGGCTTTTGGCGAAATGGGAATGCAAGATAAAGCCAAGCATTTAGCTACCTTATATCTTGAGGATTTATCGGATTTTATTATAGAGTGTATCGATCCTAATTTTGGTTTTAGCAGATATGCTGAGCGTTTAGGACAAAGTGCCAATGCGTTTGACGAGCTATACGATAGCTTGCAAAATAAACCAACATTTATAGACAATCTAACGATAGCCATTTTAGAAGACAAACTAAAAACGGTACAACCAAAGTTAATTTGTTTTTCGGTTCCCTTTCCAGGGAATTTATACAGCGCGTTTAGATGCGCACAATTTATAAAAGCCAATTATCCTGAAATTAAAATAGCAATTGGTGGAGGTTTTCCTAATACCGAATTACGTCAAGTCACAGACACTCGTGTTTTTGACTTTTTTGACTTTATTACCTTAGATGATGGTGAGCTGCCAATTGAGTTATTGCACCAAAACGTATGTCAACCTCACAACAATAAAGGTATTTCCGAAACCAATATAGAAAACAAAGACCAAAATAGCAATAACACCAGTCATGCTGAGCGCAGTCGAAGTACTACAATACACGTTGGTCACAATAGTAAAGAAAAACAATACAAACGCACCTTCCTTTTAGAGGATGGAAAAGTTGTTTATAAAAACAACAGCACACGTCCAGATTACAAACAATTGCAAGTTGGCACGCCAGATTACTCAGATTTATTATTAGAAGATTACATTTCGGTTATTGAAATTGCTAATCCAATGCACAGTTTATGGAGTGATGGACGTTGGAACAAACTAACTATGGCTCATGGTTGTTATTGGGGAAAATGTACGTTTTGCGACATCTCTTTAGATTATATCAAGATTTACGAACCCATTGCTGCTGCACTTTTAGTAGACAGAATGGAACAGCTAATTGCACAAACAGGAGAAAACGGATTTCATTTTGTTGATGAAGCTGCTCCTCCTGCATTAATGAAAGCCTTAGCTTTAGAAATATTAAAGCGTCAATTAACCGTTACATGGTGGACCAACATCAGGTTTGAAAAAAACTTTACACAAGATTTATGTTACTTACTAAAAGCCTCAGGTTGTATTGCAGTCTCAGGAGGTTTAGAAGTGGCATCAGACAGACTATTAAAGCTAATTGATAAAGGTGTGACTGTGGAGCAAGTTGCGCAAGTCACGCGTAACTTTACACAAGCTAACATTATGGTCCACTCCTATTTAATGTATGGTTATCCTACACAAACAGTACAAGAAACTGTTGATAGTTTAGAGATGGTTAGACAACTATTTGAGTTAGGCATTATACAATCTGGATTTTGGCATCAATTTGCGTTAACAGCACATAGTCCTATTGGGTTAAATCCATCAGATTATGGTGTTACACCCAACTACAAGTCTATTACATTTGCAAATAATGATATTGATTTTACGGACAAAACTGGCATTGACCATAACCAATTTAGCTTCGGTTTAAAAAAGTCGTTATTTAATTTTATGCATGGTATTGGTTTTGACATGGACTTACAAGAGTGGTTTGATTTTGACATTCCGCAAAGTACAATTACACCTTATTACATTGAAGATTGCTTAAACACACCAGCTAGCTTAACAACTAAGCCAACTGCCAAAATAGTGTGGTTAGGTCATTTACCTTTAGTTAGAGAATACACAAAAACTAAAAAAGGATTTGTAAATGAATTGCTGGAACTAACGTTTCATGATAAAACGGATCGACTTCAAATTACAGTCAATAAGCCTGAAGGCGAATGGTTGCTAGATACGCTTGAAACCTTAAAACCAACCACAGGACAAGCGCTTTCATTTTCAGCATTAAAAAAAGATTTTGAGTCCCAATTTGAAGATTTTGAACTCTTTTGGTTTTCTAAACAAATGCAAAAATTAAAGGACTTTGGATTGCTTCAATTATAATTAACACAAGATTAATCTAGCCAATTCACATTAAAAACTACCTTTGCTTAAATGCAAAACAAGCTAAAGACACAGTTAAAAACAATCGAATTGTTCCTTAAAGGCTCAAGCTTTTACAGAGGCGTTGTGCTTACCATTGCTGCTGTGTTACCTTTAGTGATCTTTAGTGCTATAGACTTATTTGTCTATGCACCTTCCATAGCTGTTGGTGCTTTTTTAAATGCGCCAAGTGATGTTCCTGGTAGTTTAAGACGTAAAATTAATGGGATACTAATTAGTATAGTGCTAACGATGTTAGTGACGTTTATTATTTTTATTACTAAACCTGTTTTTGTCTTATTAATTCTTGCTATTGCAGTGTTAAGCTTTGCAATTAGTTTAATATCTGTCTATGGATTTAGAGCCTCTTTAATATCGTTTTCTGGACTATTATCTATTGTTTTAGCATTAGCTATTAGTAAACCAGATCCTGCAGCTATTTTTTTACATGTTGGCTTAATGGGTCTTGGAGGTTTATGGTATTTATTTGTGTCACTGTTTTCTAAATGGATTGCACCTAAAAAAGATGACGACCAATTACTATCAGACACCTTAGCTTTAACTGGTCAGTATTTAAAAATTAGAGGTAAACTTTTAACTAAATCCAATAAACGAGAAAAATATGCTAAAAAAGCACTTATCCTACAAACACAAATAAGTGAAAAGCATGAAACTTTAAGAGAACTACTACTGGAAGGCCGAAAACGTTCTGGACGCTCCTACTCTAATGAGAGACGCCTTTTAATTTTTATATCGCTTGTTGATATTTTTGAATTAGCATTAGCAAATACCTTAGATTATTCTAAAATAGATACGTTATTTGGTCTTCAAAAATCATACTTAACACCTTTTAAAGATTTAAATAAAGCACTAGGAAATCACCTAATTACTTTATCAGAACTTTTAATTAAAAAAGAAACACTTTCTGACTTTGATTCCATTTCTAAAATAACAGATAAAACCAATAGTGCTATTGAAGATTATGTAACAGAAATCACCTTACCAAAAGCTAGAGAAGGTGCAATAACACTAAGAAATCTTCAAGATTACCAAAAACAATTATTGCAAGAAGTTAAAGCAATTAGACGCGTTTTAAGTAAAGTTAAAGACAACACTAAAGCGTCTTTAAAAACACAGGATTCTAAACAGTTTTTAACCTCTCAAGATTATAGACTAAATATTTTATGGCAACATTTTAGCTTAAAATCACCTATGTTACGACATGCGTTTAGGGTGAGTTTAGCTATGGTATTTGGTTTTTTATTAGGAAGTCTTTTTGATTTAAAAAACGCCTATTGGATTGTATTAACCATTGTAGTTATTATGAGACCTAATTATGGTTTAACTAAAGAGCGCTCTAAAAACCGAATTATAGGGACTATTATTGGAGCAATTATAGCAACAACTGTTGTATTAATTACTCAAAATACCGTAGTATATATGGTATTGGCAGTCATATCTTTAACCTTTGCATTTTCGCTAATCCAACAAAGTTATAAAGCTGGAGCTGCATTTATTACACTTAATATTGTTTTTGTATATGCTTTAATTGATCCAAATGCATTTGATGTCATCCAATACAGAGTAATTGATACTGTGATTGGAGCAACCATTGCTGTTTTGGCTAATTACCTATTGTTTCCAAGTTGGGAATATAAAAATTTAGATGCAGTTATAGTTAATGCCATTACATCTAACAGTAATTATTTAAAGGCTACTAAACAGTTATACCATAATAAAGAAGCTAAAAACTTGGATTATAAAATTTCTAGAAAAGAAGCCTTTCTAGCTATGAGTAATCTAAATGCAGCCTTTCAAAGATTAACGCAAGATCCAAAATCTAAACAAAAAGAATCGGTTTTAATTTACGATATCGTTACTTTAAATCATACCATATTATCTGCTGTAGCGTCTATTGGTAGTTATATTTTAAATCATAAAACAACATCTGCTTCAGAAGAATTTGATACCATTATCGATGGTATTACAGACACTTTAAAACATGTAATTTTAAAATTAGAACAAGATAAAACCATTCCTTTTACAGAAGTAGATGATGTAAATAAAGCACATCAAACGTTACAAAACAAATATGCTAATCTTTCTGAAAAACGAGATATAGACATACAAGCAGGTCAGACTGAGATTGATACTAACACCTTATTAGATCTTCAAGAAGCACATTTAATAAGCAACCAATTACTATGGTTAAAATCGTTATCTGCTAATTTAATAAATGCAACGTCTAAATATAAATCTGTTTTTAATTAACTTGCTTAAGCAATTTAAAACTAAGCATTGAAAACGACTGTATCTGACCAAATACGTTTTATTAAACAAGCCTTTAAACCACACTTCGGGATTTTAGGTATTGGTTTTGCTATAATTTTATTTGGTGTTTTTTTGCTTTTATAGGCTTTAAAGTTGAAAATGGCTTAGGATTTATACTATTTGGAGGCCTTTTTATTGTGCTTAGCTTAGCCTTTATGCTATATACTTTACCTTCTAGTTTTATGTATTATTATGAGCAAGCCGAAATAAAAAAATACGGTAGCTATACGACTGCTAAAGTTATAAATAAGCGTGTGGATGATTATTCGCATAGTAACTCCACGTTTAATGGAGGATCAAAAAAAACTATTGAAACCTCCTTGTACGTTATCGCGTTTGAATTTACTTATAACAGTACCATTTATAATAGCGAATGTTTTTTTGAGCATAAATCCACTTTTGATGCTATTACAATGCACTCAACATTACCTATTAAGTTTTTAAAAACTAAACCTCAAAATGTTACTTTACGTCGCAAAAAGCTAGCTAATCAATTAGGTATTACTGCTAAAATGTGTCAATAATCAACCAACTACAATTTTGCTTCCTTTGTAAAAGACATGGTTTACTCACCCAAAAGGAGGATTAACTAAGTGTCGGTTTTATTACTTCTATGGTTACCATAGGTTTGTTATATAATAATGTATTAAACCTATATATCATGAAAAATCAAATAAATTTAAACATCACAACGCCTTGCAATCAAAATTATAATCAGTTTACGCCTACACCTAAAGGTGGTTTTTGTAACGCTTGCACAAAAGAGGTTATCGATTTTACTAAAATGACTACTGAAGACATCGGTCTTTACTTCAACTCTAAACAAACCACTAACGTCTGCGGAAGATTTAAAAACACACAATTAACAACACGTCCTGTTAAAGCTAAAAAAAGTAAACTTAGTTTTATAAGCGCCATTGGATTAGCTTGTTTAGCCCTATTCGCTTTAACAACTGCAAAAGCACAAGACAATCTATCTAGAGTCAAGACCTCTAAAATAAAAATTAATCAAAATCAAGCTAATATTACTGCAAAAGGAACTGTTTATGACAATGATGGTTTACCACTTCCAAGCGCAAACGTTGTTTTGCAAGGCACAATTGTAGGTGTTACAACAGATTTTGATGGACAGTTTATTTTTCCTCAAAAGTTAAAAGAAGGTGATATTTTAGTGTTTAGCTATGTTGGTTATGAGTCTAAAAAGATGGTTATTCAAAATCCAGACAGCATGTCAAACGTCCTTTTAAATGTAAGCTTAAGTAACGATTCTTATATTATGATGGGTAAAGTTGCTGTTAAATCGGTTTATTCGTCTAAAAAATAAAGTGTTTAAAAATGAAAAAAATAAGCCTACTTTTCTGTTTTTTGCTTTACACGATAGTAACAGCTCAAATTACCGATTTTGATGACATCAATTTTACCAGAGCTGATAATATTGCTAAACGACATAGCAACTTAGATTTAAAAAACCTTCCCTTACTTGCTCATAATTTGACTTTTAATTTACCTACTGAAGCAGAAAAATTTAGAGCAATATACACTTGGGTTTGCAGTAATATTAAAGGTGATTTAGTACAAGATAGTAAGGTTAGTAAAAACAGAAAAAAATTTAAAAACGATAGTATTGGCTATGTAAATTGGAATAATTCTTATAAAAATAAAGCCATAAAAAAACTATTAAAGCAAAATAAAACCATGTGTACAGGTTATGCCTATTTAATTAAAGAGTTGTGCTTTTTGGCTAATATAGAATGTAAAATAATTAATGGTTATGGACGTTCCACAACCACTAATGTAGATACCTTACAGTTAGTTAACCATTCTTGGAATGCAGTTAAGTTAAACGACAAATGGTATTTATGCGATGCTACTTGGTCTAGTGGTTATTTTATAAATGATGTCTTTATAAAAGACTATAATTTAGGCTACTTTTTAACTGAACCCATTCTATTTGCCAAAAACCATTATCCAATTAACAAAAAATGGTTACTGGATAGTACTTTAATATCAAATGATTATCAAGCATCTCCAATGGTTTATGGTAAAACGTTTACACATCAAATCACTCCTATTTACCCTTCAAATTTAAATACAACCATAAAAAGAAACGACGTTATAAATTTTAGCTTTAAAATTCCAGATGCCATTAATATCAAGGATGTCACATTAATAGAATATTCTGGTTTTAATGAAATTACTCGTGATTTAGAATACACAAAACAAGATAATGGTCAGATAACATTAGCTAGTGCATTTAAAAATGAAGGCATTTTTGATGTGCACTTAAAATTTAAAAATGATATTATCTCCTCCTACACTATTCAAGTCCTAGAAAAGTAAAGACTCACGGTTGTGTAAAAAAATATTAAGCCTTATTAAATGCTTGGAAAAAACTACCTTTGTAGCAAATCTTAATTCATGTCATTTAAAGACTTACAACTAAATAGACCTATTTTACGCGCAATTGCCGAAAAAGGATACGACAACCCAACGTTGGTACAAGAAAAAACAATTCCTGTAGTACTTAACAAAAAAGATGTTATTGTCTCTGCCCAAACTGGTACAGGAAAAACAGCTGCTTTTGCATTACCTATTTTACAGTTATTATTTGACAAACAAGACGCACCTAAAAAAGGAAGAAAAATTAAAGCATTAATTGTTAGTCCAACACGTGAACTAGCAATACAAATTGCTGAGAATTTTGAAGCCTATGCGACTTACACTACCTTAAAAAGCTCAGTAATATTTGGTGGAGCGTCTATCGATCCACAAAAAGAAATACTTCGTGATGGTGTTGATATTTTAATTGCAACGCCAGGACGTTTATTGGATTTACATAAGCAAGATGTTATTAATCTGGACTATGTCCAAACTTTGGTATTAGATGAAGCAGATTTAATGCTAGACATGGGTTTTATTGATGATGTCAAAAAAATTGAAAGGTTATGTCCTAAGACTAAACAAACCCTATTATTTTCGGCAACGATACCTTATAAAGTAGAACAATTAGCAAGTACAATATTAAACGAGCCACAACGTATAGAGGTTGCTCAAAACAGTTCGACATCTAAAAATGTCAATCAATTACTATATTTTGTTCCTAAAAAAGACAAAATAGAATTAGGTTTACATTTACTACGAAACACTATTAAGGGTAACATCATTATTTTTAGACGTACTAAATATGGTGTAGATAAACTAGAAAAAACGCTGCTTAAAAACGGTTATAAAGTGGACAGTATCCATGGTGACAAAAGTCAAACTGCAAGACAGGAAGCTTTAAATAAATTTAAGAAAAAAGAAGTCAATATATTAATTGCAACAGATGTTGCTGCGCGTGGTATTGATATTGATAATTTAGATGCAGTAGTCAATTTTGACCTTCCTAACGTCCCAGAAACTTATGTCCACAGAATTGGTCGTACTGCTCGTGCTGGACAAACTGGTATGGCATATTCACTTTGTAGTGCAGACGAGAAACCTTACCTACTAGAGATACAAAAACTGATTCATTTACAATTAGATGTTATAGATGAGCATCCTTATCCACTAGATCCAAAAGCAAAACCAATCATTCATAAATCTGCAAAAAAAGGGAGCAAACATAAAAAAGGACGTAAAAGTGAAGCGTCTAAAAAGAAGAAAAAACGTTGGTATTAATCATTATTAAATAGACTGTATGCACTCTAGATATTTCATTATTTTACTTTCATTACTATTTACAATTAATAGTTTTAGTCAAACTACAATTATTGATAGTATTACAAAAAATGGCGTCTCGTTTGCAACAGTTTCATTTGGAAATGGAAATGGAATATTTGCTGATGACGATGGTAAATTTTTCTTCACTAAAAAGCTATATTCAGATATCGATTCGCTTTTCGTTTCAGCATTAGGTTATAAAGATGTCAAACTTGCTTCAAAAACGCTAAAAGACACCCTTTATTTAACACCACAATCTGACATTTTAGACGAGGTTATCGTTACTGCTAAACCTTCAGGAAAACACAAAGAAGTTACATTAAAGCCAACAGCACATGACGACTATTATAAATGTTGGTTACCTACTATTGAAAGTGAAATTGCTGTATTTTTCCCTAACACAGACAACAAGCCAAAGCATGTCACTAAAGTGTTAATTCCTATTAAAACCGAAGCTAAAGATTGGGACAAAAGAGGTAAAAGTAATAAAGCAAAACGTCCTTTTTCAACGTTATTTAGAGTACAGTTTTACGAGAACAATAATGGACAACCTGGAGATGTTTTAACCTACGAAAAAGTAATATTTATTGCTACGCAAGACACCAAACCTGTTTTTGAATTTGATGTGTCTGGATTTGATGTTTTTATTCCTAAAGATGGTATTTACATTTCTATACAAGTTTTAGGCTTTACAGACAAAAACGGAAAATTACTTCCAAATAAAAAATATCAAGAAGTTAAAACTAGACGTGGTATTGTAAAAGTATCGACAACGTTTAGACCATTATTACCTTTTACAGACCAAATTTCTGAAAAAACTACCTTTGTAAAACGTGTTTTTCAAAACAATGGACAATGGGTTCTTTTTGATAAAAAAAACATCGATAACTCAAATCTTTTAAACGCTGGTTTAAACAATTATGGTATGGGTTTAAAAATGGAAGTTTATAAAGAACAATAGCCTTTTTACTGCAATATTTTCATCTTACAAAAAGCTTATTCAGTTTTAATCAAAATTAGACTAATGTGTGTTGTCTATTCATAATTTTGTAGTATTTTTAGTATTCATTCTATTTTAAATGAAGGAGAGCAATCTATGACAGAAATCGATATTGAAAAAGAAAATGCAGACATTGCAAAAGCCTATAAGCAACTTTTAAAAGTTAGCTATCGCACATTGTCTACAGAGGACAAAAAACTAATCCGAAAAGCATTTGATGTCGCTGTTGAAGCACATCGTCCACAACGCAGAAAAAGCGGAGAAGCCTACATCTTCCATCCTATTGCTGTTGCCAAAATTGTTGCCCAACAAATTGGTCTAGATGCCACATCTATTGCTGCTGCATTACTGCATGATGTAGTTGAGGATAACGAAAACTACAGTGTTAAAGATATTGAAGATTTATTTGGATCTACAGTAGCCAAAATTGTAGATGGTTTGACAAAAATTTCGTCTTTAAGCAAAGAAAAAGACATGGACGTGTCTTTACAAGCCGAAAATTTTAGAAAAATGCTACTGACTTTAAATGACGACGTTAGAGTTATCATTATAAAAATAGCAGACCGTTTGCACAACATGCAAACCATGGACAGTATGCGTCCTGATAAACAAGAAAAAATAGCATCCGAAACCTTGTACATTTATGCTCCTTTAGCGCATAGAATTGGATTATATAATATTAAAACAGAATTAGAAGACTTAGGATTAAAATACACAGCACCTGACACTTACAACAAAATTCTTAATAAAATTAAAGAAAGTAAGGAAGAACAAGATGCTTATATAACCGAATTTAATGATGTTATAAAAAAATCCTTAGACAAAGAAGGCTTAAACTACACTATAAAAGGACGACCTAAATCCATATTTTCCATTAAACGCAAAATGGACAAACAAGGCGTTACATTTGATGAGGTTTACGACAAATTTGCTGTCCGAATTATATACAAAAGTGATCGTGAAAACGAAAAATTTCTAGCCTGGAAAATTTACTCCATTGTAACCGACCATTTTAGACCTAATCCAACCCGATTACGTGATTGGATATCCTCTCCAAAATCTACTGGTTATGAAGCCTTACACATTACTGTAATGGGACCAAAAGGACGATGGGTAGAAGTACAAGTACGCAGTGAGCGTATGAATGAAATAGCCGAAAAAGGTTATGCTGCACACTATAAATATAAAAATGCCGAAGACAAAGAGGATAATTTAGACATGTGGATTAATCGTTTGCAGGAAGCCTTAGAAAATGCCTCTACCAATGCAGTCGATTTTGTAGAGCAGTTTAAACTTAACCTGTATTCTAAAGAAATTTTTGTTTTTACACCCAAAGGAGAATTAAAATCTTTACCAAAAGGCGCAACACCTTTAGACTTTGCGTTTAGTATCCATACAGAAGTTGGCAAAAAAACTAGAGGCGCCAAAGTAAACGGAAAATTAGTGCCTTTAAGTCACGAATTAAGTAGTGGTGATCAAGTAGATATTATCACTTCAGAAAACGCAAAACCTAATCCTAACTGGCTAGATTACGCTACCACTGCAAGAGCTAGAGGTAAAATTAAATCGCTATTAAAAGAAGACACTAAAATAATAGCAGAAGAAGGAAAAGAAATTTTAAGACGAAAACTAAAACAACTTAAAATTACGCTTAATGAAAAATCGGTTAACGAAATGGTTAGCTATTTTCATTTAAAAACTAGTTTAGACTTATTTTATCGTGTCGGTACAGGTAATATTGACAACACGATGCTTAAAGAGTATGCAGCTTCGCGTAGTAATGCTTTAGTAAGTTTCTTTAAAAATAAAATTACCAGAAAACAAACTATATCTCCAGAAGAAGTTAATAAAGATGAGATTACTAATAAATATGACCTATTAGTCTTTGGTAAAGAAGAAGAAAAACTAGATTACAAATTAGCTAATTGTTGTAATCCAATTCCTGGAGACGCAGTATTTGGCTTTATTACCATAAACGATGGTATTAAAGTGCATAAAAAAAATTGTCCAAATGCGATAAGTTTACAATCTAATTATGCCTATCGTATCATTCAGGCAAGATGGATAGACTCGTCACAACAAGAGTTTGCAGCACAGATTATTTTATCTGGAATAGACAATTTAGGACTGGTTAATCACATTACTAAAGTCATCTCATCCAACATGCACGTCAACATGAATAGTATTAGTTTTCAGAGTGATGACGGTATCTTTAAAGGAAAAATAAATGTTATTGTACGTAACAAATCCATGCTTAAAAAGTTAATGGATAATCTTAAAAAACTTAACGGTATAGACAAGGTAACTCGGGTTTAAATTAATGTTGTTAATAACTGTCTAATAACACTTAAAGTAAAGTCTAAGTTTTATGATTGCAACCTCAAAAAAAGATGTAAATTTGCTTGGTATTTATGAGCGCAAAAACAGATATAAAAAATCAAGAGATTGTAAAAAACGTATTCACTTCTTTTTTAGAAGCGAATGGTCATAGAAAAACACCAGAACGTTACGCTATACTTCAAGAAATCTATTCTAACGATGAACATTTTGATATAGAATCCCTATATCTAAACATGAAAAACAAGAAGTATCGTGTAAGTCGTGCTACGTTGTACAATACTATCGAGCTGCTTCTAGATTGCGGCTTAGTTAGAAAACACCAGTTTGGTAAAAATCAAGCACATTACGAAAAATCTTATTTTGATAAACAACATGACCATGTTATTCTTCAAGATACAGGAGAAGTTATAGAATTTTGCGATCCAAGAATTCAGGCAATTAAAAAAACAATTGAAGAAGTCTTTGATATCGAAATCTCTAAGCACTCACTATATTTTTACGGAAATCGAAAAAAAATAATAACAACACAACTAATTAAAAATGGCAGTAGATTTACTACTTGGTTTACAATGGGGAGATGAAGGCAAAGGAAAAATTGTCGACGTTTTAACTTCAAATTACAATATCATAGCACGTTTTCAAGGTGGTCCAAATGCAGGACATACTTTGAAATTTGACGGAATAAAACACGTATTACGTACTATACCTTCAGGAATTTTTCATAAAGATGCTATGAATGTTATTGGAAATGGTGTAGTAGTTGATCCAGTTGTTTTTATTAAAGAATTAGAAGGTTTAGACCAATTTGATGTTGATTATAAAGCCAAACTAATTGTATCTAGAAAAGCACACTTAATTTTACCGACGCATCGTTTATTAGATGCAGCTAGCGAAGCCTCTAAAGGTAAAGCCAAAATTGGTTCTACTTTAAAAGGTATTGGTCCAACATACATGGATAAAACTGGTAGAAACGGTATTAGAGTTGGTGATCTAGAACTAGATAGCTGGAAAGAAAAATACAGAGCTTTAGCTAATAAGCATGAAGCTATGATTGCATTTTATAATGTAGACGTACAATACGATCTAGAAGAAATGGAAGTTGAATTTTTTGAGTCTATTGAAAAACTTAAAGAATTACAATTTATAGATAGCGAAGCCTATTTACACCAATCACTAAAAGATGGTAAAACTATTTTAGCAGAAGGTGCTCAAGGGTCGCTTTTAGATATCGATTTTGGTACCTATCCATTTGTAACTTCAAGTAATACAACTGCAGCAGGAGCTTGTACTGGTTTAGGTATTGCACCAAACCAAATTAAAGAAGTCTTTGGTATTTTTAAAGCCTATACAACACGTGTAGGTTCTGGACCTTTTCCAACAGAGTTATTTGATAAAGATGGAGAAGAAATGGCTAGAGTTGGCCAAGAGTTTGGAGCAGTAACAGGTCGTGCTAGACGTTGTGGATGGTTAGACTTAGTAGCTTTAAAATACACTTGTCGCGTTAATGGTGTTACACAATTAATGATGATGAAAAGTGATGTTTTATCTGGTTTTGAAACTTTAAAGGTAGCAACTGCTTATAAATATAAAGGAGAAACAATTAAACATTTACCGTTTAACATAGAACCTGAAAATGTAGAACCTATATATACCGAGTTTAAAGGTTGGAGCGAAGACTTAACAGAAATGAGTGAAGCTTCTCAATTACCAAAAGCACTAAATGATTATATCGCATTTTTAGAAGAAGAATTAGAAATTCCTATTAAAATAGTATCTGTTGGACCAGACAGAAAACAGACTATTTTTATGTAATTAAAAAATAAATTAAAATTACCAACCTGCTATTCAATTTAATAGCAGGTTTTTTCATCTTAAATAATTCCTAATAGATAATACTAAGTCTATTAAATCGTTATTTTTGTGCCAAACAATAACATCTTGAAAATTAATAAACACATATATTTTTTATTCTTAATGCTGACTATGCAATTAGGAATAGCACAGCAAAAAACCATCGAGATTAAAGACTCTGGTGCATTTGGTGATATTGACGAAGAAAACTTTCCAGGAGCAAGTATCCTAACCAGAAGTGATCAAGGTCAAGTCCATATTTACCATGATGGTATTGATATGTTTTGCGACAAAGCCATATTTTATGGTAAAGAAGATTTTGTTGAAGCCTACGGAAATGTTAACATGAAGCAAGGTGACACCATAAACTTAACGTCAAAATACGTGGAGTATTCTGGTAAAACACAATTAGCATTTGCAAGTGGTGATGTGGTATTGACAGATCCTCAATCTACCATAACATCTGATACGCTATACTTTAACAGAGCAAAACAAGAATCTTATTATAAATCTGGAGGTAAAGTTGTAAGGGACTCATCTGGGACAATTACAAGTCGTATTGGTCGTTATTATATGAATGACAAAAAATACCGTTTTGTAGATAGTGTCAAACTTGTCAATCCAGATTACGAGCTTAACACAAAAACCCTGGATTACTATTCTGATAATGGTCATGCCTACATGTATGGTCCTTCAACAATAGTAGGTGATAGTAGCAAAATTTACAGCGAACGTGGTTTTTACGACACCACAAACGACACTGGCTATTTTGTCCGAAACTCAAGAATAGACTACGATAATCGTGTTATTGTTGGTGACAGTTTACATTTTGACAGAAGACTAAATTTTGCCTCAGCAACTAATAATATAACCGTTACAGACACTATTAATAGTAGTATCATTAAAGGACATTATGCAGAAGTCTATCGTGCTAAAGACTCTGTGTTTATTACCAAACGCGCTTTAGCAATTACTATCCAAGAAAAAGATAGTATATACATGCATGCAGACACGTTGATGGTTACAGGTAAACCAGAACATCGTATTACTAGAGGCTATTACAATGGTAAGGTATATAAATCAGATATTAGTGCCAAAGCAGATTCGATTCATGCAGACCATAAAACAGGACTAACACAGTTAATCAATTTAAAACGATTAAATAAAGGCGATGCATTTTCGGCTGCAAGAAAACCAATACTCTGGAATCTGGACAATCAAATGACAGGTGATACGATTCATTTAAAATCAAATCCTAAAACCGAAAAATTAGATTCACTCATCGTTTTTTATAATGCTTTTTTAATTAGTAAGGACACGATTAGTAAAGACTCATACAATCAAATTTCTGGTAAACGTTTAATAGGAATGTTTGATGATGATAATCAAATCAAACAAGTAGATATACTTAAAAATGCAGAATCTATTAACTTTAGTAGAAATGATAAGCAAGAGTTAATTGGAATAGAAAAATCAAAATCTGCAGATATTATTATCTATTTTGAAGAAAAAGAAGTTGTTGAGCTTAGAAAACTTTTACAATTTGAAGGTAAGCTTTACACAGAAGAAGATTTACCACTAAACGCTAGAAAATTAAGAGGGTTTGATTGGCGTGATGATGAACGTCCAAAATCTGTTGAAGACTTATTTAAAGACGATCCACCATTTACATTACCTGTAATTAAAGGACTAGAACCTTATCAAGAAGGTGAAGAGTTTTTTGGAGAGGCTTTAATTGGACGTGTTAAAAAAGCAGACGACGAAGCTGAAAAGAAGAATTTAAACAAAAAAGACGAAGCTCCTAAAGCCTCAAGGAATGTTCCTAAAAAATTTCTAAATACAAATACTAATACTCCTGCTTTACAAAAAGCAACTTCAAAAAAACAAACAGTTAATCAAAAAGTACAATCTAAGACTGATCAGGATTAGGAGTTATGAAGGATAGATTTTTTAAACACCAAGCACAAACGTCTCCATATCCTTTAGCTCTAGAAATTTCTTATGCTAAAGGAAGCTATATTTACGACACTAATAACAAAGCCTATTTAGACTTTGTTGCAGGTGTATCTGCATGTACATTAGGACATAGCCACCCAAAAGTAGTTAATGCCATTAAACAACAAGCAGACAAATATTTGCATGTTATGGTTTATGGAGAATATGTCCAAAAGCCAGCAGTAGACTTATGTAAATTTATAGCAGATCACTTACCAGAACCTTTAACATCTACGTATTTAGTTAATTCTGGTACAGAAGCTATTGAAGGTGCTTTAAAATTAGCACGACGTGTTACTGGACGTAGTCAGATTATTGCAGCCCATAATGCCTATCATGGTAATACTTTAGGATCTTTAAGTTTAATGGACTTTGAAGAGCGAAAAGCACCTTTTAGACCATTACTGCCAGATATTAGTCACATTACGTTTAATTACCAACCACATTTTAAACATATCACTACAAAAACTGCTGCAGTAATAGTTGAAACCATTCAAGGTGGAGCTGGTTTTATAGAGCCTAAAAACGATTATTTAGCCAAATTAAAAGCAAAATGTCAGGACGTTGGAGCGCTATTAATTTTAGACGAAATACAACCAGGAATTGGCAGAACAGGACAATTATTTGGTTTTCAAAATTATAATGTGGTTCCAGACATTGTCGTTACCGGAAAAGGATTAGCTGGTGGATTACCAATTGGCGCATTTACAGCGTCTAAGGCTCATATGGATGCCTTTCAGGATGGACCAAAGCTAAGCCACATTACAACTTTTGGTGGTAACCCATTAATTGCAGCTTCGGCTTTAGCCACATTACAAGAAGTTACAAATAGTGACTTAATGTCACAAGCTTTAGAAAAAGAACAATTAATCAGGCAACACTTAAAACATCCTTTAATTACCGAAATTAGAGGTCGTGGTTTAATGTTAGCAGCCATAACTACTGCAGCAAACATCACTGACCAAGTGGTACTACAAGCGCAAAATCAAGGATTAATACTCTTTTGGTTGCTGTTTGAGCCTAAAGCAATACGTATAACACCACCTTTAACCATCAGTAATGAAGAAATTATTAAAGGGTGTGGCATTATTATTGACTTATTAAATAAAATAACGGACTCTAATTAAAGAGTAAGTCTCTTTCAATCAATCAAAAACACATCAAAACCCGTAATTGTTGATTACTTTGTTAAAAACAAAAGTGGCAAATGCCATTTAAAAAGTAATAGAACAGTACATTTATTACAATAGAAACACCTAAACAGTGCCTATGGAGTTTAGTCAAGAAGAACCAAATAAAGTATCGCTTAGTAGATTTGAATCGATGTTAAAAACAAACAATGTGTTGTTTTTTGACTCGGACGAATTTGAAAATATAATACACCATTACCTTAACCAAGGTAAAGTATCTTTAGCAAAAAAAGCTATTAAGTTAGGCTTAGAGCAACATCCTACATCTACTAATCTTAAATTATTTAAGGTAGAAATTTATGTGTTTGAAAATAAGCTAAAAGAAGCGAATCAGTTACTAGATGCCTTGTATGTATTAGAGCCATCAAACGAAGAAATATACATTCAAAAAGCTAATATATTATCTAAAGATGATAAGCATCAAGACGCGATTAAAGTTTTAAATATAGCTTTAGATTTAGCAGAAGAATCCTCAGAACTACATTCTTTAATAGGAATGGAATATCTATTTTTAGATAACTTTGAAGAAGCTAAACAGAGTTTTATGCGTTGTCTAGATGATGACATGGATGACTATTCTGCGTTATACAACATTATGTATTGCTTCGATTTTTTAAATGAAAATGATGAAGCAATCACCTTTTTAAATAGTTATTTAGATAAAAACCCATATTGTGAAGTTGCTTGGCACCAATTAGGTAAGCAATATTTTACTATAAAACAATACGAAAAATCTTTAAGTGCTTTTGAATTTGCAATTATCTCTGACGACACTTTTGTAGGTGCTTACATTGAAAAAGGTAGAGTCCTAGAAAAGTTAAAGCGTTATAACGAAGCAATCGAAAATTACGCAGTAACCCTAGAATTGGAAGACCCTACATCTTTTGCTTTATTAAGATTAGGACAATGTCATGAAAAACTAGGTCAGATAGATTTAGCAAAACAATATTATTATAAAACTGTAAAAGAAGACCCATTACTTGATAAGGGTTGGATAGCCATTACTAAGTTTTATAACAAACAAAAAAACTACCAAAAAGCACTATATTATATTAATAAAGCGATTAATATTAATGCAGACAATGCAGTATATTGGAAGTTATATGCACAAATAAACCACAGACTAAACTTTTTAGAAGAATCTGAACGTGGCTATAAGCGAGCATTAGAACTTGGAAATTATGAGTTAGCCTCTTGGTTACAAAGAGCAGATATTTTAATTCAATTAGGAGAACCTGAAGCTGCTAGCTTAAACTTAATTCAGGCAGCAGAATTTTACCCAGAAGATGCAGAAATTGAATTTAGACTAGCTGGTATTTACTATGGTTTATTAGAAACTGAAAAAGGAAGCTACCACTTAAAAAATGGATTAACTTTTGATGCAGAACTAATATTTATTATTGAAGAAATTTTTCCAATGGTCTACCAATCTACCACCTTTAAAAACGCGTTAAAAAAGTTACATAAATCATAACATAAAATGATTTTTGCATACCTTTGGTTACCAACAAAACTCAAATTATGCAAAGACGCTTAAAAGATTACCTTGTTATTAGTTTAAAAGGAATTGCTATGGGAGCAGCAGATGCAGTTCCTGGAGTATCAGGAGGTACCATTGCGTTTATCTCTGGGATTTACGAAGAGTTAATTACAACTATAAGTGGTGTTAACCTATCATTAGTAAAGACCTTAAAAAATGATGGTTTTTTTGCCTTTTGGAAACAACTAAACGGTAACTTTCTTTTAGCGCTTTTAACAGGTATTATTATCAGTTTTGTTTCGTTTATGAGACTAGCAAAATACCTAATCGAGCAACACCCAGTTTTAATATGGTCGTTCTTTTTTGGTTTAATTATAGCTAGTATCTTTTTTGTTGGTAAACAAATTAATAAATGGTCTGCTAAAACCATTATCGCATTAATTATTGGTACTATAGCTGCATTTTACATTACTAGTTTACCATCTTTAGCTAGTAATACCAACTCCTATTTTTTATTTATTGCTGGAGCCTTAGCGATTTGCGCTATGATTTTACCAGGTATTTCTGGTAGTTTTATATTAGTAATTTTAGGAGCATATAAAACATTAAGTGATGCTTTTCATGACTTTGATTTAAAAAAAATAGCACTATTTGCAACTGGAGCAATTGTTGGTTTGCTTAGTTTTAGCCACGTATTAAAATGGCTATTCAAAAATTACCATAATACAACTCTAGCCATTCTAACCGGTTTTATTCTAGGTTCGTTAAATAAAGTTTGGCCTTATAAAAAAACCATTTCGGTAATGGATGACGCTTCAGGATCTGTAGTTGATTTTATTGGACTTTCAGACTACCAAACGTTAAGTGTGTTTCAAAAAAACAGCTTAGATTTTGATAGCTACAAAACCGTTTTAGAGCAAAGTGTACTGCCATCAACCTATTCTCAAATTAACGCTAATACAGACGCTCAATTAGTTTTAGCAATTGGATTGATGATTGCAGGTTTTTTAACTATTTTTATTCTTGAAAAAGTAGGTAATAAAGCAAGCTAAATGCAAAACACACGCACATTTAAAGATAAACTATTCCTAATCTTAAAAGGTTTAGGCATGGGAGCAGCTAATAAAGTTCCTGGTGTATCTGGTGGTGTCGTGGCATTTGTTGCAGGTTTTTATGAAGAGTTTATACACTCCTTACAAAAGGTAAATGGGACCGCTTTTAAATTACTTTTAAAAGGACGCTTTAAAGCGTTTTATCATTATATAAATGGACGTTTTTTAAGCTTACTATTTTTTGGAATGATAGTAAGCTATTTTAGTATTTCAAAAATCCTAGACTACCTTATTACGCACTACCAACTCTATGTTTGGAGTGTCTTTTTCGGGATGATTATAGGTTCGATTTATTACATAAGTAAGGATTTTAAAGATTGGAAAACCACAACATATTTAGCTTTAATTATTGGTGCTGTTTTAGGAATAGGTATTAGTTTTCTAGATCCTGCTACAGAAAATGATAACCTGATATTTGTTTTTTTCTGTGGAATAATTAGTGTTTCAGGAATGACATTACCTGGCTTTTCAGGATCATTTATCTTAATATTATTAGGCAATTACGTCTTACTATTAGTGGACTCTGTGAATGCTTTATTTGATACTTTTTCTGAGGTAATAATTGGTGATTTTAGCTTTACTGCAAATATAGAACGTCTTAGGATGTTAAAAGTACTAGCAGTCTTTACATTAGGCTCTGTAGTTGGTTTGGTAACTTTTTCTCATGTATTAAATTACATTTTAAAACATTATAAAAATGTCACGTTAGCATCTATTATAGGTTTTATAATAGGATCTTTAGGTGTTGTATGGCCATTTAAACATACCATATTTAAAACAAAATCTACAGGCGAATTTTTAGTAGATTCTAGAGGTCAAAAAATAATTGAAAACTACGAACGTTACTTACCAGAACTTAATACCGAAACTATAATCGCATTATGCTATACTATAGTAGGAATAGCAATCGTATTAGCATTAGAAATATATGGACAAAAAACAAAGCAATCACATGCGTAACTATGGATTAATTGGTAAAGATATCTCCTACTCTTTCTCTCAAAACTATTTTTCAATAAAATTTAAAGACGAAAATATTACTGATGCTAAATACCAAAATTTTGACATTCAAAATATTGAGAATTTTAAATCAAACATACTAACAACCAAAGGATTATCTGGTCTTAATGTTACCATCCCTTATAAAGAAAGTATTATTCCCTTTTTAGATTCATTAGATAAAAAAGCAAAAAAAATTGGTGCAGTAAATACTATTAAATTCACTAAAAAAGGACATCTTAAAGGCTACAATACAGATATTTATGGTTTCAAAAAAAGCATCAAACCACACATAAAAAAACATCATAAAAAAGCTTTAATTTTAGGTACAGGTGGAGCCAGCAAAGCAATTGCTTATGTTTTAAAACAACTAAACATTCAATTTCATTTTGTATCAAGACAGCAGTCAAAAGCAGTTAGTTATACCTATGACACGTTAACGGAAGCTATTATTAATGACCATCAAATCATTATAAATTGCTCGCCTGTTGGGACGTTTCCTGATGTAAATGAAGCACCAAATATTCCATATGGTGGACTTTCTAAAAAACATATTTTATTCGACTTAATTTATAATCCATCACAAACGGTTTTTTTAAAACATGGCAAAAACCATGGTGCTACTACTATAAATGGCTATGACATGTTAGTGTTTCAGGCAGAAAAATCTTGGAAAATCTGGAATAAAAATCTTTAAACTAAGAGTTAATCAACAAATTATTGGTAGTTTTTCAACTTGTCACTATCTTTAAAAGCTAAATACATAAATATCAACTAAAAACATTTTAAAAATGTCAGAGCTAGATAACCTGCAAAATGCAGATGGAACGAAAGAAAACACTGAAAACGTACAACCAGAAACACCACAAGAAGTAACTTCTAAAGTAGAAGATAACGATGATGTTTTAAATGAAATTGAAGATTCTAATGCAGAAGATGCTGAAGATGAAGGTAACGTTGACAGGCACAACATTGAAGATAAAGATTACGAATCGCTTAATTTAGAGCAATTGGTTATCGAACTTGAGCGTTTGGTTAAAAACGAAAAAGTACAAGCTATTAAAAAACATGTAGATGCCATCAAAACAGAATTTGACAAGCAGTTTCATGAGCTTTTAGACGAGAAAAAAGAAGAGTTTTTAAGTAATGGTGGTAATGAGATTGACTTTAGATATCACACACCTATCCAACAAAGCTTTAAAGATAACTATAAAGATTACAGACAACGCTTAAGTGGTCACTACAAAAATATTGAACAAAACCACAAGCAAAATCTTACTAATCGATTAGACATCATAGAAGGTATTAAAGCATTAACAGAAGATGCTGAAGACTCTATGAACACTAAATACAAAAAGTTTAAAGAGTTACAAGACCAATGGAAAACTGCTGGTCCAATACCAAGAGATAAATATAACAACGCTTGGAATAGCTACCATTTTAATGTAGAACGTTTTTACGACCTACTACATTTAGACAGAGATTTGCGTGATAAAGATTTTGAACATAATTTAGAGCTTAAAACTAAAATTATCGAGCAAGCTGAAGCATTAGCTAATGATGAAAATACCAACAGAGCCTTTAGAGAACTTCAAAATTTACATAAGATTTGGAAAGAAGAACTTGGACCTGTAGCCAGAGAACATAGAGAACCAATTTGGGAACGCTTTAAAGAAGCGACTAAAAAAATTAACGCTAAGCGTCAAGATTACTTTAAAAATCTGGACACTGTTTATGAGCAAAACTTATTAAATAAACAGGCGATAATCACGCTTATTGAAGAAAAAGCAAGTGAAAAAATCACGAATCATAGTGGTTGGCAAAATAAAATTAAAGAAATTGAAGCCTTAAGAGAAGAGTTTTTTAAAGCAGGTAAAGTACCTGTTAAAGTTAACGAAGCAACTTGGGCTAAATTTAAAGAAGCTGTAAGAGGTTTTAACAGACGTAAAAACGAATTTTATAAAAGTTTAAAGAAAGACCAATACGATAATCTAGAGAAAAAACTAGAATTAATTAAAATTGCTGAAGACAATAAAGACAGTGAAGATTTTCAGGCAACAACGCAGTTGATGAAAAAAATTCAAGGCGATTGGAAACGTATTGGACATGTACCTAGAAAAGATAGTGATAAAATATGGAAGCAATTTAAAAGTGCTTGTAACCACTATTTTGATCGCATTAAAGAACAACGTAATGCAGCTAGTGCTGAAGAGGAAGAGGCTTTTACACAAAAAGAAGCCTTACTATCTGAAGTTAAAAACTTGACACTTTCTGGAGATCAAAAAACGGACTTAGCAACTATAAAAACACAAATTAATAGCTGGAAAACTTTAGGTCGCGTGCCACGTAATAAGAAACAAATAGAAAACGACTTTAATGATACACTTGATGGATTATTTAAATCTTTGGACTTAAATAAAACGGAAGCCGAGTTGATAAAATTTGAAAACAAGTTAGATCAATTATCTTCTGGTGATGACAGTCGCGCTATTGACAATGAGCGTTTTTACATCCAGAAAAAAGTAGATGAAATTAAAAGTGAAATTATTCAACTTGAAAATAATTTACAATTTTTCTCAAATGTAAAATCAGATAATCCATTAGTTAAAGAAGTGCATAAA
This sequence comes from Olleya sp. KJ81-1, assembly GCF_055808135.1. Classification (NCBI taxonomy): domain Bacteria; kingdom Pseudomonadati; phylum Bacteroidota; class Flavobacteriia; order Flavobacteriales; family Flavobacteriaceae; genus Olleya; species Olleya sp. KJ81-1. Next base: position 111,033 of record NZ_CM147854.1, on the reverse strand, counting down.
AACATTAAAAAGCATAAGGATGATTTACAATTATGGGATACAAAACTTAAAAAAATTAAAGGATTGTACAATTAATAAAATCTAACTAATTTTAAAATTAAAGTTGCTATAAATATTACACATGTAATAGATTTAGCAACTTTTTTTGCTTTAGTTACACTTGCAAAAACTAAATAGAGTTTTATAAATAATAACCTTGTACGTACTAAAGTATATGGTTTTAAATTAGTAAATTACTATTATGAAAATAAACCTATTATCCTGCGACGCAATTAGACCTGATAAAAAAGGAATTGCTAATTGTATCGAAGCTATTGCAATAGATATTAATGCAGCAAAAGCCTTTCAATTTACAGAAATCTTATTAGAAGGAGATCCTATAGATTTTGATGTAGATGACAAAAACTCAGGATCTGCTTTAAGAGCCTTGCGCAAACTGGATATAGATTATCAAATATTAGAATAAAAACATTAGTAATAAAGTATACCAATTATGACCTACGGTATTAACGCTAAATCCTTTGCCAATAAGGACGCTTCAATCACTATAAAAGAGACTTCAATACAATTTGGTACTACACCACAATCTAACAATACACTTGCTAGTCCTGCTGATTTATTTTTAAGTGCTTTTGCTGCTTGTATTTTAAAAAATATACAACGTTTTTCTGTTTTAATGAAATTTGAATACACTTCCGCAGACATTACAGTACAAGGCGTACGTCTAGACAAACCACCAAGAATGGATCAAATAGACTATCAATTAATAATCGAGACTACAGATAAAAATCTAAACGTGAACTTGCTGAAAAAAATATTGAAAAATTTGGAACCATTTATAATACCGTTAAATTAAGCTGCGATATAAACGGAACCGTTACCACAAAAGCATAAATCCATTAACAGACAACAATTCTAAGATTAACTTTATGTAAACTAATACATAATTGATATATAATTTATTTGAATGTTTAAATATTAATCGTAACATTGCAATGAATTAATCAATAATAGAATTAATTTAAATATCAAAAAATATATTGTCATATAATACAAACTGTTTTTTAAAATCAACTTACAATGAAGTCTAATACACAGCCTATGCTATTTGAAGACATAGAAAAAACAATTAAGCAATTAAGACCTGATACCATTTCTGAAGCACGAAAAGAAGTATTACAACCTTTGGCAGATTATATACAATCAAAGGTGAATAATAACCAAGACATCCGTATTAATTTTATTTGTACACATAATTCTAGACGCAGTCATTTATCGCAAATTTGGGCACAAACAATAGCCAGCTACTTTGCTATTAAAAACGTATTTTGTTACTCTGGTGGTACGGAAGCAACAGCAGTTTACCCAATGGTTATTAAAACATTAAACCTATCTGGGTTTAAAATAAAGGCTCTATCAAACGATAAAAATCCAATTTATTCAATCAAATATTCTAATAACGAACATCCAATTATTGGTTTTTCAAAAACATTAGATGACGATTTTAATCCGCAATCACAATTTGCTGCAATTATGACTTGTAGTCAAGCAGATGGTGGTTGTCCATTTATTGCTGGTGCTGAGCAACGTATACCTATTACTTTTGAAGATCCAAAAGCATTTGATAACACACCACAACAAGAAGAAAAATACAACGAAAGAAGTTTGCAAATAGCAACTGAAATGTTTTTTGTTTTCTCTCAAATAAAATCATAAAAATGGCTACAAAAAAATTAAGTTTTCTAGATAAAAATCTAACGCTATGGATATTTGTAGCAATGATAATTGGTGTTGGACTTGGGTATTTTATACCAACCTTTCCAGATATTATAAATTCCTTTAGTAGTGGATCTACAAATTACCCAATTGCAATTGGTTTAATCTTAATGATGTATCCACCATTAGCAAAAGTTAATTACGCTTTATTACCAAAGGTTTTTAGAAACACTAAAATATTGTCAATTTCGCTTATTCTAAATTGGATTATTGGACCTGTTTTAATGTTTATTTTGGCTATTACGTTTTTAAAAGACTATCCAGAATATATGGTTGGGTTAATTTTAATTGGTTTAGCACGTTGTATTGCAATGGTATTGGTTTGGAATGATCTTGCAGAAGGCAGTAGCGAGTATGGAGCAGGTTTAGTCGCTTTAAATAGCATTTTTCAAGTATTTGCTTATAGTTTTTACGCTTGGCTTTTTATAACCATATTACCTCCTTATTTTGGATTTGAAGGTGCTATCGTAGATATTTCAATAGGTACCATTGCAGAAAGTGTCGCTATATATTTAGGAATCCCTTTTCTTTTAGGGATTTTAAGTAGACAAATTTTAGTAAAATTAAAAGGTGAAGATTGGTATACTAATACATTTATACCAACAATATCTCCTATGACTTTAATTGCACTATTATTTACAATAGTCATTATGTTTTCGCTAAAAGGTGAGTTAATTGTACAAATACCAATGGATGTTTTAATTATTGCAGTACCATTACTTATCTATTTTTTACTAATGTTTATTATCGGATTTTTCTTTACAAAAGCTTCTGGTGCAGAATATGATAAAACCGCTTCTGTTGCTTTTACTGCTGCTGGTAATAATTTTGAACTAGCTATTGCTGTTGCTATTGCTGTTTTTGGACTTAATTCTGGACAAGCTTTTGCTGGTGTTATTGGTCCTTTAGTTGAAGTTCCTGCGCTGATTTTATTAGTTAGAGTCTCTTTCTGGCTACGAAAAAAATATTATGGACACGCTACTTTGTAAAAAGACGTATAACGCAGTAAATAAATAATTACTTAACAGATAATTACAAGTAATAAAATAAAAAAGCACAATCTAAAGATTGTGCTTTTTCTATTTTATATAATACTACTTAATAAGATTACTTTTTAGGAATCTCCTTTAAAATCTCCAATACAAAATTCCAGTATTTTTTTAGCAAACACTATATGCGTGTATTAATCAAACTTACATTAACCTTTATTATGATACTGCATTAATTGCAAATTTGACTTTATCATTTTTTTCAACTAACTTCGTTTAACTTCGAATATAATTCATTGAAACGGAATCATATTCGCTATACTTTAGCCACAAACTAAAAAACACGAATAACAGATAATGAACTATTTACAACCTACATATTATTTTGATTTTGAAAATAATTCAGTTCAGAACCTTATATCAGAATTTAAAACAACACAATTAAATAATAAGGAAAAAGCAATCGGAATCTATAACAAAGTGCGCGATAAATGGAAATATGATCCATATAGCATAAGTCTTTTAAGAGAGAAATATAAGTCGAGCCTAATTGCCGAAAAACAATCGGGAAACTGTGTTGAGAAATCAATAATCTTAATTTCTTGCCTTCGTGCTTTGGGAATACCAGCAAGATTACATTTAGGAAAAGTTAAAAATCACATTGCTGTCGAAAGATTAACGGAAAAGTTTGGCTCAAATGAATTGACACCACACGGAATGGTTAACGTTTACCTCAATAATAAATGGCTAAAAATGTCACCTGCTTTTAACAAATCATTGTGTGAAAAATTAAATGTTGAACCGTTAGATTTTGACGGAGAAAACAATTCATTTTTACAACAATTTAATAGCGAAGGAAATAGGTTTATGGAATATATAGATGATTATGGTTATTTTGATGATGTTCCTGTTGATTTTATGATAAAAAATGTAAAAGAGCACTATCCTCATATATTTAACACCAATGAAAATACAACTGAATTTAAACTGTAAAAAAGTCTGTAGCTAATACCGCATATAGCTCATAGTTGAGTAGTTACTTAAATGAAGTTAACTCGTTTTTGGAAAGTCGCCAAATTTTTAAATTGGACAATTTTCAATAAATAGATAAATGGTAAAATTAAAAATCTGGCTTGTGCTAAATCCGAAAATAGTCGCTTATTTACACACAACTACTCATAGCCTAGAGCGTTTAACGAAGATGAAAAAAGCACAATCTAAGATTGTGCTTTTTCTATTTTATATAATACTACTTAATACGATTACTTTTTAGGAATCTCTTTTAAAATCTCTAATACAAAGTTCCAGTATTTTTTAGCAAACACTATTTGTGTGTATTAATCAACTTTATCTCAACCTTTACTCTGATACTGCATTAATTACAAATTTGACTTTGTCCTTTTTTTCAACTAACTTCGTTTAACTTCGAATATAATTCATTGAAACGGAATCATATTCGCTATACTTTGTGCCATACACGAAGAACATTAAGTAACAAAATGTCTGAAAGAAAAATAACATTCGAATTTATTACTGTCAAGTCTAACGAAGAAAAGCAGGATAAGAATGAAAAAATAATTCACCATAAAAATTCTCGAAAGAATAGAGTGAAATTCAGAAAAGAGAAGTATGAAGAAAAAGAGCTTATTTGGACTTTAAAAAAATATATAGGAGAAAGAGCAGATGACGGAATGAATTGGCAATATCAATCATCAGCAGATAAATTAAATGACGAATTGACCGCAGAAAAAATTGTCGGAATCATAAATTTGGGAATAGAATTTGACTTTGAATATATTCCAAAAGAAAATGATTTTTTGGTTTTGAGATTTGAATACACCAATCCAGAATTAAAAAACAAAAGGAGACCATTCATTAATTATTATACTTCGTTTTTATATAATAATGGAAAATGGAATATTAACGAAGACTTTGACCATATCCATTATGATTTTATAGAATTTAAAAGCGGAATTATAAAATATGTGCCACAAAACCGTATATAATTTATTGCTAGTTCTAGCCTACTTACGAAAATCCTCGCGGACTTTCTATTTGTGTTTTATTTGCTAGCTTTAATGCTTAAAATACGCAACAAAACATATACACAAACGTTTAAACGAACTTGAATAAATCACATAAAAAAGCACAATCTAAGATTGTGCTTTTTCTATTTTATATAATACTACTTATTACGATTACTTTTTAGGAATCTCTTTTAAAATCTCTAATACAAAGTTCCAGTATTTTTTAGCAGACGATATTTGCGCACGCTCGTCAGGACTATGTGCGCCTTTAATGTTTGGTCCAAAACTAATCATTTCCATATCTGGATAATTTTGACCTAAAATACCACATTCTAAACCAGCGTGACAAGCCGCAATATGTGCTTTTTCGCCATTTAATTTTTGGTATAAATTATCTAAAACTTTTAATATCGAGCTATCCATGTTTGGTGTCCATCCTGGATAATCTCCGGAAAGCTCAACCTCACAACCTGTAAGCTCAAATGCAGCACGCAACGTATTTGCTAAGTCCATTTTACTACTTTCTACAGAGCTACGTGTTAAACATCCTATTTTTACGTGACCATCCTTAACAATTACACGTGCAATATTATTTGATGTTTCTACCAATTCAGGAATATCTGCACTCATACGATACACACCATTTACTGCTGCATATATAGCACGTGTTAATCCTTCTTGTACACCAAGGTCCATAATTAATTCTGGAGTTTCTGTTTTAGAGACTTCAATCACCAAATCAGGCTCCATAGTTTTAAGTTCGGTTTTAATAGTGTTACCTAACTCTTCCATTTCGTTAATAAAAGCAGCTTCATGTATCGCATCTATTGCTACTACTGCTCTACTTTCTCTTGGAATAGCGTTACGTAAACTTCCACCATCAATTTCTGATATACGTAAACCAAAGTTTTCAAAACCATCAAATAATAAACGGTTCATTAATTTATTAGCATTACCTAAACCTTCGTGTATTTGCATACCTGAATGTCCACCTTGTAAGCCTTTTACTTTTACTTCAAATCCTATTTTAAATTCTGGAGTTTCTTCTTGCTCGTAAGTTCTTGTTGCAGTCACATCAATACCTCCTGCACAACCAACACCAATCTCGTCATCTTCTTCCGTATCTAGGTTTAATAAGATTCCGCCAGTTAATAAACCACCTTTTAATCCCATTGCTCCTGTCATACCAGTTTCTTCATCAATAGTAAATAACGCTTCAATTGCTGGATGTGGTATATCTGTACTTTCAAGAAGTGCCATAATTGTAGCTACTCCTAAACCGTTATCTGCACCAAGTGTTGTTCCTTTTGCTTTTACCCAGTCACCTTCCACTACCATTTGGATCCCTTGTGTATCAAAATCAAAATCGGTATCTGCATTTTTTTGGTGTACCATATCTAAATGCGATTGCATTACAATAGTCACACGATCTTCCATACCTGCAGTTGCTGGTTTTTTAATAATCACATTTCCAACCTCATCCTCTATAACTTCTAAACCTAAATTGGTACCAAAGTCTTTCATGAATTTAATCACACGCTCCTCCTTTTTTGAAGGTCTTGGTACTGCGTTTAAATCTGCGAATTTATTCCATAATGCTTTTGGCTCTAAAGCTCTAACGTCTTGACTCATTTGTATAGTTTTTATTGAATTACAAAAGTACAAATTGCAGATGCATTTAGAAACCTTTTTAAGTTAGAAATAACATTAGGTAGTATAACTGAATTAATAAAGCGAATTGTATTAACTCATAAAACTTGTAACCATATACATTACGAAACTTAGAAACATCAATACCAATAAAAGCAATATAAATAGGTTGATATTTTTAAGATAAAACAATACTTTTTTTGAAAGTTTGAATCTGTATTTAACTCATTTGTGAATAGCAATTCTGCATTTTTGTCCAAAGCCTGTTTTACGTCTTCATTAGCTTTATTATAAACACTCATGTTTCGAAAATAAAACGTTTTATTTTCTGGAAGTAAAAGCGTTAATTCTTTCATTTTTTCTAAATATGTGCTCATTGGTTTTGGTTTTAAATAGATTGAGGTATAAGGTCATCATCACTATAAGCAACAATTTTTTTACGCATTAATTGATTACTATTGAAATGACGAGAGATATCCATAGCATAAGCATCTTATCCTATTGGATTAATTTGGTTTTGAAACAGTAACTTTAATAACAATCTATTTATTTATACAATAAATGTATTGATATAATTTGGTTCCACTTTACGGTTTCCCTCAATAATAACTGATTTTCAGTTTTTTAAAACGTTTCTTATTCCTTTATAAAACAAAAAACAACCTCAGTCGCTACTCCTGATGGTAGTGGCATCCTTTTTTGCAAAAAAAGATATAACGGACAGCAGGTAGAAACCTTTTAAATAAACCTAAGTGATTGGTCCTAATTTTTAATTATTTTTGAGTCATGCTAAAAAACAAAAAACTGTGGATTGCGCTACTGATTATACCTATGTATATATTGGTGAAAGTTGTGGCTAAATTTCCGGACACAATCGAGGTTGTGTATAGTAATGGTTTATATCCTTTTATTTCTAAATTATTTAGGTATACTTTGGGTTGGTTACCTTTTAGTTTTGGCGATTTTTTATATGCTTTTAGTATTATTTTTATTTTCCGTTGGCTAATTTTAAATGTAAAACGCATCTGGAAAGATACTGTCCATTGGCTAATTGATGTGTTTGCTGCTGTAAGTATTATTTTTATAGCGTTTCATTTATTTTGGGGTTTTAATTATTACCGAAATCCTTTGCATAAAAATTTAAATTTAGAGGATGATTACACCACTGAGCAATTAGTTACTGTGACTAAAAACTTGATTGAAAAATCAAATTACATACATCTAAAGATTACTAAAAACGATAGTTTGAAGGTCGATTTACCATTTACTAAATCCGAAATTTTAGCATTAACGCCTAAAAGTAATGAAGCTTTAAAAACTGATTTTCCGCATTTGGAATACCATCCTAAAAGTTTAAAAAAGTCGTTATTTAGTTATCCTTTAACGTACATGGGTTTTAGTGGTTACCTTAATCCAATAACCAATGAGGCTCAGGTGGATGATATGATTCCTGTATACAAATTCCCAACCACTGCTGCGCATGAAGTAGCCCACCAATTGGGTTACGCCAAAGAAAACGAGGCTAATTTTATTGGCTTTTTAGCCACTATTAGCAATGATAATATATACTTTAAATATTCGGGATACACCTTTGGTTTAAGACATTGTCTTGGTGAAATTTTTAGACGTGATCCTGATTTATATTATAAATTATTACCTACTATTAACATAGGTATTATAAAAAACTATCAAGAGGTTAGAGATTTTTGGAATGATTACAAAAACCCGTTGGAACCAATTTTTAGATCTACTTACACGTCTTACCTAAAAGCTAACAACCAAGCCAAAGGTATGGATAGCTATAGCTATGTGGTGGCTTTATTGGTTAATTATTTGGAAGATAAAATCTTATAAAAACGTTAAAATCCTAATTGGGTGTTGTTTGGCATATTGGCTAATGCGTATCTTTAGTGTTTATCAACCTTAAACTATCAACCAATGATTAAAAAATGGGCAGCATTAAGCCTGCTGTTGTGCAGTTATTTTTCTTTTGCGCAAGAGTATGTTCCTAAAAACGATGGTGTAAAAACCAACACGTCTAATTACACAGCATTAACAAACGCTAAAATTTACGTCACTCCTAATCAAGTTATTGAAAACGGAACCTTACTTATTAAAGAGGGTAAAGTTGTCTCTTCTGGAGCTGCTGTTACTATCCCAAAAAACGCTGTTGTTATTGATGTAACAGGAAAATCTATTTACCCATCCTTTATAGATATTTATACAGATTTTGGTGTAAAAACACCTAGTAGCGCTTCTGGAAATAACAGAAGTCCGCAATATGACGCTAGTCGCGAAGGTTTTTATTGGAATGACCATATTAGACCTGACCAAAATGCAATAGACCATTTTGAATTTGATAGCAAAAAAGCTGAAGAATTACGTAAAGCTGGTTTTGGTGTTGTAACCTCACATATTGATGATGGTATAATCCAAGGTACTGGTGTTTTAGTAACACTAGCTAATTCTGGTAGTGATGCTACTAGATTATTGGATGACAAAGTTGGACAATTTTCTGGAACATCAAAAAGCAAAACTTCTAGACAGGCTTATCCAACATCATTAATGGGAACTATGGCGTTATTACGACAAGTAAACCATGATGCAGATTGGTATGCTAAAGGAAATATTAAAGAAAGAGATCGTGCTTTAGAAGCTTACATTGCTAACAAAAATCTGGTTCAGTTTTTTGATGCTGGCAAAAAAATAAATGCGCTACGTTTTGACAAACTAGGTGACCAATTTGGTATCCAATATGTATTTGTTGGAGGTGGTGATGAGTATGAGCTTATTAATGACATTAAAAACACCAATGCTAAATTTATTTTACCATTAGACTTTCCGGATGCATATGATATGGAAGATCCACTATTGGCACAATCTGTTAGTCTTGAAGATTTAAAAGCATGGAACCAAAGTCCTGCTAATCCTAAAATTTTAGCCGAAAACAATATTCAGTTTGCATTAACCACACATAAATTAAAAGAGGCTAAATCATTAATGCCTAATATTTTAAAGGCTATTGAATATGGTTTAGATAAAACAAAAGCTTTAGAAGCTTTAACAACTGTGCCTGCCGGAATTATTGGCAAATCAACAGAGCTTGGACATTTAAAATCAGGTGCTTATGCTAACTTTTTAATTACTTCTGGTGACGTTTTTGATAAAGAAACGACTATTTATGAAAACTGGGTAACTGGAATTAAAGATGAATTAGTAGCGATGAATACTACAGATTTACGTGGTAGTTATACCTTTAATTTTGATAATACGGATTACGAGTTAGAAATTTCTGGCGAAATTGAAAAACTAAAATCTAAGGTTAAAACCGAAACTAAAGACTATGGTTCAAAAATAAGCTTTAGCGATAATTGGATGCAATTAACCTTTGCTGCTGCAGATAGTACAAAAAAAGAATTTGTTAGAGTGGTAACAAACGTAACCAACCCAAACATGTTAAGCGGTAAATTATATTACCCTAATGGTAACGAAGGGACTTTTTTAGCCAATAAAAAAGTTAAAGAAGATGACAAAAAAGACAAGGATAAAACGGATGATAATAATGAAGTAACTCCTAAAATTTATCCTGTAACGTATCCAAATATGGCTTATGGTATGGAAAGTTTACCTAAGCAAGAAACATTATTATTTAAAAATGTAACGGTTTGGACTAATGAGGAAGATGGTATTGTTAAAAATACGGACGTTTTAATTAAAAACGGAAAAATTGCAAAAATTGGTACTGATTTAAGTGCTGGTAACGCAACTGTTATTGACGGAACTAATAAACATTTAACGTCTGGAATTATTGACGAGCACTCGCATATTGCAACAGAAAGTGTTAACGAAGCAGGACACAACAGTACTGCCGAAGTAACTATTGAAGATGTATTGGATGCTGAAGATGTAGACATTTACCGTAATCTTGCTGGAGGTGTTACTAGTATCCAGATTTTACATGGATCTGCCAATCCGATTGGAGGACGATCAGCAATCATTAAATTAAAATGGGGAGAAAAAGCCGATAATTTAGTCTACCAAAACAGTCCTAAATTTATCAAATTTGCTTTGGGAGAAAATGTAAAACAAGCTAATTGGGGAGACAATGCAAGAACCCGTTTTCCGCAAACCAGAATGGGTGTTGAGCAGGTATTTACAGACTACTTCCAACGTGCACAAGAGTATGATGCTTTAAAGAAAAGCGGTAAACCTTACCGTAAAGATTTAGAGCTAGAGACTATTGCCGAAATTTTAAACAAAGAGCGTTTTATATCATGTCACTCTTACGTGCAAAGTGAGATTAATATGCTAATGAAGGTTGCTGAAAAATTCAACTTCAGAATCAACACATTCACACATATTTTAGAAGGTTATAAAGTAGCCGACAAAATGGTAGAACATGGTGTTGGAGGATCAACATTCTCTGACTGGTGGGCTTACAAGTACGAGGTCAATGATGCTATCCCTTTTAACGCACCAATTATGCATAACGCTGGTGTTTTAGTAGCTATAAATAGTGATGATGCAGAGATGTCTAGACGTTTAAATCAAGAGGCTGCTAAATCTGTGAAATATGGAGATATTAGCGAGGAAGACGCTTGGAAATTTGTAACCTTAAATCCTGCTAAATTATTACATATCGACGATCGCGTTGGTAGTATTAAAGTTGGAAAAGATGCAGATGTTGTGCTATGGAGTGATAATCCGTTGTCTATTTACGCTAAAGCGGAAAAAACAATCATTGAAGGAAAAGTTTATTTTGATTTAGAGCGTGATGCTAAACTTAGAGAGACTATAAAAAAGGAGAAAAATGAACTAACAATGCTAATGCTTCAAGCTAAAAACAAAGGGTTAAAAACAAAACCTATTGAGAAAAAAGAAAAAGAGCTATTACATTGCGATTCTATTGACCACCAACACTAGTCAATACCTAAAGTAAAATATAAAATATACACTCATAAATTTTTCGCTTAAGCGGAAATAAAACGATAATAAATCATGAGAAAATTTAAAATATTAATCCTAACGTTATGTGTTTCGGTAATTAGTTTTGCCCAACAAACGCCTGGAGATAAACAAACTACAGCCATTACTATTGAAGGTGCAACTGCACATTTAGGAAATGGTGACGTTATTGAAAATGCTTTAATAATGTTTGAAAACGGTACACTTACTTTTGTTGGTAGTGCTAACACAAAAATTGCAAGAAAAGGAACAATCATTGATGCTAAAGGTAAGCATGTCTATCCTGGTTTTATTGCACCAAACTCAACTTTAGGTTTGGTCGAAGTAGACGCTGTACGTGCTACCAACGACGATGACGAAGTTGGTGCAATGAATCCACACATACGTAGTCTTATTGCTTATAATACCGAATCTAAAGTAGTAGAATCTATGCGACCAAATGGTGTTTTAATGGCTCAAATTACACCTCGTGGTGGACGCATTTCTGGAACATCAAGTGTTGTACAATTAGATGCTTGGAACTGGGAAGACGCAGCCATCAAAACTGATGATGGTATACATTTAAATTGGCCAAGCACCTACTCTAGAGGTCGCTGGTGGTTAGGAGAACCAAATGTTTTAAAAGAAAACAAAAATTACGCAAAAGAGATAGAAGAGCTAACCAATTACTTTGCCCAAAGTAAAGCCTATAATGCTAATAAAACATCTCCAAAAGATTTACCTTTTGAAGCTTTAGAAGGGTTAATGGATGGTAGCAAAAAACTTTTTGTACATGTCGATAACGAGAAAGGAATTACAGACGCTATTAATTTTGCTAAAGCAGAAAACATAAAACACTTAGTTATTGTTGGTGGATATGAAGCAAATAATGTTGTTGATTTATTAAAACAAAACAACATACCTGTATTAGTACAACGTACGCACTCTAGACCAAATGGAGATGATCATGATTATGACTTACCATACAAATTAGCATCGCAATTAGTAAATGCTGGTATTTTAGTTGGATTAGAAAATGCAGGAGATATGGAACGTATGAACACTAGAAACTTACCTTTTTTAGCAGGAACTACTGTTGCCTATGGCTTATCTAAAGCACAAGCTTTAAGTTTAATTACATTAAACACAGCAAAAATATTGGGAGTTGATGATAAAGTAGGCTCATTAGAGGTTGGAAAAGATGCTACATTATTTATTAGCCAAGGTGATGCTTTGGATATGAGAACAAACAAATTGGACCAAGCCTTTATCCAAGGTCGTAACATCAGTTTAGAAACACACCAAACAGAATTGTACAAGCGTTATTCTGAGAAGTATAAGAAATAAATAGAATTTAATAAAAAAAAGGCTTCGACTACGCTCTGTTTATCAACAATATTAGTAATTATCATTTTAGTACTAATGTCAGGCTGAGCGCAGTCGAAGACCTCTAAAATAAAAACCATAAAATTAAATAAGCACTTCGACTGCGCTCAGTGTGATAGTTTAATTAATAAACATAATTCTATCAACAATGTCAGGCTGAGCGCAGTCGAAGACCTTGCAAAACAAGAAACATAATACTAAATAAGCACTTCGACTGTGCTCAGTGTGACAGTTAAAGTACTAAACATAATTCTATCAACAATGTCAGGCTGAGCGCAGTCGAAGACCTTGCAAAACAAAAACCATAATACTAAATAAGCACTTCGACTGCGCTCAGTGTGACAGTTAAAGTACTAAACATAATTCTATCAACAATGTCAGGCTGAGCGCAGTCGAAGACCTTGTAAAACAAGAAACATAATACTAAATAAGCACTTCGACTGCGCTCATTGTGATAGTTTAATTAATAAACATAATTCTATCACCAATGTCAGGCTGAGCGCAGTCGAAGAACTTAAAACTAAACAAACACAAATGTATTTCTATTACGTTTACATCTTAAAATGTTCTGACAATTCGTTCTACACAGGCATTACAAATAACCTAGAAAAGCGACTTAAAGAACACCAATCAGGTAAAAACAGAAATAGTTATACATACAAAAGAAGACCAATCATTTGTCAATTTCACCAAGAATTTAATGATGTAGTCCAAGCCATTTATTTTGAAAAGAAAATTAAAGGTTGGACAAGATCTAAAAAAGAAGCTCTAATTAATAAGGACTTTGATTTACTTAAAATTTTATCTGAATGTAGAAATGCAACACATTATAAATATAGTGGAATATAAGTCAATAAACTAAGCACTTTGACTGCGATCAATGTAACAACAACACTAATTATTATTTTACCACCAATGTCAGGCTGAGCGCAGTCGAAGACCTTGCAAAACAAAAACCATAAAATTAAATAAGCACTTCGACTGCGCTCAGTGTGATAGTTTAATTAATAAACATAATTCTATCAACAATGTCAGGCTGAGCGCAGTCGAAGAACTTAAAACTAAACAAACACAAATGTATTTCTATTACGTTTACATCTTAAAATGTTCTGACAATTCGTTCTACACAGGAATTACAAATAACCTAGAAAAACGACTTAAAGAACACCAATCAGGTAAAAACAGAAATAGTTATACATACAAAAGAAGACCAATCATTTGTCAATTTCACCAAGAATTTAATGATGTAATCCAAGCCATTTATTTTGAAAAGAAAATTAAAGGTTGGACAAGATCTAAAAAAGAAGCTCTAATTAATAAGGACTTTGATTTACTTAAAATTTTATCTGAATGTAGAAATGCAACACATTATAAATATAGTGGAATATAAGTCAATAAACTAAGCACTTTGACTGCGATCAATGTAACAACAACACTAATTATTATTTTATCACCAATGTCAGGCTGAGCGCAGTCGAAGACCTTGTAAAACAAAAACCATAATACTAAATAAGCACTTCGACTGCGCTCAGTGTGACAGTTTAATTAACAAAATAACCATAAACAAAAAAGGCGACCCAAAGGGTCGCCTTTTTTGTTTTATAAAATTGTAAATACTACTCCACTACAACAGCAGTTTCTGGCTTTGCAAATGAACTTGCAGCTAATGATTGCTTAGATAAAGTAACATTTGTAAATTGTAAATCGTTTCGTTTTTTAACTGGTAAATTATCTTCAACAATATACCATGTTAAAATCTCTGGTAATACTATGCCTTCAATAGTATGCCAATCACTGTACTTGATAAACGACCATTGTTCGCTTTTAGCTTTACTATTAAATGTAACAGTGTAAGCTAACCATTCCATTTTAAATGTAGTCGGATTATAATATAATACATACTCATCGTCAGAAGATGCTCCTACACCATTATCATAACTAATTTTTATTCCTGGATATTCCACTCCTTCAAAGCTTAATGGTTTAGCTACTTCATAATTAATCCCATTATCAGCTAACACAAATGGCATTGTATGAAAATAAAACATCAAGTTATAATAAAACTTAGGGTTACCTTGATACTCCTCTTTATTTTTTGAATCCAACCACACGTCTTTACCATCAAAACCTAGCGTGTGATTTGGGGTAGTAATTACAGATTCTCTAGATTTTAAATTAACTGTGGTCACTTCTTTACCTGTTGGCTTTGTCATGGTAAAAGCTAAAGATTGCATTTGATTCCAGTTATCTAAACCTCCATGAGCTTCAAAAACTTTAGATATATTTTCTGGATAGATTGAAGTCGTTACATCCAATGTTTCTTTAGAATAATCAGTTTCAGATATAGTTTCTTTTTTAACTTCACTTTTACAAGAAAAAAGCATTAATCCTAAAAATAAGGTATACAGTAATTGTTTCATTTATAATATATTTTATTTATGAGTAGAAAGTTAAGTCGTAAATTATTACATTCTTTACAAAAAAAGCCTCAGTATTATACTGAAGCTTTTTAATATAATATATAACTTAAATTAGTCTACAAAATTAGCTTGTTCTGGCTTAACAAACATTGCTGCATCTGGTGCTGTTGTAGACAACTTTACATCTGTAAAAACATTAGGAGCTTTAGGTGTTGTTGGCCTATCATCTTTAAAACCATAACCTGTAATTGTATTTGGTAAAAGTAAACCGTTTACTTCTTGCCAATCACCATAACGTCTAAAATGTAACTCTTTAGTATCAATTCCTGGCACAAAGTTTACTGTGTAACCTAACCATTCCATTTTAAAAGTCTCGGCATTATAATATAGTATGTAAATATCTTCTGGTGTTGCGCCTACACCATTATCATAAGATATTTTAATTCCAGGATAAGTTATACCTTCAAAAGTAAGTGCTTCTGCTTCAGAAAATTTAATTCCGTCGTCAGACAAAATAAAAGGCATAGTATAAAAATAGAACATTAAGTTATAGCCAAATTTAGGATCATAACCTTTATATTCTTTATCTGTTTTATTTAATAACCATGGTTTTTGACCATCAAAACCAATAGCATAATTTTGAGATGTTAACAAGGCTTTTCTATTGTATAAATCTGTAGTTGTAACTTCTTTTCCATCAGGCTTCTCTTGCGTAAACTCTAAAGATCGCATAGATTTCCATAGCTCTAAACCACCATGTGCCTTAAATACTTTAGTTAAATTTTCCGGATATTTGTTAGTCTCTTTAACTGCTTTTTCTGTAGGTGCTTTTTCTGCTTCGTTTGTCACAGTTTGAGTTTCGGTTTTTGTTTCAGATTTGCATGAAAACAAAAATAAACCTAGTGATAATGTGTAAAGTATTTTTCTCATTTAAATAATGGTTTTTAGTATTCTTAAGTAAGTCGAAATTAATCACATTTCTTTACAAAAAAAAGGTAGCAATTTGATATTTTTTATAAGTCTTCAATTTTTAAAGTATCTGTTATTTTATAGCGTATTTATTATGTATTTACACCTAAATATCAAAATAAATTTTAGATAATGCATCAGTCTTGTAGACTGCAAGATTTAGCTTAAATTTGTGATGAAATATAATTAGGGTTTTAAACATTTAAAATGGCAAATAAAGAAATAAGTAGCACTCAAAATCCACTAATAAAACATATTGTTTTACTTAAAGAAAAATCCCGTGAACGCAAAAAAACAAATACGTTTGTTTTAGAAGGTGAACGCGAAATTCAGCTGGCTTTAAACGGACAGTATGCCATACAAACTATTTTAGTCTTACCCGAAATTTATGACATTACAAAACTTGAAGATTTACCTAAGACTATAGATATTATTGAAGTCTCAAAAGAAGTTTACCAAAAAATAGCCTATCGTGAAACTACGGAAGGTATAATCGCTATTGCCAAAAGCAAACCACATCAATTAGAATCTGTTGTTTTTAACAATAACAATCCTTTAATTTTAATCGCTGAAGCACCTGAAAAACCAGGCAATATTGGTGCCATTTTACGTACTGCAGATGCTGCAAATGTAGATGCTGTAATTATTGCAAATCCAAAAACAGACCTGTACAATCCAAACATCGTACGTTCTAGCGTTGGCTGTGTTTTTACTAACCAAATTGCGACAGGTAGCACTGAAGATATTATAACTTTTTTAAATAAAAATAATATTGCTATTTACAGTGCCATTTTACAAGATGCTGTGCATTATCACGAACAAGATTATAGCAAAGCAACTGCTATTGTTGTTGGTACTGAAGCTGATGGTTTAAGTGAGACTTGGCGACAAGCGTCTAAACAAAATATAAAAATACCAATGCAAGGTGCAATAGACTCCATGAATGTGTCTGTTGCTGCTGGAATATTAATTTTTGAAGCTAAACGTCAGCGTAATTTTAAATAAACAAATGACTGCAACCACTTTATTTTACATTTTAATAGCCATACTAATTATAAGTTTTATAATAGATAAAATTCTGGATGCGCTTAACGCAAAACACTATAATGATGTTTTGCCTAACGAGCTAATGGATGTTTATGACGACGCAGAATATAAAAAATCACAACGTTACAAAGCGACTAACTATACATTTGGATTGCTTACCTCAACGTTTTCTATACTACTAACTTTAGGGTTTTTCTTTTTTGATGGTTTTGCATATGTAGATCAATTGGCAAGACAGTTAACCAATAATTCTATTTTAGTAACACTTATTTTTTTTGGAATAATAATGTTAGGTAGCGATGTGTTGACTACACCTTTTTCTTATTATAAAACCTTTGTTATAGAAGAACGGTTTGGGTTTAATAAAACCACAAAAAAAACCTTTATCATAGACAAAATTAAAGGTTGGATGATGACTATTTTGGTTGGTGGTTTAATATTAGGTGCTTTAACCTGGTTTTATCAAACTACAGGCTCAAAATTCTGGTTATATGCTTGGATGCTAATAACCGTATTTACGGTCTTTGTAAATCTATTTTACTCAAGACTAATCGTGCCAATATTTAATAAACAAAGTCCATTGGAAAATGGCAGTTTGCGTACTGCCATCTCTGACTATGCTAATACTGTTGGTTTTAATTTAGATAAAATTTTTATTATAGATGGCTCTAAACGTAGCACAAAAGCAAACGCTTATTTTTCTGGTTTTGGAAGCGAAAAACGTGTCACACTTTATGACACATTGGTTAATGATTTAAATGAAGAAGAAATTGTTGCTGTTTTAGCCCATGAAGTTGGACATTACAAAAAGAAACACATAATTTTCAACTTAGTAACCTCTGTACTATTAACTGGATTTACCTTATTTGTTTTATCGCTTTTAATAGGAAACCCAATGTTGAGCGAAGCATTAGGTGTTACAACACCAAGTTTTCATATAGGCCTGATTGCTTTCGGAATTTTATATTCGCCATTATCTGAAATCACAGGATTATTAATGAACTGGTTTTCGCGCAAATTTGAATATCAAGCCGATAATTTCGCAAAAACAACCTACAAAGCAGAACCTTTAATTACGTCTTTAAAAAAATTATCTAAAAACAGTTTAAGCAATTTAACACCACATCCAGCGTATGTTTTTATGCATTATTCTCATCCTACTTTGCTAGAAAGAATTAAAAATTTAAGACAGTAATAATTTCACTTAAAACAATTAATACTCCTCTTGCAAAGCACTTTGCAAATTGTAATGCTCAAAACTAAATCCAGTATCTTCTATCTTTTTAGAACTTACACGTTGACTTTCAAATAACAAAATATGCATTTCGCCCAAAATTAGTTTCATTAAAGACTCTGGAATGTTAGGTAAAAACAAAGGTCTTTTTAACTGTTGTGCAATAGATTTTGTTAATTGCTTGTTAGTTTCTGGATTTGGTGCTACACCATTATATACACCTTCTAATTTGTTTTCTAGTACATGTAAAAACAGATTAGCCAAGTCCGTAATATGTATCCATGATTGCCACTGTTTACCAGATCCAAAAGCTGCTCCTGCTCCAAATTTAATTGGTTTAGCCATTTCAGGAAGCGCACCACCTTTTGCAGATAGTACCAATCCTATTCTAACTTTAGACACCATAATATTTAAAGTAGAAAAGGCATCTACAACCTGCTCCCACTGTTCTACCACTTGACCTAAAAACGAAGAACTTACTGTGTCAAAATCTTCTGAATAGTAATTAGTTAATGAACTTGGATAAATACCAATTGCGCTAGCAGACACAATTTGTTTAACCTGATTAGGATGATTTTTAAGCGTATCAAAAAGTAATTGTGATGTTTGGACACGACTTAACATAATTGTTTTTTTATAAGACGCTGTCCAGCGTTTTGAAATACTAGCTCCTACTAAATGTATTATAGCATCAACCTCATTTAGGCATGCTGTGTCTATTTCATTTTTTGAGGGATTCCAATAAAACCCTTTATAGTTTGGGTCTGTTTCTAATTTGGATTTACTTGTAGTAAGGTAATTAACAGCAATATTATTTAAACGACATTGTTTTACAATTTCGCTACCAATTAAACCTGTTGCTCCTGTAATTAATATGCGCATTCTTTTTTATATAAAAATACGAATAAGTCTGACTAATTGTAATTGCTTTAAGTAAGCTTTAACGTTTAGTAAAATAATATAAATTATACTAGTTAATTAGGCTTCTTTTACAGCTCTTAATATGTGTCGTTTACTTGGTGGACCAGGAAGACGGTCTACCTTAAAACCTACGCTTTGCATAGCACGTCTTGCAGCACCTTGAGCGCAATAGGTCATTAAAACACCATTGGGTTTAAGTGCTTCAAACATAATTTTAAAAATAGAGGCTGTCCATAATTCAGGTTGTTCGGTTGGTCCAAAAGCATCAAAATAAATAACATCAAATTGATTATTCGCTTTTAAATTAAAGATGTCTTGGTTTCTTTTTTCTAGTGTAAATCTTGGTGTTATTTTATGTGGTATGTCCCAAGAGACCTCATGCATTGTATTAAATATGTTTTGCTGTTCTGGAACCAATAATTCTTCTGGAAAATTTAATTGATTAATTATATCCATGGTAACCGGAAACGTCTCTACACCAACATAATTAATGGTTAGTGGTAGTGTTTCTGTTTTAACTAGCGTATTAAAGGCGTTAAGTCCAGATCCAAAACCTAGCTCTAAAATAGAACAGGATTGTGTTACTTCTTGACTTTTTAAAGAAGACAAAAAATAAAACAATCCTGATTTAAGATAGACAAAATCAGACTCTTCTATTGCTCCAGAAGTAGAATGATAATGTGCTTTGTATTTTGGGTGCAACAGCGTTGAAGAACCATCTTTTGTAATTTCGATTATTGGTTTCAACCTATTGTGAGATTAAAAGTTTTTTAATTTTAGGAATTGGTCCTGTACATTCTAAACTGTGACAAGAGATACATGTATTAATCGTATTATTAAACCTGTCTTTTAAACTTAAATCAGAACTACTGTTATAAATCTCCTTTTGAGCGGTTAAAAAGATATTAGAAAAACTTTTAAATCGTTCGGTTCTTGCTTTAAAGTCTGATAATTGGGCAGTATGAATATTTAAAAATTGTTCCGGAAAAGGTGTTAAATCCTCTTCTTTTACAACCTGTTTTTTAAGCTCAAGATTAAATGCATACAGCTCTTTCATTAAAACTGACATTTCTGAAGGTACATACATGTCGTAAATAACCTCTGCTTTGACAGCCTTATTAGCATTGTCTTTACATGATATAAAAAAGACTAGAATTATAAAACAAAAAACAGGTTTCATATTATTGTTTTTCTACTAATAATACACCATCAGCTAAAAATGAAAATGTACGTTTTGGCTCAGTAATAGCCTCAATTTCTGCTTTGTCTGCACCTTTATCTTCAGCGTAATGACGTTGCTCCTCTACTGACACTTCTTCAACAAAAGCCAACCCATTGACAATAACCTCCTGTTCTGCAATATTTTTTGGCATAAAAAAACCATAGTCTTTAAATTTTACCATAACGTCATTACCATCTCCTAAGTCTGCTGTCATCCAACAACCTTTATTTTGGCACACTTCTTTTACTTTTAAAGTTGCTTTAGTTGGGATACTGTCTCCTGCTTTCATGTCTGCGTAGTGACTAAGCATAGATGAAGAAGCAACAGCGTCATCAGCATTAATCTCTTTACCAAAAGATTTGTAACTCACCTCAACCGTTTCAGTAACAACTTCGTCTTTAACTGTGTCGTCTTGTTTTGTTTCATTTTTACAAGCTACTATTGTTAACAATAATGCAAATAAGATTAAATAATTTTTCATCGTGATTTCTATTATAATTTGTTACCCAAAGATAGTATTTTAAGCGTAATAGCATACTTTCTAATATATATTTCTGTATTTTTGTAACAGAAATTCAACCACAATATATGGCAACTTTAACCAAAAAAGACATAAAAATTACTAGAACTGAAACTTCAAAACTAAGCACTGTTGATTTTAACAATTTAGCTTTTGGACAAGTTTTTTCAGATCATATGCTAACTTGTGATTATAAAGATGGTAAATGGCAACTGCCAGAAATTGTACCATATAGCCCAATTACTTTAGATCCATCTGCCAAAATTTTTCATTATGGTCAGTCTATTTTTGAAGGTATGAAAGCCTATAAGGATACTACTGAGGATGTGTTTATGTTTAGACCTTTAGAGAACGTAAAGCGTTTAAATATTTCGGCTAAACGTTTATCAATTCCTGAAGTTCCGGAAGATTATTTTCTTGAGGGATTAAAAGCGCTTTTAGAAGTTGAAAAAGATTGGATTCCAACTAACGAAGGTAGCTCACTATATATTAGACCTTTTATTTTTGCCTCAGGAAAAGGGTTTCATGCCTCTCCTGCTGACGAATATAAATTTATCATTTGTACTGCACCTTCAGGTGCTTATTTTTCTGGAAAAGTAAATGTTTTAATTGAAGAAACTTACTCACGAAGTGCTAATGGTGGTGTAGGTTTTGCTAAAGCTGGTGGTAATTATGCTGGACAATTTTATCCAACACAATTAGCAAAAGCTAAAGGATACCAACAGGTTATTTGGACAGATGATACTACACATGAATATATCGAGGAAGCTGGTGCAATGAACGTGTTTATACGTATCAACGACACTTTACTAACCTCTCCAGTTAGTGATAGGATTTTAGATGGAATTACAAGAAAAAGTATCCTACAATTAGCTGAAGCTGAAGGTATAAAAACTGAAGTAAGAAAAGTAAAAGTTAGCGAGTTAGTTGATGCTGCTAAAAACGGTAGCTTAAAAGAAATGTTTGGTGCTGGAACTGCTGCAGTAATTTCGCCAATTTCCGGCTTTGGTTTTAGAGGTGAAGACTTTGAAATACCAGAGCAAGACCAATCATTTGCGTCACAATTAAAACAACGTATTATAAATATACAAACTAATAAAACTGAAGATCCTTTTGGATGGCGAGTTAAACTTTAATTTTAATAAATAGTTTTATCTAATTTTAGATAACTAAAAAAGCAACCATTTGGTTGCTTTTTTTTGTTGTAATTATTATATATTACTTGTCTAATATTGCTTTAATATTAGGCTTAAAATAGTTTGGACCTTTTAGTACTTTACCGTCCTCTCTGTAAATAGGTTCTCCATCTTCTCCTAATTTACTCATATTACTACGTTGTATTTCTGCAAAGACTTCTTCTATCTTATCTTGCATACCATGTTCTATTATCGTACCACACAATATGTATAGCATGTCTCCTAAAGCATCTGCTACTTCCACTAGGTCGTTATTTTTTGCTGCTTCTAAATATTCTTCATTTTCCTCTCGCATTAACTCGTAACGCAGTAGGTTTTTATCTAGACCTAAATCTGCTTTAGGTGTTTCTCTGTGTCCTATTTTAAAAGCGGTATGAAATGCTTTTACAGCCTGTATTTTATCTTGCATGTAATTGTTGTTTTATTCCTTGAAGTTAGTACTTAGTTTTACTAATTTTGCTTAAAAATAAATTATGTTTAGTAAAGGACAAATCGTTTTTGGAATTTTATTCGCTATCGCATTTATTATTGTACTGATTAGAATGTACCGTAAGGATCTAAACTTGCACAAAGTCCATTATAAAGGTGTCCTATGGATACTATTAGCTTTTCTTGCTTTTGTTGGTATGATTGTCGCTATTAAAGTAATTTTTAAGTAAAAAACATCTTATAATTATAATATAAAAAAAGCCTTAATCTAAATTAGATTAAGGCTTTTTAATTTCCGCGAAAGCGTTATAATTTTAATTTTCTTCTGGTAAAAAGTTGTAGTTTTTACTATAAAATAACATTTGACCATCAAAACTTTCTGGTTGTGTTACGTTAATAGCAGTAATCTCTCCAGCGTCATTAGTTTCTGGTACTAAAACTGGGTTTACAAATCCACTATAAGGAGGTGATGTAAATTGTTTGTTACGTTCCAAAACTTCTGCATGTATTGCTTGATCTACCTTTACACCATAACCTTCTACTAAATCCTCAACCGCTTTATAATCTCCTTCAGATTTAATACGTTGTGTTTCGCGCAGTAATTGCCCAAATAAGTCATGTAGCTTATCGTAGTCATTAATATTAAAATAGGTTTTTCCGTCTCTTGTTATTTTTTCAATAACATTGTCTGCTTGACCTTTTTCAAATACCCAAGCACTTACCCATTGTCTGTTACGCATGTGTGCTTCTTCTACATCATCTCCTAAATTAAGTCTTATTAATTGAGACATTAAACCATTACGTATGTAACCATCATAAGCAGCCATACCAACACTTTTCCAGTCGTCAACTAATCCTAATTCTTGTAATTTAGGATTGTATAAATAGTATAATCCTACTAAATCTGCACGACCTTCTTCCAAAGTTGAAGCATAGTTTTTAAGTGTTTCTTTAGTTTCTCCAACACCTGGATTTAATTGTCCTGACGCGTGTCCAATAACTTCATGTAAAGCAGTGTGTAATTTATCTGCTATTTGACCATATTTTTCTTCTAACTCATACTCTTGATCATCGTTTACAAACTCTTTTAAACGACCTGTACTTCCTGCATTATTATAGGCATGAATGATGTTACCTAAGGACACTGACTTACTTCCAACTGCTGCACGAATCCAGTTTGCATTTGGTAAGTTTACACCAATTGGTGTGCTTGGTGAAGCGTCTCCAGCTTCTCCTGCAACGTTTACAACTTTATACGTTACACCAACCACGTTCTCTTTTTTATGTTCTTGCATTAAAGGAGAATTATCTTCAAACCATTGTGCGTTTTCAGATAAAACTGCCATTTTTTGAGACATATCAAAATCGTTGATTTGTACTATAGTTTCATAAGACCCTCTATAACCTAATGGGTCATTATAAACTTCAATAAAACTATTAATATAATCTACATTACCAGCTGTTGCTGCTGTCCAAGCCACATTATAATTATCCCAAGTTTGTAAATCTCCTGTGTTATAATATCTAATTAAAAGTCCTAAGGCTGTAGCTTGCTCTTGGTTTTCAGCTACTCCTTTTGCTAATTCTAACCAATTTACAATTTGATCAATTGCCGAACCGTATAAACCACCTGATTTATAAACACGCTCTTTTAAAACACCATCTTCTTTTACTAACTGCGAGTTTAATCCGTATGATAATGGTTTGTCTGGATTTGGAGATTTCATTTTTTTGTAAAACGCTTCTACATCTGCATTAGTCACATTTGGTCCATAAAAATTAACTGCACTTTCTAAGACATTATCAACTCCTTTAGCTTGATTAACTTTTTTAGCATCTTGGTCGTTAAAAATTACATCAAAAGCTTCACCTGCTAATGTTGTGTTTGTTTCTGACATAATTTCCTTTAGATACTCTTGAGAAAATTCTGGTTTAAGTTTATCGTTAGAATAATGATGATGTATACCATTACTAAACCACACACGCTTAAGGTAAGCGTCAAAAGCCTTCCAATTATCTGATGTTTTATCACCTTTATAATTGCTATACACGTTTTCTAATGCTTTTCTAATTTTTAAATTGTGTCTGTAATTTTGATCCCACATTATATCACGACCTGCCAAACCAGCTTGTGTTAAATAGTACACTAATTTTTGTTCCTTTAAGGTTAGTTTTTCCCAACCCGGAATTTGATAGCGTAGTATTTTAATATCTGCAAATTCTTCTACATTAAAGTTAAAAGCAGTTTCTACTTTAGGTTCCTCTTGGGTCGTTGGCTTTTCTGCTTTGTCATTACCACAAGACCATAATAGTGTCGCAACAAATGCAGCACTTAATATTGATTTTAATTTCATAATTAAATAGTTTTTTAAAAGTCTTTAAAGATAAGAATTTAACAAATTGTAAATTGATTATCTTTGAAATAACAACCATTTAATTTTTAAGAATGAAATACTTAAAATACCTTTTATTTTTATTGCTTATTGCAATCATAGCTATAGCTATTTATATTGCAGTACAACCTAATGATTTTAGTGTATCAAGAACTAGAACTATTCAAGCACCTGCTAGTTTAATATATAATGAAGTGATAGATTTTAAAAACTGGGAAGATTGGAATGCTTGGACAGAAGAAAAACCAGAAATGACTATTAATTATCCAGAACAAACAAAAGGTATTGATGGTTCTTACTCTTGGATTGATAATGGTGAAACAGGTACCATGCGCACTATAGATACCAATCCTAATAAGTCCATTACACAAACCATGCAGTTTGCTGATTACCCAAGTTCTGACGTTGTTTGGACTTTTATACCAAATGCAGATGGTAGTACTGATGTAAAATGGACAATTTCTGGTAAAGATTTACCTTTTGGTTTTAAAGCTTATGCTGCTTTTACAGGTGGCATGGATAGTAAAATTGGACCATACTACGACAGAGGCTTAGAGCTTTTAGACCAAAAGGTAGTAAAAAGCATGACAGTTTATAATGTCAAAGTAAATGGTGTAACTAAACATGGTGGTGGTTTTTACTTGTACAATACAACATCAAGTAAAATTGAAAATTTTAAAGTTAAAATGCAGCAAATGCTACCTGAAGTCAAACAATACCTTACAGACAACAATATAAAACCAGCAGGAGCTCCTTTTGTTATATATCATAAATGGGATTTAGAGAACAATGCAGTCATTTTTTCTTGTGCTATGCCAACTAGCGATAGGGTTATTACAACCGATAGCGAAATTTTAACTGGACAACTAGCTCCTTTTGACGCTTTAAAAACAACCTTAAAGGGAAATTATACACATCTAGAAGAAGCATGGAATACAGCCATGAAATATCAAACAGATATTAATTTGGTACCTGATGAAACTGGTGTTGCATTAGAAGTATACGTCACTGACCCAAGCGACACACCTAACCCAGCTGATTGGATTACAGAAATTTATTTACCTATAATATTAGATAATAACACAACTTTAAGTCATTAAATGAAACAACTTGTTTTAGTTTTTGTAGGTGGTGGTTTAGGAAGTGTC
Organism: Olleya sp. KJ81-1; assembly: GCF_055808135.1. Lineage (NCBI taxonomy): Bacteria > Pseudomonadati > Bacteroidota > Flavobacteriia > Flavobacteriales > Flavobacteriaceae > Olleya > Olleya sp. KJ81-1. The sequence goes on along the minus strand of NZ_CM147854.1, from coordinate 84,762 downwards.
CTACGCTATATTATTGGCAAAGCACTTAATAATACAGAAAACGGAATCCCATACGGAACCTTTTTAGCCAATGTTTTAGGGAGTTTACTTATAGGTATAATATTAGGTTTTGCTCTAAAAAATAATACACTTAGTAACAACCAAACATTGTTACTAGCTACTGGTTTTTGTGGTGGATTTACAACCTTTTCTACATTTGCTTATGAAAACCATGTATTTTTAAAAGCTGGAGATTTTACTAGTTTTGCTTTATACACAATCGCTAGTTTTATTCTTGGTTTTTTAGCAGTCTTTTTGGGAATGTGGTTAGCTAAACAATTTTAGTTAAGCTTTTGTGTATTTTTTTACACCTGCTTCAATACGTACATATAAAATATTTTCAGAAGGAACTATCGGACAAGAGTACTTTTTATTATAAGCGCAATAGGGATTATAAGCTTTATTAAAATCTATATATATTTTGTCATCTTTAGGCAATTTAACCTCTATGTAGCGTCCACCTTTATAGCTTTCAACACCATTAGTATTATCCATAAAGGGTAAAAACAAAGCTTCCTCTTGACCTACTTCCTTAGCCATGTCTAAATCTTGATAGACATTCAATTTTAATATTTTATCTTTAATAGTAAAAGTAGCTTCGCCATATTTAATATAATCTACTTCTCTATCTGTGGTGGTTTTCATTTTAAAAGGCGTCTCATCAGGTGTGCGTTTAAAATCTGCATTAACCATATAAATGCTATCAAATTTAAAAAAATCTAGACTTCTAAATATTTTACGATCTCTATCTGTTAAAGGTGACTTGGCTGCATCTTTAAAATCTGCATTCATCTGTCGTTGGTAATCTGTATCTCCTAATAATGGTAATTTATCTTGCGCACAACTTAAATTTGTGATTATTACAAATAACAATATAATATATCTCATGCGTTACTCTATTAAATATGAATACTTTAAAAATTCAACTCAAAAATACAACTTATTCAAAATTTTGTTTAGCTTTGGTCTAATAATTTATTAAAAATGAAATTAGTCATTACATATTTATCTAAACAAACCTCTTGTAGAAACACAGGTAGTTGGCGCTGTAATATGTTATGATGATGTAAATATCAATTTATACAATACAAAAAAGTCCAACCTAACCGTTGGACTTTTTACATTTATAACAACAACCAAACCATGAAAAAACTATTTAACAACTACATAAACACTTTTGATGGACTATCAAAAGAAGTATGGTGGCTATCGTTAATTACGCTAATTAACAGAGCAGGTACAATGGTAATCCCATTTTTATCTTTATACCTAACAGAAGATTTAGGATTTACCTTATCAAACGTTGGTACAGTAATGACTGCTTTTGGGCTTGGATCTGTTTTAGGATCTTGGTTAGGAGGTAAACTAACAGACAAGATTGGTTACTACAAAATTATGGTATTTAGCCTATTTATATCAGGCTTTATGTTTATTGGTTTGCAATATCTTAAAACCATTTACACATTATCATTGGGTATTTTTGCGTTAATGATAGTGGCAGACATGTTTAGACCTGCTATGTTTGTTGCTTTAAGCGCTTACAGTAAACCAGAAAACAAAACACGAAGCGTTACTTTAATTAGATTAGCAATTAATCTAGGGTTTTCAGCAGGACCTGCAATTGGTGGTTTAATTATTGTTGGATTGGGTTATGGAGGATTATTTTGGGTTGATGGCATCACTTGTATTGCGGCTACATTTGTTTTAATTAATGTATTAAATCCTAAAAAGGCAAGAATACAAGACGAAATTAATGTAGACAACCCATACTCTGCTTATAAAGACAAACCCTTTATAATATTTTTGTTTGCTTTGTTTTTATTTGGATTTATCTTCTTGCAATACTTTTCTACAATGCCTTTATACTATAGATCAGAACATCATTTAAGCGAGCTGCAAATTGGATTATTACTTGGTGCCAATGGTTTTTTTATATTTTTATTAGAAATGCCATTAATTAAGTATTTAGAAAACACACGCTTTGCAAAAACGTCTTTAATTTTATTTGGCGCGTTTTTAACTGCTGCTAGCTTTTTAATACTTAACTTTTCAAGTTGGTCAGGCATTTTAATTTTTGGTATGTTTTTAATGACTGTTGGTGAGATGATAGCATTTCCGTTTGCTAATGCTTTTGCTTTGCAACAAGCTAAAAAAGGAAATCAAGGTGAATATATGGCATTATACTCGATAGCATTTTCGTTTGCACATATCTTTGGTCACAAAACAGGTATGGAACTTGTTGAAGGTGTTGGTTTTGATAACACTTGGTATATCATGACCTTATTAGGAGGTTTATGCATGTTTTTATTATACCTATTAAAACAGTTTATGAAAGGAAAAAAATTAGCTAAATGAATTTAAATCAAGTAACCATATCCTCTAAAAATTTAGACAAATCCGTCACATTTTATAAACGTTTAGGACTGCAACTTATCGTTGACGCACTACCAAGATATGCTAGATTTACTTGTCCCGATGGTGACGCTACTTTTTCTATACACCAAAATATAAATATGCGACCTAGTGATAATACAACGCTATATTTTGAGGATGAAAATTTAAAAGATTTAGTTTTTAAACTGAAACAAAAAGGAATAGTTTTTACATCTGATATTGAAGACAAGTCATGGCTTTGGACAGAAGCGCATTTAAAAGATCCTGACGGAAATAACATTATATTATTTAAAGCAGGAAAACATAGAAAAAATCCACCTTGGCGAATTTAAACTGGCTTTATAGCATTGTTTTTAACTACATGAGATAAAATTATTTGCGTTTTACATTCGCCATAAATAATTAATTGATCAATAAAAGCCTCTAAATGCTTGTGGTTTTTTAAAACCACTTCCATAACTATGTTTTCATTTCCGGTAATCCTGTAGCAATTAACCACCTCATCAAGGGTTTTTACTTTTTCTAAAAACGGTTTTAATTTACCCATAAACGCCTGTAAAGTAATTAAAGCTTTTAATTGATAACCGACTTCAAAAGGAGAAATCAATGTGATATGATTTTGAATAATTCCTAAATCCTCCATTTTTTTTATCCGCTCTGATACAGCAGGTGAGCTTATTCCCACCTGACGACCAATAGCAGCATTGGATTGCCTAGCGTTTTGCTGTAAACATTTCAAAATTTTCCAATTCAATTTATCTATACTCATTTTTAAATAATATTTTAAAAATATATTAAATTTTAAAGTAAATATACACTAATACTTTAAAATCGAAAGTTAAAAATACTGGTAAGTCGTTATTTTTGATAAAAATTAAAACTTAAAATGTCGGCTCCAATTCCTTCTCATCTGTCAGAACTGCCTATATATAAGCAGGCTATGCAAATTTTTGTTTTATCTAGAAGCATTTCCAGCTATTTAAATCAGGATTTAGCATACTTATACGATGATGGTAAAGAAGATGCCAATATTTATGTATCAGGTGATATTGTACAACAGTCGGTATCCTTAGCTCCAGAAATTATTAATGCAGAGTTAGAGCATTGTCGTGACAAAAAACACAGACATATAGCATCCGTAAACCGTCTAACTAATAGGCTGTATAAAAACTGTAGTCGTCTAGAGTCTTGTAACAGCAATGGTAAAGACTACTTACCAATTTTAAAAAGAGAGATTAGAAAATTTAGAAAATTGCAAACAACTTGGATGTTGACACTTTAATTATTTAAGAAAAATCAACTACTCTTGCATTATACATAAATGAGTCTTGAAAGGCTTTAATTTTAGGATTAAAGGTTTCAGAAAAAATCACAAACTTAGCTTTAGGTGCGCTTTCGCTTAATCTTAAAATGTAATTGTGATAATTATTTCTAGTAATAAAATCGGCATCGTGTAAAACAAATAGCTTCAATTCTCCTAAATGCAGACTATTTAAATGATACAATTTACTTAAACGTTTTGGTGTTGCAATCAAAATATCCACACCATAATAAACCTCTTCACGTTGTTTTTCTAAATCATGCTCTTCATAAGCACAGTAAATACGTAAATCTGTTCTTTTAGTAAAAGCTTCAAAACGTTCTTTTAATTCTAAGGTCGTTTTTTTGTCTTTAGCTATAATTACTGCTCTTGGCGAATCCTCAAAAGCCTCGGCTCCTAATTTTTGAATGGTACTAATTATCATAGCAGTAGTCTTACCGCATCCTTTTGGTCCTATTGCGTAAAGATCTGTTCCTGCCTTAATTAAAGGCATCACTTCTTTTTGAAACTTGTTAGTGGTTTCAAAACCTGCTTTTTCAATATTTTCTTTTAATGAAGGATGGTATTTTTTGAAAGACATTTATGTAATTATGATATGTAAATATTAGTGTAAACTGTAGATTACAAAGGTAGTAATTAATGGCACATTTTACAGTCTGCTTTGTCTTTAACTTCACCAACCAAAAATCCTTGGTCATTAATTACAAAATCACAACAATCTACAAAACCTTGAGCAATCATTTTTCGACCTCGTTGGATTTGTGACTTAATAGTAGGTAAGGCTAAATTTAATTGGTCTGCAATTTGTTGTTGCTTTAAGCCTTTTACATCACTTAAAAGTAGAGGTTCTCTGTACTTTTCAGGTAAACTTTTAATAATACCATGTAAGCAATCAGCTTCAGTATGTTCTAGTTTTTGTTCTTCAAAAATAAAATCTTCATCTGTTGTTTCATACACCAATTTTTTACTTCTAAAGTAGTCCAAAACGGTATACCTAGCAATAGAGAAAAGCCACGATTTAAGCTTATCTTCATCTTTTAAAGTATTTAATTTAGTATGTACTTTTATAAATGTTTCTTGCAATAAATCGTCCGCAATTACCTCATCTTTTACTTTACTTAAAATAAAATATTTGATATCGTCTGCATGTAATTTCCAAATGTCTTTAGTATCCATATCGATTGTAATGTAAAAACGCTAATCTTGGTATAAAGTTACCTAAACTAGCGTTATTAATACTGTTTTTAAGTCATACTTAACAGTTGCAGTTATTGCAAGTACACGTATTACATGTGCAGTTAAAACAATTTCCTTTAGAGCAACCGTCACAGTCACAAGTACAATTTATATTTTTCATAATATCTATTTTTATGGGCTCATATAATAGACGTGACTACCTAAAAAAAGATGCAAATTTGAAGTCTTTTTTTAAAATGAAATTATTTTACTACAATTTTAGCGTAATGTGTTATTGGAAAATTACATGAGTTTGCTATAAAACATAATTGATTTGCTTTACTATGAAGGTTTTCCGCTAACTCTTTTTGAGTTTCATTTTTTATAGTTACAACAGGTTTTAATCTTACTGTTTTAAAACTTCCACCTCCTGAAGCATTCACTTCCAAATCGCCTTCTGCATCATCTGTATAACTTATTACCTCTATATTGTTTTGCGCGCAAACGTATAAATAAGACATCATGTGGCAGGATGCTAAAGCTGATAATAATAAATCTTCTGGGTTGTATAACGTGTCATCTCCTCTAAATGGTTTTGCTGCAGACACGGATAAATCCGAAACTTTATTAGCAATGGTTACTTTATGATTTCTACTAAAAGCTCTTGGATTACTTGTACTTTCACCATCATTAATTGTCCATTTTACTTGTGCTTTGAAGGTGTGTTTCATCTACATTTTTTTATTGAAATTTTAAAATAATAATAATTTTATAAACAAACTTTACTTTTAAATTGAATGTGAGTTATTTATTTAGGTTATTTTTAATTATAAAACTTCAAATTAATAATTTTTATATGAAAACTGAAGAAGCAAGAGGTTATACCATCCAAAAACTAAACACAATAGAAATCACTATTGATCAGATAATTACAAATTATTTTAGTCCAAAAAATCTGAATAATTTCAACAACATTTTATTGAACAGCTCAATTCTTGAGTTTGGAAAAAAAGTCAAATTAATTAGTAGTCTTGATTTAATAGATAAAACAACATTCAGTGATTTACTAAAACTAGCATCTATTAGAAATAGTTTTGCTCATGCAGAAATAAGAAATGTAACTCATTATACTACAGGAGAAAAAAACACATTAGCAGAAATAAAAAAAATGATTGTAGTAATGAATTCAAATGGAAAAATATCAAAAAAATATATTTCTGAATTCTTAATTGAATTTGACAACTTATTCAATAAATTAACAATTAAATTAGATGAAGTTTCAAAAGCTATAGCAAACATGAATTTTTAAAACTTTATTTACTTGAAAAAAATAAGGACAACTAAAACAGTTGCCCTTATTATATATATTCTTTAAATAAAATTACATGTTTCTGCGATACTGACCACCAACTTCAAACAACGCTGAAGTAATTTCTCCTAAACTACAGACTTTACAAACATCCATTAACGCTTCAAATATATTTTCGTTGTTAATCGCTCGCTCTTGTAAATCTTTAAGCAATGCTTTTGTGTCATTTGCCTCATGAAGATTAGATAACGTTTTAATCTGGAATTGCTTTTCTTCTTCTGTTGCTCTAATGACTTCCGCAGGAACAACCGTTGGTGACCCTTTACTACTTAAGAAGGTATTTACACCAACAATTGGGAACTTCCCGTTATGCTTTAACGTTTCGTAATACAAACTTTCTTCTTGTATTTTACTACGTTGGTACATGGTTTCCATTGCTCCTAAAACACCACCTCTTTCTGTAATTCTGTCGAATTCTAAAAGCACAGCTTCTTCAACTAAATCAGTTAATTCTTCAATAATAAAAGACCCTTGTATTGGGTTTTCGTTTTTATTTAATCCTAATTCTTTATTGATGATTAATTGAATAGCCATCGCACGTCTAACTGATTCTTCAGTTGGCGTTGTAATAGCCTCATCATAGGCATTAGTGTGTAATGAGTTACAGTTATCATAAATAGCGTATAAAGCTTGAAGCGTTGTACGAATATCATTAAAGTCAATTTCTTGAGCATGTAAACTACGTCCAGACGTTTGAATATGATATTTCAACATTTGTGCTCTTGCATTTGCACCATATTTGTGCTTCATTGCTTTTGCCCAAATTTTACGTGCTACACGACCAATTACAGCATATTCTGGATCGATTCCGTTTGAGAAAAAGAATGATAAGTTTGGACCAAATTTGTTGATGTCCATACCACGACTTAAATAATATTCTACGTAAGTGAAACCATTAGATAATGTCAATGCTAATTGCGTAATTGGGTTTGCACCTGCTTCTGCAATATGATATCCAGAAATTGATACTGAATAGAAGTTACGAACGTTATTCTCTATAAAATACTCCTGCACATCTCCCATTAAACGTAATGCAAATTCTGTTGAGAAAATACACGTGTTTTGTGCTTGGTCTTCTTTTAAAATATCTGCTTGAACTGTACCTCTAACTTGAGCAATGGTATTTGTTTTAATCTCTGCATATACATCTGCTGGTAATACTTGATCACCTGTAACACCTAAAAGCATTAATCCTAAACCATTGTTTCCTTCTGGTAAGTCGCCATTATAAGTAGGACGTTCTTTACCTTTATAAATCTTAGCTATTTTAGCTTCTACTTCTTTTTCTAAACCGTTTTCTTTAATGTAAAACTCACATTGTTGGTCTATGGCAGCATTCATAAAAAATCCTAATAACATTGGTGCAGGACCATTAATGGTCATACTTACCGACGTCATTACGTTTGCTAAATCAAAACCTGAATACAGTTTTTTAGCATCGTCTAAACAACAAATACTAACTCCTGCATTACCAATTTTACCGTAAATATCTGGTCTTAAATCTGGATCGTTTCCGTAAAGCGTTACACTATCAAAAGCGGTTGACAAACGTTTTGCTGGCAATCCTGCACTTACATAATGAAAACGTCTGTTGGTGCGTTCTGGTCCACCTTCTCCTGCAAACATACGTGCTGGATCTTCTCCAGTACGTTTAAATGGATATAATCCTGAGGTGTATGGAAACTCTCCTGGTACATTTTCTTGCAACGTCCAACGTAATAAATCACCCCAAGCTTGATACTTTGGTAAAGCTATTCTTGGAATTTGTAAATGTGATAACGACTCAGAATGTGTTTCTATTTTAATTTCTTTATCTCTTACTTTAAAGCTATAAATCGGATTTTTGTACTTATTAACTTTCTCATCCCAACCTGTAATTACTTCCCAATTATAAGGATCTAAGTTTAATTTTACACGGTCAAATTCTGCAATAAGCATTTTAATTAAATCCTTTTTGTCATCCTGAACTTGCTTCAGGATTTCATCTTGATCAAGACCTTGCTTACTAATAAGAGACATCTCGACTGCGCTCGATGTGACATCCATTACTGAACAAATAGTCTTATAAATTCCGTAAAGTTTTTGAGCAACTTCAACTTGCGTGTTTGCTGTTTTGTCATAACCACGATTACTTTCTGCAATTTCAGACAAGTAACGTGTACGTGATGGTGGAATAACAAAAATCTTCTCGCTCATTTCCTGAGAAATTTCAAATGTCGATTTTAAAACCGAATCCGTCTTTTCTACTAACTTATCCATAATGGCTTTGTAAAGCGTGTTCATCCCTGGATCATTAAATTGCGACGCAATAGTACCATAAACTGGCAATTGATCTTGTGGTATATCCCAAAGATTATTGTTACGCATATATTGTTTTTTAACATCACGAAGCGCATCTAATGAGCCACGTTTGTCAAATTTATTAATGGCAACCAAATCTGCAAAATCAAGCATGTCGATTTTTTCTAATTGTGTAGCTGCACCAAATTCTGGAGTCATAACGTATAAAGCCACGTCAGAATGTTCCATAATCTCTGTATCAGATTGTCCAATTCCAGAGGTTTCTAATATAATTAAATCGTATTCCGCAGCTTTTAAAACCTGAACTGCTTCGTTTACATATTTGGATAAAGCTAAATTGGACTGACGTGTAGCCAAACTACGCATGTATACTCTTGGAGAGTTGATTGCATTCATCCTAATCCTATCACCTAAAAGTGCTCCTCCAGTTTTACGTTTTGATGGGTCAACAGACACTAAACCAATAGTTTTTTCTGGAAAATCGATTAAAAAACGACGCACTAATTCATCTACTAAAGATGATTTACCTGCACCACCTGTTCCTGTAATTCCTAAAACTGGTGTTTTAGAATCTTTATTTTTAATATGAATTTTATCTAAAGTCGCTTTAGCTACATCAGGAAAGTTTTCGGCAGAAGAAATCACTCTGGCAATTGCCTTAGGATTTTTAGTAGGCAAAATGTCCAACTCATTACTTAAAGTATCACCTATTGCAAAATCCGATTGTTCAACCAAATCATTAATCATCCCTTGTAATCCCATAGCACGACCATCATCCGGAGAGTAGATTCTGGCAATACCATAATCCATAAGTTCCTTAATTTCTGAAGGTAAGATTACACCTCCACCACCACCAAAAATCTTGATGTGCTCTGCGCCTCTTTCTTTTAAAAGGTCATACATGTATTTAAAATACTCGTTATGACCACCTTGGTAAGAGGTTAAACAAATAGCATTAGCATCTTCTTGAATTGCGGTATTTACAACTTCATCCACACTTCTATCGTGTCCTAAATGAATTACCTCAACTCCTGTAGATTGAATAATACGACGCATAATATTTATGGACGCATCATGACCATCAAATAAGGCTGCTGCTGTTACAATTCTAACTTTATATTTTGGTTTATATGGTGTTGCTTGTGTCATTCTTAAAATATAATGGGTTTTGAGGTTGCAATTTACGGAATATTCAAAAATATTGCTCTATAATCTGTAATTATCTAAAAGTTAAAAACAAATAATTATCCCGATAAATTTACAGTAAATTTAGTTGCTAATACCAACTGAAAATGAACAAATTAACGATCTTAATCCATTGTAATGACCAATCAGGAATTATTGCAAGTGTTACAAATTTTATTGCCAATAATAATGGTAACATTGTTTACATAGACCAATATGTTGATAGAGAACAAAACATTTTTTTTATGCGTTTGGAAAGCGAATTTGAACAAAACACATTTAATACCGAAGCTTTTAAGGCTACTTTTAAACACGAGTTAGCCGATCGTTTTAAAATGAAATGGCGTATTTACTCTGCCAAAACAAAACCAAAAATGGCACTATTTGTATCCAAATATGACCATTGTTTATATGATATATTAGGACGTTACAATTCTGGAGAATTAGACGTAGACATTCCGTTTATAATTAGTAACCACAACTCTTTAAAACCCATTGCAGACAGTTTTAATATACCGTTTTATCATATTCCAGTTACTAAAGAGACTAAAGCCAAAGCTGAAGACCAGCAATTAGAACTTTGTAAAAAACATGGTATTAATTTTATTGTTTTGGCTCGCTATATGCAAATTGTATCTAATAAAATAATAAGTCAATATCCCAATAAGGTTATTAATATACACCACTCTTTTTTACCTGCTTTTGTTGGTGCAAAACCCTACCATTCTGCCTACAAACGTGGTGTGAAAATTATTGGTGCGACTAGTCACTATGTGACAGAGGATTTAGATGCTGGTCCGATTATTGAACAAGATGTTGCAAGAGTATCACATACACACGCAATTGAAGATTTAATTTCCAAGGGACGTGATTTAGAAAAAATTGTACTGGCAAATGCTATAAAGCTTCATCTTAAACGAAAAGTAATGGTGTTTAATAATAAGACTGTTATTTTTTCGTAAAAATCATTTATCTCGTTCTTTTAAGCCTTGTGTTTATTCATAAAAAAAGAAAATTAAAATAAAACGCAGTTTTTGTATTAAAAACGCATCCTATTAATAGGTATATTTGTGCCTTAAATTATATAACATGAAAAAAATATTAGCCTTACTAATTGTTTTAAATTTTACTGCTTGCGCAGAATTACAGCAAGTTGTTAACCAATTACCGCAAGCTGGTGGTGTTAGCGACTTAGATATTGCTGGAGGATTAAGACAAGCTTTAGACTTAGGTATTGACAAACAGGTTTCTAAATTGACACAAACAGATGGTTTTTTTAAAAACGAATTAGTTAAAATTTTACTTCCAGAGGAATTACAAAAAGTTGATAAAGCTTTACGAGATATTGGCTTAAGTAATCTTGCTGATGAAGGTTTAAAAGTATTAAACAGAGCTGCAGAAGATGCTGTTGGAGAGGCTACACCAATTTTTATTAATGCAGTTAAAGAGATTACTTTTACTGATGCTAAAAACATCCTATTAGGAAGTAATGATGCTGCAACGCAATACTTAAGTAACAAAACACAAACTGCTTTATATGACAAGTTTAACCCAGTTATTAAGGCCTCATTTGATAAAGTTGGTGCTGACCAAATTTGGGCTAACTTAATTAATAAATATAATGCTATCCCTTTTACAAATAATGTTAATCCTGATTTAACAGATTATGTTACTGGAGAAGCTTTAAAAGGTGTTTACACTATGATCGCTGTTGAAGAGCAAGAAATTAGAACCAAAGTTGGCTCTAGAACAACTGCTTTATTACAAAAAGTATTTGCTTTACAAGATTAACCCTTTTATTAAACTTAGAATAATACTAAGTTAACATTGAAACAAAATATAAGCTAGATATTTGCATCGTATTAGAAAGCACACTTTCGTTTTTGATGCAGAGTTAGTTTAGTTAGTAATTAGAGTCTATTTTTAGGGTTAAGAATGGGCTCTTTTTTTGTGCCAAAAAATCGCTAATTATTTTGTTTATATCAATAAAAAAAGTAATTTAAATGTCTAATTACCAACCCCTAAGACCATGGACAGACTAAATTTACTAAAACAACATCAAAATAAGCTTAATAAGCGATACAAACAGCTTATAGAACAGTCTTATAATTTAAAGCAAACAGATCACGAACAAAGTGACGTATCTGCATTTAAAGCTATTAAGATTTTAAATAAGCTAAATAGGTTAAAATTTTTAGCAAGAGAACAATCACAAACGGTCTCTTAATTTTTTAAAATAATCAAACGCTTTTAGTAATCTAGAACCATACCACGAAAAATACTCGCCATCCACAAAAATAACTTTTGCATTATTTGATGCATGACTAACTTCTAAAGCGTGTGCCTTTTTAAAAGGATAAGGCTCACTAGATAATAATATAACCTCAGGATTGCCTTCTAGCTGCATTGCTTTTATATTAACCTCTGGATAACGATCTAGGTTAGCGTATATATTCTCAAATTTATTTAATTGTAACAAATGATTTATAAATGTTCTGTTAGCAGCGACCATCCAAGGATCTTTCCAAATAAAATAGGCTACTTTTAAACTGGCTTTTTCTTTTATAAAAATTTGAAATTCTTTTAAGTTAGTTTCAATAGTTTCGCAAATCTTTTTAGCATTATCACGTTTGTTAAAAAGCTGACCATATTGCTTTATTAAATCTAAGCAATCTAATACAGTTACAATATCTGAAACATGTACAGGACAAATAGCTTGACAATCTGACACGATATCATGCGTATTTTCTTCTTTATTACAAAGTATAATATCAGGTTTTAATGCCTTAATTTTTTCAAGATTAATTTGCTTTGTTCCTCCCACAATTTGCTTATCTCCTTTTAAATGTACGGGATGTACACAAAATTTAGTAAGTCCAACAATACTATCTTCTAGACCTAAATCATAGAGCAATTCGGTTTGAGAAGGCACTAACGAGATGATGCGTATTGGTGTTGCATCTATGTTAAGTGAATTACCTATTTGGTCTGTAAGTGTCATTTAGTTATGGCTTAAAATTGTCGTGATGTTTTTAATAATGAGATGCTGAAACACGTTCAGCATGACGTTACAAGGCGATATTATTTTTATTAAATAAGTCCAGCATTATGATTGACGGTACGACATAACATTACTATTATTACTTAAATAATGTGATACTGAAATAAATTCAGCATGACGACACGTTTAATTGTTTATTTAGTATTTAAAATAACTTCCATTTGTTGCTGTAAATCTTTTGCTTTTGTAGCTGCTGCCTGTGCAAAATCTTCGTTTGTTGAAGCATATATAATTCCTCTTGACGAGTTTATTAATAAGCCAACATTATCGCTCATACCATATTTACAAACATCCTGTAAGTTTCCGCCTTGAGCGCCAACACCAGGAACTAGTAAAAAACTATTTGGAACTATTTTTCTAATTTCTGCAAAATACTCAGCCTTAGTTGCACCAACTACGTACATTAGGTTTTCAGCATTTACCCACGATTTAGAGGTTTCTAGTACTTGTTTGTACAGCTCTTTACCATCTACTGTTTTAGTTTGAAAATCAAAAGCACCTTGATTAGAGGTTAGCGCTAACATAATAGTGTGTTTGTCTTTAAAAGCCAGAAATGGTTCTACCGAATCTTTTCCCATGTAAGGAGCAACAGTAACACTGTCAAACGCTAAGTCTTCAAAAAAAGCTTTTGCATACATTGTACTAGTATTACCAATATCACCACGTTTAGCGTCTGCTATTGTAAAAATCTCTGGATGCTTATCGTTAAGATAGTTTATCGTTTTTTGTAATGCTTTCCAGCCTTTTAAACCGTAAGCTTCGTAAAATGCAGTGTTAGGCTTATAAGATACACATAAGTGATGTGTTGCATCAATAATAGCTTTATTAAACTCGAAAATAGGATCTTCGGTTTGTAATAAGTGTTTAGGAATTTTGTTTAAATCGACATCTAATCCAATACATAAAAAGGATTTTTTGATGTGTATTTGTTCTAGTAGTTGTTGTGTTGTCATGTTATAAAAAAAGCCTCAATAAAGAGGCTTGTTATTAAATATGTTGGTCACTAGCTTTTAATTTTTCTGTATTATCAGCTAATTGTAATTCGTCAATAATTTTTTGAATATCTCCATTTACAATGTTTTGTAAATCGTATAATGTTAAACCAATTCTGTGGTCCGTAACACGTCCTTGCGAGTAGTTGTAAGTTCTAATCTTAGCACTTCTATCTCCAGAGGTTACCATCGTACCACGTAAGGCTGCATCTTCTTCGTTTTTCTTAGCCAACTCCATATCATATAAACGCGAGCGTAATACTTTAAAAGCTTTCTCTTTGTTTTTATGTTGTGATTTTTGATCCTGACATTGCGCTACTAATCCTGTTGGAATGTGCGTTAAACGTACTGCAGAATATGTTGTATTTACGGATTGTCCACCTGGTCCAGAAGAACAGAAAAAATCTACACGAACTTCTTTAGGGTTGATTTCTACATCAAACTCTTCAGCTTCTGGAAAAACCATTACAGTTGCTGCACTTGTATGCACACGTCCTTGAGTTTCGGTTTGTGGTACACGTTGTACACGATGCACACCAGCTTCAAACTTTAAAGTTCCGTAAACATCGTCTCCTGTGACTTCAAATTGGATTTCTTTAAAACCTCCATTTGTACCTTCGCTATAATCTACAGTATCTACTTTCCATCCTCTGCTTTCGCAATATTTGGTGTACATTCTAAATAAATCTCCTGCAAAAATACTAGCTTCATCTCCACCTGTTCCAGCACGAAGCTCAACCACTGCATTTTTAGAATCTTGAGGATCTTTAGGTATTAATAACACTCTGATCTCGTCTTCTAGTTTTGGTATTGCCTCTTTAGCTTCGTCGTATTGCATTTTAGCCATGTCTACCATTTCGGCATCACTACCATCTGCAATAATTTCTTCAGCTTCTTTTAAATTTTCAGTAAATTCGATATATATCTCACGCTTATCCATTAATAAACGTAAATCCTTATACTCTTTATTTAGTTCTACATAACGCTTTTGATCTGTGATAACATCAGGTTGAATGATTAAATCACTAACCTCATCAAAACGTTGCTTAACTATTTGTAACTTCTCTAACATCTTCTTCTAAAATTGTGAAACAAAAATACGATAATTTATGAATTTGCAATACTTTAATATTGTTTGCTTACAATAAAGCATTTATTTAAAATTTCCTTTTTTAAAATGCTAAACATTTGGTCTTATAAAATCAAAAATTAAGGCTTTTCAATATTTATGTCAGAAGCAAAAAACAAATAATACCCTAAGCACATAAAGGCTAAATAGTACAAGAGTCTTTCAATAAAAAAGAAAGCATAGGCTTCAAAAAAATTAGCTATAAAACCACTTAAATCTGTGAAAATGAATAAAAATGTAAACCCAACAAAATAAACCGCTTTATTGGAGTCGTCACAAAAATAATATTTAGCTGCTAAAGCACCAGAAATAACGCATACAATCCAATATAATTGAATGGACAACAACTGACTATAATCTAATAATGTTGATGTTTCGGATACTGCTTTATAACCAATTAATAGGTTAATAATGATAACAACTACAAATAAGCCAGTAATAGTTTTACCTAGCTTTTGGTGTTTAAATTTTTTATATAAATTGACACATAATAAAGAGAATGCCAACATTTTAATTACCGAATAGGTTTCAATTATAAATGGTTGAAGATAGTACAAATCAAAAGCATCTGCGACAATCAACAAACAGATAAAACCAATTAGATTTTTATCTTTTATTTTATAAAAAACAAATAACAATAAAAAGAGACAACTTGAAACGAGTCTAACAATTTGGCTATTAAAAAAGTCCAAAAAGACTATCGATGCTATGTTTAAAATAACAACAATTAAAGTGAAAATTTTTATAGCTTGTTTAGTTTTCAATAAGTCTTTATAATTTTAAAAATCAACTATCACTCCAATACCTAAAAGTTGCTTCCATTGTATTGAGGCTCCTTTTTCTGCAAATTCGTCTTCTATCTCTGTTTCTTCAATAATCTTAACATCATTATCATATCTTAAGTGTGATCCTAAGGTTGCTTTTACAAAATCATTAACCTTAAAATCAAAGACGACTTCCCAGTCTACATCTATATTACCAAAACTATTTAAATAATCAGTATATAAACTTACTCTATTTTTAAGATAAATATTTTCTAAAACCTGAGTCTCATAAGAATTTGTAACTAAAACACCCATTTCTGTCCTTACATTTTCACCATCTACTATTTTATTACCCAGTGTATCAAAAATTGCAGGACTGACACCAAAAGTACCTTTATCCGCTAATTCCTGATCTAACACAAAGGTTGCTTTAAAGGTTAATGGAGACATATAAAATGATAATTTTTCGATGTTTTTACCGTATTCCACTCCGCCTCCAACAAACAAGTAACCAGGTGCCATAAATCTAGAAATAGCATTATCCCTATTTGGATAGTTATATCCATTAGCATACTGAGTTTTAAAATTAAAACGTCCAGAATAATACCAATTAGTAATAGTGTCTTTTCTAAAACCTAAGGTAGAAATTAGCTCTAACTCGTCTTCAGTTTTTCTTAAACGTTGGTTTTCTTGTTTATTTACACCATAACGCGTTCTAACTTCATTAAACCAAATTAGGTTGTTTTTTTTATATCTTAAACTAGATTTTATGGCTAATAATGCTGATATTGAATTTGCTCCTCCAGCATTCCAATTAACAAAGGTGACTTCATTTATGTCTAACCCAAGTTTATTTAATTGTCTCCATTTTACTGTATCCAAAACTTTTACTGGTTGTTCTGGGTTTTGTGGATTTACTGGTTGTTCTGTTTGGGCAAATACACTATTTACACAAACCATTAAGCATATTAAGATAAAGCCTTTCATATCTTTTAATTTTTCATTTGTAATTAAT
The DNA here is from genome assembly GCF_055808135.1 of Olleya sp. KJ81-1. Classification (NCBI taxonomy): domain Bacteria; kingdom Pseudomonadati; phylum Bacteroidota; class Flavobacteriia; order Flavobacteriales; family Flavobacteriaceae; genus Olleya; species Olleya sp. KJ81-1. The sequence continues at coordinate 68,016 of NZ_CM147854.1, read as the reverse complement.
AAACAAACGTTCCGTATTGACTTTCTATTGTAAGCTTTTTAGCATCTGAAGCCTCTACCCTTCCAATCACCTGAGCATTAACATTATATGATTTTGAAATTTCGATAATAGACTGTGCAATTTCTGGTGATACGTATAGCTCCATCCTATGTCCACAGTTAAACACTTGGTACATCTCTTTCCAATCTGTCTTAGATTGTTCTTGAATTAATTTAAACAATGGTGGTACAGGAAACAAATTATCCTTTACAATGTGAAGATTATCTATAAAATGAAGGATTTTTGTTTGCGCTCCTCCACTACAATGCACCATACCATGCACTTCTTTATTATTATATTTTGATAATATTTCTTTTATAATAGGTGCATATGTTCTAGTTGGCGAAAGCACTAATTGACCTGCATCTATTGGAGAATCTTCAACCTTATCTGTCAGCTTTACTTGACCAGAGTAAACTAAATCTTCTGGTACAGACGCGTCAAAACTTTCAGGATATTTATCTGCCAAATACTTACTAAAAACATCATGTCTAGCAGAGGTCAGACCATTACTTCCCATACCTCCATTATAACTTTTCTCGTAAGTTGCTTGACCAAAACTTTCTAGACCAACTATGACATCTCCTGCTTTAATATTAGCATTATCTATAACATCAGTTCGTTTTATTCTTGCTGTTACGGTAGAGTCTACTATAATAGTTCGGACTAAGTCTCCAACATCTGCAGTCTCACCTCCTGTACTATGGATGGTTACTCCAAAAGATTTTAAATCCTCTATTAGCTCTTCTGTCCCATTTATTATTGCTGAAATAACGTCGCCTGGAATTAAGTTTTTATTTCTTCCTATGGTAGATGACAGCATGATATTATCCGTTGCACCAACACATAACAAATCATCAATATTCATGATTAATGCGTCTTGTGCAATACCTTTCCAAACCGAAAGATCACCTGTTTCTTTCCAATACATATAGGCTAAAGACGATTTTGTGCCAGCTCCATCTGCATGCATAATTAAGCAATACTCTGAATCGTTGGTTAAATAATCAGGCACTATTTTACAGAAAGCTTTAGGAAATAAACCTTTATCAATATTTTTAATTGCGTTGTGTACATCTTCTTTTGAAGCAGATACACCTCTTTGGCTGTAGCGTTTAGAAATTTCGGAACTCATTGTGTTGTGTTAGGCTACAAAGATATTTATAAATAAAAAGCACACAAGTAATATGTGTGCTTTTCTATTTAAAATGATGTAAAGTAAGTATTTACTTCCAATCTGGCATTTTTGCATTTTCTAAAAATAAGGTTCTATCATTAGTAGTTAATACATCAATTACAACTATGTCTTTTTGTGATATTCCATCATTTGACGTATTAACAAAAATTACCTGAGCTTCATTTGGTGAAAATTTAGGATCTAAATCATTAGTACCAGCAGGTTTATTTAATGATATATCATCAATAGCAGAAGTCGCTATTTCATAAATAAACATATGGTTATTTAATTGTCTGTAATCTGTATTTTGATTACCAGACACATCATATGTATATAATAACTTTGTTCCATCAAAAGAATAGTCTAATCCTCCAGCAGCACCATTAACGCCTTGTAATACATAGTCCAAGATTGTACCAGAATTATTTATCGTGTAAATCTCTACGTTATAACCAGAAGCATTATTTGTTTTAATCGCTAAACGTTGTGTAAATTGATTCCAATCAACCTCTGTTATAAAATTAGCGTTTAATGTCTGATGGATTTGAGTTAACCCTGAACCATCTACATTTATTTGATATAGCTTATCAAAATTTGGATATACAAATTTTGTATTATCATCTTTCCATTCAAAATCTAGTTCTTCTAAATTAAAGCCATTAACTGAAATACTATTAGTTACCTGAGCCACATTGGATCCGTTAAGATCCATAGTATAAATTTGTGTTTGACCTCCATTTGATCTTAAAAATGCTAACTTATCAATATTGCTTGCTTTTCTTGGCCTCCAACTATTACTACCTGATGATGTTAATTGGTACTCATTACCATCAGAATCCGCAGAAAATATAACATTATTACCATTTATTTTTCTAGTAAAAAAGACTCTGTTGGTAGGAAACTCAATGGTTTTAAAGTTAAACGTTTCACTTAAAACCGGATCATTAATATTGTCTGAAGCAGAAACTTGCCAAAAATATTTGATTCCGTAGTCTAATCCTGTAACCGTCAATGTGGTATCTACTAGGTCTGTATAATTTAAAACATCTGAATTTTGGTCGTTTAATATCTGAACTTGATAAACTAAATCATCATCTTCAGGATCTGTCCCAACCCAAGTTAGATCTACAGTTAAGGTCTGATTAATCGCATTATTAGCAGGTGTCACTAAAATTGGTGCATTTGGCGCGTCATTATTAGCGGTTTCTACTTCTAGCTCAAAAATCACGTTTACACTATTATCCTCAGTAACAGTCGCTGACTCAAACTTTGATAAATAGCCATCTTTTTGTGCTTGTACAGAATAAGTGCCAATTGCAACATTATTAATTACAAAATCTCCAGAAGCATCTGTAAAAACGATACTAGAACTAGGGTTTGTTGACACTCTTGTATTTTCTAGTGGTACATTATCTCCTTTAGAAACCACTTTTCCTGTTATTGAACCAGTACCACTAAAGGATACTTTGTCTTCACTACAACCAACGACTAGTAAGATTATGACTAATAAACTTATATATTTTGAAAATGTTTTCATCTGTTTCACTTTTTTAAATGTTAAACTAAAATTTAACAGATTAATTATCTTTTTTGATTGGACGTGCTAACTTGTTTTTTTCTTGCATTTGTCTACGATTTTCTTTTTTCAAGGCTCTAAATTCTGCCTTTTTAAGACGCTCTAACTCTTTACGTTGATTAAATTTAGTATTTGGTGTAGATAAATAAATATTAACACCTAACCCAAAACGATAAAACATATCGTCAATGGATCCAGACACTACACCATCCAATTTATCGGAAAATACTAAGTTATGCTCTCCAAACACGTATATTCCTATGTTATCTTTTACTAAATACTCTATTCCTAAACCTGCCTGTAATTTAGGGTCTAAGGTGTTAAAATAGTCCAAAGCATTTGTACCAATACCGCCAAACAAGTAAGGTGTTAGGTTGTCAAATGGTAAGATTTTATATTCTAAATTTAAATCAAAGGACATAAATCCTTCATTAAACATTTCTTTATTTTCTAAATTAAATTTATTAAAAGAAAAATCTAATCCTAAATATGGATTTAATTTACGTTTAAATCCTAATTTACCATTAAAAGCTAGCTGAGGATTAGCCAAATCACCATTCATTAATGTACCTCCTAATGCTGCTGTAATTGCGTAATCGCCTCTTCTTTCTGTTAAAAAACGATCGTATAACTCTGTAGTTATAGCTTCATCTTTTTCAGCATCATAGTCTTCTACAAGTTTAGCTGTAGCTTCCTCACTTAATCTTGGCAACCATAATTCGTCTTTTATTCCTTCAATAATCAAAGCCTCTACCGCTTTTTCAATAGCCTCTTTCATGGCTAATTGGACAGGTTCATTTTTAGTAAAACCTATTTCAGTCTCCAGTAGTCTTTGAAATTTAACGTACTTAAACAGATTTGCAGATACTGCCTGAGATAAGATTGTTTTTGAAATATAAACTGTTTTTAAAATGCGTCCTGTTTGCGTAGATACAGCTCTTAAATACACTGTAATCCTATCTTGTCTATATTGTGTAGAAGTACCTACTCCTAAATATCTTGCTCCTGCACCACCTGTTAGAATATTAGTATCATAGGATATAACACCACCTTCCAATAATATCCCTGCGTATAATAATGGTTCAATATTTGGCTCGTTTGGGTTTTGGTTTTTCCTATACTCGTCTCGAGTAGATCTAATTATATTTCTTTCGTTTAAAAGATTACCCAAGTTTTCTCTTTCAATAACTGTAAACCATTTAGAGTCCTCTAAAGCCTTATTTAACATCGTTGTACCTCCTTGAGAGACTGCTGTACTAAAAGTACTTCCATTTTCTACAGCTTTGTACTGACCTGTTTGATCTTTAAAGTTATATACTCCAGCTACAACCGGATTTTGAGGTAATGGAAACTCTTTTAACTTTTGCGCAACTGGAGAGGTTTCACCAATCCTCGCTCGTTCTTGCTTATAAGGTTGGTTAAAAAAAGCACCACAACTGGTTAATAATAAAAATAATATGACTGCAAATGCAGATCTATAGTTAAGCATGATAGATAATTAAGTGGTTAATTAGGGACTATAATTTGTGTCTGCTCTCCAGTAGTTGTATCTAAAATATTAATGACTAAGCCTTCTGCAGAGTCATATACTTCTAATGCTAAACTACCAAAACTAAAATTTCCTTCTTGTAGACCTTCTCCTAATTGGGTTTGAAATAAAGATCTAGATAACTGACTTAATATTTGCCTGTTAAGGTTTTCTGAAAATGCTGCTAATGAGCTATCATCATCTGATTGGTTTGCTTTTGGGTCTGTAAAGGAATTTTGAGCATTAGCTGAACTTAATAACCATTGATAGTTGAAAGTATCTCCTCCAAATGCTGGATTTATAGGTTTATAAGATAACTGTTGACCAACACAGAAGTAGCTAGCCGAGAAAATTAAAATTATTAGTAATTTTTTCATGTCTAAAAAGTTAATGGCGTTTAATTGTTTTAGATTCGTTTTCAAGTTTTTTAAAATGTTTATACACGTTAATTATCGCGTAATCATTCATTTTAGTTAAATACTCAAGACTAGGTCTTACAAAAAACGAAAAAATCTCATCATCTCCAACAATAACCTCTATTTTCGTGTTTCTACCTAATGCTAATACCTCCTTGATTGTCACTACTTTATTCCCGTTAATATTATTTTGAGTGTATAAAGCATAAAATAACTTGTAAAAGTCCCTACCTGGTTTTGTTTTTGTGTCTTCAACTACGATTCCTTTTAACTCTAAACCATCTCTTTTACCTTTATTGACGTCTTGAGAGTTTGCCTGTTCCTCTTTTAATTTATCTAATAATTTTTGTTTATTTTCTATATCTAAATTTGACTTATCATTGTAAACTACTCTATCTTGACCTATCAAATTATTATCTAAGTCATAAATAAGCATGACGCAAATAACTGGCTGATCTCCAATAATATTAAATGAAGCCTCAGCAAGTTCTATTTTTTGGTTGGCAGATATAATAAAGCGTTGCTTTTTGTCTTCAAGAAGGTTATCTACACTTTCTTCTTTATCAAAAACCATTAATTTAAAGATTAAACTTTTTGTAATTTCGGTTTTATTGAAAGCTGTAGCTTTTATGGTTGTAAAGTCATTTTGTTGAGCTGTTTCTATTTTAGCCTCAACTTCATTGTTTACTAATTGCGCAGAAATTTTGAGACTAATATCATCAATTTTTTCTGCAATATTTTTTTTAACATTAAGATTATTGTCTTCATTATCGTTATAAACGATTCTATCCATACCAATAATATTATCTGTTGAATCAAAAATTAAAAGTAGAATTATCACCTTTGTCTCTTGATCAAAATTAATGGATGTTGTTGACAAATCTTTTTGTTGATCTGCATTTAAATCTAATTGTCCGCTTTGCTCGTTTTTAGATTTGTTTTGATTTTTATCTGTTTTAAAAACAGATAATTTATAAGATATACTTTTAGACAATTGCATTTTATTAATAGCAACGCCCTTTATATTAATAATATCATTGTCTTGGGTAACTATCAGCTTTGCCTCAACTTGCGTGTTATACGATTGCGAGTGAGCGTTAATAGCATAAAAAAAGACAACAATTAATACCATTGTTTTTTTGAATTCACATAAAAACATAATGGTTTATTTTTTAAAAATTTCTAATTATGATTGATTGGTCTTGTCCTTGCATAGAAATTTTAATTTTTTCTGATAAAGAATTTGATCCAAACATGGTCAAATTTTGGTTATTCCCAGTTTGATTAATCGTTGTGTTTTTTATATCTGTTTTAAAAGGACTATAATCAAAAACTGTATTATTATCTCCATTTTGTATTACCGTTTCAACAAGTTTAGTACTATTAATATCTAATACAGTAAGGTTATCGTTACCGTTTTGGATTATATTAATATTACTTTGTGTAGATCTTGTGACACTTACCGCTTCATTATTATCTCCAATCTGAGCAATAAAGATTGCATTATTTGTTGATGCTGAATTTAAGTTTGAAGCACTTTGATTAAGTAAAAAGTTTTCTTGTGACGCCTGTGTATCAAAACCCGACAACTGACTCTCTTCTTGAGCTTCAAAAGTTTGAGCAGTAAGAGTATTACTAGATATAAGAATTAAGGCAACTATTAAAATTTTAAATATTGTTTTCATAGTCTTATGTTTTAACTGTGTTACTACATGTAAGTTATAAAATAAATCTGTTATAAAAAGTATAAGAGCAAATTAATGCTCTTATACCTTATAATTATTTTAGTAAATAATCTATTTTATAAAAGACAACTAATTAGTCCATTTGAGTTACAGTAGACGAATTGTTGTTACCAATTTGATCAACATCACTTACGTGTGTATTACCAGTTTGAATAACTGTACTTGTATTAAAATCACCTAATTGGTTAACATCACTTATGTGTTGTGTTCCACCTTGTGCAACTCCACTTGTATTATTGTTACCATTTTGAGTAACAGTTGATAAGTGTAGCGTTCCTATTTGAGCAACACCACTAGTGTTAAAAGTACCATCCTGATCCACATTAGAAGTATTTGAATCACCTAATTGCATTACTAAAGAACCATTATTACTACCATCTTGTGCAACAACTGAAGCATTACTATCTCCCATTTGCATAACAGTACTGTTATTCAGCATTCCATTTTGGTCAACATCAGAATCATTTAAATCTCCAACTTGAGATACAAAAGAAGCGTTATTAGTCCCTATTTGGTCAACGTAAGACTCATTAGTATTTCCTGTTTGAATAGTTGTAGATCCGTTTGCATCACCCGATTGGAATGTATCCGACATGTTATCATTTCCTGTTTGAGAAACTCCAGATCCATTAAAATTACCTTGTTGATCAACTTCAGAGAAGTTATCATTTCCAATTTGATCTACACTAGAAGTATTGAAAGTTCCTTGTTGTGCTGTATCTGCAAAGTTATCATCTCCTTGAGAGAAAATTGTACTATCATTATCAGAACCACCTTGGTAAGTACGTGCAACGTTAGAGTTACCTTGTTGGTCAACTTCAGAATCATTATCATCTCCTATTTGATCTACAGAAGAATCATTTAAAGTTCCTTGTTGTGCTGTATCAGCGAAGTTACCATTTCCATCAGAGTCGATAGTACTTAAGTTATCTGTACCACCTTGGTAAGTACGTGCAATGTTAGAATCTCCTAATTGAAATACATCAGATGTATTAGTATCTCCTATTTGGTCTACTGAGCTATCGTTAGAATTACCCCATTGTTCAACTTCAGAGTCATTACCATCTCCATCTTGATCTACTGATGAGATATTTGAATCTCCCCATTGGTCAACATAAGACATGTTTCCAACTCCATCTTGTATAACCTCTGAATCATTATCATTACCATCTTGCCATACAAATGAATCATTTGCAGTTCCATCTTGATCTACTTCAGATGTATTATCATCACCATCTTGATCTACATCAGAAACATTTAAATCACCATTTTGATTAACATCAGAGTCGTTACCATCTCCAATTTGGTCAACTTGAGAACCATTAGCATCACCATTTTGGAAAGTATAAGATGTGTTGTCGTCTCCTTGTTGATTTACAGCACTGTTGTGATTTGTACCTAAATAACCTTGAAATAAATCAGCTTCATTATTGTCTCCATTTTGTGTAACAGCACTAGTACTTCCTGTACCGTATTGGTCTACGTAAGATGAGTTAGAAGTTCCATCTTGATCTACAGTCGACGTTTGGTCATCACCATCTTGCCATACAAATGAGTCATTTGAAGTTCCGTCTTGCTCTACAGTACTATCATTGTCATTAGCTGTTGCTTGCCAAGTAGCGTCTTGTAAAACTTGTGAAGTGTTTGAAGTTCCGTCTTGATCTACAGAAGATACGTTATTATCTCCAACTGAATCAACGTCAGAATCATTTGTCATTCCAGCTTGTGTAACCGTTGAACCATTGTTGTTTCCAATTTGGTCTACATCACTGTTGTTCGATTGTGCAAACATCATTGTTCCACACATTAGCGCAGCTGCGCTGAAAAATACTTTTTTCATGTTTAAATATATATTGATTAATAGCAATTCAAAGATAAAGAATTTATTCACTCCTAAAATTTGATAACCAAAAAAACATGCGTTTTTAACTATATATTCGTTAATAATTGAGATTTACACGTTAAAACGCATGTTTTAAAGAGAATTTTCCTACAATATTTTTAGATTCAAAATAACACCTAAACCCCTAATACACTTGAATATACGTACAACTACGTATAAAAAAAGAGCAAAAAACCGTAGTAAGACAGCACACCTTAACCTAAGTAGTCTTCCTAAGATAATTTTAAAGAAATTTAAAGATAATAAATAACTCAAATTACATGTTGAAGAATTTTATATAGACCTTACATTAATTACATCAATAAAAATTTATAGACATAAAAAAAAGAGGATTCTTTAAAGAACCCTCTTTTTTTAAAATAATACTTTTTAATATTAATCGTTTTGAGTAACAATAGATATATTAGAATCACCTATTTGATCTACATCACTAATATGTGTATTACCAACCTGATCAACTGTACTTGCATTAAAATTACCGGATTGATAAACATCACTTAAATGAGAAAGACCAATTTGGCTTACCATACTACTATTAGAGTTACCTAATTGCAACGTTGCAGAATCGTTTAGATCACCATCTTGTATAGTAGAGGCTATATTATTATTTCCTGTTTGACTTGTCGTTTCAACATTATCATCTCCATCTTGTGATACATAAGAATCGTTTAAATTACCTATTTGATCAACTAAAGAAGAATTATTAATCCCTACCTGAAAAACTCTAGATTCATTATTGTTACCAATTTGATCTACATCACTAAAGTTATCTCCTCCTGTTTGTTTTTGGTTAGAAAAGTTTCTGTTTCCTACTTGGGTCAAGTAAGCTGTATTTCCTGCCGACTGATTAGGTACTGCATTTTGATTTTGTCGTCCTACATTTCTGTTTCCATCTTGATCAATATCTCCAAAGTTATTGTCAAAACGTTGGATTTGAACTGATTTGTTTCGGTTACCAAATTGGTTTGTGTAAGCTATATTATCTTCTGCTGCACTTGTACCTTGATCAATACGAGCGTTGTTTCTGTTTCCTTCTTGATACACATCACCAAGGTTTCTATCTCCTGCTTGCTTAACTTTAGACTTGTTTAAATTTCCTAATTGAAATACATCAGAATCGTTTGCTTCACCACTGTTTGGGTTACCTGGAACAGATCCATATTGATCTACGTCAGAGTCATTATTTGCTCCTTGTTGGAATACGTCAGAATCGTTAGAAACACCAGTTTGATCGACATCACTAACGTTTGATTGTGCGAGCATGACTGACCCACACATTAGCGCAGATGCGCATAGAATGATTTTTTTCATTTTGAATATATATTGATTAATAGCATCTCAAAGATATATATTATATGTATCAAAAAATGATAATACCATATAAATCAGCATATTTAAAGCAACTTTTCGATAATCTCATAATTTTCTCGGACTAACAGAATTATGGAGCATAAAAAAAGCCTCAATAAATATTGAGACTTTTTTTATAAATATTTATACATTTATTTAGTAAACAACAACTCTCTATATTTTGTTAAAGGCCACAACTCGTCATCAACTAACAATTCAAGTTTATCACAATGGTATCTAATATCATCAAATAATGGTTTAACTTTATTACAGTAAGCTAATGCTTTAGTTTCTATGTTTTCATCTTTATTAGACTTCTTTCGAGCTTCTGTCATTTTTGTGACGTTAGAATTTATAGAAGCTATGTGTTCAGAAATTTCTTCAATTAAATTAAGTTGTTCTTTTGCTAACTTTTTAAAATCTGCACCATATATTTCTTTTAACCCTTTTACATTTTTAATTAGTATATTTTGATATCTAACAGCTGTAGGTACAACATGGTTACGAGCAATATCACCTATAACACGACTTTCAATTTGCACACGAAGCACATACTCTTCCATTTCAATTTCATAACGCGCTTCAGATTCAATCTTATTCATGACACCTAAACCTTCAAACAGCTCTAAAGTTTTTTTAGATACTTTAGCCTTTAATGCTTCTGGTGTCGTTTTATTGTTACTTAAGCCTCTTTTTTCTGCTTCCTTCTCCCAGGCTTCACCATACCCATTACCTTCAAATAATATGTTTTTAGATTTTTTGATGTACTCTCTTAATATATTAAAGATAGCATCATCTTTTTTCATATCCTTTTTCTCTATTAAGGTATCCACCTCTTTTTTAAAGTCGATTAATTGTTTTGCAACAATACTATTTAAAACCGTCATTGGGTTAGCACAATTAGCAGTAGATCCAACCGCTCTAAACTCGAATTTATTTCCTGTAAAGGCAAAAGGAGACGTCCTATTACGATCAGTATTATCTAGCAATACATCAGGTATTTTACCAACAACATTAAGTTTTAAATCTGTTTTTTCCTCTGGAGATAATTTGCCATCCGTTACGTTTTCTAACTCATTTAAAGTTTTAGTTAACTGATCTCCTATAAATACAGATATAATAGCAGGAGGTGCCTCATTAGCTCCTAAACGATGATCATTACTTGCAGATGCAATTGCAGCACGCAGCAGCTCTTCATTATCATATACCGCTTTAATAGTATTTATAAAAAAGGTTAAAAACTGAAGATTACTCATAGGTGTTTTTCCTGGTCCTAATAAATTAACTCCAGTATCTGTGCTTAAGCTCCAATTGTTATGTTTTCCTGACCCATTTACACCTGCAAACGGTTTTTCATGAAATAGAACTTTAAAATTATGTCTGTCTGAAATTTTATCCATCACATCCATTAATAATGAATTATGGTCTACAGCCAAATTAGCTTCGTCATAAATTGGTGCTAATTCAAATTGATTAGGTGCCACCTCATTATGTCTAGTTTTTACCGGAATTCCTAATAGCATGCACTCCGTTTCAAGATCTCTCATAAAAGCCATAGCACGATTTGGTATTGTCCCAAAATAGTGATCATCTAACTGTTGTCCTTTAGCTGGAGAGTGTCCTAATAAAGTACGACCTGTTTGCACTATATCTGGTCTAGACATTGCTAAATCACGATCTATTAAAAAATACTCTTGCTCCCAACCTAAAGAGGCATTTACTTTTTTAACATTTTTATCAAAGTACTTACACACAGCTACAGCTGCGCTATCTACAGCCTGTAATGCTCTAAGCAAAGGCGTTTTATAATCTAAGGCTTCTCCTGTGTAAGACACAAAAACGGTAGGAATACACAATGTTGTACCATATATAAAAGCAGGAGACGTTGGGTCCCAAGCTGTATAACCACGAGCTTCAAAGGTATTTCTTATTCCTCCATTAGGAAAACTTGATGCATCAGGCTCTTGTTGCACTAATTGTCCGCCTCCAAATTTCTCTATTGCTAATCCGCCTCCAATAGTTTCAAAAAAAGCATCATGCTTTTCTGCTGTTGCACCTGTTAAAGGTTGAAACCAGTGTGTGTAATGGGTTGCTCCTTTAGAGATAGCCCATTCTTTCATTCCTGTAGAAATATGATCTGCAACTATTCTATCAATTTTTTTCCCAATTTAATAGCATCACTAACACTTTCAAAAGCTTCTTTAGTTAAATATTGACGCATGGTAGACTCATTAAAAACATTGCTTCCAAAAATTTCTGAGCGTCGTTGTTTTTCTTCAATTACAACAGGACGTCGTTTTAATGATTCTTTTATAGCATGAAATCTTAATGTTGACATATTCTTTTTTTAATTAGTTGAATTACGAATTTACAAAAAATAACACTTGTAAAATGTCATACCCTAAAAAAAACAGGGTTATTAACATTCTTTTAATAAAATTATCAATTACACCCATATTTTTTTAGAGGTGAATTCAATTTTATTCTATATTTGCCTTAACATATAACTAAAATGAGTTTTTACCATGAAAAAATCTAAATTAGAATACATCTGGTTAGATGGATACTTTCCAACACAAAACATGAGAAGTAAAACTAAAGTTGAAAATGACTTTAGTGGAAAATTAGAAGACTGCCCAATTTGGTCTTTTGATGGTTCATCTACTAAACAGGCTTCAGGAGGCGCTTCTGATTGTCTTTTAAAACCTGTCGCAATTTACCCAGATCCTGCAAGAAGAGATGGTTATTTAGTAATGACAGAAGTTTTAAATGCAGATGGCACACCACATGTATCTAATGGTAGAGCTACTATTGAAGATGAAGATGAAGATTTCTGGTTTGGTTTTGAGCAAGAATATTTTATCATGGATAACAAAACACAATTACCTTTAGGTTTCCCTATTGGTGGTTATCCTGCACCACAAGGTATGTATTACTGCTCTGTTGGCGGAAGACATACACATGGTAGAGATTTAGTTGAAGAGCATGCAGACTTATGTATCGATGCTGGCCTAAACTTTGAAGGAATTAACCAAGAGGTTGCTTCTGGACAATGGGAATTTCAATTATTTGCTAAAGGTGCTAAAAAAGCAGGAGACGAAATCTGGATTGCAAGATATTTGCTTGACAGATTAACTGAACAATATGGTTATTATATTGAATACCATCCAAAACCATTAGGTAAAGATATGGATTGGAATGGTTCTGGTATGCACGCTAACTTCTCTAACACTGTTTTAAGAACATGTGGTAGCCAAGAAACTTACGAGAAAATTTGCGAAGCATTTAGACCAGTGGTTAAAGAGCACATTGCGGTTTACGGAGAGTTTAACGACCAACGTTTAACTGGAGATCACGAAACAGCATCAATCCATGACTTTAGTTATGGTGTGTCTGATAGAGGTGCATCTATACGTATACCAATTATCACTGTAGAGAAAGGATGGAAAGGTTGGTTAGAAGACCGTCGTCCAGCATCAAATGGTGATCCATACAAAATAGCAGGTCGTATTATTAAAACTGTAAAATCTGCTAATATTAGTTAATATTGATTACATAGTTAAATCCATTAAAAAACGCTTTCTATAACTAGAAAGCGTTTTTTTATATATAAACGATAAACTAAATTACCCTCTAAAAACTAATATTATAAAAACTGCATAAATCAATACTAAGCCAAAACCTTTAATTTTTCCAATTTCATGCTGCTTAGGCAACAAACCTAGCACCAACACTAAAGCTGCAAAAATTAACATCCAAAATATATCTCTAGACAATATTAAAGATTCTGTTACAGGAATTGTCTTTATCATAGATGTTAAACCCAGCACAGACCCAATATTAAAGATATTTGATCCAATCAGATTCCCTAATGATATTGCTTTTTCCTTTTTAGCTGCTGCAATAACCGATGCTGCTAACTCAGGCACACTTGTACCAATTGCAATCATAGTTACACCAATTACAGCTTCACTAACACCTAAACTTGTAGCTATTTGTGTAGCACCTTTAACTAACCATTCACTACCAAAATACAAAGCTGCTGCACCAATAAATAACCAGATACCAATTTTAAAGTTAGACACCACAGCTAAAGCATCATCCACTTCCTCTAAATCATCCGTAGATTTTTGTGTTTTAATCAAATAGACTATAAAAACAATTAATCCAATAAAAAGCACTAAACCTTCCATAGCAACTAATTGGTTATCATTCCATAAAAAATAATATAACGCCATAGAAAACAACATCATAACTGGCCAAGTCAATTTATAAAAAGACTTATCTATTGCGATTGCACCTACAATTGCTGTTATACCAAGCACTAAACCTATGTTTGCTATATTGGAACCCACCACATTATTAATTGCAATTGCAGGCGACCCACTTAAAGCTGCTTGCAAACTAACCAATAATTCTGGCGCAGATGTCGCAAAAGACACAACTGTCATACCAATTACAATTTTAGAAATATTTAGCTTAAAGGACAAGGCTACAGATGATCGCACCAAAAACTCTCCTCCCACTACTAATAATACAAAACCTAAAATAAGATATGCTACACTCATAATAATATAATTTTTGCGAAGATACATTTTGAAATCTTCAAAAAGAATTAGGACTTAATTTTTTCGCTGTAGCGGAAAACACTTTTGTAAAACTAATTCTCAACTATAAAAAGCAATAGTAAGGATAAAATTATCAAAATTAAAATCTCAACAAATGACAAAAAAGGAAATAAAACTAAAACGAGTTATCAGTATCATAAAGGAATAAGTCCAATAGAAACAACTTTAGATGGTACAGGAGAATTATAAATAAATTCAAAATAAGTTACCAAATAAATCTACTAATAAAAAAGCCCAAACAATATGTTTGGGCTTTTTATTATCTAGTATAAATACTATTCTACAATTATTTTTTTTGTAATACGTTTATCTTCAGTTTCAATTACAACCATATATAAACCGCTTGCTAGTTTTAAATCAATATAGCTATTATTAATAACCGTTTGTGATAAAACAGCTCTTCCTTCCGAAGAAAAAATTGACAAATCATACATTTGATTTTCTCCTGAAATAAATAATTTATCTGTTACGGGATTTGGATATAGTTTTAAGGTTTCTGTCGTAAAATCAGCAACACTTAATGACTGATTCCATGTGTTACCAACTTGATTTCCCCAAATATATTCAACCAAATCAGGTTGATCAATAAAAGGGTTTCTATTTACCTGCCATTCATAAACCACATTGTTTCTGTTCATTTCAAAATCATCTGGCGGATCGTTTCTATGCCAATCTAAAAGCGTCGCTAAATCACCCATTTGACCTGATACGCTAGGATAACCGTTTACAACACTTAATCCATTATAACGGATTTGCATATACAAAACACTTCTAGCAACATCACCTTTAAAGCTTCCTGCTGTACCTGTAGGTCCATTGTATTCTCCGTAGTGTTGATTTCCTCTAGAACTGTTTTCTGGTCCATCTGCAGCACGCAATGCGTGTCCATCACTATTACCATGACGTAAGGAATCTGCTGTGGTATTCCAAAACACATCTTTACCGTCTCTAAAATCATCTAAATCAATACTATTGTAACCTGCTAATGACCTTGGAAAAGTATGTTCTCTATTCCAAGTACCTGTATTATTAGATGTTGTCTGATAGTCTAACTTTGGACGACCAATCTCAGAGTACACTAGCCAAACCTGATTACTATTTGCAGGATTTTGATCTGCTGCTTCTAAAATATCTATTATATCAGAATAGGTTTGCGCTTTAACCACACCTTCTTCTGCAACGATGTCTTGCATAGCTTGCTGTAAAGCAACTCCAGATAAGCCATCTAAACTATCATAATAACCAGCAGGTTGCGTACTAGCCACAATACCATAAGTTGGGTTTAAAGGGGTTCCAAATGGAGCAACAACAAAATCATTATCCACAACTCTCACTTCTAAGTTATTGTTAAGCGCAATATAAACCGTAGGCAAACTAGAAATCACAATTTTTAAAACCTCATCACCTTCATCTAAAACATCGTCTATTAATGTGATAGTTGTAGAAATAGTATTTTGCCCTAATGGCACAACCACAGATGTACTTCCTGAAAAATCAGATGTATTAAAACCTCCATTATTTAAAGTAAAATCAATAGTTAAATCAGAATCCACATTTTGCTCTGTAGTAAAAGTAATATCAAAAGCAACTCCTTCGCCAACTTGCGTTTGCGTTACAGATGCTAACACACCGTTTAATATAATACCGCTTCCATCATTTAATGCTCTTGGTGTTGGTACTGTAGACACATAAGTTATACTATCTGGATTGCCCAAACCGTCATCAAAACGCTGAATTGAATTTGTATTATTTCCAGAACCCTCATTAATCTGCTCTGTCACACCAAGCAATGCCATTAAACCTGTATCATCAGAATCCGTAGTATCATAAACTAATGCATCTACTAAATTAGTCTGTGTTGCTAAAGTCCCTTCCGGAAAATCAGTGTCATCACCTAAATATATAGCAGCTGCATCTGCTCCGTTTTGAATAAGGTTAGCAGGTATAATTAATTGAGGAAAAGGAGAAACACCTGTACTACCAATTAACAACAAACCATTAACATCTGTCGTATAACCATCTAAATCCAAAGCAAAATAACTAGAATCAGCACCAGATGAAGAACCATTAAACAGCACAACGACATATCCATCTAAAGAAAAGTTAGGAGTACTTGATAGCAGCTCTATAAATTCTTGATCATCAATCCCTGGTGTATCAGAGTCTAGCTCGTTAATAACAACAGATTGAGAATACCCTATTGCCGAAATAAGTATAATAAAAAGTAAAGTAATTTTTTTCATCCAATTATTTTTTTGCAAAGATAGCAGATATTATTAGCTGACCTTTTAAACAATAGTTAATTAACCTTTTAATAATCAAAAATAATCAAAACCTCTTTTTTGATTTAAAAACATAACAAAATCCCCTAGAAAAAAAATATACTATTGAAAAAAGCCCTACACAGCTATCAAATAGAAACTATAAAACAACTTTATAACTACAAATTAAAACTTTAATTAAGACAGTTAATAAAATATTGAAATAGATTAGATCTTTTTACTTTAATAAGTAAAGTCAAATGTATAGATATATCCTTTTTTGCTTGGAGAATAATATCTAAAAAATATATCTTCAAAAAACAATCCTGAAAAGTATTGCTATTATTAACCCTTAAACTTAAAATTATGCTAACAATCGCCCAATTAGTAATCGATATTATAACATCGATTATACTTTAAACCAAAAAAATGTAAAACTTAGTCTAGAATAGGTTTTACTATTTTTAAATATTTAAGGACTATTTGGCTATCAATTACTAAAGCAATAATTTTGAATTTAAATTTCAATTATGAAAAAAGCAGGATTCAAGCTTTTGGCAAAGTTCAATAAGCTGGTACTACCAAGTTACACGAAACAAAAATTAGACCTCAGCAAAGCCACTAAAATACAGTTGGCAATTTTTGGATGGAAGGTATTTGTTACAAAAAACGCATTAAATTAAATTAATTCATCAAAAAGTTTTGATGTTATTATAAAAAAGTAATATATTTGCACCCACAAAAAAAAGGCCTCGTGGCGCAACTGAATAGCGCACTTGATTACGGCTCAAGAGGTTACAGGTTTGAATCCTGTCGAGGTCACTAATAAAACCAATACTTTACAAAGCTTTTGTAAATGTTGGTTTTTTTATTTGCAGAAAATTTGCAGAAAAATAACTGTATAATTTCGCTATTACTGCCTGTATAATTATTGTTATTTTCTGAGTATAGCTAATATTTCCTGTTTATTGTAATAGCGTTTATTACCAATAGCGTAACTCTTTATAATACCTTTGTTTGTCCAATTCCAAAGTGAAACTAAACTAATTTTTAAAAAATCTGCCGTTTCTTGTCTTGTTAAATACGCTTCATTTCCATTAGTATGCAAATCATTTAAATAATGTTTTATTTTTATTAAAAGCTTATCTGCTACTCTATCTGCTAATTCATCTACTGTAATTTCTTGTACTTCTATTGTTTTTGTTATCATACCTTATTATTTTTTATAAAATGAAAGTTAACGAAATGAAGCAAACAAAAACTTGAGGTAAGATAGACGTCTAAAAAAATGAGAGAAGTGAAGCTATTGCTTCTATTATACAACTTAGCTTTGGGTCAGTTTTGTTGCGGAATAGAGGTTTTAAGCATTAGCAATAGCCCTTTGCTTTTTTATTGTACTAATTTATTTATATAGATACTTTTAAATAAAACAAGCAATGTGCTATTATAGCGTTGGATACAAGTATTATAACATAAAACCAACTATGTATTGCTCGCGTAATAACACAAAGGATTTTGAGCTTTCAACAGACTCAAATCGAAGCAAGCAAAAAAACTAGGTTCTGACTTGTATGGAATAAAAAAGAGCCTTCCGAAAAAGACTCTTTCATTATTGATCTAATGGTCGTGGTTTGAATGGTCATCACTTTTTTCCTCACCAGATTTATTCATTATCATATCGTGTTTATATTGACAGCAAGATGGAAGACTGTTAAATGCCTCTTCATCACCAGCTACTTTTTCGGTATCATAACCTGAAGCTGCGATTGCTTTATGGATTGCCATTGCATCCGTTTTTGAATCATCAAATGACACATCAATCTTCTTTTTATCAACGTCCCAATTGGCACTTGCCACACCTTCAACACCGTTAGCTGCTTTTTCGATAGTGTTTTTACACATTCCGCAATTTCCTCTTACACCAAAAGACAGGTCTGTCATTGCCATATCTTTAGACATTTCAGTAGTTGTGGTTTCTGTTTCTTTTTTGGTTTCGTTTTTACAACTTGTTAAACCTAATGCTGCTATTACAGCTACACTTAAAATTACTTTTTTCATTGTTTAAAAATTTAATTGTTATTATTCTATTACTTGTTTTACTTCTCCACAGGTTAGCATTGCTTCACCAAAATATGGGTTGATTACTTTTTCTTCTTTGCTCAACCAATATGCACCATTATTGTTATCTGCCATTGGACAAAATTCCACATAAACCTTTTCATTGACACCAAATAGTTGTACAGCATTGATTAGATGTGATGATAAATGTTTAAAAAGGTCTCTTTGTGATTCTATATCGGACGTTTCAGAAATTGAAGTTGCAGAAGATTTTATTTCGCCTTCTAATGACATCCAATGGTTATGCGCCTTATTATCTGACAACAATTTCATATCTACTTTGTTCAATTCATTTAATAAAGTTTTTGTGCTTGTTGAAGTACTTTTTGAATCTTCTTTTACTAAAGCATCTTTTAAATTGATATACGCATTGAAAACAGCTTTTAACTGCTCTTGAAATTTCGCTGATACTTCCAAACGCTCATTCATATTAGTGTGGTCACTTTCTTTGTTAGATGCATTGTTATCCATACCTAAATGACCTTCGTGTCCAGTCATTACTTTACCACCATCTTTATTCATCATAGACTTTTTCCCTTGTAATTGTGCTGCTGCATCAACCGTAAATGTACCGTTAGTCACTATTTCATTTCCAACAAATAATCCTTCTACAACTTCATATTCATTACCAATTTGATTGCCTAATTTAATTTCACGCATTTCAAAAATAGGTTGGTCTGGATTTGTTTTAAGGTACACCACAGAACGTTCACCTGTCCATAACACAGAAGATGAAGGAATTGTTAATAGGTCATCATTATTAGCTGTACTGCCTTCAATATTTGCGGTTACAAACATTCCTGGTTTAAATACATCGTCCTTATTGCTTAAAACAACACGTAAGTTTACAGTTCTTGTTTTCGTGTTTAAAACTGGGTCAATGAAATCTACTTTACCTTTAAACTCTTTATTAGGATAAGCATTGGTTGTTATCATCACTTCCTGTCCTTTTTTAAAGCGGTCAATCTGATTTTCATACACATCAAAATTTCCCCAAACCGTGTTTAGATTAGCAATTTTAAGTAAGGGTTGTCCTTGTTTAATGTAATCGCCTTGCTCTACCAATTTTTCTGTAACAGTACCCGAAACGGTCGCATAAACAGGAAAGTTTTCTTTTACTTTCCCTGTTTCTTCAATCTGATTGATTTGATTTTCAGAGAGCTTCCATAATTTCAATTTATTACGGACTGCTTTGTATAAAGCAGGTTGTGATTCTTTTAAAGATGCTGCTGTAATTAATTCTTGTTGTGCTGCATAGAGTTCTGGTGAATAAATGGTTGCCAATAATTGACCTTTACGAACTTCTTCGCCTGTAAAACTCACATTCAAGCGTTCAATTCTACCTGAAAAGTAACTGACTTGTACTGCATTAGCTTCTTCGTTTTCAGCAATTTTACCAGATAATTTGATAGTATTGCCTTCAACATTGCCTTTACCAACAATAGATGTTTGAATATTAGCTAAAGCCATTGCGTTTTCAGTCAATTTGAATTGGTCTGCTAATAAACCATCACTTCCACCATCAGCAGGAATTAAATCCATACCACAAATAGGACAATCGCCTGATTCTGGTTGCATAATTTGTGGATGCATAGAACACGTCCACATTTGATTGGTTTCTGAAATGGTATCGTGATTATGTACTGTATCTTTTTTTGATGAACCACCAAAAAGCAACCAACCCAATAACACACCTACTACGAGTATGCCAATATATATGACTATTTTATTATTTTTCATTCTCTAATCGTTTTATCATTGCTTTCATTTCTCCTATTTCTTTACGTTGTGCTTTTATAATGTCTTCTGCTAATTTCTTAACTTCTGGGTCTTGAATATCTGCTCTTTCACTTGTTAAAATAGCGATAGAATGATGTGGTATCATTGCTTTCATCCAAAGGACATCACCAATAATTGGTGCTTGTGTTCTTACCAACCCTAATGCACCTACAAACAGAATAAAACTACCTGCGAGTATGGCGATATTCTTCTTTTTATCATTATACATTTTTCGCATAAAAAACCACATTATTACTGCCATTGTTGAAATTCCTAAACACGTCATATAGAATCGTGTTAAACTAAACCATACGTGGTCTATGGAATAGGTGTTTAAATACATTGTGATGTACATTGCTACAAATGAGCAAGCCAACATTATAAAGAAGGTTTTGTAATTTCCTTTGTTTGAGTGTTCTTTTGGATTTTTCATAATTATTTGATTTTATAGTTATACTTTAATTGTTCTTAATCGTAGTGCGTTACCTATTACCGAAACCGAACTAAAACTCATTGCTAAAGCTGCTATCATTGGCGAGAGTAGTATTCCGAAGAATGGAAACAACACACCTGCTGCAATAGGTACACCTAAAGTGTTGTAGATAAGTGCAAAAAATAGGTTTTGCTTAATGTTCTTCATTACAGCATTACTCAATTTTTTTGCTTTTACAATACCGTGTAAATCGCCTTTTACTAAAGTTATCATAGCACTTTCTATCGCTACATCTGTTCCTGTTCCCATTGCAATACCTACATCACTTTTTGCCAATGCTGGTGCATCATTAATTCCATCACCTGCCATAGCAACTACTTTTCCATTTTTTTGTAGTTTCTCTACTTCTTTGAGTTTGTCTTCTGGTAGCATACTGGCTTTAAAATCTGCAAGATTTAGTTCTGATGCTACTGCTTGTGCTGTATCGTGATTATCACCTGTTAGCATTATTACATCTATCCCTTTATCTTGAAGTGCTTTAATCGCTTTAGCACTTGTTTCTTTTATCTTATCGCCTATAACTACATATCCAACTACGGTTTTATCTATTGACAAATAAGAAACTGTTTTACCCTGTTTTTGGTAAGATTTAGCTTCGTCTTTCATTTTAGAGATAATATCTGCTTTGGCATATTCCATCATTTTAGGATTACCTAATGCTACTTTTTTATCTTTTATGGTCGCTTCAACACCTTTTCCTGTGACTGCACTAAAATCTTTGGACTTTAAAATTTCTGCGTTGTGTTCTTTGCCATATTTAACTGTCGCTTCTGCTAAAGGATGTTCGCTATTGGTATTTAATGACACGATGTATTGTAGCACTTCTTTTTCGCTTAAAGCATCATTAAAAGCACCAACGGTTTCAACTGTTGGCTTTCCTTCGGTAATTGTTCCTGTCTTGTCAACGATAAGCGTATTTACCTTATCCATTTTTTCAAGAGCTTCAGCATTTTTAATCAATACACCATTTTGAGCACCTTTACCCACACCAACCATTACAGACATTGGTGTTGCTAAACCTAAAGCACAAGGACACGCAATGATTAGTACTGCAATCGCATTTACAAACGCATACACATAAACTGGTTCTGGTCCCCAAATTGACCATATAATAAAAGTGATAATAGAAATAAGAACTACAACTGGCACAAAATAACCTGAAACTTTATCTGCTAAATTTTGAATAGGTGCGCGACTTCTACTGGCATCATTAACCATATGAATGATTTGCGATAATAGCGTGTCACTTCCTACCTTTTCGGCTTTCATTAAAAAGGATTGATTACCATTAATTGTTCCGCTACTTACTTTATCTTCTTGAGATTTGTTTACAGGAATAGGTTCTCCTGTAATCATAGATTCGTCAATAGTTGTTTCGCCTTCAGTTATCACACCATCCACAGGAATTTTATCTCCTGGTTTCACTTTTAGAATATCATTTAATTCTATCTCGTCAATACTGACTTCAATTTCTTCACCATCTACTATTTTTATGGCTTTATTAGGTGCTAATTTTAGTAACTCTTTTACTGCCGAATTGGTTTTACTATGCGCTCGAGCTTCTAACAATTGACCTAAAAGCACTAACGTTAGAATAACTGTTGCTGCTTCAAAATAGACGTGAACTGCGCCTAATTCAGTTTTAAATTGTTCAGGAAATACATCTGGAAACAACATCCCAAATACACTAAATAACCAAGCCACACCTGCACCGATTCCAATGAGTGTAAACATATTGAGATTCCACGTTTTTATGCTTCTATAAGCACGCTCAAAGAACATCCACGTAGCGTAAAAGACAACTGGAATGGATAATGCAAATTGAATCCAGTTCCAATTTTTCTGTTCCATTATATCATACAATGGATTGTTATTAAGCATTTCGCTCATAGCAATTAAGAAAATGGGTAATGTGAATACAGATGCTATCCAAAATTTCTTTAATAGCTTCTTATACGTTTTTTCTTCTGCTGAACTATCTGCTTCCATTGGTACCAAATCCATCCCACAAATAGGACACGAACCTGCTTCGTCTTTGACAATTTCTGGATGCATAGGACACGTCCATTGTTCTGCTGAAGCTGTAGATAGATTTTGTTCTTCCACCAAATCCATTCCGCAAACAGGACAATCGCCTGGTTCATCATACGTTTTATCGCCTTCGCAATGCATAGGACAATAAAATGTGCCTGTGCCTTTTCCTTTGGGTTGCTCTTTCTTTTTATCTTTTGAATGTTGATGCTGTTCACCTTGTTTATGAATACTGTATCTATCACCATCCTTTTTTAAGGCTTCTTGAAAGGTTTCTATAGGAATATGCGATTCCATTTCGATGGTAGCTTCTGCCTTATCTAAATCGACTGTTGCTTTTAAAACACCTTCTATTTTAGAGAGCGTTTCTTCAACGTGACTGCGACAACCGTTACAAGTCATTCCGTGTATTTGATATGTGTGTTTCATCTGTTGTTATTTATTTTTTAATGGTCAGATGTAATTCGCTTTTTAAAATCTTGAATAGTTTTATAATAATACATCCGCTCATTTCATTATTGCTGTGTTAAATAATTAATGATTGTACTTTGTACATAGTAGGTCTTCACAGATTCTATTTGGTTCATTTGAAACTTTAGTTGCAACTCTTGAATATCCAGAACATCATTAAAATCAATCGTTCCTGTTTCGTAGCTTTTGATTAAAATTTCTTCTGCATCTTTAGCTTGCTGTAGGTTTTTGGTTTGGGTAGCATAACTTATTCTTGCAGAAATGCGTTCGTTATTCGCTTTGTCTAAAAGCGTTTCCAATGAATTTAAACGTTCCTGTTTTTGAGCAGTAATTTCCTGCTGTTGCAACTCATTTTGTTTGGTCTGGGATTTATATTTCTTATTGAAAATTGGGATAGATACCGAAACCATTGGCATTACAATATCCTTTCCGTTATCACTAAAATCCATATTTGGTCTTTCGGAAACATTGATATAATCTAATCCAAAACCAATCATTGGACTGCTTTCTTTTTGATTTAATAATTCTGATTGCTCTATGGATTGATAGAGTTTATCATATTTCAGTAATTCAGGATGTAATGCTAAATTTTCAGAAGTAATATCAAAGTCTTCAGAAGGTATCATTAAACTATCTACCACATTCACGGTAACATCATTATCTCTATTCAATAGATTATTGAAGTTAGTTTGTTCTGCTAAAAATTGTTGTTGCAATACATCTTTTAATTGTTGCATTTCGTTTTGACGCATTTGCAATCGCAACACATCTACTGCGGATGCTATACCAACCTCAACAGAAGTTAATGCCAACGTCTCATAAGTTTCTAATAGTTTAATATTTTCAGTTAAGACCTCTTGCTTTGCTTTGTTGGCGTATAGATTATAATAGGATTGTGATACCGAAGCCATTAGTTTTCGCTTTGCGATAACAATGTCCTCGTATTTAGCATCTGCCAATGAACTCACATAGTTTTCTCTCGATGTAATGGTTCCGAACCACGGTAACATTTGTTTAGCAGATACTTTAAAGCGTTGTGCACCTGTTCTGGTTTCCGGTTCACTTACAAAGTAACCGACACCAAATTCAGTATTAGGAATGGTATTGACTTCGTTTACTTTTTCGGAAGCTCTTTTGTATTGTAACTCGAATTTTTGAATTTCTGGATTGTTTGTTAAGGCTTCATCTATGAGTACTTCTAATTGTTGTGCATTTCCTTTGAGAACAAAGAATAACGAACAAAGAATAAAGACTGTTTTTATGTGTGATTTTATGTGTTTCATTTTACAGTTCTTTTAAGTTGAAATTCGGCTTTCCAGCTATATAATACTGGAACTACAAATAAGGTTATTAAAGCTATAAGCATTCCACCAAAACTTGGTATTGCCATAGGTATCATTATATCGCTTCCTCGACCTGTAGAGGTTAATACTGGTAATAATGCTAAAATGGTTGTAGCTGTAGTCATTAAACACGGTCTGATTCGTTTTTCACCTGCTTCAACAACTGATGCTCTAATTTCCTTTTTATTATCTGGTGTGTTTCTATCGAATGTTTGGGTTAAATAAGTTGCCATTACTACACCATCATCGGTTGCTATACCGAAGAGTGCAATAAACCCAACCCAAACTGCAACACTTAAATTGATTGGGTGCATTTGGAATAAATCGCGTAGGTTTTCACCAAAGAAATTGAAGTTTAAAAACCAACCTTGACCATAGAGCCAAATCATTATAAAACCACCTGCAAACGCTACTGCGATACCTGTGAATACCATTAGTGATGTCCCTACAGAACGGAATTGGAAATACAGAATTAAAAAAATGATGGCTAATGCTAACGGTACAACAACCGACAAGGTTTTTTCTGCTCGTAACTGATTTTCATACGTTCCTGTGAATGCATAGTTGATTCCTTTTGGAACTATCAATTCACCAGAATCAATCTTTTCTTGGATTAGTGCTTGTGCATTTTCTACGACATTGACTTCTGCAAAACCATCCATTTTATCAAACAAGACATAGCCTACTAAAAAAGTATCTTCACTTTTAATGACTTGTGGACCTTGTTCGTATCTTATAGTTGCCAATTCGCTTAATGGCACAGGACTTCCTTTTTCTACTGGCACATAAATCTGTTTTAAGTCGGTTGGGTTTGCTCGTAATTCTCTTGGGTATCGTACTCGAACACCATATCGCTCTCGACCTTCTACCGTTTGGGTTAAGACCATACCACCAACTGCTACTTTTAATACATCTTGAACATCTTGTATAGAAATGCCATAACGTGCAATTTTCTCTCTATCAATATCAATTAACAAATAGGGTTTACCAACAATACGGTCTGCAAAAACAGCTTCTTTTTTAACACCTTCAGCTTCCTTGATAATGTTTTCTAATTGCACTCCAAACGCTTCTATTTGCTTTAAGTCTTGACCTTTAACTTTAATTCCCATTGGTGCTCGCATTCCTGTTTGAAGCATTACTAATCGGGTTTCAATAGGTTGTAGTTTTGGTGCAGATGTAACACCTGGTAACTTTGTAACTCTTACGATTTCATTCCAAATATCGTCTGGTGACTGTATTTCTGGTCGCCAATTACGATAGTACTCGCCATCATCATCTTCAATTAATTGAGACCTTTTTATAGTGCTAAAAATGACGTTTTCGGAATTATTAGGATTAGAAACCAAACGACCACCCTTCAATTCAAAGAAACCATCATCATTTATTTTGTAGCGTTGGCGTACTCCGTTTTCATTCAGCATATATTCTGGTTTATACTGAATCATATTCTCGTACATTGATAGTGGTGCTGGGTCTAAAGCTGATTCTGTTCTTCCTGCCTTACCAACTACGGTTTCAATCTCTGGAATACTGGCGACAGCCATATCCAATTGCTGTAAAACACGTTTGTTTTCTTCTACGCCAGAATGAGGCATCGAGGTTGGCATTAGTAAAAATGAGCCTTCATTTAATGAGGGCATAAACTCTTTACCTGTGTTTTTCATAATGAAAAAACCAGCAATTACAATTGCAGTCGGAATTGAAAGAAATAGTAACTTATTATCTAAACACCATCTTAAAATGCGTGTGTAATATTTGATGAATAATGAGAAAACACCTAATAAACCAAAGCAAATAACACTCACAAAAATGAGATTCCAAAAAATGCTTTTATCAACGCCTAACGGTCTCCAATATTCGGCTAACAAGAACACAATAGCTGATACTGAAATGATAATATTAATAAGGTTAGCTTGCTTGTCTGTTATCTTACTTTGAAGATTGAGACCTGCGGTAATTCCAAAAGCTATTAATATCAACCCTAACCAATACCCATAGATAATTGCAGCGATACCTAACGCTATCAAAACACCATTTAAAACATATTTAAAAGTGTTTTTAATGTTTTTCTTTCTAAATAAAAATGCGGCAAACGGTGGAATTAAAAATAACGCTACTATTATAGAAGCTGTTAGTGCAAAAGTCTTTGTGAAGGCTAATGGTCTGAATAATTTACCTTCAGCACCTATCATTGTAAAAACAGGAATGAAACTAATAATCGTAGTCATTACTGCCGTTACGATTGCGCCAGACACTTCAGCTGTTGCGTTATAGACTACTGTGTTAATTGGGATGAGATTCCCACTTTCGTGGGAACGATTCTCGTCTAAATGCCGAATAATATTTTCTGATAGTATGACACCAACATCGACCATTGTACCAATAGCAATTGCAATACCTGATAAAGCGACAATGTTGGCATCTACACCAAAGAGTTTCATTGCAATAAATACCATTAAAACTGCAACAGGTAATAGTCCAGAAATTAGTACGGAAGCTCGAAGATTAAACACCATAATGATTATAACCAAAATGGTAATCAATATTTCAAGAGTTAAGGCTTCGTTAAGTGTGCCTAATGTTTCTTGTATCAGTTCTGCTCTGTCATAAAAAGGCACTATGGTTACTTGTGAGGTTCTACCATCCGCTAATACTTTCGAAGGTAATCCTGCGCTTAACTCGTTAATTTTTTCCTTTACGTTATTGATGACTTCCATTGGGTTTGCTCCATAACGAGCCACAACAACAGCACCAACAACCTCTGCACCTTCTTTATCTAATAAACCACGTCTTGTTGCAGGACCTAATGAAACTTTACCAATATCCTTTATCCTAATTGAAATATAATCTTCGGAAGTGACTACTGCATTTTCGATGTCTGAAATGGATTTCACATAACCCAAACCACGAACTAAATATTCGGCTTGGTTAATTTCCAAAGTCTGTGCACCAATGTCTTTATTGCTTTCCTTAACCGCTTTTACAACTTGGTTTAAACCAATATCATACTGACGCATTAATTCTGGATTTACATCCACTTGGTATTCTTGAACATAGCCACCAATAGAAGCAACCTCTGAAACACCAATTGCAGAGGACAGCGCATACTTTACATAGTAATCCTGAATACTGCGTAACTCTTGCAAATCCCAACCACCAGTTACATTTCCGTTGTCGTCACGACCTTCAAGCGTGTACCAAAATATTTGTCCTAATCCTGTGGCATCTGGACCCAATGCAGGATTAACACCTTCGGGTAATAAACCACTTGGTAAGGAATTAAGTTTTTCGAGAATACGACTTCTACTCCAGTAAAATTCGATGTCTTCTTCAAAAATGATATAGATACTTGAAAAGCCGAACATAGAAGAACTACGAATGGTTTTTACTCCAGGAATCCCTAACAAGGATGTGGTTAATGGATATGTAATTTGGTCTTCTATATCTTGTGGCGAACGACCATCCCACTTTGTAAATACAATTTGTTGATTTTCTCCAATATCCGGAATGGCATCAACAGCCACAGGATTACTTGGTAAAAATCCTGTATCCCAATTAAAAGGTGCATTTACTGTTCCCCATCCTACGAAAAGGACGAGAAGTAGTACTGCAACGAGTTTATTCTCGATGAGAAATTTGATTGCTTTATTAAGCATAAATTTTGATTATTAAACAGTTAGACATTGGTAGAATACCTGATAAACTTCAAAATAATCGATTGAATTAGTTTACTCACATCTATTCTATAGCATAAATAGGTGTTCGTGATGTGCTTCGCAGTTCTATTTCCTTTATATTTCAATATAAAATAGAACCGTAACTTTGGCTATGCTTATATTTTCTATTTCATCTAAAGAAAATATAATTCAAATTCACTATCAATCATTTTAAAATTCATTCGGTATTAAGAAAACACCGAATACAGCAAATTATCCTTACAACATTACTGTCATAGGATAAAAGAGTCTATTGTTTAAAAATCAAATTAAGTATGTCTCGTCAATCTTGTAGAGTTGCCTTATGACGAGTGGTGGTTTGTATTCTTCGTAAGTAGAAACGTTATTTTCTAAACCTTCAAAAAGGTTAATGTAAGTGTAAACAAATGAAGCGATGAATACCTGTTGCTCAAATGAGATTTTGTCAACTTGCAATTGTAATTCATCTTGACCATCGACAACTAATTGTTCCTCATCACAACAATTTTTCTTGGTGATTGAACAACCATCAGTTGAAGGTTTTTCCATTTCCATACCGCAACCTTTGGCTTTATGGAAAATAGCAGTTTCTACTAAAATATCTCCACAATAATGCATATTCACAGTAAATGACATTGTAGAGCATAACACTACAAAAGCCATTGCTAAAGACATTATTTTATGGAAAAACTGCTTCATACTGTTTGCGAAGTTACGAAATTTTAACAACTATTGATTTTGTTTAACAGAAGTTTAATTGACTAATCTGCTAAATCCCAACTCATACGTTGTAATCTAACTGCATTCAAAATTGCTAATAATGCTACTCCTACATCTGCAAAAACTGCTTCCCACATTGTAGCTAAACCACCTGCTCCCAAAATCAAGACAATGACTTTAACACCAAATGCTAAAATGATATTCTGCCAAACAATTTTTCGTGTAGAACGACTTATTTTAATAGCTCTAACTACTTTTGAAGGTTGGTCGGTTTGAATGATAACGTCTGCTGTTTCAATAGCTACATCACTACCCAAACCACCCATTGCAATTCCAACGTTACTTGCTGCTAAAACAGGCGCATCGTTTATACCATCCCCTATAAATGCTACTTTATTTTCAGGATTCTTTTTTAATATTTCAACTTCGTTTAACTTATCTTCTGGAAGTAAATCACCTTTTGTATTTTCGATGTTCAACTCTTTAGCGACTCGTTGCGTAATGGAATCTTTATCACCGGAAAGCATCATAATATTTTTAATGCCTACTTTGTGTAATGCTGTAATAGTTTCTTTTGCATCTTCCTTTAATTCATCTGCTATGACTACATAACCTGCAAATTGATTATCGATTGCAACTAATACTATCGATTCTACAATAGATTCCGTTTCAGATGGAACATCAATATTATTAGTAGTCATTAAGGCTTTATTACCTACTAAAACTGTTTTACCATTTACAATGCCTTTTAAACCTTTACCAGCAATTTCAGAAACGTCTTGAGCTTCAAAATCTTCTCCTTCTGATTTATACTCTAAAATTGCTTTTGCAATTGGATGTGTGGATTGTTCTTCCATCGCCATTAAGTATTGCATAAATTCGGTTTCATCCCAACCAATTGCTTTTACTTCTTTGATTTTAAAAACACCTTTGGTAACGGTTCCTGTTTTGTCCATTACTAAAGTATTTATTTTGGTCATAGCATCTAAAAATGAAGCACCTTTGAATAAAATTCCATTTTTTGAAGCTGCTCCCAATCCACCGAAATATCCTAATGGAATTGAAATCACTAACGCACAAGGACAAGATATTACCAAGAAAATTAATGCTCTGTATAACCAATCTCTAAAGACATAATCATCTACAAAAAAGTAAGGAATGAATGTAACACCAATAGCCAAAAACACAACAATTGGTGTGTAGATACGAGCAAACTGTCTGATAAATAATTCTGTCTTCGATTTACGAGCTGTAGCATTTTGAACCAAGTCTAATATTCTCGCAATTGAACTGTCTTCAAACTTATTGGTTACCTCAACTTCAATAACGCTTTCTAAATTAATACTACCTGCATAAACCTTGGCTTCCTTCTGAATGGAATCTGGTTTGCTCTCGCCTGTTAATGCTGCGGTGTTTAACGATGCTTTTTCGGATAATAAAATACCATCCAATGGAATTTTTTCACCTACTCGAATTTGAATTTTCTCTCCAATATTTACAGCTTCTGGCGACACACTAACATAATCACCATCACGAAATACATTGGCTTCTTTTGGCCTAACATCTAACAAGGCTTTAATATTTCCTTTTGCTCTGTTGACTGCTGCGTTTTGAAATAATTCTCCTACTGCATAAAATAGCATTACTGCAACACCTTCTGGATATTCACCAATTATAAATGCACCAATTGTAGCAATAGACATTAAAAAGAACTCGGTAAAAACATCGCCTTTTATAAGACTTTTCCATCCTTCTTTAATTACTGGAAATCCAACAGGAATATATGCTAAAGTGTACCAAACTACTCGAATCCATCCTTCAAATTGAGGAATGGCATCAAAATAATCTACAGCGATACCTACCATTAACATAACAAAACTTATAATAGCAGGAATGTATGTTTTGAATGCACTTCCATTACCGTGGTCGTGACCATCATCGTGAGAATGTTGTTCTTCTGAATTTGGTTTTAAATCTCTTAAATTGACTTTCTTTTTTTCATTTAATATCTAATAATTTTTCAATGTCATTGGGAATAGGCATTCGTTTTAATGGTGGCACGTTTGCTCCACCTGTATTACCAAGTGGAACGTGATTAATAAATGATTTCCAACCACCAACAATAAGCCTAATTATTTGACCTATTACTTCTTTAGTATCTTTTTGTCTAAATCCAAACTTTAGCATTAGCCAATGTGAATAGGTATGTTCTATAGGGTAAGACTGTCCTATTATATGACTACGCTCTAAATGATACCAAGCATCACCAAATTGTTTATTTTCTAAACAGAAACTGTATTGTTTTATTTCTTCGTTATACGCCTGTTTTAGATTTTTAGGTATTTTAGTATTAAACTTCATATCCTCTAATTTTGGATAAATGTACTTTAATAGTAAGTGCAATGGAAGTGCAATAATTAGACACTACACTTATCGCAAATACCTTTTACCACCAAATTTACATTCTCTGACACAAAACCATCTGGCACTTTTATTTGAGGTATTTTATGTTCTGTTAAGCAAATGGTTTCATTGCAATTATTACAATGGAAATGTAAGTGCAAATCGGTTTCAATTTCACAATTACATCCCTTTTCACATAATGCATATTTTGTAATCCCTGTACCATCGTCTATTTGATGCACAATAGCCTTTTCTTCAAAGGTTTTAATAGTTCTGTATAAAGTGGTTCTGTCTGCTTTTGCGAAAGCATTTTCAATATCACTTAAAGTAACAGCGACCTCTTTTTCTGCAAGAAACTTATATATAAGCAAACGCATTGCTGTAACACGAATATTTTTTGACTCTAATACTTGTTCTATTGTTTCCATAATTAATGTGCGTGTTCTGCTTCTCCTTTTTTCATTTCTGCGTTAAGATAATAAGCATTGTTATAAGCAAATTTTGTATTACTTTCTATGTTTTCAGTAAATTGAACCGATACCCAATCACCATCTTTAGTGCCTAACACAACTTCGATAGGTTTAAAGCTCCAATCGTCATTTTCTTTTTCTACTGAAAACACATAATATCTTTCGCCTTCTTTTATAATTGCACTTTCTGGTAAAGCTTTTGTTTGGGTATTATCTACTTGAATTTTACCTTGAATATACATACCAGGAATTAAGTTACCTTTTTTGTTTTCTATTTCTGCGTGAACGTGGACTGCTTTTGGGTTGTCCTCAAAGGTTTTGCTTACGGAATAGATTTCTGCGATAAGCTCTGCATTTGGTATGGATTGTACCGTAAAGTTAACTTTCTGACCTTTCTGTACTTTATAAACATCTTTTTCAAAAACCATTAAATCGGCGTGAACGTGATGCGTATTTACAATTTCAAATAATTCGGTTTGTGGCTCTACATATTGACCTGTTTTTACTTCAACTTTTTGCACAAAGCCTTCTATTGGACTTCGCAATGCTATGCGCTGTGCAATTGTTCCATTGCGAACTGATGTAGTGTTAACGTTGAGTATTCTTAATTGCGCTTCTAAACCATTAACCATTGCTTTTGATACTTGATATTCTGCTTCTGCTTTCTGGAAATTAGCACCAGAACCAACACTAGCATCGTATAATTTTTGTTGACGTTCATAATTTTTCTTTGCAAGCTCGCTATTGCTATAAGCGTTTAAATAATCCGTTTGCGCTTGTATGATATTTGGGTGCGATAGATAAGCCACAACTTGACCTTTATTAACCTTATCACCTTCAACCACTTCAATTGAAACGACATTTGCACCAACAACAGTAGTAATAGCTGCTTCGTTTTGTGGTGGTACTTCTAACGTTCCGTTTGCTTCTACATAGCCGCTCATATTACGTAATGCTAACGTATCTATTTTCATTTTCAATGCATCGAATTGCTGTTGTGAAAGCATTACTTCGTCTTCATCGTGATGCTCTTCGTTAACTTCTGTTTTTTCTTCCTCATCGTGGGAATGACCATCATTCTCGTTATGATTTTCTTTATTTCCGCAAGCTGAAACAAATATGGCTAACACGATTACGGTAAGGATTTTATATATTTTGTTTTTCATTGTCTTATTTATTAAAATATTGTAATTGAAATGTGCTTTCTAAATAGTTTACTAATGCAGTCTGTGCTTCCAGTTCCGATTGAATTGCTTCTTTTATCAACTGCGTAAATGCAGTATAATCAATTTCGCCTTCTCTATATGCCAGTAATGCACCTGTTTTTTGCTCTTTTGTTAATGGTAAAACTTGGTCTTTGTAAAACTCCCAAGATGTTTTCCATTTCATATAATTTTCTTTAGCCTGAACAAACCTTGATTGTACTTCCTGTTTTTTGAACGCTACATTGGTTTCTGCTATTTCTTTATCAATTCTAGCACTTCTAACTTGTGCTTTGTTAGTACCTGATAAAAACGGAATTGAAATTCCTGCTTGATAGGTGTAAAATCCTGAATTGCCATTTACTTTCTGTATACCACCTTGAAGATTGAACTTTGGCAAATTATCTGCTTTTGCAGCTTTATATTTAGCTTCCGCTTCATCTACAATGTTCTGCGACATACTGTACAATGGATGACTTTCAATACTGAACGTTTCCATATCACTATCTATCGCTACCTCAAATTCATCTGAAACTGTAAAAATTTCTTCTGATACCAACCACAAATTGAATTGCTGTAAGGCAATAAGATAATTACTATAGGCTTGCGCTTTTTTATTCTGAATTTGAAACGCTTGATTTTTTGCTGCCGAATATTCTAATTTAGAAATAGCTTCGACTTCATAATTTAAAGCTACTGCTTGCTCGAATTTGGAATAAATGGAATCCAATTCCTTATACAAATCATAGTTTTGTTTCATTTGATAGCAATTAGACCAAGCTTTTTTAACTTCCAATTCTAATTCCAACTCGGAAAGTTGAAAGGCTTTTTGTGCCAATTGAATGCGTTGTTCTTGTAGCTTCTTTTTAGAACCAATGCCAAATACATCGATATTTGATTGACCAATACCAATGGTTGTATAGATGCCATTTCCATTATCAATTTCTTCTCCACCTGTAAAAATTTGAGTCGTTCCGAAATCATAGGCAGTCGATTTTAATTGTTCTTGTTTTGTAATTTCCAACTGCTTTTGCTTCAATAATGGATAATTACTTTTTGCGAGTTTAACAGCTTCCTGTAATGAAATTTCGGGAATTGTATCATTCAACTCTTGTGCATTACTTTGTGGTGAAAAACCAAATAGTAATAATACAACTGCTGTTGCTGTTACTAACTTTTTATTTGGCTTAAACGTAAAATATTTGTTTTCTACCCAATGATATAAAATTGGTAAAACAAATAAGGTAAGCAAAGTTGAAGTTAATAATCCACCAATAACTACAGTTGCCAAAGGACGTTGTACTTCTGCACCAGCTGATGATGAAATAGCCATTGGTAGAAAGCCTAATACATCTGTAAAAGCAGTTAGCATAATAGGTCTGATTCTTCGTTTAGTACCTTCAACTATTCTATCCTTTAAATTAGTTACACCTTCGTCTTTTAATTCGTTGAGTCCACTTATCATTACCAATCCATTTAATACCGCAACACCAAACAACACAATAAAACCAACACCTGCCGAAATACTAAATGGCATATCACGCAACCATAAGGCTACAACACCACCAATAGTTGCCATTGGGATGGCTATATAAATCATTAAGGTTTGAGGTAGTGATTTTAATGCAAAGTATATTAGTATAAATATGAGTAATAAGGCGATAGGCACAACGGTTTGTAATCGGTTGCTGGCACGTTCCAGATTTTCAAATGCACCACCATATCGAATAAAATAACCTGATGGTAATTCCAGTTGTGCATCTAATTTTGACTTTATTTCAGTGACCAGCGATTTTACATCACGTCCTCTTACATTTATCCCTACATAGGTTCTTCGATTAGTATTGTCTCTACTTATTTGCATTGGTCCTGCTTTGTAGCTTACATCTGCAATTTCACGCAAAGGAATTTGAGCACCTGAAGGTAAATTGATATACAGGTTTTGAACATCTGAAATATCCTTACGGTTTTGATCACTTAATCGTACTACTAAATCGAAGCGTTTTTCACCTTCAAAAATCACACCTGCTGTACCACCTGCAAATGCAGATTGTACGGTTTGATTAAGCGTATTTATTTGAAGTCCATATTGCGCCAATTTATTCCTGTTGTAATTGATTGTCATTTGTGGCAAACCTGTTGTGGCTTCCGCTTTCATATCGCCAATACCTTCAGTACCTGCGATAATTTTAGATATTTCTTCGGCTTTTTGAGATAGAATGTCAATGTCTTCACCATAAAGTTTTATGGCAATATCTTCACGAACACCTTCTAATAACTCGTTAAAACGCATTTCAATAGGTTGTGTAAACTCATAATTAACACCAGGAACCATTTCAACTGCTTCTTTCATTGCTTCAATCAATTCATCTTTTGATTCTATTGTAGTCCATTCACTTTTAGGTTTCAGGATTACAAAAACATCGGCAATATCCATAGGCATCGGGTCGGTTGGAATTTCGGCAACACCAATACGACTCACAATTTTATCGACTTCTGGAAATTTTGCTTTTACTATTTGTTCTATTTTGGTAGTAGTTTCAATAGTTTCTGTAAGTGAACTACCTGGTTTTAAAATAGCGTGAAATGCAATATCGCCTTCATCGAGTTGCGGAATGAACTCGCCACCCATTCTTGAAAACATAAAAACGGTTATTCCGAACAACACAACTGCAATACCAATTACCCATTTCCCTTTTCGCAAGGCTCTAACCAATAAGGGTTGGTATTTGTCTTCAACCCAATGTACAAATCTATCTCCATAGGATTTATTATCATTTTTTGGTGCTCTTAATATTAGAGCTGACATCATAGGCACATAGGTTAAACAAAGTACCATTGCACCAATCATAGCAAAAATAAAAGTCAAAGCCATTGGTTTAAACATCTTTCCTTCAATACCTTGTAAGGCTAAAATGGGTAGAAAAACTATAAGGATAATCAACTGACCGAAGAAGGCAGCATTCATCATCTTTTTTGAAGCATTAGAAGCAACTTTATCTCTTTCTTTAGATGTAAGTTGTTTCTTTTTCAAAACTTGTGATGCTATAAGAAAAACAGTGCTTTCAACAATAATTACAGCACCATCTACAATGATTCCGAAATCAATTGCTCCTAAACTCATTAGGTTTACCCAAACATCAAAAACATTCATTAAAATAAAAGCGAATAATAAGGATAATGGAATAGTAGAGGCAACTATTAAACCTCCTCGCCAATTACCTAACAAAAAGACCAACACAAAAATGACGATTAATGCACCTTCAATAAGGTTAGTTGTTACTGTAGAAGTTGTTTCGCCAATTAATTTACTTCGGTCTAATAATGGTTCAATAATTATGCCTTCTGGTAACGACTTTTCAATTTGAGTCATTCGCTCTTTTACATTGGCAATAACATCATTGGAATTAGCTCCTTTTAGCATCATTACCAATCCACCTACAACTTCTCCTTCACCATCTTGGGTTAATGCACCGTAACGAATTGCAGAGCCAAATTGTACTGTTGCAATATCACCAATAGTGACAGGTATATTATTAATATTCTTGACAGTGATTTTTTTAATGTCCTCTAAACTTCTCACCAAGCCTTCACCACGAATAAAATTAGCTTGATGGTTCTTTTCAATATATGCACCTCCTGTATTTTGATTATTGGCTTCAAGTGCATTAAACACATCTGTAATGGTAAGGCCAATAGCATTTAAATCGTTTGGGTCAACCGCTACTTCGTATTGTTTTATTTTTCCACCAATAGCGTTTACTTCTACCACACCAGGAACCATTGCCATTTGACGCTGTACAATCCAGTCTTGCATTGAGCGTAAATCTGCAATGTTGTATTTGTCTTTAAACTCTGGTGCAACTTTTAGTGTGTATTGGTAAATCTCTCCTAAACCTGTTGAAATAGGACCCATTGTAGGTTCGCCAAATCCAGCAGGTATTTGCTCTTTGACTTCGTTTAGTTTTTCGGCTACTAATTGGCGAGGTAGATATGTTCCCATATCATCATCAAATACAATAGTAACCACAGATAAGCCAAAACGAGAAATTGACCTTATTTCCTGAACATCAGGAAGATTGCTCATTGCCACTTCAATTGGATAAGTAACAATTTGCTCAATATCTTCAGTACTTAAATTGGGGGATTGTGTTATAACCTGTACTTGGTTATTGGTAATATCTGGAACAGCATCTATTGGCACTTTGGTCATACTCCAAATACCTGTTCCGATTATGGTAAGCGTAAGCAAACCAATAATGAATTTGTTATTGATTGAAAAATCAATGATTTTATTAATCATAGAAAATGTATTAATTCAGTTAAAAAAATGCAAATGCTTTCCTGAAAGTGAAAACATTAAAAAGGGATATAGCTATCCTTTAAAAACTGAATTAAGCTTGTGGCGGTTGCCAAATATTAGATTGGAAATCAAATCTATAATTTGACTGATAAGTAGACACTAATTTTGTGGGAATTTTATTGAAAGTTAATAACTGAAATATTGCCAAAGGCTCATAGCTAATTGACATACCACAACAATTACAAATACAAGTAACAGGACAAGAATCGTCACTATCCTCTTGATGATTATGTTCAGCAGTTATTTCCTCTTGCTGTTGGTCTTCTACATTTTGACCATCAGAACAAGGCATTGCAGATAATGCTAACATTGTTATAGCTAATATGAATGCTAAAAATTTCATCGTAGCAAATATACAAATTATTAAATGCAATGGTTGTGCAATTATTTTATTTAAGCCACAACCTTTACTTTCTCTTTTAGAGTTTCAAGATGCTTCAGCATATTGCTTTTACAACATACCTCACGAGCTAATTTAGGCGCGTGACCTATCACTTTGGTTAATTCCTTTATTATACTCATCTTATTAATTTCTACATATTTTTTCTCTAGTAAAAATATTATCGTTTCTTATATAAACTTGTAAATTGTCTTATAATAAGCATTTTCTCATTTACTCAAATAAAACCAAAGCCAATAGACCTTGTTGTTGATTGTTGCTAATTTGTTTGAAACAATAGAATAATAAGGGTTTTAAGAGTAAACAAGCTGTACACAATGTAGCAACAATTAAAAAAGTTGTTGTTGTTGTTGTTGTTGTTGTTGTTGTTGTATGTTGTTATGTGGGTTTAATCAAATGTTGTAGTATGTTGTTTAGTTTAATAACATAGCCAATGTAATAGAATAAGAAAACGTGTGATTGTTGTTTTAATGTTGTTGAGTTGTTTATTACCGTAAGTACTAGCTAGCATAGCATTACAGTAGTTTTGCAACAAATCAACTTAACTCTTTAAACATTTGTTTAGTAAAAGTATAATGACGACCTCTATGAGTTGTTTCTTCAACAATAGGAGTGTTTGAAACTGATGTTGACATATAATATTTAGTATATGTACTATTCTTAGATTCTAATTTATATTCATTTTTTATTAACTCAGATAATTTAAAAGAATTGGTTCTTATATTATTTTTACTAAGCTTATCTACCAAGTCACCCAATGAATACTTTAATTCTTCTTTTTCAAACAAGGCAAACTCATCTGACAAAATTTGCTCTAATTCTTTATCTATAAAGGTTTTATTACCGTTAATTAATATATCTAATGCTTCTGTATGAATTTGCTCTTTAGTAAACCACATTCTTGTTTTTCTAGGACATGAAATCTTTCTTTTGTTTATAAAATGGATAAAGTGCGGTAACTCTTTTTTTAACGATTCTAAAAGGTCTGGTCGGTCATTTGATAAATCGAAAGGAATAATTTTTCTAACCCAGTATCTTACTTCTGAATTATCTATGTAAACAAAATTCTTTTCGTTGTTGGAACATAAAATAAACTTACCAAAAAAATTTCCCTCAACTTTATCTTTACCTTTAGCTTCACTTTTATAAGTTTTTGCAGTAGATAGATTTTTCAACCTTTCACTATCTTCTCTTTTGTCTAATAAAACTTCATCAACAGCAATAATTAACTTTGAAGCCCAATCTGAATTAAATCTACTTCTAAAATCCTCATTATTATTAATTGTCATATTATTTTGGAATATAGATTTTACCCAATTTAAAAAAGTGGTTTTACCTGTATTTCGCTCATTACTTACTAAACACAAAATTGGTAAAACTTGTGTTGGATTTTGCCATAAAACACTTAAGTAATCTAAGCCTAAAATATATTGCTCACCAAAAATATGCTTGAGAAATTTTTCTGTTTCTGGAAAACTACCTTTTTCAAATTTATGTTCTAATTTTTCATATTTATTATAAAACCCATTAATTACACGTTTATAATTAGTATGCGATGGGATTAAACAAAAACCATCATATTTTTTTATATCTTCAATGTACTCCTTACCATGGTCGGTTATAATTTCACTTTTTGACCAAGGATTCAACATTTTTATAGTGTCTTTGCTGTTTAAAGGCATATTAACTTCTTTAAAGTAAGCTGTACCTATTCTTAAATATTTTTCACTCATAACTAAACGTTTACTGTTAAACTAGCCAATTTGGAATAATCGATTTTTTCAAATTTTGTAGTAAAATAAATTTTCACATCAACTCCTTGAATTGAACTATCTACTTTACACATTTTAATTATTTCTTTCTCAATTTGACAAAGTGGCAATCTTGGGTTATAGTTAATTACTTCTATTGCCAATTTTATTTTTGCTATTAAGTAACTTAATTTTTTAATTGAAAGCGCATTATTTTCATTTGCATATTGACTTAATAAGTCTTTGTGTATATCCTCTATTATATTTAAGCCATCTGGCTTATATGTTTTATTATTTTCCATTTCTTATTATTTATAAATTAATATTTGCTGAGCTGTATCGAAATAAGCTCTAGTACCATCATATCTTGGAGGTAGGTTTTTGATTAAAATCACACCCTGATGAGTCTTATTAATTAGTTTTTTTATATCTCCTTTTGTTGCAGGTTTATTTTCTTCTTTAGTAAAGATATTTGTAACAATGTTTGTAGCTAAAGTTCCTACAACTGCGTTTCCTACACCAGACCAACTCATTTTATTGATTGTTGATGGTTTTTCTTGATTCTCTTTTGTAGGTAAATTTCTAGTTACCTTTTTTCTTTTTGTAAAGGCGTTTACTCTACAACTATTGCTACAATATTTCTGTTTATACCTTCTTTTTGGAGTGTACTCGACACCACAATAATTACAATTGTATGTATATCTATCCATTTTGCGTTAATTTAACGTTAGACTAACGATTGATTAAATCGCTCTAAATGAAAACTTTTATTAAGCCTTCAATTATTTAAGTCTCTTTTTACGGTTAGACAATAAGGTATCGACATCAGATTCAAGCTCTGTTGTGCATTTTTGCTTTCCTTCTTTTATCCATTCTATTATCTCGGACTTGAAGAAGAATAAACGACCGTTTTTCTTATGGTGAGGAATGGTGTTTTTTTGACAATAGTTATAGAGTGTTGGTTTTGTATAACCAGAAAACTTAACAATGTCATCAATAGTTTGCGGGTCATCCGTTTGGGATAACGTTTCTGCCTTTTCAATTAAGGCTTTTAATTCTTTGAGGTCTCTTTTTACCTCTGCAACATCTAGTTGCGTTTGTTCAAATGCTATCATTTTTAAATGTTTTAAATTAATATTTATCAATGATAGCGGTTAATTACAGGTTATTTATAATTTCCGTAAGTGCAGTAGTAAAAAACGTAGTACCAGTAGTAAAAAAAGTAGTTACTTTAGTAATTGAATAGTTTTACTAGGTTTTTTATCAAAATTAACCTTAACATTTTTAAAATTCCATCCAACGAAGTTATCTGTAAGTAATTCTACAAATTTATCTAGAACTTGACCAGTTCCGAAATATTGATAATAACTTTCATAAAACTCCCTAAACCTATATTTAACTAAAGTGCTCTCTCCTTTAGGAGCCATATTGAACTTCTGTTTTTTTAAATTAGGGATTCCACAAAATGCTTTCTTTATAAATATATCAAATTGTTTTTCAGTTAGAAACGGTTTACCGTTTTTACTGTTTTTTTCTGTAAAGATTTTAAAATGGTCAACAGCTATTTCTATTGGCATGGATTGGTTAAACACATTTGTGTAATTACTATAATCTAAAGTATTATTAATAGTAGGTGTGTGTGATGTAGATTTTTTTAATTCACTTTCAATAAAATATGCATCTTTAAAATATTCTTTTTTTAGTGAAAAAATTTTTGGAAGTTTTAAAAATTTGCTGGTAGGTTTCATCTAAACCTACTAGTATATTTTCCTGATAATTAAGAACGTCTAAAATCTCATTTATCATTTCTAAATTTTTCAGATTATCAGCTCCTAAATCAAAGAGTTCTTTATGATATACTAATCTGTATTTAGTCATTAATTCTTGTGATTTTAAAAAATCATCATACTCAAAATCACCGTCGAATTTAATATTTAAAGTATTTAAATAACTCAAGATGAGCTCTTTTTTCTCACTCTCATTTAAAACTTCGTCGAATATAAAAAACTCTAAAGATGCAAAAATAAATAATGGTTCTAAATCTGTATGAACAACTATGTTATTCCCAATATCAACTGTATTTGATAAGTGCTTTTCTATTTTTTCTCTATATAATTCATCATCATTTAAATAATCTTTGATTAATTGAAGGTGAATTTTTTCTTCTTTAACAGCAGTATGCTCTATAATCTCTTCTAGTTTTAAGTCTGCATTTAAAGGTGAAATACTTGCCAGAATAGTAATTAATTCGTAAAACTCTTCTTTATATATCATATTTAAAAATTCATTATTGAGTTTGCAAATTCTTTTTTAGCTTCATCTTCAAAACCAGCAAAATAGTTTTTAGTTACGCTTAGATCACTATGGTTTAATGCTTCACTAATAAATTCCATACTAGCGCCTTTTCGTAAAGAATTGGTTGCGAAACTATGTCGAGCATAATAGAAGCTTATATCACTCGGTAATTTATTAGCAACAGCCAACCTTTTTATGTGATCGTTTATATAACGTGTAAAGTTTTTTATTTTTTTATGCTGTTCGTTTGCATCATCATTTTCATTCAAAATATCAAAAACAAAGCTATTTTTATTTTTGTTACCATACTTTTCTATAATACTATTTGTAAAATCAGTTAAGTAGATAATGATTTCGGTTTTCTCAGCTTTTTTATCAAAAGTTTTGGCTCTGTAATAAGTAAATTTATCCTCTTTAATATCAGAATATTTTAAGAGTGCTATATCTTTTGGGTTTATGCCATTACAAGCAAAACTAAAAAACCAAAAATCTTTAGCTTTTGATTCATTCTCGTTTGCAGGTTTAGCATCAAATAAAACTTTAAGTTCTTTAGAGTTTAAAGCTTTTTTCACTTTTTTTGTTCGTAATATTTGATATTTACTTTTACCAAAAGGATAATACTCTTGGTTAAGGTCTTTAGCTTCGATTGCATTATTAAAAATAACCCGTAAAGTTCTAGTGTATATTGCTATAGTTGTATAGCTCTTACCTTTTTTAACCATATAAGACTCGTAATCTCTTAACCAATCAACATTTATTTGTTGAAATTTTAGCTTCTCTATAGGACAATTTTTAACTTCATTACTGAAGGTTCCTAACGAGTTTAATGTGTATTTAAAACTTTCTGCTGTATTTATCTTATTCTTTTTGATACAATTCTCAATAGCTACGTTAAAGTGAAATTGAAGATTATTTTTATCAGAAGATTTTCTAAACAACTTAAATTCAAAATTTTTAAAATCAAAAACACCCAATTTACTAGCTTCATCATTAGCTCTATTTTCTATAGCCTGAAGTTTCAGTCGTAATTCTTTATTTTCACCACGTAACTTTTTGTTGTTTGGATTTAACCAAATTTCTTGAAATTTCTTTTCTGTTAAATCAATATCTAAATTATACCATTTCTCTTTTTGAGTTTCTTTTCCATAAACACGAAGTTTTATTGGATACATTCCAGACTTTTTCTTTCTACGATTATCTAAACGAATTGAAATATTGTAACCCATGGCATAAATGTTTCTGCAAATATATATTATTTGCAGAAAATTTGCAGAAAAATAGTGTAATAGACTATTATTAAATATTAACAAATAGTAAACAAACCTCTCAAAACAGTGATTTACAGAGTATTTACACACAAAACATGTAGCGACGATAAGTAGGTTTTATTGATTACGGCTCAAGAGGTTACAGGTTTGAATCCTGTCGAGGTCACGAAAAAAAAGCAAGCAACTATAGCTTGCTTTTTTTGTGCCTTATACTTACATTTAGATACTTAACACCTTTTAATATGAAAAAAAATATGGGAGCTTTAGATAAAAGCTTAAGAGTATTAGTTGCTGTAATAATTGCACTATTGTATTATCTAAATGTTATTACCGGAACTCTAGCTTACGTTTTGATGGGTATTGCAATAATTTTTTTAATAACCAGCTTTATCAATTTTTGTCCACTTTATACCGTATTAGGTATAAACACGTGCAAACGAAAGTAATTACAACAAAAAAAAGAGTCTTTAAAAT
The DNA here is from genome assembly GCF_055808135.1 of Olleya sp. KJ81-1. NCBI lineage: Bacteria > Pseudomonadati > Bacteroidota > Flavobacteriia > Flavobacteriales > Flavobacteriaceae > Olleya > Olleya sp. KJ81-1. The sequence continues at coordinate 24,114 of NZ_CM147854.1, read as the reverse complement.
TAAAGACTCTTTTTTTAAATTATTTCAGCACTTAAGCCTGCTTCTAATAACATTGTACATCGTGGTTCCAGCTCTTTATACGCACCAGTTTTAACTGTACATTGTCCTTTATAATGTACTAGAATTGTGCATTGCTCAGCTTGTTCTGGTGTATGGTCACAAGCATAAATTAAAGTATCTATGACGTGATCAAATGTATTAACGTTATCATTATAAACGACAATTTCGTTGTTAGGCTGCTCTAAAGTGCTAACGTCGTGCTCTTCTCGAATTTTTTCTTTTGTACTCATACGTACTATTTTTTTTATAAAAGTAAAAAATTATTGGATATAAAAAAAGACTTCTGTCGTCACAGAAGCCTTTTTATCACTTATTTAAGATAAGTTTTAATACATAATTTGAAGTGCATTAATATCGTCAGTTCCAAACTCGCCATCCTCTCCACTACTAAAGCATGCTAGCATAACAGATGTCTCTGGATTGTTTCCGCCTAAATCTATTGCACCAATAGATCCTGCTCCTTCATTTTGATTTTGACCACAACTAGCTCTATTAAACCAATCTGTGTGTCTAAAACCAATGGAGTGACCAATTTCGTGTGTAATAACATGCTCCACAACATTAGTATCGTAGTTGTCTAAACCATAAATTTGAACAAACTTATACGGATTACCATTGCTTGGAAAACCTGCAGATCCTCCTGCTCCAGATTGACTAGGGTTATGATATACTACCATGTCTTTTGAAGAGTAATTAGTCCCAAATGACAATTGAAATGAAATTGAAACTCCGCTTAGTGCATTGTAATTATCAACAGCCCATTGTAAAGCAGTCCTCTCTTTGGTTGATAAGGCATTACTACCACCTGTATATCCAATAATAGTAATGGTTTTACCCTGTGACACTAAATTATTTGTGCGATAATTTCGCTCTGATGCTGAAGCATTATCATCTAAGTTTAAAATGTCTTCTTCGCTCATAAAAAGATCACCTTCAACTTCAATCATTTCTTTAGTAGAACCATCGGGAAGCATGAAGTCTACTATTTTAGCATTGTCGGTATTAATTTGTGCTTTTGCCAATTTAGCTAAAAGCTCTGCAGACACTTCTCTTGCTGCAACTTCCTCGTCTATAATCGTGTCTTCGTTTTTTTGACATGATTGTAATCCTAGAATAAAACATAGGCTAGCTAAAGCCATAAATTTAATTTTCTTCATTTTTGGTTGAATTTTAAATTAATAAATGGTTTGCTTTACGTAAAATGTTTCACACAATCTTAAAATGTTAGTTTAAGGATATTTTGCTATTAATCTTATGTGAGATAATTATCAGGTTAAAGATAATTGTTTAAAAAAGAAGAATCCTGAGGTTTTAACCACAGGACCCAGTTTATTTTTAATAAAATTGTTAAAATTTTATGCATTTAATCGATAATTGTGCTTTTAAATAATTTTAATGCTTCTCAAACTTAAGTGCAACCCAATTATTTTTGGTTAATGTATCCTTTAAAATAAGTTGATTATTATTACACTCTTTTTCTATCATTGGGATGTCTTCTTGGTAAAAACCACTTAAAAACAAGGTGCCCTTGGCATCCAAACATTTAGAATATGTTGCGATGTCATTTAATAAAATGTTACGATTAATGTTTGCAATAATAGTGTCGTACTTTTTATCTTTTAAAAGTGCTGCTTCACCTTCGTAAACAGAAATATGTTTACAATTGTTGCGCTCCACATTTTCTAAGCTATTTAAGTAGCACCAGTTGTCAATATCTATTGCATCTAATGGTTTTGCACCTTTCATCTCTGCTAGTATTGCTAAAACAGCTGTACCGCATCCCATGTCTAAAACAGACTTATCTTCAAAATCGTTTTTAAGGATATGTTGTATCATCATGTGTGTGGTTTCATGATGTCCGGTTCCAAAACTCATTTTTGGTTCGATGATAATATCGTATTGTGTGTCAAACTTGTCATGAAATGGTGCACGTACTGCACACAAATCATCAACAACTATTGGATTAAAGTTTTTCTCCCACTCTTCGTTCCAATTGGTTTGCTCAATCTCGTCAAAGGTATAGGTAATTTCAAACTCGTCTGACTTTAATATTTGGATATCCTCCAAAATAGAAGCGTTATATTCTTCTTTTTGAATGTATGCTGTAACCCCTTCTTCGGTTTCTACAAAACTTTCAAATCCTGCGTAACCTAGTTCTGCTATCAGGATTTCTGTTCCTGGTTGCATGGGTTGCACTTTAAAGTAATACCCTATGTAAATAATATTTGACATTATAATTTGTACTGTATTTTGCAGATTAGCCTGCGTTAGCGGTTGTAGTGGCATCCTTTTTTTGCTGCCACATATGGCAAAAAAAGATATAACGGAAGACGCGACCCTTGTGGTAACGCCCAAATTATTTTAATTTTTGTTGTTATTTAAAAGGCGTTTACGATTGCGTAAAAATCTTCGGCTTTTAAAGCTGCTCCACCAATTAATCCACCGTCTACGTCTGGTTTTGAGAAAATTTCTTTGGCGTTTGCTGGTTTTACACTACCTCCATAAAGTATAGTCATGTCGTCCGCTACTTGGTTACCGTATTTGTTGTTTAATGTTTGACGGATAAATTTATGCATGTCTTGCGCTTGTTCTGGACTTGCTGTTTCTCCGGTTCCGATTGCCCATACAGGCTCATAAGCCAACACGATATTTTTGAATGCTGATGCGTCTAAATGAAACAATGCGTTTTTAATTTGACTTTCTACCACTGCTTCGTGGTTTGCTGCTTTGCGGTCTGCAAGTTCTTCTCCGAAACAGAAAATTACGCGCAAGTCTTTAGATAAGGCTTGGTCTACTTTTTTAGATAAAATAGCATCGTCTTCGTTAAAATATGCACGACGCTCTGAGTGACCCAAAATTACGGTTTGGATACCTACACTTTTAAGCATATCTGCACTGACCTCTCCTGTGTATGCGCCATTTTCTGCGAAGTGCATGTTTTGTGCAATAACCTCGATATCATCATGTCTTGTAGCTTCAAAAGCATGCCATAAGTTGGTAAATGTTGGCGCAATCATAACCTCTGCATTAGATGTTTTTGTTTGTCTTTTTAAATCTGAAATTAATGCTTCTGATTGTGGTAAATCATTATTCATTTTCCAGTTTCCGGCTACTATGTTTTTTCTCATGACGTTACGTTTTATTCTAATTTAACTTTTGGATCTAACCAAGTGTATAATATATCTACAAAAATATTAATTATTATGAATAGTAAGGCTATTATTAACACAGATCCCATAATTACAGGTAAATCTAGAGTGTTTAGTGCGTTTACAATTTCTTTTCCTAATCCGTTCCAACCAAAAATATACTCCACAAACACTGCGCCTGCTAGCATACTTGCAAACCAACCTGAGATTGCAGTTACTACTGGATTTAAGGCATTTTTAATGGCGTGTTTTTTTATAATCTGAAACTCAGACAATCCTTTTGCTCTGGCAGTCCTGATATAATCTTGATTAAGTACTTCTAATAGGGAGTTGCGCATTAATTGTATCACGACTGCTAATGGTCTTATTCCTAAAACGATTGCTGGTAGGATTAAGTTTTTCCATTTTATGTGCATTTTTTCACCAAAATCATCAAGTTCGTATAAACTTCCTGTCATTTCTAAATTGGTATATTTATGCAACACAAATCCAAATAACCATGCGAATAATATGGCGCTAAAAAAGGATGGTACACTCATACCTAAGGTACTTAATATCTGAATGGTTTTATCTAAAAAGGTATCTTTTTTTAATGCAGAAACTACGCCTAATATAACACCTAAAAATATTGCGATTAGTATTGCTGATACTGCTAATACAAACGTATTGGGTAACGTCTCTGATAATACTTGGCTTACTTTTTTACCTTGCTTTGTAAAAGACTCACGTAGATATGGAAATTTAACAACCATAATTGTATTGCCAATTGCAAATAGTTGTGTTGCTGCGTATTTATTTTGACTTAAATAGGTGTAGTCGCCTTCTGTTTTTGAGTGAAATGATATTGGAGACAAATCGTTTAAATAATACAAATACTGTGTGGCAACAGGCTTATCAAAACCGTATTTTTTTTGATAATTGCTAGCTGCTGACTATCCTCATTTTGTCCCAACATCATTTGTGCTGGATCTCCTGGAAGCACACTAAATAATAAGAATATAACAATTATTACACCAAATAATGTAAGTAATGCGTAACCTGTTTTATTTAGAAAGTATGTTGTCAGTGGGTTTATTTATTTTAAATACGTTGTTTTACAGTTTTACAAATTAATGTGTTTCTAGATATAATTTGCTCATGCTTTACAAATCAATCGAAGATATGTTATTCTGTTTTTTTTGTTTCAATTTTTACAATACTTGTGTAATTTTTACCAGTAGCTGTGTTTATTGAGTCAATAACCGTTTTAACCTCTGAAGCTCCTTTAAAAACAGATACCTTTTCAATTTGATCCTCACTTAACTGTAAAGCTTCAAACGCTTCTTTATTTAAAACTTTATCATCAACTACATGTGCTGTTCCATCATCTATAACCTTAGGTGCTGGTCTATCTACTTTAGGCAGTTCTAATTGATCAATATCATTCCAATGTACTTTTTGGATAATGGTCCCTTTTTCTAATTTTAATAATCCTGGATTAGAACGTATGATTGTTTTTAAAGCAGTCTCGTCACAAAAATAATACTCAAAACCTAATTTGTAATTTGAGATAACACCATTTGCCTCATCTGGACCAGATGCTGTTAATCCAATAACATCATAACCATTTGCGATTGCTTTGTCTGTAATTTGTTTTACAGCCACTAAACCATCACTTTCAGATTTTGCTAAATTGTAATTAACTACCAATAATACGTTTGGTCGTGTTAGGATGTCTTGAGTAAAATCCTCACCATCTTTTTCAATTGAAAAATCATGGATTGGTGGCTCATAACCTTCCGCTATTGTTTTTGTTGTCACTGTAAGATATTCTCCTGGAGATTCAGGGTATGAACCGTCTGTTATATATTGTTTTTCTGTACCATTTTCATTAAACGTCCACGTATACTCAATTACTGGTTGTGGTGCATCATCTGGCACAATCATGTTATCTGTAATGTTGTTTCCTATTTTAAATGGTCTAAAATCTATACTTGGTAAATGCATTAACACATGGTAAGCAAAACCTAAACAAGCTATAAAACTTAATAAAGACAAAATAGTGGTAGCTAGTTTACCAAAAAATGGCTTAACGTATTTTATTCCGAAGAAAATAATTAAAATTAAAACTAATAGAAAAACATCTTTCCCGAAGCTTTCCCATGGATCCATTTTCATGGCATCACCAAAGCAACCACAGTCTTTTACTTTATCAAAGTAAGCTGAGTAAAAGGTTAAAAATGTGAAGAATATTATCATTAATAATAAACTCCAAATTGTAAATTTAGGTTTATATCCAATAATTAAAAATATACCTAAAAGCACCTCAAAAACGACTACTATTATTGAAATCCCTAAAGCATAAGGAATAAAAAATGGTAAATCTAAAACGGTTGGTCCAAAATATTCTTCTAATTTAAAAGCAAATCCGATTGGATCATTAAGCTTTATAAATCCTGAAATAATAAAAAATATACCAACAAATATTCTTAAAAAACCGACTATGTATTTCATAACTTTAATTAAATATCAAATTGCAAAAGCAATTTTATTGTTCTGTTAAATGTATCATTGCAAAAATGGCGTAATTAATCATGTCTTGATAATTAGCATCAATGCCTTCACTTACTATTGTTTTACCTGAATTATCTTCAATTTGCTTAACACGTAATAATTTTTGTAAAATTAAATCGGTTAAACTACTAACACGCATGTCTCTCCAAGCTTCTCCATAATCATGGTTTTTGTCCTGCATTAACTGCTTTGTTGCTTTTACTTGTTCATCATATAAAACAGTCGCTTCTTCAACTTCCAAATCTGGCTGCTCTACTACTCCTTTTTGGAGTTGTATTAATGCCATAATACAATAGTTGATAATCCCGATAAATTCGCTTTGCTCGCCTTCGTCAACTTTACGCACATCGTTTTGTTGCAAACCTCTAATACGTTGTGCTTTTATAAAAATTTGATCAGTTAATGAAGGCAAACGTAAAATTCGCCATGCACTACCATAATCTGTCATTTTATTAATAAAAAGGTCTCGACAGGTTTTTATTACAGCATCGTATTGTTTTGAAGTATCTTGCATATTTGATAAACTCTAATTGAATTTTGCGTAAATTTCGCATAAAATTATTTAAAGTTCAAGGTTTAGGGTTTAAAGTTTTACTAACGTTATCCCAACACCATATTTAAGTGTATCAATGACAATAAATTGTAAAGGCAAACTTATAGATTTAAGTACTCCAAAAGTAATGGGTATTTTAAATGTAACACCAGATTCTTTTTTTGATGGTGGACGTTATAAAGATGAAACTTCAATAATAAAACAAGTAGAAAACATGCTAAATGAAGGTGCCACGTTTATTGACGTTGGTGCTTACAGCTCAAGACCTAATGCGCCATTTGTGTCTGAAGACGAAGAATTGCAACGCATTGTACCAATAATAAACCTTTTGGTTAGTCATTTTCCAGATATTATAATATCTGTGGACACCTTTAGAAGTCAAGTAGCAAAAGCAACTATTATTGAAGGTGCTGCTTTAATTAATGATATTTCGGCAGGTTTATTAGATGACAATATGCTAACAACTATTGCCGACTTACAAGTCCCATATATAATGATGCATATGCGTGGTACGCCTCAAACTATGCAAACGCTAACCCAGTACGACAACTTATTAAAGGATATTAATTTTTATTTTTCAGAACGTATTGCCAAAGCACGCGAATTGGGTATTATAGATTTAATTTTAGATCCTGGTTTTGGTTTTGCTAAAACTTTAGAACAAAATTTTGAACTTTTAAGTAAGTTTGAATTATTAAATATTGCAGAATTACCAGTGCTAGCAGGTATATCCAGAAAATCTATGATTTACAAAACCTTAGATACTACAGCAGCAAATGCTTTAAACGGAACAACCGCTTTACACATGATTGCACTACAAAAAGGAGCTAAAATTTTGCGAGTGCACGATGTAAAAGAAGCTAAAGAATGTATCACACTATATAACAAATTACATGCTTAACAGATTTATATTTATTACTGTACTATTTTTATTTTTTCTTGCGGAAACGAAAAAGTAATACAACTACCAGAAATACAAAATGCAGAAATAACTCAGATTTTAGACGTCTCTCCTGCTTATATTTTTTATGACGAAACCAAACAGGATAGTGTTGAGTTAAACCGAAAAAACTTAATTATTTCTACTAACTGGTTAGTAAACGTTGACAAGCGCTTAACATTAGAACAAGCGTTACCATCTATAATGAAACTACAAGAGAAGAAGCGAAATGCAACCATGCATAAAAATGAAAAAGCTAGAAATTATTATACTTGTAATGATACTAGTATTAAAAATTTAGGCTTTATTGATTTTACTCATGTGGTTTATTTACATGAAAACGAAGAAGGAATTTCAAATAGCGCCATAAATGAAGACAATAAAATTATTGATATTATGTGTTTTTCATTAGATAAAATTAAAATATCCATAGATAATAAAACTATTTTAAGTGATTATAGCCAACTTAAAAAGCTTATACAACCCGAAATTAACCAAGAAGGAAGTTATATTGTTTTAGGTTTTAAAAAAACGTTATTATTCCAAGATTACATTTCATTAAAATCAATAATAAAAACCTTTGAAACTGAAAACACAGAAATTAGTAATAACGAATTCATTTTTGATTAAATCAATCCAATTTTACTAATTTTACAAAAACCGCTTTTCGTTGGAAATATTTAAAGACATTTTAAAATTTAGTTGGATTGACATGATAGATGTTGTGCTTGTTGCACTACTACTTTATTACGTATACAAGCTAGTTAAAGGGACTGTAGCCATTAATATTTTTATTGGTATTGTGGTTATCTACTTTATTTACTTAACGGTTGAAGCCTTACAAATGGTTTTACTTACCAAAATTTTAGGAGGTTTTATTAGTGTAGGTTTTATTGCATTAATTATTGTATTTCAGCAAGAAGTCAGAAAGTTTTTATTAATGGTTGGATCTACAAACTTTGCTAGTCGACGCAAGTTTTTAAGTCAGTTAAAGTTTTTAAAGATAGAACAAGGTACATCCACAGATATTGATGCTATCATCTCTGCTTGTAATAAAATGAGCAGTTCAAAAACTGGTGCTTTAATTGTTTTAGAACGTAATAATAATCTTGATTTTTTAGCCAATACAGGTGACGAAATGAATATTAAAGTTACACAACCAATTATAGAAAGTATCTTTTTTAAAAATAGTCCGCTACATGATGGCGCAATTATTATACAAGATAATATTGTTAAAGCAACTCGTGTTATTTTACCTGTAAATAACGAGAAAAACATTCCGCAACGATTTGGATTACGTCATCGTGCTGCTGTTGGTGTTACAGAGCGTACTGACGCTATTGCAATTGCTGTAAGTGAAGAAACTGGACAAATTTCTTGCTTTAGAAATGGCGAATTCCTTCCGTTTGAAAACACTATTGAATTAGCTGATATTTTGAAAGAAGATTTAGATTAAGCCTCACTAAGTTTCAGTATAAACAAAATTTTACTCTATTTTATTTTATTTGAAAGCTATTAGAATGCAAATTAATTACAACGAAAAAAACAAGACAATTGAGATTAAAGATGGATTAAAATCTCAATATTTTATGATAAAAGCGTTAATGTTTTTAAACCTTATTAACGCCATACTTAATGTTTCTTATATTAGTGAAGACGGTATTGGTTTTATGCAAATCATCTGGTTAATATTAGGGATTGTTTCAATAGTAGTTTTATACTTTTTCATTTTTAAAAAATCAAGTCAAAAGAACATTCAAATTAATACAATAGAACGATTAACAGAAAAAACTGTGTTTGGATCTAAACGACTATCGTTAAAACTAACTAATGGAAAAAGTCGTGATTTAGCTTACTTAAAAACTACTGCCGAAATTTCTAAAACAAAAAAATTACTTACTAAAATTGGAGTAAACTAATAAATGTTATTACGCTTTAGTCTATAAAATGTAGAACTAAGCTACCTTTTCTGCTTGCAAAAACTGTACTTCGTATAAGTTTTTATAATAACCATTTTCTTTTTTAAGCAACTCGGCATGCGTTCCTTGCTCTACAATTAAACCAGCATCCATAACAATTATATTATCTGCTTTCTGGATCGTTGCTAATCTATGAGCAATAACTATGGATGTACGTCCTTTAGTAATTTTCTCTGTTGCTGTTTGTATTAATTGTTCTGAATACGAATCTACAGACGACGTTGCTTCATCTAAAACCAAAATACTTGGGTTAGTTACATAGGCACGTAAAAAAGAGATTAATTGGCGTTGTCCAGAAGACAACATAACACCTCTTTCCTTTACATTATAATGGTAACCATTTGGAAGACTCATTATAAAATCATGTATCCCAATATCCTTAGCTGCTTTGACCACATCAGCTTCGGTAATATTTGGATTACTAAGTGTAATATTGTTTAAAATGGTATCTGCAAACAAAAACACATCTTGAAGCACTACTGCTATTTGCTGTCTTAAAGAGACTAATGTATACTCTTTTATATCTACATTATCCACTGCTATGCTACCCGAATTGATTTCGTAAAAACGATTTAATAAATTTATAACTGTACTTTTCCCTGCACCAGTTGCACCAACAATAGCAACCGTATCTCCAACATTAACGTTAAAACTAATCCCTTTTAAAACTTCTTCATCCTCTACATAACTAAAGTGTACATTTTTAAAATTAATAGCGCCTTTAAAGTTATCTGCTATTAAGTTTCCAGCATTATCAATATGCGATGTCGTATCTAATATTTTAAACACACGATTTGAGGCAATCATACCCATTTGCAGCGTATTAAACTTATCTGCTATTTGACGTAAAGGTCTAAACAACATTGGGATCATGGTAATAAACATAAATAAGTCTCCAGGTGTAACATTACTACCTTCAACTAATATATTTAAGCCACCAAACCACACCACCAAACCTGTTGTTAACGATCCTAAAAATTCTGCAATTGGAAAAAATATCGAGTTATACCAAACCGTTTTTAACCATGCTTTTTTATGACGATTATTAATTTCTTTAAAGTTTTTATACTCGGTATCTTCTCTTGTAAACAGTTGCAAAATTTTCATTCCTGTTACACGCTCCTGCACAAACGAGTTTAAGTTAGACACCTCATTACGTACATCTTCAAACGCACGTTTCATGTAACGCTGAAAAATTTTAGTTGCAAATAAGACAATTGGTAACGTTACAAACACAATTAAACTTAATTGCCAATTGTAATATAACATCGCACCAGATATAACAACCATAACTAATAAATCTCTAACAATGGTAAATAAACCATCACCAAAAACAGATGCAATACGTTCCATATCTGTAACAGCTCTTGTTATTAAAACACCTACTGAAGAGGTGTTAAAATATTTCATCCTGAAGCTTAAAATATGGTCAAATAGTTTAACACGTATGTCTTTTACCATTTTTAATCCTAACCAAGACGAGTAAAAAATAAAAAACAATTGTAGCAAAACTTGTGCTACCAGTAGCACAACCATTAATATTATAAGATATACAAAACCACTATAATCTTTTTTAACAAGATGCTCGTCAATAATTTCTCTAAGTAAAACAGGTGTTGCAATACTTAAAGCACCTAAAATTAAAACAGACACTATTAATGCGTAAAAAACGGTTCTGTAAGGTTTTGTGTATTTAAACAAACGTTTAAATAGCTGTAAATCAAATATGTTTTCTTTAGTCTTAGTCATTTAATTTTATAGTATCAGGATACTCAACTTTTATTAGATATAAACCTTTAGCAGGTACGGAATAACCAACTTCACTTCTATTTTTAGATTGTATTATTGTATGCATGTCGTTAACTTCCAACTTACCAATACCAATATTTATTAGCGTACCAACAATTGCTCTAACCATATTACGCAAAAAACGATCTGCTTTAATTGTAAAATGAATTTCGTCCTCTACCACATCCCATTTTGCCTCCATAATATCACAATTATAGGTATGTACATCTGTATTAGACTTACTAAAACACTGAAAATCTGTGTAATCAAATAATATTTTAGTCGCTTGATTAAGCTTATCAATATCTAAAGACTGTTTTAAAAAATAAGTCTGATCAAAATTAAAAGGATTTTTCCTTAACGCAATTCTATACACATAAGCTCTGCTAGTTGCATGAAAACGTGCATGAGCATCTGGTATTACCTTAAATATGGACTGAATAGCCACATCTTTAGGTAAAAAAGAATTTAATTTATACTGCAACGTGTCAATATTAAATGCAACATCTGTATCCATATGAGCAAACAACTGTTTGGCATGTACACCTGCATCTGTGCGTCCTGCTCCCATAACAGTAATAGTTTCTCCTAAAATAGTAGATAGTGCTTTTTCTAAAACTTCTTGTACAGATATAGCGTTGGGCTGATTTTGCCAACCATGATAATTTGTTCCGTTATAAGAGAGTTCTATAAAATAGCGCAAGAAAGCTGTATTTTTACATTCTAAAAAGCAAAGATAATACAAACACAGAAGCTTCAACTCACAAGCCTAAAGTTTTAAGAATAGTTTACAAAAAAATAAATTTAAGTTTAGCACTTTTGCAGAAACAGATCGTCCAGAAAAAATTTAGGTATAAATGAAAAAAATATTACTACTATCAGACACACATAGTCATATAGATGATGCTGTACTTAGTCACGTCAAACAAGCTGACGAAGTCTGGCATGCTGGAGATATTGGTGACCTGAAAGTTACAGATGCTATTAAAGCATTAAAACCACTTCGTGCTGTTTGGGGTAACATTGATAATGATAAAGCTAGAGCTGAATTTCCTGAAAACAATCGGTTTACTATTGAAGGTGTTGATGTTTGGATTACACACATTGGAGGATATCCAAATAGATACAATATTAGAGTAAGAGAAGAAATCACTAAAAATCCACCTAAATTATTTATTTGTGGACACTCCCATATATTAAAAGTAATGCAGGATAAAAAACTAGGTTTATTACACATGAATCCTGGAGCAATTGGGATTCATGGTTTTCATAATGTACGCACCATGCTACGCTTTACCATTGATAGTGGTAAAATTGATAATCTAGAAGTTATTGAATATCCAAGAAAATAAAAAAAACCGAAGCTTTCGCTTCGGTTTTTTCTCGCACTAATACTACTAAGATGTTAGGTTTAACGTAGACGATCTACAGATTTTACAAGATCTTCATCCTTCTTAATGGCTCTATTTGATAAAATCAAAAAGACGATAGAAATAACAGGGAGGAAAATCGCAACACCTTTCTCTGAAACATCATTTGCTTCTCCAGATGCATTTAGTATTCGATACACGAAAAATCCTAGTAAAATTAAATTTAATATCTGATTAAGTCGTCCCAGCATAAATTGAGACTTTCTATTTTTAAAACTAAATATTGAAACTAATGCTAATAACGCAGATGCCAAAAACAAACCAAAAACAAGTAGCTCATCTTTTGCAAACACCACAACCTCATTAGTTGTTGTCCATAACTCAAAGACAAAAATAAGTCCACCAGAAATTGCAGCAACAATTAATAAATATATGGTTTGTATACGTTGTAACATATTAAAGTTTCAAATGGTATGAATGACAAAAATATAGTTTCTTTTATTATAAATGAAACATACATGATTAAAAATTTAGACAATTATTAAAATGAATAAACATTAGCACTTAAATAAAAAATTAAAATAAAAGTTGTATAATTGCGTAACGGTTTGCAACACTCACACTAGCAAGACGTTAATTCTTCAGAAGTATATCTTATTTTCTTCAAGAAATAATCAATTCAAATTACATCAACACATAAGTTAATTCAACATCAATGTTTGAAATCTCACAATTAAAAGAAATGAAGCTACCTGAATTGCAGGATATAGCTAAAAAACTGAATGTCTCAAAGTTTCGTTCATTAAAAAAATTAGATTTAGTATATCAAATACTAGATAAGCAAGCAGCAGACCCAAAAGCTGTTTTAGAAGTAAAAAAAGAGGATACACCTGTCAAAAAAGCACCTGCTAAAACAGAAGCTTCAAAAAAGCCAGCTACACAAAAACCAAAAAGAGCTAGAGTTAGTAAACCTGCACAACAAAAGGACAATACTAAGCAACCTCAATTAGATTTAAAACCTGAGGCAGAAGCAAAAACAGAGGTTGGAGATAAAACAACTGTAACTAAAGCACCTGCTAAACCACAACCAAAAAAACCGGTCCATAATCATCAAAAAAATAAGCAGTCTAACGACAATAAAGATGATAAACAAGGTGACAACAAGCAACCTAATCGACCAAAACATAACAACCAAAAGAATCAAAAAAATAACAATCAAAAAAATGGGAATCAACATAACGGTAACAAAGACAGTCGTAACCGTTACAGAGAACCAGATTTTGAATTTGACGCAATAATAGAAAGCGAAGGAGTCTTAGACATCATGCAAGATGGCTATGGTTTTTTACGTTCCTCAGATTATAACTACCTATCATCACCAGATGATATTTATGTATCACAATCTCAAATCCGTTTATTTGGATTAAAAGTAGGAGATACAGTATTAGGTCAAGTAAGACCACCAAAAGAAGGCGAAAAATATTTCCCTTTAATTAAAGTAAGCAAAATAAATGGTCAAAACCCAAATGTAGTTAGAGACCGTGTTGCTTTTGAGCATTTAACACCATTATTTCCTCAAGAAAAATTCAATATTGCAGAAAAGCAAGCGACTATTTCTACAAGAATCATGGATTTATTCGCACCAATAGGAAAAGGACAACGTGGTATGATTGTATCACAACCAAAAACAGGTAAAACAATGCTTTTAAAGGATGTTGCCAATGCAATTGCAGCAAACCATCCTGAAGTATACCAAATGATTTTACTAATTGATGAGCGTCCTGAAGAAGTAACAGACATGCAACGTAATGTGCGTGGAGAAGTTATTGCTTCTACTTTTGATAAAGAAGCGCATGAGCATGTAAAAATTGCTAACATCGTATTAGAAAAAGCAAAACGATTAGTAGAATGTGGACACGATGTAGTAATCTTATTAGATTCAATCACACGTTTAGCCAGAGCATACAACTCAGTACAACCAGCATCAGGAAAGATACTTTCTGGAGGTGTAGATGCAAACGCATTACACAAACCAAAACGTTTCTTTGGAGCTGCGCGTAACATAGAAAATGGTGGATCACTAACTATTATTGCTACAGCATTAACAGAAACAGGATCTAAAATGGACGAGGTTATCTTTGAAGAATTTAAAGGCACCGGAAATATGGAGCTACAATTAGACCGTAAAATATCTAACCGTCGTATTTTCCCTGCAATTGATTTAACATCATCAAGTACACGTCGCGACGACATCTTACTAGATGCTTCCACAATCCAACGTATGTGGGTAATGCGTAAATACCTAGCAGACATGAACCCTGTAGAAGCTATGGAATTTATAAACGACCGCTTTAAACAAACCAGAAACAACGAAGAGTTTTTAATCTCAATGAATGGTTAAACACTAAAAACATAAACTAAAAAAAGCCTTAACAATCGTTAAGGCTTTTTTATGCACTAAAGTAAACTCTTAAGTTTAGTAGTTTTTTATTTTAGGGCGTTACCTATATCCTGATTTAAGATCAGGATATAGGTCGCGTCATCCGTTACAAGTTTTGGCTCAAAGCGCAAGCTCGCCAAAAGCTATCCACTACTACCGCTAACGCAACACCAAAGGACAGTATCTTCATTAAAAACAAAGACCACCAAAATATAAGGCACAAAAAAAGTGCTTCATTAAATGAAGCACTTATAATTTTTTAGAAACTAAAAGCTAATTATAAAGCAGCTACGTGCTTAGCTAAACTAGACTTTAAGTTAGAAGCTTTGTTAGTATGAATAACATTTTTCTTAGCTAATCTGTCTAACATAGATACTACAGAAGGAAATAAAGCTTCAGCTTCTTTCTTATCTTCTAATTCACGTAATTTTTTAATAGCATTACGTGTAGTCTTATGTTGGTACTTATTTAACAAACGCTTAGCTTCGTTACTTCTGATTCTTTTTAAAGTTGACTTATGATTTGCCATTTTTGTTTCCTTATTTTTTTATAAAAATTGTAGCCCGTAGGGGAATCGAACCCCTCTTACATGGATGAAAACCATGCGTCCTAGCCGATAGACGAACGGGCCATTTGATTATTGAGAGCGCAAATATAAAACATATTTTTTAAACTTACAACCCTTTCAAATAACTTAGCAACGTTTCCATTGCGGGTGCAAATATACAACTATATTTAAGTGTTGCAACAATTTTTATAAAAAAAATTAAAAAAAATTAATACGCTTTTGCAAACAATACGCGACGTGCTGATTCTCTGCCAGTAAGCACACAAATTCCTTTTTCAATTTTTCCTTCTAAAGGCATACATCTAATCGTAGCTTTGGTAATTTCTTTAATTTTATCTTCAGTTTCTGCAGTTCCATCCCAATGCGCAGAGATAAATCCACCCTTTTCTTCTAAAACTTTTTTAAATTCCTCAAAAGTATCTACTTCTGTGATGTGGTTATCTCTGTAATTTTTAGCTTTATTAAATAAGGTGTCTTGTATTTCTGTCATTAATCCTTCCACTTTATCAATTAAACCATCTAATGCAACAACCTCTTTAGTTAATGTATCACGTCTAGCAAGCTCCACTGTTCCATTTTCTAGATCTCTTGATCCTATTGCTATTCTTAAAGGCACACCTTGCAATTCATGCTGTGCAAACTTAGCTCCAGGTCTGTACGTGTCTCTATTATCAAACTTAACAGAAATGTTTTTACTCCTTAGGTCTTTCATTATGCCATTTACAACTTCGGTAATAGCTTCTAATTGTTCGTCAGTTTTATATATAGGAACAATAACCACTTGATTAGGTGCTAAATTTGGAGGTAAGACTAAACCATGATCATCACTATGCGTCATTATTAATGCTCCCATTAATCTAGTAGACACTCCCCAAGATGTTGCCCATACATAATCTTGTTTCCCTTCTTTTGATGTAAACTTCACATCAAATGCTTTTGCAAAATTCTGCCCTAAAAAGTGAGATGTACCAGCTTGTAATGCTTTTCCATCCTGCATTAGTGCCTCAATACAATATGTTTCATCAGCACCTGCAAAACGTTCACTTTCGGTTTTCAATCCTTGTATTACTGGTATAGCCATAAAGTTTTCAGCAAAAGTGGCATATATATTATTCATTAATTCTGCTTCTGTGATTGCTTCTGCTTTAGTAGCATGTGCTGTATGACCTTCTTGCCATAAAAACTCAGCTGTTCTTAAAAACAAACGCGTACGCATTTCCCAACGTACCACATTAGCCCATTGATTGATTAATAAAGGTAAATCTCTGTAAGATTGAATCCATCCTTTATATGTATTCCAAATTATAGCTTCACTAGTTGGCCTTACAACTAACTCCTCCTCTAGCTTAGCATTAGGGTCCACTCGTAATTTACCTGGATTATCTGGATCGTTTTGTAATCTATAATGTGTAACGACTGCACATTCTTTAGCAAAACCTTCAGCATTTTTTTCTTCTGCTTCAAATAAGCTCTTAGGCACAAATAAAGGGAAGTATGCATTTTGATGACCTGTCTCTTTAAACATTCTATCTAACTCCGCTTGCATCTTTTCCCAAATAGCAAACCCATAAGGTTTAATAACCATACATCCTCTTACTGCAGAGTTTTCTGCTAAATCAGCCTCTACCACCAGTTCATTATACCATTTGGAATAATTTTCTGCTCTACTTGTTAGTTTTTTACTCATATATAGTCTTTTGGCACAAAAATTGTGATTATGTTAAATAATAAAATAGTTGGACAAAACTAACTATTTTTGTAATGTTCAACAATTAAAAACAACACGATATGAAATTAATTAACTACTTAACTAATAAAGCGCAGGTTTTTACTGTTCTTTTCACTGCTTTAGCATTAAGTTCTTGCGGTTCTTACCAATATGTTGGACAAACTACTGATGGCATATATGATACTGGAACAGAAAACAGACAGTATGAGTCTGAGGCTATACCTGCAGAAAATAATAATGACTATTACTCTAATTATTTTAAAGAAAAAGCTGATGAAGCGGAAGTATATAGTCAGACTGAAGAAATATTTACTGATGTTGACACTTATCAAGGTAACTATGATGATTCTATAGAAGTGGCTGAACAGAATGCAGGTTGGGGAGCGACTAATAGTAATGTTATAATCAACATACACGATACTGGTTTCTATAACGACTATGGATGGGGTTGGAACAGACCTTGGGGTTGGAATGGATGGTACAATTGGGGATGGAACAGTCCTTATTCTTGGAGATATGGTTGGGGATGGAACAATAGTTTTTACAACTCTTACTGGAGATCACCATATTACGGTTTTAATAATTTTGGTTATGGATACGGTTATGGATATAGCTATACCAATGGTTACCATAGAAGAGGCATATCATACAATTCTGGAAGAAGAGGTTCACTTGTTAACAGAAACTCTGTTTTAAGCTCAAGATATTCTAGAAATTCAGCTGTTAGACCAAGAACAAACACTACAACTAGACCTAGAACAAGTACGACAAGACCAAGAACAAACTCTACTTCTAAACCTAGATTAAATACCACTAGACCACGAACTAATACTTCAACTCCTAGACCTAGAACTAATACATCGACGCCTAGACCAAGAACAAATACATCAACTCCAAGAAGTAACAATTCTACACCAAGAAGCATCTCTACACCTAGATCAAGTACTCCTTCTAGAAGTCGATCTACTTCTGGAGGTAGCTCAAGAAGAGGAAGAGGTTAAAATACAAAATCAAATTTGCTATGAAAAAATTATTTATACTAGTCATAGGTGTTATATCTGTGTCTGTAAGTCAAGCTCAAAACATAAATGACGCGTTAAGATACTCCAGTGGAGACATTAAAGGAACCGCAAGATTTCAAAGTATGAGTGGTGCTTTTGGAGCGCTTGGAGGAGACTTAAGTGCTTTTAGCGTAAACCCTGCAGGTTCTGCAGTATTTACAAGTAGTTATGCTTCTATATCTTTAGGTATTGAAAATAATGAAAACGACACTAATTACTTTAACGGAATGAATAATTCATCAAATTCTTCAGTTAACTTAAATCAAGGTGGTGGTGTTTTTATTTTCAAAAACACCAATGATAATTCTAAATGGAGAAAATTTTCATTAGGTATTAATTATGACATCTCTAAAAATTATGAGGATGATTGGAGAGCTAATGGAACTGGTAATACTAGTATTGGCCAATATTTTTTAGCTAATGCCCAAGGGTTACGCTTGGATGAAATATCAGCATTTCCTGGTGAATCCACAACAGAAGCTTATGCAGAAATAGGTAGCGCTTATGGATTTGATAATCAGCAAGCCTTTTTAGGGTATGACTCATACATCTTAGAGCCTGAAACTTTTGATGATAACAATCAAAATTACACAAGTAACATAAGAGGTAATTCATTTAAACAAGATTATAGGTATGCAGCAACAGGTTATAATGGTAAGATTAGTTTTAATATTGGTACCCAATATGGTGATGACACTTATTTTGGATTAAACCTAAATTCGCACTTTTTAAATTACGAACGTTACACCAGTTTATACGAAACCAACTCAAATGAAAACTCTACTGTAAGAGACGTTTTATTTGACAATACACTATCTACAAATGGATCAGGTTTTTCTTTTCAATTAGGTGGTATATTTAAATTAACAAATGAATTAAGAGCAGGTTTAACTTATGACTCTCCAACATGGATGAGTTTACAAGATGAAACAACCCAATATTTAGAAACTTTAGTTATTGATGATACAAATGGAAACTTTTATCAAGTTGTAGACCCAAACATTGTTAATATTTATGAAACCTATCGTTTACAAACACCTAGTAAAATTACAGGAAGTTTAGCTTACGTATTTGGTACAAAAGGTTTAATAAGCTTTGATTATTCTAGAAAAGATCATAGTAAAACAAAATTTAAGCCTACGTCAGACACTTACTTTAACTACCAAAACACATTGATTGAAAATGCACTAACTGCAACCTCAACCTATAAGATTGGTGCAGAATACAAACTAAACCAATTTAGCTTTAGAGGAGGTTATAGAATTGAAGAAAGTCCATATGCAGACAAAAACACTATTGGAGATTTAAAAGGCTACTCTCTAGGTTTAGGTTATAATTTTGGAAACACTAATTTGGATTTATCTTACAGCAAATCTCAACAAGATAGAAACTATCAACTATATGACACAGGACTTACTAATACTGTCGCAATAGACAATTCTAACTCAAATATCACATTAACATTAGGTTTTAAAATTTAAAACCCTTTACAAACTATATTTTAAAAACCTGAACTTAACGTTCAGGTTTTTTTTATGATTAATAATTTTTGCTTCTATTAAGAATTTAAATATTATGGCAGTATTAAAAGTAATCGAAGTATTATCAAACTCTGATAAAAGTTGGGAAGATGCAACTAAAAAAGCAGTAAAGCATGCATCTAAAAGCGTTAAAAACATTAGATCTGTTTATGTACAAGATCAAAGTGCTAGCGTTAAAGATGGCGAAGTTGTAGACTTTAGAGTTAATCTTAAAATTACATTTGAGGTTAATTAATACCTTTTTAAAATATAGTATTATAAAAAAAGCCTGAACATTTGTTCAGGCTTTTTTATTGGTGTTACTTAATCTTGCTTAATTACCTTTTTAAAGTAAAGTGGGCTTTAAATTGTTTTCTTGTATTTGAGGTATCGTTTGGCTCTCTATACTCAACCGTAAACCAGTAGTCACTAGTTGGCATTGGATTACCATTATACGTTCCATCCCACCCTAGTCCACTTGGGCTTAATTGTTTTAATAATTTACCGTAACGATCAAAGATGTATATCTCGGCATCTAATTGGTCTTCTATTCCGTAAATGTTCCAAGTGTCGTTAAACCCATCGTCATTTGGTGTAAAGAAATGTGGATAGTCCATTACCATTACTGGTATACTTGCTTCTCCACAGCCATTAATGTCTCTTACTGTTATTATATGTTCTCCTGCTCCTACGTCTGTAAACATATACATACCGTCATTTGGTGTATTTGTTTCCCATGGTCCATCGTCTATACTAAACTCGAAGATTGAAACACCACTTCCTGTTGCGGTTACTGATATGTTATGTACTTCTGCAAAGGCTGCTGTGGTTACTTCTGCTGTGATTACTGGTGGCTCACTTTCTTCTACCGTTGCAGAGTCGTCATTGGTACATCCTGTAACTGCATCTGTTACTATTACTGTATACAAACCACCTTGTGTTGGTGTTAAGCTGCTTCCTGTTTCTCCTGGAAGAGTTACGCTTTCTAATTGCCACTCAAACGTGTAGTCTGTCGTGCTTAATCCTGTATCTAATACTGGTGTGTTTACCACTTCGGTTCCGTTTGTATTAACACATAATAAATAAAAGTCATCTAAATCAAACTCTGGTAATGGGTTAACTTGTAATGTGATTTCGGCAGTGTCATAACATACTGAGCTGTCTGCTTGATTATCTAACACACCATCGCCATCAATATCTACTGCATCTGCAATACCATCGCCATCAATATCTACTTCATCAATTAGACCATCTGCATCTGTATCTGTTCCGTCTGATAGTCCATCGCCATCAACATCTATTAGGTCAAAGACACCATCTAAATCGGTATCAATTGTATCAATCGTTCCGTCACCATTAAAGTCTATTCCTGTTGTCCCTAATCCTGCTAGATCGATAGCCAATGGTAATACAGTCATGGTATTGTTATCTACACGTACATAAATAACTTGTGGATTAACATTGTTTTCATATAAAAATGGTAACGCATCTGTTGCTGCATCGGCATCTGCTTGTGTTGCATAATAGCTTACAATGTAATTGGCTGGATCTTGTCCATCTAATACCTCTGGATTTAATGTTAATAAATCAAATTGTGCGCTATCATCAGTTGTATCTCCATCGGTTTCCATATTGTCATCACATATCTGGTATACGATTGGTACTAGGTCTGGATTGGCTTGTGCTGCTTCCTGAACTTCGATATTAAATGTCGTGGTCGTATCACATCCTGTTAGGGTATTGGTGATATTAACGTATATGGTTTGTGGGTTACTTGTATTGGTATATGGACTGCTTAATGCATTCATAGCCATATCTGCTTCACCTTGTGTTTCATGATACGTTACAGTAAAGATTGTTCCGTCTTGTCCGTTTAGGATTTCTGGTGTTTTACTTTCTAAATCAAAACCATATTGACCATCATTAAATAATTCGCAATAGATATAATCTTCTATTGGGCTAACCTCTGGTAATGGATTTACTGTAATGTCAAAACTTACTATAGTATAACATCCTGTTCCTCCTGTTCCTGAGGCATCTGTTCCGTTTGTTACACGCATGTAAATCGTCTGCGGATTAATTGCTACGCCTGGATTATCTGGATCTTCATTACTATGTGCTGTTGGGTCTACTATTTGATTAGTTCCCATTAAGGCATCATCTAAATCCGTGTAGTAACTTGCGCTTACGCCTAATTCTCCGTTTATTGTGGTTACTTCATTTGTGGTTAGGTCAAAGATTTCTATTAAATCATTTGGTCCTACAATATTCACATCATCACATAATTCTAAATCTGTAGGGTTTTGTAATGGTGTTGGGTTTGGTAACACACGGATGGTTAATGTTGTAAATGAGAAACATCCTGTATCTGCATCTGTGACTCTAACATAAACTGTTTGTGGGTTAGCTGGATTTGTTCCTACCATCATATTAGTGTACATGGTTGGGTCTACTATTGGACTAACGTCGGCTTGTGCATTGGCTTGTGTTTCGTAATAGGTTACAATCCAACTAGGATTACCTGCGGTAATTTCGTCGTTTTTAACCGTTAGGTCAAACGTTGCCATATCGTCATTGTTTTCGTAATAATCTGCATCTAACTCATCGCATATTGCTAATGGTGTTGGTTGCACAATTACTGGTGGAAACTCAACTCGGATTATAAATGAGCCTGTTGTAACACATCCATTTACGTTACCTTCTAATCTAACATAAATTGTCTGTGGGTTAGTAACATTAGTATAGTTACTTGTGTTAACTATTGGGCTAGTTCCATTGTCTGCTGCTAATTGTGTGGTATGGTAAGTTAATGTAAAATCTGCTGGATCTTGTGTCCCTAAGATTTGTGGTGCCATTACTGTATCAAAATCAAATTGGCTAAACCCATCATCATTATCATCACATACGATATAATCATCGATTACTAATGGTACTACTGGTGATGGTTGTACTTGTAATGGTAATACGACTATTGTAAAACATCCTGTGATATCATTTTCTGCACGCACATATATCATTTGCGTGTTTGCAACGATATTTGTGTATGGACTAACTAAGGCATTTAAATCGTTTGTCGCATCGGCTTGTGTTTCGTGGTAACTGATGCTTACGTCTGGCTCTCCATTTAAAATCGTTGTTGTTTGACTGTCTAAATTAAAAGTTGTAAATCCGTCGTTATCGTCATCACATTCTATTAAAGCCACTGGACTTGCTTGTGGTGATGGGATAGGATTAACTCTTAAGTCTAATGTAATTGTGCTTACACAGCCTGTTACATTATCCACTGCTCTTACATAAACCGTTTGTGGGTTTACAATATTAGTGTATGGACTAAATATTTGGTCCGCTGCTGTAGCATTGTCTGCTCCTGATTGACTAATATAGTGGGTTAAGGTGATTCCGGTTTGTCCTGCTAGAATTTGTGCATTGGCATCTTCTAAATTAAAGGCTTCTACTTCGTCTCCTGGATTGTTATAATCACATAAGGCTATTGGATCAGGTTGTACTAATACTGGTAATGGGTTTACAATTAAATCCATTGGTGTTACTGTAGAACAGCCATTAGCGTTATCATCCACACGTACCCAAATAATTTGTATATCTGCGGTTGTGTTTGTGTAAGCATTTGGTGTTGCTATTGCGTTTGTTGGCACATTAGCGTTGGCTTCTGTTTCGTAAAATGTTATTGTATAATCTGCTGCTGCTAAATCGTTTGTTGTATCTGAATCTAACTGATTTAATATCTCTGGATTGTTTAATTCTAAATCAAAAATTGCAAAACCGTCAGCATCATTATCACAAACTTCTAAAGCACTTGGGTCTGTGATTTGTGGTGTTGGATTTACTATTAAAACCAAGTCTACAAACGTTGCACAGTCTGTTGAGATTGTTGCACTTTCTACGCGTACATAAATAACCTGAGTATTTGCTACAATGTTATTATATGGACTAACTAATGGGTTTACGTTATTTGTCGCGTCACTTGAGGTTTCGTGATAAGTAACCGTTAATCCTGGTGCGCCTCCTGTAATTTCTGCTGTAGCATCACTTAATGTGAAGACTCCAAAGCCATCACTGTCTGGATCACAATACTCTAAAGCAGTTGGTGTAAATGCTACTGGTGCTTGTACAACATCTAATTGTAAAGTCGTTGTTGTAAAACAGCTTGTAGTCACATCTTCTACTCTTACATAAACTATTTGTGGGTTAGAAATGTTTGTATAAGGGATGGCTAATGGACTAGTTTCTGTTTCTGCATCTAATTGCGTTAGGTAATAACTTACTGCATAGTCTGGGTTACCTCCACTAATTTCATTGTTTTTAATACTTAAATCTATACTTGTAAATCCGTCTGGTGTACCATCATCACAAACTTCTAATGGTGTTGGTGTGATTGCTGTAGGT